>NZ_CP150211.1:0-4208951 GCF_037969805.1 Oceanobacillus sp. FSL W7-1304 | reverse complement strand
CAAATTTGGAGTCGTCTTTATTTCTCTAACTTTATTTAAAATACATTTGGTTCAATTAATCCATACTTGCCATCTCTACGTCGATATACAACGTTTGTATCACCAGATTGGTCATTTGTAAAAACAAAGAACTCATGACCAAGCATATCCATTTGAAGAATTGCTTCTTCTGAATCCATTGGTTTTAAATTAAATCGTTTTGTTCTTACGATTTCGATTTCATCACTTTCTTCTTCAACAGCATTTGCACTTTTTTCCATTTCAGCAAAAGCATATTTAGGTGCACCATTCTGTCTGGTTTTTCGATTTATTTTAGTTTTATATTTACGAATCTGTCTTTCTAGTTTATCAACTACAAGATCTACAGCAGCGTATAAATCTATGTGTTGAACTTCACCGCGTAATAATAGATTTGTCATTGGGATTGTAACTTCAATTCGTTGTTCATCATTATAGACACTTAAATTTACATGTACATCGGACGTTGGAGCATCATCGAAGTATCTTTCTAGCTTGCTGATCTTTTTTTCAACGTATTCTTTAATTGCTCCAGTCACCTCGAGATTTTCACCACGAATGTTAAATTTCATAAAAGTGTCCTCCTTTATTCTTTATAGTTTTATTATACTACGTTACCACCAACTTTTCCTGTTTAAACCTTCCGGAAAATTTGCTGTTTTTTGTAAAATCATCTGTAAACCGCATGATATCAAGCATTAGGAGATTTACATTTTATTAATATAATTTACAAAAAAATATTAAAGTTAATATATAAATAAAAAATGACGTGTACATTGTACACGCCATCACCCATTATTTTTTGCTATCCATAAACATTCCGTCCATTGTTTGGACATTTTTATAAGGATTCGTATAGGACTGGTTTGATTTTTTCTGCATTTTGACCTGCTTCATTTCTTTTTTTAAATCCAAAAATAGCATCTGCATTTTCGATTGAATTTCCTCATTAACTTGCATAAGTTCTTTACCAAGTTGCTTTTCTGCTTCAGTATATGGTGGATTTAATGCTTTCATAGCAATTCCGCGTTGTGTAATTAATGCTGTCAACTGTTCAATTATCGACTCTCTCGTTTTACCTGTAATCTCCTGATTTAAGAGTTGTTTCATTTGCATTGTCAACTCATAAACTGGCTCCGCTCTGTTCATTATACCGGTTCGCCTTTGGCAAATTGCTGCTGACGATTTTTTAGAATAACTTGTTTCCATGTGTCACGGAATTCTGTTACAAATTCCAAAACTTCTTCCAACTTCTTCACGTCATTTTTAATATTTGCTTCTTTCAACTGAAATTGCATGAACTCGTACAGAGGCATGATTTGCTTTGATATTTCCATTTTCGGATCTAGTGTAATCATTAGTTCCTGAATAATGTTTTGTGCCTTCTGGATATTTTTATTTTTTGCTTCATAATTGTTGTCATTCACGTCTTTCATTGCCTGTTTAATGAATTTCATGCATCCATTATAGAGCATTAAGGTTAGCTCTCCACCAGATGCCGTATTTACAGCGTTATTTTGATAGGCTTGATACGCTTTATTTGCTCCCATTAGCCGTTCACTCCTTCCTTAATGAGCTACATCGTTCCTCCGCCAAAAGCATTCATGAGCATTGCGGATTGATTATTCATCCTGGAAATCGCTTGCTCCATTGCTGAAAACTGTCTCCAGTATCGGTCTTCAATTCTTGTAAGTTTGTCTTCAAATGCAGAGATTCGACCATCGAGATCATCCATACGTCTACCGATTGTATACATTTCAGATGTATAGGAACCTTTACCAGCATGCTTTTCAATTCGGCCGATTGTATTTTCAAGAGAATCCTCAAGGCGATTTAATAGTCCACGACCTTCGCCTTCTACATTATTTAACAGTAGCTTTTGGACACTTTCCGGATCATTTGTGAGTGCGGTTCTCAAATCCCCTTCATTGATCTCGAGTTTACCACCATCTAAATAATCCTTCGTTGTTGACAGACCAATATCTGTTAATAGTTTAAATTGACTACCATTTTCAACCGTTTGATACCAACCTTGGCGTACATCAAATAAAGAAGATGTAATAATAGATTCTCCCTTAAGAAGTCCACTTTTTGCCTTTTCTTCCCAAAGTTCAATTTCATTTTCAGACATTTCTTCGCGCTGTGCATTTGTTAATGGTGGGAAATCCCGATATCTCTGCTCTTGCTGTGAAGAGTTTAACGATTCCACTAATTCATTATATTTTGTAACGAGTTTTGTTATATTCTCGACAGCAGTGTCCACGTCATTTGAAACTGTAAGTTTGGCGCTTTGAGGATTATCTACTGTTCCTGTTGTATCTTTGAATTCAAAGGTAATACCGTTTAATGTGTATCTGTTTTCTTTTGATTCCAACTCCAAGACACCATTATATGTGAATTTGGCGTTTGTACCGCCTTGTTCTTCTCCTAGATCCATTTTTAATACATTAGTAAAGAAGGAATCGTCATCAAATCCGATTTCCTTACCGCCATATTTATTAGAATCTGTATTATAATCCCCGGACCTCTTCGTTTCCAATACAACTTGCTGTGTCTGCTCATCATAAAAAGCACGTACATTTTTATCTGCACTTTCTATTTTTTTTAACACATCTTTTAATGTATCACCTTCATTAATTGTAAAGGTTCGCGCTTGCATTCCCTCAGCTACCTCAGTACCATCTTCTGTTGTATATGCTTCACCATACGTATAGAATGTTATTTCCTCATCAACATAATTAGATAGATCAACATCTTTCCCCACTTTACCAGTACTCACATTAATCGCATTCTTAGCCAACTGAGTTACTGCAATCTCATACGAACCATTGGTAGCAGACGAAGAACCTGTAGCAGTTACTGCATTTCCCATTGTAGAACTGATTGTTTTGGCATTAATCATACTACTATTTAATCTCATGTCGGTAATCATTTTTTCAATTTCAGCTACTTGCTTATTAATATCTCGAAAAGCATCTCGCTTCCATTCAAATTTTATTTTATCCTGTTCCATTTTATCCAAAGGCATTCGTTCAGCTTTCATCAGATCTTTAATAATCGTATCTGTATCAATACCACTGGCTAATCCACCAATTCGCATACTCTTGATCCTCTCCCTTAAATCTTCCTATCAATTAAAATCCCCATAAAATCTGCCATTTCTGCATACATATCAAGCATTTTTTTCGGCGGGATTTCTTTAATCACTTCATTCGTATTCGAGTCAACGACTGTAACGTAGTACTTATCCAATTTGTCATGCAGTTCAAATTTAAGGTTCCTTCTAATAGGCTCCATAAATTCATTTAGCTTTTGAACGACCATGTCAACTTCATTTTTATCTATCTTGTCTTCAACCTTATAATGCGTGTCTGCCCCTATTCCCTTACTCCCAATTTCTGTTATTAATTTCGTGTTGTATTCGTTATTTAGCAGAGATTGAGGTGCTGACATTACTTTATCTAACGCCATGTCAATGCACTCCTAAACTTTTTCTTTTTATATCGGTTACACCCTATACTTTCTAAAGCTTTAAATAAAAATACTTCATTATTCTTTTGTTTCTTTAAGCATCTCAAATAGGTCTAGAGATACACCTGCTGCTTCATTATTTTGCTGTTTGATGTCCAAGTATATTTCTTTACGATAAATATCAACAGATTGTGGTGCAGCTATACCAAGTTTAATTTGATCCCCTTCAATTGCTAGTACCTTAATCTCAATATCTTCGCCAATTTGAATTGCTTCATTTCGTTTTCTTGTTAAAACCAACATTTTTTTTACCCCTCTCTCTCAACTGACTGAGGTGTAATTGGTGCTTTTGAAGAATATGCTTCTGTATTTAAAATATATTGTTTCCCTTGTCCTAGACTTGTGTTGATAACAATCGGTGCCTTAAGGTTTAATGTACTTATATGAAAAGGTTGTTTCAACGTTACAATAGCTACAACTGCAACTTCCTTTTCCTCCTTGATTTGCAGGCTCTCGATAAGATTATCATCTAGTTCAATTGAATAATCTGGGTATATTTGATATGGATTTGAAACGATAAATGCTACTGTTGGCGTTTTAATAGACTGTAAAACCTGAAAAATTGGTGTGTCAGGCAAGTCCATTAATACAAACTCCTTTTCGTTAGGAAACCCAGGAATACCAGTTAAAAAATGAATTATTTTACGTTCATCTATTGCAATTTCCCCTAGATATTTTGTTTGTATATTCATTTCGAGTCGTCCTTTCCTATACATATAAATTAGTAAAACTGATTTTTAGATACTGCCTTTGTTTCAAACTTGTTGTGACATTACCAGCCTCATAGGTAAATTCCGGACTTCGAGGTGTTGCATTTATAATTGGTTTCTTGGTTTGAACATCGATATGTACTTCAGCTGGCTGATAGCTTGTTTTCACTGAAAAATGAGAAGGTATGAACTTAATTCCAAGAGACTTCATTGGATCTGAACTATTTTGAATCGCTTGATTAATTAATGGATCTCCACCATTTTCAATTTTCATCAACTCATCACCTTGTCGAGCACGTCTCGCAATCCCATGCATGAGTGAATTTTTTCCTTCTCTTGCAAAACGTTCATTTCGCTCGGTGATATGCATTAAGTTTAAGTCTGCCCATGCTTGGGTTTGATCAATACGAAGCTTCCCTGGAGTAGTTCGTATCGATAGTTCTGCTTGTGGCTGTTGGATGTTTAGTTCTGCTTGCGGTTGAGAAATTTCTAGTTTTGCATCTGTATTTTGAATTTCAATTTGTGCCTGTTGTGATTGCATCCGTATTTGTGGAATTTGCATATGCAGCGCACTCCTTCTATCTAAGACCATATTTTACTGAAAATAGTTTAAACGCAACATAAACCCTGAACCCTATAACGGGCCAGGGCTTATGTTTTACGTCCGTACAGCTTAGCATCCAACGACACACAGGACATTGCGTACTGAGCCTGCAAGGACAATTATGCTTTTGTTATCATCTTAAGAAATCTACTAAAGATGGCTGGATAATTCTTGCTCCTGCTGATAACGCTGCACGGTGCAGGCTTTCTTGGGTAATTAATTCTGTAATTGCTTTTGCGTAATCAATGTCTTCATTTTGTGACATGGTCTGTGTTGCAATAACTTCCTGTTCGCTTAAACGATTTTCGACCAGCTCCAAGCGATTCATGCGTGCTCCAAGCTCTGCACGGGCATTGACGATGTTATTTATACCAATATCCAATTCAGCGATACTAGCATCAATAGCCTCATTATCTAAATCACTATCACCAGTCGCTTCAAGCTTTTCAATAAATGTATCAATCGCATCAAAAATACTTGGTTCACCACCAAAAACTTCATTTCCGTCAACATTTGCTTTTAATGCTGTTCCACTGGAAACTTCAATTAATACAGGGGAATTGTCAAAATCAACTGCACCAGTTTCTTGATTTATTGGAGCTGTATCCGTTTTTGTACCATTAAAGATATATTTATCATTTACATTTGTATTTGCAATCTCAATCATATGTTCTTTTAATTGCTTTACTTCTTCACTGATATTAACAAGCTCTTCTTTATCGTATGTCCCGTTACTTGCCTGTACAGCGAGCTCTCGTATACGCTGCATTGCAGAAGTAGCTTTATCAAGTGCTGCATCGGTATTATCCATCCAATTATGCACTTCATTTGTATTCCGAATATATTGTTCTACTCTTACAAGCTCTGTGCGGTAGCTCATGCCTTTCATCGCAATAACTGGGTCATCAGAAGGACGGTTAATCTTTTTACCGGTGCTCAACTGGTGCAAATACGTATCCATTTTCCCATAACTATTCGTTAAGTTACGGAGCATATTATTCGAAATCATTCCCTGTGTCACACGCATTCAAATCTCCTACCTTCCTACTAATCCCATACTATTTATAATTCGATCCAGCATTTCATCCATTGCTGTCATGCTTCTTGCAGCAGCACTATATGCATGTTGAAATTTAATCATATTCGACATTTCTTCATCCAACGAAACTGAGCTTACAGCCAGACGCTGGTTCTGCACTTGTCCTAACAGTGTGTTTGTATTTTCTGTCATTCTGTTTGCATGCTCAGCTGTTACGCCAAGGTCTCCAATCACAGATTCATAGTACTTTTTAATACTCGCACCATCTAATGTAGCATCACTCTTGTTGAAAACATCTGCTAACATCGATGCGTTATCCCCATTACCAGAATCGCCGGTTGTACTCGTTGCTATTTGACTTCCATCTTCAAGCAATACCGAAATTGCCCCAGCTGCACCAATATAAGCATCTTCTTCCGTGCCAAATTCAGTAAAGAATGCAGCTCCATTTTCATCACCAATTTTACCTGCCTGATGCTGTGCATTAAATGCAGTTGCAAACGCATATGCCATTTTATCCAGGTTACGCAGCATCTCAGGATAATCCCCAACAACTTCACCGGATTCATCCACATAGCCAAATGCATCTATCAGACCTTTGAGTGAACCTTCTGTAGCCAAAATATCAACTTCTGTACCACCAATTGTAAGGTTAGTAACAGCAAGTAATCCTTCTGCTGTTTCATAGTTAGGTTCGTCAAATGCTTGAGCAACTCCAGATACTCCGTCAATTAACGGCGTATCCATAATTGACGTTCCTGCTTCATTTACAAGATTAATCGTTGCAACACCATCACCTTGTTTATTCGGCGGAAGATGACTTTTATCGTATGAAACATCAATGCTTACGATTTCAGAAAGATTGTCTATTAACATATCTCTGCGGTCATATAAATCATTGGCACTATAACCGTGTGTTTCCAAATGCTTAATCTGTTTATTTAACTCGTTGATTCCATCAATCAATGTGTTCGCATCTTTCACGGTTACATCAATCTGCTTTTGCAAATCCGTGCGTATATTGGTCAGCGACTCTGACATATAATTAAATGTATCTGCTACTGCATGGGCACGCTCGAGCACGACAGATCTTGCACCTGAATTTTCCGGGTTAACTGCAAGATCTTGTAAGGATTGCCAAAACTGATCCATTGTTTTAGATAGACCAGCATCGGAAGGTTCGTTTAATAAAGACTCCATACGGCTTAATGCCTCTGCTCTTGTTGACCAGTATCCCGAAGTACTATTTTCACCACGGAATTGATTATCTAAAAACTGATTGCGAATACGCTGAACCGATCCAGCTTCTACTCCAGTTCCCATTTGCCCTGGTATTTGCGGACGATTACGTGATGCAGCTGGGAAAGCTGATAGTGTTTCAAAATTAACGCGTTGTCTTGAGTAGCCTTCTGTATTTGCATTCGCTATATTATGACCCGTTGTATATAGTGCTGCTTGTTGTGTGGCAAGGGCTTGCCTTGCCATCTCCAAGCCATGAAATGTGCTCATTAGCTTTACTCCTTTATGCCTTCGAGTCAAAAACGGACCGATTCGATACATCGGTTTCATTTTTGACTCCGTAATTCATGCTTTTTAATGTTGGACTCATCAAATCAAGTGACACTTGGACAAACTGCATTGACTGACTAATTAAAACTTGGTTCAACTGCTCTTGCTGTTTTAGTTTCGTAATCAGTTCTGTAAGCTTTGTTGCTGCATTTTCAAGTTTGACTTGCTCCTTTTCAAGCGTGATGTGCTTTAAAATATTTGTAATCGTAGCATCCTCTGCTTGAATATGATTCAATGCACACCAGTTACTTACAGCTTGCTGCCTCTTATTCTCTGCTTGTTCCAATAGTCGTAATTGTTTTCGTTCTTCCACTAGAAGCTTTTGCAGATTTTCAATGGCGCCTTCCTTTACGATACGTGTCTTGTCTTCAGAAACAGCTAATAAATCTGTATGAATTTGAACTAACTTTTCCAATGACTCTCTTATTGTGTCTGCGGACAATCTCCAGTCCTCCTTACGCTATTATTTCGACCAGAATTGCAGCATCTTTTGCACTGCTTTCTCCGGGTTCACTTTATATTCTCCAGAATCAACTGCCTGTTTAATTTCTTGAACGTAAGCTGCTCGTTTTTCATTCGTTTTTCCACTTTCTTGCAGCTGCTTTGCTTCGTTGGAAATTTCGATGCGATCTTTTTGCTTCGCCCCTTTTGTTAGTTCAGATTGTTTTTGTATTTGCTGCTTATAAGGATTAAAATTTGTTTGATTTGGACCATTTATCTTCATCCTGAACTTCACCCCGTTTTGTTCTAAATATTTATTTCAACGATCATCTTTTCTCTCTATTTATTTATCGGCAGCTTAGTCAACTTATTAAATACTTTTAGTTTGATTTATCGCCAGTACTGAAACAGCAAAATCATATTTATTTTTTATGCTTATCAATTGCATAATACGTATCAATATTAGATGAACTTTTTTTACGTGCTTCTTCCATAACCTTTTCTGTTTTTTCATATGCCGTTAAATCATTTTTTAATTCTTCCGTGCATGAAATGCATAGCTTTCCAGAAGTAATTTCATTTCCACATTTTTCACATGGATAAGCAAGCTTTGGAAAATCAGACGGGAGAAGTCGTTTTTCCTTTATAAATTTGATAATCAACGATTCTTCTACTCCAGTAGCTTCGATGATTTCAATTAATGTTGCCTCTCTGTTTTTTCTTTCTCTTAAAAAACGATAGACTGTTTGAAATGCTTCCTCTTCTTTTCTATAACAGTTCTGGCAAATATCACGCAACCCTTTTACAAAAACCGTATTACACCGGACACAATTAGCTAACTCAGCCATATTTATTCCCACTTTCCATAATTATAGCACACCTAAAAGCTATCCTCGAATCAGTGTAAATGCATACACAGTCGGACATCCATGCTGCTTTAATAATTGAGCTGCATGACGTAAAGTTGTACCTGTTGTATATATATCATCGACAAGTACGACAGCTTTGTTAATAGGTTGTTTTATAAAAAATGGGTTTTCTGAAGTAATTCGTTCGTGTCTCGTTTTCTTTGACTGCTTTTCTCCATGAATGCGCGAGAGGATGCCTGCGTGCTCAATTGGTAAGAACTCGCACAATTGGAGTGCTTGATTAAACCCCCGCTCCAAAATTCGTTCTCCACTTAATGGAATTGGGACTGCTAGGGACTCTTTTCCCAAAAAAGAAAACCTTTCTCGAAAAGCTTTGGAGACATAATCTCGGAATATTTCTCCTAGCACATAATCTCCCCGATACTTCCAGGTTGCAACAATTGCCTTCATTTTTTCATTGTAGGAAAATATGGAGTGATTAAATTCAATAGTGTTCATTTCTTCTTGCTGCTCCCACCACAGACAATCTGAACAAATTTTCTCTATCGACGGACGACTACACTTTTTACATTGCTTTCCTCCTAACAGATTTAAACCTGCTGCACATTCATCACAAATAGGGCGAGGCAGAGACAACTGAAATAAATTAGCCCAGGTAATCTGCATAATTATCTCACTTTGACAAGCTATACAATCCATTCTTAAAATCCTCCTCTCTTATTCATTTCTTTTATAGAAGTAATGGCTTCATGTATAGCTTCTGTCTTCCCTTGATGGAATAAGATTACTTCCCCCGTCGGATCATCCGGGCTCCTTCCTGCTCTTCCAGCAATTTGTACAAGTGCCGCTTCATCAAAGACATCATGCCCCGCATCCAATATGACAACATCGACAGAAGGGAATGTTACCCCACGTTCCAAAATGGTTGTCGTAATCAAAGCAACTATTTCCTTTTCTCTGAAAGCTTGAACTTTTATTCCCCTATCAGGATCTTGGGCATGGACAGATTGCAGCTGCTTAGCTGAATGTAGTAATCCAGTTTGCAGCAGGAGAATTTCAAATGGTTTTTGCAATTTTTCAGCAAGCATAATTGTTGGAGTGAATATCAATAGCTGTCTGCCTGGGTTTTTCCGGTTTTTCAACCAGTTTATAATTGTTTTTGGAATTGTTAAGTTTTGGAGATCACGTTTTAAACTAAAGCACATTTTAGCTTTGGGGACAGGTAAAGGTTTGCCGTGAAAGCGAAGTGGGACGAATATGTGTGGTAATTGTTTACGTTGGATTCGTTTGCGCTGTTTACTGCGTGGCGTTGCCGTTAAATAAACCGTAGCACTTTCGGACTTTTTGGCTCGATTTGCAGCATATGGCAAGGACGGGTCTGCGTGAAATGGAAACGCATCGATTTCATCAATGATTATGACGTCAAATGCTTCCTGATAACGAAGTAATTGATGTGTTGTAGCGATAATCAGCTGAGCTGTTCCAGCTTTATCTAAACTACCACCATACAATGCTTGGATCGTTACTGCTCGAAATGCCTGTTGCAGTCTGGGGTATAATTCTTTCACCACATCAGCTCGTGGTGTGGCTAAGCAAACGCGCTTCCCGCATATTAATGCCTCTGTAATGCCTGGAAATAGCATCTCTGTTTTACCAGCCCCACATACAGCCCAAATAAGCGTTTCCTTTTCATTTATACGGATAGCACTAACAATACGATCAGCAGCTTTTTGTTGCGCAACTGTAAGACTTCCCTCCCATGTACAAGGACTTTCATGCCGCGGCCAAATCGGCTTTTCGCCTGTCCACAAATAAAGTTTTTCACATTCACTAACTCTCCCCATCTCAATACATTTACGACAGTAAACATGGGTAGATTCACATTGAGTACACGGAAACTTTCCAAAAAGAGAGGACTTTTCATTGCCACATCGCTCGCAATGAAGATGGAAGTTTTTTTCTTTGATGGGTTTTAGCGGAGTAAATTGTTTCGTTGCAAGTAACTGTTTGAAGGCTGTATCATCTAGAGGTATTTCTCTTCTTAATAATAATTTTCCAGCGAAATGCAAGTGGTATTCATCCTGTTTTATCGTAATTTTGTTTGCCATGAATTCACTCTCTTTCTCATGATTTCGTCATTCCCAGACTCACGGCTGGAAATGACGATTATTTTTTATATTGGTCAGCTGACTATTTCACATACCAACCAACACCGATAGCCCCTTCGCCTAGGTGGGTGCCAATAACAGGTCCAAAATAGCTAATTGTCGCTTCCATCGAAGGATACTTTTGTAAAAATGCATCTCGTAGTTCCAGTGCAGATGCTTCATCATTACCATGGATGAAAACAACAGAAAGGTCTTTTCCTTTATTGGCATCTTCCTCAAGCATCCCAATAATTCGGTTGATCGCCTTTTTACGTGTACGAATTTTTTCAAATGGTACGATAAGTTTTTCAGAGAAATGGAGGATTGGCTTTACTTGCAAGAGACTTCCAACCAATGCCTGGGCACCTGAAAGACGGCCACCACGTTGCAAGTTAGTTAGATCGTCTACCATAAAATAAGCTTTCATGGTTTCTTTCATCTCATCTAATCGTTGAATAATCTCCCCAACTGCCTTCCCTTGTTCAGCCATTTTTGCTGCTTCCAATGCATAGAAACCCTGTACCATACAACTCATTTCGGAATCATATGCATAAACATCAATCCCATCTATCATTTCTCCAGCACTAATAACTGTTTGATACGTCCCGCTGATGCCACTGGATAGATGGACGGACACAACTGCATCATAATCTTTTTTTAGCTCTTCTAATTTGGTCGTTACATATCCGATGGAAGGTTGTGAGGTTTTTGGTAATTGCTTTGTTTCTCTTACTTTTTGATAGAATTCTTCTGTTGTAATATCTATTTCTTCCTCATAGGATTTATCTCCAAAGACAACGCTAAGCGGAACCATATGAATATTGGCTTTTTCTCTTATTTCAGCAGGTATATATGCTGTGCTATCTGTCATTACAGCAACTTTCATAACCTATCTTCACCTCTAATACGATTTATGTCATTTTTTATTTTACCTCAACTTTTTCTAAAAAGCACTTGTTATTCAGTTTCTTCTCATGTATGTTTTGAGATTGGTAGAAAACCTATCTAGGAGCGCAATTTTGTTGATGATGCATGCAAAGAGGTATTTCTTTTTATCGAAAATTCGCGGATTAGTCGTTCAATCATAATTACCCTATAGATACACACGAAAAAATACCCTGATGATCAGTACCATCAGGGTATTTTAAGAACAATGCAGCTAGATGACCTCAACCCAACCTTTACGGATAGCTGAAACTACTGCCTGTGTACGATCGTTTACATTCATTTTTTGTAAAATATTACTTACATGGTTCTTTACTGTCTTTTCACTGATGTATAAGGTTTCAGCTACTGCACGGTTACTTTTGCCATCGGCCAGTAACTGCAATACCTGACATTCACGCTTTGTAAGCAAGTGTAATGGTTTGCGGTATTCAATACCTTTATCAGCGATACTTGAACTGTTTTCTCTAGCGAGACGTCGATATTCTTTCACTAGATTATGTGTAATTTTCGGATGTAAGTAAGAACCGCCATCACTGACCACTTTAATCGCTTCAATTAATGAATCGGAATCCATTTCTTTCAATAAGTAGCCTTGTGCTCCAGTTTTCAATGCATGTGTCACATAGCTTTCATCATCATGAATAGATAGAATAATTACTTTCGTATTTGGAAAGTATCTTACTAAATCAGCAGTCGCCTGCACTCCATTTATTTCCGGCATATTTATATCCATTAAGACAACATCCGGATTGTTCTCTTTAACCAGTTTAGACGCTACTGCACCATTATCACCTTCAGCTACTACTTCAAAAGATGGCTCAAAATCTAGTATTCTTTTTACACCTTCACGAAATAATTTGTGATCATCTATTAATACAATGCTAATTTTTTTCTCTGTATTCATTGCCTTTATTCCTCCCACATACTAAATACTAGTTCTTTTACGCCCTATTATGATTATGACAGATCATTTTTCTTTCTCTATATATGAATTTTCTTTTATGAGATTAATGATGCATGTTTCATTCATTTTATTTGCATCAATAATTCTATATAACCTATTATATACGTAACCTGATTAATAGGGAACTTTTATGATAATCGCTGTCCCCTTACCTGGGGAGGACTGAATATGTAACTCTCCTTCTAACATTTCCACCCTTTCTCGCATCCCAATTAAACCGAAAGATTTATCCTTTTTCAAGCTAACATCAAAGCCTTTTCCATTATCTTTAATAACCATTGTTAAGCTGTTTCTACGTATTTCTAACTTCACTTGAATTTGACTAGCTTCACTATGTTTTATTGCATTTTGAATGGATTCTTGCATTAATCTAAAAAATGCAACCTCATATTTTGAATTAAGTCGCTTTTCTTCTCCAAAGACTGAAAACTCTATCGGTACTTTGCTGTAGTCTGAAATACTGTCAACGTATTTTTTCATGGTAGGCACAAGTCCAAGATCGTCTAATGCCATTGGTCTAAGGTCGTAAATGATTCTTCTTACCTCATACAATGAGGAACGTACCATTTTTCGAACACTTTTAATTTCTTCTATCGCATCGTCCATCGAACCATTACGAATAGTTCGTTCAACAATCTCAGACCGAAGTAAAATGTTCGCAAGCATTTGTGCTGGTCCATCATGAATTTCTCTGGATATTTTTCGTCGTTCATCTTCTTGCGCTTCAATTATCTTAAGACCAAATTCCTGTTTTTCCTTAGCATTTTCAATCATTTCATTTACTTGTCTAAAATCATCCTGCAAATAATTAAGAATAACAGAAATTTTCCCAGCCAAACCCTCTGCTCGATTGATCGTATGAGTTAACGTAATTAACCTTCTTTCTAATTCGTCTCGTTTATCACGTAAAGCTTTTTCTTCCTGACGTAAAATAGCCAAATTGGTTTGCATGAGATGGGTATTTTCATACACTTCGCGAATATCTTCCTCAGAATAGCGCTCGAAGTATTTACTAACCTCTGCTAACCGCTTCCTTGAAAATCGTACGCGTTCTTCTAACTTATCCCCATTTTCAATATGCTGCAGCACTTTTTCTTTCGTTTCTTTCAGTTCCAAAACAAGGTGGTCGTGCTCCTTGCGTGCTTCTTCACTAATATTAAAAATCTCATCTTTACTATTTTCCACAACTTCGACCATATCATCAATAACATGATCCAAAGCCTTCTCAGTTATTTTTACACTCATCATTCCCCACCAACCTGTGTTATAATTATACGTACATCGTTTTATTTTTTAAAGGGTCTTTTCCCTTTTAACCGTAAATTTCATCTGGTAATTGATATTTTTTTATTTTTTTAACGTTTAGAAAGACGATACATCTACTATCATGTTCGTTTGAGGTGAGAAAATCAAGATGCTAAAAAGCTATTTAACTGTTAAAAAGAATGGAAATGATGAATTAATCATTCAAAAATCGCGGTTTATTGGTTATGTGCGTAGAGTAGAAACTGAAGAGGCTGCCCATGAATTTATACAAGAAATTAAGAAAAAGCATGCAGATGCTACACATAACTGTTCAGCATATATTATCGGCGAGCATGACCAAATTCAAAAGGCAAATGACGATGGGGAGCCAAGCGGAACAGCTGGAGTGCCGATGTTAGAGGTTCTGAAGAAACAACAGTTGAAGGATACTGCTGTTGTCGTCACAAGATACTTCGGTGGCATTAAGCTAGGAGCAGGCGGATTAATTCGTGCATATGGTGGTACAACCTCTCAGGCGATTAAAGCAACCGGCATTGTAAGAAGAAAACTGATGCAAGGCTTTTCTATTACAGTCGATTATACTTTACTTGGCAAAACAGAAAATGAACTCCGAAATTCCGAGCATCTTCTTGAAACAATAAATTATGTGGAAAATGTTGAATTTATTGTGTACGTGAAACAAGATGAGGCAGAAGCATTTCAAAATTGGATGATTGATTTAACAAACGGGCAAGCAGAATTAAAAACAATCGATCAAAAATACATTGAAATTGATGTTACATCGAACGAAACAGAAGATGAATAAAAAAACTGCGTTCTCAAGCATGAGGATGCAGTTTTTTTATTTTGCTATAACTTGGGAATGTGTATATTTTGATAAACGCTCACTACGAGAAAGCTCACTAATTAGCTTTTTAATTAAATCTTCTGAACTAATTATTTTTTTCTTCTCTGTTTCATCGATCATCTTGCTTAGCATTTCTTTATACTTTTCTTGCTCTTTCATCAAATTCCCGCCTTTTACTTGTTTTCTAGGTTATGTTTTTACATTTAATGAGAACTGTAGCATAATTTTACATAGAACGGTGTCGAAGTGTGTCGAAAATAAAAAAATAAAATTCCGTTCATCATATCTTTCGTCAAAATTTAACATTTCTGTCTGTTCTTCTGTTTTTCCTCCAACACAATGCAATTACAAGTACTGCAAGCAACGCACCTAAACTATCTAATCCAACATCGCCAATATAAGCGGTACGATTCGGCGTCAACCCCTGATGCATCTCATCTGATACAGCGTATAAAACTGTCAGCAGATAAGAGTAAACGAGACAATGCCAACGCTTTGTATTCTCAATAGTTTTTCGAAAAGCAAGGTAAAAAAACAAAACTAATAAAAAGTATACCGTCACATGAGTACCCTTACGTATAAAGAACTCGACAAAGCCATTTATACCAAGTGTATCCACACTTATAACCGATTTATTAAACGTAAAAGATATCCAACCCACTATACTTTCTAAAAAACTTAAATCTACCATATTATTCAGGAATGGTTTAATGTCCTGCTTCTCATATGGAGTTGCTGAAGAAAAAAATATAATACACATCCAACTGATTGGGAGAACCCAATAGTAGTACTTTGTCATCATTAATCTACCAAACCTCCCAAAAAAATACAATCCCCGCGAAAATTTATTATAAGGTAATTATAATGAAATCCGCACAATTTATATAGTTTTTTTAAAAATAACGCTTTATATAGCTTTTTTTTTTATAAAAACAAATTATTTCTCTTCATTGTAAGTTGAATATACAAGCGAACTTTGTCGAGAATCAACTATACTCATATAGACATTAAGATTAGTTACCTTTATAATTAATAATCTATGAACATATTATATTAACACCTATTGACATATAACAAGTAAATAATATACGCAAACGTATTCTGTTAAGGAGTCGAAAGTAATGAATAATAAAGCTGTAATTTTAGGAAATAACTACTATTTAGGACTGAGCACTATTCGCTGTTTGGGAAAGTATGGCATACACACTGTTGCAGTGGACTATTCAGAAGAGAATAGATATGCAGCTGAATCAAAATATGTTTCGGAAAAGCTAATTGTCCCTCACTATCAAAATGAAACAAAAGAATTTATTGATGCTTTAATTGATTATGCAAAGTCACAGGACGTGAAACCAGTTCTTATACCTTGTCACGATTCATATGTGGAAGCTATTGACGCTTATTTAGATGAGATTCGTGAATATTACCTAATCCCGCAAACCGAACAAGGGCTATATACAACGGTAATGGATAAAGGCAAACTACATCAGTTAGCAGAGGAAAAAGGTATGAAAGTTCCTGAAACACTAACGATTGACACAGAAAACTTTCATGAAAAGGTCGAAAGTATTATTAAGTTTCCGTGTTTAGTTAAGCCAGTAGACTCCCCTAACTTTGTAAAGAAGTTTAGAAGAAAATTATTTAAAGTGCACTCAATGGAAGAGCTGGAAGAAAAAATAGAGCTAGCAAAAAATGCTGATCTTGAAGTTATCATCCAACGAATCATCCCTGGTTTTGATGATCATATGTATACCTTTGATGCATATCTTAATCAAGATGCTAAAGTAACCCATTGGACTACATGTAGAAAACTTCGTCAATATCCAATTAATTTTGGGGCTTCTGTCTATACCGTTCAAAAACATGTACCGGAGCTATATGAATTAGGTGCTAACTTTTTAGAAGCAATAAAATTTAAAGGCTTTGCCGAAATCGAATTTAAAAAAGATGCAGAAACAGGTGATTATTACCTAATTGAAATTAATGCTAGGATTACAAACCTGAATAGTTTACTGTACAAAGTCGGATTAAACTTCCCATACATTACGTATATGGAACTTACTGGACAACCTCTTGAACCAAAAGCTGTAAATCATAATACAAATACAGCATTTTGGTATTTTTATGAAGATATGTTAGCAGTTAAAGATTATATTAAGACTGGTCAACTGTCAGCGATGACGGTTCTTAAATCTTTATTTAGACCAAAAGCATATGCAATCTGGGACTGGAACGATCCGAAGCCTGCATTTTCATTTGCTGCAAATTTGTTCGGAAAAGTATTTCATAAGGTTACAAAACGATAGGTAATAAAAGGAGCGCTCAATTATGTTATTAACATCCATTATACAGGGCATGCAGTTTGATATAGTTCAAGGTGATTTAAATAAAGATATTAAAGCAATTGCCTACGATTCTAGAAACGTTACAAAGGATGGTATATTCGTTGCGATTTCTGGTTTTCAATTTGATGGACATGCTTTTATTCATAATGCAATTAAACAGGGGGCTTCGGTTATCATCTCTGAAAAAGCGATAACAGTTGATAAAGGGATAACCGTTTTAAAAGTAGCTAATTCAAGAAATGCGTTAGCAAATGTCTCCAGTAATTTTTATAATAATCCTACAGAAAACCTAAATTTGATTGGTATAACAGGGACAAATGGGAAGACATCAACTACTTATTTTGTTAAATCTATTTATGAAGAAGCAAGAAAGTCCATTGCGCTTATTGGTACACTAGGAACCGTGATGAATAATAAAGTAGTTAAAAATAAAAACACAACGCCTATGTCATTAGATCTTCAATATTTCTTCTCAGAAATGGTCACGGAAAAGATCGATAATTGTATTATGGAAGCATCATCCCATGCAATAAGCCTACAGCGTGTAGCATATAGTAAGTTCAATACGGCAATTTTTACAAATCTATCACCTGACCATTTAGAACTCCATAAAAATATGGAGGAATATTTTGGGGAAAAAGCAAAGTTGTTCAAAATGACCAGCGATTACAACATTATAAATGCCGATGATTACTATGGACAACAATTGATTGAAATGGTTAAGAACGATAATCCAAAGTTAATCACGTATGGTATTCATAGTAAAGCAGATATCTGTGCAACGGATATCCATTATGCTTTCGATCATACTCTATATACAGTTAATACCCCGACTGGCAGTGTAAGAATTAAAGTAAATTTACCTGGCGATATTTATGTGCTCAATAGCCTAGCAGCTATTGCATGTGCTTATAGTAATGGTATTCCATTGGAAGTAATACAATCGGGTATAAACAATATCAAAACAATTCAAGGACGATTTGAAGTTATCTATGAAAAAGATGATTTCAAAGTTATTGTCGATTTTGCACACACGGAAGACGCACTCCAAAAAACATTAAGTATTATGAGACCCTTCGTTAAAGGAAAAATCATATTAGTGTTTGGCGTATACGCTGATACAAGTGAAAATGGAACAGAAAAACGACAAGGTATGGGTAGGGTTGCAGCTGAATTTGCTGACTTTTCTATTGTGACACTTGATAATCCAAAACAACATAATCCATCCATTATGATAAATGAAACAACAGAAGCTATCATTCGTAACAATGGTGACTTTGAAGCAATACCAGACCGAGAAAAAGCAATCCAGCATGCAATCCGTATTAGCAAAGACAATGATATGATCGTAATTGCTGGTAAGGGGCATGAGACAACACAAATTATAGGAGATACAGAAATTCCTTTTAATGAAAAAGAAATTATTTTAGATGCCTTAGCTGAAAAAGTTTCACTCTAATAAATATTTTAATAACCGGTGGTGGTATAATGACAGACAAAAAGCTAGGTGTGATTGGCGGAATGGGTTCTTTAGCCACAAAAGTATTTTTTGAGAAAATAATAGAAAATACGGTTGCATCCAAAGACCAAGATCATATCGATATGATTATTCTTAACCATGCTACATTGCCAGATAGAACCAAGGCTATTTTAGAAGGTAAAGAATTGTCTTTCTTAAATGCAGTCAAACCAGATATTGAACTTCTGGAAAAGGCAGGAGTAGAAAATATAGCTATCCCTTGTAATACATCGCATTATTTTTATGAACAAATGCAAAATATGACAAAAGTAAACATTATTAATATGGTCCGTGAAACTGCAGCGTTTATTAACAAGAGATATGGAGAGAATAGTAAAGTTGGTATTTTAGCTACAGATGGCACAATTGCTACTGGTATATATGAAAGAGAATGCTTGAATTTTAACCTTAGGCCGTATCACCCGAGTGAATTCGATCAACAAAGAATTATGCGTACGATCTACAACATCAAAGCAGATGTTAATTATCAGCCTTATGAGTTGGAGGATATGATTCAACATCTGATTACAAATGAAAATTGTTCGTCTGTAATTTTAGGTTGTACAGAATTATCTTCTGTCTACTTAGATCCTGAGATTAAAAAATATTGTGTAGACCCGATGGAAGTCCTTGTAGAAAATTCAATTATCTTATCTGGAAAATCACTTAAGAGCTCCATTTTAAATCGTCACCACACCATTAGTAATCCGTAATTTAGGGGGAATTAAATTGTGTTGAAATTAAGCCAGAATGTAACGTTCGAATCTTTCATTAGAGACTCCTTCAAGGATGGTACGTACCATAGAGAATTAAGGTTAACTGATAGTGAAGTTGAAAATGTCAAAAAGATTTTTCCAAACGCCAGCATGAAAGCCATAGCGGAAACTGAATCATTGGATAAGAAATGGTATGAAGTAAATCTTAAGAATCCGCACATGTAAATTCTCCAAGACAAGTCAAACGAAAAGGCTATGATACAATACCATAGCCTTTTTCATTATATCTATAATCTATAAGCTAATACCTTTACAGTTCAAATGGAAACAATCTATTCCTCACCTGTATTCAAGATAATTATTTCCACTCTTCTGTTTTCCCGCATGTTCGCTTCTGTATCATTCGGTACCCTCGGTCTTGTCTCACCATATCCAGCTATTGAAAAGCGAGATTCATCAATATTAAACTCCTCAATCAAATACCGTACGACACTACTTGCTCGCCCACCAGATAGTTCCCAGTTTGATGGATAACGAAAACTGCTCATCGGTCGGCTGTCCGTGTGCCCTTCAACCTTTACTTCATTAGGGATTTCCATAAGCAGATAGCCGATTTCTTGCAAAAAGGGCTCCCCTTCTTCTAAAATGTCTGCTTCACCAGATTCGAAAAAAATGCTGTCCTGTAACACTAATACAATGCCTCGTTCTGTTCTATTAGCGGTAATAACCTCATTTAAATCATTTTCATTCAAATAGGATTCGATATCTTCTAATAAACCATTTAATGGATCTTCCTTTTCTGCCTCTTCTTGATTCATCACCTCTTTATCCTGTGATGGAAATTCAAATTCATTCGGCATTTCCCCCAAATCATCATCTTGGTTAATTTGCTCTGTTGGATTATCCATCGGCACAGCTGATGAAGAGAAATCAAGTATCATTCTATCTTGAAAAGATTGCGATATCGCTTTAAATTTATTCAAATCAATTTGTGACATGGAGAATAATAAAATGAAGAAAACGAGAATTAGGGTAACCATATCTGAGTATGTAACCATCCATTTCGGTGTACCTCTCTCATTCCGTTTCCTAGTTTCTCTACGTTTCATTAATGTTTTCCTCCGTAAAAAATCTAGATTAATCGTTTATCAAAATACGCTTCAAGCTATAAAATTCAATTTCTATAACTGTTTGTACACCTTTGCTATATATTATTTATATCGGCAATAATCTTACAAAGTTAATATGGATTCCAATCTTTAAAGATTTCAATATATATCTTATGCGTTTTCTTCATTGGGTATTTAATGGTTACTTGAGCTTCTTATTTCACAAGAGCAGGGAACGTGTATTACGTTGCACATCAAAAAACCGTAAAGCACGGTGCTAAACGGTTAGGTGACCTATTTATCTTGTTCTTGTCGCCATTTATTAAATTCAAGATATTCCTTAAATTGTTCTTTAGAAACTCCAGACTCCATTGCCTCTTTTACTATTTTCATCCATTCACTATCTAACTCTGTTTCAACTATCGAATTACTATCATTTATCAAATCGTTCACAGAAACGCCTAACACTTGACTGATTTTCTCGATAAACTGGATCGATGGGTTTGACTGAAGGTTTCGCTCAATCGAGCTTAAATAGGACTTCGCTACTCCCGCTTTTTCAGCAAGCTCTGAAATCGTCATCCGCTTTTCTTTTCGTAATTGTTTGATTTTTTCACCGATCAAGTTCTTCACCTACTTTCTCTGCGAATTATATCATAATTACGGTGAAGAGTTCTATTGTTAGCAAAAATTAAATCAAACTTATATCTTTTTACTTGCACTATTCAGAAACTGCCGAACTTCCTCTAACGATATACCTAGTTTTTTCGCACTTTTTATTAATGTAATCCATTCTTGATCAAACGCAACAATTTCAATTACCTTATCCACAATTCCGCCTCCATCACTAATCCAGATAATTTAGTTATTACCAGTAAGGCTTTTGACTAAAAATCCTGCCTCAACCTCAAACGCGATTACTTATAACAATCAATACATAAGCATATTTTACTATATATTTAGCATTAATTGGGTGACTTGTTTTGTCATATAGACACTAGTTTTGTAGTATAAGAAATTAAAATTGTTACTTATTTCGCACGCTATCCGTACACCTTTCCCACCTGATAAATAAGTACTATAATGCTCTTTTTCTATTGTAAAAATAGATTATCGTACCTGCTAATAACAGAATCAGCCCGATAAGAAGAAAGTTAAAAATGTCGGTTGCTGTACTTGGAAGTGGAGAACCGTCGTGAGGCGAGTTTCCTCCACTGCTAACTGCGCCAGCAATAGATTGTTCATCTCGGTCATCGCTTTCCCCTTCGGCTGTAAACAGCAGATAAAAATTTGCATTCAATCCTTGAAAATCGTTACCCAAATGTTCTGGAAATCGCACTGTGAATTCCAACGTCTCTTCACGGGAACTCTCTAACGTACGAGCGGCTAATCCATTAAAATCTTGCAGCTTACCATTGTAAAGGATTTCATCCGAGTCGCTGATTTCCAGTAATAATTCATTATAAAGTTTCATTGAATCCCCATATGGTCTAACGGATACGAAATAATCAAAATCCAATATACCGTTATTTTGTACAACAACAGATCTTGGAGCCCAATCTCCAGGTTTCATGTTATCAATGTTAAGTAGTACTTCTTCTGGTAAAATATCAATTGTTATTTCATCAGCAGCAGAAACCGATGATGGATTTGTTATATTCATAGAGAAAGCACTTAGTACAATTAATAGTAACGGAATTATTTTTGGGAGTTTCATAAGCACCTTCCTCGTATCATTGACATGTATGCCTATTTTGCATCTGCAACATTCTCTTTTTCTTCTAATTTTCTTAACGCTCGCCATATCGTAAATCCAGAATAGCCTAGCATCAATATTCCCGGAACGATCATAAATACAATACTTCCATTAGGTGATTGAGCAAAACTACCGACGTATCCAACGTAAGGAATAGTGAATCCCTCATATGCACCTACAACATTATCTGCCAAAACTGGATTGCTATCTACAGCATTATTATTATCACCTTTTGTCGTATAAAGAACACCGCTTCCTGTTTCTTTTACCTCTGTAATCCTATGCGTAATCAGTTTATTATCTTCTTCCATAAACGTAATGACATCGCCTTTTACGAAATTGCTTTTTTCTTCTTCTGTAATAGAACGTACAGCAATTATTGATCCTGTTTGAATATCAGGTTCCATTGACCCAGAAAGCACCGTCTTCAATTGATAGCCAAATACCTCTGGTTCCCCACCTGTCAACTTAGTTGATAGTACAAGAGCTGCTACACAAATCAGTAAAATCACAAGAACATTTGAAACAATTCGATTTATCCACTTTAAGACTTTCCTTGCTTTCATTCTTTCTCACCTTCCTGTTCGTTTGTTATTTCTTCTTTATTCTCTGCTTCTTTAAGATTTTGTTCTTTGCTTTTCACTGACGCGTTTACCTCTTCTTTAACTTCTTCAACTTCCGTTTCGACTTCTTCTTCAATTACCTTTTCTTCTTTATCTTTGTCTTCTTTACTTTTATCTTCCTTTTTTTCTTCCGTACTTTCGGTTTCCTCTACAGTTGATTCGGATTCAACTTGCTTCTCACCATTATCTTTCGTTTCATTCGTTTGCGGTTTTGACTCTTTTTCTTCTGTATTCTCAGTACTTTTATCTAGAGGATTTTCTTCTTTATCAGCCGTTTTCGAGGAAGGACAATTTATCTTTATCCACTTACTCCAAATCGTTTTACTACTAGAATCCCCAGCAATCTCTTTTGTCGTAAATACATAGACTCCAGGTGAACTTGCTTGGAAATTAAGTTTGGTTGATTTTCCTTTATCAAGCGGAGGGATTACCCCTTCACCTTTACCTAATTTTAGTTTCTTTCCGTGTTTTTCTGGATTTCCATTTTCAATATAATACACGTGATAAGAACTGCTTTCTTTCATATCTCCAGGTCCAGTGTTTTTTATATCTGTAGAAATTTTTACGGCCTTACAAGCTTTTATGTTGTCATTTCCTTTGGAGGTAAAACGTAAATAGCTATCCGGGTCTTCCCAAGTGCCAATCGTTACATCACCTGATGTTTCTTTCGAATTCGTAAAGTGTGCTGCTGTATCGGAAGTTACATAGTTAATTGAAAATAGAAGAACATACCAAATTAACGAAACTTTTAATAGCAGGAATAGCAATTGATTCTTTTGTTTAAATTTATTTAAACGACTCATTCGCAAACCTATCTCCGCCTTTCAAAATATCTACCTTTTATACATATTCATTAGCATGTAACTTTACGTTTTATGCTAATGAATATGTATAAATTTAATTTAGAAGGAGAATGAAAATACAATCTCCCTCTACATGCAATTACTTCATTCATTATTTATTGAAAATTAGGTTTCCCATCCCTTTGAATCGCCTCAAACTCCCATTTCAGTTTTAGGGAATCTTGTTGAAAATGATTTTGGTTCTTGTCATTTTCTACAAAACTGAATCGTACAGTAAATTTTTTAGGATTACTTTTCACCGTGAAATCTTCTAAAATCGTTTTTGGGTTATCAGTCAAATCCGCAAGCGTTTCTTTAAATACTACGTTCTCTTTTCCATTCACATGATATAAATATTCTACAAGTATGTGATCACCTAAATCGTCTCCATTATTTTTTTCGCCCTTGTCAATAACTTCGTAGGAGGAATTCAAGATAACTTCCTTCATGTCTACTGTTCCGTCATTTGTAAGTTCAAAATTTCCATTAATGGTGTCACCAGGGACGATGTTTTCTATCTTAATGATGGATTCCTTGTTTATCCCTAAGTCCAAGAGTCCCGCTGCAAACGTATTTGCAGTTTCCTCTGTATCTTTAAAGTAGGCAAATGTTCCACCCGTGACCAAACTGATACCTAGTGCAGCAGTAATGAAGCTGACGGTTAAACTTTTTTTTATGTTCAATAAGATTCTCCTCTCATGGGTTTATTGATTAGCTTATGATTATGGTATTTTTAATTTGATACTTATGTAGGAGGAGAAATACTCTCCTCCTGTTTCAACTTATCTAAGTTCGCCTTCTGTTTGATGAGCTGTAAATGTCCATTCAAGCTCTAATGCATCGCCTTGGAATTCATTTTGATCTTTACCATTATCAACAAATTCGAATGCTACGTACATATTGTCACTTGTACCAGCTGATAAGCCACTATCTTCACCATTCAATCCAAAGAAATGAGTCACCCAACTTTGGACGTTTTCTACGCCATCAGGAGTCTGATTTTGAAGATCATATAAAGTTGTTTCAGAAATTACATCATTATAATCTCCAATAACCCAGCCATCGCCAGTTTTATCCGCATTTTCTAGGAATAGTACTTTAATATGTTTAGCAAAATCATCAGTATTGTCACCCTTCGCATCAATAACATTAGTTACTGTAGATATATCAACTGTTGAAATATCAAGTGATCCTTCATTTCCTAATACAAATTCACGAACCATTATATCTCCAGGTTTTAAATTATCTACATCAATAATTACAGTTGGATCTACTGATAAATCTAAAGTACCTGCTGCAAACGTATTATTCGTAGTTTCCGAGTCACTAAAATAAGCAAATACGCCCCCACCGATTAATCCTAATCCTAATACCGCTGTTGCTACCCCTGCACCTAATTTTTTCTTTAAGCTCATTGTAAAATTCCTCCTTTAATTTTATAAAATGATTTCTTAAAAACTTGGCATGTGAAAGATTCCTAAATGGAAACCTAAGCAACATGCAAAATGGGAATTTTTATATCCCACGTAGCTAACACTCAATTGTCGCTGTTCGCTCATAAGCTACTACTTTTACTGCTAAAACGAATACTATTTAACGAACGAAGCTGGATACAGCAACAACCCTCCTTTCATATGTAACCTGACAAACCGCTATCGTTCTTTATTAGCTGTTTTTAATTCTTAATAACGAACGATTTAATTGGAGTATAATTTATTTTCCTCAAATAAGAAACACTCAAATTCGTTCATTTATCCGTTATAAAGAACTATTTACTTTTAAATTCTCCCGTTTTCTTAAATATACTGACATTTTTAATTTTTTTAATTATTTAACGACCTTTATAATGAACAACAGTTTTTTTCTTTCAAACACCCTACTCTTTTTTGATAATTCGTTTAAAAATTTAGCCTTTAAAGTATCGTTTAAATTGGCTATACTTAATGTAAGCCTAATCATAAGGAGCATGTCCTATGAAGAAAATTTCGTTGTTTATTATTGTTATCGGTTTTGCATTCCTTGCTTTTGGTGGATTTCAATGGTATCAAACGGAAACGGCGCAAAAAGAAAGCATCGCTGAAGCACAAGCTTTGCTTGATGATAAAGCATCTTTCATTTCTGCCCCATCCAAAGATCAATCTGAACTAGCTAAGGATTTCTCGCCAGATACTGGGGAAACAGTTGGTATCCTACATATTCCAAAATTGGAGGCAGACCTTCCAATCGTTGAAGGTACACATGAGGACGAGCTTGCTAAAGGTGTCGGACATTATCAAGGGACTGCCTATCCTCTGCAAAACGACCAAATTGTATTATCTGGACACCGGGATACAGTGTTTCGTCGAATGGGAGAACTAGAGATTGGTGATATATTAACAATTCAATTACCTTATGGAGAATTTTCCTATGAAATTACAGATACCAAAATAGTGGATGCTGATGATCGTACAATTATTGTTCCGCATGATGAGGAAGTGTTAACATTAACAACCTGCTACCCTTTTTCATTTATAGGTAGTGCACCAGACCGGTATATTATTACTGCGCTTCCAGTTTCTAATGACATAAATGAGTAGACTTGCAATTTTCTATTAGAAACCTAAGGCAATCGCACGCCTTTAGCGAATGTCTTAGTTGCGCTGATGTGGAAAGAAATATGCAATCACTTTCTTTTCTGCCAAAAAAAATCTATACAGCACTTATGAAATCTTCATACATTTTTCATAGACTAAATTCACTATTTCGTTTATAATTTATCCAAGATTTGATATTTTTTTACATCATTCATCATTAAGAAGTCCTATAATTTTTACATTTTAATAAAGAGGAGAATACACGTGGTATCAAGATCTGACAAAAAACAAAATAAGAAAAAACGGAAATGGCTGCGATGGGTCGTAGGAATCGTAGTTGGATTATTTTTGCTAATTGGGGGATTTGTATTTTATTTATGGAATGAAGTGGGGGCAACGATTGAAACGATGCATAATCCATTAGCGAGAGACGAAGATCCGGATCGCCAAAAGCAAATCGATTCGATTTTTTCAAATAAAGACTCGCTAAATGCTTTACTTTTAGGTGTAGATGAACGTTCAGGAGATAAAGGTCGTTCTGATACAATGATTCTAATGTCCATAAATCCAAAAACAAATGAAATCATCATGCTTAGTATTCCGAGAGATACATATGTAAATATCCCGGGACGCGGTATGGATAAAATCAATCACGCGTATGCATTTGGTGGAGTTGATTTATCTGTTCAAACAGTAGAAGAAGCTTTTAATTTACCTGTTCATGTTTATGCGAGAGTGAATATGGAAGGATTTCAACAAGGAATTGACGCTTTAGGCGGAGTTACAGTTAACAACAGCTTGGCGTTTTCAAGTGGTGGACACACGTTCCCTGAAGGCCAAATTAGCCTGAATGGCGAAGAAGCACTTGACTATATTCGTATGCGTTATGAAGACCCGCGTGGCGATATGGGGAGAAATGAACGGCAACGTAATGTTATTGCTGCAGCAATGAATGAAGCAGCTAGTTTTACCAGCATTACAAAGGTCGGAGAGATTCTTACCATTTTAGGCGATAATGTACAAACAGATTTAGATATGAAGAAAATTCAAACGTTATTTACAGACTATGCTGGTGCTAGACGAAGCATCACTACAATGGAGATAAATGGATCGGGACAAACTATTGGTGGTGTTTGGTATTATATGGTTCCAGATGAAGAGTTTAGCCGAATCACATCAGACATAACAGCTCATATGGAAGCAAAATAACAATACCCGTAATTACTAGAAAAGTCACCTGTATCTTGAAATAAACAGTGTGGCTTTTCTTCTCTGGACAAACTAATAAACTTATTTAACTAACATCTTTTCAGTTAAATAAGACTTGGGGGAATTGGTATGAAACGAATTATTATTTTATTTGCATTTCTACTCATTCTAGGTGCATGCTCTGAAAAAGATCAAGCAACACCGAATGATCGCTTTCAAGACTATGTAACACACTGGAACGAACTTAAATTTGATGAAATGTATGATTTATTTTCTGTAAATGCAGCTAATACATACTCTGAAGAACAGTCTGTATTACGCACACAAACTATCTATGAAGATATAGGTGTATCTGACCTTGAAGTGAGTTTTGAGGAATTAACGGAAGAACAGTTGGACGTAGCTATGGAAGAAGGAACGGCAACTATTCCATTTTCTGTCCAATTAGAAACACTTGCTGGACCGGTTAGTTTTGAACATGAAGCAACCCTTATTCAGCAAGATGATGAAACAGAAGATGAAGATTCAAAGAATTGGTATATTGAATGGGAAACTGGCTTTATCTTTCCTGATTTAAAAGAAAATGGTCAAATTCGTATACAGACAACGAATCCAAAACGCGGAGAAATTCTTGACCGTAATCAAATGCCACTAGCGATTAATGATACGATTTATGAGATTGGTATTGTTCCAGGCAATCTGGGTGACAATCCTGAACAGTCAAAACAGAAGGTTGCGGATCTTCTAGGAATGAGCACTGAAACAATCGATACGGCTTTGAACGCGGGATGGGTTGAGGATAATTTATTTGTCCCACTAAAAAGTGTACTTCCAGAAGAATCTTTTCTGTCCGAATTGTTAGCCATTGAAGGTGTCCAATCACAGGAAATTACTGGTCGTGTTTATCCTGCAGGTGAAGCAGCAACTCATCTTGTCGGTTATATCCGTAATGTAACATCCGATGATTTAGAAACACTTGACGCTGATCAGTACAGTGCAAACGACAAAATAGGGTCACGTGGGTTGGAACAGCTTTATGAAGAACAGCTAAAAGGAAAAAAAGGTGTAAGTATTCTTATTGCAAATGAGAATGAAGAGGATATTGTTCTTGCTGAGATTCCTGTTGAAGATGGAAAGACTATTACGACGACCATTGACATTAATATACAAGAAAAAATATTCAATACGTTTGAAGAAGATGCTGGTACAGCTGCTGCAGTTGATCCAAAGACTGGCGAAACGTTAGCGCTTGTAAGCAGTCCTTCCTTCGATCCGAATGAAGTTTTATATGGTACATCTGGTAACCTTTGGGGCGAATTAGAGGAAGACGAACGAAACCCTGTACTCAACAGATTTTCCGCTACCTTCGCACCTGGTTCTGTAATTAAACCAATTACAGGATCAATTGGATTGTCAAATGGTTCCATTGTGCTTGGTGAAGGTATAGAGATTAACGGCCTAACATGGAGTAATGGAGAAGGCTGGGGAGATTATGAAGTTCGTCGAGTTTCTACTTCTAACGGTCCTGTTGATCTTGCCGATGCATTAATACGCTCCGATAATATCTTTTTTGCGAAAAAAGCAGTTGAAATGGGTGCCGAAGCATACACAACTGGATTAAAAGACTTTGGCTTTGAAGAGGACTTCCCTTTTGAATACCCAATAACCGCATCAACTATTTCATCAAGCGGCAAATTAGATGATGAAGTCTTGCTAGCAAACGCTAGTTATGGACAAGGTGAGCTGGAAATGAATGTCCTTCATTTAGCAATGACGTATGCACCATTCTTAAATGATGGAAAAATGGTGAAACCAACCTTGCTTACAAGTGAAGAAACTGGACAAGTGTGGAAAGATGAGTTAGTTACTTCTGAACATGCAAATGCGATAAAGGATGCACTAAGAAAAGTTGTTACAGATGGTACTGCTCGAAACGCACAGGATGCAGATTTTCCGATTTCGGGGAAAACCGGTACTGCTGAGTTGAAATTAACGAATGATTCATCTGGTGATGAAAATGGTTGGTTTGTTGGCTACCCTACAGATGATCAAGATATGATTATTGCAATGATGGTTGAACAGGTACAAGATAAAGAAAGTGGTCTCGCTACGAAAAAGGTTACAGATGCATTTAAGGCAATTAAATAAAGCTATTCGTATTGAACCTTTCAACCACCAAAAATCTACTTCTCAATATGTGAGAAGTAGATTTTTTTGTAAGAGAATAACCTATTTAGAATTAGTTCATTACAGTAAGCGCTTACTTTAAATCGATTTATAAGAGCTTTGTCAGTTTATAAAATGCATCTTCATCATATTTATCTAAAGCAATGTCGATTAATTTTTTAACATTTTCTCTTTCCATTTCACGAATAAAAAGAAGGGTCATTTTTTCTTGCTCTGTTTTAATTATGTTAGCGTCATCGTTTTGGTAATACGTTTCTGCGATAGAATGTAGCTGCTGAAGGAAATCAGGAATGGAGATGAGCTTGGACATTGTTACATTTACAACGTCTTTTCCGTTTTGAAAAGCAAAAACCGCATCTAGATTCTCCACTTTTTTCGTTTTACGGTTAATTCGAATCTCATTAGCTTCTACAGGAATAAATTGATAAACTTTTTTATTAATCACTACCGAAAAATATTGATATGCAAGTATAACTCGGACGTATTCCTCTTCTGTTTTAATGTAATACGGCTTTAGCATTTTAACAGTTACCATAGTTTCCACCTCCTAGTTTTATAAACCTGTCAATCTAAATTTTCAGTTAATTAATTTTACACGAAATTATAGAATTATACAAGTGAAAATTTCATGGCACATACATAGATGTGCTGTACCTACTTCCCATAATTGAATACATAGTTAAAAGAAAAACCCAATCAACCTGACTGGGATTTTCTATGCTGAAACTTATACAACTGCCTGAGATACTATTTCCTACTTCATTTCCGGTATTACTCGAACTTCCCGGTCCATTGTTGAGTTACATAATGGACATGTTGGTTCTTCAGCAAAACTGAATGACTCTCTCATCCAGCCTTGACAGTCATCACTAGTACATGACCATACGTTTGTTTCCACCTCTGGAACCGGTTCTCTTGGTCCGCGAGAAAATGACATGATAGCATCCCCTTTCCTTCTACACTACTTATTATACTCCTTTTTCAGCATCAATGTAAGGGTATCTGAAATGAATCAACTATGCTTCTTGCTTTACCAGGTTTTCAAATACCTGCAGTGCTTTTGGCTGGAACTCATGGTAATTTTTAATGATAGAGAACTTTCGCTTTATTGGTGTACCCTCAACAAAGATTCTCTGGATTTTTTTAAGCTTTTGTTCCTTTTTAAATGTTAGATTGGAAAGCAAGCTTATCCCAAGGCCGGATTCAACCCCTTCTTTGATCGTTTGTGTGCTTCCAAATGTTAAAATCCTTTTTGGCTCTAAATTACTTCGTTGAAAAAAATCCTCAAGCATTTTTCTCGTTCCAGAACCTTCCTCGCGAATAATCCATGTTTCATTTTCTAAATCTTTTATAGAAATACATGCTTCCTCTTTAAAGGATTGGCCTGTCCCAGCAATTATATACATTTCATCTGTCGCAAATTGCCGGGTGGAAACCTGATGATGTGTAAAATTTCCCTCAACTAATCCAATATCGATTTCATGCTGTACAAGTTTTGCTCCAATGTCTTCTGTATTCCCTATTGTTACAGTTGGAATGATATTAGGAAATTCTTCTTGCAATTTAGCTAAAAACCTCGGAAGAACATACTCGCCAATTGTGTAGCTGGCTCCAATTTTCAATTGACCGCTTGGTTCATTTTCTAAATCAGAAACAAGAATTCGCATCTGATCATAGTTACGTAAAATTTTCTGGGCATATTGATAAACAATTTCTCCAGCTCTATTCAGTTCTACAAATTTATTACTTCTTTCTAGTAGTCGAACACCAAGCTCTTTTTCTAAAGCTGCAATATATTGACTGACTGCCGGTTGTGACATGTGTAATTCCTTGGCAGCTCTTGAAAAGTTTTTCCGCTGTGCTACTTCCTTAAAAACAATCAAATGCTGATCCACTAAAATATCCACCTCTTTCAATAGTATGAATCAATGCTAGGCTAAAGAACCATTATTCTCATTACGAATGAAAGATATTCTGACCGACTCTATTAACCCTTAGGAAAGTTTAATAATAAGGTTTGCTTATTATTATTATTCTAATAATTTATTTTCCTTATTATACAACTGGATCTATAATTGTGTATAGAATAATGAAATGAGGAATGAGAATGAGTACATTAACGAACAAATCCAATCATTGGAAAAGTCTTCTGTTAGGTATTGGATTTACATTTATTTTTGCTTTGGCTGGCTATTTACTATCCTTAATTCCCGGTTTAAACCGAGTTGGTCCATTAGCTTGTGCAATCCTTTTGGCAATCGTTTATCGTCAAGCTTTTGGTTATCCGGAATTTTTTCGAAAGGGTATTGAGTTTTCATCAAAATATTTATTACGTTTAGCAATTATTTTATATGGATTAAAATTGAATATCGATGTAATTTTCCAGGATGGAATTGGTCTTCTTGTAAAAGGAGCAATAACCATTGTCTTCGCTATTTTAGTCACTGTGTATTTGGCAAAATTATTTAAAGGGAACACTCAGATTGCACTGTTACTCGGTGTTGGAACTGGAATTTGTGGTGCAGCTGCAATTGCGGCAGTAGCACCTATTGTAAAGGCCAAAGCAGAGGATACAGCAATCAGCGTCGGGATTATCGCATTAGTCGGTACTGTTTTCTCCATTATTTACGCTTTATTGTTGCCGATTCTTCCAATCTCTGATGTGCAATACGGCATTTGGTCTGGTCTAAGCTTACATGAGCTAGCACACGTAGCATTGGCTGCAGATCCTGCAGGTGAAGAAGCACTCGCTATGGCGCTTTTAGCTAAGCTTGGGCGTGTATTCTTATTAGTACCGTTATGCTTTGTCATGATTCTTTGGATAAGGAGCCGTAAATCACAAGCCGGGGTTGATCATGCAAAAGTTAAATTCCCTATGTTTTTATTAGGCTTTATCGCAATGAGTATTATTGGAAGCTATGTTCTTGGAAATGCGATTCCAGTAACAGACAGTGTTATGAATGGTATTAGTATTGCTACGACCTTCATCTTAACCTCCGCAATGGTTGGATTGGGGCTAAACGTCAGCTTAAAGGATGTGAAAAGTAAAGCACTTCGTCCGTTCTATGCAATGTTAATCACATCTGTGCTCGTATCAGTATTGATGTATTGGATTGCAGGTATTTAAAATAACTCACTATCACAGAGATTGAAAAAAGTGAGCTGCATTTCATCTTGCAGCTCACTTTCATTAGCTTATTTTGATAACGCAAATTTCTCAATCGCTTTAGCAACACCATCATTATTATTCGTATCTGTCTCGTGATTTGCTACTTTTTTAATCGCTTCTTGTGCATTTCCCATTGCAACACCAATACCGGCTTCTTGAATCATCTTGATGTCGTTTAGACTATCGCCAACAGCCATTACTTCATCCATCGTTATACCGATCTTATTACAAAGGAATTGTAGTGCTCTCGCTTTACTTACACCTTTCGGATTGACCTCCACATTTATTGGCAGGGAATTCGTTAACTCCAGCTCCTCATACTTGGAAAGCTCCGAAATCATAATATCTAATTTCTGTTTTTCTTCAGATTGGCAGCCAAACTTCAACCATTCATAGTCATTGAAATTACCTGGAGTTTCTTCTCGAAATACACCGCTTGTAGAGATCATCCACATCTCTACCCCGACTTGTGTACCAAGATTATACATTTTCTCGATTAACGCCGCATCCAAAAGATGCTGATCCAATAGTTCTTTTTCTACTGTCCATATTTGTCCACCATTTGCAGTTATTAAATAAGATTGAAGCTGCAGCTGTTCTGCGTATGGGTAGCACGTATGAATCCCACGCCCTGTACTTAGGACTACATGAATCCCTTTTTCCAAAGCCTGCTTTATCGCCATTTGTGTACGATGAGATACTTCGTGATCACTTGTTAATAATGTCCCATCCATATCTAGTGCAATTAACTGAATAGCTTTCTTTTCTACTGTCATTTAAATGCTCCTTTTCTTTACATGGTTTGTCTTTTCATCTGATTATCCTTTTCAAAAAATTTCGTTGTAATAAAAGGAATAAACAGTAATACAATTACAATGATAAATAATAATTGAATATTGTAGAAATCAACTATAAATCCACCAAGAACAGGTCCAATCATTCTTCCTAATGCCGCAATACTATTAACGATTCCTTGATAAAATCCACTACGTCCTTTTGGAGAAAGCTTGTTTGCAAGTGTTGGAATGGCTGGCCACACAAGGACCTCACCTATTGTTAAGATGACCATTGCAACAGCGAACATTGTAAAATTCTCAGCAAACATGGCAATCGTGAAGGAAATTATCAAGATACAGGTTCCAATATGAATATGCTGTTTTGGTGAAGTTATTCTATCTGTAAACCATTTTACCAGAGGTTGCGCCAGAACGATAAGAAAACCATTTATTGCCCATAGAGAACTATATTGTTCAAGCGGGATGCCAATCGATTGTGTATGGGAAGCAATTGTTGACTGCCATTGACTATATGCAATCCATACAACCAAGAATCCACTACATAAAATTAGTAATGAAATAAAAGCAGTTTTATTGTGAATTTTTGCCCGCTGCTCAAGGACTGACGTATGCATTTGACGATCTTTTGACTGATCCATTCCTTTGAACGTAAACAGTACTAACAGGAAAAAGAGAATAAACACAAGCGCATTTGCAATAAAAATATAATCAAATGAAAAGCTTGCCACATAGCCCCCAAGTGATGCTCCAAGTGCTACACCTAAATTCTGGGCAACATATACGGCATTAAATGCTCGACGGCCACCGTCTGGCCATAGGGAACCAGCCATCGCAAACATAATTGGCCAAGTGATACCATTTCCAAACCCAATAATAATTAATAAAATGGAGTAAGCCACGATACCATGATTAAACGCTAGAATAACGGAAGCAATCATTGCTAGAAATGTTCCTGCAAGAATTGTTTTATACGCACTATACTTATCATAAAGTGCTCCGCCAAGCAAGTTTCCCACAATGGATGCGCCTTGATTGAACATTAAAATGAACCCAGCAAAAGCAAGACTTTTACCAAGCTCATTATGCATATATATCGTATTTAAAGGCCATAGAAAAGAGCCACCAGTTACGTTGATTACAGTTGCAATCACTAGCAGCCAAATATACCTAGGCATATTTATCATCTTCCTTCATTCATGATTAACTAGACCAGTTTAATCCATTTCAGGACGCAAATCAATACTTCCTAGCAGTTTATTTCATCCAGAGCAAGTTAAACGAATTAATTATCAAAAAGGCAGATCATAAATAGATGAATTTCCAAGAGAAACTCAGCTGTTAATAATAGATTGATTCACATGAATTCCTATCATAAACAAGCAATTGCGATTTGGATTCCTTTAATTAAATCAGCATCAGCCCAGCTTGGTATATCTCTTTCAACCGCTAGCGGATGAGATGCCGGTATATGAATAAAGCCAGAAGGCACTTTTCGACCATTCTCCTCAAAATAATGCAAACCATGATACATGACATTATTACATAGGTAAGCTCCTGCTGTGTTCGAGATTTTCGCTGGTAACCCAAGCTTTTTTAACGATTCTACTATTTCATGGATTGGGAGCTTACTAAAATAACCGTCCGGACCACTTTCAAAGATTCTCTCTCCATTCGGCTTATATCCGAGATTATCAACTGGGCCATCATTACAATTAATCGCAATTCGCTCGGGCGTAATCTGATTACGCCCTGCTGCTAAACCAAGTGAAATGACAGCGTCAGGCTTATGCTTCTTCAACAATTCAATGAATTGCTTACCTGATTTATTAAATTCAACTGGTAAAACTTCACCGATAATTTGATAATCGTTTATTCTTTGACCATGCAGTTCATTAACAATCATTTCTGTTGGATTGATTGCGTTATTTAGAAAAGGTTCAAATCCAGTCAATAATAATTTCATTCTATTACTGCAACTCCCTCTTTACATTTAAATCTATTATACGATAAATTTAATAAATATTCGATTAACATATCTAATTCTTGTATCGCATCCTAATAATAAAAAAGGTGATCATTTAATAACCAGCTCAGCGTGATAAATAGTTTTCTACGAACAAAAGCGCAAGCGCCCGGTTAGCGACGTACGGACTGGACTGAGCCGTAGGAGATAAAGGAAACACGGCGACCGCAGGGAGTCGATGTTGACTTATCGTACGGAGGTGAGGGAAGTCTCGCTAGTCGCTGGGCGCTGGAGCTGGACGTAGCCGTTTAGGTAACTAAGTTATCCACAGCATTCAAATTTTATAGTTTTCTACTGAAAAAAGAGATGGATTTGTACCATCTCTCGTTTTATTTCTATTATCGATTTGCATGCAACTAGGCTTATCGCACGTTTTTCTGTACGACTATTACTAAAACTAAATAAGCTACCGGTAGTATTCCTGCTATCCCCACAATTGCATTCCACCCTGCTATATTCCAGATTGGTCCGACTGCAGAACTTCCAAGCGTAACACCAACATAATATGCCACTAAATACAGGCTCGATGCTCCACCTTTATGATGTGCAGCCTCCTCTGCGACAAAGGTTGCCGTCAATGAATGTGCGGTAAAAAAACCTAAACAGGATACGCATAAGCCAATTATGATTATTGGCAAGGATAAACTGAATGTCATTAAAATACCAGTCGATAGGACAAGGATTCCTATGATACGTACGACCTTAAGCCCCATCCCACCCGCTAGCCAGCCCGCAATCGGAGCTCCTATTACTCCAAATCCATAGGCAAAAAAGGTGTAAGAAATTGCTTTTGTCGAGAGTGAAAACGGCTCTGCTTCCAGATGAAACGGCAAATAGGTCCATATAGATGTAAACGAAAGCTGGAGTACAGCCCCCATTCCAATAATCATAATAATAGTTGGATTTTTTAAATGAAAAATCATCCCTTCCAAGTCTTTACGAAATGATAGATTGCTCGCTTTAAAGAATCGAGACTTTGGCAAAAAAATAAAAACAAGTCCTACAATTAGTAATCCACCGCCTGCAAAAATATAGAATACAGTTTCCCAGGCATATATATCTGTTAGATAGCCAGCCAAAACTCTCCCAGCCATCCCGCCAAGTGCATTGCTAGCGATGTACAACGCCGTTGCAATTCCGACACTGGAACGGTCTATCTCCTCGTTTAAATAAGCAAGAGATGCAGCAGGTAATCCAGCTAGCGCAAAACCTTGAATAAACCGTAATAACACAAAAAGGTAAAACGAATCCAACATAGGAATTAATAGAAATGGGATAACCGATCCGATTAAAGAATATTTAATAATAGCTACTCTCCCAATTCGATCGGAGAAAAAACCAAGAATGATTAAACCAATAATCAAACCTACAATCGTCGCTGATAAGGTTAACGTCGCTTCTGATACAGATACTTTGAATTCCCTAACATACAACGGTAAAAGCGGCTGTACAATGTACATGCTCGCAAAAACAAAAAAGGATGCAAATGCTAAGCTTAAAGATATTTTCCAAAAATAGTAATCTTTTATATGATATTTTTGTGTATTCATTACACTACACTTCCTATGTACTTAATTATGCTAATGGTTTTAACTCTTACTATAGCACAATTTATGCAAAAATTAAAAATTATATTTCTGATTAATATGTATGGTATTTACAGTATTTCCTAGGAAATACACGGTGAAGACGGTGCAAAAGATCTACTTAAGAAGCCTTGACATGAAACCGATTGGTGTTATATAGTAATTACGAAACGAAAAGGTGTTATATGGAAGGAGCAGTTAAAATAGAAAACTTACAAGATATTAAACAAACTGTTATTGTAAATGCAACGATACAAAAAGTATGGGATACTGTATCTACATCAGAAGGTATTGCATCATGGTTTATGCCGAATGATTTTGAACCAATTGTTGGACAGGAATTCCACTTACAATCCCCATTTGGTCCATCCCCATGTAAAGTACTGGAAATAGATGAGCCAAACAAAATAATATTTTCATGGGATACAGAAGGTTGGATTATTTCCTTTCTATTAAAAGACTTAGGTAAAAAAACGGAATTTACGCTTATACATAGTGGCTGGAAAACAGAGGATACCGTTATTCAAAAAGCAAACGAGAAAAGCTCTATCATTCATGAAAGGATGAGTAATGGCTGGTCGAATATTATTCATAACAAACTTCGAAAGGTTACTGAAGCATAAGTGGCAGCACTAAAATATGATGTATTCCAAGCCATTTCTGATCCAACCAGAAGAGAAATTCTTCGTTTGCTCTCGACCAAAAAACGAGCTATCTCTGAAATAGCATCTCAATTTCCCGTTAGTCGAACAGCTATTGCTAAACACCTTCACGTACTTTCTGAGGCAAGTTTGGTAAGTGGTGAAAAGATAGGCAGAGAAAAGATTTATCAATTGCAGCCAGAACCGCTCACAGAAATAAAACAATGGTTAGCTTATTATGAACAATTTTGGACTAACAAATTATCAATTCTTAAGCATGTAGTTGAAAATGATGATGAATAGCAAATAAAGGCTTATTACATGTAATAAGCCTTTTCTCACTAGATACAAAAGGTCTAATAATATCCGCCCTCCTTATTCTATGAATTCTGAACTATACTTCTTCTTTCCACTCCATTGACTATTAAAAGAAAGTTTTATACTATAAATTCATTAGTTGGTTTAGCAAACAAATTAATGATAGCGCTACATTTTGGAAGAATAGTACTTCCCTATTTCGATTTTTTTATTGTAAGCGGATTAATAAACTTAATTTTAGGAGGAAATAGCATGGATTGGATTATGAATAATATGCCGATTATCTCACTTGTACTCGGTGTTGCTTTACTCTTGTTTTTAAATATGAAAGTGAAGCTTAATAGTGTACTAGCTCTAATCATATCAGCAATATTAGTTGGACTTTTAAATGGTATGCAGCTTACCGCAATTATTGATACGATTAAAGCCGGTTTAGGAAGTACGCTTGGAAGTTTAGCATTAATCATTGGGTTTGGTGCTGTACTTGGGAAATTAATGGTTGATTCAGGTGCTGCACAACGTATTGCTTCCACTCTATTAAATAAATTTGGCGTAAAAAATGTTCAATGGGCTCTCATTATTGTTGGTGCTATCTTTGGTATATCCGTATTCTATGAGGTTGCATTTATTATACTTGCCCCTCTCGTAATCAGCATTGCAATTGAAGCCAAGGTACCATATATGAAACTTGGGATTACAATGGTAGCGGCTACAACTTTATCTCATAGTCTATTCCCACCACAACCAGGACCAACAGCATTGGTTGAAGCTTATGGTGCGGATATGGGAATGGTCTACATGCTTGGAATTGTGGTGTTTATTCCAGCAGTTATTGCTGCCGGGATTATTCTACCAAGACTAATGAAAAATCTGGATCGTCCTGTTCCACCACTATTGGAAAAACCTAAGGAATTTACTGATGATGAAATGCCAGGGTTTGCTACAAGTGTTATCATTCCATTAATTCCTGCAATTATGATTTCCGCAGCAACAATTATAAATATGTTTATTGATGAAGGTACTTTTTTTCATGATCTAATCAACTTCCTAGGCAGTGCGGAAACAAGTCTGCTGCTTGCTGTATTAATTGCGGTCTATGTATTTGGTCTGCGCAGAGGACGTACAATGAATGAAGTAATGGATTCCTTCTCTGGTGCTATTAAGGGCATTGCTATGATTATCTTTATTGTTGGTGCTGGTGGGGCTTTTAAAGAAATCATTCTTGATTCAGGTGTAGGCGATTACATTGCTGGGATGATGGAAAACACGGTTGTCTCACCATTAATTATGGCGTGGTTTATTACAGCATTAATTCGTATCGCAACGGGTACTGGTGTTGTATCCGCAATTACGGCTGCTGGTATTGTAGGGCCTTTGATTACAACCTTTGATGTAAACCCTGTTTTAATGGTATTGGCAACAGCAGCTGGCAGTAACACAATTACACATGTGAATGATGCCTCCTTCTGGCTATTTAAAGAGTACTTCAACCTATCCATTAAAGATACATTCAAAACATGGGGATTATTACTATTCACTACATCTATTGTCGGATTGGGTATCGTTTTATTACTAGATCTATTATTCTTCTAAAGTTAAAGAGGACTGCATTCAAACTGAACGCAGTCCTCTTACTTATATTTAGCTTTCTCTCATTATCGCTTCCCGCAGCTCATTGGATTCATTCAAATCAACTATACGCTCGAGATCAAGTAATATGAGCAGGTGATTATCAACCTTCGCAACACCCTTTAAAAACGTTTCATGAATCCCAGCAACCAGTTTTGGTGCTGCCTGAATCTGATTTTGTTCAATATCTTTTACTTCTGTCGCAGCATCAACAATTAATCCGATTTGCATATTCTCAACAGAAACAACTAAAATACGGGTATCATTTGTTGTTGCCGACTCAGTAAGCATTAGTCGTTCTTTTAAATCAATAACTGGGGTTGTTTCACCACGCAATTCGGTAACGCCTTTAATAAACTTCGAAGAACGCGGAACCGCTGTAACTTCCTGCAATCTTTCAATAGAAATAACCTGCTGCACTGCAACACCAAAGGATTGATTATTTAATTTAAACACAATAAACTTTGTTACTTCCTCAGCCATTTAACTTCCTCCACTCTACTTAGGCATCAATTCATTTGGATCAATAATTAACGCAACCTCTCCATTGCCTAGAATCGTTGCACCAGATATGGCGAAAACATCTTTCAAATAATTTCCTAGTGATTTTAATACTACTTCTTGTTGTCCAATAAAGGAATCAACAATAAGCCCGGTTAGTTTTTCTCCTTTTTTCACAATCACAACAGAGTACTCTTTACTTTCATCCTCTTTCTGTGATGGCACTTCAAAAACAGTTGCCAGTGAGACAAGCGGAACTACTTTACCACGGAAATCCATAACCTTCTTCCCATGCGCAAACATCATTTGATCTTTTTCCAGGATAACTGTTTCTATAATCGAGGAAAGCGGGATTGCATAGATTTCCTTTTGCACATTTACGAGTAGTGTTGAAATAATGGATAGCGTAAGTGGCAATTGAATCGAGAATATACTTCCTCTACCCGGTTGTGACTCGATTGCAATTTGACCACCTAACGATTCAATTTTATTTTTCACCACATCTAAACCAACACCACGACCAGAAATATCAGATACTTTATCAGCTGTACTAAAACCAGATGAAAGTATCAAGTTAGCTATTTCATCTTTTGTCAGCATGTCTGCTTCAGCTGTTGTAATAATCCCATTTTCAATTGCCTTTTTCTTAACCTTTTCATGGTTAATACCAGCGCCATCATCTTCAATTTCTATGAAAACATGGTTGCCACTATGGAAAGCTCGAAGTGTCAGTTTCCCTTCTTCCGACTTTCCTGCTCGCTTTCGTACTTCCGGCAGTTCAATGCCATGATCGACTGAATTACGAATTAAATGAACTAAAGGATCACCAATCTCATCAATTACCGTACGATCAAGCTCTGTATCGGCTCCAATAATCTCCAAATCAATATGCTTTCCTAAATCTTTTGCAAGCCCGCGAATCATTCGAGGGAAACGATTAAATACTTGGTCAATTGGCACCATTCGCATCGCTAAAATAAGACTTTGCATATCGCTTGAAACCCGACTAATGTGCTCGACCGTGTCCGTTAGTTCCTGGTTCTCCATACCTTCAGCAATTACTTCCAATCTACTTCGATCAATAACAACCTCTTCAAATAAATTCAATAGATTATCAATCTTTTCCAAGTTAACACGGATCGTTTTGGAGGCATGATTCACTACAGCTGGCGCACTTTTTTCAGTAGTTGCTGCAACCTCTTCCGCCGCTGTTTGCGCATCTAGCTTTTCTTCTAAAATAGGTTCTTCTTGCTGCTCTTCAGAAACGGTTGTAGTCAAGCTCTCCATCTCTACATCTTTCACTTCTGATACTTTGCTTATAATGTCTTTTACCATCTCTGGGGCTACTGTTGATAGGAAAATCATTAAAAAGCTTTGTCCGAAATTCCCCTCCTCAATTTCTTCAACAGATGGATTGGTATGAATAATTTCTCCATGGTCCTCTAACGCTTCAAAAACCATATAAGCACGTGCACCTTTTAAAATACATTCTTCCGTCAATTCGACTGTTATTTGGTATGGTGAAAACCCTTGATCTTTTGCTTGTTCAACAATTGTAACTTGGAATTCATCAAGTCCAAGCATATCTGTTTGAACTGTGTTTACTTCTTCGGCTGTAGCAAGCCGTTCTATTTGCACATCTTGCTTGCCATTCTCGATCTGATCCAAACGATGAACTAATTCGGAAACATCTTTCTTTCCATCGTTTCCCGCTTGAATGGAACCAACCATGTCTTCCAGAGCATCAATTGCTAAGAAGATAACATCAATTATGGTCGTTGAAACATTCAATTTATGGTTGCGAATCATGTCTAGTACATTTTCCATTTTATGTGTTAGGGATGCAATATCTTCATATCCCATTGTTGCAGCCATACCCTTTAATGTATGTGCGGAACGGAAAATCTCATTCACTAAATTTAAATCTTCGGGTTGCTTTTCTAATTGAAGTATACTGTCATTAACTGCCTGTAAATGTTCTCGGCTTTCTTCCAAAAACACCTCTAAATATTGATCCGTATCCATAAAAGCATTTCCTTTCTATTTCCATTTTGTCAATTTAAGGTTGTATAAAGAGAAAATTCATGCAGTAGGGGATTCCCTTCCCTTACTCCTCCACTGCATATTAGTTGAACAGAATAAGGAGTTTACAGACTGTTCACCTTCACGTTTTTTGTATTTTCACGATTTGAAATTGGGGTATTACAGTCCGTTAACGCGTGATAAATTCTACCACGATTTTAAGCATAGTTAATTACTATACACAAAACCTTTATCATTATCTTATGTAGGTTAAAGTTCCTATCTTTTATATCGACAAAAAACACGATTTATAAAGGAGTATTTTAGGAATCCCGCAATTCTACCTAGAGGATAAACAGAAAATTAATATATTCTTTGACTCGTACCAATTACCATTGAAGCAATATGCATCAATCTAGTAATAAATATATATCTAATTTCCCTATTTTTTCAAATTCTACAGAGAGCTCCACTGCTTTTTCATAGCCTGATAAAGTAGTAGTTCCTTGCAAAATAGTTGGTGCTGTTATGTCTGTCTTGATACCATTTTGAACAATCGTTGTAGAAAGGTTACCAGCTAGCATATTTCCTAGCTCACCACTAAAGGAAGCAAGCATCTCCCCTTCCACAGCCATTCCAAACATCGCTTCACCTATCGCCGCAAAAACAGATGGGTCACCTGCAAGAATCAGCTTTCCTTTGGCATCTCCTGTAAATCCGATTAAAACGCCAAAAGATAGTGATAATGAAGTTCCCACCAATGTGGGCTTTGCTATTTCACATGGAATCGGAATGATTGATTTCAAAGATGTATTCATTCCATTTAATAAAAATACGACTGAACGATTACGTTCCTCTTTTGTTGATATCATTGGGTACCCCCTATTATTTATGTTTAACAAGTCAATTTGGACTGGTTAAAAAGAACTATATAATATTAATACTTTATCTATATCGGAACATACGGGAGAATTTGTAGCAAACTAGCTATATTTTTTGGAATATTTTTAGCCAGTAGTCAAGTCTTCTTTATCGTATCATGAGTCGAGTGAAGCCTCGATACGACTTTGTGGACGCTGCTGCAGCGGAATTTAAGTTATCCACAGCATTCAAATTTTATATTTTTCCACACAATAAAATGGAGCTAAACATCAGTAGTTTAGCTCCTAAGCTCACATAAAACTCCACATTGATATAGTAGTTTTTTATTCCTTGCTGTCTTGTTAGTTTGTTAGAAATTTATTATTTAGTCTTCCACATGAATTTCATAGTTAGGTAAAATCAAAACCTCAACTCGTCTGTTTTTCGCCCTATTTTCTTTACTTGTATTGGGAACAATTGGTTTATACTCTCCAAAACCTTTTGCGCTAAAAAGCGTTGGGTCAAGCGATTCATTTTCTAAAACAAGCCGCATGAAGTTAAGTGCACGGGTAACACTCAGTTCCCAATTGGATTCAAACGGCGAGTCGCCAATTGGCACATCATCTGCATGCCCGCTAATTACAATCTGATGTGGAGGCTCTGTGTACAGTAAATTGGAAACTTCCTGTGCAATCGATATTCCTTCTTGCTTCACTTCAGCACTACCTGAATCAAAAAATACATCATTCACAATTGTAACTAATAACCCTTCTTCTGTGAGTTCTGTACCAAACGCATCGGCTAGGTTATTTTCATAAATATAGTTTTGGATTGTCGAGTTTAGTTCTTCAAGATGCAGAAGTTCACCCTCCCCATCCGAAATTGTTTCATCCATTTCTTCTTCCGAATCCTCTTGATTGTCTTTTTCAAGTTCTCCAGAATCAACTGGTGTCTTGACTGGAATTTCATGATTCTCAAGAATCCCGCTGCCTCCACCAGAAAACTGATCACGAAATACACCTGAAAGCTGTTCGTACTTTTGTACGTTTATATCACTCATTGCGAACAATACAATAAATAGAGCAACTAGAAGCGTTAATAAATCAGAGTATGGGAGAAGCCAAGATTCATCAATATGTGATTGCTTCTTTTTCTTCCTTCTACTCATCTGAATTCACCTGTTTCATCGCAGCTAATTCTTTAGAAGAAAGCAGTGAACCAAGCTTCTCTCGTACAATCAGCTGGGAATCGCCAGTAGTAATAGAAAGAATTCCTTCTACCATGATTTCCTTTTGCAGTACTTCTTTTTTAGATTTCTCTCGTAACTTATTTGCAAATGGATGCCATAATACATAACCAGTAAAAATTCCTAATAATGTCGCAATAAAGGCAGCCGAAATAGCAGCACCTAATGCTTCCATATTAGACATATCACCAAGGGCCGCAATTAAACCAATAACCGCCCCCAGTACTCCAAGGGTAGGTGCATAGGTGCCAGCCTGTGTGAAAACGGCAGCCCCTTCTTCGTGTCGCTGCTCCATCGCACTAATCTTCTCCAGCATAATATCTTTAATGAAATCTGGAGATTGTCCATCAATTGCTAGTTGCAGCCCAGATGCTAGGAATGGATCCTCTACTTCATTTACCTGCTCTTCCAACGATAAGATACCTTCTCTACGTGTTTGATCTGCCCAGCTACTGAACATTTCAACTAATTCCCTCGTATTTGTTTTGTTCGTTTCCGTAAATAAAATTTTAAATAGAGTAGGTACATTTTTAAGTGTACTCGTTGGAAATGCTATTGTGACAGCAGCAACTGTCCCTAGTATAATGATTAATAGAGCAGCAGGATTTATCAGTGCTGTAACACCTACCCCTTTTAGCACCATTCCAACTCCTACTGCAATTAATCCTAATATTAATCCAATAATTGATGTTTTATCCATTGTTGACCTCCTGATAAATCTGTGTCAGATTCATATAAACTTCTATATTTAATTATCGGCAAATTTATAGAGTAATGAAGGTGTTTATTAAATGTAAAATAATAATTTATTAGGAGGGATTAAAATGAAGTTACCTGTTGAAGGATATAAAATTAAAAATAGCTTCCCTTAAAATTTAAAGGGAAGCTATTTTTATTAGTTTAGTAGGTTCTTCTCTACTTTTCCATCTTTCATTACAATCTGAATCGTATCATTGTCAGCAAGAGAGGAAATATCCTCCAGCGGGTTGCCTTTTACGATAATAATATCTGCTAATTTTCCAGCTTCAATTGTCCCAACTTTATTTTCCCATCCGAGACATTCTGCAGCAGTTTTTGTAGAAGCTACAATGGACTCCATCGGTGACATTCCAATCTCCGTCATTAAACCTAGCTCACGTAAGTTGATTCCATGTTTCACAACTCCTGCATCTGTCCCCATAGCAATTTTCACACCGGCTTGATAAGCTTTTGCAATACTTGCTTTATGAATTTCAATAACTTCCTTTGATTTTTCTACAGCAGTATCAGGCATACCTGCTTCCTCTGCTGTTTCTAAAACACCAACAGGAGCAAGTAATGTTGGTACGAGATATGTACCTTTTTCAAGCATCAACTCAATTGCCTCATCATCCAGAAAGATTCCATGCTCAATCGAATGTACTCCAGCCCTTACTGCATTTTTAATACCTTCTGCACCTTGTGCATGTGCCATTACCTTGACACCTTTTCTAAACTTTCCTTCCTCAACAATCGCTTCTAATTCTGCTTGAGAAAATTGCGTGAATTCCGGGTGGTCTGTTGCACTTGTTACACCACCAGTTGCGTGCACCTTTATAACTTCTGCACCTGCACGCAGCATTTCACGTGCTTTTTTGCGAACCTCTTCTACTCCATCACATTTTCCACTTGGCATTCCTGGATAACCCGATGGTAAAAGATCCATTTCTATACCCGAGACTGTATAACCATCCCCATGCCCGCCAGTGATCGTCAGTGCGTTAATACTTAATTGCATTCTTGGTCCTGTAATAAGCCCCTCTTCAATTGCTTTTTTCACACCTAGATCTGCTCCAAGTGCATCACGAACAGAAGTAATGCCTGCGTGTAATGTTGCTTCCAGGTATTTTGCTGCTTGGTAATACATAAAAGAAAATGGAGTTGTCAGCCTTTTTGCAACCGGTGAAAACTCGAGCATCATATGAACGTGTGTATCTATTAAACCTGGCATAATCGTTCCACCCTGCGCATCCAAAACTGCTTCATTACCGTCTGCAGTATACACACTTTCGGGACCAACGTATTGTATACAATTACCTTCTACAACAACAATTGCACCTTGTTGAATTTCTCCACCATTTCCATCTATCAACAATCCATTTTTAATTATTGTTTTTCCCATTTTATTTCCCTCCAACGATTCCTATAATGTTTGAACTAATATTCCCGCGATGACTACTGATGCAATGGTAACGGTCGTAAACCCGCCAATTAGCATCGGTGTCAGCATTTCATTAAAAATGGTTTCCTCTTCCTCTTTATTCCTTGCAATACTTCTGCTTACTTCTTCACAAAGAATATAGTCAGCCGGAAATCCAAATAATGCTGTTAAAGCAACAGGCATTCCCTTATATGGGTGCCACTTCAGCAGCTTCGAAACGATAAATCCACCTAATGAAATACCGAGTGTACCAAGCAAAAGCAAAACAATGATACTAGGCAGGTTGTTTAATACATCCTGTGGACTAACATCAGCCATTGTACCAATAACAACAAATATAATTGCAATCATCGTTAAGTTAAATGAATTCGCTTTTTCCAGTGATTTATGTTCAAAGATACCGAGCTTCAATCCTGTTACACCAAATGCAAGACACCAAAGACTGTAATGGATTGGTGTTACCTCACCTAGTGCCGTACCAATTGCTGCACCTACAAATACAAAGAATAATTTTAATGTCATACTCGATTTAATTGGACTCTTCGCAGCTGTTTCCTTTGTAGCTGTAAGCTTAGTATCTTCCATCGGCTTAAATGTTCCATTATCTATCTGCTCTTGAATCGTAAACGCATATTTTCTTAGAAAATATTGCGCGAGCGGCATTCCCAATAATCCTTGAAACGCAACGATCAATGCTGGAATAACTACTAAGCTTGTCAGCCCAATCTCTGTTAACTTTTCAGAAGTAATAATTAGTGCTACAACTCCTCCACTGAGCGGCCCAATTCCCGCTACCGCAGTTGGATAGTCAAAAAGAAATGAGACAATAACCAATATGAGTACACCAGAAACTATAATCCCTCCTAATGAAATTAATACAGCTTTATACTGGGTTTTCAAGAGTGAAAAAGGAATCATTGTGCCCATGTGTAAAATAGCAGGTCCAACTAACATCGCCCCTAATGCAGCGAATTGTGATGTTGCAAGAATATCTTTAGGGAATATTCCCGTCCAAATACAAATCAAATAACCTACCATCGCGGTAAGAAGCATTGGAATTCTTGCTTTGGAGATGATCGAAAGCCACTCTCCAAGTGCAATCAATGCAAAAATAAGCGTTGTAGCTATAAGTGGATTGCTTAGCATAAAAAGACCTCCGTATCTAAGATGTAAAGTTTTATTATTATGAAAATTCACTCCATGCAAGCAGGTCCTTTATATAATAGCAACCAATGTTTAGAGCAATTTTAGATATTATAAACCCATTTCCTCTCAAAAATCAATACAATATCTGAAATTTTTGTCGAATTTCGTCATGTATTCGCTATCATTATTTAAACTCAACTCGAAATTTTCTTATATAACGAAAGTGTAGCTTAAAATAAAATGGAGAGTTACATTAAAGCGCAACTCTCCATTTACAAAGCTCTTATATAGGACTCAATAATTCACACAGATAAACGTGCTTTCATTTCTCCAGAGTCATCCTTGCGCTGTTTCTGTATATACCAAACCCCGAGAAGGAGTAATAATCCAATTAAACTAATAACCAAATCAGGTACAATAAGCATAACACCTGCAATAAACAGAATCAGACGCTCCCATGAATAGGAACTTCTTATGAAAAATCCAATCACAGCGCTACTAACTGCGGTCATTCCGATAATTGCAGTTAATAAGGAAATAATGAGTCTTATTGGTGTAATATCCTGTAACAACAATATTGGATTGTAAATGAATATATACGGTATAATGAATGCAGCTATGGCTAATTTCACAGCTGTTACCCCCGATTTAAATGGATTTGCTCGAGCGATGCCAGCCCCAGCATATGCAGCCAAGCAAACAGGTGGTGTAATATCTGCAACAATTCCGAAGTAAAAGACAAACATATGAGCTGCTATCGGTAAAACCCCAAAATCATTAATTAGAACAGGCGCTGCAATGGTCGCTGTCACGACATAGTTAGCGGTTGTTGGAAGTCCCATGCCCAAAATAATACAAGCAATCATGGTAAAAATTAAGGAGAAAAATAGTATGCCACCTGATAGCGCAATGATACTTGCGGCAAATTTAGCTCCCAAGCCTGTAATACTTACAACTCCAGCAATAATCCCTGCCGTTCCAACTGCTGCAATTACCGGCAGTGCCACCCGTGCACCTTCCTCCAGAACAAGAAACACTTTTTTAACGCTCATTCGTGTGTCTTTTCGAATTAAGCTAACAAGAAAAGCAGTGAAAATCCCCATTAATGCTGCTCGTTGTGGAGTAAAACCAACCATAATCGTTCCAATAATAATGAATAGCGGCAGAAGCATGTACCCATTTTTCACCATTAACTCCTTGAAAACTGGCATCTGAGCCTTCGGTAATCCGATAACACCTATTTTCTTTGCTTCAAAATGAGTTCCAATAAAGATACCTGTAAAATATAATACAGCAGGAACGATTGCTGCTAACATAATTGTTCCGTAGGACACACCTAAATATTCCATCATAATAAATGCCGCGGCTCCCATAATTGGTGGCATAATTTGTCCCCCAGTAGACGCAGAAGCTTCTGTCGCTGCAGCAAATTCTGGCTTAAACCCTGACTTTTTCATCATTGGAATGGTAAACGATCCAGAAGCAACTGTATTCCCAACCGAACTTCCAGATACCATACCTTGCAGTGCACTTGCTACTACAGCTGTTTTAGCAGTACCACCCGTAAATCTTCCCGTTAAAGCAAGTGCAATATCATTAAAAAACTGACCGATTTTCGTGTGCACTAAAATAACGCCAAAGAAAAGAAATAAGAAAATAAACTTGGCTGATATTTGAATCGGCGTACCAAAAATACCGATCTCCTTATACCATAAATCTGTTGTAATTCGATCCACGGCGAATCCTGGATGTGACAGTATTTGTGTCGGCATAAAGTTACCAAAAACAGCATACAAAATCGCAACACTCGCTACAATGACAATAGGAAGTCCTACTGTTCGACGAGTTGCTTCCAGTAATAATAAAATTCCAAGAATAGAAATAATAACATCTAACGTACCATATCCAGAAATACGACTTTGAAGAATCGATTCAAAGAAAATAATCTTATGGTACGTTACATAAATTGCAGTAAATGCTAAAAGCACATCATACCATGGAACGGTTTTTTGTTTTTTTTGTAATCCTTTTTTTGCAGGAAACAGTAAAAACATAAGACCAAGCGCTGTTCCTAAGTGAATTGCTCCTTGCTGCTGTGATGGAAGTGTACCAAAATAACCTGTATATAAATGGAATAGCGTAAGAGCTACACCAAGAAATGAAACGACCCAAGCCCACTTTCCAATGTTTACACGGTAATTGCTCTCGCGATCATATTTTTCTAAAATTTGTTTAGCATCTAGTTGGGAGTTTTCTTTCATTCGATCACACCTTTATAAAATAGTAAGAAAAGGATCCCGGTTTAATTACTAGATCCTCTTCTTTGTATTCTTATATAGCAATTAAAATATGGAACCAAGTACCTCTATATAAATTACTCTAAATCGTCCAGGCTCGTGATGTCTGTGTTTTCCCGTGTAACAATTTGAACGACTTCAGGGTAAATATGACCGATAAATGCTGCATTTGTAACTTCATTTTCTGCAAAGTCACCTTCTCCATGCACTGCATCCAGTGCCGGTACATGAACTGTCATACCAAGATCCATATTCCCATCACGTATACTGGCTAAGTTTTCAATGGAAGCACCCGTTTCTGTATTCGTCACATTTAATCCTTCAATATTCTTATTCCAAATCGTCGCTATTTCTCCACCGAGTGGATAATAGGTACCGCCCTGACTTCCCGTTCCCAAAATTAAATCATTCTTTCGTTCCGTTGCGCCTAGTACTGCAACTTCATTATCTACCGCCAACCCTTGCTCTTCGTAATAACGCTTAGCACCAGGATGAATCGGTAAGCCTTCTGCTCCTTGCAGTGCATTTTCCAACGTCATATGCACGGACTGTGCATGTGTATTTTCGTTTGCATTTTCCACCATACTTTTCGCAAGCTCATATCCAAGCTCTTCACCAATTGAATCTGTATTTGCTACTAAAACAGCAAATGCCGTAACGGTCTCAATATCTTCATCCATAAAATCATACGTATCCTGTGGAATCGTGTATCGCATGTATCCACTGTTTTCTTCCATATATGCTATCGCATCATCTGATAACCCAATCATTTTCACATCACCAACAGACGCTTGCAAACTTTCAATATTACCGGCAGGCAAACCTAGAATACCAATAGAAACATCGATGTTTCCGTCTTGTACACCATCTGCTGCGTCTCCAAAGCCTTCTTGATAGGCACTATAATCACTATCTTCAATACCATAGGCATCCAAAATTAATTTGGATACCGCATTTGTTTCACTTGCAGGCGGACCAATTGCAATATTTGCTCCTCCCCCACCACAGGCTATAAGTAAAAATAAGCATAAAATAGATGTAAGCGTTAACAAAAATATTCTTTTGAACACACCATCAACCCCTTATCATGTTTACTTTTCGGATATTCTTAAATACTATGTAAATTTCCAATGTTAGCCAATCCTTACACTAATTATATATTATTTCAGAAAAATTTCAATATTTATTCAATGGAATATCTGGACAAAATTGAAGCTAATAAACTAGTAGCCAAATCCATAGATTCGACTACTAATTATAGGGAAGTTTCCAAACCGTTTGGAAGTATTCAACAATCTACTTCACATGCTAAAACTCCTTTGAGGAAAAAGGCAGAAACAATTTAATTCCCCGCTTATTAACCGGAAGAAACTTGCTATCGGCAACTAGATGGCTAATATAACCAGCTAAACAAGCATAGAAGACACCTTCGATTCCAAGAGACTCCTGTAAATGAAAAGCAATAATTCCGAAGAATATAGTACCTATAATGGAGTGTGTGTAACTCCGATGAGAAACGAAAGATGCTATTAATATGTAAACTCCAAGCAACATTAGCCATTTTTCTTGTAACGTAATACTGCCAGCAAGTATACCTATCCCCGTAATAATTAACATATGTTTTTGTTTAAGCAAAGCTGATAATGCCATCATCGCTATGCCGATCCCCATCCCAAAAAGTCGTTCTGTTGCTGTTCCTTCATAAAGACTGTACATAATCATCAATGCACCAATTAACTGAGCCGCTGATTGAATTACTTTATGGGAGAATGTTATTTTGCTTCGAAGTTTTCCATCGATATCCAAATCAGGCATTAAGCCTGAAACACCTCCTAGTCCAACGAAAAGTAATGTTGTCGTAGGAGACGATGCAAATTGATTCGCAACGACAAAGCCTGCAGCCGCTCCAATTGCAACATGTGCTGTTCCATTCATATGATATATCATCTCTTTCCAAATTAATGTGGTATTTTTAGAAAACCTGGTACTTGTAAATGGGATTCGTAGAAAGCATTCTTAGTAGAACTTATACGTTAAAATGCAAGACTTTAGACGAATGCATTCGTTGCACTTATACAGATAGTAAAGTTTTTATGCTTTCCTATCCTCCAAAACACCAAGCTCTATTTTACACAAAAATAACAAGTTATGTGTGTTATACAAACAAAATCGACACGTTTAACCATATTTTTGATTATCTTATCTTGCAAAATCATACTATTTCCCTAAGGACGAGCATATATTTCAGCATGATAATTTTTGTATTTATGGTACTATTATTTTAAAAAATGTTTGCAAAGGGAGGAATTCTATTGAGATTTTTAACGTCATTTTTTGACAGATTAGTTCAGCGTTACTTACCAGATGCATTTTTATTTGCAATTATTTTAACCATTTTCGTCTATTTTTTAGGGGTTATCTTAACGGACAATGGTCCAATGGAAATGGTTACCCATTGGGGAAATGGTTTTTGGGATCTCCTTGCTTTTGGCATGCAAATGTCCCTCGTTGTTGTGACCGGATTTATTTTAGCAAGTACACCGGTTGTGAAACGCTTTTTAGCTAAGCTTAGTGATTTAGCAAAAACTCCAGGTCAGGCGGTTATGCTTGTTACATTTGTTGCTTTAGTAGCTTGTCTAATAAACTATGGATTTGGGCTAGTTGTAGGGGCATTATTTGCTGTTCACGTCGCAAAACGAGTTCCTGCAGTCGATTATCGGATCTTAATCGCAAGCGCATACAGTGGAATGCTTATCTGGCATGGTGGTTTTTCAGGATCGGTACCACTTCTCATAGCTACCCCTGGACACTTTTTAGAAGATACAATGGGTATAATCCCAGTCGTAGATACATTGTTTAGTCCATTTAATATATTTATTGTTATTACACTATTAATTACATTGCCATTTTTTAATCGATATTTATTAAAAGGTGCCGATCCGATAAGTCCAACAAATACGTCATTATGGAAAGAAGAATCGAAAGAAATCGTGAACGCAGCGGTTGCGCAACCAACAACACCTGCTGAACGAATGGAGAATAGCCGGGTCCTCTCACTCTTAATCGGTTTAATGGGACTGCTATTTGTAGGTTATCATTTTGTGATGAATGGATTTGACTTAAATATAAATATAGTTAATTTTATTTTTCTTTTCTTAGGGATTATTCTACACGGAACTCCCCGCCGTTTTCTCGATACTGTTAGTGATGGAGTTAAAAATGCGGGAGGTATTATCGTACAATTTCCTTTTTATGCAGGAATCATGGGAATGATGGATTCATCTGGATTATCCGAACAGATTTCATTATGGTTTGTCAGCTTTTCTACAGCAGCCACATTGCCAATTTTCACATTTATCAGCGCTGGTATTGTGAATGTTTTCGTTCCTTCTGGTGGTGGACAATGGGCTGTGCAAGGACCAATAATGATTCAAGCAGCACTTGAAATCGGTGCGGATACAGCAAAGACTGCTATGGCAGTTGCTTGGGGAGACGCATGGACAAATATGATTCAGCCATTCTGGGCTCTGCCGGTTCTTGCTATTGCAGGACTAAAAATCCGAGATATTATGGGGTTCTGTGTAATGATTTTAATGTTTAGTTTTATTCCAATTGCACTTGGCCTTTTACTATTTTAATAAGGAAACCCCGAGACGTTATACACGCCGGGGTTTCCTTATTTGTGCTACGGCAATACCAAAAATAATGAAGATAAATCCAATAATCATACTAAAACTCATCGTTTCATTTAAGAAGAAACTGCTAAACAAGAGCCCAAATAATGGGACAAGCAAGGTTGATAGTGTTGCAGTTACGATATCCACCACACTAATTATAACAAACCAAACGAAGAAACAAAGTGCGGATGCCAGTATACCTGTGAATAGAATATAATAAACACTTACTGCATTAAATTGGATAGGTTCCCCCCATTCCATAAAAAGCGTTACTATGAGAATGACGATTGCCCCAAACAGCATCTGAAATGCTGTCGCTTGTATTTTCGATAGGTGCTGGACATGAAGACGATAATAAACATTCGATATCCCCCACGATATAGCAGCAATAATTATTAATAGTTCTCCAAATATGACACCGATATCTTGCCCCATCCAAATGTCCCCACCGAGAATTGCTAACAGTCCTAGCATGCCTAGAAACAATCCAGTTAGCTTGGCCGGCGTGATTTTTTCATGCAAAAATTTTGTCGCCAGGATACTGCTCCAAATCGGCATGGAATAAAGGAGTACAGACGATTTTCCAGCATCGACAAATTTCAAAGCAAACATAACAAGCAGAAACACAATTGCTGTCTGTAATAAGCCAACTACAAGGAGGTGCTTCCATGATTCTCTTGGAGGAAAACCAACTTTTAGAAAAACTACCATTAACAAGAGCGTTACAGCCCCTATCCCAAATCGAAAAGAAGAAAATACAAAGGGTCCCATAAAATTAAGAGACTCCTTCATGAGCACCCATGCGTATCCCCAAATAACTGTTATCGTTAGTATTAAGCTCCACAAAACAAATTTATTTTCCTGTATCCGATTTAAAAATTTCCCCACCATTGTTCCCCATTTCGAATAATTCTTACAGCTTATGCTAGCAGAGACAGTGGGTAGAACCAAGGAAAATGTCCCCGCATCGTATTTTCGCAAAAAAAAATAAGCCTGCAGTTGCACGCTTTTAGCTAATTGCTTTAAAGTTTGTTGTGTTGTCTCTTGCTTTGCTCATCATACATTGAAGTACTTGAGCAAGTCTTTCATCCAGATTCTGCGCATTTTGTTCTAAGCCAAGGATTGTTATCTCAACATCATTTATATCAGATTCTAATTGATTAAATAATTGATCCATATGATAGCTATTTTCTTGTATATCTTTCAAATCCTCTAATAACAATGTGATGGCCGCTAACAACTCGTTAATCATTTCCTGGGTCAACACATCCCCCTCCTATACTGCTAGTTTACGCTTTTCGTGCACCATTTCACAAGTGTAATTAGTATGAATTTAAGATAATTAAATAGGTATTATTATCTGTACAATTTTGAGACAGTGAAGCTAAAATATGTACAGTACAGTCAAAGGAAAAAGGATTCCCCTAAAGAACATAGGAACCCCAGAGCCTTCTAAAGTAAACATTCTTCCATCATTTTATTTAAGTTATCTGCGGACCCGGAAATTGTAACTGCCGATTGTTCAATTGCTTCTATGCCCTGTTCAAATACTTCAAGATCAGTTTGAATTGTTTCATTACTGTTTTTCGTTTTATCCATAGTGTTATCAATTTTTTGGAACGCGGCTTCAGTATTTGCCATCTGCCCCTTTACATTGGTTAGAAATTGTTGAACTTCCTGTAAAGAAGAAGCACTATTAAAGATCTGTTCATTCGTTAACGTAACAAGTTCTGTCACGTTTGTAACAGAATTTCCAGTTTGCTCTGCAAGCTTCCTTACTTCTTCAGCAACAACTGCAAAGCCGCGTCCATGCTCTCCAGCTCTCGCTGCCTCTATGGACGCATTCAATGCTAAAAGATTTGTTTGGTCTGCAATCGACTTCACAATTTCAATAATGTCCTTAATCTGTGTGGATGTGTTTTCTAAGTTTGCCATATCTTCATTTACCTTTGTAGTACTCTGCTGCATATTTTCCAAAGATTGATTCATGACTGTTAAACGAGATTTTCCTTCTGCGGCTGCTTCTTTTGCTTCCTCTGCAAATTGTGTACCCGCTTTCGAATTAGAAGTAATGACATTTACTTGTGCAATCATTTCTTCAATGGAAGCTGTTGTTTCTTCAGCCAATGTTGCAAGTTCCGTAGAGTTTTCCTCTAATGTTTGAACTATGTTCATTTTTGTTTGTACATCTTGATCCTTGATTCGCATTACTTCCTCATCGTACGCCTCTAAAACAATCTGCTGTTCCAAATTCAGCAACTTATTGATAACCTTAATTGCTAAAATTTGATCTGCCGTATTTTCGAAGTTTTTTTGTACGATATCGATTAACCCATCAAAGAGCTTTTGAAAGGATGCAATATACCATTTCTGTGTAAGTCCGATTCTTACGTGGATATGGGCGATTATCTTTCTTCTCTTAATAAAGGAATCATTCATCTCACCAGAAAACATCTCAACGATATGGGTACGTAATGTTTTCTTCAGTCTTTCAATTGAGCTGTTCTTTTCAATGATTTTAATTAAATCTTGGTTGTATTCTAGATTTTTATAAAATCCCTCAACAACGAACTGATTTTCAGCCTCTATATAAGGCTTTAACACCTGTGCAATTGCAAAATCTTCCCTTGAAAAATCCAACATTTTTAATTGCTTCTCTAAATCAGACCCTGTTTCTATTTGTATCTTAGGGTCCATTTGCTTACTCCATTCGACTAAAACAGCATCATTTCTTTGTTTTCTTTTAACAAACATGTTGCCCCCTACTTTCTACCCATGCTTTTAAACTTATCCTTTATATCGGATACAAAACCATTGATGTTTAATCTAATAATCGGAAATAAAAATCGCCTCTCACAAAGTAAGAAGCGATTGATACTGTTGTATTAAGTTTGACCGTCACCACCTAGTATCTTCCCTGCCAACGCATATAGCACGGCATACGTTACAAAGTGGGAGGAGTTATCATTTGGATCTTGCTGTGGGTAGACCTCCACATAGTCCATTCCTCTGACTCCAAGTTTGGCAAATTCATGAATGAGTTCTAATAGTTCAAAAGAAGTAAGCCCATTACCATCAACTGGACCACCAGGGTTAAAGGCAAAGTCAAGTACATCACTGCAAATACTTAAATAAACTGCATCTGTCTCCTTACTTGCAATGTCGTATGCTTGCTTTGCTAAATCGGTTAACTGATTTCCAGCCTGTCGAATTTCTCTTACAGAAATCGTTGCTGCACCGACTTCCTTTGCATATTTACCTGTCTCTGGTTGGTTTCTCGGGCCATGAATCCCCATATGAACAATACTTTCATTTCGTACACTTTCACTTTCATAAATTCGGTGAAATGGTGTACTTCTTGCATATAAGTCACCATTATAATCGGGATAATTATCATAATGCGCATCAAGATGTATGATTCCGACTTCGCCATCTACTTCCTCACTTAAAGCTTTTACAATTGGATACGTAATCCCATGGTCTCCACCAAAAACAACTGGGAACTTTTCCGTCTTCCATACCTTTTTTGCAAAACTTTCAATTCGATTCATCGTTTCTGCTGTATCTGCCGGGACAACATCTACATCACCTAAATCACCAATTTTATAATGACTTAATACATCGATATGATTCAATTCAGGTAAGTAGCCTGAATAGCGTGCTGAATTTATTCGTATCGCCTTTGGACCAAGTTCGCATCCAGTGTAATCTCCCCATGTAACCGCTCCTTCCCATGGTACACCGTAAACAAGAACATCTTTGTCTTTAAAACTATTATCCCCTAAACTAACTTTTTCTCCACCTAAATAACAAGGAGTATTCCCATAGATTTTATTATTCCTCACTCTATCTCTCCTAACCTATTTCATATCTGTGACTTTATCCTATTGGTCATAGACCTTTATCATAACCTTTACCTTAAATTCTTCATATGAAACATAAAATTTCTTATCATGTTAGGGATATGTGCAAAATCAATTAATTATGAAGTTTATTTGCAGCTTTTGGATTAGTAAGTGGGCATTTCGCTAGTTAATTAAAATGATGTGATGAATTAGATTATCTATTTGTAGGAATATGCCGGTCACGAAATGAATATATCTTCAATCGCGACCGAATATAGTTCATTATTGAAAAATAGTTATCTAATATTATATATTGGTTGATTTTTTATCATTACAGAACCTCATCAATCATGGAACATGCTTTTTCAGCAAAAGCTTCACATCGGATTAAATCGTCATCATCTGGTTCAAGCTCGACCTTTAATCGATCAGGGACAAGCTTTGCTCCAAAGTGCTCCAGATGATTTCCCATCAGTTCAATCGATTCACAAAACACATCATAAAAAGATTCTCCTGAACCGAATACTCCAATTAAACGACCGGTAAAATCGACTTCATTCAGTTCATTATAGAAGTCCTCTGCTTCATATGGAATTTGACCGTCATCTGCAGAATGTGTTCCAATCAGTACCAAATCATATTCAAGCAGCTCCTTCACGTCAATTACATCAAATTCAAATGACTTGTATACAACGTGATGTTCTTGTTTCTGTATATAATGAACAATGGCTTTTGCCATCATTTCTGTATTACCTGTACAACTAGAACAAATTACAAGAATCTTATTCATGCTACTCCCTCCATGTATTTCCTTTTTATTTCACCTTTATTATAATCGATAATGATAATCACTTTCAATTATAGTTTAAGAATACTTATCAATGTTCATATGTACTACATTTATACATTTTTTTCAAATAAAATAGAGATGCTTAGTCCAATAGGATTAAGTATCTCTATATAAAACTGATCACTTTTTCATTGTTTACTCACCGAATCGCGATAAACAATCTGGTGCTGAATACTGATTCGTTTAACTGGTTCTGATTTATTAACGGTTTTTTCAATTAAAGCCTTAGCTGATTGGACTCCAAGTTCATGTATTTGTATATCAACTGTCGTTAGTGCTGGACGAATAATTTCAGATAAGTACACATTATTAAAACTGACTAATGAAATATCCTGCGGAACTCGGACACCAGATTCTTCTAACAAACTAAGCACCCCGACACTCATTAAATCATCTGTTACGACTATCCCTGTTGGTGGTTCGTCTAGTGATAGTAAAGTCTCCACAGCTTCTCTCCCACCAGATTTGAGGAATTCCGTATGGATTTTATAACGATCACTAACTTCTAAATCAGCTTCTTGCAATGCTGCTTTATAACCTGCTTCACGATCTATTGTAACAAATAGATCCCTTGAGCCTCCAATAAATGCAATTTTCTCATGACCGTTTTCAATTAAATGCTGTGTTATTTCCTTTCCAGCAATAAAATTGTCATTGTCTACATGTGTAATTTCGTTCATATTTTCGTATGGCTTTCCAACAATGACAAATGGAAATTTCATCTCTTTCAGGAAACTTGTTACACGGTCTTCTAATCGCGAATAAAGTAAAATCACACCATCAACATAGCTGCCGTGGACCAATCGCTGTACTTCCTCAAAAATTTCTTCCTCTGTTTGTCCGCTGGAAAGCGTCATAGAGTATTGCATACGATGTGTAACGGAACCAATGCCTCGTAAAATTTCGGGAAAGAATGGATTTTGCAACGCTTTGTCAGCAGATGATGGCATGATTACCCCGATTGCTTTCGTCGATTTGGCCACTAAGTTCCGAGCATTTATATTCGGATGGTATCCTAAATCTTTCATCGCTTTACGAACTTTTTTCTTTGTTTCTACACTTATCCTCGGATTATCAGCAATTACTCTCGATACAGTAGAGGGTGCTACTCCAGTTGCTTTTGCTACATCTTTTATCGTTACCATTATTCCCACCCTCATCTCAAAGATTGAATTTATATCATTATTATCCTTTTGTTGCCCCAGATGTCAAGCCAGATATAAGATATCGTTGCAATAATAAAAATACAAGAGCAATTGGAACTGCAATCAAAATGGATCCAGCTGCAAATCGAGTGAAGTTTGTTGAAAATTGGTCATTAATAAAGTTGTATAATCCAAGTGCCAATGTGAAATTACTTGGACTTGTTAACACAATACGCGGTAATAGAAAGTCCATAAATGGCGCCATAAAATTAAACAATGCAACCACTGCAAGTATCGGCTTCGCTAACGGCAATATAATGGTCCAAAATATTTTCAAATGACCCGCCCCATCTATCTTTGCTGCCTCATCCAGCTCTTTTGGAATGGTATCCAAATACCCTTTCACAAGCCAAGCATTAAATGGAATTTGCCCTCCCAGATAGATGATCATCAGCCCATAAAGAGAATCTGTTAACCCAATTGTATTTAATAAAATATAAAGAGCCACCATTCCCATTAATGCTGGGAACATTTGCAGTAACAAGAACATATATAAACCATATTTGCGACCAATAAATTGATAGCGTGAAAATGCATAGGCGATTAATGACGTTATAATCACCGAACCGACAGAATTCACAACTGCAATATACATACTATTTTTATACCAAAGTAGGTAATCACTATTCGGGCTTGTAAATAACCAGGCATAATGTTCCCATGTTGGATTACTTGGGAATAATTCGGTTACAAGCATATTCGACCCAGGATTCACACTCATCATTAATGCCCAAAATAATGGATAGCCTATAATAATAAACATAATTAGTAAGAACAGATAGATGAACGCTACTTCGATTTTTGATTTTTTCTTAGTAGACATAGCCATTAGTAACGTCCCTCCTCTTTAAATGCTGCTGTTTTTCTAAATTGAAAGAAGGCAAATATTGAGATAAGTAATCCCATGATAATTGTTATCGCTGCAGCCATATTATAATTATTCGTTACAAATGTCAGTTTATAAACCCATGAAATTAAAATATCCGTACCTCCAGCATTTTGACCACGAACTGCTGGTTCTCCTTCATTAAATAAGTAAATGATATTGAAATTATTAAAGTTACCCGCATATTGCATGATCAAAAGTGGAGCAGTTGCAAATAATAGATGCGGCCATGTAATATGTCGAAACTTTTGGAACCTCGTTCCCCCATCAACATCAGCGGCTTCATACATATCCTGCGGCACACTTTGTAAAACACCAGTAAACAGGGCAAATACAAATGGGAAACCTAGCCAGGTTTGAATCATAATTAAGGCAACTTTTGCCCAAAATGGGTCAGATAGCCATGGAATCATGATTTCAAATTGACTAAGTAAATCGCGGTTAATTGCCCCAAATGTCGGATTAAATAATGCAGAAAAGATTAAGATGGATACGAATGCAGGTACTGCCCAAGGTAAAATCAGTACCGTGCGAATAGTACGTTTAAATTTAACTCGTTTGTCATTAACGAGTAGTGCAAGAAATAAACCAAGACCAATTTGTAATGTCGTAGCAACAACAGTCCAAACAATTGTCCATGTGAATACACTTAAAAAGGTATCCTTCCATATATTCACACTTCCTAATGCTGCAAAATTATCTAACCCTACCCAATTCAATAGATTCCGAGGTGGTGAATTGTATTGATTATAATCGGTAAATGCCAAGCTAACCATGAATAATAATGGCAAAACTACAACAAATAATAGCATCAATAGTCCTGGCAAAATCATAAAGTACGGAAATCCATTATCATAAAAGTTTTTGATTCCTTTTAATAGTGTTGGAATTGGTTTTCCATCTGCACGGGCAATTGCATCCTTTCTAGCATCCATAATGTTATAAACATAGATTGCGATGCCGAATGCGAGTACGATTAAAGCTATTAATCCTTGGATTAACAATTGAATGGAGTGGTGTTCTCGTGGAATGGTTCCTAATGTAAACAATCCCCAAATACCTATATCAATAAGGTCCCATGTTGTGATTAAAAACGAGATAGCCACAAGTAAAAATAATATTCCTTTTAGAAAGCGCCGGTTATAGATTTGACCTAAACCTGGAATAACTATCGATAACAATGTAGCAACATTTCTACTAGTTTTGTTGGATTGACTATTCGCCATTTGTCTTCCCCCTCATGCAAAAGGCATAAATAAATATATGGGAAGAACCCTTCCCATATATTTATTTTCTAATTAATTTGCTCCAGAAGCTGCAATTTGATCTTGGATCGTTTGTACTGCTTCCTCTAACACTTCATCAACAGGCTCACCTTTAGAAATAAAACTAAGTGCATTATTAATTGGATCCCATACTTGCTGCATTGCTGGAACACTAGGCATTGGTTCTCCATATGTTGTTTGCTCAGCGAATGCAGAGAATATTGGATCATCCGCAATGATTGAGTCCTCCATGGCATCGTCACGTGCTGGAATTTCACCAGCAACATCATAGTATGTCATTGAATTATCAAAGTTTGTAATGTAAGCCATCAGGTCTTCAGCCCACTCTTTATTCTCAGAGTAGTAGGAAAGCATATACGATTTTACTCCAACAAATGATTTCGGGTTTTCACCATTATCGAGTATTGGCAGTGGTGCTGCTGCTAAGTCATCACCTAAAGCCTCTGAATAATCACGAACCATCCATGGTCCATTAATTACAGATGAAACTTTGCCTTCTTGGAATAATCCATTCATAATGTCTGGTGTAAGATCTTGTGGTATATAACCATTATCAAACCAGGATTGAACTAAGTTACCACCTTCAATCGATCCTTCATTAGCTAGTCCAATATCAGCAATATCATAATTTCCTGCGTCGTTTGCAAATACATATGCACCATTACCAGAGAAGAAAGGATAGACAAAATAGAAATTTGCTGCTTCCATTAAAAAACCAAATTCATCATTACTTGCATTCGTATCCCGTTCAGCAATTGCCATCAAATCTTCCATTGTTTCAATTTCTTCAGCAACCAATGATTTATTATAATACATGGCATATGTCTCAATTACTGCCGGATATCCCCAATATTCTCCATCATATTGAACAGCATCCAATGCAGTTTGTGTATACTCTGTTTCTTTATCTCCTAGATTGACTGGGTCAACTAACCCGCGTAATACGAGGTCTCCAATTCGATCATGTGGCTGAAAGATAACGTCTGGTCCATTTCCAGCTGGCCCTTCCACATCAAGTTTTTCAACTTGTTCGAGCATATCAACAGGAACCATATTAACCTTTATGCCTGTCTCCTCTGTGTATTTATCAGTTATTTCTTTTACAGCTTCCTCCTGTTTTTCCTCTGCATTAACCCATAGCGTAAGCGCTTCCGGTTTTTCCGGCATTTCGCCCTCTGCTTCTGCATCCGTATTCGTCCCACCATCTGTATTTGATGGTTCTGCATCATCTGGACCACAAGCTGCTAAAATTCCCATAATAAGTAAAAATAAAACACTAATGCTCAACCACTTTTTCATCTAATTTCCCTCCCCAAAATTATAATTTGCAGCGTTTTCACCTTTTTAATGAAAACGTTTGCGCAACTATATAGTATTTATTATACATTGTTTTATGAAAATATCAATATCAAAATATAATTAATTATCGCTCTTGTTACCGGTTACAAAAATAATATGAACATATTCATAATTTTATCTGCTCACCTATTTTTTTGCTTATATTGTGCAAACGTTATTCATTAAGATTTATTGAAAGAGGACAATCATACAGATTTTTGTCCCCCTCTGGTACAAAAAGCTACAACAACCGATAAACCCTCGCCTCATATGGCCACAATACATTTTCTTCTAATTTATTATAATTACACAGAAGTAATTCTTTCTTAATAGACTTTAACTCTGCTGGAAGTTCTATTTCTACCTTTTTCGCAAATAAGTTGGTTATTACGATAACAACCTCATCATCCAATGTTCTCGTATACGCATAAACATGATCATGATTCTCTAAAATCAGTTCGTAGTTCCCATAAATAAAAACACTATTCTCTTTTCTCAACTTAATTAGTTTTTTATAATAATGATAGATTGAATCTGGATTTTGAATTTCTTGTTCCACATTTATTTCCGTATAGTTCGGATTCACTTTCATCCATGGAGTTCCATTTGTAAAACCGGCATGCTTTTCATGTGTCCACTGCATTGGAGTTCTTGAGTTATCACGACCAGTTTTCCAAATTACCTTCATGATTTTTTCAATGGGGGTTCCCTTACTCAGCTCTTCATGATAATAGTTTCTCATCCCAACATCATCATAATCATCAATGGATGGAAACTGAACATTCGTCATCCCAATTTCCTGCCCTTGATATATAAATGGCGTTCCTTGCATAAGAAAATACATTGTCGCTAAGCTTTTGGCAGATTCCACACGATATTCCCTACTATTCCCCCATGTTGAAATGGAACGAGGCTGGTCATGATTTTCTAAGAATAATGCATTCCATCCAATACCTTCCAATCCTTTTTGCCATTTAGTCAATGTTTTCTTTAAGGCATGTATATCCAAGCCTGTATCGGTATGCTTACCCCAAAGGTCTAAATGTTCAAATTGGAAAATCATATCGAATTTCCCTTTTTCCACTCCGACCCACTCTTCCGCTTCGTCCATACGTACACCATTTGCCTCCCCAACAGTCATAATGTCATAATTAGAAAAGGTTTTTTCCTTCAATTCCTCTAAAAAAACTTGAATGCCCGGTCGATTCATATGACCTTTATAGGAAGGAACATATTTCATCTTTTTCGGATTCGGCAAGTCTGGGAATCCAGCAACCTTTTTTATATGGGAAATCGCATCTACTCGAAACCCATCAATTCCTTTATTGAGCCACCAATTTACCATTGTGTACAGCTCTTCACGGACAATTGGGTTCTCCCAATTTAAGTCTGGCTGTTTTTTGGAGAACACATGTAAATAATATTCCTTTGTTTCTTTATCGTATTCCCACGCTGAACCACCAAAGATAGATTCCCAATTATTCGGCTCTTTACCATTTTTACCTGGATGCCAAATATAATAATCTCGATACGAATTACCTTTAGAAGCACGTGATTCAATAAACCAGGAATGCTCATCAGATGTATGATTAATAACCAAATCCATAATTAGCTTCATTCCACGATGATGAGCGGCTTCAAGTAGTTGATCAAAGTCTGCCATTGTCCCGAATTCATCCATGATTGCCTGATAGTCACTAATATCATAACCATTATCATCATTTGGAGATTGATAGATTGGACTTATCCAAATCACATCAATACCAAGCTCCCTCAAGTAATCAAGCTTAGAAATAACTCCCTGGATATCTCCGATGCCATCTCCGTTTGAGTCCATAAAACTTCGCGGATATACTTGGTAAGCGGTTGCTTCTTTCCACCATATCTTCTTCATTTTTATCCCCCTTTTTCTATTGCTGATTCAAATGATTTTTTAAGTTTCCACATGTCGATAAAATGCAGAAAATGGTAAACCTCTTCTATCATAGCGTATACCTTCTATTAGCTGACGTATGGTAATTTCTGATAGATTTTGCCGGGCTCTTAACCTTCAACTCAATTCACTAACGTGCTCAATGAATTCAAGTGCTTTCACATACAATATTAAAAAGCTAGTTATTGCAACTGTGCAACACCAGCGAAAACGTTTGCACTAATTGCTTCGATTACAATAGTAGCACGATAAATATAAAAGGGCAATTGTTTTTAAATAGTATCTAGATTAAATATTGCTATTTAGCAAGATTACCTAAAAAAAGATGTCATTTAAATAAGGGAGTATTACAGGAAAACGATTGCACATTTATAGAAAAATTAATCAATGGTGGGTGAAATATTGGAGGCTAGCGAAAGCTTTACGAACATTAAAATGAACTTACACTGAATAGCCCTGAACTTTAAACACACGGTCAAGTCCAAGGCTATAAGAAACGCTTATTTTACGCTGAATAATACTGCAAAAGTCGAGAGTAAACGGAACGGGCTATTCTTTTATCATGTGTTCCATGTACAATTGCACGTCCGTCCCGAAAGAAAACAATCCTAAATTCCCCAAAAACACAGGAAAGTAAGAAAGGATTGATTAATAGGTTTGTTGCATTTCCTTTTAACCTATCCATGAAGACGTTTAATTCAAACACTCTTGAAGTAGCAGGCCGAATTTGCACCGCATCTCTTCCACATAACACATCAGATTTCATTTGATTCTCAAATTTCAAGTAAGGATACGTTGGTTGCTCCCCACATGTTGGACAATGGCTATTTTTAAGACGTGTCACATCTATTTCAGCCTTTTCATCCTTCCACATATCAAGCGACCTGAGCACCGGCGATATCTGGGCTCCAGTTAAAATTTTTAAAGCATAGGTTACTTGTGTTGCAGTAACCATTTGAACAATTGGACTGATCACCCCTACCGTCTCACACGTCATGCCATCCACCGGTAAATGATTTAGTAAACAATGCAAACAAGGTGTGACATTTGGAATAACTGGAAATGTGGAACCGTAACTCGAAACACATGCCCCCATGATAAATGGAATGTCATGTTTTACAGCTGCATCATTTACGATTAGACGCGTTTCAAAATTATCCGTAGCATCGAGAATAACATCATGACCCTTTATCATTTCTTCAATATTTAAACCGTGGACATCTTCAATAAGACTGTTAATATCTATCCCACTATTGATTTGCTCAAGCCTCTTCTTTGCAGCGAATGCTTTAGGAAGCTTATCCCGGACATCCGCCTCGCTATATAATTGCTGTCGTTGTAGATTACTCCATTCAACATAATCCCTATCAACAATTGTTAGTTTACCAACACCTGCTCTTGCAAGCATTTCTGCACTGCTGGAACCCAATGCACCTGCTCCGATGATAATAACACTTCCAGATTCTACTTTCTTTTGCGATTTCTTTCCTAAAAATAATTCTTGGCGAGAGTAGCGTGTCTTCACGTTCCTACCATCCCTGTTGTCGGACTGCTTGCCACTGCATAGTCTTTTTCTTCTATTCTTCCCGCTTCATACCCCAGCCTGCCAGCTTCCAGCGCATATTTTACAGCTTTCGCCATCTTGATTGGATCTTTTGCTCCAGAAACCGCAGTATTTAAAAGCACTCCATCTGCTCCAAGCTCCATTGCATATGCCACATCCCTAGGAGATCCAATTCCCGCATCAACAATTACGGGTACATTGGATTGTTCAATAATAAATGCTAGATTTAAAGGATTAATGATTCCTTTTCCCGAACCAATAGGACTTGCACCTGGCATAACAGCATGAACTCCCAAATCTTCCAGACGTTTCGCCAAAACAACATCATCTGACGTATATGGCAGCACGATAAACCCTTCCTCAAGGAGCATTTCGGATGCTTTTAAAGTTTCTATTGGATCTGGCAAAAGCGTGCGCTTATCCCCAATGATCTCCACCTTAATCATGTCACATAAACCAGACGCTTTTGCAAGTTTCGCTATACGAACAGCCTCTTCGGCCGTACTTGCTCCAGCTGTATTCGGAAGTAACGTATATTTAGTTAAGTCCAATTGTTCCAAGAAGTTTGGCTGACTTGCTTCAAAAATATTCATCCTTCTAACAGCAAACGTTAAAATTTCTGTTTCCGATACTGCTACTGCTTCTTTTTGAACCTCAAATGATGGGTACTTCCCTGTGCCTAATAATAAACGAGATTGGAAAGTACGATTAGCAATGGTTAACATAATCATCCGCCTCCTACAAAATGAATAATTTCTACGATATCCCCATTGAAAAGCCTTTTTGTTTCGTATTCTTCCTTCATAACAATTTCCTTATTTACCTCTACGACAGCAATCCGAGATTGTAATTGATAGTGTGCCAGCAACTCTCCGACTGAATCCACTACCTCTGGAAGTTCCACCTGTTTCCCATTCAGCTGAAATTTCATTTTTATCACCTCCTAAACTACTATGCTTTGACGACGATCTACACGAAATGTCTGCATCCATCCGTTATTTATGTCTTTTCCAACAACAAAATCACGAATCATTTCCCCTGTTGCTGGAGCAAGTAAAATTCCATTTCGGTAATGCCCACAAGCAATGAGTATTCTTTCTTCCTCTGGATGCCTTCCGATAAATGGGTTGCCATCAAACGTGCCTGGTCGCAATCCTGCCTGAACGTGATCGATTTTCCATTCGATTGCAGATGGAATCATGGCTTTTGCCTTTTCAATTAAAAACTTGATTCCTTCAAGGCTTACAGTATCACTCCAATCCTTCTTGATCATGGTTGCACCAATAACAAGCTTTCCATTATTTCTAGGAACGATATAACAGCTTTCATGAAATAGGGTATACTCTAATACATGCTGTTCACTATGAACGATTAAACTTTCACCTTTAATTGGTATGAGCTCTTCATCTAATCCAATTTGCCTAAATAGCCCATTACCATATACACCTGTAGCAAAGACAACATAATTTGCTTCGACATCACCATGCATTGTTCGGACAAGATAGTTGCCATCTTTCTTTTCCACTTGATAAACACCGTTGCTTTCCATAATGGATGCACCAAGGGATCGAGCACTTTTAGCAAAGCTTTCACAGGTTTGATCTGGTATAACACTCACATCATCCTTTATATATGCTGCTCCTAATATATTTGGAGCAATCAATGGCTCCCTTTTCTTTACTTCTTCTTTATCCAACCATTCTGCAGTTGGTTGCTTCAGAAGCGGAGTAAGCTGATGCTTATCTGTATCTGAAAATACAAGCTTTAATATTCCACCTTCTTTGTATCCAATATCAATGCCGCTTAATTGATAAAGCTCATCCTTCAACCTGAGATATGCTTGTTGACTCGATCTGGCAAACGAAAATATTGTATCCTCGCCATTGCTTTCAGAATGAGCACCGAGCATACCAGCCGCAGCACTTGTAGTCATCAAACCAATTTGTCCTTTTTCAAATAACGCAACATCAACCTTTTCTTTCGCTAAGTAGTAGGCAATCGAACAACCAATAATACCACCACCAATTACGACTACTTCATAATGCTGTTTCACTTTGAAATTGCCTCCCTATATTTTTTTATCATCACGTTTGGTGCATCGGCATGGAAAATACCGGACATGATTGCAATTCCATCTGCTTTTGTCTGTTTCATTAACGGCACCTCTTCTAATGAAATTCCTCCGATACCATAAACTGGGATGTGAATTTCTCTTTTCATTCGTTCAATTGGCAAAATTCCATTTGGAGGTATTCCCCTTTTACTGCTTGTCTCAAAACAATGACCAAATATTATATAATCCGCCCCATCCGCTTCAGCTTCTTTCGCTTTTTCGAATGAATGTACACTGCAACCAACTCTTAGATGCGGATATTGCTTCTTCACTGTTTTTACTGGTAAGCCATGTTCTGGCAGGTGAAGATTTGGGATGTCACTAAGCAGTACGATATCAAGCCGATTATTTAGAATTACTTTTTCTTTATCAACCCCATTCATTTGCAGATAATCTAGTAGCTGCAAAATTTCACGGGCTGTTTTTGACTTTTCACGAATTTGGAGAAAATCAATCTCGTCGATGATGTCAATAATGGTATCTGTTAGCTTTTCAACAGTCATGCTATCTGCGGTTACAGCAATTAGCTTCATCAAACTCCCGCCCCTTTCTTTCAGGTTTCATCAAGAATCATTACCTAATAATGCAATTACAGCTTTTATGCACACAAAAAAACCACTTTCCTGCACACAGAAAGTGGTATCGTATTTGTATAATGAAACTAACAATACAATTTGCCCTTGCCACATTCCTACGCAGGTGCTAGCCTGTTCAGGTTTTGAGGGTTTCAAAGTAACTACTTTTTTCTCAGCCCTTATCAAGGGTTCCCCTAGTGAATAACGCTACGTATTTACTTATCATTACTTTACCACAAATAGAAAAATTTGCAAAGTCTGGATTTTTCAAATAATACAGTTTAAAGACGAGTTGTAGGCTAGATTTCACACAGCTTTTTTATTTTCGAACCAAAAAAATACCATTTTCATGTATACTAAAACTAGAAAAAATAGAAAGAGGTCTTAAATAATGAAAGTAAAAATGAACGTACAGACAGCATATCATGGTGAATTGCTGCGAGCAGGCAAAGTATATGAAATTGATGAAACGACAGCAAAGCGGTGGATTGCTAGTAATTTGGCAGAAGAAGTTAAAAATGAAAAGTAAGCTATAACCTTCCGCAATTGATGCGTCCAGAACAGTTAAATTGTATGGAAAAAATGCTTACTTCTTTAGTTAAAACTGTTGGATCAGACATCGAATAACAAACTGAAGCGGGCTGGGATATCACATCGATAAAAGAAAAGAATAACACCTGGCATCATGAGGTTATAGACGCAGTAAACATTATTAGAGTAGATAACAATCTTCTTTGGGAAAAGCAATAAGCATGAGCGCGAAATAGGTATACCAGGAAGCTTAATGAGATTCAATCTTCTAAACGCAACTGTAATACAGTACAAACCTCGCATATTGCTACCCGATTTTTTCCCACTAAATACAAATGTCAACCCAGCTGGATACACTTCGTGACTCTTTACTGTGAATAGCAGGGTTGACTATTTATAATGCATATTTTTAGCACTGCCAATCTAACAGCACTGCTAGTTGAACAAATAGACGTTTCTTCTAGAACATTTCGTCTACTATCCAATAAATCTATCTATTCGCGAAGAATTCTTCCGCCTTTTCTAAAAATACTTCTTGATCAGGAGTCAAATCGTATTCCTCCTCGATCGCTGAAACAGGACAAACTGCTTTGCACGCACCACAGTCAATGCAAATGTCAGGATCAATATAAAATTGATCTGGTCCCTCTTCTATACAATCAACCGGACAGACACTCACACATTCTGCTGCCTTTTCCGGTCCACATGGATCCAATATTACAAAAGCCATTTATGATTTACCTCCTTACATACATCACTTTCTCTCTATTAAATGATAATGCTTAAACGTCTTGAAGTAAACCATTTGACTCGAAATTCCGACAACATTATACATAAACACTTACTCCTGGGCCAAACGGAATTCCAAAGTAGAAGAAAATTAACAGAAGAATCGTAAATGTAATCAAAAAGAAAATCGTATATGGTAACATTAATGCAATCAATGTACCAATTCCTGCTTTCTTATCATACTCCTTCATAAATCCAAGCACGATAATCAAATACGGGTTCATCGGTGTGATTACGTTTGTGGATGAGTCTGCAATTCGATATGCCGCTTGAACAAATGCTGGACTGTATCCTAAAAAGTAAAACATCGGTATAAAAATAGGTGCTTCTAACGCCCATTGTGCAGATCCACTAAATATAAACAAGTTCAATAGTGTTGTTAAAATAACAAACCCTAATATAACAGCAATTCCTGTTAAACCAATGGATTCCAGCATGTTCGCTCCACTAATAGCAATCCAAGCTCCCATGTTTGTCCATTCGAAATAGGAGATAAATTGAGCTGCCGCAAATACGAGTACGATAAATCCGGACATGTCTTTTATTGCATTTCCCATATAGGTCCCGATATCCTTCGAGCTTTTAATCTTTTTTACTGTTACCCCATAGACCGTACCAACTAGAATAAACAAAAACAAAATTAATGGCACAATTCCAGATAAAAATGGTGAAGGGATGATTCCGCCTTCCTCATTCGTCAGTGGGGAACTAGGAATAAGAATTACTGTAACAATTAATGCAACATATGCAACACCCGCAAGCACAGCATTACGCAATCCCTTTATTTCCAAGGAAGTTGTTCCCTTTACTTCTTTGGCTGCTCCACCTGCATAGGTACCTAAGCGTGGCTCTACTATCTTTTCCGTAACAAATCCGCCAACAAAAGTTAAAATAAACACACATGTCAACATAAAATACCAATTATCAACAGGTGTTACATAGAGATCTGGATTTACAGTACGAATCGCTTCCGTTGAAATTCCAGATAGCAATGCATCCGTGCCAGTAATCATTAAATTAGCTGTAAAACCGGAGCCCACACCAGCAAATCCTGCAGCAAGTCCTGCGAGAGGGTGTCTGCCAATATTATAGAAAACCATTGCAGCCAGTGGTGGAATAATAACAAACGCAGCATCAGATGCGATATTCCCCAAAATACCAGTGAAAACCACTGCATATGTAACCAATGATTTTGGTGCCTTTAGAATCGTACTCTTTATTCCAGTCTCTAAAAGCCCTACCTTATCAGCCAGGCCAATTCCCAGCATCATCGCTAAAACAATCCCTAATGGTGTAAAACCAACAAAATTGTCCAGCATCGATGTTAAAATATATTGCAGCCCTTCAGCTGAGATCAAGCTTTTTATAGCGAGCACCTCAGACTCACCTGGTAATGTGAACGTGACATTAAATAGTGAGATTACCCATGATAATACGATAACGATACCTGCAAGAATGACAAACAACATAAATGGATCCGGTAATTTATTCCCCACTCTTTCAATTCCGTTCAAAAAACTTTGCATGCCAAACCTTTTTTGTCCTCTTGCCATCAAATCCATCCCTTCTATTTTCTCTTATTTCAATGCACAAAAACGAAATACTTTTTTGGGCCTGCCTCGTACATTTGATTGCACCTCTCCACATTGCTCTGTAATTGCAGCCTTTTCTAGCAGGCTGACAATCCTTCTCCCATTTCTTTCTGTGCTTTTCAGCCACCTGGCCACATCACTAGCTGTAAATTCATATCGATTATATTTTCTTGAATAAGCTCTTATCTTTGAAACGATACTTGGACTTACACCACTGTGTCTAATTTTTTCTTGCCATTCCTCATCTAACTCCATCGTTTTAAATGCAATTGTTTCATTATCTGCATTCTTTTTTGTGATTGACTGGTCTTCATCGACAATAATAATGGATGTTGATTTCTCTGTTTCCAGTTGGTGGAATCCTAGTCTTACATGGTCTTCTGCTTGGGATACTGTTTCACCAAATCCAATCGAGATAGTCAATTGAATATTCTCCTGGACTTTAACATCCTCCATTATTTCAAATATCGCCACTTCGAATTGATCATCAATTTCTCCCCGGGTTGTAAATATAAAAAATAATCCATCACCTAGCTGCATTAATGATCCATTTATTTTTTCTGTTAAAAAAAGCAATGTTTTCCGCAATTCGAGTTCTTTATGTTTCATTTTGAACGAATAATACATCGCTTCTTCATTCGTATTAAACACTACATTGCACCCGATTACAGCCAATTGGGCATTTTTATAGCGACTGGATAGCGCCCGTTGAATTAATAGTCTAAACGATTGTTCGATCGATAAATAGGATGGCATTACCCTGTAAACAGGAATTCCTTTCTCTTTCAAAGCGATATAAGTAGAACGAATAAATGTAATAGCAACTTCCGATTTACCTTTTTCATATAGTTCCTCATGAAAAGCAATTTGCTTTTCGTTATGTTCATATCCTTGGAAAGGAATATTATTATAAATCATGGAGTGTAACTGATAAAAGGATAATAACTTGTCTATTTCTTCATTTTCAATCGTATCAATGCTTATTTTTTTATAGACCTTATCCTCATCAAGCTGCGCCTCAAGCAATGTCCCTAAAAAAGCTGATCCATTCATATCTGGATAGATTGCATGATCCATTGACAAAAGCGTATGCTCCATTGCATAAGAAAAATTCATTATTCCCGAAAAGAACCATTGATCAAATTGATTTTTATTATTCTTCAATATTTCGTCTATTTCCTCGAGCGATTCATAGGTAAATGGGACAATTGATGTATCGCTAAATTCCTTTGCAACAGTCATAATTTGATTTACAGAATCAGCAGGACCGATGACCCCAATTCTTACTTTCATATTGGTTCTCCTGCTTCCTGTTGTAAGAATGTCATCATAACCTTTGTTCCTTTTTCAAGACTTTCTATCGATGCAAATTCACGTGGATGATGACTTAATCCATCTTTACACGGAATAAAAATTAAACCTGCTGGCCAGTTCGCCGCCATATTCATTACATCATGACCAGCCCCGCTATTCATTGACAATGTTTCATACCCAATTGTTTTACTTGCTTGGGTTAATTTTGCATGCATTATGTTATCCATCTTGACTGAATCATTATCTACAAGCGTCTTTACGCCAATCCTAATTTGCTTTTTCACTTCAAGCTCAGAAACAAAAGTACGAATATTTTCAGCGAAATCCCGTTTTAATCTATCGTCAACACTTCGTATATCAATACCAAGTTCAACTTCTCCAGGGATTACATTCATTGCGTTTGGATGTAAACGGATTGTACTTACTGTAGCTACAAGTGGAACTTCACTTTTTTCATTTACTTTTAGTGCTTCCTCCTGTACAAAATTTACGAGTGGTGCAATGGCTACAAAAGCATCCTGCCTTTGATGCATCCGGGTTGTACCAGTGTGATTGGCCATTCCCTTTGCAGTAATTACAAGTCTTACTGGGCACGCGATCCCCTTTACAATACCAATTTCTGCACCTGTTTCTTGCAACTCCATTCCTTGCTCAATGTGCAGCTCAATAAAGCTTTCCAATGAATCAAGTGAGAGGACAGCCGCTTCGATAGATTCCCAGTCAAGTCCATAATCTGTCATTGCTTGTTTCATTTTAATTCCATTACGATCTTTAATTGCTTCCATTTCCTTTAGTTTTAGTTGACCCGTGATTGCTTTGCTTCCAATCGTCGACACACCAAATCGGGCAGATTCTTCAGCAATAAAACAGATGACAGCGATGTTTTTTATCGGGTGGAATCCTATGTCCTGTAATCCTTTAACAGCAGTTAATGCTGTTAACACACCTGCAACCCCATCATAGCCACCACCACAATCAACGGTGTCTAAATGCGATCCCATTGCAATTGTTGATGCAGACGGATCAACCTCCCAAACAGCCCAGCAGTTCCCTGCTTGATCTTGATATGTTTTCAAACCGAGTTCAGCAGCGATTTGTTCAAATTGGATATGCGCTGCTTTTTCTTCCTTTGTAAAGCTAAGCCTCGTAAACCCATCTGGACGTGCCATTGTATCCGTCACATTGAGGGCTAGCAGTTTGTCCTCTAGCCATTTAGTCAAATTACTCAATTCCTGACCCTCCTTCAATGATTTTGATAAATGCATCCAATGCAATAGGAAGAACATCTTCTTGAAAATCAAAAGCTTGATGGTGATGCGGGTAATTCAACTCTGTTCCAAATAACAAATAAGTTGCTTTCCCACCCTGTTGCTGTACACGATTCATCATAAAGCTTGCATCCTCTGAACCCGAAACCTTCGCTACCGGAAGAACTTCCTTTACATAATCACTTGATTTACATGCCTCTATTATTGTTGGTATTAATGCTTCACTGCAAATCATTTCCTCTGTAATACCGACAGGAGTGATCTCACAAGTCACGTCATGCATGTCTGCTGCTGCTTTTATGATTCGGGTTGCTTCTGTTAGCATATATTCATTAATTTTTTTAGTTTCTCCTCTCGTCTCCATTTCCAGAAAGGCGTCACTTGGAATTATATTTCTACCACTACCAGCAACCATTTTCCCAACATTAATTCGAGTAATGCCATCACTATGCCTAGGAATTGTATAAAGATTTGTTGCTGATACTGCAGCAGCGAGCAAAGCATTCTTTCCTAACTCCGGGTGCATTCCTGCATGAGAAGCAACACCAGAAAATGTGACATTGAACTTTGAGGATGCTAGAAATCCATCTACCGTTGCAGCAATGGTTCCAATTGGCAAGGACTGGATGCCAATATGTCCGCTATAAAAATAATCGACATTATCTAACCACCCTTTTTCAGTCATTGCTTTAGCACCTCGTCCACCTTCTTCAGCTGGCTGAAACAATAACGTAAATTTTCCTTTTAATTTTGATTGATAAGCAGCAATGTAGGAGGCAACCCCTAAACCAATTGTCATATGGCCATCATGGCCACAAGCATGCATGGTTTGGTCGATCATAGAATGAAAACCTTCTTTTGCAGGTATATGATTCGTATCCTTTGTTTCCGTAATTGGTAAGGCATCGATATCAAATCTGAATGCCACATGGTCTCCGGGTCTTTCAGTATCCCATGTTGCTACAAGTCCTGTAAGACCTCCACGCATTTTAGCAAGCCAGGACTCTTCCACTCCTTTTGCTTTTGCTTGGAGTTCATGTTTATCCAATTCAGTTTTATTTGGAACTCCTAATCTCGCATCACGCTCTAGTGCTTCTTCTCCTAAATGAATCGTAAATCCAAGTCCCTCTAGAACTTTTCCAAGACGGTACGTTGTTACATATTCCATAAAACCAAGTTCAGGGTATGAATGAAAGGATTGTCGCCAACTAATCAACTTTGGTTCCATATGGCTTACAAAATCAGACATATACTCACTCCTCATTTAATTTTTGTAATGCATCGATTGCAAATTGGACAAATAGCTTAGTTCCCTGTGGCAAGGCACGTTCATTCAATTTAAAATTCGCATCATGAAGTGGTGTCTGCTTTTCCTTATCTTCCAATTGTGTTCCAAGCCAAATAAATGCACCAGGGTATTTATGTAGGAATCTTCCAAAATCTTCTCCTGCTAAAGACGGCTTTTGTGAAGGTGTTGCATTCTCTCCAAGGATCTTCTGAGCAGAACTTCTGGCAAGTTTAGCCCATTGTGGTGTATTAATTGTTGCTGGATACCCATCCGTATATTCAATATATGCTTTTGTATTAAAGGCTTCCGCAATCTGGTTTGTAATCTGGTAAAAGCGTTCTTTTAATCGCTCTCTAATTTCTGAATGATACGTTCGAACAGATCCTTGCAGCGTCACTTCTCGCGGAATAATGTTCGGTACACTGCCAGCATCCAGCATACTAATTGTAACAACAGAAGACTCCATAGGATCTAGGTTTCTACTAACGATTGTCTGCAATGCAGTAATCAAATGCCCTGCTGCTATAACAGCATCATTTGCTTGATGCGGCATGCTTGCATGACCACCTCGCCCTTCTAAAATTATTTTAAAACGATCTGACGCTCCCATTACTTCCCGGTCATGCACACCGACAGTACCCGTTGGCATATATGGCCACACATGCTGGCCAAAAATTACATCCGGCTTGTATGTATCAAATACACCATCCTCCATCATGACCTGCGCTCCACCTTTTGGTGATGCTTCTTCTGCCGGTTGAAAAACAAGCAGCACTGTTCCGTTAATCTCCTCCTTTAGTTGCTGAAGAACATATCCTGCACCAAGTAACATAGCTGTATGAGCATCATGTCCACAGGCATGCATCACATTTGGGTGTTTAGATACAAAATCATCTTCATTTAATTCCTGTATTGGTAATGCGTCGATGTCTGCACGTAACGCAACGATGTTATCGGAATCTTTACCTTTAATAATCCCCAAAACCCCATGTTCGGCAAAGCCAGTTTTAAAGGGAATTCCATAATCTGTTAGCTTCTGTTGAATATAGTGGGATGTTTTGACCTCTTGATTACTAAGCTCTGGATATTGATGCAAATGACGTCGGTTAGCGATAATTTCCTGTTCCACTTGCTTCAAATATGTGTCTAACTTTCGTTGCATTAATCTACCTCCAAAAATATAACTCATTTACGGAAAATTACCTTTAATATTCCGTTAAAATGGATTATACAGAATTTTTAACCTGTTGTATATATTTTGTTTATATAAAGTTGATGATGTTTTAGTTTCAATACAAATGGGAAAATAAATTATAACTTAAGAAATAAAGGAGTTTTTTAATTGAAAACGTATAGTGTCACACCAAATGTAGATGCAAGTGCTTGGTTTGTAAAATTGGAGGACGTTGCACCAGAGGAAGTCTACGACACTAAGTCAGAAGCCATTGAGGCAGCAGAACAATTGGCACAGGAAAACACACCAAGCATTGTCGAAATACAAGATGAATATCATAATGTTTTGGAAGAAAAGAAGTATTAAATCACAACACACAAAAAAGGGATAGCTTATCTACTGTAAGCTATCCCTAAACCTCTATTTCTTCAGCTTTGCCAACGCATCAGCGAGTGCATTGTTCTTAAAGCCATCATCCTGCTTTTTCAAATACTTATTTACATCTTTTTTCGATACTTTATGTTTTTTCTCTTCTTGTTTACGTGCATTAAATGTGGAAAGTTTTTCTCTGTGTCCACATTTGCATATAAACATTTGCCCTTCTCCTTCACCGCGAAGTTCCATACGTTTATGGCAGTTTGGACAGCGGGCATTCGTTTGTTTGGCAATATTTTTCTTATGCCCACAAGAACGATCTTGGCAAACGAGTTTACGTCCATGCTTATTCTTAATTTCCAACATGAGCTTTCCACAACTAGGGCATTTCGTTCCCGTCATATTATCATGCTTGAACGTGTCCCCAGTATTTTTAATCTCCTGAACAGCTTGTTTCGTATAGGTTTTTATTTCAGAAATAAATTTATCCTTTGCAAGCTTGCCTTCTGCAATTAAGGCTAGCTTCTGCTCCCATTCCGCAGTCAAGGCCGGAGAACGCAAATCTTCTGGCACAAGATCAAGCAGCTGACGACCTGTAGGAGTTAAATAAATATATTTTCCTTTTAGCTCCATGTACATATTATTAAATAACTTCTCAATAATATCCGCTCTTGTCGCTACCGTTCCAATACCGCCTGTTTGATTAATTGTTTTTGCCAAATGTTTTTCATCCGAGCTCATATAACGAACTGGATTTTCCATCGCCTGTAATAAGGCACCCTCTGTAAATCGTTCTGGCGGCTTCGTTTCTCCTTCCGTACGAGAAATACGGATATCCGTTAGCTTATCACCTTTATGCATAACTGGTAAACGTTGGTCATCTTGAAGATCATCTTCACTTCTTCGGTTATTGTAGACTTCTTTCCAACCGAGCTTTTTAATCACTTTTCCTTTCGCAGTAAAACGCTCTGGTCCAATTTCAGCTGTAATTGTTGTTTGTTCATATTCATAGGCATCTGAAAGCACCGCTAAAAAACGTTTCACAACAAGATCATAGATTTTAATTTCCTTATCATCTAAATCCGCTAACAGAACCGGCTGTTCCGTGGGGATAATCGCGTGGTGATCCGATACCTTCGCATTATCGACAACTGCCTTGGAAAGCTTCAAATCCTTTTTTAAAATTTTCGCAGCTGATTTTGCGTACTCATCTACGCCACAAGCTTTTACGCGATCCTTTAATGTAGGAACAATATCTGAAGAAATAACGCGTGAATCGGTCCGTGGATATGTCAAAACCTTATGCTGCTCATAAAGCTTTTGCATAATCGACAACGTCTGTTTTCCAGAGAAATTAAAAATCCGATTGGCTTCTCGCTGTAATTCCGTCAAATCATAAAGCTGTGGGGCAAATTTTTTCTTATGCTGCCTATCAACTTGGACAACAGTTGCGGACTCATTTTTCAATTGATTAAGCAAAAGGTTTGCTTTATCTTCAGAAAAAATACGCGAATTATTTTTTTCATCCAGCCAAGTTAATTTAAATCCTTTGTCTGTTTTTGCTTCGATACCGTAGAATGCCCTCGGCTTAAACTCTTTGATTTCCTGCTCTCTTGCAGCAATCATCGCTAGTGTTGGCGTTTGAACTCGCCCACTGGACAATTGGGCATTATGCTTTGTCGTTAATGCACGTGTTGCATTCAGACCAACATACCAATCAGCTTCAGACCTTGCAACTGCCGATTCATACAGATGCACATACTTTGCACCAGGCTTGAGATTTTTAAAACCTTCACGTATCGCTTTATCCGTAACCGAGGAAATCCATAGACGTTTAGTCGGCTTTTTAATTCGGGCTTTCTCCAAAATCCAGCGGGCCACCAGCTCCCCTTCACGTCCGGCATCAGTAGCAATAACGACTTCACTGACGTCCTTGCGTGTTAATTGGGATTTGACAACCTGAAATTGTTTACCTGTCTTCTTAATAACGACTGGCTTTAATTTCGGCGGGAGCATTGGCAAATCTTCCATACGCCACGTTTTATATTTATCATCATAGACTTCTGGATCTGCCAATGTAACCAGATGACCAAGCGCCCATGTTACAATATACCTTGAACCTTCAAAATAACCATTCCCCTTTTTCGTACATCCAAGCACCCTTGCAATGTCACGACCAACGGATGGTTTCTCTGCTAATACAACTATTTTACTCATCAAAAAATCCTCTCTATATGAACGATCCATTCGGATTTCACTTACTTGTTTCGTTATGAAATGAAGGAAACATCTAAAGATACTTTATCACAAATTAACTCTTTCGTGCAGGCATAACTGCCGCAAGCACAACGTAACCATCCTTTCCATACTATAATCTAGAACCTTGTAAAGGATATGGTTAGATGCTTTATTATACTGGATTACTCTTATTAGTTACAGCAGTTAGTTTAGATGGATTCGGCGTAGGAATCACTTATGGACTGCGAAAAATTAAAGTACCTGTGATTGCATTAATCATCATCATGCTCTGTTCAGGTATTATAGTTTATACATCCATGCTGGTTGGCGATTTGCTTAGCTTTTTTATCTCAAAAGAAGTGGCAAAGATCCTTGGAGGTATTATCTTAATCGCGATCGGTTTATTTTCATTCATTAATGTTATCCGAGCAAAATTAATAAATGCGACTTCTACTAATAAGGCTCACACGACTAGAATAGAAGATATTAAAACCGTAATGACAACACCTGATAAAGCTGATTTAGATCAATCCGGGTCCATTTCAGCCGGAGAAGCATTCCTGCTTGGCTTAGCACTTGCACTTGATGCATTTGGTGCTGGAATTGGCGCATCAATGCTTGGGTATTCCCCTGCACTGACTGCCGTTCTTACAGCGTGTATGAGTGGTTTCTTTTTATTTTTCGGTATGAAGCTAGGAATTTTTTTATCACAGCAAGAGAAACTGCAGCGCCTAACCTTTCTGCCACCCGTTATTTTAATTGCGATCGGGATTTTTAATATTTTTTAAGGGTCATTCCAAATGCCTGATAAACGTGCAATCATTAGAAAACCAAGGCATTTGCCAAGCCTTTTCATCGAATGCCTTAGTTGCGGATAAAAAAGTTTAAACTTTCTTATCTGCCAAAGATGGATCAGGCTCAATCACCTGATCCTCTTTGACGTCCATTTATAATGCTTTCACTTGTCCACCGTCAATAATGAGAGATTGTCCTGTAATGTATGTATTTGCACCAGATGCTAAGAAGACAACTGCTTTCGCAAACTCCTCTGGCTGGCCGAATCGCTTCATTGGAATCTGATTCTCCGTCTCTTCTATGATTGTTTCAACACTTACTTGACGCTTTTCCGCTCTCACCTTGTATAGCTCAAGTATCCGATCCGTTTCAACCGTTCCCGGACCAACTGTATTGACTAAAATATTATCAGCACTTAATTCCTGTGCCAATGTTTTAGAAAGCCCAACAATACCTGGACGCATTGTATTCGATAGTACTAATTGGTCTAGGCTTTGTTTAATAGATGATGATGCAAGATTTACAATATGACCACGGTTTTGTTTTTGCATGAATGGAACGACTGCTCTTATTGTTCGGACAAAGCTGAGCAGATTTAATTCAAATGCGTGATACCAATCATCATCAGACATATCCATGAATGAACCCGCTGGTGGTCCTCCTGCATTATTAATGAGCACATCAATCGTACCATTCCAGGACAATGCTTTTTCAACAAGTCGATCAATCGCCTCTGAATCCTTCATATCGCAAACAGTATAATCAACCTGTTCATTTCCTGTTTCCTGCTTAATTTCCTGAACTGCAAGATGCAATGCTTCTTCATCCCTGCTACTTAATAAAACATGAGCACCTTCCTTTGCAAACTCTTTTGCAATTGCCCTCCCAAGTCCTTTGCTTCCTGCTGTTATAATCACTGACTTTCCTTTTAATTCTAAATCCATCCGGAACAACCTCCCTATTTACCTTTTTTTCAATTATAGCAAAAATCATAATGAATACGAGTAAACTTAATCACTTAATCCTTAACATGAACACAACGCGAAAATGCCCGAGACAAATTGTCTTCGGGCAAGTCACGTGTTTATTCTTTTTTCATTAAAGCAATGAAATAATAAACCCGATTACTACTATTGCTCCAATTATCATTAGTATTGTTCGAATCATATTAATCTCCCTTTTCTGGAATGCCTGAGCTTAATAAGAAGTTTCCCCTTATAATTCCATACCAAACATCTAAATTAAACAATGATATTTAACAGAATACTAAGTGTTACAATACTAACTAATGTTGCAATGAATGTAATACTTGAAACTAGGTCTGGTTCTGTATCAAACTCAATGGCGTACATTGTTGTTGTAGCAGCCGTTGGCATTGCAGAAATGATAATGATAACAGCGGCAATTACTGGATCTACATCAAGAATTGAAACAAAGATTATCCCAATTATCGGAGCAGCAATCATTTTCAATGTCACTGCAGAAATAACAACCTGCCAATTAAGTTTCAGTGCTGTTATCGAAGCTAACTGCATTCCAAGCATAATCATCATTACCGGAATAGCCGCACTTCCAACCATGTCTAATGTCGAATGAACCGAATCAGGAATTTCAACAGAAAAAAACTGGAAAACAAATGCCAAAACCGCCGCATAAGTAGTAGGCATTTTCAATACATTCTCAAACGCGCGTCGAAAACCACTTTTACTTCTGGAAGCATAATAAACACCAAAAAAGTTATTTTGTAATGCTTGAACAACCATTATGAAAATAGCATACGGTAATGCAGCGTTTCCTACTGTATACAGTACAACAGGCAAACCATAATTACCTGAATTCATAAAACCTGAAGCTAGAATCGAAGCACTTTCTGTGTTTGGATCCCATTTGAATATTTTTGCCAATATTTTATTGATGGCAACCATTATGTAAAATAATACAAGCATGTAAACTACAATCACCATATAGCCACTATTAAACTCAGTATCATATAAGGTTACAAATATAAGTGCTGGTGACAATATGTAAAGCGAAATAGCTGATACCGACCTTACATCTAGAATACGAATTCGTTGCAATATAAAACCTGAAGCAAAAACTGCCATAATCGGTACAATAATATTCAGAAATAAACTCATCCATGACATCTCCATTTTATTAGAACTATTCACTAGTTTATCACAATTTTTGGCACTTCTAGAATGAAAGACTATTTATCTTATTTTCTAGCATCTAATATTTCATCGTGTCTCCCTTTTTTATCGTAAGCTCCTTGCCCCTTCGTTCAGGTGTAAAATTATGATTTGACAGAAGTACTCATGCATGGTATGATTACTCATCTAGTAACAAATAAGTAATTCTGGCATTCTACAATGTTTTTGAAGATGCTTATTCACACTGGCGCGACTTAGGGGTCGCAAGGACGTAGAGCAGGTAGGGCTACGTTGCTTAAGTTAGAGGACATCCAGTGGAACACGTACCGCGGTTAAGTGAAATTCTTGGCAGATAGAAAAGAATAAATGCTGCTATCTGTATATTGCAATGAATATTTGCATAGAAGACTTGGTAAATACTACGTTTTTGAAAAATAACTTTATTGAATAAAACAAGTAATACACTTTCTCACGCTATCAATTAATAGCTGATGAACAAGAATTTCCCACCCGAAACAATCGGGATAATAAAATAAAATTAAACTTATGTGTTACTTTTAAATCAAAGGGGTACTCTTAATAATGAGGGTACTCCTTTTCCAATACATACTAGGATTGCGCACATTTAGGACACTTTAGAAAAGAATGAAAGTAGGTAAATATATGCATACATTACCAATAGGCAAGGTACAAACAATGACTGTTTCTCGAAAAATTGACACCGGCTATGTATTAGAAAAAAACGGACAAGAGGCGCTTTTACATCATAATGAAGCCAATCATACTTACGACGAAGGAAGAGAAATTGATGTTTTTCTCTATAATGACAAAAAAGGAAACATTGCAGCTACAGCGACATTGCCATCCGTTCAAATGGATGTCTATGATTGGGCTGAAGTAGTAGAAGTTATTCCTAAATTAGGAGCTTTTGTTAACATTGGTATCGCAAAGGAAATGCTAGTATCTGTTGACGACCTTCCATTATTCGAAGCTGTTTGGCCAAATCCAGGAGATAAACTTTTTATTACTCTAGGTAAAGATCAAAATGGACGTCTGCTTGCAATACCTGCTACGGAGGGTGTCATTGCTAGAGAAATCGAACTAGCACCAGAAGAACTATACAATCAGCCGATAAGCGGAACCGTTTATCATACAAGCAAAGAAGGATCCGCTATTATAACCGAAGATGATTATCGCGGATTCATTCATCATACAGAACGTAAAGAAGAGCCAAGACTCGGTGAATTCGTTCATGGGCGTGTGATTGATGTGAAGGAAGATGGAACATTAAATGTTTCCCTTCGCCCATTAAAACAGGATAGTATCGGAGAAGATGCTACGAGCATTTTAGCACATTTGGAAGAAAACAATGGTGTTATTCCCTTTAACGATAAGAGTGATCCAGAAGACATCCGTGGAACATTTCGTATCAGCAAGGCAGCATTTAAACGAGCTTTAGGCAAACTTTTAAAAGAAGGTAAAGTGGAACAACGTGATGGAATGACTTATTTAAAGTAAAAAACACAGCATCTTTCAAAAGATGCTGTGTTTTTTATGCAGTTACATTTTGGTAAGCGTCAATAATTGATGTAATAATAAATCCAATTGCTGCTGAGAATAATGCTGCAATTCCCCAACCACCAAATCCTGCTCCTAGTATGTCTACTTTAGGAGCAATCGATGCTACTCCTAGTAGTAATAATCCAACAATCACTAAGAAGATATTTGGATAATAGCAAGACCTTGATTCTTTTGCGGTCATTTTAACAAGTAGAACGTTTGCAAGAAGTGTTACGATTGTTAAAATTCCCCCGATTGTAAAAACTGCCAAAATCATAACTTTCACCCCATAAATATTAAATGACATTACCTATAGTCTACAATTGAAAGAAATCAAAGTCAATTAGAATATCGCTTTTCAGGTGGATCGTGTCGTCTTTTTGGAAGCGGTTCCTCTAGTTAAGTCATCCCTATTTTACATGGATTCGTCCAACTTGACCGTCCTCTAATCTAACTTTAATTCCATGTGGATGAAATTCTGATTTTGTCAAAAGATCTTTCACAACTCCTGCCGTTGTTTTTCCTGTGCGTTGATTTTGCTTCAATACGATTTCTGCTTTTTGCCCAGGATAAATATTTTTTCGATATCTTCCATCAACTATCATCTTGCTATTCCCTCCCCTAACTTCATTTCTTTAACAAAAATCTGATTTTAAGCATCTCATTTACTTCTACCGTTAGCCATAATATACTAAAATAAAGAAAAATGCACGGTTATCATTCATAGCGTGTATGACTGCGTATGATTATTTTCGTAAAACTTTCTGCTTTTAGTATACAATATAATGCACTAGAAATTGATGAAGGGAATAAACAAGACATATGGCCACTATTACACAGCTTCATATTTTTTCAAAAGTTATTGAAATCGGCAATTTCACGAAGGCAGGTCAAGCCTTAAAAATGACACAACCAGCTGTCAGTCAGGCTGTTTCCAGTCTTGAGGCTGAACTTGGTGTGTCACTATTGATCCGAGATAAATCAAGGGGACTCATTCTGACAGACATCGGTGAAAAGATTCTTCTGCAAATCCGTACGATTGAAAACAGCCTTAAAATAATTGATCAGGAGGTTGCGGCAGAAAAAGGTCTTGAAACTGGCACAATCAAAGTCGCTGGTTTTCCCGATGTATCCGCACGTTTTCTGCCTAAGATTATTCAGGCAATCCAGCAAAAATATCCGAATATAACCATCGAATTATTTGAAGGGTCTGTCGAAGAAGTTTTTAACTGGATCACATCACGTATGGTTGATATTGGATTTATTTACTCTCCACATAGCAGCCTGGATATTATTCCATTAGTGGAAGATAAATATATGGCAGTATTTCCTCCTGAACATCATTTACTTAAAAAGTCATTAATTACGTTGTCAGATCTATCAAATGAATCATTGATTGTTGGTAAGTGGGGAGATCCAAAAGCGATTGAACAACTATTTATCGATAAAGGACTTCCCTATCATCAAAAATATACCGTTTCAAACTTAAATACAATGCTCGGAATGATTCAAGAAAGGCTTGGTTTATCCATACTCCCTGAACTTGCTATAAAAGATACGGAAATGTGGAAATACGCTCGTCCAATTTTGACCGATTATCGTCGAAATATCGCATTAGCTGCTATTTCACTACAGCACGTTTCGCGAGCGACCAAGCTGTTTATTGACATTGTGAAGGAACAGGTCAATTAAGAACAAAATGCACGTTACTGAAAGAACAAGCCTCCCCCCTTCTCCACGGGGGCCTTTTTTTATAGAAGTCACAATGCTTATACTTCTTCATACCTCCTCAACCCTATTAAAGGTTCAAGATGATCACCTATATGACCTAGTGTTTGTTATGAGCTTGATTAGCTGCTCATTCAGTATCTCTATCGGTGTTGTATAGTTTTGTTTATGCCACTCAATGATAATTCCGATTATTGCATTGGCGTGGTAGCTTATGAGGTAATCGAAGTCAACATCCAAATACACTGCATTATTATCTATGCTCAAGGATTCTTCCATAAATTTACGAATTGTATCAAAGACGAGATAATAATAAGTCATTGGAGATTTTCCATCAAATATAATCTGATAAAATGCTTTATATTTTTTTACATGATTAAAAATATCAATCATATCAGGTGTCATATTATTTATATTAAAATTTGTATTCAAATATGGTTTCTCATATGCCTTTCTAAAATCTTCCACAATCACTTCAAAGTAATGACGAAACACATCATGGACATCACGATAATGCAGATAAAAGGTCCCTCGATTAATTTGCGCCAACCTACATAGCTCTGAAATTGTTATTGTTTCTAAAGTCTTTGTTTTTAATAGTGTGAGCAGTGCCTTTCGCAAGCTTTCCTCAGTCTTTATAATACGTAAATCTTTTTTCACTTTTTCTCCACCTTTAATCAACATATTTCTTAATAAGCGTATATTAATCAGCATTTCTCGATTTTCTGTTGATTGCGCTTTCTTATTAGACCATATATAATTTTATTGTACAGGTGTTCATTATCTTCATCAATATGAAGGAGGAAATTAAATGAAATTACAAGAAAAAGTTGCGATTGTAACTGGTGCTGCTTCAGGTATGGGAAAAGCAATTGCGAAGTTATATGCTAAGGAAGGTGCTAAAGTAGTTGTAGCTGACCTTAATTTTGAAGGTGCTGAAGAAGTTGTAAAAGAAATCATTGCAGATAATGGGGTTGCTGTGGCCGTTCAGGTTAATGTGGCAAACCAAGGAGATATTGATCACATGATTGATACAGCTGTTAATGAATACGGTAAATTAGATATTTTAGTAAATAATGCAGGAATTATGGATGGGTTTGAGCCAGTTGCTGACATTACGGACGAACGCTGGGATTTAATATTCGATGTAAATACGAAAGGTGTTATGCGTTCGATGCGTAAAGCAATTCCGTTATTCCTTAAGCAAGGCGCTGGTGTCATTGTGAATATCGCATCAACAGGTGGCTTAAATGGGGCACATGCGGGAGCAACCTATGGTGCTTCCAAGCATGCAGTTGTTGGTTTAACGAAGAACACAGGTTATATGTACGCACAAAAGGGTATCCGCTGCAATGCAATCGCTCCTGGTGCAGTAAATACAAATATTTCTGCTTCCATGAAAAATATTAATCCGTTTGGGATGGAGCGAACCAAAACAGTTCAAGGTGTTATTCCGAAAGTTGGGGAACCAGAAGAGATTGCAAATGCTGCACTTTTCCTTGCTACAGATGAAGCGAGCTTTGTAAATGGAACAGTTCTTACAGTTGATGGCGGCTGGACTGCTGCATTCTAATATGGATAAGGCAAAAGCACTTTCTTTTTTCACAAAAAAAGAAAGTGCTTTTAATTCTAATATATTAATACTTGCACTACAACAGCTGTCACACAGTGAAATATTTTGGGGAATATATTCTAATCAACAATTAAACGAGTGATCCGCCACCATCTTTAAGATATTTTATAATGCCTTCTGAAGCTCTGTAAGATAGCGCACCAATCGTACCTGTCGGGTTAAATGAACTGTTATGCGGAAATGCGGAAGCACCAATAACAAATACATTCTCGGCTTCCCACATTTGTAAATAAGAGTTTACTGCCGATGTTTTCGAATCAGCCCCCATAATTACGCCACCAGTGTTATGAGTATTTGTATCCACATTCACATTAAAGGCTGCTTGTTCTTCAGTAGTTTCATAATGATCCGCGCCAATTTTCTCCGCAATTTTACGAGTTACTTTAGACATATATTTTACTAATTCTTTATCTTGTTCGGTATAGTCATATGTCATGCGTAATAATGGCATGCCATATGCATCTTTATACTCAGGATCAAGATCAAGATAATTGTCTTTATGTGGCATGCTTGCACCTTGTGATTTCACCTGTAACGTACTATTTGCGTATTTAATCGATTGCTTTTTAAACTCTGCTCCCCATGACGGTGTTCCGCTTGGTACTTGATTAATGGCAATTGGTCGGTTGCCATATTGCGTCATGCGAATCCCTGAACCATGAATAAAGTTTACATCTGAATGGTCAAAGTTATCTCCAGCGAAATCAGGAATTTCAATTCCTAAGGCCCCAGCCCCAGCATAGTTATTAAACGCTTTATCCTCATAGAATAACGTAGTAGCACCTGCACTTACTTGATAGCAATAGTTTTTGCCAATTGATCCTTCCCCAGTCTCTGGGTTATATGGTGTACCTAAGTTAGAGTTTAATAGTAAACGAACATTATTAAATACATAGCTTGTTACAATAACAACATCAGCTGGCTGTTCAAATTCTTCACCAGTAATTGTATTTACATAAACAACTCCTGTTGCTTTTGTTCCATCATTTAAAATGCGCGTTACATTGGAATGTGTTCGAAGATCGAGGTTACCTGTTTCCTTAGCAACCGGGATAACCGTAACTACTGGATCGGCCTTCGCTCCATACTCACACCCAAAGTTTTCACAGAATGCACAGTATTGACATGCTGATCGTGAGATACCATCAGGATTCGTATAGTTTTCCGATAGGTTAGCTGATGGCAACATATACGGATGATAGCCTAATTTTTTCGTTGCTTCCTCAAACAATTCAAAAGTAGGTGTCTTCACCATTGGTCCTGTTGGATAAGGATTTGAACGGTGTCCATACATTTCTACCGTTTCACCAGAAATCCCAGCCATTTTTTCGAATGTATCATAATATGGCTCAATTTCATCGTATGTAATTCCCCAGTCCTGTAATGTATACTCTGAACCTAGTTTATTTGTGCCATATTTCTCTTCAGTCAAGGATTTAATTTCAAAATCATATGGAAGAAATCGATAGGTTTGACCATTCCAGTGACTTCCTGCTCCACCAACACCATCTCCAACAATAAATGTTCCGTAACTGCGCATTGGAAGTGCACGCATATTGGGATCATTACGATGTGTAATGGTTTCTTTCGATAAGTCTTGCATTAATTCTGTTCGATGTTGAAAGCGAAGCTCATCATGTCCCATTAAATAGTCATTTGTAGTTCGCTCTTTCCCACGCTCAATGCCTACAACTTTAATTCCTGCTTTTGTCAGTTCAGAAGCAATAATGCCTCCTGCCCATCCCATTCCAACAATAACCGCAGGCACTTTAGGTAGTTTTGTGCTCATGTTTGTCAATTCCTTTCTTCAAGTCCCTCTTCAATTTAGTGCCCCATATGGCTTTGTAAACTTTCAGGTTCCAATTCAATAAATTCTTTGCTTACCACTTCATTGTTATAGTTCATTCGAGAACCCGGGAATTTGCGCATTGCCCAGCCTTCCATGTCTTTGTTCCCGCCATACATTGGATCTGCGTACGCACCTTCGATCGTTAATATACGAAGCAAGTCAAAGAAAATACTGCTCGATACGCCGGAAAGTTTGTATTCCCCATTTTCAAACTCGGTCAAAATCTCATCCTGCTGTTCGCCTTCTAATGAAGTAAATTTACTGTCAAATTTATTCCCACTATAGTCATCCAGTCCCTTTAACCCCAATAAGAATAAATCTTTCCGTAAAATACGTACTTGTTCCTGTTGAGTGGCCTCTGCTTTATAAAATGCACCTAACATATAGTCCTTTGCATTAATTCCCCAAGGACTCGCCAATTGATGGTCAATATAAATAGCTACATTTAAATCAGCTGCACCTGGTCCATTCTCATCTGCAGGGAAAATCCGCTCTGTTGCAGCAATTGTAGTTTGGTACTGATCAGGTGTGAAAAACATTAATGCAGCATTTGGATTTGCTGCAGGAGCGGCATGTTCGTGCTCAGTTTTTGGTGCTTGGTGCTGTTTTTCACCACCAAAACCAATTAAGCCTCCAAGCACACTACCAACTACTACCCCGCCAGCTGCTACTCCAGAATTTCTAAGGAATTTACGCCTTGAAGACCCCTTCTCGTCAAGTCCATATTTCTCTGATTCTTCCATCATATAACCCCCAGTAAATAGACTGATAATATTTGATTTGGTTGCTTATGAAAGGAATTAATTACCCATTCAAAAGCACTACAAAGAAACTCTCACCCATTTCGGATGAGAGAGCTTCCATTTTACTATGTAGTAGAAAGCTTTTTTTAATCTCAATTAAAAGAATTATAGCATAGTAATACTTCTAAATAACAATGCGAATTTGGTTATATATCATAACCAAATACTTATGAAAACGTTATATATCATAATTTTAGAATTTTATGTAATCATAAATTTTAAAAAGGATTACTTAAATTTAGAGGTTTCTTTACACAAGAAGTCGAATTATTAAATGATATATATTTGAGGGGGTCCACCATGCTAAAATTTGAAGAATATGTTTATGAAAGACCTATACTCCATGAGGAACAGGCGACATTTAAAGTGCTATTAAAGAAATTTACAGATGCACAATCAGCTGAAGAAGCAATTGCTGGCACAGAAAGCATCAATGCTTTTCGTAACAGACTATCAACTTTATTTAATTTGGTCTATATACGTGCATCAATCGATACAAAAGATGAGTTTTATCAAAAGGAACGTGACTATTTCGATGAGATTCAACCAAACCTAAAAGAAATGACCACCGAATTTTATAAAGAACTGGTTAACTCTCCCTATCGCAAGAATTTAGAAAAGCAGTTCGGTTCTCAGCTCTTTCAGCTTGTCGATAACGAAATTAAAGCTTTTTCACCTGAAATAATTAGCTTATTACAAAAGGAAAACAAGCTTTCTTCAGAATACTCAAAGCTTGTAGCCTCAGCAGAAGTAGCCTTTCAAGGTGAAACCTATACATTGGCACAGCTTGCCCCATTTGCACAAAACGAAGATAGAGAAGTTCGGAGGCAAGCAGTCACTGCATATGCAGGCTTTTTCGCGAGCCATGAGGATCAATTTAATTCCATTTATGATCAGCTCGTAAAAGTGCGACATGAGATTGCTGGGAAGCTTGGTTACAAAAATTTTGTGGAAGTTGGTTACTTACGAATGCAGCGAATTGGTTATAATGCTGAAATGGTTGCCGCATTCCGTAAGCAAGTTCGGGACTACATCGTTCCACTTGCTACAAAGCTATATGAGAAACAGGCAGCACGCATCGGTGTTGATACATTAAGATTTTATGATGAAAGCTTTCAATTTAAAAGTGGAAATGCTAAACCAAAAGGTTCCCCAGAATGGATTATTGAAAACGGCCAAAAAATGTACAAGGAATTATCCAATGAAACAAATGAATTTTTCCATTTTATGCTTGATCGTAATCTGATGGATCTTGAAGCAAAAAAAGGAAAAGAAGCCGGCGGATACTGTACATTCATTGAGGATTACGAGGCTCCATTTATCTTCGCCAATTTCAATGGAACCTCTGGTGATATTGATGTGCTAACACATGAAGCAGGACATGCTTTCCAAGTCTATACTAGTCGGAATCTGAAAGTGCCAGAATACGTTTTTCCTACAAGTGAAGCTGCAGAAATTCATTCCATGAGCATGGAATTTTTAACATGGCCATGGATGGAGCTTTTCTTCAAGGAAGATACCGATAAATATAAGTACTCCCATTTAGCTGATGGCCTACAATTTCTTCCTTATGGGGTTGCTGTTGATGAATTCCAGCATCTTGTATACGACAATCCAGACTGGACACCAGAACAACGTAAAGATGCTTGGAGAAAACTTGAAGAAATCTATTTACCACACCGTGATTACGACGGCAATGCATATCTAGCTTCTGGTGGGTATTGGCATCGTCAAGGACATATCTATGATATACCTTTCTATTATATTGATTACACGCTTGCTCAAATTTGCGCTTTCCAATTTTGGGAAAAGTCGCGTGAAAACCATGAGGATACATGGAAAGACTATCTAAACCTCAGTAAACAAGGCGGCTCACAGTCCTTCCTTAATCTTGTAAAGACAGCAAAACTGAATTCTCCGTTCGAGGCAGGAACAGTCCAAGCAGTTATTCAAACAATTGAAGATTGGCTCGATTCTGTGGACGATAAATCATTATAATATTATTTTAAAGCAGTATTCCGAATTGGATACTGCTTTTTTTAGTGTATCTAAAACCCAAAAGTTAATATTATGTAAACGTAATTGGTATTAGTACAATCCAAATTTCCTTTATGCTAGAATAGACTACAAAGCATACATAAAGGAGAACATTATGAGTTATAAAGTACTTTTTCTAGATATCGACGGTACCATCCTAAAACCAGATCACACATACACAGATTCAACAAAAGATGCTATTGAACAAGCAAAGCAAAATGGGGTTGAAGTTTTTATTGCAACCGGCAGACCATATATTGAAATTCAGGATCTTGCTGAAGAATTAACTATTGATTCATTTATTGCTTATAACGGCGGATATGCAATCTATCAAGATCAAACCGTGGTCAATGAACCAATGGATCCAACGATTGTAAAAGAATTCATCGAAATCGCTAAACAGCATAATCATGAACTTGTTCTTTATACAAAGGAAAAAAACTACTTCACAGATCTTAACCATCCATTTGTTAAAAAATTCAATGACATTTTCCAGTTGAAACAAAATGCGTTATTTACTGAGGAAGTTGCAGATCAAATCATAGGTGCTACCGTATTGAATATTGAACCAGGAGATGCATCACTTTATGAAATAGAAGAAAATATTCGCTTGTCACAAGTAAATGTAGAAGGGGCAACAAAGGCCTTTGATATTATTCGAAAGAACGTCAATAAAGGAGAAGCCGTTACAAAAATTCTTCAGCGCATCGGTATACCAATGGAGCAAGCTATCGCTTTTGGAGATGGAATGAATGATTGTGAAATGCTGCAAGCTGTAGGCGAAGGATTCGCAATGGATAATGCACATCCAGAACTATTTACTTACGCAAAGCACCGTACCACATCTGTTAGTGATTCTGGTATCTATAACGGCTTAAAAAAGCTCGGGGTTATCGAGTAATGGGAATATAAAAAGCAAAACCCAACAATCAAGGGGTTTTGCTTTTTTTCATAAGTTGAGGCTTATGGAGGCGATAAGGGCTAGATCTATTTATAAAAGAAAGCCACCGTAAATAAGAGCTCCGGCAATTACAAATGCAGGGTGTATTTTAAAACGCTCGATTAATAGAAAACTAACGCCAACCAGTAGTACCGTCTGCCAAATTCCAATTCCTATATAAGATTCACTGAAAAACCTCCATGCCATAACACCGAGCAATATAGCAATGACCGGCTGAACAAAAAGCGTTAACCGCTTTACTTTAGGAGAGTCCTTATATTTTAACAACAGTCCACCAAGGAATATTAATAAAATTAGAGATGGAGCCACAGTAGCAAATACGCCTACAATCGACCCAATAACCCCTCCTACTTCATAGCCTATGTACCCTGCCATCTTCGTTGCAATTGGACCTGGTAAAGAGTTTCCAAGCGCTAAAATCTCACTAAATTCCTGCACTGACATCCAACCATATCGTAATACCACTTCATTTTCAATAAGGGGAATGGAAGCAGGTCCTCCCCCATAGCCCAGAATACCCGGAATAAAAAAGGCGACAAAAATATCAATATAGATCATACATCTTCACCTTCTTTATTCTTTTTTTGCTTCTTGTGGACTGGCAGAGACAGCGCCAGGATGAGTAGAACAGCAATCAAAATTCCTGGATGCACCTGAAGAATTTGTAAAGTGATAAAGAAAATAGCAAGAAATATACATGTCTTTACCCATCCCAAGCCAATAGCAGCTTTTTGGGCAAATTGCCATGTCAAGACAGCCATCATCATCCCCACTACTGGAACGACTGCTGCCGTCATTCCTTGCACCCAATCAAATTCTTTAACTTGTGAAAGTGTAGTGAGTAAAACAATCATTAATAAAATCGTAGGTACAATCGTAGCAAGAACGGCATTTATCATTCCTAGTATACGGGCAACCCGATAACCAATATAACCAGGTAGCTTTGTTGCAATTGGACCCGGTAATGTGTTTGCTAAAGCAAGAATATCACCAAATTCCTCGTTATCCATCCATTTATAGTGATCAACTACTTCCTTTTGAATAAGCGGTATCGAAGCAGGTCCTCCCCCAAATCCGAGTATACCAACACGAAAAAAAGCAATAAATAAATTCCAATGTGTTTTCATTTGTCACAAACCTTTATCTATTTTTAGTATGTTGCCAGCCTATCCAGTGATGAGCTTTCGAGTAAGCCCGTGAATCCAGTAAATAGGCCCCAAATGTTGATGCTCTCTTAATGCTGGAACCCCATTCGCTTTAGATAATCAAATAACTCACTGCGCCAAGAAGCTCATAGCCTACATAACTTACAGAATGAACTTATCATTCCTTTGATTGGTAACTCATCTTTGACCAATCAAAGGAGCCTACTCTCTTCCCATTCGGGCTCTCATCACTTCTATGAACGACCAAATAAACCTACTCTCTTCTCATTCGGGCACTCATCACTTCTATGAACGACCAAATAAACTTATTCTCTTCTCATTCGGGCACTCATCACTTCTATGAATGACCAAATATACTTACTCTCTTCTCATTAGGGCACTCATCCATTTATGATTTCCTTAAATATGACGTTCAAATCATTTATACCATTATACGTGAATGAAACATATTTTTAAATATTTCATTCCTTCTTCATCGACACGATATAGTTACAATTCTGACACACTTCTTTAACATTTTAAATAACTTCATCTAAAAATATGTGATATGATAAATATATAAAGAATGCTCAATGTTTCACAATATCTTTTTTAGGAGGGTTATTATGGTTGTAACTGCTCAAAACAAAATGGATTTTAAAAGTGGAAAATGGCAAGAGGAAATTAATGTTCGCGACTTTATTATGCAAAACATTACTGTCTATACTGGTGATGAAAGCTTTTTAGCAGGATCGACAAGGAACACGACAATTTTATGGGAACAAGTGATGGATTTAACAAAGCAAGAACGAGAAAATGGTGGCGTATTGGATATGGACACATCAATTGTATCAACCATTACGTCACATGGAGCAGGCTATTTAAATAAAGGTATTGAAAAAATTGTTGGTGTCCAAACAGACCAACCTTTTAAGCGCTCTCTTCAACCATTTGGTGGTATTAGAATGGCAGAAGATGCTCTACATGCATACGGATATGAGTTAGATGAAGAAGTAAAGCATGTCTTCAACAATTATCGGAAGACACATAACCAAGGTGTTTTTGATGCATACACACCTGAAATGCGAGCAGCAAGAAAAGCTGGAATTATTACAGGTCTTCCTGATGCTTATGGACGCGGACGGATCATTGGCGATTACCGAAGAGTTGCTTTATATGGTGTTGACAGGCTAATCGCAGATAAACAAAAAGAACTTGCAGCAACGGGAGTTAATGGTGTGATGTCCGAGAAAATCATTCGTGACCGCGAAGAGCTTTCTGAACAAATTCGTGCCTTACAAGAATTAAAACAGCTCGGTTCAGATTATGGATATGATATTTCCAATCCTGCTACAAATGCAATCGAAGCGTTCCAATGGTTATATTTTGGTTATTTAGCAGCTATCAAGGAGCAAAACGGCGCAGCTATGAGTCTTGGCAGGGTTTCTACCTTCTTAGATATTTATATTGAGCGTGACATTCAAAATGGTGTCATTACAGAAGAAACAGCACAAGAGCTTGTCGATCATTTTGTAATGAAACTACGACTTGTAAAATTTGCAAGAACTCCAGATTACAATGAATTATTTAGTGGAGATCCAACTTGGGTTACAGAATCAATTGGTGGTATTGCTATAGATGGTACACCGCTTGTGACAAAGAATTCGTTCCGATTTTTACACACATTAGACAATCTTGGGCCTGCACCCGAACCAAACTTAACGGTTTTATGGTCTGATCAATTACCACGCCCTTTTAAGGAATACTGTGCATCTATGTCCATTAAAACAAGTTCAATTCAATATGAAAATGATGACCTCATGAGGAAACAATTTGGAGATGATTATGGAATTGCATGCTGTGTTTCTGCAATGGAAATTGGCAAGCAAATGCAGTTCTTCGGTGCACGAGCTAACTTAGCCAAAGCATTGCTATATGCAATTAATGGCGGGGTAGATGAACAATCCTTCACTCAAGTAGGACCGAACTATGAACCAATTACTTCCGAATATCTACACTATGAGGAAGTAATGGAAAAATATGACCAAATGCTAGAATGGCTTGCCGGATTATATATTAATACACTAAATGTGATTCACTACATGCATGACAAATATAGCTATGAACGAATTGAAATGGCATTACATGATAGAGACATTCTCCGGACAATGGCAACTGGGATTGCAGGATTATCAGTTGCAGCTGATTCACTAAGTGCCATTAAGCACACAAAGGTAAAAGTAATCCGCAATGAAGCTGGCTATGCCATCGACTACAAAATAGAAGGAGATTTCCCGAAATACGGAAACAATGATGACCGAGTTGACGCTATTGCAGTTGAACTTGTCACAGCCTTCATGAATAAAATCAAAAAGCATCAAACATACAGAAATTCTGTACCAACACTTTCTGTATTAACAATTACTTCCAATGTCGTTTATGGGAAGAAAACTGGAAATACACCAGATGGACGAAAAGCTGGAGAGCCCTTTGCTCCTGGAGCGAACCCATTGCATGGACGTGACGAAAAAGGAGCACTTGCATCCCTCAGCTCTGTCGCAAAATTGCCTTACGAATACGCATTAGACGGAATAAGCAACACCTTTTCCATTGTACCAAAAGCATTAGGGAGAGAAGAAAGTACACGAATTCAAAATCTAGCAGGAATGCTAGACGGATATACGATAAAAGGTGGACATCATTTAAACGTCAATGTGTTTGATCGCGAAACATTGCTCGATGCAATGGAGCATCCAGAACAATATCCACAGCTAACCATCCGTGTATCTGGATATGCGGTAAACTTTATTAAATTAACGAGAGAACAACAATTAGATGTTATTAATCGAACATTCCATAAAGGGATGTAAGCAAACCACTTGTAAGGAAAAAAGCATGCAATAGTTAGATGATATAGGTTCTCGCTTCCCTGTTTAAGGGGAGCACCCTATTACGTCAACAATTTTAATGGGGAGGTTTTTCAAGTGAAAGGTCGAATTCATTCTATCGAAACATGTGGAACCGTCGATGGTCCAGGTTTGCGCTATATAATTTTTATGCAAGGCTGCCCGCTCCGCTGCCAGTTTTGCCATAATCCAGACACATGGAAAATGGGCGATGGCAAGGAAATGACGGTAAATGAACTCGTCACGGACATCAAGGATTACCTCCCCTTTTTCCAAGCATCTGGTGGAGGCGTTACCGTAAGTGGCGGAGAACCATTGCTCCATGTTAAGTTTCTGATAGCCCTTTTTAAAGAACTAAAAGAATTAGGTATCCATACAGCAATTGATACTGCCGGTGGCTGTTTCTCCAAATCTCCTGCATTTCTGAAGCAGCTTGACGAACTCTTGGAACTAACTGATCTAGTGTTAATGGATATCAAACAGATTAATCCAGTGAAGCATAAAATACTAACTGGCATGTCTAACGATCATATTCTCCTACTTGCTCGTTATTTAGATAAAAAAAATATTCCTGTCTGGATCCGTCATGTGCTTGTTCCTGGACATAGTGATAATGAAGAGGATTTAAAGGATTTATCTCATTTTATTCATACACTAACTAATATCAAGAAAATCGAAGTATTACCTTATCATAAAATGGGCGTATATAAGTGGGAAGCACTAGGGTTAGAATATCCGCTTGACGCTGTCGAACCGCCAACAGATGCACGCGTTCAAAATGCAATACAAATTTTAAATGCATAACAAAAAGTCAGGACTCTCCTTTGAAAAAGGGCCCTGACTTTACATGTAATCTACTTTCCTGGTAAAACTGCTTCCGTAGTCATTTCCCATTCATGAATATCATACCCTCTTGCTCCATAAACAACATATGGATCGTTTTTCACAATTTCTTCAACCTCTTCAAAGCTTTCCGCGATGTAAATAACAAGTCCACCAGTACTATCCGTAAAACGACCTTTAGCAAAAACTTTCCCCTGTTCGGCTAACTTGCCTAAATAGTCTAAATGATCTTGACGGTACTGCCTGCTTTTTTCAGCATTCTTCATTGGTGAAAATGCAGCATAATACTTCATATGTATCCCCCTCCTAATTGAAACTAGCATTATTATATCGCAATTTTCAAAGAGTTACATAATAAAAGGTTCTTTTAAAAGGGAGCCAATCCTTTTAAGAGAACCTTTCTATCAAACTTGAATCTTCACATCATATTTACGTAGCCAATAATCAATTTGACATAAGTGTGCAATTAATTGGGGGCCGCGCATTAACTGACCATACCATGGCTCCTTAAATTCCTTCCCTTCACTGTTTACAATAGCTTCCACTTTTTCACGCTTCATAAATTCAAATAAACGAGCATTCGGATCTGCTAAAATTGTTTCCATCCACGCTATTACCTGCTTCGTATATTCTGGTTGAAAGGTCCTCGGATATGGACTCTTTTTTCGATATAAAACATCATCTGGTACAATACCTTCCAGCGCCTTGCGTAAAATTCCTTTTTCACGTCCATCGAGATTTTTCATTTCCCATGGGATATTCCAAACATATTCCACAATACGATGATCTGCATAAGGGACACGTACTTCTAGACTGGCTCCCATACTCATCCGATCCTTCCGGTCAAGCAGCTGCGCCATAAACCATTGCATATTTAAATAAAAAAGCTCTCTGCGCTTGGCTTCTTCAGGTGATTCACCATCCAGCCTTGGCGTTTCCAGAATAGTTTCCTGATAACGATTTTGAACATAGCTTTTTAAATCTAATTTCTTTTGCCATTGGGAATGAAGCAAGTCGATTCGCGCATCTAAAGAACGCATCCAAGGAAAACCATCTTGAATGGCCGACGGATCATGAAACCATGGATAGCCACCAAAGATTTCATCAGCACACTCACCGGACAATGCCACCGTTGTTCTTTCTTTAATCCGACGACAAAACCATAATAAAGATGAATCAATATCCGCTTGCCCTGGCTGATCTCGAACATCTACCGCTTCCTTCAGTAAAGCAGCAAGCTCAAGTCCAGAGATAATTTCATCATGATGATCTGTCGAAAATACATTAACCATCTGTTCAATCCAAGGCTTATCACTAGAGGGCTGGAAGGTACTTGACTGAAAATGTTGCTCATTTCCAGCATAATCTACTGAAAAAGTCGTTAATGTTCCCTTTCCTTTTTCCTTAAAATAGTCTGCAGCTATAGCTGTAATCGCGCTAGAGTCTAATCCACCAGATAACAAAGTAGATACAGGTACATCTGCTACAAGCTGCCGTTGCACTGCATCTACAACTAGTTCTCTTACCTTTTGCGCAGTATCTTCCAGTGAATCAATATGTGGCTTACTGACCATGTTCCAATAACGCCAAACTTTTAACCCATTTTTGGAAAAGATTAATGAATGCGCTGCACGAAGTTCACGTATACCTTTAAATAATCCGTGTCCAGGTGTTCTCGACGGCCCTAGACCAAAGATTTCCGATAAACCTTCATGATCTATTGCTGCATCAACAGCATCATGAGCTAGAATTGCTTTCAACTCTGAGCCAAAAATGAACTGCTCTTGTTCCTCATAAAAAAACAACGGTTTTACACCTAAACGGTCTCTCGACATAAAAAGCTGTTCTTTTTCTTCATCCCAGACACCAAATGCATAAATGCCATTGAGATAATTGACGCAATCTTCTTTCCACTCCAAGTAAGCTGTCAGCAAAACCTCTGTATCAGATGAGGTCTGGAATACATAACCTTTTTGAAGAAGCGTTTGGCGTAATTCCTCCGTATTGTAAAGCTCTCCATTATAAACAATCGTATAAGTAAAATCATTCTTTTTCTTACGCATTGGTTGTTTTCCGCCTTCTAAATCAACAACCGACAGCCGCTTATGTCCAAACCCAGTATGTTCATAGATCCAATGATTTGTTTCATCAGGTCCCCGTAATGATAACGTATCTGTCATTTTCTCCAAAACCGCTAGTCGTGTATGCGCATGCCTCTTCCAGTCAACAAATCCAGTTATTCCACACAAATGATGCCACCCTTTCCACCCACATTTTTAAGTCTACTTCTCATCGTATGCAAAAAAGCCGGATAAAGTGAAAGTGAGACTTCATTTAGCGGGGAGACTCCTTCCAACTAAATGTTAGTACCACAAGGGTATGACCTAAAGGCCCTTGAACAGAATCAGGAATTTACGGGCTGTTTTATCCCCTATCCTCAACATTCTGATTTTCTTCAGGATTGGAAGTCGAGATATCACAGCTCGTTAATGCGTGGTAAAAACACCCAAAGAATCTCCTCTAGGGTGTCTCTTCTATTACATCATTTTACTCGACAACAGTAACCGTTTCTTTATTTCCAATTATTACTTTCGTTGTCATATCGATAAATAAGCCAGTTTCTATTACTCCAACAATTTGCTTCAATTGTTTATTTAATTGATCTGGATCTGGTATTTTATTGAACGGACAATCCAATATGTAATTCCCATTATCGGTAACTAATATTTCTCCATCAAGCGTACGCAGCTTTGGCACACAGCCAAGTTTCGAAATTTCATTTGCTGTTCGTTCCCAAGCAAATGGAAGCACTTCGACAGGCAGTGGATACTCTCCCAAATGTGAAACCATTTTTGATTCATCCACAATAATAATCAGTTCCTTAGCAGCCTGTGCAATAATTTTCTCACGAAATAACGCTGCACCTCCACCTTTGATGAGTTGATGATTTTCATCTACTTCATCCGCACCATCAATTGTAATATCCAATTCCTTTACTTCCCGAAAATCAGTAAGTGGTACGCCAAATTCCTGCGCCCATTTCTCTGTTTGTTTTGATGATGGAATTCCCTCAATATTTACACCAGCATCAACAAGCTCACCTAGCTTCCGTACCATCCAATATACAGTTGATCCCGATCCAAGACCTATTTTCATACCATCTTTTACAAAAGTCGCAGCTTTTTCTCCAACTGCTTTTTTCATTTGATCTTGTTCCGTTAGCATTACTTACGCCTCCTTGATTATATATCTATTAATTATTATAGCTTATTCGACCCGTCCAGCAAAATCAGGAGAAATTTTATAAATACACTCAAATCGCAAGTTTGATAAATTTATATTAGATACGTAACCGCACAAAAAGAAGACTCACAAAACGAGCCTTCTTTTCATTTACTATTTATTCAGCTACAATTGGTTCTTCTTGCGTAACTGCAATATCATAACGATACATGTTTGTTCCATCACCGATATAGTAATTATGAACTCGATTATTTACAGGTACAAGCTCTGAACGGTATAATGTTGGGAATACAGGAACTTCATCAATCATGAATTGCTGCCACTCATTGTATACTTTTTGACGATTCTCTAGTTCAAAGGCATCCTCCGAAACTCCAGCAGCCAGTAATTCATCGTTTTTGTCACTTGAATAACGAGAGAAGTTGAAGATCGCGTCTCGGCCATACAATCCTCTAGGATCTACGTCGATTCCAACGCCCCAAGCTGCTGAGTAAATATCAACCGCTGGGTCATCATCACCATTTTGACCTACACGATCGTAGAATGAATTAAATTCTTGTAAACGTCCATCTAAAAGCTGCACATTTAAACCAACTTGTTCCCAAGCCTGGATATAGTATTGAGCTAATGGTTCTGCCACTTCTCCTCCAGACATAGAAGCAAAATTAATAACAAGCTCTTCGCCATCAGGATTTTCGCGGAAGTTATCTCCATCTACATCTACATAACCAGCCTCATCCAAAAGTTGTTTTGCTGCTTCTGGATCATATGAAACTCCAGCGTTTGAATCATCATGGAATTCTGGATGTGACGGTGGAATGAGTGTTGTTGCATTCCAACGTAGACCGTTATAGAAACGTTCACCAACAGTCGTGTTATCTACTGCATGCCACATTGCTTTACGTAGATTAACATCTGCCATTTTTGCTTCAGGATCTGTCACAACTTCACCATTTTCTTTGTCCCAAGTACCTAATTTAAATCCAATATATGAATATGACCTATCAATTCTTCCTAAATATTCAACATTGGACATTTCTGCATTGTCAGGGTATTGATCCACCTGGAATGCACTCACGGTATCAACACCACCGGATTCAAGCTCTTGTACTACCACATTCGGGTTAATTACTTTTACAGTAACACCATCTAAATTTGGCTCGCCTCTCCAGTAGTCTTCATTTTTAACCATGGTTACGGATTCCCCCGGTACAATGCTTTCTACCTTAAACGGACCAAATCCAATTGGGTTTTCACGTACTTCTGGTGATGCAGACATTTCTGCTACTTCCATATCACCAAAAATATGCTTCGCTAATGGATATGTCCAAATACTACCAGTTACTAGTGATGGTGTTGCTTGAATATAGGTGATCTCTAATGTTTTATCGTCAATCACTTTGATACCTGAAATCGTATCCGCTTCACCTGCATGGTACTCTTCCATTCCTTCAATATTAGTAAAATCTGAACCATATCGTGGGCCATCATAGTCTGGATGGCCAATTACTTCATGCGCGAACAACCAATCTTCAGCAGTGACTGGCTCACCATCATGCCAGTTTACATTATCACCAATCGTGAACGTAAAGACATGCCCATCTTCACTGATTTCATACGTAGCTGCTCCATCATTTGTATACACATAGTTTTCATCCCAAGTTAGCAAAGCCTCATCAAACCAATCTAAGATTTGAGCATCTGGATCTCCTGAGTAGAAATTCCAGTTTAGCGTTCCTTCAAATGCAGTATCCGAAACTAAACCAAATGTAAGTGTTCCTCCATCAATTGCTTCCCCTTCATTTGTCTTAATTTGATTAAAATCTTCAATTGAATAAAGTTCACTTTCACTATCACTTTCTCCTCCATCATCAGCCTCTGCTGAATCCCCAGAATCAGAACCACTATCAGTCCCTTCACTTTGACCATCATCAGAGTCCCCGCTACAAGCAGCTAATGCAACTAAAAGAACCAACATTAGTGCTAACAGCGCCTTCATAAGTTTTGACTTACCCATAACTCTAACCTCCCCTTTTTTTAAAAGCTTTTTCTTAATTTCAGTTTTTAATGACTGAAATTATATATCTAACATTAATACGATTTGAATAAAGGTATTAATGTAGGTACCAAAGTAAGATGTGTACACAACCATCCTTTATTAACCTCTTCGCTGCCTTGCATCAGTAGCGCGTTTTAATGCCTGGCCAACATTATTTATAGCAAGCATCAAAATTAGAATGAGTATTGCTGCCGGTAGCCAAATCCACCATCTAAATTCAAGCGTTTGCGGATTTCTAGCATAACTGATAAGTGTTCCAAGGCTTGGTGTACTTTCCGGAAAGCCAAATCCAAGGAAAGAAAGACCAGATTCAATTCCAATATTCGCTGCTAAGTTTAATGTCATTGTAACAATAATTATAGAACTTAAGTTAGGCAGAACTTGTGCAAACATAATTTTAAAATTGGACGAACCCAAAGTCTTCGAAGCTTGAACATAATCGAGCTCCCTTTCCTGTAATGCTTTCGAACGAATAAGCCTAGCAATCCCCATCCATAAAAAGGCGGACATAATAAGAGAGAAAGACCAAATGCTATAATCAGATACAATGGTTACAAAAACAATAACGATCATTAATGTTGGCAAAACCATGAAAAAGTCAACTAACCGCATAGCAGCGTTATCAATATGGCCTCCAAAATACCCAGAAATTAAGCCGAGCAAAATCCCAACTGTTCCTGATATTAAAGTAACTAATATTCCAATAGATAACGAGTTTCTCGTTCCAATAATTAATTGGCCAAACACATCACGACCACCATAATCCGTACCTAATATAAATTGATCATTTGGAGGTTCATGTATTGCAAATAAATCAACTTTTACAATTTCCCCTTGATCTAAAAATAAAGAAATACCATATACAAACATGCATGTAAGTATCAACAGGATTAAAGATATTAACGCAACTTTATCTCGGACAATTTCCCTCCATAAAATTGAAAATCCGGAGGGACTTCTTACTTGATCAGACGCTTGAACGTCTGCATTAACCTTGTTCATTTCCATTTTAACTCACCTCAGTGTCTCTCGGATTCTACTTGATGCGTATCCTTGGATCAACGATACTTAAAATAATATCAGAAAGCAAAGCACCTAATATGGCAGCAATACCAAAAATTAATACAACTGAAGTTACGACACTATAATCTCGTAAAAGTACGGAATCAAGGAATAATTGCCCCATTCCTGGAAAAGAAAATATACTTTCAATAAATATAGATCCTCCGATTAACCCTGAAATTTCATAGCCAAAAAAAGCAGCAATTGGCAATAATGAATTCCTGAAAATATGTCGATTATATACTCTCGATTCAGGAGCTCCCTTAGCCCTCGCAGTTACAATAAAGTCTTTCTGTTTCGTATCAATTATTTCACTTCGCAAATATTGAACCGTAGAAACTGTGGTAATTACTGCCATTGAAAATGCAGGTAATAATAAATGTTGTAACTTACTTATAAAATACTCAAATGTTCCTGGTGTTAGTCCTGGTGCAACACTTCCACCTGTTGGAAACCAACCAAAATGAAAACCGAAAACCCAAACCATCAATAAGGCGGTAATAAACAGTGGGGCTGCAAATCCAATATAGGTATAGCCTGTAATTGCACGGTCTAACCACGTATCGTTCCAGCGTCCGCTAATAATGCCCAACGGAATCGCCATTGCATATGTAAAAATTAGTGTAAGAAGTGACAACCAAAATGTGTTAATCATCCGTTGTTCAATCAGATCAGATACGGGCATCTTATATCGAAATGATTGTCCAAGATCCCCTTGTACGACGCCTTTAACCCAGTCACTATATTGAACATACCATGGATTGTTGAGACCTAGCCGTTCACGCTGCTCTTCGATTGCAGCCGGATCAATATTTGGATCGATTAAGCCAGTAAGTGCATCTCCCGGCATCATTTGCGCTAGAATAAAAATAATAACACTAAGTATTACAATTTGAGGAAAAGTTACAAAAAGTCGTCTAACAATAAATTTCCACATAGAATCAACCTCTCTTCGGCAAAGCAACTTTATGTGTATCCGATATCGATTGCAAGCTGTACGCTAATCCTTCATGATCAAAATAATCATTATAGGAACTGTTGTATTCTTCTTGTACCTCTTGACGATATCGATATTGCTTTTCACGCATTCGCGGATTAATATCAGGAATTGCAGCAACGAGACGTTTCGAATAAATATGATGAGGTTTCGTAAAAATCTCTTCTTTTGTCCCTTCTTCCACGTAACGTCCCTTATACATAATTCCTATGTGATCACACATATGTTTAATGATACCTAAATCATGACTAATTAATAGGTATGTCAAGTTTAGTTGATCTTGAATTTCTCGCATGAAATTAAGTACCTGGGCTTGAACAGAAACATCTAATGCTGAAACAGGCTCATCAGCAATAATTAACTTTGGTTTTAAAGCTAGTGCCCTTGCAACACCAATCCGTTGCCTCTGTCCACCAGAGAATTGATGGGGATATTTCAATATACTCTCTGGACTCAATCCTACAAGTTCCAATAAGTCTTGTACTTTCTTTTTTTCCTCCTGTTTAGAATGCATTTCGAAATTTCGCAATGGTTCTGCAATAATATCGAGAACACGCTTTTTAGGATTCAAAGACGAATACGGATCTTGAAAGATCATTTGAATATCTTTTCTTAAATCTTTTGTCTTACTTTTCATTGATGTAATATCTTTACCTTCAAATAATATCTGTCCAGAAGTTACATTTTCTAAACCAATAATTGCTCTTCCAGTGGTTGACTTCCCTGAACCTGATTCTCCAACTAGCCCGTATGTTTTACCTTGTTCCAGAGAAAAAGAAACACCATCAACGGCTTTGATATGGCCAACGGTGCGATTGAAAACTCCGCCTTTAATCGGAAAGTATACTTGTAAATCCTTAACCTCAAGAAATGCCATTCTTCTCAGCCTCCTTACTTTCTTCAGAGAAGTAAAAATGCGTGTGACAACTGCACCTTACAAAATGACCTGGTTTAACCTCATGCAATACAGGATTTTCTTCGTGGACAGAGGCGTCAATCCAAGGTATTCTTGATGCAAAACGGCACCCTTTACGCGGTAAATTTTTTAACGATGGGACAATCCCTTGAATGACGTGAAGCTTGTCTTGTCCTTCCGTTGGTACTGAATTCAGTAATGATTTGGTATAAGGATGTAATGGATTTTCGAACAATGTATGTACTTCAGCAATTTCTACAATTTGTCCAGCATACATAACAGCTACCCGGTCAGCCATTTCAGCAACAACACCTAGATCATGCGTAATTAGAATAATTCCGGCATTCATTTCTTCTTTTAGCTTGCGAATTAAATCCAGTATTTGCGCCTGAATCGTTACATCTAGTGCTGTAGTCGGCTCATCTGCAATTAATAATTCTGGTTTATTCGAAATTGCAATCGCTATAACAACTCGTTGTCGCATCCCCCCAGATAATTCATGCGGGAATTGCTCATATACAAATTCCGGACGTGGAATTCCTACTAAATTTAATAATTCTATAACTCTTTGCTTACGTTGTTTCTGTGTCATTCTAGGATTATGTAAAAGTAATGCTTCACTAATCTGTTCTCCAATTTCCATTAGCGGATTTAATGCTGTCAGTGGATCTTGGAAAATCATTGCCATATCGTCACCACGTAATTTATTTAAATTAGCAGCAGACATGTCTACAATATCCTGATCATTGAGCAGAATACTTCCTTCTATTTTTGCCCTATTGTGGAGTCTCATTATGGAGAATGCAAGTGCACTTTTTCCCGAACCCGATTCTCCAACAATACCTAATACTTCGTTTTTATTTAGCGTTAATGTAACATCATCCACTGCAGCATAATAATCATCACCGATGCGGAATGAGGTTGATAGGTTTTTAATTTCCAATAATTTATTACTCAAATTAATCCCCCTAATGTATTAATTTACCTCTACTATGAAGTATGATTGATATAAAAGAGCTACATGGTACTTAAAAAATTTAATCTACTGCACCCCCTCTAAACAGAAGGTTCTGATAATTATTAAAAAATAAAAAGTCTTCCTAACTAATAAATATAATAGACTTATAACTATTTTGTAATTATTTTTAGCATATTAGCTTTTGTGATTTTTCTAATAATTCACATCCTGAGTCAATACAAAGACAAAAAAGTTGTATTTCTTTATCGACTTATTCGGAAACTTATATTTGTTTTTTAAACATTTTGTATTATCCGAAATCAAATCGTAAATATTTCTTAATATATTAGAAGATTATAAGTGAATATTTTTATAAAAGCAATATCTTTTGATAAAATTTAACAGTAATAAATTCTGATAATTTTCGTTATTAATAAGAATTCTCTTTATAAAGTCTTTATTATTAAGGGTTTAACAAGTAAACATATAAATATTTTTTTAATTAATTTTTTTCGCATTATATGAAAATTTTAAATCTTAATAGCTAATTTTGCAGATAAATTTAATTGACTAAATCAATTTTTTTCGCCTAAAATCTGACAAACTCTGACAATTCAACGGATGTATCCGCTTACCGTTTTTCCTAAAAACAGAAAAAAAGCCTCTTGGAAAATAAATACCAAGAAGCTTTTTCTTATAATGCCATGTAAGCTTTTTCTTTTTTTGGGGTTTTTTGTTCGGCAAGCTGCTGAATATTGGACATTGCACCAATATCCAAATTTCCTCCACTTACAATCACACCACAGTGCCTTGATTTTATTTTATCATTATGGGCGAATAAGGCTGCCAAGGCAGCTGCTCCCGCTCCTTCCATTAGTGTTTTATTTCGTTCGAGCATATACACAATGGCTGAAGCAATTTGCTCATCTGTCACTGTAACTATATCGTCTACATACTCCCTGATAACTGGTAAGGTTAGACTTCCTGGTTCTTTAACAGCAATTCCTTCTGCTATAGTTGAAACCTTATTCGATTTCATCACCGAATTAGCATGGTAGCTCTCATATATTGCCGGGGCCCCTTCTGCTTGAACACCGATTATTCTAATATTCCGGTTCACATGCTTCGCAGCAACAGCAATACCGCTAATTAATCCTCCCCCACCGATTGGGACGAGGATCGTATCCATTCTGTCTTCTTGCCGAAGCATCTCCATTGCAATGGTTCCCTGTCCTGCCATAATATCATAGTCATCAAAAGGATGGATATAAACTGCCCCAGATACCGATTGATGTTCGATGGATGCCTGATATGCTTCCTGGAAGCTCTCACCAATTAATACTACTTCAGCACCATAGTTTCGTGTAGCATTCACTTTCGCAAGTGGCGTACCTTCTGCCATAAAGATGGTTGCTTTCACGCCAAGCTTCGCTGCTGCATGCGCAACCCCTTGTGCATGATTTCCTGCAGAGGCAGTAAGCACACCTTTAGCAAGCTGTTCTTTTGACAGCTGCATCAGCTTAAAGCTTGCTCCACGAAACTTAAATGCTCCTGTTTTTTGCTGATTTTCCATTTTGCAATAGACGTGTTTTCCTACTATATTATCTGTCGTATGTGATGTTAATAATGGTGTACGATGAACAATGGGGGTCAGCCGCTTCATTGCATGGTAGACCTTATCACCGTTTAAGAAATCCCCAAGACCATTCACTCCTTCTTCTCGTTCAAAATTCATTTAATTTCTGTTGGCTTCATATGCTAATATTTTATTTTCTTGAAGCAAGGTTAATGCAATATCATCCCAGCCATTCAACAGCTTTTCCTTATGATATTCAGGGATATCAAAGGTTATGACATTCCCCTTCTCATCAGAAATTTGTTGGTTCCGTAAATCAACATGCAAAACAAATTGTGAATCTGCAGCATCTTGCATCCATTCATGAAGTTGCTCTTCTTCCATCTTAATCGGAATAATTCCATTTTTCAATGCATTATTATAGAAGATATCAGCAAAGCTTGGTGCAAGAATCACCTTAAAACCAAAGTCTGTCAGTGCCCACGGCGCGTGTTCTCTTGAAGAGCCACAGCCAAAATTCTCACCTGCTATTAAAATCGATGCGTTTTTGTATTGCTGTTGATTTAACGTAAAGTCTTCTCTTGGGTTACCGTAATCATCAAATCGCCAGTTATAAAATAAAAATTCTCCAAAACCTGTACGCTCAATTCTTTTCAAAAACTGCTTAGGAATAATTTGATCCGTATCCACATTTGAGCGATCTAATGGGTATACTAATCCTTTATGCTCTTGAATTGCTTCCATTGTTCGTCATCTCCTAGCTAAGTACTCCTGCAAAGTTACGTACATCTACAAATCGCCCTTCAATCGCTGCGGCTGCTGCCATTTCGGGACTGACAAGATGCGTACGTGCTCCATTTCCTTGCCTTCCTTCAAAATTACGATTCGAAGTGGAAGCACAACGTCCTCCAGCTGGAACAATATCATCATTCATTCCAAGACACATACTGCACCCTGATTCTCGCCATTCAAATCCTGCTTCCGTAAAAACTTTATCCAAGCCAGCTGCTTCAGCTTGTAATTTTACACTAAAGGAACCAGGAACGACGATTGCTTTAATATGATCCTTCACTTTTCTACCTTTAACAATTGCCGCTGCTTTTTCTAGGTCACTTAATCTTGAATTTGTACATGAACCAATAAACACATGATCAATTTCAATAGAAGTAATTGGCTGATTTTCTTCCAGACCCATATATTCAAGAGCTCGCTTCACATCTTCTTTATGGTCCGAATCTGCAACAACCGGTGTATTCCCACCAACAGGTACACACATTCCTGGATTTGTCCCCCATGTAACCTGTGGTTCAATTTCATCAGCTTGAATGGTCACGGTGTGATCATACGTAGCACCTTCGTCTGTTGCTAAAGCAAGCCATTCTTCTGCTGCTTTATAGAATGCTTCTCCATTAGGAACATATTCTCTTCCTTCTAAATAATCAATCGTTTTCTGATCCGGGCTGATCAATCCTGCCCTCGCACCTGCTTCAATTGACATATTACAAACAGTCATTCTTCCTTCCATGGATAAGTTACGAATTGCTTCACCTGTATATTCCATGACATACCCTGTACCAAAGCGAACTCCAAATTTCCCTATAATAGCTAGAATCAAATCCTTTGCAGTTACACCTGGACCGAGATCACCAATAACTTTAACATTCAATGATTTTGGGCGTTCTTGCCAGATCGTTTGAGTTGCAAGTACATGCTCCACCTCACTCGTGCCAATCCCAAAAGCTAACGCGCCGAATGCACCATGCGTAGAAGTATGACTATCCCCGCATACGATTGTCTTTCCTGGCTGTGTCAACCCTAGCTGTGGTCCGATTACATGAACAATACCTTGGTCTGGGTGAAACATATCTGCAAGTTTAATTCCAAAATCGGCACAATTCTGCTTTAATGTCTCCATTTGCTTTTTTGAAATCTCATCTTTGACAACTTGTCGATTTATAGTTGGCACATTGTGATCCATCGTCGCAAATGTCAAATCAGGGCGACGAACCTTTCGATTGTTCATCCGTAAACCTTCAAAGGCTTGTGGCGAAGTTACTTCATGAACAAGGTGCTGGTCAATATATAGAAGGTCTGGTTTTCCCTCTTCTTGGTGTACCACATGCTTCTTCCATATTTTATCAATGATTGTTTCCGGTTTTCCCATTTCCTAACACCTCACTCTTTAAAATACGTATGAATCTTTTACACGTACATATTGCAAATTGAATCTGAAATACTCTTCGTAGTTAAATTCTCTAGTACGATTTCTGTTATTTTCTTAGTTCCAACCTGTTTTCCGTTTTGTATCTGCAAATCAGCCGTATGGTAGCCTTGCTCAAGACATTCATTTACTGCTCTTTCAATTTCAGAAGCTTCCTCCTCCAATCCAAAAGAGAAACGCAGCATCAATGCAGCAGATAAAATCATCCCAAATGGATTCGCAATCCCCTTACCTGCAATATCAGGTGCAGATCCGTGAACTGGCTCATACATTCCAACACCATCTGTCCTGAGACTAGCAGACGGTAACATGCCAAGTGATCCAGTTAATACGGATGCTTCATCACTTAAAATATCTCCAAATAGATTTTCCGTTACAAGAACATCAAATCGATTTGGTTGTGTAATCAATTTCATTGCGGCTGCATCTACTAATACGTGCTCAACCGTAACATCTGGATATTCCTGCTTTTTTTCCTCAACAATTTCTCGCCACATACGACTGGATTCTAAAACATTTGCTTTATCTACAGAGGTTAAGTGCTTATTCCTAATCCTTGCACTTTGGAAACCTTTATCAATAATTCGTTCCATCTCTGCCCGCTTATAATAGAGTGTATCGACGACTGCATTACCATTCTCTCTTCTTTCACTCGGTTCACCAAAATATAAACCACCGGTTAATTCACGTATGATCAAAATATCACTGTCTTTTATGATTTCTTCCTTTAATGGAGAAGCATGCAACAGAGGGGAAAATCCTTTTACAGGACGAATATTTGCGAATAATCCAAGGGCTTTACGGATACCTAATAAACCTTTTTCTGGCCTTAAATGAGCCGGATTAGAATCCCATTTTGGACCTCCAACAGCACCAAGCAAAACCGCATCTGCGCTCTTACAAGCCTGTATTGTATCCTCCGGTAACGGGTTATTGTGCGTATCAATCGCACTTCCACCAATTGCATGTTCCTCGAAAGTAAAATGATGGTTATACTCAGCTGCAATTGCTAGTAACACAGCCTTAGCAGAATCCATAATTTCTTTCCCAATACCATCACCAGGAAGTAATATGATTTGCTTTTCCATACTCGGGGTCCTCCTTTTTCAAAGTATTTTTAAGAAAGCTCACGCCCGATTTTATAACTAGCTCCGGGCGCTTGCGCTCTTGGTTATTTCACAAGTTCTTTCTTTTCTATTGTTTTTACTTTGATAATATAACGATTTACTGCATTCAAAAATGCTGATGCAGATGCTTGAAGCACATCTTGTGCTGAACCTCTTCCATTTACGGTTTCACCATTTACAACTAGTTGAACATGTGATTCTGCTAAAGCATCCTTCCCTCCACCAACTGAGTTCAATTGGTAGTCTACTAGCTTTACATCTTCTTCCACTAAACTATCAATGGTTTGATACAAAGCTTCAACACTACCTGGAGCAGAGCAAGAATTCTCTACAACATCTCCTGCTGGTGTTTTTAAAATGACAGTAGCTGTTGGAACATTCTCTGTTCCATACTGTACTTGGAAGTTTTCTAATTGATACTTACTCACTGCTGAAGAATCTGTCTTGACTTCCATTGCAATTGTATATAAATCATCATCTGTAACTTCTTTTTTATGATCCGTAAGCTTTTTGAATTGATCAAAGGCTTGCTTCAATTCATCCTCTGTAAATTCGATTCCAAATTCTTTTACACGATCTTTAAACGCATGGCGACCAGAGTGTTTACCTAAAAACAGATTGTTTGAGCTAACGCCAACCATTTCTGGTGTAATAATTTCATAGGTTTCAGCATTTTTCAGCACGCCATCTTGATGAATTCCAGATTCATGGGCAAATGCATTTCTTCCTACAATTGCTTTATTTGCTTGAACGTACATACCAGTAAGTTTGGAAACAAGGTCACTCGTACGCTTTATCTCATTTAATTTCAAGCCTGTTTCAAAGGAATAAAAATCCGAACGAATTTTGAATGCAACTGCAAGTTCCTCTAAGGATACATTTCCAGCACGCTCTCCAATACCATTAATTGTTCCTTCGACCTGAGTGGCCCCATTTTCAACAGCTGCAATGGAGTTTGCTACTGCCAATCCAAGATCATTATGACAATGACAGGATAATGCAACCTGATCAATGTTCGGGACGGTTTCACGGATAAATCGGAATAGTTCACCATATTCTTTTGGTGTCGTATAGCCAACCGTATCCGGTAAATTTATGACCGTTGCACCAGCATCAATAACCTTTTCAATTATTTGGGCTAGAAAGTTCCAGTCCGAACGTGTAGCATCTTCGGCAGACCATTCGACCTCAGAAAACCTTTCTTTTGCGTAGGTGACCATACTGACTGCTGTCTCCATTACTTCTTCGGGAGTCTTCTTCAATTTATAAGTCATATGAATTGGTGATGTTGCAAGAAATACATGAATCGCAGGCTTCTCCGCCCCCTTTAATGCATCCCAAGCAATGTCAATATCGAATTTAACCGCTCTTGCAAGTGCAATAACGGATGTATTTTTAATCGTATCGGCGATCGCTTTTACTGCCTCAAAGTCACCTTTGGAGGAAGCAGGAAATCCTGCTTCCATCCGATCAACTCCAAAACGTTCAAGCTGTCTTGCAATTTCCAGCTTTTCTTGCTTATTCAAGTTAACCCCTGGTGATTGTTCGCCATCTCTTAGAGTCGTGTCAAAAATCTTAATTAGTGACATGTTCCTTCACATCCTTCTGTTTTGATTTAACGGATTGTTTAACAAAAGGCATTAAGTCACGGAGCTCCCTTCCAACAGTCTCAATTTGATGTTTATTTTCTTGGTTATTGATTGCATTAAATTGTGGACGACCTGCCTGGTTCTCAAGAATCCAACCTTTTGCAAATTTACCATCTTGAATATCTGTTAGAACATCTTTCATACGTGCCTTTGTATCTTCATTTACAACACGTGGTCCAGATACGAAGTCACCCCATTGTGCTGTGTCTGAGATGGAATAACGCATGTTTTCTAGTCCACCTTCATATAGAAGATCAACGATTAATTTCATTTCATGCATACATTCGAAGTAAGCAACTTCTGGCTGGTATCCAGCTTCCACTAATGTTTCGAAGCCAGATTTGATTAAGCTTGTAACCCCGCCACATAGTACTGCTTGCTCACCGAACAAATCTGTTTCTGTTTCCTCTTGGAAAGAAGTTTCCAAAACTCCTGCTCTTGCTGCTCCAATTCCTTGTGCATATGCTAATGCAAGCTCTTTTGCATTACCTGTTACATCTTGATACACACCATATAGAGCTGGTACTCCTGCACCTTCTTCATACGTTCTTCTTACAAGGTGACCAGGTCCTTTTGGAGCTACTAGAAATACATCTACATCAGATGGAGGTACAATTTGTGAAAAGTGAATATTGAACCCGTGTGCAAAAACAAGCGCATTTCCAGCCTTAAGATTTGGTTTAATGCTTTCTTCATAAACCTTTTGCTGCATTTCATCTGGAAGAAGAATCATGACAACGTCCGATTGTTCAACAGCTTCTGCTACTGAATATACATTAAAACCATCTTCCTCTGCTTTAGCTTGAGATTTTCCTGGTCTTAAACCAATAACAACATCATAACCACTTTCACGGAGATTCAATGCATGCGCATGCCCTTGTGAACCATATCCTACTACCGCAATTTTCTTTCCTTGTAATACCTCTTTTTGGATGTCTTTTTCATAAAGTACTTTAGCCATTAATATCTTCCTCTCATTAATTAGTAGTTTTTTTATTAGTAAAGTATAAATACTTAACTCGCAATTTATTTGTTTCAAGCCTGAATCGTTACAAAAATCAGTTAATTATATTTTGCATTCAATTTAGATGGACAACGAATTTAGTTCTGTTACCTGTTCTGGCTGCTGTCCTCTTAAAAATGCTGTAACACCAGTTTTCGTTAATTCCTTTATGCCATATGGTCTGAGTAATGCGATAAGTGCATCCACTTTATCAGGACGCCCTGTAACTTGTATGATTAAGCTGTCCTTGCTTACATCAATGACAGATGCTCTAAACGGAGTGATAATCCCCTGTATTTCAGCACGTGTCTGCCCAGTACTAACAACCTTAATGAGTGCTAATTCTCTCGCGACCATTGCTCTATCCGTTATGTCGGATACTTTTAACACATCAATTTGTTTGTTTAATTGCTTTGTCAGCTGTTCTAATTTCTGATCATCACTGACTTCTACTACAAATGTCATCTTAGAGACACCCTCTACCTCCGATGCTCCGACAGATATACTTTCAATGTTGAATTGACGTTTGTGTAACATACCCGTAATCCGATTCAGAACCCCGCCACGGTCTTGAACCGTAGCTGTTATAATTCGTTTCATTTTGTCACCCCAACCATCTCATGAATTCCTTTTCCTGGTGCGATCATCGGATAGACACAGGTTTTTCGTACAACTCGGAAATCAGCAACCACAGGACCATCATAAGCAAAGATGTCTTGTAATGTTTGGATTACATCTGCTTCCTTGTCAACTTTCACACCGCGGACACCATAGCTTTCTGCCAATTTTACGAAGTCCGGGTTTTCTGAAAACAGTGATTCTGAATAACGTTCTTCATAAAAGCTTTCCTGCCATTGTCGAACCATACCTAATGCCTCGTTATTAACGATAATTACTTTCACCGGGAGATTTCGTTCCTTGATTACGGATAATTCCTGTAACGTCATTTGGAATCCACCGTCACCAACGATCGAAATAACTAAATCATCTGGTCTTCCTAACTGTGCACCAACTGCTGCTGGAAAACCAAAGCCCATCGTACCAAGCCCACCTGAAGTTACCCAATTATTTGGCTTATCAAATTTATAGAACTGTGCTGCCCACATTTGGTGCTGACCTACATCAGTAGTAACAATCGCTTTCCCACTTGATATGTTATAAATTTGCTCAATCAGCCATTGTGGTGATATTGGTGAATCTGTGCGTTCGTACCACAGTGGATAATCCTGCTTATTTTTGGATAGCTCCTTAAGCCATTGGATATTATTTTGCATATCAATTTTACTATCTAATAATGCAATCAAGGTTTTCTTCGCATCAGCTACAACCGGAATATCCGTTTTGATATTTTTTCCGATCTCTGCCGGATCGATATCGATATGTGCAACTTTAGCGTTTGGTGCAAAGTCAGCAATCTTCCCAGTTAATCGATCATCAAACCTTGCACCAATATTGATTAACAAATCGCATTCATAAATTGCCATGTTTGCTGCATATGTTCCGTGCATCCCTGCCATACCTAGCGAAAGCTCATTCGTACCCGGAAAAGTCCCTAGACCAAGCAACGTGGTCGTGACAGGAAGCTTATATTTTTCAGCAAATTGCTTCAGTTCCTCTGAAGCATTTGCAAACAATGTACCTGCTCCTGCTAGCAGCAGTGGACGCTTTGCACGACTTAGGGCTTCTGCAAGTTTAACAATCTGTAATGGATTCGGGTTAATTGTCGGTTGATAACCTGGTAGATAAAAGTCATCTTCAAAATCATTTATCGTGATGTTCGCTGAAATATTCTTCGGTATATCAATTACGACTGGGCCAGGTCTACCTGTTGTCGCTATATGAAATGCCTCTTTAACAATTCTCGGCAAATCCGCAACGTCACTTACCTGATAATTGTACTTGGTAATCGGTGTTGTTATCCCCATTACATCTGCTTCTTGAAAGGCATCGGTCCCGATAACATTTTTAGCTACCTGACCAGTGAAGATAACAAGTGGTATAGAATCCATCATGGCATCCGTAATCCCAGTAATTAAGTTTGTTGCACCAGGACCTGATGTTGCTAGAACTACTCCAGGCTTACCTGTCACACGAGCATATCCTTCTGCTGCATGAATGGAGCCTTGCTCATGACGTGATAGGACATGCTCAAATGGTGTCTCGTTACGATACAACGCATCGTAGATCGGTAATACCGCGCCACCCGGATAACCGAATATGGTGTCCACTTTGGCGTCCACTAATGTTTTAATTAATAAATCAGCACCTGTTATCAAATTCCCCTTCATTTCCACTTCGTGACTAGCCTCAACTTTCACTACTGCTACCTCCTTAGGTTCATATTAATTTTAGAAAACTTGGCATTCAGTATGTTGCACTTATGCAGTAAGGAAATTGTGAGTTTTCCTTCCAGTAAAAAAAGACCCTTCTCTCCCCTATAATCTGCATAACATCAGAATTATTGGGGAGAAAAGAGTCTTCTTTTCACGGTACCACCCATGTTCATAGCATCCTCACGAATACTACCTCGGCAGGCTGATAATTAGCCTACTTGGATAACAGGTACACAAAAACTGCACCTGACCGAATCTAATAAAAGCATCGTTCTTACGCTCCGTTCAAAACGGCACTCAGAGAAGATGTCAGAACAATATGTATTTCTGGGCTTCCAGCAACCCCAGCTCTCTGTGAATACACGTGGCATGTTCTTTTTTTCTCGTCATCGAGTTATTGTATTTAGTTTTAAACCAACAGTTATAAGATTTTGAAAATTCATAGTAACAACTATAATTCGTTATTCAGAAAAATAGGTTTGTTAATTGAATTCTTGATATTGCGGTCAATCATATAATGTTTTCCGGGAAGAGTCAAGAGTTTTTCAGAAGTTTTTAGATAATTTTATTTAGTTCGTCTTTTTGTATGCGTTTACAACATTGAAGCCTCATACTCTCTTAGATTTGTAAATTTTTCTTAGCAGATTTGGGATTTTCATATCCTTTAGGAAAATAATTTTCTTTCACTAATGCAGATAAAAGTATTTTCATCTGTTTTCTACCTACTAAAAAACGAGCGTCTTCAAACAGACGCTCGCAATGAATGTTATCTATTCAAATAATCTGTAACAGCACCTTTGGATGAACAGGAAACATTATGTGCGTACTTGCCTAGTATCCCTTTACTGTATAACGGTGGGGCTATCCAGTCTTTACGACGTTTCTCCAGATCAGCTTCAGAAAGATCGACAGAAATTAATTTTTCACCCGAATCAATCGTTACCATGTCACCTTCTTGTAAGAGTGCAATTGGACCACCTGCTTGTGCTTCTGGTGAAATATGACCAACTACAAGACCATGTGTACCACCAGAAAATCGCCCATCGGTTAATAGCGCAACCGATTCACCCATTCCTTTACCAACAAGAATACTAGAAATGGAGAGCATTTCAGGCATACCAGGTCCGCCTTTAGGCCCCACATAACGAATTACAAGAACATCCCCATCCTTGATTTCATTCGCCATAACGGCTGCAGTCGCTTCTTTTTCGGTATCGAATACACGTGCCGGTCCTGTATGACGTGTGACTTTCACCCCGGATACTTTAGCAACAGCTCCTGTTGGCGATAAGTTCCCTTTTAAAACAATTAATGGTCCATCTTTACGTTTTGGACTATCAAAAGGCATTATGATTTCCTGACCATCTGCAAGTGATGGTGCGTCCGCAAGGTTTTCAGCGATTGTTTTTCCTGTCACCGTTAAACAATCTCCATGCAGATAGCCATTTTCAAGAAGCAGCTTCATAACTGCTTGCACCCCGCCTGCTCGATGCAAGTCTTGCATCACAAAACGTCCACTAGGTTTCAAATCTGCAAGATGCGGTACTTTTTCCTGTATTCGATTAAAGTCATCAATTGTTAAATCTACTTCTGCTGCATGAGCAATTGCAAGCAAGTGAAGAATTGCATTGGTCGATCCTCCAAGTGCCATCACAACTGTAATCGCATTTTCAAATGCTTCTCTTGTCATAATATCTTTAGGATAAATATCGTTTTCCAGCATGGAATAAACAGCTTGTCCAGCAGCTTTTACATCTTCCTCTTTCTCTTTAGATTCTGCTGGATTGGAAGAGCTTCCTGGGAGACTCATTCCCATTGCTTCTACGGCCGAAGCCATTGTATTAGCAGTATACATTCCTCCACATGCACCAGCACCAGGGCATGCACTGCATTCAATCGCTTTTAATTCGTTATCATCAATATCACCATTGTTATGCTTACCAACGCCTTCAAACACGGAAACGATGTCAATGTCTTTTCCTCGATGTGTTCCAGGTGCGATAGTTCCCCCATAAACAAAAACGGATGGGACATTCGAATTCGCGATTGCAATCATGCATCCTGGGATATTTTTATCACAAGCACCAATTGCCACAAGTCCATCTAAGTTTTCTGCTCCGACAACCGTTTCAATCGAATCAGCAATTATGTCACGACTTGGTAATGAATATCGCATTCCTTGTGTCCCCATCGAAATTCCATCAGATACTGTTATCGTATTAAAAATCAATGGAACACCACCAGCTTCTCGCACTCCTTTTTTAGCACGAACAGCCAGTTCATCAATATGGATATTACACGGTGTTACTTCCGCCCAAGTACTTGCTACACCTACCATTGGTTTTTTAAAATCTTCATCTGAAACACCAACAGCCCGCAGCATTGCACGATTTGGGGCTCGCATAGTTCCGTCAAAAGCATTACTTTTGATTCGCAAATCCTTACTCATTTGAGGATACCACCTTTCTTTCGCACTATTATATGATTAATCAATCTATACTTCAATCAAATTGTAAAAATAAACAGAATGTTCATAGCATCAAAATATTAAAATGGACAATGTTAAATTAATTACGGATCCAACCACATACATACATAAAGCGATTACATTTATTTCAGTTATTTTTACTGAAAAATATTACTTCGCAAAATTTGTTGACAACAGTTGTATACTTGTTATATTGAATAACTAATATGGGTTGCTATATGAATGAATTCGTTTCTCAAAAAATGACATCCGTACAAGAGTAAATGAATCATATAAACTCAAAAAAAGGAGCAGTGCAACATGCTAGCAGATCAGCATTTATTAAGAATACCCGGACCAAGCCCAATTCCACCAAGTGTGCAGCGGGCTATGAACCAAACGATGATTGGACATCGTGGAAAAGAAACAAAAGATTTAATCCAGCGAATCAAACCAAGATTAAAACCGATTTTCGGAACAGAACAAGACGTATTAATTGTTTCTGGAAGTGGTACAGCAGGACTTGAAACTGCTGTTGTTAATACAGTTAAACCTGGTGATGAGGTACTCGTTATTGTTACTGGAGCTTTCGGTGATCGTTTTGTGAAAATTTGTCAGGCATATGATGTTGCCGTACAGCGCTACGATGTAGAGTGGGGTGCAGCATTTGATCCAGCATACATAAAAACATACTTAAAGGATCATCCAAATATAAAAGCCGTTTTTGCTACTTATTGTGAAACTTCCACAGGTATATTAAATCCGATTCAAGAATTGTGTACAGTTGTTCACGAAAATTCGAATGCACTTGTGATTGTTGATGGTGTCTCTTGTGTTGGCGGAGTCGATACAGAAGTAGATGCATGGGGAATTGATGTACTCGTTACAGGCTCACAAAAAGCAATGATGCTTCCAGCAGGATTAACTTTTATTACAGTGAGTGAAGAAGCATGGAAAATCATTGAGCAAAACAAACAAGCCCGTTTCTACCTCGATTTGCGAAAATATCGCAAGAGTCTTGCCGATGATTCTACGCCATTCACACCTGCACTATCCTTATTGTTTGGATTAGATCAAGTGTTGAATCTTGTAGAAAAGGAAGGTCTGCAAAATGTCTATACAAGACATGAATTAATGAAAAAAATGACACGTTCAGCATTTAAAGCAATGGAAATTCCTTTGCTGACAGCGGATGATGCAGCTTCACCGACGGTTACTGCAATTAGACCGAATGATTTTGCTGCAGAGGATTTAAGAAAAGTAATGAAGCAAGAATTTAATTTATCAGTTGCTGGCGGGCAGCAGCATCTACAGGGTAAAATTTTCCGAATTGGCCATATGGGCTATTGTTCTCCTGCAGATGTGCTGCAAATTATCGGTATCGTAGAAATCAGCTTAAGAAAAATCGGCAAGCAGATTGAGTTGGGACAAGGCATACGCGCCGCTCAGGAAGTTTATTTACAACAGGGGGTACTAGCATAATGTTTAACATTTTAATCAGTGATCCGCTAAGTGAGGATGGTATCGGACCACTACGTGAAGCGCCGAATATGAATCTTGTCATCGAAACACATTTAAGTAAAGAAGAACTGGAAGATCGAATCGGCGAATTTGATGCTTTGCTCGTTCGAAGTCAAACACAGGTAACGCGTGAATTAATTAATAAAGCTAAAAAGTTAAAAATCATTGGTCGTGCTGGTGTTGGAGTTGACAATATTGACCTCGATGCTGCTACTGAGAATGGTATTATCGTTGTCAATGCGCCAAATGGAAATACCAATTCAGCAGCAGAGCATACAATTGCGATGCTTATGTCACTATCACGAAATATTCCACAAGCGTACCATGCATTAAAACATAAAAAGTGGGACCGTAAAAAATATGTCGGTGTAGAACTAAAAAATAAGACACTTGGTGTAGTTGGTCTAGGTAGAATTGGTGCAGAAGTTGCTTTCCGTGCAAAAGGTCAGCGTATGAACGTCATTGCCTATGACCCATTTTTAACAAAAGAAAAAGCAGATAAAATGGGTATTGGTTATGGGACACTAGAAGAGGTTATTGAGCAAGCTGACTTTATTACAGTTCATACGCCATTGATGAAAGAGACAAGACATCTTATTAACGCTGAAGCCTTTGAACGCATGAAGCCAGGGGTTCACATTATAAATTGTGCACGCGGTGGAATTATTGATGAAGATGCATTATATGATGCAATTATTTCAAAAAAAGTGGCTGGGGCCGCATTAGATGTCTTTGAAGAAGAGCCTTTTATCGATCATAAATTATTAGAACTGCCAGAAGTAGTAGCAACACCACATTTAGGTGCAAGCACCATTGAAGCACAGGAAATTGTAGCTGTTGATGTCAGTCACGACGTGCTCAGCTTTTTGAATGGAGATGTCGTGAAAAATCCAGTCAACCTTCCCTCTGTTCCAAGTGAGCTGATGCATAAAATTGAACCTTATTTCCATTTAGCTGAGAAATTAGGAGTTTTCTTAATTGATTTGACGAAGGATGTAGCAGAAGAAATTAATATCTCCTATTCTGGTGACCTATCCGATATGGAAGTAGCACCATTAACACGCAACACAATTAAAGGGATTTTAAAACGTCACTTAGGTGATCACGTAAATGACGTCAATGCATTATATCTTGCAAATAAAAAAGGAATTATCGTTAATGAAAATAAAACCTCTTCAACAAAAGGATTTACGAATTTAATCACAGTAGAAGTAAAGAGCAAATCAGGAACACGTAAAGTTGCCGGTACTTTGCTGAATGGATTTGGACCGCGGATTGTGAAAGTCGACGAATATAGTATTGACGTTACTCCAGAAGGTCACCTTGTTGTTATCCAGCATGTTGACCAGCCTGGTGTTATTGGTCGAATGGGAAGCACCATTGCAAAGCATCAAATAAATATTGCTACGATGCAAGTAGACCGTTCAGATATCGGCGGGAATGCAATCATGGTACTGACGATCGATAAACATTTAGAAACAGAAGCAATGGAAGAATTAAAGAGTCTTGAGGAGATTAAAGAAGTAACATCGATTGATTTATAGCAGATTAAAAGCACACCTCTATTTTTGGACGGTGTGCTTTTGTGTATTACCTAATCTTCAAGAATTGGCAAAAGCTCTAATAAGTTTGTGATTTCATACGTTGGTTTAACATCTTCTGGTTTTCTGTCATGTCGATTTAACCATACAGATGTTATCCCAGCCCTTTTTGCTCCAAGTATATCAGTATTCAGGTTGTCACCGACCATGACTACTTCATCTTTATCGAGCGAAAGCAATTTTAAAGTATGCTCAAAAATCGTTGGATCCGGTTTTCCTTTTCCAAAGTCACCAGAGATCACGATTTGATCAAAATAGGCAACTAATTCCGGTGTTAGTGTCAGTTTTGTATTTTGTAACTCTGGAGATCCATTCGTTAACATGAGCAGTTGATAGTGCCCTTTCAATTTATCCAGTACTTGAATCGTATCATCAAATAAAAGTGCTGTTTTCTTTCGCTCCCGCGGGAAAGCTTCTGCTAGCTCCAAGCCAAATTCAGGATCATCAACACCTAGCGCTTTTAGCCCTGCTGTCCATGCTTCCCTACGATACAGGGGAGCAATTTCCTTCAATTTAGCAAAGTCCTCCCCTTCATCCAAGAAATTCGCCCAAAGTCCCTCAAATGGATTAATTCCGATCATTTGTGTAAATTCATATGTATCGTACGAAGCATAAAGCTTTCTAGCATGCTCTCTAACAGCAGCTTCCAGCTCATCTGGGTTGAGACCATATTTCTTAACTGCCAGCTCACAAGTCCTTTCAAAAGCGTGTTTAACACTTTTTTCATCCCAAAGCAATGTATCATCTAAGTCAAAAATTACTGCTTTAATCATTTTTCATCTCCTTTAAACCTTTTTTTCATTTTAACATATCGAAATAAAACTAACTTAACAAAATTAATTAAAAATTAAGTCTTGCACAAATTCTAAATATCTATTATGATATATAGAAACTTTTAGAACAAGGAGATAATTGATATGGAAGACAAAACAATTCGCTTACAACTAAGTGAAACAAAAAAAGAGAAGCCCAATTCTGATCAGCTTATTTTCGGCAGAGCTTTTACAGATCATATGTTTGTGATGGATTATTCTGATCCATTAGGGTGGCATAATGCGAGCATTGTACCATATCAACCTCTAATGATCGATCCTTCTTCCATGATATTCCATTACGGGCAATCCGTTTTCGAGGGATTAAAAGCATTTCGCACGGAAGACGGAGATGTACAATTGTTTAGACCAGAAAAGAATTTGGAACGATTAAATCGTTCAAGTGACCGACTTTGCATTCCGCCTATTGATGAGGAATTCGGATTAAAGGCAATTAAACAGCTTGTAGCAATGGATAAAGACTGGGTTCCTGACGCTGATGGAACATCGCTTTATATTCGACCATTTATTATTTCAACAGAGCCCTATCTTGGTGTTGCACCATCACGCAATTATAAATTTATCGTTATTCTATCCCCAGTTGGCGCTTACTACAAAGAAGGGATTAACCCTGTTAAGATTGCTGTTGAAAACAAGTACGTTCGTGCGGTTAAAGGCGGTACTGGTGAAGCAAAAACCGGTGGAAACTATGCTGCTAGCTTAAAAGCACAGGAGGATGTTGCTAAAGGCGGGTTCGCCCAGGTACTTTGGTTAGATGGTGTCGAACAAAAGTATATTGAGGAAGTTGGTAGCATGAACGTATTCTTCAAAATCAATGGAGAAGTTGTAACACCAAAGCTTAATGGAAGTATTCTTGCTGGCATAACTAGAGATTCTGTAATTGAACTTCTTAAACATTGGAATATACCAGTATCAGAACGTCGAATTTCTATGGATGAACTATATCAGGCGCATCAAGAAGGTTTATTAGAAGAAGCATTTGGTTCCGGAACTGCCGCTGTTATCTCCCCTATCGCGCAATTGTCATGGGAAGGTAAGGATATGGTAATTAACGGAGGAAAAACTGGGGAAGTTTCCCAAAAGGTTTATGACACAATAACTGGCATCCAATATGGAAAATTAGAGGATCCGTTTAACTGGATTGAGAAAGTTGAAGCAAAAAGCGCTGTAAAACAATAATTTCAAAAAGAAATCGGCATTCTGCCGGTTTCTTTTTGAAAAAAACTATCCTATACCTATGCTAAAAAAGGATACCCAACTATATAACCGGGTATCCTCAATTACTACCAACTAATTACGTTTATTAACCATACTTTCCTCAGCGATTTTGATCATTCGTTTGACCATCTCGCCACCCACCGAACCGTTTTCACGTGCAGTTGTATCAGCTCCAAGTTCTACTTTGAACTCATTTGCAATTTCTTCCTTCATGTTGTCCACTGCATTTTCCGCACCAGGCACTAACAATTGATTTCTGTTGTTACGAGCCATCATCGATCACTCCTCGGTGTAGTTGAACAGAATTAAACTGCTCCATTTTATTATGAATAGTTAAGGTTATGTCTATACTACTTAGTCTAAAAATGGCATTTGCATCATATATTAAATTTGCATGTATTCATTACATAGGCAAAGGAGGTCAGTACGCATGGCACAAAGCATCCATCATGTCGAATTAGATATGCCAAGTAAAAGGATTTGGAATTTTGTTAGTGACATGAATAACTGGGCGCCCCTTGTTCCAGGATATACGGAACATGAAATTATTAATGAGCGTCAATCAACATGGAAATTACACGGTGATATTGGAGTAGTTCAAAAAGATGTACGTGTGAAAGTCCGGATTACTGAATGGACAGAACCATCACACATTATATTTGAATTAAGTGGTTCAAGCGAAAGCTGGGTAGGTGACGGATATTTTAAAGCAACTCCCTTATCCCAAGCAAAAACACAAATAACCGGAAGCTTAAATATTACGGTTAAAGGCATGATGGGAGCGATGATCAATCCCGTATTAAAAACAGTCATACCAAAAATCGGCAAAGAATTCACAGAGAAAGTTGCGGCAAAAATCGCTGAAACGGAAAAAATGACAGCAACTGTATAATAAGATAGCTTACACGGGTTCAACTTGAATCCGTGTTTTTATATACCCTTTCCTTTTGACCAACGCTTAGTTATATGCTATTTACTCTAATGCTCGCAAATGATAAAGTAAATAAGGTTAGGTTGAAAACGGAAAGGAAATAAGCGAATGAAAAAATTAAAACAGAATAAATCAATGATGGAATATATCTATATTATCCTTGGCGCCACACTTGTCGGACTTTCTTATAACACATTTTTTCTGCCAGCAAAGCTTGCGGCAGGTGGTATATCAGGAATTAGCACCATCCTATTTGAAATATACGCACTAAGTCCAGCACTTGTTCAACTCGTGATTAACATACCAATCTTCTTTATTGGCTGGTTTGCGTTAGGTAAAGACTTCAGCTTCAAAACACTGCTAGGTACATTTTGGGTTCCTTTGATTATTTATCTTTCAGCGGATATTCCGATTGAAATTACGAATCCACTGCTAGGAGCTCTTTACGGTGGAATCTTACTCGGTATTGGACTAGGTATTGTTTATAAAGGAAATGGATCAACAGGTGGAACGGCAGCAATCGCACAAATCGTAAAGAAGTTCACCGGTATATCAAGCGGGTATTCTCAATTTATTGTGGACGGGCTTGTCGTAATTGCCTCCATCATCGTATTTAGTTTAGAACTCACTTTATTTGCGCTATTAGCTATCTACATTAGTGGAAAAGCAATTGATTTTGTTCAATTACGAACAACAGCGACAAAGTTAATTTTAATCATTACCGATGAAGAAGAAAAAATTCAAACTCTTATTCATGAAGGAATCGACCGTGGTTTAACGAAAGTTCGATCTGTCGGCGGCTATTCTAACCTTGATAAGACAATGATTCTCTGTGTAACTGAACAACAAGAGGCCGTGCAGCTGAAAAAACTGTTGCAAAAAGAAGCTCCTTCAACTTTTGTTATTTTTATTAATGCATCTGAAATTTTAGGCCGCGGTTTTTCTCTAGATCGTTATTATGGTCAAAAATTATAAGGTTTCTAGTGGCATGCATGTAGCATGCCTTCTTTAAGTTCACTTCTCTTTTCTGTGCATAATTTTAGCATCATTATTAAAAATAAACGATAATAAGTATTGTCACAATTATAAACCTTGTTATTAGGGAACGATTTATTAAGCGTGTTTAAAAGAAAATTAAAACAGGCTTGTATTATGAAAAAAGGTGGAGCACAATGACAGCAAGCAACAATACAGTAATTCAGTTAAACCATGTGAATTATTTTGATGGAGACGTACATATTTTAAAGGATATTACCGGCTCCTTTCCTGAAGGGAAAATAACAACATTGGTTGGACCTTCAGGCGCTGGGAAAACAACATTATTTAGATTATGTAATGGACTTATATCACCAAAATCCGGTGAAATTTATATTAAAAATAAACCGATTACGGATTATGAACCAACCACATTACGTCGCAATATCGGGTTAGCATTACAAAGTGCAACTATGATAAGTGGTACGGTTTTTTCAAACTTAGCCCTGCCTTTAACATTACAAGGTAAACAGTTAAAAGAGGAAAAAGCAAAGGAATTACTGCGCGATGTTCGCTTAGATGAAGAATTTTTATATCGAAATGTCAAGGATTTATCTGGTGGACAGCGACAAAAAGTTTCAGTAGCGAGGACGCTTGTAAATCGACCAAAAGTTTTATTGCTTGATGAGATTACTTCTTCACTTGACCGTGTTTCACAACAAGATATTGAGGAATTGATTGTGAAAATTAACCAGAAATATCGTACAACAATTATATGGATTACCCACAATTTACAGCAGGCCTTATCAGTTGGGGATTATACATGGGTGATGATGAACGGAGAAGTTGTTGAAACTGGAGAAACTAGCCTTCTGGATAACCCTCAAGATGAAAGAGTAAAACAATTTGTAGAGGGGGTTAATGTATGAGCTATTTGACATTAGCCTTAGCTCTTATTTTCGTCTTGATACCAATTTTATTATCAAAAACGCTTAATCTAGGATTAGAAAAAGATACCATTGTCGCAGTGATTCGCTCAACGATACAATTATTAGCAGTTGGCTTTGTTCTGCAATTCGTATTTGACTCAGAAAGTATGATCTTTATCATACTCATGATTATGTTGATGATTTTTGCTGCAACACATAATGCAAGGAAAAAAGGTGTTACGATAAAAGGGATTACATGGAAACTCGTTTCGACATATGTTTTCATCGAAGTATTAACTCAAAGTATTTTACTCGGGTTCCACATTATACCACCCACGGCTCAATATATTATTCCCATTAGTGGTATGATGATCGGGAATTCGATGGTGCTTTCGATTCTATTTCTTAATCGGTTTACAGCTGAAATTGATACCCATCAAGATAAAGCAGAGCTAATTCTATCCCTTGGCGGAACACCAAAGCAAGCAATTCATAAACAACTTATTACATCGATTCAAGCAAGTACAATACCGACAATTGAAAGCCAGAAAACAATTGGGCTCGTTCAGCTTCCTGGAATGATGAGTGGACAAATCATTGCGGGTGCAGATCCTATACAAGCTGTACAATTTCAATTACTTATTCTTTTTCTAGTTTTAACTTCTGCTGTCGTTACAAGTGCCATGCTAGGATTCTTATCCTATCCAAGTCTATTTAACAATCGGATGCAATTGTTGAAGAATGATAAGAATACTTAAACTGATTCGCAGTAGCTTTTATAATTTAACCTCGTGTTTGAATGTTATTATGAACAGAAATTATAGAGGCATGCAGCAGACATGCCTCTACATATTATCTGGTTTTTAATGCTGAATATTTAGACTCCGGCATTAACAAACCTAAATGGCCCCGAAGTGTACTGTAATCATATTCCTTTCTAAATAGCCCGCGCTGCTGAAGTATTGGAATAACTTGTTCAACAAATTCGCTTAAGCCACCAGGTAAATATTGAGGCATTAAATTAAAACCATCCGCACCTTCAGCTACAATCCAAGCTTCTAATTGGTCTGCAATCTGTTCCGGTGTACCGAATATCGTGAAATGTCCTCTTGCACCAGCAATTCGTTTATAAAGCTCCCTAATTGTTAAGTTTTCTCGCCTCGCCAGTTCAATTATTAATTCTCTTCTGCTTTGGTTTCCATTCGTTTTCGGGATTTCATCCGGAAGTTGATCATCAAGTGAAAGATTTGAGAAATCCATACCACCAAGATAATCGGATAAGAAATCAAGTCCAATCTCTGAAACAATCAGGTCTTGTAATTGCTCATATTTCTCTTTAGCCTCAGCCTCTGTCCTGCCTATAAAAGGGGAAACACCTGGCATAATTTTTACTTCATCCGGTTTTCTTCCAGAGGCAATTACCTTTTTCTTTACTTTTTTATAAAATTGTTGTGCCCCTTCAAGCGTCTGCTGTGCTGTGAAAATAACATCCGCTGTCTGGGCCGCAAGCGTTGTGCCAGCTTCTGAAGACCCCGCCTGAACGATAACTGGATGACCTTGCGGTGAACGCGATGCATTTAATGGTCCTTTTACAGAAAAATGCTTTCCTTCATGATTCAATGAATGCAACTTATCAGAATTAAAGTAAACACCAGATTCTTTATCACGAATAAGTACTCCGTCTTCCCAACTATCCCATAAACCTTTCACGACTTCGACAAATTCACCTGCTCGTTCATAGCGTAGGTCATGCGCTAAATGTTCCTTCTTACTAAAATTGCTTGCTTCGTGCTCATAATAGGACGTCACCACATTCCATGCTGATCTTCCATTGCTTATATGATCTAGTGAAGCAAATTTTCTAGCTAGATGAAATGGCTCATTGTATGTTGTTGATGCTGTAGCTGCAAGACCAATTTTTTTTGTAACAGCAGCTAATGCAGGAAGAAGTGTAAGCGGATCTAGCCTTACTAATTCTGCAGGGTGTGATAATCGATGAAAAGAAAGACCATCACTTAAAAAAATCATATCTAGCTTTCCTTTCTCAGCAATTTCAGCAACTTCACGATAAAAGTTAAAATCTTCAAATCCATCGGCTGGAACATCTGGGTGTCTCCATGAGGCCATATGATGACCTGTTCCCATAAGAAAAACACCTAAAGCTATCTGTTTTTTCTCCACTGTTTTCAATCCTTTCATACTATTTCTTTTGATAAACTGGATTCCACTTTAGGAGTCTGCTCTCTAATAGCTTCGCAAGAGAATCTGCCAGCTTCCCTAAAAGTGCGTATAGTAATATCGCTAGAACAACGATATCAAGTTGCATAAATTCTCGGGCATTATTTGACATGTAACCAATTCCAGAGGAAGCTGCTACTGTTTCTGCTACGATTAACGTTACCCACATTGTTCCCAGTGCATATCGAATTCCAACTAAAATAGATGGCAGTGCTCCCCTCAGTACAATTTTTGAAAAAAGCTTCTGCCTTGATAATCGATAAACATTTCCCATTTCAATTAGCCCCTTATCAACCGAACGAATGCCGTGATACGTGTTTATATAAATTGGAAAAAAGACACCAATAGCTACCAAAATAACTTTGGGCTCTTCACCAACCCCAAACCATAATATAATAAGTGGAATTAAAGCTAAATGTGGGATATTACGGAACATTTGAACGGTAGTGTCTAAATGTTTCTCCGCAATCGGATATATTCCATTTAATAAACCAAAAATTAACCCTAATCCACCACCGATTATAAAACCGGTTAATGCACGGTTAAAGCTAATAAAAATATGAGTCCACAGATCTCCATTCACAGCCATTTGAGCACCCGCTTGAACAACTTCCAAAGGGGGAGGCAATATGCTGCCTGAAATTGATCTGTTCATTGTAAATAACTGCCAACCCAATAACAATGCTACCGGAATTATCCACGGGGCTATTCGGTCATAAAAACTACTAGTTTTTTCTTTCACTTTTTTCACTTCCTTTTACTTACATAATTCATCCGTGAACTTATGAACTATGAATAGAATGTTTGGTGGTACACACCTAGATTTCACTTATGCAGATAGGAAGGTCTATACTTTCCTATCTGCTAAGCTAGCCATTAATTAACTGATTTTAATTATTTATTTTCTGGATACCAAATGTTCTCTGTGAAGTCTATTTCATTATTAATTAACCCAATGTCTAATAAATCTTTTGCTTCGACTTGTAAATCTTCTATTGCTTGATTGTCTATAAACTGTACATTGGATTGTTTTCTTGCTAAGACCGTTCCCCATGTGGCCGAAGGAATTTTGGTCGCTTCTTCTAATAGCTCAGCTGCTTCAGTAGGATCCGCATCAATACTCTTGCCAACTTGTGATAAGTGTTCAATGAATAATTCGACTACCTCAGGAGCTTCCTCGGTTATCTCAGAAGTCGCAAAGTAAAATGATCTGTATGGAACAATATCTTCTGCTGTCTGTAAAACCACATTCCCTCTAGATTCAGCATCAGCTAAATATGGATCCCAAACAACCCATGCATCTACCTCTCCTTTTTCAAAAGCAAGACTAGCATCTGGTGGATTAAGAATGACAGATTCAATATCATCAATCGATAAATCGACAGCGTGAAGCGATTTCGTTAATAAATATTGAGCAATCGATGCGTTATTATAAGCAACCTTCTTCCCTTTTAAATCTTCAAGAGACTGTATATCGGAATTTTCGCTTACTAAAATCCCCTCCGATGTTGGGGCAGATGGTTCACTAGCAATATATTTAAAGTCACTTCCTTTATCTAAAGCAAAAATAGACGGAATATCCCCGGCTCCTGCAAAGTCAATACTTCCAGAATTTAATGCTTCAAGAATTGAGCTACCAGTATTAAACTCCGACCAAGTAACTGTATAACCTAGATCTTCAAGTTCTTTTTGAAGCTCCCCATCATTCTTTAGAGTCAGTGTTGTGCCATTTTTCTGATAACCGATTTTAATTTCATCCGAGGAACCTGCAATCGCACTGCACCCTGCAAATAGAACGGATAGCAATAATATACTGAACAAAATGAACATGTTCCTTTTCGAAAAATAATCCATTTTATATACTCCTCTCACCTATACTGTTTGCCGTATGCTAATAATCTCATGCACCTTGGGTATAACCTTTTCACCTATTTCTTGTATTGTTTCTAAATGCGGGAAACCCCGTAACAATACTTTATCGAATCCTAAATCAGCAAATTCCACAATCCGTGCTGCAACCTGATCTGGCGTTCCAACGAGTGCAATCGAATTTCCAGACAATACCTGGGTCAGTCCCGCCCACAAATTAGGGCCAATCTTAAAATTATTTTCTCGCCCTTCTTCCATTAATTGGTGCAGCCTTTTTACACCAACGGAATCACCTTTTGCTGTTGCCTGCTTTTTCTCGTTTAACAAATCAATTTCAGCCTTTGTGAGCAGTCTATCAGCATTCTTATAAGCTTCTTCTTCTGTCTGACCTAATACAACTTGAAAAGAAACACTATAACTCAATTCCCGATTGTAAGCTGCTGTCCGTTTCTTCATTTCGTTAATTCGTTCTTTCGTATTTTCCAGTGTTTCCCCCCATAACATATAAACATCAGACTCCGCTGCTGCTACGTCCTTACCAACATCTGATGCGCCACCAAAATATATTTTTGGTATAGCTTCAGGCTTTGGAAATAATGTTGATCCTTGAAGTTTATAAAATTCACCTTCATGATTAACGGTTTCTTCTGTAAATAGTCGTTTCAATACTTGAATATACTCCCGAGTTCTCCGGTATCTTGTTCCATGATCCAAAAAATCACCATCAGCAGCTAAATCCACTGGAGAACCTCCTGTTACCACATTAACGAGCGCTCTTCCTCTTGACCAATAATCTACTGTAGCAAACTGTTTAGCAAATATAGTTGGTTGAATCGAACCCGGGCGAATCGCAAAAAGAAATTTTAAGCGATCTGTCTGACCGATCAAATTAGCTGCAACAACTAGGGAATCCAGGCACCCTCCACCTGTTGGCAATAACAATGTTGAGAATCCTCCTTTTTCTGCTGCTTGTGCAATATCCCTAATATATTCAAATGTAGGCAGTCTTTCCGAACTTTCATCTGTCCCTGTCCAAGGGTTCACTTTTCTGCGTGAAGCATTATTGCTGGATGCGCCAACAAACTCTCCATCGCCTGATGTTGGTGCCATTGTAATAAATTCAACCATGTTAAAACCTCCACAATGTTATATATTTAACTTCTTTTTTCAAAGCCGTTGATATAAGAATAAAACTGCAATCAATCACATAGTAAAGTTATTCATTTCCAACTTTTCTCATCCTGTGTTCCTGTATATCAAGCTTTTGTTTTCCAAGTACACTCGATAAAAGTTCTTCTTCTAACTTTGCAAATTTTGGATTTGATCGAGTTCTTGGTCTTGGGAGATCTATTCGCAAATCCAGTTTCACCGAACCGTTTTCAATTAAAATAACACGGTCCGCAAGCTTAATTGCCTCACTCATATCATGAGTAACCAGAATCGTTGTAAATTTCTGTTTCAACCAAAGTTCCTCAATAAGTAACTGCATTTCTAACCTAGTCAACGCATCAAGCGCTCCCAATGGTTCATCAAGAAGCATCAATTTTGGTATTGATGCCAATGCTCTAGCTAAAGCAATCCGTTGCTTTTGTCCTCCTGATAAAACGGCTGGCCACTCTTTTGCCCTCTCTTCTAAGCCGACTTGTTGTAAAGCCCACTTCGCTTGTTCCATCCATTCTTTCTTTAAACCTAATCCAACTCCAACATTCTCCAGAACTGTTAACCAAGGCAATAACCGAGCATCTTGAAACATAATTCGTGCCTGTTTATTTAAACCATCTAATAGGATATCATCCTGCTTAACCTCTCCGGTGGTTGCTTTCTCAAGGCCAGCAATATGTCTAAGCAAGGTACTTTTTCCGCATCCACTCTTTCCAACAATTGCAATAAATTCACCAGGATTGATACGTAGATCAACTTCACGCAATACTTCTAAATGTCCAAAGGATTTTTCGAGTTGGTTGATTTCCAATTCGACACCTAAATTTGTCATTCTAGAGAGAGCCTCCTTCTCATTCATTTTTAAAAACTAGGAGCAATTTCATTTTCTGGCAACTCTGATTGATGCAAAAGTAAATTGGACTTAATTCTATCTTCAAATTGGTCAAATGAGATTGAATTGCTTAACTGAAAAAACTGAATACCATCATTTCTAGCTTTTTCATATGACAGTTCACAGAATGTCTGTGGTGGGGCAACGAATGCCTCCACACCTTGCTTTTCAGCAAATTTTAATGCTGCACCCCTTCTTCCTTCTTTTAAATGTACAGCTGGATTTTCATAGTCTGCAACCTGTTTAGTTTTTGAATTATAAATCCGTAAAACCTTTCCTTCAACAATTGGTACGATAAACTTCCTTTCATCCAGTACTGCAGCAATAATCATACTTTTCTCTCCTCACTTCTTTGTATTTTTCTTTATTCTACAAAACTAGCTCCCAGGCTTTTCCGTAAAGCGGAATTAATATCAGCTTTTATATCCTCAGCATCTTCTAATCCGACCGATATTCGAATTAATTCTGGTGTAACACCGGTAATTCGCTGCTCTTCTGGTGATAATCTAGAGTGGGTCGTACTTGCCGGATGGATAACAAGTGTTTTTGAATCACCTACATTAGCGACATGTGATAAAAGCTTTACCGATTGGATAAACGTTTTTGCCGCTTCAAGTCCTCCTTTTATGCCAAATGTAAAGATTGCTCCTGCTCCACGAGGTAAATAAGTTTCCGCAAGCTCAAATTGACCATCTCCTTTTAAACTAGGGTAGTTTACCCATGTTACAAGTTCATGCTCATTTAAATACGCAGCAATCTGTTTCGTATTTTCGACATGCTGTTTCATTCGAAGCGACAGTGATTCAAGCCCTTGAATAAATAACCAACCATTAAAAGGAGATAAGGCTGTTCCAAGATCATGCCCTAACTCAAATCTAGCTTTTGAAATAAAAGCACTTTCACTAGTCAGTTCCACATATGATTGGTTATTTAGTGAATCTTTGGGTGTTGTAAATTCTGGAAAGTTACCATTTGCCCAGTTAAACTTTCCTGCATCGATAATGATTCCGCCAATCGATGTTCCATGCCCACCAATAAATTTCGTTGTCGAATGAATAACAATATCTGCTCCAAATGCGATCGGGCATTGGAGATACGGTGTCGTGAAAGTAGAATCTGCAACTAAAGGTATACCGTGTTCATCAGCTATTTGGCCTAATTTTTCGATATCAGCTATTTGCAGCCCAGGATTCCCAATTGTCTCCGTAAAAATTGCCTTTGTATTTGCATTAATCGCATTGGTTATTTCTGAGAAATTTGTTCCATCAACGAAACGAACCGTTACACCAAAACGTTTAAACGTTTCAGAGAAAAGATTGTACGTTCCACCGTATAATCCATTTGTTGTCACAATCTCATCTCCTACTTTTGCAAGTGTTAATAAAGCGATTGTGATGGCTGATTGTCCAGAAGAAACTGCAAATGCATCCACACCACCCTCTAACCCTGCTAGGCGTTTTTCAAGGACCCGGTTAGTTGGGTTCGCATTACGTGAATAAATATATCCTTCCTCCTGCATTTGAAATAGGGATGCAGCATGATCTGTGCTTTCAAACCCATAGGATGTTGTTTGATAGATAGGTACAGCCCTAGAATGTGTTACCGCATCAAGTTCTTGTCCCCCGTGCTGTGCAATAGTATTAAAATTTAAAATACCATCATGTTCATTCGTCATTTTTTATATCTCCTTTTCATTATTTAATGGCAGCAAAACTAATTTAATTAAACAGATAGGTTAACTTGGTTTAACAGATAAAAAAACATCGCTTTTAAAAAATGTTTTTCAATAACAAAGAGGCTGAAAGTGTTTTTATCAGTAAACATTCAAACATGATTGACAAAAATATCCGATTCGGAAATATACTTAGAGCATCAAGCGACAGATGGTGAGCACCCTTGTGATATGTACCCCAATGTCTCACCCATGCCCCTTCCGTCTACGTATATTTTCTGCGCTAAGTTTGTCTATCGTTCTTCATTTATTTAAATACTTTAGATATCTCGCAGCCTCTTTGAATTATCACATACACCCTCCTTATTTTCAGTGGAATTAAGAATTGGCACCTTGCTACTCAACTTATGACATAATTGCTGCCGCAGGATCATTAGACCAGATTCTTCCCCAGACTCTAGATAAGGATTTTTTATGGGTCAACTAATTTGCACTGGGGGAACTCCCTACATGTTCTCTCAATTTCTCCAGTTCACTCCCTAAAAACCTCGCTACTTCCAGCATACCGTATTTTCCGCTTTTTGCTTCTGCTTCGCTATTGTAGTTCGTATTTGTGTTAATATCGTACGTGTAAATATTCCCATCCTTATCCTCAATAAATTCGATTCCTGCAATACGAATATTATTCGCCGCTAGGACACGCTCATATTTTTCTAATACTGGATGATTAAATCCCTCACGAATTTGAAACTTAGCTGGCTGGGCACTTTCTTCACCCACCGGGCAAAAAAGATCATCGATTGTGCAACCATCTGCCGGACATAATTCAAATCCCTCTGATGTATCCACACGCACAGCATAAAGGAACTTTCCATTAACAAACTCACATCGCGTAATATAGGATTCCGGAGATTCAATATACTCTTGAAGTAACGTAACGCCATCAACCGGCTCTTCAAACGACTCCCCTTCCACATAATTTTGCAGTGCGTTTATGGAAGTAAATAATTGAACGCCCAAGCCTTTACCTGCACGATTATGCTTCGTTATAAACTTCTTCCCTTTAAAAGCTTCTGCTGCTTGTAAAATATTTTCTTTCCCTACAGCTGCAATTGTCTTTGGTGTCTTAACACCATACTTTTCAAGCTCAAGATATTGCAGAACCTTGCTTACTTCAAGCTGCAGTGCACGACTGCCGTTTATTACAGTTCTTCCATGATGCTCTAACCACGCGAGTACAGCATTCGTTAATTCTGGTGCAAACCGATTTCCACGGGTATGTGACGAGGCACTCATCCGATTGTAAAAAACCCCTTCTGGAGGTGCTGCACTAAGATCAACCGTACCATTATCAAGCAACCAATCTTCATAAGGTAAATTAAGCTCTTTTAATCGATTAATTAAATGCTCTGTCCACTCATTATTTTCATGGATAACGTATATTTTACTCATTTATAATTCTCCCCTAACTTAGATATGCGTTAATGAATTACGTAATTCTTCAACCTTAGGCATTACTTGCTTTGCAAAGCGTTCCAATTCTTCAAGCTGTGGAGAGCATTGTAATAATAGTTGATCTACTCCGGCTGCTTCATAAGCTAAAATTCGCTTTGCAATTTGTTCCGGTGTGCCAACAAGATTCGGACGCAATCCCCGGTTTGATACTGAGTAATCTTGCAATTTAAGCTGTTGCTCAAGCTCTGACTTCGTTGTAAAATCTTTCATACCTGCATAGCCTGCAGCATCTTTAACTGTCGTAATACGGTGTAATTCTTCCTGTGCCTCTTCCTCCGTATCTCTGCAAATAACATAGGCAGCCATACTAAATGATTGCAATGCTTCTTTTTCAGCCTTCTTTCTACGTCTCTTCATATCTTCAATTTTATTCCTAACTTCTTCCACCGTTCCGCCATGCATCACATATGCGTCACAATAAGCTGTAATAACTTGCTTTCCTTTTTCACTCTCACCACCAGCATATAAAATTGGATTTGGCCGTTGAACTGGCTTTGGTGATAAATTTGTATTTTTAATGTTATAAAACTTTCCATCATAAGAAAATGTCTCTTCCGTCCATAATCCTTTTAAAACTTCTAAAAATTCACTTGTACGATCATAGCGATCATTATGCTCTGTAAATTCTCCACCATACTGTTTGGCCTCTTCCTCCCACCAACCAGAGACAACATTTAAAGTGAATCGACCATTGCTAATTTGGTCAATATTTGCGGCCATTTTAGCAGTTACCGCCGGGTTATGGAATACCGGTCGGACAGCGGTCATAATTTCCATTTTCTCGGTAACAGCTGCCAGTGCTGCGGCAGTTGTCCATGCTTCAATAGAATCGGCTTCAATCCCTTTAATATCATTCAAATATAATTCAGCTATTAACGTTGTATCATAACCCCACGTTTCAGCGTGTTGAATGACTTTCTTTGCGTAATCAAATGTTGGTGGCATATTTTCATCCTCTACATTCCTTAGCCATCCACCAAAAATCGGTAACCAAAACCCATATTTCATTGTTCCATCTCCTCCTAACTTCTGTTCAACAAAAAACCTCTATTCTAGGATAAGAATAGAGGTTTTACATATTATGTATGTATGCTCTTCTTATCTTCCAAGCAGTCCGCTTGATGGAATTAGCACAGTATTCTTAAATGAACCTGTTGCCGAGGATTCTTTGGGCCATGTCCCTCCACCTCTCGTGATAAGATAAATCAAATAATGAAGTTGTTGGTTGAATAATAATATAGAACTTAAGAAATGTCAATCAATTAATTCTTATAATTCTTAGTTGACTTATATGATTTGATATATTAGAATATATCCAACAATTGAAAATTCTTATCAAGAGAAGCTGAGGGAACTGGCCCTATGACGCTTCAGCAACCACTAATTATTTTAGAAAGGTGCTACTTCCAGCAAGATTTTTTCTTGAGAGATAAGAGCTGATAAATGATGTAGTGTACCCTCTTTTCTCTTTTTAGAAGAAAAGGGGGTTTTTTACTCGTATTAAATATTTAGTACCTGTCAACTAAATTTAAACTGTGAACTAACTGCTGTGGTATGAGCAATTCCGCTAAATATACACAATGATCTAGCACTAGCGGTGGAAACAAACAGTGACTTCTGCCGGGGGACGGAGCCATAGTGAGACTTCAAAAACGACAGTTCAAAAAGGTTCACGGGTCCCCCGAATAAAGCGTAGTGTGTTTCCGTAGCGAGTATACGTACCAATCCATCATTACAGATTAGTGCAGTTTCTCAAAAGTCTAATATTAACCAGTGTTTCGTAGAGTACAAATAAAAAGCTAAAGGAGAATGTTTACATGAGCGAGATTGTAATTCTATCCGGAAGTCCTTCTGAGTTTTCAAGATCTGAGCAGGTGCTTAAATATTTAGGTACTTTATTAGAAGGTGAGCAATTCTCAGTAACGCATATTTCCGTAAAAGATGTAGCCTATGAAGATTTATTTCAAGGAAATTTCAATAGTACTGCTGTTAAAGAAATTGCAGTCAAAATCCAACATGCCAAAGGACTAATCGTCGGATCACCAGTATATAAAGGAGCATATTCCGGTGTGCTAAAAGCTTTGATTGATATATTGCCACAGGATATTTTGAAACATAAGCCAGTACTACCGCTTATGACAGGTGGAAGTCCCTCCCATTTACTTGCTGTCGAATATACGTTAAAGCCAGTTCTTGCTACATTAAAAGCACATAATTTAAAAGGTCTTTACCTATTGGATAGACAGATTGATAAGCAAAATCCCCTTCCAATTATTGATGAAGATATTTTACAACGAACAAAAAAACAACTCTTTTACTTTGTTCAGCTTATAAATAATCCAGTTGCTAGAGAAGTTGTTACGTACTAAAGATGCTATTCAATAATAAAAAGGGAGAAATAATATGACAAAAAAGCGTATTTTTTTAAATGCTTTCGATATGAATACTCCGGGACATCAATCACCTGGACTATGGACACATCCAGATGATCAGTCGCATCGATACAAAGATAGTGCCTATTGGACTGAGCTTGCAAAAACATTAGAAAATGGAAGATTCGATGCAGTCTTTATTGCAGATGTATTAGGGACCTATGATGTATATGGTGAATCCCGTGATGCAGCAGTAAGAAATGGTGTGCAATCACCAGTTAATGATCCATTTCTAATTGTTCCATACATGGCAGCAGTGACAAAGCATCTCGGTTTTGGAATTACTGCTTCTGTGACACATGAGCATCCATACACATTTGCTCGTAAAATCAGTACGTTAGATCATTTAACAAATGGACGTATTGGCTGGAACATCGTTACCTCTTATTTAAAAAGCGCAGCTGTTAATATGGGATTAGAAGATCAGATTAATCATGATGAACGCTATAATATTGCGGAGGAATATTTGGAAGTTTGCTATAAGCTTTGGGAAGAAAGCTGGGAAGATGATGCGGTAAAGCTTGACAAAGAAAATCGCGTTTTTACAGATCCAAGTAAAGTTCATGATATTAACCATCAAGGAAAATATTACCGGGTCCCTGGTGCTCATCTATGTGAGCCTTCTCCCCAACGGACCCCTGTTCTTTATCAGGCGGGCGCATCCAAAAAGGGGCGTGCTTTTGCTGCTAATAATGCGGAGCTTGTTTTCATTGGCGCACCAACGATTGCAACAGCAAAAGCAACCGTGGATAAACTGCAAGAAGATATCGAACGGGCAGGAAGATCCAAAGAAGAAATAAAAATTCTTACGATGTTTGTACCGATTGTTGGCAAAACAGAAGCAGAGGCTAAAGAAAAATATAAAGACTATCAACAATATATAAGTGCAGAAGGTGCACTAGCACTATTCGGTGGGTGGACTGGAGTCGATTTATCCCAGTACGCAAAGGATCAAGAAATCAGTTATATCGAAAATGATTCGATTCGGTCCGCACTTGAAAATTTCACAAAAATCCATCCTGATCGACCATCAACAGTAGAGGATGTTATCCAAACAATTGGTATTGGTGGAATGGGAGCAACGGCAATTGGCGCTCCCGAACAGATTGCAGATGAGATGGAGCGATGGGTCAACGAAGCTGGTATAGACGGATTTAACATCGCATATGCCATTACTCCAGGGTCTTTTAATGATTTCGTTGAGCTCGTCATACCTGTTTTACAAGAAAGAGGGCTTGTTCAAACCGAATATGAAGGAAGTACTTTAAGAGATAACTTATTTGGAAAAGGCGATAAGCTCCTTGATACGCATCCTGGAAGGAAAAAACACTTGCTTGTAAAGTAGAAATAACTAAAAAAGAAAGCATGCCATTTCATTATAGGCATGCTTTTTTACTGGTGAGTTTACCATTCAATGTCTGTGCTCCTCACTATGTATTACTTCTTCCAAAAATGTTTCAGATTTCGTATGATCATGTTCATCACAGTAATAAACAACTGTTTTTATTTTATGAGAAATATCACATACATATGAATATCTAAGGAGGTTTTTCATATACGAACCCTCATGAGAACCTACTTCCAATACAGTTGTATCCGTACTATATTCTACCCAATTATGATGTGATTCCTTATCATTACTCTCATGCTCTATTACTTCTGCATTCACTGTATTATATGACACTGCTAGGACAATTACTTGGAGAAGAACCACTGCAAAAATCAATTTTTTCATCAATTCACCCACTAATTTAAAGTCATTAAATAATTTCTGCCGTTTTTTATGAAAATATACATTTAGACTCAATTCTCTTGTATGGAAATTAAAAACAGGAGCACTATCCCTATAAATGATAGTACTCCCATTATAACTTTAAAGGCTTCTCAGTCTAAAATAATATTGCTTTTATTTCTCATAAACCTCATCGCTCTCATCACTTTCCACAGGTTGTTCCGGTCCGCCACCTACTACATAATCTTCCGGTGCATCCTCAAAGTAATCGGACGGATTCGGTGCTGCCGAAGCATTATTGCTGATACGGATTTCAACCGTATAAGTCATCCGAACAAATTCATTAAATACACCCATGTCCACGACGGTACCTTTCACTTCAGGGGAATCAACATATTTCACAATATAGTTAATATCGGCACCTTTCGAGTGATATTCTTCATAAAACAATCTTGGCAGATCGCCTTCTAACTGACCTCGAAAATCACGTAAATAAGGACTTCCTTCTGAATAAGTAACGGTAATATTCTTATTATCTTTATCCGTCAGCTTTGTTCCTGCCTCAACGGACTGTGAAATAAGTGTTCCGTATGAAACATCTGTGCTAAATTTATGTTTTACTGTCACGAGTAGATCAGGATAATTTGCCACAGCTTCTTCTGGAGTCAGCTCCCCAAAGTTCGGAACTTCAGTAGCTTCTCCCAATGAGACAACAACTTTCATTTTATCCCTTTTAGCAATTTTTTCATCTGGTGCTTCACTCTGACTAATAATATTCCCGGCTTCAATCGTGTCGGAATCCGATTCTTCATATGTCATTTCAATTTCATTGGTTTCTGCCCATTTTTCTACTTCTTCTTTGGCTACCCCAGCAAAATCAGGTATGTTGATATTCTTCTCGAAAACTTCTTTTCCTTTTGAATAATAGACAGCAGCACTATCTTTACGCTTGTATTCTGATTCATCAATGTTGCTATCCCTGATGGAAAACTGAATAAAGCCACCTTCTTCGATATCATCGCTATATTCTGTGACCATCTGCAAATTTTCTGCTTTATTTTCATCAATCCAGGTTTGCGCTTCCTCATGTGTCATCTCCGAAAAATCAACAAGCGGAATAACCTCTTCTGGGTCAGCTCCTAAGCTGCTAGTTAATTGAAGCGTTTTTCCTTTTCTAATCTTTTCTCCAGGAGATACACTTTGCGAAATAATCTGGTTTGCATCATACTCCATACTATATTCCTGCGCTAATTCAACCTCTACATCATTTTCACTTGCCCAAGCACGTGCTTCTGAAACAGGCTTGTCCACAAAATTTTCAACTTTCACATGAACAAGCATATAGTAAATGAAGAATATCAAAACACAAGCTATGACAGTTCCAGAAATAATCAGCCACATCCGGCGTCTTTTTTTCTTTCGATAATCCTGATCAATTTCTACTTCTTCTTCTGCGTCTTGACGGCGACTGCTTCTGGAAGAATTAGACTCTGACTTAAGCGGGGTATTACGCTCAGGTACTGTTTCTTCACTTTCCGCAGCAGAAGCTTGTTCTTCCTGCTTCCGCTGCGTTTCTATTTTTTCCTGCTTAACACTTTTCTCTTCTTTCTTATCTTTTATTTCTTTGTCTTCTTTTTCATTTACCAGATCATCATACTTGTCTTTATTAAACTTTGATAAAAAATCACTCATAGGAAGACAGTGCACCCTTCCTCAAATGGAAAGCCTGATCAGACTGTAAAGCAATTTCATTGGAGTGCGTTACCACAATGACACATTTCCCGTGTTCATGTGCCAATTTTTTAAAAATATCAATAATTTCCTGTTCCATCTCTTCATCAAGGTTTCCTGTAGGCTCATCAGCAAGAATTAATTCCACATTGGTCGCGAGAGCTCGGGCAATAGCCACACGCTGCTGCTCCCCCCCAGAAAGCTTATTAACGAAACGATCTGCTTTACTTTTTACAATACCAATATAATCTAGTAAATTATAAGCTACTGTCTTTGCATCTTCTGGAATTTCATTTTCCGTAATCGTCATAGGAACCAGTACATTTTCCACAGCTGTAAAGGTCGGTATTAAATTATAGCTTTGAAAAATAATCCCGACATTATTACGACGGTACTTTTCATAGCCAATTTTCTTAATGTCTTCTTCATTAAATAATACTTCTCCGCTATGGGGCGAATCCAAGGCACTGAGTAATGATAACAAGGTGGTTTTCCCTGAACCGGACTGCCCTAAAATCGTATAAAACTTCCCTTTTTCAAAAGAGACAGATGTATCCTTTAAGATATAACGACGCTGTTCGCCATCTTGATAATAATAATTTAAATCTTTCGCTTCTAATATCATATTCTCACCTCTCTAGTAATGAGCGTAACCTCTCTATTACATCAGTATTTTCTTCGGATTTAGCCTTACAATATAAATTAGCGGGATAACCGTTGAAATTAAAATAGTTAACAGGCCAATTCCATAGAAGCCCAGAACATAGCTTGAGTTAAGATTTACCTCATAAGAGTCTATGACATCCTCTGTTGTCAAATCTATTTGTGTATCACCAAAATAAATATACTCTTCATAATACTCATCTTGATTCTCATTAGCTTTCATCATCATATCAGATACCTGTCCAGCTAAGAGATTCCCGCTAAACAAGGATAATGTGATACCAATTACTGCAACCACCATCACTTCAATTAGAATTTGTCCTACCACACGGATCCGTCGTTCCCCTAAGGATAAGTAAATGCCCAGTTCGCGTTTCCGGTCCCGGAGGAATAGTAAAACTACTAATCCAGTTATCAGCACCGTTGCAATTACAGCAACAAGCAAAACATATTTTGCTAGTTTGGACATCGACTCCATTGGTCCTGCGATGCTATCGTATTGATCCGTAGCATTGATTACAGTATAAAATTCGGGCAGCAATGGAGCTACCTCTTCTTCAAATGCTTCACTATCTTCAGGGCTGTTTAAATAAAACATCGGTGTGTAATATTCGAAAGAGTCCCCTTCTTCTTCCATCATTTTTGCAAATTCTTCATCCTCTTTCATATATTCTTCCATATGATATCTATTTTCGCTGGCGACAATCTCATTTGGAACATACACTGTATTTTGATACTCTATGTCCATCCAATCTATCATACCGGTATCTGAGTCTACTTCTATATCTTCTTTAATTGACTGCGGTTCAAATAAGCCAATTACTTCCAATACGACATCTCGAGAAGTGACTACATCCTCTTCACCTGTTTCTTCATCATACGTATAGACTGCATTCTCTAATGTAAAAGTATCACCTACATTTAGATCATTTTTTTCTGCCAATTTATTTGAGATGATAGCTACAGAAGTGCCATTGTCCACTTCATCTTGGGTAAAAACGCGACCATCAACTAATTTACCCTTCTGTTCTTCAAAATCAATCACGGGAGCATAGTTAATTCCATTCAGCTTAAAGTCCATGCTGGGGCCCATCATAACTACTTCATCTTCCGTCCCTTCACCCTGATAGCTCTCAATGCTCTCTGACCCTAGATAGGTAGACGTATTATAATCAAAGTATTTCACATAGGAAAGCGCACCAATTTGTTTTATCAAATCAATGTCTATGTTTTCAATCTCTAGCCACTCTTCCTCGCTTAGATCTTCCACTGCTTCATGATCGAGCTCGAGCGTTGCGGCAGTTCCCAGTCTATCTTTAATATTCGTTTCTACATTACCAGTTGCCTGTTGAATAGAAATTGCTCCTGATATTAAATTCCCTAAAATAAAAATAACTGCTAATAAAATTAATGATTTCCCTTTTTTTCTTGTAATACCTAAAAACCCACGTTTAATAAAATTCATTCCAAACCCCCTCACTAAAATAATTCCACTTTTGCCAATAAATCCACTTATGAATAAATATATGTATGATAGATGTTATTCAAGGCTCCCTTGGAAGCTAACTCTCACCTCACTCTATTTAATTGTATTATTTTTGTAATATAAATGTATTATATTCGTAATACACCAGAAAAACAACTAATATTTTAAAAAAAATCCAAAATTTGTATTTACTTATTGATTGGATAAAATTACCATTTCCATCATAATCAATTTTACAGAAACCTCTCCTAGAAACTAGCAAACTCTGTATTTGATAATATATTGTCCTAAGACAAATGAATGCATAAAAAATCCTTCTAAGATTTCTACTATCTTAGAAGGATTTTCTTAAGTTACACCATACTTGTATTACTTCTTTGAATACTATTATTTTAATAACCCCTCTGGGAAGGTTGTTAAATCAATATTAAATATAAGCGGCAGCATAAAATAAGCAAATAAAACAATGAGTATCGTTGAGAACACATTTAAAGCAAATCCTGTTTTTACCATTTCGATAATTTTTAGTTTTCCAGTCCCGAATATAATCGCATTTGGCGGCGTTCCAACCGGCAGCATAAATGCACAGTTAGCCGCAATGGCACATGGAGCCATTAAAGCAAGCGGGTGGACATCAATCGCAACTGCTAAAGCACCTAAAATTGGCATAATCATAGTCGCTGTAGCTGTATTAGACGTGATTTCTGTTAACATCATAATTAATAAAGTTGCACCAGCAATAATGATAAAGATATGGAGACCATCGAGTATTGTAAGCTGTTCTCCTAGCCAACTAGATAAGCCACTTGATTGGAAACCTGCTGCAATTGCAAGTCCTCCACCAAATAATAACAACACACCCCATGGAATGTCTTTCGAATCAGCCCACTCGAGTACACGCGGACTCGCTTTTGCGGGGATTAAAAATAATAGAACAGTTGCCATCATGGCAATCATCCCATCTGAAATTCCTGGTAATTGGTAAATCAGTGCACTTTCTCCACTCCAGAAAAAGTCTTTTGAAATCCACATAAAAGCGGCAAAAACAAAGACGGCTGAAACAACGCCTTCTTCATAGGAAATTTTCCCAAGCTTCTTTCTCTCATCTTGGATCAATTCTTTTCCACCCGGTATCTGTTTAAGATTAATCTTAAAAGCAATTTTTGCTAAATAATACCAAGTACTAAGCAGGACTATGATCATGAGTGGTGTTGCAAACAACATCCATGATGCAAAGGAAATTTCGATGCCAAATAGTTCTCTAACCTGTCCGGCAAGTATTATAGTTGGAGGTGTTCCAATTAAGGTCGCAAAACCGCCAATCGTCCCAGCATAACCAACTCCAAAAAGCATTGACTTTTCAAATTTTGGCAAATCTGATCCATCTTTTTGACCTTTAAGTGTAGCAGCTACTTGTGCAGTTATTGCAAGAGCCATTGGAATCATCATCATTACCGCCGCTGTATTAGAAACCCACATCGATAAAAAGGCGGTAGCCGACATGAATCCGAGTAAAATCCGTTGTGTACTCGTTCCAATAACAGCTATAATGAACAGGGCGATTCTTCTATGTAAATCCCATTTTTCCATCGCCGTCGCAATAAAGAAACCACCTAAAAACAAGAAAATAATATCATTTCCGTAAGCAGAAGCAACCGCTGAACCTTCCATACTTCCTGTCAGTGGCAGTAAAATAAGGGGCATTAAGGACGTCACCGGAATCGGAATCGCTTCTGTAATCCACCACGTAGCAATCCATAGAGTAGAAGCTAATACAAACCTTCCTTCTGTTGATAGACCTTCTGGAAAGAAGAAAATTAGTGTTAGCACAAATAACATCGGTCCTAATATTAATCCAACCTGTTGACCTTTTGAGTAAGGTTTTTTCTCATTTGGTTTATTTGGCTTAGCATCTTTTTGATTCAGTTGTTCATAATCACCTGACTCCTTTTTTAAGGCTTGACTGTCTTTTTTAGCATAAGCAAACACGTTAAGTGCATCTTTTGTTTTCTTATGCTGCTGCCACATTTTGTTCCAAACAAGGGCAAAGTCTTGTTTCATCATATCCACCTCTTTTTCAAATATTTGAAAGCGTTTACTACATTATTCATGAAACCAGAAGCTACGTCTAGTTTATTTAATTAAATGAAACCAGCTTCTAAAAAAAGAGGTGCGTCAATTGTAGCTTTATATTTTTGTAAAGGCCGACCTAAAACTTGGTAAATTAATTGTGTTTCGATTAATTTTTCTTCCTCAAAAAAACGCAGGTATTTACGTAAAGATACGTGTGATATGGAACATTTTTCAGCAAGCTCCGTTGCAGTAAGCCAGTCATCGATTTCAATCAAACATTGCATGATACGAAAGGCAGTTTCTTTCGTAATTCCTTTAGGCAGCGTATAGACTTTATTTTGTCCGCCCTTATGAAATAATCGGTCAACTTCTTGCTGCGAAAAAACTTCACTTTTATCTAGCTTGTTCAAACGGTATCGATTTAAAGCTTTTTGAAAACGTTTAAAAGAAAATGGTTTGATTAAATAATCGACAACACCAAAGCGGTGTCCCGTTTGAACCGTTTTCGCATCATTAGCTGAAGTAATTAGGATCACATCCAAATCTATTCCTTCTGCTCGAATTTTTTTCAGTAGGTCGAGACCATTCGTCGTGCCGATATAAACATCAAGCAGAAGTAGATCAGGTTGATGTTGCTTAAGTTTTTTCAATCCATCTTCGAGCGTATGTGTATCAAATATAAGTTCAAAACCGTCTATTTTATTTAAAAATAGACGGTGAAATCTACTAACATCTACATCATCTTCAATCATTGCAACCTTAATCATTTGCTTAGCTCCTTTCTGTATAAGGAATGTGAACCGTAATAATAGTCCCTTTATCTTTTTCAGATAAAATGTCTAATGTTCCATTAAGCAGCTGAATTTTCTTTTTGATATTGGCTATTCCATATCCATGATCACCTTTTTTTGAACTTATTAAAACTTGTTGCTCGCTTGCCGAAAACCCAATGCCATTATCTTCAATCACATAACGCAGCACTCCACCGACTTGCTTTAATGTGAGTGTCAGGTTTTTATGCTCCTTATGCTTCATCGCTTCCCATGCATTATCACAAGTATTACCGATCACCGTAACCCAAGTATCAATGAACTCCGTATTCATGCTTGGCCAAGGTATTCCACTTTGGACATGAACGTTAACCCCCATTTGTTCCATCCAGCCAATTCTTTTAGCTAGATAATGAGCAATACTCACATCTTCAACTAGCTGGCCGACTTGGCTTGCAGCACTTGCTGTTTTCAGATGGTAACGCTCAGATATATCTGCAATATAATCTTTTAATTCTTCATAGGATTCTGTTTCAACCATCGCCTGAATGATATGAAGTTTATTCATAAATTCATGTGTTTCACTTCTTAAGCTATGTGCATACACTTCTGCTCCAATAAGTTGTCTCATTAAGTCATTGAGTTGGCTTCGTTCATTAAAGGTTGCCAGTGCACCGACACATTGATTATTGACATAGATAGGAACTCGAGTGACGATTGTTTCAACATCGCCTCTTTTGATTAGCTCATGGAGGGCAGTAGATTTTGTCTTTATCGCCTCTTGAAGTTTTAACTCTGGCCAAATAAGATCAATAGGAGTATGTTCGAATTGTCCTTGGTAGCCAGTCCGCCTTAAAAATTGCTGGGCTGTATCGTTGGCTAAAAGAACTTCTCCCGTATTATTTATCGCTAACATCCCATCATTAACAGCCTCAAGCATGGAATTTCTTTCTTGAACAGCTAAAGCGATTTCTTTTGGCTCCATGCCATTCAATGTTTTCTTCATTCGGTTAGCGAGATACCAAGCACCAATAAGACCAAGGATTAAACTTATCGCAGTAATCATAATTAAGATAATTTGATTTTCTAAGACAGCTTCTTGAATCGATTTCGTTGCAATCCCGACAGAAACAGCTCCAATTTGATTGCCTTGTTGATCCCAAACAGGATGAAAAGCCCTCATGGACGGGCCTAATGTGCCTATATCTTCTGATGTATATTTTTCGCCATCCAAGACTTCTTCAGCATCTGACCCAACAAAGGTTTGTCCAATTTTTTCACGGTCAGGATGGGTAAAACGAATTTTTTGGTTATCCATTACGACAATATATAGAAAGTCATTTTCTTCACGAACAAGCTCAACGTAATCAATTAATTCTTGATTGGTTTCTCCAACAAGTAGTGAATCTTGAATAAGTGTATTATAAGCAATGTGGCTTGCGCTAATTTGAACCTTTTCGGCTAGATTATCCTTTGTATTTTTGGATTGGTTATAAGCCACAAACAAACTCAATATTAGGAGTGATAGTATAACTATAAGACTAGTAAATAACATCACTTGGCCTTTTAATGAAACTTTCCCCCATAGTTGCTTCATCTGTCACGCACTCCTTTAAATACTGTATACAAGTTATATGAAATGGTGTTTAAGCTAGAGATAGTGACCCAATTTTGATGTATCTCATAACAAAAAAGCATTCTTCTATGATTTATCAATTTTATTTTAATTGGGAAGCTATGCGTATAGGTGCTCTATACGTTTTGTATCTCAAATCAATTGAATTTCTTTTCAGAATAAAGAGCATACGTTTATTAGTATTATACTTTTCAGTATTTGTGTCAACGTTAAGAAAGATTAATGAATCAGGGAATTTAATACCATTTGTCTTGCGTTATTTTTGTTCCATAATAGTACTTTCTCGTAAATAAAAAACTTCCTTCTAAGATATATCACCTTAGAAGGAGTTATGTTATTGTTTCATATATACATCTTTCAGGTTTAAAAGCTGTGTCGGCATTTGCGTTAGACCATTCACGTCTTCATTTACGCCCATTAAATATTCCTGATGATGGATGTAAACCATTGGTGCAATTTCAACTAATAGTTCCTGTACTTGACGATAGAGTTCCAACCGCTCATTGGGATCAACAGTTTGGCGGGCTTGATCTAATAGTTCATCAAGCTCTTCATCTTCGGTAAACGTACGATTCCCAGCATTACCCAGGTTATCTGAATGGAGTAACGGATATAGTCCATTATCTGCATCACCAGTAACCGTTGTCCAGCCGAAGACAAACATATCGTGTTCGCCATTAGCTGTTTGCTCAAGCATTGCTCCCCACTCCAGGATTTCCACTTCAGCAGTAATTCCAATTTCCCTAAGCTGAGCCTGAATATTTGTTGCAGTATCTATCCGCTGGCGATCATCGTTCGTCCAGATAGTTGTTGAGAAGCCGTCTTCGAACCCAGCTTCAGCTAGCAAATCCTTCGCAGCTTCTACATTATAATCAAGACCCGTAACCTCTTCACTATAACCAAATACATTCGGAGCGATTGGACCTTTTGCAGGTATTCCTATACCATCATAAATCCCCTCAATAATTTGCTCTTTATCAATTGCCATTGAGATTGCTTTTCTTACACGTGCATCATCAAATGGTTCCTTTGCCATATTAAATCCCAAATAAGATAATGCAGAGCTTTCTTGGCGTTGAACGGATATGCCATCTGTTGCTTCGATTTGGCTAACATCTGATGGACTCAGTGGATTTGTAATATCCGCATCACCAGTTTCAAGTTCTGCGATACGAGTTAAATCTTCCGCAACAACTTTAAATGTTACCGAATCTAGTACTGCAGGCTCACCCCAATAATCTTCATTTTTTAACAAGCGTACAAATTGGCCTGGCTGCCACTCATCATAGACAAATGGCCCTGTTCCTTGTGGGTTTGCACTAATGACAGTTCCAGGATTTTCGCCATTTTCCATCGCAGCATAATCTTCTTCAATTTGTTCTTTTGAAATCATCACTCCACCAGGATGTGCAAGATGTGCTGGAAGTGGTGCGAATGGATACGCTGTTTTAAATTGAACGATATAATTATCGATTACTTCTACTTCCGTAATCATGTTGTACATAATCGCTCTTGGTGATCCAACTTCCGGGTCAAGTGTACGATCGATATTTGCTTTCACTGCCTCCGCGTTAAAATCAGAACCATCATGGAATGTGATTCCCTCGCGAAGCTTAAATACCCATGTTGTATCATCAATTTGCTCCCAGCTTTCGGCAAGCAATGGCTGGTTCTCCATATTTTCATCTTGTGTTACGAGTGTTTCAAAGATATTGCGCTGTACATCACTAGATGGCGTATCATTTGATGCAGCTGGATCAAGTGACACCACATCAGATTGCTTGGCAATAATTAAATCGCCACCTTGTGTTGTTTGTCCATCTGGGTTTCCTTCATCTGCATCATCTACATCATTAGGTTCGCTTGCACAAGCAACAAGCGCGATGCTTAGAAAGCCAATTAAAAAGATTAAAATATAAGATTTCTTCCGCATTCTCATGTGCTGTTTTCTCCTTATTCGTTTATGTAGTTTAACTCATCTAATATATCGAAATTAATCTTTAATTTCAAACTTTTGTCACTTATTGAACTGATTCTTTAACCATATGATGTTCTAAAAAGTTTTGATAACTAAAACCCTTAACCTCATCCTCTGAATAATAATGTAGAAGTTTTTCAATAAGAGTTGGATATGACGAAGCATCCTCTAATCCTGTAACAAAGTTTGATATCCCATCGAAGTCCGATCCAAACCCAATATTCTGTACACCACCAAGTGCGCAAATATGCTCAATATGTTTCAGTAAATCATCTATTTGAGCTTCCTCTTTATCTTTATGAATAAAGGGAGGATAAAAGACAACATGAATAAGTCCATTATTGGTAATCAATGCTTTGATTTGTTCATCATCCAAATTCCTAGGGTGATTGCAAATCGCTCTTGCATTGCAATGACTGGCAATTGGATAATCAGCATGCTCAATAATATCCCAAAATCCGTTCACTGTTGAATGTGCAACGTCTGTAAACACCTTTTGAGCATTGTTCAATTGAACGACCTCTTTACCGAACAATGTTAATCCACCGCCACGAGGCTCTTCTGCACCATCCGCGCAAAGATTGGCATTATTCCACGTTAACCCAATAGATAGAACACCAAAGCGATATAGCTGCCGAAGCTTCATTAAATCATTGCCAAATGCATCGGCTCCTTCTAATGTCAAGACTGCACCAATTTCCCCTGGCTTCAGGGAAGCTAGTTCGTTCCATTTTTTAATATGCTTCATCTTTGGGTTTTTATTGATAATCTCCGTATGAAATAGATCAATTTGTTCTAAAGCATGCTGCCACTTTTCATCTGATGGTACATGCGGTGGAATAAAGACAGCAAAAAATTGAAGCATGACATTTCCCTTCGTTAAACGGAATAAATTCGTTTGTAATTCAGGGGCTGTACGAAAATCCAGAGATAACTGGTTTCCATATTGCCCTCTTTTCGAAAGCTGCAACTTTAAAAGCGCGTCACAATGTGTATCAACTATTTTCATTTTTCCACACTCCTTTTTCTATTTTATCATGACTAATTCAATGAAATGAACAAAACGAAGAGATTGATCATCTCTTCGTCTTATTGTTTTTATGCATTATTTTTTTCATATTGTCTCAATTCCACCCGGCGAATTTTTCCGGAAGAAGTTTTGGGAAGTTCCTCAATAAATTCAATTTTTCTTGGATATTTATATGGTGCAGTTGACTGCTTCACATGGTTTTGTAATTCTTTTATTAGATTTGGGTTATCCGCATCTTCACGATCTTGCAAAACAATAAATGCTTTTACTACATTCCCCCGAATTTCATCTGGGCTTGCAACTACTGCACATTCCTTTACCGCTGGATGCTTTGTCAATGCATCTTCTACCTCAAACGGTCCAATTGTATAACCAGAGCTCACGATAATATCGTCGTTTCTACCCTCAAACCAGAAATAGCCTTCCTCATCTATTTTGGCTTGGTCTCCTGTAATGTAAAAATTACCTCGTTGCGATTTTTTGGTACGCTCTGGATCCTTATAATATGATTTAAATAATGCTGGTGTATCTAGCGGAATTGCAATATCTCCAACTTTTCCAACAGGAACTGGATTACAGTCCTCATCAATTAGCTGCACACCATTTCCCGGTGTTGGTTTTCCCATCGATCCAGGCTTTACTTTCATTCCTTTTAAAAATCCAAGGAGCAGTGTATTCTCCGTTTGACCGTAGCCATCACGAACGGTAACGCCAAAATATTTTTCGAACTTGTCAATCACTTCACGATTCAATGGTTCTCCGGCAGAAACTGCACTATGTAATGCTGAAAGGCTGTATTCAGAAAGGTTATCTAACTTCGCCATTAGTCTATATTCTGTCGGTGTACAGCAGAATACGTTGACTTGATTATCCTCTAATAAGGTTAGGTATTTTTTTGGACTAAATTTCCCGTTATAGACAAAGCCTGTCGCACCAGAACCGAGTACAGATAAAAACGGACTCCATACCCATTTTTGCCAACCTGGAGCTGCAGTTGCCCAAACAGTATCACCGTTTTGTATACTCAACCAGTTTGCTGGAGCTGTTTGCATATGTGCATACCCCCAACCATGAGAATGCATAACTGCCTTAGGATTACCTGTTGTTCCAGAAGTGTAAGGTAAAAATGCGATATCATCTCTTGTAGTTGCTACCATTTCTAGCTCATCTGATGCATTTTCTTTTATTTCATCAAGCAGACTCCAATCTTCAGCTTTTTCACCAACAGAAAACTTCATAAGTGTTGGATACTCTTCTATAGTTTTGAATTGATCTACATAATCAGCATAACTTACAATAGCCCGTACTTCTCCGTGCGTAATCCGGTATTGCAAATCTTTTGTTCGCAGCATTTCTGAAGAAGGGATAATTATAATTCCTGCCTTTAATGCAGCAAGATACACTTCATAGGTCTCGATAATCCGGGGCATCATGACCAATAATTTATCACCTTTCTTAAGCCCATGTTCAAGAAAAGTATTTCCAATCCGGTTTGCATTTCGCATAAGTACTTGATATGTAATTTCTTTTCTGTTCCCCTGTTCATCTTCCCATATAATTGCCTTTCGATCTGATTCATTGGCGTATTTTTCTATTTCCATCACAATATTATACATTTCCGGTGCAATTAAATGTTCCTTTTTCATTTTATAACCTCCATTTAGAACCTGATACTAACTCCTAATCATTATATCAGAATAGGATTAGAAATATCAAAATTCGAGGATATCGATTAAGTATGGTAAGATAGAATTAACTAGGAGGAGGTTCTACGATGACGAAAATGCAATTTCAAGTCCAGTTGAACAAGAAAAAATTACACCTAACAGCAACCCAGCTTGTTTTCTACAAACAGAGCAAAGTGTTAGAAGCCACCGATAAAAATAGCAACTATTATTATTTGATTTTTTATAAAAATAATTTTATTAACGGGGCAAAACGTAATCAAATTAAAATTAACTCTCATGTTCATCAAGCATTTAAGAATGGTATTCGCTACCTGGGTGAGCATCCAATTACTAGGACTCTAATCAAAAAACAGAAATCCTTCCACCTCATTTCATTTAATCAGCTTTATAAAAGCATTCAAAAAAAATACACAACGCTTGAAACTGCGCTTATCTTTTCCTATTTCGATTCATTTATAAAATTGGAATCCACCCATAAATTATTTAGACAAACATTTTATGAATATCGCAGAAATGGCCAACATTTCGCTGCCTATAAACTGTTGAATTGCTACAGCCTTGCATATCCAAATAATAAATTTGCTCATGATATGCTGCACAACTTGCAATTTCAAACTTATAAACCAATCTATCAAAACATGACAACCCTTTACGAAAAGGACCCAATTTATTTCGAAGCTTCTTTCGAAAGTTTTAAAGGTAATCAAACCTTCCTAAAATTACTCTTTCAATTATATCGTGAGCAAAACCGCCTTCTTGATGAACTTGCAGTTAGAAGTGAATTGCTCCAATTACATGATTCAGAAGAAAACAACTCCACCGTCATATTTCTATTAGAAAACTTCTCTTTAGACGATCAGCTTTTAATTTTACAACAACTAAAGCAGCACGCTGCCATTCGAGAAAAGAGTATGCAACTGCTTTTATCCACTGGAAAGGCAAATGACTTCGTTCACTTCCTATTTAAGACTGATTTCCAACCAACCCCTGAACAAATGGACGCTATTATCACCCGATTTGAGCAAGCTGATTCCGATGTGCTCTCTTCTCACTATCAATTGTCTAAAACAAGATTGCTTACATTATGCAGCTTCGATGCCCGTATATTAGATAAGTTAGTCACACCATTCGTTACTGCATTTTTTAACCATTATTCTCTTCATGATATTTTAGACTGGACCGAGGCTTTTCGTAAAGCCAATTTCCATTTACCTATCGAACAAAAGCTAAGAAAGATGCAAACAATGACAGAAGACCCCGATCAGCAATTTGCGCTGGGCGAACTCTATGTTCATTTTCAGCAATTAGAAAAATCGATCGACTGCTTCAAATGGGAAATGGAAATGCATCCAAATAATCCAAAGCCAGTGTCGTACTTATCAAAAATTTATAATCAGCTCGGGCAACAAGAAGAAGCTACCGCATACCAACAGTTATTTCTACAGATGAATCGATAATCAGAAACTGGAAATACTCGTATTTGATTAAAAAGAAGAGAACCGTCCGCACCTATTAGGTAACGAACGGCTCTCTTCTTTTTTAACCTACCTCAGTTTCTAATTGCTCTTTCGGCAATACTTCATTCATGCTTCCTGTTCGATAGCCTTTTAAATCAACAGATACATAATCAAAACCTAATGATACAAGTTTTAATTGGATTTGCTCGCGTTGGTTGAGTAAATCTACTATTGAATCTTCTGTAACTTCAATTCTTGCAACATTTTCATGATAACGTACACGTACCATATCAAATCCAAGCTTAATCAGGAAAAGCTCCGCCTCATTAACTTGGTTAATTTTTTGACGATTAATTTCTGTTCCATATGGGAATCGAGATGCTAGACTGCAAGACGCAGGCTTATTCCAAACAGGTACTTCCAATTGCTTTGATAGCTCTCGAATTTCGTTTTTATAAAGGCCAACTTCTTGTAAGACACTGCGTGCGCCTTCTTCCGTTCTCGCTTTCAGGCCTGGCCGAAAATCATCCATATCATCCATTATCATGCCATCCAATACATACGGGTAACCTAGCTCTTCAGCTAATTCATTCAGTCGCACGTAAAGCATTTTTTTACTATGGTACCAGCTGTCTGGCGTATTTGCTACAATTGCTGGATTATCTAATTCTTTCATTTCTGTTTTTAGGACACGTACACCCATTTTTTCAGCAAGCTCTACTGCTCCATCGAATTCCTCTTGTCGGAAAAGCTCAGATGCTACTACTACTGCTAGCACATCGTCACCTAATTCCTGCTGGGCACGCTTTAATAGAAATGAACTGTCCACTCCACCTGAAAACGCAACCATTACACGGCCCATATCAGTAAGGATTTGACCAAGCTGACTGTTTTTTTGATCCATTGAATTACTCATTTGCTTCGCCTCACTTTGTATATAGTTAAAACCATTATAACATAAACAATTCTTTCACTATTAGTTTATCGTCCAAACAAAACACTGTCAATGAAATCGCTTAATAATATTTAGTTGACAAATTTAAGCGTTGGCTACATATTATAATAAAACCTATAATATTACTATGAATTATATAAAGGCGGTGAATATAGTGTATCTCACTTTAAAGGGTGTTGAAAAAAGTTTTCAACATAATACAAACGATAAATTGAAGGTTTTGGATGATATAAGCTTTGATATTGAAAAAGGCCAGTTTGTTTCGATTGTCGGTCCTTCTGGTTGCGGAAAGTCTACATTACTTTATTTAATTTCCGGTCTGGATAAAGCGACAAAGGGCAAAATTGAAGTGGCTGGAGAACCTGTAAATAATCCAGGTCCAGATCGTGTTGTTGTGTTTCAAGAGGATGGGCTTTTTCCTTGGGCAACCGTGCTGGACAATGTAATGTATGGATTACTTTTGAAAAAAACACCGAAAAAAGAGGCGGAACAAAAGGCAAAAGAAATGCTGAAGCTTGTTCATTTAAGCAACTATGCTAGTGCCTATCCGCATCAACTATCTGGCGGAATGAAGCATCGTGTGTCAATTGCAAGAGCTCTTGTTATGGATCCTGATATTTTATTAATGGATGAACCATTCGCTGCATTGGATGAACAAACAAGAATGACGCTTCATCACGAATTACTTGAGATATGGAGAACAACGAAAGTGACTGTTTTATTTGTTACGCATAATATACGTGAAGCAGTGCTTTTATCTCAAAAAGTTATTGTAATGGGGACGCGACCGGGAAAAATTAAAACAACGTTTACTGTTCAAACCACGCAAGACGGAGTAACCCCAGATAGTATTACACTTGATTTGGAACAAAAGATTCTTGCTGCATTAGAAGAAGAAATGGAAAAAGTGCTAAGGGAGGAGCTTGGAGATGATTACAGCTTTAAGACGGGTTCTGTTCATCGGGATTCTAGCGGTGATATGGGAAGTGGCATCTAGACTTTCATCCGTTCCGGACTTTATGTTTCCCGGAGTACTCCAGGTGCTCGAAACACTTTTCACAGGAATTACTGGTGGACAAATCACAGAAGCCATGTTTCGCAGTATTGGGCGACTGCTCTTTGGATTTATTATCGCATCAACGCTTGGACTATTCCTTGGTTATTTAATATGGCGTTTTAAAATTGTTGATGAGACACTAGGATTTCTAGTCGTTGCATTACAGTCCATTCCTAGTATTGTGTGGCTGCCACTTGCAATTGTCTGGTTCGGTCTTGGAGAAACAGCGATCCTGTTTGTTGTCACAATTGGTGCAACGTGGACGATGACCATGAATACGACGAGCGGATTTAAAAATGTACCTACCCTCTATCAACGGGTTGCGAAAACGTTTGGTTCTAGTGGATTTCATTTATTGCGAACTGTGATTATCCCTGCATCCGTCCCACAAATTATTTCTGGCATGCGGTTAGCTTGGGCGTTTTCCTGGCGTGCGTTAATGGCCGGGGAATTACTTGGTGCTGGTGGTGGACTTGGTCATTTACTTGAAACAGGACGTTCGTTAGGTCAAATGGATTTAGTTATATCTGTGATGATTATCATCGCAATTATTGGAACAATTATTGACAATGTTGTTTTCACAAAGCTTGATCGAAGTGTTCAGAAAAAATGGGGATTGTCTTCCTAAAACTTCTGAATCTATGAAACTATGTATTTCATTTGGAGGGGTAAAAAATTGAGTAGATATTCGATTCTGGGCATGGCTTTTACAGCTATGTTGGTATTCTTATCAGCGTGTGGCGGATCTTCAGAAGAAAATGAGACGAATGAAGTAACCATTGGCTACTTCCCGAATTTGACACATATTGCAACAATTGTTGGTTTAGAGAACGGTTATTTTGAAGAAGAATTTGGTGAGGATATTACGTTAAAAACGAAGACAGTAACAAATGGCGGGTTATTTATGGAAGCAATGGCTACAGAAACAATTGATGTTGGTACCGTTGGTCCTGGCCCACTATTAAACATCTATGTAAAGGATCCAAGCTATCACATTATATCTGGTGCTGTAAATGGCGGCGCTGTCTTAGTTGCCGATAACGACAGCGGTGTTACCGAACTTGCTGATTTAGACGGAAAACGCGTTTCAATTCCTGTTATTGGAAGCACACAGGATGTGATGCTCCGTAAAGCACTGCAAGAGGTTGATTTATCACCGACTACAAGTGGTGGAACTGTTGAGTTATATGCAGCTGCCCCCGCAGACACAACCACCCTTTTTTCACAGGATTCCGTACACGCTGCAGCAACACAGGAACCATGGGGGTATGTGCTGGAAACACAAGCGAATGGACAAAAACTGCTTGACTGGGATGAATTCGCATGGGGGAAAGAATCTACGAATACAGTAGTTGCTGCTTCGGAGAATTTTATGGAAAATGACGCATTGACCGAGTCTTATTTAAAAGCTCACCTTCGCGCAGTAGAATTTATCCAGAAAAACCCAGAGGAAAGCCAAGCATTAGTTATTGAGCATTTGAAAGAACTCACAGGACAAGAGCTTAATGCCGATGAAGTAGAAGCAGCATTTAATAACTTGGAAGTTACAACCTCTGTTAATGAGCAAGTGATTCAAGAAATGGCAGACATCAGCTTAGAAGCTGAATATGTTTCAAGCAATAACATTGATGGGATGATTAACCTTTCGATATTAAAAGGACTAAAAGAATAGAGATTTAACATGAAGCTGTTGTGAAGACTTACTATTTACGACAGCTTTTTGTGTTTATTGGAAAGAGAAAGCGAAGTAGCGTGCAATTATGGTTGGAGCACTGCTAATTGAATTTCCGTAGCTGGGGTTGTCAACTTGACTTTCATCTCTGCCTAAAATGTTTTACTAAGTAGATTTTTCACCGTTTTGGTTTCTAATCAGCCGTGATAAGCCTTATCTCGGTCGATTCTTCTTATTTTTTTATTCTCAAATCGGCCGTGACAGCCTTTCTATCGTTGAATTTTCCCTATTTTTTATCCGTTTGCCAGATTGAAACTCCGAATAACGAGTTCAAAGTGCCTCACTGGTGACGGAAAGCGACTGCTCGGAACAATCCCGGACGCCGGAAACTGCTCAAACTTAAAAAAACAGAAGTTAGTTCGCATTTTATCTTATCTGCAGCAAACAAAAAATCGCATCGTCAATACAAGAAACTGTTTGAGCCTAATATATTAGCAAGTTTAATTTTTACGTGTCTACACTTCACTAATCTGGTAAAATAATGATTAAGGATGTGATATCTTGACACAATTTAACGATCAAGAATTTGAGAATGCATATAAACAAGAAACAGATCGAATCAATGCCCAGTTGGATAAAGAGATATTATTTGCCATGATTGGGGATGTAAACACTGGAAAATCATCAACGATTAATCAGATAATCGGTGAAGAGGTTGCCTTGGTTGGAGCGAAGCCAGGCGAGACCACAGGAATCGATCGCTATATATATCGTGACAAAATCATTTTCGCAGATACACCTGGTCTGGATGATATTAATCGTCATAACTCGGAAGAAACAATGAAATTTTATAAAAATGCAGATGTCATCCTATTCTTTCTAAATGCAGCCGGAACGGTTTTTTCTGAAGGTGAAAAGAGATCATTTGATATGATTTCAAAGGAAAATAAAAACATCCTTTTTGTTTTAAATAAAATCGATGCAGCAGATGACATACCAAGCCTTATCCAATATGTAAAACAGCACACGAAAAATAAATATAATGTCGTTCCTATTTCTTCTCGAACAGGAGAAAACATTGATAAGCTTCGAAATGAAATAATGGCTATTTTGAAAAAAAAACATAAAGAAATACAATTTGCGAGGCTTGTAAAAGAAAAATCTTCTACGGCTAACAGGTGGATTGTAGCTGCTTCAGGCTCCGCAACTGCTGTTGGGGCTGCTCCAATACCAGGTTCAGACTTTATTCCATTAACCGGAATTCAGGTTGCACTATTGGTTAAGCTAGCAACGCTTTATGAAAAACCACTATCTAAAGAGCGCGCTAAAGAGCTAACGATAGCAACCATCACGGGGAATATCGGAAAAACGCTATTCCGTCAAGTCATTAAATTCATTCCTGGAGCTGGATCTGTGGCAGGCGGAAGCATTGCCGGAGGAATGACGCTCGCTCTCGGATATGCTGTTAAATATGCATATGAGAATGATATTGAATTAGATGCGAATAGCTTAAAATCGTTATACGAGTATTTCCGGAAAAAGGACAAGATTAATTCATAACAAAAGGGCAGCCAGAAAGCTGCCTTTCGTTATGGATGTTTTCCTAATATCCTTTATAATAACTTTTTGCGGTTCGTGGTAGACTTGGTGTCTAAACAATTTTTAATAATTACTCATACCCTTGTATCCTCATTTACCTTTAAAATCAATTAGAAGAACCGGCCCCCTCTGTCAATTTTCTAACCATCTATAAAACCTCCAAATAACGATAAGGAAGAGAAAGTAACCCAAAAGAGAAAATTCATGTTTCCAATATACAGAATGAATAAATAAACCATATTGCTCTGCTATTTGTTCTGCGATGTATACAAATAAACTGCAAAGGAAAAGAAAAATGTACCTGGGTAATTTATGTAACCTCTTCAATACAAAAATAATGGTAAGGGAAAATAACGGAAGAATACAAAGCGTGAATAAGATATTTATTGTAAATAGCTCGGAAAACGGACGCCTTGGAAAAGAATACAGACCTGCCCCCACCAGCAAAAGATCTAAATACGTTCCTATAAGTGATGCAAAAATAATGGCAGATAAATAGGTTTTAATTCTGTGATTTCTTCGGTAATAATGCTTCTTTCGCGAGGATTGAAAATTCGATTTTCTCAAGGGTTTTACAATATTCATGATAAATAGCTCCATTTCCTTTAAACATATCCATTTTTAAATAATGAACTACTTTCCAATTCAAATACCAGTCCCCTTTCTCTGCTTCTTTTTGTTCTATATTATTCCATGCGAACTTTAATATGGGACTATATAATTTTGGGGCGTTTGATTTGATGCAGCAGTCTTTTATTCTTCGCTGGTAAGATCCCCCAGGTACGGATTCATCAAGATCGTTAAATAAATGAGGCCAAAAATCTTTTCTTGATCCAGTGTGGGGGTGTTGAATCGCCCACTTATAAATAGATAGATAGTTTTCTTTATCAAAAAGTAATTGATACAAACGTTTTCCCAACAAAATCCGGTTATGTAAAGAGGCAAATTGGTGAATGGTTTGACCAATAATTCTTATCTCCTTTTCATCGATTGATGGAAAAATGATTTGGTTTAAATCCAATAACTCATGCAGTTTATATTCCAGTGTTTCCAGTACAGTGGATTGATAATAAGGATTTTGGATGACTCTTTTCTCCAAATAGCTTTGTTCATTGACAATAAGTGCGGCGGTCAAAAGATGTCGATCTTTGATTTGGTAGAAATAATCCCAAACTACTCTCATGAAAAAGGAGACATGAAACAATGGTAAAAGGTAAAAAAGATTGGTGTTTCTTTTTACACTTTCTTCATAGAGCAGTAATTGCGGATAAATGTCCTGAAAGATTAACCAATTGCCTCGCTCTAAAAAAGTAAAAAAATCCTTCTTTTCCTCCTCAGATAATAGCCTGGATAATAGACTTCCTTTTAAATCGGTCATGTTCCATCCACCATTTCGAGAAACCATATGTCCTAGAAAGGCCCAGTGGATTTCAGGGAACCTTATATAAAATTCTAAGTAGGCATTCGTTCTGGTCACATTATTTACATTTCTTTTTTTCGTTTCACGATGAATGTATTCGAATAATTCATGTTCCACAGCATTTAATTTATTTTCATGAATCGCGGGTCTCGACTTCTTCGTTAATTCCTTTTTTATTGCTGCTAGTTCAGGAGTAATTGGTTGACTGGCCAATTTCTTTGTTAAAAATCCAATGATGGAGCATCACTCCTTTACTAACTATGTTATGGATATGTATGAGAATAAATGATGAAAAGTTATAAAAGCAACAAGCTGTATTCTAGGATTTTGGAATTTTTACAATAGGGATGGAATAAAATGATATAGCTGTTTGGAGGTGTCATTGTGAAAAGCAAAATAACAGATGAAATCAATCGAATTATCGAGGTATTAAAAAATGATCAATCCTCTGATGGATCCTGGGATTATCCTTTTGAAACAGGCGTCTCTACGGATGCCTATATGATTATTTTGCTTCGTACCTTGGAAATAAATGATGAAAAGCTCATCCAGGCTTTAGTCGAAAGAATACTTAGCAGACAGGAGAAAAACGGATCCTGGAAACTTTTTTATGATGAAAAAAACGGAAATTTAACTGCTACCGTTGAAGCTTATTATGCACTTTTATATTCTGGTTACCGAAATAAGAATGATAAAGAATTGGAAGCTGCAAGAAGGTGTATTTTGGCATGGGGCGGTATTGAAAAAAGTCATATGCTTGCCAAAATCATGCTCGCTCTAACCGGTCAATATAAATGGCCTAGTTTCTTTCCCATGCCTGTTGAATTTATTCTTTTACCATTGTCATTCCCTATTAATTTTTTCGATTTTTCCGTTTATGGAAGAACGAACATTGCACCGATATTAATCTTAGCCGATCAAAAATTTGTGATGAAAACGAATAGAAGCCCCGATCTTTCTGATTTGTTTCTTTCAAGGGGAAATGCAGAAAATGACGAATTCTTCCTAAATCGATCTGGGGAGTGGCGCTCCTTTTATTCCTTTATTCAACAAGGTATTAAAAATATCCTTGGGTTCCCCGAATACATCCATAACATGGCCATACAACAGACGAAAAAATATATGCTAGACCGAATCGAATCGGATGGGACCTTTTACAATTATTTTAGTTCTACCTTTCTGATGATCTTTTCGTTATTAGCTCTCAGATTTCCCAAAAACGACCCAATCATAAAAAAAGCAGTAGAGGGATTGAAAGGCATGGCCTGTCAAATTGACGGCAAAACGCATATGCAATACACAACGGCAAACGTCTGGAACACATCCTTAATCAGTTATGCATTACAAGGCGCTGGTATTGCCTGGGACGATCCAATGATCGGGCAAGCAAATAACTACTTACTTTCCCATCAACAGTATCGTTACGGTGACTGGGCGATTCATAATCCAACGAAAACCCCGGGCGGATGGGGATTTTCTGATAAGAACACCTTGAACCCAGATATTGACGATACAACGGCTTCATTACGATCTATCACTGATTTAGTACAACATGAGGTCGTTTATCGACAGGCTTGGGACAGAGGAATCAACTGGATTTTTTCCATGCAGAATTATGATGGCGGATGGGCTGCTTTCGAAAAAAATGTGGATAAAAAGATTGTAAAGCTTATTCCAATTGAAGGGGCTGAATATTTATTAACAGATCCCTCTTCCGCAGATTTAACAGGTAGGACCCTGGAGTTTTTCGGCAACTTCACCAATTTGTCTAAAAATCATAACGCGATAAAAAATGGAGTGAATTGGCTAAGGAACAATCAAGAAAAAAATGGTTCTTGGTATGGAAGATGGGGAATTTGTTATATTTATGGAACATGGGCAGCCATAACCGGGTTGATTTCAACTGGAGTTGATACCGAGCATTCTTCCGTTCAAAGATCGTTAAAATGGCTGATAAGCATTCAAAATCAAGATGGAGGATGGGGAGAATCTTGTTATAGTGATATCAATCAATCCTATACCCCACTCGGGGTCAGCACATTAACACATACTGCCTGGGCATTAGATACGCTTATTGCGGCATCTGATAATGTCACACCAGAAATATTGGCGGGAGTAAAGTTTTTGCTGGACACTTCAAATAAAAAGGGTTGGACCTTATCCTATCCAGCAGGGCAAGGAATGGCAGGAGGATTTTACATTCATTATCATAGTTACCAATATATTTTCCCTTTGTTAGCCTTGAGTCACTATAAGAATAAATTTTTAGAATGATGGAGACAGAGGGACAGGTCCCTTTGGTCTCTCCGTCCCGTTTTCTCAATTGCGCTAGCTGCTAGAGATTACTAAATAGATTTAGATTTTAGAGGCCGATGTAAAACAAGTAGTAAGAGAAAAACCTCTTATCAGGAATTACGATTATATTTTTGTCATAGTTCTAAACTATCCCTCAATTACCCTCATGTTTTAAAAAAACTCCTAGCTCAATAAATTCATTACCGTTATATTCCCTATTAAATTTCCTCTTATAATCAATTTATTTTCTTCTTGAACTGACCATTACCGATAATTAAAGAAGGTAATTTACAAAAGAAGCAGATATTTATAGTATAATAATATTGGAGCACTAATCTAGAAAACTCTGTTCCGAAATTAAGCTCATTTGAGGAGTCGATGCACGTTGACAAAGGTACACGAACAAACTATTTTTCATCATATTGGAAACCGGTTTCAAACAGAAGATCGAGAGATTCATATCGTAGCTCGTCTAGAAGAACCGCTCGTGGTAGTACTAGGGAATGTTTTGAGCGATGAAGAGTGCGACGAACTCATTCGATTGTCAAAAGATAACATGCATCGTTCAAAAATCGGCTATTCACGGGAAGTAAATGACATTCGGACAAGCAGCGGTATGTTTTTTGAAGGCACTGAACACAGCATTCTGTCTACTATTGAAAAAAGAGTATCCAATATTATGAACGTCCCCGTAGAACATGCTGAAGGGCTTCAAATTCTAAATTATACGCCTGGACAAGAGTATAAAGCTCATTTTGATTACTTTTCAGCTACAAGCAAAGCATCCGAAAACAACCGAATCAGTACAATGGTCATGTATTTAAATGAGGTCGAACAAGGTGGAGAAACCTACTTTCCGGAGTTGAATTTTACTGTTTCTCCAAAAAAGGGAATGGCAGTGTACTTTGAATATTTCTATACCAATCACACCTTAAATGAACAGACCTTACATGGTGGAGCGCCCGTAATTGCAGGGGAAAAATGGATAGCCACACAATGGATGAGAAGACAAAGAGTGAGATAATCAATAATGAAATATACAGTAAAAGAGACTTAAACAGTCAAGTCTCTTTTACCTTGCATTAGCTCGCCCAACCTTTAATAATTTTTTAAGCCAATCTATCAATTCTATTTCCCTCGTTTTGATACTTCTCTTCCGTCATAGGTAAACACCGTTTCCCTTCCTTCAATTACCGTCTCCATATGAACTGGTCTTCCCCATAGCTGATAAACATATGGCATTACATGCTCTAAATAACGAATATCTAATTCTGTTCCTTCATACCCATGAACGAGATATAATTCACCGTTACGCAGATAATCTCCATCCTCCACGACAATATATGGAAAACCACCATTTACCCGAATCGATATGAGCTGATCCCTTACCTGTTCATAATCCTTCTGCGTTATTCGGTAATCTCTTCCCTTTTTCTCAAATAAATACATATCCTCCCGTTCGACAAGTTCCTTCGTTAAATAATTGCGGATAAATGAAATATCTGATTCAATCTCCCGAACCTCAAAAATTTTCTCCCTGCCGGCATTCGGCTTGTAACCTCGGTATTGCATTTCCTCAGTCGGATTATTATAACGTTCTTCAATATCTTCGAATATTTTTATTCCTAGATAATAGGGATTAATCGAAGTACGTGATGGCTGAACGACCCCAGCGTTTAACTTGGAAAATTCAATCGTCTCATCGGTTGTTAAATCCATTTCTCTTAAAATTCTCTGATGCCAATAGGATGCCCAACCTTCGTTCATGATTTTCGTTTCGAGCTGTGGCCAGAAATAGAGCATTTCTTCACGCATCATTGTTAAAATATCACGTTGCCAATCCTCCAATTCACGACTGTGCTCTTCAATAAATAGTAATAGGTCCTTTTCAGGCTTAGGCGGCAGTTTTTTTAGTCGTTTTCTAACTTTCGGTTTTGGGTCGATTCGTTTCTCGTCTAAACTCCATAAATCGTCATATGGACTTTTTGTTCGTTGCTCTTCTTCCACTTCATCCTCGTCTACTATAGGTAGTTTCGAACGAATAATCGATGGATCGATGTGTTCTTGAATCGACAGAATTGCATCTAAGAAACTCTCCACCTCATCTTTCCCATACAGCATCTCGTAATCAGCAATTCGTTCTGCAGTAGCTGTCATGCTCTCAACCATATCTCTCCTCGTATTTGAGAAGCGCACATTGTTTTTGAAAAAATCACAATGAGCTAGTACGTGTGCGATAATTAATTTATTTTGTATCAAGCTGTTTGTATCGAGCAGAAAGGCATAACATGGGTCAGAATTGATTACTAGCTCATATATTTGACTTAGCCCAAGATCGTATTGAAGCTTCATTTTATGAAATTGCTTTCCAAAGCTCCAATGCGTAAACCGTGTTGGCATTCCATATGCACCAAATGTATAAATAATATCTGCTGGACAAATTTCATAACGCATCGGGTAAAAATCAAGCCCAAAACCAGTTGCAATTTCTGTGATTTCTTCAATTGCAAACTTTAGCTCTTTTGATTGTGTCAACTTCATCCCTCCACAAGTGCTTTATATAGTTTATGATATGTCAGAAGAAAAATGTCCAACAAATCGTAAGCCTCGGTAAACAGTTTATACGATTAAGCAAGAATCTAAAGAAGTTTTATATGTGACAGCATATACATTTATCACTTTCAATCGAAAAAATAGTAATAAATTTTAAAGGATCAATCATTTGACTTTTGTTCCTTTAATAATTCTTTTTTTATTCGGTCAATTATAGTAAAATAACTCTATATTAAAAGGCAATGAAGAGAAGAGTAAATGTGTTCAAGCATAACAGAGAACTCCAGTAGCTGGAAATGGAGGATGTAATAGCACATTGAACCAAAACTTAGAGCTGCACATAGGATTATTCTTATCGATTATGATGATGTGTCGGGTTCTCCCGTTATAGAGATAGAGTATATTTCGTACTCGAAAAGGTTTCTGTGGAGATACAGAAATAAACTGGGGTGGCACCACGAACTTCTAAATTCAAAGAGTCTCGTCCCCAAGGTTATTAACCTTGGGGGTGAGACTTTTTTGTTCGCAAAATAATTCTAGATTTAGGAGTTGATCTCGTGAAGTGGAAATACCCTCTTTTACTTTTGTTAGGAATCGGTGTTTCAAATTTAGGTGCATGGGTTTATTTAATCTCATTGAACTTAATTGTATTGGACATGACAAGATCTCCCTTAGCCATATCATTTCTTTATATCCTTATTCCAGTTGCAACTTTATGTACTAATTTTTGGGCTGGAAGTTTTATTGATCGAATAAACCAAAGAAGTTTAATGATATTCTTAGATTTAATTCGAGCAATATTTATATTTACATTAGCTTATATCGATTCACTAGTTCTCATTTATACTTTTGCTTTTGCCATTAATATAGCAAGCTCCATGTTTGCGCCAGCTTCTATGATTTATATGACAAGGGTGATCCCCAAAGACGATAGGCAAAGGTTTAATGCACTGAGAAACTTTATAAATTCTTGTGGTTTTATACTAGGCCCTTCCATTGCAGGGTTCCTCTTTATACTTGGGACTCCAAATTTAGCCATTCAATTAAATGCTATAGCATTATGTTTATCTGCAATCATTATTCTTTTACTTCCAAATCTAGAACGAAGAAAACAGAATGACCTTTCAGAAAAAGTTACCATTACTTTAATTGTAAATGACTGGAAAAAGATTCTTCGTTTTAGCAAATCAAATAGTTATGTGACTTTGATTTATGTTTTCTTTAGTGGAATTACAGTACTTATGACTGCTTTAGATTCTTTAGAAGCCGCATTCGCAACCGAAATACTTTCTTTATCTGAAAGCTCCTATGGATTCCTTGTAACTGTTGCAGGAATGGGAATTATTGTAGGATCATTCATAAACACTTTATTCACTAAACAATTAAAGCTAAATATTCTAATTGGTTTTGGTTCCCTTTTTACACCAGCTGGTTATTTAATCTTTGCTTTTTCACATAATTTCATCTGGGCCGCTATAGGATTTTTTACTTTAACATTTGCACTGTCATTTGCAAACACTGGCTTTTTAACTTTTTATCAAAATAATGTATCAGTAGATATTATGGGGAGATTTTCAAGTGTGTTAGGAATTTTAGAGGCTTTCTTAATCATTCTGTTTACAGCAACTATTGGGATAGCTGCTGAACTATTTGAGATCCGACTAATTTATATTATAGGTTGTTTTGTATTTTTAGTGCTAGGGTTTGTAATTTATTTGGTTGTATTCAATAAATCAAACAGCAACTACTATCATTAAGTGTTTCGTAATGATAATAGTTAGAAACAGAGGAATTCACACATTGGCTGTGTGAATTCCTCTGTTTGTATATTTTCCATCGATATAAACAACGAATTTCTTACTTTGTTAAACTGTGGCTGCACCTTTTAGGAAAAAGCTTTTCATCGCATGATAAACATCGCCTTTTTCCTTTAACACGTAATATCGAAATTTTGGATCATCAATATTTTTATATGCATTCATTAATGTGGAGTAACGGTTATACCCATTTACTTCTCCATAGCCAAACATATTGGAAACATCCATAATTTCTTTTACGAGCTTGATGCATGTTGCATTGTCTGAGCTAATATTTTCTCCATCTGAAAAATGAAATGGATAGATATTATAACGGGATGGACTAAATTTGTCTTCTATCAGCTCTAACGCTTTTTTATAAGCAGACGAGCAGATTGTTCCACCGCTCTCTCCCTTCGAAAAGAATGCTTCCTCTGAAACTACTTTTGCTTCCGTATGATGTGCAATAAATGCAAATTCCACTGTTTCATACTTTGTTCGCAAAAAGCGATTCATCCAAAAGAAAAAGCTTCGCGCCATATACTTTTCGAAATTTCCCATCGATGCACTCGTATCCATCATGGCAATGACAACTGCTTTTGATTCTCGATTAATCACTTCGTTCCATGTCTTAAAACGTAAATCTTCATTATAAATTGGTGTGATTTTCGCTTCTCCATCTCTTGCATTGCGTTTCAGTGCTGTTAAAATGGTTCGTTTTTTATCCACATTTCCCATTAACCCTTTTTTTCGAACATCATTAAATTCAATTTTCTCTGTTGTGATTTCTGCCGATTCCTTCTGCTTTAGGTTTGGAAGTTCTAAATCTGGAAATAGCGCATTTTCTATTTCTGCAATCGAAACCTCTGTTTCGTAATAATCGGTTCCTGGATTTTCTCCTGCCTTCTTTCCATTTCCTGCACCTTTTTGCCCGTTCGCATCCGCATTCGGATCACGAGCAATTACATCTCCTACTTCGGAATCGCCATTTCCTTGCCCTACATGTTTCGATTTTTCATAGTTATAACGTATCTTATATTCATCTAAAGATCGAATCGGAATTTTAATGACGTCTTTCCCATTGGACATAATAATATTCTCTTCACTAATAAGGTCTGGCAAGTTATTTTTGATCGCATCTTTCACTTTATCAATATGACGTTGCTGATCCTGATAACCTTTCCGATGGAGAGACCAGTTTTCCTGGGAGACAACAAAGTTATGCTCATTTTCTTCAGTCATTTGTATCCTCTCCTATTTGAATTTTCAATCTCTTATTATGAAAATATACTTTCTTTATACTATGCAGAGAGAAACAAGTTATTGCCACTAATTCAAGAAATCTAGTATAAAAACAAAAGAATAATCAATATTTCATTTATATATATGCAGTTTTCATAAAGTTTATCTAAGTGCAGCCTCTCTCATATCAACCCTCCAAAAAGTGAAAACAGGACTAACATTAAGTCAGCCCTGTTCGCATTTTTTCTTCACACATTATCGATTTAGCAAACTACCAACATAGCGTAATAAATCGTTAGCAGACACAGAGTTATAGCCATGTTCATCGATGAGACGTGCAATGACTTCATTTATCTTTTTCAATTGTGACTCATCTGGTGTTTTCGATGATGTCGTAATTTTTACAACATCCTTCAAGTCTGCAAATAGTTTCTTCTGAATTGCTTCACGCAAACGTTCATGTGAATTATAATCAAATCGTTTTCCTTTTCTTGCATAAGCAGAAAGTCGAATAAGAATTTCCTCACGAAATGCCTTTTTCGCATTTTCTGAGATCCCAATTTGTTCCTCAATCGATCGCATCAGCTTTTCGTCTGGACTCATTTCCTCTCCAGTAAGTGGATCACGTAATTTATTTTTATTGCAGTACGCTTCCACGTTATCCAAATAGTTATCCATCAACGTTTTAGCTGATTCTTCATACGAGTAAACAAACGCTTTTTGTACTTCTTTCTTCGCAATCTCATCATATTCTCTTCTTGCTACCGCAATGTAATTCATATATTTTTCCAAGTCATCCTTTGAAATAGACGGATGTTGATCAAGTCCATCCTTTAACGAGCGCAATACATCTAATGCATTAATCGATGGCACTTCCTTACGAATTATCGTTGAGGATATCCGGTTAATGACATAACGAGGGTCAATTCCAGACATTCCTTCATCCTGAAATTCCTTCTTTAACTCTTCTGTATCCACTTGATTAAACCCTTCAACACTTTCGCCATCATAAAGCCTCATCTTCTTCACAAGGTCAATTCCTTGTTTCTTCGATTCCTTCAATCTTGTCAGGATTGAAAATATCGCAGCAGCTCGAAGTGAATGTGGTGCCACATGAACATCCGCAATATCACTTTCTTTAATCATTTTCTCGTAGATTCGTTCTTCCTGACTAACTCTTAAATTATATGGAATCGGCATTACAATAATTCGAGAATGCAATGCTTCATTTTTCTTATTTGCTATAAAGGAACGATATTCCGATTCGTTGGTATGCGCCACAATAAGCTCATCAGCGGAAATTAACGCAAATCTCCCAGCCTTGAAATTTCCTTCTTGAGTCAAAGATAATAAATGCCAAAGGAACTTTTCATCACTTTTTAAAATCTCTTGGAACTCCATCATGCCTCGATTTGCCTTGTTTAATTCTCCATCAAAACGATATGCCCGTGGATCGGATTCAGATCCATATTCTGCAATCGTAGAGAAATCAATACTCCCGGTTAAATCAGCGATATCCTGCGACTTCGGATCAGATGGACTGAACGTTCCAATCCCAACACGTTTATCCTCTGAGAAGAATATTCGCTCCACCTTCACATCTTCAATACGGCCACCATACTCCTGATCAAGTCGCATTGTATTTAATGGTGATAAACTCCCTTCAATTCGGATACCATACTCTTCATAAAAATCTTCTCGCAAATGCTGTGGAATTAAATGAAGCGGATCCTCATGCATTGGGCAGCCTTTTATCGCATATACTGCCCCTTCTTCAGTACGTGAATATTGCTCAAGTCCTCGCTTTAACATACTGACGATGGTCGATTTCCCACCACTTACTGGACCCATTAATAATAATATCCGCTTTCTTACATCTAACCTTTTAGCCGCTGGATGAAAATACTCTTCTACTAATCGTTCAATGGCCGTCTCTAATCCAAAAATTCCTTCCCCAAAGAAGTGGAACATCTTCTTATCGTCTTTTTCAGTAACTCCTGAGCTTTTAATCATATGATATACACGAGAATGTGCTGTCTGTGCGACTTCTGGTCTCTCTTTAACAATCTCTAAATATTCTTCAAATGTACCTTCCCATTTTAAACGATTTTCTTCTTCCCTATAGTCTCTCGCCTTATTTAATATATTCATCAGCTACTCCCTCCATCTATGCAGCGGTTTATATATCCTATGCACGGACACATCTTTTCATGCTTTGTATTCAAAAGCGGAAGCGCCCGGGTAGCGACGTACGGACTGCGCCCCGAACTCTGGGGTGGTTCGACGAGTCGAACATTCCTACGCAGGAGATAAAGGAAACATGCCCCTTTAGGGGTATGCCGATGTTAGGCGTAGCCTGGTTTTAGTCGGCCATCCTTTTACCTAGAGACGGTGTTGACTTTCACCGCCAGGGTATAAGTGCGACTAAGCCTCTGGCACAGCCAATCGGCAAGTCTTCTTTATCGTGTCATGAGGTGAGGGAAGTCTCGCTAGTCGTTGGGCGCTGGAGCTGGACTTGGCTATTCTACTTTGAAAAATAAATCAAGCTAGTTATTATATTTGTTTTCCCTTAAAAAGGCGGGGAATTGTAATTTTCTCTTTAAAAGCAAGTTAATCTATAGGAATCCAGGGTATGATATAATGCAAATAATCTAATAAAGGCTGGTGCACTAGCAGGATAAGAAGTTACTATGCAATCATTAATATCTGTTCCAATACAATGCGTCTCGTTATCTATTCACAAGATAAATCAGGCAGACTGCATGAGGTCGAAAATGTCAAATCAGTTGCCCGTCTTCTTTTTATAACTGACTAAATCCCATTTACATTGAACAAAAAACAACCCAGAGCTGATTGTATCTGGATTGTTTTTCATTTACTATTTAATTATGTCTTGTATAGACTCGACCGCTTTTTCGATAACTCGATCTGTAATGATATAATGTTGTTCCAATTCTTCAAAAGCTTTACCTGCCTCCACTAAATCCTGAATCCCTTTTTTCATATACGATTTGTAATTACGATTCACCGTATCAATTTTCGTTGCAAACCTTTCATCAGTACCTGGAGTAACAGCTTCCACATACAAATCCACTACCTTTTCACCATCACGAGCTGGAAAAAATTCATGTGGATCCGTGCTATCAAATATACAAAATCCAAGCTCAAGGACGAGAACCATATCTAAGCTTTTGGGGTCAAAGCTACAATGATACAACTCCACATCATACCCACGCTCTTCACATGCTTTTGCAATTTTTTTCATAAAGGTTGATTTTCCAGTACCTGCTCTTCCTTTAATATAATAAACATTAGAAAGGTTTTCGATTAAATGCGGGACCTCATTAACAACTCCATTCGGTGTATTCGTACCAAATAAGCGGTGGTATACCTGCGCATCTCTATTCAAGGTTGTGGCTGAAGACAATAAACCTTGAATAAAAGTTTCGGCTAACTTATCCGCTCGTTCGAAGTTCATTTCATTAATATAAATGGCTTCTAAATCATCATGAATTTTTAGACCTGTTGCAAAGTTTTCATAAGCTTTCTCTGTAAAATGATTCACCTTATCTTGTAGTTCCCTCTTTTCAGCTGTTGGTTGATGCTTCCCAGTTATTTGCTCTAAATCAAGTTCTATCCCCTTTGTCTCATTTAATGCAATGCGGTCGGTAACGATTGCTACAGATTTTTCACGAATGATTATACCATCTAAATAGTTTCTGCCCAGAGGGCTTTTTAAAGCTTCTAGCTTATCCGTTGAATTATAGATGTCAATGAGCTTTTTTAAAATATTTGTTTTATACGTTTCAGAGGGATGCTTTAAATAAATAATTGTCTCTAATTGTTCTATGTTTGTCTGTAAGTAATTCACTAATCCCACTGCAGTATTCCCACTCACATAATAGTTATGAATAGACAAGTTAACACATCCTTTTGGTCGTTTTTCCTAGTTTATGTATTGCCCAAATGAATGTGAATCATGTTCTACGACCATACATTTGTGAGCAGGTAATTTCTGGAGTTTATTGATACAAGAAGAAGCTGAGACAAAAGTATTTTTATGAAATAAAAACCGAACATGATTGGTACAAATAACTCGCTCCGGAAATATACTTCGCGCATCCAGAGACGGCTGGAGTCTACGTATATTTCCAAAGCTAAGCTTATGCATCGTTCGTCTTTAACATTAAACACTTTTGTTATGTCCCAGCTTCTTCCCGTTCTTATTAACTGTTTGCTAACTGACGCATTTCATCTTCTGTAAATACACGAGATCTCGTAATAAATCGTTTCCCTTCCGGACCTTCTAATGAAAACATTCCACCTCTACCATCGATTGCATCAATAATGAGCTGGGTATGCTTCCAGTATTCGTATTGATCTTTTGACATGTAGAAAGGTGTATCGCCTATCTCTCCTAGTAAAACATCTGATTCTCCAGTTCGAAATTCTCCGAGTTGATAGCACATTGGTGAACTGCCATCACAGCACCCTCCTGATTGATGAAACATTAAAGATCCGTGAATGTTGATCAAGGTATTAATCAGACGTAATGCGTCCTCTGTAGCCGTTACACGTTCGACCATGTAAACGCCTCCCTTTATCAGACCCTATTTAGAATAATCCTGCTGGACCTTCACTATAGCTTATTAATAAGTTTTTCGTTTGCTGATAGTGGCCAAGCATCATTAAATGATTTTCCCGTCCGATACCTGATTTCTTATAGCCGCCAAATGCTGCATGTGCTGGGTATTGGTGGTAGCAGTTTGTCCATACACGGCCAGCCTGAATTTCACGGCCAAATCGGTAAGCTATGTTAATATTACGTGTCCAAACACCTGCACCTAATCCATATAATGTGTCATTAGCGATTTCCATAGCTTCCTCTTTATCTTTAAACGTTGTCACGGAAAGAACAGGTCCAAAAATTTCCTCTTGAAAAATACGCATTTTATTATTCCCTTTAAAAATCGTTGGCTCGACATAATAACCATTTTCAAGCTCACCTTCAAGCCTGTTTACATTGCCACCAATCAGGACCTCTGCACCTTCCTGTTTTCCGATATCCAGATAAGATGCGATTTTTTCCAATTGCTCGTGTGAAGCTTGTGCCCCCATCATTGTTTCCGTATCTAGCGGATGACCAATTTTAATTTGTTTTACGCGATCGATCACACGTTCCATAAATTGATCATAGATCGATTCATGGACCAGAGCACGAGACGGACATGTACAAACCTCACCTTGGTTGAGTGCAAACATAACGAAGCCCTCCACCGCTTTATCCAAGAAACCATCATTTGCATCCAGTACATCCTCAAAGAAAATATTTGGTGATTTGCCACCAAGCTCCAGTGTAACAGGGATAATATTTTCAGATGCATATTGCATAATTAATCTTCCGGTAGTTGTTTCCCCTGTAAATGCTACTTTGGAAATACCAGGGTTCGTAGCAAGTGGTTTTCCTGCTTCAACACCAAATCCATTTACAATATTAACAACACCTGGTGGTAACAGATCTTGAATAAGCTCCATGAACACATGGATGGAAGCCGGTGTTTGTTCAGCTGGCTTCAGTACGACACAGTTCCCAGCAGCAAGTGCCGGCGCTAGCTTCCATGTTGCCATCAGCAATGGAAAGTTCCAAGGAATAATTTGTCCGACGACACCAAGTGGCTCATGAAAGTGGTATGCTACTGTATCATCGTCAATCTGACTGATCCCACCTTCTTGTGCTCGGATAACACCTGCAAAATATCGAAAATGATCAATAGCAAGCGGTATGTCTGCAGCTAACGGCTCTCGGACTGCTTTTCCATTATCCCAGGTTTCAGCGACTGCCAGCTTTTCTAAATTTTCTTCCATGCGATTGGCAATCTTATTTAATATATTTGAACGTTCTGTAACAGAAGTCTTTCCCCAAGCGTCTTTTGCTGCATTAGCCGCATCAACTGCAGCCTGAACGTCTTCTTTTGTAGAGCGAGCAATCTCACAAAATACCTTGCCCGTTACGGGACTGACGTTTTCAAAATACTTTCCATTCATCGGTGGCCGGTATTCCCCTCCAATAAAATTATCATAACGCTCCTTGAATGTGACGATTGAACCCTCTGTATTTGGGTTTGCATACCTCATACTCCATTCCTCCTCTTATATTGTAATGATTTACAAATACATGCTGAAGAATCATGTTGTATTCCCTATTTTCAATTATATCGGTATTATCAGAATCATTCAAATAAATCTGGTGGATTCGCCTAAAAAACCTTAATAAACTCAACATTGCCAAGCCTTTAGGCGAATCTCTTAGTTGCACTTATGCAAGATAAGAAAGTTTATACTTTCTTATCTGCTAAAAAAAAGCTGTGACCAATCTTCCCGTCACAGCTTTTCCTAATTTTAATGATGATGGCTATGCCCTTTTGATGGGTTGGTAATCACAAATCCTTCGTTGTTCACAAAGAAGTATTGAATCCAAATTCCATCTAAAAATTCCTCACGTGTATCAAGCAATATATCAACATCTTTATCTGTTTTCACAATTTCATCATGCTCTGTTGGTGTATCTAAAGAAATACCATAATGTGCATGATCACCGTGCATATGAGAAATATTTACTCGGATCATTTTGCCTTCTGCTTCTTCTTTTGCCAGCATTTCCTTTAGCATTTTTGCTGCATTACGATTTATTTTACATTTCATGTTCTAGTCTCCAATCTATTATGCATCTGTTGTACAAGTATATATTATCCCATGAAATCGATGAAAATCCTAATATTTCAGACTGGCTTTAGGGAGAATTAAAAAAATCCCCATTCATTCGGAGATTTTTCTAATTATTTCTTCCATGACTCATAATCGCCTTGTAAAAGCTTTAATATCTGAATAAATAATCCTTCACTTTCATAATCCATACATGTTACTTATTCCATTACATATTGAACCCACTTGTTAGGACGTCACTACCAGCCAGAATAAGTAAATATTTAAGCTGTCTGGATTTGTGCTATTTGCGTTAATTTTTTTAGCAGGGAATGAAATATATGCTCCACATCGCAAGCTTCTGGAACTTTAGGATTAGTCACAATTCCATTACCGCTAAAGGAATCTTCTACAAGCAGCGGAATGCTATCTTTAAATTCCTCTAAGTCAATATATCGTAACGCATCCTCCCAAATGGCAAATTTATCATTATATGATTTAATTAGCTTATGAGCCTGTTTAGCTAATTGATCTCTTTCTCCAGTATCTTCTTCTCCTAAATTTACTGCAATAGCTGCATATTTCTCTGCTGCTGCTTCTAGGCCAAATTCGACTACAAACGGTAATAACAGCGCAACACTTAATCCATGTGGAATATTAAACCTTGCACCTAATGGTCTCCCTGCAGCATGTGCCAAATTTGTAGATGCATTGGAGAAAGCAATTCCGGCATAACAGCTTGCGAGCAGCATTTCTTCACGAGCCTCCACATTTGCTCCGTTTTCATAAACCTTAGGTAACGACCTGCCAATCATACGAATTGCGTTTAGCGCATAATTATCTGTTGTTGCGCTGGCAAGCGTTGATACATATGCTTCCATTGCATGGGCCAGTGCGTCAAGACCAGTGTAAGCTGTGAATTGACTTGGTAGACTTTTTGTCAGTAACGGATCTAGAATAGCAACATCTGGTACCAAGTCTTTATGTCCTGGATTCATTTTAATCTCTGTCTTCATATTTTTTACGACCATTACTTTTGTCGCCTCAGAACCAGTACCAGCTGTAGTAGGCACAGCCAGCAGCGGAAGCCTTTTCAACCGGTTTTGAGCAGCTATATCCTCCCACGCTAAAGTTGGATTAACCGCAAACACAGAAGCTGCTTTGGCAATGTCTATAGCGCTTCCTCCCCCGATTGCGACAACACAATCTGCATTAGATTTGAGCAGACTATCCAATGCGGCAAGAAGGTGATCAGTTGTAGGCTCTCCCCTGTAATCAGAAAAAATCGTAACTGCAAGATTTTGTTTTTGTACGATAGATTTGATTTTCACATCATAATTTAGACCTTCAGAAGCTAGAAACGCATCCATTACGACAAATAACTTCGTTGCTCCATTTTCAACTGCTATTTTCCCTAAGTGTTCTAAGCTATTTGATCCCAGTTCAATTTGACGTGGTAAATATGTTGAAGCCATTATTAAACCTCCTTCAGTAATTTTCCATCTGATAATTTTTTCAGTATTTGCAGTTACTCACTCCCTTCAAAGCACTATTATTAAATGAACGAAACCCATTACCTCATATATTCAACCAGCCATAAGCTGATATCTGGTATATAGGTGACAAGTAGCAGAACAACGACCATCGTAATTAACAATACTCCAATTCCTTTAACCACTTCCTCTATTTTCAATTTGGCTACTCCAGCTGCAACAAATAAATTCACTCCTACTGGTGGTGTAATGAATCCAATTGCTAAATTGAAAATCATAATCAAACCGAAATGAACTGGGTCTACCCCAATTGCTAGTGCCATTGGCAGCAAAATCGGTGTTAAAATAACGATTGCCGCTAATGACTCCATTATTAAACCAACGAGTAATAAGAAAGCATTTAGTAACAGCAGAATGACCCATTTATTTTCACTAATACCCAGTACAAAGTTAGCTACTACTTCTGCAACTCTTTCCAATGTGATTAATCTCCCGAATATACTTGCCATCACAATTAGTAAAATAATGACCGAGGATGTAATGCCTGCTTTTGCTAGATTTCTATATAAACCTTTAAAATCCATATCCTTATAGATAAACATTCCAATAATAATTCCATAGCCAGCTGCAACTGCTGCCGCTTCCGTAGGGGTCATGAATCCACCATAGATACCGCCTAAAATAAATATGGGAACGAGTAAAGCTAGTTTGGCATCCCACGCAGCAGACAATGTATTTTTTAAACTGAAAGCAGTTTTATCTCCTCGCCAATCATTCTTTTTTGCAATAAAGTAAGTCACCACTATTAAGGCAATGCCTGTCAGAATTCCAGGAATTATTCCTGCAATGAACAATTGTGAAATCGACTGTTGGGAAACAACTCCATAAATCACCAGAGGATTACTAGGGGGAATAATAACTCCAATTGTTCCTGCAGCAGCTACGACCGCAGTTGCAAACCCTGGTGAGTATCCTTGCTTGATCATAGCTGGTATTAATAATGTTCCAATAGCTGCAACCGTTGCAGGACCCGACCCACTAATCGCTGAGAAAAACATACTTGTCACAATTGCTACGAGTGCAAGACCACCTGGCAAGTAACCAAGTAACTCATCTGATAAATTCAATAGCTTTCTGATGATGTTTCCACCACCCATAATAATTCCAGCAGCAATAAAAAACGGAACAGCCATGATTGGGAAATTATCAATACTTGTAAATGCGGTCTGCGGAAAAAAATCTATAGGAATTGCATTGGTAGCTAATACCGTTGCTAATGTACTAACACCGAGTGCAAAAGCAATCGGCATACCAAGAACAATAAACAATATAAAATAGCCAAATAGCAACAAGGATATGCTTGATTCACCTAAGGTCAAGACAGGAAGGATCATTATAAATGCAAGGATTGTTCCAATTAGTCCATCCTTTACATCCATATGTTTTGTATCCTGCATTAGATTTTGAATTAAGCGGATTGCCATAAGCAAGAAGCCAAGTGGTACAGCGCTATAAGGGATTGCCATCGGCAGAGATAATGCTGGTGTAGTCTGACCTGTTTCAAACTGGAACATAATTAACGTGTATCCATATTTAACAATCATGTAGCTGAAGTAAAGCATAAAAATTGTGTTGGCAATATGAATCGATTTTTGTAATCCTGAAGGAAACCTGTCTACTAAAGCAGTAACCTGGATTGAATCTCTCTTTTTAATAGCTAGACTAGCACCTAGAAATGAAACAAAAATAAAAATGTAGCGGGAAACTTCTTCTGTCCATGTGGTAATATTAGCAAACTCAATAAATGGTAAAATATATCGATTGATCACTTGAAGATTAATTAAGATGATAAACGTCAGAAAGCCCAGTACAATTAGCACTTCCTCAAATCGCTGATCCATAAATTTCAATGTTTTTAGTAATCCGCTGTTTTTTTTCATTAGTGGTGAATTATGATGCCTATTTTCCATTGCAGATAAATCTCGCCCCATATTTTCTCAGCTCCTCCCACCCAGTTGAGGGATTTTTTAAAACTGAAATAGATTATTTAAAGATGTCTTCCCTTGTCTTCCCAAGTGTTTCAAGAATGATGTCGACATACTCAGGCTCTGCCACTCCCTCTTTCACAAACTGATCCCAAACTGGCTCTGCAGTTTGCTTCCATATCTTCATTTCTTGTTCTGTTGGTTCATAGATTTCAATTCCATAATCAATAAACTGCTGCTTTGCTTCATCTTCTCTTTCATTCGCAAGATCACGTTGCCATTCCGTTGCCTCTAGGCCAGCCTCCATAATGATATCTTGATATTCCTTTGATAGTGCATCAAATTTATCTTTATTCATAACAACGATGTCCGAACTGTAATTATAATTCACCTCAGTAGCATAATTTAACACCTCTTGATGTTTGGAATCCCAAAGCAAAGAATAGCTATTTCCTTCTCCTTCTACTGTACCTTGCTGCAATGCAGTAAAGACCTCTGACCAAGCTACAGGTGTCGGACTTGCACCAAATTCACTAAAATCAGCTTGTTCAATTCTAGAATTTGTTGTTCTAATTTTAAGCCCGGCCATATCTTTTGGAAGTTTAACTGGTCTTACGTTATTAACAACCTGACGAAATCCATAGTCAGGAAAGAATATAACTTTGAATCCTGACTTTTCCATTTCCTTTCGAATGATTTCTCCTGGCTTCCCATCTACGGCTTTATACACTTCTTCTTTATTCTCAAAAATATAAGGAAGATCCCAAGCGGTAAAATAATTTGTGAAGCTAGTCATATTTGGAGTAGAGGAGCTGGCCAATTCCAGACTTCCTCTCTGAGCACTTTCGATTACTTCTCTATCACTTCCGAGCAGAGAATCGTGAAATGTATCCACGGTTATTTTTCCATTTGACTTCTCCTCAACTAGTTCCGCAAATTTGTTAATTCCGATTGAAACTGGGTGACTACCAGCTTTTGATTGACCAAGTCGCAGTGTTATTTCCTCAGATTGACCAGCAATAGCATTTTGATTGAGTACATTATTTCCAATCAACGTAAAACTTAAGAAGGCTAAAATAACTAGGAGGATAATAACAGTGGATTTCACTTTTTTCATCAAATAACTCCTCTCATTTGATAACGCTTACATTTATGTTAGTTTTCTTTTTATTTTGATACGGAAAACATACATATCCGGACGATATAAGCCTTGGTAAGACTCAACAGCTTTTCCAAACTGATCATAAATAACTCTTTCTGTACAAAGTACAGTTGAGGATTCAGGTATTTCTAAATGTGCAGCTTCTTGTTTATTAGCTTGATGGGTTGTAATTGATTGCTCTGCTTCACTTAAATTGATAGATAGTTCATTTTCTAACAGATCGTAAATTGTTGCTGTATTTAAGTCAAATGCTGAAAGCTTTATTCCTATTTCGGATGGATAAAAGTGCTTTTCAATTGCTACTGGAATGTTATCTGCAAAACGCAACCGCTCGATTAAATAAGCATCCTTGTTGAATTCAAATATCTTCACTCCATCTTGCTGTAATAGTTTTCCAGAATATAATAGCCTGCTGCTCGGATTCATTCCCGTTCTTATTACCGTATCGGTAAAGCTATTTAATGAGGTTAACCACTCTTGTATTGGGGGATGTTCAGAAATAAATGTACCTTTTCCATGAACCTTTTGAAGTTTTCCTTCATTTACTAATTTGGAAACAGCTTCTCTGACTGTCGTTCTGCTAACAGCATACATATCCATTAATTCTCGCTCACTGGGTATCTTTTCTTGATATGCTCCAACTCGAATTTGCTTTTCCAGCAAATTACTAATTTGTGCGTGTAATGGAATTGGTAAATCAGCATTAATCATCTACATCCTCCTTTGCATGTATACTAGTAGTGATGTCATGTCGTACGTACCAGAAATCTCATCTTGACGATTAAGCTATTATTTTCTTTTATTAAAACAGTTGCTTTTTTATAAGTCAATAGATTCTGTAAATTCGGATTATCAGAAATTATAATATACCTTATTATAATTTCTAATATTGAACATACATGCCAATCTCTATACTGTTGATAGAATCGCATAAAAACAAGAAAGGATGAACCTTTCTTATTTCTTAAACCTATACAATGGCTTCTAGCTATTTCAATACTTCACGATTATACGTCTTAACATCCATCACCTGACCATCTACAATGTAATATTGTGTTTCACCTCTTAAAACTACCCATGTTTTAATGGTGTTTTCACCTGTTTGAACCACGATAAAACGCCAGTCCTCATCATACACATTATTCAGATCCTGGGAGATATCTTTCTGGAGATTTCTTTCTTGAAGCTCTTTCATATTTAGTAAATTTATCCCACCACGATTGTGAACGTCTTCCGCTAACTCGTCCGATAACTCTTCTAGCGGGTGCCTCGCTAGATAATCCTCGGAAAAATATGTTTCTACTAATTCATCATCTTCCAATAAAGCTGCTTCATACATATCTGATACTACAGATACAGCTACTGCATTAAAACATCCGCTCAATAACAGCATTGGTATACATATCATTACGGCTATCAGTCGTTTCATAAAATAACCTCTCTTAGCAATTTCATCAATTAAATTCTAAGCTATTACTAGAAAAATTTAAACTCTAAACATTAGAAAACAGAGCATTCGGCTATAGGCGAATGCTCTAGTTGCACTTATGGAAGTAGAAAAGTTATTTTACTTTCCTACTTCCATAAATGATGCAGATTCATTTGAACCTTGCATCATTGATATGATAGATGTAAGATTTTTCTTTTTTAGTGAAAAAGGTTTTCATGCATAAGGGAGTGAATGTTCCACTGATCATCCACCACATCTTCAGTGCTATTTAACGCTGAAACAATGATTAAAACAGAAATAATGAGAAGTGATAGTACGGTGACGATCCAAATCAGTTTGCGACCGGTCATACGTACACCTCCTGTTTGAATTGGTCAAATTGGCAATTGCTTTTTACTCTTTTTCTGACCTAATTCATTCTATGTACACTGTTTCATAGTTAGAATTCAAATGTAGCATGTTGCATTTCTAAAGATCATAGCTATCTGGATTTGTCCCTGCCCGATCATTGTTATTCATCGCATCCAACTTTTCCATATCCTCTTTTGTGAGTGAGAAATCAAATATGTCCGCATTCGCTTTAATCCTTTCATCTGTAATCGATTTAGGAATGGTAATAACTTCATGCTGAATATCCCAGCGCAAAATGATCTGCGCTGTTGTTTTCCCATGTTTTTTTGCAATTTCTATAAGTGTTGGATCATCAAACAATTGTCCACGTTTTAATGGTGACCATGCCTCAAACTTAATATTTTCATTTGCGCAAAATTCCCGCAGCTCCATTTGGCTTAAATGCGGGTGAAATTCTACTTGATTAATGACAGGTTGAACATGACTATCCTTTAATAATTTCTGTAAATGATGTACATGAAAATTGCTAACACCAATTGCCCGAACCCTGCCCTCATTATATAATTTTTCCATAGCTCGCCACGTTTCCTTATACTTTCCTTTTACTGGCCAATGAATGAGATAAAGATCTAAATACGCAAGCCCTAATTTCTGTAAACTTCTTTCATAGGCTTCCAACGTGCTCTCGTAGCCTTGTTCATCATTCCAAACCTTCGATGTAATAAAAAGCTCTTCTCTAGGGATACCAGACTCACTGATTGCCTGCCCAACCCCGACCTCATTATCGTAAAAAGATGCAGTATCAATACTGCGATACCCATACTTTAATGCCGCTTTAACAGCATTGACCACCGTTTCTCCATCTTCAACCTTATAAACTCCAAGTCCAAACCCTGGCATTTTCACATCATTATTTAATGTAACGGTATCCTGCAAATGTGTAATCATATCGAACCCCTCCTATTCCATTCTCCATCTATCTTATCTTAGCTTTTTTAATGGACATTGTTAATCTATATGTTTATTAGTAGGCATAAATAAATCCCAGGTAAACAATTAAATCGTTTATCTGGGACCCAATTTACAGTGTATACCAATACTTCCCATCTCTAATTTCCCGCTGACACTCCCCGTTATACCGTAGATATTCCAAGTGGGCGAGTGTTTCACCAACCGCAAACCTTGTTTCATGAATGGTCAGCTGCCTTTTGAAAAGCTTTTCGGTAGCCTCATAAATCGTACGTCCATTTTTTAATATACCTATAAGTACACCTAATCGTTCATCATGATGTGCTCTAATTTCATCAATCCGTTTGCTTGCACCGTTAAATGGGTTTCCATGTGATGGTACGACTAAATCAGCATCCAATTTTCTTATTTTAGCTAATGAGGTAAAATACGTTCCTAAAGGATTTGGGTCACCATGAAACCAGTAGGAAATGTTCGGTGTGATGCTTGGTAAAATATGATCGGTTGAAAGCAGCATATTTTTTTCTTTGTTATAAAAGCTTACTAGTCCATCTGAATGTCCAGGTGTAAAAATCACCTCATATTCATATTTTCCAATCGGAATCGATTCACCTTCCTCAAAATAATGGTAAACATTTGGATATGGTGTTACCAGCGGTACAAATTCCCTTGTATTCGAGCTCATTTTAGTTGCAACATCTGCAGGAATTCCCGACAGCTGATAGTTTTCATGCAGACCATTTAAAAAATGTTCCTGCCATGCTACCAGACCTGCCTCAGCATCAATACGTGACATCGAAACTTTTGCAGCCATCTTTTTCTGCAACCCTCCAGCATAACCAAAATGATCTGGATGGTAATGTGTAATGATAATATTTGTTACTGTCTTACCATCCAATTCTTTCTCCCATCGCTCTGCAGTTGATTTATTATGCAGCCCTGTATCAATTACTTGAAAACCATTTTCCCCCTCTGCCAGAAAACAATTTACATGGTTTAGGCGAAAGGGAAGGTCAATTTTAACTAATTGGATTCCGTATTCTTCTAACACAACAATTCACTTCCTTCTCTAAAAACACACTTAAGCATAGCTTCGTTCTACTTCTTATTAGTTAACTTTCCTTTCTCCTTCCCAGAACATTTCACGTAACAGGTACTTTTGTAATTTACCCGTTGCAGTTTTGGGTAACGCTTCCACAAATTTCACAGCCTTTGGTGCTTTAAAATGTGCCATATTATCACGACAATAGCGAATTACCTCATCTTCTGTCAACGTCGCATCGGGTTGAAGCACGATGATGGCAAGCGGCACCTCTCCCCATTTTTCATCTGGAATCGCAATCACAGCCACCTCAAGGACATCTGAATGCTTGTACAACATACCTTCAACCTCCGTAGAAGATATATTTTCGCCACCGGAGATAATCAAATCCTTGGCGCGGTCACGAATTTCTATAAATCCATCCGGGTGGGTTACAGCAAGATCTCCCGTGTGGAACCAGCCATCTTTAATTGCTGCATTCGTTTTTTCCTCATCTTTATAATAGCCCTTCATAACTACATTTCCTTTTGTAATGATTTCACCTAATTCTTCCCCATTCCAGCGTACTTCCTCGCCATCCTGATGGACAACCTTTGTTTCGCCATTAAAGGCAAGCTCAATTCCTTGCCTCGCTTTTATCGTTGCTTGTTCATCCATTGATTTGCCATCAAACGCTTTTTTCCACTCACAGTAGAGGATAAATGGAGATGTCTCTGTTAAACCATAAACATGAATCATATTTAAACCGAGAATCTCCTGGGCTTTATGGATAAGTGCCGCTGCAGGTGGTGAACCAGCTGTTGCCATCCGTGGTCGAGTCGTTATCTTAACATCCTTTGCCTTTGGCTCGTTCACTAGCATATTGATTACTGTTGGTGCTCCACATAACAATGAAATCCTTCGTTTTTCAAACAGGTCTAAAATAAGTGGAGGATCTACTTTTCGTAAACATACATGGGTAGCACCTGCTGCGGTAATTGCCCAAACGCCTCCCCAGCCATTTGCATGAAACATTGGCAATGTATGTAGATAGACATCATCATGCTCCACACGCAAATGATGTAAAAAATTAGCCGCGTTCATATAATTGCCCCTGTGCGTTAGCATCACACCTTTTGGATGTGAAGTCGTTCCGCTTGTGTAATTAAGCGTTAAAAGCTGATTCTCATCAAAATTCACCGAAGGAAGCATAAGGTCTGCTTGTACGCCACTTAGATAATTCTCGTAATCGATTCCAGTTAAAGAAGTCTTTTGATCATCAACAGCAACAACAATAATCGTTTCCAACGATAGCTTCTCTTGAATTTCCTCAATTGGTTTAGCAAATTCCTCATCAACGATCAGCATTTTAGCATCACTATGGTTAATAATATACGCTAAATCGTTTGCAGTGAGGCGGTAGTTTAATGGCACCATAACAGCACCTAACTGACAAATCCCATAGAAGCACTCAAGCATATAATGCGTATTCGGGAGCATCACTGCAACATGATCTCCTTCCCCGATCCCAGTTTCGATTAAAGCTTGGGAGAGCCTATCCACCCGATTGCCAAATTCTTTATACGTAAATTCCTTTTCTCCATCAATAACAGCAACTTTTTCTGGATAGTATTTGATTGCACGTCTTTTCCAATCTAGTGGTGTAAGTGGTGATAACATCGTAACAACTCCTTCGTCTTTAATCGTTTATAAGAATAGATCTTTACCAATAATTAACTTCATTACTTCCGAGGATCCGCCATAAATTCGTTGTACCCTTGCATCTGCATATGCTCGGGCGATGGGATATTCTGTCATATACCCATATCCTCCAAAAAGCTGTAGACAATGATCCATCACTTCTCCCTGAACCTCGGTACAGCTTAACTTAGCCATGCTTGCTGTTACTGTATCTAATTCTCCCTTAATTAATAGATTTGTACATTCATTAGCAAAGGAGCGTTGAACCCTTGCCTTCGTTGCCACTTCTGCTAAAACAAATTGGGTATTTTGAAAGGAGGCGAGCGTTGTTCCAAAAAGTTCACGCTCTTTCACGTATTGAACCGTTTGCTCAATTATTCCTTCCATCGAAGCTACAGCATTGTTTGCAACAATTAATCGTTCCCTCGGTAACTCGCTCATTAAAATCTTAAAGCCTTGATCCTTTTCTCCCAAGATAGCAGCTTCCGTTACAAGAACATCTTCAAAGTATAATTCTGATGTATCACAGGAATGCAGACCAATTTTATCCAGATTCGTTCCTCGTTCAAAACCAGCTACAGGAACATCCACGATGAACAACGTTATTCCTCGAGATGGCTTTACATCCAAATTTGTTTTTGCAACAACGACAACAAAATCACAATGCTGTCCATTTGTAATAAATGTTTTAGAACCATTTAATTGATAAGCTGCTTGTTTTCTATCATACTTAGCGATCGTTTTAATCCCTTGCAAATCGCTTCCTGCTGCTGGTTCGGTCATAGCAATTGCACCAATCAATTCTCCGGTCGCCATTTTCGGAAGGTAGTGTTTCTTTTGTTTTTCTGTGCCGTAGTTTAATAGATATTGTGCAATGATTGTATCATGGACCGATAAATTAGCGGCAATCGAGTTATATCCTAATCTACTAAACGTTTCAATAATCGTTGTCGAATATAAAAATGTCGTTCCAAGCCCACCGTATTCTTCAGGTACCTCTGGTAAAAGAAACCCTTGATTTCCAAGCTTATTCCATAAATCTCTTGGAATATTTCCTTGCTTTTCCCAAGTAGCATAGTGATCAGCAATTTCCTTTCTACAAAATTCTGCTGCGCTTTTACTAAGCAGATTAATTTCCTCTTTCTCTTCAGATGTCTGATGCATTTTCTCCTCCCCTTTGTGATGCATGATAACTACTTACCTTTGAAGCTAGGTTTCCTTTTTTCAAAAAAAGCACGAATTCCCTCTTCATTATCTTCTGTCTGAAGGAGTAGCGTTTGTACAGCTGTTTCTTGCATATCGTTCGTGTCATAAGTTAGTTCCTGTGAATGATTAACCAATTGTTTTACAAACTGATTGGCAAGTGGTGGACCATCAACAATAAACTGAGCAAACTCTGTTGCACCTTCTAATAAATTTCCTTCAATTACGCGATTAATAACGCCTTTTTCATGAGCAACAGTTGCTGAAATCGGACGAGCCGAAGAAATCCACTCCTTTGCAAGATTAGCCGGTAGCTTTTCTGCTAATGCCTTGATGAGGCCAAGATCTGGAATAATCCCGACATTCGTAAAACTGCATACGAATTTTGCATCTTTTTGTGCAACAACAAAGTCTGCTGCAACTGCAATACTAAATCCAGCACCAGCAGCAAAACCATGAACCGCACTTACAACATATTTATCCAAATTCCTTATCGTTTGGATGATTGCTAAAGCACGCTTCATGTACTTCATAATTTCCACTGAGTTATTCAGGCTATTTATTGCTTCAAGGTCACCACCAGCGGAAAACGCTTTCCCTTCTCCGTAAAGAATAATTGCCTTCACGTCATCATCTTGATTTGCATCCTCTAAAGCAGCTACTAGCTCATCTGCCATTTCAACTGATAGCGCATTTCGTTTTTCCGGCCGATTCATTGAAATATAAGCAATCTTGTTTTCTTTTTTTACTCGTACCACTTCTGACATGTTGAGCCCCCCTTATTGTTTCACAATAGAATTATATTCCCGACTCACTTTTTCCTGTGCGGCTTGATATTGCTTGTTCAGCTCCTCGGTAATTTCTGCAATGGACTGTACCTTCTCAATTCCACCAACACCTTGTCCAGCTCCCCATATATCTTTCCATGCACGTATAGTTGGATCTCCTAGCTCGGAAAAATCCATTTTTTTATTTTCTGGTAGGTTTTTCGGATCCAGACCGGAATTAATAATACTAGGAATTAAATAATTAGCTGGAACACCACTAAATGCAGGGGTATAAACAATATCATCGATTGATGATGCGATTGCCATACTCTGGTAACCCTCACTAGCTCCGCTCTCTTTTACAGCAATAAAATGAGTTCCAAAATAAGCAAAATCTGCTCCCAAAACCTGTGCCGCTAGAATATCCTCACCCTTAGACATCGCACCAGCAAGTATGAGTGGCCCGTCAAAAAAGCTTCGTACTTCATGAACAAAGGCAATTGGATTTAATATCCCAGCATGACCTCCGGCACCACTGGAAACTAGAATAAGACCATCACTTCCCTTTTCCAGCGCCTTTTTTGCGAATTTGATGTTAATAACATCGGAGAGTACGATCCCACCATAATTGTGAACGATGTTTACTACCGGACTCGGATCTCCAAGTGATGTAATGACAATTGGTGGCTGGTGCTTTTCAATTAGTTGAAGGTCTTCCAAAAAACGTTTATTAGAATTATGGCTAATAAAATTAATAGCCCATGGCGCAATTTTACGGCCTGGATTTTGCTCTTTCCGTTGTGTGAGTTCCGACTTTATTTCTTCCATCCACGCATCCAGCTTTTCCGTAGTTCTGGCATTCAAGGCTGGAAAAGAACCAACGATTCCAGCGTTACAAGCTTCGATGACCATGGTTGGATTAGAAATTAAAAACATTGGAGCCATAATGACTGGTAGTGTCATTTGCTGCTTTAACTCGTTTAATTCCATTTTCTTCAATCTCCTTTACTTTTTTGTTTCCATAAAATAATCATGTATTACTCATTGGAAATTGCTAATTGTTTCTTGACTTGATCACGCAATGCCATTTTCAGGAATTTACCGACAGACGTCTTTGGAATTTCTTCTAAAAATAAAACCTCATCCGGTAACCACCATTTCGCAAACTGTGTCTTTAAAAACGCAAGTATTTCCTCTTTTGTGACATTCGCGTTTTCTTTAAGTACAACACAAGCTATCGGTCGTTCCTGCCATTTTGGATCTGGAATCGCAACAACAGCCGCTTCATAAATTGCTTCATGTGCCATTAATGCATTCTCTAAATCAACAGACGAAATCCATTCGCCACCACTCTTAATAAGATCCTTTGTACGATCGACGATTTTTACCGCACCTTCCTCATCTATCGTGACAACATCTCCAGTGTGTAACCAACCATCACGAAAAGCATCCGCCGTTCGTTCATCCTTGTAATATTGATCCGCTATCCACGGGCCACGAATCAACATTTCCCCCATTTCCTCTCCATCTGCTGCAACCTCACCATTTTCATTTACAACCTTAAGCTCAAGACCTGGAACAATCATTCCTTGTCTTGATCGGAATTCTAATCGATCTGCCTCCGATAAATCTGATTGATAACTTTTCAACCTGGAGACCGTTGCAAGTGGTGACGTTTCTGTCATACCATATGCATGGATAAAAGGAATACCATACGTTGATTCAAACGCCTTTATCATTCCTTTTGGCGCTGCCGATCCCCCACATAAAACAGCTCGTAAGCTTTTCATGTTGTAGCTTCCCTGCTCAAGTGCTTTTAATAAACCGAGCCAAATTGTAGGAACTCCGGCCGTTATTGACACTTGGTTTTCTTCGATTAGAGACGCTAATATTTGCGGTGTAGGCGAAGGTCCGGGCAGCACTTGATCTGCACCAAGCCAAGCTGCTGCAAAAGGTATCCCCCAAGCATTCACATGAAACATAGGTACAACTGGCATAGCTATGTCAGCTTCCGACAAGCCAACTGTATTCGCCATTCCAAGTGCCATACTATGCAAGTAGATTCCCCGGTGCGTATATAGCACACCCTTTGGCTTTCCAGTTGTGGCAGATGTATAACACAATCCTGCTGGATCATTCTCATCTAAATCTTCCCGAAATTCATATGTTGGATCAGCATCTTGTACGAGCGCTTCATATGAATATAAAGATGTTAACTTTGACTCTGGTAAAAATGCTTCATCTGTCATTACAACAAAAGCCTCTACTGTTTGGAGCCTGTCTTGAATTCTTTCAATTAGTGGCAGTAAATCGGGGTCAATTAAAAGAATCTTATCCGCTGCATGATTAATAATGTAAATGAGATGCTCTTCTGAAAGCCGGATATTAATTGTATGCAAAACTGCTCCCATACTTGGAACAGCAAAATATGCTTCCAGATGACGATGGTGGTTCCAAGCGAACGTTCCAACTCGATCTCCCTTTTCTATCCCAAGAGATTCAAGCGCACTAGCAAGCGATCGCATTCTTTTCACGATTTTCTTATACGTAAACGAATGGGTTCCAGATAGTGTTCGTGAAATAACCTTTTTCTTCGCATAATACTTTTCCGTATGATTGATCATAAAAGGCAGTGTCAATTGCGTGTTCATCATTGGGCATTTCCCCTTCTCTATTAATTAAAATATAGATAACTAATTTAATACGCCTATTTCTCGAAGAATTAATTCCGTGTGTTCACCACGTTTTGGTGCCGGCAAAAAAGTTTCTTTAGGGCTTTCCGACAATTTTATCGGGTTGCCAATTTGCTTCATGTTACCTAATTCAGGGTGAGCTATTGTTTGTATCATTTCTCTTGCCTGCAGCTGCGAATCTTCCAGTGTTTCTTCCATTATCTTCACTGGTGTAACACATGCTTCCTTTTCAGAAAAGATATCCAACCATTCCTCCAACGTTTTCCTGGCAATAATCGTTTGGGTTTCGTGTATCATCTGCTCTTGTTTCTCCTTTGGAGCATCTAAACAGTCAATGAAATCCTGTCTTTCGATTCCTTCGCAAAAAACCTTCCAAAACTTTTGTTCAATGCCACCCATCGATAGAAACCGATTATCTTTCGTTTCATATACTTGGTAACAAGCAAACCCTCCGTTCAAAAGCTCTTCCCCCCGAGTTACTTCTCGTTCAGCAAAAGCATTTGGCAATAGCATGTGCATCCAAGATACGACCCCGTCCAGCATCGATACATCCACAAGCTGTCCTTTTCCTGTTTTCTCCCGTTCAAATAATGCTAGCAAAATCCCCGCAATTGCCGGATATGCTCCACCACCAATATCAGCAATTTGTGTAGCTGGGATAACTGGTTTGCGATCCTTTTCCCCCATCACATGTAATAAGCCCGCATAGCTAAGATAGTTTATATCATGTCCAGGTTTGTCTTTATATGGACCGGTCTGTCCATAGCCAGTAATAGCACAATAAATCAGTCTCGGATTTATTTGTTTCAATGTTTCATAGTCAAGTCCAAGCCTCTTCATTACTCCTGGACGAAACGATTCCATAACAACATCCGCAGTTTCTACTAGCTTTAAAAAATGGCTTCGTTCTTTTTCGGTTTTTAAATCGAGACAGATACTTTTTTTATTGCGATTTAGAGAATGAAAGACTGCGCTATCCGCATCAAGCTTTGGTTCAAAGTCTCTTAAATAATCTCCAGCCACTGGATCCTCTACTTTAATTACCTCTGCACCAAAATCAGCAAGCATTAATGTACAATATGGGCCTGGCAGCAGTCTTGTGAGATCAAGTACACGTATCGCTTGTAAAACCATACCTCTCACCCTTTCAAAGCTTAATCGAGTCTTTCAATAATGGTTGCATTTGCCATGCCATGTCCTTCACACATCGTCTGTAACCCGAAACGTCCTCCGGTACGCTCAAGCTCGTGTATCATCGTCGTCATCAACCTTGCCCCGCTTGCACCTAACGGATGACCGAGTGCGATAGCACCACCATTTGGATTTAACTTCGCAGTGTCTGCTCCAGTTTCTTTCAGCCAGGCAATTGGAACAGAAGCAAATGCCTCATTCACTTCAAAAACATCGATATCTTCAATCGTCAGTCCTGCTTTTTTTAATACTTTCTCTGTTGCAGGTATTGGTCCAGTTAACATCAATGTCGGATCAGAACCAACTACCGTTCTTGCTAAAACTCGGAATCTTGGCTTTAGCCCAAGCTCTTCCGCTTTCTCTCGTGACATTAAAAGGATTGCTGCTGCACCATCACTAATTTGGCTCGCATTCCCTGCCGTTATCGTTCCGTCCTCTTTAAAAGCTGGAGCCAGACTTGCTAGCTTCTCGATAGATGAGTTAGCACGTGGACCTTCATCTTCCTTTAACATTGTTTTTGTTCCATCCGAATGTGTAACCTCAAGTGGCATGATCTCTTTTTCAAAATGACCTTTCTTTCTAGCTGCCACCGCTTTTTCATGACTGTTTAATGAAAATTCATCCATCTCTCGTCTTGTGATTCCCCATTTTTCCGCGATACGTCCTGCTGATAAACCTTGATTAATAATTTCATAGTTTCCTGTTAATGCATTACTCAGTTTAACCCCTTGCATATTGGAGCCCATCGGTACCCGTGACATATTTTCAATCCCTGCTGCAAGAACTACATCCATATCTCCGCTAATAATTGCTTGCGCTGCAAAATGAACTGCCTGCTGACTTGAACCGCACTGTCTGTCAATGGTCGTACCTGGTACTTCGATTGGATAACCAGCTATTAAAGCTGCTTGTCTTGCAATATCAAAAGCCTGTTCCCCCACCTGGGTAACACAGCCCATGATGACATCCTCAACCAAGCCCAGTGAAATTCCTGCTCGCTTCACTACTTCTGCCAGTGGTTTTGCGGCTAACTCTTCTGCTCGAATACCACTCAATGATCCGTTCCGTTTTCCTACTGGAGTTCTGACTGCCGCGACGATTACTGCTTCTCTCATAGTTAACTTCTCTCCTTGTTATTTCGGCTGCATCCGGATCGCACCATCTAGCCGAATTGTTTCTCCATTCAACATTGGATTTTCGATAATACTCTGCACTAATAGCGCATACTCACTAGGTTTACCCAATCGTGATGGGAATGGTGTCATTTTACCGAGTTCCTCTCTTGCTTTTTCAGGTAAAGTTTCAAACATTGGAGTTAGAAAAAGACCTGGCGCTATTGACATCACTCTGATTCCATATGGAGCAAGATCACGAGCAATCGGAAGTGTCATCCCAGCAACGCCACCTTTAGAAGCACTATATGCAGCCTGTCCAATCTGTCCTTCAAATGCAGCAACAGAAGCTGTGTTGATAATTACACCACGTTCATCAAGCTCATTCGGTTCATTGGAACCCATCCGCTCTGCTGCTAAACGAATAACATTAAACGTTCCAATCAAATTGATCTGAATAATCTTAGAAAAGGCTGCTAAATCATGCACGCCCCTTCTTCCATAAGTTTTTTCAGCAATTGCAATCCCAGCACAATTGACAACTACATTAACTTTTCCAAAATGATTTTCCGTTTCATTCAGTGCTCGCTCTACACTTTTTTCATCTGTAACATCCGTCTCAACAAATAAACTACTTGTCCCTAGCTCTTCTGCAAGAATCTTCCCTCTCTCTTCGTTTAAATCAAGAATGGCTGCTTTTCCGCCATTTTTAATTATATTTCTAGTTGTCGCCTCACCTAGTCCTGATGCTCCTCCTGTAATCACAGCTACAGTACTTACTAGTTTCATCGAGTCCACCCACCCTTACTTTTATTTATTTTTTAGCAGCATGAGCATTACGTAATCTGCAATAACTGCAGCGATTTCTTTTTTATCTTTTTTTCCATCAGCTGTATACCACTGTGTCACCCAATTCATCGCGCCAAAAAGAATATTTCGAGCAATTTTCTTATCTAAGTTGCGAAATACTTGCGTGTGGATTCCTTGTTGAATTATTTCGTCAAAACAATGACTATACTTTGCCTGAAGCTCGCGTAACTTTTCCTGCTGTTCTTCTGAAAAGAATTGTTCCAGCTTCAACATGAGTTCAAACCCAGATTGTTCATGAATAACATGCTCAATATGAACAACCATGGATTGTTTCAACTTCTCTTCTATAGATATGTCTTGTTGTTGGATATATTTCACATTTTCAATACTGCGTTCCAGCAGCATTTGGTGACTTTGATAGAGTAGGTCCTGCTTATCTTTAAAATAATAATAAACAGCACCTTTCGTCATGAGGAGGTTTGCGGCGATATCTTCCATTGTCGTTCCTTGGTAGCCTTTTTCTGCAAAAATATGAACCGCAGAACGTAAAATCTCTTCCTTTTTCTTTGCTATCTTTCTTTCACGTAAAGACATTCATCACACATCCTGACAAACCATTTGTAATCGCTTTCATTTTTTATTCTAGTTAGTTAGTTTTTGAATGTCAAGTATGTAGTCAGAAAATTTATATTAAATTTATAAATTAAGATTATTCTTATCGAAAAGAAAACCAGGATAAACTTTATATCCTGGTTTTCTTTGTGTTTTTTTATTCCATACCTCAATTATCCAATCATACTGTGCCTGCCATTTACGCTTATTACTCCGTTCCTTGCAGAACCAGAAATGATTAAGCTCCTGTCACGACGAAAAAGTTCACCAATTACGGCCAAAACCCCAGCCACTTCCACCACGTAAATACGACAATCAAGGTTACAATCGTACTCGCAATTGTGGACAAAATACCAGGAAGATAAAAATCCTTTTGGCTGACCAATCCTGTTCCATGAACAACAACATTTGGCATTGTTTCCACAATTAATATATAACCAAACAACATTGTTATTGCTGAAGCAAAGCTTATAACTACAGGATCCAGACCAGTCTGTAGAGACAGACTAATCAATACAGGCAGTAAAGTTACAACCGCAGTCGATACATTGGTTACACCTAGGTGATAAAGTTGCGATACTAAGATAACCACGAATATAGAAATCCACGGATTCGAAAATACATTTAATATGTATTCTGATGTAATAAGAACTTCTAGTAACTCAATTGCTCCAGACTCAATTAAAGCAAAACCTAAAGAAAGAGTTGCCCCGATTAATAATACTAAATCAAAATTTATATTTACTAGCTTTTTCCATTCCACAAAACCAATTCCAGGCATTGCCATTAAAAATACTGCCATTAAAGCCGGAACTGTTGGATGATAGCCATGTAATGATTCGGTCATCCACAGAAGTACTGTAATGAATAAAATTACAATACATTTTATTTCGGAGCTGGTAAGTCTACCGAGTTCCTGGTTTTGCTCTCTCATAGTTGATTGTAATTTATCAAAGGAATATTCTTCAGGTGGAAAGCATTTCCATACAATATAGGGAATAACAATAATTAAAATTAACCAGATAGGAAATGTATACAGAAACCAGTTCAAATATGATATTGTTCTTCCAACATATAATTGTAAAATCTCTATTGTTAATATATTCCCAATAGCAGCTGTTAAAATTGCCGTACCACTGATATTACCTGCATATGCTGTGCCTATAAGCATAAGTTTGCTAAAATTACTTCCCTTTTGCGCCCCAACCGATTTGAGTATAGAAACAACAACAGGAACCATTAATGAAGCCCGTACTGCAGTTGCCGGTATAAAAAAGGCTTGAATTTGCATAAGTAAAAATATCCCGATAAAAATACCCTTTGCAGATGATCCCCATTTTTGAAGCATCCAATAGGTAACTCTGTTCATTAAAGGAGTTTCATTAACCCCTTTAGCAATCATCATTCCAGCAATAATTAAAAATACAGCGGGGGATGCAAAACCACTTAATACGACATCTACTGAAACAGTATGTAAAAATAGTAACAAAACAAGTACGAGGACAGAGGTCATTCCAAGCGGCAGTGATTCAAAAGCCCATAATAGCAACCCGTAAACCATAATCGATATTGTCGCTTTTGCTGACCAGTCTATATCTTCTGGCAACAGAAACAATAGCACTAAAAAAATGACTGTAGAAAATAAGAACGAGACTATGTTTCCTGACATCTTTATTCTATTGGGTTGATGCTTGCCTTTCATTTTGAAAAACATAGATTACACCCTTCTCTCTAATTCCTTTAATCTATACTAAGAGCAAAGGAAAAAATTAAAGGATAACGAATGATCCCGTACCATTAGGATTTGGTACGGGGCACGTTTTCCATTACAATGCTCATTCTACCCGGATGTGTTATTGTAAGCATGACATCTATAAACATTCTATTCTTACTCTTTACTTTTCTTATATGCAGCTTGGGATTCTTTATACCAGTCGTTTCCTTCTGAATCATTAATAACCATGCAAGGAAAATCCTCTATTTCCAGCTTCCGGATTGCTTCTGTCCCCAGGTCTTCATAAGCAACTAATTCAACTGATTTAATACGTTTCGCTAATAAAGCACCCGATCCACCAATAGCTGCAAAATACACCGCATCATTCTTTACAATAGCATCGATAACCGCTTGACTACGATAACCTTTTCCAATCATTCCTTTTAAACCTTTTTCAAGTAAACAAGGTGTATATTTATCCATTCTACTACTTGTTGTTGGTCCAGCAGAACCAATAACATCTCCGGGTCTTGCAGGCGTTGGACCCACATAATAAATAACTTGATTTGTTAAATCGACAGGAAGTTTCTCCACTTTCTCCAGTTGCTCCACCATTCTTTTATGTGCTGCATCTCTCGCTGTGAAAATTGTTCCGCTTAATAGTACTTGGTCTCCTGCTTGAAGTGACTTTATTGCTCCTTCATCATTGAATGGTACACTGATTTTTTTTTGAACCATGCCTATCCTCCAAAATTCTTATTGTTAGGTAAAAGCTATTAAAATAGTAAATTATAATACTGCATGCTTATGTCTGCTCGCATGACAGTTTAAATTCACTGCAACAGGAAGCGCCGCTATATGACAGGGAGCTACTTCAATCTTTACATCTAAAGTCGTTGTATTCCCTCCTAATCCTTGTGGTCCTATTCCGAGTGCATTAATCGATTGAATTAATTCCTCTTCTAGTTTAGCAATCTCTAGATTTGAATGTCGCTCACCAACAGGTTTAAATAGAGATTTTTTTGCCAGATAAGCACAGCATTCAAAATTTCCACCAATGCCAATTCCTACTACTAATGGAGGGCAAGCATTTGGCCCTGCCACTTTCACTGTATTCAGAATGAACTTTTTTACTCCTTCCACTCCGTCACTGGGAGTTAGCATCTTAAGAGCACTCATATTTTCTGCACCTCCGCCTTTAGCAGTCATTTGAATTTCCAGTTCATCTCCTCCAACTATTTCTACATGAATAACAGAGGGAGTATTATCTCCGGTATTTTTTCTGGTCAACGGGTTATCCACGATAGAATAACGTAAATAACCCTCTTCATAACCTTTTCTGACACCTTCATTTATTGCTTCATATAAACTACCACCAGTAATATGGCATTCCTGCCCAAGCTTAACAATAAATACAGAAACTCCAGTATCTTGGCACATTGGAACACGATTTTCACTTGCGATAGCTGCATTATCTATTAACTGATTAAGTACCTCTTTCCCAATGTCAGATGATTCTGTTCGAGCTGCTTGCTCAAAGGCCATCATAACGTCTTGCCCTAAATCATAGTTTGCTTCTTGGCAGAGTAATTTTACTTTACTTACTATATCCTTATAATAAACCTTTCTCATTCGAAAAGCTCTCCTTTCTGTTTAGCGAGCATACTGTACCTACATTCCCAGATTACAGTACGTTCATATATTTTTTGAATGCTTATCCTTATCACACTTTAAGTATGTTTAAATAAAAAAGCAGGCTAACATCTCATATCTTGCTCACTTAATTACTTAGTACTAAAACAAAAAAGTCACTCATTAATCGAGCAACTCTTGTAAATCATCTACATCCTAACAATAACCCTCGACGAATCTCCCTTTGCCAGCTTATCAAACCCTTCATTTATCTCATCTATCGAAATAAAATCTGTCATCAGTTTATCAACTGGTAGTCTACCTTGTTTAAATAGATTGATATAATTAGGAATATCTCGATCTGGAACACAGCTACCAACGTAAGATCCTTTGATACTTTTTTCTTCGGCAGTTAAGCTGACATATGGGAAAGAGAAATGGTGTTCCGGATGTGGTAGTCCTGTTGTAACAGTGGTTCCCCCTCGTTTTGTAATACCATATGCAACTTCCATCGCTGGTACTACTCCGGCTGTTTCAAATGCATAATCCACCCCACCAGCTGTGGCTTCACGTATTAGCTTTATCACATTAGGATCTTTTGAATTAAATGTATCTGTTGCCCCTAGTTCCTTGGCTTTTTTTAATTTTGCTTCGTTGATATCGACTGCAACAATTCTGCTTGCTCCTGCTGAATCAGCGCCAAGCAATGCACTTAAACCGATGCCACCAAGACCAACAATCGCGACTGTACTCCCCAATTTAATATTCGCAGTATTAACAACAGCTCCAACGCCAGTAATAACCGCACAACCAAATAGGGCTAGTTTTTCAAATGGAATATCCTTTTCTACTTTGACTAATGAATTCCTAGATACCACTGCATATTCTGAAAAGGCGGATACACCAACATGATGATTAACGTTTTCCTCATCATCGTGGAGTCTAATTCCTCCATTAATTAATGTCCCTGCTGTATTAGATTCTGCTCCTGGTTCACATAATGCGGGACGGCCTTCCTTACATGGCACACAGTGTCCACAACTTGGGACAAATACACATACAATATGATCACCCGACTCCAAATCTGTAACACCTTCACCAACCTCAACAACAACACCTGAAGCTTCATGCCCAAGCGCCATAGGCAATGGTCTCGGTCTGCTTCCATTAATGACAGATAAATCTGAGTGGCAGAGACTAGCTGCTTTTATTTGAATTAATACTTCTCCATGCTCTGGAGAATCTAATTCTAGCGTTTCAATCTTGATTGGCTTACTTTCTGAATATGGAGAAGCTGCTCCTGAAGTTCGTAATACAGCCGTTTTTACTTTCATACTTACCCACTCCTCATATAAATTTGGATATCTATTTCCTGCAAAATCTTAAGAGAGTTTGATTCCAATAAATTTTGTGTCCATCATATCTTCCATTGCATATTTAACCCCTTCTTTTCCGATACCACTATTCTTCACGCCCCCGTAAGGAATATGATCATAACGTCGAACAGACACTTCATTAATCCAAACACCACCAGTTTCAATAGCATCTGCTACACGCATTGCCCGATTAATATCCGACGTAAAAACACCTGCATGTAACCCATAATCAGTATCATTAGCATGTGCAATTACTTCCGCTTCTGATGAAAATGACATTACACTGACAATCGGTGCAAATACTTCTGCGCAAACAACCTTCATTTCAGGTAACACATTTCCTATTACAGTTGGCTCTAATATTGCTCCGTCTCTTTTGCCTCCAGTCAATAATTCTGCACCTTGATCAATAGCCTCTTTAACCCAAGATTGAGCCCGTTTAGCTGCTTCCTCTGTAATCATTGGACCCATTTCAGTTGATTCTTCAAGTGGGTCTCCTATTTTTAAAGATTCTACCTCAGCAACAAGTTTCTCAGTAAATGAATCATATATGCTTTCATGGACATAAATTCGTTGGGCGGAAACACATGCCTGGCCTGCATATGTATAACCTCCCATTACAATTGAACGAACAGCACCATCCAAATCTCCATCTTCAAAAATAATGTTTGGTGCATTTGACCCTAACTCAAGTGTTACTTTCTTCCGCATTGCCATTTCATTTATTTTCCACCCTACCGCACCGCTTCCAGTAAAAGTAACTTTTTTAACGAATGGATGCGTCACCAGTGGCTCTACAAGCTCTTGACCTGATCCCATAACTATATTTAACACTCCATCTGGAAGTCCCGCTTTTTCAAATATTTTATAAAGCAGTACAGAAGATAATGGTGTTTTTTCGGCAGGCTTCAAAACGATTGTATTTCCAACTGCTATTGCTGGAGCAACTTTATGAAGCACAAGATTTAATGGAAAATTAAATGGTGTAATAGCCGCTACTACCCCCAAAGGAACCCGCTTGGATATACCAACTTGATTTTCACCACCAACTGCACTGTCCATAGGAATTTGTTCGCCATAAATCGACTTTGCCCCTTCTGATGCAAACCTTAAAACTTGAACAGCACGAGCCACTTCAGCCCTGCTTTCACGAATTGGTTTACCTGCCTCCAATGTTAACACTTGGGAAAAAGATTCTGATTGTTCTTCTAATCGATCAGCAGCTTTCCGCAAAATATTTGAGCGCTTATGTGCAGGCATTGTCTTCATCGTACTCTGGAAAACATATTGAGCAGTATCAACTGCATCATAAACGTCCTCTAAATTTGCACATGCTATTTTTCCAATAATTTCATTGTTATATGGATTAAATACCTCTAAACGTTTTCTTTCTCCCTTTCTTTCCACTCCATTAATTATGGAACCAAAGTAATGAGCATTGACATCAATCATGTCGATCCATCCTCCATTTTTTGTCATTCTAAACCTTAGAAAACAAGTCTCATGACAATTCTATTCTAGATGTCACGAGACTAATCTGTTAATCTTGTGCGTTACTCATAAAAACCTTCTGTTGATTTAATAAACCTTCTGAATTGCTCCGAGTCATGTCCAAACCAGACTTGTGAATTGGTTCTTTCTGCATATTTCTTAATCTTTTCCACTGCGTTTAAATATCCAAGAGAATCATGGATAATTCCTGGCATTTTTACTGGTGGGCCATAGCTTTCTGATGTGTATACAGCATCAGATGCTAAAATAATCCCTCCCTCACCTGGCAATTCAATGTGCAACCCTAGTAAACCCCAAGCATGACCAGGACCAAAATTAAGGATTTTCATCCCTTTTGCAAGCTCTAATTCATCCTCATGCGGCATAACTGTTTTCCATGTTAAATCATTTGTAATCCATGCATTGACATCTGCCCAAATATAGGCCCCCATATCTTTAGTCATCGCATACTGCTTCATCGTGTTAGTGAGCTCTGTATCGTGAACGATAATAGTCGCATTCGTGAATAATTCTAAACATCCAGCATGATCTAAGTGTAGGTGAGAAGCAACTACATACTTAATATCTTCCGGTCTTATGTTTAATTGTTCTAACCGATTAATCAAGTAACAGGACTCATCCTGAAACGAAGGAAACATCTTTTGAATCCCTTCCGGCCAGCGACCTTCTTCACCCATTCCTTCTGGGTTACAGCCAGTATCAAAAAGAATTTTGCCTTCAGGATGATCAATTAACACAGCATATACTGGGAACTCAACAAACTCTGCAGGGGGATTTGGATTGTCCACACTCGCTGGATTATGCATCGCTATCATATAGTTTTTATCCATTTTCATCGTTCCTGTGTCCAATACATATAACTTCGGTTTGTTCATTTTTTTCCCTCCATTTATTATATTTTGACTAAACACCTAAATTTCACCAACTGTTGGAGTTAGAATTGCAAAATTAAATCCTATTAATCGTCACACCTCCCTCCATAACAATAATCCCCTCGTTACTTCTCTTGCCGAAGATCTGTCTAATGCTGGTTTTATGTTATCCAATGTAAATCCCGCATTAACTCCATTTGTTAAATCATGGATAGCTTTTGTAAGGTCTTCCAACGTTTCATAGTCATTAAGATTAATAGTATAATCTGCCTCAAATTTCTTTGCTTGTTGCGGTCGATCTTCTACTCCGTCTGAAACAATAATTGTTGTGCCTCCTTCTTTTACTAGAGCTGTAGCATTTAAACTAAGTCCTCCTGCTTCTTGAATAACAATAGATTGATTAAAAGTAATACATGACTTATCTAATTCAAAATAAACTTGTGATAATAACTCCTCATCTAAATTGTGTGTTAATATCCATCATCCCCTAAATTATAGCGCTTACATAAAATTGAATACAGTACACAATCCATCAGTTTACTGTTCATTCATATTATGTGGCATTATTTTTATCAATAAGTATTAAAAAGCCGATTTTTCAATCTCTTCCACTAACTTAAATAATTACTTTTTTCTAGTAATGGCATTTCCTGAAAAAACTTCATAATATCATCGATAGATTCAAGAGTTTCCAATGTCATTACCTGATTAACGATTGATTCACTTTCCACTGTTGGCAACCCTTTAGTAATCTCTAAAAATTTAGCAATTAGATCTTCTCTTGTTACAGGGTTTTCCGGATCACCTTTGGGACAATCTGTTTCCATTGTAATCTTTTCACCAGTTTTTAAAATGACTTCGATTGTTGCTCCCCATTTTTCAGGATAATTCTTGTCAATCGTTGGATCCACTTGTACCTCTACTTTCTCCATTACACTTCGAACATTCTTATCCCATAACGTCTTTTCATTAAAAGCATTAAGTCCGCCTTCTCCTTTAACGAGTGCTAGAGATGTACAAAATTGTATGCTGAATTTAGCTGCATATTCAGTTGTTGGGTTATCATTATCTGTTATATTAAGGGCAACCTGATAGGTTTTAACGACTACCTTTTGGATGGATTCCACTTCTATCGCTTTTTTCTTTTTCAAAGTTATCATTATATCCATCGCATGATGTGTATGACGACAGGATGCATGAATTTTAAAACCATTTTCCATAATTTTAAATTGTTCTCCAAGTCCTTTTGTTATCAATGATTCGTCATAGTTTTCACTCATCGCATTAAAAAAGCCACGATTACCTTCGAGAATTTTCCGTGCCCCTGTAAAGCCTTTTTCTGCTAGAAGTGAACTAATTACTCCGTTCATTGCTGCTTTTCCTGGGTGTAATTGCTTGGACATTGCTCCATCTTCAATAAATTCCCATAGTCCCGCAGCCTGTGTACCAGCACTACCTAAAGCATGTATTATTTGTTCTTCATTTAAATCCAATAATTTCGCTACAGCCGCTGCTGCACCAAAAGTTCCACAAGTTGCGGTATTATGCCAATAGTAATAATGCGATGGTGTAACAGCTTCACCAATTCGATAGCATACTTCATAGCCAATTGCGATAGCAGTTATTAATGCCTTCCCTGATAGATGTTTCCATTCAGCTATTGCAAAAGCTGCTGGAATCACAACAGTAGCCGCATGAATAATGGATGCTTTATGAATGTCATCTAACTCTACAATATGACTTGAAGCTCCATTTACAAAGGCTGCTTGAGCAACAGATGTTTTTCCACCAGTTATTAATGTAGCTTGCTGTGATCCTCCCATTTCAGATACGTAGGCATCAATGATCCGTATCGGTTCTTCCTCTGAACCAGCAATAGCCGAGCCAAAGTAATCTAAAATACATTGTTTTGTAAAATCCACAACCTCTTCTGGTAATCTGTCATAATTTGTGACCTTTACATAATTTGCAATTATTTTACTTAGTTCCACAAGCACACCTCCATTTTAGGTATCGTACCACTTCACTTAGACACTGATCTCGATTTGAAATAAACACATAGATAGTGCGCCTTCAATTACAGTTCAATTTTTTTGGATATTGTAATATTGGATACAATATATTGTAGCTTATATTCTTTATTTTGTAAATAATTTTACTTTTAATATTTTAAGACTTCTATCCTTTAAGGAATAATTATCAAATCGATATTCCAAACAACCGGAAGCCAGTATAACGTTGCAATTATTATAATGACTGCAGTAAAGATATTCATAGCAAACCCAACTTTTATCATATCCAAAATGGTAATTTTACCAGTTGAAAATATAATGGCATTAGGAGGTGTTGCAACTGGAAGCATGAAAGCCGCATTGGCTGCAAAAACACAGGAAATCATCAAAGCAAACGGGTGAAAATCTAATGCGATTGAAGCAGATGCCATGATTGGTAAAAGTATAGTGGCAGTAGCAGTGTTCGACGTTATTTCCGTTAATAATAAAACAAAGATAATGGAAATTGTAATCATCACCCACAACGACATGTCATCCATCATTAAAAAACTAGAACCAATCCACTCCGATAATCCAGATTCCTGGAATCCAGACGCAATTGCCAATCCCCCACCAAATAACAATAAAACACCCCAGGAAATGTTTTTGGAATCATCCCACTCCAAAATTCGTCTCCCTTTTTCTTTAGAGGCTGGAATAAGAAATAGAAGCACGGTTGCAAGAATAGCAATCATCCCATCCGTTAAAAATGGAAAGTAAGTATTCCAGATAAAGCCTCTTGTAATCCACATAAATGCGGTGAACAAAAAGATAGCGATTACAATTTTCTCTTCTCTTCCACTTTTTCCAAGTTGTTGTTTCTCCTTTGTAATTAAATCTTTACCACCGGGAATGGATTTAATTTGGAGAGGAAATGCAAAGCGGCTTAAATACAACCACGAAAAAAACATGATTAGAATCACGATTGGCATTGCAAATATCATCCAAACACCAAAGTTTATATCGATATTGAAAAATTGTTGCATTTGAGCCACAAGTACCATGTTCGGTGGGTTCCCAACAATCGTTGCCATTCCACCAACGGTAGCTGCATAGCAAATACTGAATAATAATGATTTTTCAAATTTGCGAATATCTGACTTCTCGTGATCTACTGAATTAACGTTTTTTAATTGTGCTACCAAAGCTAATCCCATTGGCATCATCATCATCGCTGTCGCTGTTGCTGAAATCCACATGGACAAGAATGCTGTGGCAAACATAAATCCAAATAATAAATTATTTGTTTTTGTACCCATCACTGTTAATATCAGAAGCGCTAAACGCTTATGAAGATTCCATTTTTCTAATGCAGCAGCAAGAAAAAATCCTCCTAAAAATAAAAATATAATGTCATTCCCATAGGAGGAAGTGACTTGGTTTGAAGTTATAGTACCAGTCATCGGCAACAACAGTATGGGCAGAAGTGATGTGACAGGAATCGGGATTGCTTCCGATATCCACCATGTAGCAACCCATAAAGTTACAGCAATGACAGATTTTCCTTCATAGGATAAACCAGGTGGTGAAAAGAACAACATAATCAATATAAATAGTGCTGGCCCTAATAAAAGACCAACTATTTTACTTGCAGGATATGTTCTTTTCGGTGATGGAGATTGATTGGTTGTAGGGTTTTGTATTTTTTGCTCTTGCATTATGATGTTAGGAGCTGCAGATGATGAACGTTCTACACTTACGCTTTTCATTAAGTTTCCAATAAAACGAATCATTTTTCCCTTCCTTTCAACATTTAGGATTAGATTAACACCGGCGGAAAACGCTTACTTTATTTGCCACTTAACAACAATCAGATATGTTTATTTTAATTGTTGAAGGTTTAATCATTATAGATTTATCGTTATGAGTAAGGTGAATTTGACTACATATCCGCTGTCAAAACGGCTTTGTATTTAACCCTGTGAATAATCGAAATTATTCACAGGGTTATTTCATTGTTGTCCATTATACATATGAATTTAATTATTTTAATAAGATCTCGGCATCCCAAGCACATGCTGTCCAATATAAGCCAAAATCATATTATTGTTCACCGGTGCCACCTGGTACATTCGTGTTTCCCTAAATTTCCGCTCCACATCATATTCATCTACAAATCCATTTCCTCCAAATGTATTGATACATACATTTGCGGCCTCCCAACTCGCCTCACTCGATAAAAGCTTTGCCATATTCGCCTCTTCTCCACAAGATTCGCCTTCATCAAACTTTGCAGCCGCTTCATATCGTAAAAGATCAGCTGCTTTTATCGATGCATAAGCTCGCGCAATCGGAAACTGGACTCCTTGATTTTGGCCAATTTTACGATTAAACACTTCTCGTTCACTGGCATATTTAACAGCTTTATCAATAAAAAAGTAACCGTCTCCAATTGTTTCAGCAGCAAGCAGTATTCTCTCTGCATTCATACCATCCAGCACATATTTAAAACCTTTTCCTTCTTCTCCGATGATACTATTGTGAGGGATTGCCATATCCTTATACCACACTTTATTCGTTGCATAATTGAACATTGTCCGAACAGGTTCAATCACAAGTGCTTCTGGTTGGCTCTGTCTTATTTCACGCAAGTCAACTAAGAAGAGACTAATGCCTTTTGACTTTTTCTCCACTTGCTCTAATGGTGTTGTTCTAGCTAGTAATAGCAATAAATCTGATTGTAAAATTCGACTAGTCCAGTTTTTATGTCCATTAATGATATAACCGTCTTTTGTTTTTTCTGCGAATGTTTGAATTCCGGTTGTGTTGGAGCCTGCTTCCGGTTCCGTTATTGAAAAAGCTTGTAAACGGATTTCTCCTTTAGCAATACCTGGTAAATATTTCTCCTTTTGTTCTGTGCTACCATGTCGTAAGAGAGCTCCCATCGTATACATCTGTGCATGACAAGCAGCTGCATGCCCCCCTGACCGGTGGATTTCTTCTAAAATAATTGTCGCTTCTGCTATACCATAACCTTTTCCGCCATATACTTGAGGAATTAATATAGATAAGTAACCAGCTTTTGTTAGCGCTTCAACAAATTCATAAGGATATTCACGTGGTACGTCTAATTTCCTCCAATATTCATTACCAAAGGATTGACATAATGCATGAACTTCTTCCCTAAGCTTCTTTCTTTCCTCTTTATTCAATTGAATTGGAGCACCTGTTTCTTTTATGTTAACCATATCGTTCATCCCCTTTTTTTCACAAAATAACGGAAGCATGCTATCATAGTTCACTACATCCTGCCCAAATGTGGTGTACTTTTAACACCTCATGCTATCTCCTAAATCCTTCATATTTAAAACCCACTTAATTGTTTGTTAAACCTTTTTCCTGTTCCAGCACTTTTTCTAATAATTTATTTTCCTTCATTGGTGCGTATTCTTTCTTGTAAATCATAAACGTACGTTTATAAGTAATCACAATTTCCGCTCGTTGGTTATAGCCGCTCGTTTTAACTTTGACGATGCCAACATTTGGTCTCGACTTCGATTCCCTTTTCTCAAGTACTTCTGAATAAGAATAGATAACATCTCCCTCGAATACAGGATTCGGCAGACGAATCTCATCCCAACCTAAATTTGCCATCGCATTCTGCGAAAGATCAGTAACCGACTGTCCGGTTACTAGAGCTAATGTAAATGTAGAATCTACCAATGGCTTACCAAATTCCGTTTGCTCTGAGTAATAGTCATCGAAATGAATCGGGTTTGTGTTCTGTGTTAGCAGCGTCATATAAATGTTATCTGTTTTCGTTACCGTTCTGCCCAATGGGTGCGGATAAATATCACCAATCTCAAAATCCCCATAAAATCGCCCATTCCATCCTTCTTTTACTCCCATTTTAACTCCTCCATTTCCTTTTCTAGTTCTTCAGCTCTTCTGGTGCTAGCCCTATTTCTTCTAAAATTTTATTTGTATGCTCACCAAGTTTCGGTACTGGCTTCATGACCGCATTTATGCCAGAAATCGTAGCAGGCGGCTTAAGTGCATAAATCTCTCCATTAGGTGTTTGAACCTGTTCCCAGCGTTTCCTTGCTGTTAACTGAGGGTGGTTAAAGAAATCTTTCATATTATTTAAACGTGCATTTGCGATTTTAGCTTTTTCTACTCTTTCGATTACTTGCTCGGAGGTAAGGTCTTCAAATGCAGTCTCAATAATCGCTTTCAGCTCGTAATTATTTGCAGACCTTTTTGAATTCGTTGCAAATCTTGGATCTTCAGTAAGAGCATTATCTTTAAGAACAAGCTCGCAAAAATGCTTCCACTCTCTCTCATTTTGAAGCCCAATAAACACTGTTTTACTATCGCCACATTGAAAAGGTCCGTACGGATAAATCGTAGCGTGACTAGCACCAGAACGCTTTGGCTCATCTCCTCCATATTCAGCATAATAGGCAGGATAGCCCATCCATTCTCCCAGTGCTTCGAGCATTGATACTTCGATAACCGTTCCTTCTCCAGTCTTTGTACGATTTAATAAAGCTGTCAAAACCCCTGTATACGCATACATTCCAGCAGCAATATCTGCAATCGAAATACCAGCTTTTGATGGTGTTTCTTCACTTCCGGTAATAGATACGAGACCAGCTTCACACTGAACTAATAAATCATAGGCTTTCTTTTGTTCATAGGGTCCATTTTTTCCATATCCTGATACACTGCAAACAATCAGCTTTGGGTATTTTTCTAATAATTCTTCGGGCTCAAAACCCATTCTCTCTAATGCACCTGGTGCAAGATTCTGTATAAGTACATCTGCTTTTTCAAGCAAACGGCTTAGTGCTTCTTTCCCTTCATCAGACTTCAAATCGAGTTCAATCGACTCCTTTGAACGGTTGCACCATACAAAATGACTGGACATCCCATTAACAGTAGAATCATAACTTCTTGCAAAATCTCCAACTGCTGGCCTTTCTACTTTAATCACCCTCGCTCCTAAATCTGCTAATTGTCGGGTGGCAAATGGAGCTGCAATTGCTTGTTCCAATGCAATAACAGTAACCCCTTCTAAAGGTAACATTTTGTTCCTCCTCCAATTTATTTCATGTCAATCCCTAATACTACGATGTTAGAATTCAACGTAGGAAAGTATTTTTTTAGCCCGTTCAGCAACAGGAACATCGATCATTTTTCCACCAAACTGAATAGCGCCTTCCCCTCTTTCTATAGACCGGTTATACAATGCCACAATTTTTTGGGCCTCTTCAATTTGTGCTGTAGTTGGGTAAAAAACCTCATTCACAACCTCAATTTGATTCGGATGAATAACAAGCTTCCCCTGAAACCCCAACTGTTTTGCAACTTGGGCTTCCTCTTCTAATCCTTTAATCTCTTGAAAATTTGTGTAAACAGAATCAATTGGTGCTTCCTTTCCTGCTACTCTGGAAGCAATCACCAATTTAGAACGAGCATACGTTAATTCAGGTTGCTGTCCTTTTTGTTCAATATTTAAATCGAGCATGAAATCTTCTGCACCAAAACAAAGACACAAAATTCGTTCACTCGCCTGAGCAATTTCATGGACATTATAAACCCCAAGGGCTGTTTCGATAAGTGGAATAATAGAAAAGGTGCCTTTTGCTAGGTTGTGTTTTCTTTCCAGTTGTCCAAGCAAATAATCTGCAATAATGATGTCATCCGCCCGGTTAACCTTAGGTAACATAATTCCTGAGAGATTCGTTTCTATAATTCCATTCAAATCATCCAAAAAATGCGTTGTAGCTAAAGCATTTACCCTTATAATGTTCATTTGCTTGTCAGCTTCTTTTATTGTCTTCTTAACTTTTATTCTGGAAGACTCTTTACTTTCAACTGGTACAGCGTCCTCTAAATCATAGATGATTACATCTGCTGGCAATTTATTTACTTTATTCAAATATTTTTCCTGATTACCAGGCACAAACAACCACGATCTATACAATTAATCTCCCTCCGTTCTTAACTCTTTTCTTGTAAGAAATAAAATTGATATTAAATCTTCAATAGGTACGATTACTTCTATGTTTTAAATCTTTATCGTAAACGCTTTCTATTTTAAATTTGAATACTGGATATTGGATACAATTTTAATCATAGTATAACATTCTGAATTTGTAAACACATTTTCTACCTTTTTTGAATTTTTATTCAAATACATCTTTGTTTGTCGGTCTGATAAATGTATATTGTAATCTACATCTTAAAACTAATCCTTAACAGATTAAATAAAACCCCCATCTAGTCAGAACTAAATGAGGGTACATCCTTTTATTTTTCTAGTGTAGTAAGCAATTCTTCACCAGTTCGGCGGATATGCTGCGCAAGAAAGTCTGCAGCGTTGTCAGCATCTTTTTCTTCAATTGCTTTTAAAATATTAGCATGCTCCTTATTTGACTTTTGAATTTGTCCTGGTATTATTTGCGGAGTGTCCAGTGCAAACCCATGGGAAACCGTTTCAATAAAGCTTAATAAACGGGAACTCTTACAACGGCTAACTAACACATCATGGAACTTGGCATTATAATCTACATACTCCTCATTTGATAAAGTTTGCAGCATCGATTGATGATATGCCGATAAAGCATCCATATCCGCTTTTGAAAAGTGCTCCATACTTTTCTTTAATGCTAATGCTTCTAACATGGATCGAAGTTCATATATTTCTTGAATATCTTCTTTTTTTATCTCACGAACCACTGCACCTTTATGTGGCTCCATAATTATAAGTCCCTCTAATTCTAATGTCCGCAATGCTTCTCTTATTGGCATGCGACTAACTCCAATTTGATCAGCCAGCTCTGTTTGTACAAGCCTTTCACCAGGCTTAAAATCCCCTTTCAAAATTGCTTGTCTTAATACGCTGCATACACGATTATGCAACATTTCTCTATCACCAATTCTTAAATTTATCTTGTCTGCCATAAAATTTTCCCCAATCTAAAAAATCCGGATATTGTATACAGTATTATAGCTAAGAAAGCGTTTAAATGAAAGTTTTTTACCTTCTTTAAGAATTCTACTAAACTATAAATAGATTAAAGACTACCCCAGATAAACCCTCACTTGCACATACCCCATCACTAACACATACAACACAACAGCAAACTTCCAATTAAATTGAATGCCATTTTTAAATCCACTTAATTGATTTTGTCCACTCAGCATAATAATTGGCATAATCACTGGCGATAGCAATATAGAAATAGAGCTTCCCAGCGTAATTGCCAATACAATTAACTCTGGAGGATATGGTAGGTGGATACTTTGTAATATACCAGCTACCAGAACCATTACCGTAAGAGGACCTAATGCTACAAAACCTAATAGGATTACCATAATCGGCAGGAAATACAATATATTCAAAAATGGCAGCATCTCTTGTAGAGAATAAATCCCATTCACGATAGAGTTCGCAAATTCAGTCTGATTAAGAGCAAAAATTAGAAATCCTGCTCCAAGCATGACACAAAGCTGATAGGATTGCTTTGCCATATCGGTTCTTACATAGCTTTTAGCTAAATCAAATAATTTGTTCATCCTACCTTTAATTATGTAGTAAACTACAATCCAGACCATAACGACCAATGGAATTAAAATAAGCAGCTCCATTGTTACTATAAAATTTAATATAAATATAGTGCCGAACAACGAAATAAACAGGATAATAAATTCTTTAACATTACGGTGCATCACCTTTTTATTTGAAGTATGGTTTAGAAGTTCTGCGATTTCAGTCTTTAATCCAGCCGTCAAGTTTACTCCATACTTTTTTTCTTCCGATTTTGAAAATAGTAGTGCGACAAAAATTCCACATATCGAGATGATTAATCCCTGAATAATAGAAATGCTTAGTGATGCATCCATTGTTTCAACAACATAAGCAAAACTTGGAATACTAATTACCCAAAGCACTGAAAGTGAGAATCCCCGCAGGAGAGCAGTTCCTTTAAAATGTTCCCACGCTTCTCCCTTTTCATCTTTTAAAATCATATTTACAAATTGATACATCATCGTAATCGAGCCGAACAGTAAAAAATAAGCAATAACTTGTGTAAAAGAGATCATACCAAAGTAAAATTTGCGACTAGTATTCAAAAAGCGATGTCCAAATCCCATAATTGCTTCCAAAAATGGCTCTTCTCGTAGCACCCAGCTAATCATTGGTACAATGACAAGGAGCCCAATGATATTTCTCATTTGTAAAAATCCGCTCCAAAATCCTTCTACTAAAGAAGTTTTAGAGAAAAATAGAATCATAAAACCAATAACAAACAATGAAGATGGCATTTTTATTTTTGGTGGTGTGTACTTGACCACCGTAAACACAAAAACTCCGATTCCACTAATGGAAAGGATTCTTAACAGCCATTCATTATCATAAAAATATGTGACGAAATGCAAAACAGTAAACGTTATAATAGAAAGCGTCAAACACCAGTTTGTCAGATTTTTCATTGTAATATCCCCTAGACAACATGTTAACCTTATTCTTCCATAGTTCCGTCAATTCGTCTATAGATTACAGTATGGACAACCGTCATTTCAACTTGTTCCTCCAGACGAAATTTTACTAGTAAACCAATTTAGGCATAATAAAAACTGCTTATCTTGATTAATATCCAAGATAAGCAGTATAAAAATGTAGAAATGTTTCAGACTAAATCACTGCATGTTCTTCATCTTTAACATCCGTTATAAACATATGTCCAGGTGCATGGGTAATTACTAATTCGGGTTTACTTGCCATAACTGCTGCCTGTGGAGTTACACCACACCCCCAAAATACAGGCACTTCATCTTCATGAATTGTTACAGCATCCCCGAAATCCGGACTATCAATTGCGTCGATTCCGATTAAGCTCGGATCACCAATATGGATCGGTGCACCATGGACAGAAGGAAAACGCGAAGTAATTTGTGTTGCTCGAATCGCTTCTGCAGGCTTCATCGGACGCATGCTTACGACCACTGGTCCTTCAAATATACCAGCTGGTTCACAAGCTATGTTTGTTTTGTACATGGATACATTTCGGCCTTCCTCAATATAACGAATTGGAATACCATTTTCGAGCAGCGGTTTTTCAAATGTAAAACTGCAGCCGATAAGAAATGAAACAAAATCATCTTGCCAATAAGAAGTTATATCTGTAACTTCCTCAGCAAATTCTCCATTTCGATAAATTCGATATCTTGGAAGATCTGTTTTTAAATCACCGTCTGGCGCAGTCTTATGTGGTATAGATGAGCCGACATCCGTAACTTCTATTAGCGGACAGGTTTTAGGGTTTCGCATACAGAACAATAGAAAGTCATAAGCGTATTTTTTCGGTAAAATCACTAGATTGGCCTGTGTGTAACCAGGTGCGAGTCCTGTCGTCGGCTTTGTCCAATCTCCTTTGCGAATCATCTTTCGAATTTCATTTACTTGTTCATTCGTATCATTAACCACTTAAACACTTCCTTTTTATTCAGTTTACAAATTTAAGATTTTTAGATTTACAACTAGTACATCTATGTCAATCTTAATTCGATTTACAAGATGCCTCTGCTTTCCGTGCCATGGTGATTAATACGAGCAGGAAGAATGAGGCATCTTATTCTGTTAAAATCAATTTCATTCTTGACAACCATCATTATTTTCTATCCAATAACTCCTGCTCCCAAACTCAAGCATCTTAACAAACGTTCACGTTTCACATAAAGCAATTGTGCTTCTTCCACTTGGACTGTCTCAAATCGCAATTCACTGCCAGTATATTTCTGAGCTACAAATGGCAGGTCAACAGAAATAACAGTCCCTATCCTTGTATATCCACCGGTTGTTTGGCGATCAGCTAGTAGAACAATGGGCTGTCCACTTGCAGGAACTTGAATCGTTCCAGAAAGCACGGCATCGGATAAAATATCTGCTCCATGCTTATGAGTGAGCTCTTCCCCTTCTAACCTGTATCCCATCCGGTCAGATTGCGTGGATACTTTATAGCTGGATGATAAAAATTGCTCGATGGAACTTTCCGCAATCGCTGCTTGATCTGGTCCAAGGATAACACGAACTTTTTCTACATTTTTGTAATTTGGTACGTATGTGGGAGATAATCCCCTACCAGACACACTTTTTAAAGAGAAACTGAATGGACTGCTAGCTAAGTGATCTCCCTTTTGTAAATATCTTCCTTTAAAACCACCTATCGCGGCTTTCGTATAAGTAGATTTACTTCCCATTACAACAGGAGTATCTATACCACCTGCGACGGCAATATAAGCATATGCTCCGTCTTTTGGTTGTCCAAAGGTGATAACTTGTCCCTTTCTAACAGAAAATGATTTCCATACCGGGAGCAGTTCCCCATCTAGCTTGGGTGATAAATCTGCACCACAAATAGCAAGTACAGTATCCTCAAGTATTCGGAGTTCCGGTCCCATAATCACAATTTCAATTCCTGCTGCTTCTCGAGGGTTACCTACTAAGATATTTCCAACCTGTAACGCGAAGCTATCCATTGCTCCTGATACAACAACGCCAAATGCCTGAAACCCAGTTCTTCCAAGATCTTGTACAGAGGTTGCTAGACCTGGCTTTACAACTTCAATAATTGTATTACTCATTTACTTCCCTACTCTTTTTATGATAATTCCGTTCTCCGTTAATGCTGTACATAAACGTTTAGCAAACTCCAGCGACTTTGGTTCGTCCCCATGAATGCAAATAGTATCTGCATTGATTGCTATATCTGAGCCATCAACCGCCTCTACTTTGCCATCCTTTACCATCCGAATGACACGGCTAACTGCTTCGTTTGCATCCTTAACCATCGCATTTTCAAGCGTTCTTGATGTTAGTGAACCATCCGGCTGATACGTGCGGTCAGCAAAAACTTCTTCAGCAACAGGCAATCCTGCTTTTTCCCCAGCTTTGACTAACTCACTTCCTGCTAGACCATATAAAATAAGTTTCGGGTTAATTGCATAAACTGCTTCAGCAATAGCTTGGGCAATTTCTGGATCTTTTCCGGCCATGTTATACAACGCCCCATGTGGTTTCACATGATTCAATGCATTTTGATTAATATGGGTAAAAGCTTGAAGCGCTCCAACCTGATAAATCATAAGATTATAGACATCTTGCGGATCTATTTTCATTGGACGACGACCAAACCCAATTAAATCCAAAAGGCCAGGATGAGCACCAATTCCTAGCTTTTTCTCTGTCGCCATTTTTACCGAGTGTTGCATTACATTATAATCTCCAGCATGGAAACCACATGCAATATTGGCAGAAGAAATATAGTTCATCACTAAATCATCCATGCCAATTTTAAATGCTCCAAAGCTTTCTCCTAAGTCACTATTTACGTCAACAAAATAGGTCACGTGCTAAAACCTCCCTATTCTATGAATGTTTCTACATAAGGAATATACGTTCCTGCATTCACTTCTTTCTCAATCACTTCATATTCTTCAACATCAATTGGTTTAAAACGAATATAATTACCTGCTCGCAAAAGAATTGGAGACGAGCTGTTCGGATCATATAATTTTATAGGTGTTCTTCCAATAATTTGCCAGCCACCAGGCGATTCAAGTGGATAAATTCCAGTCTGCTCACCTGCAATCCCTACAGATCCAGCCGGAATTGCAGCACGAGGATTTTCAAGCCTTGCTGTTGCAATTTCCTTGGACATCCCCCCAAGATAAGCAAATCCTGGGATGAATCCCATCATATAAATTAAATAGTCCCCACTTGAATGAGTGGAAATCACTTGCGATTCATCGAGGTTATGAAGACGAGCAACTGCTGCTAGGTCAGGTCCCATCTCCCCTCCATAACAAACTGGAACATGCATGATTTCTGCAGGTGGAAGCTCCATATCTGAAAGCCTGTTTTGCAACTTCTCCATTTGAGTTACTAATGCACTATAGAAAATCGTGTATGGATCGTACACAACCGTAATCGCTGTGTACGTTGGAACCCACTCAATTACACCCGGTATTCCTTCTTTCTCTAATAAAATACAGAAGCTGCGAATTTGTTGGTTTATATCTTTTGATATATGGTCACCAAACTGAATCCGTAGACCTGTATCCCCAAAAGCACTTATTTGAAACATACGTATCCCACCATTAAAATTAATCATTATTAGAGGTTGTTCAAAAAGTCTATCCTCCTTTTTGAACACGCACTATTATATATAAAAAACAAAGTTATATCTTAAAAAATATTACTGCGCAACATTAGAAAAGTTGCGGCAATGTTTGAATTAGTGTTCTAATTCCAAGGAACGTTGTCAGCACTACTATAATTATACCAAAAACAGTCAACCAGACAGGATGTTTATAATCACCGACAATTTTTGTATTATGTGCAGCAAGCAGAATAGACCCTAATGTCAATGGTAAAATTAAACCATTTACAGCACCAGCAAACACGAGCAATGTAACAGCTTGGCCAATAAACACAAAAATGAGGGTTGATAATAATATAAACCCAATTATCCAATAACGATAATATTGATCAATTTTTTCGTGGAATGTGCGTAAAAATGATACAGATGTGTATGCTGCACCAATAACTGAGGTAATTGCCGCAACCCAGAGTACAAGACCAAACATACGATAGCCAAATTCACCTGCAGCATATTGAAATACAGTTGCAGCAGGATTATCCGGATCTAAAGATACACCGGCTGAAACTACCCCAAGTACTGCTAAAAACAGTAAAATTCGAATCGCAGAAGCAATTAGAATTCCCATGACGGATGTTCGATTTACTTCAGGAATACTTTCCTTCCCAGAAATACCCGCATCTAATAATCGATGCCCACCAGAGAATGTTATGTATCCTCCAACTGTACCACCAACAATTGTGATAATTGCGTATACATCAAGCTCCAAAGGAACAAAGGATCGGTAAATTGCTTCACCAACCGGTGGTTGACTCACAAACATTACATAAGCAATAAGGATAATAAGCAATGCCCCAAGCCATTTTACAATTTGATCCATAGCAGCTCCTGCTTCTTTTGATAAAAACACAAAAATAGCAATTCCCGCCGTAATGACAGCACCAATTCTCGGATCGATTCCTAGCATTGCATTAATACCTAGACCTGATCCACCAATATTTCCAATATTGAAGGCAATTCCACCAATTACAATAAATATTGCTACAACGAAGCCTAAGCCAGGTAAAACTGCATTGGCAATCTCCTGACCACGCATCTTCGAAACCGTAATTATTCTCCAGACATTTAACTGCGCACCGATATCTAATATGATCGAAGCTAAAATAACAAAGCCGAAACTTGCCAATAGTGCTTCTGTAAAATACGCTGTTTGTGTTAAAAAACCTGGCCCAACTGCTGATGTAGCCATTAGAAAAGCAGCACCAATTAACGAATTTCTCCTGCTTTTCTTGTCTTTCTCTGTCATCACATGATGACCTCTATTTTTATCTGTCATGATGTCACACTCCTATGTTGAAATACCCCAGATTGATTGTCAATTATCGAATGAAATGAAGAAAGATTTTATTATTATAGCACAAAACGTATTTTTGATAACTTTTGAACTAATTATTCCCATCAAGAAATTATAAATTCTATGCTCACAGCAGAAGATAACTCACTTTCAATTACCTATCATGAGCATGTATATATTTCAAAAATGAGGAAACCTAGATGTAGATATTCTAACAGTGATTCAATATCTAAAATAATAATTTTACAAACTGGATAAAATGTAAACTTTTTATATACAATAAGATTATAATTAGTATAAGCTAAACTTTTCTAATGTATCCTTACATTTACTCTATTTTACACTCTATTATTAGAGTTTAATTTTTTAACATTCTGTGGTAAAGTGGCTTAATAAAGTTGATAATTGGTAGGTGAGCCTATTGGAAGAAAAGGCATCTTTAAAAATGATGCAAATTGAAGATAAATTTATTGAAAATATCGCGGATAATATGCGGATGTATGGGATTTCTACAACTGTGGGCAGGGTGCTAGGCATCATATATATTAATCGAAATCCGATGACATTGGACGAACTATCTGAAGCTACTGGAATGAGCAAAACGAGAATGAGTCAAGTCGTTCGTGAAATGGTCGATCATAATATTGCCGAGAAGGTATTTGAAAAAGGGGTTCGCAAAGACATTTATAATGTGGAGCAGGATTATTACCAGACCTTTATTTCTTTATTTACATCCGGTTGGCAGCGTGCAATTAAGCGGAATAGGTTAGTTGGTAAAAAGTTATCTGCCGAATTAGCAAACCTCCTTGAAAACGAAACAATAAATGAAGAAACAGAAGCAAAAATTAATGATTTGTTAAGTGAAACAAAAGAATGGTTAAACTATTATGACTGGCTTCATCGTTTAGTGGAGTTTTTTGATAGCGGAGAAGTATTTAATCATGTCCCCAAAGAGAAATAATTGTTAGATAGGTTTTTTCAGAACTAAATTAAAGATTCAGGATATCTAAAAACGGTTTTTCTATATATCATCCAATATTTCCCAAACAAAAGCTGTTGATTTTGATTAAAACCAACAGCTTTATTTAAAGGATTTAACGCAATTGAGGGTTCTCCAGCTCACAAATGTGTTATCGCAATTCTAATAACTTCTGCTTTAGTTCTTCCTCCATGCCAATCAACTCTTGCTCTGCTTGATTGCGCTTCGCACGTCCTTCTGTTTGAATTTGAATCGTTTCTTCAATCGTAGAAACTAAATGCTCCTGTGTCTGCTTCAACGTATCAATATCAACAAGTCCGCGTTCATTCTCTTTGGCTGTTTCAATCGTATTTGTTTTTAACATTTCCGCATTTTTCAGCAAAAGTTCATTCGTTGTTTTCGATACTTGTTTTTGCGCTTCTACCGCGTTGCGCTGACGTAACAGCGTTAATGCAATCGCAACTTGATTTTTCCATAACGGAATAGCTGTTAAGATAGATGATTGAATTTTTTCAACAAGTGCTTGATTTGTATTTTGAATCAAACGAATTTGCGGAGCAGTTTGCATCGTAATTTGTCTGCTTAATTTTAAATCATGCGTCCGTTTCTCCAAACGATCAGCAAATTGCATGAGATCATTCACTTCTTGAAAATCCATTTGGCTTTGATTAATTTCTGCTTTTTGCTTTAATTCCGGAATTAATTTGGTTTCCAGTTCTTCCAGCTTTACTTCACCGGCGGCAATATATATATTCAATGCGTCATAATAATCTCTGTTTTGATCAAAAAGCTGTTCCAGCATGCCATTATCAGTAATCAATGCATCCTTGCTTCGATCTAGTTTCACTCGAATACGATCGATTTGAGCACCTGTCTTTTGATATTTTGATAAAATCTCATTTACCGTACCAGAAATTTTACCAAACATTCGAGAAAGCAAGCCACGTTTTTCTGGTCGAAGCTCGTCTGGATTAACTTGCTCAAGCTTCTTCATTAAATCACTTAAAATGGAACCGATCTCGCCAACATCCTGTTTTTGCACGTGCTCTAGCATTCCATGCGAAAAATTCAATAGTTTTGATTGTGCCTCTGTTCCATATTGTGCAATCGACCCGTTATTTTTCGGATCAATTTGTTCTGCCAATTGTATTGCTCTTGCTTGATTTTCTTTCGATAACGTATGAATCAACTTCTCAGGCTTGTCTGCATTTTGCTGTGCTAAAGTTTCTGATGAGGAGTATTTAGACTCTCCCCCAAATGGGTTTGCTAATATATCATCAATTGCTTGTGAAGCTTTATGTTGATTGTGTTCACTCATTTCATCATCCCCTTGTTGTTCTTATTCATCCGATGAATGGACTGCTTTGCAACATCAAGTTCGAATTGTAACGTATCCATATCATCATTAAGCATAACATGTAAATCTTTTTTTATCGTTTCTCCAAGCGTTGTAATTGTTTGACGTGTTTGTCTTAGCGAGCTTTCCATTTCTCTGGTTTTAGCAGGCTGTGTTGCCAAAAAAGCGTATTTTTCTGCTAGCTCTACAAGAGAGTCCAAATGATTATAGAAAAATCCTTCTGCTTGATAAAAACGATTAGGATCCCGCTTTGCATTTATATATATTTTTTGAGCTGTACGGGCAATTTCCAAATTTCGTTTGGCATCCTGCAGTGAGCGAACACGAAATAACGCTTTTTGCAAACGGGAAATCTTTTGCTTTGCTTCTTTTAAGTTTGTTTCGATAAATTTGTATTCTCTTCTTGTCAACCCATTTCTTTTCACATACCGATAATCCAAAATTTGCTTGGAAGTAATGAAAAATACAATACCTCCCCCTAATGCGATCAAACTTGATAATAAAAAGGTTTGACTAAAAGCGAAAAAGCTAACAAGCCATGTTAATATCGTACCAGTAAAACCAAGCATGGATTGAATAATAAATTGTAAAAACGCCCTCAAATCCATCAACTCCTATTCGAAATTCCTCTATACAAGTTCAAAAAGGTCATGTCATTCTCCCCAGACTTTTTGAACTACCATTAAAGTCAATTATTAAATAAAATCATTCTCCTACCATTATACTATTACGATAAAGACTCGCAATAGGTTTCAATTTTTTTATGTTCGAACTAAAGTATGATCAAGTTTTGACGAAGGTTTTAGTACTAAACTATTTAAAACAAACATCATACAAAAGGTCAATACATATCGCTGCACACTTTACAAAATGTCTAATGAAGCAACTGTAATTATCCACTATAATTCATATATCCAAATATTTAGAATTAATGTTCAAATACCATAAAATGGTAACGTTTTCAAAAAATATCAGTATTCTTCTTTAGGCTAGTAGATTAGCGAAAATAGTGCATGCGGTAAATAAAGGATACACATATAGCTATTGAAATTTACATCTATATCATTTATCTTATATAATAATATCTGAATATTATTTAATTTGTTTTTGGGGCTAATGTTTCGAAAAGTCATATTTAAACAGACGCTGCGTTGCAATTCTTAAATGAATGAGGTGGTAGTATGAAACAACTAGGGACAGAGAAACTTCTCGAAGTAAAGGATCTAAAAGTTAATTTTGAAGTTGGCCACAATAAAATTGCAAAGGCAGTTGATGGTGTTAGTTTTTTCATAAATAAGGGAGAAACGGTAGCATTAGTTGGCGAATCAGGTAGCGGAAAAAGTGTTACTTCTCTTTCCATTATGCGACTAATTCCCATTCCACCTGGGAAGATAGTAGGTGGTTCGATTGAACTGGATGGGCAGGATTTACTTAGCTACACTGAAAAAAGAATGAGAAAGGTTCGTGGTGAGGACATCGGCATGATTTTCCAAGAACCCATGACATCCCTCGACCCTGTCTTTCGGATCGAAAACCAGTTGATAGAATCTATTATATACCATCAACGTATCTCTAAAAAAGAAGCGAAACAACGTGCACTGGAGTTATTAAAACTTGTTGGGATTGCAAATCCAGAAAAAGTATTACACGAATATCCTCATCAGTTATCCGGTGGAATGCGCCAACGCGTCATGATTGCCATTGCAATGTCGAATAATCCAAAATTGCTCATTGCTGATGAGCCAACAACTGCCCTAGATGTAACTGTTCAAGCACAAATTCTAAAATTAATGCTTAAAATGAAAGACACGTTTAATTCTTCAATTTTATTAATCACGCACGACATGGGGGTTGTAGCAGAAACTGCTGATCGCGTGTTAGTCATGTATGGTGGTCAGATTGTTGAGGAAGCGCAAGTTAAAGAATTATTTTTAAATCCAAAACATCCGTACACAGCAGCCCTGCTTCGAACAATTCCGAGCTTGGAACAAAATATGCGAAGATTACCTTCCATTCCTGGAAACGTTCCCCCTGCACATAAATTTCCAAAAGGCTGTCGCTTTGCTGACAGATGCGAGTTTGCAATGGATATTTGCAAAGAGGTTGCTCCAGCATTAGACAGTATATCAGATGGACATCAGGTCCGTTGCCACCTCCATGTGAACAAAAGCGGAAGCGCCCGGATAGCGACGTACGGACTGGACTGAACCGGAGGAGATAAAGGAAACATGCCCCCGTAAGGGGTATGCCGATGTTAGGCTTTAGCCTGATTTTAGTCGGCCATCCTTTTACTTGGAGTTGATGTTGACTTTCACCACAAGGGTATAAGTGCGACTAAGCCTCTGGCACGGCCAGTCGGCAAGTCTTCTGTATCGTACGGAGGTGAGGGAAGTCTCGCTAGTCGCTGGGCGCTGGAGCCGGACTAGGCTATTCCGGTACATGAAGTAATTCAGTCATATTTTATACTTTCTTCCAGCACGCGAAAGGAGGACAAGCAGTTGACGAAAAAACAAGAAGTATTACTGGAAGTATTTAACTTAAAAACTTATTTTCCAGTGAAGGCAAATAAAATTGGAAAAAAGCCGGTATTAAAAGCAGTTGATGATATCTCACTTACCGTTTATAAGGGAGAAACACTCGGTATTGTTGGAGAATCCGGATCTGGAAAATCCACATTTGGCCGTACAATTTTAAGGCTGGTTGAGCCAACCGAGGGTGAAATTATTTTCGAAGGTCAGCATATTGAAAACTTAAAACCAAAGGAATTGCAGGTAATTCGAAATCAGATGCAAGTGATATTTCAAGACCCCTTTGGATCACTCAATCCCAGAATGAGAATTGAGGAAATCATTGAAGAACCGATTAAAATGCATACAAGATTATCAAAATCAGAAAGAAAAAGCAGAATAAAAGAATTGATTGAAAAGGTTGGTTTATCGGAGGAAGCATTAAAAAAGTTCCCCCACGAATTTTCGGGAGGCCAGCGCCAACGTATTGGCATTGCTCGAGCACTTGCTATTAACCCAAAATTTATCATTGCAGATGAACCAGTAAGTGCTCTTGATGTTTCCATTCAATCTCAAGTTTTGAATCTGATGATGGATTTACAGGATGAGTTTCACTTAACTTACTTATTTATCTCCCATGATTTAAGTGTCATCAAACACATCAGTGATCGAGTAGCTGTCATGTATTTAGGAAGAATTGTAGAAATAGGGACGAAGGAATCTATTTATAAGAACCCACTGCATCCTTATACAAAAGCACTGCTCTCGTCTATACCTGTTGTTGATTTTGAGAATAAACGAGAAGAAATTATGATTTCTGGTGAATTGCCAAGTCCAGTAGATCCACCAGTTGGCTGTGCTTTTCACACGAGGTGTCCGTTCGCAATGGATATATGCAGAGAGAAACGCCCACAACTACAGGACATCAATGCAGAGCAGCAAGTAGCATGCTTTTTATATAAGAAAGAAGAAACAAAAGAAAATGATCCATATCATACAATTGAAGTTTAAGGGTGATGAATTTGCTGAAATATCACAATATCACAGATGTTCCCGGTATCAAAGTAGGCAATGTAGAGGATATAGACGCATTAACTGGTTGTACCTCCATTATAGCTGAGTACGGCGCTAGTTGCGGTGTGGATGTCCGTGGTTCTGCTCCAGGCACAAGAGAAACGGATGCACTTGATCCCATTAATGCAATTCAAGAAGTGCATGCAATTTGCTTAGCTGGCGGGAGTGCTTACGGTTTAGAAGCAGCGTCTGGGGTTATGCAGTATTTAGAGAAGGAAAATATTGGATTTAACGTTGGCGTTGCAAAAGTGCCAATTGTTCCAAGTGCTGTTATTTTTGATCTTAATATTGGAGATTCCAACGTTCGACCTAATCTCCAAATGGGCTATGAATCTGCTAAAAAAGCTAGAGTTGGGGATTTTCCTCTGGGTAATGTTGGCGCCGGCTGTGGAGCAACAGTGGGAAAACTAGCTGGTCCTGAAAAGGCAATGAAATCAGGGTTAGGTAGTTCATCCCTTGCGGGTGCTTCTGATTTAATTGTCGGAGCAATTGTTTCTGTAAATGCCGTGGGAGATATCAAAAATCCGGATACAAATACAATACTTGCCGGAGCTTGGGACCCCGATGCGTCTATATTCATCAATTGTAACGACTACATAAAACAGAACCAGACACATCAAGCCCAGCCAGGAGCAAACACAACCATTGGAGTTGTTGCAATGAATGCAAAACTAACAAAAGCTGAGGCTAAGAAGATTGCTAGCCTTACACAAAATGCTTTAGCACGAACAATATTCCCTGTTCACACAATGTTTGATGGCGATACTATTTTTGTGTTGGGAACAGGAACGAAGAAATATCCAGTGGATTACTTAGGTGCACTTGCAGCTGAATCAATGGAACAGGCAATTGTAAAAGCTGTTAAAGCAGCAGAATCTATTAATCATATGGAAAGTTATACTAGTTTACAAGAGAGAAAAATAGAAATATCTGGTTAACAACGTACAGAAGTGAAGAAAGTTTCGTTAGAACTTTATGCTTTGCAGGTTTGGTTCTTCCGATATAAGGAATACCTCCAGCTAAATTTTATAGTATCTTTACTAAATAAAAGGGGTGAATGCAGTGTTAAAGAGAAAATGTTGGTTATCATTCGTTTTGGTTTGCGTTCTATTTTTAATCGGTGCTTGTTCAAATTCAGAGGGAGATAATAGTTCTACAGCAATGAGTGGTGATACAAATGGACAATCGTCGTCACAAGCACAGGAAATTCGCGTTCGTATCAATGACGATCCAGACTTTTTAGATCCACACCATGCAACAGCATCAATTTCCTTCCAAATGATTTTAAATATGTTCGAAGGGTTATTTATTCCAGAACAAGACGGCTCCTTAACTGAAGGGGTTGCAGAGAGCTATGAAGTATCTGATGATGGTTTAACGTATACCTTTAAAATCCGTGAAGGGATTACTTTTCATAACGGTGAAGATTTAACAATTGACGATATTATGTATACATTTGAGCGTTTAATGGGACTAGCTGGTGGAGAAAAATTATCCAATAACTTTGATAATGTTGATTCCATTGACACACTGGATGACACAACCTTTGTTATGACATTAAAAGAACCAAACTCGAACTTTCTATACTCATTAACCGCATTACAATCAGCGATTATACCAAAAAGTAATGATGGGAAGCATAATGAAAATCCAATTGGTACAGGACCTTTCGCCTTTGTGAACTATTCACCTGGATCAAGTTTGGAACTGAAAAAACATGAGGGATATTGGCAAGAAGGCTTGCCATATTTAGAAAAAGTAAATTTTATCTTTCAATCTGATGACCAAGCAGCTGTAATGAACCTATTAGCAAATGAGGTTAATCTAACAGGGATTCCTGGACATCGTGTTTCTGAAGTAGAAGGTAACTATAATGTTTCACATCAAAATAACAATTCTAGCTTAATTATTACATTTAATGGTGATAAAGAACCATTTAATGATGTAAAGGTTCGACAAGCAATTAACTATGCAATAAATAAGCAGGATATTATTGATTCTGTATTCTCTGGCTATGCAACGCCAATTGGGTCAAATATGAGCCCTGCTATGGGAGATTATTACTTAGACGGACTTCAGGAGGTTTATAACCGTGATGTAGAAAAAGCAAAGGAACTTCTTGCAGAGGCTGGTTACCCCAATGGATTTTCAACAAAAATAACCGTATCTTCACATAATGATATATACTCCAGTATTGCTCAGATTGCAGTTGAGAACTTAAAAGAAATTGGAATTGATGTTGAGATTGAGGTAGTTGAATGGGGAATTTGGTTAGAGCGTGTTTACTCCGGTCGGGATTATGAAATGACAACCATTGATTTAACAGGACGTCCATCTGCTTATGAGGTTCTTAATGACTACATTTCAGAAAACGATGCGGAGAATTTCTTCCTCTTCGATAATGAGGAATTTGACCAAGTCATGTCAGATGTGCTATTGGAATCAAATCGGGATAAGCAGATTGAATACTATCAACGTGCTCAGGAAATTTTAAATGAACAAGTACCGGCTGTTTATATTGCTGATTATCAAATTCTGTGGGGATCTACGAATAATATTACAGGTCTAAAAAGTTATCCATTCTGGTTCCATGATATGAAAGAAGTTAAATTCGAATAGTGAAGGGCTGGTACTATGTTCTTTTATCTTCGTCGCATCATTTTACTTTTTATAACGGTAGCACTAGTGTCGGTCATTACGTTTGCAGTCTTTCAAGTATTACCAGGTGATCCAATTCGAACAATGCTCGGAACTGAGGCGGATGAGACGCAAATTGAAAATTTAAGAAGCGAGTTAGGTCTAGACCGTCCTTTGTATGAACAGTACTTCACTTGGATTAAGGGACTGTTCACTGGTGATTTAGGGAATTCAATCCGTTTTTCAATGCCAGTCAGTACATTACTAATGGAACGGTTACCCGTGACATTATCTGTAGCAAGTATAGCATTACTAATCGTTTTACTTGTTGCACTTCCGCTAGGGATTTTCGCAGCTCGCCGAAAAAATAAAGCTAGTGATGTCGTTTTATCATCTGTGACCCAATTGGGGATGGCGGTCCCCTCCTTCTGGCTCGGAATGATTTTTATTCTCTATATCGGGATGAATGTAGACTTTTTCCGAATTAATGGATATATTCCATGGACTGAAAGTATTCAGGGTGCATTAAGTACACTGCTATTACCTGCACTAACAATTGCTATTCCACAGGTTGCTGTTAAATTCCGATATGTTCGGACGTCGATTTTAGAGCAGGTGCAGCTTGATTATGTAAGAACGATTCGAAGTAAAGGGTTACCAGAGAAAATCGTTGTTTATAAACATATCTTGAAAAATGCAATGATCCCGATTCTCACTATTTTCGGATTGATCACTGCCGAAATTGTAGCAGGGACAATTATCGTTGAACAAGTCTTTGCTTTGCCTGGAATAGGTCAATTGTTAATCACATCGATAAGCAATCGGGATTTTCCACTCGTACAAGGAATCGTTATGTATATAACTGTTGCCGTTGTATGTATCAACTTTCTTGTGGACATTTTATATTCTGTCGTTGATCCAAGAATCCGGTTACGTTAGGGAGTGTAAACCATGCAAAAACATAAAAAAAATATCAATCTCCTATTGGGATCGGGTATACTGCTGGCCTTTATCGGTATTTTAATTGTAAGTTTTTTCTATACTCCTTACGATGTTAATTCAATGGATATTCCGAATAAGCTAAAAGAGCCAAGCACAACACATATCTTTGGGACAGATGAATTTGGCCGTGATATTTTTAGCAGGATTTTAAAAGGCAGTCAAACAGCGTTTTTAGTAGGTATACTGACAATTGCGATCGGCGGGTTCTTCGGTGTATTAATTGGAGGAATTGCTGGCTATGCAGGTGGATGGCTAGATGAAGTGTTCATGAGAATAATGGATGCTCTCATGGCTTTCCCAGGGATTATTTTGGCTTTAATGCTTGTTGCTGTTTTTGGTCCAGGAATAATTAACACTTCTATTGCACTTGGCATCATTGCTGTTCCAAGTATCGCTAGGGTAACACGGAGTGGCTTTGTACAGCAAAAAGAAGCAGAATATGTGACTGCAGCCAAGCTAATCGGAGTGAAAAACTACAAAATAATGTTTAAGCATATTTTACCAAACATTTCTTCGCAAATTATTGTAGCTCTATCAATTGCCTTTGCAATTGCCATGTTAGCAGAAGCAGCACTCAGTTATTTAGGGTTAGGCGTACAGCCTCCTGATCCAAGCTGGGGAAGAATGTTAAAGGATGCTCAAAGCTACTTAATCAACTCTCCTTGGTATACGTATGCACCTGGTGGGGCAATCACATTACTCGTATTGGGGTTATACCTATTAAGCAACGCATTAAGGGATTTAATGGATCCTCGTTCAAAATAAAGCTCAAAAGCGGAAGCGCCCGGTTAGCGACGTACGGACTGCGCCCCGAACTCTGGGGCGGTTCGACAGTCGAACATTCCTACGGAGGAGATAAAGGAAACATGTCCCTTCAGGGGTATGCCGATGTTGACTTTCACCGCAAGGGTATAAGTGCGACTAGGTCTCATGTCTTAGCCAGTCGGCAAGTCTTCTTTATCGTACGGAGGTGAGGGAAGTCTCTCTAGGCGCTGGAGCTGGACGTGGCTGTTCCGGTAAAAGAAATACTACATCCACATTTTATGCTTTCTTACACTAAAATAAAGGGATGGTTTTTATGCAACTTCTCGCATAAGAACCATCCCTTCTTTACATATTATATTTCACGGCAATATTTTTAATTTGAACATAATTCTTCAATGCTTCAAATCCTTTTTCTCTTCCTATTCCGCTTTTTTTATAGCCTCCAAATGGCATTTGAACTCCGCCACCAGCACCATAATTATTTACAAATACTTGGCCGGACTTGACTCCCTGAGCTGTATAATGAGCTGTATCAATATTTGAAGTCCAAATTCCTGTTACTAAACCATATTCCGTCTGATTTGCAAGTGCAATTGCTTCTTCTATATCCTCAAAGGTAAAAACAGTAAGAACCGGTCCAAAAATTTCCTCCTGTGCCAATGTACTATTATGCTCCAGACCGTCAATAATGGTTGGTTGAATATAATAGCCACTTGTATCTTCAACTTTAACCGGTTCTCCCCCAGTAAGAATTTTTCCTTCTTTTTTGCCTATTTCCAAGTAAGACAATATCTTCTCATATTGACGTTTATTTAAAATTGGTCCAATGTCTGGATCGTTTATTCCCCGACCAACTTTTAATGCAGCAAATTTTTCTGCCAATTGATTAACAAACGTCTCTTTAATTGATGAGTGCACAAGTAATCTTGAGCCAGCTGAACATGTCTGACCTGCATTTTGAACAATTGCATTCTTAACACCCTCTGCCGCTTTTTCTAAATCCGCATCCTGAAACACGATGTTCGGAGATTTCCCTCCTAGTTCAAGTGTTACTGGAGTGACACTTTCAGCAGCAGCCTTCATAACAGTAATTCCCGTTTTTACAGAGCCAGTGAATGTAATTTGATCGACACCTTCATGGGAAACCAGATGGCTGCCTGCAGTTGAACCAAGACCTGTAACATGTTGAAAAATTCCTTTTGGCAACTTACATTGAGCGAACCATTTCGCCAGAGCATTTGCTGTCAATGGTGTATCCTCCGCACTTTTTACAATAACAGCATTACCTGTTGCAATTGCAGCAGCTACACTTCTGGACATAATTTGAATCGGATAGTTCCAAGGTATTATATGGGCGGTCACTCCCATCGGCTCAAGTACAGTTACATCAAGAAGTCCATCTTCAATCGGAATGCTATCCCCCATTAACTTATCTGCCGCTCCAGCATAGAATTCAAAATATCTTGCAGCTGCTTCGATATCATTCCTTGCTTGTGTCATCGGTTTTCCAACATCTAGACATTCCAACTCACTTAACTTATCTTTATTTTCGCGAATATAGGTTGCGAGCTCCATTAACAACTGTCCACGCTCATACGGTTTAAATGACTTCCATTCCTTACTTTCAAAAGCTTCACGCGCAACTTCTACAGCAGTATCAATTTGCTTCTCCGTCGCATTCACAATTTCTGCTAGCTTTTCACCTGTTGATGGATTATATACTGGAAGCCATTCGTCTTCTCCAGCTCCAACCCATTCCCCATTAATCAGCATTTTTATCTTATCCATTTATTTACCCCTTCCTATAAACTTCTTCCACCATCCACATGGAGTGTTGTCCCAGTAACCATCTTTGCTCCATCTGATAACAGATAGCTAATCGCTTCCGCAATATCAGTCGGTTTAATCAGTTCACCTAATGGTACACTCATTTTAAAATCATCTAGTGTTAATCCATTTTCTTGGTCCTTCTCAGATGGAAATTGCACAAGCATTTGTGTTTCCGCTGGTCCTGGATGCAGTACATTAACACGAATTTTATCTTGGGCAACTTCAATTGCGAGCGCTCTTGAGAAAGCTTCTACAGCACCCTTTGTTGCGATATATGATTGAAGACCGGGTCTTGGTCTTGCCACAGAAACAGAGCCAACATTTATAATTGCTCCTCCCTCTTGCTTTTTCATATAGGATACAGCTTCCTTACATGTTAAAAAAATCGAGGTAGCATTAATGCCAATGATTTTATTCCAAAAATCTAAAGAAACATCCTCAATTGGAGTTGATGATTGAGCTATCCCCGCCAGATTCACAAGTCCATCTATTTTCCCATATGTTTCAAAAATCTGTTTAAACACTTCCTTAATCCGATTACTGTCTAAAAGATTTACTTCTTCTTGTCGGAAATTATTATGCGTAATGTGTGCCATACCTTCTAAAGAAATATCAATTCCAACAACAAATGCTCCTTCAGAAAGTAATGTAGAGACGACTTCATTACCCATACCTCCTCCAGCACCTGTAACGATAAATACTTTTTCCTTCTGTTTCACACGTTCACCCCTCTAGAATTTTATTAACAATCTTGTCTCCCATCTCAGCTGTTGATGCATTCCCACCTAAATCTGGTGTTATGTTATCACCCTCAACTAACACACTTTCAATTGCTTGTACAACCTTCTCAGCTAAATCGATATAACCGAAATGATCTAACATCAAACTGATACTCCAAATTTGTGCAACGGGATTAGCAATTCCTTTGCCTGCAATATCTGGTGCGGATCCGTGTATTGGTTCAAACATAGATGGATACGTACCTTCCGGATTGATATTTCCAGATGGTGCAATACCAATACCACCTGCAATCGCTGCACCTAAGTCTGTTAATATATCGCCAAATAAATTACTGGCAACGACCACTTCAAATTCTTCTGGCTTTAAGACAAAAAAGGCAGCCAATGCATCTATATGATATAAATGGAACGGAATAGATGGATATCCCTTCGCAATTTCACGGACGATGTCATCCCAAAACGGCATCGAATAATTCATAGCATTTGATTTTGTCGCAACGGAAAGCTTGCTCCTTCCCTTTTGTTTTGCATATTCAAATGCATATTTAACAATCCGTTCTGTTCCATACCTTGTGAAAACACTGTTTTGAATCACTGTTTCGTGAGGCGTATTCTCATGAAGCTTCCCACCGCTATTTGAATATTCACCTTCTGTATTTTCCCGAATCACCGTAAAATCGATATCTTCCACCGACTTATAACGCAGTGGGCTTTCAATCCCTTTCAATAGCTTAATCGGCCGTAAATTTACATATTGCTGAAAGGCTCTGCGAATTGGCAATATAAGCTCCCACACCGAAATATGGTCTGGAACTTCCGGTGCTCCTACCGCACCAAATAGAATAGCATCATAGTCTTTAAGGATCTCTAAACCATCATCCGGCATCATCTTGCCCGTCTCTAGATAACGCTTACAATTCCAATCGAATTCGTTTCGCTCAAACACTATTCCACCATGTAAATTTTCCAGGGCTTTTAATACCTTATACCCTTCATGCATAACATCAGGGCCAATACCGTCACCTGGAATTGAGGCGATGTTAAAGTATTTCATTTCTTTCAGCTCCATTCTTCAGTACATCATACGTATTATGTATATGGTATAATAAAACCAAAACATTGTAAATACAAAAATCAAAAAATTCATTATACTTCCAAGAGTGAACCCAGCTTGTTATTTTTATCTATCGGGATTTGCAGATATCATATTTAAACAAGTCTTTAGAAAATCGCATCTAAATCTGAATATATTAAATAATAATAAACCGGAGTGAATAAGATGGAGCCTTTTTCAAAACTAAGTTCAGCAAATAAACGATCAGCAGAGATTGTCGCGCAGATAAAAGCCCATTTATTAAATGGTACGTTAAAACCTGGTGATAAACTACCAACTGAAGAGGAGCTGGTTGAGCAATTTGGTGTAAGCAGAACACCCATCAGGGAAGCTATTAAGACACTGGAGGCAATCGGGATTGTGCAAATTAAACGGGGAGAAGGCATGTTTATCACAAAACAGCCTACGAGCGATTCTCTCAACCCATTGATATTCAGTTTGCTATTACTCAATGAAAGCCTAGATAAACTGATAGAGTTCAGACAACACTTTGAAGTTTTAATGATGAATGTCATTAAATCAAATTGGTCAGAAGAAAAAATTGCAAAGATCAGACAGGTCTATGAATCCCAGAAAGAAACGCTAGCATCTGATATTTCTATTGAAGACTTAGTAGAAATTGATTTAACATTCCATTATGCAATACTGGATACGACAGAAAATGAATATATTATTGAAATCGGTAAAACGATTTATGAATTGTATAAACCGAAAATGCTCCAAGCCAAACATACATGTAATGTTGAAAAAACGCTGAAAGCACATAAATACCACCTAGAATTGCTTTCAAGTAAAGAACCACTGACGCAAATGCAGATAGATGAGATGATTAAGTATAATAAAGAATGGATTGGTTAAACCACTCCTGTTGTTCTTTATTTCATTGAACAATCATCTTACTTACAAAACTAATCATTTACGAGATGCTATTAGAAAGACAAGAACAAAGCGAGGGATTATATAATGGACAGAATCGGAATTGATGCTGGAGGAACGCTAATAAAAATAGCCTATGAAGAACATGGAAAGCTTCACGTGAAGACATATCCCATCCAAGAAAAAAATGAGCTGCTTCAATGGTTACAATTCATTTCTCCTCATGCTACATTACATGTAACTGGAGGAAAACGTAAGTTGATTTCTCACCAGCTAAGCCAAAACATCCGTGTTTTAGATGAATTCCAATCCCTCATTGAGGGAACGCGCTATTTACTAAGCCTAGAAAAGCAACAAAAGGAAGAGGATTATCTCGTTGTAAATATCGGTACTGGTACATCAATATTCCATGTAACAAAGCATAAGTTTGAGCGCCTTGCTGGAAGCGGTGTTGCTGGAGGAACATTAATGGGTCTTGGTTCATTAATTACAGGAAAAAGCAGTTTTCTAAAACTTATTGCATTAGCTGAGAAGGGAAATCATGAAAACAGTGATTTATTAGTGAGGGATATTTATACACCAAATGAGCCTCCTATTTTTGGAGATCTTACTGCTGCTAATTTTGGTAAAGCTAATCTCAATAAAACAGCCTCAAAAGCAGATCATATGGCTGCACTTATTCAATTAATTGGAGAAATTACGATATCACTTGCTAGTCAAGTTGCAATCCAAAAAGACATAAGCACCATCATTTTTATTGGCAGTACATTAAATGGTAATACTCTTTTTAAAAAGGTATTAAGCAGTTTTCAAGATAAGCTATCCTATGAAGCAATTTTTCTTGATAAAGGAGCATATGCAGGTGCAATAGGTGCCTTAATTTCTTAATCATTACCCATTCATGGACTTCATTAGTTTTAATCGTACTAAATGTAAATCAGAGCCACATACTGGCTTCGATTTCAGATGGCAGAAGATTTTTGGAGATAATCATCTCTTTTTTTAATTCCTTGAGCAATATTACAGCTTGATTATTTTCAACACGGTTGATTACCCCATTAAATTTTTTATCCGATTAACATACGCTATCTGTTTTCCCCCTATAGTTTCATAGATTTTACTGCTCCTTTTTGATACCCTTATCTGTGAAAATACTTTTTGGAGGTTAACAATTGAATAGAAGATTTATACTAACTTTGATTTTCATCATCTTTTTAACTGCTTGTGGGCAGACTAGTGATCTAACAGAACCTTTATCCATTGCAAACAACACAAATGATGAACGGTCTGCTTCGCTTATGGAGAAAAATGTGGATACAGGATCAAATGAAACCTCCTCCCTTTCCGATTTAAAAGTTCATTACATTGATGTTGGCCAAGCAGATGCCACGCTCTTCCAATATTCCGATCAAGATAAGTCGTATACAATCCTTTTTGATACAGGAGATTGGAAAGGCGATGAGGTTGTAAATTACCTAAAGGCACAGGATGTTTCTACAATTGACCTTGTCGTTGTCAGTCACCCAGATGCTGATCATATCGGTCAATTGGATGATGTCGTTCAAGATTTTGATGTTGGTGAGGTTTGGATGTCAGGAAATGAGAGCTCCTCTCAAACCTTCATGCGTGGTGTCGAAGCCGTTATTAATAGTGAGGCAGATTATCACGAGCCAAGGGCTAATGAGGAATATGAAATCGGTCCACTAGAAATCACAGTACTTTACCCTGAAACAATTACCGGAAAATCAAACGAAGAATCCATTTCATTACTGTTTACATATGGTAGCACGAAGTTTTTATTTACAGGTGATGCTGGAAAAAGTGACGAACGAAACATCCTGAGCAGTGGAATCGATATAGGAGCGGATATTCTGCATCTCGGTCACCACGGATCCAACACATCAAGTGACCATGCTTTTATTCATGCAGTTGATCCAGTAGTTGCAATCTATAGTGCGGGTGTAAATAATCTCTATGGACACCCTAGTCAAGATGTAGTTTCACATATTAAAGATGCTGGAGTTGAACTGTACGGAACGGATAAAGATGGAACAATTGTAGTCACATCTGATGGAGAAAATTTTCATATTGAAACAAACAAGGAAGAAACAACAACAGATTCCAATACTTCAAATAGTTCTGAGCAAGATCCAGGTGCAAATGCAGAAACGGCAGCTGATAATTCTTGTATCAATTTGAACACCGCTACTATTTCTGAAGTTCAAGCAATCATCCATATTGGCCCAGAGCGAGCTGCAGAATTAATAGATTTAAGACCATTTAATGCATTAGATGACTTAAGTCGTATCCAAGGAATAGGACCAGCTAGAATGGCAGACATAAAGGAACAAGATCTGGCTTGTATGGATTAACAGGGAGGGAAACATATGAGAGGAATACTAGATCGATTTGAGGGAGACAAAGCAGTAATTTTACTTCAAGATACGAAAGAAGAATATATTGTAAACGAAAGTGAGCTTCCCGCTGGGAGTAAAATCAATACCGTCTTTGATCTTGAAAAAAATCGTACTACATATAAAATAAAGAGAATTAACATTTCTAACACAGAGGAAGCTGCACAACAATCGTCTGATTTAATGGCAAAACTTAGAGCAAAAAGCAGGAGAAGCAAATTTAAAAAATAGTGGTAGTATTTGTTGGAATAAAGGTTAGCTTTATCATTAATTTAAAGGATAGAGCTAACCTTTTTATTAGGTTTTTAAAGTAATTTTAATAAGTTCCCCACCAGGAATAGATTCGAAATCATGCCTCACCATCTATGATACGCTGCAAGCTTATATTAAAGTCTCTGCCCCAATTCATTACCGCTTCAATGGTAACTCCCTCTTGTTCTGCAATTTCCTTTATCGGCAAATTTAAATATAACGATAGGTAAACCCATTTCCACTGATTTACAGTTAAATTGTTCTCATAATACTCCCATAAGGAAGCACTATTGTCAGGATATGTAACTGGTGAGTTTGATTCTATGGTTGCGACTGGAAGAAGTTTTATTTTATGTTGGTTGATTGATTTAAGCTGAAGTAATTCGAAAATATGCTTACGAATTATAATATTGAAGTATGTAGACAGGACACCTTGCTCTGGCTGTAATGCTAATGTATTCTCTATTCCTTTATTAACGTAGGTATCATAGTTTCTAAGTCTATACAGATGAAAATGAAACCTACTACGATTCTCTTCAAAAATCTCCTCTAAATAAAATTTCTTTACATTCTCCATTCCTTCGCCTCTTTTCCCCCTGTTAGTATATAACAGCAAAATTTTAAATTTTATATATTTCCATCTAATCCCCATTATAGGAAAAAAGTAACAAAAATTCAACAGTAAAAGCTAAAACTTTCCAAAAATTTAGGTATTTAGCACTTCGAATTTTAAATATTTTAATGATGAAAGTTTTATTATAAGATCACCATCCTGTAGATTTATTTCAAAAAACAATATATTTTTCAAAACGCATTAGATACAACGAACTGCTAAATAATTGGCAATTACCGATAAGTGACAGTCATCCACATTTTCTGTACAATGAAATTAATTCTATTTAAGAGGTTGTTGAAAAAGTCCGGTAAACATGATAAGGAACTTCGACGCCCAGGACGTGTTAGTGTCGGCGTCACAAAGGGACGTTTCGACCTTAGCCGACCTCGGTCCTTTTTATCCTCCTTTTTGAACACGCACTTTAATAGACTTTTTCTATGCTGTAACTTGAATTTTGATAAATTATGTTGCCTTGTTCAAATCTATGAAAGGAGATTCGATCATGCCTATTTCTCTATTTTGGCTACTCATTACAATGCTATTAACTTTCCCTACTACATTAGGTACACTTGATAATTTTCCTATCCAATTAAAGCACGAATCTCTAGAAAATACGGATAGTATACATAAAACAGCAACAATCGCTGATAGTCATATCGATACGATGATGAATGTACTTAACGAGAGCACATGGCTCCCAGAAGTCGATATTGGTGAAAATACTTCCCTTCATGCTGATATACCGAAGCTTGAGGAAGGTGGTATAAATGTAGGATTTTTCGCAGCATTCACAGAGGGATATTATGATAATAATCCTCGTAGTATTAGTCGTACACTCGCATTAATTCATGCACTTTATTGGATGGAGGAAAATAATCAGGACCATTTTCAAATTGCCAAGACAACATTTGATATTTGGAAAACAATAAAAGCAGGTAAAATTGCAGCCGTCCCTACAATTGAAGGTGCCTATTCTTTAGAAGAGCATAATGCAATTGAATTACTCCATCAATATTACGACCTTGGTATTAAAGCGATTGGTTTTAATTGGAACTATTCCAATGCACTCGGTGAAGGTGCGAATAAAATATATGGAGACCCAGCAAGAACTCCTTCAAATGGTGGCTTAACGAAGCTTGGTGCTCAGGTTGCAACAGAAATGAATAAGCTAGGCATGGTTATTGATGTATCTCATATGTCAGAAAACACGTTTTGGGACGTATTAGAAGTCACCAATGCTCCTATTATGGCAACACACTCTGGTGTCAAAGCGCTAAGAAATCACCAGCGCAACCTAACAGATGAGCAGCTAATCGCCCTTGCTGAAAATGGTGGTGTTGTTGGTATCGTCTTTTATCCAGTATTTTTAACGGATAAACCATCCGCCTATGTTACCGATATCGTTGATCACATTGATTATGCTGTTAATTTAATTGGGATTGATCACGTTGCAATAGGTTCTGACTTTGACGGTTCGGATATGCCTTCAGACTTACAAGATGCAACCGAGCTTTATAAAATTACGGATGAATTACAAAACAGAGGGTATTCTGATGAGGAGATTGAAAAAATCCTTGGAAAAAATACGCTTCGTTTATTGTTAGAAGTTGAAAAAGCTGCAACTAGCAATCCATATGCAAAAGGGTTAGATTTCGAAATAAATCCGGAATATAGAATGGGTGAAATGATCGAAGAAACAACGCCAACTTTAGAAGCAACTATTGATGGTCCAGCAAATACAATTGAAACGCTGGATTTCCGAGTAATTGTCGATGGAGTTGCCTATGAACCGGAGTACGATAATAATTCTGCTACACTATCCTTCAAACTGACAGAACCTTTGACCGAGCATTTTCATGTTGTGACATTTGAGGCTGCAGATAAGGATGGAACCGTCCAGCGAGCTACGCGTATTTTCTATTTGAACAAGGAAGCGTAAAATGATACAAGCAAAATAAAATATCAACAGAGATTGATTGTAATCCTGTTGATATTTTTATGCTTTTCTTCTACTAAGCCAATTTCCAGCGCAACGTTTTTGCTTTATGATATCGATCTGCAACTGCTGGCCAATTGACGACGTTCCACCACGCGTCAACATAATCCTTTTTCTCATTTAAATATTGTAAATAGTAAGCATGCTCCCATACATCTAGTACTAATAAAGGAATCATATCTTGCTGGGAAAGATTTTGGTGCTTCTCTGCTTGTAAAATTTCCATTCTTCCTGAACGTGGTGCCCAAACAAGCATCGCCCAGCCTCCACCTTCTACTTGGTCTGCTGCTTGAGTAAAGTGCTCCTTAAACTGTTCAAAACTGCCAAAGTCACGCTCGATTGCTTGGAGTAATTCTCCTTCTGGTTGCCCTCCCGCATCAGGTGCCATAATCTCCCAAAATATCGTATGCAAATAATGCCCAGCACCATTAAAAGCAGCCTCTCGCTCCCAATGTTTAATGAGGTCAAAATCACCTGTTTGTCTTGCTTCTTCCATTTTAATTTCTGCTTTATTTAATCCATCCACATAACTTTGATGATGTTTATCATGGTGTAAATACATAATTTCCTTTGCGATATACGGCTCTAATGCGTCATAAGGGTATGGAAGCGGCGGCAAATGATGTCCACCTATCGGAACAAATGACTGCCTTTTCTCTGCTTGCACAAACACTTCTTTTTGCTCATACAATGCATAAACTTGTTCAACTAATTTAGAGATATACTGTTCATCTATAGTTTCTCGCTCTGCATCTGTAAACACGTGTTCAAAGTGATTTAATATGCTAGCAAGCACTTCCTTTGTTTGTCCTTCAAAATGAGACAAATCGCGTTCAAGTTGACCCTTATTTTCCTGATACCATTTCTGCACTTCCATTAAGTATGAACTCATAATTCCCTCCTAATCACCATATTGATATTATCGTATGAGTAAATTGCTTAGATGTTCCTTAAAATTCTGCTGCTTATTTATTCGGAGAGCCGTGAAATCGTCTCTGCCAATAAGAAGCATCTTTCCGTTAAAGAATCTATCTCTAAATATTCATCCTCATTATGGAGCCCCCCACCAACAGGTCCTAGCCCATCCATTGTTGCTACTCCTAAATTAGCGGGGAATGATGCATCAGAGCCACCTCCAGTATGAACAGCTTTCAATTCAATTCCGATTGAGTCTGCAGCATCTTGAATCACCTGTAAAAGTTTCTTGTTTGCTTTATTTAATTCAAGAGGAAGCCGATTAATTCCACCTTTCAACGTAATATTAGTACCTTTTATATCAGGTTTAGCGCAGATCTCTTCAATTCTCTTCCTTACATACTTAGCTTGATCACTACTTGTAATTCGCACATCTACCATGCCTTTTGCTTCAGATGGTACAACATTTACTGCATTTCCACCTTCAATCATACCAACATTAATCGATATTCCCTTTTGCGCATTATTCAGCTGTTGAAGTTTGATAATTTTATGAGCAAGTTCTTCTATCGCACTTTTCCCTTCTTCTGGAGAAACTCCGGAATGTGCTGCTTTTCCTTTCACAGATAAAATATATTTTCCACCTCCGCGTCTTTCCGAGACAATGGAACCATCTTTTCGTGCGGGTTCCATAATAAGTGCATATTTTTTCGTAGCAGAAACTTCCTCAATTAGTTTTCTAGACGTTGGTGAACCAATTTCTTCATCACTATTTAAAATAATCGTTACATTTTTATACGCATTGTTATGCTGATGATGGAGTGCTTTTATTGCATATAATAGTGTTACTAGACTTGACTTCATATCAATAACACCTGGTCCATATGCACGGGTTCCCTTAATGGTAAAAGGGCGCTCACTTACAGTCCCTTCTGGAAAAACAGTATCCATATGTGCAACAAGTAAAATATCAGTTTCTTTATTTTTCTCGTATTCTATGACAACATTATTTCCGTATCGCTTATTCTTCTTTATCGTAACCTGAAAACTCATCTCTCTAAATTGCTTTATCAATATTTCTGCTACTCTATCAATACCTTTTTTATAATACGATCCACTATCAATGTTAACTAATTGTTCAATTAAATCGAGCATCTCCTTTTTTTGATTCAAAATGTACTTCTCCATGATGATTTCCTTCCCTTAGATAGACAATCCCCTTATCCTCCCTTAAGGGATAGTGACACGCTGCGAAATGTCCGGATTCTTTTTCTTCAAATAATGGCTCCTCTTGTGCACAAAGTTCTGTAGCATACGGACAGCGTGGATGAAAAACACAACCTGAAGGTGGATGAACGGCGTTTGGGATATCTCCTTTTATTAATACTCTATGTTCTTTCAAATCCCGCTGTGTGGGGTCTGGCACAGGAATAGCTGCTAAGAGCCCCTTAGTATATGGATGCATCGGCTTTTTAAATAGATTCTCTTTTGTTGTTAACTCAACAATTTTCCCTAAATACATGACAGCGATACGATCACTAATATGTTTCACAACAGGAAGACCATGTGCAATAAAAAGATACGTAATTTGAAGTTCCTTCTGAAGTTTTACAAGTAGATTTAAAATTTGGGATTGAATGGATACATCAAGCGCAGATACAGGTTCATCGCACACAATTAACTTCGGATTCAAGGCAATAGCTCGTGCAATACCAATACGTTGTCTCTGACCTCCGCTAAATTCATGTGGATAACGATTTGCATAGGAAGGATTCAGTCCGACAACCTTCATTAATTCTAGCACGCGTTTTTCAAGTACTTTTTTCGATATTGTTTGATGTGTTCGAATTGGTTCTGCTATTAAATCAAATACACGCATTCGTGGATTAAGGGAGGAATAAGGATCCTGGAAAATAATCTGAATGTCTGATCGTTTCTTTCGCAATGCTTCCCCTTTTAGTTTCGTTATATCCTCGCCTTCAAAATAAATCTCTCCTGCGGTTGGTTCTAATAACTGAACAATCATATTACCCGTTGTCGATTTACCACACCCTGATTCTCCAACAATACCGAGTGTTTCCCCCGCATCGATAAAAAAGCTAACATCATTTACTGCTTTTAAATCGTTTTTATTTCTTTTTAAAAAGCCACTTTTAACTTCAAAAGATTTCTTTAATCCTCTCACTTCAAGTAAATGCCCTTTCCCTGTCAAGTTCCTTCCCCCTTTCTTTCATGTAGCCAGCATCTAACCAAATGCCCGGGTTTGACCTCGATTAATTCTGGATGAACCGTTCTGCAGGTTTCCATAACCAAAGCACAACGGTCTGCGAATCGGCAGCCGATTGGATAATCAATTGGATTTGGCACAGAGCCAGGAATAGGTACTAGTTCTTCTTTTAATTCATGCACTTTTGGTGTACTGGAGAGAAGTCCCTTCGTATACGGATGTTTCGGATGCTTAAATAACGTAAAGACATCTGTTTCTTCAACAATTTGACCACCATACATAACGATAACTCGATCCGCCATCTCAGCTACAACACCTAAATCATGTGTAATCAGCAGAATTGATGTTTCGAATTCAATAATTAATTCTTTCATTAAATGAAGTATCTGAGCTTGTATGGTAACATCAAGTGCCGTTGTTGGTTCATCTGCAATTAATAATTCGGGGTTACAGGATAATGCCATTGCAATCATTACTCGTTGTCGCATTCCACCGCTTAAAGCATGCGGATAGGAATGAAACACTCTATCAGGCCGTGGGATGCCAACCTTTGTCAGCATCTCAATCGTCAGCTGCTTTGCTTCTTTTTTACTTTTATGTTGATGCTCGATAATAGATTCTGAAATTTGATTTCCCACTGTAAATACTGGATTTAATGAGGTTAGCGGTTCTTGGAAGATCATAGCTATTTTATTGCCACGAATTGCTCGCATTTTTTTCATAGAATAGTCTACTAGATTATGGCCTTCAAAGAGGATTTCTCCAGATTCAATTCGACCTGGCGGATCAATCAAACGCATCAGTGATAGTGAGGTTACACTTTTTCCGGATCCTGATTCACCTACAATTGCAAGTATTTCCCCTTTGTTAATCGATAAGGATACATCATCAACCGCGGGCACAGTTCCATCTTCTGTATGAAAATAGGTCCTCAGATTTTTAATGTGAATGAACGGTTCCTTCATTGTTATTCCTCCTTATCGGCGTCTATTTTGTTCGGGGGTCCAGCACATCACGGAGCCAATCACCTAAAAAGATAATACCGAGAACCGTTATGGTTATCGCAATGCCTGGAAAGGTCGCCAACCACCAGCTTGTAGCTAAGTAATCCCTTCCATCACTTAAAACCGTACCCCATGATACGGTCGGGGGCTGTATACCCAACCCTAGAAAACTTAAAGACGATTCTAAGATAATCGTTGACGCTACACTCAATGTTGAAATAACAATAAATGTTGAGATAACATTAGGCAGCAGATGTCTTATTATAATCTTATTATTTTTCACACCAATGGACCTGGCCGCCCTTACAAAATCTCTTTCCTTTATCGATAGAACTTCACCGCGCACCAGTCTTGCATACGATGTCCAATTTGTTAAACCAAGCACAATAATCAGCGTGATAATACTCGGTCCAAAAACGGCTAAAAAGACGAGTGAAAAAAGAATGGTTGGTATGGCGAGAAATGAATCTACAAAGCGCATTAAAATATTATCTAAAAGCCCACCGTAAAACCCGGCAATTAATCCGATACAGACACCAATTATTCCAGATAATAGAACTGCCGCAATCCCGACAAGCAATGATACTTGAGAACCGTAAATTATTCGGCTTAAAATATCTCTCCCTAGATTATCTGTTCCAAGTAAATGTTCTGCGCTTCCCCCTTCCATCCATGAAGGCGGTACATGCAATCCCCCCGGATTAATAGCATTTGGATCATGCGGTGCAAGTATTGGTGCAAAAACAGCTACGAGGGTTATAAAGAACACAATGAGAAGTCCTACTGTTCCTGTCTTACTTCTGAGAAGCAGCTTACTCCATCTTTTGATTGTTCCATTTCGTTTTCTCATATAAACTTGAGAATCTGCATCAATTATTGCTTTCGATTGCTCTCCCAATCACTTCGACCTCCTAATTCAATTTAATACGAGGGTCAAGGATGCGGTAAATGATATCAGCTAACAGATTCATCAGTATGACAATCGCTGCAATAATCATGACACATGCCTGAACAATCGCCATGTCACGCGTATTGACTGCCTGTATTAGTAATTGTCCTATTCCCGGCCATGCGAATACCGTTTCGGTGATTAGGGCTCCGCCAATCAGTGTTGATGTTTGTAGTGCGGTTATCGTTACAAAAGGAATAAGCGCGTTACGAAAAGCATGTTTATAAATCACGTGCACCGATTTAATTCCTTTGCTTTTGGCAGTCCGTATATAATCCTGATTTAATATTTCGAGCATGCTTGAACGTATCAGCCTTGTCATTTCAGCAGCAATCCCTGTTCCTAATGTGATAGCAGGAAGAATCAGGTGAGCAATACTCCCTCTTCCCGATACCGGTAATACACCTAATGTTACCGAGAACAATAAAATCAGCATAATACCAAGCCAAAAATTCGGCATCGCTTTTCCAACAACTGCAGCACCAGTAGCAATTAAATCAATACTTGAATTTTGTTTTGTCGCGGACCAGATTCCAAATGGTATAGCTATCATAATTGCAATCACAATCGCTGCAATCGCTAACTCAAACGTAGCCGGAAGCCGTTCTAAAACGACAGATAACGCATCTTGTCCATAGCGAAAAGATTCTCCAAAATCCCCTTGAATCATACGAAAAACATAGTTTCCATACTGTATATAAAAGGGTTCATTTAGTCCAAGCGATTCTCGCAACTGTTCAATTTCTTCCAATGCAGCATCCTCTGGAAGCATGAGCGCAACAGGGTCACCAGCAATAAAAACGAGTGTAAAAACAATAAATGAAATGATTAGTAAGACCGGAATAATTTGCAGCATTCTCCTTACGATGTAATGCATCATCTGTCGCCACCTTCCTGTTAGGTATGGAAAGGAAGAGTGGAGACATTCCCCACCCTTAGCAAGTGCTACTTTCTAGTAATCGAATCGATATAAATCATCTCATCCATCGTTGGCTTATAATCAATGTGATCAACCACCCCTATATTTATTGACTCTTGGTGCAAGACAAGGTGTGCGACATCTTCAGCAAGCAGTTCTTGAATTTTTATATATTGCTCATTTCTCTCCTCTGCATCCATATTTTGTTCAGCTGCTGCTAGCAATTCCTCTACTTCATCATTTCGATAATCAAGCTGTCCGATAAAACGATCATACCGGTAATAATCAAGTGCATTTGCGGCATCAAACATCGAATTACCAAGCCCTAATAAATAAGCGTCTTTGTTTTCTCCAGCGTTTCGCAGTTCAAGATAATTACTCCACTCCATAAATTCGATATTTATTGTTACTCCTATTTCTGCTAACATTCCAGCTACCATCTCTGCAATTTCCGCATCCTGCAAGTAACGTCCTCTAGGTGAATGAAGTGTCATTTCAAATCCATCTTTAAACCCGGCTTCAGCTAATAATTCCTTTGCTCTTTCCGGATCATAATTATACGTATTATATAAATGTTCTGCATGACCAACATCGCCCGGACCAACACGAGTTATCGTTGGTGTACCAGCACCTCCTAGTATATTGTCTACAATTGCTTGATTGTCGATTGCTAAATCTAGCGCTTCACGCACTCTCCTGTCTTCTGTTGGATAACCTTCCGTCGACCTTAAGAAAATCATTAATGTTCGATTGGAAATTCCTTGTGTTAAATAGGTCCCTTCATTTTCATTTACTCGCACCCAATCACTAGGTGGAATATTGACAGCCATATCGACCCCACCTGTCAGTAATTCGGAAACCCGTGTTGAATTTTCTGGAATAATCCGATAAACAATTTCATCCCATTCTTCATTTTTCTCATCAAAATAATCCCCATATGTTTTCAGCACAATCCGGTCATCCCGAACCCATTCGACAAACTCAAACGGCCCAGTCCCTATTGGATTTGCAAGAAAATGATCGAAGCCATTTTCTTCAATATAATTTGCAGGTAAAATACTTGAGCCAATTCTTGAAATTCGATTTAACAGGGCAGGATCTGGTTCATGTGTATGAATACGAAATGTAGTGTCATCGATAACTTCAACCTCTTTAATTGTTTTATAGTTCGCATGGTCAAGCAGTGTCGTATCAGTTGCTACACGTTCCAGCGAATACTTGACATCAGCTGAAGTTAAGGCGTCACCATTATGAAACGTCACCCCATCCTTCAATTTAAATTCCCATGTTAAGTCATCGATATTTTCATAGCTTTCCGCTAAATCCGGCTCCATTTCTCCTGTTTCGTTATTTCGTTTTACCAAATAATTAAACATATTAATATGAATAGCTTCTGTTGAGGTATTATTGTGATTATGCACATCAAACGATACCATGTCTGTACCGAGTGCAATTGTTAGTGTACGATTATCTTCGTTACCTTCTTCCGTTTTACCAGCTTCCCCATTTTTTTCACCAGTACAACCAACTAAAAGCCCGATTGCAATAAACAGGATACAGATAAACCAAAGCTGTTTTCTCTTCATCTTATTGCCCCCTTTTGAAAAAAATTCTATTTCTATTGAAAATCAGTAAACCCATTATTTATTTTATTAAGGTGTAATGTCATTGGGAGAACTAGCGGATTGATGCGATGGATATACTATGAAAGTTGGCTGGCGAGAGGATAGATTAGAACTTCGGTTATATTCAATTGATTATATGTTATGGGATAAAAATTGATGATTATTTTTCGATAGGGGTGGGTTCGAATCGTTGGGATTTAAATTAATGTTATGTCCATGAAAAAGATGAGTAAGAAACAGTCATTCTACTCATCTTTTTCATGGCTTAGAAAACTATAAAATTTTAGTACTGTGGATAATTCAGGCCCCGAAACAGCCAGGTTCACGAAGCGCTAACTTTTTGTTATTCGTTATTAAGGAAATTTTCCAAATTACTATCGGCCAAGTGACCGGAACCCTGTCTCTTTTAGATTTGATATCAAGCAGGTATGCTTTTAATATTGCTTTAAATGCTGGATAAATCCAAAACTGTCTGTAAAACGACATTTACCCCTCGTTCACAATCTTCCCAGGATGTTAGTTCATCTTCGGCGTGGCTTTTTCCATTAACGCTTGGCACAAAGACCATAGCAGCAGGTAGAAATGTCGCAATGAATTGCGCGTCATGTCCCGCACCGCTTGGTATGCGTTTATACGAGTAGTCTAGGGACCTGCATGATTCCTCTAAAGCGTCTACAAGTTTTTCATTAAACCACACTGTATCACGGTCCCAGAGTTTCGTTACCTTTACTTCACATTTTTCTTTTGTGTCCGATTCCGTTAATCCTTGAATAATGTCCTCAACTTGACTGATTGTAGCCGCTTCTTTATGACGAGCTTCAAGTGTGAAAACGACTTTATTTGGAATCACTGTATGGATATTCGGACTAACATTCATCCGGCCTATGGTATAAACAAGATCACTGTCCAATTTACTCATTTGCTCTCGTATTTCATTGATTAAGGAATTGGTTGCAAATAAGGCATCTTTTCTCATTTGCATTGGAGTAGTACCCGCATGGTCAGAATCTCCAACTACTTCAATTTCATAGCAGCACATGCCTACCACACATTCTACTACTCCGATATTGATGAATTCACTTTCTAAAACAGGACCTTGTTCAATATGCAGTTCCAAAAAAGCCTTTGCATCTGTCAGGCGGTTTTCTTTATTTCCTTTATAACCACTTGCATGTAAAGATTCGGCAAATGTGATGCCATTTTTATCGGTCGACCTCAACATCTCATCTTTATCGAACCTTCCTGATAAGACCCCTGAAGCCATCAGCGAAGGTTCGAATCTAGCACCTTCTTCATTGGTGATATTAGCTACCACGATTGGAATCTGTGGCTTGATATTATTTTCGACCAATACTCTTACTACCTCAAGGCCAGTTAAAACACCTAGTACACCGTCAAATCTTCCCCCTTTTTCTACGGAGTCCAAATGCGATCCGATAACAATTGGGGGCTTGTCATTTTCCACTCCTTCTAGCGTCGCATACATATTACCCATATCATCCCATTTTACCGTCATCCCTAACGCTTCACAGACAGATTTAAAATGATCCCTTACTTTTATATCAATTTCGGATAATGCTAAACGAGTGACACCGTTATTATCTGTTCTTCCATAGTCTGCAAATTCTTCCACCGTTTGTTTTAATCTTTCTCCATTAATTAATACTTTTTGTTTCTCCACCGTAACTCCTCCTGGTTTTATTGTTTTTGAAGTTGTCTTTTAATTAGTAGTGTCGTTACATACTTTCTACTATCAGCATTCAAAAGCAGAATGGACTTCATTTTGATTAAGCCCTCTTTTCGGAACTCCACCTTATCACCGTCCAAACTCCCTGTAATCGCAGTGATTTTATAACCGTTATTAACAAACTCATCAATTAGCTGTTTTTCTTGTAAAAACGCTTGATAGCTTGACAATGTGATCCCCCTAATCTAATCATTCTATTTTTTGCTGCTAAGATAGCATTTTCTAAATCCTATCCAGGGACTTTAAGTAAGAGCGATATCCCTTTCCTGAATACAATCCACCCTCCTCTTCATTTTTTTGTAAATTAAAACTGAAAAGCTGCTTCATTATTTATTCATCAAGCAGCTACAGGAGATTTCATGAAGTTCATTTAAATGCTTTTAACTTTTTCTTCTTCATTCATTTGCACAGAATTAAATTTGGCTCGTTTTAAGAACTTCCCTGTCCCTGGTTTGGCTATTAATTCCTTGTCCTTGATGACATATTCTCCGCGAGATAGAACTGTTACGGGCTGACCAATTACCCTCATCCCTTCCAAGGCGCTATAATCAACGGCCGAATGATGTGTATCAACGGAAATCGTACGTTCCACATTTGGATCGAATAGGACGATGTCAGCATCTGTCCCAGGCGCAATCGTTCCTTTTTGCGGGAATAACCCAAACAATTTGGCAGCCTGCGTTGAGACCATGTCAACAAATTGATTAATAGAAATGCGTCCTTTTTTCACGCCTTCAGAGAATAGAACGCTAAAACGATCTTCGACAAATGGCCCACCATTTGGAATCTTAGTAAAGTCACCTTTTCCTAAATCCTTTTGTCCATCAAAGTCGAAGGAACAATGGTCGGAACCAATTGTTTGCAGTTCTCCACTTTTCAAGGCATTCCACAATACTTCCTGGTTAGATTTATCGCGTAATGGCGGAGACCATACATATTTTGCACCTTCAAAATTAGCTTTTTCCAGATAGGTTTGATCAAGTACTAAATATTGGGGGCAAGTTTCTCCGTAAACAGAGAATCCTTTGCTTCTAGCTTCAGCAATTTGTTCCACTGCTTCTTTACAAGTGACGTGCACTACATATAATTGAGAATTAGCTAATGCCGTTAACTTCGCAGCACGGCCTGTTGCTTCACCTTCCAGTTCTGGTGGGCGAGTTAAGGCGTGATAGATTGGATCTGTATTGCCTGCTTTTAACGCTTCTTGTGTCAAGTGTTCGATAACATCCCCATTTTCTGCATGTACCATAACTAATCCACCATGGTCTTTTGCAGTAATTAGGGTTTGGAAAAGTGTTTCATCATCTGCTTGTAAAACATTTTTGTAAGCCATAAATACTTTAAAGGAAGTCACTCCTTCTTCAATTATAGAAGGTATCTCCTGTAAGACATTTTCATTTGCTTCTACGATTTGTAAATGAAATCCATAGTCAATCACTGCTCTGCCTTCTGATTTAGCATGCCATTTTTCCAAAGCACTTTTCAGCGGTTTTCCTTTTTCTGTTAAACAGAAGTCTATAACCGTCGTTGTTCCACCGTATGCAGCTGCAATGGTTCCGCTTTCAAAATCATCTTTTGTTACAGTTCCACCAAACGGCATCTCCATATGAGTATGCGGATCAATGCCTCCAGGGAAAACATAAAGTCCTGTTGCATCAATAACTTCTGCATAGACATCACTTAAATCCTGACCAATCGCTTTTACTTTTTCATCTTCAATTAATACGTCCGCTTGATACGTGTCTGTTGCTGTGACAATCGTTCCATTTTTAATAATTTTTTTCATCTATGATTCCTCCCTCATATAAAATTCTATCGACAGTAATTAGCGTCTTTCCAGTATCTCAATTGCTGCTTGACGGTCATTCCAGGACATCGGGGCTTCAGTTGGAATTAAATCAATCATGTCAATCGCACCGTCCACCGGACAAACGATGGAGCATAGATTACAGCCAACACAATCATCTTCTCTTACCCTCAGAATATCATTTCCATTTTCATCTGTAAGCATATCAATACATTGATGGGATGTATCTTCACAGGCTATATGACATTTATTACAATTAATGCAGACATCATTATTTATACGGGCAACCACCTTATGATTTAAATCCAGGTTACTCCAGTCCGTATACTTTTCAACAGATTTTCCTATTATGTCACTTAGGGAATCAATTCCCTTTTCATCCAGATAATTTTCCAAGCCCTCTGTTAAATCATCAATAATCCGGAATCCGTGATGCATCGCTGCTGTACATACTTGTACACCACCAGCACCCATCAGCATAAATTCCACGGTATCTTGCCACGTAGAAATTCCACCAATTCCCGATATCGGGATATTCACTTCCGGATTTCTTGCGCACTCTCCAACCATATTTAATGCAATTGGTTTCACTGCTGGTCCGCAATAACCACCGTGTGCCCCTTTTCCATTCACATTTGGAAGCGTGTTCCATGTATCCAAATCTACACCTATTAAACTATTAATCGTGTTAATTAAACTGATGGCGTCTGCCCCACCTCGAGCAGCAGCTTTTGCTGTTGCTGTTATATCTGTAATGTTTGGAGTCAGTTTCGTGATAACTGGAACCTCAGCAGCTTCCTTGGCATACATTGTCGTCATTTCTACTAAATCTGGATGCTGACCAATAGCTGAACCCATTCCTCTTTCAGACATGCCATGTGGACAGCCAAGATTTAGCTCAAACCCATCAACTCCGACGTCCTGAACTCTTTTTACAATCTCATGCCATTTTTCACGCTTAGGCTCTACCATCAAGGAAGCGATAATGACACGTTCAGGAAAAAGTTTCTTCGTTTCATAGATTTCTTTCAAATTAACATCTAGTGGTCGATCTGAGATTAATTCTATATTGTTAAAACCAGCAACTCGCTGTCCGTTAAAATGAGAGGCACCAAATCGAGAGGTGACATTTAATACTGGTTCTCCTAATGTTTTCCATACAGCCCCTCCCCATCCTGCTTCAAAAGCACGCTGTACTTGATATCCGGTATTCGTCGGGGGTGCAGATGCCAGCCAGTACGGATTAGGTGATTTGATTCCAGCAAAATTAATACTTATATCAGCCATTTACATCCTCCTTATATTTAATTAACTCTATTATGCATATCTGTTACAGATTCTTTAAAGCGTTCGTGAATTGCTAATGCCGTATCTTTTCCTTGTTGAGCAGCAGTTACGACCATTGCTTCTCCAAGCCCTTTGCCAAAAATCATATCTCCTGCAGCATACACTTTTGGATTAGATGTGATAAAAGTTTCTGGGTCAACTTTTACAACTCCGCCATTATGATTCAAACCAAAAGCCTCAATCATTTTCATATGTCTTGTTTGACCAATGGCTTTGACAACGATATCTACATCCATCAAGAATTCGGATCCTTCTTTTTCCACTGGTCGAGGGCGTCCATCTCCTTCAGCTTCATGTAACTCCATCTTCACGCATTCCATTTGTTTTACATGCCCATTTTCATCACTGATAAGACGTTTTGGATTGGTCAACCATCTAAATTCCACACCATCCTGTTTGGCAAACTCATATTCAAAATCATAAGCAGTCATTTCAGCTTCCGTTCTACGGTAAAGAATTTTCACATTGTCAGCACCAAGTCTCACAGACGTTGTCGCACCATCAACAGCGGTATTCCCTGCACCGATAACAGCAACACATTTTCCAATAAACTCCTCTGCATAGTCACCATTTTTCGTTCTTTCTACCAAGTCAATAGCGTCGTATATTCCTTCTAGTTCCTCGCCTTCAATTCCGAGCATTGGAACTTTGGACATTCCAATAGCTAGTACTATCGCATCATATTGTTCTACAAGATCATCCGCAAGAATATCCTTGCCGATTTCGGTATTCGTTCGAATTTCCACTCCTAAATTTTCCACTTGTTCCACTTCCCAAAGTGAAATATCTTTCGGTAGACGGAAAGGAACAATCCCAAATGTATCTAACCCACCAGCTTCACTTTTGGCTTCAAATATAGTTACTGCATAACCTAATCGAGCCAATTCACGTGCCGTTGATAAGCCAGCAGGTCCACTGCCGACAATAGCAACCGTTTTTCCATTCTTTTCACCTGCCTTAAATAATACTTCTTCATTCTTAATTGCCCAATCTGTAGCAAATCGTTGCAAATCCCCAATTGGAATAGGTTTGGTAGATTGATTTAGTACACAGGCACCTTCACAAAGTTCTTCTGTAGGACAAACTCGTGCACAACTAGCCCCGACAGGATTTGAATTCATAATCGTTGTTGCAGACCCCTTCAAGTTCCCAGAAGCAATCTTTTTAATGAACCCCGGTATATCAATCCCTGTTGGGCATGCTGTGATACAAGGTGCGTCATAACAATATAAACACCGATTCGCTTCATCCAGTGCTTCCTCGGAGTTAAAACTTGTTTTAGATTCCTCAAAGTTTGCTGCAAGCACCTCACCTGATATAAGATTTTTTAATAAATCACTCAATGATAAACCTCCCTTTATAACTCTTTTTAAAAATGAAATAGAAGATTACTATATATTCATGTTCAAAAAGGAGGATAAAAAGGACCGAGGTCGTCTAAGATTGCAACGTCCTTTTGCGACGCCGACACTAGCACATCCTGTGCATCGAAGTTCGAGGCGGCGTTGCTCCCCGTACCGGGCTTCCACAGGACGTGGACGGTTTTAACAGAAGTTCATTAAATCTTTTGGTACGTGAGGAACGGAAAAGCAGGCCAACGAGCTTCTCGCGTGTTGTGGTGACTTCGACGTTCGACACAGGATGTCTCGGTAGTTAGTCGAAGATCCTCTGTTCTCGATGTGTCATTTTTACCGGACTTTTTGAACAATCTCTATATACTTATGCGGTAACCTATTAGCAAATCACCATTTTAACTATAGCAATCTTCTTCATTAAAGCTTATTTGCTTATATTGCTGGAAATAATTATATAAATTCACTAGTGGTGTAAGAGAAGATCGAGAAAAGTGTGATGCCAAAAATTTAATTAGTATGACGTGAATTTACTAGAGGGTATCTTTCATCCATTTCTAAAATAGCGAATATTCCATTAATTAATTTTAATAATTTAATCTTAACAACTGCCCTACAATTTCGAAGAATTTTCTTCCTTTTTTTTGACATTAGAAAAATTTATATTTTACTTATGTCAAGCTAATTATACGGGGGCCAGATCGAATATTTTCTGTAACCGATCCCCCAAACAGATTAAATTTATTTTATCCTTCCTTCGCTATTCCTTGAACTTTACTTCAAAACTTAACAGAGCTTACCATTAACAATTCTGATAAGCTCCGTTATATGTTACCTAGGTGTTAAACCCACTTCGTCGTAATAACTTTCTTCCTCGTATAAAAATGCAATCCATCTTTTCCGTTCGCATGAAGGTCGCCATAAAACGAATCTTTCCATCCAGAGAATGGGAAGAATGCCATTGGTGCAGGTACTCCGATATTGACACCAAGCATACCTGCATCAATTGTCTCTCGGAACCGACGAACACTTCCACCATCCTTGGTGAAAATACAAGCACCGTTCGCAAAACGGGATTGATTGGATAAATCAATTGCATCATCCAAATCCTTCACACGCGCGATTGATAATACTGGTGCGAAGATTTCATCCTGCCAGATTTTCATTTCTGAGGTTACGTTATCGAAAATTGTTGGTCCAACAAAGTAGCCTTTTTGCTGAACTGCTTCATCATTTCGACCATCACGCACAAGTTTTGCTCCTTCTTGTTCTCCTGTTTCAATATAGTTCAGTGTTCGCTCTTTATGTTGCTCTCGAATCACTGGTCCTAGGAATACACCATCATCTAGCCCATTGCCAATTTCGATTTCATTGGCTTTTTGCGTTAACAGAGAAATAAATTCATCCGCAACGGAATCTTCAACCGCAACGACTGATGCTGCCATACAACGTTCACCAGCGGAACCAAATGCTGCATTCATGATTTGTGTTGTTGCATTATCTAAGTTAGCATCTGCCAGAACGATCGAATGGTTTTTAGCCCCAGCTAAAGCTTGCACGCGCTTCAGGTTATCCGTTCCGCGTTTGTATACATATTCTGCCACAGGCTGCGATCCAACAAAAGAGATTGCTGCTACTTTTTTATGATCCAGTAAACCATTAACGACATCATGTGCTCCATGCACAATATTAAACACACCTTCTGGTAAACCTGCTTCCTCTAGTAACTCTGCTAAACGATTTGCTAAAAGCGGGGTACGTTCAGATGGCTTTAAAACAAACGTATTTCCAGTTGCGATTGCCATCGGGAACATCCAGCAAGGCACCATCATTGGAAAGTTAAATGGCGTAATCCCACCAATAACACCGATTGGATAGCGGTATACACCAGACTCTAATTCTGTTGCAATCGATGGAAGCTGTTCTCCCATCATTAAGGACGGGGCACCTGCAGCAAACTCTACATTCTCAATTCCACGTTGCACTTCACCATATGCTTCCGCGTAACTTTTTCCATTTTCAATCGTAATGATTTTCGCTAATTCTTCCCAATTGTCTACGAGCAACTGCTGATATTTAAATAAAATACGGGCACGTTTTGGGACCGCTACTTCTTTCCATGATTGGAACGCCTCAGCGGCTACCTGTACTGCATGATCAACATCCTCTTTTGTTGAGACAGGTACGTTTGCAATCACCTCACCTGTTGCTGGATTGTACACGGCTTCCGTTTTATCTGTATTCGCTTCTACCCATTTTCCACCGATATAGTTTTTAACTTCTTTTACTGCTGTTTGTGTCAATTGAAATCCTCCTAGCTTCATCTTTTAGAAATATAGATTTCTTCTAGTCTAGCATTTTTATCCCAATAGGTTGACTAATCTGCACCTACTGATTTTTCCGAACACTTAACTGTTAATTTCCCTGGTTATGCATTTTGTTAGTTATCAGCATTCTCACTAAAAACTTTTCGTAAAACAGAAATAATAAAATCAATATCTTCATCTGTAGATGATAATGGAGGGCTTAGCGTCAAAATATTGTTATAACCCGCAACTGTATCTCCATTCTTACCAATTATCAATCCCCTGTCTTTACAATCCGCAATCAGCTTTCCTACACGTTCCTTTGAGCCTGGTTCCTTCGTCAGCTTATCTTCAACAATTTCGATTCCAGCGACTAAACCTAACCCACGTATATCCCCAACATAATCATAAGCTTTCAATTCATCTAATCCATTTAGCAAACGTTCTCCTAATTCTACAGATCGGTCAACTAAATTTTCTCTCTCCATAATTTCAATATTTTTTAATGCTACTGCACAAGCAGCTGGATTTCCACCAAATGTATTCACATGACGAAAATGGCTATTCTCTTCATTGCTTTTAAATGCTTCGTAAATATCCTTTCGAACTGCTGTTACCGATAGTGGTAAATAGGCACTCGTTAAGCCTTTTGCCATCGTTATCATATCTGGCTTAATATTAAAATGTTTATGTCCGAAAGATTTACCCGTTCTTCCAAACCCGCAAATTACTTCATCAATGATAAGAAGAACACCATGGCGCTTACAAATTCTCTCAACCTCTTCCACGTATACAGAATGTGGTATTAATACACCGCCGCCAGTAATTAATGGTTCCATAATAACCGCGGCAATCGTTTCCTTTTGTTCCCAAATAATTGTTTCTTCTATTTCTTTCGCTTTTTGTAAATTATATTCCTCAATTGATACTCCTTCTGGTTTCCGGTAGTTATCCGGTGGTGCAACATGTAAAAACCCAGAAGTCAGCGGTTCATATTTATATTTCCTTAATGCCTGGCCTGTTGCAGATAAAGCTCCCATCGAGCTTCCATGATAAGCACGATAACGAGAAAGAATTTTGTAGCGGTTTGTATCGCCATTCTGTTGATGATATTGACGAGCGATCTTAAATGCTACCTCATTCGCATCTGAACCGCTGTTGGAATAAAAGATCATATAATCATCGTCAAGCAATTCATTTATTTTCTCTGCTAACTGAATCGCTGGAAGATGGCTTTGTGTCATTGGAGTGTATGCCATTTTTTTAACCTGTTCATAAGCAGCTTTAGCTAATTCCTCGCGTCCATAGCCAACATTGACACACCATAATCCAGACATTCCATCAAGGTACCTGTTTCCTTCATGATCTGTAATCCAAGAACCTTTCCCTTCCTCTACAATCATTGGCGCATTTTCTTTACTATAGGGTGAAATATGATGCCACACATTTTGACGATCTTTTTCAACTAATGTTTGTTTTTGAAGCGTTTCCATTTTACCTTCTCCTTCCATGTTTAGATTTTCCTTTTAACGAAATGTCCATTTTGCTCATCATGTTGTATTTAGTTTCCTTTTACAGAATTCTTAATTATTAAGTTTGACACAACTTTCTTTCTATTACATAATTATTTTATATCGTTTATTTTAAAAAAGCATTTTACATAAAGTAAAATAAATCATTTTTTTATTTTACAATTTGGAGGGCAGTCCATGGAAAATTGGAAAGTAACTATAAATGATATATTAGGCAGAGACATATTTAAAAATGCGAAATTAATTGCTGGGGAAAAGGGAAAAGATCGGGAAATAAAATGGTCACATATTTTAGAGATGGAAGCGTTTGATTCATTTATAAATGGAGGAGAATTAATTCTTACTACAGGATCTAACATCGAATTTGACTCACCAGCAGGAATACCTAAGCTAAATAAACTAATTGAAAAAGATGTCGCTGGAATTTGCATTGAACTTGGAACACATGTGAAAGCAATAGCACCAGAAATTATAGCATTCGCTAACAAACACCATTTTCCCATCATAGCTTTTTCACAAATTGTTAAATTTGTAGATATCACCCAGGATTTACATACGATTATTATCAATAGACATCATCAAATGCTCAACCACCTACATGTTCTCTCGAATCAATTTAATGAATTATCTTTAGAACCAAACGGTATTTTAAAAATCCTAAAAAAACTGTACGATCTATTTCATGCTACTGCTTTACTCATAACCGATGATAAAAAAGCATTTTACTACCCGCTTAAACTTAAAGAGCGTACTGAATTTATGAACTTGATAATGAATAATTCTATAAAATTGGAACCATATAGAGATCATCTATTGGATAATGAATATTACACTACTTTTCCAATTAAAGGACTTGGTCATTCATGGGGAAATCTCTGTTTACAAAAGAAATCAAATGATTTGGATGAGTTTTCATTTTCCGTGATGGATCGTGCTTCATTAGCCATTGCGCAAATCCTGCTTCGAAATCGAACGATTGAAGAAAGAAAGCAAAACCAAGAAGAGGAAATTGTTCAAAAATTACTGCACGGCGAGGAATTTGAATCATCAATAGCACATAAATTCCTGCCTGCTCCTGCTAATAATTGTTATTACAGACTGATTCTTATTGAAAATAATTCCATTGAAGAAAACTTGAAAGAAGAAGATTGGGAAGAGATAAAGCTACAACAGTCTATCATTCTAAGATCATTATTAAAGAAAAATGGCTTCTTCCCAGCTATGTCTGTTACCAAAAATAAAATTGCAGTAATCGCCTCTTTCTATAAGAAGAGTAATACAATAAGAGATATCGACAGTTTTACTATTCTAGCAAAGGAAATTCGCAACATTCATGAGAATCATATTTTTCACGGAGATCATTATGGCATTGGGATAAGCAGTCTTCAAAAAGATTATAAAAAAATAGCTGCATGCTGTCATGAAGCAAACGAAGTACTTTTTATTCAGAAAAAGAAACTCTTGGATACGCTATTCTATCAAGAGATAGGGGTTTATCGTCTTTTATCAAAGCTTAACCAAAATGAATTAAAAGCTTATGTATCAGAGTATTTAGGTCCTTTATTAGAATATGAGGAAAAAATAAAGGGTAACCTGCTTTTAACCCTTTCTATATTTCTCGATACCATGGGATCCAAAAAAGAGACTTCTGACCGGCTTTATATTGTACGGCAAACGCTTTATCACCGTTTGGAAAAAATAGAAGAGTTACTTGGTGATGACTTTATGGAACCAACTAAAAGACAGGCGATTGAATTGGCAGTCAGCGCCTATAAAATGCTAAATAATACGGAATTCTAAAACCGAAAGAAAATAAAGGAAAACTCAAAAAAATAAGTGTGGTACCTATCACACATCATCTTAATTTGCAGAAGGTATCACGCTTATTTTTAAAATAATTGCTCTCCTATTTACTCGTTATATAGACGTTACGTGGACTGCAGGACGCTGACCCTGATTCCATTTCCCATCCAACGCTCGTTCAATCTGTGCTCCTAGTTGCAGAAGCAATCCATCATTTCCTTGACGTGCAAGGGCGTGAATTCCTAATGGAAGCCCGTTTTTAAGCTTAGCCATCGGTAACGAAATACCCGGAAGCCCACAAAGGTTAGCAATCGAAGTATAAGCAAATATGCTCCATAGATTCTCAAACCAATCGTACACAGATGGGTTATCACTAGTAGTCAAATATTCCTTCGTTCCAATTTTCGGTGTAGGTAATGCCATTGTTGGAGTTAGAATGATATCCCAAGCTTCAAAAAAGCTGCCTAGACTACGGGAGGTTTGATTAAAGGCAGCTTGCATTTTCGCGCGGTCCGTATAGGAAGCAATACGCCCTTCTTCCCATACTTTAATACACATTGATTCAATCAGTTTGACAGGTGGCCGTTCTAAGTTTTTTTGCTCCAACAACTCTGCAATCACTTGTGAAAAATTCATGATATAGCATGAAGTCTGCGCTTCGTAAGCAGTATGGAAATCAATATCAGGAATAACCCACTCGACGTGATGACCGAGTTTCTCAAGAAAACGTGCTGTCCGCTCCAATTCAGCAACAATTTCCGGTGTAGCCCGATAATCTCCCCACTCATGCGAAACCGCGATACGCAACTTCTCTGGATCCCGATGAATAAGCTCAGAGTACGGTTCTTTCGGCATCCAATAAGGCATAAACTCGCCAGGTGCCCCACCCCTGCAATTATCTACAAACGCAGCAGTATCACGAATCGTACGTGAAATGCATCCTTGAGCAGAGACAACTCCCATTAAATCCGAACCAGCAGGTCCTACCGAAAAGACCCCACGAGATGGCTTTAAACCAATATTTCCGTTTACACCAGCAGGTATTCGAATCGAGCCACCACCATCAGTCGCATGTGAGAGTGGAACGATACCAGCAGCAACCGAAGCTGCCGTGCCAGCAGAAGAACCACAGGTCGTATATTCAAGATTCCAAGGATTTCGTGTTACGTAGACTTCTGGATTCTCTGCTGAACTGCAGAGCCCAAACTCAGGTGTTGTCGTTCTACCTATAATATTAAGACCTGCTTTACGGATCTGCTCGGTCAGGAAGCTGTCAGCTTGAGAACGATTTCCTTGCATAAAAAGAGAGCCCATCTCTTGCAGACGCCCTTTGACAGTGGGGCCTAAATCTTTCATTAAAAAAGGTACTCCCGCGAATACCCCATCCGGATTTGTTCCATCTTTCATAGGTTCATTAATCGCATCATCAAAAACTTCAATAACAGCGTTAATTTCGGGATTTAAGGCTTTGATAGCAACGGTAACCTGCTTGGCCACCTCTTGCGAAGAAATTTGTCCATTCTTTACTAATTCAGCAAGACCGATGGCATCAAGATCAGCCCATTCATCCCAGTTCATCACTTTTCCCATAAAATTTCTCCCCTTTAAACCCGCTCTGATTTGATGGTTGTACATGGTTAGAATTAATCTTCATTATATAAAGTGCTTTCATTAAAAAATCAGTACAAATCTATTGTTATTCCTATCCTACAAGAGATTCATTTGATTTGCATTTTACAATGTGTCTAATAATTTCCATATTTTCATACAAATTGTACAGATCACTGTATTATTTGCAGCTTAACCTTTTAATAAATAAAAAGTAACAATAAAGATGCATAACCAGAAGATCGATTATGCATCCTCCTTCATATTATTTAATACGATTACATGGTTTCCCTTTTATCCAGGATAACTTATTATCTGTTAAATTCATAACGATACTAAACACGGTTTCCATCCCGGTTAGGGTAGATTCTTCGTCTGTATCGTTCGTAACATGACTACAAATAGAATTCGGATAATTATCATGATTGGATAGGAAGTGAAATAGATCTTCGGCTTCTAAAGCTTTTTCTTTTAAATCTTTTACTTGGTTACGAATTGTATCAAATCGACTGTAAGAGTTTGGTACTACCTCTTCCCTGATGAAGTCTCTCATTTCCGTTGAACAGAGGTGATTGGTATGGACAAGCGTCCCATTAGTTGCCTCAATTCTTGCAGTATGAATTGGTGATACTTCCAAGCTTGCTGCATCTCCCGGCTTCGATGCGATTAAAAAGTGTGCAGGAGATGCCATTTGATTACGATCAACTTTAGAGATAGCTTCTTCAAATGATTCCGATTCTAAAATAGCTCTTAGCCCTAAATGAATAGGAACTTTAGGCTGCCATGTATTGGTTACTAATGCATTGAGACATACACCAACATCTGCACTGTTGCAGCCGATTTTTCCAATAATACCAGCCTCTGTAATCATCTGTACTGTTGGCAAAGTGTCCTGCTGAATTTCAAGGTGAACTAAAGAGTCTATTTGTGCACCTTTCCAATCCCAGTTTTGTGCTAACCATGTTTTAGATGTTTTCGGTTTCGTTAATGCAAAGGAAGTACAACCATCTGGTGCGTTGCTTAATGCAATCTCACTTCTAGCGTTCAGTGCAAGTATATCTTCAAATTGTACTGCTGCTCCTTTAGCTAATCCTTCCATCTCCTTCATGTAATTTGCATTATATTTTTCAATTGCGGAAACATGTAATAGTGCTTTATTGCATGCTTCCTTCCAGGAGATTCCAGATGTTTCTTTAAAGAGCTTTTCATACGTTTGTAAGCTGCTGTGCACCTGCTCTTTTGCAAGGCTGCCATGTTTAAATCCTATTTCATATGATGTTCCTGATAGAGTAAGAACGGTATCTACATTTGGCAGCAATCTACTCATGCTTGGGCGCCAACCTTAGAATTTCTATATACGATATCTCCGTCAATCATCGTCCATTCTACTTGGACATCTGGTATGTCATCAATATCTGCATTTAAAATCGAACGATCGAGTAATACTAAATCAGCAAGTTTACCAGTTTCAATACTTCCTTTAGTGTCTTCCTCAAATGATGCGTAGGCACCGTTTAATGTATACATACGAATTGCTTGGAGTAGAGACACTGTTTTATCTTCCCCGATCACTTGACCTGAGTTTGATTTCCGGGTCATAGCAGCATGGATACCACGCATTGGATTAAAGTCCGTTACTGGACAATCAGAAGCGATTGCTGCAGGAATTTCTGCCTTTTGATAATCACCCATTGGGTACATCGAATTGGCTCTTTCACCATAATTTTTTACATAACCATCACCATATTCAAATAGAAAAGCTGGATTAGGAATTGGTACAACATTTTGTTTTCTCATTCGTTCAATTAAGTCAGGTGTTGCAATTCCTGCATGTTCAATCCGATGTCTCGTATTTTCTCGTGGATGTAATGCATTTGCTTTTTCAATCGTTTTTAAGAGCAAATCGATTGCAGCATCCCCTTGCGCATGGGCAGTAATTTGCCATCCTTTTTCGTGAGCAGGTATAAATAAATCGTCTACTTCTTCTTGCGAGAAATATTGTATTCCATAATTTTTTGAATCACTTGTGTAGCCTTCTCGAGTCCAAACGGTTGGCCCACTGCTGCTACCGTCAAGGAAAAGCTTCACAGGCCCAATTCGGAACTTGTCATCTCCTAACCCAGTATAAATTCCAGCATCAACCATATGCTTAACAACCTCTTGGGCATCATTTAGAGCACCAACCATAGCATAAACTCTTTGTTTTATCAGTCCGTTTTTACTATCAGCTTGCAGAGATCTGAGATTATCCAGACCATATCCAGTAGCATCGTGAATGGATGTAATTCCTTTTTCTGCAAAATGTTCAGAAGCGACTTTATGTGCAATCGATAGTTCTTCCTCTGAAAAGGATGCAATCGAAAACATCTTCATATGTGCATTTTCAAGTAATAGTCCAGTAAGTTCACCATCGGCTTTGCGATCAAACTTTCCCCCATCAGGGTCTGGTGTGTTTTTATCAAACTCCGCAATCTGAAGTGCTTGGCTATTAACAACTGAAATATGACCACATGTCCTTGTAATCATGATAGGATGCTCAGTCGTAATAGCATCTAGTTCTTCCTTCGTTGGAAAACGTTTGTCCGCAATTGTTTGCTCATTATATCCCCACGCTCTAATCCATTGACCCTGTGGTGTTTTACTAACCTTTGCTTTGATTTCCCTCAGCAGGTCATCAATTGTTTGAATACTATCGCTTTTACACGAAATCGATAAGCTGTTTGTTCCGTACATAGATATATGCAAATGAGAATCTATAAGTCCAGGAATAAGTGTTTTTCCCTTTAAATCGATAATCTCACTGTCATCATCTTTTAATTGTAATATTGTGTCATTCGAGCCAGCTGCAATAATTTTATTCTCCTTTATAGCAATCGCTTCAGCTATTTGATCTCTCTCGTTTACTGTAATAATTTCCCCGTTAATAAAAAGATATTGCTTTTCCATGTAAAGACCCTCCTGTAGTATTTATTTTATTTCAACACGTAATGATGGTGATGCTTCATCCTCGTAGAGTTCATCAACCATGTCAGGAAAGAAACGTTCAATTGTCTCTTTAGATACGGGTTGAGTCATAAATGAAGCAACAACAAAGATTACAGTGTTTGCAGCTAATCCCCAAATACCAGCATGTATATCTAATGGATGAGGAATTACAAATGAAAAGATAACAGTTATAATGAAACCTGCTAATATCCCCCAGAAAGCACCGTGTTTGGTCGCTCTTGGCCATAGAAAAATACCAATAATTGCTGGGAATGCCTGTGCAATAAATCCATATCCAATTAGTAGAATATATACTAGACTTGCAGGTTCCAGAATAGAAATTGGCGCAATAATAAATGCCATAATTGGGAAAATTAATCGTCTTGTCCATTTCCCTGTTGTTTCCTCATTCCATTTAAAAAGGGGTTGCAATACATCTTTACTATAACTAAGTGCAGTTGCATGAACACAAGGTTCACTAGAGGACATTGCAGCAGCAAGCGTTCCAGCACCTAATAGACCGGCTACAACTGCAGGCATTGTATCAACTGCAAGTTGAATAGCAACTTGATCTGGTGTGCCGATATTAGGATACATGAAGACCCCAATAAAGCCTACAACGATCATTGGAACTAGTACAACATAAAATGTCGGTAGTAAAGTTGCAGATCTTCTGATAGATTTTTTTGAATCAGCTCCCATCCACTGGATCCAATGTGTTTGCCAAATGGAAAAGAAAGATATTAAAATCGATGTTGTCCAAAAAGTAGCATTCATATCACCCAACGCCCCAGGAAGTGTTAGAAACTGTGGAATATCCTCTTTTACACGCTCAAAAATTGGTGCAAATGAATAACCACCAGTGAATTGCTTGGTTGCCCATAATCCAACAAAGAAGGACACGAACAACATTAACGCCCCTTGAAATGCGTTTGTTACACCGATTGCTTTAAGCCCACTTTTATATAGATAGATTGAAATTGCACCTAGTGATAAAAAGACACCAACCCAAGTAGGAATTAATCCATAACTCATGACATTTAAAATATAAGCTGCACCAGTTGTTTGAATTACTGCATATGCTAAGACACCAATTGAAGTAACAATAGATGCTATACCACCTAATACTTTACTTTCATAACGATCGGATATGGCAGTGGATTGGGTGACATGATTGTATTTTTTACCTAATTCCCAAACTTTCGGCCCAAAATACCAAGCAAGTATTGCCATATACGTTAAATAAACGACAACATATAGCGCAGGGACTCCCTTTGAATATGCCCACCCAGGAGAACCCATAAACGTATAAGCACTTACTCCACCTGCCCCGATTAATAGGTACATCATGATTGGGCCCATACTCCTGCTGCCAACCCCCCACTCTTCCACGTTATCCATGTTTTTCCCTTTTCCAGCAAAAAAACCCAAAATAACAGCTATGAATATATAAGCAACGGTTATTATGAAGGGTATGTATTCAATCATCAATCTACCCCTCCAATCTTATTAATGAACGCCATGGAGAAAGTTGTTAAGAAGATAATCAAAATAGACCAGACCATAATTAAAGGTAGCCCAAATACAATAATTTCTTGATTAAATATATTTATAATTGGCCAGCCTCCTAACAGAATAATAATAGCTATTAGACTTACACCAAACCAACCTTTTTTTGTTTTTGGAAGTTTAAATGTAGCTTTCATAGTAGTACCTCCTTGGATTGAAATTTAATTAAGATCTAACTAGGTGAAGGGTGCCAGAAGTACAAAACAGCATATTGTTCATTGTTCTATCATCCTACAACGTTACCGTATAATTACTTTTCTTCAATTAGATAGATATTCTATTACTTCGTCTATATTTTTATCTGGAGGAAAAACAGGATAAAATACTTTTTCAATTGTTCCATCTTGAATGATAATTGTAACTCTTTTATTAAGTGACATAGAATCCACCTTAAATAGTGGCAGGTTTAGAGAATTTGATAAGGTCAATTTTGAATCACTTAATAGTTCGAAAGGTAAATGAAGCCGTTCAACTGCTTCCTTTTGATATTCTGAACTCTGCGTACTTACACCAAATACTTGTGTATTAAGTTCTTGTAATTCCTTATAGTGATCTCGAAAGGAACAAGCTTGTGGTGTACACCCTCTTGCCCCTGGGATTTGATCCCATCCATTTGGGAGACTTTCCCGTGGATTACCTGTCATTGGATAAAAATATAAAACAAGTTTCCCCCTAATTTCTGATAGGTCTACAATGTGACCAGTTGTAGAGGTTAATTCAACTGATGGTATCTTTTTACCTTTTAAATCATTACATGCACCATCATCAAGTGGTACCGGAAGGTTGGTAGGAAGTTCATTATAATTATTCGTTGTCATTATTTACACTCCTTCGTTCTTTTGGATCAAGGTTTTCTATACCTTCTTAGAACCAGCCCAGATCAAAGGTCTTTATACTTGCGATACACTTTCTGGTCTTTCCTCCTTTCATTTTGTTCTAATTAATAGAATATTTATAATTATAGTTTTTGTTGTAAGCGATTGCATTAATCACATTGTAAAAATTATTAGTTGGTTATGTTACAATCTGTCCAATCCCTTTCATCTAAATCACAGAAAATATACTATACCTTGCTAAAAATATTAATAAATTATTATTCGACATTTATTGATTATGCATTTAGTAATAATATTCCATATTTATTAGCCAAACCGTCCAATGTATCTAAAAAACAAAATAGTTGAACGTTTCATAATGAATTCAATGATAGCTAGCAAATCAAAAAGGCATGGAATCCAAATTGATTCCACACCTTTTGTGCCAACAAAATCTAATCCTCTAATACCGTCTTCGAAATTGTATTATCCAATTCTTCGAAATCATCGTAGGAAATGGTTTTATAGAGCTCTTTTCTCGTTTGCATATTAAACACACCATCTGCTTGGGAGCCTTGCTCTTTAATTAAGTTAAAGATTCGTTCATATGCTTTCGCTGCTACTCTTAAAGATGTAACTGGGTAGATTACCATCCGAAAGCCCATGTTTTGAAACTCCTCTGCTGTAATAAATGGAGTTTTACCAAACTCTGTCATGTTTGCAAGTAATGGAACGTCTAATTTTTTCGCAAAAAGACGAAATTCTTCATCGGTTTGTAATGCCTCTGGGAATATTGCATCTGCACCAGCTTGTATATAACTCTGGGAACGCTCTACAGCAGCATCTATTCCCTCTACTGCTCTTGCATCTGTTCTTGCTACAATGATTAACGAAGGTGCTACTTCTTTAATAGCTTTGATTTTTTGTACCATTTCTTCCGTCGTTACAAGCTGCTTTCCATTTAAATGACCGCATTTCTTCGGTAACTGTTGATCTTCAATTTGCACTGCGGCAACATTCGCTTCTACCATTTCGCGAGCAGTTCGAGCAACATTTAACACACCGCCAAAGCCTGTATCGATATCAACTAAGACGGGTAAATTTGTTGCCCTGACAAGGTCTCTTGCACGTTCTGCCACTTCTGTTGATGTAACAATTCCGAGATCAGGTAATCCTCTGCTTGCTGTGTAAGCTCCACCTGATAAATATAAAACGGAAAATCCTGCATCCTTTGCGATTAATGCTGCCATTGCATCATGCGCACCAGGTATTTGTAAAATGTTATCGGTAAGCATCTGTTCTTTAAACCGATCAGCTAATTCCTTCTGAGTCGATTGTTGGTCTACAATCCATGCCATAAACGTTCCTCCCTCTCGTTAAATATAAACAGAAATTCACAGGATGTTTATCCCATCTTGCCTTATTCTTTTCCTTACGCATACTGTTTTAGGGGATTACAGCCCTTTATTGCGCAATAAATAACTCTACAAATTCATTGACATTCATTTTTGCTAGCTTGTTGTAGTCATAGCTAACTTCTTCAATTTTCTTACGCTGTTTTTCCGTGTAATGTGTAGCAAGGTTTGCTGCATACTTCTCAATGATTTTAGGTATTGCTTCATCTCTGCGGAACCGATGTCCTAATGGATATTCTCGCTCTACATTTTCCGTCACTGTGCCATCCGTAAAATGTACCTGCACCGCATTTGCAATCGAGCGCTTGCTCGGATCAAGATAATCCTCTGTATAGGATTTATTTTCTACAACGACCATTTTATCCCGCAACCCGTCAATAATTGGATTTGCAGCAAAATCATCCTCATAGTGCTCAGCGCGAATATCTCCTTCTAAAAGTCCAATTGCTGTAATATACTGCAAGCAGTGATCACGATCGGCCGGGTTATTGAGCGGACCCTTTTTATCAATAATCCGAATCGCTGATTCATGCGTTGTAATTGTAATTTTATCAATCTCACCTATACGATTGACTACTTCAGGATGAAGCTTTACCGCTGCTTCGGCTGCTGTTTGTGCATGGAATTCAGCTGGGAAGGAAACTTTAAACAACACATTTTCCATTACGTAACTGTCGAGCGGCTGACTAAGAACTAATTCCTGCTTGTTAAATAGTACGTCTTGGAATCCCCAGCCAGGTGCGCTTAATGCTGTCGGATAGCCCATTTCTCCTTTCATTGCCATCAGAGCTAAGCGTACTGCCCTGCTTGTCGCGTCTCCAGCAGCCCAAGACTTCCGTGAACCAGTATTCGGAGCGTGACGATACGTACGTAAGCTTGAATTATCAATCCAGGCATTTGTCAATGCATTCGTGATTTCTTCACGTCCACCACCAAGCATTTTTGTTACAACAGCTGTTGTTGCTATTTTTACATATAGAACATGATCAAGTCCTACACGATTCAAGCTATTTTCTAACGCAAGCACACCTTGAATTTCATGTGCCTTAATCATCATTTCCAGTACATCTTCCACCTTTAGCGGCTCTTTCCCCTTCTGAATTCTAACTTGACTGAGATAATCAGCAACTGCTAAAATTCCACCTAAGTTGTCTGAGGGGTGTCCCCACTCTGCAGCAAGCCACGTATCGTTATAGTCAAGCCAGCGAATCATTGTTCCAATATTAAATGCTCCCTGAATTGGATCAAGTACATGAGATGTCCCAGGCACGCGCACACCATTTGGAACAACTGTACCAGGAACAACTGGTCCGAGCAGCTTCGTACACTCTGGATAATCAAGTGCAAGAATTCCGCATCCTAATGTATCGATTAGTACATGGTGGGCTGTTGAATATGCTTCTTCACTCGTTATATCTTTATTCAAAACGTAATCTACAATTTCCTCTATTAATGCATCTGTCTTTTTATAAGTATCCGTTTGTAACATGATAAGCATCCTTTCCCTTACATTCTTTTTTTTGTTTATCAAACATGCCGTGCGCCAGTGTAATTAACTCGCGGCCGGAACAATCGATTATTTTCATGCTGTTCAATGACATGTGCTGCCAGTCCTGCTGTTCTCGCACTAAAAAAGATTGGCGTATATAGTGGGATTGGGATTCCCAGTTTCCAATAAACTGGTGCTGCATAGTAGTCAAGATTTGGATAAAGTCCTTTTTCTTTCTCCATAACCTTTTCGCCTGCCTCACACATTTCAAGCAACAGATAATCCCCGTCTTTTTCACATAGCTGCCTTAATGCTTCTTTCGTAATCAATGCTCTTGGATCCATTTTTTTCATATATACACGATGACCGAACCCCATAATCTTTTCTTTCTTTTGTAATTTCTTCAGTAGCAGTTCTTCAAATTCTGATACGGTTTTTACTTCATTTAACATATACATCACAGCTTCGTTTGCCCCGCCATGTAAATTTCCTTTTAAAGAAGCAATTGCCCCGGTTAACGCTCCATAGATATCCGAGTTCGTGGACGCAATCACACGTGCAGCAAATGTAGAATTCGGCATTTCGTGCTCACTATACAATAGAAGCAAACGGTCAAAAATTTCTACTTCTAACTCAGAAGGCTTTTCACCAGTAATCATGTACAAAAAATTTGCGCTGTAGGATAAATCCTGAAGTGGATAAACCGGTTCTTGTCCATTTATTATCCGGTGACTATTCACCGTTATCGTCGGAAGCTGACCCAGCAATTGATAAGCTCGTTTTTTATTAGCTGGCAATGTTCGATCTTCAATCGCCTCATCGAATCCTGCTAAAACAGACAAACCAGTACGCATCCCATCCATTGGATGTGTTTGCTCCGGCAATAATCGAAGTACATCCATCACATTTGAAGGCACATCATAATAATCCTTCAATATCTCTTCTAACTTCGCTTTCTCAGCTGCTGTTGGCAGTTCCCCTTCTAATAAGAGATGCACGATTTCAGCATAATCTTTACGTTTCGATAGCTCAATCAGATCATAGCCTTGAATAATGATTTGTTCCTTCTCCACATCAAGAAACGAAATGGACGTCTCTGCTGCAATTACCCCTTCCAGACCTGGCACATATTTTGCTTTTGTTTCCATGAATATCCCCCTAGCTTTTTTAAAATCTCAGAAAATACTATGACGAACAATTCGGCTCACTACATCACCAAACAGACAGCGCTTTCAAACCATTTCCAATTTCATTATAATATTGAATTGAAAATTATAAAAATATATAATATTAATAATTAGCCATTGATTTTTTCTATAGCTCATAAAAGTGAGGCGATTAAGGATGAACTATCAAGATTGGGAAATGCTGGCTGCACTATATTCTACTGAAAATATTACAAAAGCAGCAGAGCATCTTTTTTTATCACAGCCCACATTAACATCAAGGATTCAAAAATTAGAAGAGCACTACGGTGTACAGCTCATTCTCCGAAAGCGCAGAGGTGTTACATTCACACCTGAAGGAGAGCATTTAGCACAGCATGCACAAAATATGCTTCGGGAACAACGGAAGATTGAAGAGAAAATTAATAACATGAAAAATCAAGTAACAGGTACGTTACGAGTTGGTGTTTCGAATTTTTTTGCATTAAATAAGATGCCGAAATTATTACGTCTTTTTAAAAAAGAATATCCAAATGTTGAGTGTCAAATGGTAACCGGGTGGAGTAGTGAAATGCATCGACTAATTTTAAACAATGAGGTGCATATTAGCTTTATTAAAGGGGACTATCCATGGAAAGAAAACAAAGAGCTTTTATACGAAGAAGAAGTATGTATTGCATCTCCATGGGATTTCAAGTGGGAGGAACTGCCGCGCATGCCACGGATTGATTACCGCACTGACGAGCATATGAAAAGCATGGTGGATGAATGGTGGTTCCATAACTATTCACAAAGGGCTAATATTACCATTCAAGTTAATCAAGTAGAAACCTGTAAAGAAATGATTGTAAACGGACTAGGCTATGCGATTATCGCAAATTTAGTTGTTCGTCCTTATACAGAACTTTTTATAAAACCAATTATGCTACCATCTGGAGAGCCAATGATAAGAAAAACATGGATGTATTATCATGAAGATGCATTACAAATGAACATTGTACGAGCTTTTATTCGATTTATTCAAACGTTGGATGTGAAATCTTTATAACTCTCTTAAAGCCGAAACAAGAAATAGCTTATATCCGTGCATAAATAATATTATTAGTCAGAAACTAACGGAAGAAAATGAGCGAACACTTTATGAGAGGAATAAATACGTATGGGAAATCATGATAACATTAAATTAACGGCTCCAGAGATTTCAACTTTATGGGCTGGCTATCAAAGTAATTCAATGGCCATATGTGGTTTAAAGTATTTTTTAATGCATGTCGACAATGAAGATATCCGCAGCATAATTGAAAATGCACTCACATTATCAGAACAGCAGCTTGAAAAAACAACCGACTTTTTCAGGAAAGAGGATTATCCAGTTCCACAGGGGTTTACAGAGAAAGACGTAAATTTAAATGCACCCCGTCTATTCTCTGATAAGCTTTATCTTGCTTTTGTATTCAATATGACCGTTGTCAATTTAGCTAGTCATGTCGCCTCTTTGACGACTGCTGTCAGAAGTGATTTACTGCAATTCTACGCTGATTGTTTATCAGACTCTGAAGAACTACACATGAAAACAAAAGAATTTTCAAAAGAGATAGGTATCCATATCCGTGCGCCACACATACCGACTCCCAGTCAAATTGACTTTGTTAAAAAGGAAAGCTTCACTGCAGGATGGCTGACAGACAGACGCCCATTATTAGGGTCCGAAATAACAAATCTAGTGTTCAATGCACGAAGAAATTCACTGGGGCAAGCTGTTATGACCGGTTTTAGTCAAGTTGCCCAGTCAAAGGATGTACGAAAGTATTTTGAAAGAGGCCGTGAAATATCCAAAAAACATATAGAAGTTTTTAACTCTATTTTAAGCAATAGCTATTTATCAGACGGTACAATCTTGCTGACTCCAGAAGTAACTGAATCTACTGACCCTCCTTTTTCAGATAAGTTCATGATGGTTTTAACATCGTCGTTAATTGCATCTGGTATTGGCCAATATGGAATGTCTATGTCCTTAAGTCCCAGACACGATATAGCGGTTCAATACAGCCGTTTAATGGTAGAAATAGCTAATTATGCAAATGACGGTGCTTCTATTATGATTGAAAATGGCTGGATGGAGCAACCACCAATGGCAGCTGATCGAAAAGGGTTAGCTAAGTAGGTTAAAAATGGAAAAAAGGGCAGATTTAAAAAGTAAAAAACTTGAAGTACTTCTGTGGAGTATTGCTTTACCAGGATTCGGTCAACTTTTAAATCGTAAATATATGAAAGGTTTCGTACTAATTGGATTAGAGTTTTTAGTTAATGTAATGGGGAATTTTAACACCATTATTGTACTTAGCTTTAATATGAAAATCGAAGAGGCCATTGCACAGACAAATTATTTATGGCTGATGTTTTACCCCTGTTTATATTTCTTTGCTATCTGGGATGCTTATAAAGATGCCGGAGGTGGTGAAAAACCTTTCGCTTACCTCCCCCTTGTATTTTCAGCCTATTTTGTTACAGTAGGCTTAATTTTTTCTCCCACACTTACAATATTTGGTGTATACATTGGACCGATGTGGCTGCCTATATTATTTCTTCCAATTGGGTTAGGTGTTGGGGCACTGATTCGAAAGGTATTGTTTAAAATTTATGTTAAAAGCTCTGGATAAATTCTTTCTGCTGCCGGTTTTAAGTATTTTATACGAAACCGGCTAATGCAAAGAAATATCCACTTTTTATTTTGTGCTATACTTTCCAGAAGTTAAGCTCTTTTTACTCCTGTTCATAAATCCACAAAGCAACCTGTAATATTAATGCATCATTAAACTTCCTCGGATCATAACCTGTCTCATTAGCAATCTTATTTATCCGATAAATTAGCGTATTACGATGCAAAAATAACGCATCAGCCGTTTTTTGGATATTCAAATCATTTGCAAAAAACGCCTCTAACGTTCCTGCTTTTGTTTTGTCCACACATTGCAATATTCTGTTAGAGAACCTTTTTCCAACAGACTTATCAATTTGATACAATAATGCCCTCACTTCTAATTGAGCAAATGAAATAATCTCTGTTTTAGGATCGCCTATCCTTAAGGCAAGCTTACAATCAGAGTAGGCTTTGTTTAATTGTTGCAATTCGTGAAACATTAAGCTATAAGACATTCTAAATTTTATTTTTAGCTTCTTTAAAAGCCGCCCAAGTGATTGGATGTTAGTCAGCAGGTCCCTCTCTTCAAGTCCCGTTGTTGCAATAAAGATTTGATTAAGACTGATAAATCCTGTTATTACATACGTTTCGCCAAATACCTTCTCCAAACTCTGAATAAAATCCTGCTTGGGAATCTTAAGTTCATCTATTCGAATGACAATAGCTGTGAAAGGTGGAATAAGTTCTAATTTCAGCATACTTAGTCCTCGATTCATTACATCATAGGAAGGAGAACGTTTTAGCAGTTGTTCAATTATCATTTCTTTTGTACGTTGTTTCCATTCAAGCTGTGAAGCAATAAACTCTTGGTTAATCATAAGCTCTGTCGCCATCTTTACTAATTCTGCAATATCTCCCATTTCATCTGGATTGCCTGTTATCCCAATCACTCCGATAATTCTCTCTTTGAAAACAATTGGTAAATTAATACCCGGTTGCGCTCCTTCCCATGCTTCATCCTGATGTGAATAGATTGTAAGGGATTTCCCATTTTTTAATACCTCAACTGCTCCTTCATGAACCGTATGTAATCTTTTTTCATCCTTTGTGGCAATAATAGTTCCATCCATATCCATAATATTAACGTTACGACCTAAACGTAAAGAAGTTTCTCTAACGATTGTCTTTGCAATTTCTTTTGTTATCATTTCCATGATTCATCATCCCCTTTAGTCGATACGTACAAAAAATGTCGGATTCACTTCCTATTTTTCATATGGTATAACCATATACATTTTTAGTCAAGATTCGTATAATTTAATCTACAGATAATGAAAACGTTTACCAGGATGTGATTGTGTGAAAATTATTATAGCACCAGACTCATTTAAAGGGAGTTTACGTGCGGTTGATGCTGCTAATTCAATCGATAGAGGAATCAAAAAGGCTTTTCCAAAAGCGGAAACAGTGATGCTACCTGTTGCAGATGGTGGCGAGGGGACATTAGAAACACTTGTCACTGCGACAAAAGGCGAGATACGAAACGTCACAGTGATCGGACCTTTAGGGGATGAAGTGAAGTCATCCTATGGTGTTTTAGGAGATAAGAAAACCTGTGTCATTGAAATGGCAACAGCATCAGGACTTACACTTCTTACGGATGAACAGCTTTCTCCTTTAAAAGCAACAACATATGGAACTGGCCAGTTGATAAAACAAGCGTTGGATGATGGATTTACTTCGTTTATCATTGCCATCGGTGGATCAGCAACCAATGATGGCGGGGCTGGAATGCTCCAAGCACTTGGATTAAAGTTATGCACTAAAGATGGTAATGAAATCGGATATGGTGGTGGTGAATTAAATAAGATCGCTTTAATAGAGGATGATTCTTTCGATTCGCGTATTAAAGCTTGCAACTTTTTAATTGCTTCTGATGTAGAAAATCCGCTTATCGGTCCAAACGGTGCCTCCTTTGTTTTTGGTCCACAAAAAGGGGCAACTCCAGAAATGGTTGAAACGCTTGACCAACATCTTACCCATTGGGCCGATCATGTTGCCAAGCTTACAGGAATCCACTTACACAACCTGCCTGGTGCAGGGGCAGCAGGAGGAATTGGAGGAGCCTTTCAAGCTTTCTTCCCATGTAAGGTTAAACGAGGAATCGATGTTGTGTTAGAGTACAGTAAATTCAGCGAATTCTTGCCAAATACAGATTTAGTTATTACCGGAGAAGGTAAAGTAGATGGACAAACCGCATCAGGCAAAACTCCGCTCGGCGTTGCGCAAGCCGCAAAAAGCCAGGATGTTCCGACAATTATTATAGCTGGTTCAATCGGAAATGGCATTGAAGCACTGCATGAATTTGGTATTGTGAGCATTCATAGCATAATCAATCAGCCAATGACCCTAAAGGAATCAATTACAAATGCAGCTGGATTATTAGAACAAAGTACCGAACAGGTTGTTCGAGCTTACTTTTATTCTAACAACCATAACAATAAAGCAAATAGCGACACTACTGCGAATGGACTTCCTGTAACATAACTATAATGGTCCAGTCTGTTAATTGATTCATTGAAGCTAATATTATAATCCTATTTTTAAAAATATCAAAAGGAGGAACGATTTGATGAACATAAAAGATACGATAGAAAAAGTACCCGGAGGACTTATGGTCGTTCCGCTTTTATTAGGAGCTTTTTTAAATACAATTGACCAAATGCATATACCTGCAGTAATGAACGTTTTAAAATTCCTCGGTGCACCCCAAACGGAGGAAGGCTATTACGAGTTTTTACAAATCGGTGGTTTCTCTCAGGAGCTGTTTAAGGATAGCGCACTTGTATTAATTGCTTTATTTCTATTTTGTGTTGGAAGCCAAATGAATTTAAAAGTTGGTGGAAAGGCATTAAAAAAAGGTGTCCTCCTAACTGGATCGAAATATTTTGCTGGCGTGGCAGTCGGCATGGCTTTCGGATACTTTTTCGATCCGATGAGTGGATTGTTCGGACTTTCGACGCTTGCATTAATTGCTGGGATGACAAATAGTAATAGTGGAATGTATGCAGCATTAACAGGTAAATTTGGAAACAGGTCTGATGTCGGCGGGCTTTCTATCCTTGCAATCAATGATGGACCGTTCTTCACGTTAGTTGCACTTGGTGTATTAGGTACTGCTTTCCCAATGATATCATTCATAGCTGTTTTATTACCTATCGGAATTGGTATGCTTTTAGGAAACTTGGATCCGAAAATACGAGAGTTTTTAAAACCTGGGGAATCGATTACAATCCCATTTTTTGCATTTGCACTAGGAGCAGGTATGGATTTGGCAAACTTCTTTAATCCAACAGTTCTTGCAGGTGGTTTGATACTTGCGATACTTACTTTCGTTTGCTCAGCTGGGATGGGAATTCTTATGTTTAAATTATTTAAAGAAAAAAGCTTTATTGCACCCATTTCAGAAGCTTCTACAGCAGGAAATGCGGCTGCAACACCGGCCGCCATTGCAGCCGCAGCAGCTGTAGCTGTTGGCGCAGGAGCAATGACACAAGCAGAGCTAGAAGCAATCCAAAACATTGTCCCTATTGCTACCGCTCAGATTTCGATATCCACAATCACTACTTCCTTACTCTGTCCAATAGGTGTTATTTTAATGGATAAATATCAACGAAAAAGAGGAATTGATGGTACACGGGAAGATCTTGGTCTGAATAATGCTGAAAGCACTTCGGGCACCCAAGAGAGGCATGCAGTCAACGATTAACATCAAAGAAAGCGCTATCCTATAGTGATATTTAGTCGTATATGATTTAATACGAGTAGATCCTGTTGCCCGTCAGCACAAATAAGAAAAAAATTATTAATGAAATGAGGTATGCATCATGAAGACAGAACTGTTATATGGAAAGCATGGTATTTCATTAGAATTGCCGGACAACGCTTTCCTTATTGAGCCAACAAATTTGCCAAAACTTGAGAATGAAAAAGAAGCAATCCGAAAAGCATTGCGAAATCCAATTGGTTCTGGATCTTTAAAAGAGTCCGTTAAATCAACGGATACGGTATCCATTGTAATAAGTGATATTACAAGACCAACACCAAATCATATACTCGTCCCCCTGCTGATTGAGGAATTAAATCATGTCCCATTAGAAAACTTTGTCATTATTAATGGAACCGGAACCCATCGTGACCAAACAAGAGAAGAGTTTGTTCAGATGCTGGGAGATTGGGTAGTAGACAATATTCGAATCATAAATAATCAATGTCATGATAAGGATACACTTGTTAACCTTGGAAGAAGCAAATTTGGTTGTGATGTCTACCTTAATAAAGAATATGTTGAATCAGATTTTCGAATTGTAACAGGTTTTATTGAACCACATTTCTTTGCTGGGTTTTCTGGAGGTCCAAAAGGTATCATGCCAGGGATCGCGGGTATTGAAACAATTTTGACATTTCATAATGCCCGAATGATTGGTGACCCTCTTTCTACGTGGGGCAACATGGAGAATAATCCAGTCCAAGATATGACTCGTGAAATTAATAGTCTATGTAAACCAGATTTCATGTTAAACGTTACATTGAACCGAGAAAAAGAGATTACAAATGTGTTTGCAGGGGAATTGTACGAATCACATGATCTCGGGTGTGCATTTGCAAAAGAGCATGCAATGTTCCGCTGTGATGAACGCTTTGATGTTGTCATAACATCCAATTCTGGCTACCCACTTGATCAGAATTTATATCAAGCTGTAAAGGGAATGAGTGCTGCACATAAAATTGTGAAGGAAGGCGGCTCTATTATTGTCGCATCCGAATGTTCGGATGGTTTGCCTGATCACGGCAACTATGCAAAAATATTTGACATGGCTGAAAGTCCACAAAAATTGCTGGATATGATTAATGATCCTGAATTTAAAATGTTTGATCAGTGGCAGGTTCAGAAGCAAGCCGTTATCCAAGTTTGGGCTGATGTTTACGTTTATTCTAAACTATCCGATCAACAAGTAAAAAATGCAATGCTAAAGCCTACTAATAACATTGAACAAACTATAGAAGATTTGAAGAAAAAGCATGGTGACACGATGACAATTGCTGTTCTTCCACTTGGTCCACTAACAATTCCATACGTTGAAGAAAAAGTAAGTATAAAATAAGAAGGCCATCATTTCTGGTCTTCTTATTTAGTATGTCATCAATTATTGTAAAGTAATTATACCCCCTCCCCTTACTACAAATGCCTCTTTTATTCCATATCTGAATATGGTAATCTATAGTGAGGCAATTTTATAATTTTCCTACAATAAGCTAAATGAATATGGAGAAGGTGAGCTGAATTTGAAAAGGTCTTACATTTACATAGCATTTTTTGTCTTACTGATCTTTCTTGCAGGCTGCAAAGATACTACAAATGAGGAACCGAATTCATCCAAAGCAAAAGAGAATGGTTCTGGTGAGGAACAAAGCAAATCCAAAGAAACGGAAGGTCAGAAAGAACCTAAAGAAAGTCCAATAGATTATAAAGAAGATATTGGCAACCTAAAGGTTTGGATCGGGGGCGAAATGATAGTAGAGGATGATCAAATCATTGTAGAAGGTCAAAGCAACCTATTGCCAGGCTCGATTATTAACTCTTCCGGAAATAGTACATTACCGATTGCAGCTTTTATGAAGAATGCTGAGGTACAAAAGGATGGCTCTTTCCGTTTTGAATATCCCGGCTATGAAGGAAATGCGATAATCGATTTCCGATTATCTTCTCTGGGTGAGGATACGACAAAACATTATGGTGTATACTTCAACCAAGTTACAGGACCCCAACGTTATAAAACATCACAAAGCGAGCAATATGAGGTTAGGGCTAGCATTTTATTAGATGCAAACAAGGACATCCCGTACACACTCCCAATCGAAACGCCCAAATGGAGTGAACTCCCTGCGGATTATGGAGAATCGAATATATGGATGAATGTTGATGTAACTACTGATCATAAATTCATCTATATACACGGAAAAAGTAATCTACTTGAAGGAACATGGTTAGGTGGCGATTTAATGAACGCGACCGATGTTATTGTTCCATTTTCTTATGATTATACGAATGTAAATCCAGATGGTTCCTTCGCACTTAAAATACCTTATCTATCATTGCGCCCAGGCATGTATATCCCAATTCAAGTCCATGCCGATCAAAATTCTTGGGATGATGTTCTAGCAGCCTATGGTGAAGACTTTGGGAAGTTAGAAGGAGACCTTTTGCAAACCACTGATGATGGAAAACGTTATCTTGAAAAGACTATTGAATTAGATATACCAGACATGGAACCACCAGAAAAAGTGGATTTAACTGTGGCAGATGAAGAAATTAAGATGCAAGTTCCTGATGATCTGTTGTTTGATTTTGATGAAAGCACATTAAAAGATAGTTCGCAAGAGACATTAGATGGGATTCTTGCTGAATTAGAAGAATTAGAGCCTGAGACAACTGTTCATATCAATGGCCATACGGACAATCAAGGTGAGACATCGTATAATCTGAATTTATCTTTAGAACGAGCTGAATCTGTCTTTCATTATTTGGAGGAGCATGGTGATATTAGCCATTTAACGATTCATACAGAAGGATATGGCGAGACAGCTCCAATTGAATCAAATGAAGATGAAGATGGCAGAAGTAAAAATCGCCGCGTAGAGATGGTCATCAATCCAGAAGATTAAGTATAAAGGGATTTTCCACGAACTCTTTTTAGTGGGAAATCCCTTTTTCCTATCCGTTTATACATAGTAGGTATGCTTCACACTATCCCAACTATCCGTAATATTTGCGATTAAAATTGAAGAGATTTATTTATTCTTAACGTGGATTTTCATCCATATGAGCAAATCCAGAGCTAGTATCTATCTCCCCAAAGATTTTACTCCGTTCTAGATTTTTGCCACTCAACCAGGATTCAAAATCAATTTTTACTGGCTCCTGATCTCCTCCAAGTGCAATCCATGCCTGTTTTTCTTTTGGAAAATATGCCGATGTATGTAATGTACCTGACCAGCTTTTGTAGTTGCTTACAAACACCCCTTTATCCGTATCATTCAACAGTCGAAATGCTTTATACGCATCTGTTGCTTGCGCTTTCTGGTTGTTGATTGCATTGAGTCGTTCTTGTGACTCTGCGATAAAACGACGATTTTCATGCTGGAGAACCTCAAAGTGATTCGTACAGACATTCGATTGATGTACTTGAACAGACCTTGGCGTTGCTTCAATTACATAGGTTTCTTCCTTTTCATCTAACACAATGTAACTAAACGAAGTCCGGTGTGGTATCTCCTTCACAAGCTCAATTGCTTCTTCTGTAGTCGCACACATCTCTAAAATAATTCTACCAATCATATGACAAATAAATCCATCGCCTGGATCTTTACGATGCATGAAGTTGTACCCCATTACGAGTCCTTTTTCATTCATGCCATCCATCCGACCAGTAACACGTTGAGAAGGTCCGATGACAGCATATCCACCATCGGTCGGCTGGAATAGGTTGTAGCGCCCTTCATAGGTTTTCGGATGATAATCATAATTTCGGATCATATAGTCCTTCCCTGTCAAAATCGAACAGCCACTATAGACTGGTTGAACACGATAATTGCCGAAATCGCGAAGAATCATCGACATCGGCTGTTGAAGAGCATCTCGTAGACCAAGCAGTTCTTCCCATATTCCTGGTGCAAACCGCATAAATGCTTGTTTGGCTTCAGCTTCGTCAATCGTAAACCGTGGTCTTCTCAATCTCCAATCGCGATGTCTGTTTTTAATAATTAAAGAATTCTTCAGATGCTCACCTTGCATATAGCCATAATCGTAATGTCTCCCGCGAAATTGAATAATATCACTATGAACGCTTCTCACCTGTAACCACCCTTTGTTCTTCAATTTGATAACATGAATTTTATAATTACTGACGTTTACTATATAGCTTACCATCTTTCAATGAATAAAAGTGCAGTAAAGATTCAGCTATACAATTGTCTCGTTACAAACTGCATATTACAAGCAAAGCCGTTTTATAGTATGTATTCATACAAAGGAAATCACTTTTCTCTAGCTTCAACATTCACGAGGTTGATTACTATTTAATTCCTCAATAACTTCTATTACACATTCAAATGATTAAAAGTTCTGAAACTTATTGATTATTAAAACACGACATGCTTTAATTTATATAGCTTAATTGATAACGCTTACAATTTGGAAGGAGAATGAAATATGGAAGAACGTCAGCAATTAAACAAAACATTGAAACCACATTGGGTTTGGGCAATTGCATTTGGGTCAGCTATTGGTTGGGGAGCTTTTGTGCTTCCAGTAGACTGGCTATCCATGGCTGGACCACTTGGGGTAATTATTGGATTTTCAATTGGTGCGATTCTTATGATTATTATCGGAGTGAGCTTTAGTTCTCTTATCGAAAAGCTGCCAGTAACTGGAGGAGGGTTCGCATACGCTTATTATGGTTTAGGCAGATATCATGCTTTTATTTGTGGATGGTTTCTAACGTTAGGGTATGTTGCAATTGTTGCGCTTAATGCTTCTGCTCTAGCACTTCTAGGAAAATTCGTTTTCCCAATGGTTGTAGAACAAGGTTACATGTATACAATTGCCGGTTGGGAGGTTTACACCGGAGAAGTTATTGTAGCCTGTGCTGCATTAGCTATTTTCGCCCTTGTCAATATCCGGGGTGCAAGTTCTTCTGCATTTAGTCAGTTTGTGTTTTGCGTCTGCTTATTTGGCGGAGTTTTGCTATTAACCATCGCTATGATTATTCATCCTACAAGTTCCTTTTCCAATTTACAACCTCTCTTTCAGCCCGGAGTCGGTTCTATTGCATCGATAGCAGCAATAATTGCAATTGCACCATGGGCTTATATTGGTTTTGACAACATACCACAGGCTGCAGAAGAGTTTAACTTTTCCCCCAAAAAAGCTTTTCGTATTATCGTTATTGCCTTAGTTTTTGCAGCTCTTACTTACTCAATGACTGTTATTGCAACTGGAATTGGTCAACCATGGATGGAAGCTGTTCAAGCCGGGTCAGTGTGGGGAACAGCTATGATTGTTGAAAATGCTTACGGAACAATTGGTGTTATCTTATTATCGTTTGCATTAATTATGGGTATTCTGACAGGACTGAATGGGTTTTACATGTCTGCTAGCCGTTTATTGTTTGCCATGGGGAGAGCGAAAGTTATTCCTGCAGCTTTTGGAAAATTGCACCGCTCCCATAAAACACCTCATGCTGGTATTTTGTTCACATTAGCATTCACGCTTTTTGCCCCTTTCTTTGGGCGAGAAGCATTATTATGGGTTGTTGATATGTCCGCCCTTGGAGTCACCATCGCATACTTCTATACTTGCTTTATAGCATATCGATTATTCAAGTGGTCAGACAGTAATAATAAAAGGAACAATAAACGTGCTACTGTCTCCCCTGGAAGAAAGTTTCTATGTCTATTAGGTATCCTAAGCAGTGCCGGATTCCTACTATTGTTAATCGTACCAGGTTCACCTGGATTTTTGAGCACCCCTTCATGGATTGCTTTATTTGTTTGGCTAATTCTAGGAGCCCTCTTTTTCCTAGTTAAATTTAAACATATTCGAGCAATCCCTAAGGCAGAGCTAGATCATTTGATTTTAGGAGACTTTAAGGATAAACAAGAAGCAGCTGATATGGAAGACGATTTGGAAAATGTATCATCATAGTTCTTTCAAACCAAGCCATCCTTAAATCTAATAGCTTCAATACTTAGACCTAGAATATCCTAACCTATAAAAACCACCGTATCAGAGAAATCTGTTACGGTGGTTTACAATTTTATTGTAATAATAAAAAGCTCGATAATGCGTTTTATCCCAACAAAGCGCCCTGTTTTTCGTATACTTTTTTTCCGTCAATTAGTGTTGCTTCCACTGTGATATCTTTGATTTCAAGTGGATCCACGTTTGTTGGATCTTTATCTAATACAGCAAAATCTGCACGTTTTCCTATTTCAATACTTCCCACAGTATCTTCACTAAAATTCATATATGCCCCATAAATGGTCATTGATTTTAATGCCGTTACGACATCGATTTTTTGTTCTGGCCCCAGCACTTCCCCTTCTTTCGTTAGGCGGTTTACAGCTGCCCAAACAGAAAATAGCGGTGAAATCGGAGTGACTGGACAATCGGAATGTAACGTAAATAAAATATCTCGTTTTACAATATCCGCTAACGGACTTATTCTTCTAGAACGTTCTGGACCAAGGAAAAGCCGCTTATGACGGTCTCCCCAGTAATAGACATGATTAATAAAGACCGAACCAGCTACACGGAGTTTCTGCATATTGTCAAGATCATCAATTGTTGCCGTTTGCACATGCTCTATCCGGTGACGATGGTCATCTCTTGGTGACTTTTCTTGAGCGAAAGCATATCCTTCTAAAATGGATCCTATTGCTCGATCTCCATTGCCATGAATGGTCACACGGAATCCTCGCTTGTGTAAGTCTAATATTTCTTCGTTAAACGCTTCCTGAAAATGAAGTAATTCTCCAACAACATCTGCATTATTATAATAAGGTTCTCTTAGAGCACCAGTTAAGCCTTGGATGGATCCATCCTGAAACATTTTCGCACTGTCCAGGCATGCTTTACCGTTAGATGCATTCATTATTTCTTCATTTAATTGTTCTGCTGTGTAATTACCAAACTTCTCTCCCTCTCGTAGAAGTGTGTGTATAATCATTAATTGTGAATGCATTGGATTGATACCTTTTTGTGCTGCTATCAGATGAGCTTCTAATTCTGATTCACCAAGGAACAAACCTACTCCGGCATCCGCATTTGTTGTAATCCCTTGGGCTAAATAATCCTTTGAGCCTTCTCCCAGTGCCGCTACCATCTCATCTACCGTGGGAACTGGAATTACTTTTTGAACATATTCCAACGCAGGTATTTCATGAAGCACTCCATCTAAACGTCCGTTTTTATCACGCCCAAAAAAGCCTCCCTGGGGGTTCTTTATTTGTTCATCAACACCAGCTAGTTCCAAAGCCTTTGAATTGACAGCTGCGAAATGACTCGAAATATGCGTAATAAATACTGGGTGATCAGGTGCAATCTGGTCTAGCTCTTCCCTTGTTGGATGTCTCTGTTCTTTTAAAAGTGTATCATCATAACCGTATCCTTCCAACCATTGTCCTTTCGGAGTAGAATTTGCTTTCACTTTAATTCGTTGTAATATATCATCAATACTTTCATTCGGTGGTGTACTGCAATTAACCTTATTTTTATTCAGTGAGTACATTAGAATGTGGTTATGTGTGTCGATGAAACCAGGAATTAATGTTTTTCCTTTTAAGTTAAGAACTTCAGTATTTGACGTTATTCGGACTGAAGCTGGTGGTTCTGATTCTTGCCATATTTCAATAATTCGACCATCAGTAATAGCTAATGAATGAGCAATACTATTTTGCTCGTCAAGTGTTAGTATATTGGCATTTGTAATTAAGGTATCTATCTTATCCATTGTTTTTTCTCCTTTTTAGAAATTTTTGCAACACAGTCAGATTTACCTTATGAACTTATGATTTTATCAACTGGTTCTTGTTCTGTAGGATCCTTCACTGCTTTTAATGAGAAGAAATAGGCAGTCACGTCTTCGTCAGCTGAATGTTTTGTTTTAAGACTAACTATGATTAATAATAGAAAAGACATGATTAAGCCTGGCAGAATTTCATGCACTCCATAAGGTGTTCCAGCCAGCTTCCATAAAGAACAAACAATAATACTGCCAACCATACTTACAATTACTCCTGTTTTTGTAGCACGTTTCCAGAACATTGCGGCCATTACAGGTGCAACAAGCGTTACAGCTGTATAGGAAAGGGCAAATTGATAGATGGTTATAATATCTGTAATATATAATGCAATAACAAGTCCCAATACAGCCATACCTAATACAGAAATCCGGGATGTTTTTAACAACTGAGCATCTTCTGCACCAGGTGAAATCCACTCTTGGTAAATATCTTTGGCAATATTAATTGCTCCACTGAGCAAGAAAGATGTTGCACCGGTTAACAGTGCTGCTAATAGTGATACCATAAATAACCCACCTAATGGTGCTGGAAATATGTCTACTAAAAATTGGGTGTACACCTGATCAGGAGGTGTACTTGTATTTAGTATTTGTACGGCCATAATTCCAATTAATATTGCTAGTAAACCAATAAAACCAGAAATGATAAAACCAGTTGTAACAGACCATTTTGCAATTTTAGTAGATTTAGCTGCTGATAAGCGTTGCCATGTTGTTTGCCAAACCATATAGAATGGTCCGAACACAAGGAACCAGTTTAATAATTCTTTACCGCCAATACTGAAAAAGTTAAACAGATGCTTCGGGGTTTCATTTGCCAATACCTCGACCCCACCTATATGGTTAAGCCCGAGGAAAAACAATAAAATAACCCCAGCTAGAATTACGATGGTTTGCACCGTATCTGTCCAAGCAACACTAAACATTCCTCCCATAAGTGTAAAAATGAGACTGATTATAAAACCGATAACAATTCCCCATGTTACGGTAAGTGCTGTAGTAGAGGCTAATATAGAACCCATTCCTACTAACTGCATCGCAAATGTAGGGGTCATATAAAGTAATCCAATAATTAATGCTGGAAGTAATGCAGACGCTTTTCCAAAACGTTTTATAAATAAATCTGGTATTGTATATAATTTAAGTTTACGTATGGTTGGAGTTAGAATAGCGACAAATAGAATAGTAAAAGAAACGAAACTAATAGAAGTAATAAAATAGGAAATACCGATTTCAAAACCTTTTCCAGCTCCACCGATAAGTGCTGCAGATCCAGTAACTGTTGCTATAACTGTTCCTGTGATAGGAAAGAACCCAAGACTAAAGTTGGCCATTAAAAAGTCATCTGAGGTTTTAATTTTTCGTGAGGAAATAATACTTATACCAAAAATTACAATTAAAAAAACTACAATCCAAACTAACCACCAATTCATACGATCTCCCCTTAGTAATTCAATTGATTGCTATTTACTGAAAATAAACTTAATATTCACACATATATAGAGGCATCAAGGGTGACATTACATAAATATCAGATAATAACTCGGTAGTATATGTAACTATTTAAAATAGATTATTTATACTTTATCATTAGGTATAAACGGAGTCAATGTATTCTAAAGAAATGAAATTATCGGATTTTACGATATAATTTATAGATGTTCTTTATAAAACTTAAAGTCTAATACCTTCTCCCAATATTGACATTCCTCATATTGAAAGTTACGTTTAAAATGATAGAAAAACAACCATCAACAAACTGAAAGATTACTTGAAGGAGCTTATGAAGATGAAGAAAAAAATTATTGTTTATGAGCGGCTTGAAAAACCCGTACTTAAAAGTCTACAAGAAAAGTACGATGTGAAATTTTTTAAAAATATTGATACCCAAACTAATGAAGAATTTATGAACCATCTGAAAGAGGCAGAAGGTATTATTGGACTGGCTTTAGAAGTGAATAAAACATTATTAGACAATGCCCCTAATTTAAAAATCGTGAGTAATATCTCTGTTGGTTATAATAATTTGGATATCGAAGAATTAACAAAGCGGCACATTATGGCAACAAATACACCGGACGTATTAACAGATACCGTTGCTGATACCGTGTTTGGTATTTTACTCGCAGCTGCCAGACGCATTCCAGAGCTAGACAATTTGGTTAAGTCTAAACAATGGGTAGAAGCATTAGGGCCAGACTATTATGGAGTCGATATTCATCATAAAACGATAGGTATTATTGGAATGGGAAGAATTGGGCAAGCAATTGCACAGCGTGCTAAGTTTGGATTTGATATGAATATTTTGTATCATAGCCGGACAAGGAAACAAGACGCAGAAACAAAGTTTAATGCTACATATTGCAGTTTAGATGATTTATTATCCAAATCTGATTTTCCTGTTTTAATTACCCCGCTTACCCCAGAAACAAGAGGTCTTATTAGTAAAAGAGAATTTCAGCTTATGAAGCCTTCAGCAATTTTTATTAATGCTTCACGTGGAAAAACAGTTGTAGAAAAGGATTTAATCGCAGCATTACAAACTGGGGAAATTGCAGCTGCAGGACTGGATGTATTTGAACAAGAACCCGTCAGTCCAAACAATCCATTATTAGAAATGAAAAACGTTGTTACCCTGCCACATGTTGGGTCTTCCACATATGAAACCGAGTTGAAAATGTCGGAATTAGCAGCTAGAAATCTTGAAGCTGGTCTTAATGGAGAGAAACCACCTACCATGATCAATCCAAAAGTTTGGGAGCTTTTAACTAAATAACGAGGCACAGACAAGTATATAAATAAAGAATCTCTATACAACATATTGCGTAGTATAGAGGTTTCTTCATAATGGATTTAGTTTTTATCAGAACCCCATGTCTCATAATCCAAGTGTTTATATTTATCTAGCAATCTTGTCGGCAACTGCAATGCATCTCTTCTAAATGGAGGAGCAAGTTGTGTCCCATCCACATAAATGTTTAAAACTGCTGGCTTACGCTTCTCTAATACTTCTTTCACAACAGGTCCTATGTCTTCTGGCTTTTCAATCGTATAACCTAAAGCACCCATTGATTTAGCAACCTCGGCAAACTCTGGCGCTTGGATGTTCGAACCGATAAATCGGTTATCATAATAATCTACTTGGTTTTTCTTTTCAGCGGCCCATGATTTATTATTGAATACGCAGGCGATAACCGGAATATCTTGCTCTACAGCTGTACTTACCTCATGTAAACTCATTCCCCAAGCTCCATCCCCAATAATTGCAACGACTGGTGAATCTGGCTCTGCAAGCTGAGCTCCGAGTGCTGCTGGGTATGCAAAACCAGTATTTCCAAAAGTTAATGCAGCTATATGACGTCTCGTTTGATTAAATCTTAAATAAGCATTTGCAGTAGATGAGACATTCCCAATATCAGTTGAAATGATTGTATTGTCCGGCAACACTTTTGTTAGTTCTAAGAGTGCTCGTCTCGGATTAATTGGAGATCCATCCTCCATCGCAAGGTCTACTAACTCTTTTTCCCATGCTGTTTTTTCTTTGCTTACTGCCTCTAATCGATATTGTTTTTTGTCTGGAGTAGGAACTGCCTCTTTCAGTAATCTATAAATTTCGTCACTTGTTGCTTTGGCATCCCCAATAATTCCTACTTCAACCGGGTGTGTTCTAGCTATATTTCTTGGGTTAATATCCACTTGAATAATTTTTGCAGCTTTCGGGAAATAATCGATATCGTAACAAGGCAATGTGCCAAAGACTGACAGCCTCGTTCCAATCGCTAGTACTACGTCAGCATTCTTTAACGTATTCATTGCAGATTTAGCTCCCATATAACCAATTGGGCCGACTGCTAGTGGGTGGTCAGCTGGAAATGCGTCATTATGCATATAAGACACTGCTACTGGAATTGTCAGGTGTTCTGCAATTTTAACAACGGTGTCCACCCCATCTGCATCAACTGCACCGCGTCCTGAAATAATTACTGGATTTTTTGCGTGCTTTAAAAGCTCTACTGCTTGTTTTGTTAAGGCAGGATCTCCACTTCCTCTAGAATCTGCACGATATTGATGTGGCTGAAGGATCTGATCCTCAAGCTCCCCATAAAATAAATCTCTCGGAATATCGTAAAGGACCGGGCCACGCTCAGCATAAGCGATCCGGAAAGCTGTTCTTAAACAATCAGCTACACGACTCTTATGCGTGACGCGCACTGTTTCTTTTGTAATTGCACTGAAAATCGAAACCTGATCAGCTTCTTGGAATCCGTCCCACCCGATTGTCGGCGTGCCTGCAGAAGGCGATATAACTACCATTGGCGTATGTGCTTGGTTTGCAGCTGCTACAGACGTCACCATATTTGTAATCCCAGGACCATTTTGACCAATAACAACTCCCGCAACACCGGATACTCGTGTATAAGCATCAGCCATATGTGCTGCACTTTGTTCATGTCTTACCGGTAAGAAGCGAATACCGGCAGTTGGGAATAAATCAAGCATATCCATAAATGCGGAACCAACAATTCCATATACTTCTTTTACCCCTTCTGCGACGAGCGTTTCAACAATTGCTTCACTTGGTGTCATTTTTACTTTTTTAACGACACCCTTTTTCATTTCTGCTTGCTGTTTCACCATTAGAAATTCCTCCTTTTTTTATAACCTTTAATCGAGTAAGTGGATTAAATGACTTGTATGGTTTGGTCAGTTGCATTTTTTTTCAATTCATTCAAAAACAAATCTGCAGTTGATTTTAAAACCTGATCTTTACGCATTGCAATATAGAAGTAACGATAGAATGCTATGTTTTTAATCGGATATGATGTCAGCAACCCTAGCTTTTTCTCTTTTGAAATCGTTGCTCTAGAAATAATAGACACACCTAATCCGGCTTCAACTGCTGCTTTAACAGACTCTGTACTCCCTAATTCCATCACGATGTTTAATTCACTTTCTAATATACCAACCATCTGTAGATAGTGATTCACTACTGCCCTTGTGCCAGATCCTTTCTCTCTCATAATGAGCGGGATCGTCTTCAAGCTTTCAGCGGAAATTTTACCATCATTTTCTTTTAAAAAATCAGGAGCTGCTATCAGCAACAGTTCATCTGTTAAAAATGGCTCCAATATAATTTGTGGATCATCAATTGGGGTTTCAATTAACCCGACATCTATAGCGTGATTTTTTATACTGGAAATAATAGTATCCGAATTAGAAATATCTGCACGAATCTGCACCATTGGAAAATTGTCTTTGAAACGCTTCAAAAATATTGGAAGAATGTATTCACCAATTGTAAAACTACACCCTATCTCTAAATCCCCATGTATGTTACTGCCAATTTCCTGTATTTTCTCCTGTGCGGCATCACTCAGCTGGATAATCTCCCTAGCGTATTTTATTAAAATCAACGCAGCCTCTGTCATTTCAACCCTTTTTGTTGTTCGCTCAAATAGTTTGGTATGAAGCTCCTCTTCCAATGCTTTGATCTGCGAGGTAATGGTTGGCTGGGAAACAAATAATACTTTAGCCGCCTCGGAAAAGCTCTTCTTTTCGGCAACAGCTACAAATGTTTTCAGTCTTTCATAATTCACGTAAACTCCATCCCCTCGGATTCCCTTTCTCTCTTATAGGAACAGACTTATTTAAAGACTTCGAATTGCTGACGTTAAAGTATCAATTAAAAAATCTAAATCTTCTACAGTACTTGTTAATGGCGGCGCAACAATAATGACATTGTTTTGTTCTGGAACGGTATCTCCATTTTTACCAATGATTAATCCTTTTTCTTTACACAAACCTATTATTTTTGCCAGTTTTTCATCAGACATCGGCAGCTTAGACTGTTTATCTTCTACCATCTCAATCCCTAAAAGAAAACCAATTTGCCGAACCTCTCCCACGTTTTTGTGATCTATTAAATGATGCAGCTCCGATAATTTAGTCCCGGCAAGTGTGCGAACTCGTTCAACAATGTTCTCACGCTCAATGATATCAATATTTTTTAATGCAACTGCACATGCGGCTGGATGTCCTCCATAAGTAGATACATGACGAAAATGTGAATCCTTGCCAGCCTCTCGAAATACATCATATATTTCAGATTTAACAGCAGTAGCTCCTAATGGTAAGTACCCACTTGTCAGCCCTTTTGCCATTGTCACAATATCAGGCTGTACCCCCGCCGCATGCTTAAATCCAAACATTTTTCCGGTACGTCCATAACCGGATACTACTTCATCCATAATCAGAAGCACATTGTATTTCTTACAAATTTCCGCAACTCGTTGAATATATTTCATTGATGGAACAATAACACCGCCCCCAGAAATAAATGGCTCCATGATAAATGCTGCAACTGTTTCTTCTCCTTCCCAGTTAATCATTTCTTCCAACAGCTGTGCTGCCTTCAGATCTGACTCTTCTGGACTTCCATCAAAAATAGAACGGTAGCTGTATGGCGGATAAACATGTAGAAATCCTGGGACACCCGGATCATATTTTACTCGCCTATTTGCTTGTGCTGTTGCACTTAATGCACCTAATGTTGAACCATGATATCCACGATAACGAGAAATCACTTTATACTTCTGCGGATTACCAGTTTGATTATGGTATTGTCTCGCAATTTTAAATGCAGTTTCATTAGCTTCAGAACCACTATTAGAAAAAAATGTCTGGTATTTCCCACCGAGCAATTCACTAATCTTTGCAGCTAGTTTAATTGCAGGCTGATGGTTCATTGTTAATGGAAAATAGGAAAGGTTTTTCATTTGCTCAGCAGCGGCTTCGACTATTTCTTCACGGCCATGACCTAGATTTAAGCACCATAATCCAGAAACCCCGTCCAAATAACGTTTACCAGATTCATCGGTAAACCAGGATCCTTCCCCCTTAACAGCGACTACTTGTTCCGCTTCTGGATTGTAACGATGCATGGCATTCCATAATAACGATGCTTCTTTCCCAACCACCTGATTCATTTCGCTTTCCGTCTTCATTCAACCTACCTCCATTCATTTAGTTAGATTCTTTATGAAGCAATACATAATCAATCGAAACTTGATTTTGAAAGATTGATTTAGATGGTATTTCATGCACATTAGCACCCTGGATGGTTATCCATTAATTTCGTTTCCTACATCAGAAACCGCTTACATTTATTAGATAATATTTTTAAAAAACTTCCTAGGATCGAGAAGATATCACAATACTAAGCTCATTCGTTTTAACTCATTTGAAATCTAAACAATCGTCATTCAATCCTCCTTACATGAATTTGCAAAACGATAAGTCTGACCTATCATGATGATACTGACGTCCGAACCAGTTGTGATGTGATGGTCTGCTATCAGTATAAAACAGTCCGATTTTAAATTCAATATATTATATAAATTCAGTTATTTAAAATGATAATAAGTCTTATTATGCCTGCTAATAATCTTATTCCAAATACGTGATACAACTTTTGATGAACCCTGTTAGCCAAACTTACGAGACAAGTTTATTTTAAATGTATATAGGTCATTCCGATAAAAGGCTTTTTCGAATTCAATGATTTCACGATTTCGATCTCTAATAATTCGTTCGGCAATTAACGCGTTCGTTCCATTCGGCATTTTCATAAATTCCCTATCTTCATCTAAAAAAATTCCACCGCTAATTGTCTGCTCGGCTTCTGCTAGTCTAATTCCTAAATGATTTTCCAGCAAATCATATAATGTTGCATCATTGAGGTCGTATTTAATTAATTTTACTCCTATTTCGATTGGATAATAATGTCGCTCCACACCAATTGGCATATCGTCAGCAAAGCGAATTCGTTTTATAAAGTAAGCATCTTTGAGACCAGTTTTTTCTTGAATATATGGTGTGGTTTCCGTCAAATAATGCGTAACTAACTGTGCTCCTGGCTTCTTCCCCATTTGCATAATCGTATCTGTTGTACTGCTTAGATTACCGAGCCAATCTTGAATTGGTTTTAAGGAAACAAATGTACCTTTTCCATGCTTTTTCTCTAATACTCCTTCACGAACTAAAAGGTTAATAGCTTCCCTAACCGTACTTCTACTAACATGATATTCCTCCATAAATTGCCTTTCACTTGGTATTTGCCCGGTAAATATTCCTTCTTCAATTTTCTTTTCAATAATATTCTTCAATTGAATATGCAACGCTATCGAATTATTATAATCAAGCATGTTAAAGGCTCCTTTTTGTTTTACATAAATCATAGCAGAGATTAGATTATTCGGAAAGATATAGATAAAGGATGTACTCAATAATAATTTGATAACCATTTTCCAAGTTTAAAAACTTACCAAATATACTGTCTATTGGTACGCTTTACTATATAGCGGGTCTGGTACCTTATCTCAAAAATGCTCTTTGAAGAATGTATTAAAGAGTCTTTGTTTAATTGGTCATGTCCAGTGTTGGTAGATTTTGAGGAATCTTCTTTAATTAGTAGCGGAATGGTTGCCATGCTATCGCGTCTTAGAGAGTTTTGAGTAGATATTCTTGAGGTGAAAAATCTGATTATAATATAGCATAATTTTATTCAGCGAGGCAAAAGGTTTAAATACTATATATGAGCTAAAGGGCTGACCCTTTTTTCCGTCTATTTTTTCATTTGGAGCATACAATGTTTTCGAGGTGGAAAAATTGAGAGAAGTAACCGCAGACAAATTACACATTTTTGTCATTATGTTTTTAATCAGCCTGATCATGAGTATTCAAGCACCGATTTTCACTCCTTATGCTGCAATGATTGGAGCGTCCAGTGTATTGATTGGAATTATGCTTAGTGCCGCTCAGTTCGCTAATCTAGTAGGAAATTTAATTGCAGGTCCACTTGTTGACAGGTTTGGGAAGCGAATATTTATTACGCTTCCATTGCTTGTATCGGGTAGTTTGTTTATTTTTCATGGCTTAGTGGCTAACACTGCAGAATTATTACTACTGCGGGCATTAAATGGATTTTCATTAGCCTTTTTGATTCCAGCAGCAATGGCACTACTTTCAGGATATGCAGGAAATAGCCGACAGCAAGGGAAAAACATGGCTGTGAATGGGATTCTCGGTACAATCGCAAGTATTATTGCTCCACTGATTGGTGGAAAGCTTGGAGTTATGTTCGGATACGCCAATTCTTATTTTGTTATTGGGGCAGCACTGATTATAACGGCTGTTTATACCATGTTTTTTCTAAAAGATAGACAAGCAGTCACAGTGAATAAAAGAAATCAGTCATTGAGTCTTATTCAGGTTTTGGCAAATCCGGGTTTGCATGTTGTTTTTCTGACAGGCTTTGCTGTGATGTACATTCATGGTGTGATCATCTATGAAATTCCTTATTTATCGGTGGAAAAAGGACTATCTACCGTCACAACAGGTAAAATGTTCAGTTTTATGGGTATTGGAACATTTTTTTCCTTATCTCTGTTTTTTATTAATCGATTTGCTCCTGTGAAAAGGCTGATTTTCGGTTTATTTGGAATGTGTATGACTCTGTTTGCACTTTTAAATGAGTGGACTACAGCCTTAACGCTTTTGTTATTTTTAATGGGATTCTTTTTTGGGGTGATAATGCCGGCAATGGCCACAGCAGTAACAGATGCTGTCGCAAGGGAAGGACATGGCCGTGCTTTTGGGGTGATGTCGGCGGTCTATTCATTGGGAATGATTTTCAGTTCATTTGTAACCGGGCTTATTCGTGAAGTGATTTCTCCATATTTTATTGCGTTTTTAATAGGTATGCTAGTTTTGTCTTTTGTCGGCTATATGAAACTACGGCTACCGCGATCTGCACATACAAAAGCTACTCCTTTACGGTAAGAAGGAAGCGATGACGATACCATGATTTCTGCGACTACAATCCAGAACTGATTTCCGTCCAGGGTGTAAAGAAATCCCGTGGAAAATCATTGGATAAAAAGTTTGAACCGAAATACGGAAAAGATGCAGTTGCTCGAGCCATGCTCTATTTTTCACTAAAATATACGGATGAAATTGAAGCTTCGCATAAAAAAGAAATAGATGTATCCCTGCTTCTAAAATGGCATGAAAATTTTATTTTCCACCCGACATTTATAAAAGTCATCACAACCTTGCTATCTATGAAATTCAAGGCAGTCGCAATCCATGGATCGATTATCCAGTTAATCTGATGTGTATTTCTCAATAAAATGAAGAAGAGGCTGGGAGAAAAGCGTCTAGAAAAATCCGAACATAATTCAAAAATTTTTCTATTAGATTTTGAATTCGCTCGGATTTTTCTTTTTATACCTTTTTAATCATTCGTCGGTTCGCTCCAAATAATTACTTGCCAATTGAAATAGTGCTGCAATTCCATAAACAAAAGCCTGTTCATCCACATCGAAGCGTGAATTATGATTGGAATATGCTGTTTCAGGATTACCCCCGTTTGTCCCTAAGTTAAAGAAGACAGCTGGAATCTCATGTGAATAATAAGCGAAGTCTTCTCCACCCATGGATGGATTTTTGTATACGATAGCATCGCTTGTAAATAGCTCCGTAATTGTTTCTTCAAATAATCCACGTAAAACCTTATCAATTTTAATCGATGGCGTTACAAAACGGTAATTCACATCACATTCGCCGCCAAGCCCCTCCGTAATAGTCGTTGCAATTGAACGGACTTTTTTAGCAACCGCTTCTCTTGTTATAGGGTTCAATGTCCGGACAGTTCCACTAAGTGTTACTGAATCTGGTATGATGGTTGATTTCGTCCCACCATGGATTTGGCCAATACTAACAACTACAGAATCAAGTGGATCCGTATTTCGGCTGACGATTTGCTGAAGTGCTGTAATAACTTGCGCCGCAATTGCAACAGGATCGATTGTGCGGTGCGGATGTGCTGCATGTCCGCCATTTCCTTTTATTTCCAGTTCAAATAGATCCATTGCTGCACAGCTGAATTCCGTTTCTGTGATTCCAAATTGTCCTGTTTCTATGGTTGGATGTACATGCAGACCAGCCATCATATCCACTTTTGGATTTTCCAGTACACCATCTGCAATCATTGCAGCTGCACCTTCACCAATTTCCTCAGCTGGTTGAAAAACTAATTTTAACGTCCCTTTTTTCAAGCCTCGTTCCGCAAAAATCTTTGCAACGCCTAATAGAATCGATGTATGAGCATCATGCCCACATGTATGTGCAACATGATCTGTTAAACTTCGGTAATCAGCTGTAATTTCATCCATCATTGGAAGTGCATCCATATCCGCACGGAGTCCCACAACAGGTCCTTCTTTTTCACCTTTAAGGATGCCAACCACACCAGTCTTTCCAACACCTTCCGTTACCTGATAGCCCCAATCACGCAGTTTTGTTGCCACAATCTGAGCTGTACGGGTTTCTTCAAAGGCAAGCTCTGGATGCTTTCGCAAGTCTCTTCTTAATGCAATAACTTCTTTTATAATAGAATTAATCTGATTATATAAATCTGGATAAGACGTTTTTAAATTTTCAAAGGATGACAATGCTTCATATGTTTCCATGCTGAATGCTCCCTCCTAACTTATTCTTCAATATAAACATCTTTGAGCAGCAAGGTTTTACCTGGTGTCATCGATAAACCTTTAACTTCTTTACGTACACCTAATAAATATTCTGGGTGCACTAAGTAAACCATTGGTGTCTTTTCAGTTAAAAACTCCTGTGCTTCTGTATACAGAGAAAGGCGCTCTTCTTCTACTACCGTTTGTCTTGCTTTTTCTAGAGTTTCGTCCAATTCATCATATCGAGTAAACATCTTGTTTCCACCTGTACCCGCATTACTGGAATGAAATAATGGGAATAGACCATTATCCGCATCTGCTGTTCCGTTATTCCATGACATCACATACATTTCATGCCCGCCATCGCTTGTTTCAGCTAAATAAGCACCCCATTCAAATACCTCTATTTCCAAATCAACTCCAATTTCAGCGAGCTGTGATTGAATGTTGGTTACAATATCAATGCGTTCACGGCTATCATTTGTCCAAACTGTGGCTGATAAACCATCTTCGAATCCGGCATCTGCCAACAATTCTTTGGCACCTTCAGGATCGTAATCAGTCGTTGAAATGGAATCATCATAGCCAAAAACATTTGGTGATAACGGACTTTTTGCCGGCGTCCCAATATTGTCATAAATTCCTTCTAAGATTTGTTCCTTATCAATCCCCATTGCAATCGCACGTCGAACACGTTCATCATCGAACGGCGCTTTCTCAACATTGAATCCGAGAAACTCAATTCCTAAGCTGTCCTGCCGTACGACAGTTAATTCTTCATTCCCCTCTACCTGGGCAATATCAGAAGGACTCAACGGATTTGTAACATGCGAATCCCCTGTCTCTAACTCTGCAAGTCTCGTTAAATCTTCAGGCACAACTTTAAATGTGACGGAATCAAGTTTAGCCGCTTCTTCTCCCCAATAATCTTCATTATTAACAAGGACAACATGCTGACCTGGTGCCCATTCATCAAATTTAAAATAACCTGTTCCAATTGGATGCTGATTCACAACACTTCCTGGATCTTCTCCTGCTTCCATTGCTTCGTAGTCTTCTTTAATTTGCTCTAACGAAACGATTCCAGCACTGCCATGAGCTAAATTCGATGGCAATGGTGAGAACGGATACTCCGTTATAATTCGTACAGTGTAATCATCGACCACCTCTACTTCGGATATCATTTCAAATCTACTATAGGAAGATGAACCAACTTCCGGATCTAGCAAACGATCAATATTTGCTTTTACCACTTCTGCATTAAAAGCTGAACCATCATGGAATGTTACATTTTCACGTAATTGAAACTCCCATGTTGTCTCATCAATCGCTTCCCAGCTGACTGCAAGCCCTGGCTCCAATTCCATTTGTTCATTCTGATTAATCAGTCGCTCAAAGATATTAAATTGTATATCACGTGATGGAACATCATTCGAACCTGCTGGATCCAGTGTCACTGCATCAGATATAGTGGCAATAACAAGATCTCCTCCAGCACCTTCCTGCTCATCTCCTGATGTTCCATTTGCGTCACCTGGTTCATCCGCACAAGCAACTAGCACGCCCATCATACAAATTACGATGAAAAGTAAAAATCCTTTTTTATAATTTCTCATTTCTAACTCCCCCCCCAGTTACATGTCGACAATTTTTACACTATTTCAAAGAAATGCTAATTTAAAATATAACTGATTTCCATTTCAATCACAAGTATTTTGGTTGGAATTATATAATTAATCTAATGAATTTTAAAAAGAACCCGTAATCAATTAGACTGATTACGGGTTAAAGTTTATAAAAACCAAGCTCCCCAAAATCCGAAGAGTAGAATTCCAGGAAGAATAAGATCACGCTTTGTTACAAAAAACTGACGGTAAAAGGTTCGATTTCGATCACCTGTAAATCCTTTTGATTCCATGGCAACAGCTGTTCTTTCCGCTTTTCGAATCGCACTCGCCAGCAACGGAATTGCAAAGCGTTTATATTTTGAAAATTTATCTTTTAATGATTTGCCTTGGCTAACACCACGGACTTGATGGGCAGCATGGATTATTTTAATTTCATCCTTCATCATTGGTAAAAATCGATATCCCGCTAAAACTCCATAAGCAATTTTAGGTGGAAGTTTTAACTGCTGGATCAAGCTTAAAATAAAATCAACCATATTGGTTGTAAAAATAAACATTAAGGATAGTGCCGCAACATTTAATATTCGCAGCGAAAGAGCCAAAGCAACGAGAAATGAATCAAGTGGCAACGTTAGTCCGAGCATGTTGATAACCTTATTTGTATGCTCCGAAGTATCTGCAAACGCAATTGTTGTCCAGAGCATTCCGATTGCAAAAATAAAAAAGGGAAGAAAATAGAGAACATATTTTTTCCAATTTACCTTACCGAAAATAAAGGTTGCCGCAATTGTCCAAATCAAAAATAAAAACACGGTCATCGGCTCAAATACAAATGCCAAATGTACAACTAATATACAAACTGTTAGTGCTTTTATGCTTGGATTAAGATGATTGAGCAGCATAATCACCTTCCTTTTTTAAGCAGTTCTGAATCTGAACTTGAATTGGTAATGCAAGCTGCCAATCATGCAATTTTTCTATTGGCTGCGCCCATAGTTCCGCTGGTGCGAGATCTGCAACAAGTCTGCCTTTGTGGAGAACTAGAACCCTCGTTGCATAATCATGAATCAATTCCATATCATGTGTAACCATCGCAATTGTTGCTCCCGATTTATATCTTCCTTGTAATAGTCCCATCAACTGAGCATTGGAAGATGCATCTTGTCCGAAAGTTGGTTCATCCAGCAATAGAAATGGCTGATCATCAACAATCATTGTTGCTACACTCAAACGTCTCTTTTGTCCTTGGCTCAATGTATAGGGATGCTCATGTTGTAAGTGCAATAATCCACATGTTTCTAATACTGCCTGTACTTTCTCTTTAACTGTTGCTTCCGTTTCCATTTTTAAGCGAAGACTAAATGCAATTTCCTCATAAACCGTGTTTGCAATAAATTGATGCTCAGGATTCTGGAAAACATAGCCGATTTCTTCCCGTAACTGTGACTCCTTCCAACTTCCAATCTTTCTATCTTTTATAGAAACGCTTCCTTTTGTAGGCCGCTGAATACCTGCTAGAATTCTAGAAAAAGAAGTTTTCCCACTGCCATTTGCCCCAACAATTGCAATAAATTCACCATGGTAAAGCGTTAGCGATATATCGTGAATAATTGGTTGCTGTTCTACCTTCCATGATATATGAGAAGCTTTTACATAGGGTAAACCTGCTTCAGAGGGTATACTTGCTGTATTCACTCTTTTACTCTCGAATAATGAAAAAGGGTTTATCTCTCCTACGGTAAGTGGTAATTCCCGCTCTGTTTGCGGTCTGTTTTTCAAGAAATATTGCGTTACTTTCGGTAGCCAAATACCTTGTTCTTCCAACTCTTCTAGCCTGCACGCAATGGCATTTCTTAAATCACCATCATAAAATATCTCACCGTTTCGATTCAATAAAAGACAGCGATTTGTTAGCTCTGTCCAGCCATCCAGCTGGTGTTCAATAATAATAAGAGAGCAATTTGTTTTTTCTTGTATCGATTGGATGGTCTGAATCACATCCTTTGTTGCAATCGGGTCTAGATTAGCTGTTGGTTCATCTAAAATTAATAAAGAAGGCTCTAATGCAAGAATACATGCAAGTGCTAATCTTTGCTTTTGCCCTCCTGAAAGTGAGCTTATTGCAGACTTTTTAAACGCAAGCAACTGTACTAATTCTAGAACATGGTTAATTTTTTCTTCCATAAATTCATGCGGAATGCCGATATTCTCTAATCCAAAGGCAACTTCATCTTCAACAGTCAGCATACAAAATTGTGTCTCTGGATCCTGGAAAACAACTCCGACTTGCTGACTAATTTCGCCCGGACGATATGCTGTCACTGTTTTTCCATTAATGACAATTTCTCCATGTACTTCTCCATCTAATTCGCGAGGATATAGTCCGTTCAGACAATACGTTAATGTGCTTTTTCCGCAGCCACTAGGACCTAATAGCAATAAGCTTTCACCATGATTTAGACGAAAATTCAAATTGGACAGGGTGTCCCCCTGTGGATTCGATTCAAATTTTAAAGAGAATTGCTTTACTTCTACCATTAAACTCATGCCGCATTTTTCCTCCGATATTCTTTTCCTAAAGCAAAGCTTGATAACACACCTGTTTTAGCTAGTCCATCACTCAATGCCTTTCCTAATAATCCAGCAATCAATGCTCCGCTAATTAGTCGAATAATGAACATTGCTAGAACATAGCCTGTAGCTAAAGCAGCATAGCCACTCATGAAATAACCATAAATAAAACTGGTGACAGCTGATCCCATTCCCGCTGCCATTAATACCCAAGTCGAATAATTCTTCCATTTAGTTGCTGCAAATACAGCTTCCGCACCAATACCTTGAATCATTCCAGTAACAATGAGCATTGGCCCAACAGCATTTCCGATTAACACTTCGACCATAGCTGCTATCGTTTCAGATAAAAATGCGGCCCCAGGCTTCCGTATAATGTAGGCTGCAATAATCGAAACAATAAACCAAATACCAAAAATAAAGTCATAGCCAATTGGTCCAAAGAAACCAACTAAGACTGCTCCAACTGGCAAAAAAGCTAAATAGACGACTGCGAACACAACGGACAAGGCTGCTAATACAACTATTTCTTTAAAGCGCCAATTATTCATTTTGATTCGTTCCTGTATGGGATGGACTGTTCGCTGACATCGAAACGGTCATTACCGTATGACTTGAGCCGCCTTCAACGGTTGCTTTAAACACTTTTTCCAATCCATCAAATATTGCAATCGCTTCACCATCTAATCGTGTAGCATAATGGGCGTGACTAACATCTACGTATTGCTTCATTGCCTCAATTTGACTGTAAATTACATCCATATAATTACCGCCGCCCAATGGATACAAGGAAAATTTTGCTGCAACCCGCTGCTTTATATGTTTGACATGCTCTGCATTCAGCGGAATCTCATCTTCTGCCATATAAGCCTCCCCCATTGAATCCCCAGGACATCCTAATGAATACGTAGCTTCAAATGCAACATGTTTCCCACTTTTTGCTGCATGAGCAAATATCGCCTTTGTCACATCAAAAACATGTGTCAGCTTTCCTCTTACAGTTGTTGTTACATCATCTGTATCCATATGAACCTTCGATGTATCTGCCTCCTCTAAAGCATCTTTAATAATCTCGATAAACTGATCACTCATCGGATGAATTGAAAAACTAGCTCCTGCAATATCACTTTCCGTACAAGTTTGATGTACCATTGTAAATTCCTCCTTGTTATATATATTTCCAAACAAAAAAACTACATCCCTGGGGAATGCAGTCTACATGTATATATCGATATCAATAGAAAGATATACAGATTGACTACACTTCCCCACGCTAGTATTATCTAGTTCGGGTGCAAAGGGTCAGAACAATCCAGTTCTTCTCAGCCGCTTTCACAGCTCCCCTAGCGTAAAAATAATGATGAAGTTTTCTGTCTTCAAGATACCACAGGCTTGATTTATTGTAAAGCACTTATTATTTTTAAAATTTAGTAATTGAATACGTTACCCATTAGACTATATATCCTTTTACTAATATCTAGCCACTCCACATTTTAACTTTCTCCTAGCCTCTTTTCCCCAGCTTTTTACAGCCTCCATCGAAACACCTTCTTGTTCAGCAATTTCTTTAACAGACATGTTCTCGATAATAAAATAGGTTACCCATTTCCATTGATTTCCGGTAAGTTGTTTTTTCACATGTTCCCAAAAAATCTCATCAGTTATCGGCTTTTCAGCTATCATCATTGGATAGCAAATAACATGACTACGATAACAATTTCTATTATGGAGAAGTCTTTTCTGTTCAATATTCAAAAGTATCTGCTTTTCCTTCTCTCTATTTGTCTTACGTATTAAATCTATCAAACGGTTGCGAATTATATAGTTGAAGTATGTTGCGAATGGGCCTTTATCTGGTTGATGCTTCTCGTATGCATTCCACATCGCCACTAAACCCTCTTGAAAAAACTCCTGTTCGGTGTCTCTAATATTTAATCGATGGATATGATAGTGAATTCTTCGCTCATTTTGTTCAACAATCTCTTCAAATGTTACGTTGTTATTGGTCATTCAATCCCTCCTCGTCTAAAATACACATTGGCTTTTAGACTTTTTCGTTCGATTTACAACCCTGTTCACTTTGATGGTACAAAGATAAAACGATTAACGAATGCTAGTCCGTTATTTCTTCTTTTTCTAATCACCTTCATTATAGAACAAATGTTCCTATTAATAAAGTGTTTTCCTTTAAGTAATTAATAGAAATGTGGGAGAGTTATTATTGAAAACATGTGATTTACCTTGCGATTCTCATTGGAGCGCTCACTGACTGGATTTTTGCAGATTAACATGTCATGCCGGCTCTTTCCTTTTCGTAAAATTTCTTAACTCGATTGTTTTTGTTTCTAAGTATCCGCGCCTCGGCTGTTTCTTCTCATCATTTCATCCAAAACGACCGTGACTGCTTTCTTATCGATAGATTCTTTTTGCTCTTTCAACCAAATTAACCGACACACATGTCTGCTGGGAAGCTTTCCAGAGGAGGCTGAGACCGTATTCTCAAAATGCTTCCGCCCGCAGTATTTCGTGGGGGAGTTAGCTCATACCATGGAGCTTAGAACCAGGTTATTTTTATAATGACTAAAATATCTGCAAGTCGAAATTAAGCTATAAAAAAGAACCAGCTCATGATCAGAACTGGCCCTTTGATTAAAATACAATTGTTTTATTTTTATAGACAAGGATGCGGTCTTCGAGATGCCATTTTACTGCTCGAGCTAGTACACTTCGCTCAATCGATTGGCCAATTTTTTTCATATCATCTCCATTATCACGGTGATCGACTCTGCCAATATTCTGTTCGATAATTGGCCCCTCATCCAAATCATTCGTTACATAATGTGATGTCGCACCAATCATTTTCACTCCACGCTGATAAGCACGCTCATATGGTTTCGCCCCAATAAAAGCTGGTAAAAATGAATGATGGATATTAATAATACGGTTTTCATAATGCCCTACAAAATCTGGTGTCAGAATCTGCATATAACGTGCAAGCACAATTAAATCGACTTCATATTGTTCAAGCAATTGCTTCTGTTTTTCTTCCACCTGATGACGTATTTCCTTATTCGCTGGTATATAATAAAATGGAATGCCCAGCGATTCGACCATCTCACGAGCAGTCTCATGATTACTTATCACAAGTGCAATGTTTGCCATTAGATCGCCACTTTGCCATTCCCAAAGGAGCTCTAATAAGCAGTGCGGTTCATTCGAGACAAATATCGCCATGTTTTTAATATCACGAACATACATGATTTTCCATTCCATATTGAATTTCTCTGCAATTGGAAGAAACGTTGTCTCCAGTTTACCCATTTGCCCTTTTAAATCAGGACATTCGAACTCGATCCGAATAAAAAATTCCCCACCTTCAGGGTTCATCGTAAACTGATCAGATGCGACAATATTGGCATTGTGCTCATAAAGGAACTTTGAAACTGCCGCCACAATACCAGGTTGATCTGGACATTTAATTAAAAACCGAGCACGATTGTCATTTTGTTTTTGAAACGCTTGTATTTTACCTTCCGAATAACTGTTCATTCCTATTCCCCTCATTTTTCGAATATCATTTTACTTTAGGCAATTGATTGGAAACAGTCAAGTATTATCTATATTTTGCAATTCAACAAAGACATCCTACGCTTTTTAACGTAAATCTGCATCAAATACAATTTCTGCGTCTTTTCTCGCTGCCTCTAGCACTTCAACAACTGACTTTGTATAATCGAGCAACGCATAGCATTTTTCAAAATCCTTTGCAGCAAAAATTTGCTGCATCTCAGCTACCTCATAATAAAGGCGATTTTCATTTGTTTGTGTATTGAGCTTTATTTCGCGATTTTCCTTCTTAATCATAACCTCTTGACAACCATTCGCACCGTTTACTACGTTCAAATATCCTTTTTCGCCTTGAATCATTGCAAAATTCATACTCTGTGTATCTTTCGCACCGACGCACTCTGCGATAAAGTTCGGATAGGACAGTACCGCAACACCAGATGTATCAATTCCATTTCCATGTTTATTTGCTGTGTAGCTAACTTTTTCCGGTTTTCCAAACAGATTCATTACAAAGTGCAGATTATATACATTGATATCTACCAAAGCACCTCCGGAAAATTTCGGACTAAAAATGTTTGGTGTTTCTCCACTTAATAATACTTCATATCTGCTTGAGAACTGACTGTAGTTACATTGAATGAACTTAATTGCACCAAGACTAGCGATATGCTCTTTCACTAATTTATAATTTGGCATATGGATCGTGGAAATTGCTTCAAAAAGCATCCGTTGTTTTTGTTTTGCCAGTTCAATTAATTGTTCGGTTTCACGTATGGTCGATGTAAAAGGTTTTTCACAGATTACGTGCTTACCGTGTTGTAATGCAAGATATGCCTGTTCAAAATGCAGGCTATTTGGTGATGCAATATAAACAAAATCAATAGCAGAATCATGCATCATTTCATTTAAATCAGTATAAATAGCAGAAACATCAAATTTATCTGCCAGAGCTTGTGCTGATTCTTCTTTCCTTGAATACACAGCAACACATCTAGCTCCATCAACTTCACGAACAGCGGATAGAAATAATTCCACGATCCTTCCAGTTCCGATTGTAGCAATGTTCATATGTAACACTCCCTCAAAATTCTATAGTCCAACCTATTTTAGCATGGAATGTTCGATACTTGCAGTTTCTCTCGCTAAATGCAATTTTTATCCTAAAAGAGATTGTTCAAAAAGTTCAGCAAGATCACATATTAAAAAGACTGCTCCTGAATTTAATCAGGAACAGTCTTTTCTTTTTACAAATATTTATTTAAGCTAAAATACTCTTTTACCGCTTGAACCGTTTCTATACCCTGGTAGAAAAACACAGACAAAGCAGTTAGAGAAAAGAACCCTAATATGACAAATCGTATCCACATCATGAACATAGCCTCCTTTTAATTAAAATCATTCATTTAATTAAAAGAGGTCTGATCACATAATTAGATTGGTAAAATACTGGAGTTAGCACTATGAGTCTTCTCATGAGCTTTATACAAAAGTAAGACAGGTATGGTAAACATACAAACAGAAATAATAAAAATTCAAACTTAACAATTGAAATCTTTTGCTTTCCATCATCTGTAGGGTGAAACCCTGTTGAAGTATTGTTACTTAAGTTCTCACCTTGCTCCATAACAAAATGATTATGCAGCTGTCCATCTATGGCAAAATAGGAATACCCAAATATCGTCGTGAGATAAATGAAAAGGACGACGTATTTTTTCATAAATACACACCCTTTAGAATTGTTTATACAATTATACACTATTAATGTCTATGTTGAAAGTAAAAATTTGTGATGTACTATTTTAACATACTACGAGATTACAGTAAAGTTCACGCCATGATGGATGGAGTATATTTAATTTCCCGCTAAGTAAAGACCTAGACTAGCAATCAACGTACTTCCTAAATATGTTCCAGTAAAAACAAACATACCTACTATCGCAATTTTCCAAGATGTTTTTCTCAGATCAACAAGCCGATTTGCTACAGAAATTCCCGCAAATGTTAAAATAGGCGTGGTTATTGAAAGAAAATCAACAGCTTGAATCGCTGTAATAAAAAAGTCAAATAAAAGGCAAAGCACTAAAGAAGTAATCGAAACCCAACCTAATACAGGGAATTCCCTCATAAATTTGACTGGTGTCTTCTGCATTAGATCTGAAATACCAATTCCAATCATAGAAAAGAGCCATAACGTACTAAGACCAAGAAAAGTCATTGATGTGACTGGCATTGAATCTGGATTTTTTAAATGTTTAATTTCTTGTGTAAAGACAATCAGGCTAACACTAAGAAGCAATATCAGGCCGTACTTTATATATTTATTCGTTAACATGTTAGCCATTATTCTTCACCTCTAACCAATAGTTTGTACATAAATTTCTGTAATGGCGCAGCTAAGAATACCATTGTAAATGTTCCAAGAAAGCTTGTTAGTAATTGACTTGCAGAAGCATAGGCTAAAATCGTGCTTTCCATGTCAGGAACCTGTGCAACTAAACTTGCAGAAGATGCACTCATCATACTTCCAGATCCCACTCCTGATGCCATCGCCAGTGCTTCAACCGGAAAACCGAAACCGAGCAATACAGGTGCTAAAATACTGAAGAAAATCGTTCCGAATAATGTACCAATAATATACAAGGAAAGTACTCCTCTTCCCTCACTGGAATTAAGGGTATATTTTTCTGATATATACGCAAGCTCCCCTTCACGCCCAATTCCTAACGTTGCACCAATCGCTTCACGTCTTAATCCAAGCAGAATTGCTATTGGCAGTCCAAATACAACTGTACCAAGGTTTCCAATTTCTTGGAATAAAAATACCCATCCAACCTGAAGTATTTCTCTTATTTGCGGGGCTACATCTGCTCCGTATCGAGCCATTAATGGCAACATAATAAAAATTAAATACTTCCCGGCAAAATCAATGTTTGCTTTACTATAAACATGCCTCCAGAAACCTTTTCGAAACAGTTGCAACCCTAAAATCATCGTAATCACAATAGCAAATACTAAAGGTAATAATCCAATCGAGATACTTCCTATTGGTATACTCTGAAAACCAATCATTTCAGCTACTGTAATAATAATAAGCACAAAGATAATAAGAAATATAAAGTTTTTGTTCTTCATGTGATTGTCCTCTTCCCCAGATAGTTACTTAACAATTCCTTCAATTAATTCTATATACGATTCATAACTTCTTTTGTATAACTTAGCTTTATCAATTCGTCCGTTCATTTTTTTCAAAACATCAGCTAAAAACCTTGGAAAAATTTCATAAATGTACTCAGGATCGATATCGATAAAGTCATCACCATGAATCGTGCCAGTAAAGCCACTGTAACCAATTTGGATACATGGCATCATATAGGATAAATCACCAATGTCTCCAGCAGCACTAATAAAGTTATTATTCTTTATCGCTTCAATTTCCTCGTTTTCCTCGAATGCCTCCAGCACAAATTCTGACAGGTAACGATCTTGAACAAAAGGAAGATATCCCATTTGGGTAGTCCCTTCAACTTCTCCCTGTAAGGCACAAGCACTGCCTTTAGCAGCAGCATCTAATTTCATTGCCGCTTCTTTCATATAGTCCACCGATTTTGTACGCAAATCTGTACCTACCATAATGCGGTTTGGCACGACATTTGTAGACATGTCAGATTCCATTACAATCGGATTTATTCTGACTTGTTCTGAATCTTTTAATTGCTGACGACTTAAGCCAACAGCAACATTAAATAATGTCGACATATTGTATGCGTTTTTTGACGAAAACGGATCAAATCCAGCATGTGTTGCTTTTCCTTTGAATGTATATTTTTTATACAGAAAACCAGCTAGATCAGCATTTATTTCTGTAGACCGCTTATCAAATTCTCCACCCATTGCATGAACGCAAATGGCGAGATCAATATCATCAAATACCCCTAATCTCATTGCCTCAGGTTTACCACCATAATGTTCAATCGTTTTTTCTTTCATTAGCCCTTCGCGATAAGCTAAATCCAAGTACTCTTCTGCAGGAACAAAAACAAATGTAATTTGATAGTCTAAGTCTCTGTATGCTTCTGTCTTGAACAAATAATGATATAAGCTAAGTGCTATTGCTACCTGTGTATAGTGCCCACAGTTATGCGCTGCACCTGTCTCTTCATTTGCATGCATATGTGTAGGCGCATATACAGCATCCAATTCAGCAATAAAAGCAAGGTGCAAGTCTTTCTTTTCATTTCCTAGTGTAACTCGGAATCCTGTTGTACTAAATTCATCAATTTGGATGGTTTGATTAACTTTTTTTAAATAATCAATTATTGTTTGCTTCGTCTGATGCTCTTTATATCCTAACTCTGGATGATAATATATTTGTTCAGCAATTTTTTTGATCTCTTCATAATGTTTTTTGAAATGCACAGCCAGATCTCCTTTTGCTTAAAGTATGATAATTAATATAAAAACAGTACTGAATAATACTATCACGATTGAATTATATCGTCAATACCAAACCTTTTATTATATATTTTTAATAAATGTTCGGTTTTAGCTGTTAATGGATTATTCAACAATATCCATATTGGAAAACGTCTATTTACTGCTATCACACACTTTCTATAGCCTTTTTTCTATTTTGAAATTATACTATTCTAGAAAGAATAGATAATTTTCTTTTAAGGATAAGAAATGAGACAGTTATTGGCATCATTAGTATTAGCAATTATTATTGCTTTTCACCTCAAACAGCTTTAGCAATTGAAACTGATGAGCCCGAACTCGGGGCATTTTTAGAAGATATCAGTTGGGAAGCAAAGGATTATATTGATTACCAGGAAAGTTTTCAGTAATGATTTTTCAATAATCAAAATGGAATATTTTAATAAGAAATAGGAGTAATCTAACGTTGAAATAATGGCTTCATCTTTTTGGGTAGGTTCCGTCTCGTATAACTCTTGAATGCTAGGTAAGCCACACTAACCAATTCAGAAGGGGGAATATGAAATTGGATTCAAACATGATTAAATTTCGAAGACTTATATTAGAGGATTTACCACTTTTGTATAACTGGATTAGAAATGACCACTTTGTTAACCGTTTTTGGGCTTACAACAAAAAGGAACCTTATGAGAAGGTAGCTAAGGAATTTTCTGATTATATCAAACGGGTTGAGCCTACTGATCCGTATCTAATTCTTTATGATGATACACCTATTGGTTATATACAAACATTTAATTGGAGTGATTATCCAATATTTGAAAAGTACGTTGATCTAACTAACTCAGCCAGCTTAGACCTATTTATAGGAGAAGAGGAGTATAGAAATAAAGGACTTGGCACTAAAGTTCTGTCACTTTTCCTAAGTCAGTTTGTTTTTTCAGATGAAAGTGTAGACAGGTGTATTATTAATCCAGAGGTTAACAATCGTATAGCTATCCAAGCTTATGAAAAAGTTGGATTTCAGATTATCAAAATGGTCCCAGATATCCCAGAAGAGCCTGGACCTGTTTTTTTCATGAGCTTAGATCGTCATGAGTTCCAAGGATAAATACCATTACCGGAAAGAGTGAGCAGCCAAACGGAGTCCATTTTTAAAATACGATTAATCAAAATGGACTCTACTTCAAGGAACTAAATTTCAACTAATTTTATAAGGAAGCTGTATCTGACCGTGTTTCGCATTAATCACTGTAATAGACGTCAAAAAAGTCAAAATCGAGGCCACACTAAAAGATATATTTTTACTCGTTCATTATTTCGCTGGTACTATTCCTAATTCGAAGAAAAACAGTATATATTTCCTGGGAAATATTTATCGAAATTAATGTGCTGTTGTCATCCAGGCTCGATTTTTCTGCCATTCAACATTAACAGAGGTATTAAAGAAACGAGACAGGTTTCGATCTGTTAATACATTTACACTTTTACCTTTATCAAATATTGTGCCTTGACGAAGCAACAGTGTGTTTGAGAAAATCGGCAATATCTCTTCAATATGATGTGTTACAAAAATAATGGTTGGAGCCTCTTCTTCTAATGACAATTGATTGACTGCAGCTAATAATCCTTCTCTTGAAATAAAATCTAGTCCATTTGTTGGCTCATCTAAAATAAGCAATTCCGGTGATGCCATTAATCCCCTTGCAATTAATATTTTTTGCTTTTCTCCCTGTGAACAGGTTTGATAGGTACGACCTTGTAAATAATCGCAGCCTAATTGTTCCATGATTCGATTCGCTTTTTTATAGTCTCCCGTGGTAGGGTTATCGTACAGTCCAATTGAGGCAAAACTCCCGCTTACAACGATATCTTCTGTATAATTGCTTCCTTTTATTTTTTCCTGTAGAGATGAACTGACCCAGCCAATTGATTTCCGTAATTCTCTAATATCCGTCTTTCCAAAGACTTGATTTAATACACTGACTTGTCCAGTGGTTGGCCAAATATAGCCATTAATCATGTTTAATAGTGTCGTTTTTCCTGAACCATTTAATCCTAAAATTGCCCAATGCTCACCTTTTGAAACCTGCCAATTGATATTAGAGAGAATGTGCTCTCCCTCTCTTCTCCACGTTACATCCTGCATGTGAATTACATTTCCCAACATTGCCCACCTCTTTGTACCCTATTAATTTCCGTTTTGTATTTAATAGTAAGATTAATTCGATTATTATTATATTCTAACAGTTTATATTGAATTAAGGAATCATTAACATTTTTCGACAAAGATGCTTGAGGTTTCGATAATAGATCTAGATCTACTAGGTTGTCCAACGATCCACAATTATACCAACCAAGTACCAATCATCGTTCACTTCCTCAAAGGCAAGAATAAGATTTGCCCAATCCATTTCCTCATCGGTTCCAGGTACATAATAGCTTACAAACCTTGCTTCTGGATAAACTTCTCCCACATTCATCCTCATATTGCCACGCGGATCAATGTCATTTACTAGTATTTCGGTTGATTCCGTAAAATCACGAATATAGAGATAGTCATGATAATACGCATTAGGAGTTAACCGGATTGCATCTCCTGTCCCATCCTCTGTTCCCCATTCATATACTTCACTATCATTAGGGAATCCACGCACTTGTTCAGCCTCAAAAATAGGCTGCTCTTCTTCCTCTATAAATGCATATGGAGTAAATCGAATCCCTTTTTCCGGATGAACAAAAGTGGATAATTGTTCAAAATCTTTATTATCTAATGCGTCTACAATCAAATCTGCGTGTGCTCGTAATTGCTCTTTATCTGCAGCTGTTTCTTGAGCTTCTTTATTCGCATCTTGTGCATTACTTTCCTCAGTGGTCGTCTCAGAGCTGCTGCAAGAGATTAGAAACATAACACTACTAATACCCAAAATTATAATGAAACTTTTCATTGTTAGAACCACCTTATTAGAGATTTTACAAATTAAGTTTCCCGTACCGAAGCTTTATAAACTTTTAACATCCTCTCGTACTTTCTATAGTCAATGAAGAAAAAATTCAAAATTCCATTCGATTTATTGAGGAACAAAATGATAGACTATCTAGGAGTAATAAATTTCGAAGATTAAGCCAGAATTTATCAGTAAATTATATGGAAAGGATTGATGTTATGGTAAGTAAACTAATTGCAGATAAAACAATGGAACAATGGGTGAAGCAACATCCAATTCTTGAAGAAATAGTCTATGCAGATGAAGTTTTCTGGCCAAACCCTGCATATCGAATGGAGAACTCCAAAAACACACTAACAAATGCGGATATAGATGATGCAGCAGAACGACTAAAACGTTTTGCACCCTATATAGCTAAAGTTTTCCCTGAAACTATGGAGACAGAAGGTATTATTGAGTCACCTATAAAACCAATACGTAGCATGCAGAGAGTAATGGAGCAAAAATATGATGTTGCATTTCAAAAAGACCTCCTATTAAAATGCGATAGTCATTTACCAATATCTGGATCCATCAAGGCTAGGGGTGGGATTTATGAAGTATTAAAGCATGCTGAAGAGGTTGCCTCAAAGCATCATTATATTTCTGTTGATCAAGACTATACCCAATTTGACAGCGATACATTTAGAACGTTGTTTTCAAACTATGAAATCTCAGTTGGTTCTACGGGTAATCTCGGCTTGAGCATTGGCATTATGAGCGCCCAACTTGGATTTAAAGTAACCGTACATATGTCTGCAGATGCAAAGCAATGGAAAAAAGACCTTCTGCGCAGCAAAGGTGTTCAGGTTATAGAATACGAATCTGATTATAGTAAAGCAGTGATTGAAGGGAGAAAGCAAGCCGAAAATAATCCTAGGTGTCATTTTATTGATGATGAAAACTCAAGAAATCTCTTTTTAGGCTATGCAGTTGCCGCCTCACGATTAAAAGAACAATTACATGTGATGAACATTGAAGTTAATGCAGATCAACCATTATTTGTATATCTTCCGTGTGGCGTTGGAGGCGGACCAGGCGGGGTTACTTTTGGTCTTCATGCTGAGTTTGGAGAACATGTCCATTGTTTTTTCGCAGAGCCTACAAATTCCCCATGCTTTTTACTGGGTCAGTTGACAGGGCTTCAAGACAAGATCTCTGTTCAGGACTTCGGCTTGAGTAACCAGACTGATGCAGATGGGCTTGCTGTAGGAAGGACTTCCAGTTTTGTAGGTGAAACGATTAGACATTTGCTAAGTGGCTGCTATACGATCCAAGATGCGAGACTGTATGCTTTGCTTCGTGATTTGGCTGATACAGAAGACATCTTCTTAGAACCATCTGCACTAGCTGGGTTTTATGGTCCTGTTCAGCTTATGTCACAGCAAAGTGGTCGAAACTATATCAAAAAACATAATCTGACAGATAAGATGAAACAGGCTCACCATCTAATATGGGCAACTGGCGGGAACATGGTACCGCAAGAAGTGATGCAAGGGTATTATGAAAAAGGTAAAAATATAAACATTTAGTTTTTAATATACACGCAACAGAAAACGCCTGTGGATTATTTATTGTCTCCACAGGCGTTCCTTTAATCATTTATTTATTTTCGTAAATTGTATCCTTTTTAAACCTTGAACCCTTAAATGCATATTTCGAAATAATAATATAAGAAATACCTGCAACAATAAAGCCGATTATCCATGCTAGATCAACAAATGAGAAGGCTGCAGCTGCACCGATTAACATCGCAGTAAATGCTGCTGGGTTCGAGCCTGCAAATTGTCCATCTTTTTCATATAATTTCTTTATATCCACTTTTTGTTTTCTTAATAGGTAGTATTCAACTAATAGAATAGCAACTAAAGGTCCTAAAAATGCTGAATAAATAAGTACAAACATGTCGAGACCTTTTGCGGAAGAGTCTTGTACTAACAACCAAGGGAATGAAACCATTCCTAAAAGTCCAGTTATAATTACAGCAATTTTATAATCTAATTTTGTAAACAATTGAATTACATAGGTTGGTGATACAATATTCGCAACCATATTAACAGCAACCGATCCAAATACGATAAAAGCAGATATAAAGATCGTAATAAACGTATTATCAATTAATGCTGGTAATGCTCTTGCCGGGTTTGTGAATCCAGTTGCAGTCGCAAGCATTGCACCAACTACAATTACCGAACCATATGAAATAGCAATTGGCAAGAAGTAAAATAGCCCACGTTTTTTATCACTAATCCCTGATTTAAGTTCTCTTGAATAATCAGCAGCGCTTAAGAAAATCGCAGCATAGTTACCCATAAATACCATAATAAATCCAAAGAATGGAAGTCCCCATGATCCTTCTGCACGTACCCAGCTATCTGCGATAACAGCACTATGATCTTTCAGAAGTACTACAGCTACAAACGCTATAATTAGCATAAGCACCACAGATGCCACCGTTTCAACCCATTTAATTGCATGGAATCCAAACATAGAAAGCACAATTTGTAAAGATTGTAATATGATAAAACAAATTGCAACGTTATCGATCGAACCGCCTGAGGCAATCTTAACAATTTCATTTAAAGCCGTTGCCCCGATCCAGCTTTGAATACCATACCAGATAACTGCCGGTACTCCTCGTAGTAGTGAGGATATTATTGTACCTTTTTCACCGAAAGACATTCTAAGTTGTACAACGTAAGGTATTCCTGTTCGATAACCAAGTCTGTCATTTAATGCAAATATTATTGAAATAATTCCAATCGCTACCAAAGCTGCAGCAAAAGTTTGAACAGCATTTAATGTTGCCACACCAAGTACGATGATACTAGCACCTAGTGTCATATTACCCATGTTAACCCCGTCACCGACCCACATCGACATATAGCCAAATGGACCTAACGTCCTATCTTTTTCAGTATTCGGCTTTAATGAATCGTTTTCGTGACTCTGTAAATTCTTTTTATCATCAACAGTCAGTGTATCATTTTTTGTAGACATACTGGCTTTCAACCCCTTTTCATCAATCTATCTATTTTATAATTGTTAAGTCATCAAGTAGTTTATGATAACTCTTAAGCCCTTTTGATTATAAGCGCTTCCAGGTATAATGTCATTGTTCATAACGTACAAACTAAATCGTTTTTTATTATATAAAACCGACATAAAATATTGTGATTATGCTATTTTTGCTAATTTGTCTCTTCTTTTTATCACATTTGCACAAAATAACGACTTATTACATAAGAACCAGTTGGGTAAATAGCACTGAAAATTCGCTCTGCTAACTAATGCTTGCGTAAAAATTGATGGGTTATTCTGTATTTATTTCCCTTCATTCGGGTGCTCATCGCCCCTATGAGTTACCGTTTCCCTTTTGTTTCTCTTCATTTGGGTGCTCATCGCCCCTATGAGTTACCGTTTCTCTTTTGTTTCTCTTCATTCGGGTGCTCATCGCCACTATGAGTTACCGTTTCTCTTTTATTTCTCTTCATTTGGGTGCTCATCGCCCCTATAAGTTACCGTTTCTCTTTTATTTCTCTTCATTCGGGGGCTCATCGCCACTATGAGTTACCGTTTCTCTTTTATTTCTCTTCATTTGGGTGCTCATCGCTCCCATGAGTTACCGTTTCTCTTTTATTTCTCTTCATTCGGGTGCTCATCGCTCCCATGAGTTACTGTTTCCCTTTTGTTTCTCTTCATTTGGGTGCTCATAACCCCTATGAGTTACCGTTTCTCTTTTATTTCTCTTCATTTGGGTGCTCATCATCTATATTTTGCGTATTAAACAAAAATATATTATAGGATCGATAAATTTGGTCATATTTTCGCGGAAACATTGTAATTTTAAGTAAATAAAAAAACGGAATCAGATGAGTAACCTCTGATTCCGTACAATATCTATTAATTTCATCCATGTTAGTCGACTTTATCCCATGATATTAGATTTTCTAAAATTAATGCAAGTGTAATACCAACGATTAAGCCATTACTTAATAATGGACGAATGATTTCCGGTAATGAATTAAAATAATATGCCGGCATTGTCATAATGATGATACCTACAAGTAATGGAATCGCAGAACGATAAACATTTCTTGTATTCCATTTAACAAGCCTAAAGAAGTTCCTAGATGAAATAACAATCTGCAAATAAGATACAAATAAAACCGCACTACCAATACTTAATGGAAGCGTCGAGAAAAATGCTCCAACTGCAGGAATAATACCCATCATGAAGAACAGAAATCCACCAATAAGAAATGGTATCCTTTTAATGATTCCAGTTTGGTTTAGAAAACCAATCGATGACACGTACGGTGAATATGGAACAAGCCCAAACATACCAGCAAAACCTGTCACAAATCCTGTGATTGTAAACGAATTACGGTATTGTTTGTTCGTTGCTTCTTTTCCATACATACTGTCAGTTCCTTTAAGTGCACCAAATGTATTAGCCGTATTTAACAAGCCGGTTAAAACAACCGTTAAAATAATACCAATATCCCATGCTGGTGCTCCAAACGGAAATAATTCAAAACTGAATGCCTTTGCTTGGGCACCTGCTACAGATTCTGTTTTGAAAATAATTGCATATGCAATCCAACCAATAATTATTCCAATTAATAAACCATACTTTCGAATTTCTAATGAACCCTTAATACTAATAATAATAACGATAAGTGCAATTACAATTGATAGTATGGAAATAGCTGGATCAATATAAACCTCGCCCTCAACATTTCCAAAAGGAATACCTAACATTCCTTTCAGAAAGATTCCAACCAATTGACATGCAAATAAAAACATAAAAACACCCATTACACCTGGGTTAAAAAGCTTGGCAAGTATTGGCCCAATTCCAGTTATACCAATCAAAATTGTTAGAACACCGGAAATGATAATACCAACCGTTAAACTACCACCTAGTACATCTAATGGCATTCCTTGTGCTACAGCAGTATTAACAAGTGTAAGGATAACTCCCCACCATAGCCCTGACTGCCCTTCCATAATTGCACGATGGTGACCAAGCAATGCTTGAATGATACATGCGAGCCCTGTCACAATGAAGGATAATTGAAGCATTGAAACAATTGTTTCTTGCGATAATTCAAATGCAGCTCCAACTGTTATCGGTATGACAACAATATTTGTAAAAATAAAAAAGAGCCATTGTAAGCCCGATACCCAGTTACTAGATTTTAGCAACTCTTTCATATTAACACCAACCTATAATAATATATTAACGTAATATTTCCATATGGATATTCCATATGTTCGTTCTTTCAAGCCAGTTACCCGACTTCAAAACAGAAGGCAAAAACGAAAAAGCATGTTAGTCAACGAGTCCAATTTTCATCCCCAATAACACACCAATTATTGTGTCTGTTCCAGATGTATGTCCTATAGCCCTCATTTCCTCTAAAACAGCTGATAAACTTGACTCCTGTTCTGTAAGCAAAGCCGAACAAAACTGAATTAAATGGGAATGATATTTATGCTGCGCTGCATAATAGAGGTATTCATAACCTACTTGTGTTGTACGTTGCAAACCATATTGTGTCACGTACCCTCTAAGCTGTAAATGGAAGCGATTCGATGTTCCCTGCAAAACAGAAAGACTTGCACATATCCCAGTAAGAAGATCGTCACCACTTGGTGTAAGACCTAATCCTCTACCAATCCAATAATCAAAGACATTTTGAACATCCGGACCGTAACAATTCTTCACAACACAATCCAACTCATCAAACTTGCGAAACAGCGATTGATTTGCATCTGTAATTTTCCTCGATAAAAGATAATCGATAATATATTCCTTTTCTTCAACTGTCTGAGCTAATCCTGTTTGCCAAGATTCATGACGTAGTTTAGAAATTATCCAATCTAGATTGCGCTGAATACTTGTAGTATTAAACGATTGTTCAGACAGCAGATGATTTGTTCGGACCACCTGATTTAATGAAAGGAGATGTTTGTTTCCAATAATTAACTGCTTGTTAAAAGCATCCCATTGAACCGGTAGATTTCCTTTGATTTGTCTCGTTAGCAGTTGTGCATTCATGTGCTCCATCCCAATACCAAATGGGGCTACACCATTCTCTACGGAACCAATATGAATCATTCTTTCACCAAAAATCAAATTAAAGCTATTATTAAAAACGCTGTGAACGGTGCCATTTGAATGGTCATTAAGAATCTGGAAAACGATTTTACTTGTAGCGTTTGCTTCCCAGCTAGTTAACGAATTTCCACCTCGGATGGCCTTCTTATTAAAATCGTTCATGAATTAGTACCTCAAATCCTTCATTAAATTATCCGTAATTAACCGCTACCTATCTATTTTACACAAATCAATTAAAAATATCATTGTTTAAAATGACTAAAAGCCCTTTGCTTTTTTATTTACTTTAACCTTAAATAAGTATATAATTACAATGTATTTCACTTCATGGAAACAGCACGAAATAGAACAAATGCACAAGGGATGGTATTAAAGTGAAAACGTTAAATAATTTATTTATTTTAGAAGCAATGAAGGACTGTACCGTTATCGCTGGTCATCGCGGATTAACAAAAAACGTACAATCTGTCAATATTTCCGATACACCTGATGTTATTCAGTTTTTAGATAATAACCATTTATTACTTACTTCAGGATATGCCTTTAAAGACGATGCACAAGAACTCTGTAAACTAATTAGACAAATGCATGACTTAAATTGTACTGGCATCGTCATCAAGATCAATCGTTTTCTAAAGGAACTACCGGAAGAGGTTAAACTCCTAGCCAATGAATTAGCATTTCCTATCATCGACCTTCCAACAGACCTAACTTTAGGTGAATTATCCCGTCACATATTGAATTACTTAAATGATGATAAAGCAGAACAGCTTTATTATGCACTACATGTCCAAAAACAGTTTTCCGATATGATGTTTAAGGAGTATAGTTTAAATTCTCTTGTCGAGCAACTGGGGCATTTTCTAGATCGTCCTGTCATGCTATTGAATCATAGAGGAGAAAAAATCGCCCATAGTCATGATTTCCGAAAAGAATCCATGCAGACTGTGGAGGAAGAAATCGTTCATGCAATAAAAAGTGATTTACCGCGTGGACGGCAGGGGGGCACATTTAAAATCTCCACTGGTGAAGGGATATCGATTGCTACCTTTCCAGTACAGACAAAGAGGCAGCATAACAGTATGCTCGTCATGCTCGATGCATCTACTTTACCATATCCTTCATCACAAATGGCAATTGAACAAGCTGGTAATGTTATCTCATTTACGATTATAAAAGAACAAGCAATTGAGGAAAATACTCGATTATTGAAAAACAACTTTTTTGCAGACCTAATTGAAAGACGAATACACTCCAATGAGGAAATTTTAAGCCGCACACATTACTATGGCCTCGATGATAAACTGGATACGATTAGTATTATTTGTACAATTGATCCAGATGGTGATAACTATGAGGCATTGCAATTATATGAAAAAAAAATAGCTGAGCTTCATAATAGCATCTATGACCAGCTGGAAGACGAAATTGTAAATAATGATATGGATGCCATTTTATTTACAAAGGAAAAATATTTCGTCATGCTCTTACAATTTTCCAATTATAATGAAACAGAAATCAATCGCGTAACTGAATTTGTTGAAAATGTGCAAAGGAATTTACAAGATGGAAATCTCACAATTTCATTTGGCATTAGTAATTTAGTTCAATCACCCATTGATATTCCAAACGCATACTACGAAGCAGTGGATGCAATTATGAATGGCTATGATTTAAATAAGTCTGGCTTTATTAATTTTTACCGAACAAGAGAGATTGACGAATTGTTAACAACCTTGCCTCGAAAGGATTTAAAGGCTTTATACGAAAACACATTAAAAACACTCGCTTACCCAAATACGAAAGAGGAAATTGATTTAGTAAAAACCATGGAGACGTATTTGGACTGCCAATGTGAAATATCTGAAACATCCAGAAGATTATACGTTCATCGAAATACAGTGAAGTATCGGATTGAAAAGATGGAAGAGTTGCTTGGTTGTTCCTTCCGAGATCCAACAGATTCACTTCGAATTCGAGTTGCTTTACTAATCGGAACAATTTTGGAAAGCGAAGAATAGGTTAGAAAACTAGGCATTCACCAACCTTTCGGTGAATGCCTTCGTTGCATTTATGCAAATAGCTAGGTTTTTACTTTCTTATTTTCCTAAAACAAAAGCAAGAAGAAAAGTATTCCTTCTTGCTTTTGTTTTACTTCAAAAAACTATAAAATTTGTTGTTACTTAGTTGCCAAAATAGCCTTAAAATCGAACTTACTCTTTATAAGCCAATTCGTACAGTGCACCCATTAATGCTTTTACACCCTCAGCTAAGTCTGCTGGCTCTGTATATTCAGCAGGGTTGTGACTTATTCCATCACGACTTGGAACGAAAATCATTGCAGTCGGAATCTTAGGAGCAAAGATTTGGGAATCATGACCCGCACCGCTGTGCATTAATTTATAATTTAAGCCATTTTCTTCGCATTGCTTAATCATTAGATCAACGATATTCTTATCCATTGGCACTGGATCTTCATCCATCCACATGTCAATATTTAAGCCTACTTGGTGCTCTTGTGCTAAACGATTTAGTATTTCATATACTTCTTCTGTAAACTGAACTAAAGCGTCTTTCTCCGTATGTCTGATATCTAGTGTAAACAATGTATTTCCTGGAACAACATTGACAACATTAGGTGTTACTTCAATTTTACCAACAGTTGCTACTAATGGATCCCCATGCTTTCTTGCAGCAGTAATTATTTCGGATACCATTTGACTCGTAGCGAAAACTGTATCTTTACGGTAGCCCATTGGTGTTGTACCTGCATGGTTTGCTTGGCCGCTGATTTCAATATTGAATCGACGTTGACCAACGATACTGTGAACGACACCAACTGATTTTTCTTCCGTTTCTAATACATTTCCTTGCTCATTATGAATCTCAACAAATGCTTTAAAATCTTCACGCATTCCTTTTGTATCATCTCTGAAGTCAAATCCAGCCTTATGCATCGCTTCTACAAATGGAACACCATCAAAATCCGTAATGTTTCTTACATCATCGTTTTTGGCGATTCCGACAATGTTTTTTGAACCCCAGAATGAGTAAGGGAAACGGCTTCCTTCTTCTTCAGCCATTGAGACGACCTCAATATTACGTAAAGGCTGTCCATATTTTGCTTTTAGATGTTTGATCGCTATGAAAGCTGCTACGATACCAAATTGTCCATCATAATATCCGCCGTTTCCAACAGTGTCTACGTGAGAACCTGATAGGATAGTTTCATTAGGATATTTAGACCCTTTCAATGTACCAAATAAGTTTCCGATTTCGTCAAAATGTACATCTAAGCCTTCATCCACCATTTCTTTCTCTAAATACTTTTGTGCAGCAACCCATTCCTCTGTGTAAAGAAAGCGTGATACTCCGCCTGCAGGATCCTTGCCATGTGATCCTAGCGTTTCTAGCATATCTGTTAACTCTTTACTTAACTCAGTCATATTACATTTCCTTTCTATCACACACTATCTTTGTAAAAGATAGCGTTAAAATATAATTTCTATTAGCTCTATAACTTATTATACCTATCTCTAGCTACTGTTTCTATGCCATTTATGATAAAAAAATAAATCATTTTTATCCATATTAAACAATAACAAAATACAAATACAAAGCTTCAAAAGAAAGAAGCTGGAACGAAGTGTTTTTATCACCTGAAATTCAGACGTGATTGATGCAAACACTTCGATTTGAAAAATACCTTACGCATATTTCCTACACAAAGTTTATGCATTGTTCACAAATTAAACACCCTGGTTATGTTCCAATCTCTTTCCTTTATATGTTAGCTCGTTCAGCCTGTGTATTGAATCGATTGGGCAATGACTAATGCAATAATCGCGATTCCTGAAAAGATGAAAAACAGCGGCAAGAAGAATTTTACCCATTTTTGCCAAGCAACACCCGCAATTGCTAAAGCAGCCATAAAGTATCCTGATGTTGGATAAAGAATATGTGCAAATCCATCTCCGAGCTGGAAGGCAAGTACTGCCGTTTGTCTCGTCACACCGATAAGATCAGCTAAAGGTCCCATGATCGGCATTGTTACTAGTGCTTGTCCACTGCCAGACGGAATGATAAAGTTTATGGTTAATTGAACGAGGTACATTCCAACTGCACCGAAAACAGCAGGAAAATCGCCAACTACCGATCCTAAGCTATAGACAATTGTATCCATAATATGACCATCTTCTAGCGCGACCGAAACCCCACGAGCTAAGCCCATGATAATAGCTCCCATTAATACATCCCGGAAACCTTCTGTAAATCCTTCTGATATTTCTGTTGAGTTTAGTCCTGAAATTAAACCTACAATAATACCCATGAAGACAAATAGTCCAGCCATCTCGACCATGAACCAGCCATGATTAAGTACGCCATAGACTAAGATTCCCATAAATAGGAGCGCTGCAAAAGATGCATACTTTTGTCTCGCTGTCATTGTCCTAACTTCTAATTTATCCTGGTGTTGATATTGCTTTCTTTTCTCTACATCATCTTCATAGACAAAACTATTTAACGGATTGTTTTTAACTTTTTTAGCGTAGCGCATGATGTAAAGTGAGGCAACTGCTACAGTTAGAACAAAAATAATGATGCGAAAGCTCATCCCTGAAAACAGCGGAACACCGACAATTTGCTGTGATAATCCTACATTCACTGGATTAAGTACTCCCGCAGTAAAACCAACTACTGACCCAATTAAAGCAATAGCTGCCGCAACAATAGAGTCATATCCCAACGCAATCATCAGTGGCATGATGACAGGAATATACACAAGTGTTAATTCTGGTGTACCAATTAATGTAGCAACGATTGCAAAAACAGTTGTAAGTACAGGAATGATCAAAATACTTTTATTAGCAAAACGATTTGCTAAGCGATCAACTACTATTTCAATGATGCCTGTTTTTTTCAGCACCATGAACATTCCACCAATCATAAATGTGAAAAATATAATTTCTCCAGCTTCAATTAAGCCTCTTGGGATGATTGTCAAGAAGTCAACAATCCCTACAGGTGATGATTCAATTTGTGTAAAAGACTCTGGATTCACTGTTTCCCTTCCGTCCGGTCCTGGCACCCGCTCAAATTCACCTGCCGGTACGAAATAGGTAGCGATTGCAGCAAGTGCACTAAAAATGAATAAGATTACATAAATATGAGGCAATTGAAATTTTTTCTTTTTCTCTGTTTTCTCCATTCTTGTCCCATCCTTTATTATTAACTTGTACAGAAAACAAGTGAAACTACTGACATGCATTTATGTAAAATACCCCTTATTGCTCACACTGCCATGTGAACAATTTAGAAATCCTCTAACTATATGCTATGTTGTATCCGCTCCCAACTCTGTACTGCATTTCATTGTAAAATTAATTGAATTACATGTAAATGTCGATTACAACTAAATTTATTAAGTATATTGTTCATACTAACCAACTTATATTCATCTTTTATGTACTCTAAATAGCCAATTGTTCAATTTGTACTGCAGCTGAGAAGAATTTAATAGTGTGCTTTGCGATTTGTCCAATAAGACAAGGGATCAAGCTCTTATTAAACTCAGCTATTTTCTATGCAAAGATAACAATTGCCTTTTTTAATCTCTATCTATTAGGGTGATTTATTCCTCATTATTTTAAACATAATGTGCTGTCAGGATGAAGTAACTTTCAAAATATGCAATTTATACAAAAGGTGTCCTTCCTAGGAAGGACACCTTTTGTAATGCAAATCATATTAGTTATTCACAGTCATCAGCTTACCAATTGGTTCGCCTACAATGCCTTGTTCTAAATCATAAACAACATTTCCGCGTACAATCGTTTTCGTTACACGACAGTCAATGTTTCTTCCTTCATAAGCACTATGCTTATTTTTATAATAAAGATCTTCTCTGTTTAGCGTGTAAGAGCTGTTTGGATCAACTAGAATGATATCTGCATCCTTGGAAACTGCAATTTCACCTTTATTTGGTAAATTAAAACGCTCCGCTGGAGTTGTTGCGATTAAATCCACAAATTTTTGCACGGGTAACCCGCGTTTTTTAACAGCTAGATCAAACATAATATCTACATTATTTTGTGCACCACTGATTCCGCCCCATGCATCGAAAATATTTCCTTGTTTAAGGTCTTCTGTACATGGAGAATGATCGGAGGTTAACCAATCGATATTGCCTGCCATCAGCTCATCCCATAATCTTGCTTGGTCTTTTGCTTTTCTCAATGGCGGTTGGCATTTAGCTCTTGGTCCAATTTCTTCTACATCTTCTGCAGTAAGTGCAAAATAATGTGTACATGATTCAACTGTTACATCGACACCATCTCTGCGTGCTTCAAGGATTTTCTGAATTGCTTCAGAAGTACTAATGTGCACAAAATGCAGTTTGCATCCAGTTTCTTTCGCAAACAATAATGCACGCTGAACTGCTTCAACTTCCGTAAAAATTGGACGTGAATCAACATAATCCATTGCTGTTGTTCTGCCTTCACGCACCATTTCATCTGCCAGTTTCGCAGTAATCGTTGGGTTTTCAGCATGAATACATAGAATTTGATCCAATTCAGCTAATTTTTGCATGCCTTTATACAATGCATAGTCATCAACATTAACAAAGTCGCCAGGAACTTCTGCAGTTATTGCAGACATAAAGCATTTGAATGCTGGAACGCCTGCATCTACTAATTCTTCCAGCTGATCGATGTTTTCTGGAACAAGTCCACCATAGAATGCATAATCGACATAGTTCTGACTTTTAGCAGCTTCTAGCTTCAAGTCTAATGTTTCTTTATTGATGGTTGCTGGAATAGCATTAAGCGGCATTTCAACATAGCTTGTTGTTCCACCTGCTGCAAGTGCTTTAGAACCTGTTTCAAAGCCTTCCCACTCTGTACGGCCAGGTTCACTAATATGCACATGTGTATCAATCATTCCCGGCATAACATATTGACCTTTTGCATCAATTACTTCATTTGCTTGCTCTGTAATTTCCTCTGCAATGCTAGCAATTTTTCCATTTTTAATTCCGATATCCACATTATATACACCATCACGAAGTACAACATTTCCATTTTTAATTACTGCATCAAATCCCATTTGAATACCCCTTTTCTAATTGAATGTTTATATAGTGAAGCTTCATTAAGTGGAGATTTCCTTACCTCTCCCACTTAAATTAGTTGAACAGAATCAGGAATTTACGGGCTGTTCCCTCACACTCAGAGGTGAAGGATTACAGCCAGTTAATGCTGGATAAAGATTTATTTCTCTACTATCTCTCCATTTGTAAATACAACTTCTCCATTTACGATTGTTGTTTTTACATTTCCTTTAAATGTTTTACCAACATATGGAGAATGCTTGTGACGATATTTTAAATCTTCTGCTTTCAGTACAAACTCTTCATTAAGATCAACAAGTGTTATATCCGCATCGAAACCAGCAGCAATTGTACCTTTTGTTTCTAATCCGAATAGTTCTGCTGGGTTTGTTGATGTTAATGCAACAATTTTTTCTAATGGAAGGTTACGTTTGAAATAACCTTCTGTTAGCATAATATTCAACGTAGATTGAGCTCCGGAGATTCCGCCCCATCCTTCAAAATAGTTATCCGTAATTGTTTTCATGGATGCTGGTGCTGGAGAATGGTCAGAAGCAATGACATTGATTTCTCCTGCTGCTACTGAAGCCCATAGATCTTCTACTTCATCCTCATCTCGAAGTGGTGGAGCACATTTTGCTATTGCTCCTTTTTCTTCTAAGTCTCTTACAGTTAAGGATAAATAATGTGGACATGTTTCAACTGTAATATCAACGCCTCTTTGTTTCGCATCATTGATTACTGCTACAACTTTACGGCTGCTTGCATGCACAATATGAAGCTTACATCCAGTTGCTTCTGCATAAGAAATAATTCTTCTAACCGCTTCGATTTCTGAAATAATTGGTCTTGATTCAACAAAGTCTCTGGCAGTTGTTTTTCCTTGCTCTTGTTTTTCTGCTGCTAATTGGTCACATATTACCGTGCTTTCCGCGTGAACAGCTAGCAGAGAACCTAGTGATGCAATTTCTTTCATCCCTTTAAAAATGGATTCATCATCTACATTATTAAAGTCAGCAATTCCACTTGGTGACATAAACGCCTTGAATCCAATAACACCGTTTTCATGAAGATCTTTTAAATCAGCGATGTTTTCAGGAACTAATCCACCCCAGTAGTATGGATTGACAATTGATTTCTCTTCAGCTCGTTCTTTTTTCAAATCTAGGTTTGCTTTGTTAATAGTAGGCGGTGTACTGTTTAATGGCATATCAAAGAATGATGTTGCGCCTCCAGCAGCTAGGCTTCGACTTCCTGTTTCTAGTCCTTCCCACTCTGTTCTTCCGGGTTCGTTAAAATGTACATGTGAGTCAATTAAGCCAGGTAAGATATGTAATCCTTCTGCATTGATTTCTTTCACAGCAGTTCCTTCGATAGCCTTATCATTGGAAACCTCAACTATTTTCCCTTCTTTAACTGCTATATCTCCTGAAACAATTGAATCTGCTGTTACAATCTTTCCATTTCTAATAATGAGATCAAATGTTGTCATCTGATAATTCCCCTTTCCTGTTTCACTTGCTTCATGAAGTTAAACCTTTATCTAATACCAATTCTATTGGTTAGATACAATTTGTTTTAGCAGTAAAGAAATAGTTGCCTACATCTTTACTGCTTTTATATGGTAGGCCTTCCTTTATTAAATGGACGTACCAAATTGAACAACTTATTACAGTTATGCGCCTTTTTTATTTAACTCTTGAAACTGCTCTTTTTTTTTAGAAAGCTCCAATAGTATATAAATTACAATAGCAGATACAATTCCCACAAACCACGAGATATCATAAAGGGCTTTAAAGAACGGTACAAACTGACCAATCAAACTCAGAACAGCACCGATAATCGTAGCTACAATCGCATTCACATTATACCCGTTTTTATAATTATACTTACCATTTTTAGAGTATAACTCGTTTATATCAATCTTCTTCTTTGAAACAATGAAGTAGTGTGCAAGCATTACCCCAGTAATTGGTGCTAATAAACCAGCAACAATGTTTAAAAATGTAAAAATACTTGTAGAATTTTCCATTAGCTTCCACGGCATAATAAGAATTCCGAGGATTGCAGCTAATGTTGCAGCTGATTTAAAGGTAAAGAGCTTCGGAAAAAGTGATGCAATTTGGTAGCCTGCAGGAACAATATTTCCGGTTACGTTAACAGACAAAGTTGTTAAACATAGTGTTAATACAGAAATAGCAATAGCAAATGTTCCATCAAAACGAGCAACCACATCAAGTACATTCCAAATTGGTGTTCCAAATGCAATTTCTGAACCAACAATAATCGAAATACTTGCAACTGCAAAAAGCAGGTAAGTTACAACTAATCCTAAAGTTTGACCGACTGCTTGATGTTTAGGCGTTTTGGCTAATCTTGTAAAGTCAGATACACTAACCATCGGTGCAGCCCAGGCTGCAATTATTGCAGTAACAGCAGCTAAAAAGACAATAATACTATTTCCTTCAAATCCAGCATTTGTATAGGAAAGAATTGGTCCGATTCCACCAGCCAAGTTAATTGCCCAAATCGCCATTCCACCAAATACAATATAAATTAATGGGGAAAGAATATTTGTAAACTTCCCTAAGATATCCATTCCACCATAAATTAATGCTACATTAAACAGCCAAAAAATAAGGAATGAAATAAGAGCTGGCAATGTCAGTCCGAAGAAACTCCAGTCTCCGCCTAGTGTTAAATAGCCTGGCCACAGCTTGCCTAATAGTATGGATAGTGCCTGGCTTCCTGCAAATGTTTGAAAACCAAACCACATAATTGCTGCGATAACCCCCCTGATTACACCGGGAAATAGGGCTCCTTTATTTCCATATGATGAACGAATCAGCATAGCAAATGGTAAACCATATTTTGAACCAGCATGGCCATTAAATACGAGCACAGCTGCTATAATAAGTGCTGCCACCATAATTGCCGAAAAAACCTGCCCAACAGATAATCCAATAGCAAAAAGACCACCTATTGCAATATAGTTTGGAATATTATGCACACTACCCATCCAAACAGTAAAGAAATTTCCTGTATTCCATGTTCTATCCTTATCTTGTGACGGTAGAACATCATCACTGAAACCAGCTGCTTTAAGCTGGTCTCGTTTCAAGCTTTCCAAAAAAAAATCTCCTTTCACGATCAACAACGAATCCACACTACTTGTCCAAGCATAGGTCTTATTGTAATCATTTTACTCGAAAATAATTACGCCCCTAGTAAAAGGAGAAATAGTGCAAATTAGTAGGATGTTTCACAAATAAAGCTGAAGGTATATGTTATGTAACCTCATGTTTTGTATCTTCACATATATTAATAAGATGGAAGACGTCCACCTGATTCGCTTGAATTAAGTATATAACAGATGAATATTCAGGTCTTTATATTGAGTAAACAAAATAGTTAACTATTGTTGTATAACTTGATTCCTGAATTGTTCAAAGTAAACAACGAGTTGTTATTAATTAACATAAATACGTCAGCATAGTTTTGAAAACGGTATAGATAAAACCCTTATAAATAAAGAAAAAGTCACGCATTCCCTATCATTCCGATAGATGCAGTGACTTTTAAATCTATCTTTTACTTTGCAAATGGATCCTTGTTTCCATAGGAATCATTATGAACAACGTCAGACTCAAGATATTCATAAATATCATCAACAATTTCAATGCCTTTTTCCATATATGCAGCTTCTCGCTGTGCACTTCGTTGACCAGGATAAGACACCTGTTCAAACCCTGGAGCTGGTTTAATATTGTTTAAATCAGTCATTGTTGTCGTAATATGTTGCTTAAATGTTTCTAGATTTGTAAAGTATTCTGGGTTAATTACGATGTGTAATTGCCCTAGATTTCTTCCCTCACTTAAATCATGGTACATGGATGATACTTTGTTTCCAAAAGGAAGACCTAATAATATTCCAGAAAGTACATCGACCATCATCATCAAACCATACCCTTTTGGTCCTGCAATAGGCAGCAATGCGTTGACACTAAATGGATCTGTTGTTGCTTCTCCGTTTTTATCTACTGCCCATGTATCTGGAATGCTTTCATTTTTAGAACGAGCATGCAATATCTTGCCCCATGCTTGTACTGTTGTTGCCATATCAAATGTGATGATGTCGTCTTCACCTGGTGCAGCAAAAGCAATTGGGTTTGTACCATAGTAAGGTTCTGCTCCCCCAAAAGGCACTACCATTGGATCTGATTGGCAGACAGAAATTCCGATAAGGTTTTCCTTAGCTGCTTGCTGTACAAAGTAAGATAATGCGCCACTATGGCTTATTTTTCTTACTCCTACAACAGCAACCCCATTTTCTTTTGCCATTGCAATCGCTTCATCCATTGCCAATTTTGCTGCAACATGCCCTGCCCCGTTGTCGCCATCAAACAAAGCTGTAGTTGGCCCTGTCTTTTCAAACTTGAAATCAGGGTTTGTATTAATTCCACCTTTGGCAATGCGCTCTGCGTAATATTCAACACGCATCGCACCATGTGAATGAACACCTCTTGCATCCGCGTGAACTAAAACGTCAGCAACACCGTCAGCATGTTCTGCTGTTAAACCAGCCTTGTTAAGCTTGTTTTTTATTAGATTCTTCAATTCATCTCTCGTTACTCGCAAAATATCACCCCTAATGATTTATTGTAAATATAACAACTTTTAAATGAACCACACATGTAAGGAAATAAAAACTATTCCACAGGTAATTTGTCTCATAAAATCGAGTAGGGTAAGTTTTCCCTACTGAAAACTCACCCAATCGTATGAAATAGTACAGCTATAAACTAGTATGAATCGAAACAGCAGCCTATTTATTCTGCAAATGGGTCTTGATTATCATATGCATTGTTGTGAATAACATCAGAAGCTAAATATTCATAGATATCATCGACAATTTCAATACCTTTTTCTTCGTATTCCTTTTGAATGAATTCAAGGTTTTGTCCTGGATAGAATACTTGGTCAAATCCTGGAGCAGGTTTAATCCCGTTCAAATCAGTCATTGTTTGTGCAATATTTTCTTTAAATGAATCTAAGCCAGTAAATACCGCTGGATTAATCACGATATGTAACTGCCCTAAATCTCTGCCTTCACTTAAATCATGGTACATAGAAGACACTTTATTACCGAATGGCAAACCTAACAACACGCCTGAAAGTACATCTACCATCATCATGAGGCCATAGCCTTTTGGTCCGGCAACCGGCAATAACGCTCGTACCTTGTGTGGGTCTGTTGTTGGCTCACCATTTTCATCAACTGCCCATGTATCAGGAATGCTTTCATTTTTAGAACGAGCATGCAGAATTTTACCCCATGCTTGTACAGTCGTTGCCATATCAAAGCTAATTAACTTACCATCTTTTCCTGGAACTGCGAATGCAATTGGGTTTGTACCATAATAAGCTTCAGCTCCACCAAATGGTACAACCATTGGATCTGATTGACATACAGAAAGAGCTATTAAGTCTTGTTTTGCAGCATACTCTGTGAAATAAGATAATGCTCCACTATGTCCCATTTTCTTAACACCTACGACAGCAACACCGCTCTCTTTCGCAATGCTGATTGCTTCATCCATTGCAAGCTTTGCTGCAACATGTCCAGCTCCATTATCGCCATGGAAAACAGCTGAACTCGGTCCGGTTTTTTCGACTTTAAAGTCTGGATTAGCAGTAATTCCGCCTTTAGCAATTCGCTCTGCATAATATTCTACACGCATTGCACCGTGAGAATGGATACCTTTTGCGTCTGCAAATACAAGTACATCTGCCACTTGTTCCGCATGTTCTTCTGATAATCCTGCTTTGTGAATTTTATTTTTAATTAAATCCGTTAATTCCTGTTTTGTTAGTCTCACTTTATACACCCCTTAGCTTTCCTATGGAATTTCCTTCACGAAAAATTGTTGCACATATACAGGCAAAGGTAAAAGGCAAAATGCCTTTTACCTTTTCAGTAATGCTTTTGAACTTATAAATCGTGTTCCGTTCTTACAGTTCTTCGTCACGATTACAATCTTTAGAATACAAGTAAACAAGCGGTTCTCTGCCTACTGCGTATGTTGCTTGCAAGCAGTATGGAGCCATGTAAATGTAATCTTCTTTTTTAACTGTTTGCCATTTATTATCCAAGTTGTATACACCTTCACCAGATAATAAATATGCACCATGCTGTTGTACATGTGTTTCAATAAATGGATGGCTACCAGCCGGATCAAATGTTAGAATATGGAAGTTCATATCAAATGCAATATCCGTTGGAAGTAAGTCTTTAAGACGCATATTGTGCATGCCATCATAATCGATCTCTTCTAAATCATTTGTGTTTCCAGAAACAACCCAAGGTTTCTTACCTTCTAAAGGTTTATGTTTTTGTTTGTAAAGAAATAGTTTAGAATCTCCGTCTTGTAAGTTCTCCAAGTACATGGTTACAGATGGAGGACAGTATAAGTAGCCACCTGATTCAAGAATAAATTCTTCATCATCGGCTTTAGCTTTTACTTTACCATCTAAAACACATACAAATGTTTCAATGTTATCTTGTCCACCGAAACCTGCTGTATTTTTACCACCTTCATGGAAAGTTAAAATATAATCAACAAAAGTTGCACCTAATTTAGGTGATCCTAAAATAGTCATGGTGCAATTTTCAAATCCAGGTACTACGTTGTTTACTCTTCCTTCTGGAGGAATTACCGCGTATTTCCCTGGTTCAATAACTGCTCTGCTTGATAAAAGATCTGTTGGATATCCCATTTAAAATCGCTCCTTTAATGAATTGATTCTTCAAGGTTGGTAAAAAGTCCGGTAAAAATGACACATCGGTACAAATGATCTTCGACTAACTTCCGACACGTCCTGTGTCGAACGTCGAAGTCACTACATCCTGTAGAAGCTCGTTGGCTTGCTTTTCCGTTCCTTAGAAAAGGGAACCACTTTTCCTGCGTGCAAGAACGTCTGCTCACGTATTAAACCCATACGTTCCGCTACTCAAAGCCACGCCTCCTCGAACTTCGACGCACAGGACGTGCTAGTGTCGGCGTTGCAACAGGACGTTGCGAATTTAGCCGACCTCGGTCCTTTTTATCCTCCTTTTTAACCTCTTTTTTGAATAGACATTTCATTAGAATTCATATGAAATGCTTATTCCCTACTTATTTAGAAATAATCGTTCCACTTTCACCACGGATTGCTTTATCAACTTGTTCTAATGAACAGATGATAGCTGTGCCAGTAGTTTTAGCAAATTGTAATGCAGATTCAACTTTAGGTCCCATGCTTCCTGCACTGAATTGACCTTCAGCAACATAGCCATCCATCTCTTCTACTTTGATTTGACCTAATGCTTTTTGTTCCGGTGTTCCATAATTAACGTAAACATTTTCAACATCTGTTAAAATCATGAAAACATCTGCTTCCATTTCTTGAGCAAGTTTAAAGCCACTGCGATCTTTATCGATTACTGCTTCAACACCCTCAACCGTTCCGTTTTCTGCTGTTACAACCGGAATTCCACCGCCGCCACAAGCTACAACTACATTACCCGCTTCTGCAAGTGTTTTAATTGTTTGTGCTTCATGGATTTTAAGTGGTTCTGGAGAAGGTACAACACGGCGATAGCCACGGCCTGAATCTTCTACCATTTTCCAGCCTTTTTCAGCTGCAAGCTGTTTTGATTCTTCTTCTGAATAGAAGGCACCAATTGGTTTAGAAGGATTTTGGAAATCCGCATCATCACGTGAAACTTCAACACGTGTTAACAAGTTAGTTACTGGTGCATCAATACCTAGTGCTTGGAATTCATTTACTAAACATTGAACCATCATATAACCGATAAAACCTTGGGATTGACCACTTAATGCGTCTAATGGAAGTTGAGGAACGACATCTGCAGCTACTTCATTTTGACGAAGGATATTTCCAACTTGTGGACCATTACCATGTGTAATAACTAGCTTATAGCCATCTTTAATTAATTTCGCTAAAAATTTAGCACTTGTACGAACATTGTTCATCTGGTTCTCAAACGTACCTTCTTGACCAGCTTGTAAAATTGCATTTCCACCTATTGCAGCAACTATTGTTTTACTCATCTATAAACCCTCCAACTAAAAATCATAACGGCATCGTTCATTAATGGCAGGATAGGATGGTATGCCTGCATACAGTACATACCATCCATCCACACATCTATCCTGTTGCCATTTTATATTATTTATAAGAAATTAAACTTCTACGCCGTATTTTTCAGCAAGTGCTTCTAAAGCTTTTTCGAAACATCCAAGTGGTACACGTACTGTACCAGCACCAATTTGTCCGTTTCCTGCTACTTTATGAGCAATACCAGTGTTGATTACTGGAGTAATTCCAGTTTCAACTACTTTACGGATATCGATACCTAAACAAGCACCTTGGAAATCCCAAGTAGGGATTTGCAAGTTATTGTTGTTAGCGATACAGATTTCACGCATTTCATCACTTGTGTTAACAGCATCGTTGAATCCGCCAGTACCTACGAAGCGAACAACACCTGGTGCAGCAACCATTGCCATACCACCAACACCGTAAGCTTCAGTGATTGCACTATCTCCCATATCCGGAGTTGCATCTTCAGAGCTGTAGCCACTGAAATACAAACCATCTGGAGTATTAACTGGTGCAGTAAACCATTGATCACCTAGTCCACTAACTTTGATTCCGAACTGGTCACCATTACGAGCAAGTGCAGTAACGATACTTCCTTCTGTTTCTGTAGCAGCAGTATCCATTACAGATTTAGCAGTTGCCATCATAATGTTCAAGAAGAACTGGTCATTATCTGCTAGGAATTTTGTAACTTCCTGTAATTCTTTTTCTGAGATACCAGAAGTGATTAAGTATGGAACGATTTGTCTTAAGAATAATGCAGATGCCGCAATATTTCTTTGGTGGAATTCGTCACCCATTGTAATAGCTTTTGCAACAAGTACGTTAACGTTCATTCCGCCATCGATTTGTTTTAATGATTTAGAAAGAGCAGGTCCTAATACATCTTTCATCCAGTTTAAGCGATTGATTACTTCTTCGTTGTACGCACCGAAACGCAGTACCGCACCAATACCTTCGTTTAGGTTACAGTAAGCACGTTTTTCACTTGCTTTGTTTTCTACAACAACAACTGGCATATTTGCAGAAGTGATTCCGCCCATTGGTCCTACAGCACTTACAGAGTGAGCAGAAATAAATGTAACTTCTCCGTTTTCAAGTATTTTTTGAGCTTCTTCTTCTGTTGCAGCCCATCCTTCAAATAATGCTGCACCGATACAAGAACCTTGCATTGGATGAGGCATTTTTTCCCAAACTGTTGGAGGTCCTGAGTGTAAAAGAGCCTTTCCGTTTAATTCAGAGATAACACTTTTTGCCGGAACGACATCAAGTAAGAATGGTTCTGATGCTGTAATATGTTGAATAACCGCCTGATTTGCTTCATCAATTGTTTTATATTGCATGATAATCCTCCTAATCTTATAACTTGCTTAGTTTGTCTAAAATTGCAGCTAAACGCTTATCTCCACCTGCGATAGGTGCCCATTGGTATTGAACCACTTGACCGCCATTTTCTTGAACGGTATCAGCGAATCCAGTCAGACCAACGTTGATTACTCTTGGTTTATCTGAAATCAGCTCAGAAGCTTTTGTAAGATCTGCAACTGCTGTTTTTTCTGCTTTTGTTTCTGCTGCCTCTTCTCCTTCAAGAGAATCAATAATTGCAGCAGCAAGTTTTGTTGCTTGTGCATTGCTTTCTGTAACGATAACACCAGCAGCTTCTAATTTATCTACTTGATCCTGGTATACTTGAGGATCTTGTGCAGTACCTGTTACAGATGCAATTGCGATAACTGCTCTACCTTGTTCAGCAGCTTCTTTCTTACCTTTTTCGACAACTGGTGCGAATACGCCAGCCATATCATCATGCGCTCCATATCCAATAACGTTATCTAATAAAAGTACTGCAGTTTTAGGGTTTGCAATAGCTTCTTTAACCTTTTCCACACGGAAAGTAGGGTCGATCATTGGATGCGCGCGACCTTGCGTATAAGCGTCATCACCTAAGTCAATCACTTCATGCTCGCCATGTTGTAGCATCATTCCTTCAGGATGTGCCGCATCTGGATCAAGATTGAATGCATCTTCAAGGATCATTGCTGCTTCAAGTGCTAATGTACCACCACAATAGTATCCTTTAATGAAGCGTTGATCTTTGTTTTCTTTGATTTTCTTCAAGTCTTCGTTATCTGCTAGGATACTATCTGCAGAAGTGTTGCTTGTTTGAGCTAATTCTAAAGCTTTTAGCGCTGTATCTTCTAAAGTCCATGCATAATGTACATTATCATGTTGCTCTTTTGGCTTATCACCCATAAAGATAGAAACAACAGGCTTGCTTAAAGTCTTGAATACTTCAACAACCTTTTCACGCACTTCTGGTGCAGGTGGCTTCGAAATATAAACAATTACATCTGTTTCAGGATCTGCATCCAACACACGTAATCCTTGAATTGTTGTTAATGCGCCGATCTCTAATGCTAAGTCACGTCCACCAGTACCGATAGCATGTGACACACCGCCGCCGTTTCTTCCAATGATTGTTGTAACTTCTTGAATACCAGTACCTGAAGCACCTACAACACCAATATTTCCTTTTTCAATTACGTTTGCAAAAGCAATCGGCACACCGTTGAGGATACCTGTACCACAGTCAGGACCCATTACCATTAATCCTTTTTCCGCAGCTCTTTGTTTTAGTTGTAATTCATCTTCGATACTAACGTTATCACTAAACAGGAAAACGTTCAGATCACGGTCAAGGGCTTTATTCGCTTCAGCTGCAGCGTGTTCACCTGCAATTGAAATAAGAGCTAAATCAGCATTCGGCAGTTTGTTTCCAGCCATTTCCCATGTACGAACTGTAGAATATGCAGTTGCTTCAGATGCTGCAGATTGGTTATTTAAGAAATCCTCTAACTCCTCAATAACACGATCAACATTTTCTGTTTCAGCAACAACACAAAGATCGTTCGGGCTTGCAGCTTCTAGCTCGTCAGTGTATAAACCTGACCCCTTCATAATATCTTTGTTTGATGGTGTACCCATCATAACTGAAATTCGCTCAACACCATCCATAGCGGATAAGTGATTCGTTAATAACATCAGGCTAACGGAGTCCTGATATAAGTTCTTCTTAATCACAGTATGAAGCATGTTTCTCACTCCCAGACCAATATTTATTGTTACATCTTCGAAGCCGTTTCACTTCTCTATCCTTAGGCAAATGAAAAGTCTTCTTTATATTAATTCCATACAGAGCGTGTAAAGGGCTTGTGCGCGCTTTCACGAGTCGGCGCATTCTTAACACCTTCAAGTGATATCAGGTACCTTTCCAACATCATATTGGTTCTAATCAAAAATTCAAATGGTTTATATTTAGACATAAACACCTTTGTCTTTTAAAACATTTTATAAACCCATTTCAGTTGAAATGATTCTCTGTATGTCTTGCATTAAATCGTAAGTGGATTATTATATTGGCAAACTTTTAAATCCCATGTTCCTTTATTAAAAAACTGAAAACTTATTCTTGTTCACACCAAATCACCAATTACGCAATATTAATATCTTTTCCTAACAGCGCAATTAGTAAATACCTCATGGTACCTATCAGATATACCACTTACCAACAATTATTATAGCCGAGTACCCTTGAAATGTAATTAGTTACTTTTGATAAAATATAGTTCGGCTTTTGTATATAGTTAACAAGAGTAAAGATCCATAATAGTATACTCCTATTGTGTACAAAAACACTAATAGGATACATTGCTTCTCACTAGACGAACAGTAAAATTATCGTTAAACTAATGAAGGCTTTTGCTAAATCGCAGGAGCTGCAACTTATAAAAAAGTGAGTGATTCATAAGATGGGTTCAACATTTGTATACAAAAATGTCGGAAATTGTGCAATCAAAGGAGACTTTTACTCAACGGAAGCATCAAACGCACCTTTGCTTGTTTATATCCATGGTGGTGGGCTAATTTGGGGAAGCCGTGATGAACTTTCCGAAGAACAAATTAATCTTTATAACAATGCTGGCTTCAACATTTGTTCCATTGACTACCGCCTAGCTCCGGAATCAAAGTTACCAGATATCATTAGCGATATTCAAGATGCGCTCAGGTGGTTAAAAGACGAAGGGGTAAACACGTTTAACTTTGACCCAGATAAAATTGGTGTAATCGGCAGCTCTGGTGGAGGATATCTTGCCTTACTTACAGGTATATTTGAAGTAAAACCAAAAGCAATTGTATCCTTCTACGGTTACGGAAATATTACGGGTGACTGGTACACAAAACCAAGTCCCTATTTTACAAAAATGGCAAAAGTGCCAGAGGCATTACCAAAAATGCTCATTCAGCCAAGCATATTGTCAGAGGCTCCAATTGAAAAACGTTATGGCATATACTTATACTGTAGACAGCAAGGTGTATGGAATGATTACGTTATCGGCAGAAATCAAACCAAAGCTGAGCTGACAAAGTATTGCCCAATTGATAATATTCATTCCGATTATCCGGCAACATTGTTATTACATGGTGATAAAGACGACGATGTTCCCCACGAGGAATCCGTTAATATGAGCAGAGCTCTAGAAGATGCTGGTATTACAAATAAACTCATTACCATTCCTAATGGAAAGCATCAGTTTGACAAAGAAATGAATGATCCAAATGTAAAAGATGCATTTCACCAAGTCATTCAATTTTTGAAAGAAAACTTGGATGTTAATTAGCATGACCATATGTTAGAGGCATATAGCTGTGAGAACTTCAGCTTTTTATTTGTAAACATCAGTCAATTAACTGTGAAATTCAGCTTTTAGCATTAGAAATATTGATGCGTGCTTATAAATGAGAACAATCTTAGAAAACAAAGACATTCGCCAAGCTTATAGGCGAATGTCTTTGTTGCATTTAAGCAAGTTGGAAGGTTTTATACCTTCTTATTTGCCAAATTCATTGTTGGATTTTTTCATTACTTAGATCGCTTTGCTACCATTTCAATTTCCACTTCAGCTCCGAGTGGAAGTGCCAAGACCGCAACACAGGTCCTAGCCGGATATGGTGCTGCAAATTGTTTTTCGTACACAGCATTCATTTCCGCGAAGTTATTCATATCTGTCAAATAGACATTTACTTTCACGACATCATCTGAAGTAAGACTTGCTTCCTTCATTACTTCAAATAAATTTTCAAAGCACTGCTGCGTTTGCGCAGCGATATCACCAGTCATATCCTTAGCTGTAGGTGAATTTTTTGCAGTCTGACCGGAGAAATAGATAAATTCCCCTGCATCAACCGCATGTGAATAAGGCCCTGAAGGCTCCGTGCCTTTTGCGTCATATACTTTTCTCGTCATATTGATTCTCCTTTTTCAAAATCTACTATCCAATATAGCATCTTTTTGAAAAAATACTATTCTATAATCCAAGCACCGTGGAAATAATCCAGGCTGATCCGTAGAAAATCATGAACTGAACACCAACTCCGACCCCAAGAAAACGATTCAGCATTCCGCCAACCATTGCCATCGCAAACGTAACAACAATTCCGACCAATCCACCTTCATAGAATGCCAGTAAACACACGATTCCAATAAACATCCCAATGATTGCTTCCTGATTAATTCGCTTTAAAACAAAAACAGTAGCTTTACGGGCAAAATTCATTGAAAACGGATAAGCAATCACTGATGCAATCACTAAGCCAATCAATCCATAAATAAAAAAGTCTATTGGATCCATCATCGAATGTAAATTATTTACTGGATCCGCAGTGAAAATTGGCGGTGCATTAAATAAGGCTTGTGCAGGACCGATAGCGACAGGACTTAGCGGGATTCCAAATGCAACTAATGGAATGATTGTCTCTGCAACGTATGTAGATTCTGTTACCCCATTCATCGTAGACAAGCTGGTTGTCGTTTTCTTATATTGTCCTTTGACACGAGAACCGACGATTTCCCCCATTAATGCTGTCATTCCAACAGGACTGAGCGCAAAGGTTAACGATGACAGAAAAGAAGTGCCACCAACAGCAGCAGTTTGTTTTTTCGTCAACACCTTAAATGGATTTGGAAAGTACCCAGACCATGATTTCTGTTCAGGGGCAAGCTTGTATTCATTTGGTTTCGTCCGCTGAATCATCGGGCGAGCACTATTTGATGTTGCAATAAGAATATCCGTCAACATCGGTCCAATTGCGATACCGAGAAAGAAGCTAATGGATAGACTACTCCCCAAAATCGATGTACTAACTAAATTTAACCCTTGAATAACTAAAGCTAAAGGCAAGATAAGTAAAATACTCACCCATCGTCCTTTGGAAAAATAACCTATTAATACAGCAGCACCTGTAAAAATAATCCCTGCATTTTCTTGGAAGAATGTTCCAAACTGACTTAAAAACATCGCAAATAAAAGTGAAACAGGAAGTGCAATAAAAGCACCAATAATTCCACCTGAAATCATTTTTCTGAGCGCGATGTGCGGCAGTCCAATTCTCCGCATAAAGTTAGCATGCTCCAGCATCGGAGCTGCAAGTGTGTCTCCTGGAACTCCCATTAAAGCAGTTGGGATAGCGTGTGTTAAATGCTTGGCCAAAATAGCTGACATAAAAAATGCGAAAACCGCTTCAGGTGGTGCACCTAGCAAGACAACAATTAATGTAGTTGGAACTAGAATTGCCGTTTCATCTGAACCCGAAATCAAACCAAGCAATGTAAATACTACCCCGGCCAAGATTGCTAAGAGAATAGCGATTACCAATACACTCATTTTCGCTTATCCTCCCCATCTTGTATAAACATATCGTAGATTCCCTGTTCCTTCATTTCTTTTGTCGTAACAAGATCATTCAATATAGATTCTCGTTCTTCTTCTATATCAAATTGTAGTTTTTTATAAACCTCCGCCAATTCGTCATTCGTGCTTGGCATCTCATTCAATGTCCGTTTTGGCTTAAATAATAACGTATTCGTCACTAAAGCTACCAAACTTCCTGCAATTCCAAGCAGCAATGAATAAGATTGCACCATTTCTTCTGGAGCAATCTTCGGAAAGATACTTTTCCCAATAAAAAAGCCTGCTAAGCTTAGCGTAATACTTATTGCAATAGTACTTATTAAATGTTTCCCATAAACAGTATCCCCAATTATTTCAACATAGCTGTCTGTTCTTTCATCCTTTTCATTACCCGCAGACATGTAACACTTACCTCCTCATGATTTCACTGAAACTAAAAATTACCTTCTTTCTTTACGAAACCAAGGCTTACAAATTTCAGTAATCATTATACTACAATAAACACAAGGAGGCTTCTTTTATTTCCTCCATTCAACAAAGTTTCCTTAAGATAAACTTTGTTGAATGTTTATTCGTATCATAAACCACATGACATCTATTCTGTGAAATACAGCCACATATATTCTTTTAATGTAAAAACAATAAAAAACCATCCCATGTATGTAACGTACAAATGAGATGGTTTTAACAATAAACCCTATCCTATTGTTTTTTTATCGGCGTACAAACTGCGTATAGGCTTTCTGTTGAGTCAGATAAATTTACTTCAATGACTTTATATCCGCTATCAACTGAGTCCACATTTTTCAACTGCATGATTAAGCTTTTATCCATTGTTCCTCTTCCTTTCCTATTAATTTATCACACCGAAATCAATATATGCAGGGAGTTCGAAAGTGTGCATGCTTCATTAAAAATATTTGGCCCATTTACTTAAATTCAGGTACCACAGTAGGTTCGGTAAGGTGTTTCAGTTTTCACAGGCGGTCTTGTAAACTCAGATTGCTCGTCCGTATGTGCGTAAGGATCAGCTAGAACATGTAGTAACTTCTCCAACACATGATAATTTCCCTCTTCGACTGCGGCAGAAAGCGCTGCTTCCACTTGATGATTCCGTGGGATTACTGCAGGATTACTATCCCGCATTAATTGATGTGATGAAGCTTTTGAATCTTCCTGCCTATCTAATCTTTCCAGCCATGACTGATACCATTCCGTAAATCCCGGAGTATCAGCTAGTTCAAAATTCTTCTGCCAATTAAAAGTTAGTGCCAAAAATGTATTCGTATAATCCGCTCGGTGCTTCTGCATCATACGAAGAAGGTCTTCAACAAGAGCTACATCCTCTTGCTCTTCATTAAATATACCCAATTTTGCTCGCATTCCCTTCATCCAGTGAAAACGAAACAAATTCGAGAAACCAGATACAGCTTCCTGTGCAAGCTCCAATGCTTGTTCGTCATCTTCATGCAGTAATGGCAGCAAACTTTCCGCAAATCGCGCGAGATTCCAGCCAGCTATTTGCGGCTGATTGCCATAAGCGTAACGCCCGTTAATATCAATAGAGCTAAAAACCGTTTTCTGATGGTACGTATCCATAAATGCACAAGGACCGTAATCAATCGTTTCACCGCTGATCGTCATATTGTCGGTGTTCATTACACCATGAATAAAACCTGCCAGTTGCCATTTGGCTACAAGAATAGCTTGACGCCTTATTACTTCCTGAAGCAGGTATAGATAACGATTCTCTCCAAAATCACCACCTGAGAAATGTCGCTCTAATGCATAATCAGCTAAAGCGCGCAGTTCCTCCGTTGATCCCCAATTTGCAGCATACTCAAAAGTCCCGACACGAAGGTGACTGTCGGCAACACGGGTTAAAATCGCACCAGGCAGTTCAGTTTCACGCATTATAAATTCCCCAGTGGTTACAACTGCCAAGCTACGAGATGTAGGGATGCCAAGTGCATGCATCGCCTCACTAATGATATATTCTCTTAACATCGGTCCAAGTGCAGCACGGCCATCACCGCCTCTAGAATACGGAGTCCTTCCCGCCCCCTTCAGCTGAATATCAAAACGTTCTTTATCAGGAGTTACCTGCTCTCCTAATAATATTGCTCTCCCATCTCCAAGCATGGTAAAATGCCCAAACTGATGTCCCGCATAGCTTTGCGCAAGCGGATTAGCTCCTTTTGGAATTCGATTACCAGCCAACAGTTCAACACCAGTTTCACTGATTAACTCCTCGATGTTTAGTCCAAGTGAAGTGCCTAACTTCTTATTAAAAATTACTAATCCTGGTAGCTGGACAGGAGTTGGATTTAGATTTGTATAAAATAAATTTGGTAAACGAGAATAGCTATTCTCTAAATTCCAGCCAGCATCATTTCCATTCTCTTTTCGCATGATAGCACCCTTCCCTTCGTAAGTTTTAAATTTGTTTATAGCGTTTTCGTTTTGCCATTTGATTATCCATTCAATTAGCAACCTAAATTTCTAACTCAACTCGAATTTCCTACAATTTATAATTCCAGGCCATACGAAATCTATCAAAATCAGCGTGCATTCGCTAAAACTTGTACATGTTTGCACTTATAATCCGACAGCTATCTAAACAGCAATGCGCTAGAATAGGATATAGCAATCTACAATTCAATTATTTTACACAACGTGATAATATTTTTTAAAAAAAAATTGTCTCCCATTCATATTTCCCTGCAACATATACTAATAAAACAGTTTCAGCGATATTAGATTCTTGTAAAACAATGTATCCTTGGGGATTCTATATTTAAACTGGATTACATCTATTCTAAATGAAGTTATTGTTTAGCAGCAATTAATTGACAGTAGTTTCGTTTTCTCAATTCGTAAGTATAACCAAACTAGATAAGCTGTTATTTAACGACTTCAATTATTGACCAAAATACAAAAGGGAGAGTGCAATATGGCTACTGAAAACTTCCAACACAGCTACAGTTTAACTGAGATTGCAAAACAACTCGGCCGTCCACGGACAACCGTACAAGAATGGCGAAATCAATTTAAACCATACCTTCCGACTGTTCAGGGTACTCAAGGAAGAACTACAAGATATGAAGCTAGCGCATTAGCACTTTTTCAATTAATCGCCCATCTGAAAGAAGCAAACGAACCAATTAGCATTATCGAACAAGCATTAATAGAAAACAGTGCAACCACTTCGGACAATACAACTGCAAACATTCCATCTTTTCAGCCACAAGTTTACGAAGGGTTAAAACAATTAGCTGTTGCACTGGATGAACAGCGACAGCTTAACAAAGCAATCATGAAAGAACTGCAGGAGTTACGACAGCAGCAGACCACATACTATCACGAACTAATGGAGCTGCTAGATCGACAAAACAATGTAGAGGAAAATATTCGAACCCGAGACTTTCGCTTGTTAGAAACGATGCGTGATATGCAAGATAAGAAGAAGAAAGAGAAACAGCGTGGAGGTTTTTTTTCCATTGTATTTAATAGGTGAATTAACCACTAATTGGACTAGCCAGCTCTAATCAATCTGTTGCATTCATCTTCTCTTACATCCTTTGAACCTATCTTCCGCTAACTTTTACATAAACCATCCAAGGAAGCACCACATGGATGGTTTTTTTATTCTTCTCTTTTACAGGCATCAAAATATATCTTTCCCTTAATCAAATAATAGAAGTTGTTCGTTTTGCACAAAATTAAACATAATAAATAGTGCAGAATGCTTAATGATATATCATCAAATTTTTAGTACAATATTAGAATCGTTAATTAATTTAAACAATAGCTTAACATTTCATATTTTACATCCTCCATTCCACATTAGTTAGTCTAGTTAATATATCCAGTAAATTTATAAAAACTGAATCTTTTATAAATTAATCGATAAAAAGGAGAAATTCAACTATGTACACAGAACTAAACACACCAGCTAGAACGATTATGACTCCAGGACCGGTAGAAGCTGAGCCACGTGTGCTTCGGGCAATGGCTACTCCTATACTAGGTCAGTTTGATCCAGCTTTTACTGAAATCATGGATCGTGTAATGAACATGCTTCGAGAACTTTTTCAGACAAAAAATAAATGGGCTTTCCCGATTGATGGAACGTCAAGATCAGGTGCTGAAGCGCTGCTTTGCAGTATTATTGAACCAGGAGATAAAGTTTTCATACCGATATATGGAAGATTTGGTTATTTATTAAATGAGATTTGCGAACGATACGGTGCAGAGGTTCACACGATGGAATGTGAATGGGGAGAAGTTTTTGACCCAGAAGCAGTAATCAAAGAAATGAAAAAAGTAAACCCGAAAATTACAGCAATCGTGCATGGTGAAACATCAACAGGTCAAATGCAACCTTTAGAAGAAATTGGGAAAGCTTGCAGAGAACAAGATATACTGTTTGTTGTTGATGCTGTTGCATCCATCGGGGGTACTCCTGTAAAAGTAGATGAATGGTTTATTGATGGTATCGTTGGCGGTACACAAAAATGCTTATCTGTTCCGTCTGGGATGGCACCAATTACGTATAATGATAGAATTGAAAAAGTAATTCAAGCCAGAAAGAAAGTTGAAAAAGGGATTGAAACAGAAGATGACAGACAAAATCTTGGAAGCAATCCTTTTATAAAAAGCAATTACTTTGACGTCAGTATGCTTCAAGATTACTGGGGTCCGAGACGCTTAAATCACCATACAGAAGCAACTTCTATGATTTATGCTCTTCATGAAGGACTTCGGATTGTACTTGAAGAAGGATTAGAAGAACGTTTTGCTCGTCACAAGCATCACGAACAGGCTCTAATAGCTGGTATTGAAGCAATGGGATTAGATATATATGGGAATATTGACTCCAAACTCCCCGTAGTTACCTGTGTCACAATACCAGAAGGAATTGATGGTGAATCCGTACGGAAAATGCTGCTTGATGAATTTACAATTGAAATTGCAAGTTCATTTGGTCCTCTACAAGGAAAAATCTGGCGAATTGGCACAATGGGTTATAGCTGCCGGAAAGAAAATGTTCTGTTTGCATTAGCAGGATTAGAAGCAGTATTGATCCGTCACAATGCTCCTATTCAAGCTGGCAAAGCGTTGCAGGCAGCATTGGATGTTTACAATAACAACTAAAAATAAGCGGAAGATGAAATAGTATTATTTTCTGCATAAAACAAAAGCATCGCTACAAAGGGCGATGCTTTTCAATATTCATTAATAGTGAAGCGGTCCACCAGGTCCAAGCGGAATTCCGAACAGGAACCATATAATTAGCATGATTGTCCAGCCAATTAAGAAGAACATAGAGTATGGTACCATAACCGATACTAATGTCCCAATCCCCATTTTCTTATCATACTTCTGGGCAAATGCAATAATTATTGCAAAGTACGTCATTAACGGTGAAATAATGTTTGTTGACGAATCTGCAATCCGGTATGCCATTTGTGTCAGTTCCGGGGAATAGCCCATCTGCATCATAATTGGCACAAAGATTGGAGCCATCATTGCCCATTTTGCAGTGGCACTTCCAATAAATATGTTTATGACCGCTGTGATGAGAATAAATGTAACAATTAATGGTATTCCAGTTAGGTTAACACTATCCAAAAATTCTGCGCCGTATACTCCGAGAACTAGTCCCATATTCGACTCGTTAAAGAATGCAACAAATTGACCTGCAGTAAAGGCCAGTACAATAAACATTCCCATGGAAGCCATCGTATCGGACATTTGCGCTGCAACATCTTTATCGTTTCGAATTGATTTCGTAACAATACCATAAACAAGTCCAGGAACAAAAAATAGAATCGCGATAATTGGAACTAATGAACTCATAAATGGTGATTGGATAATTTGTGCCATCAAATCTCCTTCTGTGCCACGCAATGGCGCATTTGGCGGCAACACAAGCAGTAATGCCAGTACTAAAGCGACAAACACCGCAACACCAGACCAGATAAGTCCTTTCTTCTCAATCGATTGAAGCCCGTCCAGTTTTTCCTTCTGATCCCCATTATATGCTCCAAGTCGAGGTTCAACAATTCGCTCGGTTACCCAAGCTCCGATAAACGTCAACACAAATACAGATGCTGCGATGAAAAACCAATTCATTGCAATATTCATGGTTTCTGCATACGCCGGGTCAATTATTGCTGCTCCAGCAATCGTCAACTCTCCAAGCAGTACGTCCGTACCTGATAATAATAGATTCGCACTAAATCCACCTGAAACACCAGCAAATGCTGCTGCAAGTCCAGCTAGCGGATGTCTGCCAAGTGCCGCAAAAATCATTGCACCAAGTGGTGGCAGTACAACATAGCCAGCATCAGAGGCTACACTTGACATGATACCGGCAAAAACTAACCCCAGTGTAATAAACCGCTTTGGTACGGATAATACAAATCCACGTAATAATGCACTTATCAAGCCTGTCCGTTCGGCAACACCGATACCAAGCATCGTTACGAGAACAACACCTAGTGGAGCGAAACCAATAAAGTTATCTGTCAAACTTGAAAATATATACTGGATGCCTTCCGCACTTAGTAAATTCTTGATTTCAACAGTTGATCCTTCTTCTCCAGGATGTTCTACACTTATTCCCAACGGTTGGAAGGCAGCTGATAACAGTAATACAATCAGAGCTAAAATAGCAAATAATGTTACTGGATGCGGAAGTTTATTTCCAGATGCTTCAACAAAATCCAAGAAACGCTGAAAAAATCCCTTCTTTCCTTTTGCCATAAAGTAATCCTCCTATTAAATTTAAATGAATAATTTTCTGAAAAATATAACCAAATTTAGTCACGACATCCATTATACATACTTATAGACTTAATTTAAACCGCTCTAAAAATAGTAATAATAATAGATCATTTCCCAATTTATATGTTATTTAAAATCTTAGATCAACTATAATATCAATTACAATTAGCCCCATGTGTTCTTTGAACACATGGGGCTAATTGTAATAATAGCAGTATTTTATTATTATACATGCAAAATAGGTTATATGGAGTGCTGATTCACAATCTCTTTTCATGGTGCCTTCATTGCTGTATTGATTATCCGTTCTGGATGTGTATATACATTCATTTTATTTCCTCTGGCAAAGCCAATCGTCGTAATGCCTAGATCAGCTGCTAGCTGCAATCCCAAATCTGTCGGTGCAGATTTAGAAAGGAGAATGCCAACACCTATTTTAGATATTTTCAGCAATACTTCCGATGAAATCCGACCACTAAAAACGATAAGTTTATCTGCCACTCTTATTTTTTTATGAATAATATGCCCATATATTTTATCCAATGCATTATGGCGTCCGATATCGGTCCTTATCGTAAGTATTCCTTCGCAAGTAGCAAGTGCTGCATTATGGACACCGCCTGTACGAATAAATTGCTCCGAATTCGTTTGCAGTTCTTTCATTAACTGAAAGCATTGATCGACTGTTATTGATAGCTTGCTCGTTATCGTTTTGGCCGTTTTTACATCACTTTTAAAATAAAACTGTCGGCTTTTCCCGCAGCAAGAACCGATAAAGCGTTTCGAGTGGTCAATTTGAGAAGGATCGATCTGTTTATACAGATCCACATAAGCAAAGCCGAGTTTCTCGTCTATTGAGATTCGCCTTATTTCATCCTTAAACCGAATTACCCCTTCTGAGGCAAGAAAGCCGATGACTAGATCACTTTGATTGGACGGTGAACATACAATCGTTGCAAATTCACTTCCATTAATCCTAATCGTGAGCGGTGCTTCGATTGCAACCTCTTCATGTAAAATGGACTGGGAATACCCATTAAATCGGATTATTTCCCAGCCATCCTCTTTCACATCAGTCATCTTAGCCCCCCTAGCTAATATCTACTTCAAGCTCTTCTACTCTTTTTTCCACATATTTTGTATCTTTTTGAGCAAAATATGTTTCCGCCTTTTCAACGATTGCGGCTGCATTATATTCTGGAATTCCCGCAAATTCTTCATAAACACCCTTTGGAATAAGCATGTTTCCTTCTGGCCAATGTGCTTCAATATTTCCTCGTTTGACCGCTACAAATTTTGCACGGCCATGGAATGTTCCATGCTGATTGTATACAACAATTGCATCGCCTTCTTTTATGCCGAGTTCCGCTCCATCTGCTTCATTCATTAAGACATCATATCGATCTGCATCATTAAACGGATCTTTTTCTCCATAGATCATCGAATTAAACTGTTTCCCACGACGAGTCGTGACATAAAAATGGCCTTCAGGCTTGCGAAGCTCTGGTAATTCTACTGTTATCAAATTTCCATTTCCATCTGGCGTCGGACATAACCCATCTTCACAAAGCCATGCCCCGCCCCATTGAAATACATCACCACGATTTTCTAAATGCTGAATCCCGTCATAGTTTGGTGCTGCCTTGGCAATTTCTGCACGTATTTCATCCGCTGTATTAAAATCAATTAAATGCTGCTGATCTGGTTTTACCCGTCTAGCAAGGTCAACATATATTTCCCATTCCATCCGCGCTTCCTCAATACGTGGTCCCTTAATTTCCGGTGAAAAATATACCATTCGTTCTGTAGAGGTAGAAGTACCACCACCAGGCTGCTCATACCTTGTCATCGCAGGCAAAACAATCACCGCTTCTCTCGCATCAGAAAATGTTGACGTATTAAAAATAATATCCTGGTGCACACGAATATCTATATTTTCCAAGCATTGCTTGACAAAATCAGGATCTGGCATTGTTTCTAAGAAATTACCACCAGATAAATAGTAAAGATCTAATTTGCGTTCATGTTCCTCAGGTAAGAGCGCATTTTCTAACGATACCCCAACGATATCCCCTTGCCACGCTGGAATATCAAAGCCCCAAACCTTTTCTACTCGTTCTCTATTTCCTTCATCCATTCCGCCACCAGGGAGAACGAACGGATCTGCCCCCATTTCTCCAGAACCTTGTACACCAGAATGACCACGGATTGGCATTAACCCGCAATGTTCTCTTCCTAAAAAGCCTCGTAGTAATGCAAGATTGGCAACTTGGGAAATGTTATCTGTGCCAAATCGATGCTGTGTTAAACCCATTGACCATACAAAGACAGCAGATTTCGATTTCGCTAGTAGTTCAGCTAATTCAATCATCTGATGCTTCTGGATACCTGATGATGTAACAAGCTGATCCCAATCATAAGCAGTCACCTTTTCTCGTAATTCTTCAAGCCCATTTACATGCTGTGAAACGAAATCATGATCGATTGCTGATCCATGCGCCATCTCTTCCATTTCAAACCAATGCTTCATGATGCCATGCATAAAGGCAATGTCACCACCAATATTCACTTGGTACACATCATCCGCTATTTTTGTCCCAAATAATGCGGACTCTGCAATCGATGGCACCCAATAATTATCCATCGCTGGCTCATGGTATGGATTAATAATAATGATTTTCGTGCCTTTGCGTTTTGCTGCATACATATACTTCGTTGAAACTGGTTGATTGTTTGCGGCAACAGATCCCCAGAAAATCAGGACATCCGTTCCAATCCAATCTTTGTAATTACAAGTAGATGCGCCAACCCCAATCGAACGATTTAGCGCCGTTTTCGAAGGAGAATGACAGATTCTCGATGCATTGTCGATATTATTTGTACCTAAGAAACGTGCAACCTTGCCAACCGTATAGTAAACTTCATTCGTAATCCCTCGTGAAGTTGTATAAAATGCATAACGTTTCGGGTCAAGCTCTTTCATTTTGGCCGCGATTTTACCCAGCGCATCATTCCAAGAAATACGACTAAACTTTCTCTCTCCTGCCTTACGAATAAGTGGATAAGGAATTCGACCGAGCTTCCGCAACTCCGTACTGCTCATTTTTCGTAAATCTTCTATATCCATATTTAATACACGCTCTTCAATCGCAGACATCGTATTTAAACGAAGGACATTTAATCGTGTTGTACATACATGCGGACCTGTTAATGTTTGATCATAAAGTCCAGAGACACCCAATGCGCAACCGTCACATACACCTTGTGTAAGAATTCTCGTAGCGTATGGTAGATTATCTTTATTCTCCCAAACAACCTTCATCGTATCACGGATATGATGTGGCTTAATTTTTCCTAAACCGAACGGAACCTTACTTGCCCATAGTGCTGGATCAGGCTTTTTCGGTAGCTTGATAGGCCCTGTGTGCTTTGTTTCTCCCAACATTTATCCCTCCAGTTTCCTTTTATTAATGTACATTCAGCTTACTTTGTTACAGCTACACCAAGCTTTTGATTTGTAGCTTGTTGTGCATTTCGTAAACGATTAATATCTGCCCGGATCCAGATAGAAATAGCAAATGCGATGATAAATAAGATACCAAAAATCATCATCGTTAAATTATAACTATTCGTAGAGTCGTAGATTAAGGATAGTAGAATTGGACCAACTACCCCAGCAACCGCCCATGCAGTTAAAATATATCCATGAATCGCTCCAAGCTGTTTGGTTCCAAAGAGATCACCAATATAAGCTGGTATTGATGCAAACCCTCCACCATAACAAGTTAATATCGTAAAAATAAGGATTTGAAAAACAATTCCATTCGACGCGAAGGGCAGCATGAAAAACGCGATAATTTGGAGGACAAAAAAAGCCGTATATACATTCGGCCTTCCAATATAATCGGATAATGATGCCCAGCCCAGTCTTCCACCACCATTAAATAACCCCATTATTCCAACCATTGCAGCTGCAGCTATCGGTGTCATCCCAGCTATATCCTGTGCCATCGGCGAAGCTACAGCAATCACCGCAATTCCACAAGTAACATTTAAGAAAAGCATGCACCAAAGCATCCAGAAACGACGTGTTTTAATTGCCTCATTTGCTGTCAGCTGTGATAGATCCGCTTTAATTTTACGCGCACCATTTTGCCCACTTTCTTTAAATCCCTTTGGTGCCCACCCCTCTGGTGGTGGAGATAAATATTGTGCTGCAAGTATCATCACAATAAAATAAACTGCACCAAGCACATAGAAAGTATTGGAAATACCGACCATATCAATCAGAGCTGCAGCTGCTGGTCCACTTAAAAGTGCTGCAAAACCAAATCCCATAATTGCTAATCCAGTAGCGAGGCCTCGGCGATCAGGAAACCATTTTACTAATGTTGATACAGGAGCAATATAACCAATCCCTAAACCGATTCCACCAATTACACCATAAAATACATACAATAAAAATAAGGACTCAAAAGCTGTTGCTAATCCAGATCCAGCTACACCAACACTAAAAAATATCGCAGCAAGCATGGCAGACTTCTTTGGTCCTTGCTTTTCCACAAACCTTCCCATAAAGGCAGCAGAAAAACCAAGCATAAAAATAGCAATACTAAAAGCAAGCGATATTTCCGTTGTTTCCCATCCATATTGAGCCACCATAGGGTTAGTAAAAACACTCCAAGCATAGGCAGAGCCAATTGAGATGTGAACCCCTACTGCAGATGCAGCAATTAACCAGCGATTTTTAACTTTTCCCATACACATCCTCCTAAATATGATTATGATATAAGGTTGCCAATACTATAAAACAACTGCATGGAAAGGCTTACATAATATACCTTATTAGCCTGGCTAACTAAATAGAAAGCCATGATTAATTTTTAATATATTTTATTTTTTGAAATTTCAACCCAAATTTATCATGTAAGTAAATTTTAGTCAATTACTTGCCCTTGAAAATATATATGGTACGAAACTTCTTATTTAATTTACTCAATAACTTGAAAATTCTACTCTTCAACATTAATAAGTCTTTTGTTCTAAAACTATTAGTCTGTGTGATTGTATCGAACAATAGTTTAAGACTATGTAAAATAATTAAAATATTTCAATTATTATTGAAACCAATACGATTTGATGTTATATTGAACATTAGAATCAAGCGCTTTCATAGACAAGCATCTCTAATATCATTTTATAAGGAGTGGTAGTATGAGTAACAAAGCAGTTGTATATGTTAAAGCTGGAGAAGTAGAAGTGAGGGATATTGGGTATCCTGATCTAATACTTCGTGATGGCCCAGGAGTTAATCCTTTAAACGTAGGAAGAAAATGTAATCATGGGGTCATTTTAAAGGTAATTTCCACTAATATCTGCGGTAGTGACCAACATATGGTAAGAGGTCGTACTACGGCTCCAAGCGGTTTAGTTCTTGGGCATGAAATTACAGGTGAAGTTATCGAGGTTGGAAGTGATGTGGAATTTATCCAAAAAGGAGACATCGTATCTGTTCCATTTAACATTGCCTGTGGACGCTGTCAAAATTGTAAGCAGCAGGATACACATATTTGTACGAATGTTAACCCTGATCGTCCTGGTTCGGCTTATGGCTATGTTGATATGGGCGGCTGGGTCGGCGGTCAATCAGAATATGTTATGGTCCCTTATGCGGATTTCCAATTATTAAAATTCCCTGACCGCGATCAAGCATTAGAGAAGATTCTTGATTTAACGATGCTATCCGATATTTTCCCTACCGGATATCATGGTGCAGTTAGTGCAGGTGTCAAAACCGGATCAACGGTATATGTTGCCGGTGCAGGTCCTGTAGGCTTAGCCGCTGCACACTCCGCACAATTATTAGGCGCTTCGGCTGTTATCGTTGGCGATTTAAATGAAGAACGACTCGAACAAGCAAGAAGCTTCGGCTGTGAAACCGTAAACTTACGTGAGCATGATGATCTCGGTGAGCAAATCGAGCAAATTCTTGGTACGCCTGAAGTAGACTGTGCAGTTGATGCGGTAGGCTTTGAAGCAAGTGGTCACGGAAAAGACGCCGGTGAAGCTCCTGCTACTGTATTAAACTCAATTATGGGTGTAACTAGAGCTGGAGGACGCTTAGGAATTCCAGGACTATATGTAACTGGGGATCCAGGGGCAGCTGATAACGATGCAAAAGAAGGAACATTAAAGATCCGCTTCGGACTTGGATTTGCAAAGGCACATACATTTGTAACTGGACAAACTCCAGTTATGCGATATAATCGTGATTTAATGAAAGCTATTTTAAGTGGCAGAGCACAAATTGCCAAAGCGGTTAATGCAACGGTTATTTCCATCGGTGAAGCTCCAGATGGTTATAAAGCATTTGACGGTGGTGTATCTCGTAAATTCGTTATCGACCCACATGGTATGATTAAGCAGAAATCTTATGGAGTTGCTGAGCAACAAGTTAATGGTTGATTGAGTGGTTGAGAGGAAAGTGAAAGACCTAATCGATGGGATTAGGTCTTTTTTGTATTTCTATGTAATGATATTACTTCCTTTTTTTATATAAAGAGCTATACTGAAGTTAAGAAATAATATTTTCCAGTCTTTAGTTTCTCAATATTTCATTTTTTAGCAATCTAATTTACCAAAAACTAATTTCATATGTTTATGCTTTAGTCATACATTAAATTTTAATAGAGCAAAGATTACATATAATGCACTATATGTAATTTTTTTGGGGAATATATAGTTCTATATATCCATTTCAAAAGGAGGGTTTCAGTTGATAGAAGCATTGATTGCACTTTTATTTTTGGCAGTGATGGGTTATTTATGGTTTCGATCGAAGGATAAAAAGGTATGGAAGAAGGTAGTTTACTCAATTTTAGGGATCTTTGCATTTTTAGCATTTATAGTCAATACTATAGGTGATTCTGAAGCGACCGTTCAACAAAACTTAGATGAAGAGTTAGAGAAAAACGAAAAATTAACTGCAAATATCTCAGAATTAGAGGAAAGTAATTCTAATTTACAGGATGAATTTGCTGACCTTGAAAGTACAATAATTGCACTAAACGAGGAAATTACCACTATAGAAAATGAACATGAAAAATTACAAAAGAAAAAGAAAGAGCTAAAGGAAGATTATAAATCTGTTGAAGAAGAAAACGAATTACTTGCGGAGAATATCGAACAACTGAAGGATGAAAAAGCATCATTAAAGAAAAAATTAGAAGAAAAAGAAACAAGTCCTACGAGCAGCTCTAGTACCCAAAATAAAAGTACTAGTGGGGCTAAATCAAGCGAGAATAATAATAATAATAATAATAATAATAATAATAGTACTAACTCTAATTCAGCTCAAGCATCAAGCAGCTCTACGACTTCCAATGACACCTCAGAGGAATCAGAAACAGACAGCTGTGATATTAAAGGTAGTAACAGTGGAATTTATCATGTCCCAGGAAGTACATACTACAATCAAACAAAAAATGTAGCACAATGGTTTTGCTCAACTACCGACGCCGAAAATGCTGGTTATAGAGCCCCTAAGCGCTAATGAATCCTTATTATAAAATAAAACAAAGCAGAAATAGTAAATCTTTCTGCTTTGTTTTTTTATTTTTATATCACTTTGCAAATTCTAAAATTCCACTCACTCTAAAAAATATATCTCACACTAACACACACCAAACTCTAGATCGTCCAAACAAACAAATGCACAATCGTAATAATAATCGCCCCAACAATATAAGATAACACTATAACAGGCCAAACCCATTTAATCCACTTTATCCATGGTATTTTTGCCAATGCGAGCGATGCCATTAGAACACCAGATGTAGGAGTAATTGCATTCGAAATCCCGTCACCTAATTGAAATGCCAGTACAGCAGTTTGCCTGCTTACACCTGTTAAATCAGATAATGGAGTCATAATAGGCATTGTCAATGCAGCTTGCCCGCTACCTGATGGCACAAGGAAGTTTAAAAAGCTTTGCGTTGCATACATTCCCATCGCAGAAAATGTTGTTGGCAATTGACCAATTGCACCCGATAGACTATATAAAATCGTATCAATTGTATTACTTTCCTCTAGTACGACCAGGATACCGTAAGCCATTCCGACTACTAGTGCACCTACAACAAGTTCTCGGCAGCCGTCTACAAAGGATTCAGCAATCTGGTTCACCCTTAGCTTAGCAACAAAACCTGCGATAACGCCCATCAGCAGGAACAAGGAAGCGATCTCCATGATATACCAATCAAAATAAGTTACCCCAATCGCAAGTCCAATAATCGTTAAAAATAACAGACCAATAATAATCGCATGTCTAGGAGTTAACTGCATTATTATAGGGTCATGTTCAGCATCATCCATAGTCCTTCGCTTGTCAATCTCATACATCAAACTGGTTTCCGGGTTTTTCTTAACTTTTTTGGCATAAATCATGACAAATGCAATACTAAATGCGACAAAAATAAGCCAGATAATAAAACGAATTCCCATCCCGGAAAACAGCGGTAATTCTGCAATTCCCTGAGCCACACCAACCGTAAAAGGATTCATAAATGATGCTGTAAAGCCTGCACAGGATCCTACTATAACCATTCCCGCTCCGACAAGCGAATCGAATCCCATCTTGATTGCTAATGGAACTAATATTAAGATAAATGGAATTGTTTCTTCCGACATCCCAAATGTTCCACCGCCCAGTGCGAATAATAACATAACAACCGGTATGAGATAAATTTCCTTTCCGGCCATTTTTGCTGAAACATTCGCGAGTCCGGTTTCAATTGCTTTTGTAGCATTCAGAATCCCAAAAGCTCCACCAACAATAAAAATGAAAAAGATGATTTCAGCTCCATTAACCATCCCCTTATGCACAGCTTCTAAAATCCCAAAAGGGCTAGTCGGATTTGACTCAACCTGCTGATACGTTCCGTCCACTACAACTGTTCTTCCTGCATCATTTACCTCTCGTTCGTATTCACCAGCTGGAACGATATATGTAAATAAAGCGGTAATAATGATTAAGCCAAATAACAATGCGAATACATGGGGGAATTCAAATTTCCTTTTCTTTCTTTTCAGATTTCCTTCATTAGAAATCGTATCGTCATGCATTAAAAATCTCTCCTTCTGTATATTCTCACGTGTTGTATATAAAAAAATAACAGGCAGTGAACCGCTACAAACAGCTAAGAAGCGGCAATTCACTACCTGTAACCATGTAAAAACTGAACTTATCGTTTTTCAAATTCGGTTTTTATGGCGGATAGTAAATCTTGATCCGTCATAATGTCATAACCAGTTTGTGCTAAGGAAAGCACTGCATCAGCAATTGCTGTCTCGCCATCTTTCGTAATCGTTTGATCTGCAAACTCTTTCGTATGGAATACAAGTCCAGACTTATTCATTCCAACAAATGGATGGATCGCTGGTACCACTTGACTTACATTTCCCATATCAGCCGAACCTGTTGCAGCTACAGCTGGATAGACAGGGTGCGGACTGTGCGCTTTTAGATTTTTAGTAAATACGTCTGATAGTACATTATTTGTGACCATATTGTCATAGCTCAATTCATAATTTGATATTGCAACAGATGCACCTGTCATTAATGCTGCACCATCTGCAATATTTCTTACCTTTTGCACTACCTCATCTACAACCTTGCGCTCATTTGCGCGAATATAAAATTGAGCGACAGCTTTCTCCGGTACTACGTTTGCGGCCTGTCCCCCTTCCGTAATGATGCCATGCATTCGTACATCTGACGGAACATGCTCTCGTAATGCGTTGATTCCATTAAATAATTGAATAACAGCATCCAGCGCATTAATCCCTTCTTCAGGTGAAGCAGCTGCATGGGATGCTTTTCCAGTATAATCAAATTGCAGAGCATCCATTGCCAGCATCGGTCCACTTTCAGAAGAAACATCAGCTGGATGCACCATCATCGCCACATCAATATCATCAAAAGTTCCTTGTTCAGCCATTGGTACTTTCGCTCCATTTGTTTCCTCGGCAGGAGTTCCAAGAACAACGACCTTCCCGCCTATTTCTTGTACATGCTTACTAAGAACAACTCCAGCACCAACTGCCATCGTTGCGATTAAATTATGACCACAGCCATGGCCAATTCCAGGCAGCGCGTCATATTCTGCTAGAAACGCAACTGTTGGTCCTGGCTTTTCGCTGGAAAACTCTGCCCGAAAGGCTGTCGGACGATCTACAATGCCTGTTTCCACTTCGAAATTGTGGGAACGTAAATATTCAACCAGTAGCTTCATAGATTCAAATTCTTGATCTCCAAGCTCTGGATTTTCATACAATTGATTACTAATTTTAATAAGTTTATCTTTTATATTTTCAAAATCTTTCACGAGTGACACACTATTGCCTCCAATTCAAAATACTTCCGTTTATGGATTATACCATAATATCTTAAAAAATGTTGCATAGCAAATGAATAATTATACTCATTTCTATTTATATAAGATGTTACTCCTTAACAATCAAACTAATTTTAGTAGATTTGGATTGAGCTACTTTGTATATTCGATTAAAATAATTGTATAAAAATTAAAGGAGCGCAAATCATGATCTACGATGTTGCAATAATCGGTGCTGGTTCTATGGGGATGGCAGCCGGATATTATCTTGCCAAGAATGGCAAAACAGTAGCTTTAATTGATTCCAATAATCCGCCTCATTCTAATGGGTCTCACCATGGCGAAACTCGAATTATTCGGCATGCTTATGGGGAAGGTGATAGCTATGTTCCTTTGGCATTACGTTCACAAGAATTATGGTATGAGCTTGAACAAGCTTCAAATCGAAAACTTTTTCATCAAACAGGGGTATTAAATATTGGTTCTAAGGAATCTATTTTTTTACAAAATGTCATGCAATCTGTTGAAAAATATAAGTTATCTGCTGAGATATTAACCGCCCAAGAGATAAATAAAAGATGGCCCGGTTATCATCTGCCAGATTCTCTAATTGGTTGCTTCGAAACGAATTCAGGAGTTTTAATGAGTGAAGAAGCTATTATTGCCTACCGTGACCTTGCAATAAAACACGGTGCGAATCTATACACAAATAGTCAGGTACAGCATTTGAATGTAACGAACGATCTTACAACAATTGAGCTAGCTGATCAGCATATTGAAGCAAAACAGCTCATTATAACAGCTGGAAAGGGAACAAACCAGATTTTATCCTTACTCGGTTACGAGTTGCCATTGCAACCGGTGCGAAAAACATTCTCCTGGTTTGAGGCAAAGGAAGAAATATACCATTCGCATACATTCCCAGCTTGGTCCTATGATAATGCAAATGAAATCTACTACGGCTTTCCAAGTATTGACGGGGCTGGCATTAAAATTGGAAGACATGATGGAGGATACCCTGTCCAAACAAAAGAGACATTAAAAGCATTTGGTACATATCCGGAAGACAAGCAAGATGTCACACAATTTATCCACCAATATATGTCTGCTGACTTAAAGCACAAACAAGGAAAAGTATGCACCTATACAAACACACCAGATGGAAACTTCATAATCGATCGACTTCCAAACTATCAAAATGTCATAACTGCTTGCGGATTTTCAGGACATGGATTTAAGTTTAGCAGTGGTGTGGGAGAGCTGTTAAGCCAGATGGTTATTCATGGGAAGAGCTCATTGGATATAGGTTATTTTTCGTTGGATAGGTTTTAATACTTCAATTAGATTCCAGCCGATTATTAGCTAAACAAGGATTCCCAGCAATAGAATGCTGGGAATCCTTGTTTCTTCAACGTGCCTCATATCTATTAATTTTCTTTATGAGTCGCCCCCACGGGCTCAAGCACATAATTCGCTGCAGACTCTCCCGCTAACTTGCCAAATACAGCACCAGACATTAATCCAGATCCTCCTGGATAGTTATGATAAAATAAGCCCCCTACCATCTCACCTGCTGCAAATAACCCTGGAATTGGTGATTGATTTTTATCTAGTGCTTCCCCATTTTCGTTAACATGAATCCCTCCAAATGTGAAGGTAATTCCACATGTTACCGGATAAGCATAAAATGGTGCCTGATTAAACGGAAGCGCCCAATTACTCTTTGATGGCGTAATGCCCTTCGTTCCCTTTCCATCTTTGATGGCTGGGTTATACTCCCCTTGTTGAACCGCTTGATTATATTCCTCTATCGTTTCTATGAATCTAGCTTTATCAATATTCATTTTATCAGCAAGTTCTTCAATTGTGTTCGCCTTGATACACGTTGCTTCTTCTAAATTATATTCTGCTCGCAGCAAAGGACGAACCTGCGCATCAAACAATTGAAATGCTTTTTGTTCTGGCTGGCGCAGCGTTTCTTTTCCATACTTTGCGTACGTATAATTCCGAAAATCTGCTCCCTCATCCACGAAGCGTTCTCCTTTGATATTGATAATTAGTCCGAGTGGATAAGAAGATTTTTTATAAATATCTCCTGGTTTACCATAATCCCCGACTTGCGGAGCTTGAAAATCGGTCGTATGCGCATGGCAGCCTGACCAGTCTCCATATGGCTGCGCTCCAGCTTCTATCGCCATATCTAAACCATCACCTGTGTTGTATTCGCTCCCTCTTACCTTAGCCTTCTCCCATTCTCCCCCTAAATATTTGGCCCGTTTTTCTTTGTTTGCTTCAAAGCCTCCACATGCCAGCACAACTGATTTTGCAGGAATTTGCTTTTCCTCACCATTTTCCACCACGGTGATACCGCTTACCTTTTGGTTAGTTGTCTGTAACCCGATAGCTCTCGTATTATAGCGAATTTCTATACTTAAATCTTCAGCCTTATTAATAAGTGCTTCAATAAGCCCGATACCTTTGCGATTTGTTTTTACTGGGAGACCTCCCCAAAATTGCTGCACTCCATTATTGTTAAAGGATTGATTCTCGTTTAACTCAAATTGCACACCTTGGCTCTTCATCCACTGAATCGTATCGTACGACTTGTCAACAAGCTGTCGCGCTAAGTTAGGGTCGCTCTTTCCTTCCGTCACATTCATAATATCATTATAGTAATCTTCCGTATCATAATCTGGCATAACCGTATTTTGAAAGTCTTTGGGGGATAGTTGATTCAATATGGGCTCTAGTGCATCTTTGTTTTGATAGGCAAAACGAATAGCCCCATCTGTGAAAAAGGAATTTCCACCACGTTTTTCTTTTGGTCCACGTTCTAAAATAAGTACATTGGCACCATTCTCTTTTGCTGCGATTGCTGAGCAAAGTGCTGCATTTCCTGTTCCCACAACAATTACATCGTAAGCTTTGTTTTGGTTACTCATGCTTAATCCTCCCTAGTTAAATTTATCTTCTACGCTCAGTATAGGGCTGCTTTTAACATAAATAAAATACTGTTTTTTTAGCGTATTCAATAAATTTATTTTATAACTAGAGAATTCTATTTAAAACCTCAGCAGTGAACCCTTGGGTACCTTTATCTCCACCTAAATCTTTCGTTTTAATTCCATCCAATAGTGTTCGGTGCAAGCTTTCTTCAATCTTATTACCTACTATCTCTAACCTGCTGTCCCCAAACCTTTCACTCATCCATTCGAATAATAGAGCCGTAGATAGCATCATCCCAATTGGATTAGCAAGGTCTTTTCCAGCAATATCTGGTGCTGATCCGTGAGCTGCTTGTGCCATAGCGATCTCTTGATTTGTATTTATCGAAGGTGCAAGTCCCAAACTGCCAATCAACTCTCCCGTTAAATCGGACAGTATATCTCCGAACATATTCTCTGTAACGATAACATCAAAATCCTGAATTCGCCGAACCACATGTGCACACATTGCATCCACATGGTAATCGTCAACCTCGACCTCTGGATACTCCCTTGAGATTTCTTTACAAATATCTAAAAACATGCCCGACCCTATCCGAATGACATTTGCTTTATGCACGATTGTTACTTTCTTCTTACGCTGCATAGCTTTTTGAAAGGCTGCATGGGCTATCCGTTCAATGGCCTGTCTTGTAAAAACACCTGTTGTAATTGCAACATCCTTTGTAATCTGAAATTCTCCGACACCACGGTACATATTGCGATCAACATAGAATCCTTCTGTATTTTCCCGATAGATTACGAGATATGCTCCCTCTACAACACCCTTGATACTTGGAATGCTTTTAGCCGGACGAATATTCGCATATAAATCAAAGTGATGGCGCAGCTCACCACTCGGATTACGGATCGATTTAAATTCTTCAGGATAAGAAGCTGAATCATGCGGTCCAAGCAGCCAAGCATGACAATTCTCCAGCGCTTTTTTCGTTTCCTCTGGCAATGGATGGTTGGTTTCTGCTATGCCTTTCCAGCCAACTAAAAGTGGAACCCACTCTACTTTTACATCATGCTTTTCCATAATTGCTTCGACAAGCTTAATTGTTGCTTGGACAATCTCCGGCCCAATCCCGTCTCCTTCTAGTACCCCAAGCTTATATAATGCCATACTTTCTTCTCCCCTTTTATATCAGCAGTTGCCTATACCTTAATCAAAAATTACATTCGTGTCTAATACTTTTTTTCTCATCATTCCGATAAGAAAATCTAATCTTTCCCATTCCATTCTCTCAAATGATTGACAAACCGGTCCACTACGGTTAGATTTTCAAAGGATTGATTATACATCAGCCACGTTTCCCTTGTCACAGGGCTTCCATCTTTGAAACATATTTCCTGCTGGTACAAACCATCATCCTTCTTCAGGCAAATACCCGGTACAACTGCAAATCCGAAGTCATTTTTAACCATTTCCTTACACGTCTCCAGCCGATCAACCTCCATTTCTATATTTGCTGGTTCCGAAAATTGATCTGCCCACCAAGCGGTTATGCTATCCTTCAATGAACTGTCCGTACTGTAATTAATCAATCGATACTCCGGCAACAGGTCCATATTCAATTTCTTTTTGGATATGAGATAGAGCGGTTCTTTTCTTAACAACATCTTTTCCCCTTGCCATCCGCGATCGCTTCTTAAAATCCCTACATGCACACTTGAATTATTCAGAAGATCAATCACCTGTGTACTCCATCCAGTTTTTACATTGAATCGTACATTCGGGTAATTTTTAGAGAAGTTTTTTAGAACTTTCGGAAGTAAGTATTGTGCAAAATTACTAGATACTCCTATGCGTAAGATACCTGATACCTCTTCCTCCATATTGCTCATTGTATCCTTCATCAATTGAAGCTGTTTTAACATTTCTTTGGAATACTGGACTAAATATTCACCTTCTGAAGTAAAGCCTATTCCTTGTTTCGTTTTAAAAAATAACGGCACCCCAAATTCCTCTTCTAAGTTTTTCAACCGATAGCTCAGAGAAGGCTGTGATACATATAATTTGGCAGCGGTACGTGTCATATTCCTTTGTTCGTAAAGCGTTTTCATTAAAATCCAATCTTTTTGATCCATGCTCTCCCTCCATTTGCTTTATGTTAATTCCATTATGGAAGAAGTCCCCTTTCGTTATCAAGTTTTTTTATGAAGATAAATAAAATATCATTATTTTACTTATACACTGAAAGCGTTTACTATATTGACTAAGATAATTCGGAAGGAGATGAATATTTTGAAGATACGTTCTATTCTCGTACTAACGCTCATCATATGTTTTTTTCTTATGGGCTGCAATACACTGCAGGCAACAGGAAGTAATCAGGAAAATGGGGGTAACAATTCTTACCATGGACAGACCATTTCCTTTGTTGTACCTTTTCAAGCTGGTGGCGGTACCGATGTTTTCGCCAGGTTTATGACACCTTACTTTGCAAAGCACCTTGAAGGCAAACCTAGAGTTCAAGTTGAAAATATCCCTGGGGGAGCAAGCATTACCGGAACAAATGAATATGCTAATTCACGTATGCCAAATGGCTTAAACATTCTTACTTCAAGCGCTTCTTCCCATGTTCCATTTATGTTAGAGCAGTCTTCTGTAGACTATGATTTGAGTAATTTCACACCGTTAATCGGGGCACCATCTGGTGGTGTTGTTTACACAAAACCAGAACTGGCCAAGGGTGGAATGGAAGATTTAATGTCATTAGAAGACGAATTGTTTTATGCCGGTATTTCCCCAACAGGCTTAGATTTAGTAACACTGCTATCATTCGAAGTTCTAAAGATGGATGTAAAAGCTGTTCTTGGGTATGAAGGGCGTGGACCTTCCCGCGTTGCATTTGAGCAAGGAGAAAGTAACATCGATTACCAAACAACAACTGCCTATAAGAACAGTGTTGAAGCACTTGTAGAAGAAGACAGAGCAGTACCTTTGTATAGCTTAGGACAGATTGATGCTAATGGGGATCTCATCCGGGATCCACAATTCCCTGATCTTCCAACCATTGAAGAAATCTACGTAGACATCTATGGAGAGGAGCCAAGTGGAGATGTATGGGATGCGTACAAACAAACGGTAGGTGCTTCTTATACATTGAATAAAGTAATTTGGGTGCACAATGACGCGCCAGGTAACTACCAGGACTTACTGAAAAAAGGGATGGAAGCTCTAATTAATGACGAAGAATTTGCGACCCATTCTGAAGAAATCTTAGAGGGATATAACACGTATGTAGGTGAGGAATTGAACGCGCAGATTAAACAATCCTTCTCTATATCGCAAGAAACCAAGCAATGGATTATCGAGTATTTACGAACTAATTTTGACATTGATATTAAAAAGCTTTAGAGGGGAGGTAGTTTCATGATCGAAAGTGCAATTGAAGCGCTATTTATTGTATTAGATCCCTCAAGACTTGTCTATATGTTTATAGGTATCGGTATTGGGGTTGTTGTTGGATTACTGCCTGGTTTAAGCGGCACAGTAGGCATGTCTTTAATGCTTCCATTTGTTTTTGGTCTTGATCCATATGTAGGAATGGCTCTTTTAATTGGAATGATTGCTGTTATTCATACTGGTGACACCTTTCCATCAATTCTTTTAGGGATACCTGGAACATCTGGCTCACAGGCAACCATCATGGATGGATTTCCTTTAGCCAAAAGAGGAGAAGCTTCCAGGGCAATGGGGGCCGCCTTCTTTTGTTCCATGATAGGAGGAGTCATTGGTGGGATTGCGCTTTATTTAACAATCCCTTTTGCCAGACCATTAATTACGTCTTTTAGTTCACCTGAATTATTTATGCTAACCATGCTGGGGCTTAGCATGGCTGGTTTACTAGCTGGTAAATCGCCTTTGAAGGGTATCATTTCTGGAATCCTTGGCTTACTAATCGGCTCTGTCGGCAGTGCACCAGCTGTTCCTGAATATCGGTACACATTCGACACGTTATATTTGACGCAAGGCGTTTCTTTACCAGTAGTCGCAATGGCTATATTCGCCTTTCCTATCATCATCACCATGCTGACAAATAAAGGCAGTGTAGCAAATCATGCAACACTACAAAGCGGCATTTTAAAAGGCGTTATGGATGCATTAAAAAATAAATTCCTTGTTTTCCGAAGTGCTGTAATCGGAGTTTTAATTGGATTCATCCCTGGATTAGGCGGCAGTGTTGTTGATTGGATTGCCTATGGGGCTGGCCAAAAGACAGTGAAATATAACCATTTTGGAAAAGGAGATATTCGTGGAGTTATCGCTCCAGAAAGTGCAAACAATGCAAAAGAAGGGGGTTCCTTAGTACCGACATTGCTTTTCGGGATACCTGGCAGTGGTACAACGGCGATTTTACTGGGTGGGCTAACGCTCATGGGATTAGAAGCTGGTCCGAAAATGCTCACTACTGATTTATCCGTAACTTTATCGATTGTGTGGACATTGGTTTTTGCTAATGTTTTTGGAGCACTGCTATGTATGATTTTAGTTCGGCCGATTTCGAAGATCAGTTTTGTACCTGGAGAAAAAATCGTTCCTTTCCTTCTCGTTTTACTTGTAATCGGTGCCTATCAAAGTACGATGTCTTGGGGAGACCTGATTATCTTTGTCATGATTGGTTTGCTTGGCTATGTTATGACCATCTTGGACTGGCCAAGGCCACCACTGCTGATCGGTTTCGTCCTTGCCCTGCCTGCTGAACGGTATTATTGGATTTCTATTGAAAGATATGGCTGGGAATGGATTACAAATCCAATCGTTATTTTCCTTGCTGTCATTATCGTCGTACTTCTTTCAGGAGGAGCAATAATGAAACGATTCAGTAAGGATTACGAACAAGGAGGAATCAATTAAGATGAACAAAGATTACCTTAATCTTATATTCAGTGGTTTTCTTTTTATCCTGTTTACGCTAGCAATTATAGAAGCCTTAACGTTTAGTAAACTAGCGCAGTTTTTCCCTTTATATATATCCATTGCAGGTTCTGTGTTGACATTAATCTATTTAATTACAGAGGTTTACAAGCTCTATAAACAAAAGGTTAAGGAAGGAGAACAAATTAAAATCTCTTTACTTGCACCACTTCGATATATAGGCTGGATTCTCGGCTATTTAGTACTCATTTATATTGGAGGATTAATGCTTGCAACTGCAATCTTCTTAATTCCGTTTTTAATACTTGAATCCAGGATGAATTTTATACACACCGGTATATCTATTATTGCTGTACTTATTGGTATTTCATTATTGAGCTCGGCCCTCGATATATATTGGCCAACAAATTTGCTTGGTCTTTAGGACAAGGAGGATGAAACATGCGAGATTATGAAAAAATCCGCTCTGCCATCATACGTGGCGGAACGAGCAAAGGAGTTTTCATATTGGAAAATGAATTGCCGTCAGATCCCATGACTAGGGACAGGGTAATTTTATCGATCTATGGCGGGACAGATGAAAGACAGATTGACGGTCTCGGGGGAGCCGATTCCCTTACGAGCAAATTAGCGATTGTCAGCGTTTCCCCTCGACCTGACGCTGATATCGATTATACGTTTGGACAGGTTGGAGTAGGCACAGGAAAAGTAGATTATAACTCCAATTGCGGAAATATTTTAAGCGGGGTGGGCCCTTTTGCAATCGATGAAGGCTTAGTTGCTGCCCAGGAACCTTACACCACCGTTAGGATTTTTAATACGAACACGAATGGAATTATCGAAGCGAAAGTTCCTGTGGAGTCTGGCAAAGCCCGTTCAACTGGGGATTACACGATTGACGGTGTACCAGGAGTAGGAGCAAAAATCATGTTAAACTTCTTAAACGCATCTGGGGCTAAAACGGGCGAGCTTTTCCCTACAGGAAAGCGAAAAGAAATACTTTTAACAGAAGCAGGAGAATTTGAAGTCAGTGTTGTTGACGTAACCGCACCTGTTGTATTCGTTCATGCAAATCAGTTAGGTTTAGCTGGTACAGAACAGCCGACAGACCTTACGAAAGAACATTTAAGCATGCTGGAAAAAATACGCTCAACAGCTGCTGAAAAACTTGGATTCGTAAGCGATGCGCATGACGCAACAAAAGAAACGCCATCCAGTCCTAAAGTAATCATGGTTTCTCCTAGTCAAACCTATTCAACGGTACACGGCGAGTTCGTTAAACGAGAGTATATTCATTTAACCGCTCGAGCAATGTCCATGCAAAAAATGCACAAAACATTTCCCGTTACTGGCGGACTATGTACTGCAGCAGCTGCTAAACTGAAGGGAACAGTCGTTTATGAGTGCTGCAATAATCCTGATGCTGATGAGATCATCATCGGTCACCCGTCTGGTTCCATGGATTTCCTTATTACATTTATAGATAATGGTCAATATGTTCAATTCGAAAAAACCGCTGTTGCAAGAACCTCTCGACGTTTAATGGAAGGATACGCATATGTTCCTAAGGAATTATTTTGGAATGAAACGGAGTCGATTCGTAGATAAGATTCTTTACATGATAAAAAAGCTTCTCTATTCGAGAGGCTTTTTATCACTGTTACGAGACAACGACATCTTTTGCATTTGATTTAGACATGGAATGATGGACAACGATAAATAAAACAATGCCTATAAGCATCATTCCGCCCATTAAGGTAAATCCAACACCTGCATGAGTACGGTCAATCGCGTGACCAATACTATAAGCCAAAACGGATTGCAACAAGAGGGAAACACCCATCCAGACAGACATAGATCGCCCCATGTATCTTTCTGATACCAATTCCATCAGAAGTACATTCATGTGTATTCGTATGGATGAATTGGACAAACCAATCAACATACTCCCTAAAAATAACCAAATAACATGATGCTGAAAGGATAGAGATAACATTACCACGGTCGCAAGACTAAAGAACATAACAATTGTATATGGTTTTGTTAACTTCTTAACAATGGATGCAGCTAAAAATCCCGAAAGTAATCCACCAATCCCATAAAACATGTCTGCTGTTCCAAAAACTGTAGAATCGGCTTGCAATAAATCTTGAACATAACCTGGTAATATAACATTGAAGACCATTGTTGTCGTTAACGGAATGACGGAGACTATACCAAATAAGAATAATTTTGGTTTTCTTTTTAAGTAACCAATCCCACCTTTGAAGCTCTGTATAAAAGTTTCCTCTTTTTCCCTAACTTTGATTTTAGTACGGTAAATGACTCGAATTAAAAAGATACTACTAAGTAGAAATGCAAAAGCATTCATAAGAAGAATGAATTCAAAACCATAGAATTTATAGAGAATCCCAGATACTGCGCCAGCCGAAAACATCCCCACTTGCAAACTAATCTCTATCAGTGAATTTCCATTCACAAGTTCATCTTTTGTTAAAATTTCTTGAGTTAAGCTCCTGGATGCAGACATATAGATTGTCCACCCAACACCATTAATGATGGTGAATAGATATAGATAAATCATGCTAAATCCATCAATCAAAAATAGAAGCGTGATAATAAAGATTAAGATTGCACGTATAACGTGTGCCGAGAAAATAATTTGCTTTCTACTAAAACGATCCGTTAATGTACCGACAAGAGGGAAACATAGAAATCCTGCTAAAAGATTAAGCGCTAATATAAACCCGACTGCTGCAGCTGAACCCGTACTATCAAGCACATACCAATTCGCACCGATTGTACTCATTCCAACACCGAAACCTTGGATAATGTCAGAAAGGAAGAAGTTTCTGAAATTCCTGCCTTTCAACATGTTAAAGAGCATTGCTCCCACCTCCTTTTACGATATACCGTCTAAGATGATCTTGTAATTGACTTGTGTACTCCTTTAAAGATTGATTTTTCATCGCTGAATAAATTGAAAAAGTCGGTAAACGATTCAAACCACAGTATTCGAAAATTTTATGTATGGGGAATAATACCTCATCTTCTGAGTACCCCTCTAAAAAACTAGTCTGACTACCATTAAATGCCTTTATATTAGCTCCCCACGAAACAGAAAGCATGTATTCCTTTTGAGTAAGTAAACCACCTCGACCGAATTTCTTAGCCTTCGTAAAAAATATATCTGGGACAAATACATCATCAATGTACTTCTTAACAATGCCTGGAATACTAAACCAATAAATAGGTGTTTGTAGGATCACAATATCCGCCCACTGAAATTTTCCGATTTCTTCTTTAGTGTTATAACCTGCTATAATTTTTGTCTCCTTCAGTTCAATATGGTGCTTGCATTCTTCCCTAATAAGATCAACCATGTAATCTGTTAATTGACCCTTTGCTCTTTGAAATACGTCATGACCATTAATTAGTAATAATTTTTTCATTCCTCTTCCCCACTCTCATGTTGTTTTCCATCTACAGTTAGTTTAAAATAAAATCATCCATTATAAAAGATGATAATTTCGATGAAATCAATCGATCATATCGATTATAGGAAGGAAGAAAGAAATAGGTGGAATTTAAATATTTACAAACATTTATAGTTGCAAGCGAAACCTTGAACTTTACAAAAACGGCCGCTAAACTTCAATATGCCCAGTCTAGTGTCACTGCCCAAATTAAGTCTCTAGAACAAGATCTACAAACTCCTCTCTTTGAGAGACTTGGTAAGAGGCTTGTTTTGACCCAAGCAGGAAAACAATTAAAAAGTTATGCCCACCAAATTGTACATTTAACAGATGAAGCACGAACAGCAATTGAGGCTGGAGAGAAAACAGGGACAATTATCGTTGGAGCACAAGAAAGCCAGTGCACTTATCGTTTGCCTGAGCTTCTTAAAAATTTCAAATCAAAATATCCACTAGTAAATTTAATTTTCAAACCTGCTCACTCTGATGAAAGTGCAACAGAGTCTTTGCTGAAAGGGGAATTAGATCTCGCTTTTATTATGGATACCAACAAACCAAATCCTTATTTAGAAACCAACCCTTTATTACAAGAGAAACTTATACTTGTTGCTTCACCATCAAATTCATTAGTTTTTAAACCTACCGTACTACCAGATGATTTACGAGAAGAAACGGTCTTATTGACAGAGAAAGGGTGCTCATATCGCAATATGTTTGAACAAAAGCTGTATGAGTACCAGGTATCACCGAAAAACACGCTTGAATTTGTTAGCCTGGAAGCTATCAAAAAGTGCGTAGTCGCCAATTTAGGAGTGGCAATGCTTCCAGAAATGACCGTTGCAGAGGATTTAGAAGAAGGATTATTAGTGGAATTAAATTGGGACGTGGAAATGCCCGTATTAACTACACAAATGGCTTTACACAAAAATAAATGGCTCACACCCCAATTACAAGATTTTGTGCACCTGACAAAGACGTACTTTTCTGCAGGAATTCATCATTCGTCTAGTAGTCGCCAAAAGAAATTCAACTGCTGATTAAATTTATCTTGTAAAAAACCTTATATACAAAAGGAGCGCTTATCTTTAAGAAAAGCGTTCCTTTGCTGAAGATATTAATTTTTAAAAATTGATCTATAAATTTAGATCAAATACTACGAAACGGATAAAGGAAAAAATGATGTGAATCCATTGTATCAATTTCTATTGCCACTCATTCAATAGCTGGATCCTGATATTTCTCTTTTTTGTTTAATACAGTTGAAGAAGAAATCTACGATTAATTATTATTAATAAATAAGTGATATTTATTTCCCTTTTTCAAATACCTTCCTTGAATTTCTCCAACGCCTTCTACTACAAGTGAATCAATAGTTTCGATAGGTTTATCCTTTATAATGAGTTGTAATTTTTTTATGTCTTGCAAACTACCTCTAAAATCAGCAATAACAGGTTGTTGTAACAGATAGTCTGCATTGTTAATTCTTACCTTAATAAAGTTTTTATGTAAAAACTCATCTTCTAGGTAAATAATATTCATTGGATCAAAAGATTTTGCAGTTATATCACCCTCAATACTTAGAAGAATTCCTTTTTGTTCATAAAACTTTTTAAATTCTTTCTTCCTATTTTCTAATGCGAAATTAATTACTTCATCGGTTTCTAAGCTTATTTCGGTGAGATGAATAGGATTCCATTTTATAAAGTTACCTGAGAGGCGTTTGAACAAATCGTATAATGTTTCCTCTGTATCCAAAAAACTTTCCTTCCAACTTGGTGAAATCTCATCTAGTAGTAAACACATAAACAAACCTGAACTATAACAGCTTCTTCGTATATTAGAAGTAGACTCATATTTGTTTGTTAAGTATTGCCCGTATTTTTGTAAAACCGAACCATAAGCTAGTGGGCTTTTCTCTAAGTAAGCTTTTAATTCCACATACCACGCAGGCCCCTCAATGGTTTCAATTAAGTTTTCATATAGTAGATACTCATTTATTATTGCTGCTCTTTTTTCTTTTAGGTAAAAGAAAGTATTAAGATATTCTTTCTTTGCATGAGTATTATTTTCTAATAACGCATTATATAGATTTATTCTTTCTAGATTTCTTAATTGCACACTTTCTCTCAATAAAGGATATGTGATTCCTAAAATTTCATCAGGAAATCGTTTTTCCCCCTTCATATATTGATAACCGTGAAATAATTCGTGTACGAGAATAGAAAACAAGCTTTCATAGTCCCCATATAATTCCAGATCTACAATTGCTGTTGGATATTCTTCGTAGAGCATTAGAGTACAACCATTAAACTGCTCATCCCGTTTTAATACTTGATATGTATTTTGTAGCTTACTATTAAATTTAGGATGGTTGTATAAATAAACATTGCAATTATCATATAGGGCATAAGCAACCATTTCAAATCCTGGCCAATACTTTTCCAAATCTGCTTCTACTAAGTCTTGTGTTATTCGATTTAAATAGTTAGTCATAATTATTATTTTCCTCCCATCATACAGTTAACATGGGGATTTATTATAAACAGGAAGTAATATTTTTTTAAAAGCTTCCTTATTGAATTAATTACCTGCCATTTATTTTAAGTACATATTTTCACAAAACTATCTCTAAGCCCCTTCATTCTGAACTGCTAACTGTCTAATCCCTATTATCCAGGGAATGCTGACATTCTTTTTCACTATACTTCGTATCTCCTTCAAAACTATCGGTCACGCCATCCGCTGAAAGGATTTCTTTATCACAAAATTGCCCAACATGCTTTTCTTTTTTCGTTAATCCATAATAATAGGTTATATTCGGTTCATCTTTAAAAACTACCATATAATGTCCATGATAAAAATCCTTATTAATGAAGTGCTTCGGCTCTACATAATGTGCTTCCTCCATCTGTTCTTCTGCATACCCCATCTCCTCCAGATGTGCTGGGACATGCTTATTCACAAGGTATTTCGTATATGGATTTCCGTTGTTCAGTACATATAGAAAACCAGCTGGGACAGCAATAAAAAAAACAATAAAGAAGATGCTGACTATAATCAGTAGCTTTTTGGTACTCATCCGAATCACTCCGATTCATTATAATGGTAAAGGCTTATTTTACATACATCCTCAAGACATTTACCATATTTCATTCTAGCTTGATTATAGCTTTATTAGAGCTTAGCAGCAATTAATTATTCTATATTTTCAGTCAAAAATAACAATAATTGGAAAATTAATGTTAACCGTGAAAAATCCCCTACTATTACCCTCTGATTTTTCATTTCCATCAATATCGGTTATAATAAAGTAAGTAATTCCATAAAATATAAAAAGATCGCTAGTGCTGCTACACTAGCGACCATACAATAGCCCTTCAAGGGGGCGACTCACATTAGAGTTATACCAATAACCACCCTAATTGCTCGTCAGGCTTATAGGGTGGCTATTTTTTTTGATCTGACAGCACAGCCACAATTAAAGCTCCAAATGAAATCATTAGAACCAACGCCTCATATACCGTCATTATCCATCACCCCCTTTCGGATTAAAAAGGGGTGAGCCGCCACCCATGAAAGCCTTCTTGTACAAGTTCTATTGTAGCAAGAATGCATCACTTTTAACAGAACATATTTTCCCATTTTCGTTTATAATGCTGCAATCGATTTCAAGACTTCACTACTAAGCTCTAAACGAGAAAACTAAACGACCAGAACATCCATAATGTCACTAAATTTCACCCTCGTGCGATCATCGTTATCAAATACAATGCAGTCATTTGAAACAACGCTTAACAACTTTCCCTTTACTTTATGAAAACTATGCGCTTTATAATATTTAACCTCCACTGTCAGATTATCATGTATTGCGAGCTGCAATTTTATGGCGTTTTCTTCCACCTGTTGTTCGTCCAATATCGGTTTTTCTTTATAATTATATTCAATTTGTAAAGCTTTTAACATTTCGATATGCTCTGGCAGCATGAGTGCTGTCCATTTCTTCGATCCGCGATCATGTATCATGCACTTGCCGCCTTCCTGTTTGCTTTCTGTACCGACAAAATATTTTCTATTTTGAACGTACGGACCCGCTTGCGATAAAAACAATATGCTAAAATATGATCTTCACGTATCCCTAATACACGCACAAATCGTTGCGAAACCTTACCATTACGTGCCATATAAATCATTTCCAACTTTATCTTCTCATGAACAGCATGATTTAATAATTTCATCTTATCGCACTCCTTAAATAGAAACGTTTGTTCTATTATATCACAAAAACCGAACATATATACTGTTATTTATTGACATTGATAATTTACATTTTCTTGCATATACTAGGAACAAACGTTCTAAAGGAGTGAGTCAATTGGACTATTCTTCTTACCCCCGTCATGATGTGCTTTGTATTGATATGCGTTCTTTTTACGCAAGCGTCGAGGCAATGAAACTAAATGAGGATCCGATGAAGGTTATGCTTGCCGTCGTTGGAGATCCAAACAGATCTGGGAGTATTATACTAGCAGCATCTCCTGCCTTAAAGCAAAGATATGGGGTAAGTAATGTAAGTCGTTATTTCGAATTACCAGACGACCCGAACATTATCGTTGTGCCAGCCCATATGGCTGATTATTTAAACGTATCCGTTGAAATAACAAAATTACTGCATGATTACGCACCACCAGAAGCAATCCATCAATATTCGGTTGACGAAGTTTGGATTACCGTAAATGGCCTGCAAAAGCTTTTCGGAAGTCGTCAGGAGATTGCATACAAGATACAGCGTGACATATTGGACCGATTTGGTATCACTTCCTCTATTGGGATTGGGGATAATAAATTTCTCGCAAAGGTCGTCATGGATTTACACGCTAAAAAAACAGGGATTGCAGAATGCAAATACGAGGATGTACCAGAAAAACTCTGGCCAACTCCTGTTCAAAACATTTGGGGAATCGGACATCGAATGATGAAGAACTTACACCGCATGGGAATTGTCACACTTGGGCAAATCGCCAATTATAAACTAGAGCTTTTACAAAAACGCTTTGGCGTCATGGGAGAACAACTCTATTGGCATGCATGGGGAATTGATTTAAGCCCTGTTTTTGGCGACTTCACAAAACAAGAGCAAAAAGGCTTCGGACATGGTATATCTTTGCTTCGGGACTACACGAGGGAAGAAGTTTCTTACTGCATTCTTGATCTTTGTGAGGAAGTATGCCGCAGGGCTCGCACAGCAGGAACGGCAGGAAGAACCATCCAGCTTAGCATTTCCTATTCAAAAGAAACAGCTGGTGGATTTTCACGTTCCCGATCGATTGATATCCCTACCAATGTGACCATGGATATGTATGGAGTTTGCATGCAATTATTCCAGGAATTTTATGATGGAAAAAGCATGATTAGACATGTATACGTCACCTTAACAAAGCTATTCGATCAGACCGATGTCCAGCTCGATTTATTTGAGGATCGCGCAAAGAAAAATGACATCGGCTATGTAATGGATGCGATTCGTGATAAATACGGATCCACTGCTATTCTCCGCGCTTCCAGTTATACAGATGCAGGGATCACGCTGGAGCGCAGTAAGAAGATTGGTGGGCATTATGCTTAGGAATCTCAAGGGACAGCTTAGCTTGTCCCTCTTCCCCACTCTATTAGAAATTTACACTTTACTGAAACTTCCCGCCTTTCCTTTTCGTATTATAGATAGAAGGAAAATAATGGAGGTGAGGACATGGAATTATTCGTGAAACTGATTTTTGCAGCAATTATTTTCGTATACAGTTATCGGTTTATTATCACGCTAATCAAAATGAAGCAAGAAATAGTGTTTCCTGCTTCGATCGAGGAATTTAATACCATTCGAAAACACCCGGAAAAACCTGTATATCCTCCTACCTACTCAAAGCAAAAAACTGGGATTATGATTTACGCTTTAACACTTATTTATTTAACCGCGATGCTCATTGCAAGCTATTTTTTTGATTTATTTTGGTCTATATACCTACTACTCATCCTTCCAATTTTCCATCTGTCTAACCTTTTCAATATGTTTGTGTTCGTACAGGATGGAGTCTTATGTGGCGCGCGCTTTGTCCCATGGAGGAAGATTAAATCATTTGAGTTTGTACGTATCGATGTGAATCACCGATATTATGGATTTTCCAAGGATGTGAATGATCAATATGAATTGAAAATTAAGACACGTTTTGCCATCTTAAGTTGTGTTGTCACTTCCAACGAAATGAAGGAGCGATTAAGGTATTTATTAGAGGAACAAAGAATCAACGAATTGAGCTTGGGAAAAGATATAATTTACTGATATAACGCGATATTGGGTAGACAGGAATCCCAATACCGCGTTTTTTCCTTCCATTGACCGCTAATCAATCTCTACTCAAATAAACTTACCTAAGACGAACTTACCACTATCAAACGAAAAACAGCTATTCCGGATAGAAGAATATCCAAACTTTTACTGGTTAAACTAACGATGAATCCACTCGAAAGGAGCTTTTGCATGAATCAATTAACACAAACCGAACTAGAAAATTTACGAAAAATGATTGGTGAACATGGAATGATTGCGAACAAATTAGAATCCTACGCGGCATCTGCAACAGACCCAGAACTAAAAACGATTTTACAACGAGACGCACAATCTGCAAGGCAGGCACAACAACAGCTGTTACCATTTCTACAATAGGAGGAAAGAAGCATGCTACAAGATAAAGATATTGTGAACGATTATTTAAATGGATTAAATGCAAGTCTAAAAAGCTATGCAGGCTATATAAGTGAAGCAAATAATTCGCAACTCAGACAAACACTTGTGAGTTTACGTAATGGAGACGAATCCCGCCAACGGACCGTTTATAGCTATGCACTGCAGAATGGTCATTATAAACCAGCACAACCCGCGACACCTGAAGAGATTCAGCAAGTAAAAACGGAACTAAGCTCAGGTCAATAACTATTTATACATGGAAAAGCATTTATTTTCTTGAATCGCAGAATATCCTTTTCACCATAAAAATCGGCAAATAACATATTTGCCGATTTTATTTTCCTTCTCCGTTCCATCTTACCAGTGACATCCTCCTCCCCTATATATATAATGTTGATAAGATTACTAAGAATTAAAGGAGACTTAAATCATGAATATCGAAAACATCGAAGCCTTTGTGTTAGTGAACCACTTTGGCAGTATTAACAAAGCCTCCAAAGCACTGTTCTTATCACAGCCTTCCGTGACAGCACGTATCCAATCCTTAGAGCGAGAGTTAGATACGAAACTTTTCGATCGAGTTGGCAGACAACTCGTGATCACAGAGCAAGCAAAGGAATTTCTTCCTTATGCAGAGCAAATTATTCAATACTATAAAACTGGCAAGAAACAATTAAAAGTGAAAGAATTATCCGACCAGTTAGTAATTGGATGTACAGAACTCGTATCCAATTACTTAATTCCAAAAGTCATACCCGCTTTTACAAAGAAACATCCGGACGTGCAACTAAAGCTGGTTACAGGGTCAAGTGATGCCATTCAAAATAAAGTATTGAATCGTGAAGTTGATATTGGTTTTGTCAGGAATAGTTCTCATCCGCTTATTACATCTGAAAAAGTATTGGAAAGTCCAATCAACCTGTTTGTACAGCCTGACCATCCTTTTGCAAGCTTTGATTCAATTAACATCGAAGCATTAGCACAAGAACCGATTATCTTTTTTGAATGTGGATCATTAGATTGGTCCATGATACGGAATCTATTTCAAAACCTAAGTGTCAAACCTATTATCCAATATGAAGTAGATAATATGGAAGCTGCAAAAGGCTTGATGGTAAGTGGAACGGGCATTGGTTTTCTCCCAGAAATCAGTGTACGTAATGAACTGGCCCGTCAAGAACTAGTTCATGTGAATTTACCTTTTGTATCAAATCTGTCGCTGAAAACAAACATGATTTTTTACACAGAAGAAACACCAAACTATTATACGGAATTACTAGAAATCGCTAAATTAGAAGGAAGCAAGAGAAACTGAAGCAGAGAAATGCACATTCCAGATCTAAATTGAACCAAAAGAACAGTTTAGGCATATATGATAAAAGCTGAGTTATCAATTCACACCACTATCCGCCTAACTATATAGAACCTTTCTATAAGGGAGACCTTATTTTTCTATAAGGAGAGTTATTGTTAGATTAAGTTACGCGTGATATACTAATCGATAATCTCAAAACCAACTAAAACCCTAGGAATAATCAAAGTTATTCATAAAGCGGAGGGATGAAATACGATGATAAAGATCTCAAATATAAAGAAAAGCTTTAAAAATAATATTGTTTTAAAGGATATTAGCTTTCAAGTGACTGAGGGTGAAGTGGTAGCCATTATTGGTCCATCTGGCTCTGGAAAGTCGACATTGCTCCGCTGTATCAATTTCCTAGAAAAACCTGATTCTGGAAAGATTGAGATCGGTGATGTAACAGTGGATACAACGAAGGCAACCAAATCAGAAATACAGAAATTGCGCATGCAAACATCGATGGTGTTTCAACACTACAACCTTTTTAAAAATAAAACAGCTCTAGAAAATGTAACCCATTCATTAAGAGTCACAAAGAAATTAAACAAAAAACAAGCGGACGAAATCGGACGTCATTTATTGAATCAAGTTGGACTTTTAAGCAAAGCAGATAGCTACCCGATCTCCCTATCTGGAGGACAGCAGCAGCGAGTTGGCATTGCGCGGGCATTAGCGGTAGGTCCCAACGCCATTCTATTCGACGAACCTACTTCTTCGCTGGATCCAGAATGGGTTGGTGAAGTACTGCGTGTCATATCCAGTATCGCCAATAAGGAGAAAACAATGATTATCGTAACCCACGAAATGAAGTTTGCCAGGGAAGTCGCAGATAAAGTCATTTTCATGGATGATGGTTTAATTGTAGAGCAAGGCACACCTGAAGAAATTTTTGATAACCCTCAAAATGAGAGAACAAAGAAATTTTTACAGAACTATCAAAAGCACTCCTCCGTGGAGTTAGATAAGGATATAGAAAATGGCAAATTTGCTCTTCTATAACTACAAGAAAGATGGCGGTGTCTTATATGAATTTTGATTTTGGGTATATGATTGAAATTATTCCTGAGCTATTAAAATATGTACCAGTTACCCTATATATATCAATCGTTTCCATGCTGTTTGCTATTATAATCGGAATCTTCCTTTCTTTAATTCTAGTGAATCGAATTCCAATTTTACAGCAATTATCCAAGGTGTACATTTCCTTCTTTCGAGGGACTCCACCACTCGTGCAGCTTTTAATGATTTATTTTGGCTTGCCACAATTAGTCCCCGCGCTTAATTCAATTAGTGCTACAACAGCTGCAATTATTGCATTTAGCTTAAATGTTTCAGCATACCTTGCAGAAATCTTTCGGGCTGGGCTGGAGTCTGTAGATAAAGGGCAAGCAGAAGCTGCATTAACGGTAGGTATGACGTACCCCCAAGCATTACGAGGAATTATCTTGCCACAAGCCGCACGAAATGCGATTCCTGCAACAGGAAATACATTTCTCGGTTTATTAAAAAATTCCTCACTCGCATTTACCATTGGTGTAACAGAATTACTCGCCCAAGGAAAGCTACTTGCAACAGCTACGCTTAATTTCTTTGAAGCTTATATGGCAGTTGCACTTATTTATTGGGGACTAACCGTTGTATATAGCAGCTTACAATCCTGGTATGAAAACCGTATTAGTAAACCTTACGTAAGAGAAACTTAAGTTGTTGGAGGATACATGAACATGAAAAAACGAATGATTTTAATTTCCGTCCTAATATTACTCTTTTTAAGCGCATGTGGACAAAACACAGATAACGGGTCAGCAGGAGATGATACTGTAATCAAGGTGGGCGCAACACCCGATGGCTATCCACAATATTTCTATGAAAATGAAAAATTAGAGGGCTTTAGCGTTGATATGATAGAAGCTATTTTCGCTGAAATCGGGTATGAGGTTGAATGGGTCGTTACGGACTGGACTGGTGTGCTCGCTTCCTTAGAAACCGGGAAAATTGATACGGTTGCGAACTTTGCACAAACACCAGAAAGAGAAGAAAAGTATTCCTTTACAGAACCCTACTACTATTCCAGAGCTGCTCTTGGAGTAGCACAAGATAACGACACGATACAGTCCCTAGAGGATGTTAAAGGTAAGCAAGTTGGAAATGTAACGGGATCCAATTATCAAAATGTATTAAAAGAGCAGGATCCAAATGATGAAATAGAAATTATCAATTATGAAACACCAGATGTTATTCATCAGGATGTTGCATCAGGAAAAGTGGATGCATTTGTAACTGGAAGAGAAATCCTGTTAGCACAAATAAAAGATAAAGGAATCCCATTGCAGGTGGTTGGGGAAGCATTTGGAGAAAAACTAGTCTCCCTTCCATTTGCCAAGACAGATGAAAATGAAGCGCTTATTGCTGAAATTAATGAAGCAGTAGAAACATTAAAAGCTGATGGTACATTTCGAGATTTATCGATGGAATGGTTTGGTGAGGATGTAACGATCAGTCAAGACGAACAATAATTACTTGGGGGATTTTGCATGGGGAGAGTAAGCGGTAAGGTAGCAATAGTAACAGGCGGGGCATCCGGCATGGGTGCCTCCCATGTCAGAAAGCTCATGACAGAAGGTGCGAAAGTAGTTTTCACCGATGTCGCCACTGGGGAAGGAAAAGCATTACAAGCTGAGCTTGGAGAGGGGGTATTGTTTTTACAGCACGATGTAACAGATGCTGCACGTTGGGAGCAGGTCGTTGCAAAGACAGAGAAAACATTTGGCCCAGTGAATATTCTAGTAAACAATGCCGGAATTAATTATAGCGAACATCTAGAAAACTTCCCTGAAGAAGCCTATCGAAAGGTTATTGATGTTAACCAAACAGCTGTTTTCTTAGGAATGAAAGCTGTCGTCCCTTCAATGAAAAAAGCAAAGCATGGTTCCATTATAAATATTTCCTCCAATGGTGGCTTAAGAGGAAGAACAGCAGGCATTGCTTATGGAGCTTCTAAATTCGCTGTGACTGGAATGACAAAGGTAGCGGCATTGGAGCTGGGACAGTATCAGATTCGTGTGAATTCCATTCATCCCAGCCTAGTAAATACAGGCATGTTTTCCGAACAAGCCGGTGGAGACGCAGTGGCAACTGACCGCCCGTTGAACAGGGTGCTAACAAAAGAAGAGGTATCCAATCTCGTTCTTTATCTCGCCTCTGATGAATCCAGTTATACAACTGGGGCTGAATGCGTCATTGATGGTGGTTTGACCGCAAGATAAGAAAGGAGGATACAAGCCTATGGTGATTGATTTTAAAATGAAAGCACCGATTCCAAAGTGGGAAGCAATGTTTGAAAACGGCAAGACAGCATTACACGGCGTTTTTCATCAATTGGAAAACCTTGCACCAACAAAGTCTTCTACTGTTACAGATGTACTAAATGAGATGGATGAGCAGGGAATTAGTTATTCGGTAATTCTCGGTAGAAATAATGAACAAGGAAGCTCAAATGAAGAATTGAAAGCTTTCTTAACAAGCCCTCAAGGGGAACGATTCTTCGGCTTTATTGGGATTGAAGATATGACAGTCGATGAAGCTGTAGCTACCATTCACCGATATGGGAAAACTGGTGTTTTTCATGGGGTTGCAGCAATTCCATCAAAAATCAAACCATTAACCCCGATAGGCGATGAAAGCTTAGATCCCATTTTTGAAGCTTGTTTAGAATACGACTTCCCTTATTGTATAACATTAAGCTTGCTCATCTCGCTGACAAGCGAAGCACCTGATTATGATTATATCCATCCAAAGCAGCTTATTCGTGTAGCAAAGAAATATCCAGACTTAAAAATTATTATCTCGCATGCAGCATGGCCATTTGTTCAAGAATCTATCGCAGTTGCGACACATTTTCCAAACATTTACTTATGTCCCGACTTTTACCTCACCTTCCCTGGAGGCAATCAATACATAGAAGCTGCAAAGTCAGGATTGGAAAATCAACTTTTATTTGCAAGCTGTTATCCAAATGTTCCTTATGCTTATGCGATAAAACATTATCAAAGCTATGAATTAGCACCTGAACTTTCAGCAAAGATTTTCTATGAAAATGCAAAACGTTTGTTAAAAATTGATATATGAAAAAAATTCAATAAAAGAAAGGAAGAATTAAAATGGCAATTAAAGATTTAAACGTAGTCGTTTGGTCCAAACAAGGTTGCAGTTACTGTGCGGAGGTAAAGCAATATTTAAATGAAAAAGGCATTACATACAAAGACATTGATGTAACCGATCATGATGACAGACGTGACATTCTAGAAGTAAAATACGGTGTTCGACACGTACCTGTCGTGGAAATTGGTCAAGAAAACCAGTATGAAGCGATTACGGAAATAGGTGTGCAATATATTGAGGAAGCGTTGAAAAATAGATAACAAACCGTTCTCCTGCTTGTCATTCGGGCAGGGGAACTTTTTTATGTCTTTGTGAAATTGCAAGATGCTTTTTTTATTCTGCTTTTACTCTTTCCCTCTCCAACAAAAAAAGATCTACTAAAAAGTAGACCTCCTCTAACTAAGCATGTTCCTTCCGCTTCACTTTCCCAAAAAAATAATCAAGCTGTTTTTTCGTTCGATTCAACATATCCACATCTAAAATCGGATTATCACTTGTTTTATCTATCTCACTGTCTTGAAAGTAAAGGCCCTTTAAATTATGACCTTTCACAGTGGCCAGCAACGGTTTCAAAGCATACTCCAGGGCCAATAAATGGGATAGGCTCCCCCCGGTCATCACAGGTAGTACATGGGTATCCTGTAAAATATCCTGTGGCAGCATATCGAACAATGCTTTTAATACGCCAGAGTATGAAGCTTTGTATACCGGGGATCCAACAATTACACCGTCTGCATTTTCCAAATCATTGGCGATTTCCTTGATTTTATTGCTGTTGAAGTTTGCAAAAAGTAAGTCCTCCGCATCGACATCCTTTACAGAAATATGTTTAACGGAAAAACCTTCTTGCTCGGCAAGCTCGCCTAGATAGTAAAGAATTCGCTCTGATCTCGACAGCGATGAAGGACTTCCCGAAACAATTACAATATTCATATTACGCACAACCATCCCCCTCTCTTAAACAGTAACCCTATCAACAAATATGGGTACTTCGTTTAATTACTCGCTAATGTCTTCTCTAAATGTTCAATACCAACTTCTGTCACTGCTTCATATGCATTTCCTTGGCCGATTTCCACAACTGGAACATGGCGTACCCCATATTTTGCTTCTAAAATATCTCTTCGATCATCATTTTCTGTGACATCGATCGTTTGATAAGGTAACCCTTTTTCCTCTAAATACGTTTTTACCTCATTACAATAACTACAACCCTGTTTAGACCAGACTACGATAGATTGATTGTTTGGCATGCTTTATCCCTCACTTCGTTTTGATATGTTCTTTTTTATAGCGATTTTCAATAAAAGGCAGCCCTAAATTTCCTCGTAATGTATCACTTTCATAACCGCGATTATAGTAACCTTTTTCCACTAAAATTGGAACAACATGCTCGAGAAAATCTTCATACTGCTTTCCAAGTACATACATGCTCAATACAAAGCCATCTGCCGCATCCTGATCAACCCATTCGATCATTTTGTTCGCTACTTGTTCATACGTACCGAAAAATTCATTTTTAGGAGTTGCTACACGTAATGCTACCTCTCTTAACGTTAAGTTCTCATCTTTTGCCATTTTTTTAATCTCATCTGTTGTCGATTGAAAACTGTTTTTCCCGACATCACCAATGTCCGGGAATGCCTCATCAAGTGGAAACTGACTGAAATTAAAATGGTCAAAGAAACGCCCTAAATAATGCAAAGCTTCCTCAATACCAATTAAATGCTTAATCGCATTGTATTGCTCTTCTGCTTCTTCTTCCGTTGCACCAATAATTGGAGACAATTGTGGTAAAACAGCAATCGCTTCTCGCTTTCTACCATATTCTGCCGCCTGGTTTTTTAATGTACGATAATATTCCTGCGCACTTTCCAATGTCGATTTATTCGTAAAAATAGCTTCCCCATGTTTGGCAGCAAATGCAATTCCAGTCTTTGATGATCCTGCTTGGAAAATAACTGGCTGCCCTTGTTTAGAACGTTCAATATTTAATGGACCTTGTGCCGTAAAAAATTCACCATTATGATTCAAACGGTGCATCTTATCCTTGTCATAAAATTGCCCTGTTTCACGATTTCTTACAAATGCAGCATCTTCCCAAGAATCCCATAATCCTTTCGTAACTTCTAAATACTCATCTGCCATTTGATATCGTAGCCGATGTTCTGGGTGGTTCCCTTTATTAAAATTCGATGCAGTTCCTTCCAAGGGTGATGTAACAACATTCCAACCAGCACGCCCGCCTGAAATTATATCTAAGGAAGCAAATTGACGTGCAACATTAAATGGCTCACTATACGTTGTCGAAATCGTCCCAACTAATCCAATATGTTTTGTGACCGCTGCAAGTGTCGATAACAATGTCAACGGCTCAAATCGATTTAGAAAATGAGGAATCGATTTTTCATTAATGTGTAGTCCATCCGCAATAAATACAAAGTCAAATCCAGCTTGCTCTGCTTTATGCGTCACTGTTATATAATGATTTAAATTAATACTTCCATCTGCCGGCACATCCTCAGATTTCCAAGAATTCATATGCCCACCGGGACCTTGTATTAATATTCCAAGTTTCATATTTTTGCTAGCCATCTTTCCACTTCCTTTTCTTATTCTTCTAGTAAATCGATATCAAACCATTTTAAAGATATCTCGGAAAGTGTTCCATTCTCTTTTAGTTTCTCGATTGTTTGGTTAATCTCTGAAATTAAAGCATCATTTTCCTGAGTTTTTTGAAATGGTAAAGCAACCGGTTGGTCCCCAAATGGTTCATCTACAATTTGTAATGGAATGTCTCTTTCACTAATTTGTGCCATCAATTGCTCCCTGCCGTATATAAATCCATCTACTTTTCCTGTAGCTACATCTGTATAAACCACATCAACTGATTCATAAATGACCAGTTCATAATTTTCTTCTGGGTAATTTTCTTTTAATACATTTTCAAAGTTAGTTCCCATAATACTAGCTAGTTTTTTCCCTTCTAAATCATCTAATGACTGAATGTTAGCCTCATCTTTCGCTGTAGCAATTACTGCTTTCGAACTGTAATAAGGATCTGTGAAATTATATGTTTTCGCTCTCTCTTCTGTTGCTGCAAAATTAATAGCTGTATCGACTTTTCCAGATTGTAAATTTGCCAGTACCCCATTCCAATCCGTTATAACCCATTCCACTTCATAACCCATATCTTTAAAAATAGCGTTGAACACATCGACAACAAAGCCTTTAAATTCTTCATCTTCCTTAAAAGTATGTGGGTAACCATCAGGTACAGCTCCAACTGTAATGACTTTATCTTCAGTTGAACCTTCACTACTGGAACTTTCTCCACACCCCGCAGCAAAAAATAGGAACACAGCTGACAAGAATATCACTAATTTTTTCATTTATTCTTCTCCCCTTGATCATGAATAACTTAAAACTTGGTACAGTTACACTGTTATACCAGCCTTGTAATTGAACTACTTCCTACATCCAATTACAGCATAATTTAAAACACTAGCCCTGCCCCTTATTTATACAAATACCAAGTTACGTTTAGTTTTTATTCAATAGCGGAACAGCCAACTGACTTAATAATTCAAATGATTTCAAGCGCTTTTGTTCATGCTGAATGGGTGTATGCAGAATAAACTCATCAATCGCATAAGCAGCTGCTAATTGATCTAACTCCCCTTTTACAAATGCAGGACTTCCTGCAATCATATCCACTTCTTGCTCTTTAACTTCAAAGGATTCCCTCGTCTGTTCCCGGAATAATTCCACTTGTTCAAGCGACTGAACCGATAGTGAGCGACCACTTTCAAGATGGATTTTATAAATTTTATAATGTCGTGCCTCTTCCTCTGCTTCTTCTTGCGTTACCGCAGCGAAAGATGCAATTGCAACAATAAACTTTCCTTCTGGATAAATATTCCTGTACTCCTGTACAGCTTCCCGAAGAATGTCATCATTCCCATTTAAAAAACGCGCAAATACAAAATTTGCACCCTGCTCTGCAGCAAGTCTAGCACTGTTTGAACTTGCTCCTAAAAGGAAAACAGGCACCTTCCTCTTTGGCTTTGGCAAAGCCTTTGCACCATATAATGCATGATCTTCGGGCAATGCATCATGAATGAATTGATTAAGTATGGTAAAACGTTCATCAAAATCGATATCACTACCCGCTGCCCCGTAACGCAAAGCCTTCGTTGATAAAGAAAAACCACCCGGTGCTTTTCCTACCCCTAGCTCCACTCTTCCTGGAGTAAGTGATGATAAAAGCTGGAAGTTTTCTACTACTTTATAAGGGCTATAATGCTGCAACATCACACCACCTGAGCCAATTTTGATCGTAGTCGTTTTTGCTAATAAATGAGAAATAAGTACTTCAGGTGATGTACCCGCAAGGTCAAGTGTCTGATGATGTTCAGAAACCCAAAAGCGTTCATATCCCCATTCTTCTGCCTTTTGCACGAATTGAATCGTGCTTTCTAATGCATCTTCAGCCGACTTCCCTGAAAAAATCGGACTTTGATCAAGTATCCCTAATTTATATGACATTACTTTCTCCCCCATATTTTAGCTTCCTATTGCAGAACTATTCTCATCACACTGCTGGAAACATGTCTCCTTATTCATGCCAGTATTTCTATGAAAATTATTGAATAACTTTTTTGTCCTTTCCTTCGTTGGGTCATCAAAAGTTACCTGTGGTGCTCTTTACTATGCATCCACCAACCTGCCATGAATAATACTTTATTCGCTGTTCCTTTTTTCGTTCTAAGTATATATCAGTATACCAATTAACTTACCCGGATTAATAAATTGAATTAAGTATAGCATCTTATTATAATTGCTACAATAGACGGGGTTATAAGTATTTCTTTGTTTACTTATAGGGAAGTTCTATATGGATTTGTCCAGATAAAATAAGGTTAAAGAGGGAAACTCATTCCACAAATGCTTTTCTTACTCCATAACGAAAATTAGCATGATGTTTTCTAATATCCGCTTCTGTTCCACCTTATAGAGAACATTTACACATAATTAGAAATAGGAACCTATCTTTATCATTCAATAGATTCCTAAACTAATGTGTTCTTCAAGATATTAAGCTCTAGCTTTTAACCGACTAATAATTTCCTCCGTAACTTCTGTGGTCGTATGTTTTCCACCGATATCCGGTGTGACGATTCCGTCATTCGTAACACTTTCAACCACATCTAAGAGAACGGTTCCAATCTCCTCCTCACCCATGTGGTCGAGCATCATTTTAGCTGTCCAGATTTGCCCAATTGGATTGGCGATGCCTTTTCCAATAATATCTGGAGCTGACCCATGAACTGGTTCAAACATGGATGGGTATTTTCCATTCACATTGATATTTGCAGCAGGTGCAATTCCGACACTCCCCATGATCGCTGCACCAATATCAGTCAAAATATCGCCAAATAAATTACTGGCAACAATAACATCAAATTTATTTGGACGCGTAACAAAGAAAGCTGCCAAAGCATCGATGTGCTGAGAGTCCGTTTGGATATCTGCATAATCTGTAGCAACATCGTTAAACACTTCATCCCAGAACGGCATCGTATGGACAATCCCATTTGATTTTGTCGCACTCGTCACATGTTTATTCCTTTTTGACGCCAAATCAAATGCATAGCGCATTGCACGTTCGGTTCCTTTTCGGGAAAAAATATTGTTCTGGATAGAGATTTCATCTTCTCCACGAAGAATTCTCCCACCAACCTCACTGTACTCTCCCTCACTATTTTCTCGGACAACAATTAAATCAAAGTCCTTAGGGTTAACGAGTGGAGATTTGATACCACGCAGAACCTTTGCTGGTCTAATGTTAATTTGTTGCTCAAACTCGCGGCGAATCTTGATCAAAAGCCCCCACAATGAAGTATGGTCTGACACGAGCTTACTATTACCGACAGCCCCTAAGAAAATGGAATCAAAGTCTTTTAATCTTTCTAATCCATCTTCAGGCATCATCACGCCATGCTCCAAATAATACTCACAGCTATATGGAAACTCCGTGAACTCGAATGATAATCCACCATGAATCTCTGATACCGTTTTCAAAACAGCTGTAGCAGCAGGAACAACTTCTGTACCAATTCCATCTCCTGGAATCGATGCAATCTTAAATTTCTTCATTTTCGCAGCCTCCTACATTTAATTTCTCAAAAGTCGTCGGTCGACTCTTTGAATTTATTTTAACTATATAATAAAGTCTGTCTTTTAGCAATCATGGATTATATTCACCAAAATAAAAACTGTACCCTATTAGGGCACAGCTTCATTGGCTTATATAAGTTAAATTCTACTCATAGATTTCTAGTTGAATCCATCATAATTTGAAGTAAATGTTTCAAATCACGTTCTAAATGGTTGACCATCTCGGCAGAGGCGTTCGTTTCATCTCTTTCTTTCATATAATAGAAGATTCGACGATGTTGTTCCAAGATTTCCACGGCCCGCTCATTACCCTGGAAGTTTAATATCCGATAATAATTAATTAACCCCTTTAAATCATATACTTGTTTTTGCAAGCGGTTGTTTTTCGTATAGGTAAGAATTAATTGATGAAATTGTTCATTAAGGAAGATAATCGAATTGGCTTCCATCTTTTTATTAATAGCAGCTTCGGTTTCAGCTAATATGGCTTCTATTTTTGAAAGCTCGTCATCTGTCGCAAGTTTCGTTGTCAGATTAACAGCGAAGGATTCTAGCGCCATACGGCAATAATAAATTTCCTCCACATCTGTAATGGTTGGCTTATAAACGAGCATTTTAGATTTATCAGCAACTAGCAGTCCTTCTTTTTCAAGAATCCGTACTGCTTCCCTAATAGGACTCTTACTTACATTGTACTCTTTCGCTAACTGGGTTTCGTTGATGTGTTCCCCTGGTTGAAATTTCCCATCAAAAATCATTTGTCTGATCATACGATAAAACTGGATATAATAGGGTTCCTTTTTCTCTATAAACAATTTGATCATTCCCGTCATCTGCATGAATTGTTTTGGAACTAGATTGGTGTATTTAAGGAAAGTAATATTCATTACCTTCCTTTCTACTATATCCAGATAAGACCAAGTATTCAACTTATGAATCCCGTATCCCTTTTAAAATATGAAGGAATAGTTATATTGTATTTACAAGCAGACTCTCATAATTAAAATACTGCCAGTTTTACCAACTGGCAGCTTTTATAATTCTAGTATACTATAGTACAAAATAACAGATCGGGGAGATTTCAAAAAGCCCATTGTGAAAAATCACATCGAAAAGAGCTTCGACTAACTGTTAACACGGAGCTTTTCCCTTCTACTTGAACTACCGCTTATACAGTCTCTAATACTTCTCCGACCTCTTTCTCACCTTCTATTACCTCAAATGTTTTCCTGTACGTGTTGTTGCGATCAAGCACATCGACAAGAATATGTGCTACATCAGCTCTTGGAATGGAGCCATCACCAATGTCGGGGAATTCATGTGAAATCTTAATTTCCCCTTTTGCTTCATCGTTAGATAAAGGACCAGGACGAACAATTGTATAATCAAGATCCGTTTGCTGGAGATGGCGATCCGCAACTCCCTTGGCAACCATATAATGTTTGATTTTATCTTCTTGTTCATCTGGATTGGCAGAGCCAACTGAACTTAACTGAACAAAGCGCTTGACTCCTTTATCCATAGCATAATCTACTGCTTTTATCGAACCATATAAATCAACAGTCATTGTTTTATCTGCACCAGTTGAACCGCCGGAACCTGCTGCAAAGATCACTGCATCCACATCGTCAAATGCAGAACTGAAGTCTTCTTCAAGGTTGGCAAGCACGACATTGTCTGCTCCGATTTCTTTTAATTTATCTACCTGTTCTTCTTTGCGTACCATTGCCGTAGCCTTATGATTTGAATCAGCCAGTTCTTTCACAATCTTCCTGCCAACTTGTCCATTCGCTCCAATAACGAGTACGTTCATATTATAACCTCTCCTTTATAATGATATCTGTTTAAAATGTTCCCTCTCACCAGTTTGCAAAACATAGCGAGGAAGGTTTCCCTATTTGTTCTGCTTTTAAAATAAATAAGACGCATGAAATCTGATTTAAAATCCTGATTTCATGCGTCTTTTATTTTCATGGTTGAATCGAAAACCAGTTATTTTTTCTTACCTCTCAGTGTTTTTGGATGGCAATAGATTATTTTTTATCTCGGCCTAATATCATCAGGATTCTCTGGACGTTAGTTTTTAATAAAGAATGCCATGATTAATGCAATAACAGCAAAAATTGCTGCAACAATAAAGGAGATATTAACACCATGCAACATTCCAGCAACCCCCTGATCTGGAATGCTATTACTTGTCATTACCGTTACAAGAAGGGCGGTACCAACAGATCCTGCAACCTGTCGCATTGTATTGTTCATTGCTGTTCCATGCGGAATTAACTTGGTTGGAAGCTGGTTCAATCCAGCCGTCGTCACCGGCATCATAACCATAGAAATACCAAACATCCTTATCGCGTTAACAGCTGCGATATAAGTGAATGTTGTCTCTTCTGTAAAAATCGCAAACATAAATGTTGTAATGACGAGAATGGTCACCCCTATAATGGATAGCCACCTTGCTCCAAATTTATCAAATAAACGACCCGTAATAGGGCTCATAATCCCCATTAACAGAGCGCCCGGCAACAATGCTAATCCAGACTCTAACGCAGAAAAACCGAGCATATTTTGCATCATTAACGGCAATATAACAGCAGCACCGATCATGGCAATAAATAGCACCATACCAAGGACTGTCGTTATTGTAAATACACTATATTTAAATACCCGGAATTCCAGAATTGGTTGTTCTAACTTCAACTGTCTGAAAATAAACCACACGAGAGCAAGTGCACCAATGAGAAGCGATAAGACTACCTGCATACTTGTCCACCCACTATTACCAGCGGCGCTAAATCCATATAACAAACCACCAAACCCTAAAGTTGATAAAATAATGGATAAGATATCAAGCTTAGGGAATGTCCTATTGGTAACATTTTTAAGCAAAAGATAAGCAAAAATGATATCTAAAATGACAATCGGAAGAATTACATAGAATAAACTTCTCCACGGGAAATGATCGACAATCAAACCGGATAAAGTTGGGCCAATCGCTGGGGCAAATGCAATAACCAGGCCGAACATACCCATTGCTGATCCACGTTTTTCAATTGGAAAAATCATGAACATGATTGTTTGCATTAATGGCATTATAATTCCTGCACCAGCAGCCTGGAGAACGCGCCCGGCCATTAAAATAGAGAAAACCGGAGCAATAGCACACATTAATGTACCTAAACCAAAGATAGTCATTGCAGTGAGAAATAATGCTCGGGTTGTAAAACGCTCAATTAAAAACGCTGTAATTGGTATCATAATTCCGTTTACAAGCATAAAAACAGATTGCAGCCACTGAGCGGTATTCGCATCCAGCTGTAAATCCGCCATAATATGGGGTAAAGCTGTAGCTAAAAGTGTCTGATTCAGAATCGCAACAAAAGCTCCAGAAAGCAATACAGCAATAAGTGGAGCTTTATTGAATACAGGTTCATCCGGTTGTGCGCCGGACTGATTTTTAACCATAGTATTAAAACCTTCTTTCTTATTTAAACGAATATTTAATTTACAAAAAATGGGATAGGGTACGAAATTTATAGAACAACCGCTTTAACATGTAACGGCGAATAGGAACTAACGTATAGTTTATGAATATCACTCATTTTTAAGCACCATGAATTCATAAAGATAAAAGGTCGGATTCTTTTAAACTATAGAATCCAACCATTTTTGTTTATTCTATAAACTGTCTAGTACTTGCCATGCCATTTTAACGATTTGACTTATTTCAAGCTCATAACTTGAGCCTTCAAAAACATGCTTCAGTGATAATAATACACTTTCCAGCAAAAAAAGACGCGGATTTTCTGACTGGAACTCCTTAAGCAAAAACTGAACATACTCATTATTTTTCGCTTTTTCTTCCTTTTCCAGCTTCTTAGTAAGGTTACTTAATCTAATAATTAATTGTTGCTTCATCTCCATATAATCCGTTGATAAACTGTCAATCGTTAAATCCAGCCAATTTTTTGGAAAAAAAGCTTTTTTATTTCCCTCACGAATGACAGGTTTCAATTGATCAAGCGCAAACTGAACAACCGTTTCGGTGGCCATTTCTGTATTCGCACCCAAATTCCAAACACGTATGATCTGATGAATGCAGCCAGTTAACATGACAGCATGATCTACCGCGTGGCGCGCCTCTTCTTCACCAAAAACATCAACCAGTCTTTTAGCAATCCAGTTCAATTCCTTTGTTTGGTTCTTTTTAAAGAATGCTTTTAAGTCATTATCATCTGAACATGCAACTGAACCAAAAATAGCCAGCAAATTGTGGTAACGGTTCATATCTAACCGAACAGCAATTTGTGATACGAGAACATTTTCGTCTGCTTTATTTTCGCCTTGCGCAAGTTCAATCCGTCTTCGCTCTGCTTTTTCGTTAACTGTTTCTAATATGGCAATCAAACATTCATTTTTTGAAGCAAAATAATTGTAAAACGTCCCTTTCGCAATTTGCGCTTCATCCAGAATGTCCTGGATCGATGTTTGGGCAAATCCATTTTCGGAAAACAATCGATGTGCTGCATCGGTTATTTGTTTTTTTCGCGGATTCATTATATCACCTTCTGTACCACTCGTCTATTTTATTTTACAACTAAAATCCTTTAATATCAACCACTTTTATTTAAAACGTTTAGACCAGATTATTTTTTAGACTTGAAGTATAAAAAATAATCCAGGAAATTGAAGTAATATGGTAACAGAATGATATTCTAATATATTGTTGTCACATCTATTTTTGTTAACCAAACAACCTCGTTAACTGCTGTATTAGGAGAGATTTAACGACGCTTTTAACACCTCCATTTGATAGATATTTTATTGAACAATAACGATTAACATATGTAAAACCTTTTAAAAATTTTGATGTCTAAGCAACCCTGAAAGACAATTTAACATTGATATAACAACAAAAATGGCATACGTCATTTCGTATGCCATTGCCATTTATTCATTATGCATCCTCAAAACAGAATAAAATTGTCCCAAGTGTATTCCTACTGTTTATCCTTGTTATATTGCATGTAAACTACATGGGTGACAAGAAAATCTTCAATACCATGTTTTCCGTCTGTTCCGCCCAGGCCGGATTTTCTCATTCCTGCATGATACCCCTGTACCGCCTCAAAGTTTTCACGATTGACATATGTTTCACCGAATTTCAGCTCATTAATTACACGCATGGCTTCATTCATATCTTCTGTATAGACAGAAGAAGAAAGACCATAAACCGTATCATTACCTTTTTCGATTGCTTCATCAAGTGTTTGAAAGGTATCAATTGGGATAACAGGTCCAAAAATTTCCTCCTGCATAATATCGGATTCATGTGTCACATTCGTTAAGATTGTCGGCTTATAAAAATAGCCATTGTCCTGATTTGCACGTTCACCGCCAATAACTACTTCAGCACCGTTCTCTTTCGCTTTTTGCACCATATCATCCACTGTTTTAAGCCGGTCACCGCTAATTAGCGGACCAATATCTGCTTCCTTGTTTTGCCGTGGATTATCAATTGTTTGACTTTCAAACCTTTCCTTCAATTTATTTATAAAGGTGTCCGCAATATCTTCCTGAACATAGATGCGTTCCGCGTTTGTACAGGCTTGGCCATTGTTGGCAAGGCGGGATGTCGTAATATTTTCAGCAGCTACGTCCAGATCTGCATGTTTCGTGACAATAGCAGGTGCTTTGCCACCTAATTCTAGATTTACTTTCGTAATATTGGATGCAGCTGCTTCCATTACCTTTGTCCCCGCTGCAATGCTGCCGGTCATGGATATCATCGCAACTTTTTCATGGCTTGCCAATGCATTCCCAACCTCTGAACCAGTACCAGTCACAACATTGTACACACCTTTAGGGATTTCCTTCATTTTATCAACTATCTTCGTAAATTCCATTGTTGTATTTGGTGTTTTCTGACTTGGCTTTAGAACAAGCGTACAGCCAGTGACAAGTGCTGATGCCACTTTTCTGGCAAGAATGAATACCGGGAAATTCCATGGTACAATACCAGCTACAACACCGATCGGCTTCTTATAAATATAGATATTTTCATTTGGACGATCGCTCGGAACAATGTCACCCTCTATCCGACGTGCCCATTCCGACATATAATGAAAATAGTCAATCGCCAGATCTACTTCACCTTGCGCAAGGTCGTAATTTTTACCTTGTTCCTCCTGAAGCAAATCAATAAAGGTATCACGTTTCTCCTGAATCGCGTCCCCTAATTTACGAACGATTTTCCCGCGTTCAATGTTTGGTTTTAATTCCCAGGATTTTTGGGCATCAAAAGCTGCTTGGACAGCTCTATCCACATCTTTATCTGTACCTCTGGGAGCTTGGGAGATTACCTCTTCTGTAGCCGGATTGATAATATCCAGCCATTCGTTCCCTGTAGAGTCTGTATACTTACCTTCAATATAAAGTTGATGTTTTTTCATCATAACGAGCCTCCTTGCAATTTAATGGTGACTACCTATTAATGGATATTCCACTTATTTTTTGCAGTTAAACTAGTACAGTTTTTTTAGATTTAAATATTGTTAAAATATAAAATTGAACCCTTTTAAAAGAAATGGATATCCTATATAACTACTACCGAAGGAGAGGGAAAAAGGCTTTACCTGTGCAGATCAAAAAAATACTGAAATTGAGCTAAATAGACGAGATTCGCACTGAATTAAATGAAACAAATGAAAACCCACAATTCCCCCCCTAAAATAAACGCTACCTTCACATTTCCACAGATTTCTAAAATGAATGGAATTGTGAAGGTATATTGAATAAATCCTATCAGCTGTTTCTCCTACAAGATAACTTTTTTCTACTCCCAAAGCTTTACTCTGCACCTCTGTCACTGTCGAATTCTAGATCCTCTCCCTTTTGTAACTCTTGATCTGTTTGATCAGGATCTTCATCATGGATAAAGGATTTGTTTTCTTGATTCTCTTTATCCTCCAGGTTCGCATCATTTTCATAATGGGTTGGGTTATTCTTTACATCATTCTGCTGCTCATTCGAATCGTTATTATCAACGGTACAAGCTGATAATAAACTTAACGAAACCAAACTAGAAAAGATCAAAACTTTCCAATTGACTCTCATTATATGTACCACCTTACTTTTCATTTTTTAGAGGTTGTTCAAAAAGTCCTTTTAGTTAACATTAATATGTCCCTAAAATGACAATCATAGTCTTGAATCATTCATCCATTTATTTGGTGATATTGTTGTTTTAAAGGAAAATACCTGCTCCACAATAGAAGGCAGGTATTTTAATCTCTTTATATAATGGAGAGGAATACTCCTACCTAAATATGAGAGCTTACTTAGGTGAGGTCAACTAACAAATAATCAATAGCAATGAAAGAAACCACGGATTAAAAAAACTTAAACAAGAGAGCCGCCTTGCTTAAGGTACATTTCAATTCCTTCTGCAGCTCTATAAGATAAAGCACCTAATGTACCAGTCGGATTGAAACAACTATTATGAGGAAATGCTGAAGCCCCGACGACAAATACATTTTCAGCATCCCACATCTGTTGATAAGAGTTAATTGCTGACGTTTCAGGTTCAGCCCCCATAATGACGCCCCCAGTATTATGGGTGTTCGTATCGACGTTTACGTTGAAGGGTGCTTGTTCACCAACTGTATCTATATGATCTGGCCCCATCTCTTCAGCGATCGATCTTGTAACTTTCGCCATGTACTTCACTAACGCTTTGTCTTGTTCTGTATAATCATACGTTATGCGCAATAACGGCATGCCGTATGCATCTTTATAAGTAGGATCCAAATCAATATAATTTTGCCGGTGAGGCATACTGGCACCTTGTGATTTGACCTGGAGGATGCTATTTGTGTACTTAATCGATTGTTCCTTAAATTCTTTTCCCCACGAAGGCGTTCCAATTGGCACGTTATTATTGGCAATTGGCCGGTTCCCGTATTGTGTAGAACGGATTCCTGCTCCGTGAATAAAGTTCTCATTCGCATGGTCGAAATTATCACCTGTGAATTCGGGAATTTCAATCCCCAATGCCCCAGCACCAGCATATAGATTAAATTCTCTATCATTATAAAATAAAGTAGAGTACCCGGAACTTACTTGGTAACAATAGTTTTTGCCAATAACACCTGTCCCGTCTGCTGGATTATACGGTTTACCGAGTCCAGAATTAAGCAGAAGTCTTGCATTATTAAATACATAGCTTGCGACGACCACTACTTCTGCAGGCTGTTCAAATTCCTCCCCGGTAAGTGCATCCACATAAATAACACCAGTAGCTTTCGTCCCATCATTTAAAATTCGCGTTACATTAGCATGTGTACGCAGGTCAAGGTTACCCGTTTCTTGTGCAACAGGCAGAACAGTTACAACCGGGTCCGCTTTTGCGCCATACTCACAACCAAAGTTTTCGCAGTACGCACAGTATTGACAAGCTGCACGTGCAATTCCATCTGGGTTTTCGTAATTCTCGGATAAATTCGCAGAAGGCATCATATAAGGTTTGTAACCAAGTTTTTTGGCTGCCTTTTCAAATTCCTCTAGTACGGGTGTTTTTAGCATTGGTTTGGTTGGATAAGGATTTGAACGGTGACCATATAATTCAACCGTCTCACCTGAAATACCGGACATTTTTTCAAAGGTATCGTAATATGGTTCTAACTCGTCATATGTAATGCCCCAATCCTGAAGTGGATAATCAGCTTTGATTTTGTTTTTCCCGTATCTTTCTTCCGTCATCGTTTTAATCTCAAAATCGTATGGAAGAAAACGGTATGTTTGTCCATTCCAATGACTACCTGCGCCTCCAAGGCCATCCCCAACAATAAACGTACCATATTGGCGCATTGGGAGTGCTCTCATCTTGCTGTTATTACGATGTGTAACGGTTTCTTTGGATAAGTCTTGCATTAATTCTTCTCGATGCTGGAAGCGGAGTTCGTCATGGACCATAAGATAATCACTCATCTTCCTCTCTTTCCCTCGCTCGAGTCCGACGACTTTGATTCCAGCCTTTGTTAGTTCAGAGGCAATAATCCCCCCTGCCCAACCCATTCCAATGACAACAACAGGTTCTTTTGGTAATTTTGTAGCCATGTTTCTCAACCCTTTCTATTTTTGAACAACCTATTTCTTATGAATGTCCCATATGACTCTGGAGGCTGTTTGGTTCCAGTTCAACAAAATCCTTTTTTTGGATTTCATTGATATAACCCATTCTCGTACCAGGATACTTTCGCATTTCCCAACCCAGCATCTCTTTATTGCCACCATACATCGGATCTGCATAAACACCCTCCAGCGTTAACTGTCTGAGCAATTTGAAAAACTCAGTTGTAGAAACACCAGAAATCGAACCTGCTTTGCCTTCCTCAAAAGCAGCTAAAACGTCGTCTTGCTCTCCTGCCTCTAAGTCTAGAAACTGCTTTTCATAATTTTCATTGCTGTAATTATCCAATCTTTTTAAACCTAAGCGGAATAAATCTTGGCGTAATAGTTTGATTTGTTCACCTTGTGTTGGTTCAGGTTTATAAAATGGACCCAGCCGATAATCCTTTGCATTTACTCCCCATTGACTAGCAAGTTGATGATCAATATATATCGCAGCATTCAATTCCATAGCACCAGGGCCATTCTCACCCTCTGGAAAAATACGTTCTACCGCTGCATTTGTTGTTTGATATTCATCTGGGGTAAAAAACATTAAGGCAACATTTGGGTTAGCAACTTCAGCGACCGGCGGCGGAGTTTGTTCTGTTTGCACCTCCCCACCCCTTAAATTGCCAAGTAAGCCACCAAATGTCGCACCAATTGCAATCCCACCAACTGTTAATCCTGAATTTTTTAAAAAGGCACGTCTTGTACTATTTGTATTTGCTTGTTTTGTTATTTGATTGTTCTCCTTTTCCGTCACCATAACCCCTCCTAATATATAAAGAATAAGTAAATCCAACATATTTAGAGCTACACCATATTCTTATCTCAGATTGATAGTCTTTACGGCAAGTTCCCTTCATGATAAAGATTAAGAAAGTTTCTTTCTTATCTGCACACAACGTCAATGTGGATGTGTTTTATACTTTTTTCCATAATTATGTCCAAAACTCGAGGTGAATAAACTTAATGCTATACCGGTAAATGTTTTTTTGCAGGAATGTATATATTCATAACACTTCCTAATTTAGGTATAAAATGCATTGCCACTAATTTAAGATATGGTATCTAATTTCCCAAAGGTATAATATGAATTTAGATATCATGCACGATTTCCGTGCTGAAAAAAAGAAGATATAGATAGTTGAGGCGAACGAGTTTTATTGCTAAGGAAGAGCTCAAGGGAATTTATCAAATTATCGAAATCTTAGATGGTCTCGCTATCGAAATAGCAACAAAAAATGCCAAGGAAGAGGAAGTGATTCCGAAGGAGAGTATTCGGGTATTGGCGGCAGAAACTTCTCAGGCAGAGAAGGAAGTAATGACGTCGCCATTCAAACTGCACTCTTTACTAAAAAAGGATGCGAGCGAATCATTCGATTTGCATTTGACCTTGCCAGGACTCATAATACGGCTGAAATTATTAAGAATTGAAGTAAGAGTAAGATTGAGGTGTGAATAAAAGTCTAACTTTTTTGTGCAAAATAAGTATTTTATCATGCGCTGGAATCTATTCCAGCGCGATTATTGTGTTTTAGTAGATTGCTAAATTCAAATTACCCTTTCCTTTATGAATATCTTTCCAAACACTCCACGGATAACGCTCTTCTGGCGGAGGGCAATGAACCTCTATCATTTCTTTTTTTACCGGATGCTCGAATCGTAATAAATTTGCCCATAGCGCGATTTGCTGTCCAGGTCGGTTAACCTTTTGTCCATATTTTTGATCACCAAATATTGGGGTTCCATTAGCAGATAGCTGAACACGTATTTGATGCGGCCTTCCCGTATGGAGCTGAACGGACAACAAACTTAAATCTTCTGTCTTTGCGATCATTTTATAATCAAGCACCGCTTTCTTAGCCTTTTGGTGATTGGCTGCTACCGTATAAACTTTGTTTTTACGAGTGTTTTTGAAGAGATAATGCTCCAATTTTGTCTCTGCTTGTATCGGCACCCCTCTTACAACAGCCATATATTTTCGTTCGATTGCTTGTCTCCGAACTAAATCCGACATTCGTGAAGCTGCTTTGGAGGTTTTAGCGAAAACCATCGTTCCACCAACTGGGCGATCCAAACGATGCACTAATCCAAGAAAAACATTTCCTGGTTTTTGATATCTATTTTTTAGGTCCTGTTTCAGCATCGACAAGAAGTCATTATCCCCTGTTCGATCTGCTTGCACCGGGATATTTACTGGCTTTTCTACAAGCAACAGATGATTATCCTCATATAAAACTGAAATTTCCACACATACCAATACTCCTTAACCCATGATGTTTCACATTCTAATTTTCATTTATCAAGAGACGACGAATTGATCACCCCAATTAAAACAATTAACCTACTACTCTAGTATGGTTCAATTCGAATGTCAAGGGTGGCAGTTTAAATTGGTTCTGAACAACTGTCAGCTTCTGAGCGTTTATCTCTTGAAAAGAAAAAAAAGGCTAAACTCATCATGTATGAATTCAGCCTCTGATCCAGTATTTCGTTTTAATACGAAAACTGGGCATATTACCTATACTATTAAGCAAGCACTCTATAACCAGCTTCCTGTACCACTTGTTCATACTCTTCTAAAAGCCCATCAAAAATCGCATCCCAAGCTTGCGTTTTCGCATATTTTTTTACCTCTAATCGCATTGTTTCTCTCTCCACCCGATTGGAAAGCATACGAATGATCGCTTCCGTAAAAGCATCATTATCCTTCTCTTCACATAAAATTCCTGTTACGCCATCCTTAATAATGGTTCGAACGCCACCAGCATTAACACCAATTACGGGTGTTCCGCATGCCATCGATTCTAGTACAACATTGCCGAAGGTTTCTGTGGCAGAAGGAAAAACAAATAAATTCGCCGCTGCATAAATTTCTGCTAAATCCTCTCCAGTTATATAGCCTGCAAACGTCATGTTAGTCGAGGCAGTCTGTTCCATTTCATCTTTTAATGGTCCGTCACCCACTATTAGCCAGTGAACATTATCGATTCCTTTTTGAAGCAGCTTTTTATTAATGTCTGGCAGTAAGTTAACATCTTTTTCTGGTGAAATTCTTCCAACATATAGCAGAATGTATTTTTCTTTAATCTGATATGCATCTCTAACACGCTGCTCATTATAGTTACTATGATACGTTGATATATCTACACCGCGAGACCAAATCGATAAATTTGTAAATCCACGCTTTTGTAATTGTTCTTTTGTATCTGTTGAAGGAACAAAAATTTTCTTTAACGGGCGATGAAACCAGTGCATATATTTCCAAAGTACCCTTGATAAAAATTGCATATCATAATAGGCCAAGTATTTATCAAAATTGGTATGGTAGGATCCTACAACCGGGATGTTTAACTTTTTCGCGTAATGCAGTCCACAAAGCCCCATATTAAATGGAGTAGCAACATGAATAATATCAGGCTGAAATAGCTGTAATTCCTCTCTTACATTTGACATTTTCGGCAATGCTAATCGACATTCTTGATATAGAAAAAAAGGTAAACTAAGAAAACGATGAACATTACTTGAATATAAGTCTTCATTCGAACTTTTAGGTGCAAACACGCGGTATTCAATTCCTTGTTCATCTAGATATTCCGTAAAGCGTTTTAACGTTTTAGCGACCCCATTCACTTCTGGTGCAAAGGTATCTGTAAAAATAGCAATTTTCAAGCCCATCCACCCCACATTAAGTTTTTAAAAATTAACATGTAAATAGGTATAAACGACTTTTATGACAAGATAAGCATACGAATAAAAGAAAGTGATAACATGCCTACTGTTGTCCCAAATAAACACCCTACAAGTACATCTGTAGGATAATGAAGCCCTAAATAAATCCGCGATAATCCAACAGCAATGCCCAATGGCAGTAAAACGGTGGTCATTATAGGATAATAAAATATAAATGGAATTATGATTGCAAATATTGCTGTTGTATGTCCTGAAGGAAAGGAGTGATCCTGTAATGGATTTTCCATAACATGTATTTTTTCTAAGCTTACATATGGTCTTTTGCGAGGAAACAGCTTTTTTAGAAGTGCAACTGGAAGATGACTAAGTGTTAAAGCTACTGCACTAGCAATCGCAAGTAATTGAATCGTTCCAGAGGTGAAAAGCATTAGAATTAGTACGGTGGCTATCGTAAACCTTGCACCACCAAAATGCGTAACCGTTCGAAAAAAGGTGTTCACATACTTTCTTTCAAAGTATTGGTTTAACAAACGAAACAAGTGAATTTCAGTTGTATAAAACCAATTTAAGAACTTGACCATTCTGTTTATCCCTCCATTAATTTATTCGTACCCTCATATCCATTTTAATGAATGAATATTTAGTCAATAATAATTTAATGTAAATTTATTTATATTTATAGGACAGATTTGCAGGACTTCATAATTTTAATACAAATGTAATTTTTGTAATTCTAGCTCCCATATAAAGCAGTATGCTTCAATTCTTTCATACCTCTATTGTTACAATCCTCCCATTTTCCGATACCAAGTTAAAATTACCGAGTTTCTTATACGTATGGAAGGGTATTTAATTGCAAAGCCAATACAATTTGGCCCCTGCTAAGGAGGTTTTCTATGGAAACACCGAAGAAAATAATCGAAAAACCCGGTGTACAAGCTTCATTTATTGCTGGTGGGATTACTTTTTTAGCTACTACTGCACCTTTTTTACTCCCTAAAGTAAGAAAAGGGATTCGCATTGCAATGCCAAAAGTAAAAAACATAATCAAACGAGCAGACGATCCGACGGAAATCAAGCAAGCAGTAAAATCAGAAATGAAAGACGAAATGGCTGAACAATTCCGTAATAAGCTAACAGAAGGCATTCAATCCAAAGCGCATGAAGCTGCAGAAAAGCTGAAGAAAAAGAAAGATGAAAATGCAAAAAAGATTCATGCTAATGCAGAAAAAGCAGAAAACAAAATGCAGCATGCGCTCTTACAGGTGAAGGAAAAAGTAGCTGGTGCCAAAGAAACTGGACAGAAATTCCAGAGCAAATTAAGAAAAAGGACAGGATCAGACTCAAGTATTCGTGGTGTGAATCACATCAAGGGTGTAAGTCATATAAAAAGTGCTGCATCTATTAAAAGCTCTACGAAAATTAAAGGTCCAAGAAGTATTAAACATTATGCAGACGTTAAATAATGCAAAGCTTAATCGTAAGTAAATTCAACATCCAGAAAGGAGCATGTTATAAATGGCTATTCAAAAGTCAACCGATAGTTCAAGTTTAGCAGAGGTAATTGACCGCATATTAGATAAAGGGATTGTAATTGATGCTTTCGCAAGGGTTTCCGTAGTAGGGATTGAATTAATTACCATTGAGGCACGAGTTGTTATTGCGAGTGTCGATACATGGTTACGATATGCAGAGGCCGTTGGTTTATTGCAAGATGACTTTGAAGAAGATGGTCTCTCAGATCGTTTATCTGCACGCGGAGATAGTTTGGAGTATCAAGAGGAAGAAGCATAACGTTTAACTTACAAACTGGAATTAGAATATCGTACATGTTCTAATTCCAGTCATACTTACAACAACAATATAAGGAAGTGAAACATATGAAAATAATGGAGGAAGTAAAGCAGTTTTTTAACGATAATATCGCCCCTCCACATAAAATAATTTCTGTGAAAAAACAAGAAGAAAATGGCGAGAGCAGCTGGCGGGCATTAGTAGAAGTCATCGAGGAAAAAGAATATATGAAAAAATATGCCAATGACCAAATGATTGGATTATACGAAGTTTTTCTCGATACGGAATCCGAGGTTACCGGATTTTCAAGAATCAGTCTTCGGTTCCGAAGTGATTTAGAGGAACAGGCTTAGGTGAACGGGAGGATTAAACATGACCGATGACACAGAGACAAGCCAAACTAGCTTATATGAACATTCAGCTTACTACAAAGGGATTATTAAACGGTCATTACGATATCTGGATACCGGCTATCCCCTCCATTTCACTGGTCCTTCGGGAATTGGCAAAACAACACTCGCTCTTCATATAGCGAAACAGAGAAAACGTCCCGTCATGTTGATCAATGGAAATAAAGATCTCTCAACAGAAGATTTTATTGGTGCTTTTACAGGTTATAAACGCAGAAAATTAAAGGATAATTATGTTCGAAGCGTTCATAAAATCGAAGAAAATGTTACCGAATCCTGGTCAGACGGTCGGTTACTGGAAGCAGTGAAAAAAGGTTACACACTTGTATATGATGAATTTACACGTTCCAAGCCAGAGATTAATAATATATTTTTACCTATTCTGGAAGAGAAGATTTTACCTCTCTATGGAACCAAGCAAAAAAGATCCTTTATAAAAGTTCACCCGGATTTCTCCGTTATCTTTACTAGTAATCCTGTAGAATATGCTGGTGTCTATAAAACCCAGGATGCTCTGCTGGACCGGATGGTAACACTGACACTTGGTTCGTTGGAAAAAGAAGCTGAAATTACAGCCGTAATCAATAAAACAGAGATTGAGCGGGAAAAAGCACAAGCAATCGTTGAATTTATGATGAAAATCAGGAAACTTTGTCATACGAGTCAAGATTTTCAAGGGCCTTCATTAAGAGCATCCATCATGATAGCTGAATTAGCAAAACGGTATGACATACCAATTAACGGTTCAAATGAAGAGTTTAATCAGTTGTGTTTTGACATTACATGGTTCCCTCTTCAGGCATGTATGGAAGACAAGCATAAACAACGGGCGAAAAGGCAACTCGTACATGAATGCAAAAAAATTACGTTAGGGTGAATGAAATGAGTGAAGAGCAAGGAATATATGTTTTTTGTGGTATTCAGACAAATAATGAAACAACGTTTGGAACCATTCATTTTGAAGGACAAGAAAGAGAGATTTACACCGTTCATTATAAAGACGCAGCAATGGTTGTCACACGAGCTCCTATGAAAATCTATCATCCTAGTAAAGAAAATCTAATGATGCATCAAGAAGTGCTTTCAAGGGTAATGGAAACAATGGACACAGTCGTACCAATTAGTTTTGGAAATTTATTTCAAACCGAAGAAGATGTCATCGCCTTAGCTGAAAGCCTCTACCCTCAGTTGTTGAAGATTTTCCCTCAAATTAAAGGGAAAATCGAGGTTGGTTTAAAGGTTGTCGGCAAGAAAGATTGGCTAGAGAAAAACATCATGCAAAATGATGATGTTATGAAGAAAAAACAGGTAGTTCGTTCCAAATCTGAGGCTGCCGGATACTTTGATCGGATTCAACTTGGGGAGATGGCGAAGAACTTCTTTCAATCGCTGCAGAATGAAATCAAATCAGAAATACATGATTCATTAGTACCTCTTGCTGAAGCGAATGAAATCAATGATCCAATCGGTGAAAAAATGCTTCTTAATGCAGCATACCTGATAGACCGTGATAAAGAGGCAGAATTCGATGAACATGTAAATAAACTTCATGATAGATGGCAGGATAAAGTGGAATTTAAATATACAGGACCATGGCCAGCGTATAACTTTATCAATATTAAATTGAAAATAGAGGAACCCTCGACATGATTCAAAAAATCTTCACTTCGCCGATAAACTTAATTGTAAAAATTGGGGAAAAGGTTCAAGAAGAAGTGGAAAAAGAGCTATACGATCTGGAACATATCCAAAAGAAATTGATTCACCTGCAGATGATGTATGAGCTTGAAGAAATTGATGAGGATTCTTACAAGCAATCAGAGAAAGAACTGTTAATACGTTATGAGATTGCTAAAAAACGAGAAATGGAACAAATAAATGAGTTAACAAAACGAAAAAAGTGAGGATGGAATATGGAGAAATTAATCTATCTATATGGAATTATACCAGCTGGCGGAATAGATGCGGCTCCCCTTCCCTCTCTTAAAGGGTTAGATGAGAAGTCGCAGATTTATAGACTTCCATTCGAAAATGTCGAAGCAATTGTCTGTGAGCTAGATCCAGTGGAATACAGTGAAAAGGAGCTCGAAAAAAAAACAAATGATGTAAACTGGCTCCATCAGAAAGCATTTCATCATCACGAAACATTGATGAAACTGTATGAGCGATATCCCATCATACCGATGAAATTCTGTACCCTCTATTCTGGTCTGGAAAGTCTAAAAAACACAATCAATACCCATCAAAAGCGTATGCTTCAATTACTTGATAACATCGCTGATAAAGAAGAATGGATATTAAAACTCTATTGTGAGCGAGATAAAATAAAAGAAATAGTGGCGTGTAATAATGAAACAATAGAAGCTAAAAAAGAAAAAATTGCTGCCATGTCACCAGGTCGACAATACTTGGAAAAAAGAAGGCTTGATCAACTAATTGATCAAGAGACAGAGAAAGAAACACATGTCTTTTCAGAAACGATTCATGAGAAACTAGCAGCATTAAGCGTCGACCACGAAGTGAAAAGAAATTGGAATAAGGATGTAACTGGCCGTCAAGAGGAAATGTGCTGGAATAGTGTCTATATGGTGGATAAATCCGAAATAACCAACTTTAAATCTAGCATTAAAGAGCTACAGGAAAAATGGGCAGAATCAGGCTGGTACTTCGAGGTTACAGGACCATGGCCATCCTACCATTTTGCCAGAATTAGCTAGTTTGGAGGATACACATGGAATTGGAAAATAAAGAGGTTGGTCTTATTGATATACTCGATGTAGTTCTGGATAAAGGTGTAGCAATTAAAGGAGACCTCATCCTCTCTATCGCTGGAATCGATTTAGTCTATCTTGATTTGCGCGTATTGATTTCATCGGTTGAAACACTAATTGAGTCGAATAAGGAAACTGCTGAAAAATTATCATCGAAACAATTTGATTATGAAAAGGAGGAGTTGGATCGTGTCATCCATCAATCTTAATAATCAACCAGCATCTCTAGCAGGTCTTGACCATCGACCAGAAAAAAGCGGACGTATTGAACTTGACCCAGAAGGTGCTGAAGAAGGTCTTGCCCAGCTCGTCCTTACCGTCATCGAGCTATTACGTCAACTTGTGGAAAGACAAGCAATTCGCCGCGTGGACGGAGGGAATCTGACGGAAGAGGAAATTGAAAAACTCGGTGTAGCGTTAATGAATTTAGATATGAAAATGGAAGAATTAAAAGAAATTTTTAATTTTACAGATGAAGATTTGAACATTGATTTAGGTCCATTAGGAAATTTACTATAGGTTGAATGAAGATTGATACGGGATTTCACAGGGAGGGTAAGACATGGCTAATGGAAACTCCCCACAAACAACTGGTGGGTCCAGTAATTTGGTTGACGTTCTCGAAACGGTATTGGATAAAGGGGTTGTCATTGCGGGAGATATACGGGTAGGAATTGCAGATGTGGAGCTGCTTTCCATCAAAATCAGATTAATTGTCGCATCCGTTGATAAAGCAAAAGAGATTGGAATGGATTGGTGGGAAACAGACCCATACCTAAACTCGCAAGCAGCGTTGCAGGAACAGGATAAATTAAAAGAGGAAAATCAAAAGTTACTAGAGCGATTGGAAAAATTGGAAGGTAAACTGTCTAGCGAAAGCTAGCAAATCAAAAATTTTACTAGGAGGAATAAATCATGACTGAACAAAACAAACAGGATACGCAAAAGAATAGCAAGGAATCTGATAAAGTTTATACAAAAAAAGATGTTATAAGAGGTGGTATTATCGGTTGGGGAATCGGTGTTGCTACCACCCTATTACTCGCTCCGAAGTCCGGAAAAGAGCTGCGCGGAGATATTACCTATCAAGTAGGCTCCGCTAAAGATAAGGCAGTAGATAAATCACGTGAAATCAGTGATTCAGCAATGGATAAATATGCTGCTATCAAAGAAAATGCCACCAATAAAACAATAGAGCTAAAGGATAAGCTTAATCCTGCAAAGAACACGTCGTCCAATGAAGCTAAATTGGATGAAGAAGATTCAAAAAACAATTCTGAGTCACAATCTAATAGAACAAAAGAGAAACAAAATCCAAAGGATGAGCAGAAGGACAAACAAAACCCATCTGCAAGTTCAAATAAGAAAACAGAAGCTAATTCAAAAGCCGGTTCTTCCAGCGCTAGAAGAACAGCTGCAAAAAGAAGTTCAGGCACTACTCCAAAAACACGTGCCAAAACAGCTTCAGCTTCGAAATAATAAAGGTCACTAAAACGTAAAGAGTAAGAAAAGGCAGCCAACTATTGCGGTTCCCTTATAGATCAGAGACTCATAAAGCCCGGTACAGTCATTCGACCTCCACTTTGTGAGTCTCTGTTTTGCTATGCGAGCTTACATCATAAATAGACAAAAAGGAAAGGGTAGATCCCCTCTCCTTCTTTACCATACATATTAAAGTTTTTAGTTATGAATTGTTGCTGTTGTTATTGTTGCTGTTGTTATTGTTGTTATTGTTATTGTTATTGTTCCGTTGACGCGCACGTGCATTGCCGCCCTTTTCACCAATTTCTTCAAAAAATTCCTGGTCATGATTCTTAGCGGTTGCTTCGCCGCCTTTTTGACCTATTTCTTCATAGAATTCCTGGTCATGATTTCTTGCGGTTGCTTTACCGCCTTTTTTGCCAGCTTGTTCACGAGACATCTTACCATTATTGTTCTTAGCCATGTTAATAGCTCCTTTCAATAGTTGATATTTTTGCTCGTACAGTAATTGTATTCCACGTAGTCTATTACCTAAACATGAATAACAGTTTTTAATGGGCTTGTATTCCAATTGTAATGTTCTTATTACATCTGTTCATTTCTATACCTGCATTCGAATGATTTACAGTAGCTAACTCTTATTCTTTTCTTGTCATTTCCTATTTTCAAAAATGATTTAAACACTGGATGTCTCCCCGTTAAGCTCTCCATCCATAATCATGATGTTCTAATATTGAAAGAAAAACATAACATATAATTATCAACAAAATATATAATACAAGCTGCCTAATCTGTCAGTTCTTCTTTCCGAAGTCTTCCCACAGATAAGATCCAGTTCAAAGACTTTTTATAGTCTTCTTTGAACTGGACTTTTTATTTAGAGTAAAAAAATTATTGTTTAAATTCATACATGATTTGAAAGTTTTTCAAATGAAAGCATAGAGTCTAAACATAGGAGGTGTATAACTATTTCCAGTATCCATATTTTACTAGACACATTGTTGTACGATGATTGTTTCTTAAGTAAAGCTACTTAACCATTGGAGGTATTTTAATGAAAAAAATTTTATCCATCTTCGTGTTCGTATCCATATTTATGATAATTTCCGCGTGTAATAATAATAGTAATTCTGATCCTGCTGGCGAAAGCGGAAATGCTGAAGATGTATTAGACGGTGAGTTTATTACGATTCTTACAGGTGGTTCATCTGGTGTGTACTACCCGCTAGGAGGAACATTAGCGAATATCTTCCAAGATTTAGGTGCTAATGCGAACAGCCAATCTACAGCAGCGTCTACAGCAAACGCAACAACCCTTAACCAAGGAAATGCAGAAATCGGATTTTCGATGGGAGATGCAGCTCAGGATGCTTATGAAGGAGTTGCTAGCGCTACAGAAATAGGTGCTCAGGAAAACATCCGTACACTCGCCTCCCTCTATCCGAATTATTTACAAATTGTAGCGACTGAAAGCTCTGGCATTAAAACAGTTGAAGATTTAGCTGGAAAAAGAGTTGCTGTTGGTGCGCCTGCATCTGGAACAGAAATCAGTGCGCAACGTGTGCTGGAGGCATACGGAATGACATACGATAACATCAACGCCGATTTTCTTTCCTTTTCTGAAGGAGTCGAAGGGATTCAAAATGGAAATATCGATGCAGTCGTTATTTCTTCTGGATTGCCAAATGCCGGTGTGCTCGAGCTTCAGACAACACAGGATGTTGTAATTGTAGAAATTGCTGAAGATATCATTCTCGGAATGCAAGAAGACTATCCTTCCTTTTTTCCAACGACTGTACCAAAGGATATATATGATATGGAGGAAGATGTATCAACCATAGGTGTTAACAATGTTTTGTTGACACATAGTGAAGTTTCAGATGATATGGCCTACGCAATGGCTAAAGCTATATTTGATAACCTTGATCAATTACAGAACACACATAATGCGGCTAACGATATCACATTAGAGAATGCATTACAAAACCTGCCAGCACCACTCCATCCTGGTGCAGCTAAATATTTTGAAGAACAAGGGATAACAGAATAAAAGCGGAAGTTTTGGCTAAATGATTAAAAAAATAACGCTGATACTTGCTATTCTGCTGGTTGGATTCGGGATCAGCGTGATTCCCGTCCAATCAGGTATTTTATTAACGGATGGAGAAGAAAATCCATTACTTTTTCTGCCTTGGGATTCGGATAAATTAACAATCGGGTGGAGACATTCTGTTGAATTGACACCTTGGAAGGAAACATATCGAATAATCGAAAATGGAAATCTAAGTCTTGAGTCTACATTGTACAAGTCTTATGGGGCAGGGACTCCAGATACAGATGGTAAAGTAGAATTTCTTCCGAATGGATTTATCCAAGTTACTGGAATAGATCGGGTTATACCCCATTATTCCCTGTTCTATGTCGCGATTTCAAACTATTATCTCGAAAACAATGAACAAAGGTATCCGTTATCCGACTACGTTCCGGAAGACATAAATATCCAAATCCACTATGAACAAATACAAGTCTATAAATGGCTACTGTTAAGGATATTCAATAAGGAGGTATCCCTCAGGTGAGTAATTCCATTAAAAAAAATGAAAAGTCACTAGAAGAGCTTGCGGAAAAGGACGTGCAAGGAATCATTCGTGAAGAATTATCAGAAGAAGAAAAACAAAAGATTGTTGAAAAATACGATTCAGAAGCCAGGTTCCGAAAATTGAATATACCTTGGATGGCCAGGCTTGTTATGATTATCTCAGTTTCCTTGGCCCTATTCCACTTGATTACTTCATTTACAGGACCCTTAGTTACACTACAACACCGCGCATTACATACGGGAGTAGTAATGGCTCTTGTATTTTTACTGTATCCCTCACGTAAAAATGCACCACAGACTCGTGCAACAATCATTGACTTTTTGCTTGCTATCCTATCGATTGCAACCATCGTTTATATTTTCACCGATTATATGGGGATTGTAAATCGAGCTGGATTGCCAAGCCAAAACGATATTATCTTCAGTTTACTAATGGTTCTGCTTGTCCTTGAAGGTGGACGGCGAGTAGTTGGGAATGGACTGACCGTTCTTTGTACCTTGTTCCTCTTGTATGCCTATTTCGGTCCATATCTCCCTAGAGTAGTTGCCCATCGCGGATACCAAATAGACGACATTGCTTCTTACTTGTATTTAACAACAGAAGGTATATTCGGGACTGCAATAGGTGTTTCTGCTACCTATATTTTCTTATTTATCTTGTTTGGAGCATTTTTAAATCGCACCGGAATGGGACAATTATTTAATGATTCCGCAATGGCTATTTCTGGACATACTGCCGGAGGTCCCGCGAAGGTTGCCGTTGTTTCAAGTGGTTTTCTTGGTTCTATTAATGGTTCTGCCATTGCGAATGTCGTAACGACAGGTTCGTTTACGATCCCACTAATGAAGAAAACCGGATATTCCAAAAATTTTGCAGGAGCTGTGGAGGCAGCAGCCTCTGTTGGTGGTCAGATACTTCCACCGGTAATGGGAGCGACTGCCTTTATTATGGCAGAAACGTTAGGGATGCCATACGCGCAAATTGCTATCGCAGCCATTATCCCTGGGATCTTATATTACATGGGCGTTCTTACAGTTGTTCATTTACGCGCCAAAAAACTTGGCTTAAAAGGATTATCCCGAAAAGAGCTTCCGAGAATGAAAGATGTTTTAAAAGAACGAGGACATTTGCTCATTCCACTTATTATCCTCATTTATATGTTATTTGGTGGGTTTACACCCATTTACGCTGCAGCATGGGCAATCATTTCGACTGTAGTCATTTCTTTACTAAGAGCAACAACGCGAATGAATCTGAAAGGCCTTTTTCAAGCGTTGGAAGATGGAACACGCAGTGCACTTGGTGTTGCGATGGCCTGTGCGATGGTCGGAATTATTGTAGGTGTAGCCTCTTTAACAGGATTTGGCTTAAAAATGACCTCGGCAATTCTTATTCTTGGTAACGACACACTTATTTTGACATTATTCTTTACGATGATTGCGTCCATCATTCTGGGAATGGGGCTACCTTCTATACCTACGTACATTATTACGTCCTCCATGGCAGCACCAGCGTTGGTACAGTTCGGTGTCGAGCCTTTTGTATCACATATGTTTGTTTTTTATTTCGGTATTTTGGCAAACTTAACCCCTCCTGTAGCCCTAGCAGCATTTGCCGGCGCAGGACTGGCAGGTGGCGAACCAAATAAAACTGGATTCATATCACTGAAACTCGCAGCTGCTGGGATTCTCGTACCCTATGTATTCGTTTATTCGCCTGAGATGCTGATGCAAGATGCTGACGCTTTAAGTATCCTATTGATTGCGATTACAGCAATTATTGGGGTTATGGCATTAGCTATCGCACTAGAAGGATACTTGCTGGAAAATTTAAATTGGGTTTTAAGGGTGATTTCAGCAATAGCTGCTGTCGTATTGGTAATACCGGGGATGTTGTCTGATGCTATCGGTATCGTTTTATTCGCAATTGTCATTGCCACTCAAATTATCAAAAGAAAAAGGATGACACAAGCAGAAGCTTAGTTTGCCCAGAATGATGATGAGGTCAAATTATTTTACGGAAGGTCGTCATCCATGATGGTTAACGGTAACAAGCAAAATAATCGAATTTCTAAACGGCATAGATATTATCCTCAACAAAAAGCTGAGTGAGCAAGAATCTTATGCATACTTGCTCACTCAGCTTCTATATTTTTCTATTAATTTTTATTATGAGTTGTTGCTGTTATTTCTCCGTTGGCGTGCACGGGCATTACCACCTTTTTCACCAATTTCTTCATAAAACTCTTGGTCATGGCTTTTTGAAGTTGCTTCTCCACCTTTTTGACCAATCTCTTCATAAAACTCTTGATCATGATTTTTGGCGGTTGCTTCTCCACCTTTTTGACCGATTTCCTCATAAAAGTCCTGGTCATGATTTTGAGCAGTGGCCTTTCCGCCTTTTTGGCCGATTTCCTCATAAAACTCTTGGTCATGATTTCTTGAGGTTACGTTTCCACCTTTTTTTCCTGCTTGTTCACGAGACATCTTACCATTATTGTTTCTAGCCATTTTCTAACAGCTCCTTTCAATAGTTGATAGTCTTGCTCGTACATTAATTGTGTTCCACGATAGAAATTACGTAAACATGAAAAATAGTTTTTAATAGGTTTGTATTCCGATTGTAATATATTTCATGCGCTCCCTCTTAGTGGTGAAGTGTAAAATCTACTTCTTTTTATTTTTCCCATTCAATTTATCAAATACTTTTTCTGTTGCTGTTTCTTTTTCCTCTTTTTCTTTATCTTCCAATTCAAAGTCGAGGCGATCCTCTGTCGGCAAACTAAAAAACGAATCCTTTGATGACTTCTTTTCTTTGGAAACCATAAGCTCATTCCTTTCTGATTTTAAAATCGAGCATTAATTTCAGAATTCACATAGTTTTTTCGTTTCATCCATACAAACCCATCACCTTTTGTAATGACAGCTACATCAATTGGTGGACCAACAGACTCTGTTGCTCTTGTCACTCGTCTTTTAAAGGAAGTAAGACTAATAAGCATTTCTGCCATATCGGCCAGCTCTTCTTTTGGCAAGGATCGCACAACACCAAGTAATGGCTCAACATAATTTGTTTGCTGGTATTCCTTTACTGCATCTTCTATCGACTCATACACTTCTTTACCCAAGCTTTGCAGTTCTGTAACTTGTTCCTCGGTAAAATCTATCGATACATGCTTTTGAATTTGCTCTGGATAGTCTTTTAACACGTTAGCAATAATGTCAAAGATAACATCTTCCATATTCGGTTCCATTCCGCCTATGAATGAATCGACCATTTCTCGTTGCGCAAAAGCGGTAACAGCAGCTGTTCCATCCATTTTATCTGTCGTATAGCTAATTCTTTTTTCCTTTAGCTTTTTGTATTTCAATTGGTCAAATACAAAGCCTTCTAATCGGTAGTTTAATAATTGCGGAAAAATTTCTTCTTCGCCATATCCAGCAATTACAAATCCAGTACTTCCTACACTGAAATAATCTTTCTTTGCTGCTTCAAAAGCAAGCTCGTAAAATGTTTCCGTCAGTTCACTGGGGATTTCATACGTAATCAGCTCATCTTTAATCTCATCAATAACAGAGCCGAATTTTTCTTTAAATGCACCATAATTGATCTCCAAAAAGGTTTTTCTCTCCTTTTGGTACGATTGTATATTCTCATTTATACAGTCAACTAACCATTCCGTTACTTTTTCAGCGGAAATTCCCCCATCTTTATTCCTTTCATGCCTGATTATGTCCTCCACTTCTTTTACAATACGCTTTAGATTGTCAGAAAAAATGCGGTAAATGACTATTTCTTCTACATTTTCATTTTTAAATCGCTCATCTTGTCGTAAAAAATTAAAAAAGTCCTCCACATAGTTGGTCAAATTAGCGAATTTCCGTTCACCAAGATTATCGCGATACGATTTAATAATGACATCCCAAGGCACCTCCATAAACGATGCAGCACCATAAACCATTATTCCGATTGGATGTTCACTTGATAAGGAGAATAATTTGTTTGCTGTATTATAAACCTTTTGTACACCGTCTCTGCCACTTGTGATTGCACTATCAGCAGCCAACGAAATACCTTGTTTATTCATTATTGCTACCTCTGCTGTCATATGTTTGCCTCCTTTTTCTTACTATGTATGTATCACGAATCAATGGATATGAAACGAAATCGATTATGCTTCTATCATGAAAAGCAGCTATTAGACTTTAGGATTAAGAAACAGAAGAAAGGGTAATACAACATTAAACTAACTAAGCATTTCAAAAGGCGGGATGAATCATAGAAACTTCCATAAGCATAAAAGTAATTTGCGGACTTTTAGCTTTGCTGCTTGTTGTCCGTCTCTTAGGAAAAAAAGAACTCTCACAAATAACACCATTTGACCTTGTCTATCTATTAGTTCTTGGTGGCCTGCTCGAGGAATCTATTTATGATGATCTGGTAACTGTATGGCAAGTACTGTATGCGATAGGATTATGGGCGGTTTTAATTTATATAATAGAACTGATTGTACGAAGATTTGACAGAATGCGAACGGTTATTAAAGGGGAACCTTCTATTATCATAAAAGATGGAGAACTGGATGTAAAAACACTGAAAAAGAACAAACTAGAATCCGAGCAGCTCCGAACAATGCTGAGGCAACAAGGTATATTTTCTTTACAAGAAGTAAAATACGCAGTTCTGGAGCCGAGCGGACAATTAAGTGTCTTGAAAAATGAATTATCATCCCCAGTAACTGCCGAAATGCTATCAATTAAACCCAAAAAGGCTACTTTAACTCATCTACTTGTCGATGAGGGAAGGATCGAAAAGAAAGCATTGAAAAATATCCAAAAAGACGAAAGATGGTTACGAGCTCAATTGGCTGAAAAGGGTTATAAGGATTTAAGCAAGATTTATTATGCTGAATGGTCTAGCGTGAATGGGATTGTTGTTAGAGGGGTAAAGAATGACAGCTCAGATTTATAGGTTTTAAGGAGTTAAAGTTAAAAAATCATTATTGAGTACTTGATAATCTCGGGGTCAAAATTTAAAAAACTGATTTAGTTAAGGAGAAGTGCAATTTTACACTTCTCCCAGATTGTTAATACTTTTATTCTTCACATAATTTTATATATGTTTTTAATAATATTTCAAGGTATCTTTTTCTTTTTTAGACAGTGAATATTAATTACCAAAGACTAAATCTTATACTACTTTACTTTTCCCTCCCAATTTTTTCATTAAAATCGGGGAGAACAGTGCAATAACAATTAAAATAATTAAGACAATTGAAATCGGACGTGAGAAATAATATGCCAATAAATTTCCATCGCTCATTAATACAGATTGTCTAAATCCACTTTCAGCTATCGGTCCTAAGATCATACCTAAAATGATTGGAGCAGGATGGAAGCCAGTTTTTCTGATTATATAGCCAATAAATCCGAAGATTATCATAATCCAAATATCAAATATGTTATTACTAATTGCATACGACCCGACAACACTAAAAATAATAATTAACGGTGCAAGAACTTGGAAAGGTATATTAGCTACTTTTACAAAATACTTTGCACCCATTATACCAGCAATCCCCATAAGAATATTTGCTAATATAAATCCAAAAATAATGGAATAAGTTGTCTCAGCGTGTGTAGTAAATAGCTCATGCCCTGGATTCAATCCTTGAATCATAAAACCACCTAATAAAATTGCCGTTGTTGCACTCCCTGGAATACCTAACGTCAAAGTTGGAATCAAAGACCCACCAGTTACCGCGTTATTTGAAGCTTCTGGAGCGGCAACTCCGTCTAAGCTACCTTTCCCAAATTTATCTTTATCTTTTGAAAAACGTTTTGATTCATTATAGGCAATCCATGACGCAATATCTCCTCCCGCACCGGGTAGTAAACCCACAAAAGTACCAATACCAGACGATCGAAGAATATTAGCAAATGTTTGTTTAAACTCCTTTTTTGACGGGAGTACTTTACCTGTTACTTTTTGAATAATCTTCTTTGCTCCGTCAATCCCACGTTTTTCAGATTGAATCATAACCTGGGATAAAGAAAATAAACCTATCATCGCTGGAACTAATGATACTCCAGATTCTAAACTAGAAACTCCGAAAGTAAAACGAGGATAACCTGTAAAGATGTCAATTCCAACTGTACCGATAATTAATCCAAATACCCCAGCTGTCAATCCTTTAACCATCGATTTCGCAGTTAAGCTTCCAATGATCGTAAGACCAAATACTGCAATGAGAAAATACTCAGAAGAACTAAACATTAAAGACACTCTTGATAAAGGCGGAGCTAAAAATAAGAGAGCAAGTGCACCAACAAATCCCCCAATCATAGACGATATAGCTGAAACACCTAGTGCTTTAGCTCCCTCCCCTTTAAGTGTTAACTGATATCCATCAAGACTTGTAGCAGCAGATGAAGGAGTACCTGGTGTATGAATTAAAATCGCAGAAATAGAACCACCAAATATTGCTGATGTATAAATCGCAGTTAACATAACTAAACCAGTGATAGGTTCCATTCCAAATGTAATAGGAATCATTAAAGCAATTGCCATCATTGCGCTTAATCCAGGGAGTGCCCCTATTATGATTCCACCAACCACAAATTAGCAATACCATTAATATTTCTATTGTAAATAGATTACTAAATACTTGACTTATAACATCCGTATTCATATTCTCATGACCTCCATTTCATCAAAAAAGAATTCCTTGCGGGAGCCGTACATTTAATTGCATAACAAAGAGCAGATAAATGAATAAATCAATTCCTACTGCCGTGAGTACATAGGTCTTCCATTTTTTCACACCCATAAACCATAAAAATACGAATGAAAATAAAAATGTTGAAACGAAGAATCCTAATGCAGGGATTAATATTGCGTAGATGGTAACAAAGGCTATTGAAAGCAAAGGTGACTTAAGAACAGATAAATGAAGTGGGCTTTCCTCTCCTTCAAATAATTCTACGTTTTTTTCTTTCATTAGTTTTGTTTTCCTAAAGCCCTCTATAATGATAAGAATCGAAAAGAAAATAAATAATATAATAATCCCTCGTGGATAAGTTGCAGAATCCTGTGTAAAATCAAGTGTTTCTACAAATAAAAATAAACCTATCAAGATTAAAACAAACCCTATATATATATCTTGGTGTAATTGTCTAACCATATCTTTCCCTCCTTATTGTCTGATGACGTTAAATGAGTGTTTCCGTGTTAAACATACAAGAAACACTCAAGAAAATTGTTTTCTATAAATCACCAACCAAATACACTTTTAGCTTCATCAATGTTAACTTCAAGAGATTTAAGCTGTTCCTCTAAATCCTCTCCTTTTGTTGAATCAACTACCATCCCCAAATCATTTATTTGCTTTATGTGTTCTTCATTACTATGAGCTTTTTCTAATGCGGTTTGTAGCTTGTTCATTATTTCTGGTTCAAGTCCAGCTGGAGCAGCAATTGGTCGATATAAAAATATGTCTGTTTCAGATCCAACAGCGGCATTTACTGTTGGAACACCTGGTAGTTGTTCAACTTCTTCATCACCAAATACCGCAAGTGCCTCGAATTCACCACTGTTTAAATTGGCCATCGTTTCTCCGATTCCAGCTATTAGTACATCTACGTGCCCTCCAAGCACCGCTGGAATTGCTTCTCCTACCCCATTCATCTGAACAAATTTAAAGTTCGTTCCTAGTTGAGTATTTAATTGTGAACCAACAAAATGATTCGCTGAACCTACTCCACTACTGTTAACTGTTACTTCATGTTCTTTTGCATATTCAACTAACTCTTCTATCGTGGAAAACCTGTCCTCATCCGGACGAATTGCTATTACCCCTGCATCAACAACATGATTCGTTAAAAAATCAAAGCTATCCAAATTCTCACTCCTGTTAACCTCAGGGTTCATATAACCAACAATTAAATTGGGCATATTCATATAGCCAATGGTATAGCCATCAGGTTCTGATCGAGCTAATTCAGACCAACCTACCCAACCGCCTCCACCTTCTTTATTTTCGATAACAACAGGTACTCCAAGTTCATCTTCCAAATAAGGTTGTAATATTCTAGCCGATAAATCTGTACCTCCACCTGGTGCATAAGGGACGATTAAAGTAACAGCCTTTTCTGGATAGCTTTCAACACTTGCACCTGCATTTTCGTCTGAAGAACAGGCAGAAATTACGATTAATGATAACGCTATCAATAATAAATATGTTAATTTATTTCTCACTTGAAATCCTCCTTGTTTAATTTCTTTAAGTAATTTTATTTCGCAGTGTTAAATCGCTTCAAGCACTTAGTATTAGAATTTTAAAATAGTTATTTAACAGTCTATTGACGTACAACTGAATCTCCAAGTGTCTCATTCAATACTTCAATAACTTCCTCCCATGTATCAGGCACCTGCCCATTAAACTTCTCTTTTAATTTCAACTCTGTTATCTTGTCCAATTTTACTTTAGCGGCTTTTGACATAGATGCATCCAAGTTTCCTGATGTCAACATATCGATCGAACCTTGAAGCTCTATTCCTCTTCTCTCCGAATGAATTGCTGTACCTGTTACTAAACGGTTCATCATCTTTTCAAAACTATTATTATTCATTGTTTCATTAATAGATTCTACTACCAACTTTTCAACGTCAAAGTGTTTAGCAGCTCCTAGTGTCTCAATTAATAATTGCGCAAGCCCCTTCATAAATACACTTCGCACTAACTTCACCGCAGATGCATCGCCACCCTTATTCCCAATTTTAGTAACATTCATATGGTAAGGGGAAAATTTATTGATGAAATGGTCTGTACCTGACCCGCTAGCAAATATCGGCACTTTATGTTTATATATCGGAAGTGGTCCCATCATTGCTGCATCAACAAACATTGCTTGTTTTTTTTCAACAAGTAAACTAATATCATATTTAATCTGTGGTGTAGATGCAGATACATCGATATACAATGTATGCGATTTCAAATCAGGGTAAAGCATTTCACTAACTTTATGCGCTTTATCTGCAGGTACAGCTACGATTACAACATCACATGATTTCAATACTTCTCGAGGCTGCTCACAAAGTGATGCATCAACAATTTCAATTCGTTCCCGTATAATTTCTCCATAAACTGGATGATTCCACACTAGATCAAAAACTTTAAACCCATTTAATCCCTCTTCTTTTAAACCACTAGCCATTTCAAATGCAGCTTCACCAAAACCAATAAATCCTACATTCATTTCCGATAACACCTCTTAAACTACAAATTTTTTATTTTTTCTCTTAGCCATGAAGGTTCAAGACTTACAAGCTTTTCCCCACTCTGTTTAGACTTTTCGAACTTGTTAATGACATTAACTCTTTCACGTTCATATTTTAATTTCTTCTCTGCTTTTTCAAAAACGTCCTGTATTTTATTTTTCGGTACAATTACTACGCCATCCTCATCACCGATCACTAAGTCACCAGGATTTACTGTAACCCCCCCACAAGAGATGGGAACATTAATTTCACCTGGTCCATCCTTAAATGGACCGTTTGAAACAAAACCCTTCGCAAAAATTGGAAAATCTAATGTCTCCAAAACACCTTTATCACGAATACAACCATCGATAATAATCCCTGAAACACCCATTGCTTTTGCTGCGTACGCCATTAATTCTCCTAAATAAGCATTCTTCGTATGACTTTTTCCATCAGCTACAATGACATATCCTTCAGTTGTATTATAAATTGCTTGGTGCAGATAAAGATTATCACCGGGCTTCATAATTACAGTAGTAGCTGTACCGACTATTCTTTTGATACCAGTTAATGACTTAATCGAATAATCCATGGCACCTGCACACCCCATAGCATCTGAGACAAGTGTGCTATTTAATAACTTCGCTCTTTCTATAATTCCATCTGATAATCTATCCGGTAAAGTTGTCATCCTTTCTCCTCCTAATTTTAACCCAAACTAAATTGTTGTATTTTTTACAACTAAAATAAATTAAGTAATATTTGTTACTACAATAGCATCGTTTATTTTAATTGTAAATACTTTTTAATTAAAATTTTTAATAAATTTAAAATAAAAATAAATCAATCCCCCTATCCAGAAGATAGTTAGGATTGATTTATTTTATAAAACGTGATAGTCAAGACTAGTTAAAACTTCATTAAGCTCAGAAAGTCTTTCTTTCGTACGTTCAGGAAAATTAATTGCAACTGCATTGATGATATAATCTGCAACAAGTATAGAAGATACAATTGAATTGTGAAAAGATAATGATCCCGATGGACATGGAAGAACAATATCTGCATATTTAACAAATGGAGAAGAATAACTGTTTGTAATCACAATTACCTTAGCTTTTCTCTCTCGGGCATGCTTAACAAATTCAAGTAGCCTACTAGAATATCTAGGGTAACTAATTGCAATAATAAGATCTTCTGAATTTAAGCTAATCATATCATCAACCCATTCAATCCTGTCTGCCGGGAGCATTTTACAATTTCCAAGCAGTCGATTTAATCCATGAGTTAGATGATAAGATACAGGCATACCGCTTCTAACACTTGAACAGTAAATCATTTTAGACTTCATAATCATATTAATCACGCTGTCTAATGTTTCATTCGATATCAAATCAACAGTCTGTTGAATATTTTCTAATTGATGATTTACATTACTAATCCATAAATTTTCATCCGTATTTCCTTTTAAATTCACTTCAAATCTAGTACCAGGAGATGCTTGACTACGTAAATTTTGCTGAAGCCCCTTCTGGAATTCTGAGTATCCAGAATAGCCTAGTGAAAATGCCAACCTCATTATTGTCGTTGTACTTGTTCCAACTTTTCCAGCTAGTTGATCCACTGTTAAAAAAGCAACATCAACTGGATGTTCAATAATGTAATTAGCTACTTGTCTCTGGGTATTGGTTAATGAAGATATATTTTCTTTTAATTTCACTATTGGATTTTCCATAACAGTACCTCCAAATCATTATTAGAAATAAAAATATTACTTCTCTTACATATCCTAGAAAAAAATATAACACCATTTACATTTTTACACAAATATAGAAAATATATATTTCTCTATTGACATTCATTGTATTTTATATTACATTCTAATCAAATAAAGTAATAATCATTACATTTAATTAATTCAATATGTTTTGGTTATTATAAAAAATTGGAGGAAAGTTATGTGGTAAATATTACTAGCAATAACACTGAATTAATTGAAAGCGTTTCAAATTACTTCCAATCAAAGCAATGGAAAGAATTACTAGATATACTGACTAAAAAAGATGAACCTGTATATCATGCTCATATTTATGTTGAAACACAAATTCACCCATTAAGTCTTGAAGAAATCATTAAAGGCTATTTTAAAAAAATAGGTTACGAGATTGAGAGAAAAATAGAAATTTTTACTTCAGGACAAGTACTCAATTCTGGTTCTATCCATGGTATTGAACCAAAAGGAATGCCTCATTTTGATTTTATATGGAGCTATTCACCCAACAACATTCTAGTCCCTGCCTCAAAAGAAATAAATGTGGAATACTGGGGCAAAAATTTCATGGATAATTTCCTCAGTAAATTTGATTTAAAAACTTCTTTAAACAAACAGGAACAAGAAGAGTTACGTGGATACTTCTCGACGCAAGCGTGGAATGATTACTGCGAACTAAATGAAGACCCTGATGTTGTTCACATTCATGCAAATGTAGAAACTTCTGTTCATCCAGAATTGATTAAAGAAGAAGCACTGAAAGCCATGCAAGAAAGAGGCTGGGAAATTGAAGAAGCAGTTGCAATTGCCTTCCAGATGCGTGGTCAAATGCATGGTAAGGTTGTTTTTATAGGGAATAAGCCAGAAAAAATCTTTGATATTGCATGGGGATATAATCCGAATGTTACCTTGATACCGAGTACAAAATATTGGTTAATGCCTGAAAATCCAACTTATGACGCAAGAACAATGAAAGAATTACCTTTGCTATTAAAGAAGGATCACTACACACTACTGTCATTAAAAGAAATAGAGCAAATTGTAGACTCATTATAATAAACGCACAATGATTGGAGGCTTTTAAAATGGATTATTCTTCTCAATTTAGTTCTGCTGCTGGTACGAATGGAAAAGTAATAGCTGCACGGATCCATCCGAATTTGGACTTACTAGAGACGATTGAAAATATATGCAAGAAGCATGATATTCAATACGGTCAATTAACAAGCACCATTGGCAGCCTACGCAAAGTCTCCTTTAACTATGTAACTACGATAGAGCCTGCTGAAGGCGAAGGGTATACAACAGCTAAGTCAATGGAAGGTCCATTCAGCCTTCTTACAGGTCAGGGTCTTGTTTCCCCTTCTGATGAACCCGATAAAATGAATATTCATTACCATGCAGTTATTAGTGGTGAAAATAATGTCATTCTTGGTGGTCATATTTTACCTGGTACAATCACGTTAACAACAACAGATTTATTTATTATGGAAGTAAAAAATATTGAAATGACTAGGGATAGAGATCCTGGAACAGGTGCAGTAGTAACTACCATTCATCAAGCATAGTGGATTTAATAACTTACACTTATAAGGGGAGATAACATGAAAGTTTTTATAACGCAAAACATTGAACAAGAATCAATTGATGTGCTGGAGAAAAATGGTGTAGAGGTTGTTACTAGTGGAAAAGACGGGCCCCTTACACGCCAGGAGTTCCTTAATGGAATAAAAGATGTGGACGGCATTATCTTTGTTTGGCATACAGAACAGATGGATAAAGAAGCGTTTGAAATTGCTTCCAATCTAAAAATTATTGCACGCCGAGGTGTAGGATACGATAATATCGACTTAGAGGAAGCTAAAAGACGGAATATTTATGTAACTGTAACACCTGTACACACGCATACAATTGCTGATTTGACATTCGGTTTACTCATAAATGCTGCGCGTAAAATTCATTTAGCTGATGCTTTTGTAAGAAATGGGCAATGGACAGAAGGTGGTGTCTGGGTAGCTAGAAAATTCATGGGTTATGATGTGCATCATAAAACAATTGGAATTATTGGTCTCGGAAAAATTGGAAAGCATATGGCTAAACGAGCTAAAGGATTTGATATGAAAGTCGTATACTATGATGTTTTCAGACAGCCTGAAGCTGAAGAAGAGCTTGGAATTAGCTATGTGACACTGGATGAACTTTATACTAAGTCGGATTTTATAACGATCAATTGCGCGCTCACTGAGTCTACGAAAAACATGATTAACCATGAAGCCATTGATAAAATGAAGGATACTGCTGTGATTGTTGTATCAGCTAGAGGTGGCATTGTTGATGAAACGGCTCTATATGAAGCTTTAAGTGAAGGCAGATTAGGCGCAGCAGGAATGGATGTATTTGAACCTGAGCCTATTCTCCCAGATAACCCACTACTGAAGTTAAACAATGTCGTATTTACACCACACTTAGGTGCCAGTGTCCAAGAAACTAGGGTACTCATGGCAGTAACGGCTGCTGAAGAAGTATTAAGGGTAATGAAGGAAGAAAAACCGAAATTTCCTTTATTTGAATTAGGCGAAGGCATAAAAGTCAATTAAAATATAACAACTTCCTTTACTAAAATATGAAGGGAGTTGTTTTGTTTGGGGAACGAAATAGTGAGTACTGAATAATAATCCTTAATCCATTTATCTAGTATATTAAAAATATATACATTTTACGTAATTAAAACCTTTAGCAAATGTGGAATGCATGTTTTAACAGGTTTTGTCACTAAGCTATATATTTAGATAGAAAAATTAAAAGTTCTCTACCTAAGAAGAACGAGACAAGGATAATATTCCCTTGTCCCATTCATAAGCCTTATTGAGGTATATTCATAACTCCAAGCAATACTAAAATATTAACAATAATCCCTACTGCTATTGCCCCTACTGGCCCTACTGCTATTCGAACGATTGGACGCCCAGCAGCTTCATTCAACAGATAGAATCCAGCAATAAAGAAGAAACCAAATCCTGGTGCAATCATATTTGCAGCATTCGCACCACCAATTAGTAACGCAACTTCAAGTAATTTGGTCATGGCACTGCGAATGTTCTCTCCAGAGTTACGGACACCCGGATATTTATCTAAGAATTTAGCAATATAACTCAATAGCATTACTTCCGCAAAAATTACGACGGCACCAATAATAACTGCTAACCACACATTTGGTGCAAATAAACCAACGACGAAAATCAAGGTAAATCCAACTGGACTATAAACACCAGTTGCTATTGCCGTACTTGCAACTAATGGAATAAATCCAATTGCTCTTGCTGCTGCAGCAATTCCAGCATCCGTTTGTTTGCCTTCTGCAAGTAAGTTAAGTGAAATCGGATCACCAGCCATCAATAATAGATTGGTAGCTCCAGCAATTAAAGCACCGATAATCATAAAGTACACAACATTTTTCTTAATACGTAATACTTTTTCACTAAAAACAGAGGCTAAATCCACAGAGGACCCTTCTTCTGCTTTTTCTCTCATTGCGTAAGCAAATAAGAAAATCATACCGACAATTAAAGCCATACCTTCTTGGTTTAATGTAATCACATTATCACCAATTGTAAGTAGTCCTTGTTCATTTACAAATACGGCTAGCTGTCTAACAATAGCTGCTACTGCAAAAGTTAAAATACCTTTTTTAATACTGAATTGCAACGCAACTGCCAGTGCAGGGAAAGCCATAAATGTAACAACAACAGGAGTCCCTACTTCCCCAAGTGGCTCAAGGAAATTAACTGGAAGGTATTCAAATAATTTAACAAATCCTTCAAGACCAGTTAGAAGTCCCCAGCCATACAGACCACCGATGATTGCTGCAATCGGCGTACCCCACTTGTTCTTAGGTGTTATTAGTCCAATAATATCGGTTCCTAACAAAATACTGTGGATTAAAATAATACTTGCTGATAAGGTAAATGGTATCCCAAACCCAATTACCAAACCAAAACTCATAGCAAATGCAGTTAAACCAAGTTCTCTACGTTTTAAGCTTCCATCAATATGTTCTGAAACAATTGGTCGTAAACCATCATTAAATACCGCAATATTTTGATTCGCTAAAATAGCAGCCACTGCACCTATTAATATGACAAACAATGTTTCCATTTATTTGTCCTCCTATTCTATGAATTTGTTTTAATCGCATTTAATATCATTGGTACTGCTGTCTCAACGTGATCACCTGTAAACCCAAAAGCCTTTTTTCCGTTCTTGACTGCTTCTATAACATTCTCTTCTTTAGGCTTTTTCCCTGGCATTGATACAGTTTCACACTGTTTTCTTCCAAGCATTGCAATCGCCATAGCTAATGCACCACCACCACCTGTATGGCAAGCACCAAAGTAGTAATCTGCTTTACCTGTTTTCATTTCCATTGCCGCTTCTAAGTCAGATTTGACAACGGTTTCAATTGTAGGATCCAACTCCTTTATTAATCTTTCAATCTCTTTTTTCTCCACTTGCCCACCAATAACAATTTTCATCGTAACTCCTCCTTATATAAATTCGTATTTAATACTGTTACATAATGCATATAAAGAAATTTCTTTTCTCCCTGTGGTAAAGGTTGACTCCACTTATCCTCAATCATTGCGACTTGCTCTTTGGCTAATCCAAAATGCTCTGATTGTTCCACTTCACGCATTATTTCCCCTGCTGGTTCTTCTACTTCCTCTCCTGCATCAATTCTTGTAAGTGCCATTGGCAGGTGGGTAAAGAGCATCTCAGCTTGGTCAATATCCGTTTTATTAACAACCCCCATGATTTGCGTGAATGCCTGTAAGGCAACTTCATGTGCAGTATTAGAAATTACCTTTTGCTCGAGCAAAAGTTGTAGCCTTTCCTTATAAGCCTGTAAATTCATAAAAAAAACCTCCAATTCTTCTAATTGTATGATGAATAACCACTACCAAAAATCTAACCGCGAAACGTGCTGATCATTTTCCAGGTAGTATCTTCTCCAAACCTCCGGCAAATGAATAGCTCCCTCCAACTGCTGGGCTAAATCAAAAGCGTATCCACAATGAGCAATTCCGCTTTTGGCAATTATCGTGATGCCACTAGCCAACGTACTTGTAGGAACAGTAATAGCTGTCGTTTGACACATATTAGCAGCTCGAATAAGGTATTTACCATGGTTTTTGGTTAAATTTATACCTGCTTCTCCAAAATGCTGTGGGATGGTTTCCCCATATCCATATACGTCAACAGGTCCTTCACAGGTAAGAATCATATCCGCTTGTCTCTCTTGCAAACAATAACGAATGACGTCAATAGCTGTCTTTCTCTCATCAATTCCATTCATATCAATCTCTTCGATTTGATAGTTGCTCAATTGAATAGAAGCTAAGTGTTCCATTACTTTATCATGCATATCTATCTGATCGGGACCGATTATAGATCCCTTTTTAGGAATTACAATTTTTAACCTTTTCTCTGAAGATGGCGTTAACTTTTGTTCAAGCATGCATTCCATTACTTCTTTTAACATCGAAATACGCTTTGCAATGACACCTATACTCCCTGTAAATTCATATTGGTCAGTGGACAGCTTTTTATTTTTTACAAACAGCCCAGTTCCTGCACCAATTATGGATGGAAGCTGGCAGCTCATTGCAGGAGCAAGCACAGAACCACCACCGTCTGTACCTATAACAAAATCGTTGATTCCTTTTAAAATATTAATAGGTCCACCACTAGTTGAACCGGTCATAGCGCGATACGTTAATGGGTTTATTAAATCCGTATCTATCGCCCTCCCCTTATCAGCAGATTTATCAATGGTTAGCCAAGCAAAATTCGCATGTGTCCGAACCTGCCGGATTATGTTTTCCGGAATTTGACTCGTATTCTTTATTCCGAAATAGAGCATATTCCTATTTTTATCCCTTATTTCATTCACTATCATTGGATTAACTGCAATTACAGATCTGCCTATTTCTCCTTTTGCTAGCTGGATTTTATCTATCAGGCCTGGCATGATAGCTCCCTCCATATTTTCTTCATAACAGGTTATTGTTGTAATACTTACCATTCCTTTCATTTATAGATTTCAAAAGCCATCATTTATTCGTCTATATTATTAGTTGGAATGACATGTCCTACTGAATCATAAATCCCTAAAAGCTTTGGATCATCATTTATATTTTCAACGATTGCTATCTGGGCATTTGTTACAAAAACCTGTGTACGAAACGCATAAATAACGGTATCGCCAACATGTACATCCTCGGTTTCCAATGTTCCATAATAATCAATATTTGCTGGGTCATTTTCAATCACTGAAACTCTTTGCAAATTCCTTTTATCCGTTGCAACTAAAGCACCCTCCATACGTGATCGTGGATAGAAGCCACCTCCAAACACATATGCCTGGTGATTATATATATGAGATACCTCGGTTACATAAACCATCGATGGCTTTTCAGGCAGGTCACCCGAGGCATGTAAAGGAGTCGTGCCAGTCATAGCATGACCCGGCTCCCCTTGTGTAGCGCCATTTTCTTTTAATAGTTTCATCGTAGCTGTAGAGGTGGCACTTGGCATATTCATCTCTAAGTCATGGATACCTTTTTCAGCTAACAATTTCTTTGCTTGTTGCATCGTTAAAACGTTTTGTGTTACCTGTGGTGAATTATCCTTAATTAATATACATGGGAAACTCGTTAATCCTGCGATTTCGATACCTGTTAATCGCATTAAATTTTCCACATCATGATGCAGTTGGGATAATGTAAATCCTCCATTTTGTCCGTTATACAAAAAATCCTCTGTATCGGCAATTCGTAAATATATTTTCTGCTTTTTATTCATTTGTACCGCAACTTCACTAATCTGACATGCATTTTCATAACTAAAAACGGTTACAAATTCTGGTTCTAATTGCAAGATTGTACGAATCATCCCCTTTGGAATTTGCACCAAATGTCCAACATGGCCAATTTTAATGCCATATTGATTTAATGTAATTGCTTCCCAAGGATCTACTGCTACCGCTTTCTTAATACCAGCTTCAACAATAGCCTTAGCAACTAATTCATTTCTGCCAAACTGTTTTGTCATAAACAATAATTCAATATCCTGTTTTTTGGCTTCTTTGGACAACAGTTGAACATTATGCTTCACCATATCTAAGTCCAGTACATATGTGTTCGGCGAAATTAGTCCTTGCTGATGAAACTCAATCGCTGTTTCAATTAATTTTCTATTCTGTTTTAATGTTGCATCTAAGAACATACGAAAACCTCCTCTCTACTTTATTAAAGGAAGAAATGACGTACCATTTTCTGTCCTATCCAACCCTAAATAGGCTGCACCTGTAGCTGCAATATCAGATAATGTCTCTCTTTCCCCAAGATATTTAGGCTCCTTTTGCTTCTGATACGCTAATAAATACGTTTTTTCTCGGGTATGCTGATTATGACCAATCGTTGGGTCATTCCCATGATCAGCACTCAATATTAAAAGATCTTGTTCCGTCATTTTTTCGATAATTTCTGGTAAATAGCGATCGACTAACTCAATCCGATCTGCATACCGTTCAGGGTTTTGAGCATGCCCTGCTAAATCTGTTTCCTGAATCGTGGCTGCAATTACACCATGCTGCACATGGTCCATTTCGTTTATAATTTCCTTCATGACTTGTTCTGTATCAACTCCGGGTAATTTTGTAGCACCTTCACAATAAATGACATCCTGCATTTTCCCAACTAGCGATACATCCAGACCAGCTTTTTTTGCCAGAGTAGGTAGTTGATATTCAGGTGATATACCGTATCCTAAATGACGTACCTGATACCCTTGTTTATAGACATTTGATTTTGGTGAGTTTACTCCTACTAGGCCATCTTCTCTTCTCTCTACTGATTTTCGTAAATGCTGGGGTGTTACATTTTCTCCACCGAGTGCAATAACACGATTAACCTTCACCTGTTTACGTACACATTGGCCAATTCTTAATACCTCTTCAAAGGATATATAATCAAGTGGTGCGGTTACATTATAAATTTGACCAAAGTCCGTTTCGATATTGTCCGCAACAATAACTAAATCATCTACTAATAAATAAGCTAGATTAGCATCTGGTATTCTCACATTATATCCTTCTTTTTCCAATGCTCGCTTTACCTCTTCCATATTGTCAATAAAGGGTGCTAAATATGTTTTCTTCGGTTTAGAGCCCATGATTTCATTATGACCCTCAAAGCTATCCGCTCCGTTATGCATCAAATTTAAGCAACCATAGCTGGCAAGTTGATTCTCACCTGTCTTTAAGGCTGGATGATTCACAATCTTGTTAATCCCTAGTTTCTCCAGGGCAGGGATTTGTATGGATGGAACCGCATCCATAATATGATAGAATGTATTCGCTCCTATATCCTGTGGGTGGTAGTATTTGGCGTCCTCCATATACCCAACACCTAAGCTATCTAGGATGATTATTATAACTCTTTTCTTCAAGCTAATTCCTCCCTATTTACTTCGCTGCTTTGCTTGCTCAATGGATAAGGTAAGGATTCTAATAACGGTATCAACTCCACTTCGTAAAGGATTTATCCGAATCATCGTTTTCTCTAATGATGGATCAGAAGCTAAAAACGTACCAGACACCTTATAGAACATTGGTACAAATTCATATTTCGATTCTGCTCCTACTGGATTCGGTGCAGCCCCAAGTTCATTAGCATGATGAAGTACTTGATCTGCAATTGGTTCGTCGAATTCCACCAGTAGTACCTTCGATTGAGCATTTGCGAGAAAGGCGCTTTTCACACCAGGGATAGCTCCATGGTTAAGCTGTTTGACTAATTGCTCATTAACTCCAGCTTGAATTGCTAACATGACAGGTGCATAAATAAGACCTCTTAATGCTTCTAATGCTTCATATCCTTGAATTTGACTTCCACCAGAATAGTTAAATGCTTCTATCTTTTCGATCAAATCTGCTTTCCCTGCGATTAGACCTACACCTTCTGGCCCTAATAACTTAAACAGAGAAAAGGTAGATAAATCAGCTCCGATTTGTGCTCCAATCTGACCAACTTTCATCGCAGCATAGTTATCATCCGTAATAATAGTCAGAGATGGCTCAACCGATTGAATAACTTCAATTATTTCGGCAAAATCATAATGATCATTTATTTGCTGACGCGTGTGTTGGATCAGTACACCTTTTAGATCAGGATGTGCAGCAATCCCTGCTTTGATTTCCTCATGTTTATGGAAATCAACTGCAATCGGAATTATCCCCATTGATTCTAAGGTTGTTTTACTAGTTGGATAGATAGGAGCGTCATGCACTAAAATTTTATCATTCGGTTTTAAGAAACTCATAAAACCATAGCGTAATGCACCGGTTCCAGCTCCACGTACTAGTTTCGCCCGCTCAACACCAAAGAACGCTGCTAATACTTCCTCTACCTTTTTGGTATAAGTCGGTTTATTCAAGCCCTTTACCACACCCAAATCACCAAGCGAAAGTATCTCGTCACCTCTAAAGTGCTTTGTAATCACATCGATTAATAAAAATTGTCTTTGCTGTGCTTCCTCTAAGGAAATACTTTTTAGTGGACTTGTTTGCATTAAAATCACCTTAGCCTTTCATAAACGTGATTGGATTTTTTACCAGCAATTTATCAATGGAAGCTTCTGTAATTCCAGAACGTTCCAGCATCGGAATAAATGCATCTAATAAATATGCATAGCCAAGTCCACCTTGATACTCTAAATGTGACTTTCTTGTTATATCCATTGATAAAACGACTTGATCCATGTAGCCTCTTTCTTGTATTTCCTTTAATATATCTGCTCGCACTTGATCCGGCATATAATTCTCTTTGCCGATTGTATCAAATTCAACATATGCTCCTTCTCGCAACATGTGGAGAATATAGTCTCTATCCCCGGTTAAATCGACATGTCCGATAATAACTCTGCTTAAATCAATCCCATTTTCTTTGAAAAATGCTACCTGTTCATGACCTAGTGTTCCTAAAGTCGTATGCGTTGTAATCGGCTTTCCTGTTTCTTTATGTGCAATAACAACCGCTTCAAATACCTTTTTTTCTGTCTCCGTCCATTTATGATGGCTCGTGCCAATTTCTCCAATGATTTCAGCCTTTACAGACGTTCCTTTTATACCCTCATTTATGTCTTTAATCATTCTTAACGCAAGCTCTTCCCTTGTTTCCCTGAATACTTGAATCGGATAAAACTTCTCCTGGTAAAAGCCAGTTGAAGAAATTATATTTATACCACTTTCTTCGGCTACTTTTTGGACATAGGGAATATTTCTCCCCATTCCAAAGTTAGTGACATCAATAATATTACGAACACCTTTATCATATAGCTTCGTATATTCTCGAACTGTTTCCGAAAATACATCCAGCTGACAATCTTCATTATTTTTAATTTCCGATAGATCAATCGTTGTATGCTCGTGCATATAGGTAATTCCATCTACTAACAACTGGATCACTCTCCCTTAAGTGGGACGGGGGATAGATTCCTGATTTCTCTGTTCCTGTCTGCACATTGTTAATACCGTGGAATTTTATCCCCTGACTCAACTTGCTTTTGAATTTCTAAAATGCTTTTTATTTCAACAGTCCCCCACTTTTCAGCAATTTCTTGCTCTCTATCACCATCGATTATAATAACTGCTTCTGATGTTTCTTCTGCTATTTTCTTGGCTTCCGGCAATTGGAAATTTATTGCTTTAAAAGATTTTGTTATTCGTTTGTCATCTATACTCCAGATAGCAGCATCTAATTGCTTCGAATCTAGCATATCTAAAAGTTGCATATAATTAATATGCACATACTCCACGTCCAGCCCCTTGAATTCATTGAACGTTAATTCTTTCTGGTCAGGTGAATCCATATCGACTCCTACTCGCATTCCATTTCGAATCGAATTTTCATGTTGATCAGCCAAAAAGATTTTATGTGCTGATACATAGCTATTAATGCCAAATTCCTTCATGATTTTTAAGTTGGGATAATTCGATAAGCTATTAACTGCTGTCATCTTCGAAACAATTGAAAAATCACTTCGCTTTGTGCGGATTGATTCAATACGGTTTAAACCTCCACGCATGTAAGATAAATTAATTCTTTTGCCAGATAATTCAAAGGCTTCCACCATGCCAGTGGCGAGCCCTTCATATTTTCTTGAATATGGCAGCGGCATGGAACCAATCAATGGTGCTATACCAGCGATTTCCTGCAATAGCTCTATATCTTTATCTACTAGATATGTTCCTAGATGCCCTCTTGCCTCCAGTCGAATTGCTTTTAATTCTTCTAATAAACCTAGCGCAATTTGTACGGTTCCTCTACCGATGGATAGCTTCACACTATAGTCAGTAACTCTAGGAATCTTATTACCAATCTCCACGTCTAATAATTCTTTTGCAATATTTTTGGCCGTTAACCCATTTTTTGAATATAACTTTTCCCACATATCATTACCTCAAATCAATATACTATTTTTTGTATATTATAATTATAAGCGTTTACAACAGGTAAATCAATGGGGTTATCGAATTAAAAAGTTCCTATATTAAAATAACTTCCCTGGATTTAATCTGGTATTTGGATCAATCGCATTTTTAATTTTACGCATCAAATCCAATTCTACAGGATTACGCATTTTTTCTAGATAAGGTTTCTTTATAATGCCTATCCCATGTTCAGCTGAAGGTAATCCACCCAACTCATTAACTTTTTTATAAAGATCTTCTAATAGAGCTTGTCGCCTTACCTGCCATGTTGCTTCATCTAAACCTTCCTTCATTAAAACAGTATGGATATTTCCATCCCCTGCATGCCCAAAATTGATTACTTTCAAGTCATACTTTGCTTGTAATTCTTTTGTATAATCAATCATCTCACTAAATCTATTAATCGGCACAACTTCATCTAACATTTCATATTCTGTAAACTGCATAAGCGCAATCAGTATATTATCTCGAAGTAACCAAGCCTTTTCCTCTTCTTCTTGGGTAAGTAAAGGAATAATTTCTGCTGCTTGACCTTTTAAAATATTATTCACAGTATTAATCTTGCGAAATACAGTCTCCTGTTCATTACTATCAATTGTCATTAAGACATATGCTTCGCCCTTTTGACTTTGTAATAAAACCTTTGTATATTTTTCACTATATTCAATCGTTCCTCTTTCAAATAATTCTAATGCTGCTGGCTCGATGCCATTTTGAAGAATAGTTAATACACCATTTGTCGCATCTTTTAATGTATGAAAAGCCAATAGAACCGATTCTTTATATTTTGGCAGCGGTAACACTTTTAATTTGATTTTCGTTGTTATTCCTAATGTCCCCTCTGAACCTATAAATAAGTTCTTCAAATCGTATCCAGAACTGCTTTTTATGTTTAAACTTCCCAGTCTAACCTTTTCTCCTTCTGGCAAGACAACTTCCAATTCACGAACATAGTCTTTCGTTGTACCATATTTTACTGCTCGCATACCGCCTGCGTTTGTGGCAATATTACCTCCAATAGTAGAGTTTTTTGAGCCCGGATCTGGTGGGTAAAAATAACCTCTATTTTCAACAAATGCTTGAATTTCATTTAACTGCACTCCTGGTTCCACAGTTAATGTCATCGTCTCTTCATCTAATGCTAGAATGCGATTCATTTGATGAACATCAATAATTAATTCTCCTCCGTTTATTGGAACTTGAGAGCCTGCTACACCTGTACCAGCTCCACGAGCAATAATGGGGATATTTTCTTTATTAGCAAACTTGACTAAATCGATTACTTCTTGTGTTGTATTGGGAAGCGCAACCGCATGTACAGTAGCAACTTGTTTATAAGAGAAATCCGTTTTGTATACATCAGGAACTTCCGTTTCCAGGAATAGACGTTCTTTATCGGTTATGATATCTTGCAATTGCATTTAGATCCTCCTCTTCTTTCTATAGATTTTTAGATTAATTTCTTAGATTGCAATATACTAAATTTCGTATATTTATATTGTAAACGTTTAAGTTTTATTTTGCAAATAGAAGAGGGGGGCATACAATATCCTTAGCTCCAGTTTGTCTACTCCATCATCTTTGAAAACGCTGCTTTCTCTAAGCTCTCTATACATATTATTTAATTGCAAAAAAGTAGCCTTGGATATTAGTCAAGACTACTAATTTTTTATAAATCAAATTGATTTGAGATTAAAACTTTTCAAGATGTTAATGCCTTAAATCAAATACAATTCTCCCTGCATAATCAGGTCTTTCATAGTCAACTTTGTCAACCTTCAGATTAAATTCACTAATAAACATTTCGTCCTTCAAATAATAATCAATATGGTTAATCACTGGGCTATTTTCTACTAAAATAGTTCCACCCTCATCATTCAATTCCCTACCAATCTCTGCATAAGGGATCTTTAAAAGTAATTTACCGGTGACTTCCTCTACTTCATAATGATTAACAGTTTTATTTAAATCGACAACAATTCGAGAATAATTTGAATGAATACCATACCGAATATTTTCAACACGTGTAGCCGATACTTCTACCGTGCGTGATGCAGTAAAATCATCATAGGTAGCCACTACCTCACCTATACCTCCAGATGTAGCGTAAAAATTTCCATCTTCTACATATCCAATATCATTTGTGACTTCCCATTCAATATCTTTTGGTTTAATATCCAGCCTTTCGCCATTTTTATCAAATCCTTTTAGTGTTAATTCTACCATTTCGCCTGGTGAAGCTGCCAAATCCAATGGAAAAATGCCTAGAGCTCCCCGCTCTTTATATGGCTCTGCATCCTCTGGGTATGGATTATACAATAAATAGTTGTTGCGGACATCTACAATCCAATTATTGAGTTCGTCCTCCCAGGAACTTATAATACGATTAACTGGTTCATTATCCAAAATCATTTCAGGAACGTCTGGGTCACCAATTAGATTTGCATAACTGGGAGTCATTTCAAATTCCTCCGGGTTCTGGTCGCGCATAGCGTCTACTAAATTCAGTCCCAGAGATACGAGATTAATTGCTGAAGGTTCATCTATATGAACTTGCACACCACCTACTAGTTCACCTTCATATTTTCCAAACATCGGAGTAAAGTAGGCTGGTCTGAAGGTAACCCCAGCAAGGTCTCTACTATTCATTTCTTCTGCCAATGCTTCACCATTGATCCATGGTGCTCCCACCAACTCAAAGGGTTTCGTAGTGCCAAGTCCCGTTGACAAAGAAGTATCATCCAATAATTCTGTTCCTGTATAAAGATATGCGGTTTCCTTTGTGGGAATATTAGGGGATGTCATAACCCACGGTAGACCAGTATCCTCAAAATGCATCGACCGTTTCCCCCCCTTCATTTTGGCTACTTTTAAGTTCACGCCCATGCTGTATTCATGATTCCACATTGTAGCTAGTTCGCCAACAGTCATTCCATGTCTAACCGGTAAGAGAAACCTCCCCATAAAACTTACCGTGGATTCAGATCGTAGTGGCCCCTCGACCTTTTCTCCACCAATTGGATTTGGACGATCAAGAACGATGAGTTCTTTATCAAATTCTGCTGCTGCTTCCATCGCAAAGCCTAGTGTATAAATATAGGTGTACACATTGGAACCAATATCCTGAATGTCAAACAGCAATACGTCAACGTTTTCTAGCATCTCTTCCGTAGGTTTCCATGTTGGACCATATAAACTATAAACTGGCAGCCCCGTCTTCTCATCAACATAGGAATCAACATACTCCCCAGCTTCTTGGTCACCACGTATTCCATGCTCTGGTCCGAACAATGCAGTTAAATTAACCTCTGAATGGTTATACAATAAGTCAATATCACTTACAAGATTGCGATCAACTCCAGTCGGATTTGTTATTAATCCAACCTTTTTATCTTTGACCCAATCGATATGATCTTCTAAAAAAATTTCAATTCCAGGCGTCACTCTCGATTTCTTTTTTGTAACATTATTATTTTCCTCTGCGCTAGATATAGTTATCAAGGATGTCGTAACTAACATAAATGCAACAACTGTAATAAAACTTTTAATATTCTTCATCAGAAACACCCCTTTATTTTTAAAATTGAGTTTGTTCTATAAGCCTCCGATCTTTTCCACGACAAGTTCTATTTTTTCTTCTAATTGATGTTGTTTCCGATACATCATGATTAACTCTTCTATAAGATTTTTTTCTGCCATTACCGTCATCAAATGGTCCTGTGCATGTATCAATAAGACAGGCAAACGCTCTAGATTAAATTTGGCATCCTCATGGATAAATTTTGTTTGGAATTTATGAGCTTTCAGTAGTTCTAAGGTGGCTTGATTCATTTTTGATTCCGTTTGTTCAAATGCTCCATTTCTTGCATTCTGTAATGCCTCATGCATAAGTGATTTGGCATCACCCGCGTGTAAGATAATATACATAGAAAATTCTTCAATTTTCATTTCGCAGCCAGCCCCCCATAATTGATTAATTCAATGGCATGCTTCTGTAAACACTGTTTTAATCTGTTATCAACAAGTATCCCCAATTCTTTCATTCTAGTAAGATTGTAGCTACTTGTTTTCATTAGCCATGGATCCAAGAATGCAGGGTGGCACATAACTTCAGTAACACCAAGCTTCATTTTAGAAATAATTTTCATCATATATTTCAATGAAACATGTTCCTCTCCGTAAAAATCATAATGAAAATAATCACTAGTAGTTACCTTACTCCCCGGTAGTTTCTTCTCAGTAAATGTCCGAACAGGCAATTTGTACTTTTGCCCAACTTCAATTACTGCTTCCCAAGCTTCAGGGATATGAAGATGCATATGATGATGACTGTCAATATGCGTCACCTGACCATTCCATTTATAAAGTAAATCAAGCTGTGCCTGAAGTTCCTTTTTAATATCTTGTCTTTTTGCAGATTGTATAAGTTCTTCTCCTTTTAAAAAGTCACCATTTTGATCGACCAAACTATTTACGTTAGCAGAAATAGGTTTACCAAAATCTAAAACAAAATGTAGCCCAATACCAAGATTCGGAAAATGCTTTGCCTCTGCTAAACTCTCTTTAGCAAATTCAGTATTTACCATTACGGTTGTACTTGTAAGAATACCATGTTGATATGCATAAAGAATTCCTGCGGTAACTCCTGGAGTAAGACCAAAATCGTCGGCATTTAATATCAAAGATTTCTTCATTATTTCTTGTTTCCTGCTTCTTCTTTTGTAGCAGCAGCTACGTCTAAAGTAGATTCTTCCTGTAACAGCTGTTTATCATATAATCGAAAGAACGGATAATATATAAACAAAGCCACTATAATATTGACAAGCATTAATACTCCACCACGCCAATCACCTGTTGTAAGGATTCCAGAAATAGGAGGTGGTGTGGTCCATGGCACAATAATATAGGGCTTACCAACAAGTCCTATCGACATTGCAAAATACGTTAAGAGACCAACAACTAATGGAGCTAGAATAAAAGGAATCACAAGAATTGGGTTCATTACAATTGGCGCACCGAATACGACGGGTTCACTAATATTAAAAACACTTGACCAAATAGAACCTTTTCCTAAGCTTTTCAGATGTTTAGAGCGTGCACGCCATACAAACAATATCGTTAGAGAAAGCACCATACCACAACCACCAACAGCCCACCAAATTGCCATAAATGGCTGACCAATAATGTAGGGTAGTTCTTCGCCAGCTTGTTGTGCTGCCACGTTTTGTTCCGTTAGACTGTACCAGATTGGAGCCATAATACTAGCAACAACGGATATACCATGTATACCAAAAGCCCACAATAAATGAATGAGTAAAATAGCAATAATCGCTCCCCATATGCTACTACCCACCATTTCTAAAGGTTCCCTTAGTACAGCACCAACCACACCATGTAACGATAGATCAAACGTAGATTTCAATAGAAGATCGAGGCCCCAGACAATGGAAATTATCGCAGCCCCCGGTATAAGAGCAGAAAAAGCACGCCATACAGATGGCGGAACCCCCTCTGGCATTCGTATAATAATATTTCTTACTTCAAAGAAACGATAGACTTCCACTGTAAATAATGCGATAAGAATAGCAATAAACAATCCCTGACTTCCCATTAAGCTTAATGGAATATTACCGTCTTCTGTAAGTGGAGTGGCAACAAAGAAGGCAGCTAAACTAAGTACACCTGAAGACAGCTCATCCATTCCGTAACTTTTTGCAAGACTATATGCGATTGAAAATACTGCTACGAGTCCTAATAACCCGAATGTTGCATTTACTGGAATATTTAATGCAGGGGCATATGGTGACATAAACTCGGACCATGCAGGTACTGGTGGAGAAGAAATAATCAAAAAAAGACTACCAATAATCAATAGTGGCATAGTTGAAATGATTCCATCCCGTATTGCCTTTAAATGTCGCTGTTCCGCCAACTTTCCGGCAACGGGCATGAAATATTTTTCCATAAACGCATTGAACCCATTCATTGATTTTCCCCCTTTTTTTAGAAACTACTTCATTAATTCCATTGCTTGTTCCAATACTTTGACTCCGTTGATTGTGCCATATGCTCTCATATCTATAATGCCTATTGGTACATTTGCTGCTTCAGCCTTACGAAAAAGTTCATTTTTTTTGTAGCGAATTTGCGGGCCAAGTAAAATAACATCTGCAGTTTTCAAATGATCTTCCAAATAATCCACAGAATGTGCTTCTATTTTCACCTGAATCTCCTTTTCAGTTGCAGCTTTTTTCATTTTTTCTACTAATAAACTCGTACTCATCCCTAAAGCACATAGTAAAGTAATTTTCATAGAGTCCATCCTTTCTTCAATCAATATAGTTGCTAACTAAACTGGGGTAAATAATGTTTATTCGCAGTTAACATCTCTTGTAAAATTTCTTTTGAACGATTTGCTGATGGAATTAATGGATGTAGTGTTAATGCTTGTAATGCAATTGTTTTGTTACCAGTAACTGCAGCTTCTACCGTAAGTTCTTCATATGCCTTAACAACTTGAAGAAGTCCCCGTATTTGCGGTGGAACAGCCCCTATTTGAATTGGTGTAATTTGATGTTTTTCTACGACACAATTTGTTTCAACGCTCACATCATCAGGTAAACAAGATATGGCTCCATTATTCCTCACATTTAAAGTGTGAATCTCCCTCGTATTCAAATGAATCGATTTGATTAGATTTATGGCGGCCTCTGAATAATAGGCACCACCTCTTTGCTCCAATGCTTTTGGTTTTTCTTTCAGGTTTTTGTTTTTATATAGATCAAATAATTCCTTTTCAATTCGTTGTACTTCGTCTGCACGAGTTTTATTTTGTTGATATTCTTCTAACTGCTTTTCAAGAATTTGGTCTGTTAGATAATAATATTTATGATAACCACACGGTAAGGACCCGAGTGATTGAAGGAAATCTAAATCCCAGCCAAAAGATGGAATATTTTTTGCCTCATAAACATCGGATTTTCCAGTTAAAATATCTTCTAATCTTGACTGCCCTTTTATATACAATTCTGTAATCCATATTAAATGGTTTATTCCGATAAAATTAATACTCACATCACGTATATCCACACCATAAGTTTTAGCGAATTTTTTATAATAATTAATCGGATTATTGCAAAGCCCAATTACTTTTACATTGCTGTGTTTTAATATGGCTTCCGTAACAATGCCAGCAGGATTTGTAAAATTTAATAACCATGCTTTAGGAGCAAGTTCTTCAATCTCTCTACATATATCTAGAATTTCTGGAATCGTTCTTAATGCCTTCATAAAACCGCCTGCACCAGTTGTTTCTTGCCCAATGACACCATGTTTAATAGAAATATATTCATCTTTTTTTCTCATCTCTAGTTGACCCACTCGTATTTGGGTAATAATGTAATCAGATTCTTTAATAGCTTCTCTTCGATCGAAAGTCGCTACGATCTTAATCGGGCTTTCTGCTTTGTCTACCATTCTCTTGGATAAGCTTTCTATAATAGATAATTTTTGTTGACCCTCTGGAATGTCGACTAGCCAAACCTCCGATATATTCAGTAACACCTGATTGTTAATAATTCCTTCTAATAACTCTGGTGTATAGGAAGAGCCCCCTCCAATCACCGTTAATTTAATTGGGCTCATTACCTTTCATCCCCTTCTTTTAATCAATTCTGTATACTTTATTTTAAACAGTAAACGCTTTCATTAGTAGAGGGATATTTTCCTTTGACAGTGGAAAAAGTAAGTTTCATTTCAGGCAAAAAAAGTGAACCGTTTGTTCCCCTAGTTTTTAAACAGTGTCCATTAAAGTCCTAAACTGTTCAAAGGACGTACATTCCAAAAGTTGTAAAAGAAGTTTCATATTATCCAGTAACCTAACCAAGATTTGATACATTTCACATAAGTCCTGATTGCCTTTTTTAATATTTATTAAAATGACTATCTGAACTTGCTTATCTCCCCATAAGATAGGTTTATTTAAAGTTGCAATCGACCAAAATGTACTTTTTGTTTTTGGTTCGAGTGGATGTGGAATTGCGATCAAATTCCCAAAGCTTGTAGGGGCATACCGCTCCCTTTGTAAAACCGAATCAACATAGTCTTCATCTATCTTATAATCTTCTAATAATTTATCACATAGATACCGAATTACTTCTTTTGGTGTCTCAAAATCCACATTTAAAAACGTATAACGCTCTAAAAGGTAATTATTAATAATGGATGCACCTTTTGATAATACACTTTCAATTTTGTTAATATCCTTCCTACTCAATATGGTATTTACATAAATTACCGGGACATCTAATGCTTCCTGGATTGGAATCGTTGAAACAATAAAGTCGACTTCTTTAAGTGATTGTTGATTTAAATTATAATATTCCGTTGTTCCAATAACTTCAAGATCGTCCCTAAATTTGTCTTTTAGTTTGTATAACAGTAACTGTGCACTTCCTAATCCTGATCCACACACTATTAAACATTTCCTCACATTCCTCGTCTTGTTTTTAAGCCTCTCCTGAGCTGCTTCTATATGAAGAGCCAAATAACCAATTTCATTCTCATCAATAATCAACTCATATTTCTCATATAAAATATCCTTAGCTGCTAATGCAGCTTCAAATGATAGCGGATACTTTGTCTTTATATCTTCCAACAATGGATTTCGAAGGTTCATTTGATATTTATAACGATTAATTACTGGTTTTAAATGGAGGCTTAATGCTAAAAGCAAATCTTGGTCTTCAGAAAGATTAAAATTGTAGTTCTTATCAATCCGTTTCACTATTTCTTTTGATAATCCAAAGATTTCTTCGTCTATAACGGATAGAGCTTTTGCTTTTTCATCTGAACTTTCCATTCGTGTCCCGAGAAGATGGATAGCTAAGTACATGATTTCCTTCTCATTAAAACATACCCCAATTTCTTCAACTTGCTTTAAAATCTGCTTCGCAACTATAAATTCTTTCTTAGACCTTATTTCCTGCGATTCTTCAAGGAAGTTTTCCATCGCATGATTTTCTCTTATTCGTCTGCATGCTATAGCAACATGCATTATTAAATTGTGCAAACTAATATCCGAAATGATAATTTTGTGTTGTCTTATATTTTTTAAGATACTATTCTTAATAACTTTCAAACCTTCCTCTGGTAGAATTATATGCCAGGCAGGAGATTCCTCTATTAATTCTTGGTTTTGATTAAAGATATATTGAGAACTACAATATCTGATTTTGGTTTCGTCACCAATAACTTTTAATCCATAATATGGGCGATTAATCAGTTTTAAGTTATAAACTTCTAGTATTTTACGAACGTTTTTTAAGTCTCCTTGTAAAGTTGAACGACTTATAAATAGTTTTTGCTCAAGTTCCTCTATCTTAATATAATCGGAACTCAATAATAAACTTTCAATTAAATATTTCACACGATCTCCAGGATGAGAAGGAATTGCTTCACCTTCTTTTCTCATGTTTTCATCTAAAAATTTATTTAGTTTTTCTTCATCCTCAACCTTCAGCTTGTATCCTTTTCCTCGGAAACCGACTATCTGCATATCAATTTTCTGCAAAAAGTGATTTAATTCTTTAATATCATTTCGAACTGTTTTTGAACTCACTTGCAGATTAAGCGAAAGTTGCGAACTACTCATGGGCTCATCCGAGGAAATTAGCAATTGAAGAATACTCTGCAATCGATTGTCCAACGTGATTACCCCTTTTCTAATTATTTAATATAATCTGAATATAATTTATACTATAGCAGATAGAAAGGTTTTGGTACATGAATATAATCTTTAAAGAAATAGATGTTTTCAAATAAAAAAGCCCACAAACTCTATTAGAGATGTGAGCGAAATATTTAGTTAACTATTGCATCATTACATAACAACTCATCTGAAAATAAGTCCAATAACTCTCTCGCACTATACACTACCTTATCTGGTTTAACAGTACCCTCCGGCATATCTCGCTTTCGATGGTTCATCCACACAGCATGCCAGCCCGCTTGTTTTGCACCAACAATATCATTTGCAAACGAGTCCCCAATATAAACCGTTCTATTCTTGTCCAACCCAAGTTTATGCTCAAGAAATTCGAACGCTTCTTTGGATGGCTTCGCGTGACCAATGGCACTTGAAATAAACATATTTTCTTTAGAGATCCACCTATCTAACCTTAATTGTTTAATTTTCATCGATTGATGCCCTTCTGCTCCATTTGTTAAGACAGCAACATGCTTATTATTGGCTATGAGAATATCCATCAGTTCCATAACTTCATCAAATAACGCTATCTTTCGCTGTTCAGCTACATAGGCTTCTTGAAAATCTATTGCTTGTTGCTCCGTCATTTCAATACCAATCTCCGTACATGCATCCTTAATCCGGCGGATATGCATTTCCTGAACGGTTAGTTTCCCTGCTACTTGATCGTCAAATAATGCATCGCTGTATTTGCGACTTATGATATAAAAATTATTTAATTCCTCATCTGTAAAAGGTACATCAATCATATTCTTACATGTATTTTTAAATGATGCTGCTTGATCGTACAATGTATCATCTACATCAAAAATAATCGTATCCATGCTATCGACCTCCATTACTATCATACTATATTATAAAAGACAGGAGAAGCGCTGGATATATTCCATTATTGATCAAATGTAACGCAATAGTTCGGTTAAACTAAAATAGGCTTCTTCACTATTTTATTCGGGCATCAACACAGACTCGGGACATATGCATAAAATGTGACTGAATGAATTCAAAGAAGGAGCATGATACATGATGCATCGAAATTGGAATTACCAAAATCTATATAACCAGCCTCAACACCACTGGCAAAATCAAGGATGGAATGACCAAATAAATTACAACCAATCCCCACAGTTTCAACGTCAAATCACTATTCAAGAAGCAATAGATATTGCACTTGCACAAGTACCTGGTCAAGCTGTAAAGGCAGAATTAGACACAAAACAAGGTGTAAGGGTTTATGAGGTGGATGTTATAACTGCCCAAGGAGTAAAATATGAAATAGCAATAAATATGAATACTGGAGAAATAGTTGAAATAGAGTTAGATTAATCGGTGAGGGATGAGGAATAGAGGCATGCTCTTTTCCTCATTTTATATGTAATTGTGTATGAATTACTTCAATCAGTTTGGAAAAGATTTAAAAGTAGTGGACCTACATAATTGTGGAGTGATATTTCATTATATAGTTAAGGGGATAACAGAATTTAAACCTATGATAAAAAAACAAACCAAAATCCTTATCACTTGGTGAACCAAATACTGGCGGAGAAGGAGGGATTTGAACCCTCGCGTCGCTTACACGACCTACACCCTTAGCAGGGGCGCCTCTTCAGCCTCTTGAGTACTTCCCCAAATGGCTCCACAGGTAGGATTCGAACCTACGACCGATCGGTTAACAGCCGATTGCTCTACCACTGAGCTACTGTGGAATAATTTATACGCGCCCTAGAGGATTCGAACCCCTGACCCACAGCTTAGAAGGCTGTTGCTCTATCCTACTGAGCTAAGGGCGCAAATGTAAAAGTATATAATAACATACAATTGTATGGAATTTAATCCAATGTAAGAATGTATAGGAATGGGCCTGAGTGGACTCGAACCACCGACCTCACGCTTATCAGGCGTGCGCTCTAACCAGCTGAGCTACAGGCCCAAAGAAAAGGGTAATTGGAGCGGGTGAAGGGAATCGAACCCTCATCATCAGCTTGGAAGGCTGAGGTTTTACCACTAAACTACACCCGCATTGTAATATATAATATGGTGGAGGGAGTAGGACTCGAACCTACGAACCCGATGGGAGCGGATTTACAGTCCGCCGCGTTTGGCCAACTTCGCTATCCCTCCACATTATAATGGTGGCTCGGGACGGAATCGAACCGCCGACACACGGATTTTCAGTCCGTTGCTCTACCGACTGAGCTACCGAGCCAATTATTTAATTAACTATTTATGTATGGAGGAGGTAGAGGGATTCGAACCCCCGCGCGGTTTGACCCGCCTGTCGGTTTTCAAGACCGATCCCTTCAGCCAGACTTGGGTATACCTCCACATTACGGTGAACTTATAATGGACCCTGCAGGATTCGAACCTGCGACCGATCGGTTATGAGCCGATAGCTCTAACCAACTGAGCTAAGGGTCCTAATATTTTCTTCATAATATAATGGGGCGACCGGTGGGGATTGAACCCACGTATGCCGGAGCCACAATCCGGTGCGTTAACCACTTCGCCACGACCGCCATTATGCAATTATTTAATTTTGAATGGTAGCGGCGGAGGGGATCGAACCCACGACCTCACGGGTATGAACCGTACGCTCTCGCCAGCTGAGCTACGCCGCCAATATTCAAATGGAGCCTAGCGGGATCGAACCGCTGACCTCCTGCGTGCAAGGCAGGCGCTCTCCCAGCTGAGCTAAGGCCCCATGTACAAAGATAATCGGGAAAACAAGGTTCAAACTGCAATACCTTGGTCCTGAACCAAGGGCTCTACCAAGCTAAAGTTCCCGGAATAACGCGCCCGAGAGGAGTCGAACCCCTAACCTCTTGATCCGTAGTCAAACGCTCTATCCAATTGAGCTACGGGCGCCTATAGTGCTGAGTAAGAAAATTGAAACGGCAAGATAACGCTCTACCGCTGAATTACTTATACGCTTGACAAGTAATAAAATGCGGGTGAAGGGACTTGAACCCCCACGTCCGAAGACACTAGATCCTAAGTCTAGCGCGTCTGCCAATTCCGCCACACCCGCATATGAGATGAGCCATGAAGGATTCGAACCTTCGACCCTTTGATTAAAAGTCAAATGCTCTACCAACTGAGCTAATGGCTCCTACTGTAATAAATGGTGCCGGCCAGAGGACTTGAACCCCCAACCTACTGATTACAAGTCAGTTGCTCTACCAATTGAGCTAGGCCGGCATCTGGCGGTCCGGACGGGACTCGAACCCGCGACCTCCTGCGTGACAGGCAGGCATTCTAACCAACTGAACTACCGGACCAATAATAATAATATATGTTAAAACTAACGGATACATTTATCCAGTATTTCTAGCTTTAGCTTATTTCAAGTTAATTTAATTTTATATTTTTGGTTGCGGGGGCAGGATTTGAACCTACGACCTTTGGGTTATGAGCCCAACGAGCTACCAGACTGCTCCACCCCGCGATAGGAATAATCTATCTAATTGTTTAAATATGGTGGAGGATGCAGGGCTCGAACCTGCGACCCCCTGCTTGTAAGGCAGGTGCTCTCCCAGCTGAGCTAATCCTCCATATTGGTGACCCGTACGGGATTCGAACCCGTGTTACCGCCGTGAAAGGGCGGTGTCTTAACCGCTTGACCAACGGGCCAGGTAAATTTTCCCAAGTATAAACAAAGAAATAATTTCACAGGTAGATTTCAAAAGTTAAACTTCGAATCCACGATCAATCGACAAATAGTCGTTGTGCTACCATTTAGGTACTGTGAAATAATCTTTTGCCTGGCGGCGTCCTACTCTTGCAGGGGCAAAGCCCCAACTACCATCGGCGCTGAAGAACTTAACTTCTGTGTTCGGCAAGGGAACAGGTGTGACCTCTTCGCTATTGCTACCAGACCTATTTTTTTTAGGTTTATACCTTAAAAACTAAATAAGAGAAAACAAGACATCAAATAAAGAATTTAGTTAAGTCCTCGATCGATTAGTATCCGTAAGCTCCACGTGTCACCACGCTTCCACACCGAACCTATCAACCTCATCGTCTCTGAGGGATCTTACTCACTCGAAGTGATGGGAAGTCTCATCTTGAGGGGGGCTTCATGCTTAGATGCTTTCAGCACTTATCCTTTCCACACGTAGCTACCCAGCGATGCTCCTGGCGGAACAACTGGTACACCAGCGGTGTGTCCATCCCGGTCCTCTCGTACTAAGGACAGCTCCTCTCAAACTTCCAACGCCCACGACGGATAGGGACCGAACTGTCTCACGACGTTCTGAACCCAGCTCGCGTACCGCTTTAATGGGCGAACAGCCCAACCCTTGGGACCGACTACAGCCCCAGGATGCGATGAGCCGACATCGAGGTGCCAAACCTCCCCGTCGATGTGAACTCTTGGGGGAGATAAGCCTGTTATCCCCGGGGTAGCTTTTATCCGTTGAGCGATGGCCCTTCCATGCGGAACCACCGGATCACTAAGCCCGACTTTCGTCCCTGCTCGACTTGTAGGTCTCGCAGTCAAGCTCCCTTGTGCCTTTACACTCTACGAATGATTTCCAACCATTCTGAGGGAACCTTTGGGCGCCTCCGTTACCTTTTGGGAGGCGACCGCCCCAGTCAAACTGCCCGCCTGACACTGTCTCCGAACCGGATCACGGTCCTGGGTTAGAATGTCCATACAGCCAGGGTGGTATCCCACGGATGCCTCCACCGAAGCTAGCGCTCCGGTTTCCAAGGCTCCCACCTATCCTGTACAAGCTGCACAGACATTCAATATCAGGCTACAGTAAAGCTCCACGGGGTCTTTCCGTCCTGTCGCGGGTAATGCGCATCTTCACGCATAGTATAATTTCACCGGGTCTCTCGTTGAGACAGTGCCCAAGTCGTTGCACCTTTCGTGCGGGTCGGAACTTACCCGACAAGGAATTTCGCTACCTTAGGACCGTTATAGTTACGGCCGCCGTTTACTGGGGCTTCGGTTCAAAGCTTCGCCTTGCGGCTAACATTTCCCCTTAACCTTCCAGCACCGGGCAGGTGTCAGCCCCTATACTTCGCCTTTCGGCTTCGCAGAGACCTGTGTTTTTGCTAAACAGTCGCTTGGGCCTATTCACTGCGGCTCCATGTAAATGAAGCACCCCTTCTCCCGAAGTTACGGGGTCATTTTGCCGAGTTCCTTAACGAGAGTTCTCCCGCTCACCTTAGGATTCTCTCCTCGCCTACCTGTGTCGGTTTGCGGTACGGGCACCTATGATCTAACTAGAGGCTTTTCTTGGCAGTGTGAAATCCGGAACTTCGGTACTAAATTTCCCTCCCCATCACAGCTTGAAATTGCCAGACGGATTTGCCTATCTGACTTTCTCACTGCTTGGGCGCACATATCCATCAGTGCGCATTCCTTATCCTACTGCGTCCCCCCATCGCTCAAACAATCATGAGGTGGTACAGGAATATCTACCTGTTGTCCATCGCCTACGCCTTTCGGCCTCGGCTTAGGTCCCGACTAACCCTGAGAGGACGAGCCTTCCTCAGGAAACCTTAGGCATTCGGTGAAAGAGATTCTCACTCTTTTTTCGCTACTCATACCGGCATTCTCACTTCTAAGCGCTCCACCAGTCCTCACGGTCTGACTTCACAGCACTTAGAACGCTCTCCTACCATTGTTCGTAAGAACAATCCGCAGCTTCGGTGATACGTTTAGCCCCGGTACATTTTCGGCGCAGAGTCACTCGACCAGTGAGCTATTACGCACTCTTTAAATGATGGCTGCTTCTAAGCCAACATCCTGGTTGTCTGGGCAACTCCACATCCTTTTCCACTTAACGTATACTTTGGGACCTTAGCTGGCGGTCTGGGCTGTTTCCCTTTCGACTATGAACCTTATCACCCATAGTCTGACTCCCAAGTAAAAGTAACTGGCATTCGGAGTTTGACTGAATTCGGTAACCCGGTGAGGGCCCCTAGTCCAATCAGTGCTCTACCTCCAGTACTCTATTTCTTGAGGCTAGCCCTAAAGCTATTTCGGAGAGAACCAGCTATCTCCGTGTTCGATTGGCATTTCACCCCTACCCACACCTCATCCCCGCATTTTTCAACATACGTGGGTTCGGGCCTCCAGTCAGTGTTACCTGACCTTCACCCTGGACATGGGTAGATCACACGGTTTCGGGTCTACGACCGCATACTCATTCGCCCTATTCAGACTCGCTTTCGCTGCGGCTCCGTGTCTTCCACTTAACCTTGCATACGATCGTAACTCGCCGGTCCATTCTACAAAAGGTACGCCGTTACCCATTAACGGGCTTCGACTACTTGTAGGCACACGGTTTCAGGTTCTATTTCACTCCCCTTCCGGGGTGCTTTTCACCTTTCCCTCACGGTACTGGTTCACTATCGGTCACTAGAGAGTATTTAGCCTTGGGAGATGGTCCTCCCGGATTCCGACGGAATTCCACGTGTTCCGCCGTACTCAGGATACACTCCGGAGGGAATTCTTTTTCAACTACAGGGCTGTTACCTTCTGTGGCTGACCTTTCCAGGTCGATTCATTTAAAGAATTCCTTGGTAACTCCGAGTGGAGTGTCCTACAACCCCAGAAAGCAAGCTTTCTGGTTTGGGCTCTTTCCGTTTCGCTCGCCGCTACTCAGGAAATCGATTTTTCTTTCTCTTCCTCCGGGTACTGAGATGTTTCAGTTCCCCGGGTCTACCTCATGCACCCTATGTATTCAGATGCATGTACTGTTCCATTACGAACAGTGGGTTCCCCCATTCGGAAATCCCCGGATCAAAGTTTACTTACAACTCCCCGAGGCATATCGGTGTTAGTCCCGTCCTTCATCGGCTTCTAGTGCCAAGGCATCCACCGTGCGCCCTTATTCACTTAACTAAGTTACAGTAAATAAGCGTACTAATTTATTAGCCTTGCTTTTATTTAAAAATATTGATGTCGTTGTTACTCTTATTTAGTTTTCAAGGTACAAATAGAGAGATTTACTCTCTCAAAACTGAACCAAACAACACAGTATGCCCTTCCTACCCGAAGGTAGGGTTCCGTAATAATCCTTAGAAAGGAGGTGATCCAGCCGCACCTTCCGATACGGCTACCTTGTTACGACTTCACCCCAATCATTAGTCCCACCTTCGGCGGCTGGCTCCAAAAGGTTACCTCACCGACTTCGGGTGTTACCAACTCTCGTGGTGTGACGGGCGGTGTGTACAAGGCCCGGGAACGTATTCACCGCGGCATGCTGATCCGCGATTACTAGCGATTCCGGCTTCATGTAGGCGAGTTGCAGCCTACAATCCGAACTGAGAATGGTTTTATGGGATTGGCTTGACCTCACGGGTTCGCTTCCCTTTGTTCCATCCATTGTAGCACGTGTGTAGCCCAGGTCATAAGGGGCATGATGATTTGACGTCATCCCCACCTTCCTCCGGTTTGTCACCGGCAGTCACCTTAGAGTGCCCAACTGAATGCTGGCAACTAAGATCAAGGGTTGCGCTCGTTGCGGGACTTAACCCAACATCTCACGACACGAGCTGACGACAACCATGCACCACCTGTCACTCTGTCCCCGAAGGGAAAACTCTATCTCTAGAGGTATCAGAGGATGTCAAGACCTGGTAAGGTTCTTCGCGTTGCTTCGAATTAAACCACATGCTCCACCGCTTGTGCGGGCCCCCGTCAATTCTTTTGAGTTTCAGCCTTGCGGCCGTACTCCCCAGGCGGAGTGCTTAATGCGTTAACTTCAGCACTAAGGGGCGGAAACCCCCTAACACCTAGCACTCATCGTTTACGGCGTGGACTACCAGGGTATCTAATCCTGTTCGCTACCCACGCTTTCGCTCCTCAGCGTCAGTTACAGACCAGAGAGTCGCCTTCGCCACTGGTGTTCCTCCACATCTCTACGCATTTCACCGCTACACGTGGAATTCCACTCTCCTCTTCTGTACTCAAGTCCTCCAGTTTCCAATGACCCTCCACGGTTAAGCCGTGGGCTTTCACATCAGACTTAAAAGACCGCCTGCGAGCGCTTTACGCCCAATAATTCCGGACAACGCTTGCCACCTACGTATTACCGCGGCTGCTGGCACGTAGTTAGCCGTGGCTTTCTGGTTAGGTACCGTCAAGGTTGGGTCAGTTACTACCCAACTTGTTCTTCCCTAACAACAGAGTTTTACGATCCGAAAACCTTCATCACTCACGCGGCGTTGCTCCGTCAGACTTTCGTCCATTGCGGAAGATTCCCTACTGCTGCCTCCCGTAGGAGTCTGGGCCGTGTCTCAGTCCCAGTGTGGCCGATCACCCTCTCAGGTCGGCTACGCATCGTCGCCTTGGTGAGCCGTTACCTCACCAACTAGCTAATGCGCCGCGGGCCCATCTGTAAGTGACAGCCGAAACCGTCTTTTATCTTCTCACCATGAGATGAAAAGTGTTATCCGGTATTAGCTCACGTTTCCGCGAGTTATCCCGATCTTACAGGCAGGTTGCCCACGTGTTACTCACCCGTCCGCCGCTCATTCCATAAACATTACCCCGAAGGGTTCTGTTTATTTCCTGCGCTCGACTTGCATGTATTAGGCACGCCGCCAGCGTTCGTCCTGAGCCAAGATCAAACTCTCCATAAAAGTTTGTAATACTTAGCTTTTGTAGAAGCTGACTTCTACTTGTTTTAAAAAGAAAAACGAGTTTCCTTTTTCTTGACATACTGGTTGTTTTGTTCAGTTTTCAAAGAGCAAATTTGTTTGCCGCCTTCTTTAAAGCGACTTTATTAATCTATCACAGATTAAAATATAATGTCAATAACTTTTTTGAATTATTTTCTTGTTCGCATTGAACTTTTTTAGCGACAAGAAATAATTTACCACACTATTAAACTAAAAGTCAACAACTTTTTTTATTGTTTTTAGCTCCGTTTTGTGGCGGAAATTTAATATAACATAGATAGACAGCTATTGCAATACTATTTATTATCGAGATTTAATATTCTTTGGTGGGATGCTGGGTCAACTTCTGTCCCTAGTCACTTCTATAGTGAAGATATGAAAGATCTAATGATATCCGATTAAATTGATATCATCTGTTCTTCTAAATGACTACAAGTTTTTTTGCAATAAAATGTAATCAAAACAAGCTGCTATTTTTACCTTTAACCGAAAAGTGAAGAAACACCAAAGTTTAATGGTAATTCTCTACTATTATTAACATGATAGTAATTCTCCTATATATAACATCTACTTGCAAAATAAGAGGATGATGAAATTTGTTTGGATGAGAAACCTGTCCCCTCCCCTTTTACATTCAATTAACTTGATCTCAATTGTTTTTTACAATCGTTTGATATATTTAGGCGCTCCTTATCCTTTCTCTTGAACTCCTTTCGTAATATCAACCTTGTGTCCTATTTTTTATACAGGAAATTTAAAATGGATTTTATAAACTCTTCATATGAAGAGAAATATTTATCTCGGTGATTATACCATTTTCGTACCGTGTTAACTAACCAGTAAGGTACAGAATGTCCATCAATTAAGTGATAGTATTGTTCATAGCCTTTCTTTAGATGCTCCCATCTGAAATCATTACCTGGCTGAATGTATTCAGAAACATCGAGTATTTTTGCTCTTCCGTTTTGAAGTAATATATTTTTTAAATGGATATCACGTGGGTTAAGGCCCTTATTACGAACATATTCCCGGGCATCCTCCACATCATTTATAACTTGCTCTGGAATGTGAATCCCTTGTAAAACGCAGTCAAAGAGAGTCATCCCTTCCTCGTAGCTTAAAACGAGGTATTCATCATACGCAGCAAAACATGTTGAAAAGAAAGAAGAGTCATCTATTATCTGATAAACACCTGCTTCTACTTTAACTTTATCAATTTTGTCCTTTGCATATTTTTTAAACACATAAGCTGGAGCATGAATCGATTGAAAAACTGCCGCATCTGTACCTACACCAATACACTTCAAATCTTTAGCGCCCCCACTTATCGTGACAGGCTCATTATTAGGATTTGATGAAACAGTGATTTTGGAAAGAGAATCCTTCGCTATATCCCAGTCGTTTTCCATTTGACTTCTCCTTTCATTACATAGGTAGAAAATTACTTTATTAAGAAGCAAGAAAGAAATCTTAATCCTAGACATTCTTACCGAGATAAAACAAAATTAACCGTTTTGGAGTAAAAATGCAAAAATAAAACCGCATGAAATCAAGTTTTAATTGATTTCATGCGGTTTTTTAATTTTAATGAAACGATCTCGCAGGTTCTTTTTAGGTTTCGTTTTTCTAAACAGCTTCAGATGAAGCACAATTGAAAGAGTAACCAAAGATTCCATATTCAAAGTCTATGTTGAATTTTACTATTTTCACTTCCTAAAAAAACTATATTTATTTACTGTCACAAAACTAGAATCAGGAGGAGATGGATTTTTTCTTAATACAATAGCTAATCTATTAAGTATTTGCGTTAAATCAGACTGAACATTATCATCGAATATAAATTCAATTCCATACTGATATATCCCATATCTTATTTCCTTCATCCAGACAACTGTACCTTGCAGATTAACTATGTTTCCCAATATCTCTGCTTCAAATTCTAAAATAATGTCTTGATGGACAGTTAGCCTTATATCGGATAAAAACCGCAGACCACCTAATCCAATATCTTCAATTAGTACCTCTGCTTTTCCAAGTTCAACATTTCTTCCAAGAATACGTGTAAGTGTCATCGATCCTTTTAATGGAATATCAAGGTCAATCCTGAAATAATTTCTTCTATTATCAGTTACTTTTTCTTCTTTGGATGGTGCTTCAACTTTGATTTTACTTTTTTGCAGAAGTGCAGCAAACGCTTCTGCTGAAACAGGCTTTGAAAATATATAACCTTGTATTGCGTTACAATTCATTTCTTTTAATAGTTCCACCTGTTCATTTGTTTCCACTCCTTCCGCAATAACATTCATATTAAGATGTTGAGCTAAATCAATAATTGTTTTTGTAATAAAATTGGTTGATTCAGAATCCTTGCGACTTAATCCATTAATAAATGTACGATCTATTTTTAATGTATCGATTCGCCCTTTAAATTTCTGCAAGTAAGAAAGTGATGAGTAGCCTGTCCCAAAGTCATCTAATGAAACCCGAATGCCCATCTTCTTAAAATCATCCAACATAGAGAGAATCATCGTTTCATTATCCAGAAGTGACGATTCAAGTATTTCAACTTCCAAGTACTTAGGGTCAAGTTTCGTCCTTTGTAAAATATTTGAGATATTAACAAGCATTTCTTTTTCCATAAAACGCTGTGCGGATAGATTGATAGAAATAGGGATAGCCGGCAACCCATTATCCTGCCATGCTTTATTTTGGATACATACTGTTTCTTTAATCCATTTGCCTATATCCACAATTAGCCCGGTTTCTTCTGCTATTGGTAAAAATTCATTCGGATTAACTAATCCCCATTCTGGATGATTCCAGCGAATTAAAGCTTCTGCACCGATAATTTGATTCGAATTTGTACATATTTTAGGCTGATAATACATTTCTAGCTGTTTCAACTTCAATGCCTTTCTAAGATCTGACTCAAGTGTAAAGGTTTTATATGTTTCTGCATCCAATGAGGAAGTATAAATTTGATATGTATTATTTCCTTTGCTTTTAGCCTTGTACAAAGCAGAATTAGCATGCTTGACAATTGTTTCATAATCCTTTCCATCATTTGGATAAAAGCTAATCCCAATACTCGTAGAAACAAAAAGTTCATAATTGTCGATATGAAATGGCTGATCGATTGATTCTATCAACTTTTTCGCATATGCTATAACCTGCTCTGAATTTACGATATTGGGTAATAAAATAACAAATTCATCTCCATCTACCCTTGTAAGAACCGCTTCATCCTCAAGCTTCTCTTTTAATCTATCGGAAAATGCTTTAAGTAGCTTATCACCGGTCAAATGACCCAACGTATCATTCACATACTTGAAACGATCTAAGTTTAAAATCATTAGTGCAAATCGTTTTTCTAGTGTATTACTAATAACTATTTCCTGTTCTATTTTCTCATTCAGAAATCTACGGTTTGGAAGCTTTGTTAATGCATCATGATAGACCAAGAAGTTATTCAACTCCTCAGCCTTTTTACGTTCCGTAATATCAATAATTGTCCCAATGATTGTTGAATAATTGTGATATAAAACCTTTTTCACACGGAACTCTACATCTATCCTACTCCCGTCTACTTTAATCATTCTGATGGATTGCTCAATACTTTCTTCCCCATCCATTAGATTATTAATTATAGATAGAAATATAGCTTGATCTGCTCGATGTATATAGTGGTAAATATCGAAATCCGAGCTAACATTTGATGAGTGTATACCAACAATTTCGGATAGCCTCGGATTCCCGTAAAATAATTTTTTATTTTGTATAATAAAAACTCCGAAGCTAGATTCTTCAACGAGACTTCTAAACTTCAATTCCGATTCAGTCAGCTCATACTTCGCTGTATTCAATTCTGTCCGATCCTTAAATATCCCAAAAATACCAATCGTCTTTCCTTCTGATATGGCAGGAATAATATGTATTTCCACTTGAAGTGGAGCACCATTTTTCTGAACGATAACAGTATTATCATGTTCAATTCTTCCAGAAAGGGTACTATTAAATAACGCTCTAAACTTAGGGACTTCACTTTTTAAGAGAATTTCTTCCAACGGGTATAATGCAATTTCCTCTTTTGAATAACCTAGGGCATCCGTAAACCCTTCATTTACTGATGCAATAACCCCCTCTTTATCTGCAAAAAAAACGATATCAGGATTATACGTAAACAAAGAACGAAAAAATAAATCTGTATCTACCACTTCATCATGATTCGATCGATCTTCCTTTAAATTATTGTCCATTTTCTTACCCCTTTATTTTTAGAATGATAATATTTTTCCTTACATTGTTATACTCCTTATTCTATGAAGTACATTTATTTCTGTCTTTCACACGACAGAAATGATGTACGATAATTAATGACAGCTATATCATTAATAATATTAATATATAGAATTATAACATTATTTCATAGATCTTATGCTCTATTTGATCAAAATTAACACTAGGTAAATATACTTACTGATTGTCCATTAGAAGATATGATTATGAGGTCAGTTCTTGATTCATGACCTCAAGTAGCAATACCTACGCCTCAAGCCATTGTAACGGCAGTCGGTTATGCCCCATCCATACTCCCGAGGCTTTTGGTACATCCTATATAATGAATGTATTCTTGCTGTTTTTTCAAATTATACCTTACACATTAAGCACTACACCACCACACAAAACAGCACACTCGCCAAGTGAGTGTGCTTATAAATTATTACCAAATCTTTAATCTGGTCTCTATTGGTAAACGGTCAGTAATTTATTTTCATATGATAATATATTTAACTCTTAACATTAAAAGCCTAATGTCCACTTTATTAAACACAGATGAATTCTACGCATCTATTCGAATATTCCATTACAAGATTGCTAACCACTTCAGATTCCTCAATTCTTCACCCGATGCCGGTAAACATACTCAGGAAAGTCCGTAATGATACCATCAACCTCAAGTTCAAATAAGTTATCTGCTTGCTCCTGAGTTCGTACAGTGTAAGCGTAAATTTCCATCCCAGCGAGATGAACACGGTCAACCAGATCTTCTGTGACAATATTCATATTTGGATTGAAAAAATCAGCATATGTTGCAAATTGTGCTAGCTGTTCATCCGTAACATCCGCCCATGTTAATCCAGCAAGAACCCCATGTGGGATATTTGGCAGAAGTTGCTTTGATAGCTGTACCGATTCATGATTGAATGACTGAATAATAATTTTACCGTTACTAGGCTTGTGCATATTACGCTCGATCAGAGCCTCAGCAACTTTTTCTTCCATGCCTGGATATAATTCAGGAGATTTTAATTCTATTAATATTCCTATCTTTCCGCGATATTCATCTATTATTTCCTCAAAAGTAGGAACCCGTTCACCTGCAAATTCCTCTCCGAACCAGCTGCCTGCATCCAATTGCTGAATTTCTTCTAGAGTATAATCTCCAACAAATCCATTACCATTGGTTGTACGATTTACGGTTGTATCATGAATAGCTACTAACCTTCCATCTCGTGTCATTTGAACATCAATTTCTATAAAATCAGCTTTCATTTCGAATGCCTTTTCAAATGCAGCCATTGTATTTTCTGGTGCATGTCCTGAAGCACCGCGATGTGCAACATTAACCATTTCGCTTTTTCCATTCGATGCGAATACAGGAACTGCAAAAATAAACATAAAGAATATTGCCGACAATGCTAAAACCGTAAATTTTCGTATCATGAGCTGAATCTCTCCCTTTACCCGTATTTGTCTTTAATTATAGAGAAAATCTATTAAATGACTGTAAATTGCATGATAAAGAAATGTATGGAAATGCAAGATATTTGTAATGCTTCTAAAGACCTTCATGAAATCCCTTACAGCAAAAAGAGGCATAAAAAAGAGAGAACGATTTGTCCTCCCTTTTCGTTTCTTATTTAACTTTCCGGAATGGCTTCAGCCGGAGCTAAATAATTCTGTGCCATACGGGCAGCACTCTCCGCTTCAATATATCCCCATACATCATCTAGTGTTGGGTGAGAAGTTGCTTTTAGAATGCTCTTTATATCATTTGGACTGAGACTCGGATTAGCCTCTAGCATTAGGGCAATGATACCCGCACAAATCGGAGTTGCCATCGATGTACCAGACAATTGAATATAGTTTTCGTCAATAACCATCTCTGGCAGTTCAGATTCAAGTGCCGATCCTGGAGCTAATAAGGAAATAATATTTGTACCTGGTGCATAAATGTCTGGTTTAACGAACGTATCAATTGTAGGGCCTCTACTAGAATAATCTGCTATCACATCATCTGCGCGCTCTAATGTGTTCTGATCATCCGTTGATCCAACTGTAATAATAAATGGGTCGATTGCAGGAGTGCTGATAGTTGCTGCAGAAGGCCCACTGTTTCCAGCAGCAGCACATACAACAATTCCTTCATGCCACGCAGATTGAGCAGCTAATGCTAATGGATCATCCCTGAACGATTCATAAGCAGGAGCTCCAAGTGAGAGTGAGATTATACGGATATTATGCTCCTCTTTATGATCGATGCACCATTCCAAGCCTTCAATAATGGTGGATAATCTCCCACTCCCTTGTTCATCTAAAACCTTTATTCCAATGAGTGAGGCTTCTGGGGCTGTCCCCACGTATTTTCCATTGGACAGGCTTCCATTTCCAGCAGCGTCACCAGCACAATGGGTGCCATGTCCATTATCATCATAGGCTTCACTTTCACCGTTTATTAAATCTTGAAAAGCTATTATTCGATTTTCTGGATTGGTCAAGTCTTCATGTGGATGGATACCAGTATCAATTACAGCAATCGTAACGCCCTTCCCAGTTAACCCAAGCTGCTCTCTAACTTTCACAGCTCCTGTTTGCTCACAGGCAATATCCATAAAGGAAGTTACAATCCGATCATAAAAAATCCGATCTACTGCTTCATGATCTTTAATTTCTTTTATCCTATCTGGTGTTAAATGTCCTTGCATCGCATTTATACTTCGGAGTTCTCTACCTAGTTTGTTATGGGAGTCAGCATTGCATACTTTCAAGAGGTCGTCTTTTTTCCCTTGATCACAATTCTTTTTCAAATAAACGATAATGGGGATTTCCTTGTTGTCAGTTTCCTGTTTGGGTACTTTTCGAGAATTTCGTAATTGTTCCACTAAGCCAGGGTCAAGTTTACGTTCGGCATCTTCGAACCACACTTTTTTCCGATCGCTCATCTTACTCCTCCTCGTAAAAATGTTTTTTTACCTCATTAATAGATTATCAGCGAAAAACAACTAAAACAATCAGACAAGTTTACTATTTTTGGAAAATTAAGATAAAAATCTAGTAATTTTGTTGGTAGTTTGAATAATATGAAGGGAGATACAAGCAAATATCAGCAGTTTATTTCCCTGCTTCTTTAAACTAGTACTCTTCTATAATGAACAAATAAAACCAAAACCTCTATCAGCGGAAATCTAAAAAAATTTCCACCAATTGAAGTTTTGGTCAAGGTCACATTATCTTACTTATCTTTGCGAATCATTTTCAATAGCCCAGGAATTTGATGTGGTGCTTTCGTATCTTTAGCAAACTCTTCTTCTATAATATCCCACCAACCATACATTTCTAGATATACTAAGTCGAATAACATAATCCCATGTGTGTTATCTTCTAATGTACGGATTGCTTTTCGGAATTGTTCTGGGTCACCTTCATATTGTTGAAGATAGAGAGAACCATATACTGGTGCAGCATAATCTACTACTTCCATTACGAGCTGTGCAGACCCTTCGACACTATACCAATACGGCAAGTCGGAAGCATCCGATTCTTCAATACTTACATCATAATAGTAATTACCGGTCATGAGGAAGTCGAGGTATTCAGCATAACCAGTTTTATGGTAGTCTTCGCTAGCCCAATCATACTCTGGCTTGTAATCTTTGCTTGCCCAGTTTACACCTTCATTATAGTAGAGTGGATACCAAGAACCAACATAGGTGGTAAACAATAAATCATCGTCATAAGAATGAATGAGATCTTCTGCATCTTTGAAGAAAGATTGGATATTATGTGCACGGAATTCAACCCATTCTTTATATAACGGTCCTTCAACGATTATCTGCTCTGTTCCATCTAACTGGATTTCATAGATGTCTTCTGGCCAATTAGTCACTTCCTCGCCAATATATTTTTCAAATTGCTCACGACTTAAATCACTAAAGTCAGCATGTTCATTCGAATATCTTGCTCTATCAAGCACAATACCATCTAAATCATAGTTCGTGATTAGCTCTTCTATAATACTCAATTCATAGTTACGAACATCTTCCTGGATTGGATTTACAAACACTGAAGAAGAAGGATATTCTGAAGCTGGTATAATCCTCGTTTCAGACTCTTCATGTGCAACTGGATCACCAACCTTCAGATTTTCCAAGACCCAAGTTCTTGCTTTTCCATGGGCAGATAACACGACACCATTTTCCGGAATTTCTAAAGCTTCTCCATTCGTAGCCACTCTGTCTTCGATTTGAGAGATTACGCCATCAACAACTTGAACTTCAACTCCCCAGCGATTAGAAGGGGAAACATCATATTTATCAGGAGTAAATAAAATAATTTGGTTTTCCCCTCTTTCTGTATTCACCCCATCTAATGGCACTGTCGCTCCATTTTTTGCCTCAACAATTTGTACGGCCGTATAGAATTGGGATTGCCATTCCGGATGATCAAAAGCTGGACCATCTTTATACGTGTTGTTTCCTTCTGAGAAAACATTGATATTCGCTAAAACTTCCAAACCGTACTTATCTGCTTCATCAAGAACTGTTTCCAGTAAATCATAGCCAGCTGGAAAATCGCCATAGTCGGCAATCTCCGCTGTACTCATATGTGGCGCAATATCACTGTCATAGCCGACGAAACCAGTATAATTCTTCACATCTAAAACAATGGTGTCGATATTCGCATTCGCTGTTTTTTCCACAATATTCGCTACCTTTTCAGGTGTATCTAGGTTGTGAATGTTTGCAGATAAATCATACCAAAGCACACGCCCTTTAATGTTTTCATTTTTTACAAGATTAGAAAGGACCTTCTCAAGGCCTCTCCCAGGTGCTGCTTGAATTGGGGTTGCTAACGTCAAAAACAAAACAATAGTCAGTAACATACTAAACCATTTTCTCATTTTCTTTACCTCCAAAAAAATTTATTAGCAACCTATTACGTTGATGGATGTTTTCTATTTATTTATCTCTATACAAACGACAAAACAAGCGAATACATCACCTCCTTTAAAGATGTAACCCGTTTGCAGTTCGAGCTGAGCATCGCGCCAGGCCAAACTCCAAGAAACAAACTAAGAAGTAAAAAGGAAAAACTCTAACGCATTCATTAAATCCGACTTCCAAAAACGCCATTCATGCTTCTCTTCCTGCTCGGAATATACAATCCGTGCACCTTTTTTCACTAACATTTCGTGTAATTCTCGATTTCGAGTCAAAATATATAAGTTTTCATTTGTAAGCAACGAAACATATTCATCTTCGTATTTTCCAACAGTTTGATAAACGAGCCATTGCACATGCTTTAATTGTTCTACCATTTCAATATCCTTTTCGGAAACAGCTGCCGATTGCAACAAGAGATGTGTCCATGTCTCTGGACTCATTCCTGCAATGTTTAGCGATATATTTGCTGCTAATGAATCCCCTAGAAGACCACGACGGACTATCTTCCTACCGATTTCTACTTCCACTTCTGGTAAAAATTCTTCTGTCATAAAGGTGAGGTATTGTTTAAATTTTTTTCCCTTATGATGGTAGGCGTTCCACCTGTCCATCGAATTCCCTGGGTGCACAAGTATAAAAACTAACTTCCTAGCAATCTCTGGTTGTTTTTCCAATAAATTTTGGAATGCATTCTCTAATTCTCCAAGTTCTAAATAATCTTTTCCGTCCTGAACATGTAGAAGATAAGCTTCCTCTGTTTCCTCGTCTGAAGTTAAAACGCAGTATTCATAATCTTGTTTTAATATATTGCTATGAAAGGTTTTTTTCGTTCGATTCAACAACGTATAATATCCTTTCTTTTTTAGAATTCCATCTCATCTGGCCAGTGTAGCTCGATACCTTTTTCGATTAATAACTGTTGATAAGCTTGTAAATGTTTCGAGTTTTGTCTAACTTCCTTTGGTTCAACCTCATTCGCAATGGCGTAAGCGGCTAAATATCCGACTGCCTCCCCAATATTCCATTCAGTGGGATGCAGTCTGTAACATCCATTGGTGATTTGCGTGGTTCCAATATTTTTACATGCTGGCAGTAGATTTGTTACGCGCAATGGAATCAATGCACCAAGCGGGATTTCATAGGGATAGGTAGGAATATAAAACGTGCGATTTGAAACAGTCGTATGGTGTAAATCAAGGTGATAGCTTCCTACGCCAACACTATCTGGATAGGTGCGAATGCTTTCCCGTAAATCTTTACTAACATCATTCTCTGTTATCGTATATTGCGCCTTTATTCTCCGCGACTCGCGAATATAAGGATATTTAGCAAGTCCGTCGTCCGTTCCCAAAACATCCATACGTAATCGTAAGCCTGGATAACCCTTCCCACCATCCAATCTTGGAGCCTCGGTTTGCAACCAATATAAAAGAGACAGACTTAGCTGCTTTGCGCCTTTTAAATGCTTTTCTCGCTCCTCTTCGGTAACATCAATAATCGAACCTAGAAAATAATCATTTTGTGGCCAATTTATCAATGACACATCACCGTCATATATTGAACCTATTAGGTTCGTAACGTCCAGTACCCTTCGATAAGTAAAAAGAGCTGGAATATCCTGTTCGTTAGGAAACAACGTGAATTTCTTCATCGTACTTGTATCCAAAGAATTAACGGCATACCAACTAAGTAATGGCCATTTCGAATAACTCGGAATATAGCGTTTCCAAAAATCATACTGGTCGGGTTTCTCAATAATACTATTCCTTTCTTTTAGGTAGTCGACTGCAAGTACATGTGTAATAGCCTGTACATCTTTTGAATCCACCTGTAAAGGAGCATGTGGCTCGCCCGTTTCCTTCTGGGACTCAGCACCAATCACATATTCTACCCCTGCAAGCGGGAGGACGTCGCCACACTCCGTAGCATCTAAAAAGTAGCTTCCAGTAAGTTTTGTCAGCTCTCCTTTTACACTATCTCGTATAACTACAGATTCTATTACTTCGCAACTTGTTTGGACATCGATAGGTTTATGGTTTAACAGGATACGAAGTTTTCCACTGTTTACATAAGGTGCTAACATATCCTCAAGTACCTGTAAAGCAACTTTTGGTTCATGCGAAAGACGACTCACCCATGCATTGCCGGGATTCAATCGTTCTTCCTTCATCGCCTTTTCTGTTAAGGCATAGTTCTGTTTATAATAATCTCGTACACGATTTCTAAAATGACGATAAGTAGTCGTACAACCGAACTCCTCAATCCAAGGATGCTCATCAGGCGGGACCGCTTGGCTTGTCAATTGGCCGCCGATCCAATCGGTTTCCTCCGTTAACATAACGGATAACCCCATTTTTGCTACCGACAATGCCGCAATGCATCCACCAAGACTCCCTCCGACAACGATGACGTCTGCCGCTTCCTTCCTCATCCCGTCAACTCCTTCCTTTTACAATTGATTGACTCGGTAATTAAATCGTTTTCGTTTCCAGTTCTATACCGCATTCAAACATCCGATTCCAGGGTGCATACGTTTTTAGCTTTTCAATTTTTAATCGCTTAAAGCTATTCATCAATAAATCGCTATAACGTCTCTTCAACCGCTTATCTCGTTCTTCACTCACAAGGTCTGCTTTATCTTTTAAATCAAAATACGATAGATTATGTGCAGCAAGAAAATCTGCTAACATCTCCATACGAATTTCGGCTTGATAAAAATAATCATCTAACAAATGATAAATTAAGTTTTGTTGGATTACAGTTTGGTCGCCATCCATCCCAATGACTCCTTGGGCAATCGTTGTACCAAGCGTATTACAATTTGTATTCCAGCCTTTATAAGAAAGTAATTTATCTAAAATTCCAGCTTCATCTAACAGTGTAATAAGCTGAGAATCACCACCATTTGCATATGCAGAATCTGCTACAACCACTTTTTTGCCTTCCTTTAGATAAGAGGCAATCTGATCAACGAAATGTAATAAATTTCGAAAGCTAGAATACGTTATATCCTTCTTACCTTGATCCCAAGCTTCTTGCATCACGCGACCTGGTGTATTATAGGCGAGAATTATATCCGCTTCTTCAGCTCGATCAACCAGCTGACAACCACTAGCTAAAACATGTGACTTAAGACTTTCGGCAAAAGGGCGATCCTCATACATTGGAATAATCTGAGGTCCTAATATGCTGCTCCAAATCGGATAAATTCTTGGCCGTTTCTGATAATAGGTATTATAAATTCGTGTGAGCAGGGTTGCACCAACCTCATCTGCACCGGGATAAATATGAACCTCGTTATAAAGCCTGAGCTGTTCACGTTTTACTGCGACAATAGCTTGGTCCCTTGCCGTGTAACCATATTCCGCACTATCATCCTGTGGAATAGCAAGAAAGCTAATCACTCCCTCTTTAACTAATTCCAACATAGATTGATTGATATGCAGGTTAAAGCTTCGTCGATTTTCATAATCCTCCACATATTGCTTTGGGAGATTTTGCTGTATTGCTATAAGTTCAGCTGTTTCATCATCCGTTAATCCACTAACATTTTGCTTGTCTTCCAAATAAGCATGCAGGAAAATTTCTCTTCCCCACTCCTCATAATAGGTGGGCTCCTCATCACTAGAGCTATACTTAGGAGTGCGCATAATCATGTTAGATGCATAGATAGGTAATTTTGGATACTGTTGATGGAAATTTCGTAACCTTTCTATCCATTTCTCGACGGTTCCCTCCGACAAATAATGAATACGAGACGGAAGTAAACCACCATAGACAAGCATATCGATACTAAGAATAATCGCATCCACCTCAGGAGCGGCACGCTGTATCCATTGCCACATCCCATCTGTATCGGCAGGTTGCTTTTTAAACCCAAACAGTACCTTAGGGGGTAACAATAAATCAATATCCTTCGCTGTAGCTGCGATTCGTTCTACAACATGTGTATTACAAGGTCGTTCGTCAATTGGAGTATAGATGATTTTCATTTACACACCTCTTTATTACATAACTTTCGTTTTTTTCAATGTTTGTATTTCTTTTAAAAAAGTATCAAGTAAATAAAATAAGGATACTTCACGAATCGAATGCGTAACTTTTCCTACTTCATTGCCGGAAGGGATAAAAAACGTAATATCCGCTCTTTCTGTTATCGGTGAATCCTGCTGGCTAGTCATTCCAATCGTTGTTGCATTGCACTTCCTAGCAGCTTCAAGCATTTTTAGTACATTTGCGTTAAATCCTGAAATACTTATTCCCACTGCTAAGCAGTGCTGATCCAGTAAGTGAACAGAGCGATCCATTTGATAGCGATTCGAAAAAACGTCAACAGGTATGTGAAGTTCCATCATTTTATACTTGAGTTGATTCATCACATATTCCATTTCTTCAGATCCGTATAAAATAATGCGTTTCGCAAGCTTAAGCTGTGATCCAATTTCCCCAAAATCAACTGATTGGTTTAACGTATCGATTTTTTTCAGGATGTTAATATAGTCTTCTTTAATCTCTACTTGACTAGAATTCTCTGTTTTATCGTGAAGCCTTGTTCCAATCGTTGCTTCTTTTGCCATCATACGCAGCTGATTGTAGGAACCAATTTCAAGCTTCTTGCAAAACCTCGTAATCATCGATTCAGAAACATTGATTTTGTCAGCCATGTGAGAAATGGTATGATTAGGTACGTCGCTTAAATTCATCGTTACATATTTTGCTATGGCAGCTTCACCTTTGGTTAATTTATGCTTATTTGATTCAATCATCGTCGTAATCCGATTGAAAGGTTGCAAGGATTCTTGAAGTAGGAAATGCCGTAATGCACCAACCATTCCTGCATCATTTAAATTCCCCGCAATTTCAATTTTCGTTTTACCTAGTAGTGCAGGTATAAGATCCTTCTTTAATTGCTTCATAATAAGCGGATAAAGATATTCCTTTTGATTGGTTATTCCTCCACCAATCACAATCATTTCTGGATTCATCATATAGGCAATCGTTGCAATTCCCTTTGATAAGTAATACACAAGCTGATTGATTTCTCTTATGCAAACCTCGTCTCCATTCAATGCGAATTCAAATATTTCCTTCCCATTAAGCTTATCCTCAGCAAAGCCTTTTTGCTTTGCCACATTTTTTACAAGAGTTCTTGTTGAAGCAAGTTCCTCAAATTGACTTCCTTCAATTGGAATATAACCAATCTCTCCACCACTATAGCTATGACCGCTGTGCAGCTTATTGTCGATAACATAACTCCCGCCAATTCCTGTACCAACTGTGAGGCAGAACATGCTTTTAACATCTTTTCCTTTTCCAATCCAAGATTCTGCTAATCCCACACAATTTACATCGTTCTCCACTTCCACCTGTAATTGAAAATAAGTTTCCAATTCTTTTTTGATTTGCATTCCGGTATAATTTGGAATGAGGGAAGAGGCATATAGTATTTCCCCTTTTTTAGAATCGACCTGGCCAGCCGTGCTAATGCAGATTCCAGCAATAAGATAGGATTGAAGCAGTTCATCCCCAATCTTTTTTACTTTATTGATCACTTCTAATCCCCCTAAATCTGCCTCGGTAGGGACTTCATTTTTATAAATAATACTGCCATTCTCTTTGAGAACACTGTATTTGATTAACGTGCCACCTATGTCAAATGCGATAAATTCTCTCATTGTACCTCTCCTTACAAACTCGGATCACGTTATAGTGATCTGGCCAAATTTTAATTGTGCACTTATCCCTTAACTGCTCCATCCGTTTGTCCGGAAATAAAGTATTTTTGTAACCAAATAAAGATGAGTAGACTAGGTATCGTCGTTAAGATGGAAGCAGCACTTATTAGTTTTAAATTACCCCCATCAAAGTTTTGTGACATTTGCGCTAATGCAATTGATAATGTATACATGCTGCTTTCTGTCGTGTTGATGAGAGGCCATAAGTAATCTCCCCATGTAAAGGTAAACGTATAGATTGCTAGCGATATTAACGTCGGTTTCACAAGCGGCATAGCAACCTTCCACCATACTTGAAAACGATTCGCACCATCCAGATACGCAGATTCCTCCAATTCTTTAGGTACAGTCAAGAATGCTTGGCGCATAAAATAAATACCAAATGCAGTCGAAACCTGCAGCACAGCTAAACCTACATAACTGTTTCGCAACCCAAGCTCACCTGCGATTTGAAATAGAGGTGCCATATATAATTGGAAAGGAACGGTCATCGTAGAGATGATAAGCGTAAGAACAATACTTCTTCCTTTAAAATTCATTCGGGCAAGTGCATACCCAGCCATACTGCTGAATAGTAAGTTAAACGGTACTGCAATGCCAGTTACGATGACAGTGTTTAAAAGGTAGCGTAAGAAATCAGTCTTATAAAATGCATCAACAAAATTTGCAAACGTTGGATTAGCAGGTAATATTCCATCATAGATTCCTTGTGTTGCAGGCTTTAATGCAATAAATAACGTATATAAAAACGGACCAACCGTTACAACACAAATTGCGAGCATGACAATATAGAGGATAATTTTCTTTGTTTGTGTCTTTGCTTTCACTTTCTTTCAGCTCCTTTTAGAGGTTGTTCAAAAAGTCCGGTAAAAATGACACTTCGAATTTCCTCGTTGGCGAAATAGGAACTTCTACTAAGAGCGCCCACGTCCTGTGGGCAACGTAGAAGTCAGCACATCCTGTGCAAGCCCGTTCCTCACGTATTAAGGGATTCAATGAACTTCTGTTAAAACCGTCCACGTCCTGTGGACAATACAGAAGTCACCACATCCTGTGAAAGCCCGGTACTCAAAGCTTCGCCGCCTTGAACTTCTTGGTCCTTTTTATCCTCCCTTTGAACACACACTTTTCAAGCCTTCAAATCATCTTCCCGACCACTTGTTAGCTTCATTTGAATGAGTGATCCAATAATGGCTAACAGTAATAAGACTAGTCCAGCAGCAGAAGCAATGGACACATCCAAATTCATGAACTTATCGTAAATATACATAACAAGTGTAGTAGTAGCCCCAGCTGGACCACCATTGGTTGTCAGAGCTATTTCTTCAAAGACTTTCAATCCGTTAATAATAGTTAGAACCGAAACCAATGTCATGGAAGGAACCATCATCGGTACCGTAATCTTAAAGAATTGTTGTATGCCATTCGCACCGTCAATACTTGCTGATTCATACACTTGTTTTGGAATAGATTGCAGGTTTGCTAGATACATAATCATATAGTAACCTAGCCCTTTCCAAACGGTAATAAATGCGACCGCGATAAGTGCTGTTGTTGTATTCGTTAAAAAATTCATTGGAGAATCAATTATGCCTAGTTTTACGAAGAAGTTGGATACCGTACCATCCTGGGAATAAAGCATTTTCCACATTAATGCGGCTACGACAATCGGCGTTACAACTGGTAAATAATAAAGCACCCGAAAAGCCCCAACAGCACGTATTTTTTGATTAACTAAAACGGCTAAAATCATCGGAAGAAATATGTTTAAAGGAAGAACAATGGCAACATATAAGATTGTGTTCACAAATGCCATCCAAAACATTTCGTCCGAGAATATCTCTTTAAAATTAGCAAAACCTACAAATTCACTTGTATCTGCAATAATCTTATAATCTAGAAAACTCCATTGAAACGCTTCTATAATTGGTATTGCTAAAAACGTTACTAATATCACAATAGATGGAAGTAAGAATAACCAAGGTGTAATAGCTTCTGTTAGACTCTTTTTGGAGAAAGGATGTCTACTCATTCATATCCCTCCTGAATTTAGAGACTAGCAAGGGCTGCTAGTCTCTTCAGTTTTGTAATGTATTAGAATGTTGGTGTTAAACCAGCCTTTTCAAAGGATGCATCCCATTTTTCTGTGATTTCCTGCAAGGCTTCTTCAGGAGTTATATCTCCTTGGATATTTTTTACAAATGCCATTTTAACTATTTCATAAAGCTCAGAAGAATTTTCTACCGGTGGAATAAGCACCTTCGAACGTTCAAGAGAAGTTGATGCTTCTAACATCCCCAACGCTTTAGGTGAGTCCCCTGGATTCGTAAAATATTCATCCTCCAATGATTCCGTTGTGGAAGGAAGTACCGTTCCAGCAACTTTTGCAAACTCTAATTGATTTTCTGCATTCGTAACAAATTCCGCTAATGCAACTGCCGCATCTGGGTTATCTGTTTTTGATGGAATAGAAAAATTCATAACAGCTACGTTCATTGGCGCATCTAAGGCATTTAATGGTTGACCAGCTTTTGCTGCATTATATACATCTGGTGCACCAGATTCAATCGGTCCCAAGAAGGTTACCCCACTTTCAAGGAGGGATACATTATTAGCCATAAATAGTTCTTGTGCAGTAGAGAAAGATCCTTCCGCATTTTCCTGTGGCATAATCCCTTCTTCATACATTTTTTGTGTTAGCGTAAAGAACTCAAGAATCTCTTCATTTTCAGTTAATAACGCTTTTCCTTCTTCCACAATCGGCTCACCATTCGCTATGGAAATCATCTTTTCGATTACCGTGTCACCTTGGTTGATGATTTGGTAGTAAGAAGGTTTACCTGTTGCATCTGTAATAGTCTTGGCTGTATCATAGATTTCCTGTGTGGTTTGAGGAGTTTCCGTAATTCCAGCTTGTTCAAAATGGTCATTATTGTACCAGCTTACCGTAGTTGTTAAATACCAAGGTAAGGCATATAAGTCTTCTTCAAAATACCCTGCTTCAAAAGGGCCATCTAAATAGGAATTTTGGACTTCTTCACTTACTAAGTCATTTAACTCTAAAAGCCCACCTTGTGCAGCAATATTAATCATATAACGCGGTGCTAGATTCACAACGTCTGGAACATCATCACCAGTTAGTGAAGTAAGTACTTTTTGTTCAATTTCATTTTGTGGAATATCTTCTATGATGACATCAACTTCTGGATGCATTTCTTCAAATGCTGCTTCTAAATCAGCAAAATAACTATCAAATGGTTCACCAGCCAATGAAGCAGTCCACATGGTCACTTCCCCTGAAAGTTCACCTGATGATCCAGCGTCTGAAGTAGCATTTCCTTCATCCTCACTACTACAAGCCATTAAGCCAACTAAAAGTAAAGCAGTAACTAATGCAAATGAAAGTCTCTTTTTCATTCTTTTTTCCTCCCTTTTAATTGTGAAAACGGAAATTACCTCTTTATGAAAGCGTTTCCTTAACCTTTATTTTAATTGTTTGATAATTATATAGCAAGACTTTTCAGAAAAAATTTCTACTTTTTATCCTAATTTGAAAATTATTTCTATTAATTACTGTTTGCCTTCATTCAGATATATACGATATACAACTCTCTCTTACATACATTCTTAAAAAGCAACAATAAAATCAGATGCATGTAGAACTCATGCACCTGATTAGAATAATATTATGAATAACTCTTAATCCTTCACAACCATACCTGATGGATATCCGATATACAGCTGGAATTAAAACTAATTTAACCATTATTGTAAACAGCAGAAGAGATATAATCGCTGTCTCCATTGGCACCTGTTAATCAATTTCCAGTTGCATGCAAGCTGCGTGTACTGTTCGACCGTTTCTGCATCTTTCGTTTTCAAGCGCTGGACCTGGATAATAAGTTCTACTGGGTTTAACAATGGAAAGCTCACAAGATCTTAAACACTACGAATCCCTTATCGTAACCTGCTTCAGTCGTTCCAACCCTAAATCCTCGTCATTTATTAAAAATCCTTTCTGACAAAACCATGGTAAAGACAAAAAATTCAGCTTCCATCCAATTTTACCAATTAATAATATGAGGCTCGCCAAGTATTTTAATATTTTCATTTTGTTTTGCTTCAGCCAATAGGCTCTCTGAAATATAAATTTCCTTTATATGGAGTGTATTTTTTATTCGAACTAGCCGCACTTTTGATGGATCAAATAAAGCAGATGTTTTTATTCCTGCTTTAACTGCTGATTCTGGAGTATCCATGAACATTGGAAACTTTACCACATCGGTTACAAGACTTGTAAGGGCATTGGCAAATCCTTTATCCCAGGCTGTTTTTTCAAATACTTTTCGAGTGGTTATATCCGCTAGACCTATTCCGTTTGCATTATGATGTGTTTGTTCAGTGAGATCCAAAACTATGATTTTTGAGGTTTTTTGATCTCCTGTTGCGTACGGAGTCGGATATCGCCCGGTGATATGAGGATCCATCCCGCTTCCTGAAATATCTTTTCCGAGCTCGTCCACCACGAGAACATCAATAGGATTAAACATTAATCTCGGCATAAGTGATTTGGCTTCAAGTAACAATTCAGGTTCAACTTCAACTATTTTTTCGGCAGGAACAGCTATAATTTTGGCCGGTCTGTCATACGCATTTTCAATTGTACCAAGCCCAAAGATTATAGGAGCGTTAGCTAAAGTTATTCTAGCCATTGCCGGTACATGTTCGGCCATATATTTGAAACTGTAAGAATGTGCAGCATCCGCCCCTTTTTGTTTGCCAAGACCAATCGTAATCATTTTTGCAAGACCACTCTCATGGGTACCACGAAAGGCAGTATGCGGTTTAATCCTTGCTATAAAGATAATTTTATCCGCCTCGTAAGCATTTTTATCGATATATATTGGTAACCCCTTTGGTAATCTACCTAATTCAACGACATCCATAGTAGATATAATCGGAGCTCCAATGAATTCCTCTATAACTCCCAGTTTCTCTAATACATCCCGTTGACCTTCTGCTGTTGCCCCTCCGTGACTACCCATAGCTGGTACAATAAATGGTAGCCCACCAACTGATTTAACAGCATTAACTACTTCCCTTGTTAAAATAGGAATATCCGCTACACCTCGGCTTCCTACGGCAATTGCAACGCGATCACCTTCTGTAATTCTCGATAGCACCCCTGCTTCCTTAATCGCATCATGTACAGCTTTGTCTACCTCTAAAATCTCGGGAGCGTAAAAATCTTGCTGCACTTTAACCATTCTAGGTAAAGGTATGTCTTTTATTAAGGTTTCAATAACACGCATGCCTGCCACCTCATTATCATTTGATTACTTCTCATAACACCATTCCTATTCGAATGTTTTATTCCTTCTATAGTCCGCGACATCTACAAGCATAGTGAACGACCTCTTCTTATCAACCCTGTTTGTACTTACATGAGAATTCTTTAGACGAATTTTAGTTGACTATTTGAATGCCTTACGTCTAGAACTCTTTTCAGTCATTTCCTGTTTATTCACCCAAAAATGCGGTTTCTCTTTGTTTTTAATTCGGATAATTTCCTTTGCGCAATCTAATGACATTTCGTTCATTGCTTCGTTGGTTAATGCGGCTATATGTGGTGTGACGATAATATTATCAAGTTCCCACAAAGAATGATTCAAGCAAGGTGGTTCTTGTTCAAAAACATCTAATGCTGCCCCAGCGATAGACTTTTCTTTTAAAGAGGTTGCTAATACTTCTTCGTCAACCAACCCTCCCCTTGCAGCATTAATTAAAAATGCTGACCGTTTTATCCATCCGATTTTTTCTTTATTAAATAGATGATGGTTGGATGTATTGTAAGGTAAATGCAAGGATATAAAATCGGCTTGTTTAATCAATCTTTCCAAATCATTTTCAATAGAGATATAATCAATCATTGGTTGATCTATATATGGGTCGTATGCAATCACCCTCATCCCGAATCCTAGAGCGCATTTTTCAGCTACCAACTTCCCTATATTACCTAAACCTAAGATCCCAAGGATTTTACCTTTTAACTCTGTTCCAGGTAAACTATTTCGTATACTAAAATCTCCCTCTCTAACTGCACGATCAACCTTATTTATTTGACGAGAAATGGAGAGTATCAATCCAACTACATGTTCTGCTACGGAATTAATATTAGCAGTTGGTGTATTGGTTACATAGATTTCACGATTCGTGGCTGCTTCTATATCAATGTTATCTAAACCAACACCGTACCGTGCTATAATTTTCAACTTAGTTGCGTTGGCAATTATTTCACTGTTTATTATGTTTGTTCTAAGCACTACCGCATCGTAATGTTGTATGGAACCCTTAAGTTCATCTGTAGTCATCTCCTGTTGCACATCAACTGTACAACCATTGTTTTCCAGATAATCAATACCTGCCTGCGCTATTTTCCTTGGAACTAATACGCTAAATTTCATTTTTCTCCTCCTAATTGCATTTCGTAAATAGTATGAATACACACAAATTACTTATTGGATAATTTACACTTCGGATGAATAAACGTAGCTTCCTGATTTTAGGGAAACAATAATCTAAGAAATATACATATCTCCTCTTATTTCATAATTTCATACACCTAAACAACTTTTTATACAAAATGAAAACAGGATAATAAACTGTTCCTGTTTACATCCTGTATAGTTCTTCTAAGAAGCAATTATTCAGATTAGGTATTCAATATCTTGTTTCGAACAAAACTCAAATGTTTGTACATTTGTTTAAAAGCTTCATGGGGATCCCGCTTTTTTAAGGATTCATATATTGCAAGGTGATGTTCCATCGTAATCTCGGGTTCGCGATATTCAATTAAACTATCCGTTTTTTCATGTGTAATAAGAAGTGATGTGATCATACCTTCTAAAACTGGATTATTTGCACTAAGCGCGATAATTCTATGAAATTCTTTATCGTATTTACCATAGTTTGTATGCGCGTTTATTTTAATATCATTGATTGAATTATATAAACGATCCAATTGTTCATCCGTAATTTTTTCAGCCGCTATCGTCACAAGTCCTAATTCTAATGACATACGGGCTTCAAACAGAGCAGGTAAATTATTAATGGAGAGTGAGATCATCGCTGTAAATGGATTACTTCCTACCTTGTCATTTACAAACGTTCCTCCACGGGGTTTGCGAGTAATTATTTCCAATGTTTCAAGCGAACTTAATGCTTCCCGCAACACTGGTCTACTAACATCTAATTGCTTCATTAATTGCATTTCAGGTGGTAGCTTATCACCTGATTTTAATTGCCCACTTACCAAAAGAGCGACAATTTTCTCTAACACTTGCTGTGAAAGTGTACTCCTTTGTACTGTATCGACAAAATAATTTTCCAAATTAGTCATTCCTCCTCAAACACTGCTATCTATATATGTTTTCCAACTAACGAACCCTCTTTATTTTAACATTTTATTATCATTCTCTAACTAAGCAAGGTTTTTTATTATTAAATTCCCATCCAGGAATTAAATATTGCATGGCGATAGCATCGTCACGTCCCCCAAGATTTTGTTCATTATATAATTGATTTGCCTCTTTGATTTTTTCCATATCTACTTCTATACCAAGACCTGGTACTTGTGGCACCTCTATTTTTCCATCGATAATTTGAAAAGGTTGTTTTGTTAATCGTTGTCCATCTTGCCATATCCAATGGGTATCTATCGCTGTAATATGCCCCGGGGCTGAAGCAGCCACATGTGTAAACATCGCGAGTGATATATCAAAATGATTATTTGAATGGGACCCCCAGGTTAATCCCCATTCATTGCACAATTGCGCCACCCTAACTGATCCTTGCATTGTCCAAAAGTGGGGATCAGCAAGTGGTATATCAACCGCATTCAGCTGTATGGCATGTGCCATTTCTCTCCAATCCGTTGCAATCATGTTCGTGGCGGTAGGGATACCTGTCGCACGACGAAATTCTGACATTACCTCACGTGACGAATAGCCACCCTCGGCACCACAAGGATCTTCAGCATATGAAAGAACATCTTGCTGATTTTTACATAGATGAATTGCTTCATTCAATGACCAAGCTCCGTTCGGATCCAATGTGATTCTTGCATTGGGGAAACGTTTGGACAGTGCCTTTACAGCTAATATTTCTTCTTCTCCCTTTAAGACCCCACCTTTTAATTTAAAATCATTAAAGCCATATCGTTCATGTGCAGCTTCAGCAAGAGAAACGATTGCATCAGGGGTTAAAGCCTCTTCATGGCGTATCCTCATCCATTTATCTTTTGAATTGGGATTACTTACGTAGGGAAGATCTGTTTTCCGTTGATCACCGATGTAAAAAAGATACCCTAGCATCTCCACATGTGTTCTTTGTTGTCCATCACCAAGCAGTTCCGAAACTGGAACTCCAAGAAATTTACCCAATAGATCAAGCAAGGCTGCCTCCAGAGCGGTTACTGCATGTATTGTTGTCCTAAGGTCAAATGTTTGAGAACCTCTTCCACCCTCATCCCTAAAAGAGAACATTGTTCGAACAGTATTTAAAATATTATTATAAGCACCAATTGGTTTACCTATTACATAAGGTATTGATTCTTCAAGCGTTTGACGGATCGATTCTCCACCTGGAACTTCACCTACTCCTTTATTCCCATGATTATCTTCTAAAATTACAATGTTGCGCGTAAAAAAAGGACCGTGTGCTCCACTTAAATTCAATAGCATACTGTCATGACCAGCTACTGGAATAACGATCATTTTCTCAATTCGCAATGTATTAATTCTTTTTGGATATTCTGTACTTACCATACAGCATTCCTCCTATATTGTTAAAATTAGTTTTAATAGAAATTATTAAATTTTAAACGCTAATCGTTTATCGAATTCTAAAATATGTATTGCCTTTTGATCAAATGTAAGTGTAAATAAAAGGATGCCACTATATATGCTTTGAAACTTTAAAAAATGGGGAGTAAGCATAGCGTGCATAACTCCCCTTTCCATTATTATTTTACAAATACCGTTTTTATTGAAGTATAAAATTCTATCGCAGCCCGCCCTTGTTCACGGGAATGGGAACTTGATTGTTTCATGCCTCCAAATGGGGCTTGCAGCTCTACCCCAGCGCTTTCTGCATTGATTCTAACCAGTCCAGCATCCATTTCATTTATGAACTCCAACATATTTCGAACTTTCGTTGTAAAAATAGAGGCACTTAGACCATATTCCGAATCATTTGCCATTTCTAATGCCTCTTCGACTGTATCTACCTTCATAAGGGCCAATACTGGTCCAAAAATCTCCTCTTTGGCAATGATCATGTTCGTTGAAACCTCCTCAAAAACAGTTGGTTCCACAAAATAACCATTTGTTGTATCGGGGGTAGAAACACGCTTACCACCAAATATTAGTTTAGCACCTTCCTTCTTGCCCTTCTCTATATAGGAAAGTACATTCTCAAGTTGACCTTCACTAACAACAGGTCCCATCCAGTTACTTTCTTCCATTCCACTTCCGACAGTTATCTCAGCAACTTTTTTAAGAAGCTTTTCTCTGAATTCATCATAAACCCCGCTTTGAACGATCACTCGACTGGTTGCCGTACATTTTTGTCCAGTCGATTTAAGTCCTCCACTGATAGTTGCATCAACAGCAAGATCCAGATCTGCATCATCCGTAACAATTACAGGATTTTTCCCTCCCATTTCGAGTTGGTATTTAATTCCGCGATTCAAAGCCGCACTACCAATTTTTTTACCAACATTATTTGACCCAGTAAAAGTAATGCCATCAACCTTGTGATGTTCAGCCAACCCTTGCCCAATGACAGACCCCGATCCTGTCACCATGTTAATGACACCTTTTGGAAGCCCAGCATCATGAAAGCATTCAATAACTTTTGCACAAGTTACCGCTGTATCACTGGCTGGTTTAATTACTACTGTATTTCCATAAATAAGTGCCGGGGAGATTTTCCATATAGGAATCGCAACAGGGAAATTCCAGGGAGTTATTACCCCTACTACCCCAAGTGGCGCCCTTGTAGTAAACATAAGTGCTTCACTGTCCGATGACGGTATAACATCGCCTACAGATCGCATTCCCTCCCCCGCATAATAACGTAAAATCGCAACACCTCGTGCTGTTTCACCTTTTGCTTCAGCGAATGTCTTGCCCATTTCCTTCGTCATTGTTTCAGCTATACTTTCCAGGCGTTCTTCCATAACAGCAGCAACTTTAAACAGATAATCGCCTCTTGTACTTCCTGATAGCTTCCTCCAACCTTTTTGGGATTGACTAGCTGCAACAACTGCTTCGTCTAAATCATTAGCAGATGATAGTTGATAAGAACCTAAAACTTCGGCATTTCGGGAAGGATTTAAACTTTCTGCTGTTTTACCTGAATCAGATGCAATCCATTCACCATTAATATAGTTTAAATATGTCTTGGTTTTCGTTTCAGTAGTCATAAGAACCTCCTATTTTAATGTTGTTGCTGCTTTTGCAGGGTATTTTTGTGAAGCTTTATTAATAATTTCTTTTAGCTGCTCATAATGTTGATCCTCCACCTTGGCGACTGGTGCTCTTACATGTAAACTTACCGGAAGACCAATGGCTTTCATCCCAGCCTTAATAAGTGAAACCGCATATCCTTTCTTTTGACTTCTAATTCGATGAATCGGTAAAATAATTTCTTCATACAAATTGTGAGCCATCTCTTTATCCCCACTTAAAAGTGCTTCATAATACATCGCTGAAATATGAGGGATATAGTTGGATATTGCCGATGAATAGGATCTGAATCCAAGGTTTATATAGGCCTCCATCGTAACTTCTGCTAAGGGCATTCCGTTTATCCATGCAAGACGATCACCAAACAAATGTGTAAACTCTGCGATTTGTTCCATATTACCAACACCGTCTTTAAAGCCTATCAACTGCGGAAACTCACATAATCTCCTTAATGTATCCGCATTCAAAATACAGTTATCGCGGTTATATACAATAGCATTGAGATCAGTGTTTCCTATAATCTCACTCAAATAATTGTATAAACCGTCCTGTGACGGATTGATTAAGTATGGTGGCATGATCAAGTAACCATCTACCCCGAGTTCTTCGGAAATCTTTGTCTGTTCTAGAGCAGATGTGATATTGCCGCCTACACCTGTATAAAGTGGAACGCTCCCCTTTACTCTTTCAACAGCTACTTCTACTATTAACCGGTATTCTTCATTACTGAGAGCATGAAATTCCCCGGCCCCACATGCTACAAATATGGAAGATAGTCCTTCCTTTAGCAAAAAGTCAATATTGGCTTCTAATCCGTTTAAGTCTAATTTCCCTTGTTCGTTCATTGGTGCAACCGGAAAACCTAAGATCCCCGATGGGGCTTGTCTTTTCTTCGTAACCATATAAATTCCGACCCTTCTTCATTATAATTATGAATATTATGTTAATTATATTGTAAGACAAATAATAATAGATGTCAATCGCATTGACCGATTATTTATATTTATCATGTAACAGGAGATGGATTAAATAGTGCAAGATCATTGTGAATCCCCCATTTATCCGCCCATGTCTTTTTCGTTCCACTGGCAACCTCAAGAATATCCTTAAAAATCTCCCATCCTATTTCTTCTATCGTTGCTTCCCCATTGGCTATTTTCCCTGCATTTATATCGATGAGATCATGCCATTGTTCTTGCAAAGTATTTCTTGTTGAAACCTTCAGCACTGGGGCAATCGGCAGATTATAAGGTGTTCCCCGCCCTGTAGTAAATACTTGTAAATGAATACCTGATGCGAGTTGAAGTGTTCCGCAAACAAAATCACTTGCAGGAGTAGCAGCGAAAGTTAATCCTTTCTTCTTTACCTTTTCTCCAGGCGCAAGTACATCCGTTATTGGCAAGGTTCCCGATTTAACAATTGAACCTAATGATTTTTCAACGACATTTGATAAGCCACCCCGCTTATTTCCTGGAGATGGATTTGCACTTCGATCCGCCTGCCCTTTGTTCAAGTAATTGTCATACCACTTCATTTCGCGGATTAAGCTATCCCCCACCTCTTTTGTAGCAGCACGAGGAGTTAACAAATGAACCGCGTCTCTTACTTCTGTTACTTCCGAGAATAAAACGGTTGCTCCTGCTCTGACGAGAAGATCTGTCGCAAACCCTAACGCCGGGTTTGCAGTGACCCCGGAAAATGCATCACTACCACCGCACTGTACCCCGATTACCAAATCTGAAACGGAACAGACTTCCCTCTTACGTTTGTCTAATTTATCCAATCTTTCCTCTGCCATATTAATAATGGACTGGACCATATTTACAAATCCACTTTCGTTCTGTAAGGTCAAAATATTATCATTATCTTCTCCATCATTTAGACGCTGTGGTATTAGTTTTTCACAGCCCAATCCAATAATCATTACTTCTCCACCAAAGTTTGGATGTTTGGCTAAATTTTGTATGGTACGAATTGGTATTTTGGCATCAGGAGCATTGATGGCAACACCGCAACCATAGTTATGATTTAAAGCAACTACATCATCTACATTAGGAAAACGAGGTAACAAATCTTCTTTAATTCTTTTCACTGCGTATTCCAAAACACCCACTACACATTGAACACTAGTTGTTATACCTAAAATATTTTTTGTTCCTACACTTCCATCGGAATTGCGATAGCCAAGGAAAGTGAATCCTTCTTCCAATGGAGAAACATCTACTAGATTAGTAGAAAAAGGAAGATTGTCTAATCCTGGGGGAGAAGGCATATCGACTAAAGATTCCCTTATCCAGCTCCCTTTTTTTATATGATCTTTTGCATATCCTATCACTTCACCGTAACGGATAATTTCTTCTTCTGCCGCTATATTACATAATGCTACTTTATGCCCCTCGGGGATTCTTTCGTTAAGTGCCAAACCACATGAAAATTTGGCGCCTTTCGTTAGTCCCCCCGAATTTACGATAATTGCTGTATTATCCTTGGTACTCACTTTAATATATATAGGAGTATCAGTATCTAATTTATTGCCCATTTACTTCATTCCCTCCTCCTAAAATATAAATTACATTATCAAAACTACTTTATTTCCCCTCGAATTCAGTCAACGCTGCTAATAGTGCTTTTATATAGCCTATAGAATAGGAAAATCCTAAACTCGAAGCTTTCCAGCCAATATTGGAGTGTCCCCATCTATCATCCAGATCGGGTGTGTCCCCTGCCATTGTTGGTACGTGATCTGGATTTATGCAGCCGTTGTAACCAACCTTCCTCAGTTCTAGCAACAATTTAAACATGTTCATATCCCCATCATCTAGTAGCGCCTCCTCAAAAGCTCCAGCAGTAGGTAAACTCCCCCTTACATTTCGGAAATGAACCAAGAATATTCTACCTTTGCGTCCAAAATGGTTGATTTCATCAAGAACGAGAGAGGATCCCCCTGCTTCTGCACGTGTTCCAATACAATATACGAACCCAACATTCTTATTAGGAAAATCATCGATAATACGGTGCAGTCCCAATCCTCCAAATGGTGAATCTGGATGTGGCGTATCAGAAGGATGCATTGCAATGTTGACATTACTATTTTGGGCTGCCGGGACAAGCTTTCCATATGCACCTTGAAAAGCAGCCCACCATTTCTCTAATTCTTCGAATGTAGGTGTTTCCGCCTTTTCTTTCATGATCCCAAGACTTTCCCCACGTGAAATGGCCCCACCTCGCTGTATTGCTTGATAGCTTTTAGATAAACCGTAAAACACATCGCCTTCAAACCGCTGTCTAACAATATCAATATTGGCTTCCCCAAAAGTCTTAACTGCATTAATGGAGTTTTCGAGTTCGCGTTCACTACCTGGACGATTTCGCATAAAGTTATCACTTAAGTTTGGTAGTGTAACCCTATTAATATCCATGCCATATGACCGTATTTTCCTTTGTAGTTCTAGTAATTTATCCAAGTCAGGATAGCCTTGCTCTTTTACTCCTGCAAATGAGTTACCTGCACCAAAATCGATGCAGTCTACACCCAGCTGGGACATTTGCTTTAAGTCCAACTCAGATAAATCTGTGGTATTCACAGTTACTGAAACCTTCATCATTTTGCGTCACCCCTATTTATTAGTTAGATAGATTCACTCGGTTTTATATTGATTCCTCGTTAGAGTAAAAATAATATTTTGACAGATCATAATATTCTTGAATATATTGGAATAAATTCCTAATTTATCAGCATCTTGATATTTCCCCACTCTATTTTTGGATATTAGTTATCTTCCTCTGATTTCTTATAAGCTTCTTGATAACTTGCATTGATTTCTTCTAGCTTTTTATTCGTCTCTTCGGAGTTTAAAAAGGTTGGACTAAGCCAAGAATTTTCAATCTCCTCTTGGTAATCTTCATTCGCAACTACCCGGTCCATTGCATTCGAAAATTTAGTTACTATTTCTTCTGGAGTATCTTTATGGAAACCCCAATAAAATGCTTTATCGATAACAATATCTACTCCCTGCTCTTTAAACGTCGGAACGTCTGGAGCTCCTTCAAGTCTTTCCTCACCCATTATTCCAAGAGGAATCATATCACCAGACTCAATATAGCCGCTAATTAATCCGAGTGATGTTGGAACAATATCCACACGTCCTCCAAGAAGTGCAGAGATCTTATCGGATGCTCCCCCAATATCAACGATGTTAAATTCTACACCGGTAAGTTCCTGAAATTGTAGTGTTTGAATATAAGTCATGGAACCTATTTCAGTTGCCATCGTTACCTCTCCAGGGTTTTCCTTTGCATATTCTATCAATGAAGGTAGATCATTAAACTTCGAATCTGCTGAAGTAACAAACGTATTAGATTGGTCTAATACCCCAACACCCGCCATTTTAAAATCGGTATAGGTGTAGTCTGTAAGCCCAAAGATATTATTCAGAAGCATAGAGTTATGAAAGGCTAGTACTGTATGTCCATCTGCTTTAGCATCCAAAACATTTTGCGTACCCGTTGCTCCTCCCGCACCAGTTACGTTTGATATAACAATGTTAGTGTCAAGTTCCTTTTCTAAATATTTGGCCATAATTCTTGTATTCAAGTCTGTATCTCCACCTGCCCCTGCTGGTACAACAACCGTAATTGGACCTGAAGGATAGTCACTTGCCGGATCATCTTTAGCATCTGAAGATCCATTAGCTGCGTTTTCAGCACAAGCTCCTAGAAGCACTAGTAATGCAATAAAAACAGAACCCAAAAGCGTTTTTCTTAAAAAGTTTCTCATAAATTTTCTCCCCTTATTTTTTATTTCAATGGGATTTACCCATAAAAAGTGGATTTAAGTACCGGTTTTTTCTAAGTTATCGGTGGACTCTTGCTTTTTATTTTTCTTGTTTTTATATATCGCAAAAATCAATGAAACTATCGTGATTGATAGAAAGGTTGCTGCAATTGGTGAAGTTAGAAATGGCATAAAGTCACCTTGCGATAGCATCAATCCCCTTCGTAAATTTGTTTCTAAAAGCGGACCAAGAATGAACCCTAAAACTAAAGGAGTCAATGGAAACCCAAATTTAATCATCAAATAACCTATTACACCAAAGAAAATCAACGCTCCTACATCAAACAATCGATTATTAACTCCGTAAGCACCAACTACACAAAGAACGAGGATAATCGGCAATAGTATATAGCCTGGAATACTTAATAGCCGTACAAATCCCTTCATACCTAAGAACAAGAATAGAGCCATAAAAACATTCGCAATCAGTAAAGCAGCAAATATACCATAGACTATATCCCCACTATTTTGTATTAACAAAGGACCTGGCTGTAAACCATGTAATACGAGTCCGCCCAAAAGCATTGCAGTTACAGTATCACCTGGTATTCCAAGAGAAACGAGTGGCACAAGCGCTCCCCCTACAGCAGCATTATTCGAAGATTCGGAAGCAACGACCCCGTCAGGAATCCCAGTGCCAAATTTCTCAGGCTTTTTGGATGAATTTTTTGCGGCAACATATGAAATGATATTAGAAGTTCCACCGCCAATCCCCGGGAGGATTCCAATCGCAATGCCAATGACACTTGACCTTAGAAAGTTCCATCCTTGTCCCAAGTATTCTTTTATACTTACCTTGTAATTTACCTTTTTTAAATTCGCCTTAACTGAACCCTTCATTTTCTTTTCCGCTGAAATAAAGATCTCAGATAAAGCGAACAGCCCAATTAGTACTGGTAATATATTAAAACCGGCATCCAAACTATGGAAGCCAAATGTAAATCTAGGAAATGCATCAATAGGTGCTGAACCTACCATCGCAAAAGCGATACCGAGTAAACCCGCCATTATCCCTTTTGATAATGAATTGCCAGAAAGACTTGCAATCAACGTTAAAGAAAAAATGACAATGGCAAAAAATTCATACGGACCAAATTGAAGAGCTATTTTGCCTAGTGGTGGGGCTATCATGATTAGAACAACAATACTCAATAATCCCCCTAGAAACGAGGAAACAATAGCAAAACTAAAAGCTTTCCCTGCCTCTCCCTTCTGAGCCATTGGATATCCATCGAAAGTTGTCGCAATGGACGATGGTGTACCTGGCAACTTTAAGAGGATTGCGGGTATCAATCCACCCGATACGCCCCCAATGTATAGCCCCATTAATAAGGACATTCCTGCAACTGGTTCCATTCCATAAGTGATTGGCAAACAAATAGCAACTGCCATTGTTGCTGTTAACCCAGGTATAGATCCAAATATTAGCCCTAAAAATACCCCTACTATAATAAGTAAAATAATGTAAATCGTTAATACGGATTCAAACCCTGCTAAAAGCATATCTAACACATGATAACCTCCTTAGCCAATAATTCCTGTAGGAAGCATGACATAAAATACGGAACGAAAAACGTAATAAATCAAGGTGGATGTTGCGATTGATAGAATAGCAAAAAGCCAGATTTTTCGATTTGACTTATGTGACAAAAGAAGCATTTGAAGAAATAAGTAAAGCGCTGTCATTATCAAGAAACCTAAGATTGGTATTAATACAAAGTAACCAATCATTAAACCCAATGTAATCATTACTGGAAGAAGGTTCTTTTTCTCGTCTTGGGATGCCGATTTCGTACCCTCTTCTTCGTCTGTCTGGTATGCACCTGTACTTTCTTTTTCGATTTTTGCCCTTTTTAAACCATTTACGATGATGATAATACTCAAAATCATCATCATAGATGCAATAATCTTCGGCATAAAGTCTGGACCTACTTGGCTTTCAGTAAGCGCTTCAAAACTGAACGTCGCCAAAAACATGGTAACGCTTACAATCAGGAGAAAAAAACCAGAAAAAACATCTTGATATTTCACTGCCATCATCTCACACACCTTTCGTTTAATAATATGTAATTTTCACCCAATTTTTATAATTCATATTGTAAGACAAATTATATGGATTGTCAATAATAAAATCTAACTTTTATGCAAGTTTACTAAGATTAAAAATATTTTGCTTACTTTCAAAAAACAATTATGAAATCGATTCACTTGTATAAACTATAGCAGTAATAGGTTCATGGAATATCGAGACTCCATGCAATTTTCTATTAATGAAGATAGCTATACATAACTTCAATCTCCCTGGAAATAATATTCGTACAAGGAGGCCTCCATTTATGAAGAAAAAACCAACTAAAACAGAAGAAGCAAATATTGAGCTGAATAAAGCATTTTATGGAGAAGAGCAAAAAGAGCCAGATTTGGATCCATTAATAAACAATAATAATATTGCTTTAGTTCTCAATGATAGTAAAAATAATGATAAAGATAATGAAGACATGTAGTCTTTATTATTGATATTGCAATGAATCCGGGCAGGTTTATATTTTAAATGATGTTACTTGATACTTAAAAAACCGCTCTCAGTAAGGACTCGGCTCCTACAATATAATGTTCTCGTCATCGGGGTGATTCATACAGTGAGGGGTTTCCTGCTCACTCTGAGCTGTGCCTGTCTAGCAATTTAATAATCCACATTACTTTCCTAACAACAAAAAAGGCCAGGTATCACTACCTAGCCTTCATGCTTTATTTTGTTGGCAAGTCTTCAATACTGTCAATATCCATATATTCAGGAACCACAAACCCTTGCTGGGCACCTTCTAAGCTCGGTCCTAAATCAACAATTTCATCTTTATATTGCTCCGCATAAGATGCTGCACCTACTGGAAGCCAAGCGATTAACATCCCATCTACTTCCCCTACTGAAAGACTTTCAAATGCGATTCCCATGTCAAGCGGGGTTAATTCCACCGTATAGCCCAATTCTTCAAGCACAAGTGCAACCACATTTGTTGATGAAAGTTCCGTATCCCAGTTAACATAGGCCAACTCGATTGTCTCATTTTCAACTGTGTCAATGCCTTCTGTCCAAGCATCAACTTTGTCACGGTTATCTGCAATCCATTCCTCGGCTGCTTCTCGTGGTTCAACGTCCTCATTTTGCCCAAACTTTGCCATCACTTCATTCATATCGGGCACTTCCCAATAAAAGTTGTCCAAAAGCTTGTATGCTGATGGATGCTCTTCCTCAAGACCTTGTCTTACCATCGTATGAATATTTTCTGATTCACCCAGTGTTCCTTGTGGATCCTTCAAGAATTTCAAATCATATTCGCTGAACATCCAATGTGGCTGCCATAGTGTGACAACAATCGGTTCTTCATTTTCAAGCGCAGTTTGCAATTCGGTAATCATCGCAGGTTCAGTACTTGGTAACAAATCCAGATCCAAGTCGTATGCTTCAACTGTTTCCTCTGCGATGGTCATTGTGCCGGATCCTGGTTCAATCCCGACAATTTCTGAAATGTCAGCTGCTGCATTATCTTCTTCTGAGTTATTATCGCCAGCCTCTCCCTGACATGCTGCTAATATCATTAATATACTTATGCTTATGAAAGCAATGCCTTTCTTTACTATCTGTTTCATTATTATAGCAGAACCCCTTCTCTATTCAGTAAATTTAAATAAGACAAACTTTTTCGACCAACATTAAGTAATAATAAAATAGAACAAATTTTATAGCAAAGCTCTTAAATCGTGATTATCAGCCATTTTCAGGACTCAGGTTCACCCACAGGGATTATGGTCGGGAATGGTTAAAATTATTAGTGTGTTTGAATATTACAAAAAATATTCACTACTAAAAATAGGAACTTGAGACCAACATATTAATAATATGTACTTTCTAATCGGAAATAACTAATAATACTGGTACTGCTAAGTGATCAATTAATTGAAGATTTCTCAATACTTCCAGCATGATTACCAATACTATCTTCTAACAACTGGAATAGTTAGCCACGATTGGGAGTTGTGTTAAATAGTGCATAAAAGGGCCAAACGAATTCAATGTATTATTTTAGCTATTTTACAAAGGGTAATAGTGTAAAACCATATGAGAGGAGGAGTTTCCCTGAAATTTTCTATGCGAGGGGATGCACATAAACTCTATCTTCGACTAAAAGAGATGCCAATTGAAGACATAAAAGAGAGCCGATATTTGAAGGAACCGGCATCTATAAAAGAATTTTATCAGTTGCTCGACAGTGAAACCCTAAAATTAATTTATTACCAAATCGTAAAGGAAAAGAGTGGGATTGGAATCATTCCAATTTTTGCTACAGCTATACCATGGCTACTCTTTCTCTTTGCGAATCCATTGGAAAACTTTCTCTTTCACGATGGAAGTTCAAATTGGATGATCTTCTCCATTATTTACTTAATATTACTCACGATTAGCCTGATTCTGCATTTTAAAGAAAAGGCATGGGCGGGGGTGCACACGGAGATTATCCAAGATATTCTAGCCAAACGAGACTAATCGCAGACTTCGAAAGAACAATCCGATTCTTTGCAGACGCTCGAAAAGGTAGGGGCTTCGCCAGCGAGTACTTTGAATCGGATTGCTCAGTTATATAGAAATTTAATTGCCGTTTAAAACATGACTAACACGTTCATTCCGCATTATCCACAAAATATTTTGTTCTATCATCCAGTTGCCTTAGAATTCTCCAAATAGTGTACACAGCGTATCCAACCATAAGCAAGCCAGGTATGACCATAAATAATATATATCCGTTGGGGGATTGGACAAAATTAATGACATAGCCGGCATACGGAATCGTTAATCCAGAATACAGCCCAACAACATTCTCAGCTAATACCGGTGCCGAATCTGTCGCATTATTATTATCCCCTTTTGTAGTATAAACCGTACTGCTGTCTGTTAATGCAATATCAGAAATACGGTGGGTAATTAAATTATTTTCTTCTCCAATAAATGTAATTACATCACCTTCCTGTATATGAGGTATCTTTTCTCCCTTGACTGACTTTATTGCGATGAGGGATCCCGTTTGAATACTAGGCTCCATAGATCCCGACAAAACAGATTTCAATTGATAGCCGAATATTTCCGGCTGCTCTCCAGTTATTTTAGCAGGAATAACCAATATGGTTACACCTATTAATAAAATAAATAAAACACCTGTCACTATCCTGTTGGTCCATTTTAATAGCATCAGCATTTTTCACCTTCTTGCAATAATTTTTTCTCTTCTGTATTTCCATTTACCGGTAGTTCCTCAGAAGATTCCTCCGAACAGTTCGTCTTCACAATGCCGCTCATTTTTTCTTTTACACTATGTTCATTAGTTTTTCTACTATCCCAAGCACCTATGGTTACCTCTCCATCTACGCTATGGTAGTAATGAAAGAATGAATTGGTATTGCTAGTTAGATAGCTTGTAGACAAGAAAAAGACATACAAGCTTATAAAAGCCTTTAAAACAATTAGCGAAGCTTTGTTCCTTGATTTGCCACGATATTTAAAAAGCCATCCCATATTAATCCCCTCTTCCTCATGTCGCCTTACATGGCAACAAAATATACTTGACGGGGAAAAGCTGGATTAAAAAATAATTCCCTTATTCCATCAATGCTTTATTCAGCATCTGTATTACCACTTATCTGGACTGCCTCAAATTCCCAATTGAATTTTAATTGATCTGTCTGAAAATGATTTTGATTTTCTCCATTATCCACAAAGGTAATTCGGATTGTGAATTCTTTTGCCGTGCTTCCAGCCGAAAATTCCTTTGTGATTTGCTGTGGGCTAAGGCTTAATTCCGCGAGCGTTTTTTCAAAGATTTGTGTCTCTTCTCTGCCCTGATTGGATAACAGCTCAACAATGAGGTGATTTCCGAGGTCATCACCATTATTTGGTTCACCATTGTCCATGATTTCATAAGAAGTATGTAACGTAATATCTCCCATGTCCACACTTCCTTCATTGGTAAGTTTAAATTGAGTTTCCTGTATATCTCCTGGAACTAGATTCTCAATATGAAAAATCTCTTGTTTATTTAACCCAAGAACCAATGAACCATTTGTAATCGTATTATTAGTGGATACAACAGAAGTAAAATAAGCACTCGTGCCTCCGGCTATTAAACTTATACCAAGTATAGCTAAGAAGCTGCTCATGATAAGCTTGCCTTTTATACTCACTTCAGCCCCTCCTTAAAATGGTAGTCCGTGAGACTCCCACCTCTTTTCAAATTTATAGGTGGGAGTCTAGCTTACGGACGCGTTAGAAAGCAGCTTTCCCTAATGCAATTGACCATTTATGTTCTTACTCGTTAATCTGAATTTTAACTTCAGATTCCATCTGATTGGATTGAACTTTTAATGTAACCTCACCTTGTTGTAATGCACGAAGATTACCTGTTGTATAATCAAATACGGAAGTATATTCTCCAGATCGAATCGCTTCGTTAGATTCTTCACTGTTACCTACAAAAACATTGTCACTTCCTGACCAGTTTACACTTGCTGGGTATCGAAGCGGGAAGTTAATCCCTCCAGGTTGATGTCCGGTAGCTTTTACTTCAATCGTTTCACCTACGGCTAATTCTTCAGGTGCATCAACCGTTATTTCTTCAAGTAATGGATTTACTTCTGTTCTAATCCAATCTGTCTCTTCAGGACTTTGAATACCCCTTAATAATGAGGATTCATTTTCGACACCAAACATAGTCCAACCAAGGATTCCTCCATTATCAGGAGTACCATAAGGGTCTTTCCCCGCTGTTCCAGTCACAAAATATGGTACGCCATTGACCCGATTCACATTAAAAGTTGAGGCATGTGAAGAAATAAAAATTGCTCCTTTTCCTCCAGATGTCATTCTGAATTCAGATAGCCATTTTTCTACAAGCGCAACTTCTTTTCTGTCACTTAATTGACTAGCATCTGTTGGCATCGGATCATTAGTTGGATGGTGGGAAAAAACTACTGTGTTACGAACTTCTGGATTACGTGCAGCCTTATTTAACGTGGCCTGTAATTCAACTAATTGTTGAAAGTCAGAAGCTCTATAGCTCCCTGCCGAGGAATTCAACATCACAAATTGCACTCCATTATGAACGAATGATTGACGCGTTTCTCCAAATACTTCTTCAAAATTGGTTAAATTCCCCGTACCCATCATTTCATGGTTTCCTGGAACGTAATAAATCGGAAAACGATCACCAACTTCTTCTTCTAAAACTTGTTTCGCCAATTGAAAATCCTCAGGGTATCCTGTATCTACAAAATCACCGTTGATTACTAAAAATTCAGGGTCCGCTGCTACTATTTGCTGTAACGTTTCACGAGTTCTTTGCAATACATCACTGTTTGGATTTGCTGCAACGAATTGCGTGTCCGAAATAACAGCAAACTTCCAGCGATCTTCACCAAATTCATCATTTTGAATCACAAGTGGGTCTGTTGTTATTTTTTCTTGTTCGGGTATGTCTACTTCTGGTGGTACCTGTACAGTCAACTCATCAAAGATCAAACTACCTGCATATTGCTGACTTTGAACCGTTTCGACAGGGTATATTCTCCACAATTTGACTGGATGTTGCACGCCCGCTGGTAACGAAGCTTCAACATATTTCCATCCTGTCCAATCTACTTCATCAGCTAGGTTTATTACATATTGAGTGTTGCTGGTATCTCTGAGAACCGCACGAAGCCAAGCACCGTTTCCATCTCCGTGAATCCATAAACCAATTTTTTGCGTGTTCGCCGGAAGCTCCAGATCAGGAGTTGCTTGCAAGTATGCTGCGCGGGTTGCAGTAGTCGTACTAAAATCATAGTTTAATTGAATTGCATTACCTTCTCTGCCCTCCACTTCCTCTATAGAAGCCCCAACACTGGATGGGTGTTTTTGAACACTCCAATCAGAAGAATCTTCAAAACCCGACACAACTTCCTCTTGAAATCCAATGGTAACAGGCAGATAGAATTTTTTATCTAAAACTGCTACTGTAATCGTTGTCGAAGCCCCATCTTGTTTTGGATTTACTGTGAAGCTTGCATCTTCATTGTTTGTAACCTCAATTACAGATTCATCATAATCTAATTGAATATCCTCTGGTTCAATAGGTGCAGCATAACCATTTTCATCAATACCAATTACTGAAAAAGTATCGGGTTCTTCTAGAACTGTACTTATTCTGGATTCAGTTGCTTCAATTCTCTTTAAATCTCCTAAAACCTGAATTCTGCTTTCTGATTCAATATTACCTTCTTTCGCTTTAGCTACAGCAAGACCAGTCTTACTTGCGGTAAATACTCCCTCTTCGTTAAATGTGCCAGACTCACTTGGATAAGCTTCCCATTGAATATTCTCAGCAGACACAGCGTCATAAGCATCATCAAATCCCTTCACTGTGAAGCTCCTTGTTAATTCAGGGAAAACACGATAAGCATTTTCATGCTGCATAACTGTATCAACATTTAAACCTGTTAATTGTCCATTTTCTTTTGCAGTAAAAATACCAATACCATTTGGCACCGAACGTTCCACACCATCAGATGGATTGTTTTTCACTTCTGCTTCATTCTCTCCGGGCATCCTTGAAGTAAGTGTTGAGGAACCACCACCATCAAGATTTAATGCTTGATACGATCCGATTTCTTTCATGAATTCTGCCATCTCATATAAAGTCATCCCTCTGCTTGAACTTTGACGCCCATCAACCAATACGAGATACATCGTCCCACCATCTTCGGAAAATCCTACAGCCGTTCTAGGCGCAAGTGTTTCGTCATCAACATCTTGCACAGCACCCTCTTTTACAAGTGTTGGATTACCGCCAATGGCAAATGCATACTCCCCATCCCCATTTGTTTTCGGTGCATATTCAACTGTTACGGAATCTCCAACCCGCATTTCTTTTAAAGTATCTGTCCCATTTCCCCTACCAATTAATATATTCCTATTTTTTACGATTTCATCATCTGAGATTTCACTGCCAGTTTTCACAACTTCCCCTTCTTCAATAATCACTTCATAAACATTTGGATCCCCATGAACTGCTCCTTCCCTTGATGCTTGTCCCCATAAAGCATTATATAAACCGATGCCATTCTCTGGTATTGTATTCTGGTTGTAGGAAGCTAGTTCGTGTTCTTGCTCATTAAATGTAAAAGTACCTTCGAGAAAAATAGCAGCTATCTCTCCAATCCCTTCTGTTGTAACCCCTGCAGCCATTTCTCTTCCATTATTAGGACCTTTGATTATTTCATGATCCTTAATTTCAATCCCTAACGGAGCTTGAGTAGAATTAATATCAAAAAAGTCACCATTTACACTCGCAATAGCTCCTTCGCGTTTGGTTACTTCAGAAATTGGTTCTGATGCTGCCACTACTCCGTCTGCTGTTAAAAGATCAAGAGAAACAGCTTCATTTTTGAGATCAATCTCTAACATTTCACCATTAATCCACCCTCGAGCATCAAGCATTTCAAATGTAGTAAATGTAACTCCTTTACCAATCTGCTCCGATTCAGATTTTGTTTCAATTCGTTCACTTTGTTCAATTTCTGTCAGTATCTGGGCTTCATTTTCTTTTGATGATTGCGGTGTTTCCTTGCTTTCTATCATTATGTTTCCTGAACTATTTGACTCCGTATTTGCAGCATATCCTACTATTCCTATAGTTTGAAAGGTTAGTAGAAATACAAACGACAAAGCCAATAATTTTTTTACAGAATGCATGATTTTCACCCTTCATATTGAAATTATGATTCCCCACTTGTTCGATTCTTCGGTAGCTGCATTTCAAAATTATTAACTTTTGTTTCGCATCCTTTTACCGAGCTTTTTGAAAACATATTGATAGCTTATCTATCTTCACCAGCTGTTTGAAAAGATTCAAATGTCCATGTCAAGTCGAGTGAATCCCCTTGAAAAACATTCTGATCCTCACCATTGTCAACAAAATTAAATTTGACACCGAAGTCATGTACGGAACCAACAGGCATTCCTTTTTCGCCATACCAAGGATACATAATATGCTGATCAATAGCCTCTGGAGTCATTTCAACCAACTCAGAAACAGTCGTCTTGTAAATAATCTCATCCGAGTTGTTGTTATTGTATAAAAATTCGACTTCTATATGTTCGCCAAAATCTTCTTCTCCGTTGTCATTCGCTGCATCCGTTACAGAATAAGACGTTTCAAGTAAAACCTTTTCTATGTCTAAACTCCCATCATTTGTAAGTTCAAAATTACGATAAAACGAATCACCTGGCTTAATATTTTCAACATTAATTATGGTTGTTGGATTAACGCTTAAATCCAGGGTACCTGCAGCAAAAGTATTGCTAGTTTCATCTGTATCGCTAAAATAAGCGAAAGTACCACCAGTGATTAATCCGACACCTAAAGCAAATGCAGAAATTCCTGTTATCAATTTTTTTTTTACTCCCATCTTCTTTTCCTCCTGATAGTGTAATAGATTAGGGCTTTCCAAAGACTACTCACTTCCATTGACTAAGCTAATGAAATTTCAACCTGTAATTCCTATAAGCATCACATCCTTCGAGAATAAACTAACTTTCAATTCAAATTGAAGTAATCGCTTTCGCTTTGTACCAGACTTTTTGCACAGAACTATTTTCGTATTCCTCTGTAATTTTAGACATTTACTATTAACTAAACGTTAATCAAAAGATAAAGAATTGTAAGATAAATCACGATTTTAGTAGTGATTCTATATGCCCAACAATAAAGAGAATCAAATAAATAGTAAGTTTCAGATATCAATCATTTTTCATTTGATAAAAACTAGAAGTAATCCTGTGCGCCAATTTTACTTCTTCGTATTTGGTTCATTCCATTAATTAAATGATAAAAAAAGAGCAAGGAACAGCATGTTATTTACTAGGTTTTATACAGTTGTTTGTAGCGATGAAACTACTAAACCCATATTTTTGACTACGACCTATCTCATGTTTTTTGTTACAACAACTTTATACTTCAGTAAAGCTAACTTTATAACTGTGTTATATAATACAGTTGAACCAACCAAAAGGAGGAGAATCAATTGCAACGTAATCAAAAGAGAATATTGATAGCTGCTGTCTTATTGCTTGCATCTGTACTACTCTTTATCAAACCGGTAACCAATACTTTCGTGAATGCAAACACAGGTGACGGATCAGTCTCGTCCCCATATACAGTCACACAGGCTATGGCCAATCAAGATAACTCGACTAAAACGGTTGAGGGATACATTGTTGGTCAACCAGTCTCCACAACTTCAGTCATCAAGCTTAATTTCCCTAATAATTATGCTTTTGCATTAGCTGATAGTCCTTCTGCAACGAACATAGAAGAAATGATTTATGTTCAAATACCATCTTCATTCCGAACTTCATTTGGACTGCAATCCAATCCTTCCTTATTAGGAGAAAAAATCAAAGTAACTGGTACACTAGCAAACTACTTTTCTCATGCTGGAATAAAGAACGGAACTGCTTTTGAACAGCACGAGGACGGTACACAGCCACCAGAATCAAACCCATATCCAGAGCCTGAAACTCCAAGCCCGGACGGCTATTATGATGCTGCGAATGGTAAATCAGGAGAACAATTAAAATCTGCTCTGCACGACATCATTGATGATCATACAGAAATCTCCTATTCCAATGTTTGGGAAGCACTGCGTGAAACAGATGAAGATCCAAGTAACTCGAATAATGTAATCCTTCTTTATACTGGACGTTCACAAGGGAAAAATGAAAATGGCGGAAATGCGGATGACTGGAATCGCGAACATGTTTGGGCAAAATCTCATGGAGATTTCGGTACATCGATGGGTCCTGGCACTGACCTTCATCATTTAAGACCAACAGATGCTTCCGTAAACAGCTCCAGAAGCAACCTTGACTTTGATGAAGGCGGCAGTGAGCATACAGAGGCAGCTGGAAACTATTATGACTCCGATTCCTGGGAACCAAGGGATAGTGTAAAAGGTGATGTAGCACGAATGATTTTTTATATGGATGTACGTTATGAAGGTGATAGCGGTGAACCAGATTTGGAATTAAATAATCAGGTCAATAATGGATCTGCACCATACCACGGCAAGCTATCCGTATTGCTGGAGTGGCATGAGGAAGACCCGGTTGATGATTTGGAAAGAAGAAGAAACGAGATTATCTACACCGATTATCAACATAATCGTAATCCATTTATTGATCACCCGGAATGGGTAGCGGAAATTTGGGAATAGAAATAATTGGAAGATAAACCGCTGCATTGCGTTGACTTTTCAGCTAAGTTAGGTGTCCTTATACTAGGTAGATGGAAAGATACAACTAAAATAGAGCTAAAAGAATGTCGTGTTTTAAATAAATCAATATCATAACTTTATGTCCACATTGATATTTAATAAAAAAAGCGTGGTATCTTCACCAAAAACTAATGAATGATACTACGCTTACTATTATAATTTATTCTGGGGTTTCTCCTAGAGCCTTTAAGTTTTGTCCTTAAAAATGTATCGTCTCCTCTGTTTCCAACTACTTACCCAACTTCCTTCTTACCTTTTGAATTGCTCTCTTTCACTTTCTTTTCCCAGAAATCAGCACCTTTAATACCAAGTTTAATTGGATCAAAGACTGGGTCAATTCCTGCCTTCTTCTGTATTTCATAATCTTTAAATACTTTTAAAGCCGTCTTAGTTAGAAATAAAATAGCCACTAAGTTAAGCCAGGCCATGCTACCGAAGCCTAAGTCGCCAAGTGCCCATAACAGGGATGCATTTTTAACACTTCCAAAGTAAATCATTCCTAAGAAAATAATCATTAGGCCTAACTTTAACCCTTTTAGATTTCTCTTTCTACCAAGGTAAATGAGAGTTGTTTCAGAAATATAGTAGTAAGCCATCAGTGTTGTAAAGGCAAAGAAGAAGATAGCAATCGCAATAAACAAACCGCCAAATCCAGGGATAACACTTTCAACAGCCGCCTGTGTCCACATTGGTCCGGCTTCAACACCTGAGATATTCTCTACAATTGGCTGCTGCCCTTCTGGTGTAACGCTGTACATACCAGTGATTAGAATCATAAGTGCAGTAGCTGTACAAACTATGATGGTATCAATATAGACGGAAAATCCTTGAACAAGACCTTGTTTAGCTGGATGGGATACATTTGCTGCGGCTGAACTATAGGTTCCTTCCCCTACACCAGCAACGTTAGAGAATACTGCTCTTTTAACGCCCCATGCAATAGCTGCACCGATAATTCCGCCAAACATTTCATTCGCTCCAAATGCACTTGAAATAATCAACCAAAGCATCGCTGGAATTTCTGTCGCATTTGCAAATAAAAGAATGAAAGTGATAATTACATACCCTAAAGCCATGAAAGGAACAACTTTTTCCGAAACAGTAGCAATTCGCTTAACACCGCCAAAAATAATGATGGCAAGTAATGCAACAAGAACAATGCCAGTGATGCTTTTATTAAGACCAATTGTGTTTTCGAATCCAACAGCAATTGTGTTGGCCTGAATACCAGGAACTAAAATTCCGTAACACAGGGTAACAACAATGGCAACAAGCACCCCGAACCACTTCATATTTAATCCTTTTTCAATAAAATAAGGGGTTCCTCCTCGGTATTGATTACCATCTTTTACTTTATAAACCTGAGCAAGAGTGGATTCGATAACAGCACTTGCGCCTCCTAATAAAGCCATGACCCACATCCAAAAAACTGCTCCCGGACCACCAAATGCTATCGCAGTGGCGACCCCGGCAATATTTCCAATACCGACCCGGCCGGCTAACGCCATAGAAAACGCCTGAAAAGAGGTCACACCCGATTCGGGGTTACCTTTTTCAAAAAGAAGCTTAATCATTTCCTTGAAATATCTAACTTGTACAAAACGCGTCAAAATGGAAAAAAACAATCCTGCACCAAGTGCAAACGCCACCAAACCAAGACTCCAAACCATACCCGATGCTTTACTCACCAACTCCTCCATCTTATCCCTCCTCACAATTAAATAGTTTCTCTCTTTATATCCTGCAAAATATTAATCATTTTCATATAAAAAGAGAGGAGGTGGTATGAAACTATGAAACAGCCCCACTCCACCGCCTCCATACGATCTGTATCCGGTTATTATTCTAGAATTCTAGTTATTCTGCTTGATGTTAACAAATACACTTTTAACTTCCGTATAGTTTTGTAACCCATACTCTCCACCCATTTCTCTGCCAATTCCTGATTGTTTGTAGCCGCCAAAAGGCATTGTTTCCCATTCAAGACCAAAATCATTAATCCAAACAGTACCTGATTGAAGCTTCCCAGAAATATAATGAGCCTTTTTAATGTTTTCTGTCCAAACACTTGCTGCTAAGCCGTAGTCACTATCATTAGCTCGCTTAATAACTTCTTCAATCGAATCAAATACGAAAATGGACATGACCGGGCCAAAGATCTCTTCACGGGCAATTACCATATCATCTTCTACATCAGCGAAAATAGTTGGCTGTACAAAGTATCCTTTTTCAAATGCCTTCTCACCGCCTGCGACAAGAAGTGCCCCTTCATTCTTACCTTCTTCAATATAGTTAAGAACCGTTTGATGCTGTTTAGCTGAAACAAGTGGACCCATTTCCGTTCCAGGGTTCATTCCATCACCTAGCTTCAGTGCTTTTGCCCGCTCTGCAAATGCTTCCACAACACGGTCATAAATATTTCGCTGTACAAATACACGCGTACAAGCACTGCAGTTTTGCCCATGATTGTACATCGTTCCGTTAAATGCCCCTTCAATTGCTTCCTCAAGATTGGCATCATCTAAAATAATCGCTGGCGATTTTCCTCCAAGTTCGAGCGTAATACCTTTAATTTGGTCTGCAGCTTTTTTCATGACTTCTTTTCCGACAGCTGTTGAACCAGTGAATGCTACCTTGTCCACGTCTTTATGCATAATGATTGCTTCCCCCGCTATACTTCCTGTTCCAGGAACAATATTCACAACTCCATCTGGAAATCCAGCTTTTTTAAACAGCTGTGCTACATAGAGAAGAGATAACGGTGTTTCAGTTGCTGGCTTAATAACAACCGTACAGCCAACAGCAAGTGCAGACCCGAGCTTCCAACCTGCCATGGCAAGCGGGAAATTCCAAGGAATAATTTGACCTACCACTCCAACGGGTTCGTGTACCGTATAGGTTACATAATCCTTGGAAATTTGAGTGGTTTTGCCAAATATCTTCGTTGCCCATCCAGCATAATATCTAAAATGCTGAATCGTTCCATCAATATCATCTTCCAAAGCAATCATGTAGGGCTTTCCGTTATCCAATGATTCCAGCTGTGCAAGTTCTTCTCTATTTTCTTCTAAAAGATCCGCAAACTTATAGATTAGATGGGAGCGTTCAGCTGCCTCCATTTTTGTCCATTCGCCTTCATCAAATGCTTTTCTTGCTGCAGCTACGGCCACGTTAATATCTTCCTCCTGCGCTTCACTTACTTCTGTGATGACCTCTTCATTAGCAGGATTAACAACAGAAAACGTTTTACCACTAATCGCTGGTACATACTCCCCATTGATATATAATCCTTTGATTCCTTTCAAAAATTCTTGTACTTTCGGTTTCAAATTATAGTTTGTCGCTTGCATGTTCTCGCTCCTTCACTAATTTTTAGTTATTTACGGTTTCTAAATTTGCCAGTAATCCCTTTAGCTTCTCATCTTCCTCTGGAGATAGACCTAAACGAGGGAATCTTGCAGGACCGCCAGCATTACCGGTTAATTCCATCGCTCTCTTCACGATTTGCACATACTTTCCTGATCCTTCAAGGAACGTACAAAGCGGTAAAATTCGATCATTGATTGCCCATGCTTCTTCCAACTCACCTTTTTGGAAATGGTTATACATGTCTGTAACAAGCTTTGGCACGATATTACCTGCAACAGAAATCCATCCAGTTGCTCCAACGAAGTAAGACTCCATCACAAGTTCTTCAGCGCCGCAGAATACTTCAAAATCCCCCTTGCCTTTTCGTGCAAGATCTCTTACCTTGTCAATTTCACCGCTTGATTCCTTAATAAGACGGACATTTTCACACTCCTTACCAATCTGTAGCATTAAATCTGTACTCATATTCACACCAGAAGTAAATGGGTTGTTATAAAGCATAATTGGTAGATTTGTAACACGAGATACTTCTTTAAAATGATGGTACATTTCATTTTCCTTTGGTTTCATATAGTAAGGTGGAATGATTAGCGCACCAGCAGCTTCATGAGCTTCAGCCTGCTTTGTATGTTCAATTGTTTCTTTTGTTGTTTCAGCAGCAGTACCAACAATAACAGGAATACGGCCACCTACTTCCTCCATAACAGTTGCTACCATTTGGAATTTCTCTTCTTTTGATAGACTGACAAATTCACCCGTACTTCCGTTGATGACGATACCTGCTACACCTTGATCCACGAAGTAATGAACATTATTCTTTACACCATCCCAATCGATTTTCTGTTCCTGTGTCATTGGCGTAATTAATACTGGATAAGCCCCTCTGATTGTAGTCATTCTATTTTCCTCCTGTTTAATTAATTTCTTATTTTAATAAAAACCCTTCAGATAATGGATCTGTCGGATCTAAAACATATGTCTGTATACCCGTAATAAATCCGCGGGCTGAAAAACTAAAACTGTAATCGCATTCATTTTTTTTTAAAAGTTCTCCTGCCAGTCTCGCATTAAATATACCTTCATTTTCAATTTGCCTACCTGAGTATATATCGCCATTTTCTAATAAGTAACTACCACACGCAGCTAGAGTACCAAATCCTGGAGAGCGTACAATATAACGATCCGGACGGAATGTTACTGTTTTGATTCTTCCACTACTTAATTGTGAATGATCCAGTAAAATGATTCGGCTAAAATCATGGCTTTCCTCTCCTAAGGCTTCGATTACCTTTTTCCCCCATTGGTTAATTTCAGGAAGGTTCTCTATCTCCATATCAAAAGGCAGCCCCACTTTATCAAAAATCGCATAGAGATGGTCGGCTTGAACAAAAGTAACCTCTGTCTGTAAATCTAAATAAGAGATTGGAACATGGTTTTTTACAACCTTACATGGCCCGCTCTTTAATGAAACAACTTTCACTTCATCGTCTTTTATAGTAGCCCAAACCGTAACAACACCGCTTACGGTCTCAATGTTATATTCAGCTGAAGGTTTTGCTTTTAACTGACCGGACTCCAGCAATGCAGTTATGACAGCAACAATTCCGCCATATTGCATTGGAACAGTTCCAGTATGATTGAAAAAGACAACAGCTGCATCCACACCACTTTTAAAAGGTGGAACGACCAAACAGCCATTCAGCCCAGCGAATCCTCGTGGCTCATTTAAAAGTAGTTTCATTTCTTGCTCATAGATAATTGGAAACTGCTCATTCACCTCCTGCAAACTTTGATAATAACCCAATGGTGCCTCCTTCATAATTCGGTAAGCTTCGCCTGCTACATGCACATCGGTTGTTGTGTAAGTCGTTTTAATCTTCATGTTATATCCTCCATTTCATGTTCCATTGGAGGAATGAGTAAAAACCCTTCTTGCAGTGGATCTTCTTCATTATAAAAGAACCGATGCATACCCATTAACCAGGCTGCCCCCGTTACCTCTGGAATAACAGCTCCTACATTCTTGACAGTAGTTGTGTTTAAAATTCTCGCTTTAAATAAAGAACCAACAATACTCTCATGCACAAACAATTCATTTTCTTTTATTTCATTTTTACTATACATAACTGCTAGTTTTGCAGAAGTACCCGTTCCACATGGAGAGCGATCAATCCCTCCCGGCGGGACGACTACAGTGTTCTTCAAATCTGCTTCTGGATGAACTGGATCTGTGTAAAATTCAATATGTGTTAATCCTTGAATAAATGGAAATTCTGGATGCACAATCTCCTCTGCAGCATTAATTGTATTGCGAATGGTAGTAGCTTTTTCTATAATCGTGGATGCATTTGCTTTTATCAATTCAATCCCTAGTTTTCTAGCATCAATAATGCCATAAAAATTGCCCCCATAAGCAATATCACATTCTACTTCTCCAATTCCTTCTACATCTATTTTGATGGTTTTTAATAGAAAGGAAGGAACATTGGAAAAGGTTACTTCTTCCGCTTTGCCGTTAGTCACTTTAATGGTGACTTTAATTAAGCCAGCTGGAGTATCTAATTTAAGATAGGTATATGGTTCAGAAACTTTAACTAGCCCTGCCTCAATTAACGCAGTACAGCAGCCAATAGTATCATGACCACACATTGGAAGATATCCGCCCGTTTCGATGTAAATGACCCCGAAATCCGCCTCAGGGTGGCACGGTTCTACAAGTAGAGCACCTGACATCACCTCATGTCCTCTAGGCTCATTCATTAAAAATTTCCGAATCCAATCGTAATGTTCATCCATATAAAGCATTTTTTCTGACATCGTATTTCCCTTAATCGGTGGAAGTCCACTAATAACGGTCCGTGTTGGATTTCCACCAGTATGTGTATCAATTGTTGAAAATAGACGCTGAAACTTCATCTATTGAACCACCCTTTCTTTAAATCGATCATGGCGAAGCGGTTGAACTGGTATGCAGGTTTGTTTCTCTGATAACATTTCTTCGATAAGTTTTCCTGTCACAGCCGCCAAGCTAATTCCATCTCCTTCATGCCCTGCTGCAATATAAAAACCAGGAACTTCTTCTACATGAGAAACGATAGGCAGGTGATCCTCTGTCCACGGTCGTAAACCAGCGTAGGTCCGAATAACTGTCATATCCGCTATCTTCGGATAAAAGCGAACAGCCCTTCTCGCAATATACTTCGTTACTTCATGATTTACCTTCGTATTAAATCCTGAAAATTCCCGGCTACTTCCAATGAGAAAATTTTGACTTTCCGTTGGTTCAAAAACTAGGGCAACCCCATACTTTTCCGTTATGGTATCCACTTGTCTTATTCCACCAAATTTCGAGATAAGATAACCAAATTCCATAACCTTTCGCAATCCTATTGGTTGCTGTCTCGATGCTACAATAAGCTGTCCTTTTCTTGGTTTAATGGGAATAGTCACTTCTAACATTTCTCCAATAAAAGGTGCCCATACCCCACATGCATTCACCACTTTGTTCGCTGTAAATTTGCCATTCGTTGTTTCAATAGCAAATTGGCCAGATGGCTTTTTGGCTACATTTGTTACTTCTGTCCTTATATGTACCATTGCTCCAAGTTCTTGAGCACGATGAAACATAGAAAAGGTAAACATATATGGATTTACTGTCGAATCAGTCTTACATTCCAAACCACCATATAAATCATCCGCAAAATACTTTGATTCATTTTTTAAATCAGACCGATCAAGCATTCGAAAATCCAATCCAGCACCCTTTTGTTGCTGCACCCACTTATGTGCTGCTTCCATTTCTTCATCATTCTCACAAACCAAAATACTCCCTGGGTTACGATACTCAAATGGTTGCTCTAGCTCCTTACTCAATTCATGTACCAGTTGCTGACTTTTTAAAGACATTTGACTATCAAAGCCTGGATCTTTGTCTATAGCCAAAATGTTTCCATCACACCTTGAAGATGTTCCACTAGCTAGTTCATTCTTTTCTAACACCGTTATCTCCAATCCTGCTTTTGCTCCATAATAGGCTATAGCTGCCCCGATAATTCCCCCACCAATAACTACAATGTCACGATGCTTTGCATTTCCCATTTTTAATACCTCCTTTCAAGACGCTGTTACGAGTTAATATGCAAAATGCATGCCAACAATATTCACTCTATTTTCATAACATACATTGTTTTCTGAATATGTTGATGTAAAATTATTTATAAACCTGTAAAACTTTTTATACACAAGGAGGTTAACCAAATGAATTTTGAAAAAGAATTTAAATTAGCTATGAAACAAGATTTTTTTACCATTACAGATAGAAAAGATGATGAGAAAGAGCTTAGAAGTTTACTTCAAACCAATAAACCAAAAAAGCTCCTTTTTAAAAACCAAGAAAATGTCTACTTAATTGAATTGATTCCCGATACAGACCACTTAAACTATTATCCATGCAAAGAGGTTTCAGCAGATATACATGTAAACGAAGCAATGATATTGTTAGAAAAACATCGATTCATTGTCTTAAAAGAGAAGAAAAACTACATAGGATATCTCAGTACATTCGATTTATTTAAGTTGCTTAGAAAAGAGTACAAACAATTAAATGCTTATTATCAAGCTATTTTAGAAACAATAGATGGGTCATGTACTGTTATTGATGCTAATCAGAATGTACTCGTATGGACAAAAGGGGCAGAGAAGCTGTTTTCTGTAAAACAAAAAGATATCATTGGAAAGCCAATTACAGACTTCTTCAGACCTGAACGGCTCGAGCTGCTAAACACCTTAAAAAACGGCGATTCCCTTCAGCACAAACAGCATAAAGCAAGAGAAGACCTTGTCGTGTTAATCAACTCCACTCCTGTTTATTTAGAAGACCAAATAATTGGCGCGGTTGTCTCTGAGATAGATATAACAAGCCAAATACGATTAAATAATGAATTAAACAATGCATCAGAAAAACTATTTGAACTTGAAAGAGAAACAAATCGATTCATACCCTCAGATCCATTTAAACTTATTCGCGGTAACAGTAAAACCCTTAAGAAAACAACTTCCATGGCTGAGAAGGCAGCAAGTACGTCTACAAACATATTAATTCATGGAGAAAGCGGAGTAGGAAAGGAACTTTTTGCCAAAGCAATTCATACAATTCGCGAAGGCAATAAAGCTCCTTTTATTGCCATCAACTGTGGCGCCATTCCTTCCTCTCTATTTGAAAGTGAAATGTTTGGCTATGAAAAAGGGGCTTTCTCTGGAGCGGACAATAAAGGAAAAAAAGGAAAGGTCGAACTAGCACAAGGGGGAACCTTATTTCTAGATGAAATTGGAGAAATGCCTTTAGAAATGCAAGTAAAACTCTTACGGCTACTCCAAGAAAAGAAATTCTATGCGGTTGGTGGAACGAAAGAGAAAACAGTTGATTTTAGAGTGATTGCTGCAACGAATCGTATCTTAAAGGATTTAGTTGAGGAAGGTAAATTTCGCGAAGACCTTTATTATCGATTAAATGTGGTAAGTCTTGAAATTCCACCGTTACGCAAGCGACCAGAAGACATCATTGAATTAACACATTACTTTTTATATGAGATATCCATTAAATATAACCGGCCAATTTATGGAATTTCCCAGGAAGTAATGCAGGCCCTGTTAAACCATGAATGGCAAGGTAATATCAGGGAGCTAAAAAATGTTATCGAGCGCTTAATTGTTTTCTCGGAAGATGGTCAGGTTAAATTAGAGCATTTACCTTTTGAAATTGATGGATTAGCAATTAAAACCAATTCGATGACCTCTATTTACAAAAATGATTCTCGTCCATTAGCTGACCGACTTCAAGAGGTTGAACGGAAAATACTTTTACATGAACTCGATAATGAAAGTGGTAACAAGAATGCCGTTGCTAGAAAGTTACAAATCACTAGAGCTACCCTATATAACCGTTTAAATAAACTTGGAATAAAAAATTGAAAGCCCGTCTCTTTTAAAAGTTGGCACGATTATTGCATGAATAACGTTGAGAAAAAGATGAGGTGATTCAATTGAGAGAAAGTGAAATGATAATTTGCAGATGTGAAGAAGTAACATATCAAGAATTATTAGATACAGCAATAACCTATAGCTGCTCGGCAAGAGAATTAAAGCTCAGAACACGCGCAGGAATGGGCTACTGTGGCGGGAGAACCTGCCGAAGCATCGTAGATCAAGTTGCAAAGCAAGTCGGAAGTGAGCAAAGCAAGAAAAATATATCATTAAAATATCAAGCACCAATTAGACCTGTTAATTTCGTGGATTTAGGAGGAGAAGGAAAATGACATTGCGCGTCACCGACCACCCAATACTCGGAAAGCTAGAAAAGAAAAAAGCAGTTACCTTTACCTTTAATGATAAACAATATACAGGCTATGAAGACGAATCTTTAGCTGCTGCACTGTTAGCAAATGAAATTCGCACCCTTCGCCATCACGAAGAAAGTGGTTCATCACGAGGAATCTATTGTAACATCGGTCATTGTTTTGAATGCAGAGTAAGTATAAACGGCAAGCAAGGAGTTCGTGCATGCCTTACCCCATTAAAAGGGAATATGATCGTGGAAAGCCATGGCAAACTGCCAACACCAGTAAGGGATTGGAGGTCTTCTGATGAATAATGTCATTATTATTGGGTCCGGTCCTGCTGGATTAACAGCAGCTATTACATGTGCTCAAAAGGGATTAGAAGTAAGTGTTATCGATGAGTACATGAAACCAGGCGGTCGTTTGCTAGGTCAACTTTATGAACAGCCAGATGGTTCTTGGTGGAATGGAATTAATGAATCTAAAAAGTTGTTCCAACAAGCAGTAAATCTTGGTGTTCAATTCTATTTAGAAACATCTGTCTTTAATATTGAAAAGAAAGATTGTTTATGGATGGTCTATACAGACAAAGAAACCTTTCAAACAACTAATCTATTACTAGCAACAGGAGCTGCTGAGGCTCCAGTACCAATCCCCGGCTGGACATTGCCTGGAGTTATGTCTATTGGAGCAGCTCAGGTAATGACGAATGTACATCGTGTAAAACCCGGGAACCACGGGCTTATTATAGGTATTAATGTTCTATCGTCCGCTATCGCCATGGAATTAAAACTCGCAGGGGTAGATATTGCTTGTCTTGCCTTACCGAAAAACAATCAAATTACGCATGAATCTGCACATCCCAAGAAGGTATTAGATTCATTACTTCACGTTGCTCATATGGCCCCTTCCACTTTTGTAAAATTAGGAAGCAAATTAATGAAAAATAATTTCATGAAAGAATTAGGCGTTACATTTTATCCTAGAAAAGGTGTGAAGATGTGGGACATTCCCATTCAACTAAAAAAGGCTGTTATTGAAATTTACGGAGAGCAGGAAGTAGAAGGAGTAACCATCGCTTCGATTAGCAGTAAAGGCGAGGTTATAGAAGGAAGTGAAGAAAACATTGCTGTTGACTTTGTCTGTATTGCTGGCGGTCTTTATCCTTTAGCAGAACTAGCAGCACTAACTGGATGTCCTTTTCATTATATTGAGGAACTCGGCGGATATGTACCATTACATAATGAACAAATGATGACACCAGTAGAAGGTTTATTTGTCGCAGGAAATATTACAGGTATAGAAGGAGCAAAAGTTGCCGCTGCCCAAGGAAAAATTGCTGGGTTATCAATCGCTAAACGCAGTGGGAAACATCAGTTAGACGAAGATTTAAAAGATGCTGTCCAACAAGGAGCAGATACGAGAAAGAATGCTTATATTCAATTTCATCCAGAGGTGGATAGTGGGAGAAGGAGGATTCAGGAGGAGTGGGAGGAATACTTGGTAAATAATACTGTACAGTTTTTTTAATTTTTATACACTTACAGAATAATAACCATCAGCAAGCATTGTGTAAAAATTCTTTAAAACGTATACACAATTTTGTAAAAATATTTATAAAAAGAATGCTACTAATGGAATCCCTTTATATAAAAACCTATAGACTTTACAACAAAATTATAGTTGGCACAGTTGTTGCATGTACAATCTATGAAAGCGTTTAATTTATATGAAAATATTAATAACATGGGAGGCATAATTAAATGACCAGATATCGATTAGCCGCAGATATCGGCGGAACCTTCACAGACGTAGTGTTATTTGATAATAATACTGGAGTCTATAGAACAGAAAAGGTACCAACAACACAACAGAATTTATCAGAAGGTGTATTAAACGGAATTACAAGAATGGTAGATGATTTTAAAGAAGTTGACTTTTTCGTCCATGGGACGACTGCTGGCTTAAATGCATTTTTAGAGAGAAAAGGTGCAAAAATGGCTTTACTTGTAACAAAAGGATTTAGGGATTTATACGAAATAGGACGTGCCAATCGATCCGAAATTTATAATATTCAATATCGCCAACCTACTCCTTTAATCAAGCGTCGTCATATTTTCGAAGTGGATGAACGAGTTTTGGTGGACGGAGATATAGAGAACCCTTTAAACATCGACAATTTAAATGAGGTTATAAATGAAATCTCAAATAATGGCTATGACTCCGTATCAGTTTGTCTTTTGCACTCTTATAAGAATCCAGATCATGAAAAGCAAGTGAAAAAAATTATTCAGGAAAAATTGCCAAGTATCTCCGTATCACTATCGCATGAAATGGTTCGTGAATGGCGGGAATATGAGCGAACTAGCACAACAATAATTAATGGTTATATTGCCCCTATCGTTGAAAAGTACTTAGCAAAATTTGAAGAAGAAATTGACCATAGAGGGTTAAATAAAGATCTTTACATTATGCAGTCTAATGGTGGGGTTATGACATCAGAAATCGCCAAGGTAAAACCTATTCAAACCTTACTATCAGGTCCTGTTGGTGGTACCATGGGAAGTCTAAAATTAGGACAAAGCATCAAAAAAGAAAATCTAATTTGTATAGATATGGGAGGAACCAGCTTTGATGTAAGTATGGTTATCAACGGAGAACCCGACATCACCTCCGAGTCAAATGTCGAAAAATTCCCTATTTTATCCGCAATGGTTAATATGCATACGATTGGCGCTGGCGGCGGATCCATTGCCTGGATTGAAGGAGGCGGATTACGTGTAGGACCACAAAGTGCTGGTGCCACTCCCGGGCCTGCTTGTTATGGAAATGGTGGAACGGATGCAACTGTAACAGACGCTAATTTAATTTTAGGCCGAATCGATGCTGAAGGTTTTTTAGGTGGCAAGATGAAACTAGATTGGCAAGCAGCATACAATGCTATTGAAAGACTAGCAAACCGACTAGGTTTAAGTGTTATCGAAACTGCAGAAGGAATCTGTGAAATTGCTAATTCTAAAATGGCTGATGCAATACGAACTTTAACTATTTCTAAGGGAATCGACCCACGTGATTTTTCCCTTGTAGCTTTTGGTGGAGCCGGCCCGATGCACTCCATGCTAATTGCTGAAAATCTGGGTATTAAACGAATTATTATTCCAACTCTCGCTGGTACCTTTTCAGCCTGGGGAATGTTACAAACTGATATTCGTCATGATGATGTTCGAACCTTTGTTTCTCTTTTAGAAAATACGGATCAAACAAAAATGCATGAAATCTATCAAACTATGGAACAAGAGGCAGAGGAAATTTTAAAACAGCAGAAAATAAAAAGAGAAGATATTGAGTTTAATAAATTAGCTGACTTACGTTATGTTGGCCAAGAGTATACTGTCACTGTTCCTTTACAATCAAGTTTAAATACTCATTCTTTAATAGAATTAAAAGACCAATTTCATAATACGCACTTAAGAATATATGGTCACAATAACCCAGAGGGCGATGTGGAAGTTGTAAACCTAAGAATTGTCAGCTTTGGAATTTTAAAGACACAAGAAAAAGTATTTTCTGAAACCAAATCAGTAGAAATTCCAGAACCAATCAGAAGAAAAAATATCGTTTGGAATAATATAGAGATTGAAACACCAGTCTTCGCCACAAAAGATTTAGCCTATGGTCAAACTATTAATGGTCCAACCATTATTGAATCAAATACTTCTACCATTGTTGTACCAGAAAATTATCATGTTCATGTAGAAACTATGGGAAATCTTGAAGTTATCAGGAGGAATAAAAATGATTAATACAAAGTCAGCTACTTTTTTAGAAAATCCAATCACGACCGAAATCATACGAAATGCGTTAATTTCAGCGGCAGAGGAAATGAATGAAAGTCTTGCACGTAGCTCCTTCTCCCCTATCATTTATGAAATGAAGGATTGTAGTGTCGGAATCTATAATGAAAATGCTGAACTGCTTGGCCAATCATCTGGACTTCCGATGTTTCTAGGCAATCTAGATGTCTGTATTATAGAAACAACGAGATTCATTGGCGGGAACAAACAGTACAAACCTGGTGACATATATATTATGAATGATTCATATTTGGCTGGCTCACATCTAAATGATATTACGGTTATCTCTCCAATCTTTTTTGAAAAAGAACTAGTTGGTTTCTCTGCAACACGAGCACACTGGTTGGATATAGGTGCCAAAGATCCTGGTTATCCAATGGATGCAACCGAAATTTATCAAGAAGGTGTAAGAATCCCCCCGACTAAAATATACGATGGTGGAGAACCTAGAAAAGATATTATCAATCTAATCACTATTAATAGCCGAATGACAAAAGATGCATTGGGCGACTTAAACGCACAAATAGCTGCTTGCAGAACTGGAGAAAAACGATTAAATGATATCATCAATAAACATGGTCTTAAAACTTTCCGTAGATCTATCAAAGACATTTTTATGCAATCAGAGCTTTTAGATAAAGAACAAATTTCTAGTATTCCTGACGGTATTTATGAGGAAGTAGGGTATCTTGATAATGATGGGGTTACTGATGAGCCAGTACTTGTTAAAGTAACAGTAACAATTAAAGGGGAGCACTTAAAAATTGATTTAACTGGATCTAGCGAACAACGCCAAGGGATGACCAACTGTGGCCATGCCCAGACTGTGTCTGCATGCAGAGTAGCTTTCAAACATTTAATTGGACCTAATTCACCAGTTACTGGTGGAAACTTTAAAACAATGGACATTGTTGTTCCAAAAAGAACGATTTTTAGTGCCGAAGAACCTGCTGCTTGTGGTTGGTATTTCACATCTCTCGGTTTATTAATCGACCTAATAATTAAGGCATTATCTCCAGTTTTAAAAGAACAAAGTGCAGCAGCACACTATGGGGACTCTATGGTTATTACCGTTGCTGGTCAAGACGACAAAACTAAATCTTCTTTCTTATACGTTGAACCAACTGCTGGCGGTTGGGGAGCATTTTCCGAAAATGACGGCCAGTCAGGTTTAATCAACAATTCTAATGGAGATTTTAAAAATCTACCTATTGAAGTGTTAGAAGGAAAATATCCACTTAAAGTTAATTCTTATGGACTCCGAAAAAACTCCGGTGGTGCTGGTAAAACTCGTGGAGGTCTTGGTGTTACTAGAGAATACGAAATTAGATCAGAATCTGCCAATCTATCTTTGTGGTTTGAACGTTCTCTAGATCCCGCTTGGGGTTTATTCGAAGGAAATGCAGGATATCCACCAAAAGTAACTATTGAAAGTAGTCAAGGACAAGAACAGATTTTGAAAGTTAACTCAAAACCAGTTCAAAGAGGAGATTTTGTGAGAGTTGAAACTGGTGGTGGTGGTGGATTTGGTCATCCGTTTACACGATTACCAGAATTAGTATTAGAAGACTACTTAGATGGATATATTGATATCGATACAGCTTTGGCGGAGTATGGTGTCGTAATAGATGCCAATTTACAAGAAGTAAATCAACAAAAAACGAAAGAATATAGAAATAAATAACTAATTGAATACAATACTGGTTCAAGAGGGGGTTTCTATCGCCTTCTTGGACCATAATAGCGCATTAATTATCAGATACTTCTAATTATTGAAAAACAAGGAGGTAGCTTATGGAAAGCAAAAAGAAAGACAATGCTCTATCTGCTGTACCTTTATCGAAAAGGCAGCATTGGATCGTTCCAGCCACTATATTTGGAGGTCTTGAGTTTGCCGTGCCAGTCATTATGGTGGGATCTACATTAGCAGGTAGTTTTAGTCTGTTGGAAATTATTGGTATATTATTAATTGGTTTAGTAATTATACAGTGGATAGGAAATGGATTACAAGGTTATCTTGGTGCAAAGACAGGGCGTCCCGCATCTGTTATTGCAAGAACTAGTTTCGGTTCATTACAGGCTCGGTTTTTAGTAGGCCTTGCTTTAGTTATATTAAACGTTGGATGGTTTGGCCTGAATACAGCTGTAGCTGGAAATGCCCTATCCGTTACATTAGGAATTGATTACACTGAAAGCTGGATGCTATGGGCGCTAATCACTTTAATATCTGGTTTGGTTTTTTCTCTTCCAGCTGTTCTAGGATATGACTCAATGAAATGGACAGATTATATCGCTGTTCCTGCCGGTATATTATTAATTTCTGGTGGAGTTTACTTAGCGTTAAGAGGGACAGGGTGGGATTCGATATTTTCTTGGAATCCAGAACAGTCGATCACTTTTTATGGAGCGATTAGTTTAGTACTTGGCGCAAATGTTGCTCAATGGTTGATTGCTTCTGACTATACAAGATACTCTAAACCAAAAATAAAAGATCAGGCTTTAATTCCTCTAGGCATTGTAATTATCGGTTTGCTCTTCTTCTTAACTGGCGCCATCATGTCGGTAGGCGTTGGTAACCCAGATATAGTTGTTGTCATGCAGGATCTAGGTTTTCCTATTTGGGGTTTTCTTATTTTATATGTTGCTCTTTGGACAAGTCAAATCGTAGCAAGTTACTCTATCGGTTTAGCTGCAGCAAATATGTTTAATATTAACTCAAATAAAGGTAGAGCAATATTAACCATAATTGGCTCTTTATTAGGTGTCTTATTAGCATTAGGTGGTATATTAACATATTTCCAGGAATTTTTAATACTTTTAGGTGTAACTTATCCTTCTATAGCTGCTATTATGTTTGCTGATTTCTTCTTTATTCGCAAACAACAATGGATTGATAATAAAGGTTGGAACTGGATGGCTACTATCGCTATGTTATTGGGTTCATTTATTGGCTACTTAACAGAATATATTATTCCAATCGGCATCCCTGCTCTTCAGTCATTAATATTTTCTGGAGTTGTATATATTATTCTAATGAGAGTAAAATCGAAGGTGCAACCAGACCAATTCACAAACACAAACATTGATTCTGACGATAAATATGCAGAAGGAAATATTTCAATATAATTGATAGCAATAGAGAAGGTTTATCCGTTTGGTGAGACTTTCTCTTATATTTCAACCACGCACACATGATGTAATCACTTAGTACATGAAATATTCATGCCAAGTTACTAATGTTATCATTTTATTTCCTATTGTTTAAATCTTAATCTAAAATAAAAACATACTACAAGGAGGTATTTGTATGAAAAAGGAATACATAAAACGTCTTGAATCCATTCAAGTATATTTACAAAACGAAAAGATTGATATCGCTATGATCACTGATCCTGCCAATGTTTTTTATTACACTGGTTTTCTCTCCAATCCACATGAACGTTTCATGGCACTAGTCATCGACAACAAAAATGAAAAAACCACGTTGTTTGTGCCTGCATTAGATGTAGAAATCGCTCGAAATGATTCTGCCGTCCAAACCATTGTACCCATCTCAGATGAAGAAAACCCATTTACCAAGCTCCAAACTAATGTGAGTGCGAACATTTTAACTTTCGGTTTAGAAAAGAAAGCTGTCAATATCTTTCGGTATCAACACTTACAAGAAACTTTCCCAACGGCTTCCTATATCGACATTCAACCTTACATCAGTTCTGAGCGAATGAAGAAGTCTCCAATTGAAATAGAACAAATGAGAAAACCTATCCAAATTATAGAAAGGGTTTTAGCAGAAGGTATCAAAAAAGTTCAAACCGGAATGAGTGAAATGGATTTAACTGCTGAATTAGAATACTTAATGAGAAAATTTGGTGCCGATGGTCCTTCTTTTTCCACTATTGTTCTATCAGGGGAAAAATCAGCTCTACCGCATGGAACACCAGGAAGTCGTACCATTGAAAATGGTGACTTTCTATTGATAGATTTTGGTGTTATTAAAGATGGTTATTGCTCAGATATAACACGAACATTTTTAATAGGAGAAGCTTCTAAAAAACAGAAAGAAATCTATAACATTGTCTTACAATCTACCAATGCGGGGTTAGATGCTGTAAAAGCAGGGGTACCACTTAAAACATTTGATATTGCTGCGAGAAATGTTATTAAAGAAAAAGGATATGGAGAATATTTTAATAATCGTGTAGGTCACGGTCTTGGTATCGAAGTGCACGAGGAGCCTTCAATTCACGAAAGTAATGCAGACATAGCAGAACCAGGTCTTTTATTTACGATCGAGCCAGGAATCTATATTCCAAATTATGGAGGAGTACGAATTGAAGATAATGTTTATATCAATGAAGAAGGTAAAGCAGATGTATTGACTTCGTTTCCTAAGGAATTGCAGATTTTATAATTTAGGGAAATAGAGATAGGTTGGTAAAGAACAGATAATTCCAATGCGAGAAGAGAGTATAAACTTATCCTCTTTCACCACAACTAGGACTATTCCAATCAAGAATGGTCCTCCTAAAATGCCTCCAACTTATTTTCAGTAGACTTGCCCATTATGTTTAAAATTCCAATAATCTTAAGAGTATGACCATACGATTCCTTTTTAATTAGGATGGATGAATCTAAGTTTGACCAATACGCTGAGTTAGTATTAGATTCTACAACTAACATTTCTAAAAAAATGGAGTTTGTGTGATGGATTTAATGTGACTAGAACAAAATTCAAATAACTAAACATAACGTGGTATTTTTCATCAATGTTCAAGTTCAATGAAAAATACCACACTTTACCTCAATAGCACCATTTAAAAACGAGTAAGCACTTGAAAAAAGCCTAGAAGGTGAACGCCTCCATATACTAAGTAGTAAAAATTCCTCTTACCCAGCATTAACCTTTTTCGAATCACTTGTTTTAATCCGTTCAATCCCAAACCCTGTATATCCCGATATAATCGCGACAATAAAGCCTAAGTAACAAACTATTGCCCAAGGCGCATAACTAATCGTTGAAACACCAAGAACCCCTGCCATATATACACCCGCAGAGGACCATGGCACAAGTGGAACAATTACAGTTCCTGAATCCTCTAATGTTCTTGATAAGTTTTTTGCGTGTAGGTTTTTCTTTTGATATGTTTCTTTAAATAATTCTCCTGGAACAATAATTGATAAATATGAATTTCCAGTAACAAGTGCCATTGTTATGCAGGAGGCAACAGTCGATAGGATAAGATCACCAGTCTTTTTCACAATCTTTAACAATGCATCCATAATTACTTCCAATGCTCCTGCTTTGGTAATAATTCCTGCAAATGCAAATGCACTAAAGGCAATCATAATTACACTTGTCATGGACTGCATTCCACCCTGATTAACTAACCTGGTCACTTCAAATATTACCGTTTCTGCATTAAAATCAGGCTTGTTTATCATGGAAACATCAAACCCTGTAACAGTAGCAGCAAATATATCAGTTATTGCAAAATCTTGATAGAATTTTGCGATAATAGCAGCTACAAAAGATGAAAAAATAATTGTAGGCAATGTTGGCTTTTGGGTTATCGATCCATAAAGCACAATGGCTGGGGGCAGTAATAGTATAATATTCCAATGAAACATATCGGCTAATGTCTGAAGCATGATATTCATTACCTCTGGTGTTGCAACAGCATTAGCCGATAAATTGAACCCTGCAATTGTGTAAACGATCATTGCAACAATAGCTGCAGGAACGGTCGTATAAAGCATATGCTTTATATGTTCATAAAGCTCACTCCCTGCTGCAATGGGTGCGAGGTTTGTTGTATCGGATAATGGAGATAATTTATCCCCAAAATACGCACCTGAAACAATCGCACCAGCTGTCGCAGGCAATGAAGCGCCAAGCCCAGTAGCAATCCCCATCAAAGCGACGCCAACTGTACCTGCAGATCCCCAGGAAGTTCCTGTTACAATTGAAATGATTGCAGAGACAATAAACGCGATAAGTACAATAAACTGTGGATTAATTAATTCCAAACCATAATAAATCATCATCGGTATCGTTCCTGAAATCATCCAACTTCCAATTAAAATTCCTATTGATATCAAAACTAATATGGCCGGCATTGCCATATCGAGCTTTTCGCGAATACCAAGCATCATTTCATTCCAATTCACACCTACCCTAAGTGCAATAACCCCAGCGAAGATAGATGCAAGTATTAATAATGGCTCCGGACTTAATCCGTAAACACCGTAACCAATTGCTAATAGCAATAGCATGACTATAATCGGTAAAAATGCTTCTAATAACGTTGGTTTTCTTTGCATCGTATTTCCCCCTAATATCTTTATTCAAATGTTCCTTTGACAAGAATCTCCCTATCCCTAAGCATGTGTTGCCCTTTTGCAAAAACATGTTTAATTTCTAGTGAATTTTGATCCAGCATAAGGATATCAGCATCAAACCCTTCCTTCAGAGCACCCTTTTCATCTAAACGAAGTGCTCTTGCAGGATTACTAGTGACAAGAGGTAATACTTCAGTTAAAGGCAAACCATAATCTTTAACAGTGGATATAACTTGCTCAAACAAGGTTTGCTGCGTTGCAACACCAAATCCGATTAATTCCCCTCTCGTATTAAATTTAGGTAGACTGCCATTTCCATCAGAGGAAATGCTCAGCTGATGCATGTCACCTTGACTTTGTTTATAATACTGAATCCATTTACCTGTGTCTTCATCTGCAGTTATGTCTACAAATGCCCCCTTTTTCGCCAACTGGATCGCATCATCAACAAGTTCCTTGCTTCGTGTAATGTGTGTTGCATAAATATTTGCAGGTGGGATTTCGTAATCTTCTAAAAGCGCATGTAAAAATGCCAAACGGTCTTTTCCAATACCAACATGAAAATGAGTTACTCCTGCTTTCTTACTTAGCAAACCACCTATTCTGGCTTCTGCAACTAATTTTGCAACCTCATGTAAAGAGGCTTGAGCTGATCTGGAATCGGATATTGCAATTTCTCCCGCTCCGATCACTTTATCAATTAACATAATATCGTCTTTTACCGATGAAGTTATCGTTGGAGTAGGGATATGATAGTTACCTGAATAAATATAAGCCGTAATTCCCTCTTCTTCCAATCCCCTAGCCTTTGCTAACAAAGATGTCATATGTCGTGTTGTTCCATCTGTCCCTAGACAGCCAACAACAGTAGTAACACCTGAAGCAATAATAGTACTCAGTTGGATTTCCGGAGTCCTTGTAGCAAAGCCTCCTTCTCCCCCTCCACCAATTAAATGTACGTGTGGATCGATCATACCTGGAGTAGCAATTAAACCAGAAGCATCTATCACATTAACGTCAAAAAGCGCTCGCAATTTTTCTTCATTTATACTTCCTATTTTCACTATTTTTTCATCAATCATTAGAATAGATTGCTTCCCCATATAATTTGGTGCATAAATTTCACCATTTTTAATCAGTGTAAACATCTTTTCGCTCCTTAATTAAATTTTCTGTTTAAATTATTAGAATAATAGGATTATAAATCATTATCCAAATTAATACAACCCATTACAACCCATTTATAAAAAAAGGATTCTATGATTATATCGATTTACCATGTAAAATAGGGGTATATGATAGGAACTATGGAGCGTGACACTAATGAAAAAAAGATTAATTATTATCGGAATCCAAGAAGATAACTTACTATTTTTAAAAAATCAATTGGAGTATATATTCGGAACTTCCCTCCAGATCGAAGGGCTAACTTTAAAAGAGTTAAACTCCGACACTCTCTTATCGAGTGATCTTGTTTTATTATCTGCGATGGAAATACAAGAATTAGTAAAGCCATTTCTGCCCGAGGCTGCCATTTCCATTGTGGCACAAAGAACAGAGAATATTGGAAATCTAAAAGAACTCATTTTTTCGAAACAAAGAAAAAATATATTGGTTGTAAACGATAATTACAATAACACGATACAAACGTTGGAATCCCTGAAACTTTTTTTGCCAAACCATACCTTTTATCCTTATATTTCAGAAAAGCCAATGCCTGATAAAATAGACTTTGTTATCACTCCTGGAGAAACGAACCTTATCCCAAAAGGATTTCCACGGATGATTGATATTGGACCACGCATTATTTCCTTAGAAACACTAATACAAATAAAACAATACTGTCAGTTGGATATGAAGGTTTCATTATTAACTCAGCTTTATATCAAGGCAATGATTTATGCAACCGATAAAAAAACAGAAAGCTTACCCATCTCCATTCATGATCAAAATCAGCATCGTACATTAGATAGTTTGAAGACAAGTTCCCCTTCCTTGCAGTCTACAATCAGGATAGCAAGCAAACTAGCGAAAACACCTGATGCAATCCATATTGAGGGTGGGACTGGAACAGGAAAACAAATGCTTGCAGAAATGATTCATAATGATTCTACTGGGGCAGCATTGCCTTTCTACGTCTATAATTGTTTAGACAAAGAGCCACAACTTATAGAAAAGGAATTATTTGGCTCAAAAGACGAAAAAATAGAAGGTATTATCAATGCCATAAGTGGTGGGACGTTATATATCAAGCATATCGACCAACTGCCATATGCCCTACAAGGTAAGTTATTTAACTTGATTGAATCGAATGATTTAAATCCGATGAAGAATCGAATACGGATAATCACCTCCTCTTTAGAAAGCTTGGCAACGTTATTTCAAAAAGGGATCATTCGTACGTATCTTTATTCCTATATGTCTTCTTATGTACTTCAGATGCCATCACTCAAAGAACGAAAGAATGATTTGTCACAATTAATTGAAGCCTTTAAGGGTCACTTCAACAGAATAGATTTGGTATTCTCTACAGATGCAATGGAGGCCTTTTATCATTACGATTGGCCTGGGAATGTGAGGGAATTATATAACGTTATTTCATACTGTGTATGTTTAAATACGACATCGATTGGACGTGAATCATTACCGCTATTTTTCAAAGGGAACCAAAAATTCGATGCAACCGAAAACACTGAACAGGATTTAGGTATCAACGAAATAATAAGAACGATTGAAAAACATGGATTTCTTTCGGAAAGCATAAGCCTTCTGCAAATCTATCAGAAAGGAAAAAAGCAAAATGAATCTTATGGTAGAAGGAGAATAAAGCAGTTGCTTTCAGATGAGCAATACAGTCTTACTGATCAGCAGTTAAGATTACGAATAGAAGTGCTGAATAAAACAGGACTATTGAACGTTCGAAAAGGGAGAGCTGGAACAACTATTTCAGCAAAAGGAGAGCAGTTTTTAGATGTGTATCAGAACGAATTGCGAGTACAGTGAATACCTGGAAGATCTTCATAGTATTCCGTTTTCAATAGATTGTTATAGTCTAAAAACGTTGGATCTAGACCACGTATTTGAAATTATAATAAAGAAAAACGACCAAATAGTTGTATACGCTTATAGGGCTGATTTGCTTTATTATATATACCAAACTTCCATACTAAATAAAAATAGTGGGGTAATTCAACTTATTGAATTACCTCTGCCCTTCCTTTCGGGCTTGCACTTGATTGTACCTAGATTGCTTGCATGTTAAATTTTCGCATTTGTTTGAGCTTCGATACCATCTCACCAACAGCAACAATATTTTTGAACAATAATTAGCTTTCAACCATTCCTGTAGATTCCAACTCCACAAAAAAGAAAGGGCATTACACCCTCTCTTTTAACAAAAACCTCAGCCATATGTTACACTCTCGCATTCATATACTCCAATATATGTGGACTTAACACGAATATCCTTATTTCCCATCGGTTGCAGTTTGGTCTTAGATCGTTATCCAGCACAGAATAGTCTTCTTTTATTAATTACACCTTTAGTCGATTTTAACCGTACTACTTATAATGCTTTGATAATAATCTACCTGGATCAAGATGATTGATATTGCTTTTTGTTTTCCCTTCAATCAATAGTTCAGAAGAAATCCTGCCGATGATGGGTGCTAGTTTGAAACCATGACCAGAGAAACCACTTGCAATGATAGTATTATTCTTTCCTGGTAATTCTCCCAACAACGCATGATTATCCGGTGTATAGGCATCCATATAAGCACTCGCACGAACTGGGTCTGGATATAGCATTGGGAGCAAGGCTTTTACGGATTCTCGCAGTTTTTCAATTTCTTCCGGATATACGTCTCGGTATAATGAAGATGGATCTTCTATTGGCAAAGGATCTTTTGTATAGGAAGCTTTCACCATCGACCCATCTAGTGAAGGTGCTCCTGTAAGCCTGAAATCTCCGCGCATTCTAGCAAATATAGGTAGCTTATTTGCTTTTGTTTCAGCAAGATTTTTCGGTGTAAACCAGGTCAGCAATAATCTTTTCGGTATCAATTGCTTTTTTAAAGCTGGTAATAGTTTCCCTGTCCATGCACCAGTGGTAATCAATACTTTTCCTACCTTGTACGTTTTCCCTTCTGCAATAATGCGTACACCATCAGTTTCAGGAATAATTTCATCTACTGCGGTATATTTCATTAATTTCGCACCATGCTTCATAGCCAGTAAAGAAGCTGATACAACTGAAAGTTCCGGTCGAATAAAGCCTGCTTCCTTATCTAATATGACTAGGTCATCATCGTATATTTTAAATTGTGGATAGCGTATTGCTGCCTGGTCTCCCTCTAAAATTTCATGCTCCAGTTTAAAATCCTCGATGCTTTTTAAAACTGTTTTAATTTCCAGAGAGTTAGATTCTCCAATCATTAACCCCCCATTTAGCGTTAACAGTGAATTTCCGCTTTCTGTTTCCAGTTCCCTCCATAATTTTTTTGCTTCCTGTAGCATGGGAACATATTCAGGTCCTTCCATGTATGCTGTACGAAAAAGCCGGGATTCTCCTCCCGCAGCAGTTCGGTCATTTCCAATTCCAAACTGCTCAAAACCTATAACAGATACGCCCTTTTTTGCAAGTTGCCATGCAGCCATGCTTCCCATTGTTCCAACTCCAATGATGCCTATATCAGCGTCCATTTTTTTCTCCTCCTTCATATACTTACTATTGCTTAGGATTTCAATTACTAATTCGTTCATCATATAATTAATTATATTCCCGCAAATTTATAAATTCAGAAAATTCAAGTTGTACTTATAGACCAGAAACTTTCTTATCAAGCCCTCTTTTTTCTTTATAAATCATACTGAATAAAAGGAAACCTACTAAGGAACCAACAACCCCATATACAGCATATGGAATGGCTGTATTTAATAATTGAGCAATTGCCGCTCCAATAACACCAGTGAATATACCACCCATGGCTCCTTTTGCTGAAAGTAACTTCGTTCGTCGCAGGGCAATACCAAAAAATATGGGAACTAGCAAACCTGCAGCTGAATAAGCGTATGTCGCTTGCAGCCATCCCAAAGCTTGCGGATAATACAATGATAAAACAATTGCAAGTACAATAATTATTACGGATAGCATTCGCGAAGCTTTGACCAATGTTTGATCCTTTACTTCGGGATTGATATAGGATTTATAAATATCATTTGTTATATTAACTACTACAGACTGCATAGCACTGCTGACTGTTGACATGATAGTTGCGATGATAAAAGCTGAATAAATCGCCAGAAACCAGGTAGGAATTTGAGTTAGAAACCATCCTGCAGCCAACTCGGGATTATCCATACCAGGATTTTGCGAAAGAATAGCAATCCCCATAAAAGAAGCCCAAGTTCCACTAATAATTCCGGCAATTGCAGCTATGATAAAACCCTGTTTTGCCGTTTTGGCATCCTTAGCTGAATAGATTCTTTGATAAGACATTTGATTTGTAAGGGCACCAGGAAAAATGGCAAAAATCCAAAATACGATTGTTGTCAATCCAATCGCTCCCATCCCTTGAGGAAACGACACAAGGTTTTCAGGAACATTCGAAGCAATTCCCGACCAACCACCAGCATAATTTAACATGTATATTCCACTAACTATAGACAGTAGCAGCATAAAACAACCAAAAACAAAATCAGTCCATGCTACCGAAGCCATTCCTCCAGGTAAAACGAACAACAAACTGATAGCTGCAAATATAATAATCAATAAAGTAAAAGATAACCCCGTTATTTCAGTGAATAAGTTTCCGAATGCCACCAACTGTGTACATAACCAGCCGAATGGTACCACAATAGCAAGTAATGTAACAGAACTCATCATAATTTTGTGCTCTCCATATAACTTCTTGAAAATGTCAGGTAAGGTGGAAAAATTATGTTTCTTTAGCCACCCCGCTAGTAATACAAGAAGAACAATACCTATAGAATATAGCAAGTTATACGTTATTGCTGACCAGCCAGCACTGTAACCTATACCGACATGTGCAACAAGAACTCCTCCCCCCATGCCAGTAGCAAACTGTGTGCCCGCAACAACATACATTGGAAGGGATCTCCCTCCTACATTCCAATCTTCTATTCCCTTATTCTTCTTTCCTACCCAAAACGAAATAGCCACACCTACCCCTAAAACTACAATAGAGCTAATTACTATCGCTACAGCAGCATTCATTATTTTCCTCCCTTAATATATTTGGCTTTTTTTGATATTGTTTTAACATTCCATTTTAGACTCCTTCAAATCTTGCAAGGCTGTATCTAGTAAGGTCAATAGAAGTTTCACCATCTGTCAGCAATTCTGTCATTAATGTACCGACTAATGGTGATAATGTTATTCCACTGTGCATAACAGCCACATAGGCACCGTCCATATTGGGGATCTCACCGATAATTGGAAATCCGTCCTTGGGCATTACTCTGATCCCAGAAAAAGTCCGAACAACATTTGCCTTGGCCAGTGCTGGAACGAAATCAGTCGCCATTTTTGCTGTTTGCTGAATAACATCCAATGTCGATCTTCTATCATAGCCCACCTCCTCTTTCGAATAGCCAATTAATACTTCACCATTGTCTGCCTGACGAATACCGCCAATAGTATATTTAAGAAACGGCTGAAGCGGTTCTGTAACAAGAATTTGCCCTCGTACCTGCTTCACCGGCATCTCTGCACCTAACATGCTTCCTAAATCCTTTGACCAAGGACCGCCTGCCAATATAACTTTCTTCGCTCGAAAGACTCCTTTGTATGTTTCCAACCGAAAGATGTCACCAGATTTCTCTATATCGATTACTTGATTATAAAAAGAACACTGGACCCCATTCCTCTTTGCAGCTTTCACATATAACTCAACGAGGCGAAATGGATTCACATTCCCATCTAGTTTACTGAAGGTAGCACCAGCTACATTAGAAGAGAGAGAAGGCTCTTTTTCCAGTACTTCGTCTCTTGTTAGAACTTCAATATCTATTCCGACCTCCGCCTGTTGTTCAACAAGTCTCCAAGCTTTTTCCCGTTCAGCTTCATTGAAAAAAGGGGCTATTCCACCAGTTCTTTTATACTCCACATCACCGATTTTCTTTTCTAGAAAAGGGTACAGTTCTGCGCTGAACATACTTAATTCCCCATACCAAGAAGGTACTTTGCTATGTACCCAAACCCATGCTTGCGTAGAACCGGAAGTGCCAGATAAAGGGAAATCCTTATCGATAAGCAGAATTTCATGATTTTTACTTTCTGAAAGATGGTAGGCAATACTGCTCCCGATAACCCCACTGCCAATCACAATAACATCAAATACATTATTCATTTTTCGTTTCACCATCTTCCACTGATTCTCCAAAAACAGATGCAACATTACCGCCTTCACTACCATTTGTAAGCGCACTCATTCTTACAAGTTTTAATGGCATTCTCATCCTTGATATCCGAATATCTGTCAAAGGCTTGCCAGTATATTCAGCAATAATTTCTCTTACAGGATTAAGGCAAATCTTTGACTGGCAAGGACCCATCCCACATCTAGTCAGCCGCTTTATATCATCAAATGTTTCAGCACCATTCTTCATAGCTGTCTCAATCTCATCAACATTTATTTCTTCACAACGGCAGACGATTGTTGATTTATCCATACATCTTCCCTCCTCTTATCTTCATGAAATAATCCGGGAGATTCAATTCATGTTTCTGATGATAATCGGCTATCATTTCAGTCCTTGCTTTAAGTACTTTTTCACTTTCCAAATTAGCTAATTCTCTCCAGCATCTGCTTTTTTGTTCATCTCCCTCTGCTGAGCTGATGAATCCCATCGCCTCTAAAGCACTCAAAGCAGCAATTTCTCCCGTTAATAGAATTGGTCCAAGTTCCGTAATTCCTGCCGCATTTCCAGCAATATAGCAGGAAGGTTTGGTTGTCTGTAAATGAATATTGTACGCAGCTAGCCATCCTCCAAGTTCTTTTTGATAAACAAAATGACAGTTCATAATTTCAAAAGGTTCCAGTATCGGACTGAATCCATTAGCAATACAAACAAGATCCGCATTAACTTCTTTTGACCCATCTGGTGTTTGAATTACGACGTGTTCCACCTCTCCGGCACCCGTAACTATTTCAATCGTGCTGTTTGTATAGACAGGAACGTTTTCCACAGTCTTCACTAACTCTCCATCAGAGCAGATGATTTGATTCTTTTCCTCCACAATCGCTTCTACTGTTATTCCACAAGAATTGAGCTGGCTTGCAACTTCCAATGAAAAATCATTAGAACCAACCATAACAGCACGCTTACCAGGCAATACTTTTTCCCTGTTTATTAGTATTTGAGCTGCTCCAGCAGTCATGACTCCAGGAAGTGTCCATCCTGGAAAAACTTTTGCTTCCTCTTGGGCTCCAGGCGCTATTATATTTTTTCGGGATTGGATTTCAAAAGTCTTATCCCCATCAGAAACACCAATGTTGCCATTAAGATAGGAACCAATCATGGTATGTTTCTTTAACACCTGTACATTAGATGCTCCTACTTGATTAATAAGTTGTTCATTCACCCATGTACCGCGCTTCTTTCCATATCCATACTGTCCCGGAAGGTTAGAAAACCATTGAGTCTGTTGTCTCAATTGTCCACCGAGAGAAAATGTTTCATCGGCTACTACTACCCTTGCCCCCGCTCTATCAGCAGTAAGAGCTGCATGCAGTCCTGCCGGTCCACCCCCTATAATCAGTAAATCAGTTTCCATATTTCTCACCTCTTATTTCTGGATCATTATTATTGGAAAAAACCTGCATATTGTTTTCCACAAGAGTAGTACAGCTTATCACATGATCGAGACTATTTATCGTTACAAAGCAGCTTGTACACCTTCCATTAGAACAATAAAGACCTCGAGGCTGAGAGAGTTTCCGACTCACTCCCAATTTCCGAATACCATTTGCCATAAGAGCAGCTGCCACCGTTTGTCCTTTTTTTGCTTCTAAACGATGATTATTAAAATAGAAAAAAACTTTTTCATTGGATTTCTCTTTCAAAACTGGATGTTCACTAATATGCATGAGAAAGCCTCCTTCAGGTTATATATTTTTTATTTTTCGATAAATTTTGACTAAAAAAATTAAATTTTAATATACAAATCTAGTTAGTTATACAATAATCTATTCATAACAGGTATTTTGTATGTGATAAAATTATAATGTTATAACATTATAATTTTGCAAGTTATATTAATGAGCAAGCATTAATTATAAATTAATCTCAAGAAAATATTTTGCATCTTTAAATACCGCCTTAAAACGGGAATATTCTACAATATAGTCATCTTCTGCTTTCGTATACCTATCCAATACTAATAATTGTTCACCAATGGGGATATTGAGTAACGCTGCTTCAGATTTATCTGCAGTTTTTGTGGAGATAAACACTTTTGCAGTATCCAGCTTAAGCCCATACTTTTTTGAAAATAAGTTATATAGTAGTTTATTTTCAATTTCCTCCTCTGTTAAACCTGGTGTTAAAGCTGCAGGTATCCAGGAATTTTCAATTATAACGGGTTTCTCTTCTTCTAGTTTAATCCTAGAAATATAATAGATTTCTTCATTCTTGTCTATCTGCAGATTCTTTATCAATTCAGTATTTCCTACTATTTTTTTAAAGCTTAATGTTTTATGGGGATAGGGCTTCTCATCTTCAAACTTATTATGTATGGAAACAAGTCTAGACAAGTCAGTTTTATCGTGTTTATTTACAAATGTACCTTTTCCGCTTTTCCTGTATAACTTCCCATTGTTAACTAGGTCAAGTACAGCGCGTTTTACTGTAATATTACTCACCTTAAAAAGTGATGAAAGCTGTTTTTCTGTTGGAATTTTATACCCCGGCTCCCACTCTCCAGAAATTATTTTGTTTTCTAGGTATTGTCTTATTTGCCTGTGTAATGGTATTGCTGAATTCTCTTCTAATGACATGTATTTCAACTCACTTTTGTTATAATATTATAATTTTTAAGAATTTATTTCTGTATATTATAGCTACATTATCATTCATAGTCAACATCATCTTTAGAATTTTCTAATTATATTTTGTGCTTCTTTTTTAAATTGCACATATTTCTTAAAAAAAACTTTGTGCTTCAAAGTAAATATTACCTGCCAACCAGTCACTACTTGCGGGTACTATTCGATTTGTATTAATTGTTGTGTCTATAATTACATCCCTCATACCTATTTAGCATAATACTTTAAAAAGACATTCTGCTTTATTCTTTATGACTGGCATCACAGTTGAAATTACTGTGGTATCGACAAAAATATATGCTTTGTAAACTTTAAAAAAAATAACTATAATTCTCCCCTGCTGCTTCTAACGCACGAACCAGCAGGGAACGTCGTTTTATTACACATGAGTAAACAATCTATTTGATTTATGTATTCGATCTCTTATTTTTACATGAGGGATCGAATGGATAAGAACGGAGGGATAACTCGTTGAGTTGTAGCAGAGGGCAATGCCTCTTATAAAAATGAATATCCTTACAGGCAACAGACCCTCAAAGGTAACGCTGCCTGTTAAAGGTACCTTCAAAGCCCCATCCCAACCCACTGCCAATACGAAAAATAGAATAACATCATAAGAAGTATATAGAGCGGCATTAATATAGCACTCATCTTTAATAGATTGCTAGCATCATAGGATATGTCGCCTTCCTCATAAAAAAACAGCAATGCTTTTGAACTAACCGGAAATGTAACACAATAGTTCATCCCGACTAAACTTAAGAAAACAACTGCAACAGGATCAACTCCTATTGTTTCACTAAACATTAATAAACTTGGAATAAAAATAATCGCTCGTGTCGTATGAGAAGTAATATACAAATGACTCGTTACGGTCACAACCAAGATAATGAAAACAATGAGCCAATCTGGTGCTCCTACAAACAAATGCAGCACATGCAGCATTTCGTTTTCAATCCAGTGGACTACACCTGTATCGACTAACACTTTTCCTAGCGCAGTTGCAGCAGCAACAAATAAAATCAAATTCCAGGATACCGCCGCTAGTCCTTCTTTCCAACGAATGATTCCGTATTTTGGTATCATGACCAGGATGGCACCTATCATCGTAATAAATGCTATATCAAAGCCATGGATCGTTTCTGTCATCCAGCCTGCAATTAAAAATGAAATCAAAATCAGTGTCTTCTTTTCACCCCCACACAACTGATTTCTTTGCATTGTTTTTTCTTCTGGTTTTACATCCATCTCCGTCGTTTCACCTTTTGGCCACAAGCACCATTTAATAATAAAAAATGAAACAAGCGTAACAACGAGGGCAAATGGCACTCCCCATAGAAACCATTTTAAATAGGAAATGGTTTGACCAGATGTACTTTCCAGTAAAGAGACTCCGATTAAATGAGAGCCTGCACCTATTAATGTTGCTGACGTGCTCATTAATATAAGTACAGGTGTGATAATAGCCAATACGCGTTGTTCTTTCGTTGAAAGCTTTTCACCTAGCTGATTCACAATCGGTCTGGATAATGCAGCCCGACCTGAGGTAGATGGAATGAAAAATGCAGATGCAAAGAAAACCGAGCCTATTCCAAAAAGCACACTGCTTTTTTTCGTTGACCTTCTGCATACAGAACGGGTTAATCGTTCTGCTAATCCAGATCGTTTCACTGCTTCACCGATAATAAAAGAACCAATCATTAACCATACTACCTTCTCAGATAGTGATTCGTATAACAATTCCGTACCTGCCGCATTCATCATGATGACAAACATAATAAGTGTAATCGCTACGAATCCTGCGGGTATTTTAGTTGTGATCCATAGCGTCATTGCTGATAAAAACGCGAATAAAGCTATCTTTCCATTGAAGTCCAAACGACCTATGGATAGGGTCAGTACTATTAGTAGGACATGTATGCTGATAATTACGAACGACTTTGTTGATAATTGGCTTACCCATGTTACCCATGATTTGATCCAATTCTGCTTTTCTAATCGTTTCTCCATTCGCGACATCACTTTTGATTCATGCCTTCCCTTAGCAATTTTCTTTCACCAATACCTAAGCCAATAGCAACTTGTCGCAGTACGCATTCTGTACTTTCCTCAATCCACTTTGGCGCCTTTTTCATCGCCTTTTCTAAAGTTGTTGGTTTCTGAATAATACTACTGTAAGCATCTATACCCGCACGATAGTTTAAATTTGCTCCTTTACCGATTGTTCCAGTAATCGCAATCACAGGGATGTTATTCTTTTTCGCAATTCGTGCAACCTCCGCTGGAATTTTTCCATTTGGTGTTTGAAAATCTAAACTTCCTTCTGCAGTGAATACGATGTCTGCAGTAAAAATTTTTTCCTCAATATTAATATAGTCCATAATAATATTGAAACGTGGGTGTAATGTTGCACCGGTAAATGCAATTAAACCAGCACCTAATCCCCCAGAAGCACCACTCCCTGGCAATGAACCTACCTCTACCCCAACGGATTCCTGAATTAACGCTTCATAATGCTCTAAAGCAGCTGATAACTTTTCTACTTCTAACGGGGTGGCCCCTTTTTGCGGTCCGAAAACTCTGGCCACTCCATTCTCGCCACATAGAATATTTTGCCAATTACATGCAACATCGATAGCAACGGTTTGTAAGCGCTTATCTAATTTCGCTAGATTAAGAGAATCCACCTCCAATAAATCCTTCCCACCGTTTATAGGAATTGATCGATGTTGCTTATCCAAAAACTGAACTCCTAAAGCTTGCGCCATTCCAGCACCACCATCAGACGTTCCAGAATCACCACAGCCGATTAAGATTCGATCAACACCTAAATCAAGAGCAGCTAATATTAACTCACCTACACCATAAGTAGTTGTTCTTAATGGATTTCGTTGATCACGAGGAACGAGCTTCAGCCCAGCAACTGCTGCCATTTCAATCACCGCAGTTCGTTTTCCATTCTCAACAAAAACGCCAAAATGGCTTAATATCTTCTGCCCAACAGGACCTGTAGCTTCTTCATATATTAATTCTCCATTTTTTAAATGAGTAATCGTCTTTGCAAATCCTTCTCCACCATCAATCATCGGAATAACTTCCAAATCAATAAACGGATCAAAGCGTCTTACCCCGCGTTCCATTGCTGAAGCCACTTCCTCAGAGCCCAAACACTCTTTAAACCCAGACGGTACAATAACGATTTTCATGATAACATTCCTCCATATGTTTTTATTACTAATCAATATACCGCTGAAAGATGAGAACATAATGAGAGAATGATGGGAAAATTATTATAAATTCGTTGTAATTGTATGATTAAGAATACGAAGATCCAAATTTTCTTAATTTTTTGGATTAAATCGCTGTCTCACTCGTCTTCTTTTGATTCAGGCCAGATGCAATTTATCGTTGATTCCCTTTTTCATCATTTTTCATCCGGGATACAAATCGATAACTAATTAATTAGTAGGAGGAATATTTCATATGTCGTTCTTTTATACTTATGAAATAATAGTCTGTTTTTACCGAAATATAGGATTCAAACAATTATTGAAAAATAACGCTTTATTGTTCTTCTATTCTTTAGTATATTGTTGGATGAACAAGAAGAAAATGGAAAAAGGAGAGTCCTATTAAGTATGAAGAAGAATTTCGTTTATCTTATTTTAGCTGTATCTTTAAGCTTTTTTATAGGAGCTTGCTCGGAACAAAATCCGGAAACAGCTGGATCAAAAGAAGAAAAGACAGAGGATGCCAACGAGGAACAAAACACTGGTATGAAAGAAAAGGAATCAGAAGATACTACTACACATACTTCCCAGTGGTCTTATAACGGGGATACAGGGCCTGAGCACTGGGGAAAACTGGACAATGCAAACTTAGCCTGTGCCAATGGAAGTGAACAATCACCCATTAATGTCGAATTCCCCCAAGTAAAAGCGAATAAAAAACAAGAGGAAATTCAGATTCAATATGAGCCAACAACATTTTCACTCGTAAACAACGGTCACACAGTTCAGGCAAATGCTGTAACAGAAAGCAGCAGCATTGTCATTGAAGGAAATGAGTACAAACTTGCTCAATTTCATTTCCATACTCCGAGTGAACATCAATTTAACGGCCAGAATTATGATATGGAGCTGCACCTAGTACATAACGATGCAAATGGCAATCTTGTCGTACTTGGATTAATGATTAAAGAAGGTATAGAAAATGAAAATCTAGCATCTGTTTGGAATGCATTACCGCAGGAAGAAACGGAAAAAGATATTCCCGTAAAAGAACCGATTGATTTACAAGCACTGCTACCCCAAGATCAAACATCTTTCCATTATAACGGTTCGTTAACAACACCTCCTTGTACAGAAGAAGTGAAATGGATGATTTTTGAACAACCAATCGAAATGTCAAACGTACAAATTCAAGCATTCCAAGACATTTTTCCTGCCAACCATCGTCCCGTTCAATCTTTAAATGAACGAGAGATTATTAAAAACTAGATAGAATTCATTTACTGTTTTCACAAAAAAACATATCTATTAATTTCGGTACCCATTATCCATGATTTTCCGGACAATAAACAGATAAGCTCGATAATTCGTGTAGAGTTAATCAAAAAAGTGTACGTAAAACTTTTGGTTAGGATTAATAAATGTATCTCTTGACATTCATGAGTTTGCAATGAATTCAGTATAAACACAACACTACATGGAGAAGTGGTATTGGTAGGCTTATTTACTAAGCAAGATCAAACTTTGCTATATAGCCTTTGACCTCTACCACAGAGGCTCCATGTCAAGTTCCATTAGATTGAATATATATACTTTCATCCGGATAATATCGAATGCCATTTCATACAAAAATCAAATGCCAAACACACATTTCCTAAACCTCTCCTTCAAGCATCCCCCGCACCTTCGCAATCTCCTCACCTGTTACAATCAAATAATAAATCCCGTCAATCGTCGTTCCGTCCCCTTGCAATTGATAACTAACAACATTATTTCTTGTATCTTTATAGCCAGATAAGAGCTTTTTCATATCGTCAAAATCCAGATTTGTTGCCATATTATTCCCTAGAATATCAATTGTGCTGTTGATTTTTGTAACGGAACCTACAGAAGCACCTTTGTTAATAATGCCTTCGATTACTTGCCGTTGTCTGGATGTTCGTCCAAAGTCTCCGTTTGGATCTTGCTTCCGCATTCGGACGAAAGCCATTGTTTGGTCGCCGTCTAGTTCGACTGGGCCAACATTAAAATTATTTGTACCATCATTCCAAGCAATCTCATTATCTACTGTAATCGTCCCAAGCTCGTCTACTAATTCGGACAGTCCATCCATATTCATACGTACATAATAATCAAGCTCGATATCCAATAGATTCTCAACAGTCGCTATAGACATATCTGTACCGCCAAATGCATGCGCGTGATTAATCTTATCCTCGGTTCCTTTTCCGACGATTGTTGTTCTCGTATCCCGCGGGATACTAATTAGCTGCATGGAATCGTCTGTTGGATCAAGTGATAGAACCATTAATGCGTCAGATCGACCGCTCGTTCCTTCTTGTGAATCAATTCCCAATAATAATATAGTAAGCTTTTCGGTTGCTTTCATTTTCTTTTTCGTTGTTTCCCGATCAATCGAATCTACGGGCTCATGCATTTTTTCGTTTACAGTTTTGGCAACGTTATTGTAAATGGAAATGGCATATGCTCCCACTCCAAGGACAATCACCCCGATAAGTATCAATGGAATTTTCAACCATAGTTTTCTAGATTTTTTCTGATTTGATTTTCTAGTCATTACCTGTTTCCCTCTTTCAGCATTCGAATTAATTACGTTTATATCTAACTCTTGCAACATTCCTTACATTTACAAAACACATTGTCACCCGCCAAATCAATCACGTCTTGCGGACAATATTTATCAATCGACTTAACAACAGATAGCCAACTATCCCCACACTAGCTCCTGCGCTATCTATTAAAACATCCTTCACCTGAGCTCCCCTACCTGGAACAAATAGCTGATGCACTTCATCTGAAATCGCGTATAGCACACAGATGAGTAACGCTAATCCGATTGTTTTGCATCCAGTTCCTTTACTCATATTTAATGCATGAAGCACTAGCATTCCGAGGAAAAAATAAATGAAGAAGTGAGCGTTCTTTCTGATGATATGGTGGATGCTGCTAACATCTAACTCCTCATTTGGAACAACTTTTTCTATAAAGGCTAACACTATTTCTGTAACTCCTGTACTAAGTTCACTAGACGCTGCAGCAGCTTGATGTGATAAATGAAAAATTAACCCCATCCAGAGGATAACAGCTGCCCAGGAAAGGGTTTTTTGCATAGAAATCTTCCTTTTTATTTTCATTATGCTGGTACTATATCTACCAATTTACCGATTATGCTTTTAAGTGGATTAAATCAATTTTTTACTAGATTTATTCACAACTTCTAAAGAATGTAACATCCTTTATATTATCAAATAATAGAATAATTATGAAGATGAGAAATCTAGATTCAGGGATTATCTAAAGACTTTTGATAGGGGAAGGAATAAAAGTACTTTCATGTTCTGAGAGGTTATTCTGCAGAAAGTCTTATAAGCAGCAGGCTTTGCAAATCAACTGGGAATTTTTGAATGATAGCTTTTTGGGGTAACCACCAAACCATATGCTATGATGTTTACACAGTTTAGATTATATTCTTATAAGGGGATAACTTTCTATAACTTATTATCAAAAATATCTCTCTTATTTTTTACATTTATCACCTTATACTTATAACTTATAAATTGAATTTCTCTGTTTATTTGATTGAACTAAATCTCTAAAAATACTTTATTCTTTCAATAAGTATGACTTGATCAAATCTACAAATAATCCTATAACTGGCTTATGATTATCCTTATGCCATGCTAACGCTGTTATTTTTTTATGCTGTTGTTTAAGAGGAAGGTATTTTACATTTTCATGAACAATTCGTTCCGTTGTTTTCGGCACAAATGCAATACCTATTTCAGATGCAACAAGAGAGACAATTGTCTGTTGTTCTTGTGCAGTTTGAGTAATATTAGGATAGAACCCTGCATTTCTGCACAATGCAATTATAGAATCATAATAACCTTTCCCTGATTTTTCAGGGGTCATAATAACCCTATCGCGTTCAAATTCCATTACTTCAACAGGATGTTGACTCTGCGATAGTCTATGATTTAATGGAACACATGCTACAAAAGGTTCTTCTCGAATAGGTAAATTTATAATATCATCTTCATTGATAGGTGGAACTAAAAACCCAACATCTATTGTACCTTCCTGCAGTAATCTCACTTGGTCACTAGTTGTTAACTGCCGTACTTCCAATTTGATATTAGGATAAATTTCATTCATTTGCTTGATAATATTAGGTAGTAAATCATAAACAACAGAACCTCCAAATCCAATTGTTAGTGAGCCAATTTCCCCGCATGCAATTTCCTTCGTTACATTAATCTCTTTCTCTACTAACTTTAATATCCTGTTTGCGGCATTAAAAAAGTATTCTCCAGCTTCCGTTAATTCAACTTTTCTGTTAGTTCTCCATAACAGAATAACTCCTAATTCATCTTCTAATTGTTTGATTTGTTTACTTAAAGGAGGTTGTGAAATATTTAATTCTAATGCTGCTTCATTAAAGTGCAAGTGCTTAGCTACTGCCACAAAATAACGCAGATGTCTTAATTCCATATGGTTTCCTCCTGTGATACCTAAAAGGTATCATTCTTTACTTATAATATATTATACATATATTTAATAATTTGATAATATCAATTCAAATTAATTTTTAAAAAACGGAGATGATAAGTTTGCAACTTGATATTAATAAGTTAGAAATTAGAAATAGGCAAAATAACTATCTTAAAAAATTAACGGAAAAGAAAGTTGATGCAAGTATCTTATTTAACACTACTAATATTTTTTACTTAACTGGTTTTCATTTTAGACCATCTGAGAGACCGATAGCTTTTATTACAGATACTAAACAAAAAACACATTTATTTGTACCAAGATTAGAAAAAGAACACGCTGAAGAATATGCGGTAATTGACAATGTTCATTACTATCAGGAATATCCTGGTTTGATCCATCCTATGGAGCATTTGAAGGAAGTACTTCAAGCAAATAATTTTGAGAACAAAATTGTTGGATTAGATGCAAGCGGTTACAATTCCTCAAAAGGATATAGAGGACCCAACATTGCAAATCTCTTAAACTTTGATAGAGAGGTTTATATCAAAGACATGGTAGAAAGTATGAGATATGTTAAATCCCAAGATGAAATAGAATTAATAAAAGAGTCTGCACGATGGGGAAATCTTGCTCACACCCTTCTTGTTAAATACACAAGATTAGGAAAGCGAGAGATAGAAATTGAAGGACTAGCTACGTATGAAGCTACCAGAGCTATGTTCGAAACCCTTGGTAATGAGTATAGACCATATGGTTCACCAGCTCATGCCTTTTATCGAGGGCAAATCGGACCTCATTCTGCTTTTCCACATTCCCAAAATCAAAATGCTGAAATTAAACATGGTTACAATGTCGTTTCTCAAGCAGCAGCAGATGTATGGGGCTACAAAAGTGAATTAGAACGTACGATGTTCATATTAGAAGTTAATAAACTACAGGAATCATTTTTCCAACATATGATTAATGTTCAAGATATTGCATTTAACACAATAAAACCTGGAATTCCTGCATCTAGAATAGAGGAAGAAGTACAACGTTATTATCAAGAAAATAATCTAAACAAATATATCAGACACCATACTGGTCATAATATGGGATTGCTTAATCATGAAGCACCATTTTTTGATTTAGGAGACCATACGATTCTTAAACCTGGAATGGTTTTTTCTGTAGAGCCAGGTTTATATGTAGAAGGATTAGGTGCTTTTCGTCATTCCGACACCATTGTGATTACTGAGAATGGAATGGAGAAAATCACTTATTATCCAAGGGATTTAAACTCTTTAATTATTGGTTAATAAAAACAAGATAAGGGATGATGGAATGAACCTACAAAAAAAAGAATATTTTTTGAAAGTGGGTAAAAGTAAAAAAAGATTATTTAAAATGCCGGATTCTTATATACTTCTATTTATCATGTTAATTTTTGCCTCAATCGCTACTTACCTTATACCAGCGGGAAATTTTGAGAGAGAAGAAGATGGTCTTGTACCAACTGTAATACCTGGAAGCTATTCTCAAATTGAAAGTAATCCAGTTGGATTTATGGATTTCTTTTTATCCATACAAACAGGGATGATGGAAGCAGCAAATATTATATTTCTAGTTCTTATTATTGGTGGGTCATTTGCAATTATAGACTCAACTCAAGCTATTAATTCAGGAATAATGCGTTTAATCAATAAAACACGGGATAAAAAAATTCTACTAGTCATTTCTGTATGTACTGTTTTTTCAATTGCCGGTTTTTTAGGTATTTTACACACTGCAGTTATTGCTTTTATTCCTGTAGGAGTAATTATTGCTCGTGCGTTTAAATTAGATGCAATTGTCGGGGTAGCATTAATATACTTAGGAGCTTACTCAGGATATACTGTTGCAGGACTAGATCCAATAACGACAGGATTCGGACAAGAGATAGCTGGTCTCCCTGTATTTAGTGCACTTTGGTATCGTTTTATCATATACTTAGCTATATTAATTTCTTCCATTTTATATATTTTTTATTATATTCGAAGGATAGAAAATAACCCAGAACGAAGTATAATGGGTACAAATCGTTTTAGTTCTAATCATGAGGAAATTGATGAGAACATACCATTTACCGGAACAATGAAAGTTGTTTTACTTTATTTTATTGTCTGTTTAGCAGTTTATACTGTTGGTGTATTTCGAGCAGATTGGGGATTAAATGAAATGGCAGCAATCTTTCTTATCATAGGGATTGGTACTGCGATTATAGGAAAAATTAATCCAAATGAATTTGTTAAGAAGTTTGTTAAGGGTGCTCAAGGAATGATATATGCAGCGCTCATTGTAGGTTTAGCAAGGTCAATTGTGGTAGTTTTAGAGGACGGATTGATATTAGACACGATTGTTCATGCCATAGCTTCTGTTATTGAGCCACTTCCCTCTGCGATAGGAGCATTTAGTATGTACATTTTTAACTTACTTTTCAACTTAATTATCACTTCAGGAAGTGGACAAGCTGCAATTGTAATGCCAATTATGGCACCTTTAGCAGATATTATAGGTATATCAAGACAAGTTGCCGTATTAGCCTACAACATGGGAGATGGTTTCACTAATACGATCGCTCCTACATCAGGCATACTTATGGCTAGTATAGCGGTAGCTGGAGTATCTTGGGTAAAGTGGTTAAGATTTATGCTCCCTCTATTAATGATTTGGATAGTTATAGGAGCAATTGCTTTAGCTATAGCTCTTGCAATTAATTTAGGTCCTTTCTAATTCCGTTAAAACTTAGAAACTATTATGGAGAATCAATAAGGTTATTCTTCATAATAGTTTTTTTAATAAATATTACAAGGAGAATTATCGGAAACAGCTTGCGTCCGCAGTCATGGAAATTCAGGCATCCTTTTTGAGGCAGAATGTATAAAATATAGAACCAGTTTTTTGGTTAAGATGATGAGTACGATTAACATCATCCTCATAACATCTTTACAAACTACCGTATTTATTATAAACTTTAATACACATAAACCCTATTAACTTAATAGGAATAAGGAGGTTTTTTCTTGGAACAGCAGGTAGCTGAATCATCAAAGACATGGATTAAACATCCCACAACCGTTATTAAAGAACTACAGCCTGTCCAAAAACCATTTTTAACACTCGGAGTTATTGCTTCCGTTATCTTATTTATTGCGATCGTTAGCACAACGGATATGGTGCAAGGAGTGCTTTATTTAATAGGTATTGCATTAGGTGTTACACTACTGCAAGCTCGTTTTGGCTTTACTTCAGCTTTCAGACGACTTATGTCCGTTGGTAATACACAGGGACTCCAGGCTCATATGCTAATGCTCATGGTTGCAACAACATTATTTGCCGTCATTCTTAGTACTGGTTTTTCATTTACTGGTGCCGATCCCGCAGGATATGTTTCTCCTGTAGGAATAAGCGTCATTTTTGGATCGTTTCTATTTGGTATTGGCATGCAGCTCGGAAACGGCTGTGCCTCTGGAACACTTTATAACCTCGGTGGTGGTTCCAGTTCGATGATCCTTACGCTGATAGCATTTATCATCGGATCAACAGTTGGCGCACTTCATTTCCCATTCTGGATGAGCACACCGTCACTTGAACCATTCTCCCTTGCTACATCAACAAGCCTGGGATATGGTGGGGCTTGGATCGTACAAATAATTATGTTTGTTGTGATTTACTTTATTCTCGCTCAATTTGCAAAGAGAAAGAATCCTCCAAGAATGAAGCCACTCGTGACAATAAGCGGATGGAAGAAAATCTTTAGAGGGGCATGGCCGTTATTTGTTGCTGGAATAATTCTAGCAATCTTAAACGCTCTGACACTAGCAGTCCGTGGTCAGCCATGGGGAATCACATCCGCCTTTGCTTTATGGGGAGGAAAAGCGCTTGATTCCGTTGGTGTCGACGTTGCTTCGTGGGGATATTTCCAAGGGGAAAACGGCATGGCATTAAGCCAAACCGTTCTAGCTGACTCGACAAGTGTGATGAATTTTGGAGTTATCTTAGGAGCATTCATTGCTGCGACTGCGCAAGGTAACTTCAAACCTAAAAAACTAAAAGTCGGTCCAGCCAGCGCCTCTATTGTTGGCGGATTATTAATGGGATATGGTGCACGACTTGCCTTTGGCTGTAATATCGGTGCATATTTTGGCGGTATTGCGTCATTTAGTTTGCACGGTTGGGTATGGATGGTTATGGCAATGCTTGGCACAGGAGTTGCTTTGTTTATTAGGCCGTTGTTTGGTCTTAATAACCCGAAGAAGAATGATTTGTTCTGTTAGGGAAAACCTCGTCGGTTTTTGGGCGAGGTTTTTTGATAATTATAAACAGGTATTGGAGGTCTATGGTGTCACTTTAAACACTATTATGCACCTTCTTTAGGAACTATTTTGTATTGTAAATAAATATATAAAGCCTAATCTCCCCTTCTTTTAAACGAGAAATTAGGCTCGCCAGTTTGCTTAGTATTGAGATTAACATACTTACATGAATTTCTTTTACTCCAGCAAGAAGAAAGATTTTCATTAAAATGTTATAGACCAATCCTTAAGTAGTTAAAATTATTTTTTCGGTTTAAAAATTAAAGCAATAAAACTAATCATAGCAAATAGGGTAAACATGACTTCATAACCTACAAACTCAGCAACCATTCCTCCAATCAATGAGCCAAACACTTGCCCTAAAGCTAATAGTAAAAATGGTAACCCAAGACCAAATGAAGAATTTGTTTTAAAGATATTGGTGCCCCAAATGATCAGAACACCTGTCATGAATATATACGAACTTCCAAAAGAAATCGCTGATATGACAACAGGGAGGATGCTTGTAAATAAACCCAGTAATAAGGAAGAGGCTCCTAGAAAAATGACACTTACTCGGTAGGAGGATAATAATCCGATTTGCGAACTAAAATATCCGGCGAGCCCCCCTAATACTCCTGCTATACCAATGATGATCCAAAATCCTTGCGTGATAACTTCAGGAATATTCTCCATTTGAAGCAAAAAATCTCTTGAAAACGTCCAATAAGCCGCACTCGAAATCCCTAATAGTAAAGAAGATAAAATTAAGGGAGAAGCATTACCAAGATCCTTTTTTGTCACATGAAATGCTTGGCTCTGATGATTTTTGCTCGTATCCTTTGTTTGAGGAATAACCTTATAATTAAGTATCAATATAATGATCGCTATGAGTGTAAACAGAAGGTAAGTCAGTCTCCAGTTGCTACCCAAAAAAATGACCATAATTCCTGTTAATGCAGTTCCCAAACTAGTACCTGCATTGATCCACGTATTTGTTGAAGAACGCTTATCCTGATCCACCCATTTTTCTATCACATCTGCATAAGGGGGAGAAGACAACCCCGTACTTAAGCCAGCAATAAAGATCCCAATGCCAAGGGATATTGAACCATTGGCCATAGATATGATGCCCATTCCCATGGCTGCTGTGATCCCTGCTATTAAAATCAGCATACGGGAACCAACTTTCTGCATATACAACATCGAAATGATAATCGCTATACAATATGCCAAATACGATAATGAAGAGATCACTCCTCCCACAGATGGGCTGATATTCAAAGTCTCACGTATATAAGGAAGAACTAATCCATAACTAAACCTTGCAAAACCATAAGTTACCGCAATCATGGGTAAACCAACCATGATTAATTTTTTCCAATCCATCAACAACACCTCACTATATAGAACGATCTATATAATTTATAGTAAAAAGAAAAAATCTTGAGCAGACACCGCCCTAAGACTTTTCCTTCTAGTTGTGCGACACTATCTTATTATCCCCTCTTATGGAGCTCCATAGACTTTATGAAATGTATAAACGCCATTTCCACGTCATCCACATTCAAGGTTTCTGCTAAAGCAGTGGCTCCTTCGAACAATAGCACTAACTGTGTAGCCTCGCTATGGTTGAAGCCAAGTTCTTCAAAAAAAGCCAGCAATGACCTTTTATGCTCATTTACATATTGGACAATTTCATGATCATCATTAGAAGAAAACTCTTCTTTAGCTCTTAAAAACATGCATCCATTCCTGTCATGTTTTCGAATCCAATCAATATGGGCTTCCGCTAAGGACCATACAATGGAGCTTTTGGAATTCCTAACGTATGATTTCAACATATAAAAATATTTTTCTTCTCGTTTTTTAAGTACTTCAAGGATCAGGTCTTCTTTCGAGTCAAAATGATTATATAACGTCATAAGAGCAACATTTGCTTCTTTGACGATTCGTTTTAAGCCAATAGCATGAATACCATGGTTATAAAATAACTGCTCCGCATGTTCAATGAGATCTTGTTTCTTTTTGCTCATAAGAAAAACACCCCTTTTTTATATAGAACGATCATTATAAAAATACCATGAAAGTATTCCTGTTGCAATGTTTTTAAAGATAAATACTTATGTAGCGTTTCGTCTTGAAGATGCAGAAAAAAGGGTTAGACCCGAAAAGCCGTAATGAAGTTTGGGATATTGTAAGGGCCCTTGTAAAAGGAGGAACAACGAGCTATTGCATTCAACCTTAACGGGACAAATGCCTCCTACTTAAAGAATCAAAAAAATAAGTCGATAAACAAAATAGAAACCAGCAACAAACAATACTGCTGTCTTCAAGTTGTTTTTAGCAACAAAGAAATAAGAAATCAAAAATATAGCTAAATACAAAAATGTATAGGCCAATGAACTAAACCATGAATAGATTGTAATATCTACTAGCTCTAACGGAATCGATACGATTAATAATATGGCTGGGACGACAAGCAGTGCTCCTAGCTTTTCAAAGAAAAAATTCAGATCATATGATTTCCCATTTTTAGCAGCGACATTTTTAAAAACAAACATCAATAAAGCTAGTGCTAACGCGTAAGCAATCGTACGTTCAAAATAATTGAAGTAATCACTGAATCCAAGGTAACGCAATGCATCTAAATATGTAAAAATACCAATAACATTACTTAGTAATATTAGACCAAGAAAAGCTATTAATGTAATAAGACCGAATTGCTGCTTGCTTTGCGTCCCATCTGAAAGGAGATGATCTGGGTTCTTTATGACTTGCATCACATATTGAAAATAATTACCGAGCTGTCCTCCTTTCCATTTATTCTCTTTCTGTTTTTCTACTGCTTCATTTTGGTTTTCCATTTTTCCAATCATTCCTCCAATATATTTACTACTTATGATATATAAGTTTCAGGAAGATTTATATACAAAATCATAAGAATGAATCGTTAGTACCTCAATTTTCATTTTTATGGGTATAAAGCATAAAAAAATCCAACCTACTTAGGACGTATTCTCTCTCTATATTTCTTCTTAAACGCTTCCCGCTTCAAAATGTTTTTCTCCATACATTAAAGGCACCACAGTGGAATTACAGAAAAAAGCACATACATAGCCGGTTAAATATAAAATTCTCGGAAATTCTATTCATAAGGAGGTGTTTTACGTGGCAAAGAAAAATCTCAGTCAGTTCAAAGGTCGTGTCATGAAAGCAAAGGGATATAACGTGGATAATAATAACGCCGATGATGTAAAATTTGAAGTTGCTAAAGAGCAAGGCATCGCTTTGGAAAAAAGAGATAATGGAGATCTTACATCCAGACAAGCAGGAAAAGTTGGAGGACCAATTGGTGGCAATATGGTTAAAGAAATGATTAACATTGCCAAAGAACAGATGAAAAAATAACGATAATCCTCCCCTGCTGGTTCTAACACGAATCAGCAGGAAACGTCGCTTTATTATCATTTTTGATTCTTTTTACGAACCTCTTCTATATTCGTGTCGCTATAAATTGCCGTTCCGTGGCCACCAGTGGTCCTAGCAATGTATTCCTTTGCTTCATTATAAGACATGCCAGATTGTTCATTTGACTGTTTTACAGCTGCAATATTTGTACCAGCTGCTGTATATTTTTTACTGTTTTCCATAAAATCACCCCTATCTCTTGATGAACTTAGTTTCCCCAGAAATGCTTTATTCAAATAGACAATTCTTTCCTTCTAAACCTAAGAATAGAACCTTCCCTCCTCAAATGATAAACTCATACTATACTATATCCAATTGAAAGAATAATAATTGAAATGAGGTAACCATAATGAAACTTGTCGGCGTATCAGGCGCACTCGCTGGCGAAAAGACATCCATCGTTGTAAATGATGTTTTAGTCGCTGCTCAACATCTTGACTCAACCATACAGACTGAATTAATCGACTTAAGAGACTATGAAATTGATTTATTTAATGGGTCTCCATTAATAGCATATAACGAAGATACTTGGAATGTTGTTCAAAAGATTTTATCTGCCGATTTCCTCGTATTTGGTACACCGATTTATCAAGCATCTATTTCAGGTGCTTTAAAAAATTTGTTAGACCACTTACCGGAATATGCATTTAAACATAAAGTAACCGGCATGGTTGCGACTGGATGGTCAAACAGACATTTTCTTGTCATGGAATACCATTTGAGATCCATCTTATCTTACTTTAAAGGATTAGTTCCAACAGGCAATGTCTTTGTCCACAATAATTCTTTTAATGAAAATAGTGATGAAATTATAGATGAACGTGTTTCGGAAAGAATTCAAGCGCTCGCGGAAGAAATGGTTTATTTGCAGCATGGGATAAATAATAGGTAATTACCTTCTGTCAAAGCGAGGAGTTTATTATCTGCCTTTAGAATCAGGCCGTGCAAATTCAATAGCTGAGGATTTATCATTCATTTTATTTCGTTTCACTGTGGACTATTTGTTTTATAACAACATTTAATCTTCAATTTCCTTCACTGCTTTCTTAATGGAACCAACCAACGCATGTTCTTTTTCTACCGTTGCTACAATTTCTTCAGTAGCAATGGTATTTTCTTTTCAATTTGTGACTTAATAGAAGTGGAGTTACTGGCAGCTCTGCTTTGATTTCATCCAAATCCTTTTGAAAACTATTATTATTTTGCTGGAAGGATTCTTTTAATTCCGTGAAGAAATCTACCACCTCTTTTAATATCTGCTGACCTTCATCTGCAGCAACTTTACCTTGCATCGATCTTTCATATCTTGATTTGATTTTTCAAATAGCATCGTTATGACATCTGAAATTGAGACTGTAATCACCGCACTTTCCTCCGCTAACTTCCGGACTTCATCAGCAACAATAACAATAACAACCCCTTCCCTATGTTCCTTACACGTGCCGACTCAATGGCTCATAAAGTGCACAAAAATTGTTTTGGTCAGCAATTGTTTTCACGAATTAAATTTCTTCATTTAGATAGCGTTTGTAATAATTTGGTTTTGACCTATTGGCTAAAAAACTTTAACATACCACTATCACATTTATCCTCATTAAAAATATCCTGTAGATTTAGACTCCTTTTTCACCAGTCCAATTTTGCATATTTCTCTGTGCCTTATTTGGTCTTATTACCTATTTCTCTTTTTACTATAATAGAATTAGACATACTACTACCATACACTACTGTATAAGGAGATGAATATTATGGACCAACGTAGTATGGCAATCTTAAATAAAATTATACAGCAAGATTCTTATATTTCTGTACAGAAACTTGCAACGATATTCAATGTCTCAAGGCGTACGATCTATAATGATCTGGATAAGATTAATGATTGGTTGAAGTTACAACATTTTGCTGATATTAAGCAGGTTAGGGGACAAGGTTTTTATATTGATGAAAGATCGAAAAAGGAAATCATAAAAAAGAAAGAGCATTTTGTTTCAGGTGATATGTACTATGAATTTTCTCCTATTGAAAGGAAAGCATGGATTTACATTCACATCGCTGGACGAGAACAGCCATATTATTTGGAGCATATAAGGGATCTCTTTAAAGTAAGTAGGAATACCGTGCTCGATGATATAAGCAAGCTGAAAGAGGAGCTAAAAAAATATAAGTTGAGCATTACTTCTGAGCGAAATACTGGGTATTCAATAGTAGGAAATGAAAACGATACCAGGAAATTGCTTACTTATTATTTGGATTTGGTCATTCCTCAAAATGGCTGCCATGAGCTTTTATCTGAGATGAATTCTTTACCAGAAGAACAGGTATTTAAACCTTTCTTAATCTTTAATTTCCAGTGGCTAAAGGAATTACGTCACTTGTTAAATGAATATGAAAAGCAATTTAAGATTGAGATTACAGATGATGTATTAAATAATCTCGTCATTTGGTTCCATTTCTTTTTAAGACGAATTATGCAAGGAAAAATAGTTAATGTTGATCCAATTGAAAAAGAAGTAATTAAATCGACCAGTGAGTTCGATGGCGCAAAAGCTTTATGTATCAATCTATCCAAACAATCGGATATTATAGTTCCTGATAATGAAGTATACTATTTTGCAAAATATTTACTCAGTGCAAAGGTGAACTATGATCAAAGTCTACAAGTGGAAACGCAGGAAATAAAATCATTACTTCATGTGGTCGAAAAAATGGTAGCTGATTTTCAACTGTTTGCAGCTGTTGAGTTCCATGAACAACAGAATATGATCCAGAATCTGCTTTTACACCTAAAACCTGCTTATTATCGAAATAAATATGGGATTCAGATTGAAAATACATTAAGAGATTCAGTTAAACAAAATTATCCAGAGATTTTTAATCTAACAAAAAAGGTCATACATCATTTTGAAGATTTAATTGGTCAACCTATTCATGAAAATGAAATTGCATATTGCGCCATGCATTTTGGTGGATGGCTGCGCAAGGAAGGTGTGATGCTTGGACAGTCTCGTAAAAGATTATTAATTGTTTGTACGAATGGTTTAGGTACATCGAGGCTTTTGGAAAGTCAACTGGAAGGATTATTTTCAGACACTGATATTGTCGGTGTTACTTCATTAAGAGAATATGAAAGAATGAATTTAACTATCGATTATATTGTATCCACAATATCCCTTCCTGATCGAGGAGTTCCAGTTTTTGTTGTCAATCCAGTTCTAAATAATGCTGATAGAGAACAGCTATTGAAAAAAGTTAACAGCTTGTTCGAATACTCACAAAAGCAACAAGTGTACTCGGTAGATTCAGTCATCGATATGGTTCAAAGGTATGCGACAATTCATGATAATGATACATTACGCCAAGAGCTCAGAAGGTATTTTCATACTCCGATAAAAGGTGAAAACGAAGTAGGCAAGCCAAACTTATATGAACTTTTACCCCCTGAGAGGATTGTATTAAATAAGAGCATTTCAAACTGGAAAGAAGCAGTTATAAGTGCTGCTGACCCATTATTGAATCAGGGTTATATTCAAGAGAGCTATATTACAAAAATGATCCAAAATATAACTGAAAAAGGGCCTTATATCGTTATATCCGAACACTTCGCATTGCCACATGCTAATCCAGAAGATGGTGTAATGAAAACGGGAATGAGCATGTTGCATTTGACAGAACCTGTCGACCTATTTGGGAAACCGGCAAGTGTCATTATAATATTAGCTTCGCGGGATAATGAACAGCATTTAAAAGCATTATCGCAATTGACGAAACTATTCTCGGTTAAAGCGAATAAGGAAAAAATGATCCAAACAACAAACAAGAGTGAAATAACAAAATTAATTTATGCATATTCAAACTGAATTGATTAACAACATAACGATAGGTGTGTGAGTTTTATGAAGTTTTTAGAAGAAGATATCGTAAAGGTTGGAGTGGAAGTAACGAGTGCTGAGGGAGCAATTGAAGCAGCCGGTAAACTACTCTTGCAAAAGGGGCTTATTGAAGAATCTTATATTGAAGCAATGAAAAATGCATATAAGGAAAATGGTCCTTATTTCGTACTAGCACCATACATTGCAATTCCACATGCACGGCCTGAAGATGGAGTGAACGAGGCCTCTGTATCATTTGTACAGTTAAAGGAGCCGATTGCGTTTGGTCATAGTTCTAATGATCCTGTACAACTAGTTTTTAGTTTAGGGGCTTCATCAAGTGATGAACATTTAACATTGTTGAAAAAATTAACGCTTCTATTAAATGACACCAATAATATTAATAGGTTAATGAAAGCTACAAGTTATGAAGATATAAAATATATTTTAGAATTGGAGAGATAAATGATGATTAAAATTTTGACAGTTTGCGGGTTAGGACAGGGTACAAGTTTAATCCTGAGAATGAATGTCGAGCAAGTACTTGGAGAAAAAGGCATTCAAGCAGATGTAGAACATACTGATGTTTCAACAGCTTCAAGTATGGAAGCAGACTATATTATTACAAGTAATGAACTTGCAGAAAGTTTAGTAGGTCATACAGCGAAAGTATTTTTAGTAAATAATTATTTTGACATGGATGAAATTAACAAGGCAATTGATGAGAACATTGAAAGCTAGTAAATAAAAAATAATAGGAATAGGAGTAGTGCAGAATGGATGTTATTTTTTGGATTGCTACGAATATTTTTGGACAAGCAGCGATCTTACTAGGGTTTATTGTACTTTTAGGATTGCTATTACAGAAGAAATCTGCCAGTCAAACGATTAGTGGAACATTTAAGGCTATTATTGGATTTTTAATTATCAGTGCAGGTTCAGGTGTTATCGTTAATGCACTAACTGTATTTGAACCGTTATGGAAAGAGGTATTTAATCTATCAGCTGAACCTCTTGGTGATTTCATGGGTCAAGAAGGGTTTAACGCAAAATATGGAAGCGCCGTCACCTTAGCTATGACACTTGGATTTGTTATTAACGTTTTATTAGCTAGATTTACAAGATTTAAGTTTATTTATCTGACTGGTCATATGATGTTCTGGACAACAACAATTTTTGCTGGGATTGCAATTCAAGCAGTTGGAGATATCTCTTTTGGAAAGCTTGTAATATTCCTAGCTGTAATCATGGGAATATATTGGACATTACAACCTGCATTAACGCAGCCTTTCATGCGTAAAATAATGGGTCATGACAATATCGCCCTTGGACATACTTCAGCATCAGTGGCATTACTAAGTGCTTTAGCTGGTAAATTGCTTGGTAATAAAGAAAATGATTCTGAAAAAATCAGGCTGCCAAAAGGATTGGAATTTTTAAGGGATTCAAATGTTATTACTGCGCTTACAATGGGATTATTATTCTTAGTTGGTGCAATCATTATTTCCTTTAAAGATACACCTGGTGCTCAGGCGTTAGTTGAAGCTGCTGGAGACCAAAACTTTATTGTATATGCGATTATTCAATCATTTACCTTTACTGCTGGGATTGCAGTTGTATTACTTGGTGTACGTATGTTTATTGGTGAAATGGTTCCTGCATTTAAAGGGATTGCAACAAAAATCGTACCTGGAGCAAAGCCAGCTTTAGATAGCCCAGTAGTGTTTCCGTTTGCTCCTAATGCTGTAATTTTAGGATTTCTAGGATCTTTTGCAGGGGCACTTATTTGGTTGGTAGTTTTGGGAAATACGGTTGGGTATGTATTCGTTCCGACAATGATCGTATTGTTCTTTCACTCTGCAACTGCAGGGGTTTTCGGAAATGTAACTGGTGGTGTAAGAGGTGCATTAATGGGTGGTTTTATTACTGCAACTGTTGTAGCCTGGGGACAATTTATCACAGTTAAGATGCTTCTTTCAGATACAATTCCGGATACTGCAATGTGGGCAGCGGACTCAGATATGTTTATATTAGGACCAATCGTTCGCTTTTTAGCACAACTATTTTTCTAATTGATTTTTCAATCCTCGGGGGGAAGCCATTCTCCCCTTTTCACAATGATAAAAGTAATTCGACAAGATGATCCTACAAGGAGTGATTATGATGAGCTTTATTCGAACATTTCATGGTGATATACACCCTTCAAAATTAGGTACCACCTATTCACATGAACATATTGTGTGTAGACCACCCTACTGGGTTGAGCATAATGTTGATGATTTATTACTTGATGACAAAGAGAAATCGAAGCTTGATGTTTTAGATTTTAAAAACCTTGGTGGACAAGCAATTGTAGATGCAACAGCCATTGATTATGGCCGAGATGTGTTAGCAGTAAAGGAAATTTCAGAGGAAACTGGTGTCACCATGATAGGAACAGCAGGATTTAACAAGAGCTTTCTCTGGAAGGCAACAATTCCTGAACATTTAAAAAAGTTAACAGGAGATTATAAAACGTTTTATGAATGGATTGACGCAAAATCAATAAATGAGCTTGCAGACTTTGTCATTAAAGAAATTGAAGAGGGACTAGAAGGTACCAATATACGTGGTGGTCAAGTAAAATTTGGTACTGGTTATAATCGAATTACCCCGTTAGAAGAGAAAACTTTACGTGCAGTGGCAAGGGCACATCACGAAACGAAGGCACCACTACATTCCCATACAGAGGCTGGAACAATGGGCTTTGAACAAATTGAGCTTTTGAAAAGTGAAGGCGTTGACCTAGAATACATTAGTTTCGGTCATATGGATCGTAACCCCGACCCTTTTTATCATGAAAAGATAGCTCAAACTGGCGCATTGCTTTGCTTTGATGGTATTTCAAAAATAAAATATGCACCAGAAAGCACAAGAATTGATTGTATTTTAGAGCTTGTAAAAAAAGGACATGAAGACCAAATACTAGTAAGTGGAGATACTGCTAGAAAAACATATTATAAGCATTATGATCATGGACTAGGCTTGGAAAATATTCTTGGTAAATGGGTACCACGATTTATTGAAGAAGCAAATCAAAAAGATTTTGATGGAAAAAAATTGATTGATAAGTTTTTCGTCCAAAATCCTGCTCGATGCTTTACATTTAAAAAGTAACTTTTCATAAATAAACTGGGTGGTGAAATAAATTGCAATTTCAATATCAAAATTCTTTCGAAGTAAAAGATAGTATTCATAAATCTAAAATTGCTATTCTACCGATTGGTGCAGTTGAGGCACATGGTCCGCATTTACCCCTTGGCACAGATAATTTACTTGCAGAACGATTATCAGAAAAACTAGCTGAACGAGTTAATGCTTTTGTTTTACCGACATTGCCATATGGACAAGTATGGAGTTTACGTAATTTTCCAGGAAGTATCAATATAAGTAATGACTCTCTCATGAACTTCCTCGTTGATATTGGTGAAAGCCTCTATAAACAGGGATTTACTACATTTGCTATGGTTAATGGACATTTGGGAAATGGACCAGCACTTAAAGATGCAGCACGTGTATTGTTTGAGAATTGTCCAGAAATGCGGGTTTTTTACTTTTTTTATCCTGGTATGAATAAAACGGCAGCTGAGGTACGAGAAACTAAGTCCTCTCATAACACGTACTTTCATGCATGTGAGATTGAAACATCCTATATGCTTTACTTAGCGCCAGAACATGTCGATATGGATAAAGCAATTACTGATATACCTGATATTCCAATACATGCCGATGTAACTCCGACACCATGGGAAGAGTTTACCCAAACAGCTGTACTCGGTGATGCGAAGCTTGCTACAGAAGAAAAAGGAAAATATATCATTGATATCGCAATTGAAAATATGGCCAAATTGATTAATTCAAAATATTAATTGAAAGTGTGAAGCAGTCTATGAAAGAAAAACTCTATGATAAATTTTTATTTAACTTTATAGCTCGTGACGCCGCTAATGCCGCCGATGTTATGGAAGCTGGCTCTGGATATGTTATTCCTGGGATTGTATCAGATAACTATGACTCAATCGATGCAGCAACTAAGAAAGTAATAGAACTAAAAACGATCACGGATATGGTAAGCATTGGACTTGGTGGTGGTGGAAATACAGCTAATTGGCGGAAAGTATTGGACATCGCTGTAGCATCTGATCCAGGTCATATCAATCAGCCTTTCGAAACAGCGGCCTATACAAAAGGGTTTTTAGATGGAAAAGGTACACGAAAACAATTGGCCAATGCACTTATTCAGCCAACTGGAGAGATTGGGAAAATTCGATTAGCAAATTCAGGTAGTATTATAAAGGTAGAACAATTCATCGATATTGCCGCTAGTCTGGGTATTGAAAGTATTAAAATGATGCCTATAAAGGGAAATCAGCATTTAGATGAACTAATTTACTTAACAAAAGTTGCTGCTGCAAAAGGAATTCGTGGTGTAGAGCCTGCGGGTGGAATTGATGCTAGCAATATTAAAGACATTGTTATGGGTGTAATGGCCATTGATATCGAATTCTTTATGCCGCATATCTTCGGTTCAACCATTGACAAAATAACAGGGGAAACAATCCCATCGAAGGTTAATGAAATTATGGAAATAATGGAGGGTTTATAGTGATTAATAACTACTTTGATAAAATAAAAGATTTATTAGCTAAGGTTCAAAAAGAAGAGCATAATGTTATGATTCAGGCGGGCCATAAAGTCGCCGAGACGATACAAAATGGCGGTGTAATCCACTTATTTGGATGTGGTCATTCTCATATATTAACAGAAGAAGTTTACTATCGAGCAGGAGGCTTAGTACCAATACATCCTATTTTACATGAGCCATTAATGCTTCACGAAGGCGCTGTCCGTTCGTCCACTTACGAACGAAAAAATGATTATGCAAAGACATTTATGCAAGCACAGGACATCCGTGATGGAGATGTTATATTTGTCATTTCAACATCTGGCAGAAACCCTGTACCTGTAGATGTAGCCCATCTCGCCAAAGAAAAAGGCGCATTTGTAATTGGAATCACATCGATTGAATATTCATCCAGTCAGCCTTCACGCCATATCAGTGGCGAGCTTTTGCTTGATGCTGTTGATCTTGTTATTAATAACCATGCACCAGCGGGTGATGCGCTTTTGTCTCATATTGACGTGGATGTAAGATTTTCACCAAGTTCAACGGTAATAGGATCAACTATTTTAAACGCAGTTTTTGCCCAGTCTATTAAACTAATGGCCGAAAATAACTTTGAACCACCGGTGTTCTTGAGTGGGAATATTGAAGGTGCAGATGATCATAATGAAAAACTAATTGATAAATATAAAGAGCGAATTAAGCTATAAAAAAAATAGAGCAATACAATTGGATCAATAAAAAATTGTATTGTTCTTTTTTTACTGATTAAGAATCTCATTAATTTTTTTTATTCTTATCTATTGGATAGTCAAAACTCTCATTAACTCTTGCTCCTAATCCAAAGTGAACCTCTTCAGGCTGTACATCATTGTAAAACTCTTCAAAACCATCTACACGTAAACCATGTCCTGTCATAATTGTTAAGTGCGTATTTTTAGTAATTTGAATAATCTCATTATGTGGTAAGACAGCTTCTGGCGCTATAAAATTTCCACTTACAGTTAGAAAATACGTTTAACTTGTGTATATTTGGATAAATTTTTTCCAAATATACCATCTGATCTCGTGCAAAATTGAAAGCGAGATGAAAGGTTACATCTAAATCTTCAGTAACACTAAGTATTTGATATAAAGTTTTCAAAGGATAACCCAAATACCGAAAAATAGTTATAGTGTAATGTGGCAATCAAAGTGGTTTCTTTTGACAACAAATATTGGAAAAAATGGAGACCAGGTCTATCTAATACCCTCGCCTATTGTAACTTTATAATAAGATAAAAACCTGCCTACCAGTAACAATTTAACCAAGAAACAAAAGCCTCTCGAATAATAAAAAAGCAAATAGGCCACAATAAACACGTTCAAAGGAATAGTAGACGAATCTTTCTCTTCACATTCTAAAAATAGAAAGTGACCGTCATCATTGAAATATGGAGGTGCAATATGAATAAGCCATACCGTTGCCCAAATTGCAAAACAAACAGATCTCGATTTAATATCATTGAGCAAATCGCAACGCCTGTCAAACTCGATGCAAAGACTGGGGACGTCCTCGAAGATTATACATCTGAGAATACAGAAATGTTTCATCAGATGTATAATGGTCCAAAATACCGTATTCAATGCGGGGTATGTGGGTTGATAGAAAATAAAAATACATTTGAACAATTTGCTAAATACGAAGGGTCTTAAAGTTTGGTATATGTGTCTGCTGCTGCCCGATGATTTTTTGTTGGTGTGAAAACACTAAACACAGCAAGCCTTTTAAGGTGTAGATGTCATCTAAATTTAGGTTGTTTGGCATCATTATTAGAATTAATGCGTAATTAGATTATCGATTCATTGCTTATTGAGGATTTTTATAAATCAATTTCGCAGAGTTTGCTCAAAAAGGAACTTACTTTATCCATTTCCCTCTTCATCCGCAAACAAAAATAAACGTTCTGTAACAGGTCTATTTAAAATATTAACTAAAATTCACTTTTTGCACCCCATATTGTAATGAATGGTCGATTATAGATATGAATACCGTTTATGATGAGGAGTGTAAATTAAATGAAAAAGAATACAAACACATTTACATTTGAAGAAATTTTTGAGCAAAATAAGCGTAGGATTCATTATCACCTTCACAAATTAAACATACAAGATCCTCACCAAGAGTTTTATCAAGAAGGGCTTATCTCGATGTGGAGCGCATATAAAAACTACCAGCCAGATAAAGGCCCACTTTCCACATACTTCAACTTTATTATTCGCCATCGTCTGATTGATCTAATTCGAAAAGAGAGTCGTAGAATTGAAAGAGAAGTACTCGTCTCCACAGAGGAGGAAGCTACGTTTGAAGCAGAAGTGTATCATAAAGCGAGTAACACTAATTTTTCAGGATTAACTGTGAAAGAAAATATCAAAAGCGATGATTATCTTTGGCAGCAAGTTAAAAGATTATTAACCGAAAAACAATGGAACTGGATAAGATATTACATTATTGAGGACAAGTCATTAAAAGAAATTGCTGAACAAGAGGAAGTTTCTATTGAAGCAGTAAAAAGCTGGGGAAAAGAGGCAAAAAAGAAGCTACGAAATGCTGATTTTGAGAAAGTAATTATGGAGAGTATTGATCCGTAACGATGTGTGAAGCAGAAAATGTAACTTACAAGCCACATGAAATCAAGACGAAGACCTTGATTTTATGTGGCATTAGTATGGTATAGTCAATTGGAAGTTAAGTGCTAGTTTTTTTACACTATAATAGTTCAAGGTTTTATAAGACAGTTTCTTCTAAATGAATAGCTCAAATACCGGAATGATTCCAGTAAAAAAATGCTTTCGTTTATCAAGTGATAAATGCTTTCCTATATCCTCATCATGGAATTTCCAATTGAACATTGTACCGGTATCGATCCCCTCTATAAAAGAACTCAGCATATTCAATTAGTCGATCTTGTTCATCTCTTGTTACTCGTTGAACGTATAATAAGGGGCTATTTTCTGCTACTTTCAAAATTTTAGCCAATTCCTCATTCGCAACTACAGATTCAATTGTTTCATTAGCTTTTTTCACCATATATCCTTTTATGCGAAACAACTGATACAAGGAAGCATCCACTGAACTGAGCTCTTCAGCAAATAAAGGAATAGACGAAGGACAATATACACGTTGAAAGCCAATCGGAATTTCATCAATCCAGCGTATTCGTTCATGACAACTAACCATCGCATTTTTTGGCAAATCAAGTTGGGAACATACCAGCGGACTTGCTGGAATAGAAGCTTCAAATGAGAATAACGTTGATTGTATATTATGCTCTTTATTTTCCTCCGAAAAACTTAATAGATTTTGTAATTGCAACGATTTTTTTTGACTAAGAACAATCGTTCCTACACCATGAATCCTTTCAACGTATCCTTCATCTACCAGTAATTGTACTGCATGCCTTACAGTAATTCGACTTACATTATATCGTTTTTGTAAGTCAGGCTCTGCTGGCATCAGATCACCAACGAGGTAGTCCCCATTGATGATCTGTTGTTGTAATTCTTCATAAATAGCTAAATATTTAACTTTGTTTCTTTTCATAAGCATCCACCATACTTACTAACAAATTTGCAACTCTACCATGTTTAATTTTGTTTCTCTTCCTTAGTATTCACTATACTTGCTAATGAATTGGCTAATTCTATCAAATTAAAATCATTAGCAACTTGTACAGTCTCATATAAAGACATAAAACTTGGATCGGTTAAATCCACAAACGACCCAACCATAGACCCTACAATTGTTGCAACAGTGTCGGTATCGTACCCAATATTTACAGCATCAATTACTGCTTGCAAGGCATTGTCTTTATTTAAAGCAACTATTCCAAATGCACAAGGCACAGCTTCAGAAATATGTAAGCCGCTCCCCACCACTTGTGATAATTTACGCAATTTTTCTTCTTTTGTACCAACACCGTTTACTATATCATACGCTAATCGGATACGTTCTACAACACTTGGACCTGCTACTTCACGAGAAATGAATTTTGCTTTCGTTTCACCACGTAAAGCCCCATAAAAACCTGCACTTAAAGCCTCATCAACTGTCGCATGGGGTGCTAAGGACGCACTTGTAGCAGCAGCCACTGCACAAGCACCAGAAATAGCCAAAGCGTTATCGTGTGTTACCTGTGTAATTGTAATTGCAGCATCAATCGCACCTTCCAAATCGTTAGGATATAAAATACCAGCTGGCGCAATTTTCATTGCTGCACCGTTTGTTGCTTTGGAGGCATAGTCCACCGTTGCTGCTCCTGGTAACGGCTTCATTTTTAACGAGGGGTCTTTATACATTGCTACTGCACTTCGTGTTGTAGGACCAGCAAAACGATCAAAATACCATGGAACATTTGACCAATCCAAAATAGCTTTAATTACAATATCTTTATTAATAATACCGTCATTTTTCAAGATAGCTTGGCATAGAAAATACACTTGGGAAAAATCATCTGTAACTTGTCCTGCCTCATTTCCTAGTGCAAATGCTGTTTCTCCCGGTTTTTCAAATTTAGTTATAGTTTTACCAAATTGCGTACGGATTTGATCAAACGATAGATTTTCTGTTGCTGCTCCCATTGCATCACCAATTGCTGCTAATCCTAAAATTCCTTGTATTTTTGAGTTTAAACTCATTTTTATCATCCTTTCTATAAATAATCTTATATTTATTTTGAAGCAGACATTTCTGCTTTTGGATCCTTAATACCAAAAAGAAGTGTTAATAACAGACCACCCAAAAACGAAATTGTTAAACCAACGACATATGCCCATAACGTTGGTCCCGCAAATGCAGGGATTGTTGTCAATCCGCCAAATACAAATGCATTTCCTACTACATTAAATGCACCCATAAAGGCACCACCTAAAGCTGCACCTATACATCCCGCTACTAAAGGACTCTTAAATCTTACACCCAAACCGTAAATTGCTGGTTCAACAATTCCCGATAAAAAGACAGATGTTATTGCAGTTAATGAAAAATTCTTCAATTCCTGGCTTCTGCTACGTAGGAAAATGGCAAATGCTGCACCCGCCATACCAAAGTTCGCATTCGCACCATACGCAATAAAAGCAGAGCTACCTGTTGAAGCAATTTCCGGAATAATCACCATTGTATTCGGTGCCCAATGTACACCAAACATAATCAAAATATTCCAAATTCCACCAATAACAGCTCCCGTAACGATTTGATTTATATTTGCTAACCAATCTACAAAGCTAGCAATACCAATACTTAAGTAATTTCCAATTGGTCCAAATATTCCAGCGACTATAGGAACTAGTATCACTAATAATACTGTAGGGATTACAATCATATGCAAACTATTTGGTAGTTTACCTTTCATAAAGTGTTCCATTTTTGATTGTACCCAAGTAGTTAAAATCGCAGGAATGATTTGGCTAGTATAATTGAATACAGGAATTGAAAGACCTAGAAATGTAATCATATTTCCGCCATCACCCTGCACCAGGTTGATAAATTCAGGCATAATTAGTGCACCCATCACAGCAATCGCGATATACGGACTTGTATCAAATCGTTTTGCTGATGTAATAGCGACTAATAATGGTAAGAAATAAAACACTGAAGTCGCCGTAAGAGTTAAAATCAGATTTGTTGTGCTTTCAGTTGATAACCAGCCCAACTCATTAGCTAAAATCGTAAATCCTCGGAGCAATCCTGCGCCAGCTAACAATGGCAATAGTGGTGAAAAAATACTGACAACTAGAGCAATAAACTTGTTAAACCAACTATTCTTTTTATTATCTGTCTGAGAAAGATCTGCCATGTCCTTATTCATATCATTTGATTCAGTTGATTTCCATACCTTCATAAATGCGTTATAAACTTCATCGACATTGGTACCAATTACTATTTGAAATCCTAGGTCCCTATCAACAACCCCTGCTACACCATCTAAGGTTTCGATTTTTTCCTTTTCAACTAGCGCACGATCTTTTAATGTAGGGCGTAGTCGCGTCGCACAATGGGTTATCGACACAATATTATTCGCACCTCCCATCAACGATAACAACTGGTTTGCTAAAGATAAAGACTCTGTTTTTTTCATAAAAACTTCTCCTTTCTTTTAGACCTAGAAACATAATTGCTACCCCCAATAAGACGTTATAACGTCTTATCCTCATATTAAGAATACACAATTGTTCAATTATTGTAAAGGCTTACATTAATTGAACAATTAAATATAGTATCATATTATCCGTACAGCACACAGATAAGTAACTCCCTGGAATACGGTTTTCCATCAATGAACCAAAAACGGAATATCCCAAGTGTTTTCACTTCTTTCCACCCTGCCTACCAACAAATCTCCGCTCATCGTTTGATAATGCTAATCACTTGGAAATCTGACTGTGTAATAGGTAGTGACAGACACCTTAAATTAAAGATTGTGTAAGCAATTATAAGGCAATAATGTAATTACACAGTAGGAATGCTATACTTACTGAATTATTGGATACAAAAGGGGTTAAAGTAGCAGATGAAATATTATACATCTCACATGAAAAAACTGGTTATGCAAAATGAAGAATTACAAAAAGAGTTAAAAAGAATAATGAAAGAACATGATCTTGAAAAAAGCTTTGCGCTTAAGGCTTTGTACCATGCCGAGGTTGCTGCAGGCGCTTCAGGCGGGAAATATCAGAATGCATATCGGGAACTTGACTTACCCAATAGGTAGGTCTTTTTTTTTGAAAATCGAAGTTCTAAAAACAGAAGCGTTCTTCTGATCCTAGAGTCTGTGTAAACAGCAAAAGAGGCTGAGACATAACTAGCCTAAATTACTGAAAAATGGTTCCGATCATCGGTTTTTGATGATCGGAACCATTTTGCTTTGGATTATTTTTATTATCTACTGTTTGATTTCTGTTCATGGCGGTGTACTTCCTCAAGTTTACCGCCATGAACGCAAAACCTAATTCTTTTCCACTTTTCCTTTTCCCCTCACAGAAAAGCGAGTGAAGCACAAATTAGCCTTCAGAAATCCGAAGACTGGTTCCACATCTATTTTACGTTTGCCGTAAATTTCTCCAGTTTCTTTATTCGAAAGCTGTTCTCTTATATATTCTTTTTGTTGTTCCCATTTTTCGTTATAATAAACTTTTCGGTTATTTCCTTCTTTTGCTTTTGTGCATAAGGAACGTAACGGACAATCTGAACAGTTTTCACATTCATAGACTTTAAATGTTCGTGTAAATCCGTATTTGTCTGTTCGATTAGATAGGTAGCGGAATGACAATGTTTTATTATTTGGGCAAGTAAACGAATCTTCCTCTTCATTATATTCCCAATTAGCTAAGTTAAAAGCGTCATTTTTATATTTCTTTTTCTTCTCTTTTCGATATTGATTATATGTAATGAGAGGTGTGCGTTTTCGATTCTCTATGGTATCTTCATAATTTTGTTCACTTCCATAACCTGCATCAGCCACGATATATGGAGGTAGCTCAAAGAAGCCTTCCTCTATTTTATCCAGAAAGGGGATGAAAGTACGTGTATCAGTTGGATTTGGGAATACATCATAAGCGAGCACATATTGTCCTTCTGTCGCAGCCTGCACATTATAACCTGCTTTTAGTTGGCCATTCTTCATATAATCATCTTTCATTCGCATAAAAGTGGCATCGTGATCCGTCTTCGAATAACTGTTACGTTCTCCGAAGATCTCCATGTCGTTTTGATATTTTTGTTTGCGTGCCAAATAATCCTTAAATTGTTTTCGATATTGTTTTGGTGCTTTACGCTCTGAACGGAGTTTTTTACGCTCGCTTACACCTTCACTCTCTTCTATTTTTTTGTCATATTTTTCTACCTTGTCGTCTAGCTTTTCCACTATTTTTTCGAGTTCTTCGGTTGATATTTATCCAGACTTTCTCGTTCTATTTCTGGAATAACTTCCTTTTCCAATAATTCATCGTACACTTGGTTAGACTTCTCCACCAAATTAGTACTATATTTTTCAATCGATTTACGCCAAACAAACGTAAACTTATTGGCATTGGCTTCAATCTTCGTTCCATCAATAAAAATTGCTTCCTCATCAATTAGTTTTTCTTGGACAAGTTGGCAGCGAAATTGAACGAAGCATTGACGTAGTAACTCCTTCACTTCTGGATGCACACGAAAACGATTGATGGTACGATAACTTGGTTCATATCCTTGTGCTAACCACATCATGCGTACACTGTCTTTTAATAACCCTTCTATCTTTCTGCCAGAAAAAACAGATTGCGTGTAGGCACACAGAATAACCTTCATCATCATTCGCGGATGATAGGCAGGACAACCGGTAGTACGCAAAAACTTAATGAATGCCTCATCTGGAATACTTTCCACCACATCGTTCACAGCGTAGGCAATATCATTTTCTTGAAGTTTTATTTCTAAATCTAACGGCAATACAACTTGATTCATGGTATAATGTTTAAACATAGGGACACCTCCGAAAATTATTGTCTGGTAACTTTAATTTTATCAAAAGGTGTCCTTTTTAATTACTGGGGTTTTGTCCCAGCCTCTTTTTGGAAAGAGAAGAGTATTACGGTTTTAAAACGACTTTTATACATTCATCCTCACGATTATTAAAAATTCGATAACCATGACTTGCTTCTTCAAGGGACATTTTGTGTGTGATAATATCTCTTGGGTCAAATTCGTTATTTGTTATTTTTTTAAACAATTCTGGCATAAAATGAATGACTGGAGCCTGTCCCATTCTAAGATTAATATTTCTAATCCAAAATGCACCTAATGGAAATAGATTATAGTTACCTCCATAAACACCAGTCATTTGCACTGTCCCATACTTTCGGACAGCTTTAGTAGAAATTTGAATAGGTCCAAGGGTTCCGCCCTGCAGTTTGAATTTTTGTTCCAGAAACTCTAGGGGGGATTTCTTTCCATCCATACCTACACAATCGATGACGACATCTGCCCCACCATGTGTGATTTCTTTTAAATGTTCCCCCATATCAGGGTATTTTGTGAACTCAAATACCTCAACATTGTTCATCTTTTTCGCATGATTGATTCGGTAATCCAAGTAATCAACTGCTATTACACGCTTTGCACCTTCCATCCAGGCAAATTTTTGTACCATCAACCCAACAGGTCCGCATCCAAGAACAATAACTGTATCGCCTGATTTTACACCTGCATTTTTTACACTCCAATAAGCTGTTGGCAGAACATCCGATAAAAAGAGCAGTGACTCATCCTCCAATTCGCATGACTCCGGGATAACAAAGGGAGTGAAGTTTCCAAAAGGGACTTTTAAATATTCAGCCTGACCACCCGGATGGTTACCGAACTTCTCAGTATAACCAAAGTATCCGCCAGAATCATAATGAGGGTTTGAGTTATCACATTGGCTTTCCATTTCATGTTGGCAATAAAAGCAATGTCCACATGAAACATTAAAGGGAACGACAACACGGTCTCCCTTTTTTACTTTTGTGACTTCAGGTCCAACTTCTTCCACAATACCCATTGGTTCGTGGCCAATAATATATCCTGGGGGTAATGGCATGTTACCTTGATATAAATGCAAATCAGATCCGCAAATAGCGGTAGAAGTAATCTTAACAATAATATCGTCTTTTTTTTCTAATTTTGCATCCTCTACTTGATTAACCTGTACATGATTTGGTCCTTGATAAGTTACAGCCTTCATAAAAGCAGGGCCCTCCTATTTCTAATACTGTTAACAGTCTTAACTATGGTTAACAAAGAAAGTAAATAATATACACTCTTAGCGTAATTGTTTTATGTAAGTTAAAGAAGTTGCACAATTATTTATAGACTGATTGGTAAAACCGATAGTCTATTTTATTATCAATAGGGTACACCCTATTGATAATAGTTGGCTCCTTGGGATCATTAGCTTATCATTTCAGGAGATATTTTGCGCTTATTTTAAGTGTTATTTTGCACATCCAACTTTAAAACCCAACTACCTTCACATGAGAAGATTAGCTGAGTTTCTTAGTCGATGCTATTCCACAATCACTTTTGCGAAATGATGGATTTGTTTATTTTTTGTCTTCAAATCTGTTTTTGACTTTACATTATAGAATAAATGGTAATATACGGAAAAGACCACAAACTTACAAAGAATGTGGCCTTTTCTGTATATTTTAGCTATGCTCTATTTTAGATAGGTATTTACCCGTTAATTTAATTATTTAAAGTAGGAGAAAATAATTTATTTTTCTCTATTCGAGATTTGCATGTTTACCATACATTTTATTAGAATCTAACCCTTTTTTCTCCATAAAACGCAAGATTATGGCATCATAAAATAACAACATCGTTTGCTCAAATAGAGATCCCATTGGTTGAATGGTCTTGTAATCACCTTTAGACTGGTCTTTCGTTACCCCCGGTAATTTAACAATAATATCAGCTAATTCTCCAATGGTTGATTCAGGAGAAATGGTTACAGCTGCGACTTTACCACCTAAGCTTTTAGCTTTTTCGGCAATGGCAACTAAGGTTTTGGTTTCTCCTGAACCTGAACCAATGATTAATAGATCGTCCTTTTCTAAATTAGCTGTTACTGTTTCACCAACTACATAGGCATCAATCCCCATGTGCATCATTCGCATTACAAAAGATTTACCCATTAATCCAGATCTGCCCGCACCAGCCACAAAGATTTTCTTGGATTCTAAAATCTGGTTTACTAATTTCTCTGCTTCTGAATCAGAAATTAAGTGGACCGTTTGACTTAATTCTTGAACGACTTCGGCTAAATATTGAGTAGTCTTCATAGTTGAATTAACCTTGTGTAATTAATTCTTGCATTTCGCGAGCTGTATCTTTTTTATTTTCTTTACTCGTGATTCCGCCACCTACGATAACTAAATCTGGGTTTTGTTTAATTACTTCAGGAAGTGTTTCTAATTTGATTCCACCTGCAATGGCCGTTTTCGCATTTTTAACAACGCTCTTGATGGTCGCAAGGTCTTCGAAAGAATTCTTTCCAACAGCTTGAAGATCATAACCTGTGTGAACGCAGATATAATCAACACCAAGTTCATCTAATTCTTTTGCACGGGCTGCAATATCCTTCACAGCGATCATATCAGCAAGGATTTGTTTACCTTGTTTTTTCGCTTCTTCTACTGCGCCTTTGATTGACTCATCTTCTGCCGTTCCAAGAATCGTAATGATGTCAGCGCCTGCAGCAGATGCTTGGCTTACTTCATATCCAGCTGCATCCATAATTTTTAAATCAGCTAATACGGTTAAGTTAGGAAATGCAGCTTTTACTTCTTTCACTGCTTTAAGACCTTCATTGATCACCACAGGTGTACCAATTTCTACAACATCAATATGCTCTTCTACCTCTTTCACTAATTCAATTGCTCCGGGAATATCGACAAGATCTAATGCTAATTGTAATTTCATTTATACTCACTCCTTATAGAATATTTTAATTTGTTGTACTAAGTGGCTGTCAATAGACATGGGCAAATGTTTCCTTTTGAAAATCTATTTACTCACTAGCACGTTGTTTAGTATACTCATTATGTTGCGAAATTAAAAGTACGCACTTTTACCACATATAGTGCTAAAAAGTATACTATTGGGTAAAATAGGAGGGGGAGTGACATGTATGCCAAATTTAGGAGAGAAAGCTTTTAACTGTGAAAAAGAATTGACACTTTCAGTAATTGGTGGTAAATGGAAAATGTTGATTTTATGGCATCTAGGTAAGGAAGGAACTAAACGATTTGGTGAATTAAAGGCCCTTATGCCGGGTATTACCCAAAGAATGCTTGTTAATCAATTACGCGAACTTGAAGATCATTTAATTGTACATCGTGAAGTTTACCCTGTAGTTCCACCGAAAGTTGAATATTCATTAACTGAGCATGGAAGAAAACTTTTACCGATTTTAGAGGCTATGTACGACTGGGGCAAAGATTACATTGAGAATGTATTGGAAAAGGAAACTGAGGATAAATCAGCTGTTAAGTAGAAAAAGGTTTCTTTTCATTCTGTAAGACAATAATAACTTACCACGGTTAGCCATTTTTAACCGTGGTAAGTTATTATTGTCTATATAAAGAGTAAAAACAACAACACAAATGTTTCATATTCTTCTGCGTCAGCAAGTTTTTTTAATACACCTTTTTCCTGATCAGTAGCGGTAAAAATACGTGTTCTTGCCTCTTCCTTTCCATATTTTTGTTCCAGATAGTTACAAAAGATACGGAAGGCTAAGGCAGGCTCTGTTGTTGTTCCTGATTTAGAAATAACATTAACCGATATACCGAAGTTTTGAGGACGATCTAATTGATGACAGGCAGTGACAACAAAAAGAAACATTATTGGCCAATGCCGGTCTGACAAATACCAACCAACCCATTCACGATTATTTAACGAAACTGGAACAGAAACTTGAAGCCAGAATGACGGAAGTGAACCAACGGATTGCGTCGGGGGAAAATGAACATATCAAAAAACATGGCGCAAATAATCGCTGGATACTTTCAAATTCACGGGAAACAGAAACCATCAACCACTCCTTTTTTGATGCGTTGAACTCTATTGACATTGGCAGTGTTCTGCACTATGCAAATCAACATTGTCAATTTATAGAGGCATTTGATCATATCTTGGGGCGTTATGCGAAACGAGCCAGGGATGATCGGGTTTTAATTGCTTGTCTGATTGCTTGGGGCACCAATATGGGGTTGGGGAGAATGGGTGAAATCTCCGACATCGGTTATCCCCTGCTTGCGGCTACATCTGAGAACTTTATACGATTGGAAACCTTAAAAGAAGCCAATGATCGCATCAGTAATGCTGTTCGAAGGCTGCCGATCTTTCACCACTTTGACATTAATGAGGTCATTCATTCGAGCAGTGACGGGCAGAAATTTGAAACGAGGATCCATACGATGCGCTCCCGTCATTCCCCCAAATATTTCGGCTTAAATAAGGGGATCGTTTCCTATACAGCGGTGGCCAATCATATTCCCATCAATGCCCGAGTCATTGGCGCAAATGAGCATAAAAGTCATTACGTGTTCGATATTTTATACAACAATACAACCGATATCCGACCGGATGTGCATTCCACCGACACCCATGGAACCAATGAAGTGAATTTCGCCATTCTTCACTCTTTTGATTATGATTTTGCACTCCGCTACAAGGATATCTATCGTACCGTGAGCAAGTCGTTATCCGGATTCAAACACCCGAGCCAATACGGGGATGTCCTCATCAAACCTGTTCGAAAAATCAATACGAAGCTGATTATTGAGGAATGGGACAATATCCAGCGTATTCTATTGTCACTTGCATTGAAATCTACAACACAGAGTATTATCATTGGGAAACTAAGTGCTTACGCCCGCAAAAACAAAACCATGCGGGCCTTGTGGGAGTACGATAACATCATCAAGAGTTTGTACCTTCTGAATTATATAGACTCCCCACCCCTACGTCAAAATGTGCAACGTACCCTGAATCGGGGTGAAAGTTATCATAAATTAAAGCGAGCCGTATCCTATGCGAACTTTGGTAAACTCCGTTTCAAAACAGAATAAGACCAACAAATTTGGGACGAATGCAGTCGTCTCATCGCCAATTGCATCATTTTTTACAATGCCAGTCTATTATCCAATATGCTAGAATACAGAGACAGGGAAGCCCTCAATTCAGATGTATTGAAACGCATTTCCCCCGTTGCATGGCAGCATATTAATTTTTACGGGCATTACGAATTTAACAAATATCCGGAATCAGTTAACATGGATGCCATTATCCAAGAGTTGGCTCAATTGGAGGTTATTCCGAATGAATAATTCATATCCATTCGAAGGAAAGGTGAGAATCAATGAAACCAGAACCAAATTGGCAGCCCGTTCTAAACCGCATATATTAGACGATGCCACAGTCAACCGTGTCATCCGATCCTACACGGAACAGCTTGAATTTGCGCCGATCTACGAAAGGCAACTCGTCAAGTGGCAACAGGAAACGGATTTATCGTCGGCGCAACTGTAGGAACTGCAACGGCTTCAAAATCAGGTGAGTGAATTGAAACAGGCCGTTACCGATATTTTAGACTTGGCCAATGAACTGAAAGAGGGAACCATTGAAAAAATGTTATCGAAAAGTGACTTTAACGTTTCATTCATCCTTATCGGCTATAGTGAAAGATACTAACAAGTTGTATATAAATATCCACCACACGTTGTTTTAGAAGCTCATTAACCAAAACAAAACTCCCAAACAAACAGTTTCCCGAATAATAAAAAGCAAATAGGCCACAATAAACATGAAAATCAGAAAATGACTGTCATCACTAAAAGACATATGGAGGTGCAATACGGATCAAGCCATACCGTTGTCCAAATTGCAAAACAAATAAATCCCGCTTTAATCTCATTGAGCAAATCGCAATACCTGTTAAACTAGACGCAAAAACTGGAGAATTACTGGAAAGTTATACAGATGAGAGTACGGAAATGTTCCATCAGATGTATAAGGGGCCAAAATACCGTATTCAATGTGGGATATGTGGTTTGATAGAGAATGAAAATACATTTGAACAGTTTGCTAAATATGCAGGTTTTTAATGTTTGTATGTGTGTCTGCTGCGACCCTAATGATTTTTTGTTGTTGAGAAAACATTTATTTGAACAAACCTTTTAAGGAACCTAAACTCTGTTAATTAATGATCGATTATAAATATGAATCCATTATGATCAAGAGTATAAATTGAATAAAAAAACAATCACGTTTTTATAGCAAAAAATCATAAAATTACGTTAACCATCCCTATTCCCTTGACATAAATTTCTAAAGATTATAACATATGGATATAACTTAATTATATGCACTAGGGGTGTTATTTAACTGAGATGAGTATTACTCAAACCCTTTGAACCTGAACTAGTTGAAACTAGCGTAGGAAAGTGTAAACTCTAAATACATACTTAAAGAACATTTATGCCTTATTCTTAATATGTAGTTATTTGTTTTTACGCAGCTTTCCTATGGGAAGGTTGCGTATTTTTTATTTTATCTATCATTTTTATGATGTAAGTTTCACGCTAAATTAATAGTATAGGAGTGGTTAGGATGATTAGAACAGTATTAGTAACAGGCAGCAGCAGAGGGTTAGGGGCAACTATTGCAAAGACATTGGCACAGCAAGGATTTCAAGTGGTTATCAACTACTATCAAAGCAAAGAAGCTGCTGAGAAGCTCGTTTCTGAGATTGGTGAAGAGAATGCTATTGCCATTCGGGCTGATGTAACAAATCGTAAAGAAGTAGATGAATTGATAAAAAAAGCAACGGAATATTTTGGCCAAATAGATGTTGTCGTCAATAATGCATTAATAGATTTCAAGTTTGATCCAACCAAACAAAAATCCTTCACAGAACTTACATGGGAAGATTATCAAAAACAACTGGATGGTACGTTAAAAGCAGCATTTAATGTCGTTCAAAGCGTCATCCCCCAATTTATTGAACGACAAAATGGAAGTATTATAAGCATTGGTACAAATTTATATCAAAATCCTGTTGTACCCTACCATGAATATACAACAGCAAAAGCTGGATTAATCGGTTTTACACGTAATATCGCTGCCGAATTAGGTGTATATGGCATAAAAGCGAATGTAGTTTCAGGTGGATTATTAAAAACAACTAACGCGAGTGCCGTTACAACACCAGAAGTATTCGATTTAATTGCTCAATCAACGCCATTGAAGAAAGTGACCACACCTCAAGATGTAGCCAATATGGTCGCTTATTTATCTTCAGAAAATGCTGACGGTATTACAGGGCAAAATTTCACAATAGACGGCGGTTTAACAATGAACTAATAGCTTAAAATACGATAGCTGATCCTTCAAAAACGGAATGTACAAGACAGTTAATAATGATGTATGTTGAGGTGTAAATAAATGACAAAAACGAAAGAAAGACAACTGCATTTAGGTGTTTTGCTGTATGGTTGCGGACACCATCAAGCTGCTTGGTTAATGCCTGACTCAAGCATTGAACATATTGGGGAGATTTCTTATTATCAATCTTTAGCACAGGTTGCGGAAAAAGGTTATTTTGATGCAGTATTTTTTGCTGATAATCAATCATTTCCGGCTAAACATGCCAGTGATATGCCAGCATTTTGGTTTGATCCAGTAGTCAATTTAACAGCTATTTCCCAAGTGACAAATCATGTTGGATTAGTTGCAACAATTTCAAGCACTTTTTCTAATCCTTTCACAGCTTCCCGGCAGCTCTTAAGCTTAGACCATATTACAAAAGGGCGTGTTGGCTGGAATCTCGTTACCTCCATGACTGATTTAGAGGCGTTGAATCATAGTATGGAAGAGCTGCCTCCTCGTGACAAACGTTATGAAAAGGCAGATGAATTCGCTGCTTTAATGAATAAGTTATTTATTTCATGGGATGATAATGCGTTTCTGCATCAGCGGGAAGAAAGAAAATTGATAAACCCATCAAACATTCAGCCTTTTCATCACGATGGTACGTATTTTAAAGTGCATGGCCCATCCACCACGCCAAAAAGTCCGCAAGGCAAGCCAGTATCCATGCAAGCGGGGGCATCTAAACAAGGCATTGCATTAGCCGCAAAATATGCCGATGCAGTCTATTCCGTGTCGTGGAACTTAAAGCAAGCAAAAAGTTTTCATAAAAAATTAGATGAACAAGTTAAACAAAGCGAAGACAGCAATAGACATATTAAAGTATTCCCAGGCCTAGTAACTTATGTAGGGCATACACGTGAAGAAGCTTTAGCCAAAAAAGCAGCTTTAGATGAGCAATTACCTATTGAAACAGCTTTAAAACAGTTGAGTTTCTTTATTCAGCAGGACTGTTCGAATTGGGAAATTGATAAAGCAGTCCCTCCATTACCTCCAGTAGAAGAATTTACTGGTCCAGTTGGACGTTACGAAACAATACTGGAAATTATCAATGATACCCAGCCTACAGTAAAAGAATTATTAGGTTATCTCAGTGCAGGCGGTGGACATCACACACTAATAGGAACACCCGAAGAAATTGTGGATCAAATGGAGGTCTGGTTTGAAGCTGGTGTTGCTGACGGATTTAATCTAATGCCTCCTACATTACCCGGCAGTTTAGAAGACTTTGTGGAACTGATTGTTCCTGAAATGCAAAGAAGAGGGATTTTCAGAAAGAATTATGAAAGTCATACCTTCCGTGAACATTTAGGGTTAAACAAATAATGAAAGTGCTGCACTATTATTTTGCCATTGAAATAGAGCAGCACAGTCAAAATTAAACAACCTGTTATCTTGGACTTGAAATTATGAATACAAAGAAAATAAATCCGGTAATGAGTAGTTAAGCAAATCTATTATAGATTTAACAAGTGAGGAAACTTAAACAGGATATAAGTTCCGATTACATTAATAAGAAAAAAGAAAAACCAGGCAAACCCCGACCGGTCCTTTTAGAAATTGATATTTAACCGTTACACTAATCTATTTTTCTCTTTCGCTAACCGAATAACTTCTCTAATCGTATTCCTTGAATGACCACAGTTCGAAGCCACCTCACTCTGTGTGACTCCCTGCAATAAAGCCTTAGAATTTCTGGATACTGAAACACAAAATAACTCCTATATAATAAATTTGCACGTATGTGCTCCTTTATTATATAGGAGGTTGGGTCAGTCATGTATTACGTAAATCACACATTATGTCCCAAGTAGTGAGTGGTTTGAAAGAAGGAGTACGAGCAATTTTCCCTGACGTAATCGTTCAATGATGCATGGTTCATTTGATTCGTAACTCCGTCAAATATGTTCCTAGTAAGGATTATCCCCAAAGCGTTAAAGAAAGTCTATGGTGCACCATGCCTTAAGGCTTGCCTAAGTGTTTTTGAATATTTTCAACAACAAGGGGCTGCATATCCAGGAGCTATTGATTTATGGACAAGAAACTTCCACCATGTCTAGCAACTTTATGATTATGGAAGTTCCATTCGTAAAGTTATGTACACAACCAATGCGGTAGAAAGTATCCATTCCAGCTTTAGAAAAGCAACCAAAAAAGGAGCATTCCCCAACGAGAACGCCTATTAAAAGTATTATTTTCACGGGTAAAAGAACTTGAAACCAAATGGGAAGGTGGCCATATCCAAAACTGGGCAATGGTTATGAACCAACTACTTCTCCAAAACGAGCTAAAAGATAGAGTGTTAAAGTAGCTTGAGTAAACTGGGACTTACACACTTTATTTGACAGACCCGGCTTTGCTCTTTCGTCGATCGTTTATCTCTCCATTAATGAGTTATTAGATTGTCCAGATCGTTCTGAAAGTCTTCTTGCTAACTTAACAACTTCTTCTCTCGCCACGTCTTTCTTTTTCTGCCAATGATTTGTTGTCATGACAATACTTACTCCTGCAATGATTTCGTTTTTATGGTTAAACACTGGAGCAGCGACACAATGAATTTCTTCGGCAGATTCCTCATGTTCTTCGGCAAATCCACGCTCTCTAGCCAATGTTAGTTGTTGATATAACTCATCTACTGACTCAATAGTTTTTTCAGTCTTTGCTGGTAAAGGTTCATCTGGATAAATCGCTTTTAATTCTTTATAACTAAATTGGGAAAGTAATATTTTTCCAATCGATGATGCATAGGCAGGAAATCTCATACCTGGCTCCGTGACTAATTGGAGCATGGAATCTCCTCTCATTTTACCTGTGTAGACGACATACCCATTATCGAATATACCCATTTGTAAGTTCTCATTAATGACTTTTTGTGTTATTGCACCCTCCTCGTAATAAGCTTGTAAAATATTAAACTGACTTAAATAGGAAGCACCAATATTTGCAATCGTAGTACCTAAAGAATATACACCACCATTATTTTTTCGAATCCATCCTAATTTCTCAAGCGTATTTAACAATGTAAACATACTACTTTTATTAATATCAAGTTTCTTTGATAGATCTATCATCCGGTATTTATTTGGATTCAAAGCAAGTAATTTTAGAATTTTATCTGTTCTCTCTATAGCTGGGCTCCAATACTTTTCTTTCATTTTTTATCTCCTCTAACTTACCTTACTATTATTCAGAAAGAAGTAATAAACTTATCTCTGGTATTATTATAAGTATAACCAAATTTAATAGCATCAGTAAAATAAATGGAATAATACTTTTTATCAGCTGATTAAACTGGATATTAGCTAATGATTTCGCGACAAACAAGTTCACACCTAAAGGTGGGGTAAGCAATCCGATAGCCAAGTTAAAAATCATTAATACACCAAAGTGAATAAGATTAATATCATAAGTATTTAGTAACGGTAGTAAAATCGGAACGATTAAAATGATTGCTGCATTTGTTTCCATAAATGTCCCGACAACTAGTAATACTAGAGTTATAATAAATAAGAATACTAAAGGACTTTCCGTAACAGATGACAATGCACCTGCAATTTTCGATGGAATTTGTTCAACAGTAATTAACCAACTCATTAGGTTTGCTGTTGCTACAATGAATAATACCATTGCTGACAATGTTCCCGCTTCAACAAAAACACTTTTTAACTCAGATATTTTCATCGTACGATAGATAAATAAAGAAACGATTAAACCATAAATACATGCAACAGCACCTGATTCCGTAGGAGTGAACCAACCTAAATAGATTCCACCAAGTATGATAAGTGGCATTAATAAACCAAGGATAGAACTTTTAAGACTCTGAAAGAATTTTTTAATACTTGTTTTTTCTGAACCCTTATATCCTTTTCTCTTAGAAATGATAAAACAATAGATAATTAAAGTTAATCCCATTAGAAGTCCAGGTAATACTCCTGCAATAAATAAGTCTCCCACACTTGCATTTGCAGAGATTCCAAATGTAATAAAAGGGATACTAGGTGGTATAATAATACCAATTGTTCCACTAGCTGCAATTAGTGCGATTGAGAACTTCTTATCATACCCTTCTTTAATCATAGCAGGTACTAAGATACTTCCAATCGCAACTACTGTTGCTGGAGCAGAACCAGATATGGCTGCAAAGAACATACTAGAAATAACTGCAATAATCGCAAACCCGCCGGTAATGGACCCGACAATACTTGCAGCTAAATCAACCAAGCGTTTTGATATACCACCAATCTCCATAATTTTCCCTGCAATCATAAATAAAGGAATAGCCATTAAAGAAAAGACGTCTAATCCTGTAATCATTCTTTGTACCGCTACAAAAAGATCTAAATCCCCCAAGTACAGTACTAAAATGGACGCTAACCCCACAGCGATAGCAAGAGGTACGTTTAATAATAAAAGACCTATTAATGATGAGAATAGCAATGCTGCCATCTCTCTCCCCCCCTTCGATTATTAAGAAACCTTCTGATCTAAATTATTTGTATTTTCAATAGTTTTTCCATAGAAAATATCATTAACAAACAAAATTATATATCGTATTAACATTAAAATAGACCCTACAACGATGGAGAAATAAACAGTATACATTGGAATTTGCATTGCAGGAGAGGTTTGCCCCGTTTGCATTAGATTATTAACGAAAGGAATACCCGCAAAAATGACAATAAGGCAATAAATAGAAGAAACAATATAACTTATTGCCCGTAACACTTTGTTAGCTTTCTCATTGAAATAGACTACTAAAACGTCTAGCGTAATATGTGCTCCCTTTTTCACCCCATAACTTACTGCGATAAACGTTGCCCAGATCATTAAATATCGAGACAATTCTTCAGACCATCTTAATTGGGCATCAAAAAAGTAACGACTAATAAAACTAGCAAAAACAGCCATTAACATCGAGAATAATAGAATAAATATCAAATTCTCCTCAACCTTAGTTAAATTTTTATCTGTCTGGTTTAATAGTTTTTTCACATGATTCACTCCTTTAGCAAAAGTAAGAACAATAAAAAAGGATAACTTCTTTATTGTTCTATTTTTTTGTTAGTTTGACTCTACTTCAGCAATAGCATCTTGTAATTCTTGATATATGTCTTCCCCAATTTTAGGGATATAATAATCTACAACTGGTTCCGCTAATCTCTTGAATTCTTCTACCTGCTCATCCGTTAATTCTAGCACTTCTACACCTTGCTCTTTAATGTAGTCAATACCCGCTGCTTCTTGATCTCTGTTCATTTGCCGTTGAATATCACTCCAGTTCTTCGTTTCCTCTACTAGAATAGTTTGTATATCTTCTGGCAGACTGCTGAAATAAGCGTCATTTACAATAAATGCGTACACTCCATTTACGTGAGAAGTTAGAGATATATATTTTGTTACTTCATAGAAACGCATTCCCTCGATTAGGGAGAAAGGGTTTTCATATCCATCAATAACATCTTGTTGTAAAGAACTATATAATTCTGGAAACGCAATTGGAGTCGGACTACCACCAAATGCTTCAATCATATCCATATGTGCTGGATTTTCTTGTGTTCTAATTTTTAATCCTTTAACATCATCTGGAGTTTCGATTGGATGAGAGTTGTTTGCCATATGGCGAATTCCGTTTTCTCCCCAAGCTAGACCTCTAATCCCTGTTTCTTCTAACATTGAATCAAACAAACTATCCCCAAATGGACCATCTAGAACAGCATCTGCAACCTCTTGACTATCTAAAATATAAGGCAAGTCAAGAATCATCATTTTTTCAAAGAATCCAGAGAATGGTGCAGTAGACAAAACTGCCATTTCAATCGATCCCATTTGTACACCTTCTAGTTGCTCCCGTTCACCACCTAACTGGCTATTAGGATATGTTTCAATAATAATTTTGCCTTCGCTTCGATCTTCAACTGCTTTTTTAAATTCTTGTAAAGAGTTTTCTAACCTGTCATCTGTTGCAGCAGATGAGTGAGCAACACGAATGGTGAATGTTTCACCATTTCCGTCTGCACTATTATTATCCCCTCCAGAGGCACCGCTAGAAGCATTTCCACAAGCAGCTAACAATAATACTAATACGATGATTCCGCATAACTTACACAAAGCTTTCATGTTTAACATCCCTTTCATTTAAGATTCCGTCATAAGAATTCTTAATAATTTTTTCTACATCTTTTGCAGTAGTTAATCTAGGATTAACCAACACATTTCCACTTCTCATAGAGTCTTTGACAAGTTTATCTAATTGCGAAATATCTACACCTAATTCCTTTGTATTATTAGGGATATCGTATGAGTGATTCCATTCCGCAATAGTATCAATTACTTTATCCGCAATAATTTCTTTAGAGTCATTAGCAGTATCAATCCCCATCGCTATAGCAATATCTACCATTTGATCCAAACATGCTGGTGCATTAAATTTGAGAATAAAAGGCAATAGTGTTGCATTTGCGATGCCATGTGGTATATCGAATAGCCCTCCAAAAGATTGAGAGATAGCATGTACATTCCCCAATCTAGTTTGCGAGAATGCTAAGCCTGCCAACATTGATGCCTCTAACATATTTTCTCTACTTTCTCTATCTGTACCGTAGAAATAAGCTTTGGATAGATTTACAGATATTAAAGAAATAGCATGAAGAGCAACAGAACCACTAATTGGATTATTTTCCTTTGAAATATAAGATTCAATGGCATGTGTTAAAGCATCCATACCTGTCGCAGCTGTAATGGATGGAGGACATTTCATTGTAAGTGAAGCATCCAAGATTGCTAAATCAGGGAAAATTTTTTCGCTAATGATAGCAGCTTTAAATAATGTATTTTCATCCGTAATCACTGTAGAAGCTGTTACTTCACTACCAGTTCCTGACGTGGTAGGGATAGCAACGGTGTAAATTGGCTCATTTACAAGTTTCCCTACCCCTTCGTAATCAAGGATATCTCCTTTATTCGTAGCCATTACACCAAGTGCCTTCGCCGTATCAATGGAACTTCCTCCACCGAACCCAATCACCGCATCAAAGGAATGATTGGACAAAACTTCTGCACCTTTTCTTACTGTTGATGTTTTTGGATTCGGCTCTACTTCATCAAATATTTCATAATGAATATTATTCTCTTCTAAAGACTGTAGAGAAGAACTTAATAATCCTGCAGTAGTAATCCCTTTATCCGTAACAATCAGTACGGAATATTTATTTTCATACTTTAATATTTCTCCTATTCTACTTGCACTATTTAATTCAAAGATAACCTTTGTAGGCATATAATAAGTATAATTATACAAACTTTATTCCTCCTCGATTACGATCTTCTAAAATGCCTCAAGCTCCATTTTGAGGCAATCACAATAAATTGTAAGCACTTTCATTTGTTCCACCGACCCATTATCTATTTATAGAATAATAGAGAATCGGTTCTTAGTTTAACTTTTAGTTTGAATAACCTTCGCTACTCCTAATCCTTCAGCTCCTAATTTGGATGTTTTTGCTTCAGGATAATAGCGTTCAATCATTTGTAGACCTAATGCAGCACGGTGCACTCTTTCTTTTACTAAAGATACATTTGTACTTTCCCATTGTTTTCCAGATGGGTAAACATCAGGGTGGTTTCTTAATCCGAACTTAATATATAATGGGGACAACACACGAATAATTTCAGGAATTTCATAATACCTTAGAAAACCACCAAAGTTATCTGGGACTTCAACATATAAATCAATTGGAATATCAATTGATTGTCGAATAGCAGCAAGTTTAGGTAAAGTTAGCGCTGTTGGAACATTATAAGTATCCGCACCAAGATCTTGCATGAGTTTTACCGATACAGGATTACCTGCACCAATTTGTACCGACGCTTTTATGATAAAGTTATTCGGTAATTGACCTTCTTTTTTCATTTCCTTCGTTAATAGCAATAATCCTTCGTCTGCTACTAATGCTCCGCGGAGCCCTAAGCTAGCTCCTCTTTTTAAATCTTCCATAGCATATATTAGTTGGTCAACACCTTCGTGACGTAACCCCATCGCCTTCCCACTAGAAGTAAAAGGTTGTGCACTAATATCCCAAGTACCACGTGGACCTACGAATAAACTTAATTCCATTCCTCTTTCTGCCGTTAACTCACACATTTCTTTAATTTCATCATCCGTTAACAACATAATACCGCTACCTTGGGAAATGCGGTGAATTTCTAGTCCGTATCGATCAATCTCTTTTAAGGTTTCTCTCAGCGCTACCGGACCTTCCGTGCTAGGTAATTCGATTCTATATTGTGCACCATCTGGAAAACGTTTCGGTGATGTCGGTAGCTTCCTTAAATCACTAGAAGGGTAACCGAGTTTTTCCAGTAATTCTTGAGATTGTTTCATAATCACACTCCTCCATTCGGTTACGTGTCTTTCCCAGAGATAAGGGGATAAAAGAAGACACCAATATCCCCTGTCCCCGGAGAACTAAGCTCAAATTTAACCTTTAACAAATACAGTCTTGATTTCTGTGTAGAACTCTTTTGCCGCTTCGCCTTGTTCTCTAGAACCAGTACTTGTTGCCTTCATTCCACCAAATGGAGCCTGCAACTCTACACCAGCACTTTCCGCGTTGATTCGAACAAGTCCAGCTTCAATTTCATCTACAAATTCCAGGAAAGATCCGATATTTGTTGTAAAAATAGAAGCACTTAATCCGCATTCAGTATCATTTGCTTGAGTAATCGCATCTTCTAGATCTGTTGCCTTAAATAATGCGATAACTGGTCCAAATATTTCTTCTTTTGCAATTCTCATATCGGCATCAACATCTCCAAAAATAGTTGGTGTAACGAAGAATCCATTACTATATTCTCCATCTGTCAGAACTTCCCCACCAGCAAGTAGAGTTGCTCCTTCTTCCCTTCCAATTTCTAGATATTCTTTAACAGTGTTAAATTGTTGTTCATGCGCACATGGTCCCATCCAAACGTCTTCCCCTAGTGCGTTACCAACTTTGATTTCTTCCGTCTTTTGAATAAGTTTCTCTACGAATTGATTATAGATGCCTTCTTCTACAATGACTCGACTAGTTGCGGTACACTTTTGTCCAGTAGAACGGAATGCCCCACTTATTACTGCCTCGACCGCAACGTTAAGATCAGCATCCTTTGTAACGATAACTGGGTTTTTCCCACCCATCTCTAGTTGGAACTTAATACCACGTTCTGAAGCAGATCTCGCAACTACTTTTCCAATGGTATCCGAACCAGTGAAGGTAATTGCTTGAATTTTTGAATGATCAATAAGGTTTTGTCCAACAACTGATCCAGATCCAGTCACAAAGTTAAGTACACCTGCTGGTAAACCAGCTTCCGCCAAGCATTCTACAACTTTAGCTGCAGTTACTGCCGCTTCTGTAGCAGGTTTAAATACGACTGTGTTTCCATATATTAGTGCAGGTGCAATTTTCCAAATTGGAATTGCAACCGGAAAATTCCACGGAGTGATAATCCCAACAACTCCCACTGGTACACGCTTCGTATATAATAGCGCATCTTTATCTGTCGAAGGAATCATGTCTCCATCTTTTCTCATTCCTTCACTAGCATAATAGCGAAGAATTGCTACACCACGAGCCGTTTCTCCTTTCGACTCAGGAAGAGTTTTCCCCATCTCTCTTGCCATCGTCTCAGCTATTTCATCTAATCTACCTTCTAGGATATTTGCAGCTTTATATAAATATTGAGAACGTTCCACTTTTCCAATCTTTCGCCAAGATTTCCTAGCTTGGACAGCTGCTTCTACAGCCATATCTAAATCCTGCTTATCTGATTTTTGAACATATCCAACAACCTCATGTTTATTTGATGGATTCATACTCTTTAATGTTTCATTTGAAGAAGATTCTTCCCATTTGTTATTGATTAAATTTTTAAATGTCCTTTCGGTAGTAACCGTTTCCATTTTACTTCCTCCTTTTAGAATTGTTCCTAGATTCTTACTTAGAATCAAAAGGCTTAATTAAGTAATTTAAGTTTTGGTTTATTATAATAAACTACATTCTTTATAATAAACTTTTATGTTTTAGAGACTATCATATTTCATGAATTGTTGCAATACTTTATATAGATTTAGTTTACCAATAAATTAAAAAAGCCTTACAGTCAACATTTCGTTAAACTGTAGGGCTTTTAATTAGTTTATTCTAGAATTTAAACTATGCATAGAATCAAATAAAAAAGTGTTTTTAAGATCCTCTCAACTAATAAATATTCAATAGACTTTTAAGTAACCCAAAGAAAAGCTATCCACCTTATTACCAATCTCATAAAATGAATAACTGCCATAAGCCCGCCAAGTACCGCATGAACTGAATAGGAATAGTGCAATAAATAAGAAAGTAAATTCAAGTGGTTCTGTAATACCAGTTAAAACCGCTGTTAATGCAACAGGTACAATTAGTCCAATTGTCTTTTTACGTTTTTCTGGTTTACTTGCTAGAATAATAGCAATTGCAATACCTAGTGATCCAAACACTTTTGTATTCCCATACATCATAAATCCAGCTCTTGGAAATAGAGTCGTCATAGACTCAGAGGAAGCAGCAATGTTCCCTAAGTTGGTAAACCAGTTTGTGAGAAGTCCCTCATTAACTGCAGCAGGAACATATACAAATGGTTGCCACATAAAGTGATGTAAGCCAGTTGAACCATCTTGAACCCTTCCATCCATTTCATCTGGTTCCTCAACAATTTGTTGGATGATCGTTATCGTTTCATTCGCCTCCTCCAAAGATTCACTCATGGATTCATTTACAAGCGTTAAGCTAGATGATTCTCTTCTTGTATTCCAGCCGACATTTGCTGTACAGCATCAAGAATATGCTGACTGGACTCATGTATCGTTGTATTATCGGTACTAAAGTGGTTGATATTATTTTCTAATATATCCGTTCCTTTTTCAATGGCATGGCTTTGGTATTAGACATCTATTTCACTCCTTCTTGGAATCTGTTGATGAAAAACCTTTGTTGTAGTACAACACAAGAATACCTAGAAGCAAGGTCACTGGATTAAAAAATAGAAAAGGCTATTCTCAAAATAATTCTGACCTTTTTAAGCTTGGAACTTCATATATGCTAAATTTAAAACAGACAGTTCACCAATCTCGATGTTTAGAATAAAACCAATTTGTAAATACTAGTTTCAAAGAACAAAAGAAAGGTGATATGCCCCGAATTTCCATGGTGCCCTTCGATAATTTAGTGAGGATATACAGTGAAACTCCTCATAAGAATGATATGGAAGCAATGAAACACCTTGAAATTGCTTTTGAGAAAGGTATGATAGAAGTTTTAAAAGAGATTGCTTACACTGAACTCTTAAAGTATGAAAATAGAACTGATAATCTAAACTATAGTGACAATACATATACAGAATTGGACGATTCATTAAACAATGCCCTAGAGCAATGCAGTACCAAAGAACAAGAAGATGCATTTTTTAATCTTGAATCAGCGCTTAACCGAATAACCGTACTTGAATCTGAAAAACATTTTATTGGCGGTTTTATTACAGGATACAAATTTTTAAAGGAGATTGGACAATAGGGCTATTATTTTAAGATAAAAATCGTTGCATGAGGAGTGACAGGTAACTAATTATGTTACAGTTGCGTTAATGGATTCAGTCATTCATCATGAATATATCTTGAGCTTTACTAAGAACAGTTATCGCAGTAACAGAGTATCAAATCAACAATCTAAATGTTTTCCTTAAATTCAACAATAATATTGACCTTCACAAACCGATTATAGAATTATTGCATATGGGTAATGTATTCATGTATAATAAGTTAAGAAGCAATATAGAATAAAATAGACTGAGTGCTACTAACACTCAGCCAAAGCAACTACATGCCGCATGAAGAGCGGCTGACCAGAATAGTTGGTTAAGTTTTAAAAAGTAACCTATCCTAAACTTTGATCGGGCGAAGGACGGTTACTTTTTTCTTGTTTCTTTGACGATCTGCACAACTAGTGCTAGCACATTTACTAGAACTATACTCGATGTCAGTGCAATGATGATTGCTTCATATGCCGTCATTTTATACCACCTCCCCTCATGGAAGATGGTCAACCGTCCATCCGCTTTATGTGGTTGCTACAACTCTATTTATAGCAATATTCTTAAACAATATCTATCGAATCTATTGAAAGGAATTCGTTCTCTTATTTTTTTAACATCAAATACGACTTATCCATTCTTCTTTCAACCTGCTCCCATCAATGCATAGAAATCCTGTATCCTTGCCGTGCTGTATAACCAAGTTCAGTGGAAATTTGATTTGCGCCTTTTATAATTTCGTGAAGGATTTGTTTTGCCTTTTCTTCTTTATAATCTGTTAAATGAACTTTGGAATTATCTTGGGTGCCTTCATTGCTGCACAAGGTAACTTTAAGCCCAAAAAACTAAAAGCAGGTCCTGCAGGTGCCGCTATTGTCGGTGGGTTATTAATGGGGTATGGCTCACGCCTTGCCTTTGGCTGTAATATGGGTACATACTTTGAAGGTATTGCATCCTTTAGCTTGCACGGCTGGGTATGGATGGTCATGGCAATGCATCGCATAGGAGTTGCTTTTTTATCAGACTGTTATTTAGGCTGAATAATCCGAAAAAACCTCATCCATAGTGGGCGAGGTTTTTTCTAAAGAGATACAAAGACTCCATATCTATCAATCAAATATATTCATACCTCGGTTTATTTTTTATAATATGTCCCATAAAATTCAACATAGTCATTGCTGCAATTCGTGCTGTTGCTCCGGTTGGATCATATTGAGGGGCAACTTCCACAAAATCAAAACAGATAACATTCCCTTTATCAGCAATCCCCACTAGGATATCGTTTAAAATGATCTTGAAAAAAACCTTTGCGCTTAAGGCTTTGTACCATGCTGAGGTTGCTTCAGGCGAGAAATATCAGGATGCATACCGGGAACTTGACTTGCCCAATAGGTAGGTCATTTTTTATTTATAAAAAAATAAAAATCTAAGTGATTCCTAAAAGCAATAGCGGTCTGACCCCAGAATCTGTAAAAAAGCAAAAAGTACCGTTTCTATCTCAACGGTACTCTAAATCAGTTATTAACTTCCCATTTTACGGCGAGTCATACTCGGTTTCTTCGCGAGTTGGCTTTGCATATGCTTTGCTCCGCCTTTGCCGTTTTTGGTGTTTGTATTGTTTGCTTGCGCTTGTTTCTTTCGTTCCAGCTGCTGTTGTACAATCTCTCTGGTACTAAGTTTTTTTTCGTTGGACATGTATTGTCTCCTCCGTTCATTTACTCTTATTATAATCTATTTTTGTTACATTTAGCTATCTATATTTTCCAAAGCTTTTGATGCTGTCAATCAATAACTTCATACGCAACCTGAAACGGAAAGTGACGGGCCCCGTGTCAAGCACATATGAAACGAGAGAACCCTCCACCTATTTCATGATATACTGGGCTTTAAGCAATACTAAGAAAACAAATATAAGAAAAAATAACATAAAAGAGGTTAACAAATGACAGAGATACGTTTTACCGATTATAAACTAAGCGAAGACATCATGACTGCTCTAAAGAGCTTAGGTTACGAAAAGCCAACAGAGGTGCAAAGCAAGGTTATTCCACTTGTGTTAGAGAAGAAAGATCTCGTTGCGAAATCACAAACTGGTAGTGGGAAAACTGCTTCTTACGGGATTCCAATCTGTGAGCTAGTCGACTGGCTCGAAAATAAGCCACAGGCTCTTGTCTTAACTCCAACAAGAGAACTCGCTGTCCAAGTGAAGGACGACTTGACCAATATAGGAAGATTGAAACGAATTAAGGCCACAGCCATCTATGGGAACAGCCAATTGCCATTCAAAAGACCGAATTGAAACAAAAAAACCATGTAGTAGTTGGCACCCCCGGACGTGTATTTGATCATATTGAAAGAGGTACACTTGCCCTCGAGAAGATTCACTATCTTGTTATTGATGAAGCAGACGAAATGTTGAATATGGGATTTATTGAACAAGTAAAAGCGATTATTAATAAGTTACCTAAAAAAAGAGTAACTCTGTTATTCTCGGCTACCCTACCAGAAGCAGTAAAAAGCTTAGCACAGAATTATATGAAAGACCCGATTGATATTGAAATAAAAGCTTCTGGAATGACGACGGATAAAATCGAACATTTTCTTTATAATGTTCACGAACAAAATAAACTCTCCTTGCTCAAAGACATAACGATTGCTGAAAATCCAGACAGCTGCATCATTTTTTGCCGAACAAAAGATAGAGTCGATACGTTGTGTGAGGCATTAACCGATTCAGGCTATAGCGCCGATAAAATCCATGGCGGTATGGAACAAGACGATCGTTTAGCAGTCATGAATGATTTTAAAAAAGGAGAATTCCGTTATTTAATTGCGACAGATGTAGCTGCAAGAGGAATTGATATTGAGAATATTACCCATGTCATTAATTATGATATTCCATTAGAAAAAGAAAGCTATGTCCATCGTACAGGCAGAACGGCACGAGCAGGCTCCAGCGGAAAAGCGATTACCTTGGTAACACCATTTGAAGATCGCTTTTTGAATGAAATAGAGGGATATGTTGGTTTTAACATTCCAGTGAAGCATGCACCGACAGTGGAAGACGTTGCAAATAACAAGTCTGCTTTCAAGGAAAAAATGAACAAGCGACCAACCTTGAAAAAGTCTAAAAGTGAGCAACTAAATAAAGAAATCATGAGGTTATATTTTAATGGCGGAAAGAAAAAGAAGCTTCGAGCAGTTGATTTCGTTGGCACAATTGCAAAAATAGATGGTGTAGCTGTAGAGGATATTGGTATCATTACAATCCAAGATACGGCATCTTTCGTGGAAATATTAAATGGAAAAGGGCCACTTGTGTTGAAATCGATGAAGCATACGAAAATAAAAGGGAAATTGTTGAAAGTTTATGAAGCGAATAAAAGGTAAGAAAGCAGGCCATTCAGGTGCTTACCCCTAAACATACTAATCTTAGTATGTTAGGGGTAAGCACCTGTTTAAAATAACTTTACATAAATGGGTACTCTCGCTAACTTAATCTATTAAATTACTGTCCCATCCTTCAAATAAAAGGCTGGCATTATCGTAGAGTTTATTTTCCCATCTTTCAAGTAAAAGATTGGCGTCACTATTGAGTCTGTTATACGCTTCTTGTTTGATTAGTCCGTTTTCTCGCTGATTATCAAGTAAAACTTTAAATCCATTCAAATGCTTGACCATTTTCTCGCTATTCTCTTGATTTTCATAAATTTCTAGTGCAGCTAAATGGTTATCTACTAAACGAGCATCCCTATCATTCTCAAATTGATCCTCTTCCGTAAAGCGTACCATAACATCTCTCATGTCAGTTATGTTGTCTGTCCAATACCTAGGTATTTCTGTAAGAAAATCATCGCCATTCAGGTCATCAATAGAACCATCAGCCATGTGAGAAATAATCCCCCATAACCCGTTTTCCACACGATCTACTAGATCTTGATCATAGCCGAATTGGGGTTGTTGACCAGGCATTTCGAAAAGAACAGTTGCCGTTCCATTAAGAGCAAATGCAGATCTAGCTTGTCCAGGAAAATCACGTTCTTGAAAGGCAATATACTGGGCTACACCAGGCTCCTCTTTATCTGAGAATTCCTTTACTCCACGAGCTGCAGCTAACGCATAACGTTTTGATTTATCCTGATCCAATAATGGATAGTCATCGTATTTTGTACTATCGTCTGGCCCCAAAGGTGGGTAGTCTATAGCAATTGTAACGTCTTCACCTGTTTTATTCATTACTGGGGTCCCCATGTGATGAAGATCAACATAAGCTTCTACATGACTAAACTCATCTTGCAACTCCACGTATAGATCTCTCAGTAGTTGAGATTCCTTCGTTATAAAGAAACCAAAATCATTCGTGTGTCCAGGTAAATCTTCCGCTGCAACTTCATAGTTCAAATCAGCATTAAAATCACGATTAATATCAAAGCCACCATTTCTCTCATTATAATACCAAGCTGGTGCAGCACCCTCTAGATGTGGGTATGCAGAAACAACTTCGTCCCACGGAAAGATATTTTGTCTTTGCGGTATCTCGAGACCATCAACATTATATCGTGGAATAGCCACTATAGTAATCTCATTACGAACAGATTGAGCGAAGGAGCTATCGCTAGTCCCAAGGTATTCTAGTATTTCCACAAGTGCCTCGCCACCACTTTTTTCATTGCCATGTATGCTACCAGTGATTAGTAACACTTGATCACCAGTACCAACACGTACAGACATTACTTCATTTCCTTGCATGGAATAACCGGCGACATCCGTCTCAACTTTTCCATCACTAGCCTCCACAATTTCGCTTAGTTTTACAAGAAATTCTTCATTGGTCATCCAATCTCTTTCAGATTCAGCAGATATTCCACTCACTGGAATCCACATTATCAGAGAGACAATTATAAAAAACATAAATTTCTTCCAACTGTCATTTTTCATATTAGCCACCTTAATACCCTCCTCCTAATATCAATTTACCTTTTCACGTTGTTCCCGATAGTAACAGAAATAGTAGTTTTATCACGAATCCCTATAATTTTTCCTAAAAATCCCTCCCTTCATCTTTACTCCTTTATATATTTATTTCATAATTAAAACTATTCTTTCTACTTATTGCAATTTCCTTCTAGTAAATTAAAAATGAATCTAATCTACTCCTTCGTTTTTTAAAATCGAGTCCTTATCACTAGCAATTATTCATAAATTAGGTTTAATGGTCCTCTATGTAAGGACTAGGTCTCGCCAAAAAACAAATCATTTTCTTCCTCTTATCATGTCCTCCTAAGAAGACGATGGAGGTTTAACTTTTTGCTGGCTTTTTAATTGAACCATCCGAAGTCTTCTGTGTCTGATAACTATCGTTAATAACATGAAAGATTTCTATCAGGTCTTTTAGCCAGTGATTGGCGGGTTGAGTCTCGAATAGGTTAATGGCTGCCGGCTGATTTTCCGATCTGAGCAGACGACAATAAAGTAATCCTGATCCACCCCGCCTAGAAATTGTTTCAACAAATCATAACTATCTTCTCTGAACGACTCTTGTACAGCATACTTGATTCTTTCATTCATTTTAGGCTCTAACGATGTACACGTTTTTCTGTTGTCTGTTTCGTTTCCTTTCCGTTTACCTCACATGCAACAATTCAAGTTGTTCTACAATTAATGCATACTTTTTCATTTACTTTTCCGCCTCAAATTAAAATATGCCCTATTACCAACAATAGGAATTAGGGCTATATAGTTGATTCATAATATATATTTAATAACATATTTGAAAATTAAGACTGGATTAATTATATATCACTCTTGAGGTATTCGGGGAGAGGCACTCCAAACAATTTACCAGTTAAAACCTCTTATATAATTAGAGAGCACACCTATGGTAGTGTGAAACTTTTATATAGGAGGTTTTTTGTTTGGTTCATTATCGAAAGATTTTGGACTTACATCATGACAACTGTTGCTTGGAAAGACGTTAAAACGATATCTTGATAGTTGTCCCTTTTCCAACTTGGCCCGCAAGCTCAACTTCCCCTCCATGAGCTACTATAATATCCCGAGCAATTGCCATTCCAAGGCCGGTTCCTCGTATATTTACAGTATTTGTACCACGATAATAGCGGTCAAAAACTTGGGTCTGCTCTTCAGGGGAAATACCTTTTCCATTATCGTGTATGGTAATAGCGTCTTCTGTAACATTTACAAAAACTTCTACATTTTCATCATTGTGAATGAATGCATTATACATAAAGTTGAGCAAAGCGCGTTTCATTAAATGCTGGTCTATTTTCCAGCTTAGTTCGCTATTTTCACTATGGAAATGAATTTGCGACGAGCCAAATTGAGGGTCATTTAGTAAATCAATGACCATTTCTCGAACAAAGCCTTCCATATTTGTGTTCTGTCTTTGAAGCGGCATTTCTTGGTTCCTGAGTCGCATGGTAAGATTGAAGTCATCTAGTAATTCCTTCATATAAAGAGACTTTCGCTCGATTACCTCTGCATACTTTAGGCGTTCATGTGACGAAACATTGTCGTCGCTTAAGAGTTCTGCATAACCACGAATGGAAGCGAGTGGAGTTTTGATGTCATGCGAGACATTACGAATCCAATCATTTCGCATTTTTTCTAATTTATTGCGTTCTTTTGATTGTTCTTGCAATGTCGCCGAAACATTATTTAGATTTGCAAAAACTGGTTTGTATATACCCGGGCGTTTTGGTTTTTCTGTGTGGAATTGTCGTTCCTTTAGTGCATTAATTCGTTCAATAATGCGATTTATGGGTCTTGTTAAAATAGTACTGAACAATAGGCCAATGACTGCCGCAATAATTAAATCGACGATGATAATGACTCCAAAAAACCGGGAAGCATACATCATGATTGCGGCTGGATTCAGCATAAATACTTCACGTTTTTCATTGGAATCTGGCACACCAATTAAGTAACTATACCCTTCATACTCGCCTATAAAGTACGTATGCAATTCATCGTCCATATACTTATATTTGTGTATAAGCTCCATGGGGGTGTAATTTGTCGCGACATGATCTGGAGTTTGATAGGACGAAATCACATTTCCATTGTCATCTAAGATTTGCAGCCAGGCACCAAATCCTTCTAAGGCAGTCTCTCCTTCTTCTGTCACATATGGTTGATTATCCTCTAATTTTAGGTATTGGCTGAATGTGCGAGTGAAATTTTCACCAGAACTGTTTTCTGAATCACCTGTATTCTGGGATGCTTGATAAATAAGCAATCCAAATAAGATTATAGTGTTTACAATAATGACAATAAATACGATGCTTAAAATGGATATTAAATAACGAGCGGTTAGCTTCCATTTCATTTTCTATCACCTGTCCTTAAAAAGGAAAGTCTATATTTATGCACAAATCCATAACTTAAGTTTAATTATGTGGCACGAATCGATAACCTAGTCCCTTTACCGTCAAAATATAGGAAGGATCAGACGGATTGTCTTCAATTTTTTCCCGAAGCCTGCGAATGTGCACCATTAATGTATTATCAGCACCATAAAAGTCTTCTCCCCATACATTTAGAAATAAGGTTTCTTTGCTGAGGATTTGGTTCGGATTCCGCATAAATGATGCCATTAATCCAACTTCTTTAGCGGTTAACTCAAGTATTTGACCGTCCTTTTTTACCTCCGTTTCATCTGAATTGATTTCAAAAGGACCGACGTTTGTCGCCTTAGCTGCTGTTGTCTTTGGAGTTGCCTCTATCGTATAGACACCTGCACGCCTAAGTTGTGCCTTCACGCGATAGGCCATCTCCTTTGGACTAAAAGGCTTCGTAATATAATCGTCTCCACCGATTGCCAGACCTAATATTTTATCCACTTCATCGGACTTAGCAGACAAGAAGAGAATAGGGATACGTGAAACTTCTCTTATTCTTTTACACAAATCATAACCTTCTCCATCAGGAAGCATAACATCTAATATTACTAGGTTTGGTTGGAAAGCTTGAAATCTTTTCCATCCTTCTTCTATCGTGCCTGCTATTTCGATTTCAGAAAACCCTTCCTTTGTTAAGCTTGTTTTTATTAATTGGCATAAGTCTTGTTCATCGTCAACAATGAGAATCCGTGGTCTTTCCATGTTTATCACCTTTTCATACTTGTTATTATCATCTAATTTATTCTATCTTAACAGGAATTTGTGAGGAAAAAACGTATTTAAGGTTTTTGTAAGGTTCATGTGATTGTAGTTTAAGGATGGAGGGATATAGTAAAGACAACATACGAAAGAGGTGGAGGAATAATGGAATCCTTATTACAGGTGAAAAGTGTTGAGAAAGTCTTTGGAAAAGGAGCGAATACGTTTAAAGCGCTGGAGGACATTTCCTTTACGATAGATCATGGTGAATTTGTAGGAATCATGGGACCATCCGGTGCTGGAAAGTCAACATTACTTCATGTATTAGCGACAATTGATACCCCTTCTAAAGGTGATATTTATATAGAAAATGATAATATCGCAAAAATGAAAGGGGATCAGCTTGCTGATTTTCGCAGGGACCATCTCGGATTTATATTTCAAGATTACAACCTACTAGATTCTTTAACGGTACGTGAGAATATCGTATTACCGCTTGCAATTGCAAAAAATTCTATAAAAGAAATTGATGTAAAAGTAGATTCAATGGCAAAAGCATTCGGGATTGAAGCAATACTCGATAAATATCCCTATCAAATTTCCGGTGGCCAGAAACAACGCACTGCATCTTGCCGAGCGCTCGTTTCTAACCCAAAATTGATTTTTGCAGATGAGCCTACTGGGGCACTTGATTCCAAGTCAGCAACGGATTTATTAAAAGCCTTGAGTTCATTAAATGAAGATCAGGAAGCAACCATCATGATGGTGACGCATGATGCATTTGCAGCAAGCTTTTGCAGAAGAATACTATTTATCAGTGATGGACGTTTATCCAGAGAAATGATTCGTGGTACACACTCACGAAAAGAGTTTTACCAAATGATTTTAGAGAAATTAGCACAACTGGATGGTGACGGGCATGACATTGTTTAATTTAGCACTGAAGAATATCCGTCGAAACATGAAAAGTTATGGACTTTATATTGGCTCAACTATTTTTTCCATCATTATATTTTTTACGTTTGCAACGTTAAAACATAGTGGTGATATTAGTGGGTTGGCAGAACAGTCAAAACAAATCAGCGGTATAATGAGTGCTTCCGCGTTTGTGCTTATCATTTTTGTTGCAATCTTTATTCTGTATTCAAATTCTTTTTTTATGAGGAAAAGAAAGAAGGAAGTAGCATTATACGCTTTAATGGGTGTACGAAAACAAAAGATTGGTTTTCTATTGTTCTTTGAAAATATGGTAATAGGGATGGTTTCCTTAATCGTTGGAGTAGTGTCAGGTTTCTTCCTATCTCAACTACTACTCTCTCTTCTTTTAAAGTTAATGGGATTGAATATCGGGATTGGTCTAGCATTCTCACCAAATGCTGTTATCGAAACAATTATCGTATTCTTGATTATATTCCTCTTTACATCGTTGCAAGGTTATCGAGTCATTTATCGATTTAAATTGATTGATTTATTTCATGCATCGAAAAAAGGAGAAGAATTGCCAAAAGCTAGGGTTATTTCAGTCATTCTTGGACTAGCTACATTGGCGGGCGCTTATTGGTTAGCATTACAAGATTTAACTTCGGAAGCGTGGCGGCTCTTAGGCCTAGCAATGCCAATTGTAATCATTGCCTTAACCGTGTTGGGTACGTATCTCATATTTAACAGTGTGTTGGTTTTCGTACTTCAAATGTTGAAAAAAAGGAAGTTCTGGGCATGGAAAGGTCTCAATTTAATGACTGCTTCCCAATTGTTGTATCGAATTCGTGGAAATGCAAAGACATTAACCATTATAGCTACGTTAAGTGCAACAACGATTACAGCGGGTGGTGCAGTGTTTGGATTGTATTATGACACGGAGGAAAACGTAGAACAATATACACCATTCTCCTTTATGTGGGAAGGGCAAGAAGAAGCTATCGATGATTCTATTGTAAAAGAATCGATTCATGTAGACACCAAGAATATTCGTATGAACAGTGAACAAATGGAAAAAGCGTATACAGTTATTGACCATTCTGCATTTGAGCAGTTGGCCGAAGCGCTTGAATGGGATATTGATTCCTTAAACATAACCGAGGACGAAGTTGCCTTGATAGAACCTTTTTATGATGAACAATGGACGGAAGATGTAAAGGAAGTTTCTTTTAATAAAGTAGATTATGAAGTTGTACAAATTTATGGAGAATCTATCTTCAATATTTCTACAGTGCCTGGTACGGTAATTGTTGCTCATGATAAAGCTTACAATGATTTGAATGCTGAAGAATCGACTTATCAAGCAGTGCAAGTAGAAAATTATAAAGAGCACTTAGACTTGTCCCAGGAATTAGAAGCGAAGTCATCAACAGTAGACTTCTCCAGCGCAGCGCAAGATTTTCAAGATTCTTTAGAAGGATCAGGAATCATGTTATTTGTTGGTAGTTTCTTAGGTCTCGTTTTTCTTGTTGCCACTGGCAGTATTATTTTCTTTAAAATGATGACAGAGGCTGAAGATGATAAGGATAAGTATTCCATATTATATAAGATTGGTGTGCCTGAAAAAGAGATAAAGCGTACCATTCGTTACCAAGTAGGATTCATATTTATAGCACCGCTCATCCTTGGATTACTGCATGGTACAGTCGCTTTGATTGCATTTTCTAGCCTTTTCCAAATGGAACTATGGGTACCAATCACAATTTGGATGTTGGCGTATGTGTTCATTTATATTATTTATTATTTTATCACCATACGAGGGTTTCATAAGACCATTTTTAATACAATTCAGGAGGGAAATTAAATGAAAAAAATAATTGGTATAACGATTGGTATAGTTTCTATTCTATTGGTGGCTGCAGTAGTGATACTGGCCACGGTTGATTTTAATCGCTTTGGAAAAGAAAATGTATATGTGCAGGTTGGAGTCCCTTCTTATACAGATGAGTCTCAGCTTGACTCGGGAGAAATTATGACAACCTATTGGTATGAACTTCCCGCATATCATGAAGATGGTAACGTGTTGAATGTAGAGTTTTCTGCACAAAAAGAATTAAAACAAGGTGCGTACTTGAAATTGTATGTTAAACAAGAAAATGAAGTTACATCTTATGATGAAGTGTCTTGGGAGGAGGTTCCAGAATCCGTCCAAGAAGAATTAGAGCAATAAATACCCGGCGGTAGGAAAAGGAGTTATATAAGCCTGCTCTACTTTCTGGAAGTAAAGTGAAGTAAAACCACCTTCATGGAAAGAGTCAGCTATAGCGAAGTTGTTTTCTCTCCGTCAATACTGGCTCAATTTATCCATGAAGATGGTTCTAATTCAGTACCTGGTCCAAGCTCGCCGCGCATTCCGCCGGTACCAAACTCTAGATTTTTATAGAAACAATCTTCTAATTGTTTCTCATCACTTTCAATTTTCTTTAATTGTAATTCTAACTCCTTATCTAATTCGGTGAACGCTTGCCATTTTGTATAATTTGCTTGCCAAGCCATGTATAGATCTCCTCCCGTATAATTAAATAGCCCCAATATGCATTGGAGCTATTCTAGTAATATGAAATTCGTATTCACTATGTGGTATTCAAGACATAAGAGCTTGTTTTACTTAACGAATTAATCCCTACTAAACACGTCTCGCGTATAAACTTTCTCTTTTACATCTTTCAACTCATCAGACAACCGGTTGGCAACAATTACATCTGCTTCCTGTTTAAACGCTGCAAAATTCTTAATCACACGAGAGTTATCAAATTCCTCAGCATCAAGTACTGGTTCATAGATAACCACTTCTACACCTTGATTCTTTATTCGATTAATAACGCCTTGAATAGCTGACTGTCTAAAGTTATCCGAACCTGTCTTCATTGTTAGACGATAAATACCAACAACCTTTGGATTACGTTTTGTAATCATATCAGCAATATGGTCTTTTCTCGTATCATTAGCATCAACAATTGCCTGAATAATGTTATTCGGAACATCTTCAAAGTTTGCAAGTAACTGCTTCGTATCCTTCGGTAAGCAATATCCACCATAGCCAAAGGATGGATTGTTGTAGTGTTCTCCAATTCGAGGATCTAGTCCAATACCTTCAATGATTTGCTTGCCATCTAGGCCTTTTACTTCTGCATATGTATCAAGCTCATTAAAAAATGAAACACGCATTGCTAAGTAAGTATTTGCAAATAATTTAATTGCTTCAGCTTCCGTGGAATCCGTGAATAATACCGGGATATCTTCCTTAATCGCACCTTCCGCTAAAAGATCAGCAAACTTCTTCGCACGTTCTGATTGCTCTCCAACAATAATTCGAGATGGATATAAATTATCATATAGTGCTCTTCCTTCTCTTAAAAACTCTGGAGAGAAAATGATGTTGTTAGTCTTAAATTTATCACGTACTATATTTGTATATCCTACTGGTATTGTTGATTTGATAATCATGACAGCATCAGGATTAACATTGATAGCCGTTTCGATTACTGATTCAACTGAGCTTGTATCAAAGTAATTCTTCTCCGGATCATAGTTTGTTGGTGTTGAAATGATAACATATTCAGCATCTTTAAAAGCTGCTGTTGAGTCTGTAGTAGCTGTTAAATTTAGTTCCTTTGTTTCTAGGAATGTTTGGATTTCTTCATCTACAATTGGTGATTTCTTGTTGTTGATCATGTCTACTTTTTCTTGGATTATATCTAGAGCAGTTACTTCGTTGTGTTGCGCTAGAAGAACTGCGTTGGATAGGCCGACATATCCGGTTCCTGCTACTGTTATTTTCATTAATACTCACTCTCCAAATTTTAAATTAAGACGGTATCGGTATATTACCAACTAATATCATTTGTTTTCTCTTTAGCATACAGGTAAGAAGCGATACTGCTTAATCTTGTTTGTGGATTCATTTCTTCAACATTGGTTTTTTTATATACATGTTCTAACGTACTCAATATACTTTCATCATATACTCCTAAAAAGCTCCATCTTAAAACGTCATAATAATATGGATTTTCTTCTGGAATATAGTATGTCTTTTCTTCTTCGTCTCTCTTATGAATGTGCTTTCTCATTTGTATTGGTGAATTTTTATCATCTATAATTTTATAAACATTATTTGCAATCTTTTCAAAGTCACTTTCCGAAAACACTGAATACCCCGCCTCTTCATGCAATATAAAAATTCCGTAAACAGTGATCATAGCATGATTGATATCCTCCCAAGGTTTTTGGATATTTTGTTCCTCCCAGTAACTCCAATAATACGAATCAAATTTCTCGTCGTATTTGAACAAAGAATTCTTAAAGTAATTTAAACTTTTCTCGATTCGTTCACTGTAAATATTTCCATCAGTTAGCTTATCATATAAACCAGTAGCTGCTAAATAAACACTGATTCTATTCGGTATTCCTATTTTATTTGCTTCTGATACATAGCCATCTCCATAAGGATGTCCAAGATAAAAACCTTCTGTATCAGAAAAATCTACCCACATATTAACCTGATTATGAATGGCAAGTGCTTCACCGGATGCTACTAAAAATTTATCTGCTATTTCTTCATACTCATTCAGTTCATATGTATAAATAGTATCGACAAGCCTTAAAATAGGTAATGTTATCATCCCTGTATGAACCGGATAGACATAATTAAATTGCCCGTCAGTATAGTATCCCCCATCTGACCATGCGGGCAAATTTAAACCAGTCCCCGTGAAACTTTCAATACCAAGTTTCTGATCTGTCTGGGAAAAGATATAGTTAATCTGTTCGACTAGAATTTCTAAGTATTTTTCATTCTCTGTGACCCTGTACATATCTACCAAAGAATTCGCCACGTTACTCCATCCCCAGGCATATTCAGCTGCATTATAATTCGAGTCTTGCAAAGGGAATTTCTGGATCGACCAGTTAGGTTGTAGTTTATATAGTTCGTTATATAATTCTATATCAATTATTTCTTCAGAGTCATTTTTTAAAAATAAATAAAATAATAATATAGAAATAGAAAATAATAATATTAATTTTTTCATGGTTTCACTTCCTCACTTCATCCTTATAATGGTGGAGTTGTTTTGACTCTTTTCGAGAAAGAAACTCGTCTATTCTCAAGTTAGAGCATTCTTAATTTTACTGCCATGATGAAGGAAGCGATGTTTGAAAATTTGTAAGTTAAGACATCATATAGCAACAACCTTTCGTAAAAACATTCTAAATACTTCCATAAGAATGAATTTGAGTGTTAATATAATTTGATGGATATTCGTCGTAGATTTTAATTTCACACTTTAACAACTCGATTTATTAATCATTATAATGATTATAAACCAATTTTGGATAGTGTTTACTGACTTGAGAATGATCACTAAAATCTCCTAAAATTAGTTCATATTGAATACTCTTTTTATCTAAATGGGATATAAAGTGTGACACATGATTTTTTAAATAATAATCGTTATTTTTTCCACAAAGTATTATTACATTACTAGGACTTAGATTTTTTTGTTTTGTAATATCAAAAATAACTTCGTTTAGCTTCTCTTTTTTTCCCTTAGAGTGTTCCCCCATAATATTTTTAAATACACCTAAATGTTTTGTCGCAGATAAGTAATCTCCTACCCTAATTTGGGGTTCAGCTGCAATTACACTCCCATAATTATCTTTAAAAGCGTAATATAGAGCAGCGAACCCACCTTTACTGCTTCCTGTCAGAGTTATGTTTTCATTTTTTATACTTAATTGAGTTTTAATTGATGAAATTAAATTAGTTATTTCATTAGTTAGAAACCAATTTTCATTTGTTCCTAAATAGTATGTACCCCTATAATCATCCCCAAAATCATCTAAAATAAATAATTTGTTACATTCTAAACCTCTAAATGTCAATACATAATTATAAACTGGAGGTTTTCCTTTAATGGGAAATCCTGAAAAAACAATTAATAATTTGTCACTTTTCTTATTTGATTGAAGAAGGTATTTAATTCTACCTGGATCCTCTTTAATTTTAAATTCCTTTTCGGAATTTAAAACACCTTTCATATATTGCTTACTTAAAAAGGACTTAGACAATTTTAGTGCTTTTTTTATATTTTGCATCATTGAAATGCACACTCCATATAATCTTATTGGAATTATCAATATAGCTTAATATAGACCAATCTAAATCATAGCAATGTTATTTTATTTTTTTAATGTATCTAATTGCTAATGCAAACAACTTTATCAGAAAATTAAATTGTATAAACAAAGTATCGTTTTTAATAATTATTCGTTTACACATAAACTCGCGAAAAAAGTGATCAACCTTTAGGATACAGTTGATTAGAAATATTTTATTATAAAATTCAAACTCATTATGAGAGTATTTGAGCTCTAGCAGGAAAAGTAATTAATAAATTAAATTAGCTTGAATGGCATTTAAGTATTTACAATCATACCTTTAGAAAATATGTTAAATGCAAATCGAAACAGTCAGATAAGAGATTAGATATATTATTTCAAGTTAAACAGTTTTTTAAAAGCAAAACTACTTTTCAGATTGTTCAATACTGTTACTTTGTTATACTAGCAAGAACGGCGTTAGATATCCCGAAATAGACAGTTCTTGTAATAGTAATTTTAAATTTCACACTTCCAAATTTGTTTTTTATATTATTATTTATTTTTTAATACTTTTCTTACTAACGTTTCCCCACGCTAAAATAATACCAAATGCAGTAAAAACTGTTAATTGTTTAAATCCTGTTTCATTTATTAAAGCGACTGATAAATATGCTGCTAACCATGCATATAAAGCTGCAGTAGTTTCTACAGGAAATAGCTTTTTGATGTTTTTTATAGAACTTACGAACCCAATAATAAGTATAACAAACCCCAATAATCCTAAAATTCCATACTGAGACAACCAATTTAATATAGTAGAATGGGGGCCCATCCCAAAAATAGAATATTTCGTGTAATCCCCATCTAATGCTCCAAATAGAAAATAACTAGGTAGATCTTCAAGATAATCTATCCAAATTTTAGTTCTTGATTCATCCTCAATTTCTATACCTCCCTCTAATCTTTCACTGAAGTTTAAGACCAAGTCAGGAAACAGAGTTAGTACCAGCAAAATGATTATTAATCCAGATATAATTACTTTTATGTATTTTTTTATCTTTTTAGCAAAAACCAAATACACACATACCGAAACAATTACAGAAAGTAATGTAGCTCTAGAAAGTCCAGCTAGTCCTCCAAATGCCATAATTAAAAATAAGCTAATTAAAAATAATCTTTTTACCTTAGACTTTTCTACCGATGACAAAGATACCATCAACCAACCAACAGAGATATAAGAGATTACTGCTGAATTCCAGAATCCTCCAATAAAATAATGACCTTGGAATTCTGCCTCCCTGGATCCTATCATTTCTGGAAATAAAAATGGTATTAATGCGGAAAAAGCCGCACCTAAACCCAAACCCCATATAGCGACTTTAATGCCATTAAGGGTTTCAATGACACTTGCAAGTATAATCATTATAGAAAGAATAGATATGAAATGAAATAATTCAAAAAAATATGCTCCACCTGGTAATAGCCCAGAAGGTTTTTGTATAAACAAAATAAAAAAATTAAATAACACTGCAAAAAGTAACATAATCCAATATGGAAATGTTTCAGGTAGAATGGTTTTTCTAATTAATATATTTTTAATTAATAATAGAAAAAATAATGAAACTAAAAGCAAGTAAAAAACAATTCTAACAACAGTATTCAATTCATTCAAACCGATTAAATTGATAAAGTCTATAGAATTCATTAATCCAGCTGAAAAAACAATTGAAAATAAGATTATATAAAACGTACTTCTACTTATATTTATACGCCCAGTCTTTAACATTACGATGACTCCTAAATTATTAATAAGAAATATTAATCTCATGTATTTTTTTCTTCTGTAATTTCTTCAAATTTGTTCTTATCAAATACCCACTTTTTTTGATTGAGATTACATTCAAAGGTGAGTTAAAAATAATAAACTCTTTTATCTTCCACCAGGAAGGAAATCTTAACTGCAGAAGTTTATTTAAAATTAATTTATGTTAGAATATCTGTTTAGTCACTAAAATCTAACCAATTAATAATTATGTTATAATTTTATTTTAAAAACTTTACTTTTAAAAAGTTTTAATAACACAATAAATATTATTAATGAAAATACTGTGTCTGTAATTAGTCCTGTTAAAGTATTTTCTATATTGGTAAGGTTCTTAAATATCATTGAAGCTATTACAGATAATCCAGTTATAACAATAATTTTACCATTTTCAACTAAAAATGTTCTCTTATTGAAATAAATTTGAAATTTCTTCTTGAATCTGATACAAATAAAAAACAGGCTGAAGTATGAAGCTAAAACAGTTCCTATCACTACACCATGTAAACCAATATATATTGAAAGTATTACACTTATTACAATATTAATTATACTTATCATTATACTATTAGTAAAAGGAGTGAATGTATCTTTATTCATATAAAAATATCTATATAGCAAATCCCTAATTGCATTAGTTGGTAGTGAAAGTGTTAATATTAATGCTATTATGAATATAATTGTTGTATTCTCACTAGTAAATTCTCCTCTTTCAAATAATATACTAATCCCCTCTCGACCACCTGAATAAAACAATAATATTAAAAGACACATTAAAACATTCACTAACAATATATAATCAATGAGACTAGCTTGTCGTTCCTGATTATTATTTTTCTTAACTAATTTTGGATAAATAAAAGAAGTTATATTTCCAAGCAATAAGAGATTAATCATACTTATTACTGTATTAGCGTAATTCAGAATAGAGATACTACCTATAGGTAATCTCGCAGCAATTAAAGTATCTATTAACAATGAAATTTGATAAACTCCCGTACTTAACATTGTAGGGAAAAAAAGTGTCATCATTTCTTTAAAGCTCTGATTTCCCAAATCATAATTAATACTATATCTGAAACTAGTTTTCTTTAAGATAAAACCGTGAAAAACTAAATTTAAGATAGCTGTGAATAAACCAACAATAGTATAGTAATATATATTGTTATCGCCTACTAATAACATCATTACTAGTATAATATTAGTAATAAGTACCAGTAATTTTTGTATATTAAACTTGTCATTAAACTCTAATACTCCCTTAGCTAGTTGTATCAGTGAGTTTATAAAACCTGTCAGAGCAGTAAATATTAAGATATTGGCAGCAAGCTCTATAAAATGGTTATTATTTGAGCCACCAGCAATAATGATCAGTTCCTCCCCAAATATTACCATTAAGATTAATAATAAAAACCCAGCTGAATAAATAACACTTATAAATATGTTAATGCCATTCTTATTAATTTTATCTCTTAAATACGGGATAATAACTGTAGATATACCGGCTCCAATAAAACTATATATAAATGTTGAAATCCTATTGGCAAGATTAAAAGCATCTAGTTCAGCACTAACACCGAAATAAGATGCAACTATGGCGCTTTTCACTAAAATAAATGCTTGTATAATAATTGTCAATAAAACCATAGTATTTAATTGTTTAAGCACCTTTGTATTATTATTCAAAATCTACACACTTTCTAGGGACATATCTAGTAATAACTTATCTAACTCTTTAAAATGTTTCTCGGAGTTTTCGATTTGTACAGTTATATCAACAAAATTAGTTTCCATACTTTTCACAATATCGACGGGATCTAATTGATCTATACTATTAAAATCTGTATATAATCCACTAAAACCAACGTCTTTCATGACATTTGTCATTTTTTCACTATAAACTATAGGAACAACTGGTTTATTGAAAAGCCATCCTAAAATCATGGCGTGAAATCTAGTTCCAATTACTAAACTTGAACTAGATATTACATCAAGAGATTGTTCTATATTTCCTCTATAGTTATATGGTTCAATATAATGACTGTATTTCTGGGGAATAGTTTTAAGAATTTCTCCTATTGCTTCTTCATCGCCTTCATGTTTACAAAAGGACATAAGTGTTATCTTGTATCCTTTTTTTATAAATTCGATAGAGGTATCCTTGATTTTTTTATAATATAGGTCATCATATTCCGATAAATATGGTCTATAAGATGGTTTAATAACTGAAATAACTATATTTTTATCATTTCTATATGTTTTATTTTTATTGAGAGAGAATACTATATCATCTCCCATTCTTACATTATTTAAATCCTTAAATAGTTTATATGAGTAAGTATCTCTAAAACAAATGTCTTCATATTTAGAAATTAACTTTTTATATTCTAAATAATAATTTTCATTATTAAATGGACCAAAGTTAGCTCCTAGAACATAAAAAGGCTGATTTTCATTTAATAAATTTTTACGATTATTAATCTGAACCTTCCAATTATCTCGCTGCTGAAAAATTGATCCCCCTATATAAACAGAAGCGTCACATGATTTAGAAATAATTTTATTAATTGTATAGTTTTTATTAATTCTTCGCGAAATATAATTAAACCCTCTTAAAATTAGGTTGTCAGAAGAAAGGATCTTTACATTATTGTGTTTAAAAATCGCCCTATACTTTTTTTGAGTAAATAAAACAAAATTTGTATTGGGGTATCTCTCAAATAAAATTTTTAAAAATAAGTCATCTCCAAGATTAAATTTTGTATAAGCATAAACCATCACCTTTTTCATAAATAATATCTCCTTATTCCATTCATCTTTAAAGCATAAAACAAAATAATCTTATTTTTTGAGTACAGTTCTTACAATTACACCAATTCTTCTCCTAAAAATATAATAATAATATATATAACTTGAGAGGTTCTTAAGATCTTTTATCTTTTTTCTTTTGTAACTTTTATCTATATCGTCATACTTATAAATCAATGAAGCAGTAAGAGCACGAATCCTTTGCTTTATTAAATTAATCTCATGCTTATCAGTATACTGTTCTAATAAAATATTTAATTCATCAAGGATAATACATCTTGAATCAAAGGATTTCTTTCTACCCTCGATTGACTTTGTAGTCATAGTTGAATTAGGTCTATATCTACGTTTATAATATGATGTTGGGTCATACATAGTTACAGTAGAATTCAGGAAAACCTCAACATTAAATAAATCATCTTCATGTACAATCCCTGGTTTAAATAAAATATTTTTTTTTGTTAATACATCTTTTTTCACAATATATAATACTGGTGAAGCAGAATATGTTAAGAGATTTAATTTCAAAAACTCTTCTTTATTATAGATTTTGTTCGGGTTAATAAAATTATTAAAATTGTATTGTTTTTTATCTAATTTTATGTCTAATCCATCTGCAAAAGGCTCCGCAACAAATCGGATTAAATCTAAGTTGTTCTCCTCCATTGTTCCAATTAAGTGCTCAAATGTTTCTGGCAAAATATAATCATCCGAATCTAAAAAATAAATATATTTTCCAGTTGCTATTTTAATTCCTTTATTTCTTGCAACCGATTGCCCTGAATTTTCCTGAGATATAATTTTAATATTTTCGTTCTTTAATGCATAAGTTTTTAATATTTCAAGGCTATTATCTGAACTGCCGTCATTTATAGCAATTATTTCTATATTTTTATATGTTTGATGAAGTACAGAGTCCAGGCATTCTTGCAAATATTCTTCTACATTATAGACTGGTATAATTATTGATATTAAACTGTTGTGCATAGTATCAACCTCAATACGAGAATTTGTTATTAACTAGTATTTGTTTTTTTATACAATTAATAACTTAATTTCTTTTAATTTATCAATTAAATTAATGCTCTAAATAATTGTAGTTAGCTCATTAAGATACTCTTTGATTTTAGGTATAGCTTATTTTAAGATTCAACTTTATCTTGCGTAGGATGTTTAATCTTTTATCTATTGGTTATAGCGGTTGGACTGTCCTTTTTATTGGAGAGAACCCTCTTAATTAAAACTCTTAAATAATTATATCATTACATAATCTTCTCTAGAGCTACTACCAAATTTTAAATCAACAATCATGTTTTTAAAGTCCTGATTAGCTATCTGTTACCTAATTAAACAACACACACTCTTTTTATTGTTGTTGGCAATTACCGAAAAATTTAAAAAGGTTGTGTCTAATCTAGACTAGCATCCTATAATTTACGTTCTTCAATTGTATTTCTTAAGATATTTAGATAATCATTTGCAATTTTTTCTTGGGTCATTATTCTTGCCGTATTTACTGCATTTTCTATTATTTGAGTTCTAGTGTTTATGTCTAAATTTAAAACTCGGCTTAATGTGTGAACTAGATCATCAATATTTCTAGGTTCACATAAATAGCCATTCAAACCATCTTTAATAATTCCATCAACACCTTCTCCTTTAGATCCAATAGTTATACAACCCTTAGCCATTGCCTCTAAATAGACCAATCCAAAAGTCTCCAAGGAACTTACCAAAACAAAAATATTACTTTTTTCCATATAATCTAATACTGAATCTCTAGTAATATACCCTAAATACTCAATTTTCCCCTTAACTTTAGAGTTATCTATCATTTTCAATATTTTTTCTTTTTCTGGACCGTCTCCTGCAATTTTTAAATATATCTCTTGTTTACGAGCAATCATTTCAAATGCTTTTATAATTGCACCTATATTTTTTCTAGGGATCATACTAGAAGCAACAAAAATTACATTTCCCCCAAAATTTATTTTGCTTTTCAATTTCTTCTCTTCCATTATCAGATTCTTTTCTATACCTGAATTTATAACAAAGTTATCTTTATTCGGCAAATCCAACTGATTGTACTGTTTCATTAATGCATTGCTTCTAAAACCTAATCTATCTATAAATGGTTCTAAGGTTAAATATTCATTATATCTACTACTCATATTAGTTAATTGTTTAATATCAGTTTGATGCATAGTAAGAACGAGCGGGACATTCCATTTTTCTTTTAGCTTTTTTGATATATATAAAGAGGGGTTCATCATATGACAAACTATTATATCTGGTTGAAAACCTATTTCTAAATTATGCATTATTTTACTGATGGTATTATTTTTATGATTTTTAAGATAATCAATTTTAGGATATCTTTTTATTGTTACTATATTTACATCCACACCTTCTAAATTAACAGTTTCATCTTTTCTATATCTTCTAGCTTCTTTTCTATTATCAATTAAAATAGGGAGCTTAGGCCATAATCTTACTATTTTTACATTATGACCCGCGAATATCCATTCCTTCGCGAACTGGTGTAAAGCATAAGATACCTCTATTCTTGACTGTCCTTTATATCCGGGATATAAAGTTGTAACTAATAATACATTCATATTACCACTTTCCAATCTAGTAGTTATATCCTATAAGACAAAGTTTTTTAATATTTTTATATTACCTATACTTTAAATAACATTAACACCTAGAGATGTAAACTTGAACAAATTTAAACTAATCTTCAATAATAACCTTTTCTGAAGTATATTTGTTTACCATCTTTTTTAATCCAATTATTCCAGCTATATTCAATTTAATTGATTAATTTTGAATATAGTTGAGAATATTGTTCTACAATATTTCCCCAATGGAACTTATCAACTTTCATTGTACAGTTAACTGATATCTTATGATAGTTAACTAGAATGTTTTGTATTTGATTTGCTATATCCGTTTCTGAATCAGATGGAACAGATGCACCAACTGTTCCATTCTCAAATTGTCTATCAAACCCCTGTCCTTGAGAATAAATAACAGGTAGTCCTTGACTCATTGCTTCTGCATATACCAGTCCAAATGTTTCCGTTATTGAAGGCATAACAAATATATCATTCTCTCTATATATTTGCATAAGTTCTTCCTGAGGTTTTGGCGGAAAATAATTTATGTACGGTAAATCTTTTATCTTTCTATAAACATTTTCATTTTTTATTCTACCAACTAGAGTAAAGGTAACATTATAGCCTTTATTATGTAAGATTTCTATTGCCTTTATTGTTGTAGTTATATTTTTATTTTTATCTATTACACCAACATGTAATAATTTCAAATCATCTTTAAAAGGGATACTTTCCTTGGTTTCAATATTTTGGAACCAAAAATTATTTATACCGTTAGGTACTATTGATATTTTTTTATCTATTTCATCTTTCAAATTGTTAGGGATATATTTTTCTTTCAACAAATTCTTGTAGGACTCTGATAGTAATACTATCCCATCAGCCTCTTTTAAAATTTTTATACCTAAGTTTCTTAAATGGGGCATTTTTTTAAAAAAGAAGTTGACATCTGTATTTCTTACAGCAACTATGTAAGGAACATTGTATTTTTGTTTTAGTTTTAACGCAATACTGCCATTAGAGAATAATGAGTGAGCATGTAATATCGAAAACCTATCTACTTCAATTTTTTTTACAATATCTTTTAGTATTTTATAATGTTTTATTTGAAATAAAAATCTATCAAATTTGTTGTGGTTAGCACTAACTATTGTATATTCACCTAAATCACCTGCGTTTAAATTATTTGTTGAGGGAACAGGTACATAAACACTAATATCTAATCCATTTTGTACTTGTTTATCATATAAGTTTTTATAAAATTTACTACCGTTAAAATATGAATTTATGTGCAGTATTTTCATAAGAAGCTCCTAATCTTTAACCAAGAAATTTATAATCTCCAATAGCTAAATCCCTTTTCTTCAACTTGTGTTCTATCTAAGATACTCTTAATATCAATTAATATCTTCTCTTTATTGTCAAAATCACCATAGAAAGATTCTATTTTGTCTAAGTTCATTTCCTTAAATTCATCATGAGCAGTTGCTAAGACTAAACAATCAATTTCTTGAATATCATTAATATCAACCATTTCTATTCCGTACTCATTCTTAGCTTCTACTTTATCAGCTACAGGATCTACAATTATTGGTTCAATTCCATATTCTTTTAAACGCTCAATAATATCTACAACTTTTGTATTTCTAGTATCAGGAGTATTTTCCTTAAAAGTTATACCCAGAATAGCAACTTTTGATTGCTTAACAACCTTGTTAGCTAATATTAGTTTTTTGATAATTGCCTCAGCAACAAACTCCCCCATACCATCATTAATCTTTCTTCCCGATAAAATAATTTGGCTATGATAACCAAGCTTCTCTGCTTCATATATAAAATAGTATGGATCAACACCGATACAGTGCCCTCCTACTAATCCCGGATAAAATTTAAGAGAATTCCACTTTGTGTTCATTGCCTCAATGACTTCTTTAGTATCTATGTTCATACGATCAAAAACAATAGCAAGCTCATTCATAAATGCAATATTAATATCTCGTTGGCTATTTTCAACCACCTTCGCAGCCTCAGCAACTTTGATAGAACTAGCACGATGGACTCCGACCTCAACAACAAGTTCATAAACTTTTGCAATCTCTTCTAATGATTCATTATCCATTCCGGAAACAATCTTTGTAATATTCTCTAATCGATGCACTTTATCCCCAGGGTTAATACGTTCTGGTGAATAACCTACTTTAAAATCTATTCCACATTTCAAACCCGATTCTTTCTCAAGAATAGGAATACAGATATCCTCAGTCACCCCAGGATAAACTGTAGACTCGTAAACTACAATAGACCCTTTAGTGAGGTTTCTGCCAATAGTAGCACTCACCCTTTCTATAGGGCTTAAGTTAGGTGTTTTATCCGCATTTATTGGTGTAGGAACAGCAACAACGTAGAATTTTGCTTCCTTTAGCTTAGTCTCATCCGAAGTAAAGTCCACTGTTGTTTCCTTTATAGCTTCATTACCAACTTCATTCGTAGGATCTATACCATTTATGTACTGCTCAATTTTGTGAGTATTTAAGTCAAATCCAATAACATTGACTTTCCTAGCAAAAGCAACTGCTATAGGCATACCTACATAACCTAACCCAATAACTGCTATTTTCTCTTCTTTTTTAACCACTTTTTCGTACAAGTTCATTTGTTAGCTCCTTTCTCTCATTCACACTTTCAACAATTTTAATCAGTTTTTCTGTTAATCTAATAAAGTCAAACTCATATGAAGCTTTACGAGCATTTTTTCCCATTTGTTGGTTTTTACTTTCATTCTTATAAACTTCGATTATAGCTTCAGCAATTTCTTCTGCATTTTGAACTGGAGCACTAACTCCGCAATCAGCTCTTTCACAAATACTATAACCTGTTGAATAAGTCTGGACAATACATTTTCCAGCAGCCAGGTATTCAAAAAATTTATTTTGGCTCTGACCATATTTATCTAGTGAAGTACTTGAATTGTGAAGGACATTTATGTAAGACTTTTTTAGGATTGAAGGAACATACTTTTTTTCAACCCGACCTTTAAATATTACATTATTAATATTTTCCTCATAACAACGCTTTTTAAGTGCTTCACTTTCATCTCCAGAGCCATATATTAAAAATCTAATATCTTTCTTTCCTCGATTTTGAATTATTTTTGCAGCATCCAGCAACATTCCAAGATTATTAACTTTTCTGATTGAACCAGCATATACAATATTCTTATATTCTTTATTATCTAAATCTGAGTCAACTATCTTATATTCTTCACTGTTTTTGTCAAATGTATCGATAATTACCCCATTACTAACATGATTAACCTTTGTTACATCAATTTTATCGTCCCAACCTTGGTCAATAATATACTTTTTACCGCCTTCCCATGTCATAATTATAGAATCCGCTTTTTTATAAATCCATTTTTCGCCTTGATATAATATTTTTGCAATAGCACTACTTCTTTTCAAGGATCCATACGCAACTAGGCTTTCTGGCCATAAATCACGCACTTCACATATGCAAGGAATTCCCATTTTTTTTGCTATCTTTATTCCTGCAACCAAAGTAAGCGGATGAACACTTGAAGCTATTATCACATCAGGTTTACCATATTGATTAGCATATTTTTTTGCTACAGGGTAAAGATTTTTATAGAAAGCAAACATATTTTTAATCCGTTGTTTCCCGTTCCCCATATAGCTCGGTGTTTTCACAAAAACAAAAGGAATACTATTAACAGTGTCTAAAGTATACTTTTGATTACCAGTATCTATACTTTCTTTTGAATTATGGATAGTAGACGCACAAAAAATAGTTGGATTAAATCCCTTTTTAATTAAATTCTCTGCAAACCAATAATGTCTACCAGCCTGATCCTTATACATATTTGTAGCATAATGATTCCATATCCAAATATTTTTTTTCATGCTTTACTCCCCTTACTAATACTTTTCTAAGTACTAGTTAATCTTACTATCCTCTATAAAGAGGGAAAAATGAAGTATTTCTATTAAAATTAGTATCTACACTTCTAATCTTTACTAATTTATTGTAGTCTTCTTCGTTAAATATCTTTCTTCCAATAGAAAAAGAAGTGTTAGAGTTTTTGTTAAAAGCCTTTTTGAAACTGTACAAACTATCCTCTTTGCTTCCAAGTCCTCCACCTAGATGAAATGTTTTGTATCCATTTTCACATCCCCAACATGCTGCTTCATACAAAAGTAAATTTGTAGGGGCAAGATGTTGGAATTTTTTATCAGAAGCAGATAAATGATAATGCATTTGCTTATTACTAAACATGATTATTGACATAGCAATTACTTTTCCATTATACAAAGCATAAAATATTAAGCTGTTATAGCGTAAATCATTTAAAACACTTTTATAAAAATCATCCTTAAAATAATAATAGTCACTCGCATTATCCTTATCCATAGTATCGTTATATAAATCTATAAAAATTTCAAATAACTCAGAACTACGACCCCAAAATATTTCAACACCAGATTTAAGGGCTTTTCTAATAACATTTCTATTTTTCCCAGTAATTTCTTTCCATACTAACTCTTTAGTTTCCAAATTCATAGTAATAGTTTTTCCAAGTATGTCTATATCATAAATATCTTCTAAAAATTTATAATTATTCATCACAGGGTGAAAGCGAACGAACTCACTAATAATTCCTTCGTTTTTACATGCTAAAGTATACTCATTTTGTAAATTCTTTAAATTATCAGAAGTGGTTGTGCCTTCAATTAGAAATCCACCATAGCCATAAGGAGTTGTGGTGTCAAAATAGCAATTTGCGGGTACTTTTCCATTAAATCTTTTATCCAAAGATATATCTCTCTTCATAACAACATTCATTGCTCTAGAACTACTATCTTCAAAATATATAAGTAATGGTTCTCCATCACCATGGGTTTGAAACCCTTTTGTATATTCTAACAGATAATATGTATCGTAATCCTTAAAACTTCTAACTATTTCATTCCATTTTTCTTCTTCTTTAGCAGATATAAATGATAGCATTATTTCCTCCTATAACACTTTTTTCATTAAGCGTCTTTCTGTAGAAAACCCAATGTTATCATACATTTTAATCGCTTCAACATTAATTTCTGAGACGTTTAAATCTATTGTTTTAATTTCATTATTAATAGCGAATCTCTCAGCTTCTTTTATAAGCTGTTTAGCGACTCCCTTTCCTCTATGCTTTTTTGACACAATTATTTGATTTATATGTAGCCTTAGCTCTTCGTAATTAGTATGCTTATAAAGCCATACGAATCCAATCAACTCTTCATTGTCAAACGCACCAATTAAAGTTGCACTATTTTGTTTTAAAAAAGTGTTTAAAAGGTTGATTTTTTCAATACATACTGAAGTACATTGTTCCTGAGATAAATTAAAATTAACTTTATATGATTCTACTAGAAAAGCAAGAATAGTCGATTTATGTTCCAGTAAGTCTCTACTATCAAGGATTTCTTTTTTCAAATGTTCTACTTCCTTTCCTCATCTAAATCTCTTAAAGTTCCTTTATCTACCACGTTAATATCTTCTCGTTTAAATACCTTTATAATTGTTTTCAATATTATTTTTAAATCTAATAAAAAACTAACTTTGTTTACATATTGAATGTCAATTTTAAGTCTACTACCCCACTCTAAGTTATTTCTTCCATTTATTTGAGCAAGACCTGTTAGACCTGGTCTTACGCTATGACGTTTCTTTTCTTCTTCAGTGTAGTATGGTAAGTATCTGATTAGAAGTGGTCTCGGACCAACAATAGACATATCCCCTATCAATATATTAAGCAGTCCAGGTAATTCGTCAAGTGATGTTGAACGTAGAAATTTCCCGAATTTTGTCAATCTGATGCTGTCGGGTAATAACTCTTCATTTTCATCTCTCTTATCATTCATAGTCCTAAACTTATACATCGTAAAAATTCTTTCATTAAGTCCAGGTCTTCTTTGTTTAAAAAGCACGGGGCTTCCTAAATTCGCTCTAACAAGAATAGCAACTATTAGAAATACTGGACTAAGAACAATTATAGCAAATAAAGATAAGATAAAATCCAGAGGTCTTTTTACTGACCTTCTATAAATCCCATTGTAGGAATTATTCATTACTCTACCCACAGCTCCTTTATAATATTTACAACTCGCCCTAAATCCATGTTTGTCATCTTGGTATCAGACGGTAAACAGATACCTTTCTCAAACAACTTCTCTGACACACCTTCACTAACAAAATCATATTTCTTGAAGAATGGCTGCATATGCATAGGTTTCCATACAGGTCTTGATTCAATATTTTCACTTTCAAGAGCTTTTATAACATCGATTGGTTTTACTTTACCAGATAAGATTATCGCACTTAACCAATAGTTTGGCTCATCCCACTTATTATTTGGCATAAACGTAATTCCTTCAAGTCCACTTAGTTCTCTCTTGTAATACTCATAAATATATCGTTTCTTTTCTACTCTCTGATCTAAAACCTTCAGCTGGCCTCTACCAATCCCAGCAACAACATTGCTCATACGATAATTAAAACCTAATTCACTATGCTGGTAATGTCTAGCTTTATCTCTTGATTGAGTAGCCCAAAATCTTGTTTTTGCAACTCTCTCTTCATTATCAGAAACAAGCATACCACCACCAGAAGTTGTAATAATCTTATTTCCATTAAAAGAAAAAATGCCATAATCTCCAAAGGTTCCAGTATGTTTTCCTTTATAATAGGTACCTAAAGACTCTGCAGCATCTTCTATCACAGCAACGTTATGTTTCTTACATACCTCCATGATTTTATCCATATCTGCAGATAAACCATAAAGGTGAACTACAATAACAGCTTTTACCTTTGGATATTTTTCAAACGCTTCTTCCAAAGCTTCCGGACTCATATTCCAAGTTTTATAATCACTATCTATAAAAACAGGAGTAGCATTTTGATAGATAATTGGGTTTGCAGTAGCAGAAAAAGTGAGGGTTGGACAGAAAACGATATCGCCTTCTCCAACATCTGCGGCCTTGAGAGCCAAGTGAATAGCAGCTGTTCCAGATGAAAGGGCAGCTGCTGATTTAGATCCAACTTTTTCAGCCAGCTCTCTTTCAAATTCATTTACATTTTCACCGAGTGGCGCTATCCAATTAGTGTCAAAAGCTTCTTTTACAAATTTTTGTTCATACCCCTCATCACTCATATGTGGTGAAGATAGGAATATTCGTTCTTTCACTTTTGTAGAATCCATCTTCTAGACTTCCTTCCCCTGTTAAAATAGTTATTTGGTTACTTTCATTTGAAACAAAAGTCCACATCTATAATCTCGATAACAATTAACACAATCAAAAACACAGCCGAATGCCTTTCAGCGTAAGGTTAAGTGGTTTTACCCATAGACTATTGCTACTTATTACGATTTAACTGATCTTTTCCCTATCATCTCAACAAGGAAATCCATAAGATCTTCTTTAATCTCATCATTCTGCAAAGCAAACTCAATATTTGTCTTTACAAACCCTAACTTCTCCCCAACATCATATCGCTTACCTTCAAAATCATAAGCATATACATTTTGAATTTCATTCAACATCTGAATCGCATCTGTCAGTTGAATTTCCCCACCAGCACCAATTAGTTGCTTATCAAGGAAAGTAAAGATTTCTGGTGTAAATACATAACGTCCCATAATTGCTAGATTAGAAGGTGCAGTTCCAGGCCTAGGTTTTTCGACAAAGTTATTCACTTGGTAACGTCTACCTTCAATTGTATTTGGATCAACAATTCCGTAACGATGTGTTTCATTATCTCCGACCTGCTGTACACCTACAACTGAAGATTGTGTTTCTTCGTATTGTTGAATTAATTGTCTTAATCCTGGAGTTTTTGCTTGTACAATATCATCACCTAGTAATACTGCAAATGGTTCATTTCCGATAAACTTACGTGCACACCATACTGCATGTCCCAAGCCTTTTGGGTCCTTTTGACGAATATAATGAAGGTCAACATTGGAAGCATAGTTTACTTTCTCAAGAATATCAAACTTCTCTTTTTTCATTAGATTATCTTCTAATTCAAAGTTGTGATCGAAGTGATCTTCAATAGCTCGCTTCCCTTTTCCTGTTACAATAATAATATCCTCAATTCCTGATTCGATTGCTTCTTCAACAATATATTGAATGGTAGGCTTATCTACAATTGGTAGCATCTCTTTAGGCATCGCTTTTGTTACGGGTAAAAATCGGGTACCAAGACCAGCAGCTGGTATAATTGCTTTTTTTACAGTTTTCAAGGATAAATCCCTCCATATAGGTTAATAAACATTAAAAAGTGCCTTAGGTCTGTGCCATTATTCTGCGCTCAGTATAAACAATATCCATCAATGAGTTTTTAAGTCCAACAGCATCATAGCCATCAAACTCCTTAATCAAATTAAGCACCATTTCCGTATCCACTTCAACCGTCCGACCAACATAAATCTTCTCATAAACCTCACCAGGAAGAACCTCATCTTCCCCAAGCAACTCTTCAAACATCTTCTCACCAGGACGAATACCTGAAAATTCAATCGGTATCTCCTCTTCAGCATAACCAGATAATTTAATCAAGTTCTTCGCCAAATCTACAATTTTAACAGGCTCACCCATATCAAGTACGAAAATTTCGCCACCTTTAGCAAGTGTTCCAGCTTGAATTACAAGTCTCGAAGCTTCTGGAATCGTCATGAAATAACGTGTCATTTCTGGATCCGTCACAGTAACTGGGCCGCCTTTTTCAATTTGTTTCTTAAACAAAGGAATAACACTTCCACGGCTTCCAAGTACATTGCCGAATCGGACAGCAACAAATTTCGTTTTACTTTGCTGTGCCATATGCTGGACAACCATTTCCGCAACACGTTTCGTTGCGCCCATCACATTCGTTGGGTTTACTGCTTTATCCGTTGACACCATCACAAATGTTTTGACACCGAATGTGTCCGCAGCTTCTGCGACATTTTTCGTACCAATCACGTTATTTTTGACCGCTTCATGCGGATTATATTCCATAAGTGGCACATGCTTATGTGCTGCAGCATGATAAATAATTCTTGGATGGTGCTCTTCGACAATGTTGAATATACGTTCACGGTCCTGGACGTCGCCAATAATTGGAATGATCTCTGTTTCAGTATCATGGTACTTATTTTTTAGTTCCATATCAATTGAATAAATGCTGTATTCTCCATGACCAACTAACAGTATCTTTTCCGGTGCAAAACGCATCAGCTGACGACAAATTTCAGATCCGATTGATCCTCCAGCACCAGTAACCATAACCGTACTTCCTGTAACATATTCCGAAATTGCACCAATATCGAGTTTTACTGGTTCCCGACCAAGTAAATCCTCGACCTCGACATTTTTCAAGTGGCTGACAGATATTTTCCCTGTCATGAGGTCTTCGATTTTTGGAATCATTTGTACCTTAACATTTGCCTTGTTACATTCTGCGACAATTTTCTCCAATTCGCCGTTACGCAAGGAGGGAATTGCAATAACGATATGCTCTATTTTCAATTTTTCAACAACGGTTGCAATATCTCTCGTTGTTCCTTCTACAGGTAAGTCATAGACTTGCATTTTTTGTTTGTTGATATCATCATCAACAAAAGCAACTGGACTTAATTCGGAACTATGCTCATTCTTCAGCTGACGAGCGATCATGGCTCCAGCAGCACCAGCTCCTACAATTAAGGTTCGTTTCTGATCAGTTTCCTGCTTTATGTAACTATCCCGGTAGATTCGCCAGACAAAGCGCGATCCGCCAATTAATAAAATATGGAGCATCCATGTAACAAGCAAAGCTCTTGAATAAAGTGAAAAATCATTGATAAAATACTGAACAATTCCTGCTCCAACAATCGAGAATGTGATCGCCTTTACAATCGTTACTAACTCTCCAACACTAGCATATGCCCAAACTTTATTATAGAGCTTATAAACGGATGCAAATAAATGATGAAAGACTAATAGTGCAATTGCGCTCCATAGGATGGTTTCCGTACGTAGAATTTCTGTATGCGCTGGATAGACAACCCAAGTCGCTATAAATATAGCCGTGCTGACAATTACGGAGTCTAGTAAGATCAGGAATGTTAGCCTCTTACGATAGGACATCGTACACGCTCCTTTTGATGTTTTAATTTTAATTCAGTGGACTGGCTTCTTCCATACGTACACGATTCGACATGATTTTATTTAAATAGTGTACCACATTTTTCCTGCCTCTGATGTTAATTTTCTTATAAATTTGACTGATATGTACTTTTACAGTTCCTTCTCTTAACTGGATACATTCTGCAATTTCATTATTTCGTAAGTTTTTCTTGAGAAAGTAAGCAACAAGTGATTCTTTCATTGAAATATGAATTCCATTTTCTCCGAGACGTTTAATTCTTCTAAACGTTCTAATAGATCTAGGATTACACTGGACGGAGCATAATAATGTGCATTCTGTATAGAAAGAATGACAAGCAACAGCTTATCTTCGTAGTATGTATGCTTTTCGATAATGCTATCACTGCCAGCTTCAATGAATGCTATAGAATCATCTATCTGTGAAGTGTCCACTAACATGATAACCTTCACAAATGGATTAGCTGCTTTTAACTGTTTAATAGCAGCTGTTACTTCGGGTAACGCGATTAATTCTGTGTCCAATAAAACAACATTCGGTTTCTCTTCGATGACGAGACCATTAGTTGTATAGAGCACACACCCAATTAACTCCATCTCTGTTTGTTCCCTAATTTTCTGTATAATCAACTTAGAAAACGGAGTCTTACTTATGTATAAAATAGTCGCCATTCAACTATCCTACCTATTCTTTCATTTTTACCGTCTTAACGACATATCGTAACAAGATTCTATTCTACTACACAGGAAGTCACTTTTTTAGTGACTCTTTACAATAAAAGTCACTACTAGGCAATTTTACCTGTTAAACTATCACCGTGTGACATTACCGAAAAATTCAATAACCTTTGCGCGGTTTCGTATATTCAGTTTATTGTAAATCTCACTAATGTAATTTTTTACCGTGCCTTCACCAAGAAATAGCTTGTGGGCAATTTGCTGGTTCGTATAGTTCTCTTTTAATAAAAACGCAATGTCAATCTCACGCTTCGTAAACGTGTAGCCAAGACGTTCAAGTCGCAATGTGAATATTTGTTTATTATTCATTGTCAGTTCACGTATGCGGGTAGCAAGCATCTGAGCTACTTCACCAGAGAAGATTGTTTCGCCGCGATAGGCGATTCGAATCGCCTCCAGCAAGCGCTCAGCGTACACTGCCTTTACTAAAAAACCGTCTGCACCAGCATTAATTCCTGAAATGATGAAATCATCCACTTTTGAAGTAAGCAAGATGACCCCTACTTCTGGATACTTCTCTTTCATATATTTTGTTGTGCGAATCCCGTCCATTTGTGGTAAATGAACATCCATGATCACAATATCTGGTTTAAGGTGTTCCATCTGCTTAATCGCAATTTCTCCGTTATCCACTGCTCCGATAACCTTTATATCATCCGTTCTTTCGATAATGGCTTCCATGCCATCCCGGAGTAACCTCTGATTTTCTACAATGAGAATATGTATCACCTGATTAACCCCTTTTTATAGATATTTTTCTCTATTCTTACCCCTATCCATGTTATCTCTTTTTCTAGTGTAGTTATTAGGCTATGTTAGGTTGTCTATACCTTTAAAACAAGCCAAGAAATTTCTTTTTCTTTATCATGACTGGCTCCATACGGTTCACATTACTATTCTCAATTAACAGCTGACTGTTTTCCAAAAACATATAGTGATAATCACTGCCATATGCGTGGTTTACATGTTCAAATGCTTTATCCATCACAAAACCACGTGATTTCGTATTATGTGCATCCGACGCAATAAAGTGAGTGAGGTTAAATTCAATAAGTTGATTTGAGAACTTTTGAATATTCTTACCAAACTTTCCAACGAGGCTTGCTGCAGTCACTTGTGTTAACGCACCCTTTTTGACAAATTCATAGAGCTTGGCAGGATGTTCAATAAGCTCTTGATTTCGTTCTGGGTGAACGATAATTGGAGTATATCCTGCGACTTGAATGTCAAACAGCATTTGACTAGCATATCTTGGAACCTGTCCTGATGGAAACTCTACAAATAAATACTTCGACCCGTTTAGAGACAAGAGTTCCCCTTTTTCAATGTCTTGAACCATATCCCCATTGATTCGTGTTTCCTGACCCGCAAGTACGTGAAGATCAATTTTTTCTTTTTTGAACAATTCATTTAAAATGGCTACATGATTTATGATCGACTGGGCGTCATTATCATATTTTCCATTTTTATGGTGAGGGGTTGCGATTATTGTCGTTATCCCTTGAGCAACTGCTGCTCTTGCCATATCTAAGCTGTCTTCTTCTGTTTTAGCACCATCATCTACTCCAGGTAAGATGTGAGAATGTATATCAATCACATTGCCACTCCCTCTCCGTTTGTATTTTTTGTAAAATAGGAAATAATTAAGTAGTTAAAATTATACTAGATTCGCTATAGGTTTACAATTAATCCTTAGCATTTTAACCCTTTAATAGCATAAAACTTACCTTGGAATAAAAAGGAAGCTGCTCATAAAAAATAACCACCTTATATCATTCGCTAAGGAGGCTATTTTTTTAAGGTTACAGGATTCTCCTATTTTTGGAAAAGATTCAGAACGATTTATGTACGAAAATGATTCATTGGAATGAATCGACATATTACGAAATGAATGGAATACTTAACTTGATGCATGTCATTTGATTTCGGTTATTCATGGTGTATTTTTTGGAAATTAACTAAGCAATTTTACCTACGATTATTTTATCACATGAAATTGTAAAAATATAGGTGTCAATAGTCACGAAAAAGTCACAGAAATATAATAATAATAGATTTTAAGTCATGTTTTTACATGAAAAAACTCCTTATCAGCCCTTTATGGGTGATAAGGAGTTTCTTATTCGCGTTAACTTCCATAATAGTAGTAATGATTTGATTCCTTTTTATCTCGGTCATTTAGAACGGTACCAAGGATCTTGGCATTCACTGCCTTTAATGATTCAACTGCCTTTTGTGCTGATTCTGTCTCCGTCCTTTTGCTTCGTACTACGAGAATCGATCCATCAACGAAAGCAGATAGAATTTGTGCGTCTGTTACCGCAAGAACTGGTGGTGTATCAAAAATAATCACATCATAAAGCTCACGTGCTTCAGCGATCATTCGCTGCATTCGTTTCGAGCCTAACAGCTCAGAAGGATTCGGCGGGATTGGACCACAAGAGATTAAGTCTAAGTCCTGTACTTCGCTCGGAACAACTGCTTCCTGCAAGGGGATATCTCCAACAAGCACATTGCTAAGTCCTTTTAGGTTATCCAGGCGGAATGTATAATGGATGGTTGGCTTACGTAAATCTGCATCAATTAAAAGTACCTTTTTACCCTGCTGCGCGTATACAACTGCAAGATTCGCTGTCGTCATCGACTTCCCTTCCGATGGACCAGCTGAAGTTAACAGCAATGTTTGAATCTCTTCATCCGCAGAAGCAAATTGCAGGTTTGTACGAACGGTACGATACTGCTCTGAAATTGGTGAACGTGGACTTATTTTCGTAATTAGGTGACGCATTTTATTATTTTTAAACTGTCTTTTTCGCGCCATCTAGACCACCCCTTACCGTTCTGATTTCACGAGCCTCGAAATTCTCCGTACGCATATCTTTTTCATCGATGTGAGAGATAACCCCAAGTACAGGAATTCCAAGTTTCTGCTCAATATCCTCTTCTGATTTAATCGTGTTATCTAAGTATTCTAGTAAGAATGCAATCCCAACACCAACCATGGCACCTAGAACAATTGCGATTGCAATATTCAGAATCGGATTCGGTGCTACTGGTGAAGGGTTTTCAGCTAATTGTGCCTCCGATAAAATTGACACATTATCAACATTCATCAAGTCTGGAATTTTATCTTGAAAAACTTCAACCGTCGTATTCGCAATTTCTGTCGCTAGAGCTGGGTCTGGATCTGTTGCAGTTACGGTTACAACCTGTGAATTATCAGCACTTGCAACTTGAAGCTTTCCTGCTAATTGACTACTGCTTATATCTAAATTCAATTCTTCTATTACAGGTTCAAGGACTGCTGGACTTGTAATTATTACGTTGTATGTATTAATTAACTCCACATTTGTTCTGACATCTGCTTGCGTAAGCTGTGCATTCATGTCGGTATTGTTGCTTTGCGTTACAAGAAACTGCGAACTGTTTTCATATGTTGGTGTTAAGACAAAATAGCTAATGATTGCTGCTACAAGTGCCGCCCCCAACATTAAGGCAATAATCAGTAATAAGCGTTTCTTGATGACCTCAAAAATCTCTTTGAGGGATATCGTTTCCTCCATTGCTGTACCTCCATTGTATTCGGTCCACCCCTGTTTTTGGGGAATGGATGTGTTTTTGGGCTTTCGGATAATGAGTGCTATTACTAAGCTATAATTTTTTTATTCTATATCTATTTCGACATTATAAAGGGAATTATAACATATTTCCATAACTTTTCAGAAATAAATTTTTTAGAGAATTTGGACCAGATCGCTTTTTGGTACGATTTTCATTGAGATGAAGGTGTTATTCGGACCGGATGATACGCAGATTGGTGATCTGCTGGTTTTGCTTTCGAGTCAATCATGGGCATCATCTATACCAAACCTTTACATTACAATCATGTTACAAATGTCCTATTAATCTATAATAATTTTGAAATAATAGCTATAATAGTGTTAGTTTCTGTTAGAACATGGATATTCAGAAATAAATTGGCGAATTTTCCAGGATAAAAACATAAACTGCCGAACTGGCAAGTATTTACTGGAATTACTATAACTATTTGATTACAACAGGGGGATAAAAAATTGGCGAACAAGAAAATTATTATGTCGGTTACTGCAAGTGCGGCGATTGCATCAGCTATTTTTGCAGCTGAGGAAGCAGAAGCAGCATCACACAAGGTTAAGAGCGGAGATTCACTATGGAAGATTGCACAGCAATATGGTACAAGCGTATCTGAACTGAGATCGATTAATAATTTGTCATCGGATTTAATTTTCCCGAATCAAGTCATTCAGACTACGAAATCATCTTCGAGCACGGGATCATCATCAAGTACGAATACAAACACTTCAACTAATAAATCTACTACATATACAGTAAAACGAGGGGACACGTTAAGTGGCATTGCCTCCAAACATGGAATCTCATTATCTAACTTGATGAAATGGAACAACTTAAACACAACCTTAATTTACCCTGGGAATAAGCTTGTTGTAAGTAAGAACGGAGCGTCTACTGGAAATTCTGGATCATCAAACTCATCTGGTTCTAGTTCATCTGGATCTAGTTCATCCGGCAATTCTTCAAGCTCATCTTCTGTCTACACCGTTAAATCAGGCGACACGTTATCACGTATTGCTGCACGACATGGTGTTACAGTTAGCAACTTGAAAAAATGGAATAGCTTAAGCTCTGATCTCATTTTAATCGGACAAAAGCTAAGTATTGGAAGTAGTTCAAATGGCTCATCTGGATCTAACTCAGGCGGAAGTTCAAACAATGCTCCAGCAACTGATGTAAGCTACAATGTGGACAAGCTTATTAGCACAGCTAAAAGCATGAGCGGCGTCAAATATGTATGGGGTGGTTCTACACCGAGCGGATTCGATTGTAGTGGATTTATCTACTATGTATACAAACAAGCTGGGATGGACTTGCCTAGAACATCAGCAGCAGGCTACTTCGACCGTTCCTTTTACGTGAACACACCACAGGTAGGAGACCTTGTATTCTTTGAAGGAACTTATAAATCAGGCATCTCTCATATGGGAGTCTATCTCGGAAACAACCAATTTATCCACGCAGGAACATCAAACGGCGTACAAATTACGAGCTTAGACAATTCCTATTGGAAGAAGCATTTTGATAGCTTTAAAAGATTTTACTAGAATGATAGAAGACCTTCAGCTGCGGCTGGAGGTCTTTTTGGTGTGGGCGGGGTGGTGCGTTAATTTTTTGTTTGGTGTCGTAGCTTGGGCGGATGGTGCTTTAGTTTTGTGTTTGGTGTCATAGCGTGGGCAGATGGTGCTTTAATTTTGCGTTTGGTGTCATAGCTTGGGTGGATGGTGCTTTAGTTTTGTCTTTGGTGTCATAGCGTGGGTGGATGGTGCTTTAATTTTGCGTTTGGCGTCGTAGCTTGGTGGGATGGTGCTTTAGTTTTCTGTTTGGTGTCATAGCGTGGGCAGATGGTGCTTTAATTTTGCGTTTGGTGTCATAGCTTGGGTGATGGTGCTTTAATTTTGTCTTTGGTGTCATAGCGTGGGTGGATGGTGCTTTAATTTTGCGTTTGGCGTCGTAGCTTGGTGGGATGGTGCTTTAATTTTCTGTTTGGTGTCATAGCGTGGGCAGATGGTACGTTATTTCTGCTTATTTTTTACCCATCTTTTATTTGCTGGTTCATAGGTTAGATTTATATTCTTTAATGCTTTGTTTACCATGTGTCGGGAGTTTACCTGGAGGAAATTTTTACATGCCTGATTCGTTATCCATTGGTACAGCAATAAATATTCTTTAATTGCTAGGTGATGCGCGTGTCGATCTTTATGCTCGCATTTTGGGCACACCCAATTTCTAGGTGTCCGCTGCATTCCAAGCATGTCACAGTTCGTGCACTTTACGCCGTTCACTAAGTCCTCTCTTTTGATTTCATGCTCTTTCATAATATCTCTGTCAAAGTCAATGCATTTCTTTAAAATCGTATGTCCGATTTTTTGATGGATGATTTTGTTCGTGTTCTCAAGCTTTTTTTCAATGTCTAGTATGATGTGGGGAATCCGTTCGCCGTGTGCAACTACTTTGGCTATTGGCTCTGTATCTCCTATAACTTTTATAATGGTAGATGGTTCGCTTATTGCGACGAAATAATAGATGGGAATGTTTGTGAAGCCGTTATGATGGAGCCAGTTTTGAAGTTTATGCTGTTGTAATTCTACCTGTGTAATGGGGTGGCTAAAACCTGTCTCTTTCTTGCCGTCATCTCGAATAAACTGGTTAAGTGTTGTATCAAAAATAATTGTGCCACTATAGTTTTTCACTTCAACGATATAAATTGCGTGCTGCGAAATGATAATATTATCAAGCTGAACACTTTTCCCATCCAGTTTTAAACAGACATCCTGGAGAATCGTAGTGATCTGTTCAAGAAATTGCAGATAATAATCGACCTTCACCTCACCCATATATCCTTTCATGTATTTTCCATATGCTCTATCGATCTGCTGAATTCTAAGAAAATTACGCTTTAAGCGTGTTCGCAGTATTTCATATTTACGTAGTATCAAAGGTTTCGTGCGCTTTCTTATTATCATCCCATCGTTCCTCTCTATCATTAATTTTTCTCTCCTTAATATATACTGGATAAGCAATGTGTACAAAAGGACAAATTAAAAGAACATGTTCTATTCAGACCATGAAAAACAAATTATTTCTTAACGATAAATTAAAAGTTTGGAGTGGAAGATGGCTAATAACTGCATTTTAATCGTGTTATTTCAAACCTAGGAAATTATTGCTATTTTTCAAGCAAAAAAATCCTCCGAACAGTATTTCGAAGGTGTTTTTGTTCCACTTAATTCGTTGTTTTTAACATAAGTATTTGTAATAAAATTCCTACAATCACCCCTGGGATAATCCCTAAAGTGGAAAGCCAGATTGGCCCTAATAATACTCCAAATAGTTTTAATTCAGACGAAAACATACATGCAAAGGTAACAAAATAGGCGGAAAATACAAACGGTAAAAAGGAAAAGGCTCGCTTTCCTCCTCCCGCATCTTTATATGCATCCCACATCGCAAAGAAATATAAACAAGGATAAAACAAAATCCATTGATAATCCGCTTGTTGAATTGCTTGACTTATTTTTCCATGATAGCTGAGCACGACAACTTTATTAAGATTCCCCTCTACATTAATCAAAAGCTCTAAAAAAATCACCATGATTCCTTTGGCATATTTTTTATTTAATAATTGGCCTAATCCTGGTAAAGCAATACTCCATAAAAGTTTTTCACCTGCGCCCTTATCTGCCATAACATCTCAATGACCACCTTACCTTCAATTGTCTTTTGCTAAATCTTTGCGGTTCGGAGCCATTGGGGGCTGTTCTAACCATTGGTTTTTGATCATTATATCTGCCCCATCTTCAGAAAGCTTCTGGATCTCAAGTGATAACCTGTTATACATTGCACCTAAATCCATTCTGGGGCTTACAGAAATGCTTGTACCATAAAAGCCAACACTTAAAGAAATCAAAGCGGTTGTATAATACATCATTAATCGATCAGAGAATGTGTATGCGGTACTAGTTGTTATATCGGCATCCCATGTCATTGCAACAGGCAAATTGCTTTCCTTTAATTTTCCAGTAAACAGTTCAATATGCTTTTTAGCAACTTCTATACATCTCAGCATAAATTTTGTGACCTCTTTTGATTGAGATACTTGACTAAATCCTGTTAATGTAGCTGTTCCTAAAGCATTTCGTTGAATGTTCGCATAAAGCGTTGCTATTTCAGCTGCTATTAATGGTCTTTTTTCTCCAATAACGTCCCACATAAAACCTTGTTTTTTTACAAATTCAATTTCTCTATCTTTAGACACGTATGGCGCTCTGATATAAATCCCCTTTTCTAACAATAAGTCCTTTGACATCTCGAATAATTCCATTGTTTCTTTTATACATTCTTTATAAAACGCTGTAATGTCTGTTCTTACAGAAGAGTATAAGCTAGTTGCTAAAGTTAAAAGTCCTATTCCGGCCATTTGATGGATATAATTTAGTACAAACCCATCAGAATATAATCTGGGAGCGGTCAAATCAACATCACCCTCTACTGAAAAACCAAGAGGGACTTGATGTTTTTCCTTTGTAAGAATTGAGCTGATTTTTTGCAAATGGGACTGCGATAATTTCAAAGCATGTTCGATAACTTGCTTGATCTCCCCATCCTCAGCTTTTTCAAGAAAAAAGCTTAATGCACATACACTTGCACTCTCTTCCATGTATTGATAAAGAAGCTGTGATAGCTCTCCCGATGTCAGCCTTATTTGTTTTTCCTGTTCCACACAAAACCCTCCATTGTAGAATAACTTTTATTCGTAGTTATCCTTTGTCATTAATGGTAAAGTATGCAGGTGTTTTTCTAAAATTACTGCAAAAAAAATTAGGATATATATATTTAGTACCGAGACAGCAATTATAAAGCTAATTATTATAGGTAGATCAATAACCAAAAATCGGCCTACTAAAATAAAATCCCCTTCAGCTCAAAATGTCTACTTGATAGGGCATGTTCACCAAGTAAAATTGAGGCAGTTCTGTACATTGCCAAAATTTTACTTGCACACGCCTTTACATTTTAACCCTCCATTATTTTCACGTAAAAGTGCCGTTCTCTCGGCCCATCAAATTCGCAGAAATATACACTTTGCCATGTGCCTAATATGGGCTGCCCATCTGAAATGATTAAGGTTTCACTTGCTCCGACTACAGAGGATTTCATATGGCCGTCCGAGTTTCCTTCCATATGAATGTATTCCTGCTTGTTCGGAAATGTTTCATCCAGACCAAGTTTAAGATCTGTTTTCACATCGGGATCAGCGTTTTCGTTAATGGTAATTGCTGCTGTTGTATGCGGACAGAAGATAAGCATAATTCCATCTTGGACATTGCTTTCAGTCAATGCTTCTTCTAAATAATGGTCTAGATTTGTGAAGGATTGCTTTTCGTTCGTATGGATTGTAAACTTTCTCAACAAAATCAACTCCTAACATTTCTTTCGTCTATCATAGCTAAACTTTCGATCCATTCCAAACATAACATGAAACCTTTTTTATGTAGAATCGTATAGCTGAGTTAGAGGGTTATTTTAGTCTGAGGAGGATATGATGAGAAAATTTCTATTGATTGGACTAGTAATATTAGCCGGTTGTTCGTCCGCTTCGCCTACAGCTGAGGAGAGTGCACGGGAAGTGATTGATTTTCTTGTAAATGAAGATTTTGAAAAGGTTCATGATGATTTTTTTGGTGAAAAATTACAAGAATCCACTTCACTAAAGGAATTGGAAGAAGTTTGGAAAGCTGAAGCAAGTGGAACATTTATTGGAGTGGGATCTTTGGAATCTTCCGAAAGGGGTGACGCTTATCAAGTTGTTGAAGCTGAAATCGAGTATAGTGAAGTAATTTTTCAATTACGTTTGACATTCGATGAAGCGCTTCAATTGGTTGGAATGAATTTATCTCCTGGAGGGGTAAATGTTGATGTACCGGACAGTGTCACGGAGGAGCAAGTAACAGTCGGCCAAGGAACTGAATATGAGCTGGAAGGAACACTAACACTACCGAAGCAACATCAGGAGCTGGGTGATCTGCCAGGGGTTGTACTCGTTCATGGCTCAGGTCCTAGCGATAGAGATGAAGCTGTCTTCGGTTATAAGCCTTTCCGAGATATTGCTTGGGGTCTTGCTGAACAAGGGATTGCAGTATTAAGGTACGATAAACGAACGTATACCTATGGCAGCACAATGTCCCCCGATGAATTGCAGTCCTTAACTGTTTACGAGGAAACCATTGAAGATGCTGTTCGAGCTGCTGAGCTGTTAAAACATGATTCGCGCATTAATTCGAATAGCGTTTACTTAGGCGGACATAGTCTCGGTGGGATGCTCGCCCCAAGAATTGACCTAGAAGGAGATTTTGCTGGTCTTATTATACTCGCAGGTTCACCGAGGAGCTTATGGGAGATTATTTATGATCAAAGTATGGATATGAATGAAGATGAGAACCAGATAGCGTTTGTGCAAGCGGAATATGAAAAAGCAAAAGGGTTAAAGGATATGACAGAGGATGAGGCTTTATCAGAAACGCTGTTTGATCTCCCTGCCTATTACTTTCAAGAAATGGATACCTTTGATGCAGGAGCTTTAGCTGCAGAGTCCGAAAAACCTCTATTGCTTTTGCAAGGAGAAGATGATTTCCAAGTTTACGTCGATAAGGATTTTGCATTATGGCAGGAAGCCTTAGCTGACAAAGAAAATGCAACATTTATTAGCTATCCCGGACTGAATCATTTTTTCGTTGACTATGATGGTCCTGATGCAGGAACAATTGCCGAATACGAACATCCTGGTGTTGTCGATAAGCAGGTAATAGAAACAATAGCAGATTGGATTCTGGAGCAAACGAACAAATCACAATGATAGAAAGGTGAGCCTAATATGAAGAAGCTTTTCTTTATCTTGCTAGCACTATTAGTTTTAATGGGATGTGGCGAACCAGCAGGTGACCAGGCTTCTGAAAATGCAACCGATAGCAGCACTTCGGATGAACAAAATGAAGATACAGATGAGGCGGATTCTAGTGAAAAGAACAGTTCAGAAGAAGATACAGAAGAGATAGTCACTCTTGCGGAAGAATTTATCGGGCAGCTTGCTAATGGAGAATTCGAAACAGCAACCCAACATTTTAACGGAACGATGGAAGCACAACTCACACCTGTCGCACTCGATGAATTATGGGTGGCACTTGAGGATCAGCTCGGTGGATTCATCGACCAAGAATATAGCTCGATTGAACAAGTCGATGACCACCAAGTTGTATTAATTGATGGACTTTTCGAAAGTGCCGATGTCGTATTTAGTGTCACGTTTGACAATAACAATCAAATTGCTGGTTTTTACATTCAATAAAATGATGGAGAGCTTAAAACTCTCCATCTTAGTCCCAAACTAAATTTTATCGCATCACGATAAAAACGCCTAAATTAAAATTAACGCACTAACGTATCTCGCTTGGTTTGGACACCTAAATCATATTTAACGCACCATCGCACACCGCTAAAACACCTTCATCCAATTTAACGCACTATCGCATCCTACTAAGACACCTTAATCATTCTAACGCACCATCACACCCCGCTAAGACACCTATATCATATCTAACGCACCATCGCACACCGCTAAGACACCTAAATCATATTTAACGCACCATCGCACACCGCTAAGACACCTATATCATATCTAACGCACCATCGCACCTCACTATAACACCTATCTCAATTTCATCGCTCCGCTCTCACTATCTAACGAAAAAACAAATCGTAACAATTACTGTTTACAAATCGTAATGATTACGATATGATAGGAAATATTAAAAATACAAAACAAGAAAGGAATACGATAAATGAAAATTATCCAGGCTTTATTTATTTTTAGTTTTACAGCATTTTTAATGATTGGTTGTTCATCAACTGAAGAGGATCCAGCCAATGCCAATAATTCAGATAAGCTTACTGTCTATACGTCTGTTTATCCATTTCAGTATGCTGTGGAGCAAATTGGCGGCGATTCTGTTGAAGCCAAAACCGTTTATCCACCTGGCGCAGATGCACATACATATGAGCCAACATCCAAAGATATGACAGCAATTGCTGATAGTGATGCATTTATTTTTATAGGTGATGGTATGGAGGGCTTTGCGACAAGTGCAGCAGATGCGCTTGCTAATCAAGATGTAGAATTAATTGAAATCGGAAAGTATGAAGAGCTTTTCCATGGGCATGGTGGCGACGATAATCACAATCATACCGAGGATGGACATGATCATGGGGAAGACAGTCATGGGCATGATGAAGATCACGAACACGATGGCAGCGAACATGAGCATGATGATGAGCACGAACACAATGGCAGCGAGCACAATCACGAAAATGAGCACGAACGCGAGAACAGCGATACTGAAGATGACCACGATTATGATGGTCACAGTCACGGAACAACTAGTGATTCACATGAAGAAAATAGTGTTTCCATTACTATCGATGGCCTGGCTGGACATTACCATACTGGCGATTCTATCCAGTTAACCGCCCAGTTAAGCGAAGACTCTGACCATGACCATTGGCATTGGTATACGTTAGAACCTGGTGCTGATGATTGGGAGACGGTGCCCGATAACGGAACCGCCACATTTGGTGGCGAGGCTACTATTGATGGACAGCAAATTAAAGCAGTCCTCTTCGGAGACGATCATGAAGTAGTAGCAGAATCAGATGCCGTAACAATTTCAATCGATGACCATACTGGCGATCATGATCCACATCTTTGGATTGATCCATTGCGAATGATCGAAATCTCTCGCATTATCAAAGATGAGCTGATTGCATTAAATCCCGATGCAGAGGCTGATTACAATGCGAATTTTGAAGGATTAGAAGCGGAACTTCTAGGATTGGATAAGGAATTTTCAGAGCTGTTAGCGACCAAAGAAAATAAATATATCATGGTACCGCATGCTGCTTACGGATATTGGGAAGAGCGCTATGGTGTAAAACAAATTGCGATTAGCGGGCTTTCAACAAGTCAAGAGCCGTCGCAAAAGCAATTAACTGAGGTTATAAGCCAGGCAGAGGAACATAATTTGGATTATATTCTCTATGAACAAAACAGTCCAAATCGACTTTCCGAGGTTATCCAGGAACAAATTGGTGCGGAAGATTTAACGATTCATAATCTCTCTGTCCTAACAGATGAAGATATTAAAAATAAGGAAGACTATATTTCCTTAATGCGATATAACTTAGAAATACTCGACCAAGTGACGAAATAATTATGTGTTGCCCTCATTTTTTGGCAGAAAGGAAAGTGTAAAACTTTTCTTTCTGCATAAATGCGACTAAGGCATTTGCCGAATGCCTTAGATTTCTATAGGGCAACTAACTTATGGAGGGAAAATGAATTTGTTACGACAACATAAAATTCCAGTTACGATTCTCACCGGTTTTCTAGGCGCAGGAAAAACCACATTATTAAATCGCATTCTTAATGAAGATTCGCAGCAGAAAACAGCTGTGATTGTGAATGAGTATGGGGATTTATCGATTGATAGTCAGCTGATCACCGATACAAAAGAAGAAATTATTGAAATCAACAGTGGCTGTATTTGCTGCAATGTTCGGGGTGACTTGATTTCTATTCTCTCTTCTATGCTGCGGCAGCAATTAAATGGCGAAGTTCAATTTGACCGGGTCATTATTGAAACGACAGGACTTGCCAATCCAGCACCTGTCGTTCAAACCTTTTTAATGGATGAGGCTATGTCCCGCTGGTTTGAACTAGATAGCGTTTGTACGGTACTTGACTCGAAGCACCTCCCTCAACATATCGATTCAGAGGAATTACAGGAGCAAATCGCCTTTGCAGATGTGCTTATTTTTAATAAAACAGATCTTGTAAATGAAAGAGAACTGAAGAAGCTTCAAACGCGGATTACACAAATGAACCCGAATGCAAACGTAATACACTCTATTAATTGCGATATTAACACCAGTGATATTATTGGCATTCAATCATTTGATCTCGGACACAAGCTTCAAATACACCCCAATTTATTAACGGACGAGCATCATCATCACCATGATACTGTAAACTCTTTTGTATTTACTGACGATCGTCCCCTCAATTTGGATCGTGTAAACAGATGGTTCAGCTATCTCGTGCAAATTAAAGGTGAAAGCCTGTACCGTTATAAAGGAATTCTTCATATTGACGGAATGGATGAACGCGTTGTTTTCCAGGGTGTGCATATGTTATTTTCCGGTACAAATGACCGTCCATGGCTGCCAGCGGAAACGAAGCAAAGTGAAATCGTCTTTATCGGAAAAGACCTGGATAAATATGAATTAGAAAAAGGATTTTACGCTTGTCTGCAATGAACAATCTATTATGAAATAAAAGAAAGAAGGTAATACAGTGGCTAAGAAATCAAAGGTCGCAAAAACAAAGAAGCAACAAGCACTTGTAGAAAAATATGCTGATTTAAGAAGAGAATTAAAAGCTAAAGGGGATTACGAAGCACTTCGCAAACTGCCGAGAGATTCTTCCCCTACGCGACTGAATAATCGCTGTGAAGTAACGGGGCGTCCAAGGGGCTATATGCGAAAATTCGGCATGTCCCGGATTGCTTTTCGAGAATATGCACATAAGGGGCAACTGCCTGGTGTGAAAAAATCGAGCTGGTAGTAAGTGCTCGAGCAAAAAGGGGGCTCCCTCAAACTCTAGGGAGACCCTTTTTTTAAATTACTTCGTATCAAGGGGTTCTAAGCGCGCTTCGATTGCTTCCCGCTGATCTTCGAAGTAAGGCGGCAATGCTAACGATTCACCTAAATGCTCGAATTCCTCATCTGATGTAAATCCAGGACCATCTGTAGAAAGCTCGAATAGGATTCCATTAGGCTCTCTAAAATAAAGTGCTTTAAAGTAAAAACGCTCCACAACACCTGAATTACCAAAGCGTGCTTCTGTGATTCGATCTCGCCATTTTCTCAATTCCTCTTCATTTTCGACACGGAATGCAACGTGATGCACACTACCACGACCAGGACGTTCTTTTGGTAGATCGTTTCGAGTTTCTAGATGGATTTCTGCTCCTGTCCCACCCTCTCCAGTAGAAAAAACTAAAATATCATCTTGACCCTCAACCAATGATGGATAGTTTCCAACTTGTGTAAATGTTAACAGCTCGGTGAGAACTTTAATTGTTGGTGCTGGATCTTGAACCGTTAATTTTACCGGACCAAGCCCGATAATACTCGTATCCACTGGAACAGGGCTGTGTTTCCATGGCGTTCCACCTGCAACACCCTGATTTGTTTCATCTGAAACTAAGGTTAAACGCTGTTTCTCTGGGTCACGGAAATGAATGACACGACGCCCCCCTGCTCCATAATCCCATCATGTTCAACCTCATATTCATTAAAGCGGTTTTCCCAGTAAGTAAGTGCGGCATCATTCGGTACACGTAATGATGTTCCCGAAATGCTGCTCACACCTTGATACGTATTCCCTGCTCGTGGAATCTCAAAAAACGTTAAATCTGTTCCTGGATTCCCTACCTCATCTGCATAAAACAAATGATACATGGATGTATCATCCTGATTTACTGTTTTCTTAACAAGACGCATCCCTAGAACAGTTGTGTAAAAATGGTAATTCGCTTTTGCATTGGCAGTGATCGCTGAAACGTGATGGATTCCTTTTAATTGCATGACTTTTCCTCCCAGGATTTTATTATGAATTAAACTATTTTTAATTAATTTATCTTTAATTAATTATATAATACAATTTATTTTATTATTTGTCAACAAGCTATAAAATTAACTTAACCGATTATAGCTGGTAAGAAACATAGTCTTATCTGAAAAAAATGTCATATTATGTTCGTCAGCTTCTATGCTATAATACAAACGAGGAGGTGATAAGAATGGACAAGTCGGATCAAATTATTGAAATGCTTGGGGAAATTAAGAGCAAGTTGGATGAGCACAGTCAAATTTTAAAGGAACATAGTCAAATCTTGAATGAACATAGTCAAATTCTCGGAGAGCACAGTCAAACACTAGAAAACCACAGTTCACAATTAAAAGAACACGGGCAAATTCTAACTGCATTGCGTGCGGGACAGGATCATTTAAAAGCAGAATTCGACGGGATGAAACTAGCAAATGCAAAAGAATTTGGAGAATTGAAAGAAGAAATAAATACGATTTCGATCAATCAGTAGCTGCTTCGCGATGACACATGGACAAATAAAGTAGACATACATCGCATCAAGAAAACGATGGGAATGGCCTAACATCACCTCGTTTTGCCTCTTAGAATGAACGCTCCCGAATCTTACCTACACTTAAAAGCAGGTTGGACATCCTATCCAGCCTGCTCTTCTCTTATCTATATGGCTTTTAACAATAACTTCTTCAAAAGCGGTGCAAAATGCTCCGGTAATTCAGCGACACTTGGTACCATCACACGTTCCCTGCCATAGATATTTTCCATCGTTGCATCTTCACGCTCGCCAATTTCACCATCAGATAAAAACATTCCGATAACATCAATTCCTTTTTTGCGCGCTTCGGAAACAGCGAGATGTGTATCGACAATGCCATTTTGATCATAGCCCGCTGCTGCAGGCTCTCCATCGGAAAATACTAAGAGGAATTTATTTTTCTCGCGCCGTGCTTCTAAATCCTTTAAGGCGACACGAATGCTGAAGCCATCACGATTATCCTCTTCAGGCTCGAGCTGCATGATTTTTGGACCATTGTTTTGATAAAAGGAATCGGTATGGGCATGAATTATATGAAAATAATTTGGCTGATAGCCTTCCCTTACTTCATTCGCATCCTCCCAGAATCCGATGATGGAATGAGGTATTTGTAGTTGCTTCAGCACCTCATGAAACAGCACAATTCCTTTTTTCGTTTCTTCCATTTTTCCAACCATGGAAGCCGAACAGTCAATTAGCAATGTAAAAACCGCATCGAATTCTTTCGATTCCTGATCCTTTTTATAAAAAACTCGTGACGTATCATCCAATACAAGCGGCAGTAAGTTTCTCGATAATCGTCCTGCAAGCAGATCTTTTCGCGGTGTCGTTTTCTTATGTTCGATTGTCTTCTTAATCGTATTTGCAAGCTTGCGGTGGAACAGATCAATTTCCGCTACATATTCTCGGTAAAGCTCCTCATCTTCTCTTGACGGGGCATGCGCCTCTTTTATCAGCTTAACAGCATCAGCATTCTCTTCCCCATAGCTGCTTTCCGATCCTTGCTTCTGGTCCTTCGCCGCCTGCTTATCCACTGCTTCCATCTTCGAATAGTCCTCTTGCTTACTTTCGCCGGACGTTCCTTGAATGGAAGCCATCGCCTGATCGGCATCCTCCGTTTCGCGTGCTCCGCCACCTAGCATGCTTGTTTTCGAACCTTGCTCCAGCTCAAATTGCAGGAAGTTTTGCTTCCGGTCTTCATTTTTATTTTCGCGGTGCCAGGTAGAAAACGTCTCATCGAAGTATTCGCTTTTTTCCTTATCCACCTCGTCTTCATCGTCATTGACCAATTCATCTGTACGAGTTAGCTCATCAAAAAGGGTGTTTTTCGTATAGGTCTCCAGATGGCCAATTGGAAAAATAAAATATTCATTAATGGAATCCTTATAATCGCGGTTCAATCGAAAGACAATTTGCTCGCAAATTCTTACGGTTGCATCCGTACTTCTTGCTTCATAAACAGAATAAAGCAGCGGCTTCAGCTGTTCAAGATGTGACAGCTGCTCCTCATTTGCCCTTGGGAAATTAGGATCCGGACTGTCTGCCTGAATCAGCAAATAAATAAGGCAAAATAATTCATCGAGCGCAAAGCTTCTCGTCACATTTGCCGCTAATTGCATGTCAAAGTAATTCCTTAAATAATTTCTCCGTTTTTTGAACATCGCCACTGTTCCCGGACGGGTTTTTTTCACAATTTCTTCTAATCGAATATCCTCAAGGAGCGCGAATAATTGTGTAGCGAATTTAGGAAGATCGGATTCTTGAATACTTTCCATATATGCTTGCACCGTGGGTATATCAGAATAATGCAGCGTACCAATCGTCCTTAGAAGCACATCCGATTTAAATCCTGCTTCCTTCGTGTCCTGATCCAGCTTACGCCAAATCTGGCTTACTGTAACTCTTTCATCGACTAGGTCAATTTGTGAGCCATAGCTATATTCAAAGTCTAGATTCGGATTTCCAGATAAAACGGTCGCTAGATCCTGTAACTGCATAAAAAGTTTGGTGTCCACTTTCGAATCATGGAAACGGGTCATCCGGCATTCTCCTTTTTAAAATAGCGTTTCAGCTAAGTTCTTCACAAATTCACGTTCTCGCTCTTCATCCAATTTGTCAACGATTGAACGTAAAATCGCACGTTTGGGAGGTATCAAGACACTCAAATCACAAGCATCAAGTAACGCACGAATCGACGCCGCATCCTCGGATAGCTTTCCTTGAAAGACAGCTGTAATTAAATCTCCAGATAATTTTACGAATAAATTAATTAATGTCTCATCTGTCAACTTTGTATTGGAAACGATGAGCTGCTTCAATTGCTCGCCCTCGATGTATGGAACCTCAATGACGATAAAACGGTTTTTCAATGCTTCGTTAAGCGGAACGGTACCAATATACCCTTCATTAATCGCAGCAATCACGCCAAAGCCTTCCTTGGCAGTAATCATTTCATTTGTAAATGGATTCGTGATTGTTCTCCGATAATCAAGCACCCCATTAATAAGTGGCAATGTTTCCGGCTTAGCCATGTTTACCTCATCAATATATAAGAAGCAACCAGCCTTCATCGCATTTGTCACCGGTCCCGGGATAAACTCAATCACCTGCTTTTCACCTTCGTAAGCAAGTGTTTTAAACCCAAGCAAGCTTTCCGCATCCAAATCCACCGAGCAGTTCACACTGAACATCGGCTGCTGGAACAGCTGGGATAGCGTCTCCGCAAATTTCGTTTTTCCCGCTCCAGTAGGACCTTTTAACAAGACATTTTTTCCCATACTTAACGCAGTAATAGCATCCGTTAGCAAATCCATATGTGGCGGCACATAGCCACCAGGCCGAATTAAATCTTGAAACTCCTCTGCTTGTCTTGCTTTTTGCGTTTCTTCTAGTTGTTGGTTTATATTTTCAGGTAACTGATAATTTATATTCATTGTAAAAACTCCTTCCTAAGACATTGTATACGTGATTAGGGGGAGAAATCAAAGATTGCCTTCTGCATTATAGTGGAATGATTGTGTGGAAATGCTACTTATTTTGGAAGTGCGTGCTGAGATGGTGTCTTATTTTTGCGTTTGGTGCTTTAGCAGGGCGGGATGGCGCCTTATTTTTGCGTTTGGTGCTTTAGCGTGTGGCGGTGGTGCCTTATTTTTGCGTTTGGTGCTTTAGCAGGGCTGGATGGTGCCTTATTTTTGCGTTTGGTGCTTTAGCGTGTACCGGTGGTGCCTTATTTTTGCGTTTGGTGCTTTAGCATGTAGCGGTGGTGTCTTATTTTTGCGTTTGGTGCTTTAGCGTGTGGCGGTGGTGCCTTATTTTTGCGTTTGGTGCTTTAGCAGGGCGGGATGGTGTCTTATTTTTGCGTTTGGTGCTTTAGCGAAAAGGGGTAGCGTCAGGAAAATGCGTATTAACAACGATAAGGAAATCCAGATATAAAATAAGCCTAATTTCTCGGTAGTTTTAGTGAGAAATTAGGCTTTGATTACTTCCATTAACGACCCTTATAGCTGAAGACGGTTGTTTTCTTAGAATGGAAGTGCTTTTCATGTTCCATCTATCTATGAGTAGCTATCATTTACTTTTTTTGTTATATACAATTGCAGTAATTACATTAAGTATAATAGTAACTATAGAAAGCAGGAAAGAAAGACGAACCACACCCTTAGAGGTGTCCATAAGAGCCGACCAATCCTCTATCCTGACTAAGTAATCGTTATATAATATTTGAAAACATAGCGAGATTACACAGGCACTAAAACTTGCTATCGAAAATAAAACCCAAGTTTTGTTATTATCTTTATTACGCTTTGCCAGACTTGCAATAGGAAATATCCATGCAATTAAACCCAGCACAAGGCTTCCGATATTTAACAAACCATACATAATCATGTCTCCTTTCTAATTCTAATCCATATTTTCAATTATTTTCTTGAGTTTGAAAAATCCTGATAAATATTTCGTTGAGTAAAGAGTCAGTATTAATCCGCCAAGCCATATCAGCGATACAATGAAAATGATGCCTAATGGGAAGTAACTATAAAGAAACATATTTAATGCTAATACACATGAAATGATAACCGAAATGACTGTTAGAGGGATAAGTTGAACCAGTTTGCGCTTGATAATCTTTCTGCACATAGCGAGTTTCGTTTCACGATCACTGAATATTTTTTCTTCGCTACACTGTAAAGCAGGTTTTGAAAAATAAAATCTGCCGTCTTTTTCAGCCACGAGTTCCCATCCAAAATCAGTAAATAATTGTACATATTCACTTTTACGCTGCTCTTTCGGATTAAAGTCTATCTGATAGATAGCAGCTTCTTTATCGCATTTTTCAAAAAAATATTTCTTGCCTCTTGTATCGGTCACTCTCCATCCAGCGTTGTGTTGAGAGGATAAAAATTCTTGCTCCTCCTCAAAATCGGATATATAAAAACTCCTTCTGATTGTTTTCTTTTCAGTCATTATTGCATCCCTCCCTATGCTCTTGTGTTTTTATATAATCTTTCAATACGCAGGATTTCAATGTCTAATATTTCACGTCCTAAATCAGTGATTTTATAAAATTTTCGATTGCTCTCTATTTTCACAAGAACAATTAGCCCATCTTTCTCCATTTTGGACAAACTGGTATAAACCGTCCCTGCCCCTAAATCTATTTCACCTTTTGTGAGGGTTTTTACGTGTTTCATGATACTATAACCATGCATTTCACTTTGCAAAGCAAACAGGATATAAAAGCTGGTTTCTGTCATTGGCATATAAAACCTACGTATTCTTTTATCCAATCAAACACCACCTTCCTTATAGCGTACTACGATATAAATGATTATAGCGAAGTGTGATATATTTGTCAAAACCTGATTTTAAAGAACGGAATAATCACTGAAAGCCGTGAATTACAATTCTAATAGCAATTCACTACTAACAAATATAACTAATTTACAAAAAATTTACAAAAAACAGTAATATTATCCTATTTGGTTTTAAGGGGTAGTTTACTAGAATGGAAAGTGACAGGGGTGGTACTTAGGTAGTTTTACTAATGGGCTCAGTTGTGATAGTCGGAGGGGAGTGATACTGACGGGCAATAAGGCATTGAAGCATTTCTATTAATCAACTAAAACTACAAACTACTTTTAAGTAGAATGAGAGGAGAAATCAGAATGAAAAACAAACTGAAAACGGTGGCTTTCATTGCATTAACTACTCTTATGGTATTGGGTAATTTTAATCCAGTTTCCGCAGCAACTGAAACGGATGAATTTAAATATTTAAAGGACGCAATCGAAACAGTTGACGCTGTACCTTCTGAGGAAAGAGATCAATACTTGGAAGATAACCGTGATTGGATTGATGAAGTTGGAGTGAGACTGGAATCTTATATAGAATCCTTTCCAGAAGGGGAGCAAAATGATGTAGTTACGCGTCTTTTAAGCGATAACGCTATAGGAAAAATCGAAATCGCACTTAGCGGAAATCTTGATGAATACTTTAATAACGTATGGACTTCTACACGTGGGGGTTATTACACATATTCAATGGAACCAAAGTGGTCCGTCAGACTTTGGGGACCAACAATGGAGGCTGCTTGGAATGAATTAGAAAGAAACTATAGTGGTATCCGAAACGACAACGGAAGTTTATGGAACCAATATAAATGCCATTGGGATTATGATGTTTTTGGTGCAGTAGCAGGAAGCTGGGATTTAGAGGTGGGTAGACCGATTGTTTCTGACTGGGAAATGTTCACGTCTCGTTGCAATCCGTCGTAATTAAATAATCAAATTTATTGAGTAGCAAAGAACAATTTTTAATCTAAGTATTGCAGTAGCACAACAGACGATAGGAAGCAGAATTGCTATAATCTGGTAGACTGTGTTGGCTAAGAGAAAACGTGGTGAAAACCGGAGGAGCAAAGCGCCATGATAATCTGGCTGCAAACCTAATAGACCAATGTAACCCAATCCATTTATATGGTGACCTCATCCGAGAAGAGGTTGCGTTACATACTCTAAGACCACTAAAACTGTCTTAACGTTGTTAATCCGCATTTTCCTGACGGTATCCCTTAAAGGCAAAAGGAGCTTGGATTCGATTCCAAACTCCTTCTTTTAATACTCTTTCCTCGATTCTAAGAAATGAATTGATAGAAGGATGGTATTCTTTATTTATGATTGCGTGTCCAGTTACGGAATTTCACATTACATGGAATGCCTTGATTAAAACGTATGGTTTTATTATCTATAATCCCTCTTTTTCTGCAGTTTGATTTTTTCAAAGTGCTTATCTCTATATTTCTGAAAAAGTCCAACTACAATTGTTAGCCAAAATCCACTAGCGAAGTATCCGCCAATAATATCACTCGGATAATGTACACCAAGATAGACTCTACTGATTCCAATCAAAACAATAAATAGGCTGCTAAATAGTATTAAGATAGTACGTCCAGTGCGATTTGGAATATGACGCCATAAGAGGAATGCTAGAATGCCATAAAATGCAAAGGCATTCATTGCATGACCACTAGGAAAACTATAACCACAAATATCAATTAGACGATGAAACTCTGGACGTGCTCGATGAAAGATTTGTTTTAAAATCCAATTTAGGATTGGCGTACTAATAACAACCGACCAAAGTAAAATGATTTCTACTCGATGTTTCATTACAACATATAGAAACAGAGAAGTCAGCAGAACAATGACAAGCATGGCAGAAAAAGAGCCAATGAATGTGAAGAACTTCATGATGGACGTTAGTGTTGATGTTTCGAATTCTTGAATATAGGCAATCACTGTACGATCAAAGTTCGTAATATCTTGATTGACTGCAAAAATCACCATTATACTAAATCCGAAAAGCGTGACTAAACCGGTAATCAATGCCCCTGTCGAGTGCTTTTTATGTATCATGCTGAAAAAACTCCTTAGATGAAATTACCTTTTATTTAGAGATACACGGAATCTTACCGCCTTTCCCAACAATACTTTCTTTGCGTATTATTACCTTACTTCCACCACTATATTTAAATTGTTAAAAGTTATCTGCTATCCTGGAGTATCCATTTGTATTGCATTTTTACGTCTATTTTATTATATATTGGACAGATGACGGATCTTAGAGGATACGGCACCAGCGCATGGAACGAAATCATGGAAAAACTTATTCAAACGACGTACCACTGTTGAACGTTTTCCATCCCGTCACAACCCTTAATTTCTCTCCAGAACGCGTCCGAACAAATGGCTTTCATCTGGTGTTTGAAACTCTATCAACAATGGCTCACTCTTCATTCTATTTTTTTATTATGCTCCAATCGCACCTCAAAACGGACACCCAACAACGTTCGGATACCCCCATACCATGAAAAAGTTTTAACTAACTAAGTTCTTAGTCATGAATCAGGAAGCTCGTCCCCGCCAATTAATCACAATAATTCCTGCCGCCACCAGCATAATGGCGAAAATAATAAATACATTTAGCGTCTCTCCAGGAATAAACATCGCAGATAGCACGGTTCCCGAAACTGGAACAACAAATTTGTAAATACTTATCTCGCCAGCTTTATTATATTTTAAAATCGAATACCAGAGCGCAAATGCAACGGCCGATAAAATTGCGGAATAGATAAATAAAGCCGTACCGAGACCATTAAAGATAATTGCATTTTCACCTAGCTGCGGATAGCCGACCGCAAGTAAAAGCACAGCACCTATTGTTAGCTGCCAGCCCGTCAATGCGAATGGATGGATACCAACCGCTAATTCTTTTGCCATAATCGTTCCAATTGCACCTGTCAGCGCAGCTAATATCATGTAGCCTTCCCCAGTAAATTGAAATGCCAGCTCAAATTCCTGTCCCCAATTCGCAACGATAATCCCGGAAAAACCGGCGATTAGGCCGATAACTTTTTTCCAATTCATCCGATCATTTTTGTAGTAGTAATGTGCTAGGATAACGGTAAAGAAGGTGGCACTTGCTGATAAAATTGATCCTTGCATACCTGACACTTTTGCTAAACCATTGTAAAAGAAAAAGTATTGTAACGAAGTTTGAATAAATCCAAGGATAACAATGACCATCAGCTGTCTTTTTGTAATGATAACTTTCTTTGGGTTGGTTAGAAGCAGTCCAACAAGCACAATAAGTCCAGCTAATAAAAAGCGCCAGCCGGCAAAGACAATTTTTGCAAAGGTATCATCAGGTGCCATTTGCAGTTCTTCATAGCTTACCTTTAAAACAGGAAAAGCACTCCCCCATAAAAGCGAGCAAAAGATTGCAATACCAATGACTGCCCATTTATTCTGAAACATGTTTTTCACGTAAAATTCATCTCCTGCTAATTCTAGTTGTACAATAGTCTAATGTAGCTTATAGATAGGTATTTGGTCAAGCAAAGAAAACTTGGCATTCGCAAGCTTTTAACGAATGCCTTAGTTGAACTTATATAAAAAGATAGTTTTAAAATAACCCAGCTGGAATTAGCCGGGCTATGCCTTAACAGTTAAATAATCGGATAATACTGCTCATATCTCGGATTGCAGTAATAAGGTGGTCTTGGGCCGATTTTCGGAACAAGCCACAAATTCGGGTTATCATCATACCGCATTTTTTCTTTTTCGTCGGAATGCGTAACTAATAACAGTTTTACCTCTGGATTGTAATAATCATGCATCGTTATAGACCCCTCCTGCCTATGCTCTCCAATTACTTTATTCACCTCACACCGTTCATGAGCACGTACATTTAACCGATGCACAACATCCGCCCATTTTTCATAAATTAATTTCAGCATCAATGATTGAGGAGGAAATATAATGACAAAGGATTATGGAGACGAGCAAACTTATCCTATGTATCCCAATTATGGAAAAATAACGCGGTATGAGGATATCGCTATTACGGTACCCGAGCAACGACAGTACCGGCAGCCAGGTGTAGAAGCCAAAATGGTACCGAGACCAATCATCGAAAATCCGAATTATAAAGGAAGTGGAAAGTTAAAAGGTAAAGTTGCTCTGATTACTGGCGGTGACAGTGGAATGGGAGCTGCTGCGGCAATTGCTTTTGCAAAAGAAGGAGCAGATGTTGCCATATCCTATTTGGATGAACATGATGATGCAAACCGAACGAAAAACAGAATCCACGAGCTTGGCAGAGAGTGTCTCCTGTTACCTGGTGACCTTAGAAACAAACAGCAATGTATCGCTATTGTTGAAGAGACAATTAATACTTTCGGGAAGCTTGACATTCTGTGCAATCATGTAGGTATCCAATTTCAACAACTAAGTTTGCTCGATATTACCGATGAACAATTCGATGACACATTCAAGGTAAATATCTATTCCCATTTTTACACCACACGCGCTGCACTTAAATACTTAGAAGCAGGTAGCTCCATTATTAACACCTCTTCTGTTGTCGCTTTTGATGGAAATGATCAGCTCATTGATTACACAGCAACTAAAGGTGCAAACATCGGCTTTACACGAGCATTGGCAAACAGCTTAGTAAGTAAAGGAATACGTGTTAACGCAATTGCACCCGGACGGATATGGACACCACTCATTCCATCCAGCTTTTCCGCCGACCAAGTTCCCCTTGCAGGTAATCCAATGGATCGTCAAGGCCAGCCGTTTGAAGTGGCTCCCACATTTGTCTATCTTGCCTCAGATGATTCAAGATTCGTAACTGGACAAACGTTGCATGTAAATGGCGGGCAGGCGCTTTCATAGTATTATGTTTATATCTTAATGAATGACTCTTTACTGTTTGGATGGATCGTGCGTTAGCTTTCGGTTTGGTGTCATAGAGATGGGGGATGGTGCGTTAATTTTGGATTTGGTGTCATAGAGATGAGAGATGGTGCGTTAGTTTTGGGTTTGGTGTCATAGAGATGGCGGATGGTGCGTTAGTTTTGGGTTTGGTGCTTTAGCGACGGTGGATGGTGCGTTAGTTTTCGATTTGGTGCTTTAACCAGGACGGATGGTGCGTTAGTTTTGGGTTTGGTGTTATAGAGATGGGGGATGGTGCGTTAGTTTTGGGTTTGGTGCTTTAGCCAGGACGGATGGTGCGTTAGTTTTGGATTTGGTGCTTTAGCGACGGTGGATGGTGCGTTAGTTTTGGATTTGGTGCTTTAGCGACGGTGGATGGTGCGTTAGTTTTGGATTTGGTGCTTTAGCGACGGTGGGTGGAGGGCAGTCAAATCGACTGCCCTATTTCTAGATTAATTTACTTCAACAGACCGACCAACTGCAGTCCGTGTAAAATTCCATCTTCGCCAACATCTTTTGTCACGAATTTCGCAGCTTTTTTAGCTAAATCATGTCCATTTCCCATTGCAACACTGTTATGAACATACGTAAGCATTTCAACATCGTTTAATCCATCACCAAATGCATATACGTGTTCAGGCGAAACACCTAAATGATTTACTAGATTTTCAATGCCCATCGCCTTTGACCCACCTAATGGCAAAACATCGACAGAATATTGATGCCAGCGGACAAAATCAAGCTGATCTACTGCTTCTTTGTATGCTGCTTCATGCTCATTCTTACAGAAAAGCAATGTTTGGTAGATTTCATTATTTTCATAGAAACTTGGATCAAATCCTACCTTATTATTTACTTTCAATGAATCGATTGCCTCTGCCAATTCAGCATGCTCTTCCACATTCGAATACCAGCCTTCATGATCCATGTAGATCAGCGGATGCCCATGCTTCCTAGCATGGACAGTTAATTGTTCCAGCAAATCGCGTTTGATTGGGTTTTTATAAACGATTTCACCGTCTCTTACAACATATTGCCCATTAAAACCTACAAACGTATTGATATTTAACACTTCACGCAGGTCTTTAAAATTAAAGGGTGAACGGCCAGTCGCAATTGCAATTTCATGTCCTTCTCCTTGAAGCGTTTGAATAGCTTCCTTTGTTGATGCAGGAAGTTGTTTCTCATCGTTATACAACGTTCCATCTATGTCAAAAATAATTAACTTTTTTTGCATGTTGCTACCTCTTTCTATGGGGGTTCTACTGTTTAGCTTAAGGGAAAAGGTGGGGGAATGCAATTTATTCGGTTAGATAGAAATAAGAATGGGAAAGAATTTGTTGCAGAGAGATGTTTCGCTCGGATATTTAAAAATGTCACGCAGCTCTTTATTTTATAAACTCCCAACAAACTCTTTATAATCCCTGGCTTTAATCAACCTTTCAACCATCGTACTACTATCAATTATCTCTCCGAGCATTTCGTACATTGCCTGCAGGTCTTCTTGTGAATCTTTCTTAACACATAGAAGGCATATAAATTGAACAGGTTTGTCCCCCCATTTTATTGGCTTTTCTAATGTACATACAGTCAGAAAGGTTTTTTCTGTTTTTGGTGTGATTGGATGTGGTATTGCCACTAAATTGCCATACGAAGTAGGAGCAACTTCCTCCCTTCCGTATACCGCTTCTAGAAACGTCTCATCCACTAAACCTTTCTTTAGCAATTCATCATTTAGAAAGCTCAAAACCTCATCCATCGTTTGGTGCTTTTTCCGAGGAAACATTAGTTCTTCACTAAAATAGGTATTTATAGATTGACCCTGTTCCCCTATAAATCGCCCAATTTTTGTTAAATCTTGATCTCCTAAAATGGCATTAACTTGAACAACTGGTACTGGGATATTATCTTGAATGGGAATTGAACTGACAATAAAATCTATATCATACAAACTATAATCACGTAATTTATAATATTCTGTTGTTCCAACAATATCTAAATCCTTACCAAATTGATTTTTCAATTTATAATAGATTAATTGCGCTGTTCCAAAGCCTGACGCACATATGATTAAACAGCGCTTTGGTCCACTTTTCAGCTTTCTTCTTTCTATCGCTGCTCCTATATGAAGGGCAATATAGCCAACCTCAGGTTCATCTATTTCAGTCCCTGTTTCTTCTCCGATAATTATTCCGGCATAAACAGCTGCTTCAAATGCTAATGGATAATTCTTTTTTATATCTTCCAGCATCGGATTACGGATGTTCATTCCATACTTATACCGATTAACAGCCGGCTTCAAATGAAGACTTAACCCAAGTATTAACTCCTTATCCTCGTTAATTCCAAGGTTTAATTCTTGCTCGATTTTATTCAATGCCGATGTGACAAGATGAAGAATATCCTCATCAATTACCTCTTCAACGGCATCATTCGCCTGAGAAAGCAATTTTGTTCCAAGTAAATGTATTGCAATATAGGCTACCTCCAATTGTGGAAATTCAACTTGGAACTTTTCTTCTATCTCTTTTACGATTTCCTGCGCAACTTTGTATTCTTTTTGTTTTAAAATATCCTGTAAATCCATATTGTATAATTTCACATGATTACCACTTTTTATTCGCTTATAAGCAATGGCAATATGAACGAGTAAATTATTCAATGCTATGTCTGATAGCGTGATGGAATGAGCGTTAATTTGCTTGATGATAATCTTTAAAAAACCATCAAGTACTTTCTGATCGAAGGAAGCTAGATATGGATCCATCAATTGCTCTCCAATATCTTCATTCCAATCAAAAATATATTCTGCCATACAAAAACGGAGTTTCATTTCATTCCCTATTACTTTCAAACCATAATTTGGACGCACATCTAAACTAAGTTCGTATTTAAATAGTATTTCTCTAACTTGCTTTAAATCATTTTGAATAGTAGACCTGCTGATATACATCTCATCAGCTAAATCATCTAACTTAATATAATTCTTATTAAGCAGAAGTCGTATGATGATATATTTCGTTCTTTCTTCCGGTGTCTTTGGAACAAATCCGTTTATCGACTGACCATCATTTGATATTTCTGTTAAAAAATCTCGGAAAAGTTGTTCTTCCATAATTTTCAGCTGATATCCCTTGCCCTTTAATGACTCAATCATAGCTCCATTTCCCTCTAGTAGCATCGAAAGATTTTTTATATCTTCTCTCGTAGTTCGTACGGATACTTGTGTTATAGAAGCTAAGTACGTCCCGGTAATAGGAGATTCAACTGCGATTAATTCTCGTAATATCACTTTCATTCTGTATTCTAGCATTTTCTTAATCCACCCTCTTTCGGTGTACCAATTACGATTAACATGAATCTTTTATCACTAACCTTGCCCTCTATCATTATTTTAACCATAAAAGGCTCTGATACCTATGCAGAACCAGAGCCTTTTAGAAAAAATACTATTATAATGGAATCTTCTATACACCTTTTTGAGTCCGCATCATGTTTTATAGGATATTCTTTAGAAAAACAATCCAATTCTTATTAAAAGCCGTTACGCTCAGACACTTCTTTGATCCAGTGTGCACTTTTCTTCGGTGTGCGTTCTTTTGTCTTTACATCAACTGAAAAGAACCCATAGCGGTTTTTATAGGCGTTCATCCATGACCAGTTGTCCATAAATGTCCAGAGGTGGTAGCCTTTTGCATTACAGCCTTCCTGGATTGCTTGATGCAACCACTTTAAATGCTCACGGATAAAGTCAATTCGGTAGTCGTCCTGGATTTCTCCGTCTTCTAAAAAGCGTTCTTCATTTTGAACTCCCATACCATTTTCTGAGATGAAGGATTCAATATTGCCATAGTTTTCTTTTAGATTAATCATAATGTCATAGATACCTTTTTCGTAAATTTCCCATCCGCGATAAGGATTCATTTTACGACCTGGCATTTCATAGTTATCGAAAAACCAATCTGGCATGAAAGGTCCATAAGGGTTTGGCAAATGTTCCTTTGCTTTTACACGACGTGGCTGATAATAATTGACACCTAGAATATCAGCAGTGTTTGCTTTAATTAGCTCACGATCTCCATTCTCTGTGTTAGGTAAATGACCATGTTCACGTAGAATTTCAATTAATTCTTCAGGGTACTCCCCTAAGACAGCTGGATCCAGGAAGCTACGGTTGAAAAATAAATCTGCAATTTGTGATGCTCTTAAGTCAGCAGGGTTTTGACTACGCGGATAAGATGGCGTCAGATTTAAAATGATACCAATTTTTCCTTCGCTAATATCACATGTACGGAAAATCTCCACTGCTTTTGCATGAGCAACCATTGTATGAAAAGCAACTTGTACTGCACGTCTTCCATCGACTACATTAGGATAATGGAAATCATAAAGATAACCGCCTTCTACCGGAACAATTGGCTCGTTAAATGTAAACCATTTGGGAACACGATCACCAAATAGATGGAAAGCTTCTTTGGCATATGCTGCATATGCATCAACAACAGATCTGCTTTCCCAGCCACCTTCTTCTTGTAACTCGAATGGCATATCAAAATGGTATAGGTTTACAAAAGGTTCAATCCCATTAGCAAGCAGTTCATCAATTACATGATTATAGAACTTCACAGCCTCTTGATTTACTTCACCACGTCCACCAGGGATTAGCCGAGACCAGGAGATTGATAAACGGAATGTATTGTGACCAATTTCCTTCATTAATTGGATATCTTCTTTATAACGGTAATAAAAGTCAGATGTGGACTCTGGACCTACACCTTCAAAAAAGCGATTTGGTTCGACTTCGTACCAATGATCCCAGATATTTTTTCCCTTTCCTCCCGCATTGGCAGCTCCCTCCATTTGCGTTGCCGATGTTGCACTTCCCCACCAAAATCCTTCCGGAAATTTATATTGAACTGACATTTCATATACCTCCTCATTATTTGCTGCGATAGAGTTCAATAAATTCTACTGCTAAATCCCTCACAGTCATAGCGTTCATTAAATGGTCCTGTGAATGAATTAAAATCACATTTACATTTGCCTCTTCCCCATTAGCTTCTTCCTGTAATAGCTTTGTCTGGAAACCATGTGCCTTCGTTAGCTCTTCACCTGCTTCTGCTATTTTTTGATCAGCTTCTTCAAAATTACCCTCTTTTGCATCTTGAATAGCCTCCATCGCACTAGAACGACCATTTCCTGCATATAAAATAATTTGAAATGCAATTTCTGTTATATTATCCATTCGCAGTCACCTCTCATAAGTTGCTAATCTATCATCTTAAGAATAGAGTGGCCCCGCATAATTGGGGCCACTAATCTATCTACTTATTGCCACTTTTCTCTTTCTCATAATAGTTTTTATCCAGAATTTTCAGGAACGGCCACCAGATTACCATTACGACCATTAAATTAAATGCCTGCAGTACTGCACCTTGCCACGCATTGCCTGTTGCTAAAAATCCACTTATCAGCGGTGGTGTAGTCCATGGGACAATTATTCCAGCTGGCTTCGGTACGATTCCAGTTGACATTGCAATATACGTAATGACCGTTATAACAACTGGAGCGATAATCCAAGGAATCAGGACTAATGGGTTCATAACAATCGGCAATCCAAAGATAATTGGCTCGTTTACGTTGAATATGCCCGCTGGCGCACCAAGCTTCCCTAGCTCTTTTAACTGCCTGCTTCGCCCTATCATAAAGATCAGAATGATAACCGCTAATGTCATACCTGTTCCACCCATACCGACTAAGAAAGTATCAATAAACTGTTTTGTTACAACGTTTGGCAACTCAAGACCTGCCTGGAATGCTTGTAAATTTTCATCGTTTAAGGTGTACCAAATTGGATCAAATACAGAGTTTACGATAATCTGACCATGTAAGCCAAAGAACCAGAAAACTTGAATTAAAAGTACTGCCACAATAGTTGCTGGCAAACCACTGCCTAGAGTAGTCAATGGCTGTTGAATAATGGTATAGATAAAGTTCTGTATGGTTTCAAATGGTGTATAGCTGAAAATAATACGAATTATTAAAAATAATGATAACGTTAATGTGATTGGAATTAATGCGCTAAATGATTTAGAAACTGCATCCGGAACGCCTGGTGGCATTTTGATTGTCCAATTTTTCTGAGTGAAAAACCGATATAGCTCAGCAGAAACAAATGCCGTAATGATTCCTAAGAACATACCTTGTGCACCTAAGCTTACTGTTGGAATAACACCTGCCACTCCCTCAAGAACTTGCGGTGTTAAGATTAAAAACGAAGCTAAGGCAGCTGCTCCACCATAAATAGCTTCCAAACCATATTGCTCGGTTAGCTTATATCCAATACCAATAATGACAAACAGACCCATAATACTTAAGGTTGCGGCTGAAGCTGGTCCTAATGCAGTTTGATACGTTGCAAATGCTTCTTCCCCAATCAATTTATCTAAAAATGGCAGATTTGCCAGAACAACGAATATTGACCCAAAAATAATTAATGGTAGTGAAACCATGAAGCCATCACGCAGAGCTGTCAAATATTTGTTATTGTTAAGCTTGTCCGCAATTGGTAACAGTATATTTTCCAAGACCTCCATAAACTTGTTCATTTTTATGCTCCCCCTCTTGGTGACTATTCACCAATTAACTCCAATGCTTTATTTAAAACCGCTTCTCCATCTACGCGACCATAAGCCATGGGATCAATAATGTCTAATGGAACTCCAGCTTTCTCTGCGACTACAGAGAATTTCTTCTTCATAAATCTCATTTGCGGGCCGATTAAAAGAACATCTGCCTTTTCGATTTCAGATGGTGCCTTATCTTGTGCAACAGCCCAAATATTGACTTCAATCCCTTTCGAAGCAGCTGATTCCTTCATCTTGTTCACTAAAAGACTTGTTGACATTCCTGATGAGCATGCTAATAATATATTTTTCATCTGATAATTCCCCCTGAATTATAATGTAGTTTGTTTTTGAACCTATATTTATCGTACAGCTAAAGCGGTTTCATTAACACGCATTGTTTTTCCTCTTTAAAGAGGAAGTTGTTAAACGCTTTCATTATTTTGTTTTTTTACCAGACACCAAGCAAAAAATAGCAATCTGTTATGAATCATTAATAGAATGAAAAACTCCCTACCATCAAGTAAGGAGTTTAGTCAGTTTAAATTCCAGCTTTAGTCAATAACTCTTCGACAACTAATTGTGATTTTAATCCCTCTACTCCATCGACAAGAAGTTGTGAGTCGTTGGTAACACATTCCACGAAATGTTCAACCGCGTCAACAAATCCTTTTTGCTTTAAGGTCGTTTCCCAGGATGGGGAAGTCTGTATGGTAAGTTTATCTTCTTGAACAGTTTCCATCACATTCAAGTTTTTCACACGAATTAGTGCTCCATCTGTAAGTAACTTTAATTGCTCTAAACTCGTTCCAGCCTTTCGATGCATTGAAAGATTAAATGAAGCTCCATTTTCAGCTTCGAAAACATGGTGAGCAAAAACGAGCTGTTCAGTCAAATTAGTTGTCATCTTTTGATACATCAACTTCAATTCACCACCATGAAACCACCTCATCAAGTCAACGATGTGAATGTAATCGTCAAGCATCGTAAAACGGCAACTCGCCGGACCAATGTTATTTGTACGGTGTTTCTCAACATAAATCGCAGCAGGATCCCCTGCCCTTTGCTTCGCTTCCACATACATCGGTGCAAAACGACGATTAAATCCAACCATTAGTTTTCGACGGTTTTTTTCACTTAACTCAACTAGTTTTTCCGATTCTTCAACTGTAGCAGCAAGTGGCTTATCCACATAAACATCTTTTCCATTTTTAAGAAGTTCCGATACTACTTCAAAATGGGACTCCGTTGAGCTATGGACAAATACCGCGTCACTCGCTTGTATTAATGCTGACATACTATGAAAATCCTGAATTCGATACTGCTGGCAAATTTGCTTTCTTTTTTTCTCGTTCGGGGAAAAGGCCCCGACAAATTGCCACTTCGTTTCTTTCGTTAACGTTGGTAAATAAGCTTTTTGTGCAATGCCTCCAAGTCCAATCATAGCAATTCTTGGCAATTTCATTTAGACACTCCTTAAATAAGGCTTCTTTTATTTATGTTCTTTCATGTTATTTAATATTGAATAATAATACAAGTACTTAGGTAATGAGAAACATGATTTATGGATTTTCTCGAAACGGTTGCTTTTAATCCATTCATAGATAATAGCAATATGAAAAAAACGAGTAATCACTTCCGTCAGTGATTACTCGATCCTTATTTTAAGCTCCTATTTTTTCTTTTACATACTTTTCATTTTTACTGAATATTGTAAGACCAGTTGTGTTTTTATGGAATTTAGGAAAGAAAAAGCTTGCGATATATCCAAACCCAAATGATGTAAAGAAAGATACCATACTTACAGCAAATGGGGTTAACTCCGTTTGCTGGATAAAGTACGAAGCAATTGCACTTAGGAATAGTCCAACCAATACACCTGGAGCATTTGCTCGTTTCGTGAAGATCCCGAGTGCAAATATACCAGCAATTGGCACACCGAATAATCCGGTTATAGCCAAAAATAAGTTCCATGTTTCTGCACGATTCGTGGAAATGAGATACAAAGCAACAGCTAATCCAAGAACACCAGTAATGATTACTACCCATCTTGCAAGTGCGACATCATTTGTTTTCTTATGATTGAAAAATCGCTGTTTAAAATCAACCAATATACAAGCTGAAATACTGTTAAGACTCGATGAAATGGTAGATTGAGCAGCCGCAAAAATAGCAGCAATTAGTAAACCTGCAACACCTACTGGCAATGAAGTCACAATAAAATATGGAACGATTGCTGAAGTGTTAAACCCATCAGGAAGTACTTCCACATTACTGTAATAGCTGTATAGCACCGTTCCCATACCATAAAATATAGGAATTGTGATTAATGCAAGAATTCCATTTGTCCACAAGGATTTATTTGTATCCTTGATAGAACTTGTTGTCTGGTAGCGCTGTACAACATCCTGACTCGCTGTATACTGATGCAGATTATTAAAAATGGAACCAAGGAAAATAATTGGTATTGCTGCAGCTGCAGTACCAAACTGAAAGTTTTGCGCTGTAATAAATTTTTCATTTGAAATCGCATCATTTAATACAGTTGAGAAACCACCATTAACTGCGGATATACCAAGTACAACAACTAAAATTGCACCGCCAAGTAGTATAATCCCTTGAATAACATCACTCCAGATTACACCTTCCATACCACCTAAGAATGTGTAGATAATACATAACCCTCCAACAGCTGCAGCAATAAGCACTGGATTAATTTCTGAAACGGAAGTAATGGCTAATGTTGGCAAATAAATAACAATCGCTACACGTCCAATATGAAATAAAACAAATAATAAGCTCCCTATCACCCTTAGTGAAGGGCCGAATCTTTCTTCAAGATATTCATACGCTGTTGTTATATTAAGTTTTCTAAAGAAAGGAATGTAGAAATAAATCAAAATCGGTATAATTGCAAATATTGCAAGGTTTCCTGCTGCATAGGACCAGTCCGTTAAAAATGCCTGCTCTGGAGTAGACATAAATGTAATCGCACTCAAAGTTGTCGCATAAATACTGAAGCCCGCTGCCCATGCAGGAATTTTACCACTTGCTTTAAAGAAGGCATCTGTATCCTTACCGGCTTTTTTCGTGAAGTATAAACCCACGCCAAGCATAGCGATCAAATAAACAATTAACACGATCCAGTTTACTGTACCAAGACCCACTTTTTCCATTACTTTTCCTCCTCTTTGTATCCGCTTAAATATTTATTATTCAAAAAATTAATTGATAGGAAAAGCAGTTCAACTGCTTTTCCTTGTTTGGTCTTATGAAAACTTGGCATACGGTAAATAAATTGTTGAAAGCTTATTTTTTTCTTAGAAACTCTTATTCTATTATTCTTGAAATTCAAGCTTCCTGAGCGTGCATGATTCTGCATAAAAATGCTTTTCGTCTGAGAAGTATGTTTTTTGAACTATTAATTGCTTACTTGTACAGAAAAAATACAAGTACACTTTCGACTTAAATCACAAATTAAAATCTCTCACCAGTTTTTCCACAGCTTCCCTTTTAGCTGGATCAAATGAACTCATTGGCTGCTTCACTGTTCCGGCATCGATACCCTTTACATTCAATATTTCTTTCAATGTCTGATACAACCCAAGCTCTAAAACTTTTTCTATGATATCGTTCATAACATGCTGCACTTCATAGGCGCTGGCAATTTCCCCCTGCTGCACCATTTCAAAAATTTGTTTTGCAAGATTACCATGGATATTATAGGTACTTCCAATTGCACCGTCTACACCAGAGACCGCACCATATATTAGCATTTCGTCAAATCCTGAATAGATCAGTTTATTTGGGTATTTCTTACGCAGACGCTCTAACATAAAGAAATTGCCATCTGTATATTTAACACCAATAACTTTTTCATTTTGGAAAAGCACATCAAACTGTTCCAATGACATGGATACACCTGTCAAAGCAGGAATAGCATAAATAATCATATTGTTGCCTGTTGCTTCTATAATCGTTTCATAGTAATTCTTAATCTCGTCAAACGTAAATTTATAATAGAAAGGCGTAACAGCTGAAAGGCTATCATACCCCAATTCTGTTGCATACTTCCCAAGTTCCACAGCCTCATTTAGATTGATTGAGCCAACTTGTGCGATTAGTTTAACCGCTCCATTCGTTTCTTCATGTGTAATTTCAAAAATTTTCTTCTTTTGATCGGTTGTCAGCATGAAGTTCTCCCCAGAGCTTCCGTTTACATATAACCCATCAACCTGCTGCACGTCGATATTATTTCTGATTACTTCCCGTAACCCCTGTTCTTTAATTCTTCCCTGATCATCAAAAGGAACGAGTAACGCTGAAAATATACCTTTCATGAAAATTCCTCCCTTAGTTTTAAATTGCTAAAACGCATTCATAAAGTTATAATATTGTCAGACCAATTTTCAATTTCATCATAAAAGGGTTTTCACAAAATGTCAACACTTTTCGTAAGGGGTTTCATTATAACTATGAAAATATGATATGATTTAGGAAAAAAAAAGAGGGATCAACGTGGAAATTCAGAAGACTTCTCTAGTGAATATTGTTATCGAAAGAATAAAAAACTCTATTCTAGAAAATAAGTTAAAACCAAATGATAAATTTTTAACGGAAAAGGAGCTTACGGAGCAGCTGAAGGTAAGTCGAACTGTAGTAAGAGAAGCATTAATCTCACTTCAAGCTGTGGGGATTTTAAAGATTAAGCCCGGTGGCGGAATCTACATTGCAGACACGAAGCTTGGAACGATCAATTCCATTTTAAAACATCATTATGAAACATACGGTGTAAAAATAAGGGAATTAATCGAAATTCGAAAGATCATCGAACTTGGGGCATTGCGCCTGATTATTGAAAAGCAGGTTCCATTGGATATACAACAGCTAAAAGAAATAAATGAGTCCTATCTCCAAGCGATTACAACCAATGGAGATACAAAGAATTTCGATCGTATTTTCCATCAATCCCTTATTAAAGCAACTGATAACGATACCTTTTATGACTTCAGTGAAATTATTCATCAGTACTTTGCTCTCGTAAGAATAGATTTGACAGAGAATCAGGATTCCTTAATAGAATCGTACAAACAGCACAATGAAATTGTTGATGCTATTAAGGATAATGATCTGCTTCATGCACAGAAAACAATGACTGCTCACTTTGAACCTATTTTTACTTTTATTAAGAAAATGGAGGAAGAATCGTGAAAATGGATCCAGTCGATGTGACAGAAAGAAAGTCTCTAAAAAAAACGGTCATACAGGAAATTAAAAAATATATAATCGATCAGCAACTAAAGGCAGGAGACAAACTTCCGACAGAGCGTACATTTACTATGATGTTCGGGGTAAGCAGGTCTGTGGTCAGAGAGGCCTTAAGTTATCTCGAAAATACTGGGGTTGTTACAACAACACAGGGAAAAGGTGCATTCATAAATGAATCAAACATAGAAAATCTTCTAAACAGCTTTTTTTTCCTTTGGCAAGTTAATGATGGACAAATCGAGGACATATTAAGCTTAAGAATCATTTTTGAGTCAAGTGCCATTGATGAAATAATTCGGCAAAATCGAATGGACGAACTAACTGAATTAAAACATAGGGTGGATGACAGTAAAAACTGCCAATCATTGGAAGAATTCAGAGAAGCTGATATTGCTTTCCATAAGCATCTTCTAGAAGCAACCAATAATAAGCTGTTTATTCAAATGACAAACATGATTACAACCTATTTTTTCGAAACGGAATATATTGAAATGACGATAGACGAATATCAAAAAGCTGCATCAGAGCATTTACAAATTGTAGAAGCAATGATTAAAGGAAATGCCGAGCAAGCAAAAGCATTACTCACAAGACATATTCAAAACACAAAGGTATAGGGGGCTTCATATGGGTATTTACCTATCCATTGATATTGGGGGTACATACATTAAATATGCCCTGATGGATGAGCAGCATAGACTTTATAACCATCAGAAGATGGAAACACCCGTAAATATCAATCATGCCATTTTAAAACAGATTGAAACAATAGTAGAGAACACAACAGCTCAGTACGAGATTGATGGAGTCGGCATCAGCACCGCAGGGATTGTAGACAGAACGACAGGGGAATTAATTTACGCTGGACCGACCATTAAAGACTATAAAGGTACAGCTTTCAAATCTTTGCTGAATGATAAATATAAGCTGCCAGTACATGTTGAGAATGATGTAAATGCAGCACTGCTCGGAGAAATTTGGAAAGGTGCTGCCAGAAATCAAAATAACGTTGTTTGCATTACCTTGGGTACAGGAATTGGCGGTGCACATTATGATCATCAACTAAAGGATGGATTTAATTATCAGGCAAATTCAGTGGGATATTTATTGTATGACCCAGAAACACGAACAAACTATGAAGAACGCGCATCAACAGCTGCTTTACATAAGAGAATAGAAAAAGAATTAGGAACCGAATTCTCAGTAAAATCCGTTTTTGAACATGCGAAAAATGGAAATGAATCCTGTATTTCCATTATTGTATCCTGGGCAAAAGAAGTAGCAAAAGGACTAGCGCAAATTATTTTAATATCAGACCCAAAATGCATTCTAATAGGTGGTGGCGTTTCAGCTCAAGGTGATTATCTTCTCAAACAGATTCAAAATCAGCTCGACGTGTTCCTACCGGATAATTTCCTGAAAACGGAGCTGAAGATAGCTGAATTATTTAATGACGCTGCATTATATGGAGCTGTGTATCCTTTTTTTAATACGAAAAATAACACTTTTTGAATAGGGGGAAGTAAGATATGCTAGAAAAAGTAAAAGGAAATTTGATTGTATCCTGTCAGGCACTACCTGATGAACCATTACATAGTTCATTTATTATGTCCAAAATGGCATTAGCAGCATTACAAGGTGGAGCAAAAGGCATTCGAGCCAACTCTAAAGCGGATATTATCGCAATTAAAAAAGAAGTCGACCTGCCAGTAGTAGGTATTGTAAAACGTGATTATGAAGATAGCTCTGTCTTTATAACTGCAACTTATAAAGAAATAGACGAATTAATAGAGAGCGACTGTGAAATGATTGCAATGGATGCGACAAACAGGAAGCGCCCAAATAATATTGAACTTGCAGAGCTTGTGAGCTATACACGGGAAAAGAATAGTAAAATCCAGCTCATGGCCGATATTGCTACACTCGAGGAGGCTGTTCAGGCAGAGCAGCTTGGCTTTGACTGTATATCCACTACCTTGCATGGTTACACCGAAATAACAAAAGGCAAAAAGCTTTACCATGATGACTTTAAATTTTTGAAGGATGTTTTGGAACATGTGAGCATACCGGTTATTGCTGAAGGAAATGTGATCACACCAGAAATGTACAAACGTTGCATGGAACTTGGCGCATATTCCAGTGTCGTTGGTGGAGCGATTACAAGACCGAAAGAAATTACGAAACGTTTTATTGAAATGATGGGGTGATAATCAAGTAGGATAAGTGAATAACTCTTCAGAACCCGGAGTGCCGATTTCCCCACACCGGGTTTTCTAGAAATTAGTTCCTAGTATTGCGCAGTTCTTTAACAACTCTGAAAATCGAATTGATAGATTTGGAGCTTTTGGGTTTTTACAGATGACATCGTTCTTTTGACTTCTGCTACTTAACACTAGCTCTTTCTTGGTTAAGTAATTTAGATTATGGCTTTGAATCTGCCTTTATAGTGGTTTTTACAATAGCATTAATGCTACTCTTTGTGTTAATGCACGTTTATGTTGTTATTTTAGAATGATAAAAATATTATATAGGGGAGGAACGATATGCTTATAGGCGGAATTGAAGCAGGTGGTACTAAATTTGTGTGTGCTGTTGGAGATGAATCTGGAAATATTTTTGACAAGGTAACTTTCCCTACAGAAGAACCAGAAAAAACACTGGATGCAGCAAAGCAATTCTTTAACAAACATGATATCCAAGCACTAGGTGTAGGAAGCTTCGGTCCTGTGGACTTGAATAAAAAAAGCAAGACATTTGGCAGGATTTTAAATACACCAAAGTTAAAATGGAAGCAGTTTCATCTGTTAGAGCAGCTAAAACAAGATTATAATATACCAGTAACTTTGGATACAGATGTCAATGCTGCAGCACTGGGAGAATATAAATATGGTGCTGCAAAAAATGCCGCTAGTGTCCTCTATATTACAATAGGAACTGGCATTGGAGCAGGGTTTGTGAAAGACGGCCAAACTTATATTGGCAAAAGCCATCCCGAAATGGGCCACATCTTTATTCAACAAAGAAAAGACGATAATTTTGAGGGTAACTGTCCTTACCATGGTACCTGTTTAGAAGGTTTGGCTTCAGGACCAGCGATTGAAAAACGCTTTGGTAAAAAAGGAGATTTATTAGGAGCAGATCATATTGCATGGGAAATAACAGCAGATTATTTAGCACAAGCAATCATTAATTATCTTCTTATTCTTTCTCCTGAAAAAGTGATTATTGGTGGCGGCGTGATGAAACAAAAGCAGTTGTACCCGCTTATCCGTAGAAAGGTACTGGAGTTTTCGAATGCTTATATGGAACTTGAAAATTTGGACGAAATGATTGTAGCCCCTAAATTAAATGATGAGCAGGGGATTAAGGGTGCTATTGCGTTGGCTTTGTTGGGGTGAATGGGAAAAAGCTGTTGCTATGTGTTTGCAACAGCTTTTATAGTGTAAAAAATCAAATTTTAACAGGACTTGTTCCCTCTAGGAATGCGAAACAACCAGCTCAGCTTCCCCAGAAAGCTCATACGCTCCAACACGATGAGGAATGACAAAGTGACTCCCCTTCCCTATTTCAAAATCTTGACCATCCACTGTTAGCCTTGCTTTACCTGTAATCACACTCACTTGTAAAAAGTCCTTGTCCATCGTAAGTGCAGCATTACCATTTAACTCCCAGTGATACACAGAAAAATACTTCTCTTCCACTAATTTCTTAACTGTTAAATCATCTACGGCATTTTCGGTTTGTTCCACCTCTGCATCTTGATGTGGAACTGTTGTTACCTGCTTTGCACGTTCCAAATGCAACTCACGTTTATTCCCTGCTGCATCTGTCCGATCATAGTCATAGACTCGGTACGTAATGTCTGAACTTTGCTGTATTTCCAAGATTACGATTCCTTTACCAATTGCATGAATTGTGCCACTTGGTACATATACAAAGTCTCCAGCTTGTACACTGACACGTCGTAACAACTGATCCCATTCGCCACGATCAATCATATCTTCAAGTTCTTCTCGTGTCGTTGCATGATGTCCCAACACAAGCTCTGCACCCTCTTCTGCACTTAAAACATACCAGCACTCTGTCTTTCCATATGGTACATCTTCTACCTCTTGTGCAAATTGATCATTCGGGTGTACTTGTACAGATAAGTCATCAGCTGCATCTAAAACTTTTACCAATAAAGGATAAGCGCCATCATTGTCTTTACCCTTATTAAATAATTCACCATGTTCCAGCCAAGCATCTGCTAACGTCTTTCCCTTTAATGGACCATTCTCTATAACGCTTGGCCCATTCGGATGTGCAGAAACAACCCATGCCTCGCCAGTGTGTTCATAAGGAATCTCATAATTAAATTGTGTATTTAACTTTTGTCCACCCCAGATTCTTTCTTGAAATACAGGTTGTAGAAAAATAGGTTCGTTATACATAGCGTCCTCCATTAATCGTAATTTTTCTTTTATGTACAGTGTCATTCTAACATAAGAGGAACAGAAGAAAACACAAGGTTCTCTTCTGTCATTTTAGTTCCAATTAGCTTATCGTATCTAATAACTCATAAGCTTCTTCTGAACTGTGCACATTCAATAGTTGCTCTCTAAATGCATCATCCATCAATTTACGAGATAACATTTGTAAAATCTTTAAATGAGCGTCCCCAGCACTTTCTTCTGGTACTGCAATCATAAAAATTAGCTTCGCTTCAGTACCGTCTAAACTCTTCCAGTCCACACCGTCTCGCTTAATACCAAATGCTACCGCAGGGCGTTTTACTGTATTAGACTTACCATGCGGGATAGCGATATTCATACCAAGTCCTGTTGTGCTTTGACTTTCACGATTTAAAATTGCTTGTCTAAAAGCTTCCTTCGAATTTAAAATTCCGGATGCATCAAACTTTTCAATTAGCTCATCAATAACGTCATCACGTGTTTCCCCAGCTAAATTCGTTTCAATTAAATCAACATTCGTAATAGAAGTTAGCTTATTGATTTCTTCCATTTCAGCTTCTTCTTCAACTTCTTCAGGAGCAGACGCTTCTTGTACTTCCTCATTTGAATCACGGAGCGTACCACCTCCAGGAACTGCAACAGCTGGCCCACCATTTACATCTTTCTTCAAGAAGTTAACCATAAATGCCGTAACAATAACCCCAACAATTGCTGCAATAAAGAACATCACCACATTATTTACGGCACCTAGCACAGCTACAATTGGACCACCATGTGCAACTCTGCCACCTACACTACCAATCATCGCAATAACGGATCCGGCCATTGAACCTACAACAATACTTGGGATTACACGAAGCGGATCTTGTGCTGCGAATGGTATTGCACCTTCTGTAATACCGAAAAGTCCCATCGTAAACGAGGCTTTTCCAGCTTCTCTTTCATTATCCAGATATTTTTTCTTATTCAGCATCGTTGCCAGTCCCATTCCGATTGGAGGAATACAGATAGCAACAGCAATTGGTCCCATAATTTCATAGTTACCTTCAGCTATCATGGCAGAGCCAAACAGGAAAGCAACTTTATTGAATGGTCCTCCCATATCTACTGCAATCATTGCACCGAGAATAAGTGCCAGCAAAATCGAGCTTGCACCTTGCATCCCAGCAAGCCATACAGTTAACGCTTCAAAAACCTGTGCAACTGGTGCGCCAATAACAAAGATAAATAATAGTCCAACGATAACCGATGCAATAATCGGGATAAATATGATCGGCATGACAGGTAGAACAGCTTTTGGTACTTTAATTTTCTTAATAGCAAGTGCGACATAACCAGCTAGAAAGCCTGCAATAATTCCGCCGATAAACCCTGCCCCGGCTTCACTTCCGTAAAAACTTCCGTTAGCAGCAATATAACCACCGATCATACCTGGAACAAGCCCTGGACGGTCAGCAATACTTACAGCAATGAATCCAGCTAATATCGGAACCATAAACATAAATGCTGTACCGCCAAGGGATTCAATTTGTATCCAGATCGAATCTTCCGGTATCACGATTCCACCTGGAGTTTGCTCTCCGCCAAGCGTCAATGCAATCGCAATCAATAAACCACCAACAACAATAAATGGAACCATATAGGAAACACCATTCATTAAATGTTTATAAATAGGATTTTCTTTTTTCTTACGTTCGTTTTTAATATTTGCTGCATCCCTTAATTCGGGACGATATATAGCAACATCACCACTTTGAATTCGTTCAATCAATTCCTTTGGTTTACGAATTCCGTCCTGTACACCTGTCACAATCAATTTCTTCCCTACAAAACGTTCCTTTGATACCTCTTTATCAGCAGCAATAATAATTGCATCCGCTTCTTCGATATCTTGTTCTGTTAATGGATTCTCTACACCAATTGATCCTTGTGTCTCCACTTTTATATCAATACCCATTTCTTCGCCTGCTTTTTGTAAATTTTCAGCAGCCATGTACGTATGGGCAATTCCAACTGGACAAGCTGTCACAGCTAATACTTTCATTGTGTATCCTCCTCTTTAAGAAGTAATCGCTTTCTAAACTTATTATAACCCTGCCATGTACATGAATAAGTTTTTATTTTTACCAGAACTAGTGGTAATAAATGATTAATTAGATTTCACTACACAAAAAAAGAAAGCAGGCATAATAACCTACTCACTTCTCTAAAACGTCTATAAATGCATGCATGTCCTGCGCATCTGCTAATTCCTTTCCTAGCAATGGATCTTCACTGATTCCTGCAATTTGTCCAATAACTTCCCTCGTTATTTTATGATCGACATTTGCTATAGCAAGCATGAAGACAACAGATACAAATTCATTTCCCCATTCAATCGGATTCTCCAAAATAGCTACTGCAATCGCTGATTTATGAATCAGATTTGGATCAGCATGAGGGATAGCAATACCTCCGCCAATTGAAGTTGCTGATTTTCTTTCTCGAAGTAACGCATTATGCGTAAAGTTTTCCTTTACATATCCTTTTTGAATCAGTGCATTTCCAAGTAGCTCAACTACCTCATAACGATGTTCCTTGTCCACTCCAAGGAACAACAAATCTTTAGATATTAATCTTTGAAGTGAAGAGCCTCCACTTTTTACAACCTTATGATCCAGCTCATCTATAAACTGACTAAGCTTTTCCTTATCTTTTGTCTCCAAGAGAGGAGATATAATGATATAGGGCACCTCCACTTTTTCTAGTGGAACCGTAGATATAATAAAGTCTACTTGTTCTTTCTTTAAAACTTTATCTACCTCTGCTTTACTTACACAAGCGGCAATTTCTATCCCCTTATAATTTTGGGTAATCTTAGCTTCAAGTAAATGAGACATACCTACTCCCATATGGCAAACTATTAAGGTCCTCCTACGTTTACTTTTGGAACCTTCCATTCTTTCTATAGAAGCCTGAAAATGTAAAACGAGATATGCAGCCTCATCCTCTTTAATATCAAGGTTATGCGTCTGTTTTACCTCTCCTAATGTTAGAATAACCATGCTAAACATGTAGGGATACATCTTTTTAATTTCAGATAACATTGGGTTTGTAATGGGAAAACCATATCGGATGCGATTAATCACTGAATGCATATGCACAACTAAACCGCTTTCTAATACTGCATCTTTTTCAAATGGAAACAATGTTAATTTGCTTAGCTTCCTAGTAAGGCTAGATACTACCTCCAGCAAAAAGTCATCGGAACTCAATTTATCTGTCCCGCTGCTTTCTGTCACCTTACTACTTATAAGATGCCATGTAAAATAAACACGTTCATCCTCAGGGAAAGAAATCCGAAATATCGCTTCCAATTGTTCAAAAAAAGAGGCAGCATAACGATATTCTTCCTGACCAAAAACATGAACTTTTTCTTCCTTAGGAACAAGAACAGGCGATTTTTGTCTCGTACGCTTCAGCATGATGAGAGCATGTACAAGGAGACTCTCCATTGCTTCATCTGTAAAAGATAATTGATAGTTCAGCCGCAGATCACGCAACGCTTTCTTAACTGTCGCAATCTCATGAGGCAAAAATAAATCAAGGACGTAATTTCGATCGGCTGTTGAAACTAGTAGCGGCAGCCGCGATAACGCTTGGCGTTTCTGCAATTCTGTTCCCTTAATCATATGCCCAAGACCTGGTTTAGAAATCAATTTTAAATCAAAAGATGCTAACCAAAGCTCTATGTTTTCCAATTCTTTCTTTATAACAGTCTTTGCCGCATAATATTTATCTACAAAGGCTTGGATAGTAATTGGATAATTACTCGTGAGTAATTGAAAAGCAATTTCAATAATTCGTTCTCCCTTGTCTTGGAAAGGAGACGTTGATAAAAGCAAATGCAATACTTCAAGGCGTTCCGCTTCATCCATTTCGAGCGTAATGCCAACACCTGGTTTTCGCTTGATATTACCTCTTGAAATCTCCGGTAAATATAAATCAATTTGGTTTAAATCATTTCGCACTGTCTTTTCCGAACAATCCAGGCGCAAAGCAAGTTCTTGGATAAGCAGCGGGACTTGATATTCAGTTAAAAGTATTTTTAGTAGTTCTTTTTGTCGCTCATTCATCGTTTATCTACTCCTATGTATGAGTTTAGCTAATAGGTGATGGAGAAGCAATGAATATCTATCGGAAGATTTTTTCTATATTTATCGTTTAAAGTCCGAGTACCACCATAGCTAAACTCATTTGGTATTAAATTCAGCTTAATCCTATATTGAACGACTTTCCCAAATAAAAGAATGCTTAAAAAAAACTGCTACTATCCATTTGTATTACATCCGACTCAGTTAGTACTTAGTCAATTCCCCCTTGTAATAATCCAGTTTCAATGAATATCCTTTGACAGATAAACATTCTTTCAGCTATCGTTAGTACAATCAATAATGTTATGTTACACTAAACCAAATCTTCGAAATGAAAGGAGAATGTTATATGAGTAAAAAATGGTTATTAGGTTTATCCCTTGCCTTATCCGTACTTGTAATAACTGCTTGCAGTAATGGAGATGAGGCAGCTGAAGACAATAAAGAGGAAACAAACACACAAGAAGAATCTCAGGGAGACGGGGAAGGTGCTGAACAGCCCGAGATGCCTCAAGCTGACTTGGAAGGTATCCCTGAAGTAGTTGCAGAAGTAAATGGAGAAGAAATAAGCAAGGAAGAATTTGAAACTACGTACCAAGCGCAATTTCAGCAAATGGCTATGCAGTCTCAGATGACTGGACAAGAGCTTGATCAGGATCAATTAAAAAAGCAAATTGCAGAAAGTATGATTGGTTCGGAACTGCTCATACAGGAAGCGGACAACCGTGGTTTTACTGCTTCGGAGGAAGATGTCAATAAAACAGTGGATGATTTAGTAAAACAAAATGGGCTTCAATCGAAGGAAGAGTTCATGACCGCTCTTGAAGAACAAGGTCTCCCTGAAGAAGAGGTAATGACCCAGGTTGAAACGCAAGTAAAAGTGGATCAACTTATTGCAGACGAGTCTGGTGACACAAAGCCAACAGAGGAAGAATTAAAAGAAGCTTATGATCAAATGAAAACTCAACAGGAGCAAATTGGTGGAGAGGAAGCAGAAGTCCCATCTTTTGAAGAAATGAAACCTAATCTTGAAGAACAACTCAAGATGCAAAAGGAAGGCGAAGCAGCTCAAAAGCTAGTTGAGGAACTGCGGAAAAACGCAGACGTCACTGTCAATATATAATCTAATAAAACCAGGTTCCTTTTCGGACCTGGTTTTATTATGTATGTATAGCCAATGAGTAGTTATAGAGCTGCTTCCCTTTTACGCGGAAAGAATAATATAAAATAATTGGCTAACCAGGAGAAAAAAACTCGCAAATGCTAGTATGTTTCATGCGTATTTAGCGCTGGAATTGGACATCCCCATTTTTGAAAAGGAATGGTAAACAGGCAAATCCTATACTTTCCTACTTCGGAAAAGAGGTAACTATGGGATCCTTATATCAACATACATTGGACCATTTCAAGCATAAAATCGTTGTATTCCACGATGATCCCACAGGTATTCTAAATGGATAGTAAAGCCGTTTTCCCAACACGCCCTATTATTTAAAAAATTGAAATCCACATAAAACTTAAGTACAGTAAAGTTAAACGATACATTCATGGAGGTTTAATATGGACAAATTCATGGAACGAGCAATTGAACTAGCGACAGAAAATATTCAAGAGGGTGGACAGCCATTTGGTGCTGTACTCGTAAAAGAGAATAACATCATAACTGAAGGCGTAAATGAACTGCACAAAACATTTGATGTTAGTGGCCATGCAGAGTTACTTGCTATCCGACGTGCGCAAGCTAAATTACAAACGAACAATCTATCTGGTTATACGATGTACGCGAGCGGTGAACCTTGTCCAATGTGTTTAACTGCGATGTACTTTGCGGGAATCGAACAGGTATTTTATTGTGCAACCGTTGAAGAAGCGGCTGAAGTTGGGTTAGGTAAATCAAAGGAAATCTATGACGATCTTAAAAAAGCGAAAACAGAACGCACCTTATCAATGAGACGAATGCCATTGCGTGAAGGGCAAGTAGATCCAATGAAACTCTGGGAGGAGAGATAATTAGTTGAGATATCAGCTAATTCCATCTTAATACGAGTATAATTTTTGATATTTTTCCCATTTTATTGATATGAAAATCTCTAGTTCCAGATCGTAATCAGGGATCCTGTTGCTGTCTTTTTTAGAATTATGCTTGGATTCGACTTATCAAAAAGATTCTGCTCTGAACGAGGATAAACGTCCGTTCTTTCTGCCTATTTGTCAGGTTATTCAACTCTATCCAGTAAACTCGCTGTTAAAAGGTTCCCATTCGTCTTAATATTAAATAGCGAAGATCCATAAAAAGACAGTTACTCTGCCTTCTTATGGATCTTAATCTTCATTTATTCTTGACCTTATTAACATATAATCAATTAAAACCTATCTAATCTTCTCCAGAGGGAACAGGTATCGAATCGTCAGTTGCTAACGGAATACCAAATTCTGGTGTTCCATCAACTTTCCAGTAAATCTTTTGGATTCGAGTACTGCGTTGCCCTCCCCCTTCTGATTCAGGAATAGCATGGTAAACGATCCAATCTTCTGTCCCATCTGGTGACTCTACAAAACTATTATGTCCTGGTGCAAACACTTTATTTTCCAAACTTTTCTTAAAAACCGGCTGTGTTGATTTTTCCCAAGCACTTGGTTTCATAACATCTGAATTGGCAGATAGAGTTAACATTCCTAACGAATAATCATCTGACCATGTGGCACTGGCTGAGTAAACTAGGAAAACTTTAGATTTTCTTTTTAGTATGACGGGGCCTTCATTTATCGCCATACCCCCTTGCATTTCCCATTCATATTCTGGTTTCGTTAACATTACATTTTCACCAGTCAACGTCCATGGGTCAGTCATTTCAGCAATATAAAGCGCTGATCCATAAGCAGGAAAATGCCCATATCCCGCATAAACAAAATATAATTGATCCTTATATTCGAAAACTGTACCATCCAGTCCAGGGTATTCTGTATTTACATATCCGCGTTCAATCCATTGACCTGTAAAAGGATCCTCAGAGTTATTTTCCAGAACAAATATTTTACGTGATTCATCATCGCCAACTCCATCATTTGCAGTAAAATAAACGTACCATTTCCCGTTTATTCTATGAATTTCCGGTGCCCATATATTCTTGCTGTTTATCCCTGCTAATGGAGGAGTCCAGATGGTCTTACACTCTCCTTTTGAAATCCCGCTCAATGTGCGGGATTTCCATAAATCGAGCCTATTGCCTATGGTAATCATTAAATAATACATATCATTTTCTTTATAAACCCATGGGTCAGGACCGGGATCTAATAATGGATTCTTAAACGTTTTCCCCATGAAGTACTTCCTTTCGTATAGCTATTACATTTTTTGTAGCAGCATTATTAATTACAGTTAAGGATTGTTCAAGAATACCTGAACAATCCTTCTGCTTATTACTATTTAATGGAATCATTAATTTCCTTTATCTTTTTCAGTTCAATTTTTGGTGTTCGATCTTCTTTTAATAATCCATTAATCTCCTGCTGTACATCTGTTGTCTGTGTATAGCAGTATCCAGAAATATACGGAATTGATTTTATTGCATCTGTGATATTGCGGTATCTGGTTAGAAATTCCTCCTCTGTATTCACTTGATTCCCGTATCCCCAGCCGCTTTCATCATTAAAGGCAATTCCGCCATATTCTGTTATCATAACTGGCTGACCTTTATATTCATATCCTTCTGCAAATGCATACTTTCCTTTGTTATGAGGTATTTCATTATTTACTATTCTATTTTTATCTTTATAACGTTCTAAAAATGCTTCCCCAAACTCTTCATAATCATGAAGGGCAATAATATCTGAAACTGTGTGTTCCCACCCATCATTCACGATAACCGGGCGATTTGGATCAATTGCCTTTGTTAAGTAGTAAATTGATTCTGTAAATGCTTGCTGCTTTTTATCCTTTAATATATTTGGCACACCCCAGGATTCATTGAATGGCACCCATGTCACAATAGATGGATGATTATAATGCTGCTGAATGATTTCCAGCCATTCTTTCGTAAAATTATCTACTGCTTCATCAGAAAACTCATATGTAGCAGCCATTTCAGACCATACAAGCAATCCCTTTTTATCGCACCAATATAAGAAGCGTTCATCTTCAAGCTTTTGATGTTTGCGTACGCCGTTAAAGCCCATCTGAATTGTCTTCTCAATATCCTCCAGCATTGCTTCATCGGATGGAGGTGTAAGCATCGTATCTGTCCAGTATCCTTGATCCAATAGTAATTTTTGGTATATTGGTACATTATTAAGAAGTACTTGACCATCTTTAATAGAAATTTTTCGCATGCCGAAATATGAATTTACTTCATCTACCAATCTGCCATTTTCATAGAGTCTAAATGTAACATCATATAAATTCGGCTGTTGCGGTGACCAATGCATTACTTTCCATTCATGTATCTCAGAAAGAAGATCCACTGCAAAACTCATTTTTGAACGATCTGGTGTTATCGAAAATTGCTTAACTCTTTCACCCGAAAAGCTGATTATTGTTTCCACATACCAATCCTCATTAAATGAACCATTCAATGTATAGTCAAAATTAACAGAATGTGTATCCACATCAGGAGTAATTTTTACATTATCAATACTAGCTTCCTCCAGGAATTCCAGCCAAACACTTTGCCAAATCCCTGTAGTCTGTACATACCAGCATCCGAAGTTTTCGTCTTTCCACCGCTGTTTTCCTCTTGGCTGATAGCAGCTCATACTGTCTTCCGCTTTAACAACAAGTTCATTCTTTTCATTATAATCAATCGCATCCGTAATATCGAAATTAAAAGAAGAATTACCACCAACATGATTTCCGATATATTTACCGTTTATCCATACCTTTGTTACATAATCCGATGCTTGAAATCTCAAAATTACCCGTTTTCCTATTTCTTCCTCTGGGATTTCAAACGTTCTTTGATACCAAACATAGGGATGAAAAGCTTCTTCTCCAATTCCGCTCGCTTTTGTTTCATACGTAAACGGTACTTGAATATCTGTTGTAAAGCTTGGCTCATTCGACCATTGCTGTTTCTCGCCAATATTTTTGTCATCAAATGCAAATTTCCATGTTCCATTCAGATTTAACCATGAATCTCTTTGAAATTGCGGACGTGGATATTCTGTCCTCTGATATGTTGCAGTTGTTTGTGTCATTTATATTCTCCTATTCTATGATTTAATATTGTTTTGATTGATAGCGTTTACCTAAAAGTTAATTCTCCAATTTAACGCGGGGGTATACATCGGTCTTCTCAGCCCATTCTTTCCAAGTTGCTTTCATCTTTTCCACGAGCTCGGGATAGTCATTCGCTACATTATTCATCTCTGTCCGGTCGTTATTCATGTTGAATAGCTCCCATTCTCTTTCTTTTATTTTCACAAGTTTCCACTCTCCCTGGCGAATTGCACAATGTTCTTCATGTTCAAAACACAATGTTCGGGTATCTGTTGTCTCTCCCTTGAAAACAGGCAGTAAACTTTCCCCTTCCATCGGCGGTATCTTATTTCCTTGATACTCATCTGGATACTGTGATCCGGTAATATCAACAAAAGTTGCCATAAAGTCAATAAAGTGACCTGGACGATGATCAATCTCGCCGTTTCGCTCAACCTCTGCTGGCCAGTGAACAATCAATGGCGTACTAATTCCCCCTTCATGGGAATAGTGCTTATACATTCGAAGCGGTGTACTGCATGCATTTGCCCAGCCAGACCCGTAGCTGTGATAGGTTTCTGGACCTCCCATGCATTCCAAGTCTTCTTTTCGGTGCAAAATGTTTGAAGTTGTTTGCCAGTCATCAAATCCCCAAGGATCCCATTCCGCGCATGCCCCATTATCCGAGCAAAACAGTATCAGCGTATTTTCAAGTTCATTATGTTCTCGAAGGTTTTCAATCACCCTGCCGACATTCTGGTCCATACGGTCAACCATGGCGGCATAAATCGCCATTCTTCTTACTAGATCTTTTTTACGGTCTGGATCAATCGTTTCCCAAGCTGGATTGACACCGCTAATATTTCGATCCCGATCCCAATATTCTGACCGTGGTGGCAGCTGCATCTCTTCATCCACCTCTTGCAGCTGTTTCATTCGCACCAATCGTTCTTCCCGTATTTTATCCCAGCCTTTTTCATATAATTTCTCATACTTCTTAATATCTTCTTTCGGTGCCTGAAGCGGAAAATGTGGTGCATTATATGCCAAGTACAGAAAATAAGGCTGTTCCTCACTGCGGGATTCCTCTATAAAATCTAATGCGTGATCTGTAATCGCATCTGTAGCATAAAATTCTCCCTCGGTATAACTTCTTTGCGGTCGATCCTCAGGCAAGCGAACATAGTTCTTCTTGTCCCAAAAACTTGCAAAACCTCCCAATAAGCCATAAAAGTCATCAAACCCGCGTTCAATTGGCATATGTTTCCCAACATGCCACTTTCCAGATAAATAGGTGTGATAGCCACCTTCTCTTAACACTTCAGCAAGGGTGACAGATTGTTCTTTCAAATATCCGCGGTATCCTGGTGTTTCCCGATCCTCATCCATTAACCCTATACCAGCCTGATGTGGATATAATCCGGTTAAAAGAGAAGCTCGGCTCGGACAGCAGCGTGCTGAATTATAAAATTGAGTGAAGCGTAACCCATCCTTCGCCAGCTGATCCAGATTTGGTGTATTAATTTCACCCCCATAGCAGCCTAAATCAGAATATCCCAGGTCATCTGTCAAAATCAGTAATATATTTGGCTTGCTTTTTACCATTCCTACCCCTCCAAGTTTGAGGATTGTCACACTGTCTAAATAACCCTCAATTCTTTAATTCATTAAATCACTTGCTATCAAATTCTACTAATCTACCAGCCTTTAGTTATTTCTTTCACTAATCACAATCCCTTTACGAGATTATAAATATTAACTAACACAATAATTAAAATTGTGAAGTTAAAAACGCCCCAAATTGCCTTACTCGAAACCTTAAACAATAAAATATTTCCAATTAATCCTCCAGCAACACCTCCGATAATCATAAATGGAAGCATAGACAGGTCCATCCCCTGATATCTGGTAGTGAATGCTACCAATAATAACGATGCCAGCTGTGAAAAAAATATAATGAACGTCGAATTAATGACAACTTCCTTGCCAGTCATGGAAAATAATAAAACCAATACAGCTACGTTTAAAGGACCGCCTCCGATTCCTAGAAATGCTGAGAGCAAACCCAATATTAGCCCTGTTGAAAAGATAATGGCTTTATTTGCTATCAGATAACTTGGTGTATGGCTATTCCATTTGAAGGATGCATAGATAATAATCAACAGAAAAGCAAGTAACCCCGATTGTATGGCTCCTACAATATCAGCTAACTTCAGGTTAACTACGTAAAAATTAAATACTCCTTTACCAATTAGACCACCCACTATCGATCCAACAGCAATCAGTGAGCTAACCTTGAAATCTATCTTTACTTTGGTTGTTTTTATTCTTACCAGTGTTACAGTGGACATTGCCATAACGGTAGACGCGGATAAGACTCCGATTGTTTCCAAATCAAAATGCCCAACAAAATCTAGAACCGGCTTGATAATTATTCCTCCACCTAAGCCAGCCATTGCACCAATTACGGAGGAAATAAATCCAATTAAAAAGTATAGAATAATTATTTATATCATCTCCGTTTGGTAGAACAATCCTATTCAATCATTTTCTAAGACGAACCTCTCTCAGTTAGGGATTATTCTCTTGAGACCTTTCTTTGTCTATTTCACACATCACTTACACAGCGAAAACCTATATTCCCTGAAGAGCTGTCCATCGTATTTGAACTCCTTGCAGCTACACGATAGCGATTACAATAAGATTTATGACATAGATAAGATCCACCACGCATGCTCTTCTGTGTTGAATGTTCCATGTCTTTATTAAACCAATCCGAGCACCATTCCCATACATTTCCGGACATATTATAAAGTCCATAATTATTTGGCGGAAATGACTTTGCTGGGGCTGTCCCTAAATAACCATCTTCTTTTGAATTATATTGTGGAAACTTTCCCTGCCAAATATTGCAGTAATGATTTTCATCTGGAGTCAGCTCATCTCCCCATGGATATTTCTTCTGTTCAAGCCCTCCGCGAGCAGCAAATTCCCATTCAATCTCTGTCGGCAGACGCTTTCCTGCCCATTCGCAAAAGGTATTGGCATCATGCCAGGATACATGTAATACAGGATGATCCAACCGCTGCTCAATCGTTGATCCGCTCCCTTCAGGCTGATACCAAAAAGCATCTCTCACCGCATACCACCAAGGCACGTTCTGTAATTGCTTTTCATTATTCAACTGTTCAAGCGTTAAAAATTCATGAAATACAAAGGACCAGCCAAACTTTTCTGCCACTGTCTGATAATTCGTCTCTTCAACGAACTGTTTAAATTCTTTGTTCGTAACAGTGTGATTATCGATATAGAACGGTTCTACCTTTACATTTCTTACTGGACCTTCTCTGTCAGAGGGGAAGCCTTCCTCATCATCCGTTCCCATCAAAAAATCACCACCGGATATATACACCATTTTGTCTTTAAATCTGATCTTTCCTCCCCAATAATCAGAGGGGGCTATGCTATGATTAGTTTGAGAAATATCTGTTCTGCTTACAGAGCAACATGAACAGGTTTTATTCGTATTCACTCGAATCTGTTCCCCCTTTAATTAAGTGGATTTGTGGGAAATAAGATTTTCTCGACTACCAAAAACCACTGCCTCATTCATCCTTGCTTTCAAAAGAGTCTATTAAGCTTGCAGCATCCGCGTTTAATTCTTCATATACACGTCCAGGTACATCAGCTTTATTTTTCTCCAGGTGCTTCAGAAAATCATTCAGATGTTTACTAGCCTTGTGCAGATCGCCCTTATCCTTATGATGCTGTGATTGCTTTAGTTTGTTATGCAGTTTCATATATAATGAATGACTGATATTACCTGTATCCCTGTTTAATTCGATTGACTTCTGTAAAGAATCCAGACTTGGCTCAATAGGCTTCACAAGGAAATTATCAAATTCAGCATTACTGAAATGACTTCTTACCCCGACACTACCATGAGAGAATGCTGTAACACTGTTATCGGTATAATCAATTTTTGGATTGTCCATATCTCCAACATATACTTTTATGTTCGCATCCTTCACAACTACTTTCATATGCTGCCATTCATCTTCTAACTCTGTCATTTCTGTACCTGCTAAATACTCCCAATTGTAATTTTGCTTTCCAAGATGGACGCCTTCTTCGTTCAAATATGCAACATAGCCCTGCATAAAATCAGGATTATTCTGTGCTCGTTCCATCCCATTTGCTGGATTATTTACTCGAAAGATAAGCCCGCCATCTCCAATTCCATCAACAAGTTTAATATCTGCTTCTACACTATAATTCTTCCAATCTTTTTCACCAATTACGGACTTCCCAAAAGTTCCAACGCTAGAAGTATAGGTTCCATCAGTTTCAATTTCTTCTTCTTCTTCTTCTTCAGTATTCTCATAGAATTCTATACTATGAAAATCAAATTCACCATTTACTGTTTCCACCGTAATTGAATGGTTACCAGCAGGAAGGGAGACGTTTTCCTTCACAACATCGGACCAATTATCCCATCCCCCTGTACGAGGAACATTGATAACTCCAGTAAGGTCTATCTCGTCATTAAGCCACAACCTTACCTGACCACCTTCCAAGTCCGTTGTTACACTCATTTTCATGTTTAAGTTACCACTCTCAGCCATGTTTACATTATATTTATACCATTCCCCTGTCTGATTCCAGCCAATATTATACGTCCCATCTGGATGATTCCTGATGTCGACACCATCCTGTCTGTACACACGTCCAATATTTTCAGGGTTATTATCATGATAAGCAATGCCTTCTCCACCTGTTATATAATCAACTGCCATCACCTTTCCTGGGAGACTTTTATATTCATCAAAGGTATGAAATATCATTTTTGAGAAATCAAACTCTCCTTGAACTGCCTCAACTTTGAGCGTATGCTTACCTTTTGGTAAATGGATGTCTTTTAATGTAATTGTTTCCCAATTATTCTTATCACCAGTGTTTGGAATATCCATAACATCAATCAAATCTGTATCATTCAATACTAGTTTTAACTGAGCATTATCCTGTATGGACGCAACAGCTAAATCAATACCATACTCACCCTCTTCGGCTATATCAACGTCATAGTTGAGCCATTCTTCTGCTTCAAAGCTTTCAACGGCAAATCCATCATCAGGAGTCGAACGAATGTCAACGCCATCATCGCGATACTCTCCACCACTATTTTCTTCCGTTTTATCATGATAAGCTATTCCTTCTCCACCAAGATTATAGTCTTCAGCCTCTATTAATCCAGGCAATGGCTTATGAATATCAAAGGAGCTGAAACTAAATCTTGAGAAATCAAACTCTCCATTAACAATCTCGACTGTGATTGTATGTTCCCCTTCTGGTAAGGTTATACCTTCTTTCGTTACAGGGGTCCAGTTATTCCACCCCCCTGTACTTGGAACATCAATCACTCCTGTTAAATCCGTTTCATCATCCAGCCACAACCTTACTTTCGCATCAGTAAATGTGGTTGAAGCATCTAGTCTTAAGTTATACAGCCCCGTTTCCTTTACATTTACATTGTATTTCAACCATTCACCCGTCTGATTCCATCCAACAGCAGTACCACCCTGAGGCTTATTCCGAATATCAACGGAATCCCCTCTTAGGACACCACCTATATTTTCAGGTGTTGTGTCATGATAGGCTACTCCTTCTCCACCAGAGTTGTAATAAGCGGCTTCTATTACTCCAGGCAATGGCTTATAATTATCAAAAACACTTGGTTCATCTGTATTTGTATCCACCTTCCAGAAACCATCATGTGGTGTCCATCCGTCATCATTACCATCATTAAAGTCATCAAAAAGCACAGATTCAACTTTGTGTTTACTAACTTTCATACTTGCAAAATCAAATTCTCCTTGGACAACTTCCACTTTTATTGTGTGATTACCTTCTGGCAAAGTAATCCCATCAATGGATAAGTTTTCCCATTGATTGCCGTCTCCTGTATTTGGTACATCAACGACACCTGATAAATCCGTCTCATCATCTAACCGTAGCCTGACTTGAGCATTCTTGTCAGATGCTACCCTCAAACTGACATCGTATTTTCCACTATCTTGTATATTGGCATTATATTTCAGCCATTCACCTTCCTGAAAAGAACTTATTTTAAAACCGCCTTCAGAATTAGCTTCAATGTCAACAGCATCCCGTCTGTACTCCTCATTAATTTCATTTGTACTTTCACGGAACCCTTTTCCATCACCACCAGAATTATAATGTACGGCTTCAATAGACCCTGGTAACGGTTTATATGCATCAAATGCATTACTACCGTCTACCTTATTACTCGAAGCAATAAAACCAAATTCTGCATGAACATCGGAAGTGGTATAACCAATTTTTCCACCGTTCAGTCCATCTATTTCCCTAGTCTGTTTTAGCATTCCATCAACATATATGTTAAATTCTCTGTTTGACTTTTCCACTCTTACTTGGTGAAGATTAGAGTAATCATAATCAGACGGAAGTTCAGAAGCCTCCCATTCTTGATCAACTCCATCCACCCGGAAAAATGTTTCCAGTCTATTTTTATCAGGGCTTAATACAGCTAATCCATAGTTATCTTCATCTTTATATGAAAATACAGCACCAAATCTTGGATTGGAACTCGAACCTTGTTCCTTCTTTTTCATGTTAAATTCTGCAGTATAGTTATCATTTGTCTCGTTTTTTGTAACCTGACGATGCCAATTTGTATCACCAAGGGATTCCTGCTCTAACCAATCATTTGAAATACTCCAGTTCCCTCCATTTACCGCTATCCAATCATTACCTACTTCATTACGCTTAAAGCGATCACTGAAATCCGGCATATCGGGATTTTGCTGTTTAAACGTTGTAGGTCCGAGTAATAGCATCTTATCACCGTTCCAAACGATTCTATCAAGGTTCGTTTCACGGCCTGGATTTGCATGACTATGATATACCATGTAATGTGTGTCAAGATCAGGTCCACGGACGATCGAATTATGACCAAGTCCAACATGGGAACCTTCTGTGTTAATTAATATAGGATTTTGTTTTGTTTCATTTGTAAATCCTTCTGTAGGTGAATTACTGCTACCATAATCAACCCGATACGCTTTATTCCAAATATGATTTCCCGTATAGGTCATAAAGTACTTTCCATTTCTTTTCAACAGTGTTGAACCCTCAGTCCAACCATCCATTGATGCTCCTGTATTTATAGCCTCTCCAAATGTATATGGGTCGTCCATAGGTCTTGCCATAATACTGTTGGTGCCAGTACTATAAAAATACCACTGGCCATCATCATCAATAAAAACACTTCCATCTATTCCCATCCCTAGATTGTCCGTCTGCTTAACAAATGGTCCAAGTGGACTAGAACTTTTATAAACGTAATGACCATTTCCACCTGGTGATGTATACATATAGAAAGCACCATTCCAATACGTTACCTCTGGTGCATATGCCGCTTTCGTACTAGGCTCTTCTGTAACTAGCCCACCATAATCCCAATCAATTAAATCCGTTGACGTCCAAACCTTCACTCCACTTTTATCATCCACAGTACTGACATAAAGATAATAGATGCCATTGTACTTTAAAATATATGGATCACCTTCCCCATAAAAATCCCCATGGTCCCACATCCAGGAATCAGGTATATCCAAGGGGTTACTGTATGAAAAAGACGGTTGCGGAGCACTCAACATAACGGCAAATACAGTTGCAAATAACAGTAAAATCAATTTTTTCATAGAAAGTTTCTCCTTATTCTAATAATGGATTCTATCTATGTTACGTTCTTTAAATGTAAGCAATTGCATAACTAAGTAAGCTCAACGTTTCTTAGCCAGTTTCTCTTTGTCTTAACCTTTAAGTCCTGTAAAGCTGATTCCTTTAATAATTTGTTTTTGAAAGATTAAGAACACGATAATAACTGGTATCGATGCAATAGCATTGGCTGTCATTGGCAGTACATAGGCTTGCGAATAGCTGGAATTAAATACTGGCAGACCTACTGGCAATGTATAGAGCTCCTCAGATAATATGGACAGGTATGGCCACAAGAAATTATTCCATGACCCAATAAATGTAAAGATAGCTATTGCGGCTAAAGCTGGTTTAGCTAGAGGTAAAGCGATTTTGTAAAACAGTTTAATATTTGAACATCCATCCATTTTTGCACTTTCGAATAATTCCTTTGGTATTCCATCAAAGAAGCTTTTTAATATGATGACACCTAATGGTGAAGCAATCATCGGTAAAATAAGCCCTGCATAGCTATCAATCAAGTTTAAACTTTTTGCTGTTTCATATAGCGGAATAATCGTTGCTTCTCCAGGTATCATTAAACCTACCAAGAAGAATATAAAAATAGTTCTTTTGAAACGAAATTTCATTTGAGATATTGCAAACGAAGCTAATGATGTCACAATTAACGTTAAAATCGTTGTAATCAGCGCGACGATAAAACTATTAAACGTCCAGCGAAGTATTAACGTGTCAGAAATTATATTCGTGTAGTTCGAGAATGTAAATGGTGGCAAAAACCATTCGATTGGATTAGTTGTGCTGTATCCATCTGGTTTCAAGGAAACAAAGATCATCCAAATGATCGGCAGAATGAACAGAACAGATACTGCAATCGCTACCGTAACTTTAACCGGATGAAAAGGATCGCGACTCCTGTTTAATGCTGCGGATCTTTTCTTTTTACTTTTCGGTCCTTCTCCATTTCTTTTCTCGACTGGTTTTTGTTCCGCTATATTTGGGATTGGATTAGGTTGTCCCATTTTAACTTTCCCCCGTTCTCTGTGGCCTTAGCTGGATTATCGACAAAATTAATAGAATAAAGAATAATGCAAAGGACATTGTAGCAGCATATCCTAAATTATTTTGTGTAAAGCCAGTTTCATAGATATATTGAATGAGAGGTCTAGTCGCACCACCTGGTCCACCGCCAGTGATTAGCATAATTTGTGCAAACACTTTAAATGAGGCAAGAACCTGCAGCAGCAAAATGACTTTGGAAATCGGCTTAAGCTGCGGCAATGTAATGTACCAAAACTGCTGCCAGCGGGTTGCCCCATCTATTTCACTTGCCTCGTATAATGATTCGGGTATGTCCTGTAGTGCGACAAGAAATAGAATCATATTCGTTCCTACCGTCCACCATAAGGTAACAACTACAATCGTAATCCAAGCAAGATATTTATCAGCCAGCCAAAAAGGCTCCCCTTCGATTCCTATGCTATGAAGAATGGTATTAACGAATCCGTTATATGGTTGCAGCATAAAAATTGCTAGAAAGGAAATAACGGCAACGGATAAGATACTTGGGATAAAATAAGCTCCCCTGAAAAAGGTCTGAATCTTCGTATTTAAGTTAGCGAGTAATGCCAGTCCTAGTGCAAGCACCATCATTGTTGGTGTTGTTAAAATAACAAACAGCGTTGTATTTCCAAGACTTCTCCAGAAATAAGAATCACTGAACATGACCTTAAAGTTTTCCAACCCAATAAAGTCCAATTTTCCAATTAATGACCAATCATAGAAGCTCATTTCCAGCCCTTTAATAACGGGAAAAATAGTAAAGATCATGTATACGATAAAAAAGGGAATTAGAAAGGGCACTGCCTTCATATCCTGTAACCATGACTTGTTTTTCATAAAATACCCCTTTTCTATTAAAAGTCAGAAGCTCCTAAAGTATATTAGGAGCTTAGACAGTTCAAATTATCCTCCTATTAACGCCTTTACTTCTTGTTCAATCAATTCAAATGCCTTCTCAGGAGATTCCTCATCTGTCCAGATCAGATCAAGATTGCGAATAAGTATATCCTGGATACCACGTGCATGTACGGTTTGATCTGGAAAATTAACATAGTTTGCTACTTCTGCGTAATCACTCCGATATGGAAGTTCCGCATATTCTTCTGATTCAACAACCGTTGTCTTTGCTGGAATATGTCCTGCTTCTGCCCAAACTACACCTTTATCTGTAGCGTAGTTCATAAATTCAATCGCAGCTTTTTGAACTTCCGGTTCCGCATCTTGACTAGCAGGGATTACGAAGGTGTGCGAATTGCCGAATGCAGCCTCTTTGCCAAATATATTTGGTGCAGGTATTGCTGTAAATTCTAATCCTTCCGTTGCTTCCCAAGTACCAGTTGCCCACACCCCAGTGGACATAGTTGCTGCATTGCCAGATTGGAAATCAGCATAGAAATCCGCTAAATTCAATGGAATAACTTCATGCTCGTACCATAAATCATGCATATAGTTTGCAGCTTCAATTGCTTTATCAACATCAAGTACATATTCAGGATTTTCTAAATCATCCGTTACAATATTTTCTCCACCTAATTGACTATAAAAGGAAAACCATAACCGATAGGAGTCTACACCAGCAGTAGAAAATGCCATCGGAAATTTATCTTTCGGTAATTCTTCTTTAAGCGTTGTCAAGAATTCAACAAACCCTTCTGGTGTCTGTTCCATTTTTACACTGCCATCTTCATTCAGAAGTCCTGCGTCACCGGCAAGCTGATTATTCACGAAAAAGATATGTGGATGTGTGTCGATTGGTATAGCAAAGTGCTGCCCATCAAAAACTGTCGAATCCAGAACGTTTGGATTGAATTCATCCCAGTTAACGCCAACTTCTTCACCATATGTGTCTAATTCCTGCACTAGTCCCTGATTAACCAATTCCGGAAGTACATTCGAATGGGAAATAGCCAAGTCCGGTCCTTTACCTGCGGAGACACTCGTGATCAATTTTGTATAATACTCTTCAAATTCTTGTTGAATATTGTTTATGAAAATCTCATCCTGACTTGCGTTAAATTCGTCAACAATTTCTTTCATAAACGCTGCATCCCCACCACCAAATAAGTTCCACATAACAACCTCTGTAGCACCCTCCGGCACCTTAACTTTCCCACCAGCATCATCTGAACCGCCACTGCATGCTGCAAGTGTGATGGCAGTAATAATTATTCCGATAAGCAACATTAACTTCTTTTTCATCATTGAACCTCCCCTTTATATTTAAGAATTGCAAATGAATAGATACTAACTTTTAGCTGCCTCCTTTCATCGATTACGGTTTTAATGTAAAGTTAAAACACGGCTCATGAATTCGCTTTCAAACAAAAGCAAAAAAATAAGAAACCGCCTAAGAAAAATACTATTATTGCATTAATTAAATTAATTAACTAACATAATAATAAACTCGATCTTTTCACTTGTCAATATCAATTATTCGAATAAACTCAAAATTAATTTATTAAGAATAATGTCTTAATATGTTGCTTATTGGTTTATAATATTCAAGATTCAGATAAGATCTATTAGATTAACGAGCATTATTAACAGGATTTTTGATGTCAAACACATATTATTACCGCAATTAAAGAACTGAATCCTGAACCTATCATCCTCCTATTCATTCTTTTATCTCCAGTCTCTGACTTTAAACATGGCTCTATAAGTGTTCATAGGTGTAACGTCCCTCCATATTTATATCTCATTATATTTCTTCTTGTTTTTTTAAAATAAATATAGTAACATTAACTTAATTAAATTAATTAACTATTATGCATTCTTATTATAATTGCAATATCTTAAGTACTTATCTCTTTTTTAAAGACCACGATACTACAGGAGGTTATTATGAATATAAGGAAACTAACAAAAGAATTCCAGGAGAAATTCAGCACTTTCCAAACACCAAGACCCTTCTTCGCCCCAGGAAGAATCAACCTAATCGGCGAACATACGGATTATAATGGCGGACATGTGCTGCCAGCTTCAATTTCTTTCGGAACATATGCGCTTGGCCTAAAGCGTCAGGATCGAAAGTTACGCTTTTACTCCGTGAATTTCCCTGATGCAGGGATAATGGAATGTGATCTGGATGATTTAATTTATCAGAAAGTACATGAATGGGCGAATTATCCAAAGGGTATGATTCTTTATCTGCAGAAAGCAGGATATCAATTCGACCATGGTATTGATGTTTTATTTTATGGAAACATCCCAAATAGTGCAGGGCTGTCTTCTTCTGCATCAATTGAAATGGCCATGGGTGTCTTATTAGATGGTTTGTTTGAACTGAATATTGACCGGATTGATTTGATTCGCATTGGACAGAAAGTGGAAAATAATTATATTGGTGTTAATAGTGGAATTATGGATCAGTTCGCGATTGGCATGGGAAAGCAGGATCATGCGATTCTCTTAAACTGCCAAACATTGAACTACCAATGTGCACCACTCATTTTAGGGGATCATGTTATCATCATCATGAACACGAATAAACAACGGACATTAGCAGGATCTAAATATAATGAACGCCGGACACAGTGTGAAGCAGCACTCTCTGATTTACAGACTGTACTGCCTATTCAAACACTTGGAAATGTAACAATTGATGCTTTTGAGAACAATCAACGGTTCATTAAAAATGAAATAAACCTGAAACGTGCGAGACATATTGTTTACGAGAATGCCAGAACAATAGAAGCCCTTGAAAGGTTAAAGCAAAATGACCTTATTGCATTTGGAAAACTCATGAACGCCTCCCATATCTCATTAAGAGATAACTATGAGGTTTCAGGAATTGAGCTTGACACGATTGTCGAAGCTGCTTGGAATCAGCCCGGGGTCCTTGGTGCACGTATGACAGGTGCAGGATTTGGCGGCTGTGCGATTGCAATTGTAGCGCGTGAGGAAGTGGAGAAGTTCAAGAATATTGTAAGCGCAGTCTACACTGAAAAAATTGGCTATGCACCAACTTTCTATATGGCAGAAATCTGCGATGGAGCAAAAGAAGTCACAGAAGGAGCGTTAAAATGAGTGTATTAGTTTTAGGCGGTGCTGGTTACATTGGGTCACATGCCGTTTATCAATTGATTGATCGAGGGGAAGATGTCGTTGTCATTGATAATCTGCAAACAGGACATCAGGAAGCCGTCCATCCAAGCGCACAGTTTTATCAAGGCGACATTCGGAATGCAGCTTTCCTTCAAGACGTTTTTACCAAAGAAAGCATTGAGGCTGTTATCCATTTTGCTGCAAGCTCCCTTGTTGGGGAGTCAATGGAAAAACCACTCCACTATTTTGACAACAATGTTTATGGAACTCAAGTATTGCTAAAGACTATGGTCGAGCATGAGGTGAAGACTATTGTCTTCTCCTCCACTGCCGCAACTTATGGAGAGCCCGAATCCGTTCCAATTACGGAGACAATACCGACAAAGCCAACCAGCACGTACGGCGAAACAAAATTAACAATGGAAAAGCTGATGAAGTGGACAGAGCGAGCACATGGAATTAAGTATGTATCCTTGCGTTACTTTAATGTTGCTGGCGCCCGGCACTCAGGTGAAATTGGTGAAGACCATCGCCCGGAAACACATCTTGTTCCAATCATTATACAGACAGCACTTGGTCAGCGCGATTATATAACGATCTTCGGTGAGGATTATGATACACCGGACGGAACATGTATACGTGATTATGTTCATGTGGAGGATCTTATTGAAGCACATCTACTAGCACTTGATTATCTAAAGCTTGGCGGTAAAAGTGATGTTTTCAATCTCGGAAGCAACCAAGGCTTTTCTGTAAAAGAAATGATTGATACTGCACGTGAAGTAACCCGTAAGGAAATATATGCAAAGTCAGGAAGGAGACGTGCAGGTGATCCAAGCATACTGGTTGCCAGTTCAAATAAAGCCAAAAGTATGCTTGGCTGGGAACCGAGACGCACTTCTATCAAACAAATTATCAAGGATGCATGGAACTGGCATACATCTCATCCGAATGGATATGGAAAGGACGTGAAGAAGTGATTTTTCAGTATGTTAATGGACTTATTCAACAAGCAATTAAAGCAGAACTAATTGAACAGGCAGATAATATTTATGTTCGCAACCAAGTCATGAATCTATTAAATTTGGAGACTTTTCCTGAAGAGCCTGATTGTGTCACAGATAAATCGATTCCCGACATGCTTGAAAAAATAATCGAATATGCTATTGAACATGAAGTAATCGAGGACGTATTCGACGATAAAGAGATTCTCACAGCTAATATAATGAACTGCTTTGTAGCTCGTCCATCTGTTATTCATGCTGCTTTTAATGAAAAATATGAACAGTCACCGAAAGCTGCAACCGATTATTTTTATAACTTGAGCAAAAACAGCAACTACATTCAGATGAATCGGATTGAAAAAAACATTCACTTCAAATCGGACACAGCATACGGCGAACTAGACATCACGATTAACCTGTCCAAACCTGAAAAAGACCCCGTGCAAATCAAACGAGAACGTGAAATGAAACAAAAGCTGGATTATCCAAAATGTCTATTATGTGTGGATAATGAAGGATATACTGGTAGAACAGGGCATCCCGCACGTGCGAATCATCGTGTCATTCGCGTTCCACTGCTAGGAGAAAATTGGTACCTACAGTACTCTCCATATGTTTATTATAATGAGCACAGTATTTTGCTTTCAGAAGAACACCGGGACATGAAAATTGATAGGAAAGCTTTTGAACGCCTATTAACTTTTACAGAAATATTTCCCCATTACTTCATTGGATCAAATGCAGATTTACCGATTGTTGGAGGTTCCATATTAAGTCATGATCACTATCAGGCGGGACGCTATGATTTTCCAATGACGAATGCAGCGAGTGCTTTTGAATTTATCCTGGAAAAGTTTGATAATGTTTCTGCTTCTGTATTGAAATGGCCTTTATCCGTTATCCGTCTGAATAGTTCTAACAAGGATTTACTGCTTGACGCTGCTAATCATATTTTACAAATCTGGAAAAGTTATTCCGACGAACTTGCAGACGTGAAAGCATTTACTGGTGATACACCTCACAACACGATTACACCAATTGCTCGTTCTCGCGAAGACGTATATGAGCTTGATCTTGTATTACGAAACAACCGTACATCTGCTGAACATCCACTGGGGATTTTTCACCCACATGCAGATGTGCATCATATAAAAAAAGAAAATATCGGGCTGATTGAAGTTATGGGGCTCGCCGTTTTGCCAGCAAGATTGGAGATGGAACTGGCTGAAATCAGGCAGTTTTTAATTGGAAAATCCAGTGATGTAGCTGCATATCACCTGGAATGGGCTGATCAAATCCAAAGTGAGTACGGTGAGATTCTCGATTCTAGGATGGCTGATGAAATTTTAAAGAAAGAGCTTGGCAAAAAATTTGCAAAAGTTCTGGAAGATGCCGGTGTTTTCAAGGAACGGCGAGCATTTGAAAGATTTATCCATACATTAAATAAGCAGGTGGCACAATAATGAAGGTTGAAACAACTGATATTTTAGGAAAATGGAAAGAATACACACTAGTAAATGAACAAGGAATGTCTGTCAGTGTAATAAATTTTGGCGGAATCATTACAGAAATGCTTGTTCCCAATCGAAATGGAAAACTGGAAAATGTCGTAATTGGATTTAAAAATTATGCAGACTATGAAACGAACCCGAATTATTTCGGTGCTTTAATCGGTCGTGTTGCTGGAAGAATTCAAGGTGGGGAGTTTGTGCTTAATGGTAAAACCTATAGTTTAGATCACAATGATGGGGATAATCATCTTCACGGAGGTGCGTCAGGTTTCCATCAGGTAATCTGGAATGTTGATCCTTTTCAAACAAGTGACACAGTCGGGTTGAAGCTGACTCACAAAAGTTTAGATGGTGATGGAGGATATCCTGGCAATTTAGATGTAACTGTTACCTATATTTTGAATAACGATAACCAATTTACAATCGACTATGCTGCAACCAGTGATCAGGTCACTCCAATAACATTGACGAACCATTCTTATTTTAATTTAAGTGGAGACTTGAAAAACACCATTCATCATCACCACATAACGATAGATAGTGAAGAAATTGTCAAACTTGATGAGAAACTTATTCCAACAGGAAAATTAATGAATGTATTCAATACTTCCTTTGATTTTCGTGAAAGCCGGTCATTGCGCGAAGGATTCAATGACAAGTCTGAACAAAATACAGTTGCTGGAAATGGTTATGATCATTATTTTATTTTCAATAAGAAGAAAGAAAATGCTGTTACTGTAAGTGATGAGAAGTCTGGACGCTTGCTGATGATAAAAACAGATCAGCCAGGGATGGTTATGTATACCTCGAACATGCTCGAAGATGGGATGGAACTGAAAGAAGGCTTTTCAGAGAAGTATTTAGGAGTATGCTTTGAAACCCAAGCGTCACCTGCATCATTGCATTATCCAGGATTTCCGTCAGTTATTTTAAAAGCAGGAGAACAGTATAAAAAACAGACCGTATTTTCTTTCAGCATAGTAAGATAACAAGGGTCTTACTGATACCCTGAGAAATGTTAATAAAAGAGGATAGTTCTCCATGTGTAACACGGAGGAATATCCTCTTTTTATTTTTCATCAAACTGGATCAAACAATTCCACCAATAATAGCGAGACTGCCCCTAACAGTGTTGCATCTTCACCAAGTTTTGTTACTGTTACTTCGGTTTCTTTTGCAGCCGGACTGAGTACACGCTGTTCAATCGTTTGCTTAATTTTTGGCAAGATGAATTTCTTACTCTTCATCACCCCTCCGCCGAGAACAATTTTCCTTGGGTTTATTAGATGTATTAAATTTGTTAAGCCGATACCAATAATCATTCCAGTTTCTTCAAGAATTTCAATATATGCCGTATTACCAGATTCGGCCAATTTGTATACTTCTTCGCCTGTAATTGTTTCTGATTTCCCCTCTAGCTTTTTTCTGGTTCTCTCAGCAATAGCGACACCACTGGCGAAGGTCTGCAAACAACCGCGGCTTCCACATTCACAAATCTCTCCATTAATATCTATCGTCATATGGCCTATCTCACCAGCAATATCCTGAGCGCCGTGGTACAGCTTTCCATTAATAACAACACCTGAACCGACGCCTCTTCCAATATTTACAGCAACCATACTATCCGCATCGCCGTGTCCTCCAAACCATGACTCGCCAAGTGCCATTGCTCTGGCATCATTTTCAACGTTGACCACTAAGTTAAATTCTTCCTCAAGTTTTTGCTTGATTGGAATATTTCTTAAATCCAGGTTTGGTGCTACAAGTGAGGTACCAGTTTCTATATCCACAACCCCATGCATTGCTACTCCAATCCCTAGAATTTTATCATGATACGGTTTTGATGTATGTAAAATCTTATGTATATTTTCTTTTAAAATACTGATAAACTGATCATTTGTAATTGGAATGTTTAGCTTACTAGAAACACGTTCAACGATCTTCCCAGATAAATCAGCAAGAATACACTCAACCGTTTCTGGACCAGCATCTACGCCAACAACATAGAAGGCATTATTATTAATATGAAGCATCGTCGGTTTTCGCCCACCCTTGGATTCGCCGAGATCACTCTCTCTAACTAATTCCTGTTCGATCAATTCTTTCACAATACTGCTTACCGTTGGTGGGGTGAGCTTTGTATCCTTAGCTATTTGAGCCCTGGAAATAGGTTCCGATGTTCTTATTTTATTGAGAATGATTGATTTATTGACTGATTTCATTAATTGGAATGTGCCCCGCTGCATGAAAAGTCCTCCTATATCTCTTGATACTTGTAAATATATTATAACATGATTAATTAAATTAACTAATTAAACACAACCACTTGTAGAAAATATTCCTGCAAAGAGTACAAGATATGTCTAGAAATATGGAGTCCATTATGTCTGATGTTGAGATTGAAGAATAAAACTATCTAAAAATGATAAAACCATTGTACAAGTAAGGATTTGCAGGCATTTGCAATCCGAAGAGGTTATTCAAAATCTATTACACCTTCATTATGTATCTTTTATACAACGAAAGCCGATGTTTCCTGATGAACGATCAAGTGTATTGAAGCTTTTGATTGTTTCTTTTATGAAGTGCATTTATTCACCTACTCTCTCCTTTAATTTAGCAGAATATTTAAATTCAGACAAGAAATCATTTACTAGTGGCAAGATAATCAAAAATGACACGTTATTAATCGAATAAGACGGAGTACCTATTAAGAAAATGCATAAAAAGAAGCGAGGGAAATATCTCTCGCTTCTCTCTCACCTTCTTTACTTCAATTTCATCGCCTCAGCAATAATTTTAGGAAGATCCGTATTATCATGGAACCCAACAAATTTATGTGTTTGTGGACCATAAGCATAGACTGGAATATCAGCACCTGTATGATTAGTACTTGTCCATCCAATGCTTGCACGGTCGCTTACAATCGTATTAATAGCAAGTGGCGCATTATCAGCTTGTTGAATTTCATTAATTTCTTCTTCTGTTAACTCAAATCCAGTATGTGTTTTCAGAACTTCACTTACATTGGAGCGGTCTTCGTTTAATTGGGTTGCCATGTAATCACCTGTAGCTGTTACATCTGTTAATAGATCAGCATTTAAATCCATTGAACCATTCGAACCAGTTGTCATCCCACCAGTATCATGATCAGCTGCAACAATTACTTGTGTCTTTCCATCTTTCTTAGCAAAATCGATTGCTTCTTCAACTGCCTTTTCAAATGCAGCGACATCAGACATTGCCCAAGCTGCATCATTAGCATGACCTGCCCAGTCAATTTGACTTCCTTCAACTACTAAGAAAAATCCGTCTTTGTCTTCTTCCAAAACATCAATTGCAGATTCAGTCATTTCAGCAAGACTAGGTTCTTCTGTTTCAGCACGATGAAGCTCTGGAGCAAGTGCATCATCTGCAAATAAGCCTAAAAGCTTTTCACCTTTCTTAAGTGCAATTTGCTTATTGTCTAGTAATTGACTTCGTGTTTCTACCAATTCATATCCTTGCTCCTCAGCTTGCTCAATTAAATTAAGCTCTTCCTGATTTCCGCCTTGATCAATTGGTAAGAAATTGTTTTTCCCTCCGCCAAGGATAACATCTACTTCATTTTCAAGCATTTGTCTAGCAATCTCCGTTTCATTATTACGATCCTCGACATGTGATGCAAATGATGCTGGTGTAGCATGTGTAATCGTAGAAGTTGCTACAAGTCCAGTTGCCTTTCCGTTTTCTTGAGATGCTTCTAAAATAGTTTCAAGCTCGTTGCCCTCTGTATCCATTCCAATGACACCATTATTCGTTTTTTCACCTGTAGACATCGCAGTACCTGCAGCAGCAGAATCGGTAATATCAGAGTTAGCAGAATGTGTCGTGAACATTCCTTTTAGATGATCATCCCATACTGCATCTTCCCCCTTGTACACGCGATAGTTACTTGCATAATCAGCACTAAAGCCGTCTGGAACCATGAAGATAACATTCTCTACCTTCTTATTTCCCTTTCCTTTTCTATCTACAGCATCCGGTTTTGCGTCTACCGTTCCTATACTTAATCCAGACAATACAAGGGACGTACTAAGTACAACAGCACCAATCTTCTTAAACATCCTACACTCTCCTCTCAAATTTTTATTACAATTTAAGCGTAAAGGAAAGATATCTAAATGAAGTTACATGCTAGTAAAAGTCTAGTAAACTTTTTTCACCCTAAATAACTACCTCTTTTTTCATAGAGTTATCTGTAACCACTTGTCATTAACCGATAGAACTTGATATAGCTTCATTTAATCCCTTTCACTTAATCCATTATAATCCACCAAAAAAACACTATCACTAGAGAGAATTCCCCTATTAAGATAGTGTTTTTTGCCTATAATATATTCTATTCTTCTACCGTGATTGTTATCGTTTGCTCAACTACTTTGGTTTCATCTTCATCGTTAACGAAATCACCTGCAAGATTTTGACCATTCTCTCCATATACTTCTGTGACATGTGGACCATTATTATGATGGGATGGATTCATTGTAATAACAATATCATACTCGGTTAGATTTTTAATTCGACTGTCTTTTTCAGGATCATAAATATATAAAACTGTTGAGCCATCTGGATCCGTGTAGCTATACCCCTGAAATCCTGATGTAATATAATTTGGAATGTCTGCTCTTGCCAGAATAAATGTATCTTCTATAATGTTACTATTTATTTTTACTACAACATAGTCATCTTGTTTCTCGATTACTGGCTCTATCCATACCTTGGGGTTTCCATAATCCTCCGGCAAATCCCAGCTTGGTTCCGTAATCGAAAAATTATGTTGACCACCATCTATTGTGGCCGACTGTTGGAAGGATACTTTTTGATAGATTTCATTTGATTTCGCATAGTTTCGTACGAAGCTCCCACCCAGTTGGTTTAAATAATGATTTTTTATCTCCCCATACTGATTTGCCGGCTCAAATTTCAATTCAATATGTACGATTCCTTCTACTTCGTCTGGAAGAATATATTCCAATTCAAACTCTCCATTTTCGTTAACCTCAGTCCGATCAATTCCTCCAACTAACAATCCATATTCTGATTCAATTGAAAGAACAAGTTTTGACTCAGGCAATAGATTGGTCATGCCTTTTACAGAAACGAACTTATTATCGATCTGAAATTCCCCTTCCAGCCTTACTTCTGAATCTCCTTGATCTTCTGGAGCCTCTTTTACTTGATTGACTTCAAAGGAAACCTCTTCCGTATTATCTACTGACTCTACTTCCTTTTCCACTTTCTCCGCCTTTGTACCTTCAGTTTCCCCAGCTTGTATACTTCCACTGCTTTGTATATCTGTTTCACTTTGTTCTTCATTATTACTACTACATGCTGCCAAAAATAAAATCATTAGTGCTAAAAACATAAATAATAAACGTTTACATCTAACCACGAAACTGATTCCTCCTAAATATAGTAAACAATCAATCCTAATGATACCGTTTGCCTTTTTGAATAACAACAGTACCAAGTACCTATAAGAAAAAAACTGGTGACAGTTCACTTTGTACTTTCATTATAGGGTCTTAACATTATGTTATCTGCTTCACAAATTAGACATAATTACTATAAAGATTTCCATGAATGTCTTTACATAAATGCGCTTTCATATATAATATAATTAAGTGATATATTTCACAAACAAAATCTAAAGGAGGAATAGCAATGGCTAACCTTGATACAGGTCTTACTTGTGTATATCAAACACAAGGTACGATTGCTCGTGAAAATATTCGTTCGAAATTTGTGGATTACCAAATTGCAGACATAAGCCTTCACCCGGATATACCGCTGCCTACTGAAGGCAATCATCCTATTTCCATAAAAATTGAAGGTACTTGGTACAAAGCAATTGCTTCTGTTGTAAGAACGCTGGCAAACGGTAATAGTAAAGCAGTGAAAGCATATATTCGTAACTTTAATCAGCAACTTCAAGCATGTAACGTACTAATTTCCTGGGATAATTATTTAAGCACTTCGAAAAAGAAAAAGCAACAAGACAAATCATTACCTCTAGCTATGAATTTATAAGAGCATACTACTTTATTAAAAGGCATTTTTAGGAACATTCTCGTAATCCATAAAGTAGTATCGCTATTCCTTATCCAATAATTTTAATCCTCATCTTCCGACCAAGGAATCGAATAATAAAGCTCTCCTAGATAATCAAGATATCCCCAGCCAATTCATTTCTGAATTCCTCTACAATAACTATACAACCGATTATGAAATGTCTTGAAAAGCGCTTCATCTTTTTCACATTCCATCACAACTTTCTGTAGTGGAATTGGCTTATCAGCAATTCATATTGCTTCGTCTAAGCTACTGTCATTGGCGTACACATCAATGACAATAATTTAGAATTAGCAAGGAAGTTTGGTGCTGATGTTTCCGTTGATGCTCTAAGTATTACGGAAACTTGTATGAATGGAATAAGTAGCTAAGAAAAGGTGGACGCCATCACAGGTCAGTGTAATGACGAAAAAGAAGCTGGTTTTATCTGGATTCCATAATCAGAAATCGTTTATTACGACACTCAGTATGCCCGTAGCTCGCTTCACTACACTACCAAGTTGCAAAAGGAAAATTGAAACCAGGGAAAAATGGTAACTCGAGAGATTAAGCTCTCTGAATGTGGAAGGAATTTTTGAAACCACAAGTAATTTTGCAACTTCTGGTACGTTTGTTGTAACGGATTACTCTTAAATAGCGTTAAAGCTGCTTGTTGTTTTTATGCAAGCAGCTTGTTTTTCCAATAGTAATCTTATACCTAAATGATTTTGATTATAAAGATGATAAAAGTTCTGCAAAAAATGATTCACGTAACTATAGGACCCCTTATCTACTCAATCAAACAATTACCAAATTATCTGATCGTTCGCCAATTTGTTTAACAACTTCTTTACCTATCTCTAACGAGGCTGTTGCTGCTGGTGATGGTGCATTACATACATGCAGGCTTTTCTTGCCTTGTATGATTTGGAAGTCATCAACCATTGATCCATCACTATTTAAAGCCTGTGCTCGGACTCCTGCTGGTCCTGGGACTAAGTCTTCACTCTTAATTTCAGGGATAAGCTGCTGTAAGTTTTCCACAAACTTTTTCTTGCTTACAGAACGAACCATTTCATTAATTCCTTCCTTCATATTTTGACTCGCTAATTTCCAAAAGCCTTTGTAGGTTAAAACTTCTGCAAGATCTTTTATGTTGATATCTGACTTTTTATAGCCTTCTCGTTTAAAGCTGAGTACTGCATTCGGTCCTGCTTCAACTTCTCCGTTTATCATTCTCGTAAAATGAACACCTAAAAAAGGAAAATCAGGATTTGGAACAGGGTAAACTAAATTTGTTACTAGATTTCTTTTTTCTGCTTTTAATTTATAATACTCTCCGCGAAACGGTACAATTTTCATATCAATATGATATCCTGCTAGTTTAGCAATTCGGTCACTTTGCAATCCTGCACAATTAATTAAAAATTTGGCTTTATAGCTTTGCTTGTTCGTATCTACTATCACTTCATGTTCAGATTCATTAATTGATAGTACAGTCTCGCCACAATTTATTTCACCATCATGCTGCTCTATAATCTCTGCATACTTGTTTGACACCATTTTATAATCTACAATTCCCGCAGTTGGAACTTGAATAGCTCCAATACCTTTAACATGTGGTTCTATTTCATGTAACTCTTCTTTATTTAGTTGTCTTATAGATAACCCATTCTGTAGTCCGCGTTCATATAGATTATTAAGTAATGGACGCTCCTTTTCATTTGTAGCAACAATTACTTTTCCACAAATATCATGATTAATATCGTATTTACGTGAAAACTCAACCATTGATTTGCTTCCTTGTTTTGCAAAGCGTGCTTTAAAACTACCTGGTTTATAATATATCCCTGAATGGATTACCCCACTATTATGACCTGTTTGATGTGTTGCCAGTTCTTTTTCTTTTTCAAGTACAAGTATTTTTTTGTTTGGATATTTTTCTGTTAAATTCATACCTACAGAAAGCCCTACAATACCACCGCCTACAATGATGTAGTCAAACATGTCCATTCCTCCTCGTATTCAATTCCGCGGTTCCGCTTGTCATCCACCTTGATGTACGACTAGTTGACTTCCAAAATCTGTTGTCGCCTTTATTTCAGGTTTCGGTACAAATCTATCTTAATGAAAGAATCGGCCACCCAACCTGTCCATCTATCTCTTAAAATTACGAGTCTATAAAATATCTTTTCTTAGCTGCAACTAAGTGATTCCACATAGCTGTCTGAGCTTTTAATTCATCTTGTTCTTCGATTGCCTTGTAGATATCGAAATGCTCCGATAAAATTATTTGCCCTTTTCCACTTTTAATACTTTTTTCACGTAGTATATTTACTCCTTGTATGAATGGGTCTGTAAAAAGTTCTACTGCTTTTAACAACATGGGATTTTTAGCCGCTGTTACGACCGAAATATGAAATTCATAATCTTCTTCTGCTGCAACCAAATCATTTGCATAAGCTTTCTCCATTTTAATATAAGCACTTTTTATCTTTTGTAAATCTGTCTCTGAACGTCTAATTGCAGCTAAATAAGCGGCTTGTCCTTCTAATCCCTGTCGGACCTCTATTAATTCAATAAGGTTTAAACCTTGACTATTTAAAAGTTTATCCAATTTGTTTAGTAATTTCGTATTCTCATCATTTATTAAAAAAACACCTTTACCTTGTAAAACTTCTACTAAACCTGCGGATTCCATCACACTTATTGCTTCTCTAACCGAGGTACGAGAAACAGAAAGGTTTTCAGCCATTTCTCGCTCCGAAGGTAATTTATCTCCTGGTTTAAGCTCATTATCTCGAATCAAAAGCTGAATTTGTTCTATAATATCCTGATATAATCGTTTTCTACGTATTGGCTTTAACATCATAACTAATCTCCCTTTTCCATAATATTATCTACTCTTTTTTAAAGGAACATCACTCCCTATTCTACTAGGTTCTCAATAAATATAATTTTTTATTAGCTATTCCATCCTTACCAACGATATTGGTTCGATTTTAATTTTATCACTTTTTATATACCGAATGAATTTACTGCACCAGTAGGACATTTACCTTAAGATAACAAACCTTCTAAAGTTTATGGAGTTGTGTTATAACGAATGAAGTGCTCTAATCTTTTAACACCATCTTCAGCAATGGATAATACTTATTATATGAATACTTCCTTATTTATTAAACTAGGAGGGATTTCTCCTTGCAAACCTTTAATTAAATTTTCCGCTGCTAACTTAGCCATTTTATACCTAGTTTCCAATGTTGCAGATCCAATATGTGGTAATGTTACGACATTTTTCATATAAAGGAGGGGATTTTTTGGTTCCACGGGCTCTTTTTCATAAACATCAAGTCCTGCTGCACAAATTTCTCTTTTTTTTAAAGCCTCAACTAATGCATCTTCATCCACCATTTGTCCTCTAGCACCATTTACAAATATAGCTGTTTTTTTCATGAGAGAAAGTTCCTGTTTTCCTATTAGTTGAACCGTTTCGGGCGATAATGGTGCCATTAGGCAAACAAAGTCTGATTGTTGCAATAACTTTTGTAACGATACATATTCTGCTTGTAATTGTTCTTCTGCATTAAGCTTCCTAGAGCGATTATGATATAGAATCTTCATTTTAAAACCAAAGTGAGCCCTTTCAGCAATAGCTTTTCCGATTCTTCCCATTCCAATAATTCCAAGCGTCTTATGATGAATATCTACACCATATAAATCCTCGCCAATTTTTCCCGTCCACTGACCAGACTTTACATACTGATCAAGTTCTGTGATTCTTCTAGCGGTTGCTAACAGTAAACCGAATATCGTATCGGCAGTAGAATCCGTCAAAACATCCGGAGTATTCGTTGCCATTATTCCACGTGCATTGACAGCTTCCATGTCTAAATTGTCATATCCTACAGAGATATTGCAAATGATTTCTAAGTTCGGTGCTTCATCCAAAAGTGTTCGATCTACTTTCAAACCCGATCCAATGATTCCATGTGCATCTTTTAACTCATGAATAAATTCTGGATTCTCTCCGTTAGTAAGTTCAACTACTTGAAAATGTTTCTGTAATATTTTTAATAGGTCGCTATAGATTGGATTATAAACGATAATCTTTTTCATCTTGGTCACCCACATTCCTTAATTGGAGTACTTATTTTTCAACTAGACTACCTATGACATGATTTGTAAAATGCTTAAATGATTGGTTAATTAAAGATGTAACGGTAATCCCAACGTAGTCTGCCCCCCAATTTTTCCGCATAAGTGCACCACTTCTATCCTTTGTATGGATACCTACTTTTACTCCGTATGTTTTAGCAGTTTCATAGATATTGTCAATTGTTTTTAACACTTCTGGATGATCAATTGATCCTCCGTATCCTAATGAAACGGACAAATCTGTTGGTCCAATATAAACCATATCAATTTCTTTCACACTAAGAATCTCGTTTAAATGAACCATTGCTTTTTCTGATTCAATATGAATTCCAATCAATGTTTCTTGATTGGCTTTTTCCAAGTATTGTTGAATTGGAATATTGCCATAATCAGCTGCTCTCATCGAAAATGCAGCTCCTCTTTTCCCAAGAGGTGGATATTTCACCGCTTCAACAATTCTTTCTGCCTGTTCCTTAGAATCAACCTGTGGAACGTGTACTCCGTGCGCTCCACGATCCATTACTTTTAATAGTTCAGAAGGGTCGCTAGATGAAGTTCGAACCAAAGGAGTAATCCCTTTATTTTCTGCAGCAATTACCATGTTTTCAATATTTTCATAAGAATGCATTCCATGTTCATTATCGATCACAATGACATCAAACTGACTTAATGCAGCCATTTCTATGATTTGTGTGGAAGGAAATCCAACAAAAACACTAAGTACAGGATTTTCTGTTGGTTCACTCCATCGTCTTTTTAATTGATTATAAAACATGTATCCCTCTCCTCTCTATTCTTCATCTACTTTATAATTGTTTCTATATTCGTATCTTATATCGCATTCAGGAGACTTAAATAACTCTTCTAAGGAACTCAGAATGGTTTTTCAACACCTTCTCATTCCATAATTTCTACAATTGCTTCAAAACAGTTATTGTTTTTATCACTTTTGATAAGCACTTAGTTTTTTACTTCCTCTTTTAACATGTTCCAACTTCTTAAAATTCCTCTTACTTCTTCTTTATCAGCTTCATTCAGTGGGCTCACTGGTTCTCTAGTGACACCTGCACGTAATCCCACTTCTTCCATTGCTTCTTTAATAACCACAACATTGTTTCCATCATGATGTTTTGCTCGTAAGTTTTCAAAGCCAATGACTTCATTCCATATGTTCCACACGGTTTCATCATCAGCATCACGAAGCGCAGTAAGCATCTTTTGGGAGCTGGATGGATAAATATTAATCAATCCAGATGTAAATCCTTTCGCTCCTGCATAATAAAAGTATGGTGCCCATTTTTCAGCCGTACCACAAATCCATGCAAGGTTATGTTCTTTAGGTACTTCACGAACCACTTGCGTAAAACGTGGTAAATCATTGATGGCATATTTCACACCTATAAATTTCTTAAGAGATGCTAATTCCTTAATAACATCATCACTTAGATTAGGATTTTTAAAATATATAATGGACGGAATATCTAATGCTTCCATAATTTTTTTGAAGTAAGAAATTGCACCTTCCGTCGTAATGAAGGGATGAATTGGTTGGTGAATCATGACACAATCTGCACCAGCTTCTTGTGCATCTTTTCCTAATTCGATTGCAGTTTCCACCGAGTAACCAACACCAGCAACCACTGTCGCTCTCCCATTAATTTGTTTTGTAACTTTTCTCGCTACTTCCTTTGCTTCATCAAGCGTTAGCGCATAAAACTCACCGGTATTCCCATTTGGAACAATGACCTCTGTATCATTCTCTAATAAAAATTCAATATTTTCTTCTACCCCTTGCCAATCAATTTCTTTCGTACCCTCATTAAAAGGTACAATATTAATTGCACAAATTGTCTCTAATTTTTTTGCAATACTTGTAAAATCCATGTTCAACACTCCTCTTATTATTTTTCATATATTTTGTATAGAACTAAATAAATGCTTATTTACACAATTGACTGGTTCTTTCTCTTGCAATACATTAATAATTTCTTTGGCAGCACCAGATGCCATTTGACCTAAGGATTCTTTGGTATGCGCTGCCATATGCGGTGTTACAATGATATTTTCTAAGTTCCATAGAGTATAATTATCTTCTGGAGGTTCATTCTCAAACACATCTATACCTGCTCCGCGTATTTCATTATATTTTATTGCTTTATATAGTGCTTTTTCATCAACCAAGCCACCTCTAGCACAATTGATTAGAGATGCAGTAGATTTCATTTTTTGCAATTCTTTTTCACCAATAATATGATGAAGTTCTGAGGTATATGGTAAATGCAACGATACAAAATCGGATTGTTCTAAAATCGTATCTACGGAATCTACAAATACAACATTTTCTAAAGATCTTTCGTTTTGAATGTAAGGATCATAAACAATGACATTCATATCTAATCCTAAAGCACACTTTTTCGCCGTTAATTGACCAATATTTCCATACCCAATTAAACCTATTGTCTTATCCGTTAATTCATTCCCGATAAAATACTCTCGCACCTCAAAATGATTTTTACGAAGAGCTTTATCTGCTTTAAGAATGTTACGAGACAAAGCTATTATCATCCCGACAACATGCTCTGCTACAGCATTCGAATTTACTCTAGGAACATTACAAACATAAATACCTTTCTCAGCTGCAGCAATAATGTCAATATTGTCATATCCTACACCCGAACGAGCGATTACTTTTAATTTCTTCGCCTTTTCTATCAAAGAGCGCGAAATCACTTTGGTTCGAACTAATATCGCGTCACAATCAACGACAATTTCCTCTAGTACTTCATCCTTGGTCGATTCTGGTTGTATGATTTCAACATTAGCATTTTTTAAGACCTCCATTCCGCTACTAGAAATTGGCTGAACTACTAAAACTTTATACTGGGTCATCAAATTACCTCTTTTCTATTATCAATTGCTATATCCAGTCTTTTTTTTCTCCTTAATTGATTGAAAAAGACTAAAGCTAATATAGCAATTCCAATCGAATCCGTCATGATCCCCCCCTGAATTAATAATAATGAAGCACTAAATAGCAGTACACTTTCAATAATCTGATTTTTAACAAGAAAGAAACCGACAACAGATGTAGCAAGAGCAAATACCCCAATGATTGCTGATACTAATGCTAACCCAGACGCTAAATAATCATTGGATTGTAACAATAGTTCTGGAGAATAAACAAAGGCGAAAGGTACGATAAATCCGGCAATCCCTAATCTAAATCCCGTCCAACCTACTTTGGAAGGACTTTCTCCTGCGATACCTGCAGCCGCATAAGATGCAAGTGCAACCGGTGGTGTTATTGCTGACAAACAAGCAAAATAAAGCACAAAGAAATGAGCAACGATTGGTTCTACACCTAATTGAATTAAGGACGGCGCTGCAACGGTAGCACCCACGATGTAACAAGCAGCAGTAGGAAGTCCCATTCCCAAAACAATCGCTGTTACCATCGTTAGGAATAAAGTTAAGAATAACTGTTCATTTGCTAGGACTAAAATGACATTAGCCAGTTTTAATCCTACACCGGTAAGAGATACTACACCGATAATAAAACCAACAACAGCAGTTGCAATTGCAACCGTAAGACCACCTTTTGCTCCCTCTTCTAAAGTTTTTAATAACGTTTTGAAATCCATACGTGTGGACTTTCTTAGGTAAGAGACTAAGAAAGTTGCGACAATTGCAAAGAAAGCTGCATAGATTGGTGTGTAATCCATGAATAATAAAACCATTAGCAAAATAACCGGTAAAATTAAATGCCCTCTTTCTTTAAAAATTGGCTTAAATGCAGGCAACTGTTCCTTTGGTATCCCCTTTAACCCATTTTTCTTACCTTCATAATGGACCATAATCCAGATCGATAAAAAGTAGAGAATAGCCGGAATAATAGCAGCAATTAATACCGATGTATACGGGATACCTAACATTTCTGCCATTATAAAAGCAGCAGCCCCCATAATCGGAGGGGTAAACTGTCCACCAGTAGACGCAGTCGCTTCTACACCACCTGCAATACGCTTGGAGTACCCTATTTTTTTCATCAAGGGAATGGTGAATACCCCAGTTGTAGCAACATTAGCAGTTGCACTACCATTGATCATTCCTAAACCAGCACTACCAAGTATGGATACTTTTGCAGGTCCTCCTACCCTATGACCTGCAATCGCCATCGCACCATTTGTAAAAAACGACGATAGTCCAGTTCCATTCAAAAAAGCCCCAAACAATATAAATAAGAAGATGTAAGTTGCAGAAGTACCTAGAGCAATTCCGAAAATCCCCTCACTTCCAATATACATATGCTCAATTAACGTAGTAGCAGTATATCCACGATGAGCTAGCGCACCTGGCAAATAAGGACCTAAATAGGCATAGGCTAAAAATAGTAGCGATAAAATTACTAATTCTATTCCTACACTTCTACGGGTTGCTTCAAGAATAACAATCATGGTAATCGCCCCCATGATTAAATCAATTGTCGTTGAAGACATTCCTCTACTTGCAATAGTGTCAAACATAACAAATAAATACCCAACAGAAATTGCAGAGACGGTTGCAAATAAATAATCAAAAATCGTTGGTTTACCTTTATTCGATTTTTTTCTACCCGGGTATAGTAAGAACACAAGTACAAGTGCAAATAAAAGGTGTAGGGCTCTCTGCTTCGTACTTACCATTGGAACAACTGCAGTAAATAAATGGAATGAAGACATGGCAATAGCAATAGTAGCAATTAATAGTCCAGTTTTCCCTTTCATAATTCGTGATTTTGATTCGTTGTCTTGGTTTTTTGACAATTCATCAATATCTATTAATTCTATCGTTTTCTCACCTTTTTGCTCTTCAGATAGTTGTTTTGTCATGTAATCACCTCTTTTTAATTTGGTAATTCCTTCTATAGACAGTGGAGTAGCTTTTTCTACTACCCCACTGTTCATCATTTATTCATCAATTTCTAACCCTTGTTCTTCAAAGTATTTAATGGCACCTGGATGTAATGGGATAGTTTTACCATCTAAAGCATTTTCCAAGTTAATATTTTCTGCAGCGATATGAATGTCAACTAGATCTTGTTTATTTTCATACAATACTGTTAAGAACTCATAAACAAAGTCCTCAGACATTTCAGAGCTACCATGCAACCAGTTTGCTACTGCAAATGTTTCTAATGGTTCTGGTTGATTTGGATACGTATCTGCTGGAATAGTAAATGGATAATATGCAATATTTACTTCTTCCGCAAGCTTTTTTACTATTTCTTCATCAAATTCCAAAATTTCAAAGTCACCGCTACTCATCAAATCCAGCATATTAGAGCTACCTAATGATGCAATCATATTCGCACCATCGGCCTGTCTATTTCTTAATAACTCTACGGATTGTGATTCACTCGTATATTCTGGTGTAATATCTTCATAAGTAATATCTGCCACTTGTAATAATTCTTGTGCATTGATTTCCGTAGCACTTCCAGATGCACCTACAGCAATCCTTTTCCCTACAAAATCTTCTACTGATTTAATACCAGCATCTTTTCTTACTGCAAATTGCATTACATTTGGGAAAAGATACGTTATCTGTGTGATTTTATCCATTTGATTCCCTTCAAATTGACCAGTTCCTTCATAAGCTTCTTTCGCAACACCGGCTTGAGCAACCCCCATTTCCGCATTCCCTTTTTGAATATTTTCTAGGATAACCGGTGATCCCGGGGTAGACTGCGCATTTGCATCAATTTCTGGAAACTCTTCCCCAATTAATTGTGCCATTGCATTTGCAAGTAAGAAGAATGTACCACCACTTGTTGCGCCACCAATTGTGATAAATTGGGGATACTCGGAGGATCCACCTCCACTAGAACTTTCTGAAGTACTATTACCACAAGCAGCTAAAATTGTTGCTAAGCCTAAAATCATCACAACCAAAAATATTTTCATATTTCTCATCGATTAGCCCCCTTTTTTTATCTTCACTGAAATATTTCGTGAGCAAGGATATTTGTCCCAAGATTTTAAACACTATTTAATCTGATATATTAAACATACGAAATTAAAATACTTTCAATGGATGCTTCACATTGTTTCCCTAACATTTTTAACTCATTGAAGATAGCTTCTGTTAAAACTAATCCTTCACTTTGAACTTTTTCGCGCTTATTCTGTTCTATATCACCAGGCATAAATACTCGTTCCACTCCATCTGCTGCAGGACCTTTTACCGTTTGTTCAATACGGTCTTGCATTCGTTCCTTATACACATCAATATCCATAAAACTATTAATATCTATAACGATAAACATATGACCTAATGTTTGCGGTTCATCGCCATCATACATTAACGGAATCTGATCACCAAATAGGGATCCAGTTAATACCCCTGTCATAATATCGATCATAATGGCTAATCCAGAACCTTTAGCACCAAATGGAAGTAAATATCCGTCAAGCGCTTCTTGAGCATCGGTTGTTGGTTTTCCGTCTTTCGTAATCGCCCAGCCTTCCGGAATACTTTGATTATTTTTTGCAGCAAGATTAATCTTTCCACGAGCTACCGTACTTGTTGCCATATCTAGTACAACTGGGTGTTGGTTTGTTGGTGCCGCAATACAAATAGGGTTCGTACCTAAAGTTGGTCGTTTAGAGCCCCAAGCTACCATTAACGGAGAAGCGTTCGTCATTACAATACCAATACAACCTTGCTTAGCTGCCATTCTTGCAAAGTAGGAAGCAGTTCCAAAATGATTCGAATTTTGAACAGCACTAATTGCTGTACCACATTCCTTAGCTTTATCAATTGCTTTTTGCATGGCTACTTTCCCTGCATATTGTCCCCAACCGTTATTGGCATCGTACAAAATAGTTGCTTTGTTCTCTCTAACTACCGAAAGTTCTGTCTTTGGTTCAATTAAGCCTTTTTCCAAACGTTTCATGTAATCGGCTAATCGCGTTACCCCATGGGAGTCAACACCGATTTCATTAGCATCAACTAAACTATCAGCAATGATCTTTGCTTCCTTTTCTGGGATTGAATTTCCTAATAGGACTTTTTCACAATACTCTTTTAGTCTCGAAGAATCTACCGTATACATTTGAACAGCTCCTATGCACTATTTCATAATAATCATAAATATCGGGAAAAATTTTATACCTCACCACACCTTAAGTAAGCGGTTACAAATCTGTTTTTTTAATACACTCAATCAATACTAATACATGATAATAATCCGACAACAAGTGTCAGGGGTATTCCAAAGCTCTGTCAATCCAAATCATAGAAATACCCTCTGCTTTAAAAATATTACCAAGATGTACCTATCGAGAATGAGAGAATGCACAAATAATCACAGTTCCTGACCACCATTTAATAAACATACTTATATATTTATTCGTAAAAATAAAGTGAATTATTTATGAGTTCAACCTACAAATCTAATTGAAGCGATAAATATTTGTATTCCAGATAATCTTCAATTCCATATTTACCGCCTTCGCGCCCAACACCCGAATCTTTCACACCTCCGAATGGTGCCTGCGCTACGGTAGGTGCTGGATCGTTAATTCCAACAATACCGTATTCAAGTCTTTCACTAACTCGGAAAATACGTGAGGCATCGTTCGTAAAAATATATGAAGCTAACCCGTAAACACTATTATTCGCTTTTTCAATGACCTCATCTTCTGTTTCAAATTCAAAAATTGGAGCTACTGGACCAAACGTTTCTTCATGAGAAATTTTCATTTCATGCGTAGCATTTGTTAATAGAGTAGGTTGATAGAAATAACCGTCCTTAAACTTTCCTTCGTTTAATCTTTCTCCTCCTACTACAACTTTTGCTCCTTTTTCAACAGCATCTTTAATTTGATCTTCAGCTTTTTCAATTGCTCGTTCATTGATCAGCGGGCCAATTGTCACACCAGAATCAAGACCGTTTCCAACCATTAATTCATTTATTTTTTGTGCAAAACGTTCGGAGAATTGTTCAGCAATACTATTTTGAACATAAATTCTATTTGCACAAACACAGGTTTGACCTGCATTTCGAAACTTACTTGCGATTGCTCCTTCAACTGCTGCGTCTATATTAGCGTCTTCAAAAACAATCAATGGTGCATGACCACCTAACTCCATGGAAACCTTCTTCATTGTATCTGCCGATTTGCGAACAAGCTGCTTGCCTACTTCTGTTGAACCAGTGAACGTAATCTTTCGAATAACAGGAGATTCCATCATGACATCAACAATATCATTTGCTGAACCATGCACTAAATTTATTACACCTTTCGGAACCTTTGCCTCATGAAACGCTTTTACTACTTCTATTGCCGTTAGCGGAGTTGCCGATGCTGGCTTCAGTACAACCGTGCATCCAGCAGCCAATGCAGGTGCAAGTTTCCTTGTTATCATAGCGATAGGAAAATTCCACGGTGTGATTGCTCCTACTACTCCAACTGGCTGACGAATTACCATAAGTCGTTTGTTCTCTGAAGATGAAGGTATTGTATCACCATATATCCGCTTTCCTTCCTCTGCATACCAATCGATATAATCAATTGCCATCGCAACCTCACCTTTTGCTTCTCCTAGCGGCTTCCCCATTTCCTTCGTAATCAATGAGGCAATTTGGTCTGCTCTTGAACGCAGGATAGTAGCCACTTCCATTAAATATTGATATCTCTTTTTAGCAATAAGTTTCGCCCATGATGGAAAAGCTGCTTTTGCGGATTCAATAGCTTTTTCCGTTTCATTACCTCCGCCTTTTGCTACACTTCCAATAACTTCACCTGTTGCTGGATTCACTACTTGGATAACCTCGCCTGTTTGGGATTCAATCCATTCACCCTCTATATAAAGCATAATACTCCCTCACTTCTTTGTTTTATTTCATTTTATTGTGTAAGCGTTTGTATTTTCACGTTTTTCTCTTGACCTGCAGTAAGAATCTCAGGATTTGTTAAAACTTCTATTAAAGCTGGTTTACCTGCAGACAATGCTCTTTCTAATGCAGGAATAAAATCTGCATTCTTTTCGACCCTTTCACCGTATCCACCAAAGTTTTCAGCTACTTTGGCGAAATTTGGGCTTGTCAATTCAGTTCCAACTACTCTACCTGGGTATTTATTTTCCTGATGTGAACGTATGGTTCCATATATACTATTATTCACTACAATTGCTATAACTGGAATATTATATCTCACTGCTGTTTCAAACTCTTGCATTGTCATCATATAGCCACCGTCGCCTGAAAAAGAAACTACGACTCTTTCAGATTTAGCAAATTTTGCACCAATAGCTGCTGGCAATCCATACCCCATTGCCCCTGACGTTGGTCCAATATAGGTATCTGCTTGATCGAAGCGATAATAACGTGATAGCCAAGTGAAAAAGTTTCCAGCATCATTCGTAATGATAGAGTCTTTCGGAAGTCTCTGAATCAAGTCATGCATCATCCCATCCATATCTACATAATCTTCGCTGTAATCTTCTTTTGTTGTTGAATAGGTATTATATTTTTTATTTATTTCGTTAAGGTTATAAGAACGTTGCTGATTTTTTATTGGTTCAATATTTTTTAATAGTTCCTTTGTAAATTCTTTTACATCAGAAACAATTGGCAATGTCGGTGTATACACTTTTCCTAGAACATCCGGTGAAATATCAACATGGATTAAACGAGTATTTTCATTTAAAAGAGTATAATTATTTGTAGCAAGTTGCGTAAACCTTGTCCCTAAAGCTAGAATTAAATCGCACTCTTTTATATAATCCAGCAAATAAGCTGGCGCTCCCATCCCTAATGATCCTACATAGTTTGGATGCGAATTTGGAAATGCAGTAAAACGTCTAAACGCAGTAACAACTGGTATTTGCAACGTCTCTGCAATTTGGATAAGTTCTGGTTGTGCCTTTGCTAAGTCTACTCCCCCACCTGCAATGATAATCGGTTTTTCCGCTTTTGATAATTCACTTACTGCTTGTTTAACAGATTCGGTATTCGGTTGAATAGAATTCACATGGTAAGGTGTATGTGTGACATCCCCTGTTAAATCCTCCAACATATCCTCAGGTAATGAAACTAACACAGGACCTGGTCTGCCTGAACGTGCTATATGAAAAGCTCTATGCAATAGTTCAGGAACTCTATCCGCTTGATCTATTTCTACTGTCCACTTACATAAATGACTGAAAAAAGGAACAAAATCAACTTCTTGGAATGCTTCTCTATTTTTAAAAGAGCGTTCAACTTGACCTATTAAGGCAACTAAAGGTGTGGAGTCTTGCTGGGCCGTGTGAATACCTATTGATAAATTAGTCGCTCCCGGCCCTCTTGTAGCCATACAAACTCCAACATCTCCCGAGGCTTTTGCATACGCTTCGGCCATAAAGGAGGCTCCTCCCTCCTGTCTTGCTGAAATATATTCAATATCTGAATGATCATAAAAAGCATCCATTACAGCTAAATAACTTTCACCAGGAACACCAAAAACTTTTCTAACTCCTTCTTTCCTTAAAACTTCCACTACACGTTGCCCACCTGTTCTTTTCATGAGTTTGTCCCCTTTATATTTTTTCAAAGTAATTAATTCAATTCATATGAATCCACTCATAGACTTCTTACAAATCTAATAACTGAGTCAATAAGTGTCTGAGTGGTCTAGCCACTTAAAAGATATCATGGTAACGTTTTCATGTCAATGACTATTTTAAATTTTTTATTTATTTTAAATAGATGGTTATTTAATTAAGAGTTAATGTATTCCGTTAGATAATTTGAGGATGTATTCGAAGACAAAGGTTATTTTTATTTACAATAAACAACCAAGATACTTACAAACTTCATGTAAGCAACTTGGTTGTTTTGATTTAACGACTTAATTTACTGCAGCTTCCCTCTACACTCCACAATTACCTCATCCATAACCTCCTCATCCTGGATTAAATATGCCTTTTCATGCAAATTAGACACAGGACAAATATGATTTGGTATAATTTGTACCTTATCCCCTACATTTACCTGTTCACTAAAGGATTTGTTATAAATAATCGCATGCTCGTCAAAAACGCTATCAATAAAAACATCTTCATATTCTTTTATTTTACCCAGACCAGTTGTCGCAGTAATGCCTTTTGTTCGCTTTTGTGCAGTAATTCCTTTAGCTCCTACATCCGTTATGACACGCTCACTTGTTGGTTTACTAATGATAGTGGTAAGAACTGTAGCAGCAGCTTTTTCAAAACTACCAAAAGCATTCGATTGGGATGCATCCATTAAAATGTAGGTGCCGGGTCTTATTTCCGTTACACCTTTTGGAATATCAAAGCCGAATAAAAATGGTGGTGTAGAACCGATACTTACCACTTCAGGTGGAACTCCTAATTCTGTACATATACCTGCAAAATGCAGCGTCCTATCTACACTAGCAGTATATAACTCCTTACAATGCCCCACATTTTCCGCTGCATACGTGTGGCCATCATGCGAAAAAACGCCTTTCAGATTTATATTGCTGCTATTTTTCACTGCGCTCACTAATTCTCTAAATGCTTCTTCTTCAATAACACCGGATCTATTTTCCCCTACTTCAATTTCAATTAATACTTGTGCTTTTTCCGCTGCACCTTCAAAAACTTTCTCTATTTCATTTACGTGATAAATGGAATCAATTCCAAAAGAAATAGCTATTGATTTCGACAGATCTCTGATTTTCTGGATTTTCTGTTCGCCTACAATCTCATTGGCAATAAAGATATTGTCTAGACCATGTGCAGCCATCACTTCTGCTTCTCCTACTTTTGCAACCGTAATACCAGAAGCACCATATTTTTCTTGCATTTTAGCTAGCTTAGGCATTTTATGTGTTTTGGTATGTGGGCGTAATTTTACATTTTGGTTATCCGCATAAACTTGCATGTCCTTCATATTTTTCATAAGAATAGCATAGTCAATCAAAAGTGCAGGTGTGTCTATTTCTTTATAATGCACCTATTTCCCCTCCCCGATCGCTGCCATCGCTTCTATCTCTACTAGACAGCCAAAATGTAAGGCATTGGTAGGTACAATAGCTCTCGCCGGTTTATGATCGCTGAAAAACTGCGCATATACCACATTAATTTCGTCCCAGTATGCAACATCTGGTGTGTAAACTCTGCAGAAAATAACATCCTCTCGCTGTAAGCCACGGGCCTTTAAAACTAATTCTAAATTAGCTAATGCTTGTTCGGCTTCTGCTTTTATACCACCTGTAGGAATCGTACCTGTTTTAGGATCCTTCGATAATTGTCCGGATATATAGAGTACCCCATTATGTTCCATCGCTGGAACGTAATGGGCCCCCTGCTGCTTCGAATAATCTGTATGGATTGGCTTCACTTTAACATCCCCCGCATCACCTTTTATTTACTTAACCGCCTTAATACCCGCTCCACATAAAGGAATAACCATCGTTTGATTTTCCACATTGCTTCCTTCTTGCGCGATATATGCAAGATATCCTGCATAAGTTGAAGCCGATGTTGGTTCGACGAAGAACCCTTGATGTGCTAGCGCTTTTCTTGCACTCTCAATCGTATTTTCTGGGGCAGCTATAATTTCTCCACCAGTTTCTTTTATGACCTGCAAGATTTGGTAATGTCTTGCTGGATTAGCAATTGCAATCCCTTCTGCTTGTGTTCCTACTGTTTCAATGGGTTCTATGTGCTCTGAACCTGCTTGGAATGCCTTAAGTAAAGGTGCACACCCTTCCGCTTGAATGGCAACAAATTTAGGGATACTAAGAATTAATCCTTTATCATATAAATCTTTAAAGCCATAGTACGCCCCTAACAACAGCGTGCCATTTCCAACTGGTACGACAATCACATCCGGAACATTCCCATTCATCTCCTCCCAAATTTCATATGCATAGGTTTTGGTTCCTTGATAGAAAAAAGGGTTGTAAACATGACTTGCATAAAAACTTCCACTTTCTTCTACTTCCTTTACTGCAGCTTCTGCCGTATCTTCTCTCGTTCCAGGGATTAAATGTAATTGTGCTCCATGCGCTTTAATTTGGGTTAATTTATTTGGTGACGTACTAGCTGGAACGAATATGTCACACTTTATACCGGCCTTGGATGCATAAGCAGCAATTGCTGTTCCTGCATTCCCGCTACTATCTGCTACAATTCGCTTTACATGTAACGCTTTCGCCGCTGTAATAAGCATGGATGCACCACGATCCTTGAATGAAAGGGTAGGCATCATATAATCCATTTTAAAGAAAACGTTATTAGAATCATCAGTTGAAACCATTGATGTAAAGCCTTCTCCTAACGTAACCTGCTGAGATTTACTGAACGGAAGTGCTTCCTCATAACGCCACAGAGAAGGTGTTCGTTGTTTAATTTTTTCAAGTGGAAAATCGACATCAAACGGAGTTATATCTAAAAGCCCTCCACATGGACATTTGTGAATAAACGTTTGTGGATCATGAGTTTCACCACATTGGCTGCACTTGTATTTCACCTCCATGCATGATCACTCCTACAACTTGTTATCATGTAATTTTTTATATATAATGAGTTGAAAATATATTATACATATAACTTTATCTATAAAATTAATGCAAGTCAATAAAAAATTATACGTTTTACAACGAAGGAGATTGTGATTTTAGTGTCGATAGAATTTTTTAACCCCTATATTACTGCAGCAAAAATGATTGCTAAAACGTTTGGAAGAAATTGTGAGGTTGTTGTTCACGACTTAACAACTCCTCAAAACTCTGTGATATTCGCTGTAAACAATCATGTTACTGGCAGAAAAGTTGGTCAATCATTTGATCATTTGATTCGAGAAGTACTCTTGTCTGGACAATTTAATGAAGATTTTGTGGCGGGTTACGAGACATCTGACCACAACAAAGAATCTATAAAATCTTCTACGTCTCTGATCCGAGATGGATCTGGAAAAGTCAAAGGAGCACTATGTATTAATTATCGTTTAAATTCTCTTTCCCATGTACAAGAGTTCGTTGAGGATATGATGACATTTGGAGAGGAAACTAAACCAACAGCTGAGGTTCAGAGAGACAATGTCGTCGAGATCGCTGATGAAATCATTGATTCCATTATTAAAGGTTATGATGTTGAACATCTTAAGAGGAAAGACAAAATACAGATTGTAAAATTCATGGATGAAAAGGGGATATTTCTGATTAAAGGAGCTATTGATAAAGTAGCTGAGAAATTGAATACGTCGAGGGTTACGATTTATAGTTATCTGGATGAGATTAAGAAGGGTGAGTGATTTTTTTGAACGCGATAATAGCTGCATCTTTCTCCAGTAAATGCTCTTAGCTTACCAAGGTTCTACTATCAAATTTCGATAATTAAATCCTATCTAAAAAAAGGATAGAGACACGACCCAGCGTATTTCTATCCTTTCTTTGAACATATTGAAGTAACACAGATATCCAACCTTATCTTGCAGTCCAGCTCCACTACTGGTTAGTTCATCAAATCTGGCAATATAGTAACGATCTGGGGAAAAACAACTAGAATCGCTACACATACAATCATTGCGATAATCATCGGAACGACGCCTCTGAAGATCGTCTGCAGCGGAATATTTCTTGCTACGCCCTTAATAACATATACACTTATTCCAAGCGGTGGTGTTAATGCACCGATGTTAATAACCATAATCATAATTACACCAAACCAAATCCCATTAAATCCTAATTCCGTAATAATCGGATAAAGGATAGGCAATGTGATCACGATTAAAGCTAAACTTTCAATAAAACACCCAAGTAAAAGCAATACAACAAGAATACCGATAAGGATAATATATGGGTTCAAATCAAGATTTCCAACATATGTGGTAAGCATGACAGAAATTCTGCTGATTGCCAAAAATTGGCCAAATAAATTAGCACCAATCAAAATAAAGAAAATAAACGCAGTTAATCGAACAGATTCATTTAGTGATCCTTTCAAACTTTCCCACGTAAGTTTTCTGGAAATTAAAGCAAACAAAAGCGCGCCAAACGCCCCCACTCCAGCTGCTTCAGTCGGAGTAAAAACACCTAAATAAATACCGCCAATACTAACTAAAAACAGCCCCATAAATGGCCAAATATTTTTAAGCGTATGTAACCTTTCAGCATTACTTGCTTTCCCCTCTCTCGGCGGTGCAATGGAAGGATCTTTACGAACAAGAACATAAATTGTAATGATAAAAATAACAATCTGTAAAATACCTGGAATGATACCCGAAATTAATAACGCACCAATTGGTTCTCTTGTCAGGATTCCGTATAAAATCAAAATAACACTCGGGGGAATTAAAATGCCAAGTGTTCCGCCTGCAGCAACACTTGAAGTCGATAACCCTGGTTTATATTTGTATTTTTTCATTTCCGGCAGGGCAATTTTTGCTACTGTTGCAGTCGTTGCATTTAGGGAGCCTGAAATAGATGAGAAAATAGCTGCTGTGCCAATTGTCGCCATCGCAAGGCCACCATGTAAGTGCCCAATCCAACTATCCACCATTCTATATAAGTCTTTCCCAATTCCTGTATATGATAAAATCATACCCATCAAAATAAATAATGGAATAACACTTAGTGAATAGTTGCTGGACGTATCAAATGGGGTTCTTCCCAATTGCGCAAAAGCAACATCCCAGCCTCTAATTAAAGTTGTTCCTAGCAAACTGACTATAATTAGGGAAATAGCCACTGGGATTTTCAAAAAAAATAAGATTAGAATCGCAATAATCCCTAAGAAACCAATAAGTTCTGGACTCATTTTCCACCCACCTTTGCAACGTATTTGATAGCTAATAATAATGCAGTTAAGGCAAATACAATTGATCCAATTCCTGACACTGCAGCGAATAAGTAGATTGGAAGGCCTAAGTCTCCTGTGACTGTACCAGAAGTAAGCAAGCGCTCAGCATACCAGAACAGACTTAAAGCCATTAGCACCATCACTGCCATAATAATTAAATTAATAAACCCCTCTACTATCCATTGAGCTTTTTCAGGGAATCGTTCCACCAAGAAGTCAATTGAAATATGTTCTTCTTTTAAATGGGTATAACCAATGCTCAAGAAAATAACCATGGATAGTCCAAGTTCTGTAAGTTCTACGGCTCCCGTTATTGGCTGACTGAACAGCCAGCGGCCAAGCACATCTGCGGTGACTAAGAATACCATAATAATTAAAACAGCTTGGGCAATATAAAGTAGTCCAGCATTTAATTTCGTTATAATCCTCTCCACCTTACTACTCCTCCCTCTCACTCAGTTCCTCTTTCAATTCCATTGCCCGGTCATAGATTTCCTGAGCAGGATAGCCTTCTTCCGTTCTTTCTTTAATCCACTCATCAACCATTGGCTCCAATGCCTCTTGCCATGGGATTAATGCATCACCTTCTAGTTCAATCACTTCAGCACCACTTTCAATTGCCGTCTCAAGGCCAATTTTTCCGTCCACATCATAGACACTTCCAGCTTTTTTTGCTAACTCTTTACCTATTAAATTATCTAGTATTTGCTGATCCCCTTCGCTGAAATTATCATACGTTTTCTGACTCATCACACTAAAAAATGGTGTCGCAGAGAAGTCGCCAATAGTAATGTAATTTGTTACTTCATGAAAGCTATAATTGTAAAGGGTTTCAAAAGGTACGACGGCTGCATCAATTACGCCTCTTTCCAACGATTCATAAACATCTCCCATTGGCATGGAAATTGGTGTAGCCCCTAATGCCTCTATAATTTTGTTTGCCATCGGGGATGGAGAACGGACACGCAGACCTTTCATATCGTCTGGTGTTTCAATTTTAAAATCTTTACTTATAATCTGAGCTGGTTCGGCAGAGAAAAGAAATAATGGGTACGTGTCTGCATGTTCTTCCTGCATTTCCGGAAACTCTTCATATAATGTCATTAGTATTTCCGATGCATGTTCGGCGGACTCCGCTAGAAAAGGCAGTTCCATAATTGTCACGAGCGGAAATCTTCCTGGTGAGTAACCATAAACACTTAATGCAATATCCGCTTCTCTTGTTACAGCCATATCATATTGCGACCCGGCATCACCTAATGTATTCGATGGATAAAATTCCATCGTAATTCTTCCGTCTGTCTGTTCATGCAGATCAGAAGCAAGACCATTAAAAATTTTTGTTTGAATAGGGTGATTCCCTGGCTGGAAGTGAGAAACAATTAAATTATGATTTTCCTCTACTGAATTTTCCGGTTTGAAAGCCAGTGTGCTGTCACAGGAAGCTAGTGCCAATACAAAAAATAACAACACAATCAGCAGAACTCTATTCCTAATAAAACTGAATTGCATAAGTATTCTCCTCTCTTTCATGCACTAATAACTTTAATTTCTTCGTCTAAGCTTAAAATTTAGTCAGACAAAAACTGCCTCGAAGGAAATCGCTTACATTTTTAAATATTTAGTTATAATATATTAAATTATATATAATATTATATATAAAAACAATATAAATTTAATATTTTTATATAAATGGTAGGAAGTTTTAAACAGATTAGATTAGAGCATGATATAAAAATATTTTCAATGAGATTAAGGATACTTTGACACCAAACGCAATACTATCGCAACATTCTATCTCACTATGACACCTAATCCAATACTATCGCACCCATTCCATCTTACTATGACACCTAATCCAATATTATCGCAACATGCCATCTCACTATGACACCTAATCCAATACTATCGCACCCATTCCATCTTACTATGACACCTAATCCAATATTATCGCAACATGCCATCCCACTATGACGCCTAATCGCACCTTTCCATCTACTACTAGATAAACAATAAACACTTCCTTCTCACATGAGAAGGAAGTATAAAATTTGGATTTTAAATAAACAGTTTTTGTATTTCCTTATCTGGATTAACCCACGTATCATTTGTCCAACCGTTAAGGTCGTAATCATTCATTGCTCTTTCAACGAATGATTTGTATATATCTGTTTGGCCTGCTGTATTAGCCATCTTCAGTGCATCCAATCGTATTCCTTCGTTGTTGCCGGCATAGTTTATTTCATACAATTCATTACGTCCGCCAAATTCAGTTCCTGTTGCATCCCAAACCATTTTCAAAAGCTTTACTCTTTCTTCTGCGCTTACACCCGTTCCTTTATAGTATTGGTCAATGTACGGGCGCAGTTCAGGGTTAAGGAAATCCTGAGTGCTCGAAGGGAGAGATATCAAACCACCTGCTACTACTTCGTTAAATGTATTTTTGATGATTGGCCATACGGTCGGTGCAAATGTACGATATGCAGTTGCATAGGTTGAATTCGGGAGTTTATAACCTTCTGGACCATCTTCTGGATCAAGTGCCATTGCTGTAGAAATAGCCCAAAACATATTGCGATAGGAGATGACCTCACCGATTCTTGCCTGTACACCGCGGAAGTTATTCGTTCCAGCGACTTCAGTTGCTTTAAGCAGCATGCCAACCATAAAGTCAAGCTTCACCGCAAAGCGCGTACAGCCTTGGAATGTGTAACGATTCAGCCAGCCTGTTTGTGGTCTAAACCCATTTGCTATTTCCACATTATTGTAAGTTAAAACGTCTTCCCATGGTATCAGAACATTATCTAAAATAATAATGGCATCGTTTTCGTCAAAACGGCTTGATAATGGATAATCATATGGGCTGCCTTGCTTTGCAGCCATTTCTTCGTAAGATTGACGACTGATTACTTTTACACCAGGCGCATTCATTGGCACAAAAAAGATTAATGCATGGCTTTGGTCACCTTCACCTAAATCTTGTGGGGAGTAGTTCGCAACAAAATTATAATGGGTAAGAGCTGCAGAAGTTCCAACCATCTTGGCACCGCTTACAATAATACCATTATCTCTTTCTCCAACAGCCCGTACGAATACATCTTTATTTTCATGAAGTGGCTTATGTCTGTCCAATTGTGGATTTACAATCGTATGGTTACAGAAAGGAACTTCTTCCTGCCCTTTTTTATACCATCTCCTTGCATTATCTTCAAATCCTTTATAGAAATCTGCATATGGACCAAGCGATCCTAAAAATGCTGCTTTATAATCCGGAGTACGTCCCATAAATCCATAGCTATATCTCGTCCACTCGGCCATTGCATCGCGCGCTTCAAGCAATTCTTTAGCACTTGTAGATGCTTTGAAAAACTTATGTGTACGAAAATCACCAACATCTGATTTCGTTGTGATCGTATCTTTTTTTTCTGGATCATGCATGGCATCATACAGCTGGGCTATCGATCTTGCGGCATTGCGATATGCTGGGTGGGTTGTTACATCATCAATTTTCTCACCGTTCAAATATACGTGACGACCATCGCGCAGACTTTCTAAATACTCCTTACCATTCATCATTGTTGTATAACCTCCAAAATAATAGATATTATAATATGGTATAATTTTTCCTTAAGGTAAGATTATCAAGGAGGCAACTATCGTTCTACAACAATTAGTGTTTATCCTCTATGGATAAAACGAACAATTTCTGTTCAATTCCATTTTACTTTAAAATGATTTCTCCCTCTGCATCAAGGACTTGTAACGTGAGTAAAAGTTCATACGTTACAGCAGGCTGGCGAAGATCTTTTCCTAACATTTCTTCTAACCTTCTTATTCGATATCTTAACCCGCTCATCGAAAGACACAGCTCATCCATAGACTTTTCCAGGTTCCCTCCGTTTGCGAGAAATACGTATAGCGTTTTAATTAATTCGGCGCTTTCATCTTTCTTCGCATAAATTGGTCCAAGAAGATGTTTTGCCTTTTGTATCACTGCCTGTTTATCTTTGGAATGTATGAGCAGACCTGCGACACTGATGTCTTTAAAAAACATGATTTCCTCTGATGCATCGGTCATTTTCAGCGCTGTCATCGCTTCTTTGTAATACTCACTCGCTTGTTGAATACTTTCAGACAAGGTGCTTGCCCCCATTCGAAAAACACTGGGCGGAAATTCCTTTTTTAAATAATCAAGCAGTGACTGGCAAACTTCCTTCATTGTCTTCTGGTTATGATCTTTTTGAATAAGAAGAACGAGTATGCCTGAACGCTGTCCAATTAACACATTAAACCGGTTTTTAAAGAAATGCTGTACACTTTCAATCACTTGATCATGTATAAACAATCCGTTTTCTGAACCAGCATTTCCATTATCATATTTCAATGCAGCAATACAATATGGAGCATTTAAATCTGTTTGTATATATTTTCCTCTTGTTAGAATTTCTTTTTCTGTGAGATGACCTCCGTCGATAATCTGATCGAGAAAGTGCCCTTTTATCCGTTCTACTGCTTCAAATGTTGTTTTCTCGTTTAAAATGTAAAGCGAACAGACAGAAGCAACTCTTTCTAAAATCATGAGGTCGACTTTAGTAACCGGTTGATTTACTTCGTATATAAACGAACAGAAACCAAAACACTTTCGCTGCAGCATAATTGGCGTTGTAAGATATTGGTTTACTCCATCAGAAATTTCCCTTGTCTGATAATCCTTTTCCTTTTGTTGAATATGTACTGCTGACTTAAAATCCAAATAACCATTCGTGAAAAAGTCAGAGGAAAATCCCGAACCTGCTAATGGTGACATGTCTGCATTTTCTATTAATATTGGTATACCGATCTCTTCATAGATCGCATCTGCAATCGTTTGTAGATCATTCCCGTTTGTAAATTCTTGTGTAAGACGCTCATGAATGGTAAACGTCTTTTCAAAATTATTCCGTTCCTCCAGCAATTTTTCATAGGTGATCTCAAGTTCCCGAACAATTGGTTCATCATGATAGTACTTTAATTCTTTTTCAATTGAACCGTTCCACTCAGGTATTGTTTTTCCAACATAATAGCAATTATCAGCGCCTATCGCTTTGCATGCCACTTCTTTAAATACAACCGTTTTTTTGCATATTTCGGAGTAGTAGCCACTTGCATAACCAACTAGGGTATAGCATACAGCAGCATCTGAATTGCCAAACTGCTCGATAAATTCCTCTGCTTCATAAGATCCAGACCAGAATCCCTCTACGTGAACACCTTCTATCTGCCCATCTTCATCATAATCCAGTTGTAAATCGACTCGTTTTACTTTTGTAAAACCTCTCATCATGTGTAATTCAGGTCCCTTTTTCAAGAGCTCTTCAATAGAAGATTGATTCTTTTTAAGCACATTTTTCGCATCATTTTTTCCAAGGTTCCATCCATAACGGATTAAAAACCCCTTCATCCTCTCTTCAGATATATTGTCCATCAGATCTTTGCGAAGAATCCCAAAGACAGCCGACGAGGTTAAAATTACCCGCTCATCATCTAAGTAGATTCTTCCCTCGTTATCTGTTTTATTTCGATCTATTTTCTGATCTACACTCATTTTCGTCACCTGCCTGATAACCAATATTCGCTAAGACGTATAGAAACAAAAGGGAGCTGCATTAGCCCCCTTATTAAAATGCAAGTGAAATATATTTCGTTTCAAGAAACTCTTCGATGCCATAGTAACCACCCTCACGACCAAGCCCGCTTTCTTTAAATCCGCCAAATGGGGCTTGTGGTGTGGACGGTGCTCCGTCATTCAATCCGACAATTCCATATTCGAGTGCTTCACTTATTCGGATAGCACGACCAATATTCTCTGTAAATACATATGCAGCTAATCCAAATGGTGAATTATTTGCTCGCTCGATTACTTCTGCTTCATCTCTGAATGTTGTAACGGGAAGCAGTGGCCCAAATGTTTCTTCATACATACAAAGCATGTCATCTGTTGCATCCATAACAATTGCCGGTTCCACATATAATCCTTCTAAATTCTTTCCACCTAAGGTGACGTTCCCGCCTTTGCTTACTGCGTCTTTAACTTGTTCATTTACCTTATCTACTGCGCTTTGATCAATCAATGGGCCAATATCTGTCCCCTCTTCCAGACCATTTCCAATTTTAAGCTTGGACACAGCCTCTGTCAGCTTTGCTTGAAAGTTATCTTTAATCGATTCATGCACATATACTCGGTTTGTACATACACAAGTTTGACCAGCATTACGGAACTTAGATGCGACTACGCCTGTCACTGCTTTATCTAAATCTGCGTCTTCCATCACAACAAATGGGGCATGGCCACCAAGCTCAAGGGAGATCTTTTTCATTGTATCGGCAGCGGCTTTCATCAATATTTTGCCTACCTCCGTTGAGCCAGTGAACGTTAATTTTCTAACTCTGCTATCTTCATTCCACACTTTCCCGATTTGACCTGAGCTGCCAGTTACTATATTAATAACACCTTTTGGAATACCAGCTTTTTCAGCTAACTCAACCAATTTAAATGCCGTTAAAGGGGTTTGAGTAGCAGGCTTAATAACTACGGTACACCCTGCTGCAAGTGCTGGTCCAACTTTACGGGTGATCATTGCGGCAGGGAAGTTCCATGGAGTAATCGCTGCGACAACGCCAACCGGCTGTTTCTGCACGAAAATACGTTTATTCGGATGGGATGCCGGAATAATATCGCCATATACCCGCTTTCCTTCCTCGGCATACCATGATATAAATCCATTTGCATAGTCTACTTCACCAATTGCTTCTTTTAGTGGTTTGCCTTGTTCCTCTGTCATGATTTTCCCTATCGTTTCTCTTTCTTTTTTTATCAGTTCATGCCATTTCACAAGGTAGCTGCTTCTGTCCTCTGCAGTTCTTGCAGCCCATTCTTTTAGTGCACCATACGCGGCATCCACCGCCTGCTTAGCCTCTTCTTTTCCGCCTTTAGGTACTGTTCCAATTGGTTCATTTGTTGCCGGATTAATTACATCAATCTGTTCTAAATCCTTTCCAAACCATTTCCCACCAACAAACATTTCATATTGCTGCATATTCTGATACCTCTCTCATTAGGATGATTAGTAGTGCGACTTACCTTATATTACTTTTTATACCGAGCATGAATGTTATTCTGCTTATAAGTAGGATTTGTAAATTCATGTAATTCCAATGATAATGCTAAATAACGTTTATCATACAAATCCGCAAAGTGTTCTTTTATTGTAGCAAATAGATCATCACAAAGTACCTTTTTATCTTCTTCTGTCCGGCCGCCGCCAAGCTTTAGGGTGGCATGTACAAATGCATCGTCTTCTGTTCCATCCGCTATGCGATAGTCATTTAATTCGATTGCCCTTGTACGGAGACCGCCGATTGGAATGATGGCAGAATAGGAGAGCAGGGAATCATTAACCTTCTTTAAAAGCCCCGGTATATCTGTTTCTTCTTTTAGATTGGCGGTGTATTCAATAATCAGATGTGGCATCGTTAGTCCCCCTTACCTTAATGAAGTTATCTTCAATTAGTTCGTTTGAAAGGTTTCTTCCCCAACGATTGTATTGACAAGTCTGCCTATTCCTTCTACTTCTGTTATCACTTCATCGCCAACCTTCGTATCCACAGATCCTTTTGGCGTTCCAGTCAGAATAATATCTCCTGGATTTAATGTCATAAACCCGCTTAAGTATTCAATCAAATGAGGAACAGAGAAGATCATATCTGCGGTACTGCCCTGCTGCGTAATTTCACCATTTACATAAGTAGTTAACTGCAAATTCATTGGGTCATCAATATCTTCTTTATCGACCAACCACGGTCCGATCGGTGTACATGTATCACGGTTTTTCACACGAAGGTTAGGTCGATAATAGTTTTCTAAATAATCTCGAAGCGCATAGTCATTCGCTACCGTATATCCACGAACATAATCATATGCCTCTTCTTTTTTGACATTTTTAGCCGTTTTGCCGATGACTACCGCTAATTCACACTCATAGTGCATAAATGTTACATCTCCCGGACGAACCGTTTCACCACGGTGGCCGATGAACGTGTTTGGTCCTTTTAAAAATACTAATGGCTCTTTTGGTGCTTCTTTAAACGAAAGTTCAGCAGCATGATCAGCAAAGTTTAAACCAAGCGTAAATACGGTTTTAGGTTCTACTGGTGGGAGCCACGTAACTTCTGATTCCTCGACAATCCGACCATCTTCTAATTGAATACCTTCTTCTGTATCCATTGCATTCTGAATTAAACCATTATACGCTACACGTGCGTGTCTCATACAATACCGCCTCCTACAACTACTTTCTCTTTTACAACCTTATTTGTTAATGTTCCTATACCGTCAATTTCAATTTTAACGCTGTCGTTTTCTTTTGCTAGCGGGGCATTTTCAGGCACACCTACTAATAATATATCCCCTTCATAAAGTGTCATGAAGTCTGTTACCTCTTCCAATAATCGTTCAACTGAACGGATTAAATTTGACGTTGTATTTTCCTGTTTCAATTCACCATTGATCAAAACGCGGATTCCGAGTTCATTCGGATTTCCGATAGCGTCACGGTCAAGTACCCATGGTCCTATTGGGCAGAATCCATCTCTTGCTTTTTCTTTATAGGCAGGACGATAAAAACTTTCATGTGGAATGCTTACATCATTTACGATTGTATAACCAGCTACATAATCCAAAGCATTTTCTTTCTTAATTTTTTTAGCTGGCTTACCAATTACGACACCTAAAGCAGCTCCAATCGAAACTTCATCAAACCCTTCTGGTAAAGGAATTGCCGCATCATATCCGATATGTGTATTGATAGGTTTAATGTATAGTATAGGAGCTTTCGGTGGGGCTTTATATGGATCGTCGTTCATCGAAGACTCTAACTTGGCATACTCACCTTTATAATTTAATAGAGTTCCATAAACTGTTCCGGACACAGGTACATCTAGTGATAAGTCATTTAGCGGACACTGTTTTCCATCGAATTCTATTCGATTCTGATCCGCTTGATAGATTCCTTCTTTTATCTGCTGAATCCCTTGATGTTTAAATTTCACCTTACTCATAATAACAGCACTCCTTTAACAATATTGGGTCCATAACGATGTTGCCTATGAAGAAAAAGAGACCAGTAGCTTACTGGTCTTGATTCAATTTCTTCCTATAAAGCTATCTATTTAAACCGAAGCTGTTTTTTCTAATTTTCCATATTCAACAAGTGTTTCGCGAATTTCTTCTTGCAGTGCCTCTGAAGGCAAGCCCATTGGTTTACGCAAAACTGGTTCAATCATGCCCATCATGCCAAGTGCTGCTTTAACTGGTGCAGGGTTTGTATCTTTAAACAGCACATCATTCAGGTTCATTAATTCAAAGTGAAGATCCTGTGCCCGTTTGATATCTCCTTCTTCCCAGGCATTATGCATTTCTGCTATCTTCTTAGGCTCCACGTTTGCTGTGGCACTGATGGACCCTGCCCCACCAATTGCTAGCATTGGGTAGCATAACAGTTCAATTCCTGAATACAATAGGAAGTCTCTGCCACAATTAAGCAATACTCGATTCACATGTTCAAAATCTTTATTCGATTCTTTCGCTCCCACAATATTAGGACAATCTTTTACCAAACGTGCCATCGTTCCTACTTCCATGTTTTGTGCAGTACGTCCTGGTATATTGTAAATAATAATCGGAATCTCTACAGAATCAGCTACTGTTTTGAAATGATCGTACAATGCTTCCTGGTTTGGTTTGTTATAATAAGGAACAATTACCATTGCAGCATCTGCACCCATTTCTTCAGCTTTCTTTGTTAAGTACATTGTTTCATCATGGTTAGTGGACCCAGTTCCTGGGGCAAATGGAATTCGTCCATTTATTGTTTTGATTGCATTTTCCATTACTTGAACCCGTTCTTCAGTAGTAAGAGAGCTCGGTTCTCCAGAAGTACCGGTTACAGATATGGCATGTGTTCCATTTTCAATCTGGAATTCGATTAATTCAGACTGTTTTTCGAAATCGATATCTCCATTTGCTTTAAATGGCGTAATTACTGGTGCAATGGATCCTCTTAATCTCTTTTTAATAGCCTCGTATCGATTGCTCATTTTATAAAAACCTCCTGTTAGTTTGCTAAATATATAGTTAATTTATATTACTGTTGTGGGCTTTCTTTTTTCTAATGTTGGCTGTTTTGTTTCAACTCTTTTACCTGTATAAACGTTGAGGAATGTTGATGCCTCTTCAAACCAGCTATCTGGCGCTTCATGTCCCCAGAAAGTTTGACGCTGCGGATCATCTAAGTCCCATTCGACTGGATCAAAGTCAGAATCACCAGTGTAATAATCGCCATTATACAATTCGATACGGTGTCCGTCTGGATCTCTTAAATACAAGAAGAATGCGTTAGACAATCCATGACGTCCCGGTCCTCGTTCAATGGATGCAGAAAATCCTTTGGCAGCTAAGTAATCACAGCCATCAATCAAACTCATCGGGTCTTTTAACCAGAAACCAATATGATGAAGGCGTGGTCCTACACTATTCATAAACGCAGTGTCATGTACACCTGGTTTACGGTGTAACCATGCTGCCCAAATATTATCTTCACCTTTTGATGTCGTATATTCAGAGCAAGCAAAGCCAAGTTCTTTTATATAATAGTCATAAGCTTTTTGTACATCAGGAACTGCACAGTTGAAGTGATCGATTCGCTGTACTTTTGCACCTACGTGAATGTCAAAACGCTGCAGCATACGCTCCACTTTATCCATTTCAAAATAAAATTCTACAGGAATTCCTGAAATATCCTGAATCCGAATGGTACGACCAATTCCTTTTTGTGAACCTTTTTCCATCCATTTTACTTCTGTACCTTGGCTTTGAAAGAATAATTCCAGCTTTTCCAGATCATCTTCCGCATTAACGCGATAGCTAACTACCTCAACAGCCGCTTCGGCTTTCTTTTTTAGCCAAAGGCAATGGTGATTATGGTCTTCAATTGCTCGATAGAAAATATTCTCATCATCTGATTCTGTTTCAATTAAGCCAAGTGCATCATAAAACTCTCTCGATTTATCCAGGTCTGTAACATGAAGCACCGCACGCCCTGTACGTTTAATATCAAAGTTCATATTTAGATTCCCCTCTCTCTGTTTTGATCTTATTTTCCAAATTGCGGTATATGATGATCACCAATAGCTACATGGATAATTTTTTGTTCCGTATAGAATTCAAATGCATAGTGTCCGCCTTCACGTCCGATTCCACTGTCTTTTGAACCACCGAATGGCGTTCTTAGATCACGCACATTTTGGGAGTTTACCCATAACATGCCTGACTCAATGGCATGTGCTACACGGTGACCGCGTTTGATATCGTTTGTCCATACATAGCCAGCAAGTCCATATCTTACATCATTTGCTTTTTCAATTACTTCTGCTTCTTCTTTGAATGTCATTACTGCAATTACAGGTCCAAAGATCTCTTCTTGAACAACACGCATTTCATTGGAAGCATTCAACAAAATAGTTGGCGCTACGTAATTGCCTCGGCTTAATTCTGTAGGAATCTCACCACTAATTATTTCACAACCCTCTTCCTCAGCAATCTTAAGATAGTTTTTTACGTTGTTGTAATGCTCTGTTTTAATAAGTGGTCCAACTTGTGTATCGTCTTCCAACGGGTCACCAACTTTGATATTCCAGACTCGTGTTTTTAATTTTTCGATAAATTCATCTGCAATACTTTCATGTAGATACAGTCTTGAGTTTGCCGTACAACGCTCCCCATTAAATGAGAATATCCCCCAAGTGGCTGCATCAAGTGCTCTATCAAGGTCAGCATCTTCAAATACGATAATTGGTGATTTGCCACCAAGCTCCATGGAGAAACGCTTCAACGCATCTGCGCCATTTTTCATAATCGTAGAACCTGTAGTTGTTTCCCCAGTGAAGGAAATAAGCTGTACATCAGGGTGTTTAACTAATGCATCTCCAGCCGTTTCACCAAAGCCATGTACAATATTGAAAACACCGTCAGGGAGTCCAGCTTGATCGATAATTTCTGCCATCCGGTTAGCTGTCAATGGAGACCATTCAGCAGGTTTCAAAATGACTGTATTACCTGTTGCTAATGCAGGTGCTATTTTCCATGTTTCTAGCATAAATGGAGCATTCCACGGCGTGATCAATCCCGCAACACCAACTGCAGAATATACTGTGTAGTTAATGAACTCATCGTCTACTTGGTACACTTCTCCATACATTTGAGATTTCACTGTATCTGCATAAAAACGGAAGTTATTTGCAGAACGTGATACTTGTTTTCTTGTTTGTGCAATCGGAAGACCAGTGTCTAATGATTCTAATAAAGCGATTTCATCTGTATGCTGTTCAATTAGATCACCTATTTTATATACATACTCCAAACGTTCAGCTTGTTTTAAATTTCCCCACTCACCTTTAAATGCTTTCTTTGCACTTTGAACAGCTTTGTCAATATCTGCTGCTTGACCTGATGCAATACTATTAATCTTCTCATTCGTAAAAGGACTGATATTGTCAAACGTTCCTTCATCTTCAGCATCAACGAATTCCCCGTTTATATATAGCTTAATATCATCTAGTTTGTTGGCTAGTTCTTCGTGTTTGCTTACTAATTCTTCATGTTTCACAGACACATGATCCACTCCTTCAATTGAATTTTCTTTCTATTACGATTATATACGAAATAATATATGATTTGAAGTGTTATTCTTTATTTCTTAAAATAAATTTACCGTCCCTCACAAATTTAGCGCTTTCATTTCTTCTCATAATACTGTTATACAAAAAATATCAAGGATGGCACCCTATATAAACGTAGTGCCATTTGGCTGTCTTTTTCTTTCATGAAACGATTGAACTGTATTTAACTTATGCGATCTAACTGCTAATTCGATTACTTGAAAATCTGCATCCTCGCTTAGCAGCTGAATAATATGCTCATGTTCATCAATAGACTCTTTAGCTCTTTTCGGATTAAATGTTGACCCCGTCAAACGGATGGAATCCAGCTGCATCCATGTCTTTCGGATAGACTCAATCAAATACTGATTCGGACAGCTATCGTACGTTAAATCGTGAAACTTTCGATTTAGCTCTCCAAATTTTCCAAACTCAAACTCTGTTAACGCCTCCTTCATTTGCTGATTTAAGTCCTTCAAGATTGTAATTTGATCCCCAGTAAGTGCTGCTTTGCTCAATGCTGTAGCATATCCCTCCATGACAGCCAACGTGGAAAGCGTATCCGTATATTTACTTTCATCAATAGGTGTTACAACTGGACCAATATTTTGCTGGTATTCAATTAAACCTTCTGCTTCTAACGAACGTACAGCCTCTCGAATTGGAATTGCACTTGTTGCTAATTCCTTGACCAGTTGATTAATAACAATCCGTTGCCCGGGTGCATAAAAACCTTCCATAATTCTTGATTTCATATAGTCGTATGCTTTTTGTTTTTTGCTTACTCGTTTAGTATTATTCATAGTGTCTTCATATTATATGAATTGGCGAATTTGGTCAAAGGTTCTCTTTAAGAGGTTGTTCAAAAAGTCCGGTAAAAATGACACATCGAATTTCTTCGTTGGCTTGCTTTTCTGTTCCTCACGTATTAATTGCATACGTTCCGGTACTCAAAGCTTCACCGCCTCGAACTTCTCGGTCCTTTTTATCCTCCTTTTTGAACACGCACATTAAGCGTATTCTTTTTGTCTGTAATCACCGTATTTACCGCAATAGAAAGTTAATGGATTACCATCTGTTACTTTTACATCTTTTACGCTACCGATAAACAGTGTATGGTCACCAACTACAATTTCTTGTTCGACATCACAAACAACCGAAGCTAAAGATTCTTTAATAACTGGCACACCTTGAATGAAGCCAAAATCAACGCCGTCTTCTTTTTTCTTTTGTCCAGCAAAATTCATGGAGATGTCCTGCTGTTGATCCGAAAGAAAGTTTACTGCATATTGCCCTGAAGCCTTTATTTTTTTGAGCATATTTGCATGATTATCAATTGAAATCGTTATCAATTTTGGTTCTAGTGAAATAGACATAAATGCATTCGCTGTCATTCCATGAGCATCAGTGCCATCATTTGTTGTGATTACCGTTACACCTGTAGCGAATCTCCCCATTGCATTCCGAAATTCTCTGCTATTCATTAAAACTCCTCCTTTAAAATTATACCGAAAGACTCTCTGATACGTTGACCCTACTAATAAATTCAATTGAACAAACATCACCTAACTCGTAAGCCGGTTCATTCAATTTCAATACATTATCTGCTCTTGAATCAGAAAATTGATAAAACTCCCCATGTAAGGTTGTTGTTCCTTGTTTCACTTTCACTACATAAGTTCCAGGTCTCGGAAAAATAGATTTATCACTTGGCTGCACAACTATATTTCCATTGATTTTATACGGAAGAATGTTAACGCTCACCTCATAATTCGAGCCTACATAATAAGGCACCACATTCACATTCCCTTCCATGACCAATCTTCTTATAAGCGTAGAGCTTATTTTTTCCTGCAAGTAGGTTTTTTTAGGGATAACCGATAAACCAAACCCACTTTTTTTCGATTCTTTCTGGAGTAGTTGTGTATTTCCCTGCGCCTTAAAACCAAACGTGAAATCAAAACCGACAACGACGTGTTTCGTGTTTGAATTCAATATATATCTCTGGATGAAGTCAGCCGGAAGGAATGAAGCGAAAGTGCGATCAAATTCCATAACAAATAACTTATCAACTCCCATGGCTTCCATTTTTTTAATTTTTTCAGGTAATGTCATCAAGTACTTACGATTCTTATTCCCTTTTAAAACTTCATCTGGATGTGGGCTAAATGTCATCGCAGTAAATAAGACATTTTGCTTTCTCGCAAGTTCCTTGGCACGGTTTAATAATTCTTGATGACCTAAATGCACCCCATCGAAAAATCCGATTGCCATAATATGAGGTTTCTGAGATATTTGGTCATCCAAGTGAGTCAAGTTAATCACTTCCATTACAGAATTCTCCTTCCTGCTGCATTGTTTTCTAGCCTACATTCATATTATTCAATTCCATTCATTACTTCTATGACATTTTTTGTTTAAAATACTTTTATTTTAAAACACTTTCTGTTTGTGTTCCTGATTTTGTTAATATGGATGGTTTCTTAATGTTTTGGCTTTCTAAAAACTCATCGACCATTGCTTTGTATGGTTCTTTATTATAATTGTCAAAGTAAGCCATACCCATTTTTACTGGATCTCCAAAGAAGTAGTACTCATAATGTGTCTGACGGCTTCCAAATGAACTCATCGTCATGTCCCATGCGAGACGGAATAATTGAACACGTTCAAAACCTTCCACGTTTTTACCTTGCATGGCTCTGTTTAAGATTGGTCCAAGTTCCGCGCTAGCAAAATCATCATACGTCGGAATCCCCATTAATCCAGATGCACCCAGTATTCTTAAGATTTCTGCTAGACGCGGATATACGCGTGGGAACCAGTTTCTTGCAGCATTCAATGCTTCAAAGTCTGGTGTCATCATGCCCCATCTATCAATTTTTGCATTGTGTTCAGCTCTGTACAGATGAGACTTCATATTTTCCAGCGTAAGCATGATTTCTGTCCCTTTGTCTTTTACATGCTGGAATCCGTCAATACCGATTGAATCCATCAGCTTAAGCACGACACCAAGCAGAAATTCCACTTTTGCAACATCTTTTGCAATAACCTGATGGGACATGTGCACAACAGCATTTGTTTCAGCAAATGCGCCATTACAAATCTCGGAATCTTCCAGAATGAAAATACGATCCCAAGGAACAAGTACGTTATCAAAGGAAACAATCGCATCCCCTTCTTCGAACTGGGAGGCTACTGGATGATCATACCCATTTTTCCCATAATCAAATGATTCTCGGCTTAGGTATTTCAATCCCGGCGTATTATTTGGTATTGCAAAAGCAAGTGAATAAGGATCATCTTTTGCTCCTGTTCTTACTACCGTCGATGGGAAAACGAAAATTTCATCTGTGATACCAGCTTGTGTTGCAAGTAACCGAATACCGTCAACAATAACTCCATCATCATTCTTCTCCACTACGTGTAAAGCAACATTAGCATCTTTTTGTTCCGCTTGAATTTTTGCACGGTTTACTTGCGGGTGGATCAATGTATGTGTAAGACTGATGTCATTTTCCCTAGCGTATTCTGCATATTTTCTAGCGTTCTCAGCAAATTGCGGATTTCCTTTGCCGTAATAGTCATATGCTTTTTCCATTGTCATAACTTCTGAATTTAAATAGTCTGGAGAGCGTCCCATTAAACCTTTTGTAATGCCCTGCCACTCCATAATCGCTTCTCGACGTTCGATTAAGTCTTCGATTGTTTCTGGTGCCATAAAGGTCTTCCCTACTTTATCACCGGTTGTTGGAGATGTATAAAGCATTTTTTCAGGTTTCTCATATTGTAAATCATACAATTTTGCCATGGATTGGACTGCACCCTTAAACGCTGGATGTGTTGTCACATCTTCTACTCGCTCCCCATGGATATATACGTTGTTATTTGCTTTCTTTAAATTGTCAATGTACTGCTGTCCTGTTTTAGCTGGCATTACTTTATCCTCCTTTAATTTCGATCTGATTTTCTTCCATTTTTTCAAAGTTGTTTTCTAGACCGTCAAAATGTATTCGTTTTCATAATGTGTTAAAAAAATAAAATGATTACATATCGTTGTGGTCAGAGATCAAACCTTGCATATGCTTTTAAAATATTTTAATAATTCAACCTTGTTTGTATAGTAACACGGAATCAAATATATGAAAAATATCTAAAATATATGATTATCATACATTTTAGATATACTATTATATATAATTTGCTATAAGATGAATCTGGGATTAGATGAATTAATTTTTTGACTTTTTCGTTATTTGATACTATTATTTCTTTATACATACTTGGTTTACTATCATAAGAGATATCGAGGTGGAGAAAGATGGATATGAGACAACTGCGTTATTTCTATACAATTGCAACCGAGGGACAAATTACACGGGCAGCTAAAATACTTCATATGGCACAGCCTCCTCTTAGTCAAAGTTTAAAAGCATTAGAAAGTGAAATAGGTGTCCCGCTGTTTGAAAGAAATGGCAAGAAAATGGAACTTACTGAAGCTGGGGAAGTTTTATACAAGAAAGCAGATTATTTTTTCAAGTTTTTTGATGAAGCGCTTACAGAGGTGAAGGAAACAGGGGAAGGTCTAAAGGGACAATTGACTGTTGGCTGTGTAAAGACACTTTTTTCTCATGTACCGCAAAGAATAAAATCTTTTCGTGAAAAATATCCAAACGTCACCTTTGAATTAAGAGAAGGGGACTCTTATCTTCTTGCAGAACAGCTTAATAATCGAAACATTGATTTGGCAATCGTTCGGCTCCCTTTAGATATGGAACCTTATTCAAGCCTCTTTCTGCCAGAAGAAAACTATGTAGCTATTATGCCTGAGCAATGGGCAAAATCCTATGAATCCGAAACCATTACCATGAACGAACTTGCCAATTTACCTTTACTATTATTAAGAAGAATTAGTGGTGTTGGTCAATATGAGCTGATTATGGATAAATTTGAAAAACGAGGACTTACTCCCAATATCGTGACAGTTTGTCCAGATGTGGACATGATTCTCGAATTGGTCAATGTGGAAGTCGGAGCTTCGATTTTACCAGCATCCATACTCAAGAAACATTTTAATGCTGGAATAAAAGGGTTTGCCATTGAAGACGAGACGATTATTTCCAAGTCCGCAATCATTTGGCTAAAGGATCGTTATCTTTCCAAAAGCAAGCAACGCTTTATCGAATACTTTGAGGAATCTATCGGAAAATAAAAAGGCCAATTCCTTCAGATTTGAAGTAATATAAAGAAATTGACCATAAATAAATGTCTCAGTCGAGGCTCTTTGGCCATAATCAAACCTCGAAGAACAACAAATGACTTCAATCCGGAATGTAGATTTTAACGCTTGTTTTAATGCTACAAAACTCAAATACTTTATAAAAAAGGAAAAAACTATCATTCTTCTTTTTTCAATAATACTGTAATAAACAGATTTGTTTAATAGTATTTAAGAATTTTCAGGAAACAGAGCATCCTATTTCACACCAATTTTTGGCATAAACTTAAAATAAAACATGGCCTAAAGATATTCCTATAATAATATATATCAGAAAAACACCTATTGCCCACTTAGCAGCATATTTTTGGACATCCCCTAAATTAACCTTTGTCATCTCTGTTAACAAGTACATTGCTCCAACCAGCGGACCAATGAAACCAAAAGAGGTTCCGTATAACGATGCAATAGCAATCTCCATTTCACTAACCCCATATATGGAAGCAGTCTCCGCTATTACAGGAATAATGCCAAAATAAAAAGCATCGGGGCCTATTAAAAAGAGTCCGGGAATACTAAGAACAGCAATTACAATTGGAAGAAAGGATCCAATTCCGTCTGGGATTATAGTGATTAAACTCTGCGCCATAGCTGCGGACATTTGTGTTTCTTTCAATATACCGGCAAAAACCCCGGCAGCAAGCATGATACTCGTAACAGATAATGCATTGGGAGCATGTTTTTGAACTCTTTCGCGTTGATCAATAATCGATGGATAGTTTATTAATAATGCGATAGCAGTCCCAAGAATAAATAACACTACTGGTGGCAGCCATTCCAAAAGCAATGCTGCCATGATAACAATCGTTAGAATAAAATTTAGCCATCTTAGTTTGGGACGCTTTATTACCACATTTTCTACAGCAGCAGACATCATACTTTCGGTTTGATCGTTCATGTTCAAATAAGGTTTGTGTATTCCGAGTCGAGCCCTTTCTTTCCGGCCAATAATATATGCAACCAAAACAATATATATCATGCTAACAATCATCCCAGGTACCATTGTCCTAAATAGACTTGTAGGATCTAAGTTCAAAACACTTGCAACCCGACCGACAGGGCCACCCCAAGGAACTAGTGTTGTAATACCAATTTGCAATACCGTTATAGATGCTAAAATAATAGGTTTTATCCCCAGTCTTATATAAATTGGAAGAAAGGCGCTCACAACTATAATAATCGTAGTGGAACCATCACCATCTAAGCCTACTATACCTGCTAATATAGCTGTCCCTACAATAACTTTTAATGGATCACCTTTTGCTATCTTTATAATCTTGTTTGTTAGTGGCTCAAACAATCCCGTGTCAATCATGATACCGAAATATAGAATTGCAAACAGGATTAGGAGTGCTGTTGGTGCTGTATTTAAAACACCATCCATCATCATCGGACCCAGTTGAAAACCAAAGCCTCCAATAATCCCGTAGATTACCGGTACGATAATCAGGCCAGTAAAAGGTGTCACACGTTTTGACATAATAAGATACAAAAATGTGATTACCATCAGAAAACCTAAAATAGCTAACATAATTGCCCTTCCCCCTTTATAAAAAAACATTGAAATCGTTTACAATTTAGTAGAGTCTTCATTACTATTTTGTTTTCATTAATAAGTTATTATCCAAGTAGCATGTGATCAATCATCCATTATCAATAGATTAACGAATTCATATATAGATATTTGGGATTATTCCAAAAAATAGAGTTAGATTGAATGTAATAGACTTATAATTTACCCTCTTAAAAAAGTCAATTGAATGAAGTGGTGGTTTGCCTAACGATATCCACCACTCCCATTGTCACTTAAGCTAAAATAATATCCATATAATTTGTTTATAGCAATTTTTAAGTTTATTGCTTACTTTTTATTTTCGGTAGATATTCTGAGTTATTTTCACCTAATTCAGGTCCAATAGTTCCAATATCGCCAGGTGTTTCGGATAATTTTGGCACAACCCCCGGGACTCTGACACTTTTCCCATCCGGCAATTCAACTGTTTGTAGCATGTCTCGTGCCTGGTATTGTTCATCATTTACGATGTCTTCTATACTATAAATTGGTCCTACTGGTACACGGGCTTCATCAAGAATTTGCTGTACCTCTTTTTGAGTATGCTGCTTTGTCCAGTCTTCTATAATCTTATCAAGATAATCAACATTTTCTGCCCTGCCTTGATTACTCGCGTACACGGGGTCTTCCGCAAGTTCAGGACGTTCCATTGCATTCGCAAAACGTTTAAATATACCGTCACTGTTTGCTGCAATCACGATATATTTCCCATCTCCACAAAGATACGTATTCGATGGTGCTATTCCTTCCAGCGTAGCTCCAGTTCTCTCTCGAATGATCCCTTTTAGGTCATATTCAGGAAGCACACCCTCTAATAGAGAAAAAACAGATTCAGTAAGTGCAACATCAACGTATTGACCTTTTCTTGATGGTACATTATCTCGGACTCTAAGTGCCATCAGTGTACCAAGTGCTGCGTATAAAGCAGCGATAGAATCCCCAATAGCTAAACCGACACGAACTGGTGGACGATCAGGAAAACCTGTTAGATAACGCAGGCCGCCCATTGACTCTGCAACACTGCCAAATCCTACTTTATCCCGATATGGACCGGTTTGACCATAACCGGATATTCGAGTCATAATAATGCTTGGATTTACTTGTTTTAAATCTTCATAACCGATTCCCCACCTTTCAAGTGTACCAGGGCGGAAATTTTCAATTACCACATCCACCTCTTTTGCTAATTCCCTTATCATTTCCTGTCCTGCTTCTTCACGAAGGTTAATCGTAATGGATTTTTTATTTCTTGCATGCACATACCACCATACAGATGTATCATGGTGCATGACTCGCCAGTTTCTTAAAGAGTCACCTTTTCCTGGATCCTCTACTTTTATTACTTCAGCACCAAATTCACCAAAGATCTTTCCAACAAAAGGAGCAGCTACAAAGTTTCCTAATTCTAATACTTTAATTCCTTCTAGTGGTTTTTTCATTATGCCCATCCTCTCTTAACTCGATAAACTTATTGAATACTTAATATTCAGATATTGTATACAAAAAATTACACACTTGTTTGCTTTTTTACCATATCCTGAAACATCTGATCCGTATTTTTTAACTTATCTATATCTATTCCAGTCTCTATTCCCTGCCTTTCCAAAAAGTTTACTACTTGACTTGCCTGCACATTCCCTGGTGCTCCTGGTGCATATGGACACCCGCCCAATCCTGCCTGTGCTGTATCATAGATATAAACGCCTGATTGAATACCTGCTATAATATTGGCGAGCGCATATCCATAAGTGTCATGAAGATGCAGACTTAATGTCAGGTCAGGATACTTGTCTTTAATACGACTGCAATATTCATATATCATTTTTGGTGTTGCTTTTCCTATGGTGTCTCCCAAACCAACTTCATCCACGCCATTTTCAACCATTGTCGTAACGATTCGTTCAACTTCTTGATAAGGAACCTCTCCTGCATATGGACAAACAAAAGCAGTGGCAACTGCCCCCATTGTTTTTCGGTTATGACTTCTTGTTTTGCTTATTAAATCACTTACATGTACCAGCGATTCATTTGTCGTCCGATTCAAATTGGCTTCATTATGTCTCGTACTGGCTGAAAGGAAGAAAACCGCAGTATCAATATTGGTCTTCAAAAACCGTTCGAGACCCTTTATATTTGGAACCAAAGCATCGTATTGAATACCTGGAATTTTAGGAAGTCTCTTCGCCAGCTCATCAGCATCGCTAAGGGCTGGTACCCACTTTGGATGGACAAAGGAAGTAACTTCAATACGTCTAAATCCAGCATCAATAATCTCATTTAAACCACCAAGCTTATTCTCTGCTCCAATAAAAACGGATTCATTTTGAAGACCGTCTCTTAACGTAACGTCGCGAATGCTTACTTTTTCAGGGAAATTCACGTGTAAATCCACTCCTTTTGATTTATGATAATGAAGTAAATGAATCATTTACCAATTCATTTAGTTGTATCCATATTGTTCCAAGTAATAATTATAATCCTTTTGAATATGGTCTCTCATATGTTTTTCTGCAGATTTAGCATCTCTGTTTAAAATATCGAAGCAGATTGCTTCATGTTCAAAGAAGCCTTCTACCATTCTGCTTGTTTTTGTAAGAATAATGTTTCGGTAGAATAGAATCAAGGAATGAAGCTGATTCATCATTTTGATGAGAAAAGGATTTTCACTGCATTCCAAGATTAAATCATGGAAATTTCTACTTAACTTCTTCATATGCTCAAAATCTTCTGCTTCCATAATGTCCTTCATTTTCCTAAGCAGTTCATTTATTTCTGTTAACTGTATATTATTGCTGCGTTCAGCTGCAAGTGATGCAGCCAGAGGCTCTAAACTTAAACGACACTCATATAAATATTTAAAATCATCACTTGTAGGTCTGAAAACTCTCACTCCACCCCGGGGATGACTTGCTACAAGCCCCTCACTTTTCAATTGCTTTATAGCCTCACGTATGGGACTCCTGCTTACCCCTGTTTCTTCTGCAATTTGTTGCTCCACAACTCGTGTCCCTGGTCCCAGTTTTCCATTTACAATTTTGTCGTGCATATATTCATACACTTGAACTTGAAGTGTCTTGGATGTATCTAGTATGAATGTCAATTACCTCACCCTTTTCATAAAATTCAATTAGTGTATACAATCAACTGCAAATTTATAAATTAATCTTATATTTTATAATATTTCTCAGTATAGATTAAGTTGAGTTTCATTATAAACATGGAATAATCTACAGTCAATATTTTTTGAATACTCAGCCAGTTTTTGCGTGCTTTGCAGAGATGGGAGGAAGCATCAGCTCCCCCCTTCTATTTATTATCTTCCTGAAACCTATTACCCCATCTTACTTTCTTCAATTGATTCAAACTGAACAGGATTTACTGCTGCAGCTTCCGTATATGTCAGCGTTTTCCCAGTAATTCCAAAAATTATCGTCAGTATTGGGCATAACAAACAAAAGAAAGCAAATGGCAAATACGCTAGAGTCGGTACTCCTAAAACACTTGTTATAAAAACACCGCATACACTCCATGGAACTAGTGGATTAACTACGGTTCCGGCGTCCTCTGCAACTCTTGATAGATTTTTATTTGCTAAACCGAGTTTTTGATATTGCGACTGGAACGTTTCTGTTGTTAATAGAATAGATAGATATTGTTCCCCTACCAGCACATTGACTCCGATAGCATGGAGAGCAGAGCCAGTGATTACTGACTTCGCAGATCGTAACATTCTTTCCACGGCTTCAAATAGTCTTGGGACAATCCCTAACTTAAACAATAATCCTCCCATTCCTAATGCTAGCAAAATGATTGCAATCGTAAAAAACATACTTTCCATTCCGCCCCGTGTCAGTAAAGAATCGATTTGTTCAATACCTGTCTCTGACACATAGCCTCCATATAATATTCCCAGCAGCCCACCAATTGAAGGAACAGCATGAAAAAATGATATAAGAATAGCACTTACTGCACCAGCTGTAAGCGATAATAATGCTGGGGCCTTGAAGATAGAGAAAATAACTAAGACAGCAAGTGGAATGACCGCATTATACCAGTGAATCAGCCCTGTCCCCAAAAGCCCTTGCTGATATAACTCCATTTCACTGAAATTTACAGTTGAAATACTCGGTGATATAATTCCGAAAATCACCAGTCCAATCAGGAATGCCGGAACTGTTGTCCACATCATATTTCGTATATGGTCAAACAAATCAACCTTCAGAATACTGGAAGCCATATTCGTTGTATCTGAAATCGGAGACATCTTATCACCGAAAAATGCACCAGATACAATTGCTCCGGCTGTGATTGCCAGTGAAATATCAAGAGCCTGGGATATACCAATAAAAGCTAATCCGACTGTTGCCACCGTTGTTAAAGAGCTCCCCACACAAATTCCAACGACAGAGGTTACGATTAAAACAATGGCATAATAAAAACGTGGTGTCACTAATTCGAATCCAGCATAAATCAAAGTCGGAATAGTTCCACTATAAATCCATGCAGCTATTAAAATACCAATCATAAAGAAAAGAAAAACGGCCCCCATTCCAGATGTAGCCCCTTCTGAAAAACCTTCCTGTAATTTTTCATAAGGGATCTTTTTAATGATTCCATAAATAACTAACATTAACAATGAAATCGTTAAAGGTATATGTGGAGGAGCTTCAAAATAGATAATACTGACACTCATAATAGCGATGATAGCTGAGATTACGAGGATAGCCTCAGGCAACGACGGCATTTGCTCAGATTTAATTCGGAACATAATGAATCTCCTTCATTTTAATTTGTTGTTAGATTAACTGAGTTCTACTAGTAGCAGTTTTGGTTTTTCAAGCAATGCCTTGAACCTATTCGTAAAGGCTATTGCATTTCCTCCGTCTGTAACACGGTGGTCGAATGTGAGCGTCACGTTCATCATTGATCTGATAACGATCTCATCATTTTCGTTTACAACAGGCATTTTTTTCGTTTTATGAAAAGCCATTAATGCGACTTCTGGATAATTGATGATCGGCGTTGCACCGATACTTCCCATTGGTCCAACATTGCTGATCGTAAAGGTGCTTCCGGTCATTTCTTTCGGTGTCAGTCTATTTTCTCTTGCTTTCTTCATCAGTTCTTTCATTTCTTTGTTAATAATGCGGATTGACTTATTATCCGCATTTTTAACGACTGGAACAATTAACCCCTCTTCCGTATCCGTTGCAATGCCCATATGAACCCCTTTTTCCAATCTGATTTCTTCTTTTTTCTCATCAAGTTTGGCATTAAAGATTGGATGTTCTCTCAATGCTATCGTGAGCGCTTTAATAAAAAATGCTGCAACAGATACATCGGCATGAGGCTTAATCTCTTTTCTGAACTGCAGTAACTCAGTCATATCAATTTCTTCCATGTGATGAACATGTGGGATCGTAAAGATGGATGTTGTCATTTTTTTTGCGATTTGTTTGCGCCTGCCTTTAAACGGAATAATATCCGTTTCCTCTTTTTCACTGACCGACTGCTTTTCTGCTGTCCCTTGAAAAAATTGCTTTTTTAACTGTTTAACAGCAGGCTTGACTTTTGTTGCAGCGCTCTCTCTGTTTTGAGCAAACTGCTGAACATCTTCTATGGTAATACGTCCAGATTTCCCCGTTCCTTCTACAAATTCGATATCCACATCAAGTTCTCTCGCAATCTTCCTCGTAAATGGTGCTGCTTTTATTCGTGTTGGCCCGTTTATTTTTTCGGGTTTCGTTTGTTTTTTTGCATTATCACTCGCTGCAAATTGTATAGAATGATTTGATTCTTCTTTTTGTGTTTCTGCAGCCTCTTTTTTCTCAATAGAACCCTCTGCTTCAATCGTCAAAATCGTTGTTCCTACAGGGATAGTCGTTCCCTCAGCAATATATATTTTTTTAACAACCCCTTTGGCTGGCGCTGTTAACTCGGCAACCATTTTTTCTGTCTGCAATTCTACAATTGGCTGATCTTCCTCAACTTGATCTCCTTCCTGAATAAAATAAGCTAGTACATCCCCTTCTGTCATTCCTTCTCCAATATCATGTAATTTTACTTCTACCATTCACTCCACCTCCTTTAAAAATGAATCACTTTATAAATTGCATCCGTTACACGTGCTGGTGTCGGGATATTATGTTCTTCCAGAGCCCAAAAAGGCACATGAACATCCGCACCAGTGACACGCTCAATTGGTGATTTCATATATAAAAATGAAGTATCATTTACAATCGAAATAATGTCATTTCCTAATCCCCCGGTTGCTGGAGCTTCATGAACAACGACACAGCGCCCGGTTTTCTGCACAGATTCGGCTATAATAGCTTTATCAATCGGATACAACGTGCGTAAATCAATGACGTCACAGCTAATCCCTTTATCTGCTGCCTGTTCGGCTGCCTTCATTGCAACGGGTACCATTGCCCCCCAGGCAATCACCGTTGCATCGTCTCCTTCTCGCAAATACTTCCCTTTTCCAATTTCAATTTCATATTTTTCTTCTGGAACGTCTCCTCTGACAGCACGGTATAATCTTAGTGGCTCAAGAAATAGTACCGGATCTGGGTCCTCTATTGCCGAAATAAGAAGTCCTTTTGCATCATGTGGATTAGATGGACAAACGACTTTTATCCCTGGCATATGGGTGAATAATGCTTCCATACTATCCGAATGGATTTCTGGAGCACGTACTCCTGCTCCATATGGTGCACGAATCACAAGTGGTACGGTAAAGGCACCTTTGGTACGGTAGCGCATTCTCGTCGCATGTGTCATAATTTGTTCGTATGCAGGGTAAATAAAACCTAAAAACTGAATTTCTGCTACTGGCAACAGTCCGTTTATTGCCATCCCAATCGAGGATCCGATGATTCCTGCTTCACTCAATGGTGTATCAAAAACCCTCTTTTCTCCAAACTCTTCCTGCAAGCCATCCGTTGCCCGAAAGACACCGCCATTTTTTCCAACATCTTCCCCTAATACCACGACTTCTTCTTTTTCGTTAAGCATGGTACGCATTCCATCAGTGATAGCTTGAATAAGCGTCAATTGTTTCGTTTTCGCTATCGTTATCATCTCATCTCACCCCTCGCAAATGGTTCATATATTCTTCCTTTTGCTGTTCAATCGTCCATGTCGGTTTTTCGAACATGTAATCATAAATATCATTCACATCCGCTGGTGGCATCGTCTCCAACTCTTTTACTGCCCTATCAATTTCTTCCTTTACTTCCTCTTTTAACTGTTCTACGACTGTTTCATCCCAATAACCGTGCGCTTTCATAAATAATTCTAATCTTGTAACCGGATCATTTTGACGGTGTTTTTCATTTTCTTCTTTTTGATTACGATACTTCGTCGGATCATCTGCAGTGGTATGGGCACCATACCTCCATGTTACGGCTTCAATTAAACTTGGTCCTTCCCCATTTCTCGCTCGTTCTAATGCTTTTTTTGTTTCAAAATAAGCTGCAAAAATGTCATTCCCATCAATTCGAATACCTGGGATTTCATAGGCAATTGACTTCTGAGCAATCGTCTTGGAATTCATTTGTCTCCAGATTGGAGTCGAAATGGCATATTGATTATTCTGATTAAAGAAGACAACAGGTGCTTGAAATACACTAGCAAAGTTTAATCCTTCATGAAAATCACCTTCTGAAGTTGCGCCATCTCCAAAATAAGCAATAACAGCTTGTGAAGAATTTTTATATTTATTTGCCATCGCTATTCCAGCTGCAAGTGGCAGCTGTGTTGCGATTGGAACAGAAGGTGGTAATATATTTTTTCCTTTAGGTGGAAGATTCCCTTCCACTCGTCCATTCCATGAAGATAAAATAGTATAAGATTTTCCAAAGCTAATACTTGCCGCATGATCTCGATATGTTGGCAACATCCAATCATCTTCATCGAGTGCTAGAGCACTTCCCACCTGTGCTGCTTCCTGCCCTTCAAAGCCTGGGTAAGTACCGAGCCTGCCCTGGCGCTGCAGGTTAATTGCCTTTTGGTCAAATGCCCGCATACAGATTAGCTGTCGGTAAAATTGCTGTGCTAATGCATGATCAATTTGATTAAGATATGATTTATCTATTAGTTCTCCATTTTGGTCCATGATTTGCACCATTGGAAATTCTTCCTGGATGTCTCTTTTCATGTCCATCACCTCTTTGACTCTTATTTTTAGATTCTATAAGTAAGCTTTTCGTTCACATAGGGTTTTAGATTATTTATATAAAATTAAATATTTATTCTCTTATATTCCATTTCGGTCTACGCTTGCGAGAATAAAAATTGTTTCGATTTCGCTGTTCATCCAATACGCTGCGTACTTTTCTATTTGCTGCTTCTACTGTTGTAATCGCATCCATTTCTGCTTGCTGATAAATATCATAAAGCGAACGGTAAATTGCTTTTGTCTTTACAAGTACTCGTTTAGAATTCGGACCATATAATTCATCCGCAACCTGAATTAGTCCTCCGGCATTAACAATATAATCCGGGGCATATAAAATTCCTTTTTCGTGAAGTGTTTTTGCGTGATTTAGAGTTTGGAGCTGATTGTTCGCTGAACCAACAATCGCTCTTACTTTTAGCTGACCAATGGTTTGGTCATTAATGATTGCCCCCATTGCACAAGGAATAAAGATATCTGCATTCGTACTATAAATAGCGTTACTCTCTACCTCATGGATTTCACCGTTTGTATCTTTTGCTTTTGTTTTAATCTGTCTCAACACATCTTGATTAAGGTCCGTGACATAGATTTGCGCTCCAGCTTCCAGTAATTGTTCGGCCACCTTATAACCGACTTTTCCTAATCCCTGAATGGCATATGTTCTGGTTCCTAAATCGTTATTTTTAAATAAGTATTCATTGGTTGCCTCTAAGGCATGAATCACTCCACGTGCGGTGGAAATAGAAGAATCTCCGCTGCCTCCATAAGCTTCTGGAATTCCGTTAATAAAATTGGTTTCCTTATATGCCTCCACAAAATCATCGGTTGTTGTTCCCATATCTGTACCTGTATAAAAACGTCCGTTCAAAGAATCAACAAATTGTCCGAATGCGCGGAATAGTGCAGGGGATTTATCTTTTTTGGGATCACCAATAATGACCGCCTTTCCTCCACCAAAATCAAGACCAGATGCTGCACACTTATAGGTCATTCCTTCTGACAATCGGAGAACATCCTCCAGTGCCTCATCAACACTTTCATATGGATACATCCTTGTTCCGCCCAATGCAGGACCGAGTGTCGTATCATGAATGGCTATAATTGCTTGAAGTCCCGTTGCCGGATCATTACAGAACATCACTTGTTCATGATTTGCTATTGTTTCAAATGTATTTTTCTCTATTGGTTTGACTATTTCAAGCTGTTTCAAGAAGACTACCTCCATTTATTTGTTTAACTGCAATTGTTCATTTAATTTGCTTTGCATCGTATTTTTTGGCAGAATTGCCTGCTTTACTTCCCCTTCACCAATGATACCGTTTTCATTTTTAGCAATAACCTTTGTTATCACTTGTTTTTCGGTAATACTTGTTACAACAGCTTCCATCTTAACTTTCGTACCTAGTGCTGATGGGGCGATATGCTTGAGTTTTACAGCTGCTCCTGCACTTTCTTCTTGTCCCCCCAGATAGGGAAGCAACAGATCTCTTGATACCCATTCCATATGATAGACCATGGAAGCGGTGGAATAAGCGGGATGTACTAATTCGTCGCCAAATTGTGCAAACATATCTTCCGTCACTACTATTTCAAGAACGGCCCAATCCCCAACTTTCAATCCTTCCTTCATTTCTTTCACCCTTTCCCCAAAGCCTTGAATGACAGCATATTTGTTTGAATAAGTCCATATAAGGTTAAAAAACATCTAACTTTTTACCATCTTTATTATTTTCAAAATATTACATTTCCAATTATATTCACCCGACAGTTAACTGTCAACCAAAAATAAATAATAAAATAAAAAATCTTAATCCATTTTTGATTGGATTAAGATTTGATATGCATCAAGACACCTTCCAGAGCCTTTTTAATATGGACACTCATTAGATTGGCTGCTTCTTCTTCATTCCCGTTAAGCATCCATTCATAAATTTGTTCATGGTCTTCAATAAAAGAAGGGTAAAACGATCCTCCGACCATACTCTTTCGCATATAATGCGTTTTTACTTTAATAACTTCAAGCAAATTAATCAGTTGGCCGTTGTTAGATGCTTCGGTAATAATTGTATGGAATTGCTGATCCAGCTGACCAAGTTCTGGAGAATCCGGTTTCACTTTTTTCGTTTCCTGTAAATTATGAGCTAAACTTTCCTTCACTTCATCGGTCAGATTCTTAATAGCAAGACGGATCGCTAACACTTCCAGACTTTCCCTGCACTGAAATATATCTACAACATCGTCAACTGTTGGCTCATACACCTTTACGAACCCATCATTATATATTAGTAAGCCATCCTGCGTTAACATACGAATCGCTTCTCTTACGGTTCCCCTGCTAGTCCCTAACGTACTTGCGACCTTAGCTTCTACGACACGTTCAGCAGGCTTTAAATTTCCTTCCATAATTGCTTCTTTAATCAAATGATAGGCTTGTAAATGCAAGGATTCTGACTTAATAATTTTACCCATCGTAACAGCTCCTTCTGCTAAACTACTCTGCATATATAAAATAGTTAATTGTAAGTGTTTACGTCTACTAATATAGCACAAAAATATGCTGGACGGATAGAAGTTGGATGTACACATTATCAGTTTATGATAAAAATTTGAGGACTACTGGAATTACAGACGCTACGTGATTGTATTCTATAAATCACCAAAAATGAGCTACATTCTCAGTAGCCCATTTTTTCACATTTTATCTATCGATTCCCCGATTCGAGATTTTAATTTCCCTCTCCACATCCAGTGTTAAAATGGTGTAGCGAACTAGCTTTTCTTGGATAATAGCAAACTAGCTTTTCTATTAAATTTCACCGACTGATTAGCCTTTTCATTTCTTTAGCTACAATTTTCGGATGAGCTGCCGCTGTTATCGCACTTCCAACAATAATGATATCTGGTTCCTCTTGAACAATTTCAGACAATGATTCCAAATTGATCCCCCCTGCAACCGCTATTTTAAAAGACGATTCCTTTACTAGAGAAAACAAATCAGTTGTAAAACCGCCTTCTGATTGCTTGTCTTTTCCAACATGGAGGCTAACGAGACTTACACCCAGCTGTTCAAGCTCTGTAATTCGGTCCTTTGAACGTACTTCGAGCAAATCAACCATTACCTGAGTCCCCATCTCTTCACCTGCCTGCAGCGTATCTTTTATCGTTAAGTCAGAAGCTAATGCCATAACTGTCATTATATCTGAGCCCGCTTTAAAGGCCTGGTATGCTTCATGCCTGCCCGCATCACATGTTTTCATATCGGAAAGAATCAGCTTATCTGGATAACGCGCTCGCATTTCCTTTACAATCGCCATGCCATATTCTTTGATAACACCCGTCCCTATTTCGATAATATCAATATATTCCTCTACTTCTTCTACCAGACGAAAACATTCATGTTCAGTAAGTCTGTCCAATGCTAATTGCAGTTTCATTATTTGTACCCCATTTCTATCGCTCGATACGTTCAATTTCACCGAGTTTGCCTTGAACATCTTCATAATATGGCAGTCCTTCATTATCGCCAACAACACTGACAACCATCGAACCGATCGTATTTGCAAACTGTAATGTTTTTTCAAGCGGCCACTTATTCAGGATTCCATAAAGCACACCCGCATTGAATCCATCTCCAGCTCCTACCGTATCAGCAACCTTGTTCGCTTTAACAGGAGGTGCTTCCACAATTTCCTCATTGTAATAGCCGACAGATCCATTTTCACCTTGCTTTACAGCTATATAGGAAATTCCCATCTCCTTCGTCTTTTCAATAATTGCTTTGGGATCCTTTTCACCAATAATAATATCCATCTCTTCATCCCCTGCTAACAAGATGTCAACATGGGGGAGGATTTCCGCTAACACACGACTTGCTTCTTCCTTGCTCCACATCCGAAGTCTTATATTTGGATCAAAAGAAATTAATAGATTGTTTTTCTTCGCTAGTTCGATTGCTTTATGGATAACGTCAATATGAATTTCACCAATTGCCGGATAAATCCCTGTTATATGGAGGATCTTTGCCTCTTCAAAATAGCCTTCATCTAAATCTTCCGGATGCATTGCTAATGTTGGAGATTTATCACGATAATAAAACGTTCGGACATTTCCATCTTCCACAATTTCTTTAAAATTTAACGATGTGGGATATCCATCCACTAATTTGACCTGTGACATATCTATTCCTTCGCCACGGGCAAAATTATAAATATATTTGCCAAATTCATCATTGCCTAATCTGCTAATATAACCAGCTTTCAGTCCTAAGCGCGAGCAGCCGATTGCTAGGTTCAGCTCTGCTCCACCAACCTTTTTCTCAAACATATTTACGTACTTCATTGGTCCTGTTGATTGCGGGCTAAATGCAATCATTGCTTCACCAATTGTAATCACATCATTCATTTTTAGCTGCCTCCTCTTGACATTTACCTTTCTAAAATGTCAATCCTTCCTTCTCTTGCAATGATCACATTATGAGCCATTTGTGGAAACAAACCTGTTTCGACGACTCCTGTGATCTGTTTCAATTTCTCATGCAGTGCTTGTGGATCTTCAATACTGGCAAACTTACAATCTACAATATAATTTCCGTTATCGGATACGAATGGTTGACCATCTCTTTTTCTCAATACTGGAGTACATCCAAATGCGGCGATTTGTTCTGTTGTCACCTCAAACCCAAATGGCAATACTTCAACTGGGAGGGGGGAGTCTCCTAATTTAGATACAGTCTTTGATGAATCCACAATAATAATAAGCCTATCAGCTGCTTGATCAACAATTTTTTCTCTGACAAGTGACCCGCCACCACCTTTTAAAAGGTGGAGGTTCGGATCCACTTCATCAGCTCCGTCAATTGCGATATCAATCTTTGTCGTATTAGAAAAATCAGTCAGTGGAATTCCTAATTGTTTCGCAAATCGTTCTGTTTTTAACGAAGAAGGTATACCTTTGATTGTAAGTCCTTCTTTAATACGTTCAGCAAGCTTTTCAAGCATGAAATTGACGGTGGAGCCGGAACCGAGTCCGACCGTCATCCCATCTTTTATATATTGTATAGATGCTTCAGCAGCCATCTGTTTATCTTCCATCATTATCTCTCCTAACAGGGTTTTAACTTTTGCTAAAATAATCCAGGATTAATCATTTTCGGTATAAAAAATGCGATTTCCGGGAAGAAGGCAACAAACAGCAACACGACCAAAATAATTGCAATGTACGGGATTACTGCTATAAACGACCTTTCAATGGACATGTTCCCAATCTTCGCAGCAAGCAATAAACATAGCCCATATGGTGGTGTAATCAATCCAATTGCCAATGTAATAACGACAATCAATCCCAAATGAACGGGCTCAATTCCAAACTGCAATGCTGTCGGAAGAATGACAGGTACAAATAAAATCATTGCTGGAATCGCATCCATAAACGTCCCAACAAACAAGAAAAATGCAATCACGATGATAATAAATAACCACTCTGTTCCAACATTATTCGTAAAGAACTCCTGTGCAAGCGTTCCGAGCTGGTAATAACTCATTAATTCTCCAAGCGCACTTGCTGCTGCTAGGGCAAACAAGGATAAGGAGCTTAATGCAAGGGTATCCATTAAAATACCTGGTAAATCTTTTACGCGTAATGTTTTATAGTAAAACATACATACAAGCAGTGTATATAATGAAGCAACTGCCGCAGCTTCTGTAGCAGTAAAGAAGCCTGTAATAATCCCTCCAATAATAATGATCGGAGTGAGCAGTGCTGGAATAGCCTCCACCAATAATTTCATAAATTTCTTAACCTCAACACGCGCATCCCTTGGGTAATTCCGTTTAATTGCCATGAAGTAAACGAAAACCATCATTCCTAAGCCAATTAGGATTCCTGGTATGATTCCACCAAGGAACAATGCTCCAATTGATGCATTGGTCAGACCTGCAAAAATAATCATTGGGATACTTGGCGGTATAACCACTCCAACTGTTGATGATGCTGCCGTTACCCCAACGGCCGTTTCCTTATCATAGCCTTTTCGGAGCATACTCGGAATCAGTATTTTTCCAACCCCAGCGGTGTCTGCCTGTGCTGCACCAGAAACACCGGCAAACATCATGGATACAAGGATATTGGCATGTGCAAGTCCTCCACGAATTGGTCCAACAATTGCTAAAGCAAGATTGATCAGTTTTTCAGAGATTTTACCGGAGTTCATTAAATTTGCAGCTAATATAAACAATGGAACCGCAAGCAGCACAAATGAATCCAGTCCATTAACCATGGACATTGGCACGGTAGCTTCAGGTGTGTAAGGGATTCCAAAAATACCGAGCAATGCGACTATCCCGATAACAAACGCTATTGGAACACCGATGAGCATTAACACAAGAAATAAACCAATTAATAAAAATCCCATCACTCACTTACCTCCTTCACTTTAGCTGCCTGGACATGATCAATTAGGTGGGACACGGAATAAATAATCATCGTTCCTGCCATTAATGGAATAGCAATCCAAACATATCCCATCTTCATTTCTGGTATCGTTGCCCATGTATAATTCCAAAATTCTGTTACAACTTGCAAACCGAGCAATAATATACAACTATTAAAAACAATTAGAACTAAATCATTGAATATACTTAAGGACATTCTTTTTTTTCCGTTCAATTTTCGGATTAAGAAATCAAAATTAAAATGTTCTCTGCGATTCACCATTACTGCAGCACCCATAAAGATTCCCCAAATAAAGGAATAATTCGCTACCTCTTCTGTCCAAATAACGGATATACCAAGGTGTCTGGTTACGATTTGCAGCATAATGATGAGAAAGAATATACATAGAAATGTGACACCGGTGATAATCTGTACTTTTTCAAGTACGTTTACGAAACGTTTCATGATAGGACCTCCTTCGATTATTTACTCTAGTTCTCTTATCTTTTGCAGTAATTCTTCCGCTTCAATTTCTTTTACAAAGTCATCCAAGATTGGCCGGGCAATTTCAATAAATGGTTCTCTATCAATCTCATTGATGATTGCTCCATCATCTATGGCCTTTTCCTTATATTCAATATCCTGTGCATTCGTTGCTTCACGTTCAGCAACTACAGATTGTTCAGCTGCATCTAAAATAATTTCTTGATATTCTTCTGGGAAGTTATCAAATTTTTCACCATTGAATAAGACAAGTCTTGTTGTATAATCATGAGCTGTTTCCGTTATATACTTACCATTGGAAGTAGTGTGATGTGCTTGTTGCACAAAAAATGGGTAAGCGTTTTCGGAAGAGTCAACAACATCCTGCTGCAAGCCTTGATACAACTCGCCCCATGAGATAGATGAAGGAATTGCACCAGTCTTCTGCCAGAAATCAGATATAACTCCAGATGTTTGCGTTCTTAGAGAAACTCCCTTCAAATCATCTACGGATTCCAAAGGAACTTTTCCATAGAAATGTCTAACCCCCGCTGACCAATAGCCTAATAGTTTAAAAGAGTTATTGGATTTTTCATTAATGATAGCTGCCATCTCTTCTCCAACTTCTCCATCTACTGCTCTTAACCAGTGATCATAGCTATTAAACAAATATGGGGCAGAAAAAATATCCACTTCTCGAATTCCCGTTTGTGTCATTAGACCTGGTGAAACAACAACAAGGTCAGCCGCCCCGAGCTGCAGCTTTTCAATTAGCTGTGATTCTTCCGTACCAATTGTACCGGCATGCACTTCTACCTCAATTTTCCCATCTGATTTTTCTTCAACAACTTCTTTAAACTTCAGCAAACCGACCTGGTATGGATTATCAGGCGATGTCTGATTATGAGCTGTAATCAATTTAATTTTTCCATCGTCCTCTGCCTCTACGTCATCCGTATTACAGCCAGCCAATAGAGCAGCAATGGATATAAAAATAATCATAATAAAAGTATAGTTACGATTTTTCATGTGATAAGCCTCCTTATAAATATTGATATTTATCTTTCAAGCTCATTTACCTTTTCTACATACGCTCTTGCCGTTTGTATTAAATGAAGGTAATCTTCATCTGTCTTTAGTTGTTTTGCATTTACAAGATTGCTTCCAATTCCAACTGCTGTACTTCCTTTGGAAAGGTATTCATTTATGTTTTCAAGTGTAATTCCACCAGTAACCATTGCCTTCACATGCGGTAATGGACCGAGGATATTTTTTACATAATTTGGTCCGAATGCATCTGCCGGGAAAATTTTAACCATTTGGGCACCGCTTTCATAAGCGGTCAAAATTTCTGTTGGCGTCAGGACTCCAGGTATATTTAAAATTCCATAGCGATTTGTTAACTTTAACGTTTCGAGATTCAGTGTTGGGGATACGATAAATTTCGCTCCCGCCATAATGACAGATCTTGCTGTTTCTGGATCAAGTACTGTTCCAGCACCGATATTTATTTTATCCCCTACTTGTTTGACAGCGGTATCAATTACTTGCAAAACATTTGGAGTTTCTGCAGTAATCTCGACTGAGTAGACCCCCCCTTCGTATAAAGCATTAAGAATCGGAACAATGTTGTTCACATCTGCTTTTCGAATAACAGCTACTATTTTATGTTGCTGAATTTGTTCTACTAAATTCATTTACGAACACTCCCTATTATTCTAGATTTGTATGTTTTTGATTTAAGCTTGCATGGCTGTTTCTATCTGGCTTATTTTCCAGAAGGTATACAACAATTGCATCAAGCAGCAAATGTGCCGACTGATCAAATTGATTTCCAAGCGGCTGGATGGTAGGTGGTTCAGAGTCCAGACGTTTCTTTGTTGCTGCTGGAATGGTAAGGAGATAATCACTTATGCTTCCTATCTTCGAATCTTTATTTGTTGTTACTAATGCAACTGTGGCATCAATCTCTTTTGCTTTCTCAGCATAATTTATAAGTGAACTGGTACTTCCTGATCCCGAGATAATGAGCAGTAAATCATCCGAACCGATACTTGGCGTTATCGTCTCACCAATAACATATACTGGATAGCCGCTATGCATTAATCGCATAGCTATTACTTTGCCAATTAGTCCTGATCGTCCTGTTCCCGCTATAAATATCCGACTGGCACGATCAATTTCCTCTGCAAGTTTCATTGATTCATTGAAATCGGTTTTTTCCAATACTTCCTTCACTTCTAATGCAACAGTGTTAATTATATTTTTCACGGCTGATCAACCTTTCTTTAACAAGATTCTCTTACGATTAGCTCTGGTTTAAAACGATATACTTTCGCATCGGCAGATACATTTTTGTCACGCATCAAATCAAAAAGAACTTCCGCTGCCTTTTTTCCCATTTCAAATGCCGGCTGGGCTATTGTTGTCAGTGCTGGATTATAAATGCCTGCAAAAGATACATCATCGACATTGATTAATGCCAAATCTTCTGGTATCCGCAGCTGTTCTTCTTTTGTGTACGTTAATATTTCAATTAACGTACGATCATTTATTGCAAGTATTGCAGTTGGAGGCACAGGCAAACACATCATTTGCTTTAATTTCCTGTGCATTTCCTCTATCTCTCCACTTTGAATATAATCTGGATTAAACTGGATGCCATAGTTCTCTAATGCCTTTTTATACCCTTCCATACGTTCAAATCTTGGCGTAACGTTTTGCGTTAATGGAGGAGAAACCACTCCTATACGCTCATGTCCCTTTTTTATAAATTCATCAACCGCTAAAAATGCTGCTTGTTCATTATCCAGTAAAATCGTATTAATGGTAATCCCAGGAATCAATCTATCCATAAAAACTACTGGGTAATTTTCTTCTATTATTCCTTTGTATAACTCAACGTTTTCTCCAGTAGGAAAGGCAATGATCCCATCCACCTGTTTTGCTCGAAGCATCTCAATGTACCGTTTTTCTTTAACCGGGTCATCATCTGCGTTACAAACAATAACGTGGAAATCTTTTTCATTACAAAAATCTTCAATAGCTCGGATAACTTGTGTGGAAAACACATGTAAAATATTCGCTACAATAACACCAATTGTTGTGGAAGATTTTTGCTTCAAACCCCTTGCCAAAATATTGGGACTGTACTTTAACTCAGCAATTGCCTTTTCAATCCGTTCTTTTGTTTGCTCCCCCATATAGTCGAAGCGCTGGTTCAGATATTGAGATACTGTACTTTTTGATACGTTTGCATGTTTTGCAACATCAGCTATTGTCGTCTTTTTCATCTGTTTGCTCCTAAAATTCATTACTAAATCGATTTAGTAAACCGATTTAGTAAAAGTATATAATAGTTGTAAGCGTTTTACAAGGGATTATTTTTATTTTATTAGAATATAATTAAATTGATCGGATAATCTTAATCCATGTGATTTCCATCACAGAAAAAACGAACAACCTCATTTATCATAAAGATAGATTGATAAATAGGAGGTCATATTATGAATTCATTTACAGTTGAGCATACACCAGCAGAAATCGTGAAGGTTTTTCCAAAAGCGAGTGATTTATTCAAGAAACGACGTATCGACTTTTGCTGTGGTGGGGATCGCCCATTAGGTACAGTATTTACTGAAAAAAACATGGATGAAGTAGCCGTTCTATCAGAATTGAATACAGCATTTGAAATCTGGAGTAAAGAAGATCATGAAGTTATCGATTGGGACCGGGTGCCACTTTCCGAATTAGTAGATCATATTGTCCACAAACACCATGCTTATTTAAATGAAGAACTTTCTCCATTAGGACAGTTTGTAACCAAAATTTTTCGTGTACATGGAGATGCTCATCCCCATCTTCAAGAACTGCACAGATTATATAATGATTTTAAAGTGGATATGGAAGCACATATGGTCAAAGAAGAAAATGAAGTATTTCCGTTGGTTAAGGAATATGAAAAAAATCCAAGTCAAGAGCTTGCAGAGCAGATTCATATAGCGAATGGTGGTTTAGAGGATGAGCACGAATCACAGGGGAACATTTTAAAAAGAATGCGAGAAATTACAAATGATTTCATCCCTCCGGCTGGAGCTTGCAATTCCTATCAAATAACGTATGCACGATTAGCTGAGTTAGAAACAGATACATTCCAGCACGTTCACTTAGAAAATAATGTACTGTTTAAACGGATTAAATCATAAAATTTGAGATCGGAAGTGATTGACTTCCGATCTCTTTTTTTTTCATGTGTACCCAATAAAACTACTAGAAGTCATGTTTTTAGTCTACCCTTTAAAAGAGTGGCCGATAAACGTTTGAAGTTTAAAAAAGTGTTCTGCACTTCTGAAGAATTCTTTGAAGGTCATATTCATGTAGAGATCCAATTCTTTTGATCAATGATGATCGAGGTACCGCATGAATCTTTGTCGTGCGAGCAACTGAAAGGTGTCGTAATCCGGCTTCTTTCCAATAATGAATGATTACATCGAACTCATTTCTTGGTTCACTACTTGTTATAGGAGAAATAATTATGTCAATATCAATCGTGATATCCCGACCTACTATAACAATTGGTCGATGCTTAAATTGCTCCTGCATTTTAAAGTATACCTTTGCTAGCCATACATCACCCTGACTATATATCGGATTCATATTCCTCATCCTTTTCATTTAGCCAGAAATCATAGTTTTCATCTGCTACAAACACTTCATGCTTAGTAAAATACTTTTCATGAAGCTTTTTTAATACATGCTTTTTCGTTTCATTCGGCAATTTTTCAATTTCCTCAATAATCTTCTCTTCCGCAGACACTTTATCCTTTTCCTCCTTACTAAAGTAAATTTTACACTTTTAATTGTACTGTAGTCATTATATTCCTGCAATGACTGAACGATAAAAGTTACCATACACGCTCACGGACAAAACAAGAAACACCCACAACCACTGATATCAGTAGTAATGAGTGTATTTTCATTTTATATCCCCTGTCAATAGTGTATTTATAAGTGCATTACCTTCACTTCATATACCTGTACTTCAACAAACTATTCAACATATTAATTTCCTGTATCAGCTTTTCGCCAACATTCGTTTCGGACACCTTTTTCCTCTCTAGCTCTTTATCTACTAATCGTCTTACAGACAGCACATCATTACCATTTCGCAAAACATCTTCCTTCGAGCTAAAATGCTGATGGGCAACCAATTGCATGCCGAACGAATTATATAGTAATGTATAACCCGCAATTCCTGTTGTTGGTTGATAAGCCTTTGAAAAGCCGCCGTCAATGACAATCATTTTACCATTTGCTTTGATCGGATTTTCTCCGTCAATCTCCTTCACTGGTGTATGGCCATTGATAATATGACCTTGATCTGGATCAAGATCAAATTCTTCTAAAATCTTTCTGCAAATCTCCTCCTTTTCTCGCAAATAATAATATGGATTCTTTCTCTCTTTGTGTGTAGCCTTATCCTTAATAAAGTACCTTTCAAAGGTAGTCATTTCCCTTTTCCCAAAAAGGGAGGAATATTCTCCAGTCCATAAATACCAAACCATATCCGTTGCAAGGTCATCGGTTACCTCGCGGTTTGCAAAAGCATATCGCAAATATTGCTCGAAAATATCAAGTAGCTCACGACCTGCATATGCTTTATTTTCAATAACCATTTTTTCCATATTCCCGTTTTCATCTATCGGCATGCAGCCATGTATTAATAAATTCCCATTATATCTTAAATAAAGTGTGCCTTTTTTCATTAAAAATTCCATATGCCTTGCTAGTTTTTCTGAATGCTGGACAGAAAATAATAGCTTATCCATTACTTGTTTTTCTTCCTCCAATAATTCATCAGGCTGGTCTGGATTAATGGTTGCAAAACAAGTATTTTCCAAGGAATAGGTGTTTCCTTGAATCGTAATTTCATTGTTTTCATAATCGATTTTTTCTAGTAAAAGCCTTTTCGACATATTAAAGTAAGTACGTCGTTTTATGATTGGCATCTCGAGTTTAAACTGAATCATTGCGATTGCTTGATGTATTTTGGTGATTTGTAATTGTTCTTCTGCGGATTGCTGTTTATTGGAATGTCTTTTTGGTCTGAATGCAGGATTGTCCTCATAGTACTTCTCTGCAAGATTCAAAAGTGGTCTAAGATTGATGCCATACACATCTTCAATAATATCCAAATTGTCATACCGCGCACAGATCCGGAGTATATTAGCTAGACAAACCTTCGACCCTGAAAAAGCACCAATCCATAGTACATCGTGATTTCCCCACTGTATATCCAGGGAATGATAATTGATAAGCGCTTCCATGATTTTATCTGGTTCAGGACCACGGTCATAAATGTCCCCCACTACATGAAGATGGTCGACAACTAACTGTTGCGTCGTATAGGCAAGACCTATAATGAGTTTATCCGCCTGACCAAGTGAAATTACTTTTTGGACAATCTTGGAATAGTAATGCTTTTTATTTGTATATTCATCAGTTTTGTAAAGCAACTCTTCTATGATATATACAAATTGCTTCGGTAATGCTTTACGTAACTTGGATCGAGTGTATTTAGAAGACGCATAGGGAATGAGCCGAATGATCTGATCAATCGTTTTGGAATACCATGCATTTAATTCTTGATTATTGTCAAATTGATCCCGTATTAATTGCAGTTTTTCTTCCGGATAATAGACTAATGTCGCGAATTCATTAATTTCTTCTTCCGATAATTCATGTTTAAAAATATCCCTGATTTTTTCCTTCACTTTACCGGAACCATTTCGTAATACATGCTGAAAGGCTTGGTACTCCCCATGTAAGTCACTTACAAAGTGCTCTGTTCCTTTTGGTAAATCGAGGATGGCCTCCAGATTAATAATCTCTGTAACTACTTTTTCTTCACTATCATATTTCTGTGCCAATAAGTCTAAGAATTTCTCCTTCAACATATCCATCCCCTCTTGAAGTCATTTTATGTAGATATAAGCTATTGCAACTACTATACCAAAAAGACTAGCAGAAATGAATTGCTAGTCTTTGGTTTATCCGTTTTATTTCGTTTATCTCTTAATTATAATGGATTCCATTTCCCATCCACGCTGCTGCGGTTTCAAACAATGCTTCTGAAACGGTCGGATGCGGGAAAACCATACTTTCAATTTCCTCTACCGTACCTTCTAAATGCATAAACGCAGTACCTGCACTAATCATCTCTGTTACATGAGCACCAACCATCACAACACCAAGAATTTCACCGTATTTTTCATCTGCAATTATTTTCATGAAGCCATTGTTTTCATTGGCAGTAATTGCTTTTCCATTGGCAGCAAGATCGACTTTTTTAACTTTAACCTGATATCCTGCTTTTTTTGCTTCCGTTTCTGTTAAACCTACACTTGCAATTTCCGGGAATGAATAGACACAACGCGGGATAATTGCTTCTCCATGAACTTCCTTTCCTACGATATGTTTAACAGCCCTGATTCCTTCTTCACTTGCAGCATGCGCTAACTGGTAGCCTCCAACTAAATCACCAATCGCATAAATTCCAGAGATTGACGTTTCCATGGATTGATTTATATCTACAAATTTCCCTTCAAACGCAATAGGAAGGTCTTCGATTCCTGTTACGTTTGGTTCCCTTCCAACTGCAACTAAAACGTTATCTGTTTCAATCATTTGTTTCTTCGAATTTTTTTCCATCTCCACAATTGTTTTTCCGTTATTCGGTTTAAACCCGGTAATCTTCGTTCCTGTATGAATGGAGATGCCGCTTTTTTTCAATTGCTTTGTTAGAAATTTCGTTGCATCTTCGTCTTCATTCGGGATGATACTTTCAGCCATCTCGACAACTTCTACCTCTGTACCCAAGCGATTAAAAATACACCCAATTTCTAATCCAATTACACCTCCACCTACAATAACCAGCTTAGATGGGACCTCTTCAATATCAAAAATCGTGTCACTTGTATGGTAAGAAACTTCATCTAAACCAGGTAACGGAGGCACAAATGGTTTGGATCCAGTTGCAAGTATAATATTTTCTGCTAGAATGGTCTTATTTTCATTAGCTAAAGAAATAATTATTGTTTTATTTTCTGATACGACGCCATAGCCTTCGAAAACCTTAATTTTGTTTTGTTTCAGCAATCCTTTGATTCCATTTTTCAACGTGTTTACAACCGTATTTTTTCTTTTTACCATTGCTTCAATCGAATAGGAAACATCATTTACGGTGATGCCAAACGCTTGTGCATTCTTAATTTGATCTAGTACTTCCGCATGTTTTAATAGTGTCTTCGATGGGATACATCCTCTATTCAAACATGTCCCACCTAAATCTCTTCCCTCAACTAAAGCGACATTTAGTCCTTGCTTTGCTGCACGAATGGCTGCTACATAACCGCCAGGTCCACCACCAACGATTGCTACATCAAACTTTTGCATTGCTCCCAGCCCCCTATACCAATAATGTCCATGGATTTTCTAAACGTTCTTTTAGCTCTGTTAAGAAGGCTGCAGCAGGTGCACCATCAATTGCTCGGTGATCAAAAGAAAGACTTAATACCATCATTGGTCGCACTTCAACAACGTGATCAATCACTACGGCTTTCTCTACGATTCTGCCAACACCTAGAATTGCTGTTTCTGGTGCATTAATAATTGGAGTAAAGCCATCTATTGCATACATTCCTAAGTTACTTATCGTAAACGTACTTCCTCGCATTTCATCTGGTGTCAGTTTGTTATTTCTCGCTTTCGTCCCAAGCCCTTTACTTAGCGTTGTTAATTCTGCCAGACCTGCTTTGTCAACGTTTGGTACAGAAGGAACAATCAATCCATCTTCAACAGCAACTGCCAATCCTAGATTAATTGCTTGATTCATAACAATTTCATTATCAATAAGGGATGCATTCACTCTTGGATGATTTTTCAGTACACTTGCAGTAGCTTTCATAATAATTTCTGTATAGGATACCCGATAGCCAGTTTGCGCTTCGATTGTTGGCAGTAATGCCTTACGTACCTCGATGGCTTTTGACATATCGACATCTGTTGTTAACGTTACATGTGGAATAGAGCGTGCACTTTGTAACATCTTATCCGCAACAGCTTTACGAAGACCTTTTAATTTGATTCGTTCCAGCTCTCCTGTTTCTTGAGCTGAAGTATTTTGCTGACCTAACACATCTTGTTTAACGACCTTCCCTCTCGCACCTGTTCCCTGAATAGAATCAGGGTCAATGCCTTGGTCTGCTGCAATTTTCGCTGCTAGAGGGGTTACAAGTTTACTAGAATCCGTGTTTAGTGCTGCTATGACATCTTGTTCATGGATACGACCATTTGAACCTGTTCCTTGAATGATTTCTATGGACAGGTTATTTTCTCGAGCTACCCTTCTTGCTGCAGGAGTAGCCCGTACTTTACTGATTGATGCTCCACTCGTTGCAGCTTCCTCCTGTGAAACTGCTTTTTCTGCTGCAGTCTCTTCTTCCACCTGTTCCTCATTACTTGCTGCTGGCGGATTATCTGGTGCCTTATCATTTGCCTCCCCGATGAATGCGACAATCTCATTTACCGGAACTTCATCTTCCACATCATAATATTTTTTCAGCAAAATTCCTTCTTCATAGGACTCTACTTCTATATTGATTTTGTCCGTCATGATTTCAAATAAAGGTTCTCCTACTTCAACGGACTCTCCTTCTTCTTTAAACCATTCAAGTAAGGTACCAACTTCCATCGTACTACTTAATTTCGGCATAAATACTTCTTTTAACATGTCCGCTCCCCCTTACTTGGCCACAGCTTTTTTCGTTAACGTTTCTTTTACAGCATTTACAATATCCGGTACCTGCGGAATGGCGGCTTTTTCTAATTCTGGATTATATGGAATCGGTGTTTCTACACCGCCTAATCGCTTGATTGGTGCATCTAAATAGTCAAATGCTTCACTTTCAGCAATCATACTGGCAATTTCTCCTCCAAATCCACCACGTTTTACCGCTTCATGCACGACAACGAGATGCCCTGTTTTTGCAACTGATTCGATAATCGTTTCTGTATCTAATGGAACAAGGGTACGCGGATCAACAACTTCGACACTGATTCCTTCTTTTTCTAGCTCCGCTGCTGCTTCTAGTGCTTTATGAACCATAATAGCAGTAGCAACAATTGTAATATCTGTTCCTTCACGCTTCACTTCTGCTTTTCCTAATGGAATGCTGTATTCCTCTTCCGGCACTTCCGAGCTTGTTTTATATAATAGTTTATGTTCATAAAAAATAACTGGGTTATCATCATCCATGGCTGCTTTCAGTAACCCTTTCGCATCATATGCAGTTGATGGCTGTACTACCTTTAATCCCGGAATATGGGTAACCCAAGCTTCTAAACTTTGTGAATGCTGTGCTGCTGCTCCTGTTCCAGAGCCACTTGGTGTTCGAACAACCATTGGAACTTTTCCTTTTCCACCGTACATATAACGTAATTTCGCAGCTTGGTTTACAATCTGATCCAGTGCAATTGTGATAAAATCCGAAAACTGTAATTCCATAATCGGGCGCATTCCCGTTAATGCAGAACCTACTGCTGCACCTGCTATTCCTGCTTCACTAATCGGTGTATTACGGATACGTTCCGGACCAAATTCCTCAATCATTCCACGTGATACACCAAATGCTCCACCATAAACACCAATATCCTCACCCATTAAAAACACATCGTCGTTTTTACGCATTTCAATACTCATTGCTTCTCTGACAGCTTCTAAATAAGTTATCTCTCTCATTAAAATCCCCTCCTATGCATATACATCCGTTAATAATTCATCCAGTGACGGCATTGGACTATTCTGCGCAAATTCAACTGCATCATCCATCTCTTGCTTAGCTGCTTTCTTCAGTGTTTCTAACTCATCTTCCGTTGCAATTCCAGCTTCCACCAAGTCTTCCTTGAATCGTTTGATTGGATCCCGATTATCTCTCCAATCCTTTTCTTCATCACGTGTACGATATTTTTTTGCATCACTTTTCGAATGGCCCTTCCAGCGATATGTTTTTGCTTCTATTAATGTTGGTCCTTCTCCAAGACGCGCACGTTCTGTCGCCTCATAGGTAGCATTGATGACTTCGATAATATCGTTTCCATCAATAACAACGCCGGGAATACCATATGCAGCAGCACGATCTGCAATATTCTCCACATTTGTCATTTCACTTACGTTACCAGACATGCCATACTGATTATTTTCACAGAAAAACACGACCGGCAAATCCCAAATCGAAGCCATATTGATCGCTTCATGAAAACTTCCTTCATTCGACGCACCATCACCAAAGAAACAAACCGTTACATAGTCCAGCTTCTTCATATGTGCTGTAAGCGCCGAACCAACAGCTAAAGGTATTCCACCACCGACAATCCCCATTGCTCCAAGGTTACCTTTATCCAAGTCCGCAATGTGCATGGAACCGCCTTTTCCTTTACAATATCCAGTCGTTCTTCCGAATAATTCTGCCATCATCTTATCGACACGGCCGCCTTTTGCAATACTATGACCATGTCCTCTGTGTGTACTTGTAATTTTATCCTCGTCGGAAAGCAATGCACATGCACCTGCAGCAGTTGCTTCCTGCCCAACAGCCAAGTGAGTTGTTCCATGAATCATTCCTTTTGCGAAGAATTGATCTACTTGTTCATCAAAGTAGCGAATTAACCACATTTGTTTGTAAAGCCCTTTCAATTTTTCATTTGATAGTTCTGGAACGAGTTTTAATGTTTTGGTTTGTTCCATTCTGTTCACTCTCCCTTTGTTTTTATGATAAAAATGTTCTTCCGCCGTCAATTAGCAGCACCTGTCCTTGTATATAATCGGACTCTTTAGAAGCCAGGAAATTTATCGCATTCGTTGTATCAGACAACGTTCCAATTTTTCTTACGGGTATTTTCTGTACTAATTTCTCCAAGCTCTCTTCTGTCGGGTATAGCCGATCAAGCATTTCGGTTTGAATTACCCTTGGTGCAACAAGATTAATTTTTATTCCTAAGTGACTGTACTTACTGGCAATAGCCCTCATTAATCCAAACGCTCCACCTTTTGATGCTGCATAATGAACACCACCGCCAGTTCCAGTAATAGCTGATCCTGATCCGATGATAATGATATTACCGCCTTTATGATGCAGCATTTCCGGGATTACAGCTTTTACAGCGTAGAATAATCCTGTTAAATTTACGGAAATTGTTTTTTTCCACGTCGGGAAGGTCAGCTCTCCAAAAGATTTAGATACCGTAATGCCTGCAGAATGTACAAGCGTATCTATTCTTCCAAACTGTTTGATCACCTTATTTATTATTCCCTTCGTATTCTCCCAATCGGTTACATCATGCTGAAAAAAAGTTGCTTCTTTACCTTTTAAAGCTAATTCATTAACTAATGCTTCTCCAGCCTCTTTATTTAGATCTGTAAATATTACAGAATCTCCCCTAGCCGCTCTATTTTTCACATAATCCTTTCCAATTCCCGCCGCTCCGCCAATAACCAAGATTGCTTTTTTCTGCTCCATATATTCACCCCATTTTAATAGCCATTCTTAAGCTAGTGTTTTTCCACCATCTAATAGAATCGTTTGCCCATTCATATAGCTCGCCATCGGTGTTGTTAGCATTAATATGGTATTGGCAATTTCGCTTGCTGTTACTTTGCGCCCCAATGGAATAGAATCACTTGTGTCATATTTCCCAACACTTACAGCATTGACTCTAATGTTACTTGACGCTAACTCTCTGGATAGGGCCTTATTCATGGATTCTAATGCACTCTTACTAGCAGCATAGGCAGTATCACCATTCCCCCCATCTATCGCACTCGTTGAGGAGACGTTAATGATTACTCCATCATTCTGCTTTTCCATCAATGGAGTTATCATTTTTATTAATTGAAAAGGTACATCCAAATTAATAAACATTACGTTCTCCCATTCCTCAGGGGTTATATCTATAATTTCCTTTCCTGTATCCGTTTCCAAATTATTAATAATAATATCAATTTGATGTAAATCTGGTAATCCTTGAAGAAATGAACTATTTTCAAGATTCACTGGACCTATATCATTACTAGAAGATCCATCTTTATATTTTAAAATAAATATGCTTTCATCCTCTGGGGCCGTTCTGCTTAAAAACAATATCTTTGCCCCTGCTTCTGTATATAACCGAATAATTTCTTTGCCTACTTGATGATCGCCATCAAAAACAAATACTACCTTGTTCTGTAAATCAAATTGAATCATCTCCAACCTCCTTTACATTTGTTCTTAGCAGTTACATTTGTATAAAATATAACTTATAAATGGTATTTTGTCAACATTTATATTACATATGTTCTTATCGCAATCAAAAATACACCTCTCTGCAAATGGAAGAGAGGTGGTATTATTTATTTCCTAAATGAACCGTGTTCAATGAATTCCTTTAGCTATTATTTAATGGAAAAGTTCAACTACTTTATAAATGACGTAATGAATTAAATTACCTGCTTGGTCAATACTTGAAACCATGGTAGCTCCCTCAGGCATATTAAACTCTGCTTTCACCGCCATATCAGTATATATCACAGCTAAGTCTGTCGCCATGTAGAGTGACATAGCAATTACAATGGTTCCTGCAATAACGGAGTGAACAATATTTCCGCGCGCAGCACCTACGATAAATGCAACAATAAACGGAATCGTTGCCAAGTCTCCAAACGGAAGTAATGCGTTACCAGGTAAAATCACTGCTAATACGACTGTTATTGGAACAAGAATCAATGCTGTTGAAATTACTGCGGGATTACCTAGAGCCACAGCTGCATCAAGTCCAATATAAATCTCTCTATCTCCAAATCGCTTATTTAACCATTCCCGTGCTGATTCCGATACTGGCATTAGTCCTTCCATTAAAATTTTTACCATTCGCGGCATCAAAACCATTACCGCTGCCATGGACATACCGATTTCAATAATATCACCCACACTATATCCAGCTAATGCACCAATCCCTGCTCCAAGTACGAGTCCAATGAAAATCGATTCTCCTAAAATACCAAATCTTTTCTGAATTGAATCTGGATCTGCATCCCAATCCTTTAACCCAGGGATTTTTTGAAGCAGCTTTACGATTGGAATACCAATCGGGACGTAAGAAAGTGTTGTTGCAGTAGTTAACGACACACCTGGCATTTCATAATAATCAGCAACCATTGGAGCTAAGCGATCAGCCATCACTAGTGTGATAACTTGGAAGATAATCGCTGCGGCAAGGCTTATCCAAACGTTTCCAGTTAGTGCATAAACCATTGCTGCCATAAATGCATAGTGCCAAAAATTCCAAATATCAACATTCATCGTTTTGGTTGTTTTTGTAACCAGCATAACAACATTTACAGCTAACCCTAAAGGAATGATAAATGCTGAAAGCGGGGATGCCCAAGCAATAGATGAAGCTGCTGGCCAACCAATATCAATAACATTTAAGTTAACCCCTAATCGTTCTACCATCCCTTGTGCCGCAGGACCAAGGTTTAAAACAAGCAAATCTATCACTAAGAATATACCTACAAAAGCAACTCCAATAGTTAAACCCGAACGAAATGCTTTTCCAGGCTTTTGTCCAAAAAATAAGCCAAGCAAAAAGATTGCTACTGGTAGAATTACGGTAGCACCTAAATCTAAGAAACCTTGTATAAAATCTACGAATCCTTGCATGTTGTTTCCCCCTTGAGTGAAAAATATAATTCTATTTAATTTAAATTTGCTTACCAATCTTCATATGCTTTTTCATCAATACCTCCTTATTTAAGCGAATTTCATTTGTTCTCATCGATTTATTATGTAAGTTAGAACTCCCTCCCAAAACAATCCTATTATTTGATATCGCTTACATTAACTGCATTACTAGCCGGTATGAAAGTAAATCCACTATTAACAGTTGCTTAATAATTCTATCTTATCACCAATAATATCGATTTTGTATTCGCTTTCATCACAACTTAATGTCATATCTTTGTATAATATCATGATTAACATTCGTAACCACTCAGAACAATTGATTAATTTATACATAAATTGAATCTAATTTTTTGTAGCAACAAATAGATGCATCCCTTTTCTATAAGAAAAAGGGATGCATTTATTTTAATTATCTAATAAAGCTTGTGCAGTACGATCATCTGTTATAAGAACATTTAAACATCCACCAACAAGAGCTGCTTCTATACTTTCCAGTTTATGTGAACCTTCAACAATACCAATTACTTCTGGTATATTCTTTATTTCATCGATATTTAAACCGATAAATCGATCATTTAAGGGGTGATCTATCTCCATTCCAACTTCATTAAAAAAGCAAGATCCGATATTACCTACTGCTCCTGCCTTTTTTAATGAAGTTAAATCACTTTCCTTTAAATATCCCATCACTTCTAAAGTTGAATCTTTAAATGGATTTCCTATCCCTACGACAGCCATATCAACTTTTCGGCCTTCTTCTAATACCATAGCGATATCTTTTGTATGAACGAGCATCTCTTTTAAATCGTCACTTTCAACCATTGCTGGTGCATAAAGATACATGCAGGATGTATTCATTTTTTGCGCTAAATTAAACGCAAGCTGATTGGAGTGTAAATGAACATAATTGTTACCCATTCCACCAATAATTGGTACAATACGAATATGAGCATTTCGTTCATATGGATATTCTTCAACCAAAGATAAAAGTGTACTTCCCCAAGAAATACCTATGTTTTTAATATTCTTTAGGTTTTTACTAATATAGGATGCTCCTGCTTTTCCAAGCTGCCTCTTGGCCATTTCCTGTGTAAAACCTGCAGTAGAGACAACAATAACTTCTTTTAATCCAAACTTCTTCTCAAGCTGCTGTTCTAAATCAATCGTATGAATTGTCTCGTCTTTGATATAGATTTCCACGATTCCTTCTTTTTTTGCAGCATTTAACAGTTTTGAAATGACAGGTCTGGAAACATTATGTTTTTTTGCGATTTGGGCTTGAGTCCAACCTTCAAAATAATATAACTTAGCTATCTTCACCATTAAACGTCGTTCTTCCCAATCTAACATACAACCGCTCTTTTCTTTGAAAAAATTATATTTGTTCTATCATATTACGTTTGTACATTATCATATAGAACAGATGAAACGCTGTCAATTATCTTCAGCTGTTTAAAATAGAGATGTACTAGAATTTGTTTTTGCATACTCAGACAGCAGCTCCTACAATATGAATTATGCAGAAATTTCTTCTGGTCAAAGACTACTATTACTTTCTTTCGCAGTACAATTCTAATACTAGCGCACTAAAAAAGGTTAGCATCCTTATAATACTAACCTTCCAGTAATAATCTAGCAGTTTTTTCATCGGTTATTAATACATCAATTAAATCTTCTCTTAATGCCGCTTTAATAGCATTCACTTTTTCGACTCCAGCAGCTACTCCAACAACAAGGGGGATTTGCTTTAACTTATTTAGTTCAAGTGTAATTGTTTTTTCATTCCAGGAATTGTTTACTACTTCTCCATTTTCATTAATAAAGTTATAGCAAATATCACCAGCAATTTCATCAAAATCCAGATCATCTGTTATACCAGAATTAATATAGGATCGAACCATGGTTGAATGCTCTGGTGTTCCGCCTATTCCTACAATCGCAATGTCTGCCTTGCTTCCCAATTCCAATGTATTCTTTATAGACGGTTGTTTCAGAATTATTTCCCTCGTCTCTTTAGAATCAACAACAACTGGAGCATGTAAAAGGTGATAGGTTGCTTTCAATGCCTCCGCAAGCTTAGCAACAATATGGTTTGCATGTATATCTACACGCTCGTCTCCCATTCCCCCAACTATAGGAACAAAGCATACATTTGGGAAATGCTGATTAGATGACATTGCGGTTGCAACCTCATATAAAGTTGTTCCGGAAGACACTCCAACAACCTGATCATCCCTGATCATTCTATGCAAATATTTACTTGCCGCCGTTCCCAACTGAATTTTAGAATTACTTTGTTCCGTATCAGGCACACAAATTGCCTCACGTAATCCGTATTGATTTTCTAGCTTTGTCTCTAAACTTGATACGGTACTATAATCCTCATCATGAATAATAATTTCAACAATACCTAATTCCTTTGATTTTGATAAATACTTCGATATTAATGACCGACTTACTCCAATTTTTTTTGCAATAGTTGATTGGGTTTCACCTGCTTCATAATATAGATTTGCAATCTTAACCATTAATCTCCGATCGTCTAGATAGGACATTTCCTACACCCTGTTCTTATTGAAAATTATTTAGATTACTGTCTTAGCTGAGAGGGAATTTGATAGATTAAATACTGCTCCAGATCCATACAGTTTAAAACGATATCAAAATTCCTCTATATTACTTCTTTTCCAGTACCAAGTTTACATGTTTTTTACAAAAATTTCTAATTTTAACACTTACATTTTAACACTTACTATGAAACATTCTACCTTTATAATTGCTTCCTTTAGCTTACCTTTGCTTCTCGTTTCATTTGCTCTTCTACTCGTTTAACAGCATCTTGAACGACTAGCCTATGCTTCTTCTTCTCCCAATCAATAACCTTTATATTTTCACCAACATACTCTTTATACTTTGCAAATCTTGAAAGAACTGTAAGTCCTGATAAAATATTACATTCCTGAATGGTTCCTTTTTTATCTGTAACGACAATAGCTACCTTTCCAACCCGGAACATTTTTTTCGTCATCCCCACACCAAGGTACCCTTCACTATATTGTTGGGTAATCTTCTTTACTTTTTTCTGATAATATTTCACATGTAAAATTCCCGTAAACGCTTGAATAACAAGAACAACTACTAATAACATTAGGAATGCTAAGGGATCCATCTTTTCGCCTCCTGCTCTGATTGATGTTATTTATTCGATAGATTGAAACTGAGGTTGATGAACAATGGATGAAGAATTTAACCGTTCACCCATTGTTCTGATTAATGAACTGTCAGCTCTAAAGCTTCGATAATTCGTTCACTTAATATAATTGGCGAATTAGCAAAGTTACCGATTGTTGAGCCTGCAATATGTGGTGTAATCGTAATATTATCCAGTCCGTTGTAAGGATGATCGCTTGGCAATGGTTCAACATTATATACATCCACGGCAGCACCAGCAATTTTTTTCTCGCTTAATGCTTCTGCCAAGTCCTGTTCGTTAACTAATCCAGAACGAGCCGTATTAATGAGCACTGCATTATTTTTCATCATGCTAAAATGTTCTTTATTAATCATGTTCTTTGTTTGTTCCGTTAGACGGTAGTGCATTGAAATAATGTCCGCTTCTTTCACTAATTCTTCTAGGGTTTCAACTTTTGTGTCTGGTGTATCACCTTGGTAATAATCATCGAAGAATAGAATTTCACTGCCAAAAGGGCGAAGTAATTCTGCAACCCGCCTGCCTATAGCACCGTATCCAATCAAACCTACTGTTGAGCCCTTTAGTTCGGGAGCAAGCACACCGTTTGGATAATGTTTTTCCCACACACCGTTTCTTAATTTATAGTTAGCTCTGGCAATATTACGGATTTCACTTAGAATCATACCAACAGCAAACTCGGATACACTTGTAGTGCTGCGCCCAGGTGTATTCAAAACCGTAATACCTTTTGATTCAGCATATTCCCTATTCACATTTTCAATACCCGCCCGAAGGACACCTAATACTTTTAAGTTTTTGCATTGGTCAATGACTGCTTTTCCAATCGGTGCAAACTGGGTAATGATAATATCATAGTCTTCCAGGCCATCTGTTAGTTCAGAAGGAAGCGCAATTGCTTCACTGCCTTCATACTCTAGTTTAATATTATCCTTCTGTAACGCTTCCAAATCTTTATGCTTCCATTCTTTGATGGTAATATCAATACCTAGCTCTTTTAAACTAATAAGACCTTCTTCCATCATTTGTTTATCTATAAATAAATCGGCTATTGCTAAACATTTCATTTTTTCACCCTCCGATTATTTTTTCTCTACGCTTATGCATGCAGCAAAACAGAAATACGATAATTACCGCGTGTACTTGCTTTTTCATAGGCTTCTTGAATTCTGGATAATGGAATCTCTTCTTCTATTAAAGGACTTACATCAATTCGGCGCTCACTTAGCATTTTTGCTGCATTATTGAAATCCTCGAGGCTTGAGCCGTACGTACCAATAAGTTCACATTGCTTATAATGAATTTCATTGGAATCTACATTTAAATCCGGTGCTGGATAACCCGCTGCAAACAAAAGAACCTTCCCTTCATCATCTTTGATCATATTCAAAGCTTGCTCATTTGCAGAAGAAGTACCGACTGCAACAATCACGATATCTGCACCGCTGCCATTTGTTCGTTTTCTAACTTCCTCCACTGGATCAGTTTCACCAGCATCAATTAATTCTAAGTCCATTTGTTTAATCTTCTCTACTTTTTTGGGATTACGTTCCGAGACAATGACTCTTGCCCCCATTGCTTGAGCGACTGCTGCATTAAGCAATCCCATTGTACCGCCACCAATAACAACGACAGTGTCAAGTCCTGAGTTAATCCGCAGTTTTCGAATTCCTTTTAATACGGATGATAACGGTTCAACAAATCCTGCCTCAGAAGCAGATAAGTCATCACTAACTTTCACAACACTTTTGGATTTCCGGATAAAATAATTCGCAAAACCAAAAATCCCAAAATATTGATCAGAATAATTTTTCCCAAATTGTTTTATGCTTTTGCAAGAAGTGATGTCACCTTTCTTACACTTCTCACAATCCCCGCAGTAGTCATATAGCACACTGACCCGCTCTCCAACCTCTAAAGAGCTACTTACTTTTTCTCCCTTAGCGACAATTATCCCTGAGCATTCATGTCCACCAGCCATGGGGTATCCTTGATGTTCACGTTTCCCCTGCCATTGTTGATAATCGGTTGTACAAATATTACATGCTTCCTGCTTAATCAGCAGTTCATCATCTTTTAAATCAGGCAGCCTTCCTTCTCTTACTTCAGCTTTTCCGGCTTCTAGAAGAACTCCAAATCGAAATGAATCTGGCAGCATTTTAATCCTCCTTTCATCATCTTTTCTACAGTGTAAACGACATAAAGTAAGCAATGACAACTGCTAGTGGTCCAGTGATTACTCTGGAGAAAAGAATTGCTGGTGCTCCAACACTAATTGTTTCCGGCTTCGCTTCCCCCAGTGTTAAGCCAACCGGAATAAAGTCAGTTCCAACCTGTGCATTAATTGCAAATAATGCAGGAAGCGCAATGCTCATATCAATGTTACCGTTTGCAATTTCATTTCCAACTAATGTACCGATAATTGCACCGATAACAGCTCCTGGTGCAAGTAGTGGTGACAGGAATGGAAGCGCGGTTATAACACCTAAAATAATTAGCCCACCAATATTATTTGAAAGTGGTACAAATACATTTGCTAATATTTCTCCAATACCTGTATAGTTGATAATCCCGATTAACGTTGCAACGAACGCCATAAAGGGGATTATATTTTTAATGATTGTGTCGATGGTATCACGACCTGCTTGGTACATGATATTCATAAAGCTACCCGCACCCTTGGCTATCTTGTCAATGATTCCCATAACACCTTTATTACCCTCAATTTCATTGTTTGTACTGTTATCTTCTACTGGTTCAGCTGCAGCCGCTACAGTTTCTTTGTTTTTTTCAGCATTCTTTACTTCCGCTTCATCCAATTCTGTTTTTGGTACTGCAGCAACGGTAGTTTCACTATCAGCGAGCTCGACATCACCTACAGTTACACCAGAGACAAAAATATCTTCTGTCATAAATTTTGCAAGTGGTCCAGATGGACTCATTACTTTAACGTTAACAGTAGGTATTCTTAGTCTTGGATAAGTTCCGCACCGTGCTGTCCCACCACAATCAATAACCGCAACCAATGTTTGCTCTTTTGCTACTGGATTTTTAAATGAGTCAACTACCTCAGCACCTGCAAGTCTTGCAATCTCTCTTGCTACTGGATGGATTCCCCCTCCAGTAACACTGATGACATATTTTTTTTCATCGGTTGGTGTTAATTCTAATGGTCCACCCCAGCCATTTTTTCCTTTGGACACTATTACCGTCTTATGGTTAGCCATAAGATTTCCCCCTCTGCGTTTCTACTTTATTTCTCGTTAAGGATTCGTTCATAACCTTGTTTTTTAAACATATAGGCACTGATTCGTTCCGTTACAAGACCTCTCATTAAAATAACAAGTAAACCAGTTAATAAGAACATAAGACCTAATTGTGCTTGACTGCCGCCAGCGGTTGCATACCCTGTTGCGACTCCTAGCCAAATAAATAATTCAGCCGAGTTTGCATGTGGGAAAAGACCGGTAATTGGATGCACGAATGAAACCGCAGAATCATAGAATGCTGGTTTATATTTTTCTGGCATGAAACGTCCAACTGTATAACACATTGGGTTCGTAAAAAAGAATACAGCGATAAGTGGTACAAGGGTATAGCGTAATAAGGCATATTTGGTAATTTTTTGAAGGAATCGATTTATCTTCTCCTCACCAATCATTTTTGTTACCGCATTAACAGCTGTGATTAGCGTTACTAATAAAGGTATAATCCCCGTCATATAACCCATAAATACTTCTGCACCCGCCTGAAACATTCCAATAAAGCCATCAGCAATAGCGATCATAAAATCCATCTTAATTCCATCCTCTCTTATAACGTAATATAGAAGGAAATGCTCGTTTAGAGGTTGTTAACCCCGCACTATAAGGGCGTATCCACCTTATTTAACTTCAATTGAATCACCAATATTTAACTCTGGAAATTCACTAGGTGTTACTAAAACTGCCCCTGGTAAGATTTCTTCCGTTTCATCGTCTTTAAAATAAATCGAAACGTGACCAAGGCTTTCAAAATTTGGATTTGCTTCATCCCCGACTTTTTGTATCGTATATTCTTTATCACCAATCACAAGTGTTGTTCCTTCCTGCAGAGCATTTTTAGGTTGTTCTTCAAAACGGTGAATTACTGAGATATCTTTTAATTCAAGGGGAGCAGTTTCATTAAAAAGTACTAATAAGCTCTCCTCTTTAAAATCTGGTACTAGTGCTCCAATTTCCAGAACTTTCGTTTTCATCATGATTTTATCCTCCCTTTATGTGTTTGTTGACTTGTAACTTAATCATCTTCCTACACCAGGAACCCAATATTAATTTCACTTAGGCAGTAAAAAACTATTTAACACGAAACATATGATCCTGCAAAGCTCTTAATTTCCATACGGTTGTTGAAGGATCAAGCTCTACATCATCGTGTGTTAAAAATTGACCTTCTTTAATATCCCTTTTAGCAACAACATTACCACTAATTAGACCAATAGGAATGTGACCATTCACTTCCATATCTTGATGTGTTTCTAATACACCTCTAACAGAATAACCACCAATGCCATCTAGTGTTTCGCCCGCTTTAATATCTCGCTTTGCAACCGTTACAGTTTCTGAGATTGGAGCTCCAAGCGGATGAATAGAAGTATCATGATGTAAGACAGCCTTCGCAATTGTAACCGGTGTTTCTAAACTAGCTAAATGATATGGGCGATATAATGTATAATGGTTTCCATGACTTTTGTCTACTTTTAATAAATAGCGCAGTTCCTCATCAACAGGTTCTAGGTCACTTTTAACAATAACGAAAACCCCTGGTGCTAAACCGTTAACATATTCTACTACTCCTAAGCTGTTTAAAACGCCGCCATTTTCTTTCAAATCTAGTTTTTGTGCAACGTCATCTAGATTAGCATCGACGCCATGCATTCCTACTTTATCTGGCACTAAGCCGATTGCGTTACTTAATAAATTCATTTCAGCCATCGTTTTGGTTCCATCCTGGAATGCTGCTAGCATATGCGGACTCATGTTTTTAGCTTTTGCTTCTGCTGCGGCAGTATCTGGGTTAGCTGTCGTTTTTAATGCGTTATTTTTCCCTTTTCCAGCAACAACGACTTCCATTCCCATCGTTTTGGCAAATTCATATAATTCAACGATTGCAGCTGGCTCATCTCCAGCAGATCCTGAATAAACTAGTCCAGCAGATTGAAACAATGAATTCATATACGAACCTATTGTTATATCAACTTCTACATTTAATAAGACTAGATGTTTCCTAGAATTTAAAGCTTCCAGGGAAATATTTGCTCCAACTTCAGGTACTCCAGTAGCATCTACAATTACCTCCACATTGGATGACTGGATGACTTCTCGATAATCTGAAGATACCAATGTATTTACTTTCTTATTTTCTTGAGACTGATAATAATCAACTGCCTTTTGAGCTCTTTCAACGTTTACATCCGAAACTCCACCGACGATCATTCCGGGGATGCGAGATATTTGGGTAATAAGTCCAAATCCCATTTGTCCCGCACCAATAACTCCTACTTTGATTGGGTTATTTTCTTGTTCTCTTAATTGAAGTTCATGATAAATTGACATTATAAATCCCCCTCAGAATCTTCTGAAATAAAAACGCATACTTAATAAACCTAGCTTTGATAATAAGTTCTTTCATAATTAACAATTGTTACATTACGTAAATAAAGTTTAATCTTGTAACATTTGTTACAATGTGTGTCATATGTTAGAATACGCTTTCATTATAGATTGGAAAAATTAGATTGTCAACTACAAAAATTGTCGGATTTTGCAGGAATTTATATTTTCATCGCAGGATAGCTTTATAAATGTAGGTTTAAAATAATAGGTGCCTGTTGTTAGTGGTTAAATTATTGCGATTTCAGATAGTTTTCCTGACACAAAAAGCCATCATTTATCTTAGATAAACGATAGCTATTATATCTAGAGCGTATAGAATGGGGACACTCATAAAAACAACATTTCTAACAACCATGGTTCTAGAATATCAATCTATTTAATCTAAAAGTGTTTCCAATAAACGGTAACCCTCTAGTTTATTTCCATTTTCAATGTTTAATTTATCAAAATCTACATCTATTATTTTATTTCCTTTAATACCTACAGCTTTGCCAGTTTGCTCGTCCATTAATAATTCTATTGCTGCAATACCCAACCTGCTTGCAAGTACCCGATCAAAAGCCGATGGGTTTCCACCTCTTTGTAAAAATCCTAATGTAGATGTTCTTACAGAAATATTCAGCCTTTCTTCGATACCTTTTTGTAATTCCTGTATATCATGTAATTCTTCTGTTACGATAATCATATTGTTTCTTTTTCCATCATTTATTCTCATAGCTAATGTAGAACAGATTGAATCTAAATCCAATTTCCGTTCCGGTGTAGAAATGATCTCTCCCCCACCGGCTAAAGCTGAGAACAAAGCTAAGTCACCACAGTGTCTGCCCATCACCTCTACAATAGTTGTCTTATCATGAGAAAAGCTTGTGTCTTTAATCTTATGAATGCATTCTAGAATGGTATTTACAGTTGTATCAAAACCGATAGAATAATCTGTATAGACTATATCATTTTCAACTGTTGCAGGAATACCTATTACTTTTATACCTTGTTGTTGAATTTTCCTAGCCGCTTCAAAGGATTTATCATCTCCGATTATAACTAGAGCATTTATTCCGGATTTTTCCAATGTATCTTGTATTTTCATTTTCACTGTTTCACTTAATTCCGTACTTCTTGATGTCTTTAAGATTGTACCGCCTGAATCAGTAATATTTTCCAAATCAGATGCAGTTAACGGATAAATAGATCCTTCTATCAACCCATTGTAACCATAATTAACTCCCATTACATCAATATTATGATAATTGGCCGCTTTAACGACTGCACTAATTGCAGTATTCATTCCAGGTGCATCTTCACCACTTGTTAATATCCCTATTTTCATCATTTGTAAACACATCCAAGTAATTTAATTGATTTCTGTTATTTATATATAATCAGATATTTTGTTTGTTGTCTATATAAATTAATCTATCCCCTATGATATTCTATATGTTAATTACTCTCGCTATAACAGAAAATACTATACAAGATTCCTATAGGTACCCTGTATAGTAGTAATCCTTGATTTATTTCAACCAAAGATTCTTAAGAGGAAACCTTGATTGTGTTGTTAACCTTGAAAAAAATACATTAACCTTTTATAGGTTACATATTATAAAATATTTTATTTTCCTATCGTAAATTCTTCAACATTTAATTCACTAGATACTTCCGTTTTTTCCGGGTTAAAAATCACTTTAACCGAGTCTATCTCTCTATTTATAACTTTCTGGAATGCTTCTGGGCCCTCTTCTAAAGATAACTTATGAGAAATCATTGGTTTCACATTAATTTGGCCAGTACTCATATAGTGAACAGTTGATGACCACTCTTTCCCAGGGAATGGTGCTGAGATTGCATTCCATGATCCATAAATGGTCAATTCATTACGAACAATTTTTTCAAAGTAGAAACGCTCAATGTTAATATCTGCATATGGAATTCCCATAAATACTACTTCTCCACCTTTTTTAGGTAAGGCAAATACTTGGGCAGATGTAATTGGTGAACCTGCAGATTCAACGGCTAAATCCACACCCCTACCATTTGTATACTCCATAATTTGCTCATGGGCGGGTTTTTCCAATGAATTGATTGCTACATCAGCACCAAGCTCTTTCGCAATTTGTAGTTTTTTGTCATCAATGTCAATTGCATATACTTTTTTCGCACCGAAAATTTTTGCCCATTGTACAGCTAGAAGTCCGATACTCCCAACACCCATTATAGCAACCTCTGCACCTGGCTGAATTTTAGTACGGTAAAATCCGTGTGCTACTACCGCAGAAGGTTCAACCAATGCAGCCGTATCATAATCAACATTATCTGGAAGGGGAACGATGTGGGTTGCAGGTAATTTTGTATATTCAGCATAAGCACCAGGGTGACGTGCACCAATTACACTAAGGTTTTCACAGCGTGCTGGTTCACCACTGAGGCAATATTCACATTCTCCACAAACAAATGCAGGGCATCCTGCGACACGATCACCAACTTTAATTCCTTTTACTCCTGGCCCAACCTCTGTTACTTCACCAGCAAACTCATGGCCAAACGTCATTCCCTCTACATATGGGCCGAGTTTTTTATATCTAGATGTATCGGATCCACATATTCCAACTGATTTTATTTTAATAATAACGTCGGTATCATTTTCGATTACTGGAATTGGTGTATTCTCTTCAAAACGAATATCTTGTACACCATAAAGATTTAACGCTCTCATCCCATTCACCTCAATATATCTAATAATTTGCAGACTCATTTTTTACTTCTTTTTTTTTGCTGAAAAACAGTTTGTATGCTGCGAATCCAACGATAATCGTGTTAAAAATTAATTGGTATTCAAAATAGAATTCACTTATCCCTCTTAGTGGGCCTAACATGAAATCTAAAAGTGTATCTACCATACTAACCCTCATTTCTATGAAAAGTGATAAAGTGAAACTTCATTCAGTGGGATTCCCTTCCTCCCCACTGAATGTTAGTACCTCAAGGGTATGACCTAAAGGACCTTGAACAGAATCGGGAATTTATGGGATGTTTCTCCCACAACCTTCACGTTTTAGTTTTCTCAAGCTTTGAGAAAAAATATTACAGTCCGTTAATGCGTGATAAAACGATTAAGTATTATACTTAACCGTTTAGCACGATATTTTTAATATGAAGCCTCTGAAACACCGCCACTGATAATTGCTACAGCACCACTTGCACCAATACGATTTGCACCAGCAGCGACAATGTTAACTGCATCTTCATACGTTTTAACTCCCCCAGCAGCTTTGACACCTATTTTGTCACCCGCTACGGAACGAAGTAATTTAACATCTTCAACTGTTGCTCCACCACCGTTAAAGCCAGTAGCTGTTTTTACAAAGTCAGCACCCGCTTCGATGATTATTTCCGTTACTTTCACTTTCTCTTCATCCGTTAATAATGCTGTTTCAATAATAACTTTGGTTGTTAATCCTTGAGATGCCTTAACAACTTCTGCAATATCATTTTTTACCACATCATATTCGCCTGACTTAAGAGCTCCCAAGTTAACTAACATATCGATTTCTTCAGCACCATTTTTAATTGCCTCTTTTGTTTCTTCCACTTTTACATGCGTTGTTGCACCACCAAGTGAGAATCCTATTGGTACTCCAACTTTAATATTGTGTGGAGATAACAGACTATGCGCGTACGATACATAAAATGGGTTCACAAAAACAGTTTTAAAGCCATATTCGATTGTTTCTTCACAGAATGCTTTAATATCCTCTTTACTTGCAGTTGGAGTTAATAATGTATAATCAATCATGTCAATTAGTTGTTGCTTATCCAATTTCATTCTCCCCCTCACCTTTGTTACAAGGTATAATGTAATTCAGACCTTTGCTGGAAGATTACTAGATTTTTAATCAATCCACAGGCGTTAACAAAACTTTAATTGCTTCTCCACTTTTAATCGCTTGATATGCTTCATCCCACTCGGTAATGTTAAACTCATGTGTTACTAAAGCCTTTGCATTTACTTTTCTATCATTCATTAATGCAAGTGATGGTTCCCAATCAGCTGATTTTTGGCTTCTGCTGCCCACAACCCGGATTTCTTTTTGAATAATTTTTTCAAGATCAAATTGAATTTCAGATTGTGCAAAAATACCTACTTGCGCATAATGACCTTTTTTGCGAAGAATATCCAGACCTTGTCTCGCAGCTGGTACAGCACCAGAGCATTCCAAGACTACATCAGCACCATAACCATTTGTTAACTTATGGACAAACTCTTTTAGATCTTCTTCTTGCGTATTAACGGTATAATCAATACCTACCTCAATTGCTTTATCCAGACGAACTTTATCATTTGTTAGTCCTGTAATGATTACCGTAGCACCACGACTTTTAGCTACTTGAGCCGCTAAAAGTCCAATTGGACCAGGTCCAATGACAACAACAAGATCTCCTGTATTAATTTCTGTTTTCTCAATTGCATGGTGTGTACATGCTAATGGTTCTGTCATTGCTGCTGACTGGTAGTCTACATTTTCCGGCAACTGATGGACACTTTCTTTACGGGCAACTAAATATTTGGCAAAACCACCATCTTGTTGTGAGCCTAGACCTTTTCTGTGGCTACAAAGGTTATAGTCACCTGAGTTACAGTATTCACATTCACCACAAATATAGAAAGTGGTTTCTGAAGTAACTCGATCACCTACTTTAAATTCCGTTACTCCTTCTCCAATCTCAACTACCTCACCAGAAAATTCATGGCCGAGTGTTACAGGTGTTGCAACCTTATAATGTCCTTCATACGTATGAATATCAGATCCACAGATACCCGCATATTTCACTTCAATTTTCACTTGATCTTTACCAGCTTGTGGTTCTTGTTTATCTTGAATTTCTAGGTTACCAAATCCGAGTTCTGTTTTTACTAATGCTTTCACTATGAATTCCTCCTGTTGCTTTTGTTTAACTCGATCAATTAATTAGTTGTATATAGCCTTTTGGTGAAAGGTTTCACAATCAAACACTTCATAACTTTAGAAAAAATGAATCTTTCTAGTTAAAAATCTCAAAGACTCTCCAGATAATCCAGTTTACTAAGTTACCACCTTGGTCGATACTTGAAACCATTGCTGAGCCTTCAGGTAAATTAATACTTGCAGTTGAAGCCATGTCAGAGAAAAGCGGCGCAATATCTGTCGCCATATAAAGTGAAAGTGCAATCATAACCGAACCAACAATAACCGAGTGGATAATGTTCCCTCTAGCTGCACCTACTACGAATGCAACAACAAATGGAATTGTAGCTAAGTCACCAAATGGCAGTACAGCATTACCAGGTAATACAACTGCAATTAAAACTGTAATTGGTGTTAAAATAAGAGCGGTTGCGATTACAGATGGATGTCCTAACAGTACTGCTGCATCCAGCCCGATATTAATTTCTCGATCACCAAAACGTTTATTTAACCATTCACGTGCTGATTCTGAAACAGGCATTAACCCTTCCATCAAAATCTTAACCATACGTGGCATAAGGACCATTACAGCAGCCATTGATATACCAATGTTAATAACATCACCAACACTGTACCCTGCTAATGCTCCAATTGCTGCACCTAAAATCAGACCAATTACCATGGAATCTCCAAAGATACCAAAACGTTTTTGAATGGAATCTGGATCAGCATGTAAATTTTTCAATCCAGGGATTTTTTGTACTAATTTTACTAAATAAATAAAAGGTGCATAGGAAATTGTACTTCCTGTTGCAACGGAAACACCTGGCAATTCATAAAAATCACTAACCATTGGTTGTGTCCAGTCTGCAACTTTAAGACAAACAATTTGGAATATAACTGCTGCAATTAAACCTTGTACAATACTACCTGATACTGTATACACAACTGCTGCCATAAATGTATAATGCCAGTAGTTCCAAATATCAACATTCATTGTTTTCGTTGTCTTCGTTAAGAGCATAATAACGTTTACAACTAATCCCAGTGGAATAATAAATGCCGCTACAACAGATGCCCATGCAATTGATGATGTCGCCGGCCATCCTACATCAATAACATTTAAATCTACTCCTAAACGCTCAACCATCCCTTGTGCTGCTGGGCCTAAGTTTAGCGTTAACAAATCAATCACTAAGAAAATACCAACAAAAGCAACCCCGATTGTTAAACCTGAACGAATCGCTTTGCCGAGCTTCTGACCAAACACAAGACCTAAAATCATGATTGCTACTGGAAGAATAACAGTCGCGCCTAAACCTAAAAAACCTTGAATAAAATCTACGAATGCTTGCATTATGATACCCCCTAACAAATTCAACATAAATCTCGATATCACATTAAGAGCTTATCGAGATTTATGTTTTGCTACTTATTTTTGAAGTTCTTCTAAAATTTGTTTTTTTGTATCTTCAACACCAATACCAGTTAAAAATGTACGTGCATTAATTACTGGGAATGGGTATTCTGTTTTCGTCATTGCAGTTGTAACTAATAGATCAGCTGTATCTACGTAAGCACCAACTTCAGCAATTTTGATTTGTTTTAAGTCAACTTTAATGTTGTTTTCTTTCGCTAATTCTTCAATTGCACTGTTTACAACTGTTGATGTTGCAATACCTGCTCCACATGCTACTAATACTGTTTTCGCCATTATCTCTCACCTCCTTCAAGTGCTACAAAATCTAGCTTTTCCTCCAAAAGACTTTTAACCTTTGTTTTGTCTTTTTGGTTTACTAGGTACTTCAATGTATCCTCTTCTTGAAAAACTTGCATTAACTTTTGGAGTAAAGAAAGCTGTGAATGCGCTTCATCCATTGCTAACATAAAAACTAGTTGTACAGGTGTAGTCTCACTATCGTCGCCCATAATCACAAAATCAACTGGGTTCTTTAGAACGGCGACACTAATCGTCTTTTTATTTACATGTTCCACATCTGTATGTGGTATTGCTACAGATACTCCTGCTGTTGGAAGCCCTGTTGCAAACTCACCTTCTCGTTTAATAATCGCAGGAACAAAGCTTTCTTTCACTAAACCTCTTTCCACTAGATTATTGCCAATTGTTGCTAGTACCTCTTCTTTATTATCGCCTTCCACATCTAGTAGAATGACAGATTCATTGAAAAATAACTCACTCATTCTTTGCACTCCTATTCTTTTGCTTCTGTCTTACAAACTTCTGTCAGAACTATAAAATTTTATAATTTCATGAACCTCTTCAATAGAACTCGCATTGATTATTTTGTTTGTATCTTCTTCAGATCCTGCCAAATTCATTAATTGCATTAAAGCATGTATATGTTGCTGTTTATCCACTGCGGCAATAACGAAAATTAGATTAATCTTATAATCCTGACTGTACTGAACACCATCCTTTAAACGTAATAAAGTCATACCAACCTCATTAACACCGTCTTCTGGAGCAGCGTGTGGGATTGCTATATTTGTACCTATTACGATGTACGGATCATCATTCGAGTGGTGAATCATCGCGTGCACATACTCTGGAAGTATTTTGCCTTTTTTAATTAATGGATCGGCACTTATACGTATCGCCTCTTCCCATGAATCAACTGAATCTCTTAACGTGATATTCTCTGGCACAATTAATTCATCCAAATCGATTTCCCGTTGTGCAGCATTCTGCCTTACCACTGCTGAATCATCGTCACGATTAAAATATTGCTCTAAATCTTCTATTAAAGCCTTTTCATTATTAATTGCAGTATGCTTCTTAATAATATCTACAATATGATAAACATTAATATCATTTGGAATATACCCATGAATCGCAAGCATCACTTGCTTTCTTAAACGATAACGTTCATCTTGCCCAAGAAATACTTTTGAGATAAATAACTTTTTCTCTGTTTCTAATTGGGTTGGTGAAAATACAATATCGTAATCTAACTTATAATCGAGAAATTCTCGTACGGACAAGGAATCCAAAAAAACAAATTCTGGAAATAATTCTTTCAGCTCATTAAACATTAATTTTGAAACCGATACACCTTGCGGACAAACCACAACTGCTTTTATTTTTTCTTCAATACTTTCACCTTGTCTGTTCATCCACCCACCAATAAGCATCGTAACATAGGTGGTTTCGCTTTCAGGAATGTCATCACCGATCAGCTCTGCAAGCGGTCCAATGGAACGCTTTACAAGATGATGCAATTCCTTAAACTCCTTGCTCAAAGACCCTTGAAAATTAATTGTATCTGTAAGATGATATTTTATTCGGTAATATGCAGGCTGAAGATGCTGTAAAAGCTTGTCTAATAACTGATTACGCTCCTGCAAATAAATACAAGCACTCTTCTCAAATTGTCTGAGCATATCGTTAATAGCTGGAACTAGATTTGGAATTGCTTCCTCATTAATGTATTCAGACCAATAAACATTTGTCGTCAAAAGATGCAATGTGATGAATAAGCGCTCTGTTACTGGGATTTCATTAAAATCATATAAAATTTCCTCAGTAGCCTGATACTCTTTCGTATCCGATAACTCCTCATAGCGAATGGAAAACGATTTTATCTCACAGCCTTTTTGTATTCTTCTTAATATTAGAATCAAAATGTATGGCATCGTTACCAATTTTTCGTCGGTAAATTTTAAGTTTAACTTATTCTCTACTTTCTCAATACGCCTTTTAAATTCATCTAACAAATCATTTTGAATGCCAGATAAATCCTCTAATCTATTTTTCCCATTACTCATTTGCAGTACTTGATGTGTAATATGGATGAGTAGTTTACGGACTTGAAACTCATTACCCTCAATCAAATATCCATGTTTCCTTGAATACCGAATTGTCAAATCGTATTCATCTAAGAATACTTGAGCTTGTTTCATGTCATTTAGAATCGTATTCTTGCTAACTTCCAGCTCGATTGTAAAATGATTTAATGACAGCTCTTCTTCGGAGCTTAGCAACATTAAAATAATTAATTGAACACGTTGCTCTTCCGTAAATATCGCTGAAGCCACAGCACCTTCATAACTACTATTAAGCTTTGAAAAAACAGCCTGATCAATCACAAATTGACCTTTCCTAGTTCTTTCTATTGCTGGAAGACTATTTATTTTTAACCATTCGTTAATCTTCGTGAAGCTATAGCCAAGCTGTCTTCTTGTTAATAAATGTTTCTCTTCTAATGTCATACTTGTAATACTTGGATTACTCATCAAATCATTTAAGACCCTTTTGTCGCGATCGCTCAGTACCACTCGTAATCCTCCTTTAGCTTTATATTACCATCTATTATACATAAATTGAATTCGTTTTCATCCCAAAAAACAGAACATTTAATGTACAACGTTGTGTTTTACACAGAAAATACAAATTTGTACATATATTATTCACAATTACGTACAATAAAATGCTTGTTTTTGAAAACGGTTCATTATACGATAGTTATGTGAAACATATAACATTTATAAATTAAAGGAGCGTTTACTAATGTCAACAAACATCGAGAACTTATCCATTAATACCGTTCGCACCCTATCAATCGACGCAATCGAAAAGGCTAACTCTGGACATCCTGGTTTACCAATGGGAGCTGCTCCAATGGCTTACACGCTATGGACAGATTTCATGAACCATAATCCAAAAAACGCTAAATGGTTTAACCGTGACCGTTTCGTCCTTTCAGCAGGTCATGGATCAATGCTTTTATACAGCCTACTTCATTTAGCTGGTTATAACGTTTCAATAGATGATTTGAAAGCGTTTCGCCAATGGGATTCAAAAACCCCAGGGCACCCAGAGGTACATCATACAGATGGAGTGGAGGCAACAACTGGTCCACTTGGTCAAGGTATCGCAATGTCTGTTGGTATGGCAATGGCTGAGGCACATTTAGCTGCTAAGTTTAATAAAGAAGACCTATCTGTCGTGGATCATTATACGTATGCGCTTGTAAGCGACGGAGATTTAATGGAAGGAATATCCCATGAGGCTGCTTCATTAGCCGGGCATTTAGGGTTAGGCAAATTAATTGCACTCTATGACTCTAACGATATTTCTTTAGATGGTGAGTTAAATAAATCTTTCTCTGAAAATACCGAGCAACGTTTCACAGCCTATGGATGGCAGGTTCTCCGTGTTGAAAATGGAAACGATATCAATGAAATCAGAAAAGCAATTAAGGAAGCACAAGCAAATACAACACAACCAACTTTAATTGAAATCAAAACTGTAATTGGTTATGGTTCACCAAATAAATCTGCATCTGCAGCATCACATGGTTCTCCGCTTGGTTCAGAGGAAACAAAGCTAACAAAAGAATTTTATCGTTGGGAACACGAAGCCTTCTATGTCCCGGAAGAGGTATATGCCGATTTCAATGAAAAAATTGGTAAAAACGGTAAAGAAAAAGAAGCTGCATGGAATCAATTGATTGAGATGTATACTGAAAAATATCCAGAACTAGCAAAAGAGCTTCAGCTGGCAATACATGATGCGCTTCCAGTAGATTGGGAGAAAGCATTACCAGTTTTTGAGGCTGGTCAGGATACGCTTGCTACAAGAGCATCTTCTGGTAAAGTTTTAAATGCTATTGCAAAAACAGTACCTAACTTCTTTGGCGGAAGTGCTGACCTAGCAGGATCCAACAAGACAATGATAAATGGTGAAGGCGATTTCTCACGGGATAGTTACGAAGAAAGAAATATTTGGTTTGGTGTACGTGAGCATGCAATGGGAGCTGCTTTAAACGGAATGGCTCTGCATGGCGGATTAAAAGTATATGGTGGTACATTCTTTGTCTTTAATGACTATTTACGCCCAGCTATTCGCCTGGCATCCATTATGAAAACACCTGTAACTTATGTATTTACCCATGATTCTATTGCTGTTGGTGAAGATGGTCCAACACATGAACCAATTGAACATTTAGCAGCACTACGTGTCATTCCTGGACTATCCACGATTCGTCCTGCTGACGCAAACGAAACCGCTGCTGCATGGCGCCTAGCACTGGAATCAAAAGATCAGCCTACAGCACTTGTTTTAACAAGACAAGATTTACCAACATTGGAATCAACAAAAGAAAATGCCTATGAAGGTGTTAAAAAAGGTGCCTATATCGTAAGCAACTCAGAAAAAGAGACACCTGATGCACTATTATTAGCAACTGGATCTGAGGTTCAACTGGCGATTAATTCCCAGAAAGCACTGAAAGAAAAAGGAATCGATGTACGCGTTGTTAGCATGCCTTCATGGGATCGCTTCAACCAACAAGATGCAGCATATAAAAATGAAGTAATTCCTCCTCAAGTGAAAGCACGTGTTGCAATCGAAATGGGAACCACTTTCGGCTGGGAACGCTATACAGGTGAACAAGGAAGAATTCTTGGAATTGACACTTTCGGAGCATCTGCACCAGGTAATAAAGTGATTGAAGCGTATGGTTTTACAGTTAAAAATGTTGTTAAGCATGTTGAATCAGTATTGAACGTGGAAGTTATTTTATAATTTTTTTCACAAATAGGAGATGTTACACGATGCAAAATGCAGACGAGTTAAAAAAGTTAGTTGGAGAAGAGGCAGCGAATTTAGTTAAAGACGGCATGAAAGTCGGCCTAGGATCTGGATCTACAGTGTACTGGATGGTGAAAAGATTAGGTGAACGTGTACAAGAAGGACTAAATATTACTGCTATCCCCACTTCTAACACGACAGCCAAATGGGCAGAAGAATTCGGTGTACCACTTACTGATTTCTCAAAGGTACAGCAATTGGACATAGCAATTGATGGTGCTGATGAAGTCGATGAAAACCTGCAGCTTATCAAAGGCGGAGGCGGTGCATTACTGCGCGAAAAAGTTGTCGCAGCTGCTGCAAAAGAGTTTATTGTTATTGTTGATGAATCAAAACTTGTAACTCATCTGGGAGCATTTCCGCTAGCTGTAGAGGTAACGCCTTTCGGTTGGGAACGAACTTCAACAACCATTGAAAAATTAGGCGGCAGACCAGCATTGCGCAATAAAGATGAGGAAGTGTTTATTACCGATAATGACAACTACATTCTGGACTGCTCCTTTGATGAAATTCTAGAACCCGAAGCATTGCAAAAGGATTTAAAAATGCTTGTAGGTGTTGTTGAAACAGGGCTGTTTGCAGGAATGGCTGATAAAGTTATTGTTGGAAGAGCGGACGGTGTTTTTAGTATAACTAAATAATCTTTCAGTAATTCTTCTCTAGTATTTATCCAACAGTTATCGTTTTAATGGCAAGAATCATACTGATAGCTTTATAATTTACTTTCCTACACGGTTACATTTCAGTATATGTATTTATAGTAAGAAAAGCAGTGAACGATTAATAATCGTTCACTGCTTTTTAATATGCATTTATTCTATTATATTATACTCTTATACTTTCAAAAGCATCCACTGCTGCCTGAGCCACTTGAACATCGTGTTCTACAGAGCTGCCACTCACGCCAACAGCACCAATAACCTGATCATTTTCAACTAATGGAATGCCTCCCCCGAAGAGAACGATCCGCCCGTTATTCGTTGTGTTTAAACCATACAATTCAGCTTTAGGAATAGTAGCTTCAGCTAAATCTGATGTTGGCATCTTTAATGCAACAGAAGTCCAAGCTTTATTCTGTGCTATGTCAACACTAGCCAGCCATGCGTCATCCATACGATGTACTGCGATTAGATTTCCACCCTCATCAACAACGGATATAACCATTGAAACTCCAATATTTGCTGCTTCTTGTTCAGCACCCTCAATAAGTTTTTTTGCTAATTCAAGATTCATTTTACTCAACTAAAATTCCTCCCTCATATTAAATAACTATCCATTTCTCGTGATAGGAACGATATTTTAAATGTTTCACATGATTGCAGTTTCATTCTACATTAAACCAAAATATTAAACAAGTTGTAATTATTAGAATTAAACAAATAAATCATTATACCTAGCACAAACTCTCGGCAGGTAAAAAGACTTGATTCATGTAAACTACTGGTTATCTTGTAAAAACCTTAACAAAACTCGAATTAACGGTAACTCCTTCTTCCCTCCACGCAGCAACAATAGCTCCACCAACAGGTTCCATTTTAGGAACTGTGAGTATTGATTCCAATTGATGTTGACGAATTTCTTTTTCGATTATTGCTTGGAAAAGGTCAAGTCGATTATAAATTCCACCTGTTAGCACAACCGGGACTCTATCCTTTTTTGAAAATCGCTTTGTTTGTAAACAAGCAATTGACTTGCCCATATGTATGGCGTTTTTTTGAATGATCCCTCGTGCAACTTGGTCACCATCATCGGCTGCTCTCATTACTATTTTGCTCAATGAAGCAACACGTTCTTTCTGGTTTTTTTCTTGATAAACAGCATGGATAATATCGGGTAACTTAGCCGCTTGGAAATATTCAAGTAGGAAATTACTAATTGCTGTTGGAGTCCCTAATCCATCATGGGCTAAGAAAGCTGCCTCTAAAGCATCACGTCCGAGTGCAAAACCGCTTCCCATCTCCCCAATTAAATATCCCCATCCCCCCACACGATCAGATAAACCGTCATGATTTATACTAAATGTAATGGAGCCTGTGCCAGCAATTTGTACAATTCCCGGTTTACCTAAAGTACCTGAATAGAGAGCATTAATAGCATCTATATTTACTGTTACATGCACATGATCTGGTAGTAAGTCGACAAGAATCTTTTGCACCATCTCTTTCGTTGTTGGATGGCCAACACCTGACATCCCTGCAAATACATGTTTTAATTGGAAAAAGCAAGAATCACACTGTTGTTTTAATAAAGTAAATAGATTCTGCAACTCTTTTTTCAAACTCCACTTATCTACACTATTTGGGTTGGTCGGACCTACTGTTGCTTCGGCAATTATTTCTCCATTCGACTTTGCTATGATACCCTTTGTTTTTGTACCACCACCATCAATTCCTAAAACGTACATAATAACTAGCCTCCACCAGTGTTTATAGTTGATTAGTTGATTATCTATTAGATTATATGTGAAGGGAAAATTGATTATTATAGACTCGTGTAGATTATCAATATTGTGGGACAGGGGCTGTTCTATAGAAAATACAAGGGTTACGCACTTAAGAAATTACAATCTAGGTGATGAGGTACCGAATATCCAAAAAGAAGCCTGGTTCAGGCACTCATTACAGACATAAATAACTTTATACGGCAGAAACCTTCGTAATCCATAAAGAAGGAAGCTAAGAATCTAATCTATTTAGACGTTAGCTCCTTTTGTTGTAGTTCATAAGGGAAAGTTATTTACTTCGAATGAAATCTACATTCACACAAATTTATATAAATAATACTCATTAACGGGCTCACCGTTTATCATGAGAGAATTGACTTTCTCTCCCTCTACAACGAACCCCATTTTTCGGTATAAATTAAATGCTTTTATATTTTCTTTTATAACTGTTAATTCTAATCTTGAAATCCCAACTTCTTTTGCCCACTCAAAAATTCGCTGAAATAATTTTGTAGCTATTCCTTGTCCTTGATATGCTTCGAGAATGCCTAAAACAAGGTATGCTGAATGCTTGTTTCTAATCAGTTTCCCACCGAATGCTGCAATAAAGCCAACCAATTTGTTATCAGCTTCAGCTACTAAAAAGACTGTATTTTTTTCAGTTAGAATCCGTTCGATTGATTTTCGTTGCTGCTCGACCGTCGTATCGCGTTCTCCCGGATCATGTAACATAAATCCAGATGCATCGATTTCCTTACTTAGCTCAACAAAATTTTCTGCATCACTTTCCGCGATTGATCTAATGACCATCCTTATCCCGCCCCTTTGTTCCTGACATTCTGCTAAAGATACCTTGATTACACCCATTTAATCCGAAACTTCTGGTTGCCCTTAATCCATGGAAGCAATGGTAAATCATCGTCAATGACTTTTCCAAGTACATTTACTCTTTCATCTGCTGGTAAATCGGCTAATGCAATTTGAATTTCTCCTTGATAACGCATATATTTCTTATTATCGATCGTAATGGATCCAGCTGATCGTTCCACACAGTTGCGGGCCTGAACAACTGCTTCTCCAAATTGCGCATAACCTCTCGATTCAACTGCACGGATACAGTCTCTCGCGTTATCTGCCCGGTTGGTGAATGGACTCACTGATTTGCTAAGGATTTCAGAGTCTGTCAGTTTATCTGGAATAGCTCGAACGACAATTTCATCTTGCTTATAGTCGCGAAATTGTTCTAATGACGCTTCACTTAATTCAACGTCACCAACCACAATTTTATCCACCCCTGCCAGTTTCTCTAATTCCAAAAAAGCAGTAAAAGGTGAGTGCTTGCGATGCTGTTCCAAGGTTGGCAGTTTTTCATATAGCGGACCCCTTAATTGCTTGTCCCCAGGAATGAATGCCATTACAGTAATCCCTGCCGACTTTAACAGCCTGTTTTTTTGGATAAAATCACTTAACCCGAGTCCTGTTTCTGGTCGTGGATAATAATTATGCCAAGCTTCCACCGCTTCAGTGTTTAGCCCCTTTGCTTTCATATCGTGTAACGAATCCGCTGTAATCGTACTTGCGTTTAGTGCGATGCGCATTTTGTGAGACAAATCAATAATCGTTTGCTCGTCCACACCATAATCGATCCGAAGACCTGATAGTCCCCAATTTAGTAATTTATCCGCATTTTCCCAATTTAACCCTAGTGCCTGTAATGAATTCGGCGAGATATCTGCCATCAATTCCATATCTAACTCAGTAGCTACTTTTCCAAGTGCCTGAAGCTGATCCTTATAGGTCGAGTGATCGTCCTCAGGAATATGGAGCGATGTAAAAATCGACTGAAATCCACTTTCTTTCATCTTACGAATATAGGGAGTCTGCTGTTCAATTGGCTCATTCCCTAGATAAACAGAAATTCCTAACACACTGATTCCCTCCATTTATTTTTTATGTAAGCAAAGATAGGAGGTTAAAGCAACCTCCTAATCTTAAAGCCTATTAAATACCATCTGCCATGCTTTCCTTAAAGCCAAATGCATACGTAAATAGGAATCCAAACGCATACGAAATGACGAGTCCGAGGAAATAGCTTATATATTGTCCGTTTGTTATAAGTGGGATTAGTGACAAACCAGAAACGCCAATTCCCGATGATGCTGTACTCATAACTGCTTGGAATGCTCCACCAACGGAAGCTCCCAGACAAGCTGTTAAAAACGGTCTTCCTAATGGTAATGTTACTCCATACATTAACGGTTCGCCAATTCCCAGAAACCCTACTGGCGCACTCCCTTTGATAATATTTCGCAGACGCGTATTCTTTGTTTTTACAAAGATCGCAATCGCTGCACCAACTTGTCCAGCTCCACCCATCGCTAAAATGGTTAACAATGCCGTCTCATTATATACATTAATTAACTCAAGATGAATAGGCGCTAGACCGTGATGTAAACCAACCATAACTAATGGCAGGAAAAATCCAGCTAGAACTGCTCCTGCTATCGCTCCACCTGTATCAATTAAAGCAGTAAGTCCCATCGTGATACCGTCTGACAGGATACCAGCTACTGGCATAACAGCGTATAAGGATGCAAATCCGACAACGAGTAATGTGATTAGAGGTGTGAAGATAATATCTACTGCGTCCCACATCACTTTTCGAACATTTTTTTCAACAAAAGTCATTAACCAAGCTGCGAAAATAACACCAAACAAACCGCCTCTGCCGGCCTTTAATACTTCTCCATATATTGTAATATTCTCTAACAACGGGCTAAATAAGAACATTCCTGCAATGGCGCCTAATACCGGTGTCCCGCCAAATTCTTTTGCCGTATTCCAACCAACCAATATTCCTAATGATGCAAAGACAACGCTTCCAAGCAAAAGTAAAATTTGCATCCATGTTTGCTCTCTGTCTACTCCTGCATTCACTGCAAAGTTAGCTGCTCCATTAAGAATCCCTGAAGCAACCAAACCTGGAATAAGTGGAATGAAAATATTTCCAAGCTTACGCAGAAAATTTTTAAATGGTGTTCGATTTTTTGCTTTGAGTTTTTGTTTATCAAGGGCTGCTTTTTCTTCAAATGTTAAATCATCTGGTGTTGCATCTTCACCGATACCAAACCCGGTTAGTTGACTCATCTCAGCAGCAACTTTATTTACGGTTCCAGGTCCAATAACGACCTGTAACGTTTCATCCTCAACAACGCCCATCACACCATCTACACGCTTTAAGTCAGTCATATTCACTTTGGAATCGTCCTTTAATGACAAACGTAACCTTGTCATACAATGAGCGACTCGCTGAATATTGTCTTTTCCACCGACATGTTCTAATATATCTGTAGCCATTCTTTGTTCTTTCTTCATGATTGACCCCTCCTTTTTCTTACTTTGCTAATGCGCGTCGCACAAATCCGTCAGAGTTCTTAAGCTTGTTAATAGCATCTTCATAGGAGCATTGCAATAAAATCATTACGATTGCTATCTTCACCTGATGCTTCGATTTCTCAAAATAAGAGGCTGCAGTTTCATAATCGACTCCAGTAACTTCCATAATATTTCGTTTGGACCTTTCTTCTAATTTCTCATTTGTCGGCTTTAAATCTACCATAAAGTTTTGGTAAACCTTACCAATCCCTACCATCGATGCAGTAGAAATCATATTTAAGACCATCTTCTGAGAAGTGCCAGCCTTTAATCTGGTAGAACCAGTTAGTACCTCAGATCCCGTTAGAAGTTCAATCGCCACCGAAGCGTATTGACTCATTACTGCGTCTTTATTACAGGATATACTTACTGTACTCGCTTTTTTCGAATTCGCATATTGTAATGCTCCGATAACGTAAGGGGTACGCCCGCTTGCAGCAATTCCAATGACCGTATCATTTTCTGACAGTTGAATGCTCTTTAAATCGTTTGCTCCAAGTTCTGGATCGTCCTCAGCCCCCTCAGCCGCCTCATAAAGCGCTTTCATTCCACCCGCAATAATTCCTTGTACCATCTCTGGGGACGTACCAAATGTAGGAACACATTCTACAGCATCTAAAACTCCCAATCTACCACTTGTTCCTGCCCCAACGTAAATAAGTCTTCCGTTTTTGTTGAATGATTCAATTGCATATTTCGTAGCCTTCTCAATTTGTGGAAGTTGCTCCTTAATCGCCGTTAAAACCTGTTGATCTTCTTTATTCATCGTGCGCAAAATATCCAACGTAGTCATTTCATCTAAATGCATCGTATGTTGATTTCGCGCTTCCGTTGTTAATTTTTCAAGCATAATTTTTGCCTCCTCTACTTTCTTTCACCTCTATTTTACCTATTTATGAAATTAAAAGTCAATATAAATAATGAATTTTATGAAATTAAATTTCATTTCAAGTAAAAAAAGAAGCTATCTTCTTAATTTCACAACATGATTTCTCGCTTCTTGATATTCGTCCAGCACATTCTCACCAATACTATTAAAAATACTAATATATAAGCTATCTATAATTGTCAGCTGGGTCATTCTTGATGTGATGCTGCCAATCCGAAAATCCTGCTCTACATTCGGGGTTGCTAATCGAATATCTGCTTCTTTATACAGTGGTGACTTGTTTATGTTTGTAATTGCTATCACCTTTGCTCCTTTTTTTTGCGACAGTCGCGCTAAGTCCAGAACATCTTTCGTTCTGCCGGACATACTAATCGCAACAAAAACATCCTCACTATTAAAATGCGGCACTTTTGATAGCATGTAATGAAAGTCTAAATTAAACTCCACTTGATATCCGAGTTTCGTAAATTTGTATAGTGCATCCATTGCAGCAATCGAAGATCCTCCGACACCATAAAAAATAATTTTTCGCGCATTTTTTAGGTACGTGACCGCATCATCGAGCTCTTTTTTATCTAAGGATTCCATTATCAGCTCAATCGCATTCTTGTTTACATGGACAACTTTCTGGAACATTTCGTATGGGGAATCCTTTTTCTGCAAAATTGAAAAGTCCGTGATATATCCTTCTTTTACAGCTAATTCCTGTGCTAAGGAAATTTTAAATGTCTTAAAGCTCCCTATACCAATTGTTTTCGCAAACCGAATAACGCTTGCTTCACTTACATCTGCCTTATTCGCCAGTTCCTTCGTTGTCATGTTTGGAATTAGCTCTGCGTGATTTAATATGTACGCAGAAATTTTCTTCTCCGTTTTGGAAAATTGGTGAAGCCGTTCGTTTATTCTAGCTAGTAATGTGGTTGCCATGTCAACTTCTCCTGTTCTTATCCTTTTATGTTCATTAGTATAGCAAAAATTAAATAGGTGTACTAATTTAAAATCAGAATGTGTTTGCCGACGGGTGGGGCTGATGTGCCTTAGCTGAGAGGGGTGGTGTCTTAGCTGCGGAGGATGGTGTCTTATTTTTTGTGAATTGTGTCTTAGTTGCGGGGGATGGCGTCTTATTTTTACGAATGGTGTCTTAGCTGCGGAGGATGGTGTCTTATGAGAGTAAAATAGAAAAGAGACACGTGCACCCACGTGTCTCTTAAGCTTATACTTCCTTCATCACTGCTGCAATCAATGGGTGATTAACATCCAGTTCTGAAATAGTTTGCAACGTTTTTTCATAACCTTGTTCAGCGATCATTTGCTGTAATTTTACTGCTTCTTCATCCTGAGCATTTTTGTATTGTAATGCAGCTACAATCACCTGAACGAGATAAGTTGGCACGTTTCCTGTTACATCCATATATAAACTTGCGGGACGAATGATACGATCTCGTGGACCTAGCTTACGAATTGGTCCACGTCCAACTCGTGTTACTTCGTCTGAGATATATGGATTCATAAAGCGACCGATAATCGTATCAATATAGTTTTGATGTTCGGTGCGGTCAAAATGATAGGTCTGAATCAGTGCTTCACCAGACTCATTTAAAGCTCCCTTAATGATCTCCTGTACTTTTTCATCATGCATTGCTTCATTGATGGTTGCATATTCAAGGGAGCGCCCAATATATGCAGGCACGACATGACCGGTATTCACCGTAAATAATTTCCGTTCAATGTATGGTGTTAAATCTTCCACATATGTGACACCATCAATTACAGGTACCTCACCTTTGAATGCTGGTTTTTCAACAACCCACTCAAAGTATGGTTCAACAGAGACTAATAATGGATCTTCATTCACTTGGTTTGGAACAATTCGGTCTACTGCAGCATTTGGAAATCCAAACACTTCATCAAATTGTTGTTGCTCGTCTGCTGTTACTTGTTTGTAAATATGTTCTTTAAGCAGTGAACTTCCACCAACCATATTTTCACAAGCAATGATATTTAAGGCCTTATTATTTGTCTTGATTCGTTTCTGTAATCCTTCTGCAATTAACTTTGCGATAATGGCCAAAATGTTTGGTCCGACAGCAGTTGTAATGAGATCTGCTTTCCCAATTGCTTCGATTACTTTATCTGGATCTGTAATGCTATTGATTCCGGAAACATTTTTTACCGTTAATGTTTCACTTTCTTCTGCTGCTAACACAACATTGTATTGCTGCTTCTCGTTTATTTCGTTAATAATGCCTTCATTAACATCGACAAACGTTGTATGATAATTCGCTTGATAGAGCAGAGCCCCGATAAAGCCTCTGCCGATGTTTCCAGCTCCAAAATGTACTGCTAGCATTTAGTTCACCTCATCAAAAATGCTTATGATTTCCTCTTTTGTCGTTGCGTTAACAATTGTTTGGATATTTTCTTCCTCAGAAAGTACAATCGCAATTTTTGATAGAACTTCCAAATGGTCATCACCTTTACCAGCAATACCAATCAAGATTTTCACCGTGTTTCCGTCACCAAAATCCACACCCTCTGGTACGATAACAACTGAAATCCCTGTTTCCTTTACTAATTCCTTTGCATCCTCTGTACCATGTGGGATAGCAACGCTATTTCCCATAAATGTAGAAGTTAGCTCTTCACGTTCAAGCATTTTTTCCACGTAAGTTGGCTCAACGTACCCATTATCGACTAGGATCTTACCTGTGAAACGAATTGCTTCCTCTTTGTTAGCTAATTTTGTATCTAACTGAATGTTATCTTTGCTTAAAATTTCTTTTGCCATGATAAAACTCACTCCTTAAATTAATTCTTTTTCATGTATAAATAGCTCTAGTTGTTCGGAAAGATACTGTTTTATCTTTGGTTCATCTCCGGATTCAAATAAAGAAATACTTGTCTGATCCTGGATAATCAAACTGCTTAGAAAGCTTAAGATCTCCAGGACTTCCTGATGGGTTATCTCAGGTGCCAGCATAACGATTACCGTATCCATTTCCATTTGGTTGTTATCCATTCCGCGGATAGCAAGCGGGTGGTTTAATTTATAAATGGAAAACGTCGGCTTGTGGATTGCATTGGAACGTGTATGGTAAAGTGCAATGGACGTAGCTGGAATTCCTAATCCACTTATCTGTTCCCTTAATTGCAGTTTTTTAAATACAATTTTTGCACTTTGTATGATTTTATTTTCTGCTAACGTCTTACAAACCAAACGTAATACCGAGTCTATTGTTAAATTATCCGTAACGTCATAAACTTGGAATGAATCTAGAAGATCCAGAGTTGCTCGTGAATAATTTTGCAGTGCTTCCATGCGAACAGTAAAATTACTGCTATCTGTCGTTACTCGTGGTTCTTTATAATTCATATGAACCGTAAGCTTTCTTTTCTTTATCTCCTTTTTCACCTGATGAATCTCGTTTTGAGTAAGCATCGGAGAAATGAGTAAATAATCGTGGTCAAATTCTTTTAACGGAATCGTCGACACAATGACATCATAAGCTTCCACGTTTAATTTATTCAAGTCAAAAATAGATGCATTTTCAACATGCTTAATCTCTGGTATACGCTGAACGAGCTTTGTCGCTAGCATTTTTGAAGTACCAATTCCACTCGAACAGATGACTAACGCTTGTAAATCTACTGCTTTTTCATTGTTTAACAATGCCGCTGCAAAATGAAGAACAAGGTATCCTATTTCATCATCCGGGAATTCCATATTTGGAAACGTATCCCTAACAGCTGCCGTAATCATATGAAATAACTCATCGTAATCCTGCTTGATTTCCCTAATCAATGGATTTTTTATTGTCATCCCTTGTTTTAACCGATAAATAGCTGGCTTCAGATGGGCAACTAAATCATTTAGCAGCTGTTTATTGTTCATCTGCGGTACATTGATTTGCTTACTGACGGAACGAATTAATTGATTAGCTGAAAAAACGATATCCTCATCAGGATACATGTCAATATAGTTCGAATCAGATCGCAATTTAGCTCCCATTAAATGCATCGTGATGTAGCCAATTTCATCATCGGGGATGGCCATCCCAAGGGGGCCTTCTATATCACGTATCATTTTTTCAGCAACACGATATTCTTTTGTACCTTCCATTTGCATTAGCTGTGCTTGGTCAAATTGAATCGAATCACCCTTCTGCAGTCGCTCAATCGCTAACGCTAAATGAACAACCAACCCAATCAATGCACTATCTGCTAATTCGTACGGTAATTCTTCTCTTGCCTGTTCCACCCGTTGTCGAATCACAATTAGATGCTCTGGATTTACTAAACCTAATAGCCTATTGGAAATCGCAGAAAATTGATCCTGTGATTTCTTTTGAATATTATCCTTTATCAATGACACGAACTCAAATGGATCAATATGCTTTGAAATCAAGCTGCTTAATGCTGCACGTTTATTCGCCTCGTCACCGGCAATTTCCACTCCGTACCCTCTTTTTCGAATCAAAATAAGACGATAGGATGCTATTTCTTTTTCTAATTGATCAAGATCATGACTGATTGTTGCTTCCGTTACTTTTAATTCTGTGCTTAGCGTAAACAGCTTTATTGGTTCCTTCATTTCAAGAAGGGTAGCCAAAATAATCGATTGTCTTTCTTCTGGTGTAAAGTCAAAGACAGTAACATTCGCTAATGCTGAGAGAAATTGCTTTCGATCCTGCTCCATGCCAACTAACCGAAGGCCAACACCGGATTTTTTTTCTAATATTAGGTTGTAGTGATTTGTAATATCTTCTGTGTTTTTTAAATCACGATGAATGGTTCGAGCACTAACTTCTAATTCCTTGGCAATATCTTTTACAGTTATACCCTCAGGATTTCCCAATAAAATTTCAAGGATTTTACGCTCACGATTAGAAATGTTCAGAAGCCTTCACCACCTCAACCTTGCTATTCGAAACTTCTCTTATTTTTTAAGACGTTCTACTAGCTCATCATATCTTGGGCTATTTAAGAAATTTTCTACGGAAATATGTTCAGCTGCTGGTACTTTCGCTTTTGCACGATCCGTTAGATCCTTATGCGTGACCACGATATCCGCATCATCTGGAATTTCATTAATCGCTTTATTCGTCACAAATATATCAATATCTGCTTTTTTAAATTTATTTTTTAATAAGGAAGCACCCATTGCACTGGAGCCCATTCCAGCATCACAAGCAAAGATAATTTTATCTACATCGGAAGCTTGCTTGCTTTCCACTGCTGCTCCTTCAACTTGCTCTTCAGTAGCTTGGTTTAATGATCCAGCAACTGAACTTTTCTTCCCTTTCATTGTTTCCATTTTACTGGTAGCTTCAGAAAGATCATCATTAGTAGCTTTGCCTGTTTTCAATATAATTGCTGCAACAGCAAATGAAACAGCAGCTGCAATGAGCACACCAAGGATAACACCGACGTAGCTATCTTGTGCTGTCATCGCCAATACGGCAAAAATACTACCAGGTGAAGCAGGAGCTCTTAGTCCTACATCAAACAATTGGAAGGTAAACACACCACTAACCCCACCAGCGATAGCTGCTAAAATTAATGCTGGTTTCATTAATACATACGGGAAGTAAATTTCATGAATCCCACCAAAGAATTGGATAATTGCCGCACCAGAAGCAGAGCTTTTGGAGGCACCTTTTCCAAAGATCATAAAGGCAAGCAGGATACCTAAACCAGGTCCTGGATTCGCTTCCAATAAGAATAGAATTGATTTTCCAAATTGTGAGGCTTGATCCGCTCCAATCGGACTTAAAATTCCATGATTGATTGCATTATTTAAAAATAGTATCTTTGCAGGTTCAATGATGATATTGGCAAGAGGCAATAAACCTGCATTGACAATAACTTCAACTCCAGCAGCTAAGGCTTTATTCAATGCGCCTACTAATGGTCCAATTCCAAGTAAAGCAACAATTGCTAAAAGCGCAGCAAGAATCCCTGCTGAGAAGTTGTTATAAAGCATCTCAAAACCTTGACGAATTCGATGCTGGAGCACCTGGTCAATTTTCTTCATTAAATACCCTGCGAGTGGTCCAACAACCATTGCTCCTAAGAACATTGGGATGTCTGCTCCTGCAATAACACCCATTGTTGCAGTAGCACCGACAACTCCACCACGTAAATCATAAACCATACGCCCACCAGTAAAACCAATTAAAAGTGGCAATAAGTAATAAAGCATTGGATCGACTAATGCTGCCAAATCTTCATTTGGCCACCAGCCATCCGGTATAAATAAAGCTGTAATAATTCCCCATGCAATAAAAGCACCAATATTCGGCATAATCATACCGCTCAAATAGCTTCCGAAACGTTGTACTTTGGCACGAATTCCTTTTTGTTCAGCCATTTAATATTCTCCTTTCAAAATTGCATCATTATTAATCGTAAGCGAGTATGGTAGGTTATTCAATTAAAAGAAAGTGGCAAATTGGCATTATTATTGTTGACATAATTTAATAAGGAGGGTGGGAAATGTAAAACTTGTCTACGGTTAAGGTAAGGGATTAAATTCAAGCTTGTATTTTCTTTTCTTACTGTACCCTGTTTATTTCTATCTTAATCACGAATTAAGTTAGGAATTCAAATGCGATTGGTGGTGTCTTTGCTGCGAGGAATGGTGTCTTAACTGCATGGGATGATGTCTTATTTTTGTGAATGGTGTCTTAACTGCATGGGATGGTGCCTTCGCTGCCAAGAATGGTGTCCTAACTGCTGCTATTTCGCCTGGCATGGTACTAATGGAAAAGTAAAAGCGCTCAATGCGAGCGCTCGTTGAAATAATTATTTACTTTCTGCAACAGTCAATGCCGCTTCGTCAACAATGACTGTTACGTTTTCATGCTGTTTCAAAATAGAAGCCGGGAAGTCTTCAGACACTTCGCCATTCAGCAATTTTGCCATTGCATCTGCTTTTGCTTCACCAGAAACGAGTAACAGAATCTCTTTACTGTTCATGATTGTCTCGATTCCCATAGAAACTGCTTGTGTTGGTACGTCGTCAATTGAATTGAAGAATCGCGCATTGGCCTGAATCGTGGACTCATCTAAGTCAACAACATGTGTCCTGCTAGAAAAGGAAGTTCCTGGTTCATTAAAACCAATATGTCCATTTCCGCCAATCCCCAAGACCTGAACATCAATCCCACCTGCTTGTTCAATTGCTCGTTCATGTTCCATACATTCTTTTTCCAAATCCTGAGCAACACCATTTGGAACGTGAACACGATCCATTGCAATATCTACATGACGAAATAGCTTTTCATTCATAAAATAATAATAGCTATTTGAATCATCTTTATCTAATCCCACATACTCATCTAAATTAAAAGTAGTTACATTTTTAAACGATACTTCTTCTCGCTCAAACTTTTTAATTATTCGTTGATAGAGACCTTCTGGTGTTGAACCAGTTGCTAAACCAAGTACTGGGTTCTCTAAGGTATTGATACGATTTACAATAAGTTCGGTTGCCTTTTCACTCATCTCATCGTAGTTTTTTACTTTGATAACGTTCACTTTCCAATCTCCTCCAAATGAAATACTTCTGCAGAACTTAGCAGTTCTTGTCAAATTGTGTATACACTTTGATAATAACATGGAATATCAACAAAGTGTTTATTGGAATGAAATTTCCCCACGGCAAATGGTAAATTTTATATTTAGTTCATCATCTACCAACAGAATATCAGCGTCTTTCCCAAGTGAAATACTGCCTTTTTGATCGTAAATTCCAATTTGCTTTGCCGGGTTAACGGAAGCCATTTCAACAATATTACGAATCGAAACATCGGTTAGCTTCAACATTTGCTTTGCACCATCATGCATCTTCAAAATACTTCCCGCTAGTGTTCCATCTTCTAATACAGCTTTCCCGTTTTCTACTTTAACCGGTTGACCGCCAAGCTCATAATCGCCATCTGGTAGTCCTTTAGCACGCATCGCATCCGTGATTAAAATAATCCGCTCACTACCCATGTTATTATAAATTAATTGCAGCATTTCTGGAGCAACATGAATGCCATCTGCAATTAATTCTGCTCGTAATTCATTCAGTTGAAATGCCGCACCGACCGCACCAATATCACGGTGATGGATTCCATTCATTGCATTACAAAGGTGGGTTAACTGGCTAACACCATGTACTGTTGCTTTTTTTATTCCAGCAAATCCAGCATCTGTATGTCCTGCTGAAACATTCACACCAGACTGTACTAGGTGTTTAATAAACAGACCTTCTTCATCATGCTCTGGGGCCATCGTGATCGTTTTTATTTTCCCTCCAGATTGCTGTTGCCATTTCTTAAATTGTTCCAAATCTGGTTTAATAATATACTCTCTTGGTTGCGCGCCAGCCTTTGTTTTTTCTACAAAAGGCCCTTCTAAATGAACCCCTATCATCTCTGCTTGGCCTGGTTTGTTTGGATAACGTGCAGCATTTTCCAATGCCTTAGAGATATGCTCTGGTGACTGCGTTATCGTCGTTGCGAGAAAGCTTGTCGTCCCTTCCATTGGTAAAAGCGATGCAATTTTATCTAACGCTTCTTCTGTTGCATCCATGGTGTCCGCTCCATTCGCACCGTGGATATGTCCATCGATAAATCCCGGGATAGCATTTAGGTCAGTTGCATCAATAATGTGAACATGTTGATCAAGATTATGTGGTAGATCCTTACCTTCATGAATGGACTGAATGCGATTATTTTCGATATAAATTCCACCATTTGGAATCACTTTATCCTCCAAATAGAGCCTTGCATTCTTTATAAATATCGACCGATTGCCTTCTACCATGTGTTTCCCCTCCACATATTTCTAATAACAACTATTTATCTTCAGCTGTAATGATAACCGTCTCTTTTGCTTTTGCAAGTTTTTCCGATGTAAAGCGATACGTTTTATTACCTTCTGCACTATTTGTAATTACAATTGGTGTGATAGTGTCCGATGCATGTTCACCAATATATTCCAGGTCTACTTCCATTAACAGCTGCCCAGCGATTACTTCATCTCCTACATTTACTTTTGTGGTAAATCCCTCTCCTTTTAATCCGACCGTTTCCAGTCCGATATGGATAAGAATCTCTACCCCACCTTCCGTAATAAGTCCAATCGCATGTTTTGTCTCAGCAAGCTGAATGATCTTTCCGTTAACTGGGGAATAAACCATTCCTTCTTCCGGAACAATTGCAATCCCTTCTCCCATCATTTTCTGATTAAAGACTGGATCTGGAACTTCTTCCATAGGTACAATTTTTCCGTTTAATGGTGCAACTATATTTTCTTCCTTTTTTTGCTTAAACAGTTTTTTAAACATAGTGTGAATTCCTTTCTATATAAATTAATCACTATCTTCTATTAAAGCATATCTTTGATTTCATGAACAAATCGACTTGTAATGTCTTTCGGTCTTGTAATTGCTCCACCAACAACGGTTGCATATACTCCAAGTTCAAAGGATTTCTTCAACATATCTGGTGTTATAATATTTCCTTCCGCAATTACTGGTTTTTCCACTGCTTGCAATACTTCTTTTAAAAAGGCAAAATCCTGATCATATAATTTCTTCCCTTTTGTATGCTTCGTATAGCCATGCAATGTTGTTCCAACGTAATCAAAGCCTAGTTTTTCAGCAATAATTGCTTCCTCAATGGTTGATATATCCGCCATTAATTCAACATGTGGTGCCTGTTCTCTCGCATAGTTAACTAATTCTTCTAATGACTCTTTCGGTCTTTCGCTAATGGTCGCATCCATCGCAATAACTTCACAGCCACTTTCAATTAATTCGTCTACTTCTTTACTCGTGGCAGTAATATAGACATCTGATCCCTGATAATTCCGCTTTACAATTCCGATAATAGGAAGGGAGACTTCTTTCTTTATCTCAATAATATCTTCTTTTGAATTAGCTCGAATTCCTTTTGCTCCACCTTGAGCAGCAGCAAGCGCCATCTTGCTCATGATAAAGGATGAATGAAGTGGTTCATCTTCTAATGCTTGACACGATACAATTAAATTACTTGGTAATTTCAAAACGTTCAACTCCTATTATTTCTCTAGTTCTTCTTCGATTTCATTTTTTATAACTGATACCTGTGGACCGTAGATTACCTGTACTCCTTCACCTTTAACAATAACACCTTTACTTCCTGTTTGTTGTAAAGCCGCTTCATTTACCATTTCCCCATCTTTAACAGTGACACGCAATCTCGTTGCACAATTATCGACATCAACTAGGTTATCTCTTCCACCCAATGCTTGGATGATTGCTAGTGGTCGTTCTTCTCCAGAACCTTGAGCTGTTTGAACAGTAGTATCATCTTCTGCTTTCTTGTCTTCGCGTCCAGGCGTTTTAAAGTTAAACTTCTTAATTAAGAATGTGAACGTAAAGAAATATAAGAAGAACCAAATGATTCCGATTGGAATAACGTACATCCAGTTGGTTAGTGCCTGTCCTTGTAATACTCCAAATAGAATGAAGTCAATAAATCCTCCAGAGAATGTTTGCCCGATTGTTATTTGGAAAATATGAGCCAGCATAAATGCTAGACCATCAAAAATTGCATGCATCACATAAAGTAATGGAGCGATAAACAAGAATGAAAATTCTAATGGCTCTGTAATCCCTGTTAAGAAGGATGTCAATGCAGCTGAAAGCATTAACCCACCAACAACTTTTTTATGTTCAGGCTTTGCAGTACGATAAATCGCATATGCTGCACCTAATAAACCAAACATCATTGTAATAAATCGTCCAGACATAAAACGTGATGTACCTTCAAAGAATTTTGTCGTTGTCGGATCACCCAATTGTGCGAAGAATATATTTTGCGTTCCCTGGATTAATTGCCCTCCAATTTCTAACGCACCACCTAAACCGGTTTGCCAGAAAGGTAGATAGAAAATGTGATGCAACCCGAATGGCCCTAACATTCTTAGTATAAAACCATAGAAAAATGTACCGATATAACCGGTCGCATTAACTATATCTCCAAAATTAAAGATGACATTTTGAATCATTGGCCATACATAATACATGACCGTTCCAAGAATGATTGCAGAAAAGGAAGTTATGATTGGAACAAACCGCGATCCTCCAAAGAAACCTAAGAATTGTGGAAGTTCAATTTTATTAAATCGATTGTGCAATAATCCTGCCATAATACCAACAATAATCCCGCCGAACACACCTGATTCTAATGTTTGAATCCCTAGTGTTACACCTTGTCCAACTGCTGAAAGGCTATCTGTAGCTAATTTATCAGAAATAATTAGGATAGCATTTATCGTTGCATTCATAACTAAATAACCAATTAAAGCAGCTAAGCCAGCTGTACCTTTATCTGATCTTGCCAGTCCAATGGCAACCCCTACTGCAAATATAACCGGTAAATTTGCAAACACAATATTACCCGCGGAACTCATTATTGTAAAAATCGCTTGGAGCAAGAATTGGTCCAAGATTGGATATGCATTAACTGTATTTGGATTGGATAAAGCACCCCCTATTCCTAGTAATAGACCTGCTGCAGGTAGGATAGCAATCGGTAACATAAATGATTTCCCAAATTGCTGCGCTTTACCGAAAAACTTTTTCATAAATATTACACCTCCAGAAAATTATTTTCACAAAAAATATTAACAAACGCTTTCATCTATGTCAATATAATATTTGATGGTATGATAAAATTACTTAGAGTTAAGAAAGGAGATGAATCTGTTGAATTTTGAGAATAGGATTCAAAAATACAATTCTTCATTAACTGATAATGATAAAAAAATCACCAGATATTTACTCGCCAATAAAGCTTCCATACGTGATAAAACCATTATCGACTTATCTGAAGAAATTCAAGTATCTCCAGCTAGTATAACCAGATTTTGCAAAAAAATTGATTTCAATACGTTTCAGCAAATGAAATTTTCCTTAATTGGAAACAGTACGGAAAGCAGAAAAAGCGATCACACCTTTGAAAAAGTTTACAATTATTACCAAACAATTATTAAATCAACACAGGAGTTCTTTAGCGAAGAACAAACAAGTAGAATCGTAAAACTCATTTTAAACAAAAATAAGGTGTTATTTTGTGGGATTGGAAACTCTGGTTTGATCGCACATGAATTCAACAGTAGAATATATCGAATGGGGATTGCTTCTGAATCTGTGACGGATGCACATGATTTATTAATGAAAAGCAGCCTGCTACAGGAAAACGACTTGCTCATTTGTTTTTCTAATTCTGGTAAAACGAAACCAGTTATCGACTCAGCAAAAATAGCAAAAAACAATAACGTTACAATTATCGTTGTAACGAATTTCGAGCAAACTGTATTAAGTGAGCTTGCTGACGAAGTTATACTTATATCAAGCTATAAATACATTGATGATCCTAAGTTCATTAATTCTCAGATACCCGGTCTCTTCCTGCTGGATTTATTAACCTACAAACTGCTTAACAATGAAGACCTAATGCATGCGCGGCAAAAAACATTAGATGCAATTCACAAATATAGTTAATCAGAATGCTAGTGCCGAAATTGAGCACTAGCATTCTGACTCATAAATGAATTTTTCTTTACTTAATATCACTATATCTCTGTTTTAACCCAATCCTTTTCCATCTGCAAATTTCGTAATTCATGCCATCGAAAGCTTCAAAACACCTACCAAAAATAATGAATAATTCATCTATCCCATCAATAAACTCTACAAACAATATTTTTTGGAGGGGTATAATGAACACAGATAATTTGCTGTTAACAGAGGATATGCTAGCCCGTTATTATGATTTGAACAAGTTAAAGAAAGAAATCGAATCTGAAATGAGTCATTTGAAAGCTTCTTTCCATACACATATGGATAAATATAGTGGACCTAATAAAAAGGGAGAGTTTACCGAAGGAGACTACAGACTTCTGCGACAGATTCGAAAAACAGAAAAGTTTAAAGAGATGGATACAGTTGAACGACTAGAAGAATTACAAATGCATGACCTCATTCAAGTAGTTAAAAAACCTGATGATGGAAAGGTAAACGCTGCAATCGAACTCGGACTGCTTAATGAAGCAGATTTAGATGGGTGTAGAGTAACGAGTTATTCTCAGGCTATTTCTGTGAAGAGGATGTAGAAAGATTAAAGAGAGGAGTGCTGAATTTAGTAGCTTTTCTTTTAGTATTGGATTACAAGGCAATAGTGGCAGGTCACAAAAGAACATTTGTTCTTTTGCTTTTTGATACTTAAAGGTATAATGATTACATGCAATAGTTGCTTTTTCTCATGGGAGGTCGGCGCACTTTTTGCCGTTATAGTGTCATGCGATATGCTATAACGAAGGGAGGTGTTGCCTATGTCTGTTTTCGAGACAATGGTTATCATGATTGCGTTCGCAACACTCGTTGTAGTAATCATCGACCATAAAAAATAGACCTCTCTGAGATTACCAGTCCGGCGAGGTCTATCCTTACTGCGCTGCCTCTCTTAAAGAGGAGCGACTCATTGCTGACCGGAGATATTAGCAGTATCTTCGGTCCTTATTATTTTATGAATAATTTATTCTTCTATGTATACTATACCATAAAAATCGGTTTTCGAACAGGAATATTTTAAAACAGCTAGTAAAGAGGATTCCAAAAACAGGTCTGAATCTTCCTTTCACTAATAGCTCAGTACCATTTTCCAGCATTAATGCTTTTAAACGATCCAAACACCCTCTTGGTAAGATGATGTAGTCTGTGTAATTTTCTGTACAATCAATTATTCTTGGTATCTTATATGTTGATAATCTCTTCGACTTGGCTTTAAAGAATTCAGGGTTAGTAAATGTTGCTAATTGTATTATTTTATTTATCAATACTGGTGGCAAGCTACTTTTAGGTATATGGTTCCCATTACTGTTGATAACTTTTAATCTTTTAGGGATCTTCACAATATTAGTTTGTTTCTTTACCTTAGAAACGACTCCTTTATTTAGAGAGTTATTTTTAACAATATCCTCAATCTCTTCGCCACAGTTTTTTTCGATCTGGGATAAGAACTGCCATTGATTAGGATAAGCCTTATAATTTTCAACAACAAACACTATTTTCATACTCCCATGGATGTTTTTCTAGAGGTAGCGCAATTAAATTATAGTGGATATATTAACCCTGATTTCTCAAGAAACTAACTAGTCTTTCACTATGATTTTGTCGATATTTCCCGGGAAATAACTATTAGACTCGATTTTTCTTAGTATCAACTTACCTCAAATCAGTCTAAAATAAAAACATTAAACAGAATTTTGCTTATAACCATAACTTTTTGGTTGAAATATGGCGAGAAGTAATCAAAAGCAGTGATGCAAAGGAAGTAACTCGAAAAACATTCCGTCTATCAGTGATTATTCCAATCATTCTTTATATTGGTAAAGATAATTGGACAAATCCATTGAAATTTAAGCGAACGTTGAATCAAGCAGTTTTATTTGGGGATAATGTTCTTAATTGTAAGTAACTCTTCCTAGGTAGAACGTTATAAAGAAAAAGAATTACTGGAGAAAAGTAGCAAGGAAACTTTTAGCGAAAGGAATGCCTATTGCTGAAATTGCTGAGATAAAGTAGCTAAGCATCTATGAAATTATTAATTTATAAAATTAGGATAAAAAATGTTGGATATCGCCCTTAATTCCTAAAAATTATGTATAACCCATTTCGACAGGTATTCACACATAGATAGGAGCCCTGAATCATTCAGCAGCTCCTATCTTCGGATTTGGCATATTTATCCTTAAATCCAAGTTTTTTCTAGAAAATCAGTATAACGAAACGTCTTATTGTATCTTTTCGAGTAAGACACTTCTATGAAAATGTCAATCTTTCACTTCGATAAAAGAGAGCTTTTTCCGGAAAATCTGTAATAATCGCATTTACCCGGAGGTCTAATAACTGCTTCAATTCATCTTTTTCATTTACTGTCCAAACTCGAATTTTATCAAGCATTCCTTTCCACTCATACGGATCGGATAATGTCATTCTTTTTGATAGATGTAATGCCTCTAAATCAAATACATTCATGTAATCGAGTGGATGTGTAATTGGCTGGTCTAATAGCCATGCAATGTTCGTTTCCTTATCACGACTTTTCATACGTAATAATGTAGGTAAATGAAAAGAAGAATAAATTACATTTCTTCTATTCCCATATTGTTCTACTATTGAAAGAACCTTTTCTTCTATACCCTCATAATGAAATTGATATGTCTTTAATTCGATATTCAAATCAATTGGATAAGGCTCCAGCAGCTCTAATAGTTCTTTTAACGTTGGTACACGTTCCATTTCCCAGTTCGCTGGATCATAATCCTGAAAGTGCGTATACTTCACCCCAGCACTAAACTGTTTAATCTCATCTAAGGTTAAATCCTTTATAAATCCAGATCCATCTGTTGTTCGATCTAATGTTTCATCATGAATGACAACAATTTCACCATCTTTTGTCATATGGACATCAATTTCCAATCCATCGACACCAAGCTCAATTGCCTTCCTAAACCCAAGCAGTGTGTTTTCTGGAAACATACCCATACAACCACGATGACCGTAAATCTTTGTCTCACACATAGAAACACTTCCTTTACTAAATTATTAAATAATGGAGCAAGAGCGTATCTTCTCTCTCCCTATACTCATCCTCTATTGTTACCTTACCTTGACCCTTTATCGTATTAGCTTGTTGAATTACTGCATTAAATTGCGTTACTGCAGTTTCCTACACTTTATCTGCACTCTGCCAATAAATACCTTATTCCAGTATTTTGCAAACTACTCAAAAGTTAAATCATTACATTTTTTCTTATCCTGACTTTGAAATATCAACTATACCGTTTTCATAATCCCTATTTGTTATGACAATATTTATTTAATCATAAATAGATACAGAAAAATGCATTTTTACTGATTTCTAACAAATGATTAACGAATCATTTACATACGTAATAGTAAGTTAATGAAAATCAGTTTAATTAAAAACAAACACTATTTACTATTGGGATTAGATGTAAAAACAACCTTGAAATCTAGCCAAGTTTACTTAGTATTCAAAACCAGACGCAAGAGAAATCCAATTTTCCTCATTGTTTGACTGAACCGAGAAGGTTTTTTTAGCAATCGATACAGCCATTCCAAATTTAGCTTTTTCCAATTACGTGGTGTTTGCTCCCTTTCACCAGCTAATAGCTCAAGGCTGTCTCCTACTCCGATAAACATACCTTTTTGAAACTGATTTTTATATGTAGCAATCCATTGTTCTTGTTTGGCTTTCTTTAATGATACAAAAATAAGATCGGGGTTTGCCTGTTTCATATTTGTTGCGATTTGTGAATCTTCAATCGAAATTGAACCATGATGATGGCCAGCAATACTTATCTCAGGAAACATTTTCTCTACTTCTAACACAGCCTTTTCATTTATATAATCTTTCCCACCTAAAAAGTAACAGCTTAAACCCTGCACTTGAGCAAATTTGATTAAATCAAGCATGACATCATAAGCTTCAATTCGTTCTTTGAACGGCTCTTTCTTATATTTTGCAGCACTGATAATTCCTTCTCCACCGGCAACAACATAGTCTGCTGACTGAACGATTTGTTTATAAATTCTATCCTTTTCCGCATGCATAAGTGTTGCCGTGTCAGCTAACACAACAAAAGTTTGTTGTTTTCTGTTCAATCGGGGATATAAATGATAATGTAAGAAGTCTTTTTTTGTTATATTTAATATTTCAATTTGTTCTATGTTCACCCTCGTCATCTATTAACAACCTTTCAAACTTTCCTTTTTTATTCCTGTCATTTTATCTATACATTTAAAATACCATAGTAGCAAACACCCTGGTAGGGGGAAAATTCAGACTAAATGGATTAATATTTAATTATTTCACAATCAATTAACATGTGATGTATAATTTTTATAGAATACATTGAATTTTTTAAAATCCAGATCGCACAGGAGAGAATTCTATTATGAAAATTATTGTTGTAGGCAGTGGTATTGTAGGGGCAAGTGCGGCATATCAATTAGTAAAAAATAATCATGATGTCATTTTGATTGATAAAAAGCATCAAGGAGCGGCAACTGCTGCAGGTGCAGGAATTGTCTGTCCTTGGGTTTCTTCACATGTGCAGGACGAAGATTGGTATCAGATTGCAAGAAGAGGAGCATCATTTTATTCGCACCTTATCGATCAATTAAAGAACGATGGAGAAGATAATGTGAGCTATAAAAGAATTGGAGCCCTTTGTGTGCGTTCAGACTTACATGAGTTAGATGCAATTGAAAAAGAAGTTAAAGCTAAATATGAAAACGCTCCAGAAATTGGAGACATTAAGCGCTTGTCCGCTCAAGAAGCACGTGAATTATTCCCACCTTTAAACGAACAGTTAGAGGCTGTCTTTATTTCTGGTGCAGCACGGGTTGACGGAAGGTTACTACGAGATGCGATGGTACGTGCAGCTAAAATACATGGAGCAGAAGTCCTTCAAGGGGAAGCAACCCTTGTGAAAGAACAAGACGTCATTACTGGAGTAAAGTATCAAAACCAAACAATTCAGGCTGATGTTGTAATTGCTGCAGCAGGTGCGTGGACACCACAATTATTAGATCCAGTTGGTATTGATTTGAAAGTTGATGCCCAGCGTGGACAAATTGCTCATATTACGTTACCAAATGAGGATACATCCAATTGGCCAGTCGTATTACCAAAGTCGAGTCATTATATGTTAGCATTTGATGATGCTAGAGTTGTTGCCGGTGCAACAAGAGAAACAGGCTCTGGATTTGATTATAAAACGACAGCTGGCGGAATTCATGAGGTTCTATCAAATGCTTTAGACGTGGCACCTGGTCTTTCCAGTGGTACTGTTCAGGAAATGAGAATCGGATTTCGCCCCATGAGTCCAGACGGCTTACCTTTGTTAGGAATGCTTGATAAGGTAAAAGGCATTGTAATTGCAACCGGGCTAGGTGCATCCGGCTTAACGATGGGACCTTATGTTGGATCATTAGCTGCTTCAATAGCTGAAGGAAAAGATGTTGATTTAGATTTAACAGCCTATCAGCCTGAACGAAACTAATAATGTGCAGGGAATTTAGAGTTTAATAGAAATGGCGGTAAGAATCTTTCCATATTTTTTAAAAGAAAAATAAGAAAATTGTTACTAATGATATTCTAAGTTTATTTACAGAAATATTTTTGAACAACTATTGACGTGAATCCTAATATCAGGACTTCAACCATTTGATTACAGACTTGTAGCTTCGTCTGTCCTATTTGTACTAAAAAAGTCGATTTATGTAAGTTTTAGTTTCACATTTATGATATGATAATTATTAAAATCATCAGTAAAAAATGGAGGCGTAACCCATTAAAAAAATACTAACATATGGAACTTTCGATTTGATTCATGCTGGTCATATCAATTTACTACGCCGCGCAAAGGATCTAGGGGATTATTTAGTTGTAGGAATTTCTACAGATGAATTTAATAAAGTAAAAAATAAACAGGCTTATCATACTTTTGACAATCGGAAAATGATTTTAGAATCGATTCGTTTCGTTGATAAGGTTATTCCAGAGTATTCATGGGATCAAAAAATCGATGATGTGAAACGTTATCATATTGATATTTTTGTAATGGGAGATGACTGGAAAGGACAGTTTGATTTTTTACAGGAATATTGTGAGGTTGTATATTTCCCAAGAACTGAAGGTATCTCAACATCAGAGATTAAAAGAAATATGAATAACAACCAATAGAAATATAAGAAATAATGTATCCTTTTCAGATGTTGAACGTCTAATACATATGGAAACTATTTATCCTTCACATTGTAATTAAAATTTAATTTACGAATTGCTACTTTCATAGTAAAATAAATTGTAGTATGTTTTTGGATGAGTAGTTAATAGAATTGTTATTTAAGGAGAAAACATAATGAGTAATAATCGAATTACCCAGACTCGAATCGTTAAAAGACATAAACGAAAAATACGTAAAAAAGTTTATTTTATCTTGCTACCAATTTTAATTGCCTTTCTTAGTGTACTAGGCTATGGTACTTATTTGTATATAAAAGCGGATACCGTAATGTCAGACTCCTATGTAGAGACAGAAAGAGAAAAATCCCCATTAAGGGATGCACTTGTTGATCCAAATATTGATAATGTTTCGGTGCTAATCATGGGTATCGACTCAAATGATCATCGGGGGAATGCTGACAGTGCAAGAACAGATGCTTTAATGCTTGCTACTTTCAATAAAGATGAAAAGAGCGTTAATCTTCTAAGTATCCCGCGTGATTCATTAGTTTACATTCCAGAAGTTGGTTATGAGGATAAAATCAATCATGCACATTATTTCGGCGGAACTACTGGTGCGATTGAAACGGTTGAAAACTTACTCGATATTCCTGTCGATTATTATGTAAAAGTTAACTTCCATGCATTTGTAGATGTTGTCGATGCTTTAGGTGGGATATCCGTAGACGTACCATACGAATTCAAAGAATCCGATTCAATGGATAAGCGTGATTCAATTCACCTCATGCCGGGTGTTCAAGACGTTGGTGGAGAAGAAGCACTTGCACTTGCAAGAACAAGAAAGCTCGATAATGACATTGAGCGTGGTAAGAGACAACAGGAAATTATGAAAGCAGTAATCAATAAAGCAACGTCACTTAATTCTATTTTAAATTATGATGATTTGTTAGAAGCTGTTGGCGATAATATGACGACAAATATGACGTTTAGCGATATGAAAACATTTATTACGTACGGTACAAAAGGAAAGAACATCGAGATTAATACTTTATCATTAGAAGGATACGATTATCAGCCTGCAAATAAATATTATTGGGCACTTGATCAACCATCTTTAGAGGAAACAAAAGCTTTATTACAGGATCATCTAGAAATTAATTCATCCGTTGCAAATAATCAAGATTCAACGATTGAAAGTACTTCAGAGTCCTATTAAAAAAGAAGCATCTAATCTAGTGTTAGTAGATTAGATGCTTCTTTTATTTCATTCTGTTAGGCTTTCGCAGTTTTGTAAGCTGACGAATCCCCCGTAGTATTGGTTGGCGATTATGAATGGTTATCCCAGCTATTTCAGAAAACAGCTGGAATCCTATTAATATACATGCCAATACAGCTAATGATGATAATAGTGTCGCACTATTAAAGATTACAGCCATGATTCCAAAGAATACGCTAAAACCATAAATGATTAGAACAGAAGCACGATGTGAATACCCTCTTTTCATCAACTGATAATGGATATGTTTATTATCTGGTTTAGCAATCCCCTGATGATTCATCGTCCTTCTTATAATAGCCAGCAATGTATCAAAGACCGGAATGGCAATAACAATAATCGGTATGATAAAACTAAAGAACGCTACATTTTTAAATAACCCAAGCATCGATACAACTGCGATCGAATACCCAAGAAACAATGCTCCTGTGTCCCCCATAAAAATCTTAGACGGATGGAAGTTGAAGAAAAGAAAACCTAAAGAGCTTCCAATCAAAATAACACATAAAGCCACTACGATAAATCTGAAATCTGTTACAGCCATTATGAGAATGCTGATTAAAGCAATTATAGAAACCCCAGCAGCCAGTCCATCTAAACCATCAATTAAGTTAATCGCATTAGAGGCTGCCAAAATCCAAAAGATCGTCAAAGCAATTCCGACATATTCATTTAAAAACACAGTTCCAGTAAATGGCAAGGTCACCTTATCAATAATTAATCCAGATGAGACAACTACTACAGCAGCTGCAATCTGACCACATAATTTATAGGCCGCTCTTATTTCAAACATGTCATCAATTATTCCTGTTATCAGCATAATAAACGCACCAAGTATAATTGCATTCATCTCTGGGCTAGCAGGCTGTAAATACCAAAAACCTGCGGCTGTACCGATAAAAATACCAAGCCCACCCATACTCGGTTTAGGACCTTTATGCATTTTACGATTATTGTCTGGCTTATCAACGATATTAAATTTAAAGGATAGTTTTATAATTAAAGGTGTTACAAGTAATGCTGTCCCGCAGGAAATTAGAAATGCTATAAGCAATTCGCTTATGTTCCACATAAGTGTGCACCTACTTAGTAGTTTGATATAGTCTTATTTATTTTAACATATATGATATAAATGTGAATGATAATAATAACAAGATTTTGTTTCTTATATTTTGTTTCTTATATATAGGAAACTATGAGTTCAACTTTCTTATTGAGATAGATAGAAAAAAACCGTACCTGACTAGGTACGGGTCTTTACTAATATAGAATATTACTATTTATACTGAACAATATTGAAATGGAATAAAGGATTATCCAATTGACTATACATGTTCTTAATAGTATTTACTTGTTTTGTAGCCCAAGCAATATCAGTTGCATATTGTGGGTAACCAGGATTGGCCGGATTCCAACGCATTTTATAAAGTGTATTTTGATTGTATGCATTATGGATGTATCGTTCACCTATAAATTTAGCTCCACCTACGATTGCATCTTCTGGTGTAAACCACTTTTCTCTATAAGCTCTGATTGCACCTGCAGTGCGGGCGTTTCCATCAACTGCACCAATACCAAACATATTATAAGTTGGTTTTATGGACGTTAGAGTAGTTCTATTACTGGAGGTTACTAATACTGGGTTTCCACTCTTGTTTAGACCTACTTCGATTCCGTTAGCTAGATCTGATTTTCCATGGCCTGTTTCAAGTAAGGCATGGGAAATCAAATAAACCTCATTAACTGCATGCTTTTTAGCAGCATTAATAAACGCCTGGCCTTCACCATCGAGTATTCCTTTCCCTTTTAAAACATTGTTCAATGAAGTAGCTGAAACTCCAACACTTTCTGAAAGTACAAGATGTTGAAACATATCATTATTATTTGGATTCAAATAATGAAGGACATCAGCACGCGTAGGGTTCCGCCAAGAACCATAATCTATTTGATGCCAAGTACCGCCTTCTTTAACAATATTTACTGTCGTCCCCTTAGGAATTACTCCATATTTATGGCTGGAACTATTCGCTTCAGCTCTCACATTAACATTTGCAGTTGTAATTGCAACTAAAGCATTAGGGTTTGCAAGTGATGAATGTACATATAAAGTTGTTCCGTTATATAATAATTTATACCATATTTTACTACCTTGATGAAGAGCACCACTAACCTCATCAAGTATTATAACACTCGTTCCACTATTTACCGTATATACAATATTATTATTAAAATCCGGTGAAGTACGAAGTCTAACTCCATTATCAGTTATTGCTCCTGTTCTTTCAATATTAACATAGTTACTATGAATATACGCAGGTTCGTTTCGGTATTTATCTGTTTGCTGTAACTGATTCATCTGAATATTTAAAGCTTGCTCTAATGTTACATCCGAATAATAAATGGTATTTCTATTACTATAAACGTCGTTTAACTTGTTTATGGTTACTTCATCTACAATTCCATGGGCTTTTAAGCCATTGTCTTCCTGGAATTGTTTTACACGTGTCTCGGTTAAACCCCCAAAGACCGGACCCTCTGCTAAGCCATTATAACCCAATGCATTAAGCATTTTTTTTATCTCTGTAATGAATGGATTACTCTTGCCTCTTTGATATGGACTATTATATATGTCGTTTAGCTTTTGTTGCGTCTTTCTATCTGCAATGCCTGTTTCGGGTAAACCATAATATACTTGGAATTGTTTCACTCGGGTCGCTGTCCAACTACCATAGTTTCCTGTTTCAGCTATACCATCAAAACCTAAAGCATTCAATTTTTGTTTGATTAGGATAATTGCTGGTTTATATATCTTTTCTAACAATGAAATTGTTCGTTCATCTGCAATTCCATGGGCTTTTAAGCCATTATCTCTCTGGAATTCTTTTACACGTGTCTCGGTTAAACTTCCAAAGACTGGACCCTCTGCTAGACCATCATAACCCAATACATTAAGCATCATTTTAATTTCTGAAGTGTAGGAGTTACGCTTCCCTTTTTGATATGGGCTGTTATAGACTTCATCTAGCTTCTGTTGCGTTTTTTCATCCGCAATCCCTGTTGCCGATAAACCATAATATGCTTGGAATTGCTTCACTCGGGTCGCTGTCCAATTACCATAGTTTCCCGTCTCAGCTATACCATCAAAACCTAAGGCATTTAGCTTTTGTTTGATTGGAATAATTGCTGGATGATTGTCACCAACTTGAAACTCGTTTTTATTATAAGCTTCTTCTAGCATTGAAATGGTAGGTTCATCTGCAATTCCATGGGCTTTTAAGCCATTATCTCTCTGGAATTCTTTTACACGTGTCTCGGTTAAACTCCCAAAGACTGGACCCTCTGCTAGACCATTATAACCCAATACATTAAGCATCATTTTAATTTCTGAAGTGTAAGAGTTACGCTTCCCTTTTTGATATGGGCTATTATAGACTTCATCTAGCTTCTGTTGCGTTTTTTCATCCGCAATCCCTGTTGCCGATAAACCATAATATGCTTGGAATTGCTTCACTCGGGTCGCTGTCCAATTACCATAGTTTCCCGTCTCAGCTATACCATCAAAACCTAGGGCATTTAGCTTTTGTTTGATTGGAATAATTGCTGGGTGATCGTCGCCAACTTGAAACTCGTTCTTATTATAAGCCTTTTCTAGCATTGAAATGGTAGGTTCATCCGCAATTCCATGAGCTTTTAAGCCATTGTCGCTTTGGAATTCCTTTAAACGTGTCTCGGTTAAACTTCCAAAGACCGGACCTACTGCTAGACCATTGTAGCCCAATGCGTTAAGCATCTTTTTAATTTCTGTTGTGTATGAGTTACGCTTCCCTTTTTGATATGGACTGTTGTAAACCTCATTCAGCTTCTGTTGCGTTGTTTCATCTGCAATCCCTGTTGCCGATAAACCATAATATGCTTGGAATTGCTTCACTCGGGTCGCTGTCCAATTACCATAGTTTCCCGTCTCAGCTATACCATCAAAACCTAAGGCATTTAGCTTTTGTTTGATTGGAATAATTGCTGGATGATCGTCACCAACTTGAAACACTGTCTTATTATATGCCTTTTCCAGTGTAGAAACGGTAGGCTCATCGGCAATTCCGTGGGCTTTTAAGCCATTGTCGCTTTGGAATTCTTTTAAACGTGTCTCTGTTAAACTTCCAAAGACCGGACCTTCCGCTAGACCACTGTAACCCAATGCATTAAGCATCTTTTTAATCTCTGTTGTGTATGAGTTACTCTTGCCTTTTTGATATGGGCTATTATAGACTTCATTTAGCTTATCCAACGTCCGTTGGTCGACTTCTCCAGTCTCAGGTAAACTATAATAAGCTTGGAACTCCTTTACTCGTTTAGCTGTAAAACTACCATAGTTTCCCGTTTCAGCTATACCATCAAAACCTAGAGCATTTAATTTTACCTTTATGGGAATAATTTTTTCATGATTATCTCCCTGCTTATAAGGTAATTGAATGTTAGTCGAAAATACACTCATTTTGAGGTTTGATTTTTCTTCCTCTTCCTCTTCCTCATTTTCTACTAGACTATCATTAGATTTTTCTTCTGCAGACTCTCGTTCCTCTTTTGATGCTGGTACTTCTTTTGATTCTGTTCCTTTTACCGGAGCTTCCATTGCTTCTGTAGAATCTACTGGATGAGTTTCTTCCTTGGAAGAAGGCTCTTTTACTTCGACTGTATTGTCAGTTATCTCTTCTGATTCTTCTGCATTAGACTGCGGTTCATCAGAACCTGTTTCAGCTTCTATAGATGAATCATCTACTCCCTCAGTCTCTTCTGCAATTCCACCAGAATCATTACTCTTTTCCAGCCTTTTTACATTTTCTTCTTCAACCTCTGAAACTTCAACTTTACTATTAACTTCTCTGGATGCATTAACTCCTGGAATACTAAAGTGGAAAAACATAAAAAATAAAACGACATAAGTAATAAATTTCTTCATTTTCACTTTAGTTTTTCACCTCCTTTTCAATTCTATTATATTATCGGCTATCCTCCATATTTTTTTAATACTTATCCCTGAATTCGACTTATTTTTTAAAATTCATGTAAAAACATACTAAGGTTAGTGGGTAAGGTCATCGACGGGCGACTTTACCCACTATTTCTTTTTTAAGTTATAGTGAGTAGTGAAAGAAAGTCCGACCGAAGCCTTAGGGGTTGAGAATCCGAATAAAAAACAGGGCTTCTTCACTTTCATTTTTGAATCAGGTTTAGTATGTTGGGGCCTAAGAGCTCGTGTATAGGAAATTGGAATCAAAATGAATAAGTGGAGATCTTTCATACAAACAAAGGAGAGAGGTAGTTGAATGGGAACAATAATGGCCTTAGATGTTACGATGGGGAAAAGCTATAAAGTTGTTTATGACGGTCAAAATTGTCTGTCTGAAGAAGAAGTGACTCACGATCAAATTGGTTTTCAGGAACTGATGAATGAGATTCAATCTCTTCCTGAAGATTTGATGCTTGTTTTTGAATCTACAGGTATGTACTCCAGACCAGTAGAAACATTTTGCCAAAAAAAATCAGTTGTACTATTGCTTATTAAATCCTCTTGCAGCCAAAAAGCATTAGAACAAGGATGTATTTGCATAACGCACTACAATTAAGTTTTCCAGAGTTTGAACAATTCTTTTCAAGCAGGGTTACACCATATGCCCTGACTCTGATTGATTTATTTCCACACCCTGAATTTGTATTACAAACCAGTAAAACAAAAATAAAGAATCTTTTGATGAAAAGTACCACCTAAATATATCGGAGAATCGTGCGAAACAAAAGGCAAGTCAAATTATAGAATATGCGAAGGAATCTTATCCAGCTGTTTCTTCAAACGGCGTTCAGACTCAAAAAGTCCAATATTACTCAAGGCAACTTCTTCATTTATTGGGAGAGAAAGAAAATATTTCTGCACAAATGATTACCAAAGCAAAAATAATTTCGGAGTTTGAGTTACTCGCAAGTATTCCAGACATAGGTGAAATTAGCGCAGCACTTTTTATTGGCGAAATCGGAGACCTTCCACGCTTTTCAGAACATAAAAAAGTCAACGCCTTTATAGGCATTGATATTCGAAGATATCATTCCGGAAAATATGCAGGCCACGATCACATTAATAAGCGAGGAAATCCAAAAGGAAGGAAAGTACTATATTTCATTGTTCGGAACATGATTCGCCAACAGAAAGCAGCACCAAACCACATTGTGGATTGTACTATTACAAGTTTTAAAAAACAACCTCATCCTAAAAAGGACAAGGTCGCGATAATAGCTTGCATGAACAAGCAACTAAAATGTATTTATTCCATGGTCAGGAACAATGCAAAGTACGATTACTCGCACAAGGTCTCTATGGACCACTAATTAATCATATTATATCACATATACTCCCTCAGAAAAAAATTCATTACTTGAGGTTTATTTATTATACCCAAATTTAGTCTAAAAGTAATTTCTAAATTAATGATATTAGACTTGACTAATCGTAGGAAAGAAGCTGGGACATAACAAAAATGATTAAAGTTAAAGACGAACGATGCATAAGCTTAGCGTAGGAAATATATGTAGACTCCAGCGGGAGGTAAGGCATAGGTGAGACACCCTAGTGCTATAGCACAAGGGGGCCCACCAGCCGCTCTGGGTGCGCGAGATATATTTCCGGAGCGAGTTATTTGCACCAATCATATTCGGTTTTTATTTCATAAAAATACTTTTGTCTCAGACTCTTCCAAGTACACATAAAATTTAATTATTTCTTTTTAAGGTTAAAAGATTTAGCAATGGCTTGTGCTGTTATTTTCCCTAATGAATTACGATAACTTTTGCTTATTAATAAATTATTCTCTCTTTTATTGTCTATAAACATATACTCCAAGAGGATTGAAGGCATCGAGCTCTCTCTAACAACATGGAAGTTTGCTTGTTTCATCCCTCTATCATTAATATTATTATTAGATTTTAACCAGTTGGCTAAATAAGTATGGATATCTTTTTGTCTATTCTTTGTTTCTTGGGAGACTGAACCATTGTATATGAAGGTTTCAAAACCAGTACCACCACCAGCATTGGTATGTAAACTTACAAAGTAATCTGCAACCCAATTATTTGCCATATTAGTTCTTTCTGATAGTTCAAGAAATATATCTTTTGTTCTTGATAGCATTACTTTCACACCAGTATAGCGACTTAACTCCTCAGCAATTCTAAATCCAATATCCAAGACTATATCTTTTTCTTTAAGTCCATGACCTGTACCACCAGGGTCTTGACCACCATGACCTGGATCAATAAAGATTTTTATAAATGATTTTTCAATCAACTGTAATGTTCTCTCATCCGCTATACCATTTACTGGTAAATTATTATCTTTTTGGAATTGTTTTAAGCGTTTCTCTGTTAAACTTCCAAAATTATTTGTTAAAGCAAGACCACTATAACCCAACGAATTAAGATCTCTTTTCAGTTCAATAACTTCTGGTTTTCTATCGCCTCTTTTTAAAGAAGTACTCAAGATGTGATCGATTTTTTCCAGAGTTATTTTATCACCCATACCATATTCTTTTAAACCATAATCCCTCTGGAATTGCTTTACACGAGTCTCGGTTAAACTCCCAAAATTATTTGTTAGGGCAAGGCCATTGTAACCTAGAGAGTTTAATTTTCTTTTTAAATCAATAACTCCTCGTTTTCTATCACCTTTTTTCAAGATATTGCTATTGTTTAACTTGGTTTCTATTTTTTTTATTGTAGGCTCATCTGCAATTCCATGGGCTTTTAAGCCATTATCTCTCTGGAATTCTTTTACACGTGTCTCGGTTAAACTCCCAAAGACTGGACCCTCTGCTAGACCATTATAACCCAATACATTAAGCATCATTTTAATTTCTGAAGTGTAAGAGTTACGCTTCCCTTTTTGATATGGGCTATTATAGACTTCATCTAGCTTCTGTTGCGTTTTTTCATCCGCAATCCCTGTTGCCGATAAACCATAATATGCTTGGAATTGCTTCACTCGGGTCGCTGTCCAATTACCATAGTTTCCCGTCTCAGCTATACCATCAAAACCTAGGGCATTTAGCTTTTGTTTGATTGGAATAATTGCTGGGTGATCGTCGCCAACTTGAAACTCGTTCTTATTATAAGCCTTTTCTAGCATTGAAATGGTAGGTTCATCCGCAATTCCATGAGCTTTTAAGCCATTGTCGCTTTGGAATTCCTTTAAACGTGTCTCGGTTAAACTTCCAAAGACCGGACCTACTGCTAGACCATTGTAGCCCAATGCGTTAAGCATCTTTTTAATTTCTGTTGTGTATGAGTTACGCTTCCCTTTTTGATATGGACTGTTGTAAACCTCATTCAGCTTCTGTTGCGTTGTTTCATCTGCAATCCCTGTTGCCGATAAACCATAATATGCTTGGAATTGCTTCACTCGGGTCGCTGTCCAATTACCATAGTTTCCCGTCTCAGCTATACCATCAAAACCTAAGGCATTTAGCTTTTGTTTGATTGGAATAATTGCTGGATGATCGTCACCAACTTGAAACACTGTCTTATTATATGCCTTTTCCAGTGTAGAAACGGTAGGCTCATCGGCAATTCCGTGGGCTTTTAAGCCATTGTCGCTTTGGAATTCTTTTAAACGTGTCTCTGTTAAACTTCCAAAGACCGGACCTTCCGCTAGACCACTGTAACCCAATGCATTAAGCATCTTTTTAATCTCTGTTGTGTATGAGTTACTCTTGCCTTTTTGATATGGGCTATTATAGACTTCATTTAGCTTATCCAACGTCCGTTGGTCGACTTCTCCAGTCTCAGGTAAACTATAATAAGCTTGGAACTCCTTTACTCGTTTAGCTGTAAAACTACCATAGTTTCCCGTTTCAGCTATACCATCAAAACCTAGAGCATTTAATTTTACCTTTATGGGAATAATTTTTTCATGATTATCTCCCTGCTTATAAGGTAATTGAATGTTAGTCGAAAATACACTCATTTTGAGGTTTGATTTTTCTTCCTCTTCCTCTTCCTCATTTTCTACTAGACTATCATTAGATTTTTCTTCTGCAGACTCTCGTTCCTCTTTTGATGCTGGTACTTCTTTTGATTCTGTTCCTTTTACCGGAGCTTCCATTGCTTCTGTAGAATCTACTGGATGAGTTTCTTCCTTGGAAGAAGGCTCTTTTACTTCGACTGTATTGTCAGTTATCTCTTCTGATTCTTCTGCATTAGACTGCGGTTCATCAGAACCTGTTTCAGCTTCTATAGATGAATCATCTACTCCCTCAGTCTCTTCTGCAATTCCACCAGAATCATTACTCTTTTCCAGCCTTTTTACATTTTCTTCTTCAACCTCTGAAACTTCAACTTTACTATTAACTTCTCTGGATGCATTAACTCCTGGAATACTAAAGTGGAAAAACATAAAAAATAAAACGACATAAGTAATAAATTTCTTCATTTTCACTTTAGTTTTTCACCTCCTTTTCAATTCTATTATATTATCGGCTATCCTCCATATTATTTTAATAATATCCATACCAACTTTTGTATATAAAATAGGGAATAATATTCTTTACAATAGGTATTATATTCACGTAATATAACTAATAGCTGTACTTACTAATAATCGTTGTTATAAACACCTTAGAAGGAGATACTATAATGGATTATTCAAAAAAAATACTTGCTTCTACAAGTAACTATAAAATTACGGCGTATACTACTGGTAACAGTCATAAATGCATAATAACATTTGGAGAAATCGATTCTAAACTAGATGAAACAGGTTTTGCAAGTAAACTGGTTATGTCAGAAGGGTATGATCATATTTATGTGGCGCAGAAGATTCATACTCAATACCAATTTTTATCAGATAAGAATTTCTTTAACATTATTAAAAATATAATTACCAATAAAGAAGTCTTTACATATGGTTCTAGCTTAGGAGCCTATTGTGCGTTATATTACGGCGGGGTAATCAATGCTAATATTTTAGCTTTAAGCCCACGTATTCCTGCTCATCCAGTAATCAATAAACTAATGGGGGGAATTTTTAAGAATAAAGGATTTCAACATAAAGAGTTAACAAACCTAAAGGTAAGCAATAAAGAAGTAAATATATTTTATGATAAGTATAATTATATTGACAATTATTATGTTAATATATTTATTAAGCAAGCATATCCAAATGCCAACTATTATCATATTTCAAATGCTGGGCATTATACTGCTAGAGCACTTCTTTTATCTGGCGAACTAAAAAATGTAGCGAAATTCTTTTTTGAAAACAAGGAATTGAAATTCCTCTTAAATAAAGAAAAGATAATTAAATGGCATATTGAACGAACTAAAAAGCGGTTAGATCAAAATAAATTATTTCACGCGAGGGAGAATATAGATGTATTACTTAACTCTTATAAAGCAAATGATTATGAAGTAAGAGAAATAATAAAGGAATACAGAGAAAATTTAATGTCGAGAAACGAAAACAAATGTAACAGGAGAAAGGAAAATACTACAATGAATATAAAAAACGAAACTACGACAACTAAACAAGATATCTTTAAAAAACATAATATTAATACCTCAAAAAAAGCATTTAGTAGGTTTAATGATGCAGGCTTACTTGATAATGTGGATGAGCCATTTTTAAGTGATGTAAATGAGTTCTGGAATAAACATTATGGCCAAAAAGTAGATCCTATTTTAAATTTAGCATTTAGGAATTTAACTAAGAATACTGATCCAAGAGTAATACCTAGTAGAATAATGTGGAATGAGTTAATTCCTTTTTTCAACGATATGAATATTAGGATAGGATATAGTGATAAAAACATATATGATAGAATGATTTACACACCTAATGCACCAAGAACAATTTTAAAGAGAGTTAGAGGGCATTACTTTAATACAAATAATGAAGATCTAAATACCAATCAAGCTCTTCAAGTCATGTTAGATTATAAAAATGATTTAATTATAAAACCTAGCGATACTGATAATGGGAAAGGAATAAAAAAAATCCATTATGAAAATAACCAGCTCTATTTAGATGAAGAAATCATTGAAATGAAGAGACTAGGAGAACTTTACGGATATAATTTTACTGTACAAGAAGTCATAAAACAGCACACTATTATGGCTAAACCGCATCCCGCTTCCGTAAATACATTAAGAATGGTTACCTTACGTTGGAATAACGAAATAAAATATCTCCTAACTTTTGCGAGATTTGGAGCAAATAATTCAGTGAAAGATAACGCCGGAACGGGTGGATTATGTATTGGTATTACAGATGAAGGTGAATTTTTAGATTTTGCAATTGACGAGAATTGCAAAATATATACTACCCATCCAACAACTGACTATAATTTTAAGGATTATGCAAAAATTCCGGATTTCAATAAATATAAAGACTTCGTGATTGAATTACACAAAAATATTTTACATCATGACTTTGTATCTTGGGATATTGCAGTGGGTATTAATAATGAACCTATCTTTTTAGAGGCAAACTATAGAGGTGCAACTTGGCTTTACCAGCTCGCTGCTCAAAGACCTTTATTTGGTGATCTTACAGAAGAGATATTAGAGTACGTATCTAAGGAATTAAAAAAGAAAGATATAAATAAAAATGTCAAATCTAGTTCAGCTAACAATAAAAATAAAAAATTACAAATGCAAATCGACAAACTGTCTAAAGAAAAAGAAAAACTTAAGGCACAAATAACTAAGCAGGATAAACATATTCTAAATTTAACCAATGAAAACCATTCAATTAGAAATAGTAAAAGTTGGAGATCAACTTCTATTTTAAGGAAAATATCTAAAAAGATGAACTGATAGGAGTGTAATATTAACTGTGTAAGTGAGAGAACGTACGGCTCTTACTTTGCAGTTAATTTTTTTATTGTTAGAATAACAATAAAAAAATTGTGAGGTTATTCTATTGACTAAGTTGAAGGACATCAAGGTGCCAAGAAATCGTGACAGTTCTTTTAATCCTAAACAATCCCCAAACGAAAAAAAAAGCGTCTCTTCAATTGAGAATAAAGTGATTTCCATATACGCACGTGGTATGTCGAAGCGAGATATTTCTTCCACGATTGAGGATATCTTTATGGTTCTCAGTGTACCATCAATTGGTATCCGATATTACAGATCAGATTCTATCTGAGCTAGAAGAATGGAAATCCTGACCGTTAAGTAACTATTATGCCTTTGTTTTGCGGATTGCATGTACACAATGATTAGAAATCAATTTGAAACGAAGAAATATGACGTTTACACGATTTATGATATACCATAGAGGGCAATAAAGAAATTTTTGCTTTATGGGTTAAATGAAGCGGAAAGCACAAATGGATGCAGGTTTTCGATGATATCAAGGCGAGAGGAGGCGAGGTTATTTTCATTATATTCACGGGTGGGTAAGTGGTTTGGAGGATGGATTGCGTGCCATTTTTCCGAATATCATTGTACAACGATGTATAGTGAAATTGATTCGTAATTCCATCAAATACGTTCCTAGTAGGGATTATAAAGCATTCACCAATGCCTTAAGGATTGCCTAAGTGCTTCTTTTGAAGCTTTTCAACAACAACGGGCTGCCTATCCAGGAAGCTATTGATGTTTGGACAAGAAACTTCCACCATATCAAGCAACTTTATGATTATGGGAGTCCTATTCGGAAAGTTATGTACACGACCGACTCGGTAGAATGTATTCATTCAAGCTTCAGAAAAGTAATCAAAAGAGGAGCATTCCCCATGATATGCTCCCCTTAAGGTAGACAGATTAAAAAGTAAAAATCTGTTTTACCTTAAGGGGAGTTTCTTATGTCCAAAAGATCTCATTCAAGTGAATTTAAATATGAAGTAATAATGGCCTACAATAATGAAGATTATACAAGGAAGGAATAAGTGGATTAAAGGAATCAAGACCTGGAAAAAATATTCTAAGGAAGTAAAAGAAGCAGCTGTATCTGATTATTTGTCAGGAGAGACTATTCTTATAAAGAAGTTATCTGAAGGCATCATATTTCAAGTGATTCTGTACTCAATAGATGGATAAATCAGTATAATGTTCATAGAGAATTTAAAGATACGGGAAAAAGGAGAACACGTTCTATGACTAAAGGGAGAAAAACCACTTGGGAAGAAAGAATCGAGATAGCTGTTTACTGTTTGGAGAACGAAAAAGATTATCAAGAAGCCACAGATAAATATAAGGTTTCTTATCAACAAGTTTATCAATGGGTAAAGAAGTATGAAACAAAAGGTGTAGAAGTGTTAAAGGACAATCGCGGGAGAACAAGGAGTGAATCCGAACTATCGCAAGAAGAGAAAAACAAACTAGAGATGAAGCGATTAGAATTTGAAAATGAACGTTTGCGTGCGGAACTTGCCTATCTAAAAAAGTTAGAGAAAATCGAAAGGGGGCGGAAATAAATCCAGTAAGATTTGAACATAAATATATGGCAATACAAGAACTTCATGTGGAGGAAAATCTGTCGATTTCCCTTCTTTGTGAAATTGCAGGGATCGCAAGATCTGCTTACTATAAATGGTTAAATAGAACGCCATCTGAACGTGAACTACAAAATCGGGAAATTGTAAAAGAAATGGTAACTCTTTATGAAAAAGTAGAGGGCATCTATGGATACCGTCGAATGAAGGCAAATATGAACCGTCTATTTAAAGAGAAATTTCAGCAAAAACTAAATCACAAAAGAATATATAGATTAATGAAAATCACTGGATTACAATCTGCCATACGTAAAAAGAAGAAGTGTTATAAACAATCTATCCCCAAACATGTTGCGGAGAATATCTTAAATCGCAATTTCAAAGCAGAAAAACCAAATGAAGAATGGGTTACGGATGTGACAGAGTTTAAGTACGGTGCGTTGAAGAAAGCATATTTAAGTGCTATTCGTGATTTATATGATGGATCTATTGTCAGCTATGTTTTTGGACAACGAAACAATAATCGACTTGTTTTTAAAACGCTGGATCTGGCAACAGCCACATTGAATGATAAAGACCATCCACTTATTCATAGTGATCGTGGTTTTCAATATACTTCCCAATACTTCCCACGGATTTAATCGTCGGATAGATAAGGCAGAGATGACACACAGTATGTCTCGTGGTGGAAAGTGCATTGATAGCAGCCCATTGGAATCATTTTGGGGACTCTCAAATGGGAGAAGTACTATTTACATAAGTATGGAACGTTCGAAGAACTGAAAAAGGCAATAATAGAGTACATTGTTTTTTATAATCATGATAGATATCAAGAAAAATTAAACGACCACAGTCCTATTGAATACAGGGCTATGGCCGCTTGAATTAAATTTATTATTTCCACTGTCTACTTGACAGGGGGCAGTTCACCAACAAGAACGCTCTATTAAAAGTATTATTTTTAGGGGTAAAAGAAAATCGTAACAAAATGGGAAGGTGGACATATTAAAAACACGGCAATAGTTATGAACCAACTTCTTCTCCACAAGATTTAAAGAGAGGGATTTAAAATACAACTTACACACTTTATTTGACAAACCCTAAATAACCGATAAAAGTTAGTTCTAGAATACACTTTCGATTAAATTTAATTCTTTAGCGCCCTCAAGCTTTTCCATTGATGTATCAGAATAGAGTATCATTATACTTCCATATTTACTTAGATATGACTGAATTTCACTCCCAATTATAGCCAATTAATTTCATTTACTGTTTAATCTGCGTTTGCATAATATATTTGTAATACTCAGTCCTTAGCATAGCTGCCTCTGATCTAAGTGGAGTGGTTGTTGGAGCACCATTTACTTCAAATAAGTATAAATCACCATTTTTATCGATTGCCACATCCATTCCCATTGACATTAATTTTGTTTTTCTTAGTTCCTCAATTTTATTAGGCAAAGATAGCGCCAATTCGTTTAGTTTGTTAATTATCTCTTCCCACTTCTCCCCAAAATTCGATTTTAAAAATGGCTCAGGATCACTAATTCCCCCTCCCTGGTTCACATTAGAGATTACTTTTTGACCAATACCAATCCTTATGAAGTTCCGAGCACTTACCCATTTCCCAGCACCATTTTTCTCTACATGGACCCTACAATCAAATGGGTCTCCTTGAAGTGTTCTGGATGAAATATATTTTTGTATAATATATCTTTTATTCTCAATTGATTCTTTAAAAAAATACATTAATTCATCTTTAGTTAACTTTTTTTCCTTTTTTTGATATCCAAGTATATAGGTGTTATTTTCTTTCTTTAAAATAAAAACACCAAATCCACGCTGTCCACCTATCGGTTTCATTACAATAGTTGAATATCTTTCTAAATACTCTTCCACATTATCAAACTTATCAGCACTAATAGTAGGTATTACCAAGTGTTCAAATTTCTTATCCTCTTTTAGCTTTATTTGTAATTCAGCTTTACTCAATCGACTAATACGATCATCAGATAAAAGCGTCTTAGATCGCAGATAATCCATTATACGTCTGTTTTGAGCTTTAAAACAATAAGGTGATATATCGATAAACTTTGGTAAATCTGTCTCGACAGTTACCCATTTATTATCGATTAACATTTTTCCTTTTACTGTATCATTATTCACATTCACATCTCTTGGCCGTAAGTAAATAAGATCCATTCCTTGATACTTACATAACATTGCTGTTAACCTAGCCATATCCGTTGGTTTTATAAAATTCCTCATTAATCCGACAATCATACTGTGCTCCTTTTTTTGCTATATTATTATTAATTCAGTTAAAACAGTTATTACATTATCTTATTTCAAAGCCTATTTTTACCGGTTTACTTCGTTCTTTTTCAACTATTTTTGTGATATTTGTTTTCACAGGTGACTCGTTAATAAGAATTTTCCTAAACTCATTTATCGAATCTACAGAGCCTGAAACAACTATTGAAGTTTCACCATTTTTTAAATGCATTATGTATCCATTTAAATTTAAGTTTCGTGCTCTTGCCTGCACCCAGTTTTCGTAATTAACACCACGTAATTTACCAGTGAGTCTAAATCGCGTTGCCATCAACTCTCCTTTTGGCACATTAGGGATTGTAATTTCCTTTATAATGCCTGATCGGAATGTTTCAAACACGTTCTGTATATCAAAATAATATAACGGTTGGTTATCCAACTTATTACTTATAGTTTCAGGAAAATAATAATCAATTATTTTTTTGGGGACATCTCTTGCTTGTCCTTCCATTGGAAACAGATGAGTTCTTATACTAGGCTGGGTGTTAACTTCAATAACTACTCCAGTTTTATTTTGCTTGTTAAAAAGAACGTCTACACCACCTTGAAGTAAACCTGGTATAGATTTGATAGCCTTTATCGCATTCATTTTTACTTCCTCAGTTAGTTCATCTGTAACATCAATAGGATCTCCACCTGCTGAAATATTATTTTTCGTTTTTAGATTAACCCTTTCTCCATTATTTGGGACATTGTCTAATGTATAGCCTTGCATATTTAATATGTCTATCATTTCTTTGTCGATCTGTATAGGTCGTCTAAAAAGCGCTGGGTTTTTGTTCCTCTCTAGTAATTTCTTTTCTAATAATTGTTTAATTGAATTAACACCATCGCCGATTACATTAGCTGGTATTCTATATATAGCACCTACTACATCATCTCCAATTACAAAAAGACGATAATCTTCACCTTCAAAAAACTTTTCAACAATTAGTTCTTTATAGTTTAGTTCATACCTAACATGCTTCAAAGCATCTTTAAACTGTTTTTCACTCTTTATATTTGCTATAACACCCTTCCCTCCCTCACCGTTTGAAGGTTTAAGTACAAGCGGGTATCCAATTGTTTTTGCGTAATTTATAATTTCCTCATCAGCATTTTCTTTTCGAAATATCTCTCCTAGTGGAATAGGTATTCCTGCTTTAGACAAGTATTGTTTTGTTAAATCTTTATTCACGCAAATTTTAATTGCTTCTTTTGTTATAAGTCTAGTTCTAGAACCTATAAACCGATGCTCTTTCCCATTATACGTTAATGAATATTCAATACCTGCTTTTTTCCAATTCCTCCTATTATTAATAAACTTTAAGGTCAAGCCTCTTCTCCATCCCTCTAAAGCAATACTGTACATAGTTACAGGATAACCGTGTGCTTCTCTTGGAATTGAATCTATAAGGTGTGATAACCACCTTTTTTTATCTTCCATTTTTCAAACATACCACCCTTCTATACTAATTGATAAAAATGTCAAATAAAACATTACATAATCAGAGCTAATACATTATATTGCTAATCAAACACATACCTTAAGCTTCATGAAATGAATGTTACATGTTCTTATATCAAAACTCTTTATCATTTTCATTCTAACATTTCACTACCACTGTCGTAATCAGGGTAATACTAGTAGAATATAGACTCTGAATAAGGCTTTATTTATTTCTCTTAAATTTATGACCTACTAAAGACCTGATATCTACTTACACTAATCTAGGTAGTCAATTCCAATTATGAACATGAGATGAAAATAATACTGCTATCCACTTTCTTATAAATAGAGAGCTCTTCCATATATATAATTATTTTTGATCTTTAACCATTCCTCCAACTTTTCTAAGTGGAGCTGTAAATTTCCATGATGTACTATTCAAAATATGTTGATTATCCTTCTCAATTCTATCCTTTTGCTTCTTCAATCTCTGCAAATCCTTATCCATCTTCCTTAAAGCATACTGGACAGATTTAATATTTGATGTGTTATATTGCTCTGATATTTCAAACCCAACCGTTACTGGATCTTCATAGCTCTCTTCATTAATTTTTAATACGTTAGAGCCTTGAGGATACTGTTCAATAATTTTTTTAAAGCCGCTAACCGTTTCTTTATCTGTTCCAGCAACTACAATCTCAATTTCATCAAACACTTTGCTCTTTACATAGCCGTGTAAACTATGGTCAAGTGCTTGCTGTTTCAACCAATTATGGAAATTATATCGTTGTACATCCCCATAGACCGTATATTTCCTAGAATAAAGTCTGCCTATCGGTGCAGGAGCTACCTCTACTTCAAGTGCTGCTCTATTTTCCAAAGGCTCCAAAACAGTTATTAAATCAAAATAAATCTTTGACTTATCTGTATTTGTTCCCTTTGTTTCAGGAAAATAGTAATCAATTATTGCTCCAGGAATATTTCTTGATTTCCCTTCAATTGGAAACAGTGCACCACCTATTTGTGCTGTTGGGTTCAACTCGATTACAACTACAGATTCAGCAACGTCTTCACCTTCATTTACAATGATATCGACACCAGCATGTGGAAAGCCAGGAATAGCTTTTAACGCATCAATTGCGACTTGCTTATACTCTTCTGACAATGTATCCGTTACATCAACCGGATCTCCACCAGATGATACATTTGTTTTTTCCCTCAAATAGATTATTTCACCTTTTTCTGGGATACTTTCCAGTGTGTAGCCGGCATCCATAATAAAATCTAGAATCTCATTATCGATATGAATTAAACAGCTATTTAGTCGCGCATTTTGCTTTCTCACCTTATTTTTCAGATCAATTAACTCTTCAATGGTGTGCTCCCCATCACCAGTAATATTTGCAGGAACTCGATTATATGCTGCTATTACCTTATCTCCTACAACGTAAACACGGTATTCTTTACCTACTACATACTGTTCAACAATTACTTCATCATAATCTAATTCATGACGAACATAATGAATTGCTTTTATTAACTGCTCTTCATCTCGGATATTTGTTACCACACCATTACCTAAACTTGCATTTGTTGGTTTTAATACAAGCGGGTAACCTAACTCATTACTGTATGCAATGATTTCTTCGTTCGTTGCGTCTGGTGCAAAGCCTTTTCCTTTTGGAACAGGAACACCTGCTTTTTCAAGATAAATCTTCGTGTCATCTTTTTCAGACCCTATTTCAACTGCTTGATTAGTAACAAGATCTCCTCGTGTTCTAAAAAAGTAATGTGTCTTTTTATCTGAGCTTAATGAAAACAATCTACCTGGAGGGTTAACCCCAAAAATAATCATATCTTTGAAATGATCCGAGTCCTTTGTATACCATTTGAGCTTCAAACCTCTTCGCCAGCCTTCCAGGGCAACTGCAAAAGCATCTAATCGAGTTTTTCGAGCATTTCTCACAATATCATTTGTAAGCTGTGGCAAACTAATTCCCAGCTGCTTCTCTTTCATTTCCATTTCCTCCTATGTAGCACCCTGTTAGTTTTTTAATTTTTTTGTGATTGATCCTACGAATCGAATTGGCATCGTTGCTTTCCAGGATAAACTACTATAGTACTTTCTGCGTTTCAATTCTGCTTTTTTTAGTTCACGTTCTGTAGCTTCAAGCTCTTGCTTATACATCTTTAGATCTTCAATTTGCGTTTTTAAATCTGTTTTAATTTCAAAGCCGACTTTAATCGGTTCGTAATAGTCATCTACCTGTATTTCAAAGACTTGTCCTCGTTCTTCGTCTTCCCAAAATCCATTTTTAAAATCATCTACCATTTCTGGATCAGTGCCACCCACGACAACCTCAATATCGCCTTCTTCAAGTGTCATGATATAACCGTGCAGAAAACGTTCAAAGGCTTGTTTTCGCAGCCCACGATGGTACCCAATATCGAGTACATCTCCACTTACTATATACTTTTTGGTATATAGTTTTTCTTGGGGACATGGAGTTACCGTAGTAACAAATGCATCTCTTGATTGCAACGGATCAAGCACATCATGGAAATCAAAAAATGTATTTACTTCAGCAGTATTTATTCCTTTAGTTTCTGGAAAATAATAATCAATGATTGCTTTTGGAATGTCTCTTGATTTACCTTGAATTGGATAGAGCAAACCACCTAGTTGCGCAGTTGGATTTAGCTCAATAATATAGACATTTGAATTATCCTGATGTACAATCAGATCAACCGCACCATGTTCAAGACCCGGAACAGCATGCAATGCCTTGACTGCCGCCTCTTTTACATATTCAGGCATCTCATCCAATGCATCGATTGGATCGCCACCTAACGAAATATTCGTTTTATCACTAAGCACAACATGTAATCCTTTTTCCGGAATTGTATCGAGTGTGTATCCTTTTCGCCCGATAAAATCTTCCACTTCTTCATTCACAAGAATTGGACAACTTACTAATCGAGGGTTAAGTCCTCTTTCCTCATTTTTAATTTCAATTAATGCTTTAATAGAATTTATTCCATCAGCCGTAATATTTGGTGGAATCCGGTTCATCGCTCCAACAACCTCATCACCAACAACATACATGCGGTACTCTTTACCTGGTATGTATTGTTCCACAATTACGTCTTGGTAACCAAGATTTCCACGTACATATTCCAATGAATGCTCAAATTCACCACTGCTATTAATATTAGAGATAACACCTCTGCCGAAGCTGCCATCAGTAGGTTTTATCACAACTGGAAAACCTAAATGGGATACGTAATCTACTATTTCCTCATTTGAAGCTTCTTCTGTAAACTGCTTGCCTTCTGGCACAGATACCCCATTTTTGAGTAAGGCTTGCTTCGTCTTTTCTTTATCTCGTCCAGTATCTACAGCTTCATTGGTTACTTTGTCACCTCGTGTGCGAAAGAAGTAATGTGTTCTATCTTTCGAACTTAAAGAAAATAATTGCCCAGGTTTATCTACAAACCATGTCTTCATCTCTTTAAATTTTTCAGAGTCTTTTACATGCCATCTAAGTGTTAGACCTCTTCTCCATCCTTCGAGCGCAACAACATATGCATCTAATAAGTTCCCATGTGCATCTGAAACAATTTCATTGGAAAGGTGTGACAACCATTCTGCACGATTCTCTTCCATCTGATTTCCTCCTACATTCCACCATTTCAATCTTGTAAATAAACATTCGTTTTTAAATTCGTATAATGAATAAATTCCTTGCCATTTATCAAATCATTGGTTAATCGACCTTGTGCCTCTATAAAATAATCTCCTAGCCATTTATCTGTCGGAATATCAAACTCATCGTAATTTCCTGGCTTTGGTGTGAATTCTCCAAACACCAATCCCTCATCAGACCTTAGAAAATCGATTCTTATAAAAGGAGAAGGTATTTCAGCACTAATCGCTGTGGCCATCTCAATTTCAGCATTTGTTACGCCTTGGCCTTTAAATAAGCTTTCATCATATTTTCCAGTTCCAATTCGTTCACCTGATGCTGTCCACCAGCAATGCTTTATTTCCGGGTAGCGTACAATTTCTAAGATGAGCGCTACTTTTCCATAAAAACAATAAAACTTAATATCGCGGGCAGGTATTTTTTTATCTTTGTCTTCAAGTATTAGTTCCTCGAAGAACCATTCATTATTGCTAACTCGACCGGATTCTATGTCTCTCTCCATATTTTTCCTTAAAACTTGCCAATTAGCAATTGTCTTTGATTGTTTGATATCTATTATATCATTATTATTATAAACGAGATATACACCGCGAGCACCTGCTCCATCATTAGGTTTGATTGCTATCCCATTCTTTTCAGGGATTTCTTCTAATGTGTACGTGCGCTCCGAAATCTCTGGTGTTCTTATATTTAATCGATTCATAAATCGGTATGCAACCTTTTTATCATCCAGCAGCATTTCTGGTAATGTTCCCAGCAGCTGATGCTCCCGCATGCGCATATTTAGACTGGCACGGTAAGAGGAAGCCGGTTTTAATGAAATCTCTTCCTCTGAAAGCCCTGACCTGATCATGAACTCTGGAATATCTTCTACTTTTAGCCCGGACAGGAGCTTTGGATAAACAAGCTGTTTATATGCCTTCTTCTCATGCATAAATAAACGAGCGGCTGCCTTTAATAGATGATTGTAATTTTCATCATACGATTGCTTTCGCTCCATGACATCTTCCATGAACGCTATTAATGTGCCTTCGTTCTTCTTTTCCTTTGCCATTCTCCATAAATGATTATAATCTAGCTTCTCAGATTCTAATTTAAGCGTGTTTATTATTTCCTTTGCAGCATATAATTCATGACGAATAGATTCAACCTCGTTTTCTAAATCCATTATTTGTGGATCTTGGCTTGCATGCAATACGTTACGAATCGAAGCTGTTTGTTTCCATGTCTTGCTTTTTTTTATTTGCTGTATCTGTTTTTCACTATTTTTAATATCGGCTTCTGCCTTTTTAATCGCTGCTTCTGTTTTAATCAATCGTTTGATTAATTCCTCATTTTTATGTTGCTTTTCTATCGAAACAGCGTTTTTTTCCATATCAAGCTGATTATCATTACCTTCGTTCATCCAATCATCCACCTTTGCCTTATTCCAGTTTGAATGGATTCTCATCCACCAACCAATTTTCTATAAAGGATGCAAATGACATTTGATTCCATGATTTTTCACTCATCCAGTTTTCAGTGGATAATGGAATCGATTTTAATTCTTTACGATGGTTTTCCAACAAGTTATCGCGGACTTCCTCACTAATTGGGTACCACTTTGCTTTTGTGTGCGTATATTCTTCGATATGCCTGGAGCACCTTCGAAGATTGTAACTTTTATCCCCCCTATTTCCAGGAGGCTGGTTAATAATAATTCGAACAACCTTTGCATCTAGATTCGGTACATATCGTTGCTTTTCCTCAAAGATAGCGGGATCGTTCACAATTAAAATGTCACAAGAAATCCGTTCTCCGTATACGAGCATTTGGACTGAATCGCCATCAAGCAGTTCTCTGATAGAATGATTTATTTCTTTTGGCATTTTCAAATCATATTTCCCCATTTGAATCAGCCCTGTTCGCATACCCATTTCTTGTAATGCCTTTATTTGTAGAACGATATATTGATCTGGCTTTGATCGTAAGTCCGAGATGAAGACGATATCGAAATGTCGCTTTCCGAGTTGTTTTTCTTCCCTCTCTGGCCACATCGGCTCTGGCACGGGATACCGTCTTATTTCGGGTTGGATAGGCATGTAGAATGTGTCTGTTTGATTATGGTAAAACCGATAACTTTCAGCATACTCTTTGCGTGCCCCCATTAAAAATCCATTGTACCCAAAAGCAGAGCTTGCAGTTAGTGAACCAGATGATTGCATTGGAAATGATAATGGTCCTGTTTTTAAATCCACTACAGCTTCTTTACCGAAGACAGCAATTAAACGATTTTTAAATTCACTGTCTGCCGCGAATCGGACTCTATCCCAGTAACCAACCTTTTCAAGCACAGGTTCCCTCCTAAACATAATCGATGACATGTTTGAGAAAATATATCTCCCTGGCATACCTCTTCGATAGGGCTTAAGTTCTTCTGTCAGTCGTGCATGCTCAGAGGTGTTTGCAATGATATCTTTCTGTTCCATTAAGTGATTCATTTGTCTTTCAATCTTTTCTGGATGCGACCAATCATCTGCATCATTAATCGTTACAAATTCGCCTGTTGCCTGTTGTAAAGCAATGTTGCGAGCTATATAGGGCCCGCTATTCTTTGGTGTAGTGAGCTGTTTTACTCTTTCGTCCATTGTGGCATATTCCGCAATCACTTTTGCTGTATCATCTGTACTGCAATCATCTACAACCAATATTTCAAGGTTGTCCCACGTTTGGGCCAGCATGGATTCAACCGCTACACGAATTCCCGATTCAGAATTATAAGCAGGAATGATAATCGACACTTTCGGCCCATCTGCTGCATGCTTCCTTTGAATCGGGTTGGTTCTTAATCTATAATAAGCACCCGTGCCAGCATCAGGTGACAATGTAATCTCCTGCAATTGATATAGATCCAAGCACTTATTGATCCACTCAACTCTACCTTCAATCGTTCTTTCTAAATTCGCTGCGGCTACATACAAATCTGCATGTTTATCTGAAACGAGCAGATTTGTAATAAGTCTCATTCCCTTTTCTTGTTCACCTAGGAGTTCATAGCTTTCTGCCTTTAGTATCGCCGCTTTTCTGAGAGTCTCTTGGTTATTCTCTTTATCCATTGAAATAGCAATATATTTAAGAGCCATGCTTGCACTATCTTTCGTAAGCTTATTCGCATACCATAAGGCTAGCTCCCAAGCGATTGCTTTTTTCAAATAATTATTATCGGTAGTTACGAGCAATTGTTGTAAATCGGCTAAAGCTTTTTCAATAAACCCTAAATCGTATAGATGCTTTTTGTATTTTTTCAGTTGATTTTCGGCATGTTTTCTTTTATATGCTTTGCTGTAGACCTGCTTGATATTCCTTCTGCCTAATGCATAGGCTGGAATCGATCTAATAAGGGATTTCCCTTCGCGTTTATACTTTGCCAGTTTTTTTATCAGGTGCTGTGCCTGCATAAATTCGCGCTTATATTCCATTAAACTCTGCTGCTTTGCTTTCTTTTTGGCTAATTTTTTTTCTAAGTCTGCTTCTAATTCAGCCAATTGATCAGCTAATACAGTATTCTGTTCTTCGGGCTTATTCATTTCAGTTTGTTTTTTCATCATATACCCAGCTCTTCTCCCATACATGTTCACTGAAGTTGATTTCACCTGACGCTTCTGTATGATGTTCTATCAAGGCATTCTTGATTTCAAGTGTTTCGGGATACCAGGTTCCCGATTGGTCAAAGTATTGCTTTAAGTGTTTTAAACAATTAGAAATATGATAGCCTTCATGGCTTGGTAATTCGTTCACAATAACATCTAATGACTTTGCAAAAACAGTGGGTACGTACCTTTGATATGCTTCTAAAACAATCGGATTCAAAATAATTAGCTTATCTGTTTGTATTTGTTCACCATATACAAGCATTTGCAATCTATCTTCATCAAGCATATTGCGAATGGAATCATTTATTGTTTTAGATGGAGCAACATTGTATTGATTGATTTGCACGAGACCAATTCGTCCGTCATTTCTCGCATAAATTTCCTTAATGTAGCTGATTTGCTCCTCATTAATTATTCGAAAATCCGTCGCAATTACAAGATGAAAGAAGCGTTTGCCGTCCGTTTTTCCCTCTCGTTTCGGCCACATTGGCTCTGGAACTGGAAAAACTCTAGTTGTCATTGGAAAAGGATAACGCAGTGTCTCTGCTGTATGATGGTAATACTCCAAAGCTTCTACATATTCTTTTCTTACACCCATGAAAAAGCCGTTATATCCAAATGCAGAGCTCCCTGTAAGCGATGTAACGGACTGTCTTGGTAATGATAGTGGACCTGTTTTCAAATCAACATAGCTATTTTTTCCAAATACTTTAATCAGTCTTCGCTTAAATTCACCATCTGCCGCGAATCGTACACTGTCCCAGTAGCCAACTTTTTCAAGAACTTGCTTGCGTCTAAACATAATAGACGACATATTTGGGAAAATATATTTTCCTGGCGTACCTCGACGATATAGCTTCAGCTCTTCTTCCGTTAACCTTGAATGCTCGGATGTATTTGCAGTAATATGCTCATGCTCAAGCAAATGTTTTACCTGTATCTCTATTTTTTCCGCATGTGACCAATCATCTGCATCATTAATGGTGACAAAATCTCCAGTTGCATGGTCTAACGCAATATTTCGAGCAACATATGGCCCACTGTTTACCGGGGTTGAAAGAGCTTTTACGCGTGAATCCTTTTCTGCATATTCAGCGATAACTTTCGCTGTATTGTCCGGACTGCAGTCGTCAACAGCTAGAAGCTCAATATTTTGCCATGTTTGCGAAAGTATCGATTCAATAGCAACCCGTATACCTTCCTCAGCCTTAAATGCTGGCAGAATGACAGACACCTTTGGCCCATCCTCAATTTTCCGATCCAAAGCTATGGTTTGCAGGTCATCATATACTGGCGAGCGATCTGTTTGTGTAAATCCAATCGGTTGTAACTTATATAACTCCATTACTTTGTTGACCCATTCCATCCGTTTATCAAGAGCGTCTTCTAAATTAGCAGCTGCAAGATAAAGGTCTGCATGTCTCTGAGTCGAAAGCATGCCGTTAATAACTTCTTTGCCTTTTTCTAATTCATTGCACATTTCATGACATTCAGCTTGGACAATAGCAATTCGCCGTAATTGGTCCGCATCATTCTCGCCATTTTTAGCTGCTGCAATATATTCTAGTGCTTTTCCAGCACCTTCTTTTGTATATTGATTTGCGTGCCACAATGTTAGCTCCCAAGCGGCTAGGCGTTTTAGCTGTGGATCTTTTATGTTGGTATAATAATCTTCTAATGCGCCAAGCGCTTTTTCTGTAAACCCTAGATTGTACAGATGATACTTAATTTGTTTGAGCTTTTGTCTCTCGGCCTGTTTTCTTCCAGTTATTATTCGTTTTATTTGCTTCTTCTGCTCTTCTGTAAAAATGTCCGTCAGAGCCTTTCGCTGCTTTTCATTTAAAACGGTATATACAACCCAGTCAACAGGGGCTAAGACTACCTTTTTCATTACACGAATCACTTCTTGTCACCACCAAACGGTACCATTATTCTTTATTTTCCACAGGCTTCTTTGAAGAATCCTGTTTATTTACTGGTTTTCTTATTTGTTTTACAACTTTTTTATTTGCGTTTCCAGTTTTACTTATTCCAAGTGATTCCCGATATGCAGCGACTGCCTCTTCCGCTGTTCCGTCAAAACGAACCTGTCCACGCTCCATCCAGATCCCTCTAGTGCATACTTTTTCCACAAAGTTCATACTGTGCGAAACGATAATAACCGCTTTTGCATGAGACATCATGTCTTGGATTCGCTCACTTGCCTTTTGCTGAAATGCCATGTCACCAGTTGAGAGTGCTTCATCAATAATAAATATATCAGGCTTCAATATAGCAGCTATGCTAAAACCAAGCCTTGATTTCATACCAGATGAATATTGTTTGACTGGTTTATCAATGGATTTTTGCAGACCTGAAAATTCTACAATTTCATCGTATTTCGCTTGTACTCTTTTTTTGGGTATCCCGAGAAGCATCGCATTCAGGAATATATTATCTCTTCCAGATAATTGCGCATTAAATCCAGTACCATATCCTAAAAGAGAGGACGTTTCCCCTTCCAGCTGAATATCACCTTGGTCTGGCTTCAGAATATTTGTCAGCACTTTGCAAAGTGTGCTTTTTCCAGCGCCATTATGACCGATAATCCCAACTACTTCGCCTTCTTTTATTTCAAAATTAACATCCTTTAACGCCCAGAATGTGCCTGTATTAAGTTCATAGGAAATACCCACATTTGTAGCCCGAACAATTGTTTTATCTTTAACCGAGCTCTCCGTTTTGTTTAACTCCAGGCTTCGTTTGCGTTTAGGTGGCATAGGAACCGTTGCTTTATAATGTGCAATAATCTCTTTCGGATCGCCAATTTCTTTTACCACGCCCTGATTAATCCACATTAATCGATCACAATTTCGCTGTGCGTATCTGAGACTATGGGTAACAATAATTACCATCTTCGCTTGTTTAACAAGCTCCTTCATTTTTAGAGCCGCTTTTTTACTAAAGCGTGCATCCCCTGTATTCAACGCCTCGTCAAGGATAAGCACCTCTGGCTCCAAATGAGCAGCTACACTGAATCCGAGTCTTGCTTTCATACCACTCGAATAATATTTCATTGGCTGGTCAATAAAATCACCGATATCTGAGAATTCATGGATATCATCAATATAATGATTAATCAATGATTTACTGACTCCGAGCATCATGCCATTTAAAAAAACGTTCTCTCTTCCTGTCAGTTCTTTATTGAAGCCCATTCCAAACGAGAACAATGCAGTCACCTTACCGTCAACTTGCATTGTCCCTTTATCCTGCTGCAAAATTCCGGCAATGATTTTACTTAATGTCGTCTTACCAGCTCCATTCGAACCGATGATACCAAGGATTTCCCCTTGGTGACCTGTAAAATCGATATCCTTCAATGGCCAGACTTTTTCCTTCTTCTTTTTCTCTTTTTTAGCGAACATGCCAAAAACACGTGATTTTATATCATCCTGATAGCCACGGTCATTAAAGGAAACACCTATATCTTTAGCAACGATAACATTTTCTGGCGATTCGTGCGTATTATGTTTCATTTGATCCTGCATGTTTACCCCTCATTTATTATAAATATGGCAGTATTATAATGCCTTAATAATTTTATGTTCGTTTTTACTGTAATAATAGATCATAAATGTTCCTACAATAATTGCGATCAAGAAAAGAATTGCGAGTCCAATTAGGTTTGGCGTTTGATGGTTCATTAATATATCACGATAAGCAGTAACAATAATCGCTACTGGATTATACACAATTAACGGTTCAAGCCAACTAGGAATTTTTCCACTGCTTAATAAACGTCCACCTTCCCAGATGATTGGTGAAGCATAGAAGAACATACGCGTTATATAGGTCATCAAATTTTCAATATCTCGAACAAATATCGTAATGAATCCGAGAACAAGCCCTAATGCCAAATGTACGGTTAATTGGATAACAATAAGAAGTGGCAGGTAAAAGACATGCCAGGTCGGTACTATGCCATAAATAGCAAGGAATAGCGCTATTACAATCAACCCAAATGCAAAATTAAATAATTGGGTTAGTGTAAAAGATAACGGAAATAACGCTTTTGGCAAGGACACTTGATTAATGATTGAGCTATATCTCAAAATTGATTTTGAGGAGGAGTTGATGCTTGTACTTATCCAACGCCAAGCAACTAATCCAATAACTAAGAATAGCGGATAATTCTCTTCCCCACGCCCTAATACGACTACTACCAAGAAGTAGTAAACCAATACATTCAATAGCGGATCCAGCAACCACCAAAAATATCCCAAGTAACTATTCCGGTGTTCTGCTTTCAAACCGGATTTGACTAAGTAAAATAATAAATCTTTTCTTTTCAACATTTCTTGCATATAATTTTTCATTATTCATGACACCGCCTAATATTTAAAACCTAAAAGCTTCGGTTCATTTCTCTATTTATTATAATTATATTCATTTTCTTTTTCAGTGAAAAATTTTATTATAATTTGATTTAACGCATTATAAATTTATTATAATTATATTTGAATAAACGAAAGGCTACCGCTTCGTTCTCCATTTAATAAGATCCATAATAGACCTCACTACATAATGCGAAAAGTACCATATACTTTTCGGCAAGCTTTGTTTTTCAATTTCCCTGAAAACATACCAGTTTCGTTTTGCAGCTTTCCACTTATTACTTGAGATTGAATTGCCGACAAGGCGGTACTCAGCTAAAATTTCGGGAAGTCCATAAGCAAGGAAACCCTTTTTCGTAATCGTTAACCAATAGACATAATCCTGTCTTGTTCGGATGTTGACCATTTTTAAATGACCAACTTTATCTCGATCCAGCATGACTGTCAAACAGCCTATAACACATCGTTTCATTAAGTCATCATAATTAACGGATTCTGGTGTACTGCTGACCGCATTTGTCTTCGTTCCATCCTCCAGGATTCGAACATACGTTGTGAAAGAAAAAGCGATATCTTTCTCTTGCATAAAATGAAGCTGTTTTTCTAATTTTTCTGGTAACCAACGATCATCACTATCAAGAAAAGCAATATAGCGTCCTTTAGCATTCTCCATTGCTGTATTACGTGCTACAGCTGAACCGCTGTTCTCTTCCAGAACAATTAACTTGATTCGATTATCACGCTTTCTATATTCTTCCACAATCGTCGTTGTATTATCAGTGGAACGATCATCCACAATCACCATTTCCCAATTAGCGTACGTCTGATCCAAAACAGAATCAATCGTATCTCCGATAAACCGCTCTGCATTATAAGCAGGGGTAATTACCGATATAAGTGGATCTTGTTTCATCTAATCACCGATTCCTTCTTCCCGCATACTTTTCTCTTCTACACCCAGTAATTCATGGTACCAGGAGATTAATTTTTGTTCTTCTGTATACCAGTTCAATTCCTCTGCAACAGCTTTTTTCCCATTTTCCCCCATACGTTTTGCTTCTTCAGGGTTATTTTTAAGATAAGAAATTTCCTTTCTTATCGCTTCATCATCATATGGGTCAACAGCTATTCCACACTGATAGGTTTCCATAAATTTTTCCCAGACAGGAAAGTTTGAACAGATTATCGGCAGTCCTGCATTCATATACTCAAAGAACTTGGTTAGTTCTTTTTTCATATAATGCTCTGTTGGAGGAAAAAGAGCTATCCCTGCAAGCCAATTTGTCTGAAGGTAGCGATCCTCAATAACTTCTTTTTCGATAAACTGATCGATTCCTTCAATTTTTAAGTTTGCTTTCTTATCTCCGGCTGCTTCGTACATTTTTTTTGCCAGGTCACTTGGACATTTACCTACGAAATGCATCTCAATCTCTTCATCAATTACCGGTATGCGAGCGTGAAACATTGCCCCTCGTACAATGGACACATTTCCAGTATACAGGACTTTATTCTCTGCGGGGGTTTCACGTTTGCTATTTAAAAACTTTTCATTAACTGTCGGGTAATTTAGCACACACGTCCCCGTCGGATAAATATCTTTATAGTATTTTTCCGCAAGACATAATTCAAAGTTACGAGCAAAAAAGCGTTCCATTAATCTATAAACTGTCGCAAACATTTTTCTGATCGGCATTGACATATAATCTTTTTGCAGAATGCTTGTAATGTAATCTTCATGAATATCATAAATGACGACATTGTTTTTATTTTTTAATAGCCATGCTATTGGCAAAAGCTCTGGATCATGAAAATGATAGACATCTGCGTTTAATTTTTTTGCTTCCTTATATGCTGCGAATGCCCCAACTGTCATTCTTTTTAATCTGCTTTTATATTTTTTTAATGGTATATGTTTTATCGGTTTATCTGTATTTGAATCCTGGTCGCCTGATTGAGCGATTAACGTCACATCAAAGCCGGCTTTTTGCAATGATTTACATTCTTTATGATAGATCCTTGGATCATATGGGTGGTGTACAGTTGTTAACTGAACAACACGTTTTGGAGTATGCATACTCCTTCAACTCCTGTTCAACTTTTAATACGTTTTATTTAGTGTTTTCATAAATACGTCTTCATATTGTTTAACAATCGTCTGTGCGCGGAATGTATTCACACGCTCCAGTCCTTTTTGGATAGCCTGCTCACGCCTATCAACTGTCCAGGTTAATGTTTCATAAATTTTTTCTGCCAGTTGTTCCGCATTCCCAATTTCACACATTAGCCCGTATTCCCCATCATTTAATACTTCTTCAGCTCCAGGATATGCCTTCGTTGAAACGACAGGTGTCCCTGTTGCTAGTGCCTCTGAAAGAACATGCCCAAAGCCTTCTCGCTTGGAGGATAGTACGAAAACATCAGCATGTGCGAAATAAACATATGGATTCTGTTGAAAACCAAGGAAGAACACTTTATCAGCAACATCCATTCTATCAGCAAGTCGCTTTAGTTCATCCTCCAGTTCACCTTCACCAAGAATAACAAGCTTCACATCCAAGCGTCGACTTACATCGGCAACCGCTTTAATCAATGTCTGTTGATCCTTATCCTGAATCAGCCTTCCTGCAGTGATGATTACTTTTTCACTCCCAGTAAAAATGGTTTCATGTTCCTGTGGAAGTATTCCCTCTTTCATATTAATTCGAATACGTTCGATATCAACTGGGTTGTAAATAACATTTATTTTTTCCCGTTTTACCTTATAACGTTTTACAATATTCTCTTTTACACCGTGTGAGAGTGCGATCACGCGACTGGAAAGCTTGTATAAAAGCCCGTATAATCTTAATTTAAAATCAGCAGCAGGACTACCTCCCAAGAAAGCTGCTTCCCGCACGATATTTTTCGCACCAGAAAAAGAAAGAAGGTTTCCTAAAATGGCTATCGTGTTATAATTCGGTATCGTACTGAATACGATAGCTGCTTTTTCTTCCCGAATTACTTTTGCTAACGGAAGAATCGCTGATCTTAATCGTTTCGTCTTCAATTTAATAAATTTCACATCTTGATCTAAATATTTTTCATAGCTTCCATCGTATTGTAACGTAACAAGTATTGGAATGAATTTCGATCTATCGATATTATTTATAATGTTCAATAATGTTCGAGCAGCTCCACCGCCACCCATTTGGTAAATAAAAAATAAAACACGTTTCTTTTCCACGAGATCGTCATCCTTTTTTAAGTAAAGAAAGTATAAGATTTGGCTGGTAACATTTCTTGTACTGGAACACCCACGTCCAACTCGTACGTCGCTAATCGGGCGCTTCCGCTTTTGCTCTCTTTCATTAATAGACCGAAAATACACTGAACGAATTATACCATAGCGGCAACAATAAATAAATTGTCGAAATCATTACAATTAAGGTGTCTTATGTACAATTTAATGTTACATTGTCCTTTTCTTGTAAAGGTATTTTAATATAATGTAAATTGATGTTAAAGTTTATTACAAAAAAAGGATCTGGTATGATAAACGCAGATCCTTTTTGTGGCTGTTATCTATTAATGATCTAAACTTTTCAGTTTTTGCTCCATATATGCCTTAATTTCATTATGTAAATCTGGTCGATTTAAGGCAAAATCAATGGTCGCCTGTACAAATCCTAATTTTCCACCAATATCATAACGTTCACCAGTAAAGTTATATGCAAGTACTTGTTCCTTTTCGTTTAACTTATTTAAGGCGTCAGTTAACTGAATTTCGTTATTTTTCCCTGGCTCTTGTTTTGCAAGAATATCAAAAATTTCAGGTGAAAGTATATATCTTCCCATAATTGCCAAATTAGATGGAGCTTCATCTTGGCTTGGCTTTTCAATTAATGATTCAATCGCTCGGACAGAAGAACTATTATCATCTGTCGTTAAAGGCTTAACAATGCCGTATTTTGATACATCCTCCATTGGTACATCGTGTACACCGATTACGGAAGATTGATTTTTATCAAACACATCGATAAGCTGCTTTAAACATGGTACTTCTGATTCCACAATGTCATCTCCAAGCAAAACAGCAAATGGTTCATTTCCTACAAAGCTGTGTGCACATCCAATCGCATGACCTAAGCCTCTTGGTTCTTTTTGTCGGATATAATGGATATTGGCTAAATTCGAAATAGACTTGACCATTTCAAGCATTTCGAAGTCCCCTTTATGTGCTAACTTTTCTTCAAGCTCATAAGACTTATCAAAATGATCCTCTATTGCACGCTTTCCTCTACCAGAAATAATAATAATGTCTTCTATTCCAGATGCAACTGCTTCTTCTACAATATATTGAATCGTCGGTTTATCCACAATTGGAAGCATTTCCTTTGGTTGGGCTTTTGTTGCCGGAAGAAAACGAGTTCCCAATCCCGCCGCCGGAATTATAGCCTTGGTTACTTTCATCTTATGCGCTCCTTCTATTAGATTAAATAGCCGTATATTAAGGTTCATATTAGTTTTTCATTTGCTATTGTTAGTTTATCATATCGCCACTTACTATCCAATTTTTCAATAAAAAAATGCAATAAATAGTCAAAATCTGTATAATAGTAATTGCTATACAAGTTCAATATATAGATGTATAGTAATTTTGATAAGCATATTGAAAGATAGTAGTGCAATGGATGAATTGAGAATAAAAACATTCCCCAGTTTATTAACCAGAAATCACTACTTATTTTAAAGCTTCATATGAATTAAACCAAACAGATAAAGGAAGGCAACGATACCATGGAATTGTTTAAGAAATTACAAGCAAAAGAAGAGAAAATTGCAGTTATTGGTTTAGGATACGTTGGTCTACCACTGGCAATAGAACTAGCTAAGAAATTTGATGTTGTTGGCTTTGATGTAAATAAGGCTAAATTGGATAAATATTTAAGCGGAATTGATGTAACAGACGAAGTTGGCGACGAGGCACTCAAAGAAACGAGCCTAAAATTCACGAGTGAAGAGGAAGAATTACAATCTTGTAAATTTCATATTGTCGCTGTACCAACTCCAATCAATACCGACAAGACCCCTAATTTAAATCCGGTGATTGGTGCAAGTGAAACCGTTGGAAGGAATTTAACCAAAGGTTCCATCGTCGTTTATGAGTCAACGGTATACCCTGGAACAACAGAAGAAGTTTGTATTCCAATCCTTGAAGAAGTTTCTGGTCTGGAATTTGGAACTGATTTTAAAGTTGGTTATTCTCCAGAACGAATTAATCCTGGTGATAGAGTAAATACATTAACAAAAATCACGAAAATTGTTTCTGGTTCGGATGAGTCTGCACTTCGTGAAATAGCTAACCTTTACGGATCTATTATTGAAGCCGGTGTATTTGAAGCAGAATCCATTAAAGTTGCTGAGGCAGCTAAAGTAATCGAGAATTCGCAGCGAGATATCAATATTGCATTTATGAACGAGCTTTCAATGGTGTTCAATAAAATGGATATTAATACAAAAGCTGTCTTAGAAGCTGCAGGAACAAAGTGGAATTTCCTTAAATTCACACCTGGATTAGTTGGCGGACATTGCATTGGTGTCGATCCATATTATTTCACCTATAAAGCCGAACAACTAGGATATCATTCGCAAATCATTCTTTCTGGCAGAAAAATTAATGATGACATGGGTAAATACATTGCAAGCAATATCATTAAGAAAATGATAAAAGCAAAGCAAGAAATCGACGGTGCACGCGTAGCTATTTTTGGACTTACCTTTAAAGAGAATGTACCAGATGTCCGCAATACAAAGATCATTGATATTATTACGGAATTAGAGGAATACGGTGTGGAGACACTCGTTTATGATCCTGTTGCTGAGAACGAAGAGGTTTATAATGAATTTAACATTCGCTTAGTAGAGCAAGAGGAATTAACAGAGTTGGATTGTGTAGTATTTGCTGTTCCTCACAAGGAATTCCAGGAATCTTATAGTTTAGATAACGTGGAAGAGCTTTACAAAAATGATTCAAAAGTGTTAATTGATATTAAAAGCATCTTTGACAGAAAAGAATCAGAAGCAAGAGGATATCATTACTGGAGTTTATAATTTGATATTAAGAAAATCGGGAACCTTTGCAATGAACAAGGTTCCCGATTTTTTAATTTCGATTGTATTATTATCTATTTTTCACATTAACTTCTTCCTGACCTAAGATTAAGTAATTTAATTCCTTTTCAGGTACTTTATTAAATTGCTTTCGTTTCATCAAATAAAATATAATCCCAAGAAAAATCCATGCTGCCAGGGCGATCCTTGATTCAATACCTAAATATGCAGGTGAACCCGGAACCAGTAAAAGCCCCAGAAACACAAGACTCGTAAGCGATCCAATAAAGGAAACAACTTTTTTGAATGGTGAAACTGTGTTTAATTGTTCATTGAAATTAGCATCTTTTTTCCATTTAAATAATTTAAATGCAGTGAAACAAGTGTAAAAATAAGCTATCGTTACCCCTACTGATGACATATCGACCACCCAAAGCAATGCCTCTCTGCCAAACCATGGTGCAAACATCGCCAAAATCACAACAAATATAATACCAATATACGGTGTTTTATATTTAGGATGCAATTTCGAAAAGGTTTCTGGTAATAACTTCGCTCGTGACATAGCAAATAATAAGCGACTCGAAGAAAGAATAAAACCAATTAACCCTGTGAATATTCCCATCGTTAATGCTACGACTAAAATAGCCAAACCACCTATTCCTAATAGACTTTGAACAGCTGTCCCGGTTCCCCAAATGTAATTGCCGGCAACTAAACCTTCCCACGGCTCTGCCATGGATGTCGCAATTATCATCAAGCTATATAGTAAGAAAGCAAAGAATATCGCATAAATAATTAAACTAAATGCTTTTTTAGAGGAAAAATTAAATTCCTCTGCTGTTTGTGGTACTGTGTCAAATCCAACATATGCCCATGGTGCAATTGCTACAATTGAAATAACAGCTGCGAATGCAGTTGTTTCTGCTGGGAAAAATGGTTGCATATTAGCTATTCCAGTACCTGGCTGTATCCCAACTAATAGTGTTAAAACAACAATACTTATAACCATCACACAACAAAAGATAAACTGGATTCTGCCAGACATCCCTGTTCCTTTTATATTGAAATAGCCAAATACGATAAGCGCAATCGTTGCAATTATAATTTCTGTCCCATACACACTCCAGCCTGCAACATCGTAAAGATATATATTTTCAATAAGCTTCGGCAACGTAAACTTAATCATTAATGCAAATGCTGATGCATTGAGTGCCACAATACAAAGGTACCCAAACGTTAAAAACCAGCCACATATAAATGCATGTGTACGTCCCAGACTAACATATGTATATGCAAACGCTCCTCCTGAAACAGGAAAGCTTTTGATTAAGAAACCGTAGCTGACAGCTATCAGCATCATTAATAAACCACCAATACCGAAACCGATGATTACTCCAAGTGGACCAGCTGTAGACATCCACGTTGCAGGCTGAACGAATGCCCCCCAGCCGATTGCTGATCCTAAAGCAATGGCCCATACCCAATGTGGTTTTAATGATTTCTCTAATGTGGTTCTTTCATTCATACTTTTTCTCCTTTATTCGATTTGAATTTTTATTATGGGTTTTATTTTACCATTATTTATTATTACTCCCTAATCAAAAGCGGGAAAAATCCAATTAAGTAAAAAAACGCAATACTTTCTCATCAGATTTCATGGAGGTGTTATATTTATTTTGAGGTTAAAATTTTAATTTAGTTTGTCTAATTTTAAGGGCGCTAAACAAGCTCCTTCCACCATTCTACATCACTATACATAGTTCCCTGTCTATCCCAATTTTCGATTTGCTCCGTGTAATTGCAGTTCAATAATTTAGAGAAAAAGACCTAACCCTCACCTGTCGTACAATGTCGATTAATAGTCTTAATTAACTAATTATTATTTATATTGCTATTATATTGGAAAATTTTGTTCCTATTGTAATAGAGCTGTGCTACTATAAAATTGTAATATTGTCAAAAAATTAAATATTTTATAGATGGGATTGATTCATATGAGGAATTAGTCGGTTATATAGAAAATATGATTAAAACGGGAATGGGAGGAAGTATGGTTGAAACAGAGATATATTAAGAAATTATTTAGTAGTTTATTAATCTTTACACTTATTCTTTCATTATTTAATCCATTACTTGTATCAGCTGAAACAAATAGCAATGCGACAAAACAACTAAACGTTGATGATAGAATATCGCAGCTAAAAAAGGCTGTTTCAAAGCAACAAGCAATCTTAAATCAGGAACCTGTTTTACACCAAGCTTTACAAAATTTATCTAGTGATAAAGAAACAGCTGTTATTGTTCAATTATCTGAAGCTCCTGTTGCACTAGAACAAGGAAAGAAAACAGTAGAAGGAAAAACGCTTAGCGGAGCACAGGCAATAACTGTAAAAAATAAAGTTATTAATGAACAAGCTAGATTTGAAAAACTATTAAAAGCAGACAACATTGACTATGAGAAAGGATTTACGTATACCCAAGCTTTTAATGGGATGTCACTGAAATTGAAAGCAGATGATATTGATAAACTATTAACAATAGATGGCGTTGTCAGTGTTGATCCTGATGAAGAGGTTCACGCTCTTGAACTTGCCGGGGATAATAACATAGGTCCGATGATGGTTGATACTGTTCCCCACCTTGAAGTTCCTGAACTTTGGGATTTAGGTCATGAAGGACAAGGTGTGAAAGTTGCCGTTCTGGATACTGGTATTGATTATAATCACCCTGACTTTCAAGAAATTTATAAAGGTGGCCATAACTTCATCGAACACACGGAAGATTATGCTCGTCCACGTGACGATGATGATCCATATGAGACTACTCCTGAAGACCGTCCAGATCACATGCCAGAATTCAGTGCAAATGGCAGTTCCTTTTATACATCACACGGGACACATGTTGCGGGTATCATTGCAGGAACAGGAAACAATGAATATGGCATAAAAGGAATAGCGCCAAAAATTGACCTGTATGCATATCGTGTACTAGGTGCATATGGAAGTGGGTTTACGTCTGGTATCATTGCTGCAATTGATAAATCCGTCGAAGAAGACATGGATATTATCAATCTATCATTAGGTGGTGGCAGCAATAGTCAAACTGCTCCAGATGCAATTGCTATTAACAATGCCACATTAGCTGGGGTTACAGCAATTGTCGCAACAGGAAATAGTGGTCCAGGTCGTGGTTCAGTTGGAAATCCTGCATCTGCTGCGCTCGCAATTTCTGTAGGAAACTCCACATTACCAGAAGAAACGATTCAAGCAAACGTAGTTACCAGTGCTGGTGATTATGAGCAACAATATGATGCAGCATTAATGGGTTGGAATTTTGCTGAGGATCCTGCAGATGCATTATCGGGTACATATGATGTAGTACCTGTTCCAGGAGTTGGTGCAGCATCTGACTATGAAGGAATTGACGTGGAAGGAAAAGTTGCGTTGGTTGCGCGTGGGGAGATTCCATTTGTAGATAAGATAGATGTAGCCAAAAGTCTTGGAGCTATCGGTATCCTGATTCATAACAATATCGATGGTGAAGGACCTGCTAATGTATTGCTGGGAAGTTCATTTGGTTATATTCCAGCATTCGATATTTCAACTGCAGATGGCCAAGCGTTAAGAGAAGCAATCGCAGCATCAGCGGACAATATTGGCAAGGTTACGTTTAGTGATTACCAGGTTAACTCTACTGAAGGAGACCAAATAAATTCATCCAGTTCACGTGGACCATCCACGCCAGTGTTTGATATCAAGCCAGATGTTTCCGCACCAGGAACAAATATTATGGCTACAGTCCCTGCTTACGGAAAGGATTATCCAGATGCAGCGTACACACAAGCATATGACCGGAAAACGGGAACGAGTATGGCTGCACCTCAGATTGCAGGGATAGCAGCATTACTTTTATCAAAAAATCCCGATTGGACACCATATGATATTAAAGTTGCGTTATCAAATACAGCGAAGCAATTAGATACAGAGCAATACGATGTCTTTGCACAAGGGCCTGGCCGTGTACAACCTTTAGCCGCTGCAAATGCAGAAGCATTAGCATATGCATTAGACACTACTGCCTTCGATGAACAATCGCTTGATTACGAAAAAGGAACCATCACATTTGGAAGAGTAGCACCAGATCAAGAAAAAGAGTTAACGATAACAAAACAGATTGAAGTACGTGACTTAATTGGCAAATCCAGTGATTATGATGTAAGTGTTGACGTAACGAAAGCAGCAACTGGTGAATTAGCTGATGCGAGCGTTACCGTAAACAAACCATCTTTTACTTTAAATGGAACGGAAACACTTGATGTTACGTTATCAGTCCCAGCAGGCGAAGAATCTCCTGGAAATGAGCTGCTTGGATATATCCATATTACGAATGGGACAACAAATTTAGGATTACCTTTCGCTGTTGAATTTTCGACAGAAGTTCCAAGCGGACTATCATACTTCGAACTCATCGATTACGCAATTTCACCAAATGGTGATGGTCAGCATGATGAAACCGTCTTAGAATTCGGATTATCAGCTGATGAAGAGCTCATGTCCATCGAGCTATGGGATGCAGCCGATCCAAATGGCGGCATTTACGGAGATGGTTATATCGGTTATTTGGCCATGCAAGCATTGCCAGCTGGTGAATGGCAGCTTCCAATAAGTGAAACGTATTATGATTGGGAGACTGAGCAAGAAACGACCATCCCGGATGGCGTATACACCGTTGATTTCAATTCATGGGATATAGCAAATCAAAATATCACACTCCTTGCAGACGATGGACCACTTTTTGTGAAGACAGCTGCTCCTGAGATTGATTTCGATTCTGTAGATGAAGCAATTGATGGAAATGAATTTGTTGTAACAGGATCAATTGATGATAAATTTATTGATTTCAAGAGGACTGTTGAGAGAATTTTTGGATTACCTTATGATGTAAATGAAAAATTATCTGCTGAGTATGAGCTAACTGATGAGGATGGTCACGTTTTAGAAAGCAATGATGTAATACTTGAACAAGATGGCACATTTAAAGTCCAGTTAACGAGCCTAACAAGTGGTAAAAACACACTAGCATTAACGGTTACTGACATTGTTGCAAATAGTACTCAGCAACAACTCGAACTGGACGTTACAGAAGAAGCAAAGGAAATCATGATTTCCTTAACACCTTCTACTAATGAGCCAACAGAAGAACCGGTTACGATTTCTGTAGATACCGATAGTGAAGCAGAATTGGTTGCGATGAAATGGCTGCAAGGTGATAAGACTGCGGAAGATTTTGCTGAATCAGGAAATACGATCGATTTAAATACAAAGGCTTTTGACGTTGAGGAAAATGGAACTTACACGGTTTACGTTAAAAATAGTGAGGGTGTTGAAGCTGTTGAATCCATTACGATAGAGAATATTACAGAGCCGATTGAAGAAGTAATTACAATTACCCTTTCTCCTTCTACTGCAGAACCGACAGAAGGACCGATCTCTATTGCTGTGGAGACTGACAGTGAAACAGAACTGGATGCAATAAAATGGTTACAAGGTGACAAAGCCGTGAAAGATTTCGCTGAAGCTGGGAATCCTATCGATATAAATACAAAAGCTTTTGATGTTCATGAAAATGATATCTATACCGTTTATGTAAAAAATAGTAATGGAGTTGAAGCTGTTCAAACGATTACAGTAGAAAATATTACAGATCCGGTTGAGGAATTTTCAATCACCCTCTCCCCTTCTACTACAGAACCGACAGAAGGACCGATCTCTATTGCTGTGGAGACTGACAGTGAAACAGAACTGGATGCAATAAAATGGTTACAAGGTGACAAAGCCGTGGAAGATTTTGCTGATGCTGGGAATCCCATCGATTTGAATACAAAGGCTTTTGATGTTCATGAAAACGGTATTTACACCGTTTATGTACAGAATCGTAACGGGGCTGAAGCTGTTCAAACCATTGTTGTTGGGAATATTATTGTACAAGGTGAGCTTAGCATTACGTTAATCCCTTCTACAACGGAACCAACGGAAGGACCAATGTCCATTTCCGTTATGACAAACAGTGAAACAGACCTTACTGCATTAAAATGGCTTCCAGGCGAACTTACAGAAGAAAACTTTGCGGATGCTGGAAACGCAATTGACCTGAACACGAAGACTTTCGATATTGCAGAAAATGGGACGTACACAGTATATGCAAAAAATAGTGATGAATTAGAAACCGTACAAACCATTGTAATCGAAAATATAATACAGCCTGGTGATGAAGTCATTACGATTTCATTAACGCCTTCAACAACTGCGTTAACAGAAGGGCCAGTTACGATTTCGATTGATACAGACAGTGCAGCAGATTTAGCAGTATTGAAATGGCTTGAGGGTGAACGTTCTATTGAAGATTTCACAAAATCAGGAAATGCGATTGATTTAACCAAAAAAGCATTTGATATTACGAAAAACGGGACATACACCGTTTATGTGAAAAATAGTAACGGAGCCGAAGCTGTTCAAACGATTACGGTGAAAAATATTACAGAACCTGTTGATGAGGAATTTACAATTACGTTTTCACCTTCTACTACAGAACCAACGGAAGGTCCTGTTACAATTTCAGTTGCAACAGATAGCGAGTCAGATATAACGGCATTAAAATGGCATGCCGGTGAAAAGACAACGGAGGATTTTGCCAAGAACGGCCATGCAATTGACCTTAATACGAAAGCTTTTGAAGTTAGTGAAAATGGAACATACACCGTTTATGCAAAGAACCGTAATGATGTTGAAGCTGTCAAGACCATCCAGGTGGAGAATATTACAGATCCTGAACCTAAAGAAGAGACTGTTGTCGCAGCTCCTCAAATTGCGGATGGAATAGCTACTATTTCTAATGAAGCTATCGATCAATTAGCGGATGGTGGTACACTTGTTATTGACCTAGGCAAAACGGAATCCGTACGCATCGAAATAACAAAAGAACAAATTGCTGCTTTGAAAGCAAAAGAAGCAACATTGATTATTCAGAACCATCATATTGAAATGCAGATTCCATTGGTAAATTTACCGGATGAGAAAGATATTTCATTTAATCTTGAAAAACAGGATGATGTTGAAAAAGCAGTTAGTCCTGTATATGACCTAACAATCGAAGCAAACGAAGATGCAATCAATACATTTAAGGAACCAATAGCGCTTCTATTCAAGATTAATCCAGACAAAGTTAATAACGTCGATAAATTAAATGTATACTACTTGAATGAGGACACAAGGCAATGGGAAATAATTCCTGGTTCTGTATACCAAGACGGCAAGGTATCCGTTGGTGTAGATCACTTTAGTCAATTTGCTGTTTTTGAAGATACAGACGATGATAAAGGCAAAGACCCTGTAGATCCGAATCCAGTGGATAAAGATGACGATAAGGAAGAACCAAAAGATAAAGACCCAATTGACGACAATCGTTCAGATGTCGGTAAAAACACCGGAAACAAGTCTAACGGAGGAACGACTAAGAATATCGGTTATGCAAAGGGCGACTCAGGTGATGGTAAACAACTTCCAAGTACTGCTACAACTACTTACAATTATCTTGTAATTGGAGCGGTATTAATTATCATTGGCTTTGTAGCAATCTATGTGCAGCACAGAAGAAAAAGAAAATCAATGCTTTGACTAGAAACACCACATATAAAGAGGCTTCCTAATTAGGAAGCCTCTTTATTGTGACCGTTCTATTTTCCGTAAAATTTTCCTTAAAATGCTAACGATCGGACGTTTCCCACCCATAACAATTCCTGCAAGCTCGGCAAAAATATAGAGCAGTAAAATAACGAAGAGCGATATAATAAGGGATAAGGTTGGACTGGCATTGGAAAACAAGATTCCCATTACCCCAAATAACGCACTGAAAATATAAATAATGATGACTGCCTTCCGGTGACTGTATCCGGCTTGAATAAGCTGATAATGAAGGTGTTTGTTATCCGCAGCCATAATACTTTCTTTGTTATAAGCTCGCCGCACAATCGCTACTAATGTATCAAAAATTGGCACTGCCAATATGATAACTGGAATTATAAAACTGAAAAACGTAACATTTTTAAACAATCCAAGCATTGAAAGAACCGCAATCATATACCCAAGAAAATTCGAACCGGTGTCACCCATATAAATTTTCGCTGGATAAAAATTATGATATAGAAATCCTAAGTTGGCCCCTATTAATGCGATACTTAAAAATGCAACGATTATCTGTGTATCAATTAATGCCATTACAAATATACTTGTCATGGCAATTGTTGTAACACCTGTAGCTAAGCCATCCAAGCCATCAATCAGATTTATCGCATTTGCAATACCTACAACCCATAGTATTGTAATAAGCACACTTAAAAATCCGAACTCGACAACTCCAAATATCGGGATTGTAATTCGTTCAATAATTAGCCCGGAAGACACTAAAAGGAATGCCGCAGCCAATTGCCCTGTCAATTTTAAAATGGGCTTAATCGTGAACCGGTCATCGAGCGCACCTGTAATAAGAATAATAATGGAACCAATTAGAATTTCAGGTAAGTGCTGGTGATATGGCTGTAAATAAAGTGTCCCCAAAAGAGCACCAATAAATATCGCCAAACCACCTAGTCTAGGCGTTTCATTGATGTGTATTTTACGGCTGTTCGGTTTATCCATCGCACCGATTTTAATTGCAAACATTTTTACTGGATATGTAAGTAATAAAGCTGCAGTGAATGCGATAAGAAATGCAATTAATAAATCAATATAATTAAACATAGAATTCTCCTACTGTTCTTTGTTGCCAGTTCTTGATGTAGTACGTGAATTTTTCCCCTTTAAATACCTTTAATTGCTTTAAATTATATCGAAAGTTGGTAGCAATTAGCAAATTATAATGAGATTTGCAAGCAGATTTCTCGTTAATCCGACAATTGGTGCACTTCTCGGTGACATACATTGCAATTTGTGCTACTATTATTGGGTATTTCAAAATACTCTGATTAAAAGGTTACAATTAAAGGTGGTGTTCTAATTTTGAGTCCGTATTTGTTTACTGCTGCTGCGATTATTGCTGTCATCGGTATCTTAATTGTCTTCAAAATTAACCTGGATAAGATTAAAGCAGATCCAGAGCAAGTAGCTAAGGCGCAGACAAATTTTTTCATTGGAGCTGCTATCAGCGAGAGTGTTCCTCTTATTATGATTATTTATGCCATCATTCATGCAGTACCATTATCTATTGAAGACCTTTATGTTCCAGCATTCATTATTATTATCTTGATGGCATTTGCGATGTTCTTTATTTTCCTGCAGCGAAAAGTAGATGTTGAAGAAGATCGAAGACAAGCAGTGAACCAGTTTTCTATAATTGCTATTGCACTTATCAATGCGGTTCCAATCATTGCTTTAGTTCTGATGTTTATAAATGTTGCTTAAGCTCCTAACACGAGGAGCTTTTTCTCTTTCATTCCCACAGGCAAAACTTTATAATATAAACAAATCGATTGCTTTTGAGGCAGGTGGTTTTATGTTTGAACAAATTACCATTGAAAAAGTGTGCATATTAGCAGGAAAAATCATGTTAGTCAGTGGAGCCGAAACATATCGTGTCGAGGATACTATGGACCGTATTTCCACTGCCTTTGGTGTTAAAAATCCACAGAGCTATGCAACACCAACTGGTATTAGCTTTTCATTAGATATAGCAGGAACTTCTAATTTCCTTCGTGTGACGAATCGGTCTACTGATTTACATAAAATTGCAGAGGTAAATAATATTTCACGAAAGATTACAGCAGGAGAATTAGATATTAAGGAAGCATATGAACAGCTGGAAAAAATTGATCAGGCAAAATTAACATTCCCTGCCTGGGCACAAATCCTTGCTGCAGCACTTGTGAGTGGATGCTTCGCCATTATGTTCGGCGGTACTTGGAATGATTTTATTCCTAGCTGTATAGCTGGAGCATTTGGCTTTGCAGGAATGCTTGGGTTTGAGCGAGTAATAGAAATTCGCTTCCTTGCTGAATTTTTCGGTGCTTTTTTAATTGGCTTATCTGCCCTATTATTTCTATACTGCGGATTCGGGAATGCTCTAGATAAGACCATTATCGGTGCCGTCATGCCGCTTGTGCCAGGTTTACATATAACGAATGCAATCCGTGACTTGATGGCTGGCCATCTTGTTTCTGGCCTTTCTAAAGGTGTGGAGGCTTTACTGACAGCATTTGCTATCGGCGCAGGTGTTGCACTTATTATTGCATTTGTTTAAAACAGAGTATTCATTTTGGAGGTTGAAACATGATTATTATGCAGCAGCTTATTACAAGCTTTATAGCCTCTGCCGGTTTTGGGATATTGTTTAATGCTCCACGGAATGCGCTCGTCCAATGCGGGCTAGTCGGTATGTTTGGCTGGATTCTTTATTATGTTTTGGTTGAGGCAGGAATGGATGCCGTACCAGCTACGACTTTTGCCGCAATGCTTGTTGCTGTTTTAAGCCATACATGTGCTAAGATTTTTAAAAAGCCGATTATTATCTTTACCGTATCTGGGGTTATCCCGCTCGTCCCCGGTGGTATCGCCTATAATGCGATGCGCAACTTTGTGGAAAATGATTATTATACAGGTGTTCAGCTTTCTGCTCAGGTCATGCTGCTTTCGGGAGGAATAGCAATTGGTCTGATGTTTTCAGGCGTTATCAATCAGTTAGTAAATAAATCTCGGATGCTATTCAAATAATAGCAGTGTATGGCATTTAAGAAGTTCTCGATTTAAGTATCCATTATTTGATTAATATTTTATTTCCTATAAAATAGATGTATATATATAGTAAAAGCGAGGGAACGAAAACATGAGTAATGAATTGCAGCCAAAATCGGTTATCGTAATATTTGGAGCAACAGGTGATCTAGCGAAACGAAAATTGTTCCCTTCGATATATCGCCTTTATCAGAGTGGTAAAATTAGTGAAAATTTCGCTGTTGTTGGATTGGCCCGCCGACCTTGGACAGATGAAGTTTTACGCGAAAATGTATCGAATTCCATTAAAGAGGCAGTTTCTCCAAAGGAAGATCTTGAGGAATTTGTATCCCACTTCTATTATCAATCATTCGATGTGACTGATGATTCTTCCTACAGTGGATTAAATGCATTAATAAAGGAATTAGAAGGTGCATATGAAACAGAGGAGAACCGTATCTTTTATCTAGCAATGGCACCAGAGTTCTTTGGAACAATTGCTAATAAATTACAAGAATACGGATTAAAGGATTCTGCTGGTTGGTCACGACTTGTGATTGAAAAACCATTTGGAATAGATATAAAATCTGCCAGAAAGTTAAATAAGCAGTTACGCGCAGCTTTCGATGAAGATCAGATTTATCGGATTGACCACTATTTAGGTAAAGAAATGGTTCAAAATATTGAAGTCATCCGTTTTGCTAATGGAATTTTTGAACATTTATGGAACAACCGCTTTATTTCAAACGTCCAAGTTACTTCAAGTGAGACATTAGGCGTAGAAGAAAGAGCACGCTACTATGACACTTCTGGGGCTACTAGAGATATGGTCCAGAATCATATGCTGCAAATGGTTGCTTTACTAGCAATGGAGCCTCCAATTAAGCTAACAACGGATGAAATTCGGTCTGAAAAAATAAAAGTACTTCGTGCACTTCGTCCAATCAATCCAAAAGAAATAGACAATTTCTTTGTACGTGGACAATATGGCGTTGGAAAAATCGGTGGGGAGACAGTTCCAGCATATGTTGATGAGGCTGATGAGCTGGAAAATTCCAATACAGAGACTTTTGTAGCTGGAAAGCTGCTCATTGATAACTACCGTTGGGCTGGTGTACCATTCTATATTCGTACTGGTAAACGTTTAGCGGAAAAGTCAACGAAAATTGTAATTGAATTCAACGACATCCCGATGAATTTATATTATAAAAAGGACAAAGATAGACACCCTAACCTGCTGATTATTAATATTCAGCCTAACGAAGGGATTACACTTTGTTTAAATGCGAAGAAATCAGGATCCGGTTCCCTTGCAGAGCCAATTCAACTTGCCTATAATCATAATCCAGTTCCAGGAATTAACACACCAGAAGCTTACGAAAAGCTGCTTTATGATTGCATGATTGGTGATGCGACAAACTTTACACATTGGGATGAGGTTGCACTATCTTGGAAGTTCGTTGACACGATTATTAATGAATGGTCAAACAAGACTGCTGATTTCCCTAACTACCGCTCAGGTTCCATGGGGCCTGAAGCAGCAGATGAGTTACTTGCAAAAGACGGCTTTCATTGGTGGTCTATTTAAACTAAGTATAAAAAATACTGCTATCGCAATAGCAGTATTTTTTATATTTCAATTTAATTGCTCTATCAAGCTCGCTATTAACTCTATATCCCCAAACTATCGCTCATACTCAAAAGCCCTGAAGATTCTTTTCTGAAATTAAACGTATTGTCTACCCTCCGGTCTTGATGCCGAAAGAATAAGGACTAAAGCTGTAATGATATGCATAATCATTCCAACAATCGGAATCCAGCCGAAGATTGATGTGATAATTCCAAATACGCTACCAAATCCAGATCCATTATCCTTTTTCGCAAGGATTAAGGTAATAATATGGAGAATCAGCATGACAAATAGTGGTGTCCATGCATTTGAAAGAATGTACAATCCTCCAAGTATAGGAATTCCTAATAGTGCTTCAAATATTCCAGTAATCCATTTAAAAATACGTGATATCGACATATGGATTACCACCTCCTTATCATACAATCAGTTTATAATATAAAAAGCTCTTACTATATTTCCCGTTTTTATAAAATTGACACATCATCGCTGTGCATCAGAATCTAATCGTGTGCCGATTATAAATAACTTCATTTTTATATACGTTTTAACACAGCAAACGTTTCACTTTTTATCGCTTCTAGCTTTACTCATTCTATAAGCAGCCATGGTACATTTCTCGTTAATACATGTCACTTCCAAAACCAAACAAAATTCGCCTATTGTAATGTACGATAACTTGACTCGTTCGTTTATACTGTGCATCAATTGAATTTTCTGAGGCATTTACATAAATTCCTGTATCATCAAAAAATCCAATATAGGTCCTATCGGCCCGTTGTTCATAAAATTTAACCTGATGGAAAGCTATCCAGACACAATCTTTATTTTTAGTCGATGATGTTGGAAACATAAATACGCCTCGTGTTGGAGAAATGGGGACTGGTAATTTGGAGGTTGTGGACAGGATTTTCCTTACTGCTTGTTTTCTCCCTTTTAAATCGGCACCATAAAGAAGACAACTATTGTCAATGATCTGCTCTGGACTTTTAATGGAAAACTTATCTTCGTTGCCTTCTAATACTTTCGATCGGTAATATGAAGATGCAGTACGCATAATTGCTTTTGTGTCAGAAGATATAATATATAGCCTTTCCATCCTTCCACCGCCTATTTTTAACTTATTTACCATAATATAACTATATAGTATGGACTAAGGCTATTTTACTAGAAATATCAAAAGATTTCACTAAAAACGAAACGCTTTCACCATAATTAAAATTACTTGCGTCCTCTGTTTTTGTTTTTAATCTTAATTGAAAGGGTATTGTTAAGTATAAAGTGAAAGAAGGAGGCAAATAAATGACCAACAACAAAAAGAAACAAAAAATACAACTTGATGATCGTGAAACAGAAAAAGGCTCGCAATTGCAATCGAATGATATGAAAGAAGCGCAAGGGAATGAAAAGAAAGAAGATAATAAAGAAAAATAAAAAATTCGCCAATGCTGAACAACTGTACAACATGTATGATATACTCGCTGTAGCGAACACTTTATTTTATACGTTAAAGCGAGGGATTTTAAATGGATATCGCAGCTATGTCTATGGCAATGAATAATCATCAAGTTCGTACAGATGCAAGCTTAGCAATTATGGATAACATTAAGAATGTTGCTGAACAGCAAGGTTTACAGCTTATGGAAATGTTACAGGATTCCACTCCTCCACATCCAACATTAGGAAACCAGATTGATGTAAAGCTTTAAAGTGAACGACCAGGATTTAAATTTATTACACGCTGTTTCTCAGAAGCATAGAGTCGAACAATTTGCTCAATAAGCCAAAACTGGTCATCAGCTTCAATTGAAATAAACTAAAAAAGCAGAACTCCTTTGTGGTTAGTTCTGCTTTTTAATTGCTTAAGTAACGAGGTTGTTTTGTAATTCAGCTACCCAATTATCAAAAAATTCATAAAAGGGGTAAGCAAAATTGGGTTTTCTCAGAACCTAGCTCAAGATTCTTTCTTTATCTATCCTCATCACGTAAATTGTCATTCGGTGCTTCATTCTGATTACCATCTTCCATCATGCCATCCTGTTGATCAGTGTTTTCTTCTTGTGCAGGATCCATTTCATTCATATCTCCCTCTTCATTCAGTGGAGCTTCTTCATTAACAGGATCCTGATCGTCATTCCCCATGCCACATGCTGTGACTAAGGATAATGCTAAAACAGGTGCACCTAATCTGATAAGCAATTTGCTTTTCATCATTAATTCCTCCTTTGAGATGTTCACTATCGCCATTAGCTTAACCATTTTTAAAGAAGACATACGAATTAATGATGAAATTATTGATAAAAATCCCATTTTCATGGTGCAGACGAATCAGTTATGGTTTTACTGTTATATTTTTTTCAAACAAATGAAAAGGGTGCTCACTTTATTTAATTGCAAAGGTAATTTCTGCTTCACAAGCCAGCTCGCCATCCACGGTGGCGATGCCTTTTCCTTTACCAACTGGGCCTTTCATTCGTAGAATTTCTACGTCCAGTTTTAACTGATCACCTGGTTTTACTTGGCGTTTAAATCGGCATTTATCAACTCCTGCAAGGAAGCCAATCTTGCCTTTGTTTCCTTCAATGTTTAATACTGCAATTGCACCAACCTGTGCTAGCGCCTCGACAATTAAAACCCCTGGCATGACCGGGTAATCCGGGAAATGACCTTGAAAAAATGGCTCATTAATACTCACATTTTTAAGACCAACAACGCGTTTTCCTTCTTCCATTTCAGTTACTTTATCAACCAATAAAAACGGATATCGATGGGGGATAATTTCTTTAATTTGTTCTATGTTCAACATGCTATCTTGCTCCTTTATCACTTATAGGCTTTATATTATTTCATTATAACAGTTGATATGTTTGAAACAAAGCGATAAAAGGTACTTAGAATATATAAGAATTCTTAAATAATCACTTTCAGAAAGGAGAATAAGCTGTGCTTTGGACTATTATTGGCTTGCTTATCATCTTTTGGTTACTTGGATTTTCATTTGAAATAGCAGGCGGACTTGTTCATATACTGCTCGTTATAGCGTTGATTCTTTTAATTTTTAGACTTGTGACAGGTAGGAAAATCACCTAACATGAAACAAAGGCTACCGCAAACCTTTATGCGATAGCCTTTGTTCTTACATATATAGGTACTAGTTAATTATTCTGCCTTTGTAACGATATCAATGATATGCTGCCACGTTTCTTTTTTTAGTGCATCCGTGGGAACACCATCACCAATAATTCCATAGCCAATCATCAATCCAGCAACTAATGCAGCAGCAGCAAGAATTAAAACAATGATAATCCGTAGCCAAATTGGAAAAATACGACGACGCGGTCTTCTATTCTCCAATCTTTCTGCCTTTTGTTTTAGCTTTTGCTGTTTTCTAGACTGTTTATCTGAAGCTGAACTAGCCTTAGGAGACTCTTTCGGTGCTTTCGTCTTCTTTGTTGCATGGTTTTCTTCTTTCAGAGCTCTTCTAGACGTTTTTTCAGATTGATTTGTTGACATAGTTTGTTGCTCCTTATTCCCCTACATATCTAAACGCTTTTTCTTATTTAAAGTGTAACATAATCAGGTATGATCACCTAATAAAGTGAAACTTCAATCAGTGGGAGGTTCCTTTCTTTCTCCACTGATTGTTAGTTGAACAGAATCAGAAATTTATGAGCTGTTCCCCACATTCAAATCTTATTTTTCTCATTTGGGTATTACAGCCCTTTAATGCGTGGTAAAAGGGTTAATCTTATTTTAGGATCTTAGCTGATTAACGAGTCCCATCATCTGGTCACCCATTGAAATAGTTCTAGCATTAAATTGGTAGGAACGCTGTGTCGTCATCAAATCGGTAATTTGCTTCGATAAATCCACATTTGACTGCTCCAGTGCGCCACCTTGTATCATATCTTCATTTGCACCTGTTTCCACGATTATTTCATCCATCTCAAATCCGAGATTATCAAGATCAGGGAGACGAAACATGTTCTCGCCTACTGCTTCGAGTACACTTGGTCGAACCGCTTCTACAACTGCTAACTGTGCTTCAACGGCATTTTGCCCGCCTCTTGTTACTACAATTTGACCGTTCTCCCGAATTGCAATGGAATCAAATCCTTCTGCAAGAACAATAGGGCCATCTTGACCAATTACTGGATGACCGTCACCTGTCGTTAACATGACTGCCTGATTATTGTTTACCGGGCTGAGAAAGAAAGAACCATCTCGGGTATAATAAGTCTCATTCTGACCATTCTGATCCACTTGGATTTCAAACAAGTAGTTTTCTCGTGTTAATGCAGCATCAAGAGCTCTTCCTGTTTCTAAAATGGAACCCAGCGCTAAATTGTTACTCACTGTACCAATTTTAGCTCCAGAACCAATCCGTATACCATCTGGAGTTAGACGACCTTCAGCATTGGCTGCTGCAGATAAATTATTGATTTGATTAAAAAGCAGTGAAGAAAATTCAGCTTGGCGACTTTTGTAGCCTGTTGTTTGACTATTTGCCATATTATTACCGATAATATCTAGTTTTTGCTGCAGCTGGTTCATCGTTACAGCTGCTTGATTCATTATTTGAGACATGTTAATACCTCCTTAACCCCTACCCAATTCGACCGATTTCCGAAACTGCTTTTCCCATACTTTCATCATAAGCTCTTAGTACACGCTGATTCGTTTCGAACATCCGGTAAGCATTCATCATATCTGTCATGGTTTGCAGTGTATCTACATTTGATTGCTCAAGAAAACCTTGATGAATTGAAAAAGTTGCTCCTTCTGGAATCTGTTCTGCATCACCAGTGAAAAGATCATTTCCTTCTTTCGCCATTCCGTTGACATCTGCGGTGTATGAAATACCAAGCTGTACTGCATGCTCAGGTGTTTGTAAGACGCCTTCTGATGAAACCTCAAATTCCATTCCATTCGTTTCAATTGGATTACCAGCATTGTCAAGTACGTAGTATCCTTGATTCGTTACAAGTAAACCCTCGCCATCAACGGTAAAATTTCCATTGCGCGTATAGCGAACTTCTCCAGCCTCGTTTTGCACCGTAAAAAACAAGGAACCCGCATCATCGGGCATCGTTCCATCTACAAGCGCGATGTCGGTAGCTATACCAGTCTCTCTAATATCACCTTGGACAAAATTGGGGATTGTTTCTTGTACATAAACACCAGTGTTAATTGAACCAATCGGTTTCTGAATAGGAAATTGCAATCCTCCCTGTGTCGTAGAAAGACGTTCCTGCGATCCCATTTCCTTTAGCAATAACTCAGGAAAGGCACGTAAGGTTGTCTGATCTGCTTTATAACCTGGTGTATTCGCATTTGCAATATTATTCGCTAAAGCTTCCTGTTGCCTTTGCTGTGATATCATTCCACTTGCTGCTGTATAAAAGCCTCGTAACATGTTTCATTCCTCCTCCACAGGGCACTGCTTTTCCATTTGAGTAAATTACAAGAGGGTGTTCAAAAAGTCGGTAAAAATGACATACCAAATTTCTAGTTCCATTTTGAACTCGCACGTGTAAGATATGTACTAAGAGATAATAATCCTTCTCTTTATATCAAATTAACCAATTTTGCTGCGTTCTATTTTATCGATATTCTCAAGCATGATTCCCGTTCCTTTGGCAACACAATCCATCGGGTCTTCAGCAATAAATACAGGGACCTTCAATTCTTCCGCTAAGAGCTGATCGATACCATGTAATAATGCTCCACCACCGGTTAGAATAACTCCACGATCAATAATATCTGCAGATAATTCAGGAGGAGTACGTTCAAGCACCGTTTTCGCTGCTTGTACAATAAGGGATACAGACTCACTTAGTGCCTCCTGGATTTCTGCTGAACCTACTGTAATCGTACGTGGTAATCCAGTCACCATATCACGGCCCCTGATTTCCATTTCTTCATCACGTGACCCTTTAAAGACGGTAGCAACATTAATCTTAATATCCTCTGCCGTACGTTCACCAATTAAAAGCTTATATTTCTTTTTAATGTACTGAAGAATATCAATATCAAACTTATCACCGGCCATTTTGATGGATTCCGATGTTACAATTCCACCCATGGAAAGAACAGCTACATCTGTCGTTCCACCACCAATGTCTACAACCATATTACCGCTCGGTTGAAAGATTTCCATTCCAGCGCCAATCGCTGCTACTTTCGGCTCTTCTTCCAAATAGACTTTTTTCCCGCCAGACTTCTCAGCCGCTTCCTTAATTGCCTTTTGCTCCACTTTTGTAATGTTCGTTGGGCAGCAAATAAGCATTCTTGGCTTCGAAAGCAATCCTTTCACATTAATTTTATTTATAAAATGCTTTAACATAGCTTCTGTTACATCAAAGTCAGCAATAACTCCATCTTTCAATGGACGAGTGGCTTCAATATTTCCTGGTGTACGTCCAACCATACGTCGTGCTTCTTCACCAACTTCTAATACTTTTCCAGTATTTCGGTCCATTGCTACAACAGATGGTTCATTTAATACAATTCCTTTTCCTTTTACATGAATCAAAACATTGGCAGTTCCAAGGTCGATTCCAATATCTCTAGAAAACATGAATCTAGATCCTCCTAGCGTTACTATCTTGCATGGTCATTTTGACACAATGCTACTAGTATAATATTTTACCACAAATTTCAACAATTAACTGCTCTTTGTGAAATTTTTTTGTGTATAAAAATAGGCAAGTTTGTAGAAGGATGCAGAAAAAGCTGTAAGTGCATGTCATGGTTGATTTTTCCACTGTTTAGAGAAGGGATAGGAGGTGTAAATAGAGAGCAAATAATAGAAGATCCCGGATGGATTATCCGGGCGTATACTAGTTAAAACAAATTTATTGATGTCGTGTTTTACAAAAGCGCATCAAATTTCCTACGCTCATTCAACCGGCTGGTTTTTCCTCTGGTACTTTTTTCCCATCAATTTTATACTTTTGTCTTGTCGCTTCTCCCCCCCGTAAATGTCGAATTGCTTTATGATATTCTAGAATTTCCTTTACTTGATTTGCCAGCTCTGGATTTATCTCCGGCAATCGTTCTGTTAAATCTTTATGAACTGTGCTTTTGGAAACACCAAATTCCTTTGCAATCGTTCGGACTGTTTTTCTTGTCTCCACGACATGCCTTCCTATCCTGATCGTTCTCTCTTTGATGTAATCATGCACACCGTTCGCCTCCCTAAGTTGATTACTTCCGAGGTGTAGGTACTGAGACATGGCGTTACAACGAGATATCGATATTAATGAAAAGATAACACTAAGTAGAATATGGAGTATGTACCAACAATTTTATGAATAAACAACGGTTATCAGATAATATTCCATGAGGAGCGTGTAGTAAAAGGAAGATTTCTAAATCACACAAGCTCTCACCTCAGACAGTTCGTTTGCATGGTTTGTAACATCTTATTAGCGGAGTTCATGCTTTATGATTAAAATTATTAGGATAAATGAAAGGGACAAGATGTATTTTCGAAAAAATTTTGCTGTTATGCTCTGATGAGGCATATAGAATGGTATCCACTCGAATAAATTTGAGGTTATTCCCTATAAACTGCAATTACTTAGAAGCGAAGTGATAACTGCAACTGCTATGACTATGAACAAAAAAGATACCTCGCTCAAAAGAACAAAGTATCATGCCACTAGTATACTGCACTATAATTTTTTCATCGCATCTAACGGTAGCTTACTGAAAAAATAATCACTACGTTTTCCGATAAAATGATTGTAGGATTTCATCAATAATCCTTTATCCCGCTTTGCTTTTCCTAAATAATAAAGCTGAAACGGTGTTTTGCTTGGTATTTCACTTAAAATATCGATTGCTTTTTCATTGTTGCCTTTTGCTAATTCGATATGGGCTTGTTCTCCTTTATCTGCTGTACGAATGTTCTCTACCATCTTGTAATGTGCAGATAGAAACGGAATATTATAATTTTCGAGTATATTAATCATATAATATAAATTATTATCCTCGGAAATTTTTAGTGCTTGATCCAAATGATATATTCCACTTTCATACGCGTCATGCGTATAGGATAATCCTAAATACGTATGTACATGTGCGTGAAGTTGTGGACTATCAAGCATATTTAATGCACGATAGGCGTATTTCCTAGCCATGATTAATTCATTTCGCATAATATGGTACACTACATTGATTTTGTATAATCTTATTTTAAAAAAGACAACTAGCAGCCTTTCCTCAATTTCTGAAAAGTATTGTTGATGTGTAACCATTAAATTCCCGATTTTATCAAATTGATTGAGATGCTGGTATGCTTTTTCTTGAATCAATTCAATTAAAAATAATAACTCCGGCTCTTTGGTAGAATAGCGACCCCTAAAGTACGCCAATTGATCCAGCGTTTCTATCGGACTAATCTTAAAGCAACGCTGATCAACCATAATACGATAAATCCCACCCCATAGTCGATTTGACGGGTTGTCCGACTCTAGGTTTTTTTGGATTAATAATTCAAGCTCTTGTATAAATCCGTATATATACAAATATTCCATGCCTTTTTTTTGGATATTCTGTGATTTTGAATGCAAACAAATATTTTTCATCGATTCTTTTGCTGACGCTGCATCCTTTTCCAAGTTTAATATATTCATCATTTCTGTTATTGTAAGCTCCGAATACGGAGTCATAAACTTTGCAATAACCAACCTTATTCCTCCTTTTCCTAAAACAGGAAAACGTTTATTAGTTTTTTGCCCAAAAAAATTATTTCTAAAAACAATAATATTTTATCACAATTTATTGTATTGAAAATATAATATCGTTCGACAATTTACGCATAAATATACAGCTTTTAAATAATCGATTTTTCATCTTTAAAGAAAAAAATACTCCAGAAACGTTTTTCCGGAGTATTTTCGTCTTATTCATTTTCAGTTTCTAATTGTTCATCTGTTCCTTCTTCAGAGTCATCAGCTTCATCACTTGGAGTATCTTCAGGATTCTCTTCAACTTCCCCATCCGTATCTGTTACTTGATCCGATTCATCTGCTTGCTCTTCTTCATTCACAGTAGAATCTTCTTCTACTGTAGCATCTTCTTCATTTACTGCAGCGTCTTCTTTAGCTTCCTCTGTAATACTTTCAAGGCTGCTTACAGGCTGATTGAAAAAGCTTTCTGGATTCACTTCTTTTCCATCTTTTCTGATTTCAAAATGGACGTGCGTTCCGTTATCTTTACCAAAAATATTTTTACCAGCAGTACCAAGTTTTTCACCTTGTTTTACTTCTGCACCAGCAGAAACACTAACCTCTTCTAAACTGGCATAATACGTTTTTACATCCTCGCCATGTAATAGAATAACAACGTTCCCTAAGAGTGGATCCTCTTTTACTTCCTCAACAGTACCAGATAAAGCTGCTACAACATCAAATGTTTCTGCATCAGCTGATGTGATATCAACTCCCGTACTTTGATAGAACCTGTTATTGTAGAGCACCAGAGCATTCTCTCGATCTTCTTGTTCTGCGCTGTAATCAAAAAATTTAGTTACGATTTCTGCTTGATCTGAGTTTTCTAATGGCATTTGAATCAGTTCCTGCTGCTCAATTACCGGCTCTGCACCCTCCTCATTTGGGATTGGGCTGTATTCCTCACCTAGGTTCTCGGTTTCTGTCGTATCTGTGATTTGATTATCTAAATTTTGATACCACACAACCACCGACAATAAAACAGCTGCAATCGTCAAGTATAAAGCTGGGAAAAACCACTTCTTGCGATAAATGCGACTCCATTTATTTTTTGGACCGCCTTTAAATTCTTCACTCATAATTTATCACCTCAGCAACCATTGTGAGCAGAAAAGTAAGAATATATACATCACTCCCAAAAAAATTTATAGATTTTATGGATTTTTTTTTAGAATTGAGGAAAGGTAAGAAATTACTCGGGTAAATGTGAGTTCGGTACAGAGGTTATGCGAGACCGGTGAAAGAGGGAGTATGATCATTCGGTAACTCATAAGAGGGATGAGTTACCCAAAAGTGTAAACGCATGCTCATTCGGTAACTCATAAGAAGGATGAGCGACCCAAAAGTGTAAATGCATGCTCATTCGGTAACTCATAAGAAGGATGAGCGACCCAAAAGTGTAAATGCATGCTCATTCGGTAACTCATAAGAGGGATGAGTTACCCGAAAGTGTAAATGCATGCTCATTCGGTAACTCATAAGAAGGATGAGCGACCCAAAAGTGTAAACGCATGCTCATTCGGTAACTCATAGGAGGGATGAGTGACCCAAAAGTGTAAATGCATGCTCATTCGGTAACTCATAGGAGGGATGAGCGACCCAAAAGTGTAAATGCATGCTCATTCGGTAACTCATAAGAAGGATGAGCGACCCAAAAGTGTAAATGCATGCTCATTCGGTAACTCATAAGAGGGATGAGTTACCCAAAAGTGTAAATGCATGCTCATTCGGTAACTCATAAGAAGGATGAGCGACCCAAAAGTGTAAATGCATGCTCATTCGGTAACTCATAGGAGGGATGAGTGACCCAATAATGTAAATGCATGCTCATTCGGTAACTCATAGGAGGGATGAGTGACCCAATAATGTAAATGCATGCTCATTCGGTAACTCATAAGAAGGATGAGCGACCCAAAAGTGTAAACGCATGCTCATTCGGTAACTCATAAGAAGGATGAGCGACCCAAAAGTGTAAACGCATGCTCATTCGGTACTCATAAGAAGGATGAGCGACCCAAAAGTGTAAATGCATGCTCATTCGGTAACTCATAAGAAGGATGAGTGACCCAAAAATGAAAATGCATGCTCATTCGGTAACTCATCATGGATATGGATATCTGAACCCCAGTATATGTTCAACTGATCAAGGTGAACGCTCATAGAATTTTTTAGATACAGAATCAAACATTTCATTTACCTCACAATAAAAACCCTCGTCTATTTCGAGACGAGGGTTGGTGCTGTTTCATTTATTGTACTAATATCAACATCCTGATAATAATGTTGGACGATTTCTTCATAGGTCTTGCCTTCTTTAGCCATTCCATCTGCACCGTATTGGCTCATTCCAACACCATGACCAAAGCCTTCTGTTGTAAAAATAAGATGACCGTTGTTTTGCGTTACCGTAAAGTCACTCGATTTAAGGTCAAGTCCTTCTCTAACTTCCCTGCCTGTAAACTTATTATCTTCAATTACAATGTTACTGACCCGCCCACTTTCCGTTCGTTCCATTTCGATATATAAAGGATCCTCCTCTGGAAGGTCAATTGCAAGTGCTTCTTCCACTTGTGCAATTGTATATGTTTCTCGACCAAGGTATTCTGGTGAATCAAGGTCCCACGGACTCTCAACGCTTCTTAAGTAGGAAACCTCATTTTCCCAATATTCCTCAGAGTTTTCTGTATACCCATTGCTCGTAGAAAAAAAGGCTGCATTGATTGGTGCATCATTATAAGTTAAAATCTGGCCCTCTGTTTCCTGAACCGCTCGTTTTATTTTGTTCATATTATCAGCGTATTTTTTACCCCATAATTGCTTCAGCTCTTGCTCATTTTTAAAAACTTGATGATTCACCGTATCGGTTACGTCATAGTTACCTTCTGCATTACCATGTAATAGATGATTAATTGTAAATGTTCGGGCAGCGAGAGCCTGTGCTTTTAATGCCTCTAATTCAAATGTAGCTGGCATCTCTGAAGCAACAACTCCAGCTACATAATCTTCCAGTGGCAGATCCTCCACTGTATCTTTCGCCTGTCGCATTACTGCTACAGAAATTGGTGATTGATCTAATTCCACCGTTGCTTCTGTTTCTTTCTCCTGTGTCGCAATAGATTCCTGCTTTCCGTCACCAAACATCGCTACGATAACCGCAGGGATAACAAGTATGAATAACAATAGCCCGGATAATACAATCGCAGTAGGGATCTTCCATGTCGATTGGTTCCGATTATCGAAATACCGTGTTTTTCGATTTTTTAAAGGAATAATTTTTTTGAGTGGTGCTGGTTGTGTTTTCGTATACTCCAATTTCCGTTGCTGTTTTTTCATTATTTGCTTTTCCAAGGACGATTTCTTTTTTTTCAAGGATTTTGTTACAGAATTGGAATAATATGTGTGTTTTCTTTTGTTCACAGCTCTCCCCCTTTGCAATTATTAAAGTAGAGTTCTATTCTAGTTGCTCTACTAGTGCTTGTTCTAAAAGGAAAATAAAAGTAATTCCCCTTTTTCTGAGCAGCCTCTACTAATAAATCTATACACTGCAAAGCTAAAATAGACCTTTAATTTTATAATGCTGGAGAAAGCTATGAATGGATTAATGAACAGGTAACGTTTCGGGTTTAACTTTAATGGATTTTTTATGATCGATTGTCTCATCATACAAATGACAGGCTACGAAGTGCTCCTGTTCTATCTCCTGCCATACTGGTTTCACTTGTGAGCATACTTCCATTGCCACTGGACAGCGCGTTCTGAAGACACACCCACTTGGTGGATTGGTCGGGCTCGGTAGCTCGCCTTCTAAAATGATGCGTTCCCGTTTCTCTTCAATATCAGGGTCTGGAATTGGAATAGCTGACAGCAATGCTTGTGTATATGGATGGAGCGGTTTTTCATAGAGCTGATTGCTTTCTGTCAGCTCTACCATATTTCCTAAATACATAACTCCAATGCGGTCTGAAAACTGCTTTACCATCGACAGGTCATGAGCAATAAATAAAAAGGTAAGCCCCTTTTCCAGCTGAAGCTCCTTTAACAAATTGACTACTTGTGCTTGAACAGATACATCTAAAGCGGAAATCGGTTCATCTGCAATAATAAAATCCGGGTTTAGTGCCAAGGCACGTGCAATTCCGATTCGTTGACGTTGTCCCCCACTAAATTCATGTGGATAGCGGTTGGCATGATCCCGATTCAAACCAACCTCTTCTAATAGCTGGTACACTCGCTCCAATTGCGCTTTTTTGTTTTTGTATAGTCCATGAACCTCCATTGGCTCTGAGATCACTTCCCTTACCGTCGACCTTGGATTTAAAGATGCATAAGGATCCTGAAAAATCATCTGCATTCTCCGGTAAAATTGAAATCGCTCTTTTTCAGATAATGCATGAACATTCTCATTATCAAAAATAACGTCTCCAGCTGTTTTATTATATAGCCCAAGGATTGTACGGCCAATTGTCGATTTTCCGCAGCCAGATTCCCCAACTAAGCCAAAGGTTTCTCCTTTATTTACATGAAAGCTCACATCATTTACAGCCTGCAGCATTGTACCTTTACCCATGTCAAAATATTTTTTAAGGTTTTTGACTTCCAATATTTTTTCTTTCATGTTAATTGCTCTCCTTCCAGTAACGTCTTGCCGCACATAGTTCTTTTTCATATTTTGTTCCAGCCAGGGTAATGATTTCAATTCCTTTGCCTGTTTGCGGAGAGTGCAGCATCTTACCATGTCCATAATAGATACCGACATGATGCAGTCTTCCCTTTCCTTCTTCATAAGCAAAAAACAGTAAGTCACCAGCCTGTAATTGATTATATTTAACTGGTACACCCGCATTTGCCTGATCTCCGGCATCACGCGCTATTTGATAGCCATTCGCCTTATAAGCGGTATATGCCAGACCTGAGCAATCATAGCCGAAGGAACTCATCCCTCCCCAGAAATAATCAAGTGTTTGGAACGGTTCGACCGCTTTAACAATATCATCACCATTTCCTTTAGCGATTCCATTGTCTGATGGAAAAATATGTAGTGCTCCTGTTGGCAAAACTAAAATCCCGTGTGGCGTTATCACTTTTGTTCGTACATTATCCATTGATTTAACAGGCAGCATTGTCATATAGCTAAGCTTCATTACTTTTGTTCCAGCGTCTGATTCAAGCCAAGCTCTATCTTGTTTTACAGCTGCCATATGCTCAGTAAGCCACTCATTTTTTGATACTTTTTTCAATTGCCTAAATGGTATCCAGCCTGGGTAGCCACATTCATCTTTATGTGACGGCTGTGAAGGGATAACCACATGAGCCCACTCTTCTTTAACTGCTGTAATTTGTACAGGCTCTCCGTATAAAGCCTGCGTTTGCACACGGTCTTCATTACAAAGCGCAAGGCTATCCTCATAGGACAGTTGATTGATCCATTCGTCGATATCTGTAGGGTTTGATATACCTGTCTCATCGATATCTCTCGCAGATTGCGGTTCTGTCCAGACAGTAGCTACTTGAACAGCAATAACCCACATTTCATCAGAAAATTGTTCAAACGTTTGATTAACCATAAGTAAACTCCTTTCTTTTTGAGAATGGCACAAGCGAACAATTGTGGGTGGGTATTCCCTGCGTGGTTGCTCGGCCCTTTTCTCATGCTTCGTTCTCTCTGTCACGAGACGAGGTCACGTTTTTTCCATTTATAATAGCTATCACCATAGTGGATGTTTATCTGCACGCGATATTACACGTTTTCTACAAGAAATTTTTCATCAATCGCTTGGATCCCAAGACCTATTGCATTTCCCAATATGATTTGGTTATTTTTATAGCTGATTCCTCCAATTGCAATGTCACTTACTAACATTAGAGGAGCATCTAAGTCATAGCGTGTTACGTTAGGATGGCTTGCCGCGAAATGTGCTGCTGCTGTAATACCAACTTTTGTTTCAATCATGCTTCCGACCATGCATTCTACTCCATAAGCCTCAGCAAGTGTAGCAATTTTGATGGCTTGATGGATTCCCCCCGACTTCATCAATTTAATATTGATTAAATCTGCTGCCCCCATTTCGAGAACACGTTTTGCGTCATCCACTGAGAATACACTTTCATCCGCCATAATTAACGTATCTGTATTTTCCGTCACATATTTCAATCCTTCTAAATCACGTGCGATAACTGGCTGTTCAATTAAGTCAATTCCTAGCCCGAGTTCCTCCATGTGTCTAATTGCTCGAACAGCTTCTTTTGCTTGCCAGCCTTGGTTTGCATCTAGACGAATTTGGATGCCTGAACCAATTTCATTTCGAATCGTTTGAATTCGCTTAATATCTGTTGCAATTTGATCTTTGCCTACTTTAATTTTTAAAATGGAAAATCCATTTTGACTATATTTTTTTGCATCCCGAGCCATTTCCTCTGGGGTGTTCACGCTCACCGTATAGTCTGTTTCAATCGATTCTTGAACGCCTCCAATAAATTGATAGAGTGGGAGTTTTGCCTGCTTTGCGATACAGTCATAAAGTGCCATATCCATTGCGGCCTTTGCACTCGTATTACGTAACACACTGTTTTCTATTTTCCGAAAAATTATTTCTCGCATTTGAAGGGGGTTGTCGATGAGTAATGGTTTAAAAATAGAATGTATCGCATAATCAATACTTGCTAGACTCTCACCTGTGATAACATGTGTTGGTGGTGCTTCTCCCCAACCGACAATCCCATCTGCACAAGTTACTTTCACAATAATCGTCTCAGCGACTGTTACGGTGCGTAACGCCGTTTTAAAAGGTGTATGTAATGGAATTGCTCCTCGGTATGTTTCGATTGATTTTATTTGCAATTCGCTCGCCTCCACTTCGTTCTGTTAATCGAAGCTTATTTCACTCCTGGTTCGATTCGTAACCGTTTTTCGATTGTTGAAAGTTTAGCCCATACTCCTAGGGGTACAGAAAAATGAGGGAAACAGTGTCCAATCTTAAATCCACTCATTACAGGTCCATGAAAATCTGAAAAATAATCTGTAAATACTTCATCCAGTGTCAGGGACGGGTTAACCTTCGAATTCACCTCCGAAAAATCTCCGAGCACTATACCATGCGCACCACAAAGCTTGCCAGCTAGCCTTAATTGATTCAGCATCCCATCAATACGATAAGGCTCTTCGCCAATATCCTCTAATAGCAAAAGCTTGCCTGTTGTCTCCACTTCATACGGGGTACCAAGTGTACTGACGAGTAAAGACAGATTTCCTCCGACCAGCTGACCAACCGTTTCTCCGGCTGTATAAACCTTAAGCGGCGAAATAACCTCTGAATAATCTAATTGTGTTGGGGTAAATAATTGCCTGAACAGCTGTGCTGAAAATTGATCAAAATCGCTTTTTCCAATATCCGATGCAAGCATTGGACCATGAAAAGTGATGAGCCCTGTTTGTTGATGAATCGCTGTATGTAAATACGTAATATCGCTATACCCCCAGATTATTTTGGGGTTTTGCCTAATCAATTCATAATCAATGCAATCTGCTAGCCTACCAGTTCCGTAGCCACCGCGCGCAAAAATAATTGCCTTTACTTCCGGATCTATAATCATGTCGTGCAAATCGCTAAGTCGTTCTTCATCTGTTCCAGCTAAAAACCCTCGTGTTTGCTTAATATTTCTTCCTAGCTTTACACGAAGACCCATCTCGTTAAAAAATGCAATTGCTCGTTGTAACTTTTCCTGATCTGGAGGTCCTGCAGGTGCAGTAACACCAATTGTATCGCCCTTTTGGAGCCGTATTGGATGAATCATTGAATCCCACCTTTCATTATGTATACGTACTATTTGAAACGAAAAATACTATATACTTATATGAAAATGGGAGAGACCCACATACAATGTAAGTGAGTCACCTTCCCCGCATCTAGATTCAGCGCTAAAGCTGCAGTGAGAATTATCTCACCTCCGTACGCCACTAGCCGATCGCTTACGCTATTATTCCTTAATTTTTATCTGCATATTTCAAATCAAAGTATCCTACTGGATGACGAAGGATTCCTTCTACCCCGTCCGCTTGTAATACAACCGTATTGTAATAACGAAGCGGCACTGCAATCATTTCCTCGGCAAGCAGTCTTTCTGCCTCATATAGGTATTCGTAGCGTTTTTCTTCATCTGTTTCTGATTTACCATTCGCAATCAATTCATCATATTCAGCATTAGACCAGCCTGTTCGGTTCATATAGGAGTCCGTAATAAAGCTTTCCAGGAAGTTAACCGGGTCACTGTAATCATTGATAAAGGAACTACGTGAGAATTGCAGCTCCAGGTTTTGCTGTGCTTCGGCAAATACGTTCCACTCTTGGTTTTCTAATGTCACATCAATACCAAGATTATCGCTAAGCATACCTTGAACGGTTTCTGCTACTGCTTTATTCAAATCAGTTGTGTTATACGATAATACAATTGGCGGGAGCTCTTCATAGCCCTCCTCTGCCATACCTTCCTCTAATAACTGTGTTGCTAAATCTGGGTCAAATGTTACAAGATCACCATTTTCTTCACGGAAGTCCCCACCAGAAGGTGTAGTGAATCCTGGTGAAACAAATCCATATGCAGGGTCAACACCAGTTTTCACAACATAGTCAGCAATATCCTGTCTGTTGATCGCATAGGCAATTGCTTGCCTAATTTTCTTGTTTTGGAATGGCTCTTCAGTAATATTAAAACGGAAGAATTCTAGACCCCCATAGTTTCCAATATATACATTGTCCCCATCAATTAATTGATCCGATAGCTCTGGTGGAATGGTCGCAGTATCCAATTCACCCGTTTCAAACATTTGATATTGCGTATTTGTATCATTGACCATTGCAAAATGAACCTTATCTAATTTTACTGCTTCTGCATCCCAATATTCTGGGTTTTTAGCAAATACCATTTCTGTACCGTGTGTCCATGACTCCAGCATGAACGGACCATTCGCTACAAATGTATCTGCTTCTGCATGCCAGCTTGGGTTTTCTTCAGCGACCCGATGATTGATCGGGAAAAACGCTGGGTTTGTTAATAGGTCAAGGAAGAACCCAGTCGGTGCTTCAAGTACAACTTCTAATGTCTTTTCATCAGCTGCAGTTACAGCAACATCGTCTGCACTACCCTCACCTGTGTTAAATGCTTCTCCACCTTTAATAAAGTAACCAAGAAATGCTGCAGATGAAGCATTCTCCGGATCAAGCATATACTTCCACGCATATACAAAGTCTTCGGCTACAACTGGATCACCATTCGACCAGTTCGCATCCTCTCTTAGATGGAACGTATACGTTAGCCCGTCCTCAGAAATATCCCATGATTCTGCAACACCTTCTGCCGCTACAGATTCCTCGTTCAGCCTTGTTAAGCCTTCCATCAGATTGTTTAATGGATCCCATGAAACTGCATCAAAGCCTATAGACGGATCTAATGACGAAGGCTCTACACCATTATTCAAACGAAGAATTTTCTCACCCGGATTCTCTTCTACTGCCTCAGCATCATTTGAATCTGTTTCTGTTTCTCCTGTATCACTCTCTTCTGGTTCTTGTCCTGCATCTTCATTTGCAGTACATGCTGCTAAGACGACAACTGTTGTCAATGCAAGCAAAAATAATAGTAACCTCTTCATGCCTTTTCCCCCTTTTTATAATAGTGATTTGGACTGCATGGACTTTCGTTTCATCCATAACAGCCCCTTCCAGCTCCACAACGCTAAAGCCCTATCGAGTCTTCCGAAGCACTTGCGAGTTAGAGCCTTACTGCAGTTAATAGCTGTTTAGCCCGTTCATCCTGTAGCCAGCAGTTTACATGATGTGATTCTGATAGCTCCTTACTCGCGGGATAAACTTTATCACACACCTCCATCGCAAATGGACACCTGGCAGTGAATGGACACCCTGCAGGAGGTGAGAATAAATCTGGTGGTGTTCCATCGATTGGAGTAAGCTTTTCTCCTTTTAAGTCGAGACGTGGAACAGAATTCAATAAACCTCGTGTATAAGGATGCTGTGGCTTGTAGAAAATTTCCCGCTTCGTTCCCGTTTCAATGATCTTACCGGCATACATTACTGCGATTCGATCTGCAATCTTTGCGACAACACCAAGATCATGTGTTATTAAAATAATCGATACACCTGTTGCAATTTGAATTTTTTCAAAAAGCTCGAGAATTTGTGCTTGAATTGTTACATCAAGTGCGGTAGTTGGTTCATCTGCAATGAGAAGATCCGGCTCGCAAATTAACGCAATTGCAATTACAATTCGCTGGCGCATTCCACCGCTAAATTGATGCGGATACTGCTTTAGGCGTTCTTCTGGATTCGAGATACCTACAAGATCCATCATCTCAATAGCTTTCCTCTTTGCTTCGTTACTCGATACTCCGTGATGCGCAATCACTCCTTCCATTAGCTGTGTGCCAATGGTTAAGGTTGGATTAAGTGCGGTCATAGGATCTTGAAATATCATAGAAATATCCACACCGCGAATAGAACGCATTTGTTTTTCCGAGTATTTAACAAGATTCTTTCCTTTAAATTTAATTGAACCATCTGTAATCTTCCCCGGCGGGTTTGGGATCAAGCGCATGATTGCATTAGATGTAACACTTTTCCCACAGCCTGACTCACCTACAATTGCCAGTGTTTCTCCTTTATTCAAATGAAAATCAACTCCGCGGACGGCTTTTACGGTTCCACCATAAGTAGTAAACGTCACGTGGAGGTTATTAACTTCTAAAATTTTTCCCATGGTGTCCCCTACTTTCTTAATTTCGGATCAAGTGCATCCTGCAATCCATCCCCTAGTACATTAAAGGCAAACATCGTAAAGGATATAAAAAATGCCGGGAAGAACAATGTCCACCAGTTACCAGAAAGAATAGCTCCTAATGAGTCGTTTGCCATTACCCCCCAGCTTGCAAATGGAGACTGAATCCCAAGTCCAATAAAACTTAAAAATGCTTCCGCAAAGATCGCTGAAGGGACTGTTAATGTCATCTGTACGATAATCGGCCCCATCGTATTTGGTAATAAATTTTTCCGAATGATTCTTGAAGACTTCGTACCGAATGATTTGGAAGCGAGAACAAATTCATAATTCTTGATTTGCAGAACCTGCCCTCGCACAATTCGGGCCATCCCAACCCATCCGGTTACCGTAAGTGCAATAATAATTGTCGAGAGACTCGGGCCTAATACGACGAGTAGTAATATGACGACTAATAAATACGGTAATCCATATAAAATTTCAATGATGCGCATCATGACATTATCTGTACGTCCGCCTTTATAGCCAGAAATACCTCCCCAAATAATGCCAATGGTGACATCGATGAGGGCAGCCATTAATCCAACGAACAAGGAGATTCGTGCACCATACCATGTTCTAGTAAAAACGTCTCTTCCAGCATTATCCGTCCCAAACCAGTGCTCTGCAGAAGGTGGCTGATACTGGTTTGGCAGATCTTGTTGATTGACCTCATAAGGTGATAGTATTGGGCCAAATATAGCCATTACTGCCAGCAATATTAAAAATAAAAGTCCCAACATTGCAAGTTTATTCTTCAGTAATCGTCTCCATGCATCCTTCCAGTAGGATAGCGATGGTCTAGCAACAACCTCCGCGGCACCTTCATCTTTTTCTTTCCACTTAAACCATTCATCCGGGACTTGAGAAGGAGAGTATGCTGACTTTACTTCATTCACAGACTTCATATTACTCCCCTCCCTTTCGATGGAACTTAATGCGTGGATCTAATATTCCATAAGCGATATCCACAAGGAACAGCATGATGATTAAAAATGCACTATAAAATACAGTTGTCCCCATAATTACGGGATAATCACGTTGGTTAATACTTTCAACGAAATACTTACCCATCCCTGGTATGGCAAAAATCTGTTCAATAACAAAGGTTCCAGTTAAAATTCCTGCCAGCAGAGTTCCCATGATTGTTACAACCGGCATTAACGCATTACGAAGTGCGTGTTTAAATACGATTTTCCAAGGAGACAATCCTTTTGCCTTTGCCATTTTTATGTAATCCTGAGTTAACACTTCCAACATTGTCGAACGGGTAAGTCTAGCAATAATTGCCATCGGCCCCGTTGCAAGTGCAGCAATTGGCAGAATCATATGCGCTGGGCTTGACCAAGTTGCAGTAGGTAACAATTCCCACGTTACAGCTATCTGTTGAATAAGTAACGTTGCTAAAATAAAGTTTGGTATGGATATACCGAGAACGGCAATCCCCATCGCTAAATAATCAATCACACCATTATGTCGTAAAGCAGCAAGGATTCCCAAAATAATGCCAGATATAACAGCAACAATAATGGTTAAAATTCCAAGCTCAAATGAGATTGGAAACCCTCTAGCCAATAAATCATTAACTGATTGATTTGGCTGTTTTATGGATGGCCCAAAATCAAACGTCACAATCGACTTTAAGTAAAGCAAATATTGAATGGGATAAGGCTCATCTAAATTATAATGTGCTTCTAAATTAGCCCGAATTGTTTCATTTGATGATTGATCACTATTAAATGGTGAGCCTGGTATACTGACCATTAAAATAAAGGTTAATGTAATAATTACCCACAAAGTTACGAGCATTATTAGGAATCGTTTTAATATGTATTTCAGCACGACCTAGCACCCCCGTATGATTCTTTTTTCATGTTGCATCATCTATTCAATTATCGTTTCTTAGTTAACCGAACAAAATACAGCGCTTACATTTTATGAAAACTTTGACTGTAAAGCGAGCTCAATCATGACCAGCATTGCTTGATAGGCTTCCAGAATATCATCTGCTTTGAAACCTACAATTGTTGTACCGGGTTCAATCCATGTTTTGGGCATTAAATTTGCCCATTCAGCCTGTCCGTAGTTATTAAATTCAATACGAAGTAATGGCTTCTCTGGTGGGACTAGGGCTTTTACTTGGTTACGGTTCTTTAGTGCCTCATTTACCTTTACTTTTAAAAGTGCCTCTGCTTTTTTTGGTGTCATGCTTTTGACAGCGGATCTTGAAATGGTTTCTTTAACTGCGACAGTGGTTACATTGGGGTTAAGCTCCTTCGCCTCCTTTACTGCTTGATCATCACCAGATACAAATAAAAGCGGGATACCGTAATAGCCAGCAACATAGGCATTGAGCCCCATTTCTCCAATTGCATGATCATTGATGAAAATATTCCGTACAGCATGAATCATGGAATGGGATAACACACCAAACTGACTAGCGCGAGCATGATAGCCTATAAACATTGCTCCATCATATGTATCATTTAAACCTTGTACCATTGAAAAAGGCTTTGCATCACCCGTAATTAGCGATGCTTCGGGATGAAGCTCATCAATAAGTATATTGTTCATTTTTGAATGACTATCATTGACCAGCACTTCTTTACAACCATATGTAAACGCCGTCTCAACAACTTTATTTACTTCTTTGGTCATTATTTTTCGTGAACGTTCGTAATTATGCTCGCTTGGAGTTAGGAAAGTATAATCAGGTATACCTGTAATCCCTTCCATGTCAACAGATAGGTATAATTTCATATCTTCTTCTCCTTGCTATGAATTTTATTATTTGTTTTTTCTCAATTTTAACACACCGTTAACAAAAAGAGAAGTTTGAATTTTCCGTTCTATAACTTTTATATATACCCGAGAATGAATATTTCAGTTATCGTTCTACTGCGCACGCAAAAAAACAGGCGTATCATTCGATTACACCTGTTTTCCCTTAAATTACTATAAAATTGCTTATTAGTCATGAGACAAACTTCATACATATATAAATATTATTACACGTATCGCTTAAAATTCAGCTGCTATTTTTGCATTTGATAAATCAAGTACAGGTTGTACAGATTCTTTAGTTTCATCAATACGCTCTATATCTGCACCTAATGCTGCCAATTTTCCAACGATATCTACATAGCCTCTATCCAAATGTTTTAGCTCTGTTACACGTGTATGGCCATTTCCAACTAAACCAGCTAAAATTAGAGCTGCTGCTGCACGAAGATCTGTTGCAGCTACCTCTGCACCTTGAAGATCAGACAATCCTTCAATAATTACGCTGCGTCCTTCAATCTTCATATTTGCATTCATCCGTCTAAATTCTTCTACATGCATAAAACGGTTTTCAAAAACGGTCTCCGTAATGACACTTGTGCCTTTTGCACGAAGCATCAATGCCATCATTTGTGACTGCATGTCTGTTGGGAACCCTGGATGTGGCAATGTTTTAATATCTGTAGCTTTTAAATCATCAGATCCAATAACGCGAATCCCTTCATCTTCTTCCATAACTTTTACATTCATTTCTTCCAATTTGGAAATAACGGAACGTAAATGTTCACTTTCTGCATTTTCGATTAAAACATTTCCACCAGTAATTGCAGCTGCAACCATGAATGTACCTGCTTCAATACGATCAGGAATAATGGAATGTTCTACTCCACATAGCTTTTCCACACCATGAATACGAATTGTTTCCGTACCAGCACCAACAATTCGTGCACCCATTTTATTCAAGTAATTTGCCAAATCTACAATTTCTGGCTCTTTTGCACAGTTTTCAAGGACTGTTTTGCCTTCTGCGAGGGCAGCTGCCATCATAATGTTCTCAGTTGCTCCAACACTTGGCATATCTAAATAAATCTTTGCACCTTGAAGACGGCCGTCTACTTTTGCTTCTACAAAGCCATTACCAACATGAATCTCGGCCCCCATAGCTTCAAAGCCCTTTAAATGTAAATCAATTGGTCTTGAACCAATCGCACATCCACCTGGCATTGCAACTTTCGCGTGTCCATAACGGGCCAATAATGGTCCCAAAACAAGTACAGAAGCACGCATTTTTCGTACATATTCAAATGGTGCTTCTGTTTCCAAACGCTTTGAAGCATCCACATATACCGTGTTGCTCTCAGCATCAAAATCAACATCGGCATTCATATTTCTTAAAACTTCATTAATTGTATATACGTCAGCTAAAACGGGGACTTCTTTAATAATGCTTTTTCCTTCACTAGCAATTAGACTTGCTGCTATCACAGGAAGTACTGCATTTTTAGCACCTTCAACGCGAACAGCGCCACTCAGTTTCTGTCCACCTCTTACGATGATTTTCTCCATGTTTATAAATCTCCTTCAGATCCAATTTCACTATATTAATATTCATGTATTAGGATAGGTGTTCCTATCGTATATTTCAGTTCTTCTTTTTCGTTCGTTGCTATAGCTAATTGTAAGTTCAACGGGGCATCATCAATGATGAAATTTTCTTTCCATAAGTCTGTATACCCGTATACAATTTTTTTATGTGTTGAATTTTTTACTGTGTCGAATTGTGTCTTAATATGTCGTAAATCAAAATAACTTATGATTTCCTCTACAAGAACATCAGACTCCATTATACCACTAAAATCTGTAGTCAGACAAGCAAATGTTTTTGACGTTTCTGTTAAATATTTCTCCACTATCTCACGCTTTTTGGAAAGGTAATTTCCCTCAATTTCCTCGTTCCATTTCGTGCCTTCTATTATTACAATGATTTCTGATTTAATCGTAGTGTCCTTGGGAATAACAATTGTATAGGATACTTGCAAAGCATTGTGTTTAGCGTCTTCCCTAAGCAAATATTTTATAGCATTTCCATCTTCGCTTCTAGTGACAAAACTACCATTTTTCATTTTATCTAATTGCCGTTCTGCTTGTTCTGCTGTTACACTCTCTTTCATTGTAACCTGCCAGCTTTCAATTGGAATCCCATTGCTAATTGTAAAGTTTGCTAAATCAATCATTTCGTCAGATTCCATCCCGTGGACTACTGGTTTAGCAGTGATTAATAAAAATAGCACTAATAAAATTGATAGTTTTCTCATAATAAAATCCCCCTGTATTAAACGAATAGCATTAGTTTAGACAGAGAGACTACATCGCATACCTTACAAATAACGACAAGTTTTTGACCAAATATCTTAGTTTGCACAATCTGATAATGGATTAATACCCTTATAAAAAGATTATCATGCAACGAACTTCATACACAATCTTGAAAGAGATATAAACGCATTAGAAAAGATAGATTAGATCGCTAGACCATCTTAAAATATCAAGGAGAAATTGACTTACTCCAGTTCCAATTACAATTGCAAGGAACAGTAGAAAGATTCTTCCTTCCGTTGTTCTTCCCTTCTTAATTATTGGTTCAAAATTCATTGCTAGAATGATTCGCCATGAAATATAAATGAAGAGCAGATGTGAAATGATACTAAATAAAGCCATTTGTCCAATTGAAAACATATTGACCACCTTTGTTTAGTTGCTAATTGTTACATTGCCATGATTAAAAAGAAATGTCAATGCTTTTATACGCTCAATTACTATATCATTTTTTGGAGATAATTCAGTTATTCCGATGCTTTATCCCGCCATTTCCCGGGAAATATCGACAGGAGTGAATGGAAATAATGGAATGGATTTTGTATCGGGCATTAGTAAGTGCAGCGTGACCTGTTTACTTATCTGCGCTGTAAAATAGAGGATTGGATACCGTGTTCTTTGGAATCGTTCACACGTAAAAAATCTCTTACAACATTTCGTTATAAGAGATTCTCATACATTTAACTGCCTACATTTAGGCGATTGGTTGCGCGTTTGAGTGCTAATTCAGCCCGTATTTTATCGATATTATCGGCTTTTGCTTGAAGACGACGTTCCGCACGTTCTTTCGCTTCCTTTGCGCGTTGTACATCAATTTCTGCAGCTTTTTCAGCAGATTGAGCAAGAATCGTCACTTTATCTGGTTGGACCTCCATAAATCCACCATTTACCGCTAAATGTTTCGTCTCTGATCCTGTCTTGAGACGAACAGCGCTGATTTGTAATGGAGCTACAAGAGGTATGTGTCCAGGTAAGATACCGATTTCTCCAGTTTCTGCCTTACAGACAACCATATCAAAACTACCCTCTAAAACCGGACCACTAGGAGTAACAACACTCACTTCCAGTGTTTTCAATGTAACCCCTCCTAAGACTTGGTAGAAGAAAGCTATGATAATTCATCAGAGTTTCTTCAGAAATATCATTTCTACAGTATTCTCCTACCTATTATCTATTATTCCATGCCTTTTGCTTTTTCAAGTACTTCTTCAATACGTCCCACAAGACGGAATGCATCCTCTGGTAGGTGATCATACTTACCTTCTAAGATCTCACTGAATCCAGCTACAGTTTCTTTAACAGGCACATAAGAACCTTTTTGTCCTGTAAATTGTTCTGCAACGTGGAAGTTTTGAGAAAGGAAGAATTGGATACGACGTGCTCTTGAAACGACTAATTTATCTTCATCGCCAAGCTCATCCATACCTAGAATCGCAATAATATCCTGCAGCTCACGATAACGCTGTAGTGTTTGTTGTACTTCTGTTGCTACGCGATAATGCTCTTCCCCAACAATCTCTGGATCTAGTGCACGTGAAGTAGATGCTAAAGGATCCACAGCAGGGTAAATACCTTGTTCAGATAGACCACGGTCTAGGTTTGTCGTTGCATCCAAGTGTGCAAACGTTGTTGCCGGAGCCGGATCCGTGTAGTCATCGGCAGGTACATAGATCGCCTGAATCGATGTTACGGAACCTTTATCTGTTGATGTAATACGTTCTTGCAATTGTCCCATTTCCGTTGCTAGTGTTGGTTGGTAACCAACAGCAGATGGCATACGTCCAAGTAATGCTGAAACCTCAGATCCTGCCTGTGTGAAACGGAAGATGTTATCAATGAATAGCAATACATCTTGTCCTTGCTCATCACGGAAGTATTCAGCCATTGTAAGACCTGTTAATGCTACACGCATACGTGCACCAGGTGGTTCGTTCATTTGTCCGAATACCATCGCTGTTTTAGCAATAACACCAGAGTCTTTCATTTCATAGTAGAGGTCATTTCCTTCACGAGTACGCTCTCCAACTCCTGCGAATACAGAAATACCACCATGTTCTTGAGCAATGTTATTAATTAATTCCTGGATTAAAACGGTTTTACCTACACCAGCACCACCAAATAGACCAATTTTTCCACCTTTAATATATGGAGCTAATAAGTCTACTACTTTGATACCTGTTTCTAGAATTTCAGTTTCTGTAGACAAGTTTTCAAACTTAGGTGCTTCACGGTGAATTGGGTCTAAGCGTAATCCGTCTGCTAACGGTTCATCCAAGTCAATTTTTTCACCTAAAACATTAAATACACGTCCTAATGTTACATCTCCTACTGGAACGGAAATAGGTCTTCCAAGGTTTTCTACTGTTGCGCCACGTTTAACACCGTCAGTTGATGACATTGCAATTGTGCGAACACTGTTATCTCCTAAATGAAGAGCTACTTCTAATGTAAGATCTGTATTTTCGTCTTGGACAACTAAAGCGTTATATATTTCTGGGAGTGTGCCGTCTTCAAATCTAACGTCAACGACCGGTCCCATTACCTGTGTAACGTGTCCTTTACTCATCGCTTTCCCTCCTAACTTACTTAAAGCCTGTTAAAGAAGCTTATTCAAGCGCTGCTACTCCACCACTGATTTCTGTGATTTCCTGTGTAATCGCCGCTTGACGTGCACGGTTATATGTCAATGATAAGTCATCAATAAGGTCACCAGCATTATCTGTTGCACTTCTCATTGCAGTCATACTTGCCGCATGTTCACTTGCTTTTCCATCCAATAAAGCACCGAATATTAAGCTTTCGGCATACTGTGGTAAAAGAACTTCCAGAATTTGTTCTTGATCCGGATCATATTCATAATCATTGTTAATGGCAGAGTGTGCGTCCAAATTCTCGATTGGCAGCAATTTTTTTGCAGTTACCTTTTGAGAGATTGCACTAACATAATGATTGTAAATAATGTTAAGTTCATCGATTTCTCCGTCACTATACATTTGCACTGTCTCAGAAGCTAATTCTTTGATGTCTGCGAATGTAGGGTGGTCTGCCATTCCAAGAATACTATTTGACATGGAGAGATCACGTTTCTTACAGAAGTCGTATCCTTTGCGCCCTACAGCAATGACTGTATATTCGTCTTTACTTTCATGGCGCTTTTCAATTGTTTGAACCAAGTTTCGCAGTATATTACTGTTATAGGCACCAACCAATCCACGGTCAGAGGTTATAACTAAATAGGCTGTTTTTTTCACTTCACGTTTAATCAGCATCGGATGAGATACATCTGTATTGCTATTAGCGATACTAGCTACAACTTCCTGGAGTTTATCTGCGTAAGGAACGAACCCTTTTGCATTCTGCTCTGCTTTACTCATTTTTGAAGCGGATACCATTTGCATTGCACCAGTAATTTTCTTTGTTTTCTTTGTTGAATCTATTCGAGCTTTTAAATCTCTAAGTGATGCCAAGCTTTTTCACCACACTTTCCTGACAGAGGTTGAGCCGGAAAAGGCTGTGTCATGTCAACTCTTTCCGGTCCATTATTCTCTTTTCGAAATCTATTGACAAAGGGAAACACTTTTTCTGGTGTTTGTACCTTCGTTTACTTAATTTGTCGTTGGTAAGAATGTTTTCTTGAATGCTTCAATAGCAGATTTCATATCGCTATCATCTGGCAAGTTACCTGTTTCACGGATGGTAGTCAATAATTCATTGCGATTGCTTTCAAGCCATACATTCATTTCACTCTCGAAACGAAGTACATCTTCTACTGAAATATCATCTAAGAATCCTCTTGTTAGTGCATAAAGAATCATTACTTGTTTCTCAACAACCATTGGCTTATGCAAACCTTGCTTCAGAACTTCTACCGTTCTTTGTCCACGATTTAATTTAGCCTGTGTTGATTTATCCAGATCTGATCCAAATTGTGAGAAGGCTTCTAGCTCACGGAATGACGCAAGATCAAGACGTAATGTACCAGCAACTTTCTTCATTGCTTTAATTTGTGCTGACCCACCAACACGGGATACAGATAAACCGGCGTTAATTGCTGGTCTTACACCCGAGAAGAACAAGTCAGATTGCAAGAAAATTTGTCCATCTGTAATTGAAATTACGTTCGTTGGAATGTATGCAGCGATGTCGCCTGCCTGCGTCTCAACGAATGGTAATGCAGTTAAAGAACCGCCACCACGTGCATCACTTAATTTAGCAGCACGCTCTAGTAAACGTGAGTGCAAGTAGAATACATCCCCTGGGAATGCTTCACGACCCGGAGGACGACGAAGCAGCAAGGAAAGCTCACGGTATGCTACTGCTTGTTTTGACAAGTCATCATATACAACAAGTACGTGTTTCCCGTTGTACATAAATTCTTCACCCATTGCTACACCTGCATATGGAGCAAGGTATAATAATGGTGCAGGATCAGAAGCTCCTGCTGTTACAACGATTGTGTAATCTAATGCGCCGTACTTACGGAACGTTTCTACAGTATTTCGAACAGTCGATTCCTTTTGTCCAATTGCAACATAAATACAAATCATATCTTGGTCGCTTTGGTTCAAAATGGTATCTACGGCTACTGTTGTTTTTCCTGTCTGACGGTCACCAATGATAAGCTCACGTTGTCCACGACCGATTGGCACCAATGCATCAATCGCTTTGATTCCTGTTTGCAATGGCTCATCAACTGATTTACGATCCATTACTCCTGGAGCCTGTGCTTCAATTGGACGGGTTTTAGAAGTTTCAAGTGTACCTTTCCCATCAATTGGCTGTCCTAGTGGGTTTACAACACGTCCCAATAATTCTTCTCCAACTGGTACTTGCATGATACGTCCTGTACGACGAACTTCATCGCCTTCTTTAATCCCTGTGTAAGGCCCTAGAATAACGATACCAACGTTGCTTTCTTCTAAGTTCTGCGCTAGTCCCATAACACCGTTTGAGAATTCAAGCAACTCTCCAGCCATTGCGTTATCAAGTCCGTGTGCACGTGCAATCCCGTCCCCGATTTCAATAACTGTTCCAACGTCACTAACTTCGATATCTGTATCGAAATTTTCAATTTGCTGTTTAATTAGTGTACTGATTTCTTCAGCATTTATGCTCATACCATTTCACCCCTATCATCTTTGTTCATAATAAGCATGTATAAAATTCAATTCCATGTTAGAAGACCATGTCAAGTATGTATGCTTAACTTTGGTCTGTACGTTGCCTGTTCACATTAATTAGTAGAAACAATGCGTTTTGAAATACGATCTAATTTTCCACTAATTGTTCCATCATAGATTGTGTTTCCAACGCGAATTTTAATTCCACCAATAATGGAAGGATCTACAATGTTTTTCAAATTGATTGCAGTTTTACCGATTCGCTTTGCGAATGTTTGCTGCAACTCCATTTTTTCAACATCTGTTAATTCACGTACAGAATAAACCGTTGCATCCGCGATACCCTTAGCATCATTCACTAATTGAATGAAACTTTCGATAATGTTGGAAAGAGCTTTAATGCGTCTGCGTTCAACAAGCAGTTTGATTGTATTGATAATATCTGCTTGTATACCTTGAAACACTTTCGTAATCAGTTGTTTCTTTTCCACATTATCAATTTTGGGATGCATTAAGAAAGTTTCCAATTGTTTATTTTTGTTAAATACTTCTTGAACGACTCTAAATTCCTTCACGAGTTGATCCAGTGTATTCTTTTCAAGTCCGAGTTGGTAAAGAGCGTCTGCATAACGTTTAGCTACAACAACTTCACTCATCGCTCTTCTCCTACCTCTTTAATGTAATCATTGATCAATTTCTCTTGATCTTGTGTACTTATTTCCTTTTCAATCACTTTACTTGCAATAAGTACGGATAAGGATGCAACTTTATCTTGAAGTGCTTGTAATGCTTTTTCCTTCTCATTTTGAATATCAGCTTGAGCTGCTAGGATTAAGCGGTCTGCCTCTTTACGTGCAGCTTCAACAATATCCTGTTCTTGCTTTGCTCCAGCTGCCTTTGCGTCCTCAATCAATTTTTGAGCTTCTTCTCTTACTTGGTTTAGCTGTGCCGCAGCATCCTTTGAAGCTTTTTCAGCCTCAAGACGACTTTTTTCCGCTGCTTCAATTTCTCCAGCTACATACTCCTCACGCTCTTGCATTTTGTTCATGAGGGGACCCCAAGCGAATTTTTTTACTAATACTAGTAATATGATAAAGAAGGCTAATTGTACGAGCATGTCTCCTACCCTTAATCCTCCAACACTAGCTCCAATTGTCATAAAGTCAATGTATGAATGCACTGATTTCACTCCTTTCAATGTGACTTCACATCTATTTACCTATAGTGATTCATTTTATTTTCATATCACCTGAAAGTTACATAAAGGAATGGCGAAGATTCTATGGTAACGAACTTCGCCATTATGTTTTAAATAAAATACAAATAAAATTACATGAAGATAGCCATAAATGCGATAACTGCTGCGATGATTGGAATCGCCTCAACAAGTGCTACCCCGATAAACATTGTACCTTGTAGGGCACCTCTTAGTTCTGGTTGACGTGCGATTCCCTCTACTGTTTTACTAACGATCATTCCGTTACCAAGACCTGCACCTAATGCTGCCAGGCCGATTGCGATTGCTGCTGCTAATGCTTCCATTGAAAATTTCCTCCTTTTATTTAAACCTAATATTATTTTTTATTTAATGGTCACTGCTCACTTTGTGAGACATATACACCATTGTTAACATAACAAATACATAAGATTGAATTGCACCTATAAACACACTAAAGCCCATCCATGCCAGCATTGGTATTGCTGCTCCTAATGCTCCCAAGAAGCCTGACATTGCCATACCTACAAGTAAGGTTAATAATACTTCCCCTGCATAAATGTTACCAAATAGACGAAGACCTAATGTTAATGTGTTAGTAAACTCCTCGATAATTTTAAATGGCAGCATAAAAGGTACTGGGCTGACATACCCTTTGAAATATGCTTTTGTTCCTTGTGTTTTAATGCCATAGAAATGGGTTAATACGATAACCATAGCGGATAGTGTTAATGTTAATGTTGCATCTGCGGTTGGTGATTTCCACCATAAGTCATGACCGACCACTCCGACAGTCGCTACACCTACTAGGTTACTAACAAGGATGTAAAAAATCAGCGTTAATCCTAATGGAAGAAACACCTTCCCTGTTTTCCAGTCCATTGTGTCACTAATAATTCCTTTTACAAATTCAACTACCCATTCCATAAAGTTTTGCATCCCGGTTGGCTTCATCTGCAGTTTGCGACTTGCCCACACACAGAAAACAAACACAATTAGCGATACAACTGCAATCATGAGGACATTGGACATGTTAAAGTCGAGCCAGGAAATCCCAAAGACGTCATTAACTATTGGAGCTGTATGATCCAAAATTCTCCCCCCTTTACACTACATACTTATAAATCCGTTCATACTATGCCTGTTAAACTAGTTTACTTAATATGTTTTCTTTGAAAAATGAATCGAAAAGCAACATCAATTCCTATTATGATGTATGAAGATACAAGACCAAAAACCAGGGCAATAATATGAAAGGTTTCATTAAATCGAAGTGCGATCAAAACGGAAAGCATTGTTGCAGCAAGCCTTGAGAATGTTCCCAATCCCCCGCGTACCTTTCCAGTTTCAATAACCGCTTTTCCCAGTGCTTTTGTTTTATGCTGCAGTAACCATAAATTGTAGAAGCTTACAGCGCTTCCTAACAATAAACCGTTAAAAATTCGAGGATACGATGAGAACCCTGCACCAATTACGATAATTGCAAGAAGAAAGAGCATCCATTTACGCTGCCTCGTTACCATCAAATCATATTCAGACATCATGTACTCTACTCTCCTAAACACTCAAACGATATTGTGGATGTTCTCATTACAAAATAAAGGCTGAAAAAACACGTGCATCCGCTTCCAAACAAAATTGTTTACTATTAAACGGTTGTTATTTTCAGTCATTATTTTAAAATATTGGTCCTGTTTCACAGCCAAAAACACGGAAATGCTTATGTAACAGAAGTTGCTTTAAGGGAAATTAAGTCTGCCATTTTTCATGTCGAATGATACTAAAAATCGTCGTATCAGCTAACAAGATAGTTGCAGTTTATATAAAAATACACCTTCCCCCACAGTTAGCAAGTTTACAACAGCTTGACCACCATTGTCAATTAGGACACTAAGATAAATTGCAATTTTTAAACCATCGATAAAATACTGTCGTTGAAACAATATGTGACATTTTCTTATTTATAAATTTACAATTAAGTGACCCAACTTTCATTATAAATGAAAGTTGGGTCGTGTAATGTGACATCTTTGTGAACTCACTTGATTTATTTGAGTTTTTTTGTCTCTTGTGAACAATGAATTATTCTATATATACAATAGATGGACTGCTTTCATATGTTCCGTCCTTGAGAAATACAGTTACTACCGCTAAATAATAACCTGTATCACCAGCATCTTTTTTACTTATTTCACCTTGATGTTCTCCTGTTTTTACATTTTCCATTTCTAATAGTCGTCTCTTGAATACAAGACTTTCAGGATCGTATAGGTCAACTTCTACCCGTCTCGCAGGTTCTGTTAGATATATTCGATATTCATATGCTTCTTCAGAGAGAGTTTTCATCGCAAACTCAAATCCTGCTGTTTTGGGTTGATTCGCAGCTTGGTTCACAAAAATATATGGTAAGTTGTATTGGTTATCTTGAGATCTCAGTGTGATCCAGCCTTGATGTACACCTTGATCCATTCGAGCTGCTGTTATACTAAGCTCAATTGGGATTGTCTTTTTCTGATTGGCTTCGATCCTAAATGACATTGGCAGCTTCCAATTAACACCATTCTGTTGCTTTGGATAATCAAAGGTAAATGTCTGTGCAACATCTGTCATGTTCTCAATTGTTAATGGAAATTCACTTGTTTCTCTATACCCATTTATTTGTCCAAAGTTGAGTTGTGGATTGTGAATGATTGTTGTCGATTCAATTGCTTTTTCCGGTTGGATTTCTCCCGTTCCTTGAATCGTGGGAGCTAAAACATTACCTTCACCGATTACATGCGCGGTTGTTTTAAGTGCTCCGAAGATTTGCTGGGTCGACCAATCTGGGTGCGCCTCTTTGATTAATGCAATAGCACCAGTAACATGCGGTGCAGCCATACTAGTGCCATCAAGTGGCTCATAACCTCCTGGAACAGTGCTCATAATATTCGTCCCTGGTGCAACTACGTCTGGCTTGATATTCCAATTAACTGTAACTGGTCCTCTTGAGCTAAATGGAGCTATTGTTCGCTCTTCATGTTCGTATGCAGTTTCCAAATAAATACTTTCCCCTTCATTCTGCTCTTTCAGCCATACACCATCTTCCATGGCTATCGATACGACTGGTATATTTATTGGATCTTCTTTATTTTGAACAGAACCTCGAAACATTCCTTTCTCTTTATTATAGATTACAACCGCTACTGCCCCTTTTTCTTCAGCCCGTTTTGCCATTTCATAGAACGGTGTTTCTCCACGTTTTATAAATGCGATACGCCCATTCAACTTTCCATTCTCTTCTGCCATATCAGCAATTGGATAGTCTTTAGTCAAATTCCACGGAGAAGAACCTACCATTTCAGTAAGCGGGATTGTACGATCAGCCATCGGTTCATAGAGTAGAGGGGTTTCTGTTGGTGCAGTTGATGCACCAACTGATAAAGCTTTGTCTGCAGTTGCTGGTGATCCTACAGTCCAATCTTGTGGGCCGCTATTACCATTCGCTATAACTACCGCTACACCTAGTTCTGTAGCTCTGTTAACTGCTACACTCGTTGGAAAGTCAGGAACATTAACGTTATTCCCAAGCGATAAATTGATAATATCTACCCCATCTTCAATCGCCTTCTCCATTGCAGCTATTACTTGCACAGATGTTCCTGCCCCCCCAGGACCAAGCGCTCGATATGCGTAAATTTCTGCATCTGGAGCGACTCCTTTCAATTCTCCGTCGGCCGCAATAATCCCTGCAACATGAGTACCGTGTGATGTCGGTATACCTTGTTCTGGAATTGTCTCCATTGGGTCTTCATCAAGGTCAACAAGGTCATATCCCCCACTATAATTTTTTTGCAAATCTGGATGGCTGTGATCAATCCCAGTATCTATAACCCCAACCTTTACACCTTTACCGGTAAATGAAGTCGTATTTAGATCAGATGGGATTACCCCGTTACCCTTTTCACGATTTCCATCCCAAGGAAGTGCTTTATATTGCTGTACCGAGTGAATACGTTGAACAAAAGGCAGCGATTCTATCTTCTGCAGATTTGCAGGAGCTCCCTGGATTGCAATGCCATTAAACAATTGGTGATAAACTGCAATAACCTCGATAAATGGATGATATGTTTCCAAATACTCTTTATGTATCTCTGGATCCCCTTCTACTTCGATGATGATCGATTCCATTTCTTTTTCCGCATGAAGTTCTTGAGGGTATGGAATAAATAGAAGTAGAAGCAATAAAAAGGTGCTAAAAATTCTCATAGGCGCCCACTCCCTTTTTTTAGCAATAGCATTTGAAATAAATTACGTTCTTATACATTCGTTTCGATTACGCCGGATTTTTCTACCTTGCTTTTTCAGAAGAACTAATGGTATACTATTTTTTAGAAAACTTGGAATTCACCATGCCTTTGGATGAAAACCCTGGTTGCACTTATGCAGCTAGGGAAGTTTTCCATCAAAATTCAATACGCATATTCCTTCGGGGTCGGGTGAAATTCCCAACCGACGGTGATGAAGCATAGCTTCTAAGTCCGTGACCCGTGCGGTTTTTATAAGATTATAAGATAGTTGATCAAAAAAGAGGATAAAAAGGACCGAGAATTTCCAGACGGCGTAGCCCCCGTACCTTTACGTATGCAATTAATACGTGAGGAACGGGCTTGCACAACATGTGATGACTTCGACGTTCAACACAGGACGTGTTGGTAGTTAGTTGAAGGCCCCCTGTTCTCGAAATGTCATTTTTACCGGAAATTTTTGAACTACCTTTAACCTATAAACCAAGCGGTGGATCTGGTGCAAAACCAGAACCGACAGTTAAAGTCTGGATGGGAGAAGGAATTTTAGGTAGGCACGCTATTTGTAATGCTTTAGGCGAGTGCTGTTATTTGTATACTTTTTGTACAATTAACAGGATGCGATTTCGTTGTATTACATTATTTTTCCATCGCTTACTATTAAAATTCTAATCACAAGCCTCTGAGGAAACTCAGGGGCTTTTTTCATTTCCTGCAGCTCCAGCGGCAAAGGACTGGCGAAACTTGCTAGCCTCCATACATCGCTGACCGAGCGCTGCCCCTTTTATTGTTTACAAAGGATGCGATCTCTTTATGAAAGGAAGTGAGTTATATGTTTACAGGTTTAATCGAGGAAAAAGGTGTTGTAAAGAAAATGCTGAAGATTTCCAATCAGGCTGTCCAAATGACTATAGGATCCAGCAAGGTAATTGAGGACGTTTCTATTGGTGACAGTATTGCTGTTAATGGCATTTGCCTTACAGTGACAAGTTATAGTTCCAATAGCTTCCAAGTGGATGCTATGCCAGAAACGATAAAATCCACCTCTTTGCAAGCTTTAAAAACTGGTTCTGAGGTAAATCTAGAACGAGCAATGGCAGCAAATGGAAGGTTTGGCGGGCACTTTGTATCTGGCCATGTTGATGGTACAGGTCAAATTGTCCAGGTGTACCGAAAAGAAAATGCTATTTATTACGACATCGAAATATCTGAATCTCTCATTCCATTTTTAATGCATAAAGGTTCCATTACAGTTGATGGAATCAGTTTGACGCTTTTCCAAGTAAATCAGAATCGATTCACTATTTCCCTTATTCCCCACACCGCCTCCGAAACAATTCTTGGCGAAAAAGGCAAAGGAGATATCGTGAATATCGAGTGTGACATGCTAGCGAAGTATGTACGAAATATGCTCGATAATCAATATAAGAAGCACGGTGAAGAAATCAACCAAGATTTTCTTGAACAAAACGGATTCATATAGGAGGAATATTCATAATGCATACTATTGAAGAGGCAATTGCTGATTTGAAACTTGGAAAACCAATTATTGTTGTTGATGACGAAGATCGGGAAAATGAAGGTGACCTTGTTGCTTTATCTGAAAAAGCGACACCTGAATTGATTAATTTTATGATTACACATGGGAAAGGTCTCGTATGTGTTTCTCTTCCAGCAGAGCACGTGGAGAATATCGGACTATCACCGATGGTCAATCAGAATACGGATCCATATGGTACTGCTTTTACAGTATCTGTTGACCACAAAGATACTACTACTGGAATTAGTGCAGCAGAAAGAGCGAACACCATTCTGGCTTTAACAGATCCTCACGCACATATTTGTGATTTCAAACAGCCAGGTCATATGTTTCCGCTTATCGCAAAGGAAGGCGGCGTGTTAACTCGCCCTGGTCATACAGAAGCAGCTGTTGATTTAGCACTTCTAAGTGGTGCCTTCCCATCAGGTGTCATCTGTGAAATCATTAAAGATGACGGTACAATGGCACGACTAGCAGACCTTGAAATTATGGCTGGAAAATTTGACTTAAAAGTCATCTCAATAGCAGATTTAATTACCTATCGTAAAACAAATAATACAATGATTATTCATTCATAAAGGAGACAGAAAAAATGGGAAAAACATATGAAGGAAATGTAGTTGGTACAGATTTAAAAATCGGGATTGTAGTTGCCCGATTTAACGAATTTATTACGTCTAAATTATTGGATGGTGCACGTGATGCTCTGAAAAGACATGGTGTTGCTGAAGATAACATTGATATTGCATGGGTTCCAGGTGCGTTTGAGATCCCCTTAATTGCTCAGAAAATGGCAGCTCTTAATAAATATGATGCTATTATCACGTTAGGAACGGTAATTCGCGGCTCTACTCCACATTTTGATTATGTGTGTAATGAAGTAGCGAAAGGTGTTGCGAATGTATCGTTTCAAACGAGCAAGCCAATTATATTTGGCGTCCTGACAACTGAATCAATTGAACAGGCAATTGAACGTGCTGGGACAAAGGCTGGAAATAAAGGTGCTGAATCAGCTATTTCCGCTATTGAAATGGCGAATATGGTAAAACTGCTAGAAAATTAATTCAAAAACGGAGAGTGCAAGTTAAAGTTGCATTCTCCGTTTGTTGTCTATTTATTACACTGTAGCAGTACTTATTTTGTACCGAATAAACGGTCCCCAGCATCTCCAAGTCCAGGGACAATGTAGCCATGATCGTCCAATTTCTCATCCATAGCCGCTAAATAAATGTCAACGTCTGGGTGATCTCTCTTAATAACCTCAACGCCCTCTGGTGCAGCAATTATACACATGAGACGAATGTTTTTTGCACCACGCTTCTTCAATGAATGGATGGCATCATTTGCTGACCCACCAGTTGCCAGCATCGGGTCAATTACAATCAGCTCACGCTCATTAATATCCGAAGGTAATTTAATATAGTATTCAACAGGCTTTAATGTTTCTGGATCACGGTATAGACCAACATGTCCAACTTTTGCTGCCGGAATAAGCTTACGTACGCCATCAACCATCCCGATTCCAGCACGAAGAATTGGAACAAGTCCTATTTTCTTTCCTGCCAATGTTTTCGATTTGGCAATAGTTACGGGTGTCTCCACTTCTACTTCTTGTAACGGCAGGTCTCTTGTAATTTCAAAAGCCATTAGCATCGCAACTTCATCAACAAGTTCGCGGAATTCTTTTGTTCCTGTGTTCTTATCTCTTATGTACGTTAATTTATGTTGAATTAACGGATGATCAAATACAAAAACATTTCCCATTGTAGATCACTCCTTCAGAATTAGTTATATCCCTAAAATTGTACTGAAAAACAAGCGAGCTTTCAAGTTTAGTTTTATTCTTGTTATAAAAACGTAACAAAGGATACTCCGAAAACCGGAATATCCTCGTCTACTACTTATGCATATTGTGTATATAATGGAAATTTCTCTGTTAAAGCAGCCACTCGTTTTGCAGCCTCTTCTAATACTGCTTCATCTTCATAATTTTTTAATGTCAATGAAATAATGGCAGCAATTTCTTTCATCTCTTCTTCACCAAAACCTCTCGATGTGACAGCAGCGGTACCAATACGGACTCCACTTGTTACAAATGGACTCTCCGTATCAAATGGAATTGTATTTTTATTTGTTGTAATGCCAATATCATCTAGAGCCTTTTCAGCAACTTTTCCAGTCAGGTTAAGTGGTGTTACATCCAATAAGAGCAAATGATTATCTGTTCCGCCTGAAACGATGCGAATTCCTTCTTCAGTCAATGCTTCACCAAGAACTTTTGCATTGTTAATAATGTTATTCGCATATTCTTTAAATTCATCGGATAATGCTTCCTTAAAGGATACCGCTTTTGCTGCGATAATATGCATCAATGGTCCACCTTGGATACCCGGGAAGATAGATTTATCGATTTGCTTCGCATATTCTTCTTTACATAAAATCATTCCACCACGCGGTCCACGCAATGTTTTATGTGTTGTAGTCGTAACAAAGTCAGCATATGGAACAGGATTTTGATGAAGTCCAGCAGCTACAAGGCCCGCAATATGTGCCATATCCACCATTAGATAAGCATCTACCTCGTCAGCGATTTCACGGAATTTCGCAAAATCAATATGACGTGAATATGCACTTGCACCAGCTACAATTAACTTCGGCTTTACTTCTTTTGCTTTTGCTAAAACAGCATCATAATCTATTTTTTCGGTTTCTTTATCGACACCATAGTCAACGAAATTGTAAAGCTTTCCACTGAAGTTTACAGGACTTCCATGTGTCAAATGTCCACCATGATTCAAGTTCATTCCAAGTACTGTATCACCAGGCTCTAAAATAGAGAAATACACACCCATATTCGCCTGTGCACCAGAATGAGGCTGAACATTAACATGATCCGCACCGAAAAGCTCTTTTGCACGGTCACGAGCTAAATCTTCTGCAACGTCAACATACTCACAACCACCATAATATCGTTTATTTGGATACCCTTCCGCATATTTATTCGTTAACACAGAGCCCATTGCTTCCATTACAGCTTCAGACACGAAGTTTTCAGATGCGATCAGTTCGATCTTATCCTGCTGACGCTTTTTCTCCGCCTGAATTGCTTCATATATTTCTACATCTGCTTGTTTAACATGTTCCATAAGTAAAGCCTCCTATGTATAAGAATATTTTAAAGCTATATAAAAGTTGTTCAAAAAGTCCGGTAAAAATGACACGTTGAGAACAGGGGATCTTCAACTAACTACCGACACATCCTGTGTCGATCGTCGAAGTCACCACATTCTGTGGAAGCTCGTTGGCTTGAACTTCTTGGTCCTTTTTATCCTCCTTTTAAACTATATTATAAGGAGATAGATTCTCCCATTAATAACTTATTTGCAGCTATCATTCAATCTTGTATTCTCATAATTTGCTCGGTGACCACCAATTAGTTTTGGACGAGTTCTTGCGGCAGTAATACGCGCATTCCCAATGAATTTCTCGTTAAATCGAAGTGGAACAGCTACATGCTTTAAATGCATCCCAATCATCGTTTCTCCAATATCTATTCCCGCATGCGCGTGTACTGTTTCAACCACAACTGGATCTTCCATATGCTTATATGCATATGAAGCCATCGATCCACCAGCTGCAGGAATTGGGATAACGGAAACTTCTTCCAACTGATAGGCAGTGGCAGCTTCTCTTTCAACTACAAGTGCTCGATTCAAATGCTCACAGCATTGAAATACAAGATGAATGCCAGTTTGTTGCTGTAATACTTGTAACGCTTTAAAAATAACTGCTGCAATCTGTTCGCTTCCAGATGTTCCAATATGCTTACCGGCAACTTCACTTGTAGAGCATCCAACTACAAATAATTCATCACGTCGCAAATAACCCGTTTTCATCCATTGCACAACAATTGAGGTCATATCTTGCTGTATATTTTCATATGCCATTTATTCTTCACCTTCCATTGATTTATGTCAAGCATCAAAGGACCCAAGTTTACGTCCTAAAAATGTACACCTAATTCTAATTGTACAAAGAATAGTACCGTATGACCATTGTTAAGCGAATAGATGTTAGAAAACCTTAAATTGGTTAATTTGCTTGTTTAAACTTTGAGCTTGCTCTTCCATCTTTTGAGCTAGCTGGTCTACTTGTTCCATCGTGGAAACTTGCTCCTGAATAGCGGCATTCACTTCCTCTGTTCCTGCAGATGTTTCCTCAGCGATCGCAGCAACCTCTTGTGACTGCCTTACCGTATCCTGAATCGATTCTAATTGCTTATCGACAAGACTTGTAATCATATCAATTTCCGATGCCACATCATTTACCGAACCAGACATTTGCTCAATTGTTCTGTTCGTGCCTTCTCCATTTTCTGCTTCTTTTTTTGCGTACATAACATTATCGTTTATTTTTCTTACAACTAAATTCACATCTTCTTGAATCGCTTCTATCAAACTAGAAATGCGCTGTACTGCTTGAGCACTTTGATCAGCTAACTTGCGGATTTCCTCGGCAACAACAGCAAATCCCCTTCCATGCTCCCCGGCACGTGCTGCTTCAATGGATGCATTCAATGCTAACAGATTCGTTTGTTCTGCGATTTCACCAACCATTGTGATAATCGATTCAACTTGTATCGCATTTTGCTTTAAGTGATCAACGTCTTTTAAAGAAAGTTCTTGATCTTGTGCTAATTTTTGAATACCTTTTACGAGCTGGTTCACGACAATTTTACTTTCATTGAGTGTCTCAAGCATTGCACTTGATTTAACTTTCGATTGCTCTGCTTTTTCCTGCACTTTTTTGGCTAGCTCAGTAGCAACTTCTACAGCCTCTGCCGTATTCTGGATTGCTTCTGAGGAATTTTCCGCACCTTTGGAAATTTCATAGACCGAAGTACCTATAGCAGCGGAATGCTGTACCGCTGAATGAGATGCTTCTTTCATCTGAATAACAGTCTCATTCGTACTTTCAAAATGCTTATCAATGTTATGTACCATTGCGTTTAGGTTATTTAGCATAGTATCGACAGCTATGGAAAGATCACGAATTTCATCATGTGACTTCGGAATATGTACTTCTTGATTTAAGTTTCCTTTCGCCGCTTCGGACGCAACCTTCTCTAAACTTTCCATCGGCTTTGTAATTACTCGCGCTGCAAAGAATGCCAGAATACCAGACCAAATAACTCCAAGCAGCAAAATAATAATCGTATACCACTCGATTGTAATAGACCAATAGGCTTGTACATAATCATATAATACATAAATGAATAGCGCACTAAATGTATATGTTATAATGGCCAATATGGTCGTAAAGATTACGAGTTTCAAACGTAAACTAAACTTATAGCTTTTCTCCATGCCCTTCTCCTCCGACTACTACTGTATTTTTTTAATCAGCAGGTCAATATATTTTTCTAGTTCTTTCAACGTCTCCCGATAAATTTCCAAGCTTCCACCAAATGGGTCAGAAATATCATACGTGATCAAATTCGCTTCAAGCCCCCGAATCATTGCCAATTCATGCCTTAGATACTCCTGAAGTTGTTGCTGAAGCTCTATTCTGTCCATTTCACCCTTATTTTGTTGGATAAATAGGGCACGTTTTACTTCTAGATCTGCATACGCCTTTTGCAATTCCTGCCATACTTGTTTATCGGCTTCTGAAACATATTCTTTTAGCGTATAAAAATTATTCTGATAATCGGGAAAGTCAATAATCAATGATTGTTTGTGCCCGGTAGTCATTGTTAACACAACGTCCGCCCAAGCAAGTAATTCTTTCGTCACTGGTTGTGATTTGTGTTCGCACTGGATTCCACGTTCTTGCAAGGATTGAATCGCAAACCCATTGGCATGTAGATTGTTGCTCGCAAAAACCCCAGCGGATTGCGTGCTTGCTTCGGGCATTTTTTCCTTTAATAAAGCTTCCGCCATTGGACTTCTGCACGTATTTCCAGTACAGACAAATAATATATTCATGAAACGCCCTCCATCTTGGAACTCTACGACAAATATACCATATTTCCAATTAACTTGTTAGATAAAATAATTTACTTTTCCTTTCGAATTAAAGCTCTTCATTAGAATACTGGGTATTCGTTAAAAGGATTCTTACCAAAGCGTTATTACCCTACTTAAGAGCCCTTAACTATTAACTTTAGAGCACAAGCTTCCTGAGTGAATGGCTTAGTTGTACTTATCCAAGTAAGATTGTTTGTCAAAAAAAGACTCCAGCACCCAGCCGGAATCTCCTATTAGCTAAATAACATATATAATCCAAAACAACATAAGATACTGCCACCAAGTAGTTCGCTGTATACACCAAGATAGCTCTGTACTTTTCTGCCAAGCAGCATTCCGAGACACGCAAGAAAAGCACTACTAATGCCAAATAGGATTAAAGTTAGAATTACATGAACACCTGATAACCCAAGACCCAGTCCTACAGTAAAGCTATCTAAACTAACCGTAAATGCGATTAAAAGCAGACTTAGCCCAATTGGACGCATTCTCTTCTGCACCTCATGGCTAAATGCGGAGAAAAACATTTGCGCACCTATACCAAACAATAAAGCACCACTTGCTAGAGTTGTTAAATTTCCAATTTGTTCTGAAATCACTTTTCCAAGCATTATTCCGAAAAACGGCATGATGATATGGAAAACACCGATGGTCATGCTAACAAGAGCGATTCGTTTTAAACGTAATTTTACGAGACCTATCCCAAGGCTAATCGAAAATGCATCCATACCAAGCGCAATGGAAACAACGAGTAATGATGCGATTTCACCAGAAAAAAACATTCACAAATCCCCCTTGGACATGCTTGTTAACTATATGCATGTCCAATAGAAGATATGAATGTCTTTCACTAAAATTCCTGTTCTATATGAAGGTTTATTAGGTTAGAACTATGGGCACCAACGAGCTTTAGACTACATCTAACGTATGATTTCACTAGCTGCTTTCTTCAGGCGATTCATAACCGCTTGGCCGATTCCTTCTTCGGAAAATGCCTCACAAATAATAACATCTGCATCCCCTTGTTTAAAAGCTCGCAGACCATCATACAAGTTAGATGCTATCTCATGTAAATTTGCTCCCAGGTTGCGAATTTCTACGCGGTGCAGTTGCCTTGCTATTTGCTCACTAGCTAATACTCCAACCCGATTCCCTTTTATTTGCTGCTCATCAATCGTTGCTTGCATTCGTGCTGCCGTACCAGCTACAAGCAATAAAGGTACCTCTGGTGAATAATGCTTGTATTTCATCCCTGGCGATTTCGGCTTTTCCTTTTCATTTGCAAGACCAGGATCGATCATAACAGTCCCCACAACCGTTTCAAGCTGCTGTTTCGTCACTCCGCCAGGACGTAAAATAATGGGGATATCCTGTGTGCAATCAATTACTGTCGATTCCAAACCCACACCGGTTGGTCCACCATCTATTAACCCAGCAATTTTCCCTTGAAGATCTTCCCACACATGTTCAGCGTTTGTCGGACTTGGCTTACCAGAGAGATTGGCACTTGGTGCTGCCACTGGTATGTCAGCTAACTGTAAAAGCTGCTGTGCTACTGGGTGATCAGGTATCCGAACTCCGACTGTGGATAACCCCGCAGTAACATTTTCCGCACATGCTCCATTACTCGGAAGAACAAATGTAAGTGGACCAGGAGTAAATGCATCGATTAGTTTTTCAGCGTAAGTCGGTAAGTTATCCACAAGTCGTCTCAATTGTTCCACAGTTGCGACATGTGCAATTAATGGATTATCTTGCGGACGTCCTTTCGCCTTGAAAATTTCCGCAACAGCTGCTTCATTGGTTGCATCAGCCCCTAATCCATAAACTGTTTCTGTAGGAAACGCAACGGTATTACCTTCTTTTATTAGTGTAGCAGCTTCAGCAATAGACTGCTTATTATAGCTTTCATCATTTTGTATATTCCAGCGTTTTGTTTCTATCATTTTGCTACCTCATTTCTTAATTCTATTCTAGAGGATTGAGGCACATAACGCAAAATGTGGATAACGTAAATTTGGAAGTGACACTTATGCACATCCAAATGAATGTTACCCACAAATACACATACTTATAAACAATTTCCCAACACATTATTCACAAGAGACTGTGGATAATGTGTATAATCATTAAGAAACATTATATGCCCACCAACTTCCACCTTTTACAGGATATTTTTCCTCTGATAGACTTTGAGTTTGTGGATAAAACTGCAGGGCCTCTAACAGCAAGTCTACTACAGGCTGATGGCTATGAACATAAACACTTTTTGCATTACGATCCTTTGCAAGTACTAAGATGGCCTCCAATAAAAACGGGAGCTTTCCAGCTTCTGATTGCGTAATATACAGCTGCTTCAGCCAGTAAATGCCTTCTTCTACTTGGTCTAGAATAAAACATCCTTCAATTGCATTATTCAATTCAACCACATAACCATTTTCAAATACCCTATTTTTATTCACATCTGGATTCTTGTTAAAAAATGCTTCCAATTGTTCATAGGACACGTCTCTCGCAAGAATGAGTTTCAATAGTCTCACCTCTACAAATAAATTTTTAATAGAATTATGATTTACCTTTTCTTCCATTCTATGCATTTACTAGAGAGACTATGACCAGCCAAACCATTCAAATAAGAAAAATTTAATTTCCGTTTCTTCTTCTTCAACCTCTTCCTCTACTACGGTATCTGCGTCTGCTGCCTCCGCTACCGTTGTGCCTCCTGAAAAGTCGAGAAAGCAGAGAGGCGGGAATAATACACACCACCAGTTTGAGCCGTTTCCTTCTCCTAACGTTATTAAAATTGCTTCGTATTCACCAGCTGGATATAAAAAGGAACCGTAAAGCTTCGCTGGAAATGTTATATTTTTTCCATATTCGACACTGTAATCATTCTCTGTTCCTTGTTCATCAATTGTGCTTTTCACTATTTGTTCCAATTCTGGAATACGAGATTCAATTAATGCACGTGCTTCATCGATATCCGTAATGTGCTGTACCCATTCTGTGACCACTTCATTAACACGGTCGCGGACTTCAAGTTTTAGCGCTTGGTCTTGCTCATTATCACTATTTGCAAGTATTCGCAAACGAATTGCTTCATCTGGAATTACTTGATAATCTTCTTCATTCTTTAGTTCCTTGCTTACTCCATTTAATGGCAACGAAAAATATAATACAAAACATATAAGTACAAAAAATACTAGCTTTTTCATTTCGTAATTCTCCTCTCCAACTCCTTAATTGCCAGTATGGACAGGTCAAAATGATTTTAAACTAGTATTCTAGCAAATTCTTATATTTATTTTATCTTTGCTGAGACAATCCGATTCTTGCCATTAATATCCTGAATTGTATTAATGGTGCTTTCTGAAAAGGTTTCTTGAATAAGTGCATAAACTGCTTCACTTTGTTCATACCCAATTTCAAACGCTAATTGTGCTGGTCTTTTTGTAGCCTGTGGTGCCTGAGCAATTATTTTTTGATAAGCGGCTAGTCCATCGGCATCAGCAAACAGCGCTAGTTCCGGGTCAAAATTTTTCACTGTATCCGATAGCTCAGGAGCTTCTGATTTTGCAATATACGGTGGATTGGACACTAAGATGTCTACCTGGATGTCTTTTTCAATTGCAGGCTGTAAAAAATCCCCTTGCAGAAAATGAACATCTGCTCCTAGCTGCTTGGCATTTTGTTCAGCAACTTCTAACGCGTTTTTTGAAATATCTGTAGCGTACACAATCGAATTCGGTATTTCTAATGCTAGTGTAATTGCGATAATGCCACTTCCTGTACCAATATCAATAATCGTCAGTGGGTCTCCCCCCGATGTGTCAGTAGATTGAATAATATGCTGAACGAGCTCTTCTGTCTCTGGTCTTGGAATTAGTACATGTTCATTCACGATAAATTCTCTGCCATAGAATATTTCATGGCCTATTAAATGCTGGACAGGGATACCAGTTTTTGCATGTTTTTCAACAGCTGCTTTGAATTTATCCACAATCTCAATTGGAACAGGATCTCGCATCAGCATGTAAAATTGCTGCCGATCTACTCCTAAATAATATTGTAAAAGTATCTCTGCAACTCTAGATTCACGGTGATGTTTTTCTAAAAAAAGAGAAGCCCAGCGCAGGACTTCGAATTGTTTTTGTTCGTGTGTCATCTTATTCACCAATTTGTTCTAGTTTTTTAGTTTGTTCTTCCATTACAAGTGCATCGATGAATTCGTCTAACTTTCCTTGCATGATTTGATCAAGTTTTTGGATCGTCAAACCGATACGGTGGTCTGTTACACGGTTTTGCGGGAAATTGTACGTACGAATACGCTCAGAACGATCTCCCGTTCCAACTGCGGATTTTCTGTTTTCATCATATTCTGCTTGTGCTTCTTGTTGGAATTTATCATAAACACGGGCGCGAAGCACTTTCATCGCTTTTTCTTTATTCTTAATTTGCGATTTTTCATCTTGAATGGAAACAACAATACCTGTCGGCTCATGCGTCAATCGAACAGCAGACATTGTTGTGTTTACACTTTGTCCACCAGGTCCACTGGATGCAAATGTATCAACACGAATATCTTTTTCATGAATCTCAACCTCTACTTCTTCAGCCTCTGGAAGTACAGCAACAGTCGCGGTAGATGTATGAATTCGACCTCCAGATTCCGTCTCTGGTACACGCTGCACCCGATGTGCTCCATTTTCATATTTCAGCTTGGAATAAACATCGTTCCCATTTATCATAAAGATTATTTCTTTATAACCACCGACACCAGTAGAGCTCGCTTCCATTACTTCAATTTTCCAGCCTTGGCTCTCTGCATAACGAGAATACATCCGATATAAATCTCCAGCAAATAACGCAGCTTCATCCCCGCCTGCTGCACCTCGAATTTCCATAAATACGTTTTTATCATCGTTTGGATCTTTTGGCAGGAGGAGGATTTTCATTTTACCCTCTAAATCTGCTTTTGATTCACTTAGCTCATCAATTTCCATTTTTACCATTTCATACATTTCTTCATCCAATTTATCATCAAGCATTACCTTGGCATCTTGGAGTTGGGACGTCACATCTTTATATTCACGATAAGCTTGAACAACATCTTCTAGACCTGATTGTTCCTTGGAATACTCACGCAACTTATTTGTATCACTAATAATATCCGGATCACTTAGCATCTCATTCAATTTATTATAACGATCTTCTAATGTTTGTAAACGATCTAACATTCACGTACACCTCTTTCTGATTAACAGTCTAATTATATTATAACCATGGAACATGGTCAATTAGTGGCGGGTGGTTTTAGGACGTGATAGACGTACTCGGGCATTGGGTGGCGTCTTATTTGCGGGAATGGTGTGTTTTCTTAATTTGTTCACAGTTTTGTTTGTTGACGCTGCAGTTAAACCTTGGTAGATTGTTGTTAGAAGTTGAATTTTTATAAAACTAATAAAAATGGGGCTGGATAATTAATGATTCCAAAGTATTTAAAAGTAGGCTTTTGGCTTGTTTGTATTTTTACATTAATAGCTTGTGGATCAAATAATCAAGTGGATGAAGGTGACGGAGAACTACTATCATTAGATGTTGAATTTGAATTGCCAGAGCAGGCAGAAGTTGGAGAAACAGTTGAATTAAAAGCTACTGTTACATATGGTAATGAAATGGTTACCGACGCTGATGAAGTCGTATTTGAACATTGGTTAACAGGAAATGAAGACGACAGTACAATGTTGGAGTCAACCAATCATGAGGACGGTACATATACAGCAAAAGTAACATTTGAAGAAGATGGTGTTTATGAAATCTATGCCCATACAACAGCACGAGATTTGCACACGATGCCGAAGAAGTCCATTACTGTAGGTGATGGACAAGCAGAATCAAACAATGTTTCTGAACATGAACACAATCATCATGCAGAAGGTTTTGTCATCCATTTAATGGAGCTAAATGAAGTTATGCTTGCCGAGGAAGTGGATTTTGTTGTCCATTTACAAATGGATGAAGTACCCTTCGAGAATGCTACTGTTCGCTATGAAATATGGAACACGGAAAATGAAGACGAAAGAAAGTGGATTGACGCATCTGAAACGAAGACAGGGGAATACACAGGTGCACATACGTTTAATGAAGCCGGAGCATATACAATTAACATTCATGTCAAAGATGATGAGAATTTGCATGAGCATCAAGACTTTACTTTTGAAGTAGTTAAATAACAAAAGATTTATGATTGAGAGCTGACCGTAATACGATCAGCTCTTTTTATGTTCCTTATGGGTAACAGCAGCCCTTGCACTCTGGAGCAACAAGCCTTTAGGTGAATGACTTAGATGCACTTATGCAGTTAGAAAAGTTTTAATCTATCTGCCCAAACAAAAAGCACCCATTTGGGAGCTCTCGTTTTACTTTATTGCATTTTCTAGGTTCCGATTAAAATTTCTTTTGGGCTTCTTTGGAACCTCATGGTGATGGCGGCATCTTGGCTCATACGATTCAGATGCACCAACAAGAATAATTGGATCATCGTAGGATGCAGGACTGCCGTTAATCAAACGTTGAGTACGGCTTGCTGGTGAGCCACACACAGGACAAATGGCGTTTAGCTTTGTTACAGATTCACTTAATGCCATGAGCTTGGGAACTGGACCGAATGGTTCACCACGGAAATCTGTATCCAGACCCGCAGTAATCACCCGAATTCCACGGTTTGCAAGCTCTTCGACTATTTCTATAACATTTGAATCGAAAAATTGTACTTCATCAATCCCAACAATGTCAACATGGTCATCAATATGTTCTAGAATCTCTACAGAATTATGGATCGGACGAGCAATGGTTGAAGAGCCGTTATGGGAAACGACAGCTGTATCATCGTAGCGATTGTCTATTGCTGGTTTGAATACACGGACGGTTAGATTGGCATATGTCGCTCTGCGAACACGACGGATTAATTCCTCTGATTTACCAGAGAACATACTGCCACATATGACTTCAACCCAACCACTTTGCTTCATTACATACATGCAGGAGAACTCCTCTCATAACGTTGGCTAATCTTTATGTACAGTGTATAGTTTACCACTATATTCGATAAGACTAACCCTTTTTTCGGATAATATTAGAAAGTTTGGCATTTGTTAAAGGGATGCTTACGAAAGCGCTCTTTGCTTTTTTTGAAGACCTTATACTTTGAAGCGCAAGCCATTGGACAGATGCCTTCGTTGCACTTATACATAAAGGACCGTTCGATGCGTTCCCTTCTGCAAAGTAAAAAAACAGGCAAAATAGAGACATTTTGCCTGTCCTTTTAAAAGCTAAAACAAATTACTTCAGCCCTTTTACGTCTAACTTAAAGTCGCATTAAGCATGCTACGACTTTTATTTCAATCCAGCTTCAAGCGCTAGCGACTCGAGACATAACCCATAAACACTCCGAGCACCAAAATTCAGGAGCTCTAAAGTTTCTGACCTATGCTTTTCGTCGCTGAACAAGCTCTTTCAGCTTTTTACTTCATATTATATTTCTTCTTGAATCGATCTACACGTCCGCCTACTTTATCAGCTTTTTGCTTACCTGTGTAGAATGGATGTGAATCTGAGCTGATCTCAACTTTGATTAATGGGTATGTGTTACCATCTTCCCACTCGATTGTCTCGTTAGATTCTTTTGTTGAACCACTCAAGAATTTGTAATCTGAACTTGTATCAAGAAAGACTACTTTTTTGTATTCTGGATGAATATCCTTTTTCATGTCTTCCACTCCTTTTTGCCCTGAGACCTGAGGAAACAGAGTTATTGTAAGAGCCGTCATAGGCATAATGCCTTTTCTAAACTCACATAGAAAGATTATAACAGTATGAAGGAATGATTGCAATAGAGGTTATTCAAAAAATCCGGTAAAATGACACATCGAATTTCTCCCTTAGCCCTTCAAACTTTCTTCCTGAATACATACTAAACGGATAACGTATTTATTTCGTCATGCCTTTTCTTTTCATTTCCTCATCCATTAATTGCAGAAATTCTTCGTTGCTCTTTGATGCTTTTAAGCGTTTTAAGAAGCGTTCAAGGAAGTCATGTGAATCTTGCATTGTTTTGCGGATTGCCCACATTTTATCAAGATGCCCTTTGTTAACAAGCAACTCTTCTTTACGCGTACCAGAACGTAAAATATCAATTGCAGGGAAAATTCTGCGTTCTGCTAATTGTCGATCAAGATGCAGTTCCATATTACCTGTCCCTTTAAACTCTTCATAAATAACATCATCCATACGAGAACCTGTATCAACTAAAGCTGTTGCTAAAATGGTGAAGCTACCACCCTCTTCAATGTTACGTGCGGCACCAAAGAACCGTTTCGGACGATGGAAAGCAGCCGGATCTATACCACCTGAAAGTGTACGTCCACTAGGTGGGATAACAAGGTTATATGCTCGCGCCAGTCTCGTAATACTATCCATCAAAACGATAACATCACGCTTATGCTCAACAAGTCGCATTGCACGTTCTAATACTAGTTCAGATACTTTAATATGACTTTCTGGAACTTCATCAAATGTGGAGCTAACAACATCTACATCTGGATCTACAGAGCGTTCGATATCGGTAACCTCTTCTGGTCGCTCATCCACCAATAAAATAATAAGTTTTGCTTCTGGATGATTCTTCGAAATACTATTTGCGATTTCTTTGATCAGCATCGTTTTCCCAGCTTTTGGCGGTGCAACAATTAATCCACGCTGTCCAAAACCTACTGGAGTCATGAGATCCATAATTCTCGTTGATAGTTTGTTCGTTATCGTTTCCAGCTTGATTACACGATTCGGATAAAGTGCTGTCAATGCTGGAAAATGCACTCGCTCCTTCGATGAATCTGGATCTTCACCATTAACTGCATCTACATGCAATAAGCCATAATAACGTTCATTTTCCTTCGGAGGACGTACCTTACCAGAAACTTTATCACCATTTCTCAGATCAAAACGGCGAATTTGTGATGCGGATATATAAATATCTTCTGCACTCGGGGAATAATTGATCGGTCGTAAAAACCCAAATCCTTCTGAAGGAATAATCTCCAAAACACCATCCATAAACAGAAATCCATCTTTTTCTGCCTGTGCTTTCAAAATAGCAAAAATAAGTTCTTTTTTGGTTAATTTCGCATAATAAGATACTTTAAATTCTTTTGCTAAAGCATAAATTTCTTTTAATGTCATCGTTTCTAAATTAGAAATTGTTAATGCTTCCATTCAATCACCACGCCTATTCCTATACATCTTCTCTTAGAGAGATTTATTTTACTACGTTTACACTAATGTTGCGAAAAAGCTCTTCTACAACAGTAATGAACTAATATAAATTCGTAATTTCAATGATTCCACTTTTTATTGGTAGGATCGTCCTTGAAGAAATGCAGAGTTTAACAGAAGCTTTAGTAGAAGTCTATCGATTAAGTTTCTCCGTTGGTAATCTTATCTGGTATAAGTTAACGTATAAATAGATTAGCCAAGTTATGCCTGTATTAAACATATATTATATTACTCTTTTAATCACTAATATTCAATATCATTTTTAAGAAAATAGACATAATCAAGTACATCTTTTGTTTCCCTTGTAAAACTTTCCTTTTTCATAGCTTTATATAGTGGTAGAAAAGGAAGCCAAATCTGGCTTCCTTTTTTCATTTTGCTTTAGCTGGAGGTGGGCTTTCATTCAAAATCGAGTTAAAAAATCAAAACTACTTGCTGAAAATTAATTCAAGAATTAATTACCATGTTCGGTTTCTTTTGCAGACTATGCTCACCATCAATAAAACGCACAGTGCCACTTTTGGCTCGCATAACCAGAGATTGTGTGGTAGCTTTAGATCCTTTAAATTGGACACCTTTTAGTAGTTCACCATCTGTAACCCCTGTAGCTGCAAAAATAGCATCATCGCCACTACAGAAATCATTCATGCAAAATACTCTATTTAAGTCGCTTATCCCCATTTCTACACAACGCTCAATCTCATCATCATTTGAAGGTACAAGTTTTCCTTGCAACTCCCCTCCTAAACATTTAAGTGCTACTGCTGCTAATACGCCCTCTGGGGCTCCACCCGATCCGAGCAGAATATCAACACCGGTATTCTCAAATGCCGTATTAATCGCAGCAGCAACATCTCCAGCAGGTATGAGTTTAATTCTTGCACCGGATTCACGAATTTCTTGAATTAATTTTGCATGACGCGGGCGGTCAAGCACGGTTGCAACAACGTCTTCTATATCTTTATTTTTTGCTCTTGCAACTGCTTGTAGATTATCCATCGTTGGTGCATTGATATCAATCATGCCTATTGCTTCGGGACCAACCGCAATTTTATTCATGTACATATCTGGTGCATGCAACAATGTTCCTTTATCAGCTATCGCAATAACAGAGAGTGCGTTCCAGGAGCCTTGTGCAACAATATCCGTTCCTTCAAGGGGATCAACAGCAACATCGACTCCAGGCCCATCACCGGTTCCCAGCTTTTCACCAATATACAGCATCGGAGCCTCGTCCATTTCTCCTTCGCCAATTACTACTGTTCCTTGCATTGGAATTGTATCAAACACAGTACGCATTGCCATTGTTGCTGCATCATCAGCTTCAGCTTTAACGCCTCTCCCCATCCAACGTGCTGACTTTAATGCCGCAGCTTCTGTGACGCGAACTAACTCCATCGATAAACTTCTTTCCATGATTTCCATCTCCTTTTAGAGGTGCATTTTTTACATATACTCATCCCAAAAGCATATCTATAAAATGTGGAAATCGTTTCGTTCCTGTGTGAGTTTACATATCACATTAATTAACCAGTTTTAGCACAGTCCATTAGGAATTCTGAAAGGAAGCAATTTCTTTTTGCGTCATGTCTTTTCTCCAGATGTTAGCTCCAAGGCTTGTTAATTTATCTGTTATTTTTTCATAACCTCTATCAATGTGGTCGACACCTGTAATTTCTGTAATTCCATTAGCTGCCAAACCAGCAATGATCAGGGCAGCACCAGCCCGCAAATCGGATGCCTTTACTTTTGCTCCCTGTAGCTGTGTAGGTCCAGAGACGATTACAGATCCACCTTCTACTTTAATAAGAGCATTCATCCGTCTTAATTCGTCAATATGCTTTAAACGCGCAGAATAAATCGTATCAGTAATAACACCCGTACCTGTTACTTGAGTTAATAGCGATGTAAATGGCTGTTGAAGATCTGTCGGGAAGCCAGGATACACGAGTGTTTTGATATCAACGCTTTTCAGTGGCTTTCGATTAGCGATATACAGCTGTTCATCGCTCTCCTCAACCGTTACACCCATTTCGCGTAATTTTGCGATAAGCGATTCTATATGCTGGGAAATGACATTATCGATAACCACTTCTTTCCCTTGTGCTGCAGCTGCAATCGCATACGTCCCAGCTTCAATTCTGTCTGGAATGATTGTATGTTTACAGCCGTGAAGTGATGGTACACCTTCAATCCGAATAACATCAGTTCCTACACCTTTGATTTTCGCTCCCATATTCGTTAACAAGGTTGCAACATCAATGATTTCCGGCTCTTTTGCTGCATTCTCAATAATTGTTTTTCCTTTTGCTTTAACAGCAGCTAACATAATATTAATCGTTGCGCCGACACTTACCACATCCAAATAAATTCTGGCACCTCTCAACTCTTTGGCGCGCAGGTAAATTGCGCCTTGTTCATTGGTAACTTCGGCTCCAAGCGCTTCAAAGCCTTTAATATGTTGATCGATAGGACGTGGACCTAGATAGCAGCCACCAGGAAGCCCAATAACAGCTTTATTGAATTTCCCTAGCATCGCTCCCATAAAATAATAAGAAGCACGTAACTTCTTTACTTTGCCATTCGGTAAGGGCATTGCAATCATCTTTTCAGGTTGAATCGTTACATCCTGACCATTCCAAGAAACACTTCCTCCGATTTCCTCCAAAAGGTCTCCAAGTGTATAGACATCAGAGATTTCCGGAAGGCCTTCAAGTGTCACAGTGGAATCTGCTAGAATGGATGCAGGCAGTAGTGCAACTGCACTGTTCTTTGCCCCACTAATTCGAACTTTGCCATTTAGTTCATGGCCACCTTCAATTAACAATTTTTGCATTTGAATACCTCGTTCCTGAGAGGTTGTCCAAAAAGTATTTGAACACACTTCATTTCGATTAATTATTGTTACACAAAATCAGGAATTTCCTGTTCTATGTATTTCCGCTTGCACGAAATATCTATAGATTATATCGTAAATTCCGAGCGAAACGAATTTATCGTTCTATTGAATGCATATCAATATTATCATTTTCATTTTTTCCAATTTCATGCAATTATTTTTATTTATTTTGGAATTATAATGTTTAAACACTGTGGATAACTTAGTTGCCGAAACAGCCGCGTCCACGAAGCGCTAAAGCTGTAGCGCAGACTTCGCCCCAGAGGCGCCGTCCGCACATCGCTAACAAGATGCTTCTGTTTTAGTTCTTATTCCAATCAGCTAAGAATTTCTCAATTCCTTGGTCTGTTAGTGGATGCTTTACAAGACTAGACAATACATTATAGGGAATTGTTGCAATATGCGCTCCATGTATTGCGGCATCTGTTACATGTAATGGATGGCGAATAGATGCAGCGATAATTTCGGTACTGATATTGTGGCGTTCGAAGATTTCAGCAATGCTTGCAATTAAGGTCATTCCATCATGACCGATGTCATCCAAACGACCAAGGAATGGGGAAACGTATGTCGCACCAGCACGTGCGGCAAGCAATGCTTGATTTGCATTGAAAATTAACGTAACATTGGTCTTAATGTTTAAATCGCTAAACGTTTTAACCGCTTTCAGCCCCTCTAAAGTCATTGGAACTTTTACCGTTATATTTGGTGCAATTGCAGCAAGCTCTTTCCCTTCCTCAATCATACCTTCAGCATCTTCAGAAATGACTTCTGCACTTACAGATCCCGACACCTCAGCTGTAATCTCACGCAAGCGTTCATGAAAGGAGACTCCTTCTTTTGCAACAAGGCTTGGGTTCGTTGTAACACCAGCTAAAATTCCAAGTTCATTCGCATTACGAATTTCTTCAATGTTTGCTGTATCGATAAAAAACTTCATCTATTCCACACTCCCCATTATCTTCTATAGACTGGTAGGCTGAACCCGAAGGAACAGCCTGTCCAATTTAATGTATAACTTAGATTGCTTTATTACGCTTGTTGTGATGAACCAAATTCACGCATTTTACCTTTAACCGTTTCTTTAATTGCTTCTGTACCTGGTCCAAGATATTTACGTGGGTCATATAATTCAGGCTTAGCGTTTAACACATTGCGAACAGCTTCTGCTTGAGCCATTTGGTTCTCTGTATTTACATTAATTTTTGCTGTTCCAAGTGAGATAGCCTTTTGAATGTCTTTTGTAGGGATACCAGTTCCACCATGTAATACCAATGGTACTTGAACAAGGTTTAGGATTTCTTCCATTTCAGTAAAGCCAAGATTTGGCTCTCCTTGATATGGACCATGAACAGAACCTAATGCTGGTGCTAAGCAATCTACTCCAGCTTCAGAAACGAGTTGTTTACACTCATCTTTGTCCGCATATTGAATTCCGCCGATAACACCATCTTCTTCTCCACCAACTGTACCAACCTCAGCTTCAACAGATACACCGTGAATATGAGCAAGCTCTACAACTTGTTTTGTAATGGCAACATTTTCTTCAATTGGTGAATGAGAAGCATCAATCATGACAGAAGTAAATCCAGCATGAATCGCTTCAGCACATTTTTGGAAGCTTGAACCATGGTCTAAATGGATTGCAACAGGCACAGTAGTACCATAGGATTCCATTAATGATTTAACCATTGCAACAACAACATTAAATCCTCCCATATATTTTCCAGCACCTTCAGAAACACCAAGTATCACTGGTGACTTTTCTTCTTCTGCTGCTTGTAGGATTGCTTGGATGTACTCCAAGTTGTTGATATTAAACTGACCTACTGCATAACCATTTTTTTTACCCTTTTCAAGCATTTCCTTCATAGATACTAATGGCATTAAAATATCCTCCTTAAATTATATTACCTAAACAACATTATTTACTTTCGTACATTATAAGAATACCAACTACCGTCTTCTCACGCAACAAGTAATACTTGAAGGCAAGTGTATAACTCTAATTAATCCGCTTACATAATTATTTCCCTTACATTGGCACATAAATCCATTACATTAAAAGGTTTTGCAATCGTATACCTTACTATTCCCCTTGTTTCCATTTCCCCAATAATACTCTCTGCCATTCCACTCATAACAATTACGGGAGTTTTTATTTCTTCATTTTCTAATTGGTTCAATACTTCACTCCCATCGATGATTGGTAACTTGTAATCCAAAATAATTAAATCAAATGACGCTTGGTGGATTTTATCCAATGCTTCTTTCCCTGTAGAAGCTAAAGTCACCCGATGACCTTCACTCGTTAAAATATCAGTTAAGAGCAAACGGATACCTGGCTGATCATCAACTACTAATATCTCCTTTGGCATCTCCTCTAATCCCCCTAATAACAAATATCTCTACTATAATATGAATTCTATGCAATCGCTCTTTCCCCTTTTGTCCTCTCTACATATTCAGTTTGTTTATATTTGTTTATAACAATTAACTACATGCAATATTTAATAATTTACCTATAAGAAAAAATTAGCTATACATTGTTTACATTTACAATTTCAAGAATTATTTATTGTGATAAATGAGGTTTAAGAATAATAGAAGTACAAGCACGAATGCAATTGGATTTTTAGCTATCACCGAATTTTCTACGACTAGTCAAAAGATGAATCAAAACAGCACGTATGGCTAATCGGGGTGGAGGATAAGGAAATTCAAAAAATGGGTTACGAAATTGGAAATGCGCATGAATGCGCATTTTTCAGATACTCTCCTATAAATGATAAGAAGATAGCAATATTGACACGTCCCCGCTATCAAAATAGCAGTCTTCACATTGTCTATTTAGTTGTCTGGTTTAAACATACAAGTTAACTTTATCCGTGCTGTTTTTCATATTTTTTATCGTTAAAATATCCAATGATAGTTTATCATTTCCAATTTACTCTATAAAAAGTACTCATAATCTCAATTCAACAAAAGATGGTTAAATCCTCTTTTTTTAGAAAAAAACAATCAAATCTGTTAACCAAAGATTTCTAAACGTAAGAAAAACCCCAAAAGTTAACTTTTGGGGTGAAACAGCATTAAGTTGAAAAGGGGTTTAATTTTTTCTATTGCTCTGTTCCACAGAAGCTCCAATAAAGCCTTTAAATAAGCCTTGTGCTCTCGTTGGACGAGAAGTAAACTCTGGATGGAATTGGCATGCAACAAACCATGGATGATTGTCAATCTCAATTGTTTCCACTAATCTTCCATCAGGACTTGTACCAGAGAAGATAAAGCCATGCTCTTCCATTTGCTCGCGATAATCATTATTAAACTCATAACGATGACGATGACGTTCTTCAATCATATCGGCACCATCATACGCTGCTTTTGTTTTCGTACCATCTTTAAGCTTACAAGGGTAAGATCCAAGACGTAATGTTCCACCTAAATCAGAAACGTTCTTCTGCTCAGGAAGCAAGTCAATGATTGGATAGGCTGTATTTGGATCAATTTCTGCTGAGTGTGCCCCTTCTAGACCAACAACATTTCGAGCGAATTCTACAGAAGCTAATTGCATTCCTAAACAAATACCAAAGAAAGGAATATTATTTTCACGCGCATAACGAATTGCTTCAATTTTTCCATCGATACCACGATCGCCAAATCCACCTGGCACAATAATACCATCTACATGGGAAAGTTCTGAGTGAATCGCAGCTCTATCCAGCTCTTCGGAATTAATCCAATGTACTTTAATATCTGCATCAAAATCATAACCTGCATGTTTCAATGACTCAACTACAGAAATATATGCATCTGGAAGTTCTACATATTTACCTACAAGTCCAATATCAATTTTTTTCGAAAGGTTTCTAACTTTGGATACCAACTTTTTCCACTCTTTCATGTCAGCTACTCCACAATCAAGACCAAAATGATCACACGTTAACTGATCCAGATTCTGTTCTTGAAGTGCAATTGGTACTTGATAAAGTGTATCTGCATCACGCATTTCAATTACAGCTTTTTCGTTGATATCACAGAATAACGCAATTTTCTTTTTCATTTCAACGCTGATTGGTAATTCTGTACGCAAGACAATCGCGTCTGGCTGTATACCTAAAGAACGTAATTCTTTGACACTATGCTGGGTAGGTTTTGTCTTCATTTCTCCAGCAGCTTTAATGTATGGCACAAGGGTACAGTGGATATACATTACGCTGTTTCGTCCTACATCGCTTTTAATTTGGCGAATCGCCTCAAGAAATGGCAGTGACTCGATATCACCAACAGTTCCGCCAATTTCTGTAATAACAACATCAGCTTCTGTCGCTTCACCTGCTCGATATACCTGTTCTTTAATTTCGTTTGTAATGTGAGGTATAACTTGAACCGTACCACCAAGATAATCACCGCGACGTTCTTTGCGAATAACACTAGAATATACCTTACCAGTAGTAATGTTGCTGAATTTATTTAGGTTAATGTCTGTAAAACGCTCATAGTGCCCAAGGTCAAGATCTGTTTCCGCTCCATCATTCGTTACAAAAACCTCACCATGCTGATATGGACTCATTGTACCTGGGTCCACGTTTATATATGGATCAAACTTTTGGATAGTCACCTTTAATCCACGATTTTTAAGCAAACGACCAAGTGAAGCAGCTGTAATTCCCTTCCCTAGCGAGGATACAACTCCACCAGTTACAAAAATATATTTAGTCACGATTCATCCTTCTTTCCTTTTCTTGTTCTGTAATTAGTATTCCTAAAAATAATGTAAAAAACTTGGCATTCAACAAACTTCCTGAGTAAATGCCTTTAATTTCTTATCTGCAAAAATAAGAAAGGCGTTTCCCCAATTGTATCTAGGGAAACGCCTTGATTATTAGATTCAAAGAGCCCAATTAAGATTGTACTCATAGTCCTAAAAAAAGTCAAGGAACCTTTTTAACTATTTTTCTTCGTCCAATTCGTCTTCATCAACAATAAGTTCCTCGTCGTCAATTTCCTCATCAAAATCTTCTTCAAAGTCATCATCGTCCCCAAAGTCATCAACTATTTCCTCAATATCTGCATCTGTGATATCAAGTTCTTCGTCAATCTCTTCTACTTCTTCATCAGTCTTCTTCTTCACACGTTTCTTTTTCGGTACTTCCGTTAGCTCTTCTTGCGCCTGTTCCACTGGGTACCATCTTTTTAATCCCCACATACTGGAACCAAGTGTTAAGAAACGGCCATCAACGTTCATGTCCGTATAGAATTGAGCAATATTATTCTCCTTCTCGCTAGCAGAGAAACCTTTCATTTCAGCAATTTTATCAAAAATATCTCTGAAATTGAGGGCTTTCTTTTCATCAAATAGAATTTTACTTGCTAATTCAATCATTGACATTTCTTGTAATTCTTCGTGGCTATACTTGTCTAAGCTCACGGCAATGCACTCCCTTTGCTAAAAATATTGAAGGCTATGAGCCTAATTTATAATCATCATTTTATTGTACTAATATACCATTTTTCTTTCACAATAAACATACATTACATTATAAACAATTTTATATAGAATATGCTAGAACGAAAGCATAAAAAGTTGAGAAAATATATTATTCCCTCAACTTTTTATGTTTTTCATGCCGTTTCTATAGGATTTGGTGTTATATGAGAATAGATATAGAGTGCGAACTAACTTCTCGGCTGTCTTTACAAGTATGTGCACTAATAGCCGTCCGGGAGGCTTCGGTCCGATACTTTCCGCAGTCACGGCACTCTGATCACCTGGAATGGTTAGAGCATCGCTTATAACAACTATGCTGGAAAATAGTATAAGAATGCTTATTAGATGTCCTAATCATTCAAGCGTTTTTATTATTACATGTTCCTGCGATATTGTCCGCCAACTTCATAAAGAGCGGTGGTAATTTGTCCGAGGCTTGCTGCTTTTACTGTCTCCAGAAGCTCTGCAAATATATTCCCGCCAGATGCAGCTACTTGCTTTAAGCTCGTTAGTGCTTCTTCTACTTCCGCTTTATGAACTTCCTGAAATTTCCTTAATTCCGTAATTTGATGCTCCTTTTCTTCTTTGGAAGCACGCGCTAATTCCATGGAATCGATTTGTTCATCGGTTGGTGGGTTCGGATTGATATATGTGTTTACACCAATAATCGGCAGTTCTCCAGAATGCTTTTTCCCTTCATAATAGAGTGACTCTTCTTGAATCTTACCACGCTGATATTGGCGCTCCATTGCACCAAGCACCCCACCGCGATCATTCATTTTTTCAAATTCCTGCAGTACAGCCTCCTCTACTAGATCCGTTAACTCATCCACAATAAACGAACCTTGTAAGGAATTTTCATTTTTTGTAAGACCGAATTCCTTATTGATAATCATTTGAATGGCCATCGCCCGCCTTACGGATTCCTCTGTTGGTGTCGTAATTGCCTCATCGTATGCATTCGTGTGCAGTGAATTCGTATTATCCTGAATCGCAAGTAATGCCTGTAATGTTGTACGAATATCATTAAAATCAATTTCTTGCGCATGAAGGGAACGTCCAGATGTTTGCACATGGTATTTCAGCTTTTGGCTGCGTTCATTGGCACCGTATTTGTCGCGCATTGTAATTGCCCAAATTCGGCGGGCTACTCGGCCAATTACCGTGTATTCTGGATCAAGACCATTTGAGAAAAAGAACGACAGATTTTGTGCAAACTTATTAACATCCATTCCTCTGCTCAAATAATATTCTACATACGTAAACCCATTAGCAAGCGTAAAGGCTAGCTGTGTAATCGGATTGGCACCAGCCTCTGCAATATGATAGCCGGAAATGGAAACAGAGTAATAATTGCGTACATTGTTTTCAATAAAATATTCCTGAATATCTCCCATCATGCGTAATGCAAACTCCGTTGAAAATATACATGTGTTTTGTCCTTGATCTTCTTTTAAAATATCTGCTTGAACAGTTCCGCGAATGACAGAGATTGTATCTGATTTGAGCTTCTTGTATTCTTTCTCTGTAGGCTTTCGTCCATTATTCTCGGTAAATTTTTCGACCTGCTGATCGATCGCTGTATTAAAATACATCGCTAGAATAATTGGAGCCGGGCCATTTATTGTCATGGAAACGGACGTAAGCGGGTCTGTTAAGTCAAAGCCAGCGTATAGCTTTTTCATATCTTCTAACGTGCAAATATTAACACCGCTTTCTCCGACCTTCCCATAGATATCTGGTCTTTCCGCAGGGTCTTCTCCATATAATGTGACCGAGTCGAAGGCGGTGGAAAGCCTTTTTGCTTCATCATTTTTTGATAAATAATGAAAGCGTCGATTCGTTCTTTCTGGAGTTCCTTCGCCAGCAAATTGACGAGTCGGATCTTCCCCTGTTCGTTTAAATGGAAACACACCAGCAGTAAACGGGAATGAACCAGGTACGTTTTCCTTTCGCAGCCAGGTGAGCCGCTCTCCCAAATCCTCATATTTTGGAAACGCAACTTTAGGTATTTTAAGACCGGATAGTGATTCGGTTGTGATGTCCATTTTAATTTCTTTATCCCGAACTTTAAAGGTCATTGTATCGCCCTGGTAGCTTTCCTTTAGTGCTTCCCAACTCTCAAGCATTTTCTTCAGCTGAGGATCGAGTTGTTCTTTATATTGATCAATCGTTTGATCAATGGCTTCCTTAACAGATGCATCTTCCATAACTTCCTTCGTTCCTTCAAGCTGATAAAGCTTCCTGGCAATGTCACTATGTTTTTTTGTATGCTGGTGGTAATTGCGTATATAGGTTGCAATTTCGAGCAGGTAATATCTGCGGTCATTGGAAATAATGCGATTTTGTTTCTCAGAAATAACGTTTCGGTCAAAATCAATTTTTTCATCCCAATGGTATTTATCACTTAGTGTATCAATTAGTGCAGCAAATAACGCATTTGTTCCTGCATCATTAAACTGACTTGCAATCGTTCCAAAAACTGGAAATGCTGTTTTATCCTGATGGAAGAGCATTCGGCTTCGTTCATATTGCTTTCTCACTTGATTGAGTGCGTCTTCGGAACCCTTTTGTTCAAATTTATTAATTACAATGAAATCTGCATAATCAATCATGTCTATTTTTTCAAGCTGTGTTGGTGCACCAAATTCTGCTGTCATCACATACATCGACAGGTCGCTAATATCAGTAATTGCTGCATCACCTTGACCAATACCACTTGTTTCTACAATAATGAAATCAAATCCAGATCTTCGTACGACATCAATCACATCCTGAATTGCTTTTGACAGCTCCGTTCTTGAATCACGCGTTGCCAATGAACGCATATAGACGCGGTCATTAAAAATTGCATTCATGCGGATTCGGTCACCAAGTAATGCTCCGCCCGTTTTTTTCTTCGTTGGATCGATAGAAATAATCGCTATTTTTTTATCTGGAATTTCATTCATAAAACGGCGTATCAATTCATCTGTTAAGGAACTTTTCCCTGCTCCACCTGTTCCAGTGATTCCGAGTACAGGTATGGTGCTGTCTCCCTTTTCTTTCAGCTCTTCGAGAACCTTTTGCTTTTCGTCCGGGTTCGTGTCCTTGCTTTCCACATACGTAATAAATTTTCCAATCGCATTTCGGTTGCCCTGCGCGAGCTTTTTTAAATCTTCTTGAATATCAACGGGTGGCAAGGTATCACATTGCTTAAGCATCCGATTAATCATTCCTTGCAGACCATACTTACGCCCATCTTCAGGTGAGAAGATCCAGGCAACACCATAATCATGCAGCTCTTTAATTTCACGCGGGATAATCGTCCCTCCCCCACCACCAAATACCTTTATATGGACAGCATCCAGCTCCTTTAAAAGGTCAATCATATATTTGAAATACTCTACGTGCCCACCTTGATAGGATGACAAGGCTATTCCTTGCACATCCTCTTGAATCGCTGCGTGTACAACCTCCTCGACAGAACGATTATGTCCGAGATGAATCACCTCGGCCCCGCTTGCCTGAAGAATTCGGCGCATAATATTGATGGATGCATCATGTCCATCAAATAAACTTGAGGCTGTTACGAATCGAATTGGATGTTTCGGCACGTAAACTTCAACCTGCTCCATCTTGCTCCCCCCTCGTAAAATTTATGAAATCTGCTTGTTAATTGCATGTTCGATTAATTTTAATTGTGCATTCGTGTATTCTTCCAGTGTGAATTGCTTTTGCATAATCCATCTTCTGAATCCCCACATATGTCCCTGTACCACAATATTATTGCCAAGCAGACTAACCTCTTTTGTGGATAGCTTTCCTTCTGTGCAAGTGCTAATAACATTTTCTATAATTCCTACCATATCGCGTTCTCTTTCTAAAACATGTTTTCTTGATTCCTTGTTTAGCGATTTTACTTCTTGATAAAGAATGACGATTTCATCTTGCATTTCATCCATTAAGTAAAAAAAGGACCGTAACGCCTGCATCATACTTGGAATGGAAGGTGATTTTAAATCAATCGCCTGAGCAATTCGCTCGCGAACTTGTTCATGGATCGAATCACAGACAAGAAATAAAACATCTTCTTTTGTGCGAATATACTCATACAATGTTCCAATGCTAAAACCAGATTCACTTGCGATTTCTCTTGTCGTTGTTTTATGGAAGCCTTTTTCTTTAAAAAGCTTAATCGCACCCTTAATAATTTGTTCTCTCCGTACTTTTATGAGCTGCTGATCTTTTACAGAAGAAAGTATCTTCTCCCCCTTCATCATGAATCCCTCCAATCTGTTTCATAGATATGTTCGTGCAATCACTCGGGACATCATCTGTTTCATGCGTCATCACTCTATTTATTTTGTTAGCATTCTGCCAATAACAAGTCGTTGGATTTCGTTTGTGCCTTCATAGATTTGGGTGATTTTTGCATCGCGCATGTAGCGTTCGACTGGATAATCTTTTGTGTATCCGTAACCGCCAAATATTTGGACAGCTTCCACTGTTGTGCGCATCGCCACATCACCAGCAAATAATTTGGACATAGCGGATGCTTTCCCATATGGAAGTCCTTTGGATTCTAACCATGCTGCTTGATAGGTTAATAGACGAGCCGCTTCAATTTCGGTTGCCATGTCTGCAAGCTTAAATGATATTCCTTGGTTCACTGCGATTGGTTTTCCAAATTGTTCACGTTCTTTTGCATAGGCTACTGCTGCATCTAGAGCACCTTGGGCGATCCCAAGCGCTTGCGCTGCGATTCCATTTCTTCCACCATCAAGTGTTGTCATCGCAATGGTAAAGCCTTCCCCTTCAACCCCAAGCAAATTTTCTTTTGGAATCCGACAGTTTTCAAAGATTAACTCCGTTGTTGGAGAAGAACGAATGCCGAGTTTCTTTTCTTTTTTACCGAAAGCAAATCCATCTGTTCCCTTCTCCACGATGAATGCACTAATTCCCTTATGTTTAGCATCCGCATCTGTTTTTGCAAAAACAATGTAAATATCTGCAACACCGCCATTTGTAATCCAAACTTTACTCCCGTTTAATACGTAGTGATCTCCATCTTCCTTTGCAGTTGTTTTCATCGAAACGACATCGCTACCCGCCCCAGGCTCGGATAACGCATAGGCGCCGAGTGCTTCTCCTGTCGCCAAGCGTGTAAGAAAATTTTTCTTCTGCTCTTCATTCCCAAATTTATAAATTGGCCAGCTTGCTAATGACAGGTGAGCAGATAACGTTACACCAGTGGAAGCACAAACACGTGACAATTCCTCTACAGCTATACAATAACTTACATAGTCAGCTTCAATGCCACCATAGCTTTCCGGCCATGGGATTCCTGTTAAACCAAGCTCTGCCATTTTGTCAAAAATCCCACGATCAAAGCGCTCCTCTTCATCACGCTCGGCCGCTGTTGGTTCTACATCTCTTTCCGCAAAGTCACGAACCATTTTACGCAGCATTTCTTGTTCTTCCGTTAATTGAAAGTCCATCTTCTTCTCCTCCTTAGTCTTTCAATAAATGATTGGCAATCACAATATGTTGAATCTCATTTGTGCCTTCATAAATTTCCGTTACTTTTGCATCTCGGAATAGGCGCTCGACAGGATACTCCTCTGTGTAGCCGTAACCGCCAAATATTTGGATTGCTTCAATTGCGTTGTTCATCGCTGTTCTGGTTGCTGCAAGTTTTGCCATTGACGTTTCTTTCGCGCATGGGACTCCTTGCTCGATCAATGTTGCAGCGTGATAGGTTAATAATTTTGCAGACTCGGTCGCCGTTGCCATATCTGCTAGTTTGAATGATATCCCTTGATTTGAAGCAATCGATTTCCCAAATTGCTTTCGTTCTTTGGCATAGTTCACTGCGTATTCAAGAGCCGCTTCCGCTATACCAAGACCTTGAGCTGCAATGCCAATCCTTCCAATATTCAAATTAGCCATCGCGATATTGAAACCGCTTCCTTTTTCACCTAACAAATTTCCTTTTGGAATAACACATTGATCAAATGTTAATTGAACTGTATTTGATCCATGAAGGCCCATCTTTTTTTCTTTCTTACCGATAATCAATCCAGGAGAATCCTTTTCTACAATAAATGCGCTAATATCCTTGGAATTGTCACCAGTCCGAGCAAATGTAATATACGTATCTGCCACACCGCCATTTGTAATAAAAACCTTGGACCCATTTAAAATATAAGAAACATCTGTTTCCTTAGCAGTCGTTTTTAAACTACCAGCATCAGAACCAGCTCCTGGCTCTGTAAGTGCAAATGCACCAAGGTACTCTCCGCTTGCAAGCCTTGGCAAGAAACGCCTTTTTTGCTCTTCATTTCCAAAGTATAAAATTGGATTCGTTCCAACAGATGTGTGTACGGATAAAATAACACCGACGGTCGCACTTACTTTTGATAGCTCATGAATCGTTTGAATGTAGGATGTGAAATCCATCCCACTTCCACCATATTTTTCCGGAATAGGAATGCCCATTAATCCAAGCTCTCCCATCTTCTTCACAATTTCAATCGGGAAACGATCTTCCTTTTCCATTCGCTCTATTACAGGGGCTACTTCCTTCCTGGCAAAATCTCGAACTACCTTTAGAAGCATTTCCTGTTCTTCTGTAACCTTTAACATCATACCGTTTGCACCTCTCTTGGGTGTTATTTAACTAGCTATATTCATAAAAGCCTTTACCGGATTTCTTTCCAAGCCATCCTGCTTTTACATATTGACGCAGTAATGGACATGGACGATATTTACTATCCCCAAATCCTTCATGAAGCACTTCCATAATATACAAACATGTATCCAGACCAATAAAATCTGCCAGCGTTAGCGGTCCCATCGGATGATTCATTCCAAGCTTCATCACCTGGTCAACATCCTTTGGCGTGGCGACACCTTCATAAACCGTATAAATCGCTTCATTAATCATTGGCATTAGAATCCGATTGGATACAAACCCAGGAAAATCTTTTACTTCTACTGGAGTTTTTGATAACTGGACAGTCATCATTTGAATTGTTTCATACGTTTCATCACTTGTTTGTAACCCGCGTATAATTTCAACAAGCTTCATAACTGGCACAGGATTCATAAAATGCATGCCAATTACCTGATCCGGTCGTTTTGTTTCAGCCGCGATTTCAGTAATCGGTAAGGAGGATGTATTCGAGGCAAGGATTGCATGCTTTGGTGCGTGTGTATCCACCTCTTTGAAAACTGCTGATTTTACATCCATATTTTCCACAACAGCTTCAATAATCAAATCACAGGTTGCTGCATCCTCTAATGTATGGGAAGGAGTTAGGCGACCTAGGGTTGTCGCCTTCTCTTCTTTTGTTAATCTCTTCTTTTCCACGTTACGTGCAAGCAATTTTTCGATGCCGTTTATTCCTGCTTGTAATGCATTCTTATCCCGGTCGTGTAGTAGTACGTTAAATCCTGATTGCGCACAGACCTGAGCAATGCCAGCTCCCATTTGCCCTGCACCAATGACCATCACATTATTTATTGCCATCTTTTTGTTTCCTCCTTTGCGTTAACCCTTAGGAACTTCGATCAGTACTGCATCCCCTTGACCACTGCCACTGCAAATAGCTGCAATGCCAAGCCCGCCACCGCGGCGCTTTAATTCATGAATTAAGGTTAAAATGATTCTGGCGCCACTTGCTCCAATTGGATGACCTAATGCAACAGCACCACCATTAACATTTATCTTTTCAGTGTCAATGTCAGCGATTTTTCCACTTGCAAGCGACACAGCAGCAAAGGCTTCATTTATTTCAAACAGATCAATGTCTTCCTTGGAATATCCTGTCTTTTCTAGCAATTTATTAATAACAAGTCCTGGTGTTTGCGGGAAATTCTTTGCTTCTACAGCAACTTCTGTGTGCCCAAGAATCGTTGCCATCGGTTTTTTCCCAAGCTCGTTTGCCTTGTCATCTCCCATCACAACAAAAGCACATGCACCATCATTGACACCAGGAGCATTACCGGCTGTAATTGTTCCATTTTTATCAAATGCTGGACGCAAACCCGCTAGTTTTTCAACTGTTGTATCCTTTCGGGGTGCTTCATCGGTATCTACGACAATCGGTTCACCTTTACGTACCGGCACTTCCACTGCAACGATTTCTTCAGCAAATTTGCCTGTTTCAATCGCCTCGATTGCTCGTTTGTGACTGCGATAGGACCACTCGTCCTGTGCTTCTCTTGTTAATTCGAATTCTTCTGCAGTTGAATTGCCATAATTCCCCATATGAACCCCTGTGAACGTACATGTCAGTCCATCGTGTACCATCATATCAACTACTTTTTTATCGCCCATCCGGCTTCCCCATCTCGTTTCCGGAAGAAAGTACGGTGCATTGCTCATGCTTTCCATTCCACCTGCAACAATCACATTCTCATCCCCAAGACGAATCAATTGATCAGCAAGTGTAATACTACGCAGTCCAGATGCACACACTTTATTAATTGTTTCGGATTTTACTTCCCATGGGATTCCAGCCTCGCGAGCCGCTTGCCGGGAAGGAATCTGACCTTGGCCACCTTGCAGGACGGTACCCATAATTACTTCATCGATTTCTGAGCCTTCAATTCCAGCTCGATTTAACGCTTCTTTAATTGCCTTTCCTCCTAGCTGCCATGCTGCAAAAGGCTTCAAGCCTCCACCAAATTTTCCGAAAGGGGTTCTTGCACCTGAAACAATTACTGTTTTTCTCATTGATTTCCATCCTTTCTTTTTGTTTATCTGACTTTCTTGATTGAACGCTCACTCATTTAATCCGTTTAACTGAAAAGGGGAATCTCCCCCCTATCAGTCTATCATCAATTAAGAGGCTGTTCTTGATTGATCGTCAAAGTGAATAGATAATGCTAAAATTTCAGCAACATCCATTGTACTAATGTCCTCATCGACCTCTTTTGCCTTTGTCCCATCGCTTAGCATTGTTAAGCAATACGGACAAGCACTGGAAATCATCGATGGCTGGACAGCAAGTGCCTGTTCTGTACGTGCTACATTAATTCGGTTTCCAGTCGTTTCCTCTGTCCACATTAAGCCACCACCTGCACCACAGCACATTCCATTTTCCCGTGAACGATTCATTTCAACAAGCTCAAGTCCTGGGATAGATGTTAAAATTTCCCTCGGCGGGTCATACACACCATTGTATCTCCCTAAGTAGCATGAATCATGATAGGTTAGCTTTTCATTGATTGGACGTTCTGGCTTTATTTTCCCTGATTTCACCAAATCATAGAGCATTTGCGTATGGTGATACACTTCTGCTGTATAGCCGAAATCTGGGTACTCATTTTTGAAAATATTATAGGCATGCGGGTCAATCGTAACGATTTTGGTGACACCGTTTTTCTCAAATGTTTTAATGTTTTTCTCGGCAATCTCCTGGAATAAAAACTCATTCCCGATTCTGCGTGCTGTATCACCCGAGTTCGTTTCCGTATTTCCTAGAATCGCAAAGCTAACACCTGCCTGATTCATTAGTTTAGCAAAAGCAATCGCGATTTTTTGGCTGCGGCTATCAAAAGCTCCCATCGAACTCACCCAGAAAAGGTATTCAAATTCTTTTCCTTCCTTTTTCAGCTCTTTCACAGTAGGGATGTATGCAGTTTCATCTTCATCACGCCATTTGATGCGGTCTTTTTTTGAAAGTCCCCATGGATTTCCTTGGCGTTCAATGTTCATAACCGCTCGTTGAATATCCGAATCCATCTTTCCTTCTGTCATAACAAGATAGCGGCGCATATCAATAATCGTTCCAACATGCTCATTGTTTACAGGACAAGCATCCTCACAATTTCGGCATGTGGTACATCCAGAAAGCTCTTCTTCTGTAATAACATCACCAATTAGACTTGCGCTTTGAACAGTCGCTGCAGCTTCTTTTTGCGCGCTTGCCTGATTCCCTGCCGTATTGTTAAATGCGTAAGCTGGAACCCATGCGGACTTTCCTGTTATCGCTGCCCCCTTTTCGGTTAAATGGTCACGAACCTTAATCATAATGTCCATCGGCGACAGCATTTTACCAGTTCCCGCAGCAGGACACACGTCTGTACAGCGGCCACATTCCACACAAGCATAGAAATCAAGCATCTGATGCTGTTCAAAATCTTCTACTTTCCCTGCCCCGAATGAGATTTCTTCCTCACTATCTTCATCGATATCAAAATCTATTTTTTTCAATTTACCTGGGACTTGCTTGCTTAAAAACACATTAATTGGTGCTGCAATCAGATGTGCATGCTTGGATTGCGGTACATAAACAAGGAATGAAAGCAGTGTAATCGTATGTACCCACCAAGCAATATAGAACAATACTATTGCAGCGTCTTGTGAAATCCATCCCAGTACTAGTGCAATCATACTTGCAACTGGTTCTGTCCATGTTACTTCATGGCCATGCCAAAGAAGCGCCATCCCATTTCCAAATAACACAGAAAGCATTAATGTGCCAATAAAAATAAGAACAAGACCAGCTTTAAAGCCACGTTTTAGCCGCACGAGCTTCTCCATATAGCGACGATAAAATGCCCATACAACCGCCACAAGAATCATTAACGTTACGAGTTCCTGAAAGAAGACAAACCCTGGATACAGCACACCAAATGGTAAATGGTTACCTGGTGAAAGTCCTTTCACAAACATGTCAATTGCACCAAATTGAACGAGAATAAATCCATAAAACATCATGACATGAATGATACCGGATTTCTTATCCTTCAATAACTTTGATTGGCCAAATACAATCGTCCACACCCTTTGTAACCGCAACTTAATTTCACCATCAAACTCGGATTTTTTACCAAGCCTTATATAAGCAATCCGTGTTGAGACGACCCTGACGAATAAATACAATGCATAAAACGTGATGATTAAAAACGCAATCCAATTAACTAGCATAAATGTATCCACTGGCGGCTCCTCCTTTTTGTTACAGTTAAATGATAGCGATTACATTTGATTGAAAAATTCCGCTTACAGAAATCTATATCTATACTTTATACGTGAATGAGCATTCAGTCAACAGATTTTTGGTAAAAGATATTAAATTCATAATTTATTATATAATAAAAAAGATAGCCTGTCACATTTTGATTATTTATGAAATAGTAATCTTGAAATTGGTAATGACCGCAACGCAAACATCACAAAATATTCAAGTCATGGTAGGCTTTAAATATTTTGTGATGTACAATACAGTTTCCATATCTTGCTTACTTTTTTAACGGACATACATTAATACACACCGATACTCGCAAGTAAAATAGCTGGAATCAGTGATAAAATCGGAAAGACTATTGCTACTACCGCAATATCTCGGTAAGACTCTTTATGTGTTAAACCGGTCACAATCAGTATGGTTATAACCGCACCATTATGTGGTAGTGCGTCCAAGCCCCCTGAGGCAATAGATGCGATACGGTGAAATGCTTCGGGTGCTATTCCGGTTGATGCGGCAATTTCATTATATTTGTGACCTAGAGCTTCCATCGTGATGCCTAATCCTCCAGATGCTGAACCTGTTGCTCCGGATAATACATTTGAAGCAATCGACATGGAGATAAGTGGATTTGCATCGATACCCAGAATATAATCGCTTAATTTTTGGAATCCCGGAACAACGCGTACTACGGTTCCAAATCCAACCGCTGCAGAAGTATTTATCATCGCCATTACAGAATCGGAAGCTCCTTGATTTAGCGATGGTATCAAACTTTTAATGTTGTTTAATGAAAATATGATGATCAATAAAACAGCTATTAATAAACAAACGACAATATTCCAGTTAAAAATGTTAAGCGTAACAATTACAGATATTAAAGGCAGTATAGATATATATAGATTTGGCAGCTTTCCCTTTATCTTTTCTTTTTCTTCCAGATCTTTTTCCAACGCTTTAAATCCATGTCCGGTTTTTTTTAGCTTCTTCTCTCTCCACTTCAAATAAAGGATAGACCCCCCACCCATTACGAATGAGGCTGCAAGTCCCATAATAGGGGCTGCAGTCGCTGTGGTGTTAAAATAATCAGTAGGAATCAAGTTCTGAATCTGTGGAGTCCCGGGAAGAGCTGTCATTGCGAATGTCATCATTCCTGCTGTAATAGTAGCTGGCATCAATTTTCTTGGAATATCCGCTTGTCTAAACATATTTACCGCGATTGGATAGACAGCGAATACAACAACGAACACACTAATACCGCCATATGCTAAAACAGATGAAGCCATAATAACACCAATAATTGCTTGGTTTTCACCAAATAGTTTAATTATACCTTGAGCTACGGACTGTGCCATTCCGCTGTATTCCATTAATTTGCCAAAGATAGCCCCTAACATAAATACAGGGAACCAGCTTTTCGTAAAGTCGACAAATCCTTGCATATAAGTGTTTGTATATGCATCAAGTAAGTCAAGCCCACCAAATATTGCTACAACGCCAGCACAAATCGGTGCAATCCAGATAATTGACCATCCACGGTAGGCTAAGATGATTAGCAAAACTAACCCTAATGCAATCCCTAGCATTTGATCACCTCATATTCTCATAAATTCCTTATGTAATCGTCAGTATAAGGTTGAAGTCTTTGAAATCTACCAATCATCAAACCGATAGAGAAAGTTTAAAAAGTCCGGCAAAGATGACACACCGAGAGCATTTGACCTTCGACGCTCAGGTCGTGCTAGTATCGGCGTCTGCAAAAAGGCCGTTGACTCTTAGCCGACCTCGGCCCTTTTTATCCCCTTTTTTTGAACACACTACATAGAAAAAAATGGGGGCCTTCTAATGGCCCCTTCCTCATTAACTGCTAGGAAAATCAAAGTTAATTTCATCTGTGCTTGATTGGTCAAACCACCTTTCCGAGACCGTCTTTGTTTTTGTAAAGAAACGAGCGGTATCCGGTCCGAACATTTGTCCTTCACCCAATCGTGAACCTTTCCAGCCTCCAAAGTTATGATAGCCCACAGGTATTGGAATAGGTACATTTACTCCAACCATACCGACTTCTATTTCTTGCGTGAATTTGCGAGCATCGCGGCCGCTATTGGTGAATATAGCAACCCCATTTCCATATTGATGATTATTGATTAGCTGTATTGCTTCATCAATTGAATCTACTGAAACGATTGTACGTGCTGGACCAAACACTTCTTCTTTGTATACATTCATATCAGGAGTAACATTATCTAATAGCGTAGCCCCCAGGTAAAAACCTTCCTTAAACTCAACATCAGGGTTTCTGCCATCGACCACAACATTAGCTCCATCCCTTACTGCTTCATCAATCGAATGTAAGATGCTTTGTTTTGCTTCTGCACTTATAACGGCCCCAAAGTCAGCTGATTCATCGTCATAGGAACCGGGTCTAAGATTTTCAACCTTTTCTTTTAATTTTGCCGTGAATACATCTGCTGTCTTTTGCCCGACAGGCATTGCTACGGAAACAGCCATACAACGCTGTGATGCTGAACCATATGCAGAGCCTAAGAAGGAGTCAACTGCTTTATCAATATCCGCATCTGGCATAATAACCAGGTGGTTTTTTCCTCCACCAAAGGCATTTACTCGTTTATGATGCTTCGTTCCTACCTCATAAATAATTTCAGCTACTTTCGTAGAGCCCACAAAGCTTACCGCTTGTATGTCGCTATGTGTAATGATGGCATTAACCGTATCCTTATCACCGTTCAATACGTTCCAAACTCCAGCAGGCAAACCAGCCTTCTCCCAAAGTTCTGAGATTAATTGAGCAGAATATGGAACTTTTTCAGATGGTTTCAATATCATTGCATTCCCAACAGCCACTGCCATAACACTCATCGCAAGCGGTACCATAACAGGGAAATTAAATGGTGATATACATGTTACAACGCCAAGCGGCTGTTTCATTGAATAAGCGTTTATATCCCCACCAACATTTACAGAATGTTCTCCTTTGAGTATTTGCGGTGCCCCTATTGCTAAATCCACTGATTCTATTCCTCTGCTTATCTCCCCTTTTGCATCAGAGATCGTTTTCCCATTTTCCTTCCCAATTAGCTGTGCCAATTCATCTGTATTCTCCACCAATAATTGGCGAAATTTAAAAAGAACTTCAACTCTTTTTCCCACAGAGGTTTTTGCCCATTTTGCAGCAGCTTTTTTCGCTAACTGTACGGTCTCATCCACTTCTTCAGCAGAAGCATAAGGAACAGCAGCTATTCGCTTGCCCGTGGATGGGCTGTATACAAAACCATATTTATCGTTATTCCCTTTTACTTTTTCCCCATTAATATAGTGGGTTACTGTATCTAACTTTAATGTCGTCATCTAAACAAACCTCCCATTTTGGATATATCTATTTACCTAATTTCACCTTTTCTTCTGTTAGCATAAGATAGGCTGAAGAAATGTCCTTATCTGCATACTCCTCAATATTTGATTCAAGGTAATTTACTAGTTCTTCACCCAATGGCAATTTACCCTCAAATGAATTCGAAACATGGTTCGCAAGTTTTAAGTCTTTTAATAGTAGTGCTGTAGTAAAAGCCCCTTCATAATATTCATCCTGAGCAATAAAATTTTTGTAGTTTCTAGTAAAAATGCCGCTTTGACCTGTACTGACATTTACAATTCTATAAACAATTTCATGGTCCAAACCTGCTGCATCTGCGATAGATAGTGCTTCTGCGACAGCCTGTGTATGAATTCCAGCCATTAGATTATTAATTAATTTAACAATAGTTCCTAATCCGTGATCTTCTCCAACATGAAATATATTTTTTCCGATTGTTTCAAGGTACGGTAATGCGAAGCCATATGTTGTTTTATCTCCTCCAACCATCACACTCAGCGTTGCTGCCTCTGCTCCAGCTACACTTCCACTAACCGGAGCTCCCAAGTACTGAATCCCCTTTTCCAATGCTGCTTTTGCTACTTTTTTATTTAGTTCTGGTGAGATTGTGCTTAAGTCAATTAAAGTTAAGGGTGGTTTTCCGTTTTCCACAAGACCCTCGATTCCTAAATAAACATCCTCTACGACCTTTGGTGTTGGTAAACTAGTAAAAATGATATTTACTTCACTTGCTAATGTTGCTGAAGTGAACCCAACCATCCCGCCTATTTCAGCAAATCTTTTTTCATTTTCTTTGTTTACATCTACTCCGTATACGGTATAACCTGCTTTCATTAAATTGCTTGCCATTGGAAAACCCATATTCCCTAATCCAAGAAAACCTACTTTCTTTGTTTCCATCCAGACCCTCCTAAAATATTCATAAGCATTTAGAAAGCGCTATCATTTTTGAAATCTAGTAATTAAGTTTTTCCTTGAAAAATTACATATATAGCCTACCAATTAGAATTTACTCATAATAATTAGTCTCCTTTCTTTACCTTTTTCACATACCAAAGTCAAATACTGCGGTCACTTAAATTATTAATTAAAATAATAAACGTAAAATTTACAATAGTCAAGACTATTCTGTTGAATTCTATATTTCCAAAGCATTATGCTATTCTTAAGTAAAAGGGGGATTATTTATGCCGCGTATGACAACAAGAAAATTAAAAGCCTTAGAGACAAAGAAAACGCTTTTAGAAACTGGACTGGAACTGTTTCATAGAAAGGGGTTTGATAATGTAACGGTGGATGAAATAGCAAAAAAATGTAATGTATCTAAAGGGGCATTTTATGTACATTTCAATACCAAATATGACATTTTCAATGAAAAGTTTAAGGATATTGATAATTTTTATTCCACATTCCAACAAGGTATCCCCAAGAACATTAGTGCAAGCGAGAAGATTCTTATGTTTTACAAAGCTCAAATGATCTATTTACGTGATGAATTAGGGAAGGACTTAATTAGAAATGTATACATGAATGCTATGTCACTAACAATTAACAAAAATCATTATTTAGCCGATCCAGATAGAAATCTTTATAAAGTAATTAATTCTTTCGTTCAGGAAGGAATTGAGAATAATGAGTTTAAGGAGGAATTAACTACTGAAGAAGCGTCCGTATTAATTACTAGGTGTATGAGGGGAACTATCTACGATTGGATTATCTTTGGAGAAGAATTTGATGTTGTCCAAGAAATGACAAAGTTCACATCTACAATTTTGAATGGGTTAAAAAAGTAAGGGAATTTGTTAGTTAACATCTTCGGCCTGCGACCACATCATAAAGTTAATTCTAAAACAGTAAAACCACTGAAAAAATTTCAGTGGTTCACATTTAGTTATTACATTTTCTCTGGTGCAGATACGCCAATCAGTGTCATGGCATTCGCAAGTGTAATGCGAACAGCTTTCATTAAAGCAATTCGTGCTTGTGTTCTTTCTTTATGATCTGCATCCAACACTTTCTCTGCATTGTAAAAGCTATGCAATGCGGAGGCTAAGTCAAAAACATACTGTGTTACTTTATGTGGCGTATGCTTCTCGGCAGCGTCTGCAACGACTTGTGGAAGCTGACCTAATTTCTTCATTAGATCTACTTCCTTTTCTGCAGTTAATAATGCAGCATTAAAATCTCCCCCGACTGTAAATCCTTTACTTTTCGCCTGTTCGAGCATTGTACAGATACGGGCATGCGCATATTGAACGTAGAAAATTGGATTATCATTGGACTGGGAGCGGGCTAAGTCCATATCAAAGTCAAGCTGTGAATCATTTGAACGAGTAACGAAATAATAACGAACCGCGTCAACGCCGACCTCTTCCATTAGCTCTCTTAATGAAACAGCTTTTCCTGTTCGCTTACTCATTTTCACTTTTTCGCCGCCTTCAAATAGGTTTACCATTTGAATAATTTTCACATCGAACCTTTCAACCGGGTAGCCAAGCGCTTGAATTGCTGCGCGCATTCTTGGAATATATCCATGATGGTCAGCTCCCCATACATTAATAATAGAATCAAATCCACGGTCGAGCTTGTCCTTATGATAAGCGATGTCTGGTGTTAAATAGGTGTAACTTCCGTCTTGCTTAATGAGCACACGGTCTTTATCATCACCAAAATCAGTTGTGCGGAACCACATCGCGCCATCTTTTTCATACGTGTAATTCCCTTCCTCTAGCTTATCTAGTGCAACAGGAATTTTATTTTCCTGATAAAGGGAACGCTCTGAAAACCAATTATCAAATTCAACACGGAACGCTTTTAAGTCTTTTTCAATATTTTCAAGGGATGCTTTCAATCCATATTCTTTAAAGAACGCGAGTCGCTCTGCTTGATCTTTGGAAGCAAATTCATTGCCGTATTCTGCAACAAGCTTCTTCGCAATCTCAATAATAGCTTGTCCATGGTAGCCATCCTCTGGCATATCAAATTCTTCACCGAGTTCTTGGAAATAGCGAGCTTCTACAGATAAACCGAGGTTATCAATTTGATTTCCTGCATCATTAATATAGTATTCGCGCTCTACGTTATATCCCGAAGCGGAAAGCACATTACAAAGCACATCTCCAAAAGCGGCATTACGGGCATGTCCCAAATGCAAGTCTCCAGTTGGATTTACAGAAACGAATTCAACCTGTACACGTTCGCCATTTCCAGTATTTGTTTTTCCGTAATCTTCTCCAGCCTGTAAAATAGTTGGGATGATTTCTCCAAGAAAATCATTTTTCATAAAGAAATTAATGAATCCAGGTCCAGCAATTTCGACCTTCTCGATCGACGCCTTTGATTGATCTAAATTTGCTACAATAGCTTCAGCAATTTGACGCGGTGCCTTTTTAGCGATTCGTGCCAATTGCATCGCAATATTTGAGGCAAAGTCACCATGTGCCTTATCCTTTGGTTTTTCTAATATAATTGCAGGAAGCTCTTCTTCGGTCGCTAGCTTTGCTTGGATAACAGCAACAGCGATTTCCTGCTTCAATGTATTTTCCGTTTGTTCCAAAACGTTCATTGCTTTTCCTCCTCTTGATATGCCAATTTCAATGTATGTTTTCGTTTATCCTGCCCGTTTAACTTCACCGTATAATGAATCGCTAATGTGCCCTCTGTTCCATTGCTTGCTTTCTTATATTCAATGGTCTCTGTATATGTTTCCATATGTATTTTACCATGGGGATGGTGATATATATTCTCCGTTATCTGGTCAGCTTGAAACTTTTGATTCATTTTCACTGCACCAGAACGATTAATACTAACCTTATGCGGATAGATTGTGAGCAAGTTTTTAATGGTGAAACCATCTTCTAATGTTTCTTCAAAAATCAATACGTCCATATTGTTTTTTTGAAAAAGAACTCCGTGGTAGCTCTGTTCGTTGCTCTCCAGTTGTCCATCATCATCAATAGTTGTCTTGAGTATAATGTTTATCTTTTTTTGCGGTGCATCCATACTATCGCCTCTTGAATCTATAATATCCCTATTATAGCGATAAAACACGGTGAGTAGCAATAAAAAGATGCAATTCTCCCTCTGCCTACTAACAAAAGTCGGGATTTTTGCTGCCTTAAGTTTATTTCCATGCCGCTTTTCCCATAATGATAAAAACAAGACTTTACATTGGAGATTACGAGCATGCAACTTTTCCCGAAGAAGTTTTTCAAAAAGATTATACTTACACTTATTGCTATAGGTGTGTTTACAATAGCTGCAATTTATTTAGTGGCCTTCGTTTTAGGTCCTCCTAAATTGGCAAATGACCAAGTAACTATCATTTATGATCGTGAAGAAGAAATAATAAGCGAGCAGCGTGGTAGCCTTACAAAGCACTGGGTTAGCTTAGATGACATATCTCCTGCGGTTATTGAAGCTACATTACAAACGGAGGATCAGCATTTTTATGAACATCAAGGGTTTGATTTGAAGCGAATTGCTGGTGCAGTTATTAAAAATTTACGTAATAGCTCGTTAAAAGAAGGTGCGAGCACCATTTCCCAGCAATATGCGCGCAACCTTTATTTATCCCCTGAAAAAACATGGACACGAAAGCTAACGGAAGCATTCTATACTATACGACTGGAAATGTTTTATTCCAAGGAGGATATTCTAGAAGGCTATTTAAATACAATTTATTATGGGCATGGAGCATATGGAATTGAGGCGGCAAGCCATTATTTCTTCGATAAACAAGCAAGTGAGTTATCCTTAGCCGAGGCTACGATGCTCGTCGGAATACCAAAGGGGCCAACCTATTACTCTCCATTAAACAATGAAGAGAATGCAAATCGGCGCCAACAGCAAATTTTAAAGCATCTATTGGATGACAAGTATATTTCTGAAGCAGCGTATGTTGGGGCTATCGAAGAGCAGCTGGATTATTCGATTACACCTGAGCCTGCGGATACTGCCCCCTATTTTCAGGATGTTGTTTTACAAGAGGCTGCTAAATTCTTAGATTTAAGTCCGGATGAAATTCGTGCTGGCGGGTTTCATATTTATACAACATTAAATCGTGCATACCAGCAAAAACTGGAAGAACAAGTACGTGCAACAATTGATTCTTCCAGTGAAGTAGAAACTGCTGCTATTGCAATGGATCCTGATGACGGTGCAATTCTCTCCATGATTGGCGGAAAGGATTATGCAGAAAGCACTTATAATCGAGCAATGAATTCCAAGCGAATGTCAGGGTCAACTTTTAAACCTTTTTTATATTACGCTGCACTGCAATATGGCTATACACCAAGCACGAAATTAATGAGCAAACCAACCACTTTTGCGTTAGGTGATGGCAATAGCTATCAACCGAGTAATTTTAACGGGTATTATGCAAATAAGCCAATAACACTGGCCCAAGCACTTGCCTTGTCCGATAACGTGTATGCTGTCAAAACAAATATGTACCTAGGACCTGAAAAACTGATAGAAACCGCTGAAACCTTCGGACTGAGAGGGGATTTTCAAGCTGTACCAGCATTGGCTTTAGGCACTGCTTCTGTCTCTGTAAACGACATGACGAGTGCCTACGGAATACTGGCTAATGGGGGGAGGTCAATTTCCGGATATACGGTAGAAAAAATTACGGATCGGAATGGCAAAGTAGTTTACGAGCATGAGGATACATCAGAACAATTGCTTGATCCGAAAAAAGCATTTATTTTAACACACCTGATGACTGGGATGTTTGATGTCGAGATGAATGGCTATACCTCTGTAACTGGTGCAACAATTTCGAAGGAGCTTAGTCGCCTATATGCCGGGAAGTCTGGAACAACTGATTCGGACAGCTGGATGATTGGTTATAGCCCTTCCCTTGTAACAGGCATTTGGGTCGGTTACGATGATAACCGGAACATGGAACTTGTTGCTGAATCAGCCTACGCAAAAGAGATGTGGGCTGGCTTTATGGAAGGGGCTCACAAAGGGATGGCGCAGGATGTTTTTGCTATGCCATCTGGAGTAATTGGCATCCCGATAGATCCCGAGACCGGCGCACGTGCAACACCTAGCTGTGGTGCAAGCAGAATTATGTACTTTGAAAAAGGAACGGAGCCGAGAAACTATTGCTCCGAACATCCAGTTGAAGAAGAAGATGTGGTAGAGGAAGAAAAAGGTATCTTCGAACGTTGGTTTGATTTGTTTAATTAATGTTTTATAAGTGTTAGGGGCTGGGAACGGTGCACTAATTTTGGATATGATGTCATGGTGGCGTGGGATGGTGCGCTATTTTTGGATATGGTGTCTTAGTGGCGTGGGATGGTGCGCTATTTTTGGATATGGTGTCATGGTGGCGTGGGATGGTGCGCTATTTTTGGATATGGCGTCTTAGTGGTGTGGGATGGTGCGCTAACAGAAGGCAATAAAACAGCCAGCTTTTCAGGTTGAGTCCTGAAGGCTGGCTGTTTTATTGTCCTAGTAAACATGAGTTAGTCCATGTACCAATAGTTTACAAATTATTGGTACAAAGTACAACGATTTAACAAATGATTCACGATTCGGACACAAAATTGTCATATTCTCTATTGCAGTGGAAGCGCCTCTTTTAATTCGTCCGTACTGTTATCCCACATATCTTTGTTAAAATCTATCAGGAAATCTCTTAACAGATTTTTCGATTGCTCATCCATGTGGTCAACGATAATTTTCCCTTTGAGCGATTTTTCCATATACGTCACATGCTGGCCCATTGATTTATAGGCACGTCTTATTTCACGATCCACTCGGATTTCACAGCCTGTGACACCGGAATAGTAAGGACCATTGTCTCCGCGTTCCACATTCACCCAAACGATCCAATATAGCTTGCCGTTTGGTACTTCATTTCGATCCGGTAACCATTTCACGCGACGTTCGACTTCACTTCGTGCATGCATCGCTCCCATATCTACGTATGCTTTATTTTCATTCGGATCGACAATTACGGATGACATGTTTTCTAAACTGATTGCTCCAACACCATAGCCTCCATGGCCATCTGTTGAATCATCCTTAATGATCGTAAAGGAATTCTTCTTTTTATTTGAAGATTGATCTGAGCTCATAAATGCCCCTCCTCCATTGTTACTAGTTGCTATTGTAGCATAAGGCTATCCTGCATGAGACGTTATTTGCCTTCTTGTTTCAATTCTTCCATAAAACGAATTGCATCCTCAATTTCTTCATCGCTATACTTTTGCTTTGGTTTGACCATGTGGATTTTTTCAATATTCTCCTGAAGCGGTAAATCATCAAAGTAAAACATGGTGGAGACAAGCTCCAGAAAACGCGAGCTCTTTTCCTTCAGCATCGCCACCTTTGTTGTCATGTCCGGCATTTCCATTGAAAATTGATTCAGAAACTCTGTTCCAGCAGGTGTTATATTATAATTGTATTGATAATAGTTGCTTTTATCCTCTTTTTCTTCCTGTAAAAATCCAAGATTACAAAGCTCTTCTACACGTAATGTTAACTCCTCTGAGTACGGTCCATAAAAATGGAATTGATATTTCTCTTCAAAAGGGATATCGCATTTCTGTAAAATATAGATCATTTTTTGCAATTTTTTCCGCCCTGTTATGCCATTTGCTTCTGAAAAGAAACGGATTAATTTGGCATGATTATTCAACATCAACTTTCGCTCCTTGCCCGTAAAGAATTTCCATAATGCGCGTTCTTAACCTCTGATCCTTCAATTCATTCAACCGATCTTTTGGAAAATATAATTTATGGTCTGTCCGTTTTTTACCTGAAATGGATTCAACGATATCCGAATGCCTGGAAAGCTCCTTCAAGCTTCCATCAGGCATTAATAAATGGATTGGCAGCCGCTCTTCCTCTTCACCAGGTCGATAAAAATCGTATGGTAAATCTGAAGAAGAATCAACAACAAGGTAATATTCTGGATCAATTTCCGCTTCTTGAAACAGCTTATACAGCTCCATCCACTCATTCATTTGAAGATTGGGATTAAATTCAACATATTTAAATAAGCGTCGATTCATAAATCGCTCACATAAATCTCTTAAGATTTCGTCATCCTCTTCCTGCCAAAGCTGAAAATAATAATGGACAACCATCTCATCCAGCTTTAAATAATCTGCTAGATCCACTTTACCTTTAAAAAAGGAAACAAAATGGGTCGGTTGTAATTTAAAGGTAAAATCCTTTGTTTCATATAAATATTTCGCTCTATGAAGGATTTTTGTCAAGATTACTTCTGCACTTCTTGTAACTGGGTGAAAATATACTTGCCAATACATTTGGTAACGACTCATAATATAATCCTCGACCGCATGCATCCCAGTTGATTTAATGACTACTTGATCTTCAATCGGGCGCATTACTCGTAAAATACGCTCCATATCAAAATGACCATAACTTACTCCCGTAAAGTAAGCATCACGTTGCAAATAATCCATGCGATCAGCATCAATTTGACTGGAAATTAAGCTGACCACCAATTTATCCTCATAGGTTTTTGCAATAACATCGGCAACCTTCTGCGCAAAGCCTACACTAACACGCTCTAGAATTTCATTTACTTTTGTATCACCCAAAATGATTTGCTGGGTAAAATACTCATGATCCAATTTAAACACTTTTTCAAAGGAATGTGAAAAAGGCCCATGACCAAGATCATGCAATAGGGCTGCACAAAGGCATAAGAGTCGCTCGTCTTTATTCCAATGAGGCCTGTCCTGAAAGTTATTAATGATTCGACGGACAATTTCGTACACGCCAAGTGAATGGTTAAATCGACTATGTTCCGCCCCATGGAATGTCAAATTTGTTGTCCCGAGTTGTTTTATTCGACGCAACCGTTGGAATTCCGGAGCAGCAATCAGATCCCAGATAACACGATCCCGCACATGGACGTACCGGTGAACAGGATCTTTAAATACTTTTTCCTCCGACAATTGTTCGTCTTTATACGCCATTTATTCCCCATCCGTTCTTTTCTGCAATTTTAATACTTCCTTATTTAGTTTATTATATAATAAGTATGGAAAGCTTAAAAGGGTAAGGAGATAAAAATGAAAAACTGGAAAGAAATTGTCGGTCAATCGACATTACGATATTTTGATCATTCCCATGAAACAATTTTTCAACAAAAAAAATACACAGCACTTACATCTTTTGCTGTTGATGATGCACTAGCTGTATCTGTAAGCAATCGAACGTCACCATCTGCTATACGACTTTGGGTACACGACAAAACCATTGTGCTCGGCATTCCAGACGCGAGGCTTCCCTTTCTAGATGAAGGCGTTCAGTTCTTAGCCGAGCAAGGCTACCATGTTGTCGTTCGAAATTCTGGTGGGCTTGCAGTTGCACTCGATGGTGGTGTATTAAATATATCCCTTGTCATACCAGGTGTCGCAGAGCTTTCGATTCATGACTGCTATGAAGCAATGGTTCGTTTAGTCGAATATATGCTACGGGATTTAACAACCGCTATTAAAGCATATGAAATTGTCGGGTCCTATTGTCCTGGTGACTTTGATTTAAGCATTAACGGGAAAAAATTTGCAGGCATTTCACAGCGGCGAGTAAAGGACGGTGCTGCAGTGCAAATTTATCTTGATGTAGAAGGAAACAGTAAGGAAAGAGCTTCTCTTATTCGAGATTTCTATGCGATTGCAAAAAAGGAAACGGAAACAAAATTTATTTACCCGAGTGTAGAACCAGATGTAATGGGTTCACTATCTGATTTGCTTGGAGTGCCTTTAACCGTCGAGGATATGAAAAAAAGAGTCTACATTGCGTTACAGGATATATGCGAAGAAATTGTGACGACGCCTTTTTCAAATACAGAACTCAATACATTTGAAAAAAGGTATATCCAAATGATCAAACGTAATGAGACTGTTGCTAACGTGCAGCGATTAGAAAAAAACAACGCCGCGGAGAAATGAATCCGCGGTCGTTGTTTTTTTCTGTATACTACTTATTCCGTTGCTTGTGCTGCTGTAATAATCGCTAGCTTATAAACATCATCAGCACTGCAGCCGCGAGAAAGATCATTTACAGGTCGATTTAATCCTTGAAGCACTGGACCAACTGCTTCAAATCCACCAAGTCGCTGTGCAATTTTATATCCAATGTTTCCTGCTTCCAAGCTTGGGAAAACAAATACATTTGCATCCCCTTTTAGAACAGAATCTGGAGCTTTTTTCGCGGCAACACTCGGTACAAAGGCTGCATCAAATTGAAATTCTCCATCAATAACGAGTGATGAATCTTTTTCTTTTGCAATTTCGAGCGCTTCGACAACTCTTTCTGTTTCCGGTGACTTGGCAGAACCTTTTGTTGAGAAGCTAAGCATTGCTACACGCGGGTCGACATCAAATAGTCGAGCCGTCTGTGCACTTTCCACTGCAATTTCTGCTAAATCCTGGCTGTCCGGAGTAATATTAATGGCGCAATCTGCAAAAACATACTTTTCATCATCACGTACCATAATAAATACGCCCGATGTTTTTTTAATGCCTTCTTTTGTTTTAATAATCTGCAATGCTGGGCGTACCGTATCAGCAGTTGAATGTGCCGCTCCACTTACAAGCCCATCTGCATTATTCATATAAACGAGCATCGTGCCGAAATAGTTTTCATCAAGAAGAATTTTACGCGCATCCTCCTCTGTTGCCTTTCCTTTACGACGCTCTACGAAAGCTTCGACCATTGCATCGAATTCCGCATATTCCTGCGGATCGATGATCGTACAAGAAGCAATGTCAATGTTGTTTGCTGCCGCTTTTTTTTCGATGCTTTCCTGATTACCAATCAAAATTGGCGTTACAACCCCTGCAGCACTTAATTGGCTTGCAGCAGTCAGAATTCGTTCATCAAGACCTTCTGGAAAAACAATCTTTTTGTTTGAGTTCGATACTTTTGCTGTGAGCTGATCAAATAATGATCCCATAAAAAAACCTCCATCACAATAATATGTGTGTCTTTTAACAATAATAGCTAATTTTCCTGTATTTTTAAAGGAAATAACCTATTTTTTCAACAATCTATGACAAAGAAATGACAATATGGAAAAACAATCGACTTCATTACCCTTTCATATGATTAGAATACCCTTAATGTGCTATAGTAAAAACATAGGAGAACATTTTTTCTTTTAAGGAGTGAATTGACATGGCAGAAGCAGTAGTAACCATGGATGGATGGTCCGTTGTTCATGATACCCGCACATTTGACTGGGCTTCATGGAAACTGACATCAGAAGAAGTAAGAAACACAGCGATCAAGGAGTTTAAAGAATTAATGAAAAAGTGGGAAGCTGTTGAAGAAGAAAAGCTAGGCAGCCAATCTCTTTATAAAGTTGTCGGAAACAAAGCCGACTTCATGTTTATCTTCCTTCGTCCTACAATGGATGAATTAGAAGAAATTAAACGTGAAATCAACAAGTCGAAGCTTGGAGATTATCTCATTCCAGATTATTCTTATGTTTCTATTGTTGAGATGACGATGCATAATCCAATGAATGAAGGAAAAGATCGTAAATTATCTCCACAGGTTGAAGCTCGCTTATACCCAATTCTTCCAAAATGGGAGCATGCATGCTTCTATCCAATGGCACGTCGTCGCTGGGAAGAGGCGAACTGGTTTGCCATTGAAAAGGAAGAGCGTACAAGATTGCTTTATGAACATGGCATGACTGGGCGTAAATATGCAGGTAAAGTAAAAGAAATCATTACTGGTTCCATTGGTTTGGATAACTGGGAATGGGGAGTTACATTATTCGCGCATGATGCCCTAGAATTCAAAAAAATTGTTTATGAAATGCGCTTTGATGAAGTGACGACAAAATACGCTGAGTTTGGCGATTTCATTGTCGGTAATTATTTACCAGCAGAAGATGTGGACGCCTATTTTGCATTGTAATTAAAACGAAATTAAATTTTAAAGCTAAAGCATGCTAATGTACATTGCGTGCTTTAGCTTTTTTATTTCATCATCATGGATAACAACCATACTACAACCTGGCATTCGTTTCAGAAACACGTCACGAAGGGAAACCCTCTCGTGACGTGTTTAAAGCGAGTGCCTATTTTTATTGTCATGTTCCTATATCGTTTTGCATAGATATATGTAGTGAGTTCAGCATCAAGATTAGACAAAAGTGAGGTATAAACCAATGGCTCTTGTTGCACATACAGAAAATGATATAGCACTGCTTGCCAGATTAATGCGTGCAGAAGCTGAGGGGGATGGCGAACTGGGAATGCTAATGGTTGGAAATACCGGAATTAATCGAGTCATTTCCAATTGTCTTGATTTTACCCAGTTACGAAATATTAATGACATGGTATATCAAAGCCCAGGTGGCTTTGAAGCAACACAGAAAGGATATTTCTACCAACGAGCGAGAGAATCCGATAAGCGACTAGCACGCCGCATTATCCAAGGTGAACGGCAGCATCCTGCAACGAATTCTTTATGGTTTTTTATGCCGGCAGGAGATTGTCCAGCACAATGGTACGATCAATGGAACGTCGGCAGATTCAAATCACATTGTTTTTATGCTCCAACACAGGAAGATTGTCCACGGGTCTACAGATAATAGTGGCTGGAACTAAATCAAGCACATCGATCATTTGTTAAAATTGTGATTGGTTTAGTAAAACAAAATCTGAGATCAATTGCATCAATCTCTTTTCCTGTAATACGAGAAGGCCAAAAGAAACAGAAAAGTATTTCATTAACAGGAGGTTTTTTTATGAGCGAAAAGGAGAACAGCGGCCAACCACAATACCAGGTGCAAGGCTATCCATACTATTATTACCCACCTACTTCTCCAGCATATTATCCAGTTTACAACACGAGGCAATTCCAGCAAACACAGCAGCCAAGCCCACAGCAAACACAACAAACACAGCAAACTGGAACCGATATACCCGGCATGCTACCTTTACAACAATCTTATATCGAAAATATTTTGCGTTTGAACAGAGGAAAGCTAGCAAACTTCTACATGACATTTGAAAATAATTCAGAATGGAATGCAAAAATATTTACTGGCATTATCGAAGCCGCAGGAAGAGACCATATTATTATAAGTGATCCTAATACAGGAGAACGGTACCTTTTACTTATGATTTATTTAGATTATGTAACCTTTGAAGAGGAAATTAATTATAATTATCCATATGGTGGAGGGCAGCAGTTTGCCAACTATCCGCCACGCTAATCTTTTGTTATAAATCGTTGGGACAGAAACTGAAAAATCACTTACTGAAATAAAAAGGCAGTTTGAACGTTTTCAGGATTGGGGGGTGAGGATTAACCATAGCAAGCAGAAAAAGGATGACTCCACCTCCATCGGGTCATCCTTTATTCCGTTTGCTTAACGAGATTGTTCACTCGCATTTTAATGAAGTGAGGCGATGATTCTAATGAGACATCCATATCGAAAATTCATTCAGATGGAATTAATTACATTGTTTCTTGCTTTAATATTTGGACTTGCAGCACTTGTTCTCGGTTATCTTATTATCTTGTTTCTAGCATTCTACTTTATCGTACTGAGTATTATCTGTGATGCGATGATTCTACTACAAACAAGGCACACAGCTGAAGCAGGAAAACAGGTACTTCGCGGAATCATACTATTTCTTTTTACTACCTATCTACTATTCCATTTATAAATTTCGCATCACTGCAATTCCTATTAATACCCACCCAATTAAAAATGCAACCCCACCAATCGGTGTTATCATTGCGAATGTCTTAACCGATGTTAAGGAATAAATGTACAAGCTTCCAGAAAATAAAATAATCCCAATTAAAAATAGCCATCCCGCTGCGGCAAGGGAGCTAACATTTGGGAATTTTGCTAAAAGCAGACCAGTAACAAACAATGCCATCGTATGGAACATCTGATAATCAACTGCTTTCTCCCATGTCGCAATCGCCTTTTCCGACAACTTCCCTTCTAATCCATGGGCACCAAAGGCACCTAACGCAACTGCTAAAAATCCATTAATTGCGCCTAACAGTAAAAATAATTTCATTTTCAAGTTCCTCCTTCAATCATTAAAAATCAAAAATCGAGTTGCCATTCGCACCCTCGTCATCTAATTTTGTACTTTTGGGGTTATTTACCTGTAAGGAGTCATTGCCCACCTTTTGTTCACCAAGCATGACCTTAATTTCTGCATCGGTAAAACCAGTCTTCTCCTGTTTCACAACAGGCTGTTCCCCCTCTAAAAAGAGGTCACATAATAAACGCACATTTGCGATATGCGCCACCATCTGATCCTGTTCATGCTGGTTCTCTTTAGCAAGGTATAATTCATTTAACATCTTTTTTATAATGGTATTGTTCGCTACTGCCATTGCTATCACTCCTTATTACCGTTGTCCTACTCAGATGTTCTCATTATAGCATGATTATTTATATGATAATAGAAATCCACGATGACAAGAGCAACAGCCTAAGCACTCGGATAGCGACGTACGGACTGCGCTCCGAACTTTAGGGTGGCTCGACCTGTCGAACATTCCGACGCAGGAGATTCACTCCAAATTATAAGATGATCTATGACTTTTGCTCCTACGGGCAAAAGTTCATCTAAAAGGAAACATAGCCCTGCCGATGTTGAGCGTAGCCTGGTTTTAATCAGCCATCCTTACTTGGAGGCCATTCCCGATTTCACCACAAGGAATAAGTGCGACTAAGCCTCCTGTCTTGGCAGCCGGCAAGTCTGCTTTTTTTGTGTCATGAGGTGAGGGAAGTCACGCTACAGCTTTAGCGCTTCGTGGACGTGCTGTTTCGATGGCTAAGTTATCTACAGCATGCAAACAACAAAAAAAGCCTCGGTAATCCCAAGACCTTTTGTTAGCTATGAATTTAATGTAATCAGAGCTTCTTCTGTTGTATGTTCTATTTCAGTTTCCAGTTGTTCCTCGGTATAGCGTTCATACATCCATTGCAAAAATTTCAATTCTTCGTCCTGCAACTTCCTGCCAAGCTTCTTAGTCATAACATTACTTATCGTAAAAAAGCTTTCCATACCGCAACACTCCTTTTATACATACTGTACTACTGAAGTTTACACGTTCATTATAACGGATTTGATTACAGGAATCAATACAAAAATTTAAGATTAGACAGAATTTACTGATTAATGGACTATCCATTGTGTCGATTAATCGTATATAGGAATAATCTGTCTATCTTTCGCTAAGATGAACCTCCCGCCACTTAAAACGTCCGTTTTTGAAGTGAGGGTTTCCTACTAAATAAATGGAAACGCAAAGAAAATGGGTGACACTCTCTTTTTTACGACACATCGTAAGAGTCGTTTTCATCAACTACAGCAGGCAACAGCTTATCCCAGGATAAGCTGGGTCGGAACTAACCATCTACTACTTCTTGCCATTATGCAATCCGTAGATACTTTGTAGGTTTTAGCTAAACTCAAGCGTTCTCGCCGTTAAATTGAAAGTGAACCGGCTAATAGCCGGTTCACCGTATGCATTAATTCAATTGATCCAATTTATCTTCTAACTCCGTGATGCGTGCTCTCAATTCGTTAATATCTTCTTTTGTTGCAATCCCATACTCGTCAGCCATGTTTTTCGTTTTCTCAAACTGTTTAGTATTCCATTCATCTTTTTTCATTTCACCTTTTTCGATGAAATTTTTCATCACAGTTTTGGCTTGTTCCTGAGTTAGCTCATTTTTGTCTACAAGCTCTTTTAATTTTTGATCTAATTTCTCTTTACCGCTAATAGCAGCACCAAGACCTAATAAAAACCCTTTTTTTAAGTAATCACTCATTTTCAACAACTCCCTTACTTTTTAGCTTTTTGTGTGGATAAATTAATCCGGGGGCTAGCCCAGTCTAGCAAGATATTATATACTGATTTATCTTACGTTTTAAGCCAATCCTTTACGAATCAATTACTTGAGCCTTTGCCCTTCTAATCATCCTCAAATGGCTTACGAAAATTATGTTCAAGAAAATGATAAAGATACCTAACACGATAAGACCAATGACAGCCATCGGTTTCATGCTTCCAACAAATCCCCAAATGGATATGCCAATCGCTATTACTACCATCATAAAGGAAAGAACCTCTAATAGTAAATAAAATTGATGCTTTAATTGAACATGATGTTTTACTTTATCCCATTTCCTATCCTTTTCCCCACTTTCTAAAAAACTAAGCAATGCACGAGGATACGATAAAATTGGTTCGGTCAGATTTTTTGCATATTGCTTGGAAACAGATTCTAATAAACTTTTTCTACCGAACCATGTTTTAATTTTAGGCACAGCCCATTTTTTTATATCCATTTCAGGATAGATAGCAAATAATATTCCAATGACAATCGAAACAGCTCTTAACAAATAAGCATAATTTGCCGGCAATTGGATTGGTTGGTCTTGCATGATGACACTAATGTCTTCGCTCAGCTGGCTCATTACCTTTGAATCAATATTTTTCATCGATCCGTCTGAGTACATCTCAACAGTTTCTTTAATGACCCGTTTCAGCTTTCTTTTGTCTGCATTAGGCAAAATAAAGTTCATTTTGTCTAAAGATGAGAGAACGATGTCATAATTATCGATGATAAATCCTTGTACAAGCAGCTTAAATTGCTTCGTATCCTCTACTTTGATTTCACCAACCATCCCAAAGTCAAGAATCGCGATTGTACCGTCCTTCTGAATGCGGATGTTTCCCGCATGTGGGTCAGCATGAAATTTCCCAGGATTAAGAAACTGGTCAATATAATGATCGAATAACGTTTTCGTTGTTCTCTCTCGATCAATGCGATGTCTTCTCATAAATTCGACATCTGTTATTTTTGCCCCCTCTATCCATTCCATTACGAGTACTTTTTCAGTACACAGCTCATTTTCGTATTTGGGAATTCGTATGCTGCCATCATCTTTATACCGTTTATAAAAGTATTCCCCAAATTCCAGTTCTTGCTCATAATCAAGCTCACGATTCATAACAAGTACAAGTTCTTTGTATAATGCATTTAAATCTGCCTTTTTACCAAATGTCGTAAACACCTTTAAGATCCAAAAGACCATTCGCAGGGCTACAAAATCCTTGTGGAAAATTTCCTCAATGCGTTTACGCCGTATCTTAATTGCCACCGCTGATCCGTCTTTTAGCATGGCACGATACACGTCACCAATCGATGCAGATGCAACTGCTTTTTTTTCAAACGCCATCAGATGCGTTGCCATTTCTGTTCCCCATTCCTCCTCTATGGTAGCTATTGCATCTTCATATGGCATTGGTGGTACACGATCCACTAAATCATCCAATTCTTTGATAAAGATATCTGGCATAAAGTCGGTTCTCGTACTAAGAAATTGACCGAGCTTGATCAGAATACCACCTAGCTTTTCAGCCTTGACACGGTACTCCCTTGCCATATCGGATAGCATTATATCCCATCGTGCTACAGTCTTCTTATCCCATATTTTATTTCGAAAATAAAAGAAATATATCTTAATTATAAATTTTACTGCCATGAATACGATTACAGTACACCGATAAATCGAATTGTATTTGAATGTCTTAGCCACATATAACACCTCATCATTCTTTTACCCCGAACAACATCATCTTATTACTTTTAACGATATCGAATTATGATTCGTTTGTACAGAATGAGCAGGTAGGTTAAGATTTTTGTTATATGTGGGAATATTAGGAACAGACATTGCTGATAGGCAATCCATTTTGAAGGGGGTGATTAGATATATTAGTTAGTGAATCGTGCGAAATTGAGTTCTTTGGGTGAGGACTGCCGTTGAGGTCAAAGGCTGAGAAACTGAGCGATGAGCCCATTTAAATGGTTTATAATCCATAATGGTATGATCGTGCGCAGATTGTTACAATGAAGGTATAATGGGGGAAATAAAGCGTATCTTTCGATCACCTTAAAACCGGGATTGAATATTTTTCCGTTAAGTTGTATAATCATACAGTTGGATTTAGCCATATTAAATTAGGGTATGAGTTTTTTGGAGGTTATTATGAGAAATTATCGATTGATCGATCATTTTAAATTTATTATCCCTTCGCTGATTGGAGTATTTATCTTTATCATTCCAATTAAAACAGCGGATGGAGTTACAATACCAATAGCAATTTTAGCAAATTGGGTACAAACATTGCTTGAAAATCAGCTTTCTGCCATCATGATGGTTATTATTGTCATAACAGCTGTGATGACGTTGATTGCGAAAATAGCTGGGAAAGAAGCATTTGGAAAAACACCTTTTTTTCAGCAATTATTTTATACAAGTATCTTTTGGACAATAACAAGAGTACTTGCAGCAGTTTTTGCGATTATGGTCTTTTTTCAGCTCGGTCCTGAAGCAATTCACGGGGAAACTACGGGGCAAACTCTATTAGGCAGCTTACTCCATGTATTATTTGCTGTTTTTCTATTTGCTGGGTTGTTCCTGCCTTTATTAACGAACTTCGGTTTATTGGAACTTTTTGGAACGTTAATGACCAAAATAATGCGCCCGTTGTTTAAGCTTCCCGGCCGTTCTTCTGTGGATGCACTTGCTTCCTGGGTTGGCGATGGGACAATCGGTGTTTTGCTTACAAGTAAACAATATGAAGCTGGACTTTATACAAAACGCGAAGCAGTAGTAGTTGGTACAACATTCTCCATCGTATCCATCACGTTTTCCTTAGTCGTTTTAACAGAAGTAAACCTTGAACATATGTTTATTCCATTTTATATTACAATTGTTATAGCTGGTGGAGTAGCCGCTTTAATTATGCCGCGAATCCCTCCGTTATCAAGAAAGCCGGATACGTATATGAATGAATCAGCTGAGCCAATAGAAGAAGCAATCCCTGCCGGCGAAAGTATTTTGACATATAGCTATAAAAATGCATTAAATCGCGCGAAAAAAGAAACGAGCTTCACAAACTTTATTAAAGAAGGCGTACAGAACATTTTTGATATGTGGATGGGTGTTGCCCCAGTTGTAATGGCATTTGGCCTGGTTGCTCTTATAATCGCTGAATATACACCATTCTTCCAATGGATTGGTGCACCATTTATTCCATTGCTAGAACTCATGCAAATTCCACATGCACAGGAAGCATCACAAACCATCCTGATTGGGTTTGCCGACATGTTCCTGCCAGCAATTATTGGTTCGTCAATTGAAGCCGAAATTACTCGCTTCATCATTGCTGCATTATCAGTAACGCAATTGATTTACATGTCTGAGGTCGGTGGATTAATACTTGGAACAAAGATTCCTGTTACCTTTATAGACCTTGTTATTATTTTCTTACTGCGTACGATTATTACACTCCCAGTTATAACGCTGATTGCACATTTTATCTTTTAGAAAACAAGATACAAACAAAAGAAGCAGACAATCATTCTCGATTGCCTGCTTCTTTTTATGTTATTAAAAAGGGGGGTAGTTACTCATACGATCCATGGTCGTTTTAGTTTCAATTATTTTCATTTAACTTTCTGTTTGTGTCGTGCTTCTATTTCTTTCACCTTTTATTGTCTGTTTCAATAAAGTAACTTTCCCTTCAATGAACGGCTGCCACAAGCGCAGAACCGGCTTACTGGAGAGCACAATGACAATTAAGGCTGAAATAGCTGCAAGCCCGAGAACATCAATAACCCCATTTACCTCAAAGTAATTATTTTGGCGGAAAAATTGAACAATAAATCCATGAAGGAGATATACATATAATGTACGTGTTCCAAGCTTCGTAACCCATCCTAGATTTATATGCGGTATCCAAGCAAGTATACTAATTGTCATCACTGCAGCAACAATATAAAATAGGAACCTTGCAATTCCTCCATACTGTTCCATTCCTAAATCTCCATAAGAACTGGACGCGAGTAACCATCCTGTATTAATATCAGGCAAGTAGTAAATTGCTACCGCTAATAATGTCATAACGATAACCGATGAAATTTTCACCAGCCTATGTTTCACCCACATTACTTGCTTTTCCGTTAGCCAGAAACCGATGAGGAAGAAAGGAAAGAAAGCAAATGTACGAGAAAGACTAAAGGTATGCCCAATTTCACCAAAATATCCCACAATAATTCCAACAAGCACTGCTAGAGAAATACTTAGTAGAGCCGGTAATTTTTTATACCAGGAGAGCAGAATATGCCAACAGAACAAACTAAACAAGAACCACAGTGACCAATGCGGATAGAAAATCCCTGCTTGCCAGCCTTCTTTTCCAATAAAGAAGTAATAAATGGTGTATAGGATTTGAAAGATTAAGTATGGAACTAATAACCGTTTTGCTAGTTTTAAAATATAATCTTTGTTTCCAGAACCCTTCGCAAAGAATCCAGACAATAAAATAAATGCCGGCATATGAAACGTGTAAATCCACATATACAGTGTGTTCATTCCTTTTGAATCACTAATAAATGGCTGTATAATATGTCCAAAAACAACTAGAAAAATCAATAATACCTTTGCATTGTCAAAAAACGAATTTCGTTTCATCATTTCTCATCCCTCTTAATTATGTCGGTTTACATTGTAGTAAACACTTTACCCTTTTTTTATGAAAAAATCATAAAAAATGAAGTGATTTCATCAATTTGTTAATAGTTTGTAAGCATCGTGAAAAATTGATGCAGCTTTGTAATCAGCTTGGCGAATGATGGAAAGAATACCAATTAAAAATTTGCCTATGACAAACAGCAGCCATTTTAACTTATATATCAGTTTTCTATTTGTGAAGATCACTATTTATATCAGTCTTTCATCTAGCAAGCAACAGTATTCCTATTATGATCTTAACTTGGCATTTAAACATAAAAGAACGCACCATCTTAGATTGGTGCGATTGTTTCATTCAGAAATCACATTAAGTTTTCCTCTAATTCAATCTCAACATTACCTTTTATTGCCCGAGAAATCATACAGCTTTTTTCTGCTTTCTCCACAAGCTTACTTAGTTTTCTACGTTGTTCATCAGTAGCGCTAGCTTGTAAAGAAACGGTTGGTCGATGGATTATTTTTTTATAGGTGAATACACCCTTCGTTACATCAACAACCCCTTCTGATTCCAGCGACATATGGTCAAGTGGTAAGTCTGCACGCTCTATCATTGCTGCTAATGTAATGATATAGCATGTCGCTGCAGCACCTAGCAGCATTTCATCTGGATTGGTCCCAATATCAGGTCCATCCATCTCTTTCGGAATCGAAATCTTCGTTTGTAAATTTCCTGCTTCGATATATCCGTGGCTATTTCGTCCACCAGGCCAGCTTGCATTTAAATGAAAATGATGCTCCGCCATTCCAATCACCTCTTTATTTCCATTTTAACCTAAGCTCTTAGTGAAACAAAAACAAATGCAACTTTCGCTTCGTCAACCCCTCATCACGAATCTTACTTACTAGGGCCAGGATTCACATAAATTTACTGAAACTTTTACAGTTGTAAATCGTATTACTACTATACCCCTTAAAAGAAAGGCGGGATGATCGATGGATTCAGAAAAAATTAACCAATACAAAACGGTTTATAACGAACTATACGCTGCAATGAAATGGAAGGTATCCGATAGCCGGACTTTAATGGCGATTGCTTCTATCTATGTGATGAGCAAGAAAGAATTCCACTTTGATGCATTTCTGCAGCTTGCTGATCGTATAAAAGCGAGAGCTGGCTTTTTCTCACCAATGAAGTCTACTTCACGATTTACAACTGCAGCAACACTCGATATAAAATTTGATCGTCCTGAAAATCAAATTAATAACCTTTTCATTTTATATGATAAATTAAGAAAAGCTAAATTCAGTAGTGGTGTCTACACGTATTTGGCTGCATCCACATTGCTGACTCATATCGATTACAGAAATAACGAGGAGCAAATGATTGCCCGAGCAAAGGAAATCTATGATGGCATGAAACAAGAGCATCCTTTCCTCACAAGTGCAAGTGATTACCCACTTGCTGTATTGCTCGCATATGAAAACCACAATGACATTATTGAACAAATGGAAAGATACTATGAATCATTAAGTAAAAACGGTTTTCGAAAAGGGAATGACCTGCAGTTTCTAAGTCATATTCTTTCATTGGATACAGACACGTCTGCTGATCGTTTAGTTAGCCGGACTACGACAATAATGGATAGCTTTAGAGATGCTGGTATCAGACCAAAACCAATGTATTATCCTATTATTGGCATGCTAAGTTTACTGCCAGAAGAACAATTTCAGATGCATGGGATTTCACAGATGTTTGATCAATTAAATAATGAAAAAAGCTTTCGATGGCAAAAGGATATGAATCTGATTACAGCGGTTTCCTTCTACGTAAATGAAAAAATTGACAATAAGAGCCTAGCAGCAACAACTCTTCAAACGACATTAGAATCCATCCTGCAGGCACAACAGGCAGTTATGATCGCTACAATCGCTTCAACTACTGCAGCCACCAATGCAGCGAATAATAGCACGAATTAATTAATTCGAGAGAAAAACACTCCACTTCCCAAAAAAGAAGTGGAGTGTTTGTTCATTATCTAGGAAATTACAAAATTTGAATGTTGTGGATAAATTAGTTACCGAAACAGCCACATCCAGCTCCCAGTGACTAGCGAGACTCCCCTCACCTCCGTACGATAAAAAAGACTTGCCGACTGGCTAAGACATGAGGCCTAGTCGCACTTATACCCTTGTGGTGAAAGTCAACATCGACTCTAGGTAAAAGGATGCCGACTAAAACCAGGCTACGCCTAACATCGGCATACCCCTAAAGGGGCATGTTTCCTTTTAGATGAACTTGACTTTTCGCCCATAACGGCGAAAGTCATAGTTCATCTTATACTTTGGAGTGAATCTCCTCCGTAGGAATGTTCGACTCGTCGAACCACCCCAGAGTTCGGGGCGCAGTCCGTACGTCGCTAACCGGGCGCTTGCGCTTTTGTTCTTAAGCTTCTTGTTCTTTTTCTTTTTTCGGACTAGAAGCAAACCAACCAACAACCGCAATTAAAACAAGTATAATATAGAAAGATGTTTTCCATATTGTGGAATGCGGGAATTCGTATGGAATCCATGCAATATCAGGATGTGCCATTACCAAGACCGCTAGCTTCACACCAACCCAACCTACAATTACAAATGCTGCCGTTTCCAGAGCTGGTCGTTTATGGAGTAAGCCAACAAAAATGTTAGCCGCAAAGCGCATGATGATTAGACCAATCACACCACCAGCGAATATGACAGCGAATTGTCCGGCATCAAGACTCCCAATTGTACCTAGTCCAGTTGCTGGTAGTGCTACCGCTAGTGCAACTGCTGCAAGAATCGAATCGACTGCGAATGCTAAGTCAGCAAACTCTACTTTAAGAACAGTAAACCAAAATTCCTTTGGAGAAGCCTCTCCTTTTTCATTAAGCTCAATAACCTTTTTCCCTTTTTCACTATCATCTTCGGATTTCGATCTAAATTTACCATATAGATTCCGAAAGGCGATAATCAACAGGTAAGCAGCACCTAATGCTTGAACTTGCCAAAACTCCACAAGAAACGAGATAACAAACAATGATCCAAAACGTAAAACAAATGCCCCGGCCAATCCGTAAAACAAAGCTCGCTTGCGTTGTTTTTCCGGAAGATGCTTTACCATAATAGCCAATACTAATGCATTATCGGCAGCTAAAAGCCCCTCCAAACCAATCAAAACAACTAAAACCCATAAATATTCCAAAATCAATTCTGTTCCCATGTGTTCTCTCCTTAAAATGTAGTCTCATCAACAGGAAAAGCACACAAAAAGAGACCTTTACCTGTCGATGGGTAAAGGTCTCGCTAACAACGTTCATTGCCAATTAAGCCGGAGATATTATCTCGTAATGACGACTTAAATTGTACAGCTACTCCCCTTTAGGAAATATTAAGTTACTAATATTAAACCCTAATTATCGCAAAATGTCAAATTTCGCTCTGGAGATTGTTCAACTAGCAGTCGTAAGCGCTTCTCAGCTTTATACCAACGACTTTTGACCTTTACAGCATTGACCAATGTTATGAATATCACTAAAATTATAATTCCCAGTAAAGTGAAAGTTAATCAGTATTATCCTTGAACAGAGGTCACATGCCATATTAATCTGTTTATAAACAATCTCACTTTTAGAAAGCTTATCCAATCTAGCTTTATTATTCGTTACCTTCCAATATATCGGAAATAATCTGATCCATTGTTTCTTTTAATGAAGTTAGCTTTGCTTCACTATCTTCTTTATCCTTACCACATACACCGTAATAGCATTTGATTTTCGGCTCTGTACCAGATGGACGTAAGCAAACCCATGCATTTTGCTCCAAAATAAATTTCATCATATTTTCCTGGGGCAAATCAATTGTTTCTTTTCTTGCTTCTGCCATTAGCATACGTTCGCTCGTTAAATAGTTTTCTACTTGTTCAACTTTTATTCCGGCAATCTCTTTTAGTGGGTTGGAGCGGATTGCATCCATAATGTTAGCGATTTGTTCCGACCCTTCCTTCCCTTTTAAGGTTAAGGAAGACATTCCTTCCAAGAAATAACCGTGCCTCTCAAATAAAACATCCAATGCCTCAAATAATGTTTTTCCTTGTTCCTTCCAATAATAAGCCATTTCAGTTGCCATCATTGCAGCTTGAACTGCGTCTTTATCTCGTGCAAAGCTGCTAATCAAGTAACCGTAGCTTTCCTCAAATCCAAATATAAATGTCTCACCAGTTGCGTCAAATTGATTAATTTTCTCACCAATAAATTTAAATCCTGTCAACGTATCAAGCGTTTTTACATCATATGATTCTGCGATCGCTCTTCCAAGCTCTGTTGAAACAACTGTCTTAATCATACGTGGGTTTTGGTAGACCTGTGGATTTGTATGAGATAAAATGTAATCAAGCAACAATGCCCCAAGCTGATTTCCTGTTAATACTTGGTATTCACCAGCACTATTTTTAACTGCTACCCCTAAACGATCTGCATCAGGGTCCGTACCGAGTAGAATATCTGCATCGGTCTCTTTACCAAGTTCAATTGCCAGCGAAAATGCCTGATGCTCTTCCGGGTTCGGTGATGCAACAGTAGAGAACATTGCATCTGGCTCTGCCTGCTCTTTCACAATTGCTACTTTCGGAAAATTAAGTTGCTCAAGCCCTTTCGTTACAAGGTTATAAGCCGTTCCATGCAATGGGGTGAAGACAATCTGCAAGTTTTTTTCTTTTTGATGGACATCCTCGCTCATTTTCGTCATATGATACAAACGTTCCAAATAGGCATTATCAATTTCATAACCCAGCCAATTTAGAAGACCTTTTTCTTCTAGTTCTTCCTTTTCTAAAAATGGCACTGTCAGCTCATCTTTCGTCTTTTGAATTGACTCAATGATTAGATTTGCCTCTTCTGGAACAATTTGAGCACCAGTTTCATTGTATACTTTAAATCCGTTATACTCAGGAGGATTATGACTTGCAGTAATCATGATTCCTGCAACAGTTCGCAAATAGCGAACAGCAAAAGAAAGAAGTGGTGTTGGGCGTAACGATTCAAAAATATGTGTTTTAATTCCATAGGAACCAAGTACCTTCGCCGATTCGACTGCAAATTCTTTTGACATATTTCTGGAATCATAGGCAATAACAACACCTCTATCACGGACATTAACTTGGTTTGCTAATAAATAGTTCGCAAGCCCATTAACAGCTTTTCTAACCGTGTAGATGTTCATTCGATTAACACCGGCACCAAGGACACCTCGCATACCACCGGTACCAAATGTTAATTCTTTATAAAATGCGTCTTCTAGTGCATGCTTATTATCTTTAATTGTATGTAATTCTGTTTTTAAATCCTTATCGAGACCTTCAAATGAGTCCCATTTTTGAAAGATTGCTTCCCAATTACTCACATCATTACCCCCATACCATTATATATGTCAAAATTTTAGCATACTTTTCTGCTTTATACTATAACTCTTTATCATAATATCTGGAAGTCATTTTTTGAAGAAAGCTTGTACAGGAAATTCTCCCAAAAATCATTAGATTAATAGCTTTTGCACATACTTCCCAATGATTAGCAGAGGAAATCTTTTTCAATACGCTATACCATTCTACGCAAAGGGATTATAATCTATTCATTTTTATTAACGAAATAAAAAATACAGTCGCTGTTTTTGCTATAATAAACACATCAGATCAAAGGGGGGATGATTCATGACAAAGCTGCAGCTGCTAGCAAAACTGGATGAATTAAAATCCGATTATGTTCGGATTCAGAGTGACATGGACAAGTTGGAATATGTCAAAGGCAGAGTATCCTCTGCTGAAGAACAGTTAATCCGGCTGGAGGGTGAAATCGCTGAGGTGAACCGCCAGCTAGACGAAATAGATGAGTAAGCAAGAGGCGAACGTAATAGGGAGGAGAGCATATTACGCTCTCCTCCCTCCCTTTTTACTCGTTTAACGTTCGATTACTTTCCAATTTTGCTTGAATTTTTGCTTGCTCCTTTGTTGGTGGAGTTAAGCTAACGATTTTGTCACCTATTGCAGGAACAGTACGCATTTCCTCAGAGAAAAACTTCAATTGTCCTGAAGGCTTGATTAAATATAAGAAAATAGTTGAAGGATCCTTTTCTGCTTTGTACGCTTCAAAGTTGAATTGCTCTGTCAATGTTGTTTGACGGAATACATAACCACTCTCAATTTTTCCAATCAAGATTTCGAGCGGAAATTTCTTATCGAATAAGATTCTTCCACCTACCTTGGAAACGACTCCTTTTGCATAGCCATTGTCAAGCTGGTTGTAAGGACTCGCCTTAAACACATTTGTCCTGCCATATTCTGGCAGAAATGTCGTACAGATTAAAGAGTTAAATGCTCGGTCATCAGTCGCGGCAAGCAGGTATTCATACGGAATCGTGTCTAAATGATGTTCCGTTTGTTCAGAGAGCATATTTCCATAATAAAAGGGTACACCCGACTTTCTTGCTATACTTAAATGTTCCCAGGATGAATCAATAATCATTGCTGGTACATTTACCTTCGCTAAGGATTTGGATAATTCAATTGTAAATGGATTACTGCCAACAAGCAGCACACCAGGATTGCCTGTCATCGATAAATCTAATTTCTTCGCCAGCCAGCCAATGGAAAATCCATGGGCCAAAACTGTAAAGATAACAAGTGCAAACGTCAATGTTGTTAAAATGGAAGCATCCTCATATCCCGCGTCAGCTAGAACAGTTGCAAAATAGCCTGATACCGTCAATGCAACAATCCCACGCGGAGCAATCCAACCAACAAGTGCCCGTTCATTAAAAGATAGTCCTGTACCAATTGTAGCTATAAAAATGGACAATGGACGAACAGCAAACATCATTAATAGAACATACCCAATAATATTTGGACTGAATATATGCAGAATCGTGTCCATTTCCAAGGAAGCTGTAAGCATAATAAAAATCGTTGATATGAGCAGCACAGAGATATTTTCTTTAAAATGGCGCATATCAGAGATTGAACTAATCCCCATATTAGCTAGTGTTATTCCCATTGCTGTCACAGATAAAAGCCCTGTTTCATGCATGACTTCATCTGCAGCTGTAAAACAAAAGATAACAACGACAACCACTGCCGGTGATTTTAGGAATTCAGGAATATGTCCTGTTTCAAACATCCATCCAAGACCACGTCCCAGCGCCCAACCAAGAATAATCGCAAATAAGGAAGCTGCGAAAAACATAAGAAGCTGTGTACCATCAGGGTCAATTGCCGTAATAAATGTGATGATTTCAAAAGCAAAGACTGCAAGTAATGCACCAATTGGATCAACGATAATTCCTTCCCATTTCAGAACTTTAGCAGGTCTTGCTTTTAATTTTGACTGTCTGAGCAACGGCATAATGACAGTTGGACCAGTTACAATAAACAATCCACCAATAACAAAAGCTACCGCCCAAGAAAGACCTGCAACATAGTGAGCAGTTAAAGACCCAAGGATCCAGGCAATAAATGCGCCGACTGTTGATATTCGGAAAATCGATTTTCCTACACCACGCAGCTCGCTAAAGCTTAGGTTCAAGCTCCCTTCAAAGAGAATAATTGCAACCGCCGCCGAAATAATCGGACTGTACATCGGACCAAAACTTTCCTCAGGGTTTATAAATCCAAAAATTGGACCAACTAATAATCCCGTAATGGCCATTACAACAATCGCAGGTAATCGATAACGCCACGCTACCCATTGTGATCCAATTCCAAGTAAACCAATGATCATGATTTCAAATAACAATGAAGGAACCATCTCAACCCCCCTAAGCAAATTTTATAAACGTTATTTTATAGATGTATCCATGAAATGTAAATGATTTGAGCGTTTTTAGTAAATAATGGGAAATATATGCTGGTTATAAAATGTTGCATCGTCTATGCAAGTTATATGTTAGATGTATAAAACGTTTTACAAAATCATTTCTAAACTGGTCCTCTACAACAATTGACATCGAACATTGACAAGTACTAACAGTCTTGTTACGATGATTCTCGTTGCAAAATTTGCAAAAACATTTATTTAAATCATCTGATAACGAGACGAATTTTCAAAATACAACGACAAAATCAGGAAGATTAATTAATTTACTCATATATCTCGGAGGCTTTATGTTATGAATAAAGATACATTCACGATTGGTTTTATGCTCTTTGCCTTATTCTTTGGAGCGGGCAATTTAATATACCCACCAACATTAGGGATTGACGCAGGAACTGCTTACTGGACTGCAATAATTGGCTTTATTATTACTGGAGTTGGACTACCCATTCTTGCAGTAACTGCTATTTCTTTTGTTAAAAATGATGCAAGGGAATTATCGGATCATGTTCACCCATTGTTCGGTTTGATCTTTACTTCTATTATCTATCTGGCAATTGCCCCGTTTTTTGGAATACCCCGGGCAGCTACAGTTGCATACGAAATGAGTATTGAACCATTTACAAATGAGAGCTCACCAATTCCATTATTTATTTTTACAGTTATTTTCTTTGTACTTGTTTTTTTATTTAGCATCAATCCATCGAAAATGGTGGATCAAATCGGTCAGTATCTTACTCCAATTCTATTAATTGCTATTATTGGATTAAGTGTTGGCAGTTTTCTCACCTTAGACACTGCCTTAACTACTCCGACTGAAAAATATCAAAACGGACCCTTTTTTACAGGTTTTATGGAAGGGTATTTGACGATGGACGCGATTGCAGCTCTTGCATTTGGCATACTCGTTGTAAATGCGTTTAAAGAGAGAGGCATAACAACTCGAAACGCCTTAGTAAAATCTACTTTGAAAGCTGGCGCAATTGCAGGTATCAGCTTAATCGTTGTTTATAGCTCACTTGGCTGGATCGGAAGTAAGATGGCTATTAATGGGGAATTTACAAATGGCGGAGAAATTTTATCCCGTGCAGCGAGCATTATTTTTGGTAATTTCGGAACATTATTACTTGGATGTATCGTTATATTAGCATGCTTCACCACATCCATTGGGCTTGTCGTAGCTTCCGGAGAATTTTTCTCAAAAACGACAAAGATCCCATATAAATGGGTTATTTTAACTGTCACAATTTTGAGCTTTCTAATTGCAAACCAAGGACTGAATACAATTATTAACTACTCTGTTCCAGTGCTCGTATTTATTTATCCAATAACGATTGTCCTCATTCTTCTTACATTTTTAGATAGGTTATTCGGTGGCGCAAAAGCCGTTTATCGCTGCGCAGTTCTCCTAACAGCTCTCTTTAGTCTATATGATGGACTAACCGCATTTGGATTCAAGCTGCAAGCGATGACTAAATATATGGAGGTTCTCCCTTTCTTCTCCTTAGGACTAGGGTGGGTTGTTCCAGCAATTGTCGGAGGCCTGATTGGACTATTCGTTGACAAATGGAGGAGTTGATCTGTTAAGCTCAGCTTTTTTAAGGGGCGATGGGATGACTATGGATACGGGTACGAGTGCCTTTGATAAGGCATGTAATCTCCACCTCTACTACTGACAGTCCAATCGAAAATATGTTAGGATAAGAATAAATCTGTCACAGATTAACGGGCTGTAAGAGTGAAAAAGATAGAAACGCGAGGGAGGACCTTGTGTCATCCCCTTGTTGTAAAGACAGCCCGTAAATTTTTGATTCTGTTCAACGGCCTTTAGGCCATACCTTTGCAGCACTTACATTTTATGAAAAGGAGGCTCCCTAATGACGCTAGTAAAAGAAGAGAAAATTCTACAAACTTATTTTGGCTACGAAACATTTCGTCCAGGGCAAGGACAAACAATAAATCATATTTTACAACTACATAATACCCTTGCTGTGATGCCAACCGGTGGTGGTAAATCACTGTGCTACCAAATCCCTGGTATGTCGATGGACGGGACCGCTATTATCATTTCCCCATTAATCTCTCTTATGAAAGACCAAGTGGATGCTCTACAAGCTTTAGGTATCCCTGCCACCTACATTAACAGCTCCCTTTCTACCGGAGAACAACAAGCCCGATTACGTGATGTTGCAAACCGTCGTTATAAGTTTGTTTATGTGGCACCAGAACGCTTTGAATCTATGACATTTGTGAATGTGATTAAACGTATCCCATTAGCACTTGTAGCATTTGATGAAGCCCACTGTATATCACAATGGGGACATGACTTTAGACCAAGCTATCGTTCAATCGTTCCTAATTTGAAAAAGCTATCAAACATTCCTGTATTCGTTGCATTAACTGCAACAGCTACAGAAGAGGTCATTCATGACATTCAAGAATTGCTGTATATAGCGGATGATCATGTAGTGAATACCGGATTTGAACGAGAAAACCTCTCCTTTCATCTCGTAAAAGGAAAGGACAAGCAATCTTACATTCGGTCGTTTTTAGAAGAGCACCGGGAGGAATCCGGCATTATTTATACTGCCACACGAAAGCAAGCAGATGCATTATATGATCAACTGACGAAGCGCGGGATTTCTGTTTCTAAATATCACGCAGGTTTAACGGAACAAGAAAGAAAGGAAGCACAAGCTGCATTTATCCATGATGAGAAATCGATTATGATTGCCACGAATGCTTTTGGTATGGGGATCGACAAATCGAATGTTCGCTACGTCATTCACTATGCAATGCCAATGAACATTGAATCGTATTATCAGGAAGCAGGTCGTGCAGGCCGTGATGGAGAACCAAGTGATTGTATTCTCCTCTTCTCTCCACAGGATGTGCAGCTGCAGAAGTTTTTAATTGAGCAGTCCCAAATGGATGAAGCTTCGAAACAGAACGAATACCGGAAATTGCAAGCAATGATTAACTACTGTCATACCCATGGCTGTCTGACGTCATTTATACTCGATTATTTTGATAAAAAGGTAATAAAAGGATCCTGCAATCGTTGTAGTAACTGTGTCGAACGCCAGGAAAAAATGGACATTACCGAAGAAGCACAAATGATTCTTTCCTGTGTGAAGCGAATGGGTGAGCGCTTTGGTGTCGGAATGACAGCAAAGGTTCTAAAGGGATCCAAAGATAAAAAGCTGCGCGATTTTCGCCTTGATCAAATTACAACCTATGGGATACTTTCTGCGTATACAGAGAAGGAATTAACGGAACGGATACACTTCATGATTGCAGAACAGCTACTTGCAACCGAGGAGGGGCAATACCCAACATTACGGTTGAACCAAAATTCAGTGGATGTTTTAAAAGGAAAACGTCCTGTTGAAATGTTCACTGCACCAATTCCAACGAACGAGGATGCGGATTACCAAGAAGATCTATTTGCAAGATTACGTGCATTACGAAAACAAATCGCCGACGAGAAAAATGTGCCGCCATATGTCCTTTTCTCCGATGTTACATTAAAGGAGCTAAGCCGTTATTTCCCTACGGATAGAGAGGATATGCTTGAAATCAAAGGAATTGGTGAAAAGAAATACGAACAGTATGGCGAGGAATTTTTAGCAATTATTCAAGATTGGCGTGCAGAACATCCAGATGTCAAACAGAAAATTAGAATTGGAGATACTAGCTCAGCGAAATCGAAGGAAAAGAAAACTGCAGATGACCGACCTAGTCACTTAATCAGCTACCAGATGTTCCAATCGGGGAAATCATTGAAAGATATCGCAACTATTCGAGGTTATTCTAAAATGACGATTGAGAATCATATTTTTAAAGCTGTCCAAGATGGCTATCCACTAGCATGGGGGATATTTTTTAATAATCAAGAAGAAGAAGTTGTACTTGCAGCTCATGAAAAGCTTGAGGAACCAAAGCTAAAGCCGTTGAAAGAATTGCTGCCAGAGGAATATGATTATACGAAAATTAAAGCTGTGTTGGTTAAGAATGAGTTGATGTAGGTCAGTGTGTGGTAACGTGAATTGTTGGTGCTTTATTTGGCAGGACGGTGTCATAGAATGGATAGATGGTGCTTTATTTGGCAGATTGGTGTCATAGAATGGATAGATGGTGCTTTATTTGGTAGGACGGTGTCATAGAATGGATAGGTGGTGCTTTATTTGGCAGATTGGTGTCATAGAATGGATAGATGGTGCTTTATTTGGTAGGACGGTGTCATAGATAGATGGCAGGTTCGAGCGATAGCATTGGGATACTTTCCTGGACAAGTGAAAATCCAGCGCTTATGCGAGCGCTGGATTTTTATTATTTATTCACCTTTTACATTTAAAGCCCATGTTCCATTGCGGAATACTGCTTCTGTTGTTCCATCTGCTTTTACACCGTCAATATTCATGTCCGCAGAACCAATCATAAAGTCAACGTGGATTAAGCTATCATTGACACCATGTTTATCAAGTTCTTCTGCACTCATTTTAGAACCGCCTTCCAAGTTCGTTGGATATGCTTTTCCTAAAGCGATATGACAAGATGCATTTTCATCAAATAATGTGTTGTAGAAAACTAATCCTGATTGGGATATTGGAGATTCATCTGGAACTAATGCAATCTCTCCTAATCTGCGCGCTCCTTCATCCGAGTCAAGCAGATGCTTTAGTACTTCTTCCCCTTTTTCCGCCTTAAAATCAACAACTTTACCATCTTTAAAAGTCAGGCTGAAATTATCGATTAAGCTACCACCGTAGTTAAGAGGTTTGGTGCTCGCTACTGTTCCATTGACACCATATTTATGCGGCATAGAGAAAACTTCTTCTGTTGGGATATTTGGATTAAATGTAACACCTGTTTCTGCTTCAGCAGATCCGCCTTTCCAAATATGTCCTTGTGGAAGCTCCATTTCCAGATCCGTTCCAGGTGCGTTGAAAATCAGTTTTTGGTAGTTTTTCCCATTCAAAACCTGACGTGCTGTTTTTAATGTTGCATTATGCTTATCCCATGCGGCAATTGGATCTTCCTGATCTACACGCACAATGTTTACAATAGCTTCCCAAAGGCTTTCCACTGCATCCTCTTTTGACTTATCAGGGAAAATTTTCTGTGCCCAATCACCTGATGGAATTGAAATGATGGACCAAGGGATCTTGTCGTTCATTGTATAGTTACGGAAATTAATCATTGCTTCTGCTGCAGCTTTGTTTGCTTTCGCAACACGTGATGGATCAATATTTTGTAATAAATCAGGGTTTGTTGAACGAATGTGTAATATCGCCGCTCCATCTTCTGCAAATGTATCATGAAGCTTCACTCGCCATTCCGGGAAATGTTCAATAACTTCATCTGGAGCGTTTTCATACTTTAATAAAGTCAATTCGTCATCGACCCAGTTAATATGAACATCTTTCGCACCTAATTCGTAAGCCTTATGAGCAACGATTTTTGTAAAATCTGCTCCTTCAAGTGGTGCGTTAATCATTAATGCTTGCCCTTTTTGTAAATTAACACCTGTGCGTAATGCTAATTCTGCATATTTCTCTTGTGTTTTTTGATTAACCATAATTCAAACCTCCAAGATTATTTCAGATAATGGCTTCACCTAAAAGTCATTACTTTTTAAATAGTATGTCTTTTATTACTGGGATGAATGTACCATATAGTCATTATTCCATAATCAACCGAAAATTGCCAAAATAACCTTCTTCATTTTCAAATTCCTATCTACCGGTAACAGTACGCGAGGTCAGTTCTATTTACGGTATTAGCAGTTTATGATATTATAATAGTATAGAAGTTACTTTTTGTAATCACTGTAATGTTTTAATATAAAGCAAATTGAAATGATCGTATAGGAATGAGGTGATCATAATGGAGAAATTATGTCCACGTTTTGAAAAGGCGATGGGGCTCCTTAGTACACGCTGGGTTGGTTTAATTTTATTTGAATTATTAAAGGGAACAAAACGCTTCTCCGAGATGGAAGCTGATTTGCCAATTAGCGGCAGGCTGCTGTCCGATCGACTAAAACTACTTGAAAAAGAAGGAATTGTGGAGCGGAATATTTATTCTGAATTCCCTGTTCGAATTGAATATTCTCTTTCTCAAAAAGGGAAAGACTTAGAACCAGTAATTAAGGAAATTCAATCTTGGGCTGATGACCATGTTAGCCCTGATGAGGTTGAAGAAGATACTGAAAAGCTAAAAGACTAATGAAAAAAGGCTGTCGCGCTTGCAACAGCCTTTTTTCATTATGCCTGACTCAATTTTTTATTCCATTGCGTATTTTGTACCAAAGGTTTTGGCGAGATCTTGAGAATGTCGTCTTCTTTCTCCCCTGCGCTTAGCACGTAATGCTGCATTTTCATGGAGCATTTTTTCTAAGTCTGTTTCTGGATAAACAGATGGTACAGGGACAGGTTTTCCATTTTCATCAATAGCTACAAATGTCATAAACGCGGTCGCGCTGACCTTTCTTTCTCCTGTTACTAAATCTTCTGTTACTGCTTTCGCAAAAACTTCCATCGATGTATGATGTGTCCATGTAACAAATGCCTCGATTGAAATCGAATAGCCAACTTTTACAGGTGCCAGGAAATCAACCGAGTCCGTTGATGCAGTTACAACAGGATTCCTTGCATGCTTCACGGCAGCTATTGCTGCTATATCATCGATATGCGCCATTAACTTTCCACCAAATAATGTACCAAAAGCATTTGTATCTGGCGGAAGTACGTGTGTTGTTTTAATTGCTAATGAGTTTGAGCATGGTTTTGCTTCCATATTCTTATCCTCCCGATGACTTGCCATTTACTATAAGTTACTGCTTCTTTTGGGAACGTACTATAGCACTGGCGAAATTAGTCTAGAAATTGATTCCTTAAATCGGATGCCGATTGTTCTTTGATCATACAGCTTCTTCGTCATTTGTGTCGATAATTTAATATCATTGTTAAATTTTTGAACTAGCCGATCAGCTATTTCGGTATCATATAAAAATGCATTTACTTCAAAATTGAGACGGAAGCTGCGAACATCAATGTTTGCAGTCCCTACTGATGCAATTTTCCCGTCGACGACAATTGTTTTCGCATGGAGAAAACCGTTTTGATAAATAAATACCTCTGCACCAGCCGTTAATAGTTCTCCACTACTGGACAACGTTGCCCAGTACACAAATGGATGATCTGGTTTATTTGGAATCATAATTTTCACATCTACACCGGATAATGCAGCAATTCGCAATGCATCTTTCACACTTTCATCTGGTATAAAATAAGGTGTTTGAATGTAAATATATTCCTTTGCCGCCATAATCATTTTAATATAGCCATTTTTTATTTGTTCCCATTCTGTATCCGGACCGCTTGAAACAATCTGAACGCCTACGTCTCCACTTGTACTCGTGTTATAGTAGCGATCATCATATAGAATATCATTTTTGGATGCTTGATTCCAATCGAGAATAAAGCGAGTCTGTAAGCTTTGAACAGCTTCCCCCATTACACGTAGATGCGTGTCACGCCAGTATCCGAATTTCCTGCTTTTTCCGAGGTATTCATCACCAACATTGAAACCACCAATATAGCCAATCTTCCCATCTATAATCGTTAGCTTACGATGATTTCGATAGTTTATTTTAAAGTTTATGATGAGCTTAGAAGGAAAAAACGCCTCTACCATAACACCAGCGTTCTTTAATCGCTTTACATAGCTTCTTTTTAAAGAACGTGATCCCATGTCATCATAGAGCACTCGTACATCAACACCCTCATTCGCTTTTTTTATGAGAACCTCTGCTAAACGCTGACCGAGCTCGTCACTTCTCATAATATAGTATTGCATATGAATATGGTCTTTTGCCTTTTGCAAATCCTGAATCAACGCTTCAAATTTTTCTTCTCCATCGGTATAAATTTCTACCGCATTATCTTGTGAAAAAATAGCATCGTCATTTCTTAATAGTAGATACACCAGATCGCTATACTCCTGCATTGCTTCATCATTAAAATGGAGATCCTCATCCTCCAAGGAACGCAGCTGCGATTGAACAGTCGTTTTCACACCCAGCCTGCTTTTCTTATCCCAGGTGAAAATTCGTCTATTGCTTATTGGTTTACCAAAAATTAAATAAAGGATAAAGCCAGCAATGGGAATAAATAGTAATACCATTAACCATGCCCATGAAGACGTTGGATCTTTCCTTTCCAAAAATACAATAGAAATACCCAATGCAATATTTAAAACGATTATAAGTCCGAGTAAAAACGACAGTATTCCCATCGTATCAATCTCCCTCTAAACGTATATTTCCACTATCTAATATAGCACAGAAATTTAATCCAGGTTAGTGATGCGCTGCTTTTCCGATGTTTCATGCATACTATTTAGCCTAGCCAACAAAAGTTAAAACATAGTAGGGAAATTTTCTTTTTATCATATTTGAAAGAAACTGCGAACTAACTTCTCGGCTGTTTTCTTCAAGTATGTGCAATAATCGCCGTCCGGGATCGCTTCGGGCGGATGCTTTCCGTGGGCACGGCTTCAGCCTCTCCGGAAGAAACCCACTTCCGGTGAGTCTTCAGACACGTGCTATTCCCACTGGAGTCACCGCCCTGCACTCACCTGGACTGGTAGCGCATCGATATCGTTTTTATTAATTCCACAAGTAATAACTGGTGAGCATATACTAATATACTTAGACTCCTGTGGGAAGAAGAGCATCGGTGAGACTACGCAGTGCGACAGCACAAGGAGGCTCAACAGCTCCCCTTTGGATGCGCGAATTATATTTCCGGAGCGGGTAGACGCACAATCCATTTAAATACACTAATCCACATTTTATATAAACTTCAAGTTAAAATATCCCTCCTACCTATCCAATTCTATTATTAAAGTACAAATAAAATACACGTCCATGCTAGAAAATAATTAGCATTAGACGTGCATGTAAAATGAGTGCTGCTTTTCTTATAATTGATCTAAAGCCTGCTCTAAATCAGACCAAATATCTTCCCACGCTTCCAGTCCGACTGAAAGTCGAATGAGCTGGTCTGTGATACCCATTTGTTGCCGAACTTCATATGGTATGCTTGCATGTGTCATTGTAGCAGGATGCTCAATTAACGTTTCGGCATCGCCTAAACTTACTGCAATTTTTAAGAAACCCAATTGATTTAACAACTGCTGCGCCTGCTGTTTATTCCCTTTCACATCAAAGGAAATGATTCCCCCTCCACGTTTCATTTGTCCTTCCATTATCGCAAGATCCGGATTGTCGTCATCTTCTGGATAATATACGTTAGCGACTTGCCGGTGCATCTTCAGCTGTGCCACAATTTTTCGGGCATTGTCACAGTGACGGTCCAAACGAACCGCCAATGTTTTTAAACCACGCAGTAAAAGCCATGCATCAAATGGAGATATAACCCCGCCGATATCTTTTTGTGTTGTATTGGAAAGCATATCAATAAAGGATTTTTTGCCAACGACTAAACCTGCAATTACATCTCCATGTCCGCCGATATATTTCGTTGCACTATGAAGGACAATGTCGCACCCTAATTCCAATGGTTGCTGTAAATAAGGAGAAGAAAATGTATTGTCCACTACAACCGGAATACCGTATTCCTTTGCAACCTCTGCCACCTGCTGTAAATCGATTAAGCGCATCGTTGGATTAATCGGTGTCTCTACATAAATGACGGTCGTTTCTGGCCGAATAAGACTGCGAAGCTCTTCCTTTGATTTCATCTCCGAAAAATCAGTAGTTATATTATACTTTTCTCGCATCATCGTTAGAAATCCAAACGTACATCCATATAAACCCGATGAACATATAATGTGATCATTTGCTTTGGTGAGTGCAATGAGAACAGCTGACACTGCCGCCATTCCCGATCCAAATGCAAGACCAGCTTCTCCCTTTTCTAAAGTCGCAATACGCTCTTCAAGCACACGGACGGTTGGGTTCCCCAGGCGAGAATAAATATAGCCCGACTCCTCACCGGCAAAGCGACGTTCCCCCTGCTCCGCAGTTTCAAATGTGTAGGTAGATGTTTGAAAAATGGGTGTGGAAAGACTCCCAAGCATTTCTTTAGTATCATAGCCTTCATGGATGACAGCCGTTTCAATACGTTTTTGATTTTGTTTTTGTGTCATCGTCAAACCCCCTCTTGATAGATGTCTCTTACGCTCACATCTATCATATCGAATAAAACTTGATTATGAAAGCGTTTTCTAAAACTTAAGCTAAGCTAAGTGATTGCTAAATTGGTAAATTCCATCTACTATTATAGAAATGTTAAAGGTTGTTCAAAAAATCCGCTTAGGAGGGAAAATATAATGGATAATCGGCATACGAAAACCGGCATCATCTATACATTCAGTGCCTACCTCTTATGGGGGATTATTACAATGTACTGGAAACAAATTGATTATGTTCCAGCTGGGGAAATTCTAGCACATCGAATAGCATGGTCAGCAGTATTTATGCTGCTTCTTGTCATTTTTCTTGGTAAATGGAATAACTTCATACAGGAATGCCGACAAATTATGAAAAAGAAAAAGCAATTACTTGGGATCACAGCTGCCGCGATTGTGATTACATTAAACTGGTTTCTATTTATTTGGGCAGTTGTTCAAGGACATATCCTGCAAGCAAGTCTTGGATACTATATCAACCCGCTTATTAGTATTTTACTAGGAATTATCATTTTGAAAGAACCTGTAACGAAAGGTCAATTACTTTCCTTTATTTTAGCAGCAATTGGTGTGCTTTACTTAACATTCAGTTACGGTGTATTTCCATGGATTTCACTGCTGCTAGCAACCACATTTGCATTATACGGGTTACTGAAAAAAACAGTGAATGTCAGCGCAATCTCCGGGCTGACAATTGAAACATTGCTTATTACACCAGTCGCACTTATTTACTTATGGATTATTCCAAGCGGTTCATTTACTTTTACACCATTTATAACAGTTACGAACCTATTTTTAATTGGAGCGGGTATTGCTACCGCTGTTCCACTATTGTTATTTTCCAGTGGTGCAAAGCAGATTCCTCTAGCCATGGTAGGTTTCCTGCAATATATCACACCTACCATGATGCTTGTAATTGGTGTGTTTTTCTATAAAGAGCCCTTCTCACAAGCACATCTAGTTACGTTTGCTTTTATTTGGACTGCTTTATTTATATATATGGCGTCTATTTATAAAAATTCGCAGCGTCGTTTGAGAACACATTAAAATGAATCTCTGGCTTTAGGTAAATCCTGCAACATGCAATTACATTCAACCTAATTTAAACTTTTCAGAAAACATCATTGACAGATAATAGAATTCATTGTATACTCACACTAACTTAAATAATGCAACATCTCTTATCAAGAGCGGCGGAGGGAATAGGCCCTATGAAGCCCGGCAACCTTAAAGCATTAACCTGCTTGTAACGGTGCTAAATCCTACAGGGTAAAAACCTGGAAGATGAGAGGAGGAACGGTTCGTACATACGCCCTCTTCTTAGGAAGAGGGCTTTTTCATTTTCCCTCTTCAAACACAAAAGCGTAAGCGCCCGGTTAGCGACGTACGGACTGAGCCGCAGGAGATAAAGGAAACACGCCCCTTTAGGGGTATGCCGATGTTAGGCGTAGCCTGGTTTTAGTCGGCCATCCTTTTACCTAGAGTCAATGTTGACTTTCACCACAAGGGTATAAGTGCGACTAGGCCTCATGTCTTAGCCAGTCGGCAAGTCTTCTTTATCGTACGGAGGCGAGGGAAGTCTCGCTACAGCTTTAGCGCTGGAGCTGGACGTGGCTGTTTCGGTAGCCAAGTGATCCACGGTATTAAAGTTTATAGTTTTCTAGTAAAAAACATAACATTTCAAGGAGGAATTTTATTATGTCACAATTTCAGCCAGAAACGGTATTACTTCATGGTGGTCAACAGCCGGACCCAACTTCAGGTGCGCGTGCTGTTCCAATCTATCAAACAACTTCTTATGTTTTCCGTGATACAGAACATGCACAAAACTTATTTGGTTTAGCAGAATCAGGTAATATATATTCTCGTATTATGAATCCAACGGTTGATGCATTTGAACAGCGTGTTGCTCAGCTGGAGGATGGGGTTGGTGCTGTTGCAACATCATCCGGAATGGCTGCTATTACGCTAGCAATTTTGAATATCGCGGAAGCTGGGGATGAAATTATTGCGGACAGCAACCTATATGGCGGTACGTACAATCTCTTTGCAGCGACCCTTCCACGCTATGGGATTACAGTAAAATTTGTTGATGGTACAAAACCTGAGGAATTTGAAGCTGCGATTACCGATAAAACAAAAGCTATATTTGGTGAAATCATCACAAATCCAAGTCTTTACGTATTTGATGTAGAAGCTGTTGCTGATATTGCACATGCTCATGATATTCCATTAATTATTGATAATACTTTTGCCCCTTATATCGCAAAACCGCTCACTTGGGGCGCAGATATTGTTATTCATTCCGCAACAAAATGGATCGGCGGTCACGGAACGACAATTGGCGGGGTCGTTGTTGATGGTGGAAGATTTGACTGGAATAACGATCGATTCCCTGGCTTCACCGAGCCTGACGAAACATATCACGGCTTAAAATATAAAGATCTTGGTCCAACAGCATTTATTACAAAACTTCGTGTTCAATTATTACGTGATATCGGTGCATGCTTAAGCCCCCAAAGTGCATTTTTATTTTTACAAGGACTAGAAACGCTACATTTACGAATTGAAAGACACGCACAGAACGCAGAAAAAGTTGCTGCCTATTTACAAAAACATGAAGCAGTAGAATGGGTCAGCTTCCCTGGTTTAAAGGAACATCCATCACATGGGCTTGCTAAGAAATATTTCAAGAGCGGCTATGGATCGATTATTACATTCGGTATCAAAGGGGGACGCGATGCAGGTAGAAAGCTAATCGACAATGTGAAGCTATGGTCACATGTAGCAAATGTTGGAGACGCTAAATCCTTAATCATCCATCCTGCTTCAACGACACATCAGCAGCTAAATGCTGAAGATTTGAATAAAAGCGGTGTAACTGAAGAGCTTGTCCGCTTGTCGATTGGACTAGAAGCTGTAGAAGATATTCTGGCAGACTTAGAGCAAGCAATTGATCAAGCAACAGGAGTTAATCAAGTTGCACAACAATCGAATGACGCTGTAATTAAAAGCTTGCTTTCCTCTCCATTTAATCGTCAGGAAGGTATTCGCAAAAAAGTTATTGCTAGCATCGGGATTGATCAAAGCGAAACGAAATCCTTAGAAAAACTTGGTTTTGAAATCATTTCTGTAGAAGATGATCCAGCTAATGAATTATCTGTAATTTCATCTCCTATTGATGCATTATGGGTTAAGGATAAAGAACTTCCAGCTGCAGTTATTGAACAATTGGTAAATAAAGAAATAAAATTTATTTTTGCCGAAGGAGCAGCAAGCACAAATCAAACATTGCAGCATGCAAATGCGACGGGAATTATTGTTACAGAGGTAAATCCAGCTGCATTAGCACTTCAGCTTCGAAGCAATAATACGCAAGCAACTGTTACAGTTTAAACACTATATATAATCAGGTTTACATCTCCATCAAACCGGGAATATCCCCAAAGAGTGGACCTAAAATTTAAATCGCCTTCTTTAACAGAGGGCGATTTTTTAATTAAGCATTATATTTTGTTATGTTCGTATTTAAAGGAAAGTGTGAACTCATGTGTAAATAAGGATTGTGCGTATACTGACTTCCTATTATTAGTAGAATCTGCTGGAACAATTTCGCTCCCGTCCCAGTAGTTCACCGCTATATTTATGATGCAACAAACAATCGATATTTAAGATCAACTTCAAGTTTAACTTTTTATATTATTGATTAAACTTATAATGGATGTTCTGAATAAACGATTAAGATATAGACACTACGGATCTTCCTTGAAATAATGGATAACAAGCAATACATATATAGCCAAACACCATGATTTCTTTAAGCATAATTTTACAGGAGTGCTTGAAAGGGTATATAATTTATAAATCCATTTCGAATAGTTATAAAGCGGACAAATTAGCCTTTTTTCCATATTATATTAAGAGATAACTGCATAGGTGTGATTAACTTGAAAAAGTATGTTTATATAACCTTTTCCCTTCTGATTATCGGAGCTTTCATTATTTTTTTTATGCAACCGTCAAATGAAATGAGTAAGGAGCCAGCCACTCAGCCCGAGCAAGATATGCAACAAGAATTTGAAGATCATGAAGTGAATGATGAGTCGGATACAAGTAAAGAAAACCAAAAACAAGAAGAAGATACTGATCAAACGGGATTTCCACCAAATATATCTGGTGCACTACAGAATACAATTAGTTTCTTCAGTAATCAAGAAACCAAGATTGTGGCAATCGGTGATTCACTTACCCAAGGTGTTGGTGATGAGACGGATCAAGGTGGTTATATTGGAATATTAGACCGAACAATCAATGATGGATTGCAATCTGTAGAGATTGTTAACTTTGGGAAGCGCGGGAATCGTACAGATCAATTGCTCAAGCGTCTGGGACAGGAAAAGATCGCCAGAGAAATAGCGGATTCCGATTTAGTACTGATTACAATTGGTGCAAATGATATTATGAAAATCGCCAGGGAAAACATTATGCACCTTGTTATCGATGACTTTGTTGCCGAAATGGATGGCTATGAATCCCGAATTCGGCAAATATTTGAGACCATTATTGCATTAAATCCAGACACTCATATATATCTTGTCGGCTTTTATAACCCTTTCCAACAATATTTCAAGGATATTAAAGAGCTCGATTTAATTGTTGGAGCCTGGAACACTGCAAGCAGCAACATTGCTAGTGAATACGAAAATATTACATTTATACCAACCGAAGATTTATTTACAGTGAAAGCCACGAACTTATTTGCTGAAGATAATTTCCACCCAAATTATGAGGGGTATTATCTAATAGCTGAACGAGTACTTGACTATATTACAAATAGAAGATAAGGATGAACGCTATGTCAGATAGAAAACAGCGTTTGAAACGTAACAAATGGAAAAAAGCTTTCTATAGCTTGCTAATCTTTAATGGCATTGTTTTTGTTGTGCTTCTCGCACTCTTATTTGGACCTGTTCCGGAAAATAAAGCTCCAGTCCGCCATGAACGAGGCGATCAAGAAAGCTCTGAGTTTATTATACGAACATCAAAACAGAATTTGAATAATCTCGTCAATGCATACATTGAACAATTACTTGGAGATTCAGATCATTACTATCGTATATCACTTGATGAAGATGTCCATTTAATTGGAGAGCTGCCTGTGTTCTCAACAACGGTCCCACTTTCTGTTCATTTCGAACCATTAGTGCAGGATAATGGCGACCTTATTTTAAAACAAAAGTCCATATCGGTTGGCTTATTAGAACTCCCAAACAAAAAAATCATGGAATATATGGCTGACTTACTTCCAATGCCAGAATGGGTTACGGTCAATCCGCAAGAACAGGAAATTTATGTGGCAGTTACAGATATGGATATTCGCAGTAATTTTCATGTTGCAGTGGAAACGATAGACCTCGAGGCAAACAATCTAGCCTTTCGGTTAAAGATTCCATATGAAACACTAGGTCTGGAGATGTTAGGCCCATGGTAACCGGCCGGGAACACGGCATTCCTTTTTATCAACGGTTTGAGCTTTAGCGCTGCATGGACGTGGCTGTATTGATAGCTAAGTATCCATAGCATTCCATATTTAAAGCTTCCTGACCATAAAAAAAGAACCATTTACAATGTAGATGGTTCTTTTGCTTATTTTAAACCCAAGCGTTTAAATCGAGAAGATAATAGAAAAATAAATGATTGCTTTGGTATGGCTTGGTCTTGTATTCTTTCTTCAAGTGGTTTCTGCTTCTGATAATCTCCAAGAATTCCCTTATATATCAGCTGCATCCCTGGGTAACTACGAATATCTGCGGGTGTAATAAAGCTAATCGGTTTGCCAAATTGAAACCTCTTCATATCTCGCAGTACTGTTGCAACAAACTCGGAGCAAAATAGGGCATATTTTCGATTAATCTCTATTTCCATCATTACACCGAATAAACCAATAAAATTATATTTATAAAGCTGTTTTTTTGCTTCAATTTCTTTTATATTATGAATGATACCTTCATATTCTTCTTCCGTAACTGTAAAACTGTATAGCTCACAGGTTGAACGCTTTAAAAATTCACTTTGAATATCTTCCCTAATAAATCCACCGATAAATGGATTTCTCGGCTGCTTTCTTCCAAAGCTGTACAGTTCGTTTAATTGCGGATCAAAACCGATAGAGACATGATTTAATGACTTTTTCGTGTAGTAATTTATTGCTTTCGATAAATAACTGCCTGTATCGGTAAAAAGGAAATAAATGATCCTTTCACCCATGCCCTTCCCCCCTTTCCGTTATGGGCAATAAAACAATTGATTCTATAAAGCAGGAAAGCATATAGCTTTCCTAATTGCATAAGTGTATCTAAGACAGGTACCTATAAGCTTGGCATTTCTAATAGCCTTTTGTACTACTATTACAAAAAATAGGCAAATATACAAGTTATTTTTTGTGCTTACACTTTTCACTGATTAAACTGACATATATTTCATGAACAAATAAGAGCTTCCATCGACTAAGATTATTAGAATCAAGACGAGTAGACTATTAAAACGTTTTATAATTATGTCTAGATCTATAAAGTAAATAGCCGATAAATAATAATTACTTCCTATTTAATATAACATATTACAATACAGCGAAATAGGAAACCTATAAAACATTACCAATTTTGTAAAACATGCTATGGGGTTCTTGCAAAGTTGCGTCAAATAACGTAAGCTTACCATGATTACTATTTATTTTATTGGAGGAAAAGACCCAGAATGATAACTGTTACTAATGTTAGTTTACGATATGGTGATAAAAAGCTGTTTGAGGACGTAAATCTTAAGTTTACTCCTGGAAACTGCTATGGCGTTATTGGTGCAAATGGTGCAGGAAAATCAACTTTCCTGAAAGTATTGTCTGGTGAAGTTGAGGCACAGTCGGGAAATGTTTCCATGTCTCCTGGTGAACGACTTGCTGTCTTAAAGCAAGACCACTTCGCTTATGAGGAAAACGAAGTAATTGATACGGTTTTAATGGGACACGAAAAGCTGTATAAAGTAAAGCAAGAAAAAGATGCAATTTATATGAAAGCTGATTTTTCAGAAGAAGATGGTATGCGTGCTGCAGAGCTAGAAGGCGAATTTGCTGAGATGAACGGTTGGGAAGCTGAATCGGATGCAGCTGTATTGCTAAAAGGTCTTGGTATCGAAGAATCGCTTCATACGATGAAGATGGCTGAGCTTACTGCCGATCAAAAAGTAAAAGTTTTGCTTGCTCAAGCCCTTTTCGGCAGCCCAGATATTCTATTACTCGATGAGCCAACTAACGGACTTGATATTCAAGCAATCCAGTGGCTGGAAGAATTCTTAATTAACTTTGAAAACACGGTTATCGTAGTTTCTCACGACAGACACTTCTTAAATAAAGTATGTACACATATTGCAGATGTTGACTACGGGAAAATCCAAATTTATATTGGAAACTATGATTTCTGGTATGAATCCAGTCAGCTCGCTACGCAAATGGCACAGGATGCGAACAAAAAGAAAGAAGAAAAGATTAAAGAGCTACAAGCCTTTATCGCTCGATTTAGTGCAAATGCGTCGAAATCGAAGCAGGCAACATCTCGTAAGAAAATGCTCGATAATATTACATTAGATGATATTAGACCTTCTTCCCGTAAGTATCCATACATTGCTTTTACTCCTGAACGCGAAATCGGAAACGATTTATTACGCGTCGAAGGGCTAAGTAAAACAATCGAAGGCGTAAAAATCTTAGATAATGTTAGCTTTACGATGAATAAGGATGATAAAGTTGCTCTTGTTGGAAAGAACGATATTGCCAAAACGACTTTATTAAAAATCTTAGCAGGTGAAATGGAACCTGATGAAGGAACATATCATTGGGGTGTCACAACATCTCAATCGTACTTCCCTAAAGATAACGCGAAATTCTTTGAAAACGGGAATTTAACACTAGTTGACTGGCTTCGTCAATATTCTCCAGAAGATGAGACAGAAACGTTTTTACGCGGATTTTTAGGAAGAATGCTGTTTTCTGGTGAGGAAGCATTGAAAAAGGCGAATGTGCTATCTGGTGGTGAAAAAGTACGTTGTATGCTGTCAAAAATGATGCTTTCACATGCAAACGTACTAATGCTTGATGAACCGACAAACCATCTAGATTTAGAATCTATTCAATCATTGAACAATGGGTTAATTAAATTTAAAGGATCCATTCTGTTTACATCACATGACCACCAATTCATTAACAGTATCGCAAATCGTTTAATCGAAATTACACCAAAAGGTATTATCGATAAAGAGATGAGCTATGATGAATACGTACAAGATCGCAAGCTGCAAAAACAAATTGCAGAAATGTATGCATAAAAACACGAAGTGAAGGCGCCTTTATTAGGCACCTTCACTTATTTTTTCACGAATGCCGAATGCATCCCCTATTTTATTAAACTGCTACTTTCTTTCTAATTTTATCAAGCATATCAACCGTCATACGATCGAGATCATATTCAGCCTTAAATCCCCATTCCTCCATTGCTGCTTGAGAACTGATTGAATTCGGCCAGCTATCAGCGATTTGTTGTCTAACCGGATCTACTTTATATGAAAGCTTAAAATCCGGCAGCTGTTTTTGAATCGATTTGGCAAAATCTTCTGGTTGTGCAGACATTGCCGAAATATTAAAGGCATTGCGATGAATTAACTTTTCCGGATTTGCTTCCATTAAGTGAACAATCGCATTTAATGCATCTGGCATATACATCATGTCCATATAGGTGTCTGCAGCAATATACGATTCATATGCGTTGTGTTTCACCGCTTCATAATAGATTTCAACTGCATAATCTGTTGTTCCACCACCTGGGGGAGCAACATACGAAATTAAGCCTGGAAAACGAACACCCCTTGTATCCACCCCATAGCGCTGGTAATAATAATCACATAAAAGCTCACCAGCAACCTTATTGATGCCATACATCGTGGTTGGACGTTGTAATGTATTTTGCGGCGTATTATCCCTTGGTGTCGTTGGACCAAATGCACCAATTGAGCTTGGTGTAAAAATTTGCAAATGGAATTCCTTTGCAACCTCTAATGTATTGAGCAAACCACCCATATTTATATCCCAAGCAACCTTCGGAAATGCCTCCGCTTTTGCTGATAAAAGTGCTGCAAGATGCATAACCGTATCTACTTCATGCTTTTTAACAACATGCAAGACTTGTTCTATATCTGTAACATCCATCACTTCAAATGGCCCTTGTTCTTCAATCCCATCAATCTTCCGTATATCGGTCCCAATAACTTGATCGGTTCCATAAATACCCCGCAACTTGCCTGTAAGTTCGGATCCAATTTGTCCGAGAGCACCCGTAACTAGAATTTTTTTCATCTCCAAAACCCCTCTATGCAATCGAAATTAAATTAAGCCCATTTCTTTCCCTACTTTTTCATACACAGCAATCGATTTATCTAGCATTTCCTTTGTATGAGCAGCTGTCGGCATATTACGGACACGCCCCGTTCCACGTGGGACAGTTGGAAACACAATTGATTTTGCATAAATCCCTTCTTCAACCAAACGCTTGCTAAACTGCTGCGCTACCTTCTCATCTCCAATAATGCATGGCGTTATCGGCGTCTCACTAGCACCTATTGTAAAACCTAATGCTTTCAAGCCCTGTTTTAAATAGTCTCCGTTTTCCCAGAGTTTTTCATTTAATTCCGTGCTTTCCATAAGTAATTCAATTGCCTTTGTACTAGCAATCGCATCTGCCGGTGAAACAGCTGTAGAAAATAGGAATGGACGTGATCGCACCTTCAGCCAGTCAATCAGGTTGGACTTGCCCGCTACGTAACCACCAACTACTCCAATAGCCTTCGAAAGCGTTCCCATTTGAAAATCTATTCTATCCTGTAAACCAAAATGTTTAACTGTACCGGCGCCTTTTCCAGTAACTCCCGAGCCATGTGCATCATCAACATACGTAATTAAATCATATGCTTCTGCAATTTCAACTATTTCTGGAAGCTTTGCAATATCCCCGTCCATTGAGAAGACACCATCAGTGATAACCATTATTTTATTAAAATTGCCAGTTGATCTTGCTTCCTCAGCCTTCCGACGTAAATCATCCATATCCGAATGCTCAAATCGAATTATCTTTGCTTTTGAAAGCCTACAGCCATCAATGATTGACGCATGATTGAGAGAGTCTGACAAAATCGCATCATTTTTATCCATAACCGCTGATATCGCAGCCATATTACAATTGAAGCCAGATTGATAGGAAATTGCCGCCTCCGTTCCTTTAAAGGCTGCAATTCTCTCCTCTAACGCAATATGGAGATCAGAAGTACCATTAATTGTACGTACTGCTCCTGACCCAACACCATACGAACCTATTGCTTCACTTGCTGCTTGTTTCAAACGTTCATCTGTTGCAAGTCCAAGATAATTATTAGATGAAAGGTTAATTAACTCTTTTCCCTGAATCCGTATAACTGGACCATTCGCTCCCTCTACTGTATCAATTTCATTGAATAGCCCACGTTGTTTTAAATCTAAAATACTACCATTTAAAAAATTGTCTAATGTCTTACTAGTCATACGGTAAAACTCCTCCTTAAACACAGAAATACTTCCATATTTAAGTTTAACATAAAACGCTTACATTTGATTTGTGTATATACAATTTGATTAAAAAATTTCGTTAATAATTTTTAAGTTTACTGTATTTTCCTATAGTAGTTTTACTCTATTTCTACTATACTAGTTTATAGACATTTTACATCTTGGAGGAAGCATGCATGAGAAGGATATTATTGGGATTATTCGTTATTATTATTCTTACGATTGGAATAGTTGGGTATACAGAATTAAACAATAAGCCAAATGAAGTCATTGAAGAATCGAATCACTCCACAGAGATACAATTATAATTGTTTATAAGCGGGTGCAAGATTTTATTATATTGGAAGACATATGCAGATAGAGAAATTCCATGTTTTTTTAGCCGCAAAAAAAGGAAAGCACATTATAACAGTGCTTTCCTTTTTGTTAATGCTTCGGGCTAAAAAATTATTTAATAACCGTTACGTTAACTTGCTGAGCGCCCCAATTTACTGCTTCTTCTTTCGTTGGGACATGAAGGTCGATTTTATTACCTTTAATCGCACCACCAACATCTGCTGCTGTTGCGTAACCATAACCTTCAACGTAGACCTCTGAACCTAAAGGTATTACATTCGGGTCTACAGCAATTACTTTTGCATTGGGATTAGCGTTTAAATCTACCCCTGTAGATGTTACTCCAGAACAGCCATCACATTTAGCTGTATAGGCAGTTGCCGTTACAGTGATTGTTTCCCCTTCAGGGCTCTGTTCTGAACTGTCTTCTGAACTCTCTTCTGAACTCTCTTCTACTTTCTCTGTTTTAACGGAAGCTTTCTTTTCATCAGCTTGTTTTTCCGTTTCATTTTCTTGTTTTGGCGCTTCTTCAATCTCAGCTGGCTCTGAATCATCTTGACTAACATTTACACCATTTATTTTTAGATCTTGTCCGATAACAATGATATCGTTTTTAAGATCATTCCATTCCTTCAATTCATCTACTGTTATGTCATATTCTTTTCCAATACTGATCAATGTATCCCCTTGCTTTACTGAATACATGTTGTTAATAAACAGTAATTGCTTTGGGTGAATGACAGTAGATTTTAAATCATTTATTTCAGTTAAATCCTCAACGGTTGTATCGTATTTATCTGCAATCTCCCAGAGACTTTCTCCCTTTTGTACTTCGTGTTCTTCAGCTGAAACTGTTGTTGTAGCCGCGCCAGCAATAAAAATACCTGCAGCGAGTGCTGCTACTAGTTTTTTCATCTGATGTACCTCCTTGAATTTCTGACAATGATTATCGTACCACAGGCAAACTGCAAATACAGTTACAAGACGTTTAAGAGTCTATTACAAGGATTACTATTTTCATATTTTTGTTACATTGCGTAATATTTTTGATACAAAAGACTCAATTTATCATTTTTTCCTATTACAAAACAGGAAATTAGACACAAAAAAGAGAAGTAGCTTCTTTTCCACAAGACTACTTCTCTTCTCTATTAAAACGTATCTACTTTAATTAAATAAACCGCCTAGGAAATCGCCAATTGATTTAAATAGCTCGCTGAAGAAATTAGCAACCTTTTCCCAGAAACTTGCATCAAGACCTAATTCATCTGCTTTATCTGCAATTGAATTAGCAATATCCTCGAGCTGATTTTTCACTGCTCCAAAATCAATGTTTAGATCTCGCATTTTATCAAAAAGATTTACAAGCATTTGCCGATCTTCATCACTTAAACGAATCTCTAATTTATCCAATTGCTCGCTGACAATTCGTTCTACATCTTCTTTTGTTGCCGGATTTTGCTCCGCAATCATCTGTTTAATTTCGGTAAGCAATGTACTTACTTCATCTTGCGTAATATCTTCATTTTCAGCAAGATCTGTAGCTACATTCAGCTCTTCATTGGCTAATTCCATCCGTTCTTTGTCTAGTTCTTCGCCTTCTACGTCGTATGCCTTATAAATACCCGTTAATGCTGAATGTCCACTAACTTTGATTGGTGATACAACGTCCACTGTTGCATTTTCTGCACCAGCAGTAAGTAACGCATTTTCATACATCGATGCTGTAACTTGTGTTATATTTTCCGGAGTAACAATATTAACTGTTATCCCTTCTCCTTCATTTTCCAGAAGAATTCTTGCTGAAGAGTACATATTGGCATTTGGATTTCCATTAATAAAATTTGCATAATCCTGTCCACTGACGTCGTGTGCTTCAAATGTATCCGTATCTTCAATATTTAACGCTTCTCGAACTTGGGCTCGCTGTGAATCATTTAACTTCTCTCCATAAATTAGTATCGTATTGGACGCCGCTGATACCGGCATAGCAAACGCGATAAATAACGTTAGAACCAACAGTGACAATCGAATAATCTTTCCATTAAATTTCATGTTATATGTCTCCTTTTTATTCTCACTAAAAAATCAAATTTAACCTCCGAATTAACGTAATAGCATTAATTGCTGTTTCTCTTCAAGCGTTTTAAAGCCATACTCTTGAAGGACTAACATTCAGCGGGGAAAGCCCCTAATGAATGTAGTTTTACTTTTATCTATTATAACGCTTGGATATAATTTTGAACATCTTTTTCACGAATCAATTCCGTATGATGAGCAGATAACTTTCAATTTATTTCGTATTGGTGTATATTTAGAGTACCGAAATAAATTGAAAGAAAGAAGGTTTTTGGAATCATAGATACTGACCAAGCGGCTAAACGTAATTTGGCTATTATGTGGTTCGCCAATTTTTTTGTTAGTGGTAGTATGACAATGGTAATTCCATTTATCTCCTTATATATTAATTCAATGGGGAATTTCTCCGACTCCTATGTACAAACCTGGTCGGGGTTAACGTTTGCAGTAACATTCATTGCTGCATTTATCTTTTCTCCAATATGGGGAAGAATAGGAGATAAATATGGCAGAAAGAATATTTTAATTATCTCTGCATTTGGGATTGGACTATCTGTATTTTTAATGGGGTTTGCCACATCAGTATGGCAGCTTTTTTTATTGCGATTGTTTATGGGAATCGTAACCGGATTTATCCCAATGTCACAAGCATTTATATCTGTACAAACACCGAAAGAAGTCGCAGGGAAAGTACTCGGGACGCTGCAAACCGGGAGCATAACTGGAGCGCTAATGGGACCAATGCTCGGTGGTGCATTAGCAGATATATTTGGGTATTCAAGCACATTTAAATGGGTTTCCATTACAATATTCATTTCAGGATTCCTTGTCATGTTTGGAATCAAGGAGCTGCAAATCAATATATCTAATGATAAAAATGATTTTAAATCGTATAGCAGTAAAGAAGTATTGCAGCATATTCTGAGTAGACCAGTATTACTTGTCGTGATGTTGCTCTCAACATTGGTACAGATTGCACATTTTAGCATTCAGCCAATACTTTCTTTATTTGTAGCTGAAATTCACGGCCCCGTTAATATTGCATTCTTTGCCGGGCTAGCTTTTTCAGCAGCCGGGTTAGGGAATCTTCTCATGTCCCGAAGATGGGGCAAGATTGGAGACCGTATTGGTTATATAAAGATATTAATCATCCTCTTATTTATGGCCGGTATTGTCTATTTCCCTGGAGCATTTGTAACGAACATTTGGCAGCTCGTCGTACTGAGATTCCTACTTGGTGTTTCAATTGGCGGTATTGTTCCACTACGGATTGCATATATTCGTCAGGAAGCACCGTTATCAATGCAAGGTGAAGTGCTTGGCTATAACACAAGCCTGCGCTTCCTGGGAAATATTATCGGCCCAGCACTTGGCGGTATAATTGCTGCTACTTGGGGATTCTCTTCTGTATTCCTTATCACAAGTTTATTGCTTATTGCTAGTGGTGTAATTATGCTTGTAGCTTGGTATAAAAGCGAGAATTCACCAAAGCAAGCTCATTCCTTTTCATCAAGATAGCAGGCTTAAAGCGGGTGGATGTTTTGCTTACGTGGCTAGACCGAAACAGAATGATTGATTTCTAGACCCAAATATGCTAAAACTAACTAAGTCTTAATTATTAAGGAAAGAAAGTGATAGCAATGGGTATAGTCGTTGTTGAAGTTTGTGACGGTAATGCAATCACTACTTTAAATATAGAAGAAATTATCGAAGCAGAATTTCCGGAAGTAGCCGTGCTAATGAATGAATGTTTATCATTTTGCGGATTATGTCGAGTACGACCGTATGCACTTGTAAACAACAAACGCGTTTTCGGTAAGACTCCGGAAGAATGTTTGGAAAAAATACGTGAGGAAATAAAAAAAGAACTGGCTATCTATCAATGATATGCCAGTTCTTTTTCTACTTTATTTGACAAAATATTTCCTGGGAAATAGTCGAAATTATTCGGTTAAGCTCGCTGTGAAAATTGCAATCGAATCCTGTTTGTTTAACCGCTTGAAGTTACCATATTCCGGGCTAGCACTAACCGTTTTTTCACCCATTAATTCAACCGTGCTTTCATCGATAGCATAGTCGGCTAATGTCGCTGGAGCTCCAATAGAATTCCAAAACACTCGGAGTTTATCAATTCCTTCATAGGCAATTTCCTGATCTGATTTACCTGTCGTACTTACACCAAATACACGAACTGCTAATTGCTTGAAGCGTGGTGCATTATTTTCATCCAAAACATGCTTCATCCAATTCGGAAAAAGAATTGCTAATCCTCCGCCATGTGGAATATCATGCACTGCTGATACGGCATGCTCTAAGTTATGGGTCGCCCAATCTCCACGATAACCCATGTTCAGCATATTATTTAATGCTAACGTACCACTAAGCATGATTGTTGCCCGGTGATCATAATTCTCAGGGTCATCAAGCAATTTCGGTGCAGTTTCCATTACAGTTAATAATATCGATTCACAAAAACGATCTTGCACCAATGTATTTGGCGTTTCGTGGAAATAATGCTCAAGCACATGGGACATAATATCGACAATACCGTATACTGTCTGGGCGCGTGGTACGGTGAATGTATGTGCTGGATCTAAAATAGAAAATGCAGGATACGTATACGGCGTTCCCCAGCCATGCTTCTCATTTTTCTCCCAGTTTGTGATTACCGATCCACTATTCATTTCTGAGCCTGTTGCAGCCAAAGTTAGAACAGTTCCAAATGGTAACGCTCCGTTTGCACGCTCTTTCTTTGTCACAATATCCCACATATCCACATCTGTTTTTGCACCGACAGCAATTGCCTTCGTACAATCAATAGTACTTCCGCCACCAACTGCAAGCAGGAAATCAATTTGCTGCTCTTTACAGATGGCTACGCCTTTACGGACGGTTGAAATACGTGGATTAGGCTCTACGCCAGGCAATTCAAACACATCTGCTCCAAGCCTATCGAGCTCTCTCTTCACATCATCATAAATGCCATTCTGTTTAATGCTTCCCCCACCATAGACAACTAAAACACGATTGCCATACGGTCTTATTTCATCAGCGAGCTTCTCCAGCTGCCCTTTACCGAAAATTAATTTCGTCGGATTCTGATACGTAAAATTTTCCAAATTAGATTCCTCCAATATTATTTGGTATATGCTACGACATCCATTTCAACTAAAACATCCTTGGGTAGTCGGCTTACCTCAACAGTTGCTCTAGCCGGATATGGCTCTGTTAGAAAGCTGCCATAAATTTCATTTACCTCAGCAAAATGATCCATTGAAGATAAATAAATCGTAAATTTAACAACTTGAGAAAAATCGCTTTCCGCTTCTGCCAAAATTGCTTTTAAATTTTCAAGTACTTGTTTGGTTTGATTTGCAATACCATCAACAATTTCACCTGATGCTGGAGCTATCGGAATCTGTCCTGACACATAGACAAAATCTCCTGCCTGAATTGCTTGTGAATACGGTCCAATTGCTGCTGGTGCTTTTTCTGTTTGAATTACTTTCACCATTTGAATTCCTCCCATTGTATTTGTTTTGTCTAAATTCTTTCTTTTCTATAATCATACCAGTTTCTTCGCTGTTCTTCATTCAGGAGCTAATACATCTTTATACTGCATAACAGATCTGACATAGTATATATCTCCGTAGCAGGCGTCGTATTGCTTTGCTTCTTCCCGCAGACATGTATAGATGGTTGGATCAGAAGCGTTCTCATACATTTCTTTAGAAAATGCAATTGCAATATCCTGTGAGTAGCGTCCAGTTTCTGCATGAACATAATCAATAAATCCTCGGCCGAAATTATACGATTGGATGGCAAGTTCTAGGTCATCATCTGCATCCGCCAATGTTTTCGAAAAATAATAGACCCCTTGTTTAATAGAAAGCTCAGGATCCTTAATACACCCAATTTCTCCACAATAGCTTTCCGACGATTGCATCGGATCATTGCCTCTCCCACCTGATTCCTGCATCATCATTGCTTGCAGAACATCGACATAATCTTCAACACCATATTCCTTCGCGTAGGTTTCAATTAAAGGCTTATAGCTCCGAACTTCTTCACTGATTAAGGGAGATGATCTTTCAGGACGGAATTCCTCTTGTTTTTCAAAAGTCAAAAACGACACTAGTAAAAATACACCAATTAAAAAAAACACTACACTGAAGGTTTGCTTTGTTATCTTTTGTATCTTCCGTTTTAGCTTCATATACTATCTTTCCTTTTCCCTCAACAATAACTGTATCAACAGCCAGACAACAACCCCATAGATGAGATGTCCAACAGCCCAAAACAAAAATGCAGTCCTATCCATCAAATCTGGAGTGCGCTCTGATAATTGCGTTGTAAAATAGAGGATACATCCAATCAGAACATTTACGATTATGTATGGCAGCATTTGATTTTGAAGCTTCCACCTTTCAAGCAAAAAGTAGATACATAGTACAAGTATAATAGAAACAATCAAATGCAAGCCAAATTCAATAGCCTCATGCATATTCCATTCTTTTATAACAGGAATATAATCTACATTTAATAACAGAACATAAACCGCTTTCCCTGTAAAAAGTTCCACCATCTTCAAAAATATACCCAGTACTAAACCGGAAATGATGCCACTACTTATAAGATTACATAATCGTTTCATTAAATTGCTCCAATTTATTTACTTTTTTTAAACAATTCTTTCTCTCGCCATTTACCGAATCGATAGTATCCAATAGCAATCACACTGCTAATCACAAAGCTTGCTCCCATTCCGATTGCTATTCCAATCTCACCAAATAACATCGCAAATAAGGCTGTTAGCGGATACCGCAATACCCAAAATGAAATAATATTAAGTACAAGCACTTGATACATTGCACCTGCCGCACGAACGATTCCATTTAAGATAAAATTAATTCCTAAAAACGGATAGCACAAAGCAATAATTTGTAAGTACGTCTTACCAAACTCCACTGCTGATTCATCCCGGATAAACAGTTTGACACCATATTCAGCCAAAAATACAACAACAATACCGATTGCTAGCATAATAGAGAAGTTGTAGAGCACCCCATACTTCGCGATCCCTTTTACACGAGACCAATTTTTTACGCCAATGTTCTGTCCTGCCATACTACTAACAGCAGTACTAAGTGCATGTGCAGGCAGCATTAGTAAACTATCCAAACGCTGAGCTGCACTAAATCCAGCAACAACGCCACCACCAAATCCTGTAACAACACTCATAATTGCTGCTGATCCTGCTGAAATAACAGACATTTGTAAACCTGAAGGAATCCCAAGGTTCAAAATCAATCCAACTTCAGCTTTAGCTGGTAATATTGGCATACTAAACGGAGCAAGCTTTTTAGATAAAATATAAATCAAACCATATAGAAAAGCGACTCCTTGCGATAGTACAGTTGCATATGCCGCACCTTCTACTCCCCAATTAAACACACTTATAAATATTGGATCGAGCACCGTATTTAGCGCCACAGCAATCATAACAAAGCGTACCGGCGTTTTACTATCACCCAAAGCTCGAAGAACCGTGCTAATAAAATTATAACCAAACAGGAATAAAATCCCAATAAAGTTAATTTGTAAATAAGCATTTGCTTGTTCCATCATAACTTCCGGTGTACCAAGCATACTTAGAAACTGTTCTGAAAAAAAGTATCCTATGGCACCTAACACAATCGCTATCGTTGTTAGAATTACGACAAATGCATTTAAGTATCGTTTTAATCCTGTTTCATTATCCTTTCCTTTCTGCTGTGACAGAATGGTAAGTGCTGCATTATTCAAACCAATTATAAATGAAAGTACCGTAAACAAAATGGTTCCCGATACTGCTACTGCTCCCAATGCAGTGGCACCAAGCAAGTTTCCGACCCACAAACTATCGATCAGCTGGTAGGATGTTTGCAATAAATTTGTAAACATAATTGGCCAAGAAAACCGAATTAGCTGCTTGAATATATTCCCTTCTGTAAAATCATATTGCTTCATGATGTTAATCCTCTTTCTTCTATTATATAAATCTTATGTTTAAGCATAGCGCATTAACATAAGAAATCAAAGAAAGGTGATCAGATAAGATCCTGATCACCTTCATATTAAATTTTATCCTGCAGACCCTGCTTTTTCCAGATTCCCACGCTGATTATTTTGGCCTTTATCTTTTGTCATAAACTGAATAGCCACTAATATAACAAAAGCAATAAAGCCAATTGTATCGGAATAGCCTTCTGGATACATTAACAGCAATCCAGTAACTACTGAAATAATCCTTTCAAACCAGTTAATTTTCCGATACCAAAATCCAATGAGACCTGCACCAACCGCAACCATTCCAATCATGGCCGTAATGAGTGACCAGCCAATATCGAGAAAGTTTCCTTCTATCATCAATAGTGTCGGGTTAAGAACAAACATATACGGTATGATAAAAGCAGCAATCGCTAGCTTCGATGCATTTAGTCCCGTACGGATCGGATCTCCTCCAGATATTCCACTCGCTGCAAAAGCCGCGAGTGCCACTGGCGGTGTAATATCCGCAACAATACCAAAGTAGAACACAAACATATGTGCAGCTAAAACAGGAATTGCTACATCCAGTTCTCCATTTAATGCAATGATTGCCGGTAAAGCAATAGTCGATGTAATAATGTAATTTGCTGTTGTCGGAGATCCCATTCCAATAATGATCGACGTAATCATTGTGAAGAACAAGGTTAACATCAACTGAATTTCTGGTGAACCTGCAATGGTTCCTGCAATGCTAACAAGACCATTTCCTAATTTTAGCCCTAAACCTGTTTTTGTAACGACCCCTACAATAATTCCGGCACAGGCCGTGGCTGCTGCAACCCCTAACGCTGTTCGCGCACCTGACTCCAATGCAACAATAAACTTACTCGGTGTAATTCGTGTATCCTTTCGAAACAAACTTACAATAATGGTGGCTATAATCCCATAGATTGCTGCACGTTCAACACTTATACCAATAAATAAAAAGTAAACAATTGCCAGTATTGGCAGTAATAAATGGATTTTCTTCAGTACAGATATTTTACTTGGGATTTCTTCCTTCGGTAATCCAAGAAGGCCCATTCGCTTCGCTTCAAAATGCGTCATAATCCAAATACCGGAGAAATACAGAATAGCTGGGATTGTTGCTGCTTTCGCTATATTCCAATAGCTTTCTCCCGCAAACTCAATCATTAGAAATGCTGCCGCTCCCATAATTGGCGGCATAATTTGCCCGCCGGTGGATGCTGCCGCTTCTACCGCCCCCGCAAAATCTTTCTTATATCCAAGCTTTTTCATCATTGGAATCGTATACGCACCCGTTGTAACCGTATTCGCTACAGAGCTTCCAGAAATTGTTCCGTTCAGCGCACTAGAAAATATCGCAACTTTTGCGGGTCCTCCAATCCGGCGACCAGCAATCGAAATCGCCAAGTCATTAAAATAGTTTCCAACTCCTGTTTGAACTAAAAAAGCGCCAAATAATAAGAATAAGAAAATATACGTAGATGATACTTGTAATGGAGTACCAAGGATACCCTCTGTTGTAAAAAACATAGATTGAATTAATTGCTGGAAGCTTAACCCCCGATGTGCAAGCATTCCTGGCATAAACGGACCAAAAATTGCATACACAAGAAATAATCCAGCAATTATTGTTATTGGCATGCCAACGGCTCTTCTGGCAGCTTCTAAAACTAATAGTACTGCAACCCCACCTATGATTACTTGCGTGCCATCAATGCCCCCTACTTGTTGAACTAAGGACTCATAGAATACCGGCCAATATCCACAGACAACAATGGATAATGATGCAAGAGCATAGTCATACCAAGGTATTGTCTGCCTTTTTGTTTTTCTTCGGGCAGGAAATAATAGAAAGATCAGTGTCAATGCAAAGCCTAAATGGACTGTTCGTTGAATGTAAGCTGTTTGTTGACCGAATACTCCTGTATAAATTTGGAAAAGAGAGAAAGCAATTAATACAAAAAAGATTACTTTAGCAATAAAGCCACCAACATTTCGTGTATTTGATTCAGCATCATATTTTTGCATAAGTTCCTGTTGCTCTTCGAATGTTAATTGCTTTGTTTCTTTGTTTTTACTCATGGATCTCTACTCCTCTCACATATTTCCATAATGTGATTTTTTCTACCTTCACTGTAAACCAATCACCAGGATCAAAATAATCATTAAACCAGACCATATGCTCCTGTCCCGAATTTGACTCCCATAAGAATCGATTTTCTGAAACAGTTTTTCCGTTGCGAATTTTCATCGAAGCAAAGTAATTTTCTAAGTCTCTCACATGATATTTTCCATCCTCATAGACAAATGTTTCTCCTTCTCCCGCATTAGCAGGCATGCCAATACCAAATTCCTCATAGACAATTTCGTATTGCTGTATATCAAGGTTTTCCGTAACGATATATTTTTCTGCAACATCTGTTAAGTGAATGGAATGTGTAAAGATGATCTGAAATTTGTCACCTATTTCTATTGGTTTAAACGCTGCCAGTTCATTTGTGTTTTTTTCATAGAAAACAAGAGCAGTACCGACTGGAGCAAATAGAAAAATGCCTAATAAACTTGCTATGATAAAAATAATAATGATAATCTTTTTTTTATGTAACATAACGTTTCACCTAGATCATGCTTTCATTATTCAATGATTAGTCATATAACTGCCTATCTATTTGGCAAAAATAGCCGACAGCCATTTCCTTATAAAAGGACGGACAGCCGGCTATAGCAACCTATAAATAGAAACAGTCTATTCTACACTTATACCTTCTTCCTCATAATACTTTTGCGCTCCTGGATGTACATCAATTCCGATACCATCTAACGCAGTTTCCAACTTAATAAATTGAGCCTTATCATGCGCCATGCTATCTGCATTTTCGTAAATAGCTTTCGTGATGTCATAAACTGTATCTTCTGAAACGCTATCTACTACCGCAAGCATTGCTAACACCGCAACCGTGTTTACGTCTTCATCTAAGCCATATGTTCCTGCTGAAATCGTGTCAGCAGCATAATACGGATATTGTTCAATCATTTCATCAATTTTATCCTGAGCAATTGGAACGACCGAAACGTCTACTGTAGCAGACAGCCCTTCAACAGCACCTGTTGGCGTACCTGCTGTAATAAAAGCAGCATCGATAGTACCGTCTTGGATTCCTCCAGTAGATTCACCGAAGTCAAGGTTTTGCGGGTCGATATCATCCATAGTCATTCCATGAATTTCAAGAATTTGCTCTGCATTCACATATGTTCCCGATCCTGGTGCACCAACTGAAACAGATTTCCCTGCCAAATCTTCTACAGATGCAATACCAGAGTCTGCAGTTGTAACAATTTGAATTGTTTCTGGATAAAGTGCTCCAATTGCAAGTACATTATCAATCGGATTACCTTCGAAAGAGTTTATTCCATCAATCGCATTTGACATAACGTCCGTTTGTACAAACGCTAACTCAGCATCTCCCTCACTTAAAGCGATTACATTATCAGCCGAAGCATTCGATGAAACTGCATCTGTCTGAATACCTGTAGCTTCTGTTATATTAGTAGCCATTTCACCACCAAGCGGGTAATAAGTACCACTAGTTCCCCCTGTTAGCATTTGGAGAAATTCATCCTCACTACATGCTGCTAGAAATAATACAAACCCCATCAATAATACTGTCGATAAAAACAATTTTATCTTTCTCATTAAAACACCCCTTTTGTTTTACTATTCTAATAAATAATATAGTAACGGAACGATAATTTGATGTCAAATAATTCTAAAGCATCATTTTTTTAGTTATTTAATCATAATTCCTCATTTACTGTAATTTATTGTTATATTCATTCTATTAAACAAGCGAATAAAGACAGCCAAGAAATTAAGTTAATCTAGGTTCTTGGCTGTTTATTAATATGATCAGGTTATATCGTTTTAACTTCTGTGTTCCCCACAAAAAATCCGATAATATCTTTCACGCTTTCTTCTTTATGTAATGCCCCTACTCCTTGACCAGCCCAAAGTGATTGTAAATCAGCAATGGCAAATTCAGCTCCAGCTGCTCTTAGATCTTTCGTTAGTTCATTTTGAATTGGAAAAGGTAAAATATCTAGCCCACTTGATTCTACTTCATCGATGAAACTGTTTTTAATTGCTCTTGCGGGTCTACCTGAGAACACTTTTGTTATCACCGTATCTTCATAACTGGCTTTCATTAATGCTCTCCGATAAGTTTTATTTGTTCCAGCCTCTTTAGCCAGTAAGAATCTTGTCCCCATCTGTACACCACTTGCTCCCATTAATAGTAGCGCATCCAGTTGTTTCTTCGTATAAATCCCTCCTGCAGCAGCAACTGGTAAAGAGGTATTTTCTAAAATTGACTGGATTAGTGTAATCAAACCAATATTACTCCCACTCGGGTACTTTTCAATATCAAACGTGCCACGATGACCACCAGCTTCAACACCTTGGGCAACGACCATGTCATACCCCATATCTTCTAGGTGCTTTGCCTCACCAACATTTGTTGCCATTCCAATAAGGATTATGTGATTCTCTTTTAACCGTTTTATTAATACAGAAGAAAGTGCACCAAAAGCTGTACTGACAATAGGAACCTTTTCTTTTATAAGCAGATACACTTTCTCTTGTAAATAGTCCTTCACTTTTACTAGATTCTCCTTAGTATCTATACCTACTTCATCTCTTTGTTTGTTCAATAGTGCTTGCATCTCATCTACATCCGTTGAGAAGGCTTCGAGATTTGCAGCAAACAGGTTTACCGCAAAAGGTTTGTCAGTTAATTGTTTCACACGGTGAATCGTATCTTTTAATGTATGTGTACTCATGTAGCCTGCACCAATTGTTCCAAGCGCACCAGCATTCGACACAGCGGCTACAAGTTCAGGCGTCGTGATCCCACCAGCCATACCAGCTTGAATGATCGGAATTGTAATTTTTAATCTTTCTAATATGTCTGCCATCCTTTCTCACTCCTTTTTAAAAGCATTTTTGTAAAGTGGGTTTACTGTCTAGATGAGCCACTTAATTGCTATATGTGTATGCTCGTTCTGTTATTAGCATACCATAGACGAAATAATTAGACGACTTAATTACTGAAAAATACCAATTTACATATTTTTATTGCGAATTGTTGATTTACCAGTATGTTTCTTTTTTCGACAATAGTCCCACTTTTTAATCAAATTGTAAATTCAATTTTTCGTGTTATAATCGAAAAATGGTGGGTAAAAATATGCAATTTAGGTGCGTGTTCAAAAAGCAGATGAAAAATACATAGTAGTTTTGGACGATGGTTATATGATTAAGCTCACACCTCTGCCCTGCAGAAAGTGTTGAGCATTGTCAACCTCTCGTCTAAACGTGTCCTTTTCACCGGGCTTTTTGAACTACCTTTTAATCTACTTATGAAAGGAAGTTAGCAATCTATGAGTCAGTCGACAGAACATATCGAAAACACTAGAACCGCGATCAAACCTCCTAACCCGCGATTCAAAAATTGGAGATTAGTATATCGAAAGCTAAAAAAGAATAAATCAGCTATGGTTGGCGGTTTTCTAATTTTATTCCTTATAATTGTCGCAATAATCGGTCCATACTTCACACCATATCAACCCGATACACAAGATATGCTGAATAAGCTCCAACCCCCATCAGGAGATAATTGGCTGGGAACGGATAACTTTGGTCGTGATATTTTTAGCCGTATTATTCACGGAACAAACCTAACATTAATTGTCGGATTTTTCTCTGTTCTACTCGGTGGTGCAGTCGGAGTCCTTATTGGAATTTTCGCTGGATATTATGGTGGAAGAACGGACAGCATCCTTATGAGATTAATGGACATCTTACTTGCTTTTCCTAGTATTTTACTTGCACTTGCAATCGTAACCGTGCTTGGAGGAAGCCTGCAAAATGTTATTATCGCGGTTGCTATCTCATCTGTACCTGTATTTGCCAGGATTGTTCGTGGTTCTACTTTATCTGTTAAGAAGCTCGAATATATTGATGCGATGAGAGCTTTAGGAGCTAGTGATGCTCGGATTATTTTTAAACACATTTTTCCAAATATTACTTCACCAATTATCGTGCAAGCTACTCTTAATATAGCTACTGCTATTTTATCTGCTAGTGGATTGTCTTTCTTGGGACTTGGTGCTCAGCCACCTACACCTGAATGGGGAGCTATGCTAAGTGACGGGCGTAACTATTTATACAATGCTCCACATGTTGCTCTTTTCCCTGGGCTTGCCATTGTGCTTGTAGTTCTGGCATTCAATATGCTTGGTGATGGTTTAAGAGACGCATTCGATCCGAAGACAAAAGAGTAGAAAGAGGTGAAAGATCTTGTTTAAGTTTATTATCCGAAGAATTATTCAAACTATTCCCGTTTTAATCGGGGTTTCAATTCTAGTATTTAGTATGATGCACTTAGTACCAGGGGATCCTGCTCAAATTATGGCAGGTGAAAGCGCACCAAAGGAACAGGTTGAAAATATTAGAGAAAGATTGGGTCTAAATGATCCATTACCGGTTCAGTATTTTAATTATGTAAAGGATGCTGTTCAAGGTGATCTTGGAAACTCCATGCGTAGTGGACGAGATGTAACAGCTGAAATTGGAGCACGATTTTGGGTTACGGTAGAACTTGCGATTTACAGTACAGTTGTTGCCGTATTTATCGGGCTTATCGTCGGTGTCATATCAGCCACGAAGCGATACTCTCTAGCTGATACATCTCTTATGATTCTTGCACTTTTTGGACTATCCATGCCGAACTTCTGGCTCGGACTTATGCTTATCCAATGGTTTGCCATCGGTATTGATCTTCCTAGCTGGGTTCCATTCTTTAGTGACACCAGTTGGTTTAAGCCATCTGGTTGGGGAAGCTTCGCACAGGTCGTATTACCAGTTCTAACTCTGGGTACGGGTAGCGCAGCCATTATTGCAAGAATGACACGTTCGAGTATGCTCGATGTAATTGACCAAGACTATATTCGTACTGCAAGAGCAAAAGGTGTTAAGGAACGAGTTGTTATTTATCGCCATGCACTTAAAAATGCATTGATACCTGTTGTTACCGTAGTTGGTCTTCAATTCGGAGGTCTGTTAGGTGGAGCTGTACTTACAGAGAGTGTATTTGCCGTAAACGGTATGGGAAAACTAATCATCGATTCTATTCGAGCACGTGACTTCCCAGTAGTCCAAGGAACCATCTTAGTCGTTGCTCTATTATTCATCTTCGTTAACTTAGCAGTTGACATTACGTATCGATATTTAAATAAACGAATTGATCTAGACTGATTGCTATCATTTGTTCAAATAGAACATTTTGAACATTCTATTGTCAGAAAGGAGCTTCTTATATGACAAGTGCACCAAATTCCTATGAGAATATATTGGAAATCAAAGATTTACAGACTTCCTTCTTCACTAAAGATTTAGAGGTTAAAGCAGTTGACGGTGTTTCTTTTGCAATCCCAAAAGGGAAGATTCTCGGTGTCGTTGGGGAGTCAGGATCAGGTAAAAGTATCACCTCCCTTTCCATTCTTCGCCTGCTTAAAGAGCCTGGAAAAATAGTTGGTGGTGAAATCAAGTTTAAAGGAGAAAACTTACTTGATAAAAGCGAAGCTAATATGCGCAAAATACGCGGTAATGAAATATCAATGATATTCCAGGAGCCAATGACTTCGTTAAATCCAACGTTTACAGTTGGCCAACAGATTAGTGAAGCTTATAAAATCCATCAAGGTTTAAATAAAAAACAAGCAAAACAGCGTTCCGTTGAAATGCTGAAATTAGTTGGAATTCCTTCCCCGGAAAAGCGTGTCAATCAGTATCCACACGAGCTTTCAGGGGGAATGAGACAGCGTGTTATGATTGCAATGGCGCTTGCCTGTAATCCAGAACTACTCATAGCTGATGAACCAACAACAGCACTTGATGTAACAATCCAAGCGCAAATTCTTGATTTAATTAAAGACTTGCAAGAACGACTCGGTATGGGTGTACTATTAATTACACATGACCTTGGTGTCGTAGCAGAAACATGTGATTATGTTGCTGTTATGTATTGCGGAAAGGTTGTTGAGTATACCGATACAAAAACATTATTCAAGGCTCCTAAGCATCCGTATACAGTTGGCTTAATGAAATCTATTCCACAGCATGACCAAGATATTGAAGGTGATTTAGCTGTAATAAGAGGATCTGTACCTAGCCCTGCGGAGATGCCTAAAGGCTGCCGTTTTGCTCCACGCTGTCCATTCGCGACAGAAATGTGCAGAGAAAAATTACCTGACCTCGTCACAGATGAGGAAGGGAACCAAATTCGTTGCTGGATCTATTCAGATGAATGGGATGGCGATCCGGAGGTGAATGTTCATGCAGAAACAGAAAGAACTACTGAAAGTTACTGATTTAAAACAATATTTCCCAATTAAAGGCGGGATTTTAGGACGTACCGTAAATCATGTAAAAGCTGTAGACGGTGTATCCTTTACAGTTTATGAAGGAGAAACATTAAGTATCGTAGGAGAATCAGGCTGCGGGAAATCTACAACAGGAAGAGCCATTTTACGCCTTGATGAACCAACATCTGGTGAAGTTGAATTCGATGGGAAAAATCTGCTTGCATACAACAAACGAGAAATGAATAAAAATCGTAAAAATATGCAGATCATTTTCCAAGATCCATACGCATCGATTAACCCGCGTCATACGGTACGCCAAATTCTGACAGAAGCGATGGAGATTCAAAACTCCGTACCAAAAAACGAACGGAATGATCGTGTAATTGAATTGATGGAAACGGTTGGTCTAGGACCACACCAAGCAGATAGACTCCCTCATGAATTCAGTGGTGGTCAACGTCAGCGGATCGGAATTGCTCGGGCTCTCTCCGTTAATCCACAGCTAATCATCGCAGATGAAGCTGTATCAGCGTTAGATGTTTCTATCCAAGCACAGGTTATTAATCTATTGAAAAAGCTGCAACGTGAATTCAAATTAACGTATCTATTTATCTCACATGATTTAGGGGTTGTACGACATATCTCAGATCGAATTATCGTAATGTACCTAGGGAAAATCGTTGAGATTGCTGATAAAAAATCACTATTTGATAATACAATGCATCCATATACTACGGCTTTGCTCTCTGCAATCCCTAGTACAGATATGGATAAGAAAAAAGAGCGGATCATCTTAAAAGGTGATGTACCTTCACCAATTGATCCACCAAAAGGTTGCAGATTCCATACTCGTTGTCCATTTGCAACTGACCTATGTCGAACCGAAACACCAGAGCTTCGTAAAGCAGACGGAATGTTAGACGGACATATGGCAGCATGTCACTATATGGAAGACATTAAATCCGGGAAGCACCAACCTACTACAGTTTAATCAGTATCAAAAAAAGCGCTCATTATTGTAATGAGCGCTTTTTTTGATACCACTGTAACAGGTCACAGCTTCCAAATCCCTATCCTCTTCTAAGCCAAAGCGAAAAGCCCCTAAGATACTTAGCGGGCTTTTCGAATCGCTTATCAAACTCGGATAACTCCGTGAATGCAAAGCGTTTATTATTCTTGAATAGATACCTCATGTAATTGCAAGATTCCAGTTGGTAACTGTGTTAATCCTTGAACCTTATCACTAACACCTAACAAGAATTCTTGGTGATGAATATAAAGCATTGGTGCAAGATCAGTTAACTTTGTTTGAATTTCACTGTATAACTCAAGACGAGCGTCAGGCTCTGCCTCTTGACGAGCTTCTTCTAACAATGCATCTAACTCATCATCTTTTAAGAATGTACGGTTTCCAGGTTCTCCAACATTGTCAGAGTGGAACAATGGATATAATCCATAGTCTGCATCCCCTGTTACTGTTGACCAGCCAAGGATGAACATATCATGCTCGCCTTGTGCAGTCTGCTCAAGATATGCGCCCCACTCAAGGACTTCAATTTCTACTTTAATACCAAAATCAGCAAGCTGTGCTTGTAGGTTTGTTGCTGTATCCATACGTTCTGGACTATCATTTGTCCAAAGTGTTGTAGAGAATCCATCTTCATAGCCTGCTTCAGCTAAGAGTTCTCTAGCGCGATCTGGATCATATTCAAGTCCTGGAGCATTTTCATCATATCCAAGTACTCCTGGTGCTAATGGCCCAACTGCTGGTACACCATTTCCATCATAAATACCTGTAATGATTTGCTCTTTATCAACAGCCAAGTTGATTGCTTGACGAACTAACGGATCATTAAATGGCTCTTTTTCCATATTAAATCCAATGTAAGATAAGCTCACACTTGCTTGTTTTGCTGGACTTGCACCGTCCATCCCTTCAATCTGAGCAACATCGTTCGGACTGATTGGGTCAGCAATATGTGATGTACCTGTTTCTAATTCAGCAACACGAGTTAAGCCTTCTCCAACAACTTTAAATGTTACAGAGTCAAGCAAAGCTTGCTCTCCCCAATAATCATCATTCTTAACGAGTGTAATTTGTGTTCCTGGTTGCCATTCTTCAAATTTAAAGAATCCTGTACCATATGGTTTTTCGTTAATAACACTTCCTGGATCCTCTCCAGCTTCTATTGCAGCGTAGTCTTCTTCAATGACAGCTGGTGAAATGATACCTCCACCGTTATGTGCTAAGTGAGCTGGCAGTGGTGAGAATGGGTATTCTGTTGTAAAGCGAATTGTATAGTCATCTACTACTTCAATATCTGTAATCATTTCATATAGAAATAGACGTGGCGATGCAACTTCTGGATCTAATATACGTTCAATACTTGCCTTAACTGCTTCTGCGTTAAAGTCTGTACCATCGTGGAATTTTACACCTTCACGTAATTTAAATTCCCATACTGTATCTTCAACTTGTTCCCAGCTTTCAGCTAGGCTTGGTTGTACTTCCATATTTTCGTCCTGTTTTGTTAATGATTCAAAGATATTCGCTTGAACGTTACTTGAAGGAGTATCGTTTGAACCAGCTGGATCTAAGGATACAGCATCCGATAGAGTTGCAATCATTAGATCTTGTTCTCCTGCAGGAGCAGCATCTTCTGTACCTTCATCTGTTCCTTCGTTAGCGGAATCATTTTCATCTGGCTCACTTGCACATGCTACTAGAACACTAAGCAGCAGTCCAAAAACCAACAATAATAATGACTTTTTAGACAATTTCATGTATTTAACCCCCTGTTTCTTTGTAATAGCTTTGTAAATATATGTAAATATATTTTAACATAAAGCTATCTTCCAATATATTACCCTATTATTCTAAAATTTACAATGATATATGAAAAAATTTCATTATAATTTGATAATTTTTATAGTTACTACGTTCTAGTTACATATACACGTTAAGTTTTATACATCTATCAATTGTTAACGTTTTCAGTAGGACATTAGTATAGTTTTCGTCCAGAATACATGTTTAAAAAGTATGGAGAAAACAGACGAACAATTAAAGCTCTTGTCACATATCTTGTCTTCTTGCAAATTAACGAGTCTTCTTGACAATATTATGAAAATTCAATATGATATAACTTAAACTAATACTGCTGTAATTATAGTAAGGTGGAAGAAAGTAATGAATTTATTCGAATTAAAAAAAGCTTTACTTTCTATATCTCCTATCAACCTTGATAAAATATCAATTGTTGTTCACAGCGCAGAAGGTACTATTCAATTTAATGCAAATACGCCAAGAAAAGCTGCGAGTGTTGTTAAGCTATTTATTCTTGCTGAGGTATTGCAGCAGATTGAAGCTGGTCGCATCCAAAGGGAACAACTCATTTCTATTAAACCTGAGGCGATGGTAGAAGGTGCAGGTGTCATTAACTATTTAACAAAACACAACACGTATAGTTACCAGAATCTATTGGAGCTTATGATTATCGTTTCCGATAACACTGCTTCCAACATATTACTTGATATGATCGGTATCGACCGTATCAATCATTCTATTAAAAAGCTCGGCTGTCAGGATACAATAATTAAACGTAAATTTATGGATCAAGAAGCACAAGCAAGCGGCAACGAGAATATTACTACTGCAGCAGATATCGTTCACTTACTTAAGCTTTTTTCCAGCGATAACGGTCCCTATAGCAAAAATTTGCGGCAAGAAGTTCGAAGGTTACTTAAAAATCAGCAATTCAACAATAAATTAGCAGCATATCAAATGAATAATTGTAAGCTGAATATTTATCATAAAACCGGAGAATTGCCTGGAGTAGAGCATGATGTAGCGATTATGGAATCAACTGGAAGGAAGTTAGAGGTTGCTGTATTAACAGAGGGATGGGAAAATAATGGTATAGCACAACATTTCATAGCAGAAGTCGGTAGGTATTTAATGAACTATGTAACGAATGGGTCATTATCTAAAAAACAGTAAGGAACGGAGTGTACGACATGAAAGTTAAAATTGCAGTTTTTGGAATTGAAGAAACGATAAAGCGTGTACATACACTAGCAAAACATGATGAAAATTTGGATATCCTTCCGTTTATATACACACATTCAAGTGAAACCCCCGAATTAATTGAAAGGGCTTTCATGTGTGATATTTATTTATTTACGGAAGCAACATCCTATTTGTATGCCAGAGAAAAAATAAAAAAGAAACGATTGCCAGCTGTACAGGTTGCTTTTGATGAGTATATGATACTCACCTCTTTCTATCGTTTAAGAAACGATTACAATCAAGAACTCGATCGTATTTCCATCGATGTACTTAACGGACAGCATGTTGAGGAGGTCGCAAAAGAACTTAGCTTTGATAATAAACAGATTTATCATTATAGCTATGGGGCAGATGAATCCACTGATATTCAACAAATTACAAGATTTCATCAAAAACTCTGGGATGAAGGTAAAATTGATTATGTACTTACATCAAGCAAAGAAGTAGAGGTACAACTAAGAGAAGCTGATATTCCAGGCAGTTGCATGATTATACCAGAGATAAATTTATTACATGCCATTCAATCTGCAAAATCCCTTACCGAACTGAACCAACACAAGAGTGCTCTTCTCGTAGCTGGATATATCCGCATGAAAAATCAAGATCAACATGAGGAACAAGAATTGAAAGCGTTAACTACCAAAATGCAAAGTCTTTTGGTTCGATTTGCTGAACGAACCGATTCACTGCTCACGATAAAAGACGATCATCAATTTGTGGTAGTAGGAACCAAAAAGTTGATTGATCATTTACAAAATCATTATCGAGATTTCCCTCTTCTTCGTGAGTTTGAAGCAGAGTTGAATATCCCAATCGACATTGGATTTGGTCTCGGTCTATCAGCAAGTGAAGCTGAAGCGCATGCACGTTTAGCATTAGAAAAATGTAAAAATGAAAATCATAGCCTCTGTTATATTGTCAATGAAAGAAAGGATACAATTGGTCCGATTGGCATTCGCAGAGATATCGATACATCTCAATTATTTCATGCCTTGATTCATAAAGCTCGATTGAACAATGAACTTTCCTATAATTTCATTGATTTTATAACGGATAGAAATAATGAACCTTTCTCTTCAAACGACATTGCTGCGTATTATAAAGTTACAAAACGCAGTGCTGAAAGAACTGTCAATAAGCTGCTATCTGGTAATGTCATAAAAGTATCTGGAGAAGAACGTCCTTATTTAAAAGGAAGGCCACGAAAATTATTTTCACTTAATAATTAATGATTGCAGCAGGGTTAGCATTGTTAAGCTCTGCTGCAGCTTTATCCCTCTATTTCGTACCCATTATTATCCATTAGATATTGCATTGCCTTTTCGAAATCCTCCTCTTCTACTTGGGCCTCAAGTAAATGTGTTACTTGCCCTTCATTCTCTTCACTATTATGATTTTTTAAGCCAATTGTGCCAATCGCTCCCTGAGATTGTCCTGTCGGAGTAAATGGTATATAAGTTACTTTTTCATCCGTATCTGGAAGCTTATCCACGATAACATGACGAACTTTCAGCGTTTGGAGGGTTGCTTTTGCCGATTCTGCATCATTCTCTGAGTCGAAATATGCGAGAATTTTTCGTGACATAGACTTGTACATCCTTTCGTAAGTTTATCTATATCGTTCCCTGATTTACAACAAAGCAAACATATTCCGAGACCTCGCCCAAACAAAATAAGGCAGTAGGGAAAGTTATGTGATTTCCCTACTGCCACCAATCACCTATAAGCTTAACAACTGGCGAATATCATCCTCACTCAAGCTAGAAAGCATTGTTTCTCCAGGCTGAATAACTTGGTCAATCAGCTCACGCTTTTTCTGCTGCAGATCATAAATTTTTTCCTCGATCGTTCCTTCTGTTACAAGACGAATGACTTGCACGACATTTTTTTGACCAAATCGGTGTGCACGTCCGGTTGCTTGATCCTCTACAGCAGGATTCCACCATAAGTCGTATAAAATGACCGTATCAGCTCCAGTCAAGTTTAACCCTGTCCCACCAGCTTTCAGAGAAATAAGGAAAATACTATTCTCGCCATTATTAAATCGTTCACTCATCTCAACGCGATCTTTTGCAGGGGTTTGCCCATGAAGATAAAAATAGCCAAACCCTTCTTTTTCTAGTCGTTCTTTAATAATCTCATGCATGCTTGTAAATTGGGAAAAAATCAGCATACGTTTTCCACTTTCAATCGCTGTTTTCACGGTATCCATCAATTGTTCCAGCTTCCCAGAGTAGCCTTCATAATTTTCAATGAATAACGAAGGGTGACAGCAAAGCTGACGAAGACGGGTTAATCCAGCAAGAATTTTCATCCTGTTTTGTTGGAAAGCACTTTCCTTCATTGATTGTGCTGCTTCCTGCTGTACCTGTCTTAGATAACCGACATATAAATCCTTTTGTTCCTTTGTCAGCTCCGAGACATGAACAGATTCAATCTTATCTGGCAGCTCTTTCAGCACATCCTTTTTCAGTCTTCGCAATATAAATGGCCGTGTAATCATTGCAATTTTTTCGTTCGATAACTGCTTAAAACTCCGTTGATTTGGCATAAGTCCTGGCAAAACAACTTGGAAAATAGCCCATAGCTCATCGATTGAATTCTCAATCGGTGTTCCACTTAACGCAAATCGACGTGCAGCTTTTATTTCCCGAATGGCTTGTGAGGTTTTCGTTGCATAGTTTTTAATATATTGCGCTTCATCCAAGATCATGGATTGAAATGAAAATTCCCGATAAATTTCAATGTCTTGCCTTAACGTTGCATAGGAAGTAATCCAAACATCGGTACCTGTTGAAGCCTCAATCAATTGTTGTCGTTCCTCTGGGCTTCCTGTAAGTACAACGACAGACAAATGTGGAGCAAATTTCTCAAATTCATTCTTCCAGTTATAAACGACCGAGGAAGGAGCTATAATCAGATTTGGTTCAGCACCTTTCTGCTCTTTCTCTGACGCGATATACGCAATGCTTTGTAAGGTTTTTCCAAGTCCCATATCGTCTGCTAAGATTCCACCGAGGTGATAGTTGCTCAAGGACTTAAACCACCTGAAACCAGTCATCTGATAATTTCTTAAAGACGCTTGCAGCTGTTCTGGCAGCTCGTATACTTGTTCTTCTGGAGACTTCAACTGATGCAGCAAATGTCGAAAGGATGGATCGTAGTTCTTTTTCGTATCGATTAGCTCATCTAGCTGTGTTCCTCGGTATACCGGCATCTGGACGTGCCCATTCAGCAAGTCATTTTTATGAATTTGCATCTCGTCAAATAAACGTTTTATAGAAGTAAATTCTTCTCCTTCTAGTGACAGTAATTCACCACTTCCTAAACGATAATAGCGTTTTTTCTCGATTACTGCATTTAAAATTTGGTTGATTTCGGAATCATTAACCCCATTAATATCAAAGCCAATTTCTAATAGGTTCGATGTACCTTCTAGACGTACACTCGTACTCGGACTGAGTTCGTTTTCAATAATCATTCCTCGAATTTCTGATGTAAAAAACAGTTCCACTTCTTTATCTAATCGTGGCAGGATATAATACAGAAAGTCATACAGCTCTTCCTCATCCGCTTCAATATAGAGCTCTTTCCCATTATAATGGAAGTTAGCTTGCTCAATCAGCTGCATAATTTGCTGTTCCTTTTCCACCTCACGAATAATAAGTCGATCATTATCCTTTCGCCCATTAAATGGATCAATCAACTGATCACCATAATGGTATTCCAACTTTCCAATAATCCAATCGCCTTTTACTTCCAAATACAATTTTGCACGTAAAGGTACTTGAATTATCTCTTCTGTGATTGACTCTGATACCTCTACCCCACCAATCTTTTTTAATGATGGAAGTACTTCTGATAAAAAGACGTCAGCTTGTTCCTTTGGAATCGGTAATTGTAATTCGTCCATGCCGAACTTTGTAACTTCTTCAAGAACCTGTACCTGGTCTTTCGTTGGATAATAAAAGACCCCTTCATGGAATATCATTTCATAATAAGGAAAATACATTGCATCTGTTGCGTCTGACATCTTCATTAGCAGGTCATTTTGATTACTTTTCGTTAGTGAAAAGCGAAACGGCAGCGTATCCTTCTCCACTCCGATATGCTGAAAGCTTTTCTGCTGTGTTTCTACTGTGAAATCTCTTTCCGAAAGCTTTTCAAGCAGCTCCTTTGCTGTAAGTGGGGGAATTGCAATATAGCGTTTATCACCACTATTACCTTCGTAATGAAATCTGCTATATCCCTGATACATTTCCTCATTCCGTTTAATCGCAAAGAGCATTTCAAATAGCTCCAAATCCTTTTGCAGAAAATAATGCGTATCAGGATGGAAGATGAATTTTTTTGTAAAGTAGTATTCGTTTCCTTGTAATATGTTAACGAGAAATTGGTAAGCATCTTTAACAACATAGCAATGTTTCTCGCCTGTTCGTAATTCGATTTGTAATTGTTGGTCGAATCCCCAGCTGCAATGGTATTCTACATGCATCGGTAGTTTATTTGGTAAAATCTCTGGCTGTGCATTTTGCTGTGGCAGCGTACGTAATGCCTGTATAAACTTATTTGTCAGCTGATAGTTTGGCTTGGATGGAGCATTTGGAATAGCCTGCTCCTTATTCGCAATTTGCATTAAGGTAGCTGCAATATGTTTACACGTGCCAAAGGTTTCAAAAGCAGGACAATCGCAATACGTATCAATCGATCCATTTGTATAATCCTTCATATTGATTTCTACAAAGTAATCCTCTGAACCATGAACTGTGGCCGTCCAAACTTGGTAATTGATATCATATAAAAGATCGCTCACTTTATTTTGTTTATAATAATCTTTTCCGCGCTTATAAATGGTTGACGGAAATAATTTTTGGATATTAATATCACTTATTTTTTTCAAAATATGAGTAACCTACCTTCTATAGGATGTTCAAAAAATCCAGTATAAAATTTCTTTAGGTTTATTGTAAACGAGGGAGCTGTAATTGTGAAATTATCCTAATCAATCCACGCAGAACCTGGCATTCAACAGACCTCAAAGTAAATATTACGCATAGAAGTACTCTATGGCGTACAATCGGGCGTGTTTTCTTAAACCCGTCTTTTTGCTTTCATATATAAGTAAATGTATAACAGCATGGACAGCAGTACCGATACAGCTGAAGCGATGTAAATGGATCCATAACCTAAGAAATATGCAAACTGACCAAAGGCAATGGCTCCAATCCCGATTCCTAAATCAAAAAAAGAATAGAAGGTTGCATTCGCCATTCCTTTTCGGTGATTAGGTGCCTTTTCAACTGACCAGGCTTGCAATGCTGGCTGCACGCTGCCAAATCCTAGACCATATAATCCAGCAGCAATCAGTAAAGCGGTCGTACTAGGGAGCCATGCTAACAAGAGCATTGCTATAAATATAAGTATTGTCCCTGGTAAAAATACATATAGATGCCCTTTTCGATCATAGATTTGTCCTGAAAACGTCCGAGATATCATTAAAAAGATAGCATAGACAAGAAAATAAAGTTGAATTCCCTCTACGTTTTGTTCAATCGCATAAATTGGAAGAAATGTCGCGATTCCCCCAAATGTCGCGGTAATAAAAAATAATAAGACGGATGGCTGTAGTGCTGTTTTTTCAAAAATATCAAACGCAACTGTAGCGGTTTTATGCTCAGATTGGTCAACTTTTTTATAATGTATACGGGAAGCAATAATAAACGCGATGAATCCAAGTGCAGCGCAAATAAGAAAAAGCTCTGAAAAGGAGATAATCCCTACTAACGTTAATCCGAGAGCTGGACCGAATGCAAGTGCCAGGTTACCGGATAATCCAAAATAACCCATCCCTTCCCCTCGACGATCAGGTGGGATTATATCGGTCGCAATCGTTCCTCCGGCCGTTGTTGATAGTCCCCAGCCAATTCCTTGTACGACTCGGATGACAAACAGCAGCACAATACTGGCAATAAAAGCATAAGCACCAACAGATAGAACGAAGATTGCTAATCCAATCATGTAGACAAATCCTCTTCCTTTTGATTCGAGGGCATGACCTGCATACGGGCGAAAAATCAATGCAGAAAATGTAAAAATCCCTACAACTATTCCGACTAACTGATCACTGCCACCTAACTCTTTTACAAATAACGGGAGCGTTGGAAGTGTCATTTGAAAGCCTAAAAACACAAAAAAGTTCGCTGCACAAATAAACACAAAATCACGTGTCCATATTCTCTCACGAGTTTCTGCTGATTTTATATTAAATTTCGGACGCATAAACGCCTTCCTTTCTTCTTTGCTAACATTCTATTATACAGGAGTCCATATAAAATTAACATGTAAACAATTCGAGTTACGAAGTTTTTCATGAGACAAGATCCTTGTGCTTGCTAGCTAAAAGACTTTAATGGCCTGCATTCATATAAAACCAGGGAAATAGCTGTTTATATATGGATGTTGAAATAAAACCAGAGTAAGCTAAAAAGTAAAATGGCCCCAGCCATCAACTGCAGATGATTGGAACCATTTTTTTACTTATCATGGTCAGTTACAACCCGACCTCTTTCATTTCTAATATCTATCCCTAACGCATTAAGAGACTAATTTCAAGCCAACCGCTGCTCCTAGAACCATTGCTATAAATAATATTCGTCTCCAGTCTTTTGACTCCCCGTACAAGATCATGCCAAGTATTGCACCGCCCGAAGCACCGATTCCTGTCCATACGGCATAGGCAGTCCCCATCGGCAATGTTTCCATTGCATAAGAAAGGAATATAAAACTTGCCCCAAATCCGCCAAATAATAAGGCAAGGGCTTGCCAACTTCGGTCTTGATGTAATTTATTAATCATTGCGACCCCAAACATTTCAAATAATCCTGCTAAAACTAAAGCTCCCCATGCCATTAAGAAGCCTCCCCTTCCTGAACCTTTTCATCCGTGACTAATTTCAAGCCAATCACACCTGCTAATAAGAGTAAAATTAGAAGTATTTTGCTCCATTCAAACGGTTCTCCAAAGAATAGTATTTCAGAGAACACCGTACCGGCCGTCCCGAGTCCAACAAATACGGCATAAACCGTTCCAACGGGCAGCTTTCGTCCAGCCATTATCATTAAATAAAAACTAACAAAAATAGCAATTGCTGTACCGACCCATGTCCAAAAATCATATGCATGCTTCAACCCAATCACCCAAAACACTTCAAAGAAAGCTGCAATAAAAACCTTCACCCAGTTCGAATTCATTAAAACAGCACCTCCACCTTTATTTTTGCTAAGAAAACCGCCCTTCATCAAAAATGGCAACCACTGCGGTTAACATGTACGCTTATTCTGTCCAAAAAAAACAAAAGAAGCCTAAGAGCGACTGTTAATACAGTTTCTCCCAGGCTTTTATCCTTCCGTGACACAGTTTACTACTGTGGGTTTTCTCTCGGACCAGACTAGCGGTTGCTACGGAACCCTAGAAAACCTTTTTCCTATGCAATTACTTTCGATTATACACAAAATCGGACCAAATTCAAGGGTTTACTTACTCACCAATCACGCCACATGCGATACGATCTCCCGCATCACCAGCAGGTTGGGACGTGTAGTCATCTGCTTCAGAGTGAATGACCAATGCTGTTCCTTCCTCTGTGTATAATGTATTTTCACCATCTTTGTCCAATGTAAGCATATCAGCCGTTACTTCAGCTGTTACTGTACCATCATCAGCCACTTCAATATTTTCTAAATCACCTGCATGCGGACCATCTGTATGGTCAAATCCATGCTCAGCATCTGCCGGATTATAATGGGAACCTGCAGATTCGAAATCCGGGGGCTCACATTGTCCAACCTCATGAATATGGAAGCCTTTTGTTCCGGGTGGTAAGTTTTCCCCTTCTAATTTGATGTCTACTCCCGTATCCGCAGGAGTTAGCGTTGCTGTTCCAACTACCTCACCTTCTGCGTTTTTTAAGGAAACCAAGACCTCTTCCTCCGCCGTTGCATTTGGATCTTCTGCACCATCTTCATTGGTCGCATCGTCCTCAGCAGGTGCATCATTTTCATTTCCTGTATCTGTCTCATCCTCCGTATTTCCACAAGCCGTTAGTACTGCAGCTAAGATTAATGCGAAAGCGATTATTGCCCAACGTTTCATTATGTCCTCTCCTTTTTTAAGGTTATATTACTAATGTTTCACAATCTGAGAGGTAGTTAAACATATTTGGGCAAGAATCCTATATTTGTACTAGCTAAGTTTAGATACGAAAATCGAAAGTCCTATTGTTGAGATTGGTATGAGTTTCGTAAAGGGATTCTATTTTGAAATAGCGATTGTTTGTTAGTGGAAGTGGATTGGGTTTGGCCTGATGGTTCAAGTTCAATATGATGGTTATTTTCTGAGATGGCTGGATTTATTTCAATTATAAAAAATAAAACGCCTTACAAGGGTGGCTCCCTTGTAAGGCGTTTTTTTCACTTTTAAGATGCAACAGCAACTTCTTTGTCTACTTTATGCTTTTTGCTTTGGATTGTTTGTTTCAAGTATGGTAGAATCCATCTATCTAAACCATATCTGCCTGCATTATAACCAGCAGCCAGAAGGAATACAGTGATTACTACCATTTGTGCATTGGTGCTTACTGTTCCACTGAAAAGGAACGCAAAGTTCATTGTAATTCCCATTAAAGCTGCAAAGTTTGTAAAAATTCCTAGGATAAGTGCGATACCTACTAACAGCTCTCCCCACATAACCGCGTACGTAAACAATTCAGCCTGTGGCAATGCGACAGCTTCAAGAAATGTTCCCCACCACGCTTGAACAGTTGCTCCTTCACCAGTAGAGTTTGCAATTGCTCCTTGAATAAATCCACTTGCATCAAACTGTCCACCAGTAATTTTTCCATAACCTGCTGTCATCCATTGGTAACCAATATAAATTCTTAAGAAAGTCCAAATACCTGCAGCTACTTTACTGTTACGAATAAAATTCATAATCATTCCATCCATCTCCTTTTATATTCTTATTTTGATTTGTTTGCTTGTTCATCATTTCACAATATATTGTAAAGGTGTTTCCTTACTACACTTATATCATAACAGAATTTTTCAAGATGAAAACAAGTTTGTGAATGTGTTCACAATTCAGAAACAAAGTTGTGACTAAATTGTGAACGAGGTTGGTTTCTATAGCTATTCAGATTGAAGAAATCCAGATATCCCCATACTAATGCTTTAGCCAGGCTATTCCCACCTTCTCTTTTAACTAGAATTATTATTGACAGAAATGTTTCTAGGTCATATACTGTTCATATAGATATACACAGTATAACAGTTAGGAGGTATTTGTTATGAAAGAATGGAAACAAGCTTTCTGGTTAGCTGGGACGGAATGGAAGAACTTTTCAAAGCACGCTGTCTTTACCTATACACTTTGTTTGCTATATATCGTAATCGTATTTGCATTCCTCCCTATCTTTGAAGGGGGTACAACAATTGTAGGGGATATTTTGTTCATCGTTATCTTTCTTCTTTTCCCGGCTTGGATAAAACCAAAAGAATCCCATGTACAGAAAATTAGCGGAGAGATCTGGGCATCTCCTTCCTTTATTATGCTTCAACAGCTGCCAATCAGAAAAAATGTCATTGTGAAGAGCCGGTTTATCTTTCACTCTTTTTATTCTTTTCCGTTTCAGCTCACCTTACTACTATGCTTGTACATACTGACACCGGAAGTCCGAAACATGGGGTTTAGTGCCTATCTTGCTTTCGTTATTATATGGCTAGCAATTAGTATATATATTGGATTCGTCTTACCTACAAGTGATGGAGGAGATATTATCAATTGGAAAACATTATTAGGATCTAGTCTCTTTTTTATACTTCTTGGAGCAGCAATCTTAACGCTATTTCATGCAGTGTTAGATGTAGGTTTTGTGGAATGGACGATTCGAATTGCGCAAGAACTTCCGCTCCTATCAGCTATTGTATCCATCCTCCTTGCTGCATGTGGTTTCTTTTATTGGCCACGTTCATTGAAAAAAACGATGGAAAAGCTTGATTATCTTTAAGCTAATGTCTTTTAGAAAGGGGTGTGTGCTTTGCAGCTGCCGATTCATCTTTCCAACGAATCACGTGAACCTATATACCATCAGATCGAACATCAGTTAAAGGCATTAATCGCTAGTGGGCATATTCAAGCAGGTACAGCACTTCCATCTATTCGGGGACTTGCAAAGGATCTTGAAATAAGTGTGATTACGATTCGACGTGCCTATCAAAATTTAGAATATCAAGGATTTATTGAAACGAAGCAAGGAAAAGGGACATTTGTATGTGACATTGAGGACGCCTTGAAACAGCAAGTCAAGATAAACTCTGTCTATGAAACAATTGAAAGATCTATAGAAACAGCAATGAGTTATAACTATACGATTGAGCAGATTGAAGAAATCTTCCATAACATTCTCATGAGCTATAAGAAGGGAGAGTAAACGTTGAAACCTTTTGTAGAGATAACCCAGGTAAAAAAGAAAATAGATAATTTTCATCTTGGACCAATCAATTTAACAATTGAACCCGGAACAATTACATCACTTGTTGGCAATAATGGCTCTGGAAAAAGTACATTAATGAAGCTGATGATGAATCTAGCAAACACTGACAGTGGCAGTATTAATTTATTTAATCAAAATGTTTCTGGGGATGAAGAGCAATGGAAATCATTTGTTTCCTACCAATCACAAAAAATGATCGGATGGGACGCTTTTACTGGAGAGAATTTAAAATGTTTTATTGCCCCACTTTACGAACATTGGGATGAACAGCTTTTCCAAAGAATTGTTGAACATTTTGCTATTCCTTTGAATCAACGCTTTTCCAAACTTTCTCAAGGGTCACAGCAGAAACTCACACTTGCATTGACCATCCCAAGGAATACTCCTTTATTACTTTTGGATGAACCGACAGCATACCTTGATATTCCAGCGAAAACTCATCTTATGGACATTTTAGTAGAATGGATGGACCAAGGTGAACGCTCCATTATAATTGCAAGTCATCAAATTGAAGATATTAAGAAACTTTCTGACTATCTATTCGTATTACGTAATGGGGAGATGATAGGGAACTTTGAAAAAGAAGCACTTACAGAGCGCTACAAGCGTTATTGGTTACGCAGCGAACTAACTGAATCATCTATTCCTGGTGAAGTTTTTCGGGACCGTGTTCAAGTGGTATCCAATCATCCAAAAGAAACGGAACACTATTTACAAGAAAAAGGTTTACAATGGACGAACCAATCTTCACTTGATTTGGAAGAGATTATTACGTTGCTACTGTCACCCACTAGATAAAGGAAGGTGTAATCGATGACTTTAGCTATTATCCAAGTATTTGTCATACAGGTTATCCTACCCGTCGCTTTTATTTTATCTTTATGGAAAACAAAATATCCAACCCGCCTTGATTGGATCATCCAGTTACTATTTACCGTTGTATTTATTACATGGCTATTTCTTTCAGGGCGATGGGATTGGGTAGGAATATACCTGAAGTTTGTATGGGTGCTTTTATTAATTCCTGCTATTTATCTGTCTTGGAAAAATACCAAATCACTTCCGTTTCGTACGAAGCTTAACAGGAGCCAAAAATTTTCAAGAGGATTTAATATCGTATTATTACTTATTTTTGGTCTATATACGACTTCTAGTGTGAGTGGTTATTCCACAGAGGATGAACCCATCGAGCTTGCTTTTCCATTAAAGGACGGGTCTTATTATATTGCACATGGTGGCAGCACGACACAGATAAACTATCACAATGCCTATGAGCCCCAACAGTATGCGCTTGATATTGTGAAGTTAAATCAATTTCGTACAAGAGCAAACGGAATCTATCCTAAAGAACTTGATAAATACGAAATTTTCGGTGATATAGTTTACAGTGCTTGCAGTGGAAGCGTAGTAGAAACGAGAAATAATTCACCAGATTTAATACCACCAGAATCAAACCCTGATCAACCAGAAGGAAATTATGTTGCCATTGCATGTGATGGGACTGATGCTATATTGTATATCGTCCATCTACTTGAAGGCAGTATCACAGTGGAAGCAGGTGAACAACTTACAGTAGGTAATCCAATCGGGCAAATTGGTAATTCCGGCAATACATCTGAACCGCATCTCCACATCCATGCTGAAAAAGATGGGATAGGTGTTCCACTTCAATTTGACGAGGAGTTTTTAGTCCGAAATGATGTAGTTAAAAAAGAAAGGGTGAATAAATAACAATGGAAACAATGTTATCAGTAAAGAACTTAGGAAAGGCTTTTAAAGACAAGCAAATTATTAAAGATATTAGTTTCGATGTTCGTAAAGGTGAAATCATGGCAATTCTTGGACCAAACGGAGCTGGGAAGTCAACTACAATCCGCAATATTATGGGGATTATGTATCCAGATGCTGGGACGATTGACTTTCAGAATAGCAATGGGAAAGATATTCCTCGCAATAAAATCGGCTATTTACCAGAGGAACGCGGGCTTTATAAAAATGTCAACGTGATGGATATTCTGCTTTATTTAGCTGAGCTAAAAGACTACCCATTAGACAAGGCAAAAGAGCGCGCACTGAGCTATTTGAAAAAATTTGACCTAGAAGGTAAGGATAAGGTTTCTGTTGAAGAACTTTCCAAAGGGATGGGGCAAAAGGTGCAGTTTATCGCATCTGTTATTCATGAACCAGAGCTGCTCATATTGGATGAACCATTTTCCGGACTCGATCCTGTAAGTCAAGAGTTGTTCAAGCAGGAAATTCGCAGCCTGGCGGAAAAAGGAACTGCAATCTTACTATCATCCCATCAAATGAATCTTGTAGAAGAAATGGCGGATCGTCTCTTTATGATTCACCGAGGACAGAAGGTGATTTATGGAACAATGGATGACGTAAAAACCCAATATGCCAATTTTAAATGTACCATTCACGGGAAAAATGCTTACGATGACTTAATCCGTATACTTGGTGTGCAGCGTGTTGAGCAAGAGGATGACAAATCAATTCTCTATTTAGCAAGTGACATCCACCCTGCCAGCTGGCTGAAGCAGTTACCAGAACAGCTCGTCATACAAGAACTAACAATCGACCGGATATCGCTTCATGAAATATTTATTGATATCGCAACAGATAAAAATCTATTACAGGAAGCAGGTGAACTTCATGCGTAATACGATGAAAGTAGCGAAGTGGGAAATTAAACGAAATATGAAAAATAAGACCTTTCTAATCGGGCTATTCTTAACGCCAATCCTGATTCTTGCCTTTGGATTTATCGGAAGCTTGTTTGGTGGATCAGATGATGCGGAACCTAGTTCTACAACGGTATATGTTCATGACCAAACAGGTATTTATCCAGCATTAGAGGAAACGATCAATCAAAGTGACTTGAATTGGGAAATGGAGCAAACAGATATTGATGAAGCAGATGTGGAATCAATCTTAGAAGCTAGCGAAAATACAGCATTCCTATTTATTAATGATCAAGCAATCGAAACGGGTGTCGTTCCTGTTTATACAAGTGATGAGATTGACCAGTTCTTTATCAATCAAGTACAAGTATTAACAACACCGCTGCAAGCATTAAAAATTGAACAGTTTGGTTTAACAGAAGAAGAAACAGCAAGTCTGCTGCAAGGAATCACTTTTGAAGAAATAACAATGGAAGATGCAGCGGCAAGTGAAGAGGATGCAGAAGAAGCAGAAGCTGGACTTGGCGCTGATCCGATGGAGCGTATGGTGCCTGGTATATTTGCTGGTATTATTATGTTTTCTGTTATTATGACGGGTATGGCAACCTTCCAAAGTGCATCACAGGAGAAGAAGGATAAAATTGCTGAAATCATTCTATCTTCTCTAACGCCATCTGATCTAATGCAAGGGAAAATCGTCGGCTATTTTGTTTTGGGCATCATTCAAGTAGTAGTTTTCTTCGTTGTTCTATTGCCATTCGCAGTTTGGAAATTAGATATTCCAATTATCGAATATTTACTCGTTCCGGAAACCCTTCTACTTGTTTTCATTGCTATTTTAAGCTATTTGATGTTTGCATCCATCTTTGTTGGAATCGGTGCGACGATGTCTGATATTTCAACTGCCGGGAACTTCCAGGGCTTCGTAATGATGCTGCCATTCGCACCACTTGTTATTATGGGACCTGTTCTGAGTGATCCAAGTGGTATCGTTGCGCAAGTTGGTACGTACATTCCGTTTACTGCACCAGGCGTGCTGGTTATGCGTCTATCTACACTTGAACAATGGCCATGGATTGAGATTATTATCTCCCTCATTGTCATTATGGCAAGTGTCTGGATCTTTATGAAGCTTGCTGGAAAAATCTTTAAAGTAGGTATTTTAATGTATGGAAAAAATGCTACGCCAGGTGAGATTTTGAAATGGCTTCGTGCTTAATTTTCTTGGAGGCAGCCATGCAAGTGGCTGCCTCTTCCAATACTTCCCGATTAATATGCTAAAGCTAAAACATTCCTCCCATGTTATAATAGTAAAGCATTTATAACGTTTTAACGAAGGAGTGCGAGTAAGAATTGCAAGAAGAAGTAAAATCAAATAAAAAAATCGGTATACCATTAGTCGTATCGATTATAGCCATATCCTTTTCTGCCATTTTTGTAAAATGGTCTGATGCACCCGCTACGATTTCAAGTATGTATCGTATGTGGTTTGCATCTATTTTATTGCTTCCATTTGTATGGAAAAGAAGAAAAGAGTTTCTGCTTATTTCCAAACGAGACATTTTTCTATTAATGTTTTCAGGACTGTTTTTAGCATTACATTTTGCTCTATGGTTTGGATCGTTACAGCTTACCACTGTGGCAAGCTCTACTATTATCCTTACCTTGCAGCCGATTGTTGCTTTGATTGGTGGATTCCTTATTTACAAAGAACGAACCTCCATCCCCGCATTACTAACAGTAGGAATTGCTGTGATTGGTGCAGTCATGGTTGGCTGGGGTGATTTTGGCTTAAGCAGGGAAGCAGTGCTTGGAGATATCCTGTCATTCTTAAGTGTCATTGCTGTGGTTGGTTATCTATTAATCGGGCAAAATGTAGTTAGAAAGCTTTCACATTGGATTTATAGTTTTTGTGTATTCCTTTTTGCTTCGATTACACTGACAATCTATAATCTCATTGCTGGAATTTCGCTTAGTGGGTATGAGTCACGTGAATGGGGGATTTTTCTATTGCTAGCTGTTATCCCTACTATTTCACATGTTATCAACAACTGGCTGCTAAACTATGTTAATACAACAACCATTTCCATGAGTATTCTAGGTGAACCTGTTGGAGCCACTGCATTAGCTGTCCTGTTATTGGGCGAACGTGTTAACGGCATGCAAGTTGCTGGAGGCGCAGTTGTATTAATCGGTGTATTTTTCTTTTTAATCCAACAGAAAAAACGTATTCCTGTATAAAACAGCCCCTCTCTTCCTATCGTTCAGAAATATGTCGTTCTTTTTAAATGTAAAATATACTATAATAGACTTAACAGAATGTAGTATTTTTCTTATGAATAAAGGGGGCATTATTCATGTTAATCGCAATTATCGCTTTTTGTGTAAGTCTTTCCGTAAGCCTTATTATCGCAAGTGAGGTTTGGGACTGATTATTATATCAAGTCAGATGAATGTTTTTTTGCTTAAAAGTTATGTAGCGGGCTTCGTGGTGAAGCTCGCTTTTTTCATTGCCAAGATGTTTCCGGATATCTTCTGTAAAACTAACATCTTATTAACAGTTGACTCATATACTTTGAATGACGTTAGAAAACTCGGCATTCACTTAAGGGTTCATTGAAATCCTTATCCATTGGAATGTTGCACTTATGCAGATAGCTTTTACCTTCAAGGAGGATGTGTAATGGAGATAATCGTCTTTCACGGTTCAACCCGTGTTCATGGAAATACAGAATTCTTGGCATACCAAGCTGTCCCAAAGGAAAAAGGAACCCATATTTATTTACGTGATTATACAGTCAATTCTATTATCGATCAACGCCATGATGCCAAAGGCTTTGACCCAAACACGGATAATCATCAGTGGCTCATTGACCAGATGCTAGCTCATGAAATTATCGTGTTCGCTACCCCAATATACTGGTATAGTATGTCCGGGCCGATGAAAACGTTTATTGACCGCTGGTCGCAAATATTAAGAGATCCTGCATACCCACATTTTCGAGAAGCGTTATCAAAGAAAAAGGTTTACCTTATTGCGGTTGGCGGCGACACACCGACAATAAAAGGACTTCCACTTGTCCAGCAATTTAATTACATTTGTCAGTTTTATAAAATGTCATTTGAAGGTTATGTAATCGGAAAGGCAAGTAAGCCCGGAGAAATTCTCCAGGATAAACCCGCATTAAAGGCAGCATCATTACTTATAAAAGAGGAAGCACGTTGAACAGTTTCAACGTGCTTTTTTATTTGGCAATACGTATATTTTCTAGTAATTATGGTCAGGCTAATTATTAATTCTACGTACCTAGTAATCAATTAAAGATTAGGTAGTTACTCTCCCTTTACACAAAATCTAGTAAGATATATTTTCGAATTCTAGTTATTTAGCATGGTTTTTGCTGAAAAATGTTTAAATTTCCCTTGTTAAGGAAAGTATTAACTATTATTATTAATCTATGGAAAATTATTTTCGACAAAAGGAGGAGCAAATGAAGTATTTACGACAATTATCCATCGGCATTGGCTTTCTGTTATTGGGATCACTTCTTGTCCCCAGTTTAACACATGCTAATGAAGGTCAATCCTATGAGGTTTACTCTTCGGTATTAAATGTTCGAGGTGAACCTACTTCTGATGGCGAAATCATTGGCGTGTTAAGTAAAGGGAATAAAGTAATGGCGTTTCAGGAGAAATACGGTTGGGTACAAACCTATTACGGTGGACATGTAGCTTGGGTTGCAAAGCACCATCTTATTCCAGTTTCCAATACTAGCCAAAGCAGTTCAGCTAATACACAATCGGTAACAACGACGGATTCGATCACTGTAACAGCAAATAGTGTTCGTTTACGTTCAGGTCCTGGTACGGATTACAATGTTATAGGCTCGTCATCAGCAGGAGATACATACAACATAGTTGAAACAAACGGCGATTGGCATCAAATTAAATTTTCAAATGGTTCCACAGGATGGATTGCCGCATGGTTAACGAACACTTCGTCAACTAGCGAACAATCATCCGAACCGATCAATACAAGCAATAACACGAATAATAACACACCTCAATCAGATTCATTAGAAGGCTATACTATCGTACTGGATCCTGGTCACGGTGGAAAAGATCCTGGAGCAATTGCGCTTAATGGGATTTATGAAAAGGATCTTGTTTCCGATACAGCAGTTAGAGTAGCAGATGAACTCCGTAATGCTGGGGCAACTGTTATTGTTACTCGTAATGGTGATTACTTCGTTTCACTCGATAATCGTGCAAGTATTAGTAATTCCTATCAAACAGATGCGTTTGTCAGCCTACATTATGATTCTTTCCCTACAATTGGGGTAAATGGGGTAACTACGTATTTTGGCAATGGTTCTGACCGGGGCTTGGCGCAAAATATCCAATCTTCGCTAGCCTCTACTGTAAGCTTAGATAATCGCGGTATCATGCAACGTGATTTCAGTGTACTTCGTGGTACAACAGCTCCATCTGTTTTAATTGAGCTTGGATTCATTTCAAATCCAAATGATCTAGCAATCGTTCAAACAGCAGCTTACCAGAATCAAGTTGCCACAGCGATTACAGATGGTTTAGTAGATTATTTCCATAGATAATGTATCCGTGCAAACTATTTTTTTAAACGATGGGAGCTGTTCTAGCAATAGGACAGCTCCCTTATGTAACAGATAGAACATTTAAATACGATATATTCGCTTTATGTATTATTCACCACTCTTTGGTTTAGGCTCTTTATCGTTTAACGGAGGTACTCCCTCTTCAATTGCCATCTCGATTGATGCAGGTTGTTGCCATAGGTCTGAAGCAAAAGAAAAAATTAATGCTAAGGAAAGCAATAAAAATACTTTCTTCAACATCATCACCCCCTTTCTTTGTAAACTCCACTCAGTACACTGTTAGCATAATTATAATAGCTTGCAGCCAATTTATATTTTCGATTATCAAAATAGTAATCTGCTAAAACCTTTAAATACTTATATTTCTCATAAGGTATCTCATCAAAGAAAGGAAGTACTTTTTTTGTAATCAAATTTACAAATTCTTTATCTTCGATTCCATGAATCAAGTGCCTGTACACTTTAAATTCATAAACATAAATGGAATCTATCGGTGTTAAGCTCTCCGATAAACGAAGCCCTTCTTGCAACCATCTTTCAGCGTTTGCACGTTCTCCTTTTTGGTAGTATTCCTTCATCAAGCTCGATACAGGAACAATTTGATCACTTATGGATTCAACAGCATGTAGTTCATAGCTTTTCAAATAGTATTCAATTGCTTCCTCTGATTTGTTTAACAGAGAATATACCTTTCCTAAATTTTGATTACAAAGTGCAAATAAAGAATGTTCCTGAGCAAGCTCCGCAATCGTAGCTGCTAATTGATAGCTTTCCTTTGCCTTATCCAGTTCAGATGTCCTGCGATAAGAAATACCTAAAAGAATATGACATTCCGCACATCTTTTTAGATTATAAATCTTTTGATAATAGTCTAACGCTTTAGTGGCATAGGAAAATGTATGATGTGTCTGTCGCAGTTTACTAGCCGACAATGCAATTAAATAGTACAGATCATTCTCTTCATCCTTCAATGAATAAATCGGATATTTCAAATAATCTTCTGTATGCTGATAAAAGGATAATGCTTTTTTATAGGATAGTAAGGAAAAATGGTAATCACCTGAAAATTTATACCAATAATAGGTTTCTAGTTCTGTGAAGCTATGCGATATAGTTTGTAAGTATTTATACTGTTTTTCTTTTCCAGCTTTATTGTTAATAAGTATGTAATAGCTTAATTTATGAAGATTGATTAAATTTCGATAGGAGGTATCCGCAATATCTAAATTCTCTTTCATGTATTGATACCCTTTGACTGCTTCCGCACGGTTTCCAACCAATAAATGACGAAACCAGGCTTTATAAAATTCAACCCCATTATGTTCATCGGTTTCTATTTCCATTTTTAGCTTTTTTGATAACAAGCTGACAACTTCCTGACGAGGCTCTACTTCTCCATTTTCTATTTTTGATAAGTAGGAAACGGAAATAACTCCATTTGACAATTCTGTTTGTGTCATCCTCGACTTTAGTCGATGATATTTGATTCGATGCCCAATCTTCTTATTCATATGTCCTCACCTCTATCATAATTATACAATAGAACAGGCACTTACTACTGCTCAGATTAGACTATTCAAGCAGAAAACTTGTGCTTTTCCAGAGTGGAAGAAAACTTTTACAGTAATAGTCGTTATACTCTATAAAAAATGGTGATAATGTGTTTGATTGGAAGGGAAGGAGAAAAAATGCATGTTGATTCGCATACAAATAACGCCCAAGCTAAACTGCAGAGCGTAATGGAGAATTGATTTTTAATTATAGTTCCTTCCAATACTTATTATTCACTTTTTCACACTCTTTATTTCGATATCGAAATCCTTCACGTATACTGCATTTCCAGTAATTTTAATAGTATAGGGCTGACTATTCCTATCCACCTGTACTTCTACTCGGCCATCTCTATCTATTTCATGCCCCTGTTCAACTACAAGCCTCAGCGACTCTTTAAAATATCTGTTTATGTATTCAGCATAATATGCACCCATTACCCCAGAAGCAGTACCTGTTACCGCGTCTTCAATCGTACCTGAGTATGGGGAAGAAAAGTGTCTGGCATGCATGTCAGCGTCAGCATGATTCGTTTCTGTACAAAAGGGGTGAACAGATGACTTAGGCATCTCCTTTAGAATGGTAGGAAAAGCAACATTTTTCGGTTTCATTTTCTTAAAAGCACGTAAACTTTTTATTGGGATTAATAATGTCCATGCACCTGTACTGCCATATACAATTGGTAACTTATCATCGATATCGTTGATTTCCAATCCGATCGATTTGGCCAAAGCTTCTTTTGATCCTTTGAAACTTTTGAATTTTGGTGGTGCCTGGTTCATTGTTATCACGATTTCCTTCTTAGCAGTCGATTCAATCATAACAGGTAAAATTCCTGCCTTTGTTTCAATGGTTAGTTCCGTTTTTCCACCTAGTAATCCTTTCGTCTTTAATGCATAGACTGTTGCCATGGTTGCATGACCGCACAAATTCATTTCATGTCCCGGTGTAAAAAAACGTATCTTAAAATCCGCTACCTCTGATTTAACGGGAAATGCGGTTTCATTAAATCCCACTTTAAAAGCAATCTCTTGCATTTCTGCATCTGTTAATACATCTCCATTTAATACCACACCCGCGGGATTCCCCTTATTCGGCTCTTTACAAAACGCATCATAATGATAAACCTTCACAGACTTCACAACACATTCCTCCCATTGTAAACAACAGTTATTAACTTTCAATCCTAAAGAACTGACTTGAAAAGATCATCTTTTAATCTTTTCCGTTAATCGAATAAATTCCCTCACATCTTCTATACATAATGCAAGCCCCTTTTCCCAGAAGACCTCTGATTTAATGTCTTCCTCAAGGTGCTTCATCACCAAATCCTCCGTGGACATTCTCCCAGAATCACGTAGTAATGCAAGATATTCCTGTTCAAATGTTTTCCCCTTCTCCTTTGCCTTTGCAAAGATACTTAGGGCAAATAAATATCCAAAGGTGTAAGGGAAGTTATAAAAGGGAGATTTCGTAATATAGTAATGTGGTGTCCAGATCCATGAATGTACCGATGCATTCTCAAGGGAACTATGATATGCCTCTTCCATAGCTTCCTTCATTAAAGCATTTAAACGGGATGGTGAAACAAACCCTTGTTTTCTTTCCTCATTCAAATTTTTCTCGAACAAAAACCTGGAATGCATATTCATAAAGTTCATTACACTGCGTTTTAACTTCTCATCCACTAAAAAAAGCTTCTCTTGATCAGATGTTGTCTCTTTTATTGCTGCCTCTAATACAATCATTTCTGAGAAGGTTGAAGCTGTTTCTGCTAAACTTAATGGATATTTTTTGCTCAAACCATCCACAGATTTCATCGCATAATTGTGGAATGCATGTCCCAGCTCATGAGCAAGCGCTAATACATCTTTTATTGTTCCACCAAATGTCATGAAAACTCTAGACTCTCCAGTTAGCGGGAAGCCTGCACAAAATGCAGCAACTGATTTAGCTGAACGGTTTTCCGATTCAACCCACCCCTGTTCAAACGCATTCAGCGTAAAGGCTTCTAATTCAGGTCCAAATTGGCCACAGTGCTTCGTTATAAAATCAACAGCTTCTTTATACTCCAGCTGTTGCGTGCTTTCTGTAATAGGAGCCCAAAAATTATACGCATTCAATTTTGGTTCTCCAAGAAGTTCGGCTTTTTTATTGAGGTAATCGACAAATGGCTTTTTCTGTTTATTAACAGCTCTCCACATTGCATTCAATGTATCTTCTTCTATTCGATTATCAATTAAAGGTTCTTCTAATACATTTTCAATTCCTCTTTTTTTATACACCTGTTGCCGAAAACCAACAATATGATTCAAAATTCTAGCAAACAAATCTTCTTTCTCTATCCATGTATTTTCTAATACTTCATGTGATTTTCTCCGTACTTTTTCATCAGGGTGCGATCTTAGATTGATTGCCTGACCTACCGATAATTCATTTCTATTACCGTTGATCGAAATGTTAACCTTTATATCACTTATCAGCGCATGATAAAATTGCCCCCAAGCATGATATCCATCAATCATTAATTCAGACACGAATTCATTGTCATTTAGCTGCCGTGCTCCTTTTGTTCGCAATTCATTTAGTATGAATGCATGGTTTTGCAATAAACTTGTATCTAACATACTTTGCCATAAATTTTCCTCTATACCTTGGAGAATTTTTTGCGTTTTTTGAACAGATGAATCAAAACTCGCACGAATATCACCGATTTTACTCTGAAGTGATGTAGCTGTTTGATCCTTTGGATTCTGTGCTAATAAGCATGTAATAAAGGAATTAGCTTGTGATACATGAATTTGAATGGTACTCATGTGTTCCAATAACGCTGAAATCTTTATCGAATCAGCAACTTCCTGTGATGGCTGAAAATAACTTACATGGTTTGCAAATGTATAAACTTTACTTTCTAATTCCTTTATATGTTTTAGTAATTGACTGGATTCACTACCACCCGGGAATAAGGAATCTAATTCCCATACTTCTCGATACTTCGTGGTTTCCATTTTTTCTCCTCCACATTTGGTTCATTGTATTTACGTTACTCTCTTCATTTTGTTTCCCTAACATGAATTTAAGAATCTGTTTGAATAACAATCACATCCTACTTTGCATCTGCCTTCCTAAATTTATTGGCGAAAAAATATGCAATTGATGCAGCAAGTAAGGCAATCACGAGCGATATTAAAAATGATGATGAACTGCTTCCAATAATCGTTTCCTGGGCTAGCGTACCACTCTCATTCCAAGCTTCTGTAATGTTTGGCGTATAGGTGAATGTGAGCAGCATTCCAGACAAAATTTGCAGCAATGTATACGCACAGAGAAAACTAACAGCAAAAATAATATACTTTTTCACAATTTACACCTCCTCGTTTTTTGGCACGGATTCACCTTTTTCTCCCTCCTTGACGTCATCATCCTTCTGGCTCTCTTAATCTCGAATACTACTTATACGGAATTTTCCAATAAAAGGTTCCATTTTAGTTAGAGTTGATTTAGAAAGCTGCAAACAATTTTTATGTCTCTTCACAGGACATAAGATTTTGTTCTACCATTTTATGGTCGTTTTTCCCAAGGCTCAATTATACCAATTGTTCGTATTGAGTCTTTTTGCTTTAAGGCGTCAATTACGCCACTTGAAATTTCTTTGTTTGTCAGCCATCTAGAATACTCGTCTTTCAGTACAAATCCCAGACGGATTTGATAATAAAAACAGCCTTGGGGGACACTCACTTCTCGCTTGATCTTATCTACGTCAGTGCCGCTTCCTAACACATGGAATAATTGCCAATCAACTGTATGCGTTGAAATTTCCCTCGTGATGATTTTAAGTGCAGCTGGAGCATTCAAATGTATCCAAGCTACAACCAGCTCGATATCACCATTTTGTTCAATTGCTGTATGTACTTTGCTCTGTAATTCATGATCACTTCTATAATCAACAATAATTGGTGTGATTTTTTCTTTAAAGTCTGCTCGTTCCATAAGCTGCTGCATACGTCCGGAATTTCTCGCAATAACCGATACATGATACCCTTGGTCCATCAGCCAAAGAGACACGTCTGCTAACATACCAGTTCCACCGACTACTAATGCGTGCTTCATTTATTATTTCCCCTTGCGATGTCATTTTTAGATTCCACGTACATATCTTAATGAAAGGTAATCTTCATCCCCCGTATTCGAATATGCCAGCTGTTCGGATACTTTACAAAACCCTCTTCTCTCGTAAAATGGAATACCTTTCCTATTTCCTTTTTGTACAGAAACCCATTGCTTCTTAGCACCTTTCTCACGCTGAATATTTGTTAAAAAATCTAAAAGCTTTGTCCCTATCCCTTCCCCACGTCTATTCGGGTCCAAATACAATACATACACTTCACTTTCTTCATTATGTAGCATTCCTCCACCAATTGCTCCGACAACTGCGTTATGTGTCAAGAGCTACAATATAGCCATCCCATCCAGGGCTTTCACCTATTTCCTTCGATATACGTTCATGATTATAAAAACGTTGATTATTTCTTTCTATGTTTGCAATACTTCTAATGCCCTTGTATGTCTCGATACATCCCTCACAACAAACACGGGCTATTCCATCAACATGTACCATTTCTGCTCGTTTAATCGTGACCATTTTTGTCGGGCTCCTTTCCAGATTTATATCTTTATTATTAAGAATGGGGTAATCCGTAATTCCCTCCGAATAAGTCTAATGGTGTCTTATTTTTGATTTTGGTGCGTTAGCGTACGGGAATGGTGTCTTATTTTTGATTTTCGTGCGTTAGCGGACAGGAATAGTGTCTTATTTTGACAATATATGTTTTACCACTTCTCGAAAATCTGTACCTTAATAATATGTTTCTGTGCAGATTTTAATAAAGTCGACCGTTGCTCCTAGGATTAAGATTTTCCTCACAGATTTTAATAGTTTTTCCAACACAACCGCCACTTTTAGTCTACCACAGAACACGCTATCTACTCAGAATATTTTTATCAAATCAAATTGTTCATTATTTTTAAATACTAAACTTTAAAACAGCTTTTATTTTGTTCTATCCACGAAAAAGAGGTATGTTATCAACTTGATACATACCTCTTTTTCACACTATGATTGTCCTTTAAGTGTCGATAATCACGCTTTAGGATGTAAAAACACAAGTATTTTCCCGTCTTTCACATCATTCGAATAGTGCTCTGCTTCATCATTCGAAACACCTAATTCCATTAAAGCATGTTTCAATCCACCTGCTCCAGAGGCGGCACCAGCAGCCGCACCTCCGAGTGTTGTTATAATCGGACCTGCAGCGATGACTGGGCCGATTCCGGGAATTGCCAGTGCGCTTAATCCGATAAAAAAACCAGTTATCCCGATGGCACCGCCGGCTGCTGCACCGGCAACGGCTCCATCCGTAGTGGAAGGATCGACTTCTTCAGCTGTTTCTTTCAGCTTTTTTGTATTTTTGGCCATCATCGATATTTCATCAATTGAGTAGCCTTTGCTTTTTAATTGTTCAACAGCTTTCACTGCTTGTTCTTCTGTATCGTATATTCCAACAATATGATTATTCATTAATATGCCCCCTTAAAAGAGTAAACTACTTATTCTTTACCCTTTCTAAATAATAATAGTCATAACCTATTGAATTGGGTTTAATTGGGATCATATTAATGGTGCATTATCACATTGAAATTACTTACGAACCAGCTTTATCAACTTTTTTTGCATAAATCATACTTAAAATATCGTTAAACATAACGGTTTCCACTTTATATTGATTTTCTTCTAACCATTTCACTAGTAACGATCGATCTGCATAATATTCATCCTCAATCGCTTCAATTGCCTCAGTATTCCCTTCCATACGAAGCGCATCCATGACCTCAGCTTGATGTGTCTCATCCAGAAACATTAAGTCCGCTATGCAAATTTGACCATTTGGCTTTAGCACACGTGTCATTTCTGATAAAGCTAACAGCTTTTCTGAATCAGGTAAGTGGTGTAGGGCGTAGCTTGAAACCACAGTATCGACTTGACTATCCAATAGAGGCAACGCTAGAAAATGTCCATGACGCACTTCAATCTCTGGATGCTTTTTATTACAAATTTCTAGCATTTTTTTCGATTGATCAATCCCAATGACATTGATTCCTTTTGCCAAAAATTTCGCTCCAAGGTTTCCAGTGCCAACCCCAATATCAGCACAGACCGCATGTTCATCCAGGTGAACTGTCCCTGCAATCCTCTCAAGTGCCTCATCATAGCCTTGATGCACATTGAATCCATGTCCCTCTTGTTTGATATGGTTGTCAAAGTCCTCCGCCCAGCTATCAAAACCCCATTTATCCTCCCAGCCCTTTCGAAGATGCTTCAACTTCTTCAAATGCTGTGCCAGGTCATAGAAATCACGATCAGTACATTCCACCATTCTATCAATTGTATCGATCATATCTTTAATTTCCAGCCATTGCTCAACAAGTGCCGAACGCTGAACATGCAAATATCCCTTGATCGTCATGTCTGGATCTTCCAGTACTTTTTTTATCCCCTTTACAGGTAGACCAATCTCTCGCAATGCTAAAATTGTACTTAATCGCGACACATCTGTATCAGAAAAATAACGATACTCATTTTCTGCATCTTTTTTTGGTGCAATTAACCCCTTTTCTTCATAGAAACGGATTGCCCGAGGGGTGGTGTTCAACTGTTTTGCCACTTCTTTAATTTGCATGAAGCTCTCTCCCTTCTTCATCATAGTAAACCCTCCCGTAACGGAAAGGTAAAGGGGAATTTCTAATTTCTTTTGTTAGTGGAAAGAAATATACGGCTAGTCGCTGGACACGGGAGCTGAACATGACTATCCGTGTAGCCAAGGTACTATCCAAAGCATTCAAACTCGATATTTTTCTGCATTGAAAAAAATTAGCCTGACAAGAAGATCAGGCTAATTCGAAAACGGTTCAATCCGTTCCAAGGCCATTTTATAAGCCTTTATTTTGTATTTTTTTAGTAATTGATTAACTATATGGGTATGAGCGTTTTTCATGCTGGATGGAAATCCATTTGAAAGTTGTAAATGCGTCGAGGCTCCATTCGCCATTCAGACGGCCAACTCCGGAGTTTTTCACACCACCAAAAGCTACGTTTGGTTCATCATTTATCGTGCCATCGTTAATGTGAATCATTCCTGTATCCATCAATTTAGCAAGTTCTGCACCGCGTTCAATGTCTTCTGTATGGATAGCGCCGCTTAAGCCATATGGACTTTGATTTGCATACTCGATAACTTCTTCATCACTTGAAACCCTTAGGATCGAAACTACCGGAGCAAAGAACTCTTCATTTGCAATCGCCATATCTGGTGTAACATTTGTAAATACAACCGGTTCTACGATATTTCCATTTACATTTCCTTTTATAACCGGTGTCGCACCTTCAGCGATCCCTTTTTGGATAAGATCAACTGTATTTTTTACTTGTCGTTCATTTATTAATGGTCCAATGATTGTACTTGGATCTTTAGGATCCCCACAAGTTAATGTTTTAACTTTAGCAATATACTTTTCTACAAATTCATCATAGCAGGATTCATGTACAATAAGTCTATTTGCTGACATACAAATTTGCCCTTGATGCGTGAATCGACTAAACACTGCAGCACTGACTGCCAGGTCAATGTCGGCGTCATCCAGAACAACAAGTGCACTGTTACCACCGAGTTCCAGATGCACTTCTTTCAGATTTCTTCCAGCAACTTCCCCAATATGCTTACCAGTAGCTGTAGAACCCGTGAAGGAAATAGCACGTGGCACCGGATGTTCAACAAAATTATCGCCGATTTCAGAGATTTCTGTAGTGACGACGTTCAATAACCCTTTAGGAAGGCCAGCCTCTTCAAACATTTTGGCAATCATGGTTCCCCCAGTAATCGGAGTGTGCTCATGCGGTTTTAATACTACACCGTTTCCAGTAGCGAGTGCTGGAGCAACGGATTTCATCGATAGAAAGAATGGGAAATTAAACGGGCTAATTACGCCAACAACACCAACTGGCACACGGTAAACTCGATTTTCTTTTCCATCAATAGGAGAAGGTAAAATCGAACCATTCATTCTCATCGGGAATGTGGACGCTTCTTTAAGCATGTTTTTAACCAGCCCAATTTCAAATTCAGCTTTTAATCTGGTTCCTCCAATTTCATCGATAATTACATCAACGAATGCTTCATGATTTGCTTCTAAATAAGCAACAGCCTTGTCAAAAACGTCCCGCTGAGAAACAGGATTTGTTTTTGCCCACTCTTTCTGAACTTGCTGTGCAGCTGCGTAAGCATGATTCAGGTCATCGTTGCTTCCAGCTTTATATGTAGCAAGGATCTCCCCATTAAAAGGATTCCTATTTTCAATCTGGAGATTGCTGCTTCCTTCTCTCCATTCACCATTTATGTATTGACTTTTCAGTGATTTTAAATCAATCATTCTATTCAACTCCTATCAATATTTTAGCTGTAAATTCTCTTTGGCCAATTGAGCCAAGTCAGAGACATTTCTGTTGATTTCTTCCATCGTTGCCGTAAGTTCTTCGATTGCGGCTGATTGTGAATCAGATTCAAGATTTGTCTTCTGAATGTCCTCATCCAGACTGGAAATGATCTGTTCAATTTTTGTAGTGATGGTGTGAATCTCTTCTACCTGATTTTTGGATCCTGCTGCCATTTTTCTAATTTCGTCGGCAACTACAGAGAAACCTCTACCGTGTTCCCCTGCTCTAGCAGATTCTATAGCTGCATTTAACCCAAGCAGATTGCTTTGATCTGCAATTCCTTTTACTACATTTGATACGTCTTCAATAAGTTTGATACTGTCATTTACCTTATTAGATTTTTCTGAAATAACTCCCATATTTTCAGAAAGCTGGGATATGGATACTGCCATTTCTGTAATCGTGCTTGTTACATCTTCGACGACTGTAGAGAGACCATTTGCAACCTCAGACAGTTTATTGGCTTTTTCAGTGTTTTGACCAACACCGACTCCTCCAACAACTTGCCCATTTTCATCACGAAGCGGAACTGCCATTGAAACAAGGTTTACCCCCAAGATATGTGCCGGTACAATCATTGCTTGATTTTTGTTTTCTCGAATGGCCTTCGTTATAATATCCCCTTCCAACAATGGATCTCCAGGCGATACATTCAACGCAAATGTAGTAGCGGGGAAATTAACAATCAGTTTTTCAGTGTCATAAACACCTATTGTGATATCATCATTAATCAGTTGCTGAAAGTATGGGGCTGTACTAATAATTGCCTGCAATAAAGGATGTAGATTCTCATTTACATTTGTTTGCTTCATTAACCATTTCTCCTCTTCACATAATGGATAACATAGATCGGACAATATAATTCCGATTACTCTCAATAATTTATATCGGTAAGATTTTCCAGTTTTCAAGTGAAATGATAAAAAAATAAAATCAATCTATACACGTACCATTTTTTATTGTTACTGATTTATAACGCCTCTCGCTATTTTCATATCAGATTATTTAATCAAAATGCACAACAAACAAAGCTTGCATGATATAATAACTCCCGGAATGTTATACTATAGGCAAACACAAAAAGTGAGGTTTTACATGTGGACGTACGAATTCAAGAAATTGTTGATTTCACAGCAGATAAATTTAAGCTTGAAGCTTTTTATTTAAAAAGACATGCGATCTACCGCGAGAAGATCGACCAAAATGGCGAATCTTTTGTTTTAAATATGGAATGGTTTCCAAATGACGCCATTATTTCAGATGATGACTTAAATCCAGCTGGAACGATTAGCATCGATATCGATATTCACTCGAAATTAATACGCCGGCTGATTTTCGTTGAGGGTGAGAACAAGCTAGAAACTGATTTACCGAAAGCTGGTAATACAGAACTTGCAATTGAATGGATCGAGCAAGAAACTGGATTGGAGTTTGGCAGACAGTTTAAATTAGTGCAGGAAGAAGATAAAGAACTATTTTTCCAAGCAGCTGTGGATAATATTTCAGTATTTCCATCTGGATCGATTCAAGTAAGATTTAATGATGTGCATAAGCTAACGTTATTCTCAATTGACGGTCATTTCCCAAATGAGGATCAATTAAATTGGGAGCCGTTTGCATTAACACCGGAAAAAATTGAGCCTATTGCCAAAGCACAGACAAAGCTGTTAGAGATTCCATTAGAAGACGAAGAAAAGTGGAAGGCAGTATATGGAATAACAACCGTATTCGTAACAAATGATGGGGATAAAACGATTTCCTATGAACAAGTGGAAAGTTCTGAGTCCTATACACAGCATGATCTTGTCTTACAATGGGAGAAAACTATCGAAGAGCCCTTAGCAAGAAAAGATATTGATCTATCACAAGAAGTTACAGTAGAAGAGGCATTTGCTAGTAAAGATGCGCTAGTGGATATACCGCTGAATGATGACGAGCAAAAACAAGTAATCAAGGCGGTACAAAACTTTATGCAACGCGAATATCCACAGGCCAGCGGTGATTGGAAGCTTGCTGCATTATGGCGTGAGAAAGCGTATATCATCGCAGAGTTACGACCAACCAAGCCAGATGCACGCGTCATTGACCGGAAAATCAAGCTTTTAATGGATGGTGCAGATTACGAAGCGCTCAACTATGTGGATAATCAAGCACTTGTGGATATGTTTAAACATTTCGAGCATGCAGACGAGCCTAAGTTTTCTGAAGAAGAGGCATTTGAAAAGCTTGCTAAGCATATTGATATCACGCCTGTCTACGTTTTTGATAAGACACAAAACCGCTACATTTTATGTGGTAAAGTAGACTGTGGATATGGTGTGGATAGTTTTAGTGGAGAAATAATTTTATTGGACGAGTTATAGACAACAAAAATCCCCTTTAGTTTATAAAAGGGGATTTTTGTTTACTCAGAAAGCCTATGATAGCGCCTTCTTCCTTATAGATCATCAAATCCATTCAGATCACTTGTCTTCGTATATTGTCTTGATTTCTGTTCAAAGAAATCTGTTTTCGTCCCATCAAAGTTATCCACATATGCACGGATCCACTTCATTGGGTTATCAACATGTTGTGGATATATTTCACTTAATCCCATCAAACGCAGCATTTTGTTTGCACGATATTTAATATATCCTGCCATTTCCTCTAAATCAATACCTTCCACTTCTGCCAATACATAGTTTGACCATTCGATTTCTAAATCAACCGATTCACGGAAATGATCATAAACCCAGTCCGTAAATTCTGCCGTATTGTATTCAGGATTCTCTGCCAATGTCGCACGGAATAGTTCACCAATAAAACGGCCATGCTCCAGTTCATCACGATTAATGTAGCTAATCATCGTTGATGTACCGACCATTTTATTTTGACGTGCCAGATTGTAAAAGAATGCAAAACCAGAATAGAAGAACATGCCTTCTAATAAGGATGTGTAGACTAAAGTTTTTAAGATGTTTTCCACAGTTGGTTCTTCCACAAATTCATTGTACTGCTTCGTTAAGTTTTCATTTCGTTTAAGCAGAACTTCATCCACTCGTCCAAGCTGGAATGCTTTGTTTTGTTCATCTAATGAGACAACAGATGATAACACGTACGAATAGCTCTCATTATGCACTGCTTCCTGCTGTGCAATCACAGCCATGATAGATTGCACAGAAGGGTCTGTTGCATACAACGAAATTAAGAGTGCTGTTCTTGTTTGTGGTGCATCCAATGTGGATAACAATCCGATTATTTTTAAATAGGCGTCGCGCTCTTCCTCTGTTAATGTTGGGAATTGCTTCACATCACTGGACATATTCACTTCGTCCGCTTGCCAGTAATTACCCACAAGTCGCTTGTACATTTTGTACCAATGTGGATAAGCAATATCGTTCCAGTTTAAAATCCCACTTGATTTTCCACCGAATAATCCGGTCGATTTATTTGGATGCAATGGTTCCAATGTTTTAGCCTTTTCAAGCATAGCTCTTGGCATGATGCAACACTCCTTCCAACCATAATTCCACTTTTTCTTCTTGACTTCCCCTAGGGGACTGCTCAATTTTCAGAGCCGTCCATTTACTATCATAAAATCTCACTAACTTATCCACAGCTTTACAGAATAAGTCATCCCCGCCAAATTGGGTATCACCTGTTCCAAAAACTGCAATATTATTTGGTTTATAGCCGATCTCAAGTATAAGGTCTTTCACTTCGTCTGGTGTACTCCCCATTTCCCAAGTAAACGTTCCAAGGAAAACAAAGTCATAGCTTTCCGGGTCAAATGGTGCATCGATTCCGATTCGATGCATGTCCACAGAAATACCTTCTCGCTTTAATTTGCTTTCCATCAATTCCGCTACTTCTTCTGTGTTTCCACTGTACGATAAATATGCGATGATAGCCCTCAACTTTGACACCACTCACATTCTTCGACATCATTCGACGTTGAACGAACATAATAAGTTGTTTTAAGTCCTTCACGCCATGCTTGTAAATGAAGATCTAATAAAATCGATGCACGGATGGTATTTGGCACATAGAAGTTAAATGAAATACTTTGATCAATATGCTTCTGTCTAACTGCATTTTGTTTAACAGACCAGCGCTGATCAACGATATATGCAGACCTGCGATAAATATTGTACGTGTTATGATCGAGTTCCGGTGCAGTGACAGGAATCTTAAAGTCTTTCTTCTCTTCGCTGTAGAACACATTGAAAATTGGATCGATACTTGCTGTAGAGCCTGCAATCATTGCCGTAGTCGAGTTAGGTGCTACTGCCATTAAATAACCATTACGCATGCCGTGCTCCCCAACCTCTTCCTGTAATGCTGTCCATTCGTCTGTCACATAGCCTTTCTGTTTAAAGTAAGCCCCAGTGCTCCACGTACTTCCTTCAAAGGCTGGGTAACTTCCTTTTTCCTTACTAAGCTCCATACTATTTTTAATTGTTAAGTAGGCAATTTTCTCATACAATTCATCTGCATAGCTTACAGCCTGATCAGATTCCCATGCAATATCTTCTTTTGCCAATAGATGATGCCATCCAAATGTACCTAACCCAATTGCACGATACTTTTTATTGGTAATTTCCGCTTGCATAATTGGTAATGTATTAATATCAATAACGTTATCCAGCATCCGAACTTGGATTTTAATCAAACGCTCTAAAACATTATCCGGTACAGCTTTTCCTAAGTTAATCGAGCTTAAGTTACAAACAACATAATCACCAGGCTGGTATTTCTTTACGATCGTGTTTTCTTTTTCCAGGTATTCTTCCACAAACTGTGTTGGTGACTGGTTTTGCGTAATTTCTGTACATAAGTTAGAGCAGTAAATCATTCCTTGATGGTTATTGGCATTTTGACGATTTACCTCATCACGGTAAAACATAAATGGTGTACCCGTCTCAAGCTGGGATACCATCACACGTTTCATAATATCGATAGCATTTACTGTTTTACGTGATAAGCTTTCATTTGCCACACACTCTAGATATTTTTCTCTCCATGTTCCATTCCCTTTTTCTTCATCATAAAAATCTTCTAAAGAATAGCCCATCACTTGGCGTACTTCATGTGGATCGAATAGATGCCACTCACCGCGCTGTTCAACCTGCTCCATGAAATAATCCGGCAAGCAAACTCCCGTGAAAATGTCATGGGCACGCATGCGGTCATCCCCATTATTCAGTTTCAAGTCAAGGAAAGACTCAATATCTTGATGCCAGACATCCAGATAAATAGCAATCGCGCCTTTTCTTGTTCCGAGCTGGTCAACACTTACCGCCGTATTATTCAGCTGCTTAATCCATGGCACAACACCACTGGACATTCCTTTAAATCCTTTAATAGAGCTTCCTCTTGCACGGATTTTTCCCATATAAACACCAATTCCGCCGCCGTTTTTAGAAAGCTTCGCAATATCTGTGTTACTGTCATAAATCGACTGCAGGCTATCATCAACCGTATCAATAAAGCAGCTTGATAATTGGCCATGCGTTTTTCCAGCATTCGTTAAAGTTGGAGTCGCTACAGTCATATAAAGATTACTTAATGCCCAGTACGCTTCTTCTACAAGCTTCGTTCTGTGAGACGGATCTTCGTCCTGCATCAAATACATTGCGATAACCATCCAGCGTTCCTGCGGCAGCTCGTAAATGTTTTTATCATGATCGGTAGCCAAGTAACGTGTAGCGACCGTATATATGCCAAGATAGTTAAACAGGAAATCTCTATTGGGATCAATCATATTGCCGAAATGATCGATTTCAGCTTTCGTATATTTCGAAATAATATTCGGCGCATATGCTCCTTCGTCTGTTAACACCTGAATTAATTCGTAAAGAGATCCATAGCGTGCTTCTCTGTCATACTTACGATTTTCTCCAGCTTTACGGTAAAGTTCCTGTAAATAGATGCGTGCTGCAACATAAGTCCATTCTGGATTTGCCTCGTCTATATTTTCTAATGCAATTTTAATTAATCGGTCTGAAATTTTCTCAATTTCCATTTCTGGCTTTATTGTGCGTAATGCTTTCTCCATAAATTGATCAATTTCGACAGAGATCCCCTTTGTTGCTACCTGAACAATTTCTTCGATTGTGCTAGGAACTTGTTTCGTTTCTGTTACCATGTTAACTGCCTCCCTATATATAAAACTATGTAAATATCAATTATATCTCGCTCTCTTACTGGATGAGCAATGATGAATACACTTTAAAAAAGAATCCACCCAAAAAATGAGGGCAGATTTTCTGATCTTATTTCCTTTACAAACTATCCTTCTATCGTTATGCTATATTAGTTGATAAAAAATCAACCACTCTTCCGATAGCCTCAGTTTGTAATAGACTCCTTTTACAAGATCACGATTACCTTACCCATTATACAATATATAGTATTAAACATCATTTTTACTATCCATATCTTGTATTCAACGATAGCATATAACAAAAATTTAAGCAACTTAATTCTACGTTTAAATTTGAAATTTCTCCAATCGCATATAGAAACTCTTTAAAAACTCATAGAATCGTTTTTCAGTAGGAAGCAACGAACGTTCTGCTGAAATCATGACTCCAACCGTACGAGAAACATTCGGATTTATAATTGGGACTTTTACCGTTCCATGTGGTAAATGGTCGATTAATGTAATTTCTGGAATAAGCGTTACACCCAGCCCAGCAGATACAAGCCCTTTTATTGCTTCGATATCCTCTCCTTCAAAGGACACTCGAGGCTGGAAGCCAAGCTGATTACAAGCTTCAACAACAACATTTCTTAGTATAAATCCTTCACGAAACAAAACAAAGGAATCTTTACGTAATTGATTTAGCTTTATGCCAGGTTCGTTTGCAAGCGGATGGCGCACTGGCAATAAGGCAACCATGTTTTCAGAAAACAAAATGGTCCCCTTTAATTTCGGCTCGTTTTGTGGGATTGGACCTAATAGCGCCATATTGATTTCACTCTTTTTAACTGCTTCAACCAATTCGTAATAAGTACCCTGCTTCAATTTAAACTTTACATTCGGATTCTGCTCCCGAAATGCGGAAATGGATGTTGGTAGCATGTTGCTAGCTAAGCTGCTTGGAAAACCGATATGGACTGTCCCTCTTTCTGGATCCGTATATTCTTTAATAACCTGTTCTGCTTCATCAATCACATGGACTGCCTTTTCCATATGCTCCATAAATATTTTTCCTATTGGTGTTAGCCGTACATTTCGACCTTCTCGAATAAACAAATTGACTCCGAGTTCTTCCTCGAGTTTGAACAGCTGGCGACTAACAGCAGACTGTGCAATATGTAATGCATCTGCGGCTTCCGTAACATGTTCCCTTTTTGCGACTTCGATAAAATACTTAATTTGTTTTAGCTCCAAATTTACCGCCTCCCCCGTTATTATCTCACACTGGCATTGATTATATCTATTTTTTATATTGTTTCGATTAATTAATTTTTGTAAAATATATAGTATATTGTATTTTTTGTTGGCGTGCGAAGGAAAGAAATGAAGGAGGGCATGATGCCATATGACAAATTCTTATATACTAAACAAAAAAAATAACATTGATGAACAGGTACAACATTATTTAGATGAGGTATATGAAACTGTTGTTTCGCGCAACCCAAATGAGACGGAGTTTCATCAGGCTGTAGCTTTAATCTTCAAATCCCTTTCCCCTATTCTTGAAAAATATCCACATTATATGGAAAAAGGAATTCTCGAGCAACTGGTTGAACCAGAACGTGTTATTACATTCCGTGTACCTTGGATTGATGACAACGGAAAGGTAAATGTAAACCGTGGATTCCGCGTCCAATTCAATAGTGCGCTCGGACCTTATAAAGGCGGCTTACGTTTTCATCCATCTGTAAATGTAAGTATTGTTAAATTCTTAGGACTTGAGCAAATCATTAAAAATGCACTGACTGGACAGCCAATCGGCGGCGGTAAAGGTGGTGCTGACTTTGATCCAAAAGGAAAATCAGATAATGAAATCATGCGTTTTTGCCAAAGTTACATGAGCGAGCTTGCTAGACATATTGGTCCAGACACAGATATTCCCGCTGGAGATATCGGTGTAGGAGCAACCGAAATTGGCTATATGTTTGGTCAATACAAGAAAATCCGTGGTAATTTTGAAGCAGGTGTCCTAACCGGAAAAGGTTTAGGCTATGGTGGAAGCCTAGCCCGTAAAGAAGCAACTGGATACGGTGCAATCTATTTTGTTGAGGAAATGCTAAAAAGCAAGGGCTTGAGTATTCTTGGTAGTACAACCGTTGTATCCGGATCTGGTAATGTTGCAATTTATGCAATGGAAAAAGCAATTTCTCTCGGGGCAAAGGTTGTCGCTTGCAGTGATTCGGATGGATTTATTTACGATGAAAATGGAATTGATTTAGATACGATAAAAGAAATTAAAGAATTGAAGAAGGCCAGAATTGAAACCTATCTTATTAAGCACCCATCTGCAGCTTATTTTTCTGGTTGTAATGGAATATGGGGGATCCCTTGCGATGTTGCTCTACCATGCGCGACACAAAATGAGCTTGATTCAGAGTCTGCAAAAAAACTAATCTCCCATGGAGTAAAAGCAGTTGCTGAAGGGGCAAACATGCCTTGTACACCTGAAGCAATTGATATGTTTTTAGAGAATGACGTTTTATTCGGTCCCGCTAAAGCGGCCAATGCTGGTGGTGTAGCAGTATCCGCTTTAGAAATGGCACAGAATAGTATGCGTATGTCATGGACATTTGAAGAAGTGGATGAAAAGCTGCAACAAATTATGAAAGGTACGTATGAAAGTTGTTTAGCAGCTTCTATAGAGTTTGAAGCAGAAGGCAACCTAGAAATCGGATCAAATATTGCAGGATTTAAACGTGTGGCCGATGCAATGGTCGCACAGGGCGTAATTTAAACTAAAAAAGCATGCAGCACTCTTTTTGAAAGTTGCATGCTTTTTTAGTTTATTTAGATTTAGTAAACTTTAGGGTAATGAGGATGACAGGAATTATTTTTCTGGTTTCAGCCCGGTTATCCAATTAATAAGAGTCTCAGTCGGCGGTCACTCTATCGATGGGTATTGGTGACCGAATGGCGAGAATCCCTCTTCTTTCGAGCTGTCATGCTGATAATGAGTAACCCTAAAGCGAGGATCCTACTTTTTTCGGGCTCTCATACCTTTAATGAGTGACCTTAAAGCGAGGATCCCACTCTTTTCGGGCTCTCATACCTTTAATGAGTGACCTTAAAGCGAGGATCCCACTCTTTTCGGGCTTTCACACCTTTAATGAGTGACCCTAAAGCAGGGATTCTCTTCTTTTCGGGCTTCATATCACCAATAGCGACCTAATCAACTGATGTGTAAATCTTGGTAACGATAATTCAAATTTTTTGAAACCATATCCTGTCACAGAAATAAAAATACACACGACGTACTCCCATTGGAATTGTTCGTGTGTATTCATCAATGCTTTAAACATTATTCAGCCTAAAACAGCACGGTCATCTTCAAATTGTTCACCGCGGATCCGCTGGAATTCCTGTAATAGATCTTTAACAGTCAACCTTTCTTTCTCTTCACCATTTGCTTCAAATATGATTTGCCCTTTATCCATCATAATAAGCCTATTCCCAAGATCTAATGCCTGCTGCATGTTATGGGTAACCATTAAGGTCGTTAATCCCGACTCCCTTACTACTTTTTCGGTAAGTGAGGTGATTAGTTCTGCTCGAGATGGATCGAGTGCTGCTGTGTGCTCATCAAGAAGCAGGATATTTGGATTTGTAAAAGTCGCCATCAATAAAGAAAGCGCCTGCCTCTCCCCACCTGACAGTAAACCAACCTTAGCAGATAGGCGATCCTCCAAGCCTAAATTTAATGTTTTCAAATAATCACGGAACATATCCTTCCGTTTCTTCGTTACACCAAACTTCAATCTTCTTTTCTTATCGCGTGAATAGGCCATTGCAAGGTTTTCCTCTATTGTCATGGATGGTGCAGTGCCTGCCATTGGATCCTGGAAAACCCGGCCAATAAAGGCAGACCGCTTATATTCTGGCAGATGGACAACTTGTTTCCCACCAATAATGACATCCCCTGCATCTGGAAGGATATTACCTGAGACGACATTCATTAATGTCGATTTCCCTGCTCCATTACTGCCGATAACCGTTACAAAGTCTCCAGCAGCCATTTCGAGTTCAATGCCATTCAATGCTTTCTTTTCATCTAATGTTCCTTCATTAAAGGTAACAGATATATTCGTGACATTAAGCATGCGAATCTCCTCCTAGCTGCTTGCGTTTTTGAATGCGCCGTTTCTTTTCTCTCTGCACCTGGAGAACTTTTGGTGCTACTAATGCAATAATAACGATCGCGGCCGTAATGAACTTCATATCCCCTGTTTCGAGGAAATCAACGCGTAGTGCCAGCGTTACAATAATCCGGTAAATAATTGCGCCACCAATCACAGCGAGTGTCGCACGCGCAATTGTTTTTGTGCCAAATAGTGCTTCCCCGATAATAACAGATGCAAGCCCTATAACAATCATTCCAATTCCCATATTCACATCTGCAAAGCCACCAAGCTGCCCTATCAGAGCACCCGATAATGCAACAAGACCATTCGACAACCCAACACCAACAATAGTCAGATTGTCTGTATTTGCTGATAAGCTGCGAATCATTCGCTTATTGTCTCCAATGGCACGTAGCGCTAACCCTACTTCTGTTTTTAAGTAGAAGTCTGTAACCAGCTTAATAATAACCGTCACAACTGCCATTACGATTAAGATTGCCCATGTAGAAGGAAGTCGATCTAACCCAAAGACACCAAGGAGGCTATTCAACGCATTATCGATTCCTGTCACAGACCAGAACGAGCCAAGCTGCTTGAAGATGGTTGTTTCATGAAGCATGGATAAAGTAGGTTGACCTAAAATACGTAGATTGATAGAATATAAAGCCGTCATCATGAGAATTCCGGAAAGCAACGCATTTACCTTTCCTTTTGTATGCAGTAAGCCTGTAATACATCCTGCTAGAAAACCAGCAAGCAACGCGAATAAGGTTGCCAGAATAGGAGGAACTCCATTTACAATTGAGAGCGCTGCTACCGATGCACCCGTTACAAAGCTGCCATCTACAGTTAAATCTGGGAAATCCAATACACGGAAGGTTAAATAAACACCTAATGCCATAATGGCATAAATAACACCTGATTCAACAGCTCCAAACATGGATATAAACATAATTCTTTTCCTCCCGCTACTTTTGTGCCTGTTCATCCCCTGTACAAAATTTTAAATATGGGGCTTTCAATGATGAAGGGAGCCAGACAATAATCTGGCTCCAAAAAAGGTTACCTTTTGATTAGAATTATTCTATGAATTGCGCGGTATCATCCCAGTCACTATTCCACTCGACACCTTGCTCTTCAGCGCCTTGCTTATTAATAAACAATTGAATTTCAGGAGGATACTCCGCCGGAATATCACTCGGTGACTTCTCCCCAGTCAAAATTTCCGCAGCCATTTCTCCTGTACGATATCCGATTGTATGGTAATCAATTCCAAATGTAGCAAACCCACCTTTTGCTAAAGAATCAGGCTCGCCTACAATCAGCGGAATATCTTGGTCGTTCGCCACTCCTATAACACTCTCTAAAGCTGAAACGACTGTGTTATCCGTAATAATATAAAAAATGTCCGCTTCTCCTACAAGCGTATTTGCTGCTTGCTGTACTTCAGAAGAGTTCGCAACTGTTCGCTCAATAATTTCAAGTCCTGTACCTTCAGCCGCTTCTTTAACGGTTTCAACCTGTTTAACTGAATTTTGCTCCCCAGCATTGTAAAGCATCCCTATCTTTGTGCCGTCGAAATAGGTGCTAATAAATTCAACCGTTGCATCAATTTGATCAGGATGCAAGTCAACAACGCCTGTAATATTTTCACCTGCTTCATCCATAGATGGCACGAGTCCAGCATCAACCGCATCCGTAACTGATGTAAAGAGAATTGGAATATCACTTGTTGCTTGTAGCGCTCCAAGTGCACTAGGTGTTGAATTAGCGAAGATCAAATCAACTCCATCTGCTACAAAACCATCTGAAATCGGTTTGACATTATTTTGGTCACTTTGCGCACTTTGAAAATCATACTCTACCTCAAGCCCAGCATCTTTCAAAGCTTCCTGAAACCCTTCATACGCTGCATCAAGCGATGGATGCTCGACGATTTGTGTCGCACCAATTGTATATGTATCTCCACCTTCAGAAGCCGTGTCATCTGAACCAGATGTATCGTCAGATCCACAAGCTGCTAATATAACCAACCCAATAATTGCAAGTAGCATCATTACCTTTTTCACGTTCGTTTCCCCCATTTGCCTTTATTATTTTCTAAATATTTAAACGTGATTATAGCACACTATTAACTAATTTGCGATAACTTTTTAAAACTTCTTAAAAGCCTTTCTTATCAGCTTTTAGTGGTAGATCTACAAAACTTAATTACCAGTGCTTTATAACCTTTTATTACTAAATACTTCCACTAAGTATGATTTTCTTATCAAATATATAAATAACTTGCAGTTTGACCCTTTGTTCTTATTTCTTTTATACTACAGGACTATTTTCTGTTTAGAGCACATGAAAATTGAGCCAGCTGTATCAAGTGTTTATCTTTATTTTCCCTTATAACCCTTTCTAATCTTCCCAATAATTAATACTTAAATTAAATTCCGCAGTGGTCTATTGAATATCGATAAGTATATAGCAAGCTCTTTGATTACATTAGGACTGCCAATTAGTACCTTTCCCTAGCCTCTTCATTGCTTTTTATATGATAATACCCTTTAACAGGTTGAAAAATTCTGTACCCTCTTCCATAAACAAATGAGCGACAACTCCAGTATCAGAGTCAGTATGAATATTTCAACCAACTCCTTCCTCAACTGCACATAATTATAGATTTCCCCATTAAACACCATCCGGTACCTGTCATCTCCAAAAAGAAAGGGCTGCTGGCCTCTCTCTAGATCAATAATGCTTAACCTGTGAAACACAAGTGCAATATGATCATCACGATAAAAACCAGCTTCATCCGGGCCACGGTGATTAATTAATTGATTTGCTTGTTGACAACCTACTAAAAGCTCTTCAGAATATGGAACCTTCTCATTTAGCAATACACCTACAAAGCCACCACCTTCCACCAATTATTCAACTACTTTAAAGCTTTCCAGCATGTAATGAAATCTTGCTCCATGCCCTTCCGCTGCTTCTAGGAAGTATACTTGCTTAATCACAAACACTTGCCCTTCATCTTCATCTGTAACATAATACCGGTGGATTGGCGTATCCCATTGATGCCCTGTTTTGCCTGCATCGTTTGTATACTCAAGCCCCATCCCTTGAACCATTTCTGCTTCGATTGGCTCTGTTACATGCTCTTCTTTTTGCAATTCCATCTCTTCGTCATTTTCAATCTCGGCTTTAATCGAAGCTACAACTTCTTCCGTTGACGTTCCATCAAAACGCATTATTTCCATATAAACATCTGGATATCTATCTTCTAATGGTTCTATCAATTCAATACGATCACTTTCTTCTCCCTCAACCATCTTATAACGCTCTTCATCAACGTAAATGATATAGCGTAATTCCTCGTTTGTTTCCAGCTGAACATTTGTCTTTTCTTTTTGCCCTTCAAGTTCAATTTCTTCCTGCTTTTCCTCAACAAACAGTTCCTTTAAGTTTTGGAACATTGCTTGCCCATGATCTGTCAGTGCTCCAAATAACAGTACCATTATTACTGTTGCTGTACTCAAGCCCACAATAACTAATCCTAATCCTCTCCATTTCTTTTCAGGGTTGCTTCTTGCCCTGCGGCCGGATGCGGATGAGTTCTGAAATAACTCGTCACTGATTTTATTCCATGTTTCCTCTTTTAAATGGGTGGCGTCATTTGTCTGTTGTTGTAATAATAATTTAATTTTTTTGTTTAAGTTGTCTCTACTCATCTTGGGCACCCCCTATAACTGCCTTTAATTTTTGTCTAGCTTTGTACAGTCTAGACTTAACGGTGTTAATGTTTAATTGCAGCATGTCGGCTAATTCCTTCTCTGAGAAGCCATTGATATACTTTAAAACTAAAATCGTTCGATGGTGCTCATCCAGCTGCTCCATCGCAATTTCCAGCTGTTTATCATCCTCTAGTTCCGTTTTATCTTGATTCAAATGGTCTAATAATTGTTCCGAATCAATACTGATTGCTTCCTGCGATTTCTTTTTCATATATCTTCTTGATTCATTGACTAAAATTTGATAAAACCATGGCTTAAATGGCTTTTTACTATCATAGGAATCAATGTTTCGGAATACCTTGATAAACGTTTCCTGGACGATGTCTGACGCGTCACTCGCATTATTTGTTATGGCGTAGGCTGTTCGCAATGAATAATCAGCATAGATGTCATAGAGCTTCTTAAAGGCTTGTTGATTTCCCTTTTTTATTTTCTTGATGAGTCTTGCTTCCTGATCCCCCAACAGCGTAACCCCCTTCTTCAATCTGTCTTTACTATATATACCTTTTCTATAAACAAAAAGTTTTCAGGTATAAAAAAATATCGAATAAGATTTTCATCCTATCCGATATCATAATTACTGTTTTTTTCCATTATTTGTTCATACTCGCAAAGAAATCACCTAATGGGTCTTCATCCTCTTTCTCTTCCGGAATTACTTCTTCATGTATATCCAGACCGTCGAGATTCAGGTCATCCAAATCGATTTCCGCTTCAATGCTTCGCTTTGGCTTTTCAGGAGGGGCCTCTTGAACGAATGATGCTTCATCTAAGTTTGCAGCATTATGATTCAGTCCAGCTAACAATGTCGTTGCACGGAGTGGATCACTTAATAATTGATGAAGCAAACTGCCGATGAGCGCCTCTGAATGCTCGTGCTTGAGCCAACTTCTCTGCTCTTTTGTTAGTTGCTTCGGCAGGGGAATCGTGATTGTTTCCCTTTCCCTTTTAAAGGTTTCACCTACCCCCTCAAGCACAAAACCCGCAATCGTACTGGAAAAGTTTCTGCGCTCTTTTTCTTTCAAATGCTGTAATTGTTTTAATAGATAATCAGGTGTATCAGAGGGAACTCGAAATGTGATCGATTGTCCACGCTCTATACTATTTTTCGACATGATCTCACCCTATTTATTTTGCCTTTTCGGTCGTTTTTTCTTCCTTTGTATCTTTTTCTGCTTTACGACTAAAATCGGTGATTAACTTATAATACGCATTTGCCATCATCCAGATGCTTTCATTCTCATCCTCAAAGAATTCGATATTATAGCCATCTAGTTTATTATTTAATGCTTTAATGTAATCTTTCAATACGGCAGAACCGCCACCTACAAAATAGCAAATTTCAGATTGTGAATTTTTCGCCCAGACATTTCTTAAGAAGCGATATTCTTTTTTCGCCAAATCAAGCAGGATGTGATCGGTAATATCATGGACATTCGTTCTGCTACCTCTAACCATGATGTGGTGGCGATCATTCTTTCGAGTTATAATATCAACCACATCGCGACGGCTGTCCAATTCCACCCCATGCCGTGATCTGATTTCTTCACGAATTGCTTCTAGTGATTCAGATACACCGAGATTAAATCCTTGTGCCTTATCATCATCCACATTTCGATTTCGGATGACAGCAATATCTGTTGATAAGCCACCAATATCCTGAATTAAAATTTGCTTATCAATTAGTTCCTTGTTAATAACTTTTAAGTCATTGTCCATAATTAAATTGACATATGCCGCAAATCCTTCTGGATAGACTTTTACTTCCTCAAATTTAATGTTTACTTTTTTGCCTTGGTGCTTCGGTGTAACTAGAAATTCTACTTGGTGTACAGAGCCTAATAATTGGGAACGGTAGCCGACATCTTTCCCCTCTTTTACTTCTCTTAACGGAAGGCCTGTCCCTAATGTATACGTAGCATCAATTACATCATTTTTTTCTTTAAAGTCATTTGTAGACACTGCATCTAATGCCAATGCAGCAAAAAGCATGATCAACGTTTGATCTTCTTCCGATTTGCTGCTGCCTGGATCGAGCTCTTGAGAATTGTTCGTTTTCGTTGCAAGGTTCCCTACACGATATACAATATTATTTTCATCTAAAGCAGGGGAGTGTACACGGATATGGATATTATCCAATACCTCTTTCTCATCTAATTCTTCAATCCCAATTACAGGACGATCTTCTAGATCAGGTGCAATCACATTCGGAATGTATAATTCATTTTCTAATTTACCAAAGTTCCCTTTCAGTGCATCGTTTCCAACATCCACTGCTGCAATTCTTGATTTCACCATTTTTGTAAAACCCCTCTCTTATTTCCATACAGTTATAGAATACTCTTTTTTCACACTATAAACAACAAGACTATTTATGCATACTTTTTTGTATACTTGTTTACATTTTGCATTCGTTAATACATCAACGTGTAAACGTGTTTGCAAACATGTATACTTAATTGTAAACAAGTTTACTTTTAAAGTATACATGTTTACACTTTTGTAATCAAGAGGTGATTTTACATATTTAGGTATTACTATGATATTTTGGAATTTAAATTTAGACCCCTTCCCTCCCCCCTAAACTTGTTTTTACAATGTAAATTTCCCTTTAATGTATTGTTTGATTCTGAAGTGAATAATTAACATTACAACTATTGGAAAAAATAACTAAAAAACCTAAGTTTTTTCACAATATTTTGCTAGCTTATGGTATGATAGTTTTAGTAGGATTATATACCTATTACTATTTTATCAGTTGTAAACATCTATGTTTCTTTCGTTGGAGGGTAGTACTACTAATGAACAGACTTAAAGGTTATATCATTACTATATTTATGATTTCGTTAGCTGTTTCTATTATATCTGGTCCAATCAGCATAGATTTATCACGATATACCAAAATATTTCTCGTATATCTACTTTTCACCACACTGTATTCCCATTTAAAAACCGTTATTCGAACAGGAAATGTCAATGTTGATTACAGTATTTCCTACAGTTTCTCCTTTGTTTTAATAACCGGACCCTTAGGATTGTTTCTATTTGAAATTATGAATCGCTTTTATATTTATTTTTACCGAAAGCGAACAGGGACAGCGGATGAAGATGAATTCTTACATACCTTCTATAACATCGGAGGACCCGCCCTCCTTCATACGATTGGGTATTACTTATTCTACGAACTTTATCCATTTGTTGGGGGAATACCATTCGGCTTTTGGGGGTTATTTATTGCAATTGTAGCATTCACGGATTTTTTATCCTCCCTTTTATTGCTGTCTGTATTTAAGTTAACAGGGAATATAGGAACAAGACAGAATGCGATTAATTTTATCAAAGGAAGAAGTATTTTTGATACGCTAAAAATGGCTTTATCCAATGGATTATTGTTTATTTTCCTTGCAGAGCAACATTGGGAAGCAGTCATTGCTTTGTTTGTCCTCAACTATCTTGTTAGCCGATCGGCTGCAATTAAAAATCAAAGCATACAGCATAAAATTGAGCGAGATCGCTTTGAACAGATGGCTTATACTGACTTCTTGACAAAAACACATAACCGTAGCTACATGAATAAGATTATGAATGAATTGAACAAAACAGATGAAAATATTGCACTTATTGTCTCAGATATTGATACGTTTAAAAATATTAATGATACCTTTAATCACGCTGTCGGAGATTCTGTTATCCAACACTTCGCAAAAACATTAAAAAACAATCTTGATGAAGCAGATTATTTGTTCCGAAGCGGTGGTGAGGAATTTACGATTATCCTGAAAAATCGAGATTTCCCTTCTTGTGTTGCACTTTTAAAGCAGATAAATCATGAAGTGGAGACAAATCCAGTACATGCTGAATACAAAGGTGAGGATACAACAATCTATTATACAGCTTCATTTGGTATGTATTATTTCAAAACAAATGACGAGCTAAATATAAAGCAAGCATACATTCATGCTGATGATCTGCTGCTCGAATCCAAAAGACTAGGAAGAAACCAAGTCACGGTGATGGAGGATAAAGGAGTTTCTGCTGAACGAACTACTGAAGCTATGAAAGGTTATAAAATATAAACAGCGCCAAGCTAAACTGGCGCTGTTTATTTTATATTATTTACATTGCTTTTGATTTTTTTATTTGTTTACTTCTTAATTGTCCACAAGCTGCATCAATGTCGGCACCATTTTCCCAACGGACACCACAATGGATCCCTCTTGCTTTCAGTGTTTCAAAAAATTGCTGGATTGAACTAGACTCACTTCGCTGGTATTCACTATGCTCGTCAACCGTATTGTACGGTATCAGATTTACATATGCTAGGTGTCGATGGTCTTTAATTAGATTAGCAAGCTGAATTGCTTCTTCTTTATGGTCATTGATGTCTTTAAGCATGATATATTCGTACGTGATTCTTCGATTTTTCTTTTCTAAATAATAGTCAACAGCCTTCATAAGCTTTTCAATCGGGAATGCCTTATTGATTTTCATTATTCGGGAACGAAGCTCGTTGTTTGGTGCATGTAAAGATAAGGCAAGGTTTACTTGGATGTCTGTATCTGCAAACTCATACATTTTGTGAGCAAGCCCACTAGTTGATACCGTAATATGTCTTGCTCCAATGTTCAGACCAGCATCATCATTAACAACATACAGGAAGTCCATCAAGTTCTTATAGTTATCGAGTGGCTCACCGATTCCCATTACAACGATATGACTCACACGATCCCCTTCACCTTTCGTGTCCAAATGCTTTTGCACGTTCATAATTTGTTCCACGATTTCTCCACTCGTTAAGTCACGACTTTTTGGAAGCAGTCCACTTGCACAGAATGTACAACCGATATTACAGCCTACTTGCGTCGTTACACAAACAGATAAACCATATGGGAAACGCATGAGAACCGTTTCGATTAAATTACCATCAGCTAGTTTAAACAAAAATTTGATGGTACCGTCCTTCGATTCTTGTCTGATTTCCTCACCAAGTGTATGCAGGACAAAGTTCTCTTCCAGCAATTCAATGGTGTCTTTGTTTACATTTCGCATCTCACTGAAGTTTGAAACGCGCTTTTTATACAACCAATTCCAAACTTGATCAGCGCGGAAACGTTTCTCGCCACGCTCAACAAGCCATTCCGTAAGTTGCTTATATGTTAGTCCATAAATGGATGTTTTACTCATTGTATACCCTCATTTCGCTTCATTGCTACTACTATAGTACATATTACTCTATCTCTCCTTTCGTAGCAAATGGTTTTTGTTGAAGGCACCTCTTGTTATTGCTCCATAGGCGCGTGTGCAAAAGGAGAATAAAAGGACTGCGAACTACAGGCGTAGCTCCCCGCAGCGGAACATATCGATTTAAAGGTTCCAATGCGCAACATCTCAGCTCGAAAACGATTTAAGCACACGTTTCGTACCAATTCACAGCACAATGCTATAAGCATTAAAAGACATGCTGCATAAGTACAGCATGTCTTTTAATGCCAATTATGGCAGTATCGTTTCACCCATTAGGTATCGGTCGCATTCTCTTGCGGCTGCTCTTCCTTCATTAATTGCCCATACAATAAGACTCTGACCACGTCGCATGTCACCGGCTGCAAATATACCTTCCACATTCGTTGTAAACTTGCCGTAGGTCGCTTTTACAGTCGTGCTTTTTGTTGTTTCTATCTTTAGCTGCTTAATTAAATCTTGATCAGGTCCTTTGAATCCGATGGCAATTAATACAAGGTCTGCTGGCCATACTTTTTCGGTCCCCGGAATTGCCTCGCGAATCTTTTTACCGCGTTCGTAGCGTGTTTTTACGTTTATCGTGTGCACTTCTTTTACGTGACCATTTTCATCACCAACAAATCTCGTTGTTTGCACAGCATATGCCCTTGGGTCCTCACCTTGAAACGCTTCTGCTTCTGTATGTCCATACTCGACACGGTGAATTTTTGGGTATTGCGGCCATGGATTGGTCTCTTCCTCACGCAGCAAATTTTTCTTTTCGTAAATATCAAACTGTGTAAGGCTCCTGCAATTATGTCTGACAGAGGTTGCTAAGCAATCGGTTCCTGTATCTCCCCCACCAATCACAATAACATCCTTATCCGCCGCAGAAATATAATTACCATTTTCTAGATTGGAATCAAGCAAGCTTTCCACATTGGCATGTAAAAAGTCCATTGCAGGGTAAATCCCCTTTAAATCACTGCCTTCAACTGGCATATCACGATGCAGAGTAGCACCGCCGCACAAGATGGTTGCATCAAAATCAGCACTTAAATCATCAATTGTTACATCTTTTCCTACTTCTGTATTCGTAATAAATTCGATGCCCTCTTGCTCCAAAATTACCACACGTCTCATTACAATCTCATATGCAAGCTTCATTTCTGGAATTCCATAGGTTAGGAGCCCGCCAACACGCTTATCACGCTCAAATACGGTTACGGAATGTCCTGCTTTATTTAATTGATCTGCAGCTGCAAGCCCTGCTGGTCCAGAGCCAATAACGGCAACACGTTTTCCCGTCCGGGTTTTGGGAGGTTTAGGAACGACCCACCCCTCAGCAAATCCCTTTTCAATGATAGAACGTTCCACGCTTCGAATTGCCACAGCAGGTTCATTAATTCCAAGGACACACGCCCCCTCACATGGTGCCGGACATGCAATCCCTGTAAATTCGGGAAAATTATTCATCTGATGCTCACGGTCAAGCGCTTCTTTCCATTTCCCTTCGTAAACAAGCTGATTCCATTCTGGGATAAGATGGTAAACTGGACAACCTGATGTTACCCCGTTAATTTCCATCCCAGAATGGCAGGTAGGCACACCACAATCCATGCAACGCGCCCCCTGTTGCTGTACCACTTTGTCCGTCATCGGTATTGTATAATCATCCCAGTCCTGTATTCGCTCTCTGGGATTTCTTACCGAACGAGTTTCCCGTTCATATTCCATAAATCCGGTTACTTTCCCCATTTAATGCCCCCTCCTTTTTGAACACACACTTTATAAACATTTTCATCTAGATGATTTCTAGTTTACGATTCTTCTTTTCTGCAACGTTACCTTTGCTTTCCTTAAAAGCTGTCATTTCTGCTTCAAATTTATCTAAGCCACTATCCAACAAGTAGTTAATTCGTTCCCTCATTTTCACATAAGCTTTCGGAATGATTCTGACAAATTGCTTCGAGTAATTTTCCCAATAAGCAAGTATTCTTGTAGCGTGAGCGCTGTCTGTGTAGCTAATATGCTTTTCGATTTGTTGATAAATAGCATCCAATTCCTCAGGATCGTCAACCCTGCCGACATTTACCATGGCAGGATTCATCCGATCACGGAATGCATTATCTTCATCAAAGACATAAGCGACGCCACCAGACATTCCTGCCGCAAAGTTTCTTCCGGTTCCACCAAGGATAATAACTTTTCCACCTGTCATATATTCACAGCCATGATCACCAATACCTTCTACCACTATCGTTGCACCGCTGTTCCTTACCGCAAAACGCTCTCCGGCAATTCCACGGATATAAGCTTCTCCGCTTGATGCGCCGTAAAATGCAACATTTCCAATTATCGTATTTTTCTCTGGTCGGAAGGTTACAGACGGAGCTGTTTTGACAACTATCTTACCTCCAGATAAACCTTTACCAACAAAATCATTCGCATCACCAATAAGGTTAAGCGTCATTCCTTTCGGGATAAATGCACCAAAGCTTTGACCAGCGGACCCATTGAAATTCAATTTAATTGTATCCTCGGGCAAGCCCATTTCACCGTACCGTTTTGTTATTTCACTACCGAGGAGTGTTCCCGTAACCCGATTGATATTACGAATAGCAACGGTAAATTCAATTGGGTTCCCTTCCTCAATTGCTGTTTCGCAAATCGGAATAAGCTCTTGATAATCCAACGTCTTCTCAATACCATGATCCTGACTTTTGGTTGCATAATGGTCAATTTCAAATGGCAGCTCTGGACGATAAAGTAATGCCGATAAGTCTAAGTCCTTTGCTTTCCAATGATCTAGTTTGTTTGTCTCGAGCACATCCGATCTTCCAACCATTTCATTTATAGTTCGAAAACCAAGCTCTGCCATTAATTCTCTTGTTTCTTCAGCAATGAATCGCATAAAGTTTACAACATGTTCTGGGTCACCATTAAATTTCTTTCTTAATTCCGGATTTTGCGTTGCAATTCCTACCGGACATGTATCTAAATGACAGACTCGCATCATGACACAGCCTAATGCAACGAGTGGTGCTGTTGAAAATCCATATTCTTCTGCGCCTAATAAGGAAGCAACGACTACATCCCTGCCCGTCATCATTTTCCCGTCTGTCTCCACTGTAATCCGGTCACGCAATCCATTTAAAAGCAGCGTTTGATGTGTTTCAGCTAGACCAATTTCCCACGGCAGTCCGGTATGCTTTAAGCTTGTGCGCGGCGCGGCGCCAGTCCCACCATCATAACCACTGATCACAACATGATCCGCACGGCCTTTTGCAACACCTGCTGCAATTGTTCCGACACCAACTGCTGCAACGAGTTTTACACTAATACGAGCATTTGGATTAGCATTTTTCAAATTGAAAATCAGCTCAGCAAGGTCTTCAATCGAATAAATATCATGGTGTGGCGGAGGTGAGATTAGTTCAACACCCGGAGTGGAACCACGAACCTCTGCTACCCAAGGGTATACCTTCTCTCCAGGCAGCTGACCACCTTCACCTGGCTTTGCCCCTTGAGCAACTTTAATTTGAATCTCATCGGCATTGACTAAATAATTGCTCGTTACCCCAAAACGTCCGGAGGCAACTTGTTTTATTGCACTTCTCCTTAAATCTCCATTCTCATCAGGCAGAAAACGATTCGAATCTTCTCCACCTTCTCCGGTATTACTTCTGCCTCCAAGCCGGTTCATTGCGATTGCTAAGGCTTCATGCGACTCTTTACTAATTGAACCAAAGGACATCGCCCCTGTTTTAAAACGCTTCACAATCGCTTCAATTGGTTCCACTTCTTCGATTGGTACAGGTGTACGTTTTTTAAAACGTACCAAACCACGAAGGGATTGCAGATTATTCGAATCATCCGTGAGCATGCTTGAATATGTTTTAAATAGCTCATAGTTATTGCTGCGGACAGCATGCTGCAATGTTTGTATCGTCCTCGGATTATATTGGTGGTCTTCACCATTCTCACGGTACTGGAATTCATCTCCCGCTGGCAGGTTGTTATTTCCCCCACGGTTCGTTTGAAAAGCAATATCATGTCTTATTAGCGTTTCTTTTTCAATTATCTCTAGGCCAATCCCGCCAAGTCGAGAAGCAGTTCCTGTAAAAAACCTGTCAATTACATCATCACGAATACCGACCGCTTCAAATATTTGTGCACCCCGATAGCTTTGAATTGTTGAAATACCCATTTTCGATAAGATTTTAATTATCCCGTCTGTAACGGATGATACATATCTTTTATGTGCTTGTTTTTCCGTAACAGCTTCCAACTCACCTTTTTCGATTAATTCAGTAAAGGTGTTCAATGCTAGATACGGATTAATCCCTTCCGCCCCATATCCGATTAGCGCAGCAAAATGGTGCACTTCTCGGGGTTCACCAGACTCTACAAGCAGGCTTACTTGTGTACGAACTCCTTTACGAATTAAATGATGATGCAAACCGGATACAGCTAGTAATGCAGGAATCGCTGCTTTATCTTTTGAAACTCCCCGATCAGAGAGGATGAGTATTGTAACTCCTGCATCGATAGCCGCATCCGCTTTGTCAAATAACGCTTCTAGGGCTGATTCCATATTACCTTGGCCTTCTGCTGCATCAAAAAGACAGGACAATGTTATGGTCCGAAATGCCTTCAACTGCTGCTGTCGTATCTTCTCAAGCTCCTCATTTCGTAAAATAGGTGTGTTCAATCGAATATGCCGGCAATTTTCTGCTGTTGGCTGTACGAGATTCCCTTCCGCTCCAATCGTTGTTTCTGCCATCGTGATAATTTTTTCCCGAATCGCATCCAGTGGTGGGTTCGTAACTTGTGCAAAGAGCTGTTTAAAATAGTTATACAGAAGCTGTGGTTTTCTAGATAAGACAGCTAACGGAGAGTCATACCCCATAGAACCAATCGGATCTTTTCCTTCTGATACGAGAGGCTTCATTATTTTAGTTAGTTCTTCACGTGTATAGCCAAACGCCAATTGCTGCTTGAGTATTTCCTCCCCATGATACAGCGGAGCTTTCTGATGCCCATCTGGCAAATCCTCCAGTTTGATTTTGTTTTCTAACCAGCTCTTATATGGCTGTTCGGATGCGATTTGCATTTTAATCGTTTCATCAGGAATAATGACACCCTTTTCCAAGTCAACGAGCAGCATTTTCCCAGGTGTCAATCGATCTTTGTACAAAATATCGTCTGCAAAGATATCCAATGCCCCTACTTCAGAACCAAGGACAATCATGCCGTCCTTTGTTACATAGTACCTTGCAGGTCGGAGCCCATTACGATCGAGACATGCTCCGATTTGATTGCCATCTGTGAATACAAGTGCTGCTGGCCCATCCCAGGGTTCCATTAAGGTACTATGGTATTCATAGAAATCACGCTTTTCTTCGCGAATCATCGCATCATTCGACCATGGTTCTGGTACCATCATCATGGCGCTGTGTGCGAGTGATCTTCCTGATAGATGCAGAAACTCAAAAGTATTGTCAAAAATGGATGAATCACTGCCATCAACATCGAGTACCGGCAAGATTTTCTCTAGCTCTTCTTCGGTGAAATATTCAGACTGACAAAGCTTTTCACGAGCCTGCATCCAATTTACATTTCCGCGTAACGTATTAAATTCTCCATTGTGTATGGTGTATCGATTCGGGTGAGACCTTTTCCAGCTTGGAAAAGTGTTTGTACTAAAGCGTGAATGCACGAGTGCTAAAGCAGATTTAAACTCCGGATGATTCAAGTCAATATAAAAGGCATCCAATTGTTCTGGAATAAGCATTCCTTTATACACAATCGTACGTGTCGATAAACTGCAAACATAAACATCTTCGTATTTCGGTTCTTCTGCAACGACTTTCTCGATATATTTCCGGATAACATACAGTTTACGTTCGAAGGCCATTTGATCTTTTATAGCATCCGACTTTTGGATGAAAAATTGACGGACTGTGGGCATACTTTTCGCCGCGACAATACCGATGAAGGATTCATTTGTAGGAACAGGACGCCACCCTAAAAAGGTTTGCCCTTCTTCTTGCACAATACGTTCAATTATCTTTCTGCATATCATACGAAGTTGCCGGTCACGGGGTAAAAATACCATCCCTACCCCATAATCTCCTTCACGAGGAAGGTCGATGTTTTCCTTCGCGCACTGCTTTTGAAAAAAACGGTCAGGTATTTGTGTCATTATTCCTGCGCCATCTCCAGTACTTGTATCTGCAGACTGTCCTCCACGATGCTCTAAATTGCATAGAATATTAATCGCGTTTTGGACAATATTGTGGGTTTTCTTGCCATTAATATTCGCAATCATGCCTATACCACATGCCTCATGCTCGAAATCAGGTCGATATAGGCCCTGTTGTTTTGGGAATCCATTCCTTGTCATCACAACAGCTCTCCTCCCTCTTATTTGTCATACATCATAAAGAAACTGGCACTATAAACAGGTTCTTCATCTGTGTTCGATATTATATCACAAAAAATCTGTTAACATAAAATTCAGATTACATTTTTTGTTAATGTAAACGATTACATTTTGGTTTTTTGTAATTTTTTTTTGGTAAAAACCTATGCGTACCAAGGGTTTTGGAATTCAATCACTTTTTTTACATTTTCTTAGATAATTAATGCCATTTTGTTATGAATCATATTTTCTAATGAGATTAATTAGGAATATATTCCTTTTTCTCGCGCTCGAAACACACCTATATTAACGTTAGAAAATTTTATCTTTTAATACGTTAACGTCATCAACAGCAAATGATGGTATAATAGCCTTGTTAGCGTTCCAGAATGTATCTGTTTGTTGATTCTGCATCAAAAGCAATACTATACACCGAATTCAAAGCAAGAAGAAAATATAAATTGCATCAAGATGAATAGGTTATTCTTCATTCTTGCAGATAGAAAAGTTTTAAGCTTTTCTATCTGCTTTCGCTTTTTATTAAATACCATTGATTCGTCTTTCGATGGAATTAAATTATAATAAGTGTGCGTACCTAAAAGAGATTACTATAAGAAGGGGTTGTTACTTTGAACAAGCCAAAAAGAAATGATCCATGTACATGTGGCAGTGGCAAAAAATACAAAAAATGCTGCGGATCTTCAAATGTTACTACAATAAGTCCTGAAGTTTACAATTCGGAATTAGAGAATTTCCATATAAAACTAATTTCCTTCGCCATGCAACAATACGAATCAGAACTAGAGGAGCTAACTCTACGATATCCTCAGCCATTCATTGGAGAAAATGAGGAACTATCCAAGATTTACATGGCAGGTCTAACGTTTTGGGCGATACCGAATCTTCCATTTTTGAAGAATGACCAAACGATTTTTGCAACATTTTATCAAAAACAGGAATCAAAAATGAGATACACAAATACAAAAAATACATTCGCAGCCTGGGCAAACACGGTTCCAAGTATATTCGACATTCTTACCATTGATAAAGAAGCACAGCAGGCTCATTTGCGTGATGTCTTAACAGATGAAAACTATATCATTCCGTTTACGGAAGAGGATGACTTTAAAGCAGGAAATCTAGCTATTGGCGTTACCGTTCCATATGTCGGTTATCACAACTTCCTGTTTACAATGGTGGAATTATTTGATAAAGACAGGGAGAAAATTATAGCAATGACCAAATCTTACGCTCGTATGGAAGGCGGTCTAGCAGAAAACTTCCCAGCCCTTTTAGCTGATATCCTAGTATATGAAGACCCTAAATTTGAGTGGCCAAATCCAGCACAGGAAAAGGTTGCAGAACTATTCGAAAAGCAGATGCAGGAAAAAGGAATGGATGAACAAATTATCTCAATTGGTGTTAAGCTCTGGAACATTTACTGCTCCAAGGAGAATCCAACATTTAAAAAACTCGGTTCCTACGCCGCGGCACTCGACTACTTTGTACAGGATAAGTTTCAGGAAGAGCCCGCTACCCAAAGTCGGCTCGCCAAGGAGTATGAGACAACTGCTACAACCGTTTCTTCCAATTATCGAAAGCTTACAAAAGTGTTGGATAGCGAATGGAAGCAGCTAATGAACAAAAGTGAATGACGAATCAACAATGGTGTACATAGCATGCAACTGCTAATACAAGATGAACCGCAGGATTGATTTAAGAACAAAACAGATATTTTACGATTCCCAACATCTGTTTTGTTCTTTTTGTTTTTAAACCGCATTCGATAAATTATCCATAACAAGCTAATTATTGGACTATCCTCCTAAAAACACTTATCATTTCTTACTAATAACCATATATCTAGGAGGGAAAATTTTGACTGCGCATCCTACAAATACGTTTAATAATATTCCTTTGTCTGTACTTGATTTAGCACCAATAACAGAAGGAAGTGATGCTACTGCGTCCTTTAAAGAGAGTGTCAAACTTGCTCAGCATGTGGAAAAGTGGGGATTTAACCGCTTCTGGCTAGCAGAGCACCATAATATGCCTGGCATTGCTAGCTCAGCAACGTCCGTGCTCATCGGCCATATCGCTGGAAATACAAAGCATATTCGCGTAGGTGCAGGTGGTGTCATGCTTCCGAACCATGCAACCCTCGTCATCGCGGAGCAATTCGGCACGCTAGAATCTTTATTCCCCGGGCGAATCGATCTTGGACTAGGTCGTGCACCCGGAAGCGATCAAGCAACAGCCTACGCATTGCGCCGGACCTTGAATATGGGACCAGAGGACTTCCCAATGCAAGTGAACGAGCTGCAGGATTATTTTTCAGAAGAACCAGTATCACGTGTTCGAGCGGTTCCTGGACAAGGGCTCTCGATTCCAATTTGGTTGCTTGGTTCCAGTGATTTTAGTGCACGACTTGCTGCCCAAAAGGGATTGCCCTTCTCTTTTGCCAGTCATTTTGCACCAGCATATACCATCCCAGCTTTACAGCTGTATCGTGATCGTTTCCAACCTTCGGATGTGATGCAAAGGCCGTATGCAATGGTTGGTGTAAATGTCATTGCAGCTGAAACAGATGAAAAGGCTCAGTATCTAGCTAGTTCGCATCGTATGCAGTTTCTAAACCTGAGACGTGGTGAGCAAAAGAAACTGCAGCCGCCAATTGATAATATCGATGAAATTTGGTCACCAATGGAAAAAGCAGCGGTAGAAGAATCACTCGATCCTCGTACAACAATTGTCGGTAGTCCCGACACAGTAAAGAAAGGATTAATTGCTTTCCAAGAAGCAACTGGAGCTGATGAAATGATTATCAGCTCACAGATTTACCATCTAGAAGATCGCCTGCGCTCTTATGAAATTGTCGCTGAGCTAATGGATAAATAAACAACAAGCCTGCATCCTTTTTAAAGGATCAGGCTTGCTTTACATTGTAAGACCACAACCACTTACCCAGACTTCTTTTCCAGTAGCTTTTTAATATCCTGCAGCTCCTTTTGCATCTCGGCTAGCTTTTCATCAGTCGGTGAAGGTGTCTCCTCCCGGTTTGCCTCCTCAACGTTATTAACAACCACTCCAACGAAGAGGTTAATGATTACAAACGCACCAATGATAACAAAGGAAAAAAAGTATACCCATGCAAACGGCTCTGCTGTTAATAGCGGTCGCATGACACCACTTGACCAGGAATCAAGTGTTAACAGTTGAAAAAGCGTTAGCAACGTGTCATGCAGTGTTCCAAAATATTCTGGAGCAGTCGTTTGAAATAGCATTGTGCCAATAACAGCATAAATATAAAAGAAAATACCAAGCAATAACAAGATCGTCCCCATTGATGGGATCGTAAGGAGCAGCGCATTTACCATCTTTCGAAGGGATGGAATAACCGATATGGCTCTTAAAACACGCAATACGCGTAAAATCCTTAATACCGTAACATAATGTGCCCCAATTAATACATGTCCCCCTAGAATAATGACAAAATCAAATAGATTCCATGGCTCTCGAAAAAATGATCGAATGGAATTACTCCCAGTTAATCGAATGAGAATTTCTACCGTAAAAACCCAAAGCAATACTTGATCAGCTATGTATAAGATTGTTGCATAGTTTACTATAAAGTATGGATATGTCTCAAGACCAACTAATATCGCATTCAAAATAATTAATCCGATAATGCTATTTCGAAATAATCGATGCTTCGCAATAACTGCACATCGATTTCTCACTTGATTCATGAAGGTTGTGTCCACCCTTCTTTTCCTTAATGTTATACCTTTATTTCTAGTCCAATCACACGCGCAAAGGCTAATGCTTGTTCTTCTGTAACAATACATCCAGGCAAGCTATCCCATGTCACTTGAAGCCCTTCAAAGGTGCATGTACTTAGATCAACTCCCTTTAACGATGTATTCGCAAAGTTTACTTCATCCAAATTACATTCCGTAAATGCCACACGCTGAAAATTGCATTCATAAAAATCAGCACTGTTTAACGAACTGCTTTGAAACGCTACCTGTTTCAAATTCGCAAAACCAAATGTACTCAGTTTTGTTAGACAAGAGACAAACAATACATTTTCCAACGAAGCGTCAGCAAAGTTACTCCCTATTAGCTTAGAATCCTTGAATTCTACTCGATGAATACTTCCTTCACTGAAGTCAGCGTTCGCTAAATCACAATGTTCAAAAACACAGTCTAGTAAATCTGCTTTACGAAAAGACAGCGCATCAAAGGTAACATTTTTAAAAATAACTTCGTCACATCGAATGCTTTCAATCCCTTCTCCATCAATGTGACAATCTTTAATGATACACCGGTTATAATATATTTCTTCATCATACTGAAATACCTTTTCCTGTAATGTTCCCGATAGCTTTGGACGTTGAATTTTGAAACGTTCACCCATACAAATCATTCTCCAATCTGTTTCTCTTCTTATGGACTAGTATACTATAATCACTATTCTTTTTTTACCAAATAGTGATTCACAAATGTTTTTTCAAGGTGCTGAATCAAAGGCACTAACCAAATAAACCTCTAGATTATCCTAGAACGTGTTTTAAGCCACTTTATAGCCTATTTTCTAATAAAACAAAGAAAAGGCACCCGAAGCACACACACGTGCATCAGACGCCTTATTTTAAATGATTTATGCATAAAGGTCTCGAACAGTTAACGCAAATGGGACTGATCCTTCTCTTCTTCTTTTTGCGAAATAACTTCCTTCAACTCATCTTCTATCGTAATGTCTGCCATTTCAACATGCGCTCGGTAAGCAGCTCTAATGATTAAGTGACCCGCTACCGGGGCTGTCAGGAATACAAAAAGAATCCCCAATAAAAGCCTGACACTTACAAACGCTTCAGCTATCGCAAAGTATAGAAATGCACCAAGTAATGTTAATAGCACAGCTAACGTTGAACTTTTCGTCCCAGCATGTGAACGTGTATAAACGTCAGGAAAACGAATAATTCCAACAGCACTTATGACAGCCATTATGGATCCCGCCAGCATTAATACAGCAGCAATAAATTCACTTATCTCGTTTACGTTCAATGATAACACCCCTCTCGATATATTTGGAGAAGGCAATCGTACTAATAAACGCTAAAATCGCTAAAATAAGAATTACCTCTAAAAAAGCCGTGGTCCCTAGCAATACGGATATAACCGCGATACTGGATACGAGCATTACTCCAATCATATCCAGAGCAACAACACGATCTGGCAGACTTGGACCGATGACGATTCGATAAGCACTTATCGCAATTGCGATTCCGTAAAGTGATAAAGCCGTGATAAGCATCACTTCTATCATTACCTCGTCACCTCCATAATCGCTTTCTCAAATTTACCTAAGGATGTAATCAGCATATCTTTCGATTCTTCCACATCCATTCCATGAATATAAAAAGTATCTCCTTCCGGGTTCACTTCCATTACGACCGACCCTGGTGTTAATGTCAATAGTAGGGCGAGAGCAGTTACTTCCCATTCCCCTTTTAAGACTGTTTCGTATTTGAATACCCCGGGCTTAATTTTAATTTTTGGACTTAGAATATGTCTAATAACAAGTATTGTTGAATGGAATAATTCACGATTAAAAATTAGGATTAGCTTAATCAATGCAAAAAACCGAGTGAGGTAGAAGCGTTGTCCAAAGAAACGGTGCATCAGAAAAACGATAACAATCCCAACCAAATACCCTGTCACTAACGTTGTAAATTTCAATTCTGTTTCATCACTAATTAATGTCCAAAGCACTGCGATAAACACGTTTAATAAAAATTGGGCGGGCATTCTAAATCCACCTCCTCTTGTAGTATGAACGACTTCTTAGTAATTGGTTAATCATTTAAAACCGCATCAATATAAATTTGGGGATTCATCAATGTATTCGCTGCATCTTGCACATAAATTGCAAGTGGTTCAGCGGCCAATCCTAAAATAACGGTTCCCGCAGTCAGCAGAACACATGGGATAAGCCAGCCTTTTTTCATTGGAATTTCATCTTCCTCACTAATAATCGTCTCTCCCCAAAAGCAGTTTAAGAAGACGCGCAGCAAGGAATAGAGAACAAAAATACTGGATATAAACGCTAAAGCAAGCAAAAAATACGATCCACTATTAACCGCACCTTGTCCTACTAGCACTTTTCCGATAAATCCACTTAACGGAGGAACTCCAGCAAGAGAAAGCATAACAATAAAGAAAATCCAGCCGAATAGTGGATAATTGCGAATTAGACCACTCATATAATCAATTCGCGTTTCACCAGTTACAATAATCATCGTTCCTGCAAGCAAGAACAATAATGCTTTAACAATCATGTCATGCATTAAATAATAAATCGATCCTTCTAACGCCTCTGGAGTCGCTACTGCAAGTCCGACCAGAATAAAACCAACCGCAATGATAACGTTATATGCAACAATTTGCCGAATATCTTTATACGCTATCGCTCCAATACTACCACCAATCAAGGTTAATCCTGCCAAGATACCAATTAACAAATGGGTAATTTGTTGTTCATGATAAAACAATAAGGTAAACGTCCGAATCATGACATAAATACCTACTTTTGTAAGCAATGCTCCGAACAATGCCGAAACAGCAGTCGCCGGCACACTATATGATCCAGGTAGCCAGAAATAAAGCAAGAGCCCTGATTTCAAAGCAAATACCGTTAAAAAGACAATACTGATTACGGTTAAGAGAGGCGTTTGCCCACTCTCAGCAATTCTTTCGGACAAATGCGCCATATTGAGCGTTCCAAGCGTACCGTATAAATAAGCAATCGCAATTAAGAAGAACCAGGAAGATAGAATATTAATCACAAGGTATTTCATCGATTCTCTCAATTGTACCTTTCTACCTCCAAGGGCAATCAGCACATATGAAGCTAAAAGCATAACCTCGAAGCAGACATATAAGTTAAACAAATCGCCTGTTAAGAATGAACCGTTCACACCCGCAACTAAAAAGTTTACAAACGAATAGAAAAACATATTTTCATAAGACTTTTCCACTGACGAAAAAGCATATAGTAAGCAGATGGCTGTGACGATACTTGTGGTTAATACTAAGATAACGGAAAACGAATCAGCAACAAACAAGATTCCAAACGGTGGCTGCCAGCCTCCAAAATCAAGTCGCTGTACGCCATCTGTCTGAATCCAATTTAACAAATAAATAGATATCCCGATATTCGCAATCATGACAAAGAAACTAATCCACCGCTGCGCCTTTACATAAGGCCTGAGGAAGATCAAAAGAATACCCGCCAGGACAGGGATAGCCATTGGCATGACAAGCAAATTATTCATGTTTTATCCCTCGCATTTCATTCAATTTATCTGTCCCTGTCGCCTGGTAAGTACGGTAAGCTAAAACAAGTGACATTGCAGTTACTGCAAAGCTAATAACAATAGACGTTAGAATAAGCGCCTGTGGGAGCGCGTCAACATAGGCTTCACCATCTTCTCCTCCTAGGATTGGCACACCTCCGGTTTTTAAACCACCCATTGTCATAATCAATAAATGAGCTGCATGGGAAAGAACAGCAGTACCCAAAACAACCCGTATTAAACTTCTAGATAAAATCAAATAGGTAGCAACTGATACTAACACACCTGTTAGGATGGTTATTAATGTCTCCATAGATTACACATCCTCACTAATACTTAGAATAATCGTTACAACTACCCCTACTACGACAAGTGCTACCCCAGCCTCAAAAATAGTTACAGTTGTAAGTTCTGTTTCCCCAAAGAAAGGGAGATTAAAATAGGCAAAAGACTGTGATAAAAATGGCACGTCAAAAATCAAAGCACCAAACCCAGTTCCTACGGAAAGAAAGGCACCAAAAGCTGCAACCTTCTTAAAGTCAACAGGAATTGCTTTCTGAACCGTTTCGATATCGTACACAATAAAAAGCAATACGAGCGCCGAGGCGAGGACAAGTCCGCCGATAAATCCCCCACCAGGACTATTATGACCTGCTAAAAACAGGTACGTTGCCAATGTAAGGATAATGAAAACAACAATTTTAGCCACTGTTCGTAAAATGACATTATTGATCTTCAAAGTGTTCATCCTCCTTTTTGGCTTTTAATTTGATGAATGTGTATACACCAATCCCAGCTATGAGGAGAACAACAACTTCAAGCATTGTATCAAACGCACGGAAATCACCAAGAATTGCATTTACAATGTTTTTCCCGCCTGCTAATTCATAGGAGTTTTCAAAATAACCTGAGATTGTTTCAAATAATCTTCCATTTTGTACCGCAAGCGCGATAACGGTAAAGACAACACCAACTAAAATCGAAATCACGATATTTACATTTCTTGACCTGCGCGGCACATCCTCTTTTTGCCATTCAGGCAGGAAATAATAAGCAACAAGGAAAAGCACCGTCGTTACAGTCTCCACGATAAGCTGCGTTAATGCCAGATCCGGAGCCCGGAAAAGGACGAAGAAAGCAGCTACCCCAAAACCAAGAATACTATTGATCAAAATCGCAGTCAGTCTCGATTTAGCAAATAAAATCGAAATAGCAGCTATCATCATGACGAGAGCGATAATCGCTTCAAATGTCGTAATCGGCGCATTACCAGAAATATCAAAGCTATACGCGCCAGTGTAAAGGATTGTTCCCCCAATTGCGACAATAAAGAAAAGGTAAATATATACTAGATAATCACGAAGATATCCAGTCATGTAGTTGTTTGTAATAGCTGTCGATCGTTCCTCCATCCAATCAAGGATAAAGCTATAGAACACGTTAAACGACCATTTTTCCGGAAACAGGCGATATACACCAGTCCAATACTTGCGGTAGATATAAAGCAATGCTCCGATGATAACTACCCCAACTGTCATCCATAACTCTGGACTCTCCCAGCCATGCCATGCGTATATAGGCACACCTAATTCTTCACCAGAAAGCGTCGGGAAGATGCTAGCCATCGCTGGGCGCAGCAAATAATCTCCAAGCAGATTTGGAACAAAGAATAGCCCAACTACAAGCAGTGCCAAGATCCCAGGCGCAACCAGCATACCAATTGGAGGTTCATGTGCAGGATGTTCCAGCTTCTCTTCCTGGTACGGCCCAAGGAATGTTTGAAAAACGATAATCATCGAATAGACAAAAGTAAAGATACTCGCTACCCACGCAATTATCGGTATTAAAACACCCCATGTATCTAGTGAGAAAAACCCAGCTTCACTTATATTTAAAGCAGCAGTAAAAAACATTTCTTTACTTAGGAAGCCATTGAAAAGCGGTAACCCAGCCATCGAGAAACTTCCAATTGTAGCAAAAGTAAATGTAATCGGCATTAAGGTGATTAACCCACCAAGCCTACGGATATCACGTGTTCCCACTTCATGGTCGACAATCCCTACGACCATGAATAGCGCCCCTTTAAATGTTGAGTGATTCACTAAGTGAAACAGCGCTGCGAAAGTTGCTTGTGTATAGAAAGTCGATTCCACAGTATAGCCAAAATGCAGCGCTGCAGAACCCATCCCAAACATACTCATAATCATACCAAGCTGACTAATTGTTGAATATGCAAGCAGTGCCTTAAGATCTGTTTGGCGAACCGCATTAAAGGAACCCCAAAACAGTGTGAAGATACCGACACCTGTTACAAGCCAGAACCAGCTCACCTCTCCACCAAATATCGGAGTAAAGCGTGCAACTAAATAAATCCCCGCCTTAACCATTGTCGCTGAGTGCAAATAAGCACTGACTGGCGTTGGAGCTTCCATTGCATCTGGAAGCCAAATATGGAATGGAAACTGTGCCGACTTTGTAAATGCTCCTAATAATATCAAAATCATTGCTGGAATAAACAAAGCGTGGTTGGAAAACTCACTTACAAGCCCAATCACCTCACGAATACTCCATGTGCCTGTCATTGAATAAATCATAATAAATCCTACAAGCATCGCAAATCCACCCGCGACGGTAATGAGCAAGGATTTTCTCGCACCATCCCTCGACCGCTTGCGTTGATACCAGAATGCAATGAGTAAGAAAGAAGAAATACTGGTCAGTTCCCAGAAAACATATAAAACCATCATATTATCGGAAAGCACAACCCCAAGCATCGCTCCCATGAAAAGCATAAGATACGTATAGAAATGTCCAAGAGACTCTTTGGACGATAAATAGAAGATGGAATACAATATCACAAGTGACCCTACACCTGTAATTAACAGAGCTAGAATCAAGCTAAGCCCATCTAAATACGCAGTAAAGTTAATACCATATGCAGGAATCCAATGAACAGTATTCTCAATTACGTTTCCATTGGCAATGGAAGGAATGTAACGGGCAAGATAAATAAATAAGACCACTGATACGATAATAGCAAACCAACCAATATGGAATTTGGGGATTTTTTTGTAAATTAAAGGAATTAGTGCAGCTGCAATAAAAGGAATAATTATTGCGATGTTCAACGTCAACAAATGATAACCTCCATTCAAAATTGTTCCGGTCCCCACTCCTTAAAAAAGTGAAATTTCATTCATTGGCGATTCCCTTTCCGCCGATGAATTAGGGATTTACGGGGTGTTTATCCCCTACCTCCACGTTTTGCTTTTTTATCACGTTAATGCGTGAAAAGTTTTGGGCATAGTGAACTGGAGTTTACAAATAACATACGTTATATTCTACATCTTCAATTAAATTAATACAGAATATTTAAATACAATGATAAGAGCTCCTATCCTTAGATGGATGAAAGCAATCGTGAATTGAATTTTCGCAAACTCGCTTAAATTTCAGTGGAATGATAAGAGTGAATAAACTAAAAAAATATATAATGCGTAGAATACTACAGAAAATTGTAGTAATAATATAAACGGGATTTAAAAGGGAACTGTGATTTCCTCTGTTTATTATACAGGAAAATAATATGCTACGCACTTTTTAAAGTTTATAGAGTGAACAAATTACCAGTTAACTCTGGAATTAATAATCCAAATCACGTATGCTATAAGTGATTCATACAATTTTTATATTTTTAGGGCTTCACGAATTGATTATTCCATGTTAGAATGATACAGTTTCAAAAATAAATACACGATAATTAGTGAGTTTTTCCACTTAAAATAATTTCAACGGTAATCCGGGTCTAGCCCTTAGAAATCCAGGATCTGCTAAGACTTATCTTGGTATAGTCAGAACGGGATTATTCGTTAAATGAATAGGTCAAGAGGTGAAGGTACCGTTATGAAAAAAATAAGAGGTCGGATGGACGAAAGCATTTTAGTTTGTGTTTATTATGGTCCTAATGGAGAAAGGTTAATTAAGCGGGGCCATAAGTTGGCTCAGATTATGGATTGCCCATTATATGTTTTGACTGTGGATGCATTGCCATATGACGAATTTGATGCCGATAAATCAGGTTACGTAGAACGATGGAAGGAACTTTGCGATGAGTTAGACGTAGAAGAATTCATGATTCGCGATGATGAAAGACGTCCATTCGTGAAAGTTATTGCAGAGGTCGCACACAATCAAAATATTACACAAATCATTATTGGGCAAAGCCCGCAAAATCGCTGGGAAGAAATCACAAAAGGTTCCATCATAAACGCATTACTTCGAGAAATGACCTTTATTGATATTCATATTGTTTCCATTGATCGTACGCTTAAAAGCATCGAAGACACTACCTATGAAAAAGGAGTGCGCGCATTCTTGCAAAAAGATGAAAATGAAACGTACAGATTGAGTTTTGCCAGGTCTAAATATAATTTATACGAAGGTATCTTCTACAAAGAAATTGGAACAGACTTTAATAATGGCGTTTTTAAATTTGTGAATAGCAAAGGAAAAACGTGTCAGGTTCACGTAACAGAGGATATTATTACAGGAGCAATGAAAGAACCACCAAATGTGAAGAAATAATAAACCGCATCTTTATCGGTTGCAAAAGATGAAGTATTCCTTTTGCAGAGGATACTTCATTCATTTATGCAATAAGGTGATTCAAATGCTTACCTATTATGAAAAGCTACGACATTTCAGCTTGAATGGCGTAGCTTTTTTGTGATGTTTTCTCGATGTCTAGAGTTCGTACATTTCCGGAACTCTACTTGTGAAAATAGGTACATCGCTACGAAAGCTATTTACATTTTCTAAGGCAATTGATTCTACAATCGTCTCTTCTTTCTGTTCACTACCGAGTTTTAATGTATTACCCCAAGGATCGACTACCATCGAGTTACCTGAGAATTCCACACCATCATGTGTACCTACACAATTACATGAAACAACATAAAACTGATTTTCAATCGCTCGAGCAATCTGAAGTGCCTTCCAATGCTCTCCTCTGGCTTTTGGCCACTCTGCTACAATATAGAGAACTTCTGCTCCTTTAAGCGCAAGACTCCTTGCTAATTCCGGGAAGCGGAGATCATAGCAGATAATCAGCCCCATTTTCACTCCATCAAGCTCAAATAATTGAACCTTCTCTGTTCCCCCTGTTAAGTATGCTGGCTCATTCAGCATCGGCACAAGATGGATTTTATCGTATTGATAGACAAGTTTTCCTGCTTTATTCACAACAAAGCTAGTATTATAGATGTCTCCGTTTTTCATATTCGGAATCGAACCGCCAATGATATGTACATCATTTGCTTTTGCTACATCTTTTAAAAAGGAAAGGCTCGGCTCCCCATCATGGTCTGATAATGTTTCTAGCTCATCTAAGGTATAAGATGTAGTCCACATTTCCGGTAGGACAATGATGTCTGGTTTTTCCGTTCGCACGGTCTCTTCTGCCCATTGCTTAATTTTTCTTCGATTTCCCTCTGGATCACCTGGAATAATTTTCATTTGATAGATTGCATGTTTCATTATCTTTGTCACTCCTCAAATTGTTATTTAAACCAGCCTTTTTCTTTTAATCTGGAAATGGCTTCAATACGATTGCTGACATTCAGTTTATCCATAATGGATGATACATAATTACGAACGGTACCATTTGTCAGATAAAGCTGACTCGCAATTTCCTTTGTCGTCTTCCCATCTGCAATGAGTTTCATTACTTGCTCCTCACGCTCTGTCAATGGATTTCCTTCCTCATAGGCCATGTCAATCAATTCCGGCGCATAAACCTTGCGCCCGGCCATAATCGCACGAATTGAATTTGCTAATTCCTCACTTGGGCTGTCTTTTAGCAAATAGCCACTAACATTTGCTTTACGGGCTCGTGCAAAATATCCAGAACGAGCAAAAGTAGTCAGAACAATTACCTTACAGGTATCATCTTTTAAAGATTCAGCGGCATCCAAGCCGGTCTTAACAGGCATTTCTATGTCCATTATACAAACATCTGGATTTAGTTTCTCTACTAATTCCAATACCTCTTCACCGTTTTTCACCTGTCCGACCACTTCCATATCTTCCTCCATATCAAGTAGAGCACCCAATGCCCCAAGTAACAATTGTTGATCTTCAGCAATCACGATTCGAATCACGACGATTCCCCCTGTTCCGTCTGTTGAATTACACGCGGGACCTGAATGATAAGGCTTGTTTCATTTTCTGAGTCAAACGTTAAGCCCCCATTAACAAATTCTAGTCGCTCCCTCATTCCGAGAATCCCATTCCCCTTAAACGTATATACCTCGTCTTGGATACCTACCCCATTATCCATAACACAGATGGACCATTTATCCGGTGTTTGCTTCAGAACTATTGTACACTTCGTTGCCTCACTATGTTTTACCACATTTGTTATAGCCTCTTTCAAACACATACTTAATACATTTTCGACAAGTAATGGAGCATCTATTACATCTGGATCCCCCACTACGTCACAGCTTATTTGGGCAGCGTCAAGAAGTTGACGTACACGAAGCATTTCATCTTTTAATTTGGTCCCCTTCATCCCGGAAACTAATTCACGAACTTCTTTCAAAGCTGTTCTTGCCGTTTGGTGAATATCCGTAAGCTCTCTTTTTGCTGATTCTGGGTTTACCCCGATTAGTTTTCCAGCGAGTTCACTCTTTAAACCGATTAGCGAAAGCTTTTGCCCTAATGTATCGTGCAAGTCTCGGCCGATGCGCTCTCGTTCTTCAAGTACAATTAATTGGGCAATTTTTTGGTTTGCATCCTCTAGCTGGTTTTCTAATTTTTCACGCTTATTTCGATTATACATATTAAAAGGAAGTAAAATAACTCCAATGACACAAATAATAATAAACGGCAATTGCGTAAAGAAAGTTTCGGTCTGTATGGAGAACCCAATACTTACAGCTACAATTGTCGTTACAAGGTGAACAATATACAACGAAATAAAACCAGCTTTATTTTGGATATTCCCAATAAAGAAGGCAAGAAATAATGAAAAATAGACATATCCGAAATATAGTGTGACTCCAACACTAATTATTATTTCAATACCTACTGATACATATACAGTCCAGCCTCGCTTTATAAACGCCAGCCGATATGTAACAAAAAATAATACAATCATCACAATACCAATAGCGATCTCCGCTGGCGAAGAGGAACGAAGAATAAAGTAAAACGGAAGCAGACAAAATGCAATCCATGCAAAAAGGCTAAGACCAGTATTTTTCGGAAAAATATGATACCAATGCTGCATTTCAACCGCTCCTTTGTTCATTGCCTGTTTTGTCTTAGTATACCAAAAACCCTTCACATGTGATATATGAAGGGTTTTATACATGTTCTATTATTTCTGCAAGCTTGTTCTTCTAGCTTCCAATCGAAGTGACAATTTTGCATCGCGCTCAAGTTTCTTAAATTCTCTAAAAGAAACAAACGATCTGCTTCTCTGATCATAAAGTCGAAAGCGAAGCGATTGTAAGCTTGTAGCTAACGTAATCGTTGTTGCTTGGTGTAATGGTGGTGTTGATTCATGGGCCTTTTCCAAGTGGTAGTTTGGAACTCTTGGACTTAAATGATGCACATGATGATAACCAATACTTCCCGTCATCCATTCGATTACCTTTGGAAGTTTATAATAAGAGCTTCCATCAACCGCAGCTTTTACATAATCCCATTCGTCCTCATTTTCAAAATAAGAGTCCTCAAACTGATGCTGTACATAGAACAACCAGATTCCTGCAGCTCCAGCAATAAACAAAATTGGTAATTGCACAAGCAAAAATGCCTGCCAGCCAACAGCCCAAATTAGTAATGCGTAAATAATCGCAATGGAGACGTTAATCAAATACGTATTCCATCGTTCTTTACGCTTTGCACCTTTTCGATTAAAACGGTTTGAAACTAAGAAAAGATATAGCGGTCCTAGCCCAAACATAATAATTGGATTACGGTAAAGCCTGTACGCTAATTTCCCCCAAAACGAAGCTTCAGCATACTCGGCCACTGTCATTACCCATACATCACCAGTTCCTCGTTTATCTAGATTACCACTTGTCGCATGGTGAATGGAGTGATCCCGTTTCCACTTTTCAAAAGCAAAATGGGTGATGATGCCTGTAATTGTACCAACAACCCGATTCGCTTTTCCGTTTTTGAAAAAGGACATATGTGTACAGTCATGGAAAATAATAAAGATTCGAACGACAAATCCTGCTGCAATAATCGAGATTGGCAAGGACAACCAAAACGATATGGATAGGCTCTGGTATGCCAGAAACCATAACAGGAAGAATGGAAGTATTGAATTAATTAGTTGAATGATGCTCGCTCTTGTATCTGACTTAGCAAAGATAGAAACGCTTTTTCGTAATTGTGCTTGTTTTTGTTTACTCATTTTTTTCCTCCTTAGAAAAGGATGTGTCTTTATACTATTTTAATGTGCATCTAGATCTTTCATAAGTCATAAACGTCATGGATTGGGATGACATTTGTCATGTTCAGGAACTTATTTTGATAGTTGAGGACTGTAGGAGAGCGGGTTAATTTGGTGCTAGATGAGCGCGGGATGCTGCTTTATTTTTGTTTTTGGTGTCATAGGAGCGCGGAGTGGTGCTTTATTATTCTTTTTGGTGTCACAGGAGCGCGGAATGGTGCTTTATTTTTCTTTTTGGTGTCATACGAGCGCGGGATGCTGCTTTATTTTTCTTTTTGGTGTCATACGAGCGCGGGATGCTGCTTTATTTTTCTTTTTGGTGTCATACGAGCGCGGAATGGTGCTTTATTTTTCTTTTTGGTGTCATACGAGCGCGGAATGGTGCTTTATTTTTCTTTTTGGTGCGTTCTATTCTATGTAATACTAAAAATCCTGCTCGTTTTCAGATAAAAAAAGAGCAGGATTTTTTTGACTATACATGTGATTAGTTGTTTAGCATCATTTTTTCTAAGGCTAGTGGTTCAATGTATTCTCCGTTTTTGTAAGCTCTCATGTTTCCACCGGAAATTTCGTCGATAAGTAAGATTTGATTATTAGCGTCTCTACCGAACTCCAGTTTTATATCATATAACTCAATAGCTTTCTTCGCTAATTCGTCTTTCACGACTTGAGAGATTTCCCGGGTCAATTCTTTCAATGTTTCATATTCTTCATTTGTTAAAATTCCAAGCATAGCCAGTCCATCCTTGGAAATTGGAGGATCCTGGCGCTCATCGTCCTTTAACGTCACTTCAACAAAACCATTCAGAGCTTGAGCTTCGTCTGCATATTTTCCATAACGGCGTAAAAAGCTGCCTACCGCACGATATCGGCAAATCACTTCAAGTCCTTCTCCGAATACCGTTGCCGGCACAACTGTCATCGTTGTGTTTTCCACATCTGCTGAAATATAATGTGTTGGAATGCCTTTTTCCTTTAATTTTTCAAAAAATAATTGTGTAAGTTTTAGTCCTGCCTTCCCAGCACCTTCAATTGATAGCCCTACTGTATTTGCTCCAGGATCAAAAATGCCATCTTCACCTGTTACATCGTCTTTGAATTTTAGTAAGTAATTACCATTTTCTAGCTCGAATACATCCTTTGTTTTACCTGCGTATAACTGCTTCACTGCTGGGCACCTCACTCGATCATTTTTAGAAAACTTGGTATTCGCGGAGTCATTAAGCGAATTCCTTAATTGCACTTTTGCAAGTAGGGAATTTTTATACAATCCTACCTGGTAAATTGACTTTACATTCGTTATTTTATCATAAAATTAGGAATGTAACCTCTGAATCTTTAGAACAGATAGCTATACTTTTCTCTAAGGTTCTTCATATAATAGGGATATAGTTATTTTTAATTGACTATAGTAGACTTTGCTAATAGAGCTTTTGCCTTTATGGAGGTGATATTTTGGATTCAGCAACCGTCATAGCTAAATTAAAAGGAAGAACACCGAGCATTCTTGGTCATCATCAACTTCGCAAATCTGCCGTTTTACTTCCGCTTGTAGAGGTAGAAGGTGAGACTCATATTTTATTTGAAGTACGATCCATGCATATGCGCAGTCAGCCTGGAGATATTTGCTTTCCAGGTGGCAGAATCGATAAAACAGATTCAGATCCAAGACACTGTGCGATTCGAGAAACTACAGAGGAGCTCGGAATATCTGATGCATGTATTGATGACGTTATTCCACTTGATTATATTGTGAATGATTTGAGCAGAATTATTTATCCTTTTGTTGGGAGAATTTCAAATTTAGAACAGATTACCCCAAACCCTTCCGAGGTTGGCGAGGTTTTCACGGTTCCGCTCGCTTTCTTTTTGGAAAGCGAACCGAAGTGCTATAAAGTAAATCTGCAAGTCTCACCCGAGACAGATTTCCCGTATCATTTAATTGTTGGGGGCGAAGATTATAACTGGAGAGTCCGCCAAATTGACGAGCTTTTCTATGAATATAATGGAAAGGTCATTTGGGGACTTACAGCAAGAATACTCACGCACTTTATTCAATTAGTAAAAACTGAAGAAAAACCATCCTGATAGTCGGGATGGTAATCAGCTACGAAAGATATAAGCAAATTAGGGAGCAAATGCATGTTCCATTTGCTCCCCTCTGTTATTTATTATTATGAATTATCTCTTTGGCAAACGCGATTGCGTCCTCCTCCGTTTCGTCCTCTAGCAGAAAATATTGAATCGTATAACCATAGCCATTGAAATCCATTCCCATAATAACGACATCCAGTTCTTCATTTACTACCTGATACTGAACCTCATGTCCGTCAACCTCAATACTTTCAGCACCTGCAAGTTCTCCGACTCTGCCTTTAGATATTGTCATCTGTATGGCTGTATTATCTAAATACATGTCACCGTAAATTAATTGTTTCCGATCGTCTCCCCATGCTTTCTTCATTTCTTCATCCAATGGTTCATCCTTTGAAAAATAATAGATGACCTCCGCTTGCATCGGGTCACCTGTTTTAACTTCTCCTTCCTCCGTTTCCATTTCATAGCCAATTAGTAAAGAGCCAAACGGGAAGTCGGTTTGCGGAATATATGGATTTATCCCTAATACATCATTTATTTTTTCTTGTACAACATCTGTTTCAGAATCACTTGTCCCCTGGCTGCAGCTAATAAGCAGCACAAACAGAGACAAAGCAACAATGACACGGTATTTTTTCATACATAACCTCCTGTCCTGGGCAATTTCAACGTCCTTTACCCTTAACCAAGCCTATAAGCAGATTTATCTTCAAGCAATGCTAGCAAACTTGCAAACAGCTTTCGTTGTGAGTCTTTTTCCCAGTCCTCTTCTACTTCTGCCATCAGCCACATAACCTCATCTAAAAATACATGTTCTATTGCTCTTTCCCAATATCTTACCTCCAACGCTGACAGGCTTACATATTCTTTATATCCTTTCAGAAAAAGTTCCCATTGTTTTGGTGTAAACACTTGATCTGGTGCTGTTTCCATCTCATTATGAAAAAGCAGCAATGCCAAGGCTAAATCAAAAATCCTTGGAATGCACACAGCATTATCCGGGTCAATTAAATATGGATCTGGCGTATAAATTAAGTTATTGGCTTTATAATCGTGCGGTGTCATAACCATCGGAAGACTAGCACGCTGTAATTCCTCCTGTCGAGAAACGATGTGTGTGAGCCTTTCCTGCAGCAATTCAGCGTTCAGCTCAAAGTTGTTTTGCTTTGCATGTTTCTCGATATTTTCAACACTTTCAACAACTTCATCAATTGTAAAGTCATACACATCGTACTCTCCTAATTGAAATACGTTTTCTTCTGGAGATAGATGATGTATTTTTCCTAATAGCTTTCCAGCCTCGTAGACTTCATGATCTTTTCCAGCATAGACTGTTCCAGTGATGAAGGGATAAACGACAAATGTTTCATTTCCGATGGTTTGCGGGTTATCCATTTCCAACTGTACAGGTATGACAACGTTTATGCCTTCTTTATATAAATACGTTGTATAGCCCACTAAAGGTTGCGGTCGTTTTTGAGTTCGTTTCACAACAACATCGTCTATTCGGTACACTGGTGAAAATGGATAAATGCTTACTGGCTCGTTTTCCATGTAAATTCCAAACTTCTTTAAAATTTCTTTTCCTGTCATCATAAACGCCCCTTATGTTTTATTACGAAACTAGTTTCCTATCTTCAACTTTTTTATCAATAAAGTGAAACTTCACTCAGTAGGGGGTTCCCTTCCCCACTGAATGTTAGTTAAACAGAATCAAACATTTACGGGTTGTTTATCCCCCGCTTTCACAAGTTTTTGGTTCCCTCATACTTATAGGCGGGGTTATTACAGTCCATTAATGCGTGATAAATCTGAAATACGGCAGTAATAGACCAAACAGAGAAATCGCGCATATGAGAGAACCAATCCCTAGATACAGCGATCTAATTCCCCAAATCTCGCTGAAAACGCCTCCTATTAATACGCCAATCGGCATCATCCCTCTAATGATTAACAGACGAACAGAGAAGACCTTCCCCATAAGATGATTTGGAATAATTTGCTGGCATATCGTGAGGTTATGTACATTAAAAATTGCCATCGCTATACCTGCAACGATTTCTGTTGTGATTGCCAAATAAATCGATGTTGTTATTCCTAAATTAATATAGGTCATACCCCCAATAACGAGTGCTCCCAGCATTAGGAAACGACGGTCACGAAACTTAATTTTCCCTACGATCAGTGTACCGATAACATAACCAAGTGGAAAACCAGCCATAAAATATCCATACACTGCATAGCTTTCGTTTAATTCCCCGGTTATATAAGGAAGCGCAATGACCAGAGTTACCCCAACACCAAACTGGACAACTGCAAGGAAAACGCCTAGCCAAACAATAATTTTTTGCCTGAAAAAATATCCGACTCCTTCAGTAAATTGTTCCAGCCAGGTTTGTCTTGTCGTCTGTGGGCGATTCCCTTCACGAATACCTAGCAGCAAACTTCCGCTTGCAGCTAGTAAAAGACAGACAAGCAGTAAGGTAATATGAATTCCGATGTACTCGATGACAATTCCAGCTAATACAGGAGCGAGTAACATCATTAAACGAACCATGCCATCAACATACGCATTTGCTGTTGACAGCTGCTCCTTGGCAACAAGAGTCGGAAGTATTGCTTGATTTGCCGGAACATACAAAGGTGTAATTAAACCAACGGCGAGCTGAACGGCGTATATATGCCAAGGTGCTAATGTACCTGTCATATAGCCTATGAGCGGGATTAGGAAAATAGCTGCCCTACTCCATAACGCAATAATCATGATCCATTTTCGGCTCCAGCGATCAATATAGGGACCGATAAATAATTGGAGTAGGAGGGATGGTAAAAAATAGAGCAGCCACATGCTTCCTAAAGCCATAGGGGACCCTGTCAATTCAAAGACAAGTAAAGAATTACAAAATGTTCCGAATGCGCCGCCTAATTCAGAGGATGCATTTCCTGCCCAAATACGTGTAAAGGATTTGTTTTTATATAAGTTCATAACTCACCAGTTTCTTTTAGAATTATCGGTCTATTCTTGGTGAAGGTATAGTGCTAATTCCTTTGTTAACGAATCAATTGCTTTTGTTTTGAGCGCATACTTGGTGTCCTTCATTTCAACTAATTGTGCTGCACGCAATATTTTAAGATGGTGATGTATGGTGGATTTGCCCATTCCCATTCTTTCTGTAATTTCTTGAAGTGTACGATTTCTTTCGAACAATAATTTAATTATCCGCAGTCTTGCTTCATCTCCAAGTGCTTTGTACTTTAGCAATAAAAAGTCATTTGGCAAATACCTGTCATCGGGTGAAATGCTTTCGTTTGCGACTGGATAGTAAAACACCTTCGTGTCTTCCAAATCGGCAACAATATTCCATGGCCGATACGTAACATGTGGAATTAAAAGCACATGGTGGACGCTCGGCTCTGGAAGATATGTGATTCCAGCAGTTGCCCATTCAACAAATTCCTCTGGATCCATTTTTACTTCCATTTTCTTTTTGGCTGCTACATCTGCTTGCAGGATTTTTTCCAGTTGCTCGGGGTCATTTTCAATAACTTGTTTATACCAGTCTGTCATAACCTCAACCAGATGCTTTTTCAATTGCATTCCTTCCATGTTACTAATAAAAGCAATGTATTCCGGAAAAAATGGATTTGCAGCAGTAAGTGACTGTAACGCTTCTATTGCTTCTTTCTCTCGACATGCAGCACGTTCTCTCAGCTCTTGATACGCATCTCCAACAAATGGCAGGCAAATAAATTTTAATCTCTTTTCTGAAAGCATTTCGATATAGGAGGTAAACTCTTGAAGTGTTGTGAAATCTTTTTGATGTAATAGCTGAAGTAATGCCTTCCATGTGTTATTTTTTTCAACATATTCGAGATGCTCACGTAACCGATGTGATAAAGATTCCCGCATTTCCTTCCAGTAGCTAATCGACTTTTCCAACGAATCAATAAGGGCTGTATTTGTAATAGCCGCTATGCCCAATGCACATTCCCAAAGTGGCGAATATTTAATGTGAACGCTGTACGTTTCTCGTTTTTTCACAGTTGCACTAATAACGTCCATGCAATTCCCCCTTTTTAGACTTTTCTTTATTCTATACTTATAGAACTAATAATTCAACTATTTTAGAACCGAAATCGGTTTTAAGGTATGGAGGAATTGATGGCGGAACATGATGGTGCTTTATTTTTGCTTTTGGTGTCTTAGTGCGGCGGGGTGGGTGCTTTATTTTTGTTTTTGGTGTCATAGCGCGGTGGATGGGTGCTTTATTTTTGCTTTTGGTGTCTTAGTGTGGCGGGATGGGTGCTTTATTTTTGTTTTTGGTGTCATGGCACGATGGGAAAGCTAAAAAGAGAAGAGGCAGTTATCAATAACTGCCTCCTCTATATATCTTACCAATTCATCTCAACCGGTAAAATGTCATCTATTTTTTTCTGATATAATGTTTTATCTTCTTCTGTCATCCATAATTGAATAACGCCGTGGTCGTCTGTTGTTCGTATCAAGCGGCCAATTCCTTGACGGAGACGAAGCAGCATATAAGGCAGATCAACCTCAATGATTGGGTCGCTGACATGCTTGCGTTTTGCTTGGAATACGGGATCCTTCGGCGGAAATGGCAAGGACGAAATAATCACTTGTGTTAATGCTTCTCCAGGGACATCGAGTCCTTCCCATAAATTATGGGTGCATAGGACCGCAGACGCTTCCTTTTGAAATTTCCTTACTGTCGCGCTAATCTCATACTCTCCTTCATAGAGCATCCTAAAATCCCACTCTTGCGTGTCTGCCCACTTCCGAAATTGATTCATTTCTTTCTCAGAAGAAAACAGGACAAGTGTATGGCCTTGGTTATCTTTTAACTGGGCTCCGATTTGTTCCCACTTCATCGTCTGTTCTTGTTCTATATGACCGTTTAGCTTCATATTTTCTTCATAATCAAATGGAGAAGCTACCGTAAACGAGTCAAAGTCACTAATTCCTAAGCTCTCTGCTAAATAGGTGAAATCTCCACCTTGTGAAAGTGTTGCCGACGAGAAGACGAATGGGATATTTTGTGAAAATACTTCCTTCTCCAAAACATCTTCTACTAAGCGCGGCATAACAACTAGACTTGTTGTCGTATCATTTTCTTCCAGCCAATAGATGCCTTGGTCGTCCTTCAATAAGTTCATTAAACCATAACTGAAGAACTCCAAGTATTCCTCAATAATCTTCGTATGGTATTCATCCATGGAAAATAATTCTGCATCAAAGACCAACTGTTCCAGTAATTGCTGAACCATTCCATTCAACCTCTTAGCCATGTCCACCATGGTGTCCGTTCGAGGAATGTCCTGACGGTTCGATCCTTCTACAGGTACAGCTGTCTCACCTAGTAATTCAAACCATTCGTCATTTAATGCTAAAATATCTTCTACTAAAAGCAATGATTCTTCACGAACATCCTGACCCATATAACCTGTCAACACATTGGTCAAGTTTTCAAAGTTAAATCGATAGGTCAGCCCTTTTTGTGCGGCAACTTCTAAAAGATGCCCCTCATCGAATACAACAGAACTTGCTTCTGGGAGCAATGGTAATTGTCCTTCCCGCTTACGAGATTCCTTTGTCCACACATGCTCCATATAAAAATCATGCGAACAAATAATAATATCTTTGGCATGGCGGTAGTATTCTCGATTCAGTGTTTGGCCACTGCGGTGTCTCCAGTCACAGGTAGCACATTGCTGGAGCGGGTCCCAAGCGATCTTCTCCCATTTCTCATCAGAAACCCACGGGTATTCTTTACGATCACCATAGCGTTCAAACGATTTCATTACTGCACTCGTGTCAAAAACAAATTCCGGAATCTCGTCATGCACACTTAAGATATCCTCATCGTCTGTTATTTCAGCAAGCGGGTTTAACTTTTTAATACACACATAGTTTTCTCTCGCCTTTGCTAGTCGTACATCAACCTCAAGTCCGAGCGATTTTTCTAGCTTTTCAATATCTCCGCCCTTTTTCACTAGCTGTTCAATCAATGTTTCGTCTGCGCACGTTATAATCGCAGGCTTTCCTTTATAACGTGCATAGCAAATCGCATACAATAAATAGACAAGCGTTTTCCCTGTACCTACACCTGCTTCAGCAAATATCGTATGTTTATTTTTAAATGCCTGCTCAAGCTGGAAGGCCATATAAATTTGTTCATCACGTAATTCAAATCCTTGTTCTGGCAAAATATCATAAAATACATCACCAATATAATCTCCTAATCGATCAAAGAAATTATCATCTTTCGAAACCGTAAATGGAATGGAAGTATTTCTTGTCATCGTAAACCCCTCTACTAATTGTCATAAGTTTATATGATACCATATATCTATTAAAATTTCTGCAATTTTACAGGCATATTAGAGCTCATTCTGCTGTGAATCATTTGAATCTGTTTAAAGTACAGGATGTCTGTCAGGCAGTATAAACCTCTTTAACTATTTTTATTCAGGGCAAAAACCATTGCTATTTTTAGCATCAGTTGTACAATAGCAATAAGGTTAATCACATTGTTCGTTTTTCTATTATGAGAAAGAAGGGAAATATGTTGGAAAAGGCACTAAAGAAGAAGGTAAGCTCCACATTTAGTAACAAGCCAGTCTATTCGATTTTATTTATCATTGGAACATGTCATCTATTAAATGACTCTCTTCAGGCTGTTATCCCAGCGATGTTCCCTATTTTAGAACAATCATTAGGTCTGACATTTACACAGCTTGGACTCATTGCGTTTACATTAAATATGGTTTCGTCCGTGATGCAACCATTGGTCGGTATGTACACGGATAAGCATCCAATCCCATACGCTTTACCAATCGGGCTAACGAGTAGCATGTTTGGGATGCTGGGTTTAGCTTTGGCTCCTAACTTCTGGATGATCCTCATAAGCGTCGTCTTTATTGGTTTAGGGTCTGCCGTTTTCCATCCAGAAGGTTCACGTGTTGCCTATCTTGCTGCCGGGACAAAGCGAGGGCTCGCTCAATCAATTTATCAAGTAGGCGGAAATTCCGGGCAAGCATTGGCACCCGTCATTACAGCATTAGTGCTCGTTCCGTTAGGACAATTTGGAGCCATTTGGTTTACATTAATCGCTGCGCTCGCTGTCTTTTTTCTTATGCATATCGCAAAATGGTATGCTGCCAGGGTTAAAGAATTTTCCCGGTCGAAGGGAGCTCAAAAAGCAGTAAAACCGAATAAAAATATGTCCCGGGCAATTAAAAGTGCACTTATCGTGTTAATTTTTCTTGTTTTTTCCCGCTCGTGGTATCAGGCTGCTATTTCGAACTTCTATGCATTTTACGCAATTGACAACTACGACCTTACAATTGCTAAATCTCAAGTCTATATCTTTACGTTTCTAGCGATGGGAGCTGTTGGAACATTTTTAGGCGGACCACTGGCAGACCGATTTGGAAAGCGAACCGTCATCCTATTTTCACTAATCGCTTCTGCACCACTTGCATTATTGCTGCCACATGTTGGTCCAGTTCTTGCAATTATTTTACTTGCTGTCATTGGAGTTATTTTAATGTCCAGCTTCTCCGTTACCGTCGTCTATGCACAAGAGCTTGTTCCAGGGAAAATCGGCACGATGTCTGGTTTAATTGTTGGATTAGCATTTGGGATGGGGGCAATTGGCTCGGTTGCTCTCGGAACGCTAATTGACTTTATCGGGCTGACACCGACCATGATTATGATTTCCCTTCTTCCTTTATTAGGATTTCTAACATACTTGCTGCCAACAGATGAAAAGATTCGAGAATGGTATGCTTAAGTGAAAAATTGTTATGCGAATGAAATCAGGAAATGCAGCATATGTCGTATGCTGCATTTCGCTTTCCGCTAAAAAACACATGAGAAGTCTGCCCTCTTCCCATGTGTTTTTCTCTACTATATTTAACCCCAATTGTTTCATCTTACTTTTGTTCAACTAGCTTTCGCATCGTACCTGATTCTTTAAAACTAGCATGCCATGAGAATGCTTTTTCCAGCACATGAGGGGTCTGCCCTCCACGCTCAAGTGCTTCCTTGTAGTAATCCCATAGCTGCTCGCGGTACATTGGATGTGCACAGTTTTCGATAATAAGTGGTACACGCTCCCTTGGAGCTAATCCACGTAAATCCGCATAACCTTGCTCCGTAACCACCACATCAACATCATGTTCGGTATGATCGACATGTGACACGAATGGAACAATGCTCGAAATGTCTCCGTCTTTTGCAATTGACTTTGTAACGAAAATCCCAAGCCGTGCATTTCGTGCAAAATCTCCAGAGCCGCCAATTCCATTCATCATTTTCGTACCACTAACGTGCGTTGAGTTCACATTACCGTAAATATCAAACTCTAATGCAGTATTAATTGAAATTAGCCCAAGTCTGCGAATAATCTCTGGCTGGTTGGAAATTTCCTGTGGTCGCAAAATTAATTTATCTCGGTATTTGTAAAACTCACCAAAAACTTGCTTCATCTTTTCCTCTGACAAGGTTAGGGAACATGCCGAAGCAAATGTGACTTTACCAGCATCGATTAAATCAAATACCGCATCCTGTAATACTTCCGAATAGACTACCAGATTTTCAAACTCTGAATCAAGCATACCATGTAATACCGCATTTGCAACCGAGCCAATTCCCGATTGAAGCGGCATAAGTGATTCCGTTAAGCGACCTGCTTGAATCTCGGATCGTAAAAATCCTAGGAGATGCTTTGCCATCATTTTTGTTTCCTCATCAGGCGGAACGATTGTTGATGGGGAATCTTCTTGATGGGTGAATACAATCCCCTTCACTTTATCGAAATCAAGTGGTATCCCAAGCGTCCCAATCCGCCCGTCGACCTTTGTTAATGGAATCGGATCCCGTTCACCTTGCTTGTTCGGGCTATAAATATCATGCAATCCCACTAACGCTTCTGGTTGTGCTGTATTCAGTTCAATTATGATGTTTTCCGCTGTCTCAGCAAACGAAAGTGAATTCCCAACAGAAGTAGTTGGAATGAGCATTCCATCTTTCGTAATCGAAATCCCTTCCAAGATAGCGTAATCTACACGATCAATAACATCCGCACGCAGCATTTCAGACGTATGTGATAAATGCTGGTCTACAAATAGATGCTCCCCTGTATTAATCGCCTTTCGCATCAAAGGTTCTGCTTGGAATGGCAATCTTTTTGCAACAATTCCTGCTTCTGCAAACATTTTATCAATGTTCGAACCGAGTGAAGCCCCTGTATACACATTTACTTTGAAAGCTTCACCTTTTTTCGCACGTTCCACCAATGCTGTCGGAACCGCTTTCGCATCACCAGCACGAGTAAACCCACTTAGCCCCAATGTCATTCCATCGTTTATCCATGATGCCGCTTCTTCTGCGGACACTAGCCGCTCGTGAAGCACTCGGGGATGTATGCGCTTTAATTTTCCTCCCATAAAAGCATCCCTCTTTTATTCAATGATTATATTTATTTTAACGTAATAATCAAACGTTTCGGAAAAACAAGAGGGAGATAGTTATTTTTTGATTAAAGTACTTAAATATGCGGATAAAACAGCAATAACTGTTAAAATCCTAACAACTTTCGAAAGTAGCTTGCATAGGATTGGCTTACAGGAATCTTTACATCATTGGTCATCGCCAGCAAAAATGTGGAATGCGTGTCAGGAAAAATTTCTTTGATATGATGAACATTCACAATGTATGACCTGTGACAGCGAATAAATGACTCAACGGGGAGCATATATTCAAATTGCTGCAAAGTATTGGAATGTATCCCAGAGTAGTGATCCGAAAAAACATGCGTTTTCCGGTCTTTTGCCTCTAAATAAATCACATCGGAAAACGATATCGGCTTCCATCCATCATCGTTTTTCACCGTAACAACCGATTTCCCTTCCGTCCACGCTGGATAGATTGCCAGTACACACCCCTCTAGTCTTTCTTCAAAATGAAATGGGACAGCCATTCCATGGTAAGGGACACCATAAACATTTCGGTTAATAAACTTAGAGACCTTTTGCTCCGAGATAATTGCTTTATGTGCAAGCGTCCCCTCTTTAATCGGGTCACCTGGTTGAATCTTTAAATCAATCCGTTTACTCGGAAGATAGTAAATATATTCCGTCGTGGTTGTAACTGCAATTGAAATTTCATCGGAGAAAAGCTCTCCAACAACGTCTAGGAGCGAATGTATGTTTAGCTTCTGCATAGTTGTCCTCCTATTTTTCTTTTAAGCTGTAGTGAATGATTTCGGCATCACTGCTGCTACGACAACTGCTTTTACACAAAGTGTTTCACCAGCAAATACCTCTGTATGTATCTTCCATTTCTTCGGGTGTACTTCTTCAATTGTACCAACTGCTTTTAACGGAACATCCTGAGGAGTCGGCTTTAGAAAATCTAGATTTAACGATGCTGTTACAAATCTTGGTGGTTCGACACCATCCCCCGGCTCATATCCATTTTTACGATGCATTGCTAAAGAAGCAGACCCAGTCCCGTGACAATCAACAAGTGATGCAAGTAAACCTCCATACACAAATCCAGGAATCGCTGTATGCTCCTTTTTCGGCGTATAAATCGTAACGGTTTGATCGCCTTGCCAACCTGTTCTTAAACGCAGACCCTCTTGGTTCAGCCGCCCACAGCCATAGCACCAAGCATAGTCTTGACCATATTCATCTTGAACTGCATATTGAATCTGTTCCATTCCGATTACCTCCCATTATTCTATTTACTCCCATTTTAGCGTATTTTCAGCATATATACACGAAAAATTATTCATTCGATTCAGATGATGACAGTTCACCTTAACTTTGGTAATCTATTAGGTGGACCGGCAGAAAGCGTTTCATTACTTAGGGGGTTATTCAAGTGAAAAGGTTAGTTATTTTAGGCGGCGGATATGGTGGTATTAAAATCCTCACTGGTTTATTAGATCAGTATTTACCGGAGGATTTGCAGATTACCGTTGTTGATCGGAACCCATTTCGCTCACTAAAAACAGAATTCTATACGATTGCAGCAGGAACAGTTGCAGATCAAGATGTTCGAGTTGAATTTCCAGATGACAAACGCGTTCACTACGTTTTTAATGAAGCCACAAAAATTGATACAGAAAATGAGCAGATTCTATTTGAGGATCCAGAAGATACAATCTCCTATGATTATTTAGTGATTGGGCTAGGCTGTGAAGATAATTACCATGGTATCCCAGGTGCCGAAGAGTTCACCAAAAGTGTTCAAACGTTTGCTAAAGCTCGTGAGACTGGGGTTGCAATTGGGAATTTAGGTGCTTATGGTAAGGTTACAATCGTTGGTGCGGGACTAAGTGGGATTGAAGTTGCTTCCGAAATCCGTGAAAGCAGACCTGATTTGAATATCCGTATCTTAGATCGCGGTTCAACGGTTTTAAAAGCGTTCGATTCCAAAATTCAACAATATGTGGAATCATGGTTTGTTTCAAATGATGTGGATGTCATACATAATTCAAATGTAGAGTATGTTGAGAAAGATGGGGTTTGTAACAATGGCGTATGTTTCTTAAACGACGTGACCATCTGGACCGCTGGTGTAAGACCAAATTATTTGGTACGTGAATTACCTTTTGAAAAAGATATTCAGGAAAAAATTATCGTTAATGACTTTTATCAAGTTCCGGCACAGCAGAATGTATATGTATTAGGTGACTGTGCAGCTTCTAATTTCTCTCCAAGTGCCCAGTTAGCCGGTCAGCAAGGTGAGCAGATCGCAGACATTCTCTTAGCTGTCTTGCGTGACAAAGCACCAAAGAAACCGAAGGAAATTAAGTTGAAAGGCACGCTCGGATCCCTAGGCAAATCCGATGGCTTCGGTAATATGATGCAGTTACCATTTACCGGATTCCTGCCACGCCTTGCGAAATCTGGTGTCCTTTGGTTAAGTAAACGTCATTAATCATTAATTGGAATCGGCATATACAGCTGGTTCCTTTTTTCATTTTAAAAATTTACATAAACTTCACTGCAGCTTCACAAGTATTTCATTATTCTATAGTATGATTTACCTATAGATACATAATGAATGATGGAGGTGCACCATGCGATTTCTTGCTAAGGTAAGTATCAGTCTCGTCGTTGTGCTGTTTTATTTCTTTTAATGTATCTTGCCCCATAATCACCAGCATTTCCTGTCCTCGTATGTCTATAACTTTCCACGCAGGAATAAAACTGCGATTACTTGCCTCCAATAAAGCTTCATTTTTAAAAAGGTCAGTCACATTTCTGCTGTGTCTGACCTTTTGTTGTATTTATTAACCTAAAAACTTCACACATACTACTTCCGGGACATCTACAACGGAATCGAGCTGGGTCAGCTTACCTGTCTTCTGATCACGAGCAAATAATACAAGGTTGCCTGACTTCTGGTTCGATGCAATGATGAATGACTCACTAGGATCAAGTACAAAATCACGTGGCCAATTCCCGCCAGTTGATGTGATTTCAATTAGTGTGAGCTCTTTTGTTTCTTCATCAACCTGAAATACAGCGATACTATTATGACCACGATTTCCAGTATAAACAAATTTTCCGTCTGATGTAATATGAATGGCACTTGCATCATTTGTTTCGTTAAAATCTGATGGAATAGCTTTTATTTTTTGTTTTTCAGTAAAGCTTCCCTGGTCTGCATCGTAATCAAGCACAATAACTTCAGAGCTGAGCTCTGTCATTAAGTATGCTGTCTTGCCATCTGGATGAAATACAAGGTGACGCGGACCACTGCCTGACTCTACATGAAGTGTCGCTACTTTTACAAGTGCTTGACCTTCTATTTTGTATGTCACAAGTTCATCCGTCCCAAGATCTGCGACAATGACATACCTTCCATCAGGTGTTTGTGCTGTATAGTGGACATGTGGTTTTTCCTGGCGTTCGTGCGGACCATTCCCTTCATGCTGAACAGTACCTTTTAGCGCAAGCGCACTTGGACGATGTGCTTGGAATAAATCGACCGTTCCTTTATGATAGTTCCCAGTCACTAGCACACCATTCTGAATATCAAGGTGACACGGCGGCGCTCCCTCTTCCAGCTTCTCATTAACGTAATGCAATTCACCTGAGTCAGATACGATTTCATAAGCATGTACACCACCAAGCCCATCCTGTTGTGCAACAGAATAAAGCTGACGTTTATCTTCACTAATCGCCAAATAAGTCGGACTGCCGACCTTTGCCGCTACCTCCGCAGCTTCTAATTTGCCTGCCTCAGCATCTAGAACAAAACGATAAATCCCTTCACTGCTTTCACGCGTATATGTGCCAGCGAATCCGATATATTTTTGAGCCATATGTATCCATCCTTTCTAGTATTGGTGGTTCTATTATAGCATTAATGGGCTATGAGTTCTTTCTTGAGAAGCCGCAAAAGATGAGATAGTTCTCCATAAGTAAATGGTAAAATTTCGTTGTTAGCAGACCTTTGCGCTTGTACAATACCCCCATCTTATATGGTGCACAAAATTTCTAATCACCACTAGAATTGGAAGGTGTATTCTGAAAGGTTATGATAGAATATACATAAAGAAAACGGCGGGATGTCATTGTTAATGAATTATCTTTAAACCCTTTTAGACAAATCTTCTATATTGGCAAAGTAAAAACAACCCTAGGGGATTCCACATGACCGCAATAATAACCTTTGCATCAGAGCATATTATAGAAAATCGACTGCTGACAGTACAGCTAAAACGATTGAATCTATATAATTAATTATTTCGCTAATCGGTCAGGATATTTCAACTGGTGGTTTGTACTAAAGCAAATGAAAAAGGTGAAAAAATGTTAGATAAAATCAAATCATTTCCTGAAAAGTCGGCATTTGTAATTGGGCTTTCTTTAATATTATTTAGTCCAATCTTGTTATTTTTGCTTTCATTATTAGCCTCAGTTGGAAAATGGATTGTGATTATACAAGCAATTATTTTGGGAATTGCTATCTTACTTATACTAAGTGCGGCCGATAAAAGATATGCACGTAAAGGCAATACAAAGTGAAGGGTGATTTGTTTATCCTTATAAATATAACAAATGCATTTCGTAGTTTAATCTTAACGTACGCAATTTGTATCTGATGAATAATTCATATGAGGAGAAATAAAATGGATATAACTAATTTCATAGAGCTAAAACACCTTTCAAATGAACACGTAAATCTACTGCATTCTTTTGAACTGCCTAAAGAGCAAAGTCAGTTTACTTCATTACCAATAAATTTCGCAAATGTATCAGAAGGTCAGTTTCGTATTGTTATCCTTTATCATACTGAACCGGTTGGCTTCTTTTTATTGCATGCAACTGAGCGAGTGAAGGATTATACAAATAATCAGCAGGCCATGCTGTTAACCTCCTTTTCAATAAACCACTCCCAGCAAGGAAAAGGCTACGCAAAACAAGCGATGAATCTACTCAAGAAATTCGTATCCGATGAATTTCCGAATTGTAATGAAATCGTTTTAGCTGTTAACCATAAAAATATAGCTGCCCAGCAATTATATAAAAAGGTGGGGTTTCAAGATACAGGCAAGAGAAAAGTCGGACCTATTGGTGAACAGTTTATAATGAATTTATTGCTGTAATACATATTATGAAACACATTTGCGTAAAGTCTTGTGAAGGTATTTCCAAATTAAATGGGGCTCACTATAAGCACTAGGAAGCTGGGCCCAATTCTCGCTCTAGACTCGGCCCGCCTCCTTTTCAATACCAATTTAGGCATTTATTGTCCGCAACATTTCCTCAATAGCAAAAGCGACCCCATGATCATAATTTGCCTTTGTTGTATAGGAACAAAGTGCTTTAATTTCGTCTGATGCATTCCCCATCGCAACACCTCGGCCTGCAGTTCGGAGCATACTTTCGTCATTCCAGTTATCTCCCATCGCCATCACATCAACCATGTCAATTCCCATACTTTCTGCTAAATGCTTTAAGGCAATTCCTTTTTGGGCATCTCGATGGTTAAATTCCAAGTTAATATCACCAGAAGATGTGATTGCCATTCCTGCTACTCCGCTAAGCTGTGCGCGTGCAGATGCGAGCTTTTCTTTATCAAGCGAAAAAGCAAGAATCTTATAGATTTCTAAGTTTTCTATAGCAAATATTTCATCGTAATCAGCGATGAATTGGACTGGTTCAGCCTGAAAGCGCAGTTCTGCTTTTTCCCGAATTTCTGTCTCTGATGCATTGGGATTCGCTGATTTCATAATATCGACAAGCACTTCTAAGAAGTATTTCTTGCTTACCGAATAGATTCCATTGGTCGTGAAAAATTCCAAGTACATATCAGCTTCTCGACAAACTTCCAAAACCTGCATTGCAACCGATTTATCCATCGGAACTGTTCGAATTAATTGTTTATCCTCTGTATAAGCGACTGCGCCATTTAAGCTAATAATGGGACACGTAATCCCAGCTTGCTTTAGTGGTGTATTGGCTGCATCATATGATCTTCCAGTTGCTACTACAAATCGAATATCATGGGCAACTGCTTTTTGAATTGCCGCTATATTTTCTTCACTTACAACGCCCTCTTCATCTAATAATGTACCATCTAAATCTGATGCAATAAGTTTCATTATGTATGCTCCTAACGTATTTGTTCAGTTTATATTTATTCTTCCCCCTTATTATACACATCTAATCGATATTTTTCAGACAGAACAAAAGTGCAAGCGCCCGGTAAGCGACGTACGGACTGCGCCGTAGGAGATAAAGGAAACATGGCGACTGCAGGGAGTCGATGTTGACTTTCACCGCCAGGGTATAAGTGCGACTAAGCCTCTGGCACAGCCAATCGGCAAGTCTTCTTTATCGTACGGAGGTGAGGGAAGTCTCGCTAGTCGTTGGGCGCTGGAGCTGGACGTGGCTCATCCTGTATCTAAGTTATCAACAGCATTCAAATTTTCTAGTTTCCTATACAACTAGAAAAAGCACTTGAACAAATGGTTCAAGTGCTTTTTCTAAGATAACTATTCCTGCAGTGCCAGTTCCTCAATAACTGCTAGTGCCTGCTCAATTTGTACTTCTACACGTTTTCTAGCCGTACCGCCTGCAACATCACGTGCATTAACGACCGTTTCTGGCCTTAACACATCGAAAATATCCACATCTATTAACTCTGAGAACGATTTGAACTCATCAAGTGTTAAATCAAGTAAATACTTTCCGTTTTGAATGCAATTTAGCACCACCTGGCCAACAATCGCATGCGACTCTCTGAATGGCATTCCTTTTTCAACAAGATAATCCGCAAGGTCTGTTGCATTGGAAAAATCGTTCGTCACGGCTTGATACATATTTTCCTGCTTCACCTGCATTGTCTCAATCATTGGCGCAAATAGTGCGAGTGCGCCTTTTAATGTTTCAAATGTGTCGAACATGCCCTCTTTATCTTCTTGCATATCTTTGTTATAGGCTAATGGAAGGCCTTTAAGCGTTGTCAGCATGCCCATTAAATGACCGTACACACGCCCTGTTTTTCCACGAACAAGCTCTGCGACATCGGGATTCTTTTTCTGTGGCATCATGCTGCTTCCTGTTGTAAACGAATCATCCAGCTCGATGAAGTTGAACTCGGCACTCGACCACTGCACAAATTCTTCACATAAACGAGAAAGATGCATCGCAATTAACGAAGCGTTTGATAAGAATTCGACGACGAAATCCCGATCACTAACTGCGTCAAGACTGTTTTCACAAATACCATCAAAGCCAAGTCTTTCGGCGACGAATTGCCGGTCAATCGGAAAGGTTGTCCCTGCCAAGGCACCAGCTCCAAGCGGGGATTTGTTTACCCGCTTTAAGCTATCGGTTAGACGTTCCACATCACGCTGAAACATGAAAACATATGCCATCATATGATGTCCGAATAAGACGGGCTGCGCTCGCTGCAAGTGAGTATAGCCTGGCATAACGGTGTCTAAATTGGCTTTTGCCTGGCTAATTAAAGCCCTCTCGACATCAATAAGCAGCTGAATAATGGTTCCAATTGCATCGCGCAAGTACAAGCGCATATCTAATGCAACTTGATCATTTCTGCTTCTGCCAGTATGCAGCTTCCCACCTACTGTACCGACCTCTTCAATTAGGAGCTTTTCCACATTCATATGGATATCCTCATGCTCCTCAGTAAGCTCAGCTTCTCCAGATCCAATTTTTTTCAGAACGCTTTGCAACCCTTCTGCAATTTTATCAGCATCTCCTGCTGGGATAATCTTACAAGCCTTGAGCATCTCAACATGCGCAAGGCTTCCTTCAATATCATAGGCTGCTAGTTTTTGATCAAATCGGATGGATGCTGTATATTCATCCATTAATTGATTCGTTGGTTTGGTAAAACGTCCTCCCCATAATTTCACGATTTAACAGCTTCCTTTACTTCAAGTTTCACTTTTTCAATTGACTTCTTTTTCTTCGCTGTGCCATTAACAGAAGCATGCACCTGTGTTGGCAAGCCCCATAACTTAATAAATCCAAGTGCTGCATCATGGTCGAATGCGTCAGCTTTATTGTAGGTTGCCAGGTCAAAGTCATAGAGCGAATTGGCAGATTCACGTCCGACAACTTGCGCATGCCCTTTATACAGCTTCACTTTAACAGTACCTGATACATGCTCTTGCGTTTTTTCCACAAATGATTGAAGTGCTTCTGTTAGTGGTGAATACCACAAACCATAGTAGACCGTTTGTGCCAGCTTTTGTTCTATCATCGGCTTGAATTCAGCAACCTCTCTTGGTAAGGTTAGTGCTTCCAGCTCTTGATGGGCCGCAATTAATGTCATTGCTGCCGGCGCTTCATAAATTTCTCTTGATTTAATACCAACTAAACGATTCTCCACATGGTCAATTCGTCCAACACCGTGCTTTCCAGCAACTTCATTCAATTTTAAAATCAGCTGATCGAGTGAAAGTTCTTCTCCGTTCAATGCTATTGGCTTACCTTGCTGAAATGTAAGTTGGATAACCTCTGGCGTATCTGGTGCATCAACTGGGTCGGCTGTTAGATCAAACGCATCCTTTGGCGCCTCTTGCCATGGATCCTCTAAAATCCCACATTCATTACTACGTCCCCATAAGTTTTGATCAATACTATACGGACTATCTAAATTGATTGGAATCGGAATTCCATGTGCCTGAGCATACTCAATCTCTTCTTCTCTGGACATTGCCCATTCACGAACAGGTGCAACAATTTTAAGATTTGGGTTTAAAGCCGTAAAGGCAACATCGAAACGGACTTGATCATTTCCTTTTCCTGTACATCCATGCGCTACCGCTACAGCTCCTTCATCTTCTGCAATGTCAACAAGAATTTTAGCGATTAATGGACGAGATAGTGCAGAAATAAGTGGGTATTTCCCTTCATATAATAGATTTGCCTGTAATGCTGGTAATACATATTCATTCGCATAGAGCTCTTTTGCATCAATTACATACGATTTGATCGCACCAACGTCCAGCGCCTTCTTTTTAACAAACTCTAAATCTTTACCTTCACCAACATCGAGCGCCACCGCAATCACATCATAATTATATTTATCCTGTAACCATTTCACTGCAACGGAAGTATCAAGACCTCCGGAATATGCCAAGACGATTTTTTCCTTTGCCATTTTTGTTTCTCCTCTCGTTTGTGCTATTAATGAATTATTATGCATCATTTTGTATAATAATTCAATAGTTTTTTAATATTTTTTTGGTAAATATAATATTTCCCGGATCCGAAATAAAGTTTAACCGGTTGTAAAAAGGTTGCACTGTTTTACTACATTTGGATTTGCGTTGTCCAAAGGGATCTTTTATCGTTACAATAAAATTAAGTATTATTCCATTATCAAGCCAATTGAAACAGGAAAGAGGGGGCTATTCGTAAATACTCGAAGTATGTAGTTTAGAATATAGACTGTCACTAATCTTATACAAGGAGAGGATTTTTATGGATCTTAGAATTGATGATTTAACTGGATCTGAAGTGGCTGAATTGCTAAGCGAGCACATTCAGAGCATGAGAATACATTCCCCACCAGAAAGTAAACATGCACTTGATCTTGAAGGATTGCGAAAACCAGAAATTACTTTCTGGAGTGCTTGGGAAGGAAATGAATTAGTTGGCTGCGGAACACTTCAAGAACTTAATCGCCATCATGGAGAGATCAAGTCAATGCGAACATCTTCATCCCATCTAAGAAAAGGTGTAGCGAAGCGAATTCTTCAACGAATTATTGACGAAGCCAAGCAACGTGGTTATCGACGGTTAAGTCTGGAAACGGGATCAATGGATGCATTTGAACCAGCTAGGAGAATGTATGCAAACTTCGGGTTTCAATATTGCAAGCCATTTTCGTATTATATTGAGGACCCAAATAGCGTATTTATGACAAAGGAATTATAAGTTTGTTTCAAAGGATGCATTCGTTAAAAAATAAAGCATTAATCATAAATCTTTCACAAAAGCGCAAATTGTGGAAGATCATAGATAGAAAATGATCAAACTTAATTTTAAAGCTACATATTTTCCTCCGCCGGATACAAACGACTAAAGCCATGCACCCCTAACAGGCACATGGCTATTTGATTACTTATCTTTTGAGAAACGATGAAATGAAATTTTTACGATTTCCATGAGCACAGCGGCTGCAAGAGCAAGAGCTGCCGCTACAAGTGCTTCATTCCAGCCAAAGCTTTGTGGAATGTTAAATACATCTCGGGCAAATGGAAGAGTTGTTATGCCATATAGAATAAACCCAAGGAAGACAGCCCCTATGACATATTTATTTTTAAAGAACCCCGCTCCAAATGCTGTTTGTGTATTCGATCTAGCTGCGAATGTCTGCAATGTACGTGATAAAATGAGTGTCGTAAACGCCATTGCGACTCCCATTTCATTTGAATGGCTTAATCCAATATAGAAGGAAATGATAACAGCGATACCAATCAACAGTCCTCTTGTTAGAACAGCTTGCAACGTATCCCGAGTGAAAATTCCCTCGTCTGTCCGACGTGGTTTTCTTTCCATCACGTCAGGTTCTGACTTTTCCATTCCTAATGCAATTGCTGGAAGCGAATCATTTACTAAATTAATATACAGAAGCTGCAACGCCGTAAATGGATTTGGCAGATTGAAAATAACGGCATAGAGAATGGCGATAATTGCCCCTAAATTACCAGCAAACAAGTATCCAATTGCCTTTTTAATATTATCAAACACGGTACGGCCAACACCAACTGCATTAACAATCGAGACAAAGTTATCATCCGTTAAAATCATCGCAGAAGAGTCCTTCGCTACATCCGTACCACTTCCCATTGCAATACCAATATCCGCCTGTTTTAGTGCCGGTGCATCGTTAACACCATCACCTGTCATGGCTGCGACTTTATCCTTCTTCTGCCATGCACGAACAATTCGAATTTTGTTTTCTGGGGAAACACGTGCATAGACTGCGATTTGCTCAAGCTTCCTATCTAACTCTTCATCCGATAAGGCATCCAACTCCTTACCAGTTAAAGCAATATCATCGTCCCCCATAAGTCCAATATCACGACCAATCGCTTGTGCAGTTGTTTTATGATCACCTGTAATCATAACTGTACGAATCCCTGCTTTTTTCGATTCTTCAATCGAACCATAGACAGCCTCTCTCGGCGGATCAATCATCGCAGTAAGGCCTATAAGCACAAGATCCTTCTCATCTTCCTCTGTAATATCTGTTTGTCCATCAGCTAGGCGTTTATAGCCGTATGCCAGCACACGCAATGCCTGATCTGAAAAACTTTCATTGGCCTGCTCAAATAATGCCAGTAATTCATCTGTTACCGGTTCTTCCTTTCCCTTGTATAGTACATGGCTGGCACGGTCAAACATGACATCCGGGCCGCCTTTTGTCAGCATTGTTGTTTCACCATCCATGCGATGTACTGTGGACATCAATTTACGATCCGAATCAAACGGCAATTCTGCTTCGCGCTTAAATTTTTCCCGAACTGCTTCATAGTCATTATTATTTTTATTGGAAAAATTAATAAGGGCAACCTCTGTCGGATCTCCAATCTCCCCGCCATCACTATTAATAAAGGAATCATTACAGAGCACTGCTGTATTCACAAGCATCCGCTCCGACTCATTCCAGTTTTCCGGATCCTCCGCGAGCTCGCTTCCCGACTCACCTGGAATAAAATAATCCGTTACGGTCATTTTATTTTGTGTCAATGTTCCAGTTTTGTCAGTACAGATGACACTAGTTGAACCGAGCGTTTCTACAGCAGGAAGTTTTCGGATAATCGCATGCTGTCTAGCCATTTTATTTGTTCCAACAGATAGTACAATCGTAACGATCGACGATAACGCTTCTGGGATGGCTGCTACTGCAATTGCTACGGAGAACATAAGCGCATTTAAAATTGCAGTACTTGTATCAACATCTGCCCCACCAAACCAAATTCTAAGGGCTTGTACAGCGAAAATTAAGATGGAAAGCAACAATATCCCAATACCGAGCTTTTTACTAAACGATTCAAGCTTCCGTTGTAATGGTGTTTGCTTTTCTTCAGCGGTAGAAATCATCTCCGCAATTTTTCCGATTTCCGTCTGCTCTCCTGTCCCAGTCACAACAAAGGTGCCACGACCATAGGCAACAAGCGAGCTGCTGAACACCATATTGACTCGATCTCCAAGCGTCACCTCTTCCATAATCATATCGGTACTCTTTTCAACTGCTTCCGATTCACCCGTTAGCATCCCTTCATTTACCTTTAGTGAACCACTGGCAATAATTCGACCATCAGCAGGAACATAATCACCAGCTTCAAGTGTCACGATGTCTCCTTGAACAAGTTCCCTTGCTGGTATCGTTTGTGACTGACCATTACGGATTACCTTTGCCTCTGGAGCCGACATATCGCGTAAGGCATCTAGAGAGCTTTCCGCTTTCTTTGTCTGCACGACACTAATAACGGAATTAATAAGTAGAACGAGAAAAATAATCAGTGATTCTGCAATTTCTCCCAATACAACTTGAATTCCAGCGGCTACCAGGAGGACAATAACCATTGGATCTTTAAACGTTTCTAGAAAAAGCTTCCAAGTCGAAACCTTCTCCCTGTCTTTTAATTCATTGTAGCCATCTTGCTCGAGTTTTGCTTTTACAGCATCAGAAGTTAATCCATTTTCCGATGACTGTACAGCTTTTAAAACAGATTCGGTATCTTTACGGTAAAATTCCAACATGAACGAACTCCTTTTTGATGTTCAATTCGCTACGAATAGATTGTCTTCTGAAGCAAGACATTATTCATGAACATGATTTTTGTTAATTTTTTTATCTGATCTTTCTTTGAAACCTACAATTACCTAGTCCTTAGCAGGTGTACAAGCTCAGGGCGATTTTACCTCTTCTGTTTCGTCAACCACCGGGATTAGAAACTCTTTTTACGATACAGGTAGATAGGTTATACATTCCCCTGTTTACCCAAAAAAAGCGAGACCTAACCCACGATTGGGCAAAGGTCTCGCTTAGCATGTTCTGCCAATAAAGCCGATGATGGAATCCATCATGTAATGACGACTTTATTTTGGAATCACTTGATTCCACCGCTACTCCCCTTTGACAGATGTCAAAGAAATATTCTATATTCATTTTAGCATACGCCTGCTAAAAATTTCAAATCATATTATAGTTGTTTAATCGCATCCGCAATTTCTGATTCCCCCGAAACTAAATCAAAGCTTTTCCGATACGTAGCTTCTTCCGTTAACGCAGCAATCAATACTTTGGCTACATCCTCTCTTGGGATACCGCCTCTTTCTAAGTTTTCCGCTACTGAAACCTTATCGACTGCAGGTTCATTTAATAAGTTGCCAGGTCTTACGATTGTATAGTTTAGAGAACTAGCCTCCAGCTCTTTGTCTGCATAATGCTTCGCAACCATATAAGGTTTAATTGGACTATCTGCCCAGCTCTCGCGATTATGCGCCTGGATGGCACTGACAAGAACAAACCGACTGACGCCTGCTCTTTCTGCTGCTTCCATCGATTTAACCGCTCCATCTAAGTCAATAAGCAATGTCTTATCCGGTCCAGTACTTCCTCCTGATCCTGCTGAGAAAATGATAGCCTCAGCACCTGATTCGATTACTGCTTGGGTCAGTGTATCTACACTATCTTCCAGATTAGCCAAAATAGCATCCACACCAGATGCTTCCAGTTCCTTTGCCTGCTCTTCTTTTCGAACCAACGCTGTTAACGTATGCTCTTCACTTTCTTGAAGTAAACGTACGAGATGTTTACCAATCTGACCATTTGCTCCAATTACTAAAACCTTCATTTGTACATCCCCTTTGACGATAGATTTTGGAAACCCACTTCATTATTTCAAAGCAAATCCAATTTATCAAAGATTCTGTTTGTGTTTATATCATCCACTCAACTAAAATCGGCGCAATAATCGATACAATTATGGCACTTAACACCATTGCAACCGTACTGGCAGATCCTCCTAATGGTCCGTCTTCCATCGCCCGAGCTGTACCAATTGCATGGGATGCACTCCCAATTCCTACTCCTCGTCCGATGACATGATCAATTTTAAAAGCCTTAAATATAAATGGGGCTATCAGCACACCACACATTCCAGCAAGCATAACAAAAACTGCCGCAAGAGGCATCGCACCTCCCAGGGAGTCGGCAATCACAATCGAAACAGGTGTAGTCACGGATTTGGACACTAATGAATAAATAATGAATTCTTCAACTCCAAGCCATTTCGCGAGCAAAACACCAGACATAATTCCAACAACAGCACCAACAAAGGTACCCATCAGGATTGGAAAAAATAGCCGTTTAAGAAGATCACGCTGCTGATACAGCGGATAAGCTAATGCAACTACTGCCGGGCCCAGCAGCTGATTAATCCATTCGCCCCCAATCATATACGTATCATAGTCAATATGAAAAATAAGTAATATCAAAACAATAACAATAGATCCTAGAAAAATCGGCAATGTAACTGGAAGCAAAATTCTGCGATGAAGCTTCCACATAAAAAGATATACGATTAATGTTCCTATAATAGCTAACAAGCCTATTACAATATTATTCATGATGCATTTCCTTCTTTCTAACAAACCACTGGCTTACAACACCAGATATTCCCATAACAAGTGCCGTGCTTATAAGTACAATGATGATTAATAAAATTCCTTCACCTGTAAAAAGCTGCAAATAGTTCACGATACCTACTGTTGCAGGGATGAAAAACAATGTTAAATGGCTAACAAATAATCGTGTGCCATCTTCAATCCAACTCACTTTTATACTCTTTGTGTAAAGCAATATAAATAACAGAATCATTCCAATCACACTGCCAGGGATTATCAAATGAAACGTTAATTGAATCCAGTTTCCGATTAAAAAGATTCCATATAATACAGCTATATGGGTGATAATTTTTCCTAATTTCAACAATCTCAGACACTCCTATATTTAAACAATGCATCCATTATAGCAAATTTATCGAGTAATTAGTGTAGAGTTTAACTGGACGAAGTATTCTGTCAAGGTCGACGGACGCACGGACCCTATTTGTGAACTTCAGTATTTTTTCTTTAATCTTCATCGTTTACCTTGTAAACTTCAGTATTTCCATACAGCTAATCCATTATCAACGCTCAATCTGGACAACCAACAAGCCAAAAGGCATAACCGCAAACGGTTATGCCTTATTAAAGTCTACGTATTCCGTTTTATCCAAAGTGACAGTCGTCTCACTTGGTTTTGTTTCAGCAATAATGGCTCCATTCCGAATAGAATATCTCACTTTCGCTTGCTTCCAAATTGCTTCATATTCATTTTCAGCATCAAGTACGATAAAGTTAGCTGGTTTTCCGGCTTCAATGCCATACCGATCATCAATGTGTAATGTTTTCGCACTGTTTGTTGTAATCATGTCGATCGAATTAACAATTTGTTCATATCCCATCAATTGAGCGACGTGAATCCCCATATGCAATACTTGCAGCATATTTCCGGTTCCTAGTGGATACCATGGATCAAAAATATCATCATGACCAAAGCTCACATTCATGCCAGCTTCCTGTAATTCTTTTACTCTTGTCAGCCCTCTGCGTTTCGGATACGTATCAAAGCGACCTTGTAAATGAATATTTACAAGAGGGTTCGATACAAAGTTAATCCCCGACATTTTTAAAATACGAAATAACTTGGATGCATAAGCATCATTATAAGATCCCATTGCCGTTGTATGGCTTGCCGTTACACGCGATCCAAGTCCTCGTTCATATGCTTCGGTTGCAACAACCTCTACAAAGCGTGACTGTTCATCATCAATTTCGTCGCAATGAATATCGACAAGCAGGTTATATTTTTCCGCAAGGTCAAAGGCAGTTTTCATGGAGGATACACCATATTCCCGGGTAAATTCATAATGCGGGATACCACCGACAACATCTGCTCCCATCTTTAATGCTTCCTCAAGCAATTCAACTCCCTTTGGAAACGACTGAATTCCTTCCTGTGGAAAAGCAACAAGCTGCAAATCTACATATGGCGCGACTTCTTCCTTCACTTCTAGCATTGCTTGTAAAGCTGTCAGGTCTGGATCAGTAACATCAACATGTGTGCGTACATGCTGAATCCCTTGTGCAATTTGCCATTTTAATGCCGTTTTTGATCTCACTTTTACATCCTCAATTGTTAATGTTTCCTTCCGCTCGGACCAGCGCTGTATCCCCTCAAATAACGTCCCACTTTGATTCCATGCTGGCTCACCAGCAGTGAGCGTTGTATCCAAGTGAATATGCGGTTCAATAAATGGAGGAAGCACAAGCGCCCCATTTACATCCAAAGCGTTTGGGTCATCTCCACCTTCTATACCAGGAGAAACTTGATTAATTTTCCCATCCACGACTTCAATATCCCATAAACCTTCTTTTCCTCTTAGCTTTGCATTTTTAATGTTCACGAATTAATTCTCCTTTTCTTCCTTGTTCTAACCCAGATTTTGCAGCTGCTTTTTCAGCAATAACCATTCCGATTAAATAGAGCACACCCGTTCCAATAATGCCGTTAACCGGCGGAATACCGGGAAGCAAATTAGCAATCGCAACCCCGCCAATCCACGATACGATTGCGATCCAATTGACTGCTTTGAATTTCATTGTTTCAAATGCCTGATACTTTCCTTTTCTTAGGATGAAAAAATCAAACAAAATGAGTGCACCAATCGATGGCAAGGTTGAACCTAATATCGTTAAAAAGCCAACAAAGTTATTAAACAACCACATTGCAGCTGCTGTACCAAGCACACCATTAACAATAACAAGCTTCCCTTTAGCAATCTTTGTGATATTCGAAAAGCCCAATCCAGATGCATATAACGCATTATCATTCGTTGTCCAGATGTTCAGCCCGAGCACGATAATAGCCGGAAGCATCAGCCCTTGCATAAACATTACTTCCGAAATATCAGCTAAACCAAACGCAAACATCCCAATTGCTCCAAACAAAAACATAAACGAGTTACCGATAAAGAATGCAACAACGGTAGTCGATACCGCTGTACGCTTTGTTTTGGAGAAACGGGCGAAATCTGGTGTAAGTGTTCCTGCACTAACGAAGGAACCGATACATATCGTCAATGCAGTCGCTAATCCCATCGCTTCTGCCGGTTGATAGCCCATTAGCGCCTCAATTCCCCCCGCAGCATTTGTTGCATTTAGCGCAGAATACCCACCAAGAAGTGCGATGGAAGGCACAGCGATAAAGCTTAGAACGGTTAAAGCTTTGATTCCAATGAAAGCCGTCGCTGTCATCAATAGTCCTGAAACAATTATCAATACATACATATTAATACCAGTTGCTGCATGAACCGGCACAGAAAACATTGCCACACCGACACCGAACCAGCCCACTTGTGTTATCCCCAATAAAAACGATGATAAATAAGAGCCTTTCTCACCAAAAGCATATCGTGCAAGCAAATGTGTAGATAAACCTGTTTTCGCCGCAATAAAAGCAAGTGCCCCCGTATAGATTCCAAGCAATAAATTACCAGCTATAACAATCCAAATAAACTCCGTGAATGTTAGCCCTGTTCCTAGTTGTCCACCTGAAAGCATACTTGCTGAGAAAAATGTTAACCCCATCATAAGCATGAACATTTTCCAGAAACCATTCCGATTTGCCTGTGGTACAGGCTGTAATGAAAACTCTTTATCTACCTTTTGCATGTTAATTCCTCCTCGAATTTTTCCTGGTACCGAGGAAGGTGTTTTAGAACACACGAGTTGGAAAAAAAGAAAGGCTTCCTGCCATTTCTGACAAGAAGCCTTTTTTATAAGCCTATAGCTAAGAGGGTATACACGTACACCTCTTTCTCTATGCTTATTTTCCGCTATCCTTGTCAGCCTCTCTGGACTGAATTAAAGGTACCAGTATTTAGTTGGATTTATTATTACAGAAAAGCGGGGTTTTGTCAACAATCCTTTCGGGGTCTTTCACCCCCAGTTGGCCGACACTCCCTTTTCAATTTATCAAAAACTAAAGTAACTCCCTTAGCTCCTCAGTCATTTGGTCAACTAATTCAGGTCTTCCATGAAACGCGGCAGGAGTATTTTGAAACAGTTCAATTTGCCAATGATCGTTTATTTTCACTGCAACAAGCGTCTGATGGGCATTTACATCAGATTCAATATCTGTTTTCCCCGGTGGGATCATCCCTGCAATCGCGTGTAGTATTGCTGCATCTTTTCCTAAAGGTCGGATGGATTTAATTTTTGTTACAAATGGAGCAGTAGGATGATCTTCAAATATTGGTTTAACATGGGATAAGATTTCTGCTTTTCCAACTACCTTACTACCGTCAAACCCAATTTGTACTCCCTGTTCAGCAAACAGCCCAGCCATCTCCTCGGCGTCACGGTTATTCCACGCATCAATTAATTTTTGATAAATTTCTTGTATTTCATCATGAAATGTATCGTTCATATCCATATCTCCTTGCTGTGCGATTTTTTCATTAAACAGTTAACCAATAACCTTAACCCTTTATAAAAAGGAACGCAAAGCTCTAAATGCTTATAATTTGTCAGAACTAAAAATTAGCACCAGAAATAATAAAAGGAATTGCTAATTTAATAAATTCCTCTGGAGTCATACCTTTATCATCTCTTCTCCATTCTACAGAAGCTCCGTATATTCCCCAGCTTAATATAACAGCGGTAATTCTTAAAGCATCGTCCGCTTCTTTGTTGCGTTGATTTAACAGCATTTTGTAAAAAACAACTTCAAGCTGCTCCCTGATAATTCGAGCAATGGTGTCCTCGTAACCTCTATGACAACGATTGGATAATGACTTCTGGAAATTCGTAATCGCTAAGAAAATCTTAACAAGCGACTCTTCATTTAGCTCGTTATCTTGAAAGTAATCACAATCCAAATTCACTAACAATACTTCTGATAACACCTTTTCCAGTAAATCGTATATATCTTCAAAATGATAATAGAATGTGGCGCGATTTATCATCGCTTCAGCTGTAATATCCTTCACAGTGATGTCCTTAAATTCCTTCTTACCTGAAAGTTCCATAAAAGCATCCATTATTAATTTACGGGTACGTAAAATTCGGGGATCCGTTTTTGTATTCGTCATTGATCTCCCTCCCACTTTTTAAACAAATTGTTCAATGTGTCGGATATCCAACACATACACCAAACTATTGGTGTTGCTAATTTTTATTATGGCTTAAAATTCAATTATAAAGCAACTATAATGCGTCGTTAAAAGGCGTTTCATAAAGATTTCTAGGAGGAGTTAACATGCTTAAAATTGGAATTATTACTGGAAGTACAAGAGATTCACGAGTAAATTTGCAGGTTGCAGAATGGGTGAAATCTATCGCAGACATGCGAACAGATGCAACGTTTGAGATGGTTGATATTAAAGATTACAACCTGCCACAATTTAATGAGCCGATTCCGGCAATTATGTCACAGGATTACCAAGCACCAGAAGCGAAAGCATGGTCTGAGAAAATTAATGAGCTTGACGGATTTGTTTTTGTCACTCCTGAATACAACAAAGCGATTACTTCTGGATTAAAGGATGCTATCGATTATTTATATGTGGAGTGGAACAATAAAGCCGCTGGAATCGTAAGCTACGGTTCAACACTTGGAGTTACAGCAGCAAACAATCTAAGACTAATTTTAACAGTACCAAAAGTGGCTGCGGTTGGAACGCAGCCAGCATTAAGTCTTTTCACGGATTTTGAAGAAATGAGAACCTTTAAACCAGCACCGTTTCATGAAGAAACCGTTCAAACTATGTTGAATGAGGTCGTGGCTTGGTCTACTGGATTGAAGACAATTAGAAACTAAGAACAAAAGCGGAAGCGCCCGGTTAGCGACGTACGGACTGCGCCCCGAACTTTGGGGTGGGCAAGAGTGCGGGAAAAGAGCATAGCTTCTTTTTCCTCGCTTATCCTACATGAATAGAAATGAGGGAAATAAATTGAATAACAATAAAAATATGATTTGTGACTTGGAAACAGGTGTATGTGGAGTAGCTGAAGATGAGGAAATGGAAGTTATTGATTTTAATAAGCCGAAAAAGTCAATTAACCTTTATTATGTAACAGATCCCATTTGCTCGCACTGCTGGGCAATTGAACCGGTTCTCCGTCGTTTTATCGAGCAATATGGTGATTATTTTAACGTTCATACGGTTATGGGTGGCTTACTGGAAAAATGGCATGATGGGCCAATCGATCCTGCAAACGGAATTTTTAAACCAGCCGATGTTGCAGGTCACTGGAGAGAAGTTGGTGAACATTCCAGAATGCCAATTGATGGGAGTCTAATGATTGATAATCCAGTTCAGTCCTCTTTCCCACCTTCACGAGTATTTAAGGTGATTCAAAAAAATCATAATGCGGAACTCGCATTTGAATATTTACGCCGTGCCCGAGAAGCACTTTTCGCATTCAACCAAAATATTTCAGATAAATCCGTTATGATTGAAACCGTAAATAAACTTGGTCTTGATGGGGAATACATTGTAAAGGAAGCTGAACAACCAATCGGACAACAATTATTGGATGAAGACTTCGATTTGACGAGAAGTTTAGGCGCTCGAGGGTTCCCTACAATTATCATGATCAATGAAGAAAACAAAGGTGTGAAAATTGTTGGAGGACGTCCATTTGAATACTATATTGATGGCTTAAAACAGATTCTAAATACAGAAGAACTGCAACCAAAACAACAACCATCGCTTTCTAGCTTGCTTGAAAAAGAAAAGCTTTTATTCTCCAAAGAAATTGAAGTCATGTACGATGTGGAGCAATCTGACCTTAACGCTTTTATTGAAAAAGAGCTTAAGCCTGATCAATATCAAAAGCAGGAAATTCTAGGAGAGTACTACTTTACAACAACAAAGTAAACAAAGGAGAATAACCATGGCATATGTATTGCAAGTCGATTTTAACATGAATGGACCATTTGGGGAAGAAATGGCAGAAGCATTTTCAGATTTAGCAATAAGCATCAATGAAGAAGCTGGCTTCCTATGGAAAATCTGGACAGAGCGACCCGAAGCAAATGAAGCAGGAGGAATTTATGTTTTTGAAACAAAGGAAACAGCTGAAAGCTATCTGAATATGCATACAAAACGTTTAGCCAGCTTTGGCATCAAAAATGTTAATGCCAAAATTTTTGCAATCAATTCCAAGCTTACTGCGATTACGAAGGGGCCGGTAAGCTAAACCATAGACCTGAATAAAAATTCTTTCAAATCAATACACCACATGAAAAATCTCTAAGTTGAATTTCATGTGGTGTATTTTTTATAGTTTTTAAATTAAATTGTACAACAAAGTATGCTTTCCGATAAAATATGATATTCGCGGTATTTTAATATGGCCACACTTTGACCTGCAGCTGCTGCACCCCAAATTCTAATGCCTCATCTAAGTCTTCTATATAAACATCTAGCTTACCATTCGTTATTGCACTGCCACGGTCCTGACATACATACGTTTCATCCAATTCTGGAATATGTATTTTTGTTCCAAACGGAAGAGCCTGAGGGCACGCAATTGTATTTCCCTCTTCAACCATTGCCCCAGATGCTGTTATACCATAAGCTGGGTCATCTGGTTCTTTTCCAGTAGACTCATAGCCAGCCGTGTAAGCTGTAACGGTAAAAGGAAGCCCATTCTCATCTGGTATGTTAATCGCTTGCCCTGGCTGAACATGTTCAGGGTCCGTGATAGCAGCGTTTGCAGCAACTAACGTATCAAAATCTACTTGATAGTTTTGGGCAATCCGATACAAATTATCCCCTGACTTTACTTTGTAAACTTTCTCGGCAGAAGCTGCTTGCGAAAATAATCCAACTCCAATCATAAAAACTAGCATCGATATAATATATTTGATGATAAAACACCTCCATTAATATATATACTAGCTACCCTATTTTTGAATTTCAAAACCTAAAATACAAATAAAACTTAAAAATAAATTAAATTCTGACAAATATCCCTGCACTGTTTTAGAGTAACTTCAAATCTACTTTTCTAGTTTTTATTACGCCAATACGCTTCAAAAGAATAATTTAATTTTTACAAGAGGACTGCTTTATAACAACTATAAACGTGCCATGTTTACTTCCTAATGAATTAAAAATGGCTCCCCACCCAAATAGGAAGCCATTTTTTTAATATGTTCATTTCTTTTTTCTAATTCCAATAACACGCCCAACTTCTTTTGGGTTTTCTGCAGGTTTATGTTTAGTTGCAAGTTCTTCTATATGGTTAAAAATTTCTTCCGGAAACGGTGATGCTTTCCCCTCTTCCTGGTTAATTCCCATTAGCAATTGTTCACTCGTTGCAGCCCGTTTTCCATTTTCACCATACAGTTCAAAGAAAAGATGGATTCGTTTGATATCATAATCAATCACGTTTATAAAGACTTCAAACGATTCACCTAGCTTCATTTCATCTAGATAGCAAACGTGATTTTCCATTGTATAAATCGTATATTTGCTCTTCGCTAAGAAATCCTCGGTCATCCCAATAACGTTCATAAATTGATCGACACCCCGGCTGAATGCTCGAACATACTCCGCATCATTCATATGTCCATTATAGTCAATCCACGCCTCGGGTACTTTATCCTGAATCAATAATTTCGCTTTATTCAAGCGTCCTTACCTCCTTTTAATCGTTCGAATGCCACCTACAATTTTCCTGATAACATTGATCCTGGCCAGTATTTTTCCAATAGCTGCTGGAGTTCAATTAAAAATTGATCTCTGCGATCTTCCAATTTATCCATTTCAACACCAGCCGTTTGTGTTTCACACCCTGTAATGACTTTGTCAGCTAATTCCTCTGTTAATTCTGGTGCTTCTAATTTCGTCCATGGTAATTTCAATGCCGGTCCGAATTGCTCCAATAAGTGACGCATTCCTTCTTTTCCACCGCCCATATGCAGTGTCATGAATGGTCCCATTAATGCCCACCTAAGTCCTGGTCCATATATAATGGAGGCGTCTACTTCATCTGTACTCGCTACCCCATCATTCACAATGTGAAGGGACTCGCGCCAGATTGCTTCCATTAAACGGTCCGCAATGTGTCCTTCTATTTCCTTACGAACAACAAGAGGCTTCATCTTTAAGGAATCATAGAAACTTCTTGCCTTCTCAATTGTATTTACATCCGTCTTTTCTCCGCCAACAAGTTCAACAAGTGGCATTAGGTAGACCGGGTTAAAGGGATGAGCGACAATGACACGCTCTGGATGGTTGTGACAATCCGCCTGTAATATGCTTGGTAATATTCCGGATGTGCTGGAGGCGATGATTGCTTCCTTCTTCGCATACGTATCAATATCAGCAATGACTTTTCGTTTTAAATCCTCACGCTCTGGAACATTTTCCTGTACAAAGTCCGCATCTTTTAGTGCCTCTTCTAAATTCGAATGAAAGCTCAGCTTATCCGTTGAAGCATCTTTATGCAGTCCCATTTTCTCCATCCACGGCCATGCCCGCTCAACGGCAGCACGTGTTTTTTCTTCCGTCTTCGGATCTGGATCAAAAGCAGTTACATGGTAACCATTTGCTAAAAAGCGCGTAATCCACCCATTGCCAATTACGCCTGTACCGACAACCGTGATTTTTTGGATTGATCTATCATTTGTCATACAGCTAGGCTTCCTTTCCATATGGGTTCAGTAAATTGAGATGTTTTCGTGCTTCAGCTGGAGTCATCACATCGGAACCAAAGGACTGGACTATCTCAACAGCTTTATCAACAAGCTGTTCATTTGTTGCAAGCTGACCTTTCTTCAAATACAGGTTGTCTTCCAGACCTACACGAATATTCCCGCCTTGACGGATAGACTCTTCAACAATCGGCATTTGCATTCGGCCAATTCCAAAAGCTGCCCATTTCGCATTTTCTGGAATTCGACTTTTCATATATGCCATGGTTTCTGCATCTGCTGCCGCCCCCCACGGAATACCGAGACAGAACTGGAATATTGGATCTCCTTCAACTAAGCCTTCTTCAATTAATTGATTGGCAAAACGAACATGTCCTGTATCAAAACATTCTAATTCGGCTTTGACACCACTTTCTTTGACGAGTTTCGCCTGTTTCCTTAACCAATCAGTTGGACTGATGTATAACATATCACCAAAGTTAATACTGCCACAGTCAAGGGTGCACATTTCCGGCAAGAGTCTTCCTATCGGCTCATGACGTTCTTCAGGGGTTTGAATATCCGTTCCTTCTCCGCCTCTTGTAGGGTCTTCATCACTTGGGATCCAATCTCCACCTCCACCTGAGGTAAGGTTAATAATGACATCTGTCTCTGATGCACGAATTCGTTCGACAACTTCCTGAAATAGATTGACATCATGACTTAATTTTCCTGTTTTCGGATCACGCACATGTATATGCGCAATGGTAGCTCCTGCTTTCGCCGCTTTAATTGCCGAATCTGCAATCTCTTTTGGCGTTACTGGTACATGGGCACTTTTTGTAGTCGTATCTCCTGCTCCTGTTACCGCACACGATAATATTACTTTTTTATTCACGCTTCATTCCCCCGTTCTTTTTTTGGCACATGTTTAAAGATTTCTCCGCTTTCAAAGAACTCCGTTACACGGTGAATCCAATCATAGTAATCCATCCATTCCTTCATTTCTTTTAGAAGTTCATTCAGGGCCAGTTCATCTTCTTTCGTCAATCCTGAAGTTGCTTGTAATTGATTCATTTGTTTCATCATTCTTTGTTCAAAAGAACTGCTGCGTTGAATAGCCCTTTTCCATGTAGAGGTAAACAGAAGAATGAATGTTTGATAATAATCCTCTTCCACCCGAAATAAATCTTTCCGAACTCCTTTTTTAAAGACGCGTTCCGCAATATTTAAATCAATCATTTCCCGGACTACCTGACTCATCCGTGTTTTACTCATCCCTGTTTCTTCTGATAGCTCATCAAGTGTCATTGGTTCCCTGTTCATGTATATAATTCCAAGCACACGTCCAATACTTGTGGAAACACCGAATGCATTCATATTGTCCGTTATTTTTTCAATGAATTGTGTTTTTACATCATCAATCCGTTCGTCATCATTCCTCAATGTCCTCACCCTTTTATGGCTTATTTCCATTTTAAAAAATTGAAAACCTGGCATTCGCTTCGTCTTTGATAGAATGTCATCGTTGCATTTATGCTTAGGTAAGTTTTATACTTTCTTAACTGCCAAGAAAAGGATTTTATTACCTTGTCATTGGCAAGACCAATTTTGATGCTTTGTCTCCACCTTGATAAATATATTCCACTGCAGATTTCCCTTCAGTGTGTGTCTTTGTTGTTGTTCCGTTATTTAAGTTAATATCATATAGTGGCGCATTGCTTGCTGCTATATCCAGACGTATGCGATGGCCTTTTTTCAAGGTATACGCGGTGGAACCTATTTCAACTTCCAAACTAACTGGATGATTCTCTTTTTCTACCTTTTTTCTATGAAATGAATCGATGATATTATACGAACGTCCTTGGCTATCAACTTCTGACAGCCTTAGGGATATATCCAAAAGCTCAGATGGAGAAGATGCCCAAATACTCGCTTTAATTGAACCTAGCAATGGAAGATCTTCCTCAAGCTCCATACTCGTATAGACAAGAACATCTTCTCGATCTTGTATATCGCTCATATCAAACATCCCGGACGCGTGTCCCGCAATAAGCGTCCCCCCACCACGAGTAGGAACTGGGTGATTCGGGTCTAGTTTTAAAGCACTTTTGGTTTCCGTAGTGTCAGGTTGATACGTTAGCTTTCCATCTCCATTTCGGCTTTGTGACATCCCTTGACTCTGCAGGTATACTTCCCTTGACTTTACACCAGTTTGAATCGGCCATTCCTCAAAGGTTTCCCAACGATCCTGTCCCATCAAATAAAGGTGGACAGGTTTCTCGAAAGGCATTGGCTTCTCCTTCAACCATTTATCAAACCATTTAATATGGATTTCTGTAGGATCTAATGATTTGTCAACGCCTATACTAGATGCTGCATGGTTAAAAAAACGCTCCCCACATCGACCTGTCATTTCTTCATGCGTCCACGGACCAATCCAGAGCATTTTTTTCCCCTTATAAGTTTGATAGGCTTCTAATGTTGGTGCCAATAATCCGTCAAACCAGCCGCCAATGAATAATGCTGGAATATCCACTTCACTTAGTATTCCCTTTAGATTTACATGATCTTTAAATGTTTTGGCTAGTCTCCCCTGCATAAAATCAAAATAATACGAGCCCGGATCAAGGTCTTTGATTGGCTTCCATTCATCAGCAGGAGCATCAACTAACCACTCTGCCATATTCTCAAAATAATAATGAAATTTCCTCTTGTCAAAGTTCCCTTCCCTTTTCAGCTGATCCTCTAACATAGATCCTAAAACCCATGTTTCCAGTTTAGCTACTGGATGAGGTTCTCCTTCGCTTCCCAGAAAGCTTCCCATAAGATCTGCTCCCGTCATCACTGGAGCAATCGCCTTTAAGGAAGGTGGCCTTTCTACTGCTGCTGCAAACTGGGTATAGCCATGATAAGACATACCAAACAGTCCAACTTTTCCGTTTGAATATGGAAGCTTTGACGCCCATTCTACTGCCTCATATCCATCACGTCTCTCATGTATGAATGGAAAAAAATCGCCTTCTGAGGCAAATCTCCCTCTTACGTCCTGAAGGATAACTACATAGCCTGCTTGCACCATCCGAGGCACTTCCAAATATTCGTCATAGTAACGTGGTGTTTCTTTATCATATGGCAACCGAATCATTAACACCGGATAGCTTTCTTCATCATCCGGACGATACACATCAGACCGAAGAACTGTTCCATCAGCTAATGAACACGGAACATTTTTTTCAACTCTAATTCCGATTTCTCCCAAGACAATCACCTCTAATGATAGATTAAGAAGCAAACTCTATTTTTTTACCTTTTATGCTGCGCTCGATTTTGAAGACTTTATTGGTTGAAGTTTCCGTTCAATCCAACCCATAATTAAATCAGCAATAATGGCCATCAATGCTGTAGGAATTGCACCAGCTAGAATAATAGCTGTTCCATCCGTTGCATTCGTTCCCGTTAGGATGATGGACCCTAAGCCTCCTGCTCCGACAAACGCACCAATTGCAGCAATTCCAATCCCAATAACAAGCGCTGTCCGTAACCCTGCCATAATAACACTAATTGCAAGAGGAAGCTCGACCATTCGTAATAGTTGAAACCGAGTCATCCCAGAAGCAAAGCCTGCTTCAATAACCGTTTTATCAACATCCTTCATCCCGACATAGGTGTTTTGCACAATCGGCAGTATTGAATACAGCATTAATGTAACAATTACCGTATTGGTGCCAAGTCCCATGACAATCATAATGACAGCCATCGCCCCTAAGGCAGGAATCGTTTGAATAATACTTCCAAGTGCCAGTACCCAGCTACTCAATTTCCCGTACTTTGCAATAAGGATACCTAAAGGAATCGAAATAATTGCGGCAAATAGAACACCATACGCTGCCATTAGAAAATGTCTGTAAAACTGCACCCATATATACCCACCATTTTGGGTCACATATTGCACCAATTGTTCCAATGTATTCATATTACTTCTCCCCTTTCTCCATATCCTCAAAGAAGTTATTGGCTTCTAGAAATTCCATGGCAACTTTTTGCGGACTCATTAGTTGAACATCCGCTTTATAATTTAATTCCTGCATCGTTTCTGTAGAAATTTGTCCATGCAAACGTTCTGTAATTGCTGCAATCTCTGGGTAATTCTCCAAAATCTCATTATCAATTACGGCAGAAGCATCATATGGCGGGAAGAATCGCAGATCATCCTCAAGAACTTTTAAATCAAATTCCTTAATTCTCCCGTCTGAAGAATAAGCCAGCACAACATCCATATGACCAGTAGCTGCCGCCTGATACACAAGACCAATATTCATTGGGAAAACATGACCAAACGAAAAATAGGTTTCCTGAAACCCATCATATCCATCCCCTTTGCGATTGACCCATGCATTATCTACGCCAAAACGCAGGTCATCCGCGAAAGGTTCGAGATCAGAAATGGTTTCAATGTTATGTTCCTCGGCAAATTCTGTTGTCACAGCAACAGAATAGCTGTTTTCAAAACCATAAGGCGCTGCCCATGTTTCATTAAATTGGTCCTGGAATTCCTTTGTTACAATGTCCAGCGCTTTCTCTGGATCGGTAATCGGGTCCATGCCAAGTGCGCCAGATAGGTCTGTTCCCGTATAACGTGTACTTGTTATATCAAGGTCGCCTCTTAACATCCCTTGGTGTTGAACAATCGATGATCCAAGATGTGTCACAAGTTCGGTACTGGCATCTGTTTCCCGTTCAATCATAATCGATAACAGTTCAGCTAAAATTTGTGATTCAGATGTACCTAGGGCACCTATTTTTATCGTCTCTTTTGTCGTACTTGCAAGGCCTGGCAAGGAACAGCCTGCAAGCACCACAAGCAAAAGCAAAACCATACTTCCTTTAAGTAATGTTTTTTTCAACATGTTCACCTCCAAGCTTATACTGTTTCATACGAATCCTTCAGCCCCTCTGGCGTCATTCGATTTTCTAAATAGGCCAGCAAGCGATCTGCAATTAAAGCAAGAATAGTCGCTGGTACTGTACCTGCAATAATTAAAGAAGGCTGATAAAGGTTTAAGCCATCAAAGATAAAGTCGCCAAGACCGCCACCACCGATAAATGCTGCCAATGTTGCCCAACCGATCAAATAAACCGTTGATAGACGAACACCAGCCATAATTACTGGAAGTGCCATTGGAAATTCTACTTTTATAATCGATTGCAAAGCACTCATTCCCATGCCCTTCCCAGCTTCAACAACCCCAGGATTAACATCCCGAATACCGATGTACGTATTACGTAAAATTGGTAGTAACGAATAGAAAAACAATGCAATAATGGCAGGTAGTTTTCCAACACCTAAAATCGGTATAAAAAATGCAAGGATCGCAAGACTTGGAATGGTTTGCAGAATACCAACAAACGAAATAAATCGATCAGCGAAGTTTGGTGCTCTAGAAAGCAGGATCCCAAGGGGTATCGCAACTAACACTCCAAGTAAGATGGCTGCAACAGAAATATACAAATGTTCCCATGTTTTAATTATTAGTTCATTCCCATGTGTAGCAAAAAAATCCATCATCTACTCCAACCTCCTACTCTGCATGTGCTACGATTTCTTCAAATTCTGTTCCATCGCCCCAAATCGTGTCATAAACAAGGGTTGCAAGTGTTGCGCGTGTGACAATTCCCACTAAACGGTGACCTTCGTCCACAATAGGAACATACTGTGCTCCTCGTCTGAGTATCTTGTGAATTGCATCACGTAATAGACTGTCCTGAGATACAGAATAAATGTCCGTTTCCATTACTTCCTCCACAGTACTTGCCTTTTTGTAATTGTTGTTAATGGATTCAATATCTAAAAATCCTCTTAAAACATTATCTGAATCCGTAATAAGGAGGGAATCAACTCGTTCATCTCGCATTTTTGTAATGGCGGCTTTTAAAGTGGTACCGATTTTTACGGTAATTGGAGTACTGTTCATAATTTGCCCGACCGTCGTAACATCAGGCCGACCTTGAATTAAACGATCTTTTCCAAGGAATTCTTCCACAAATTCATTTGCTGGATTTCTGAGAATCTCCTCTGGTGTATCAACCTGAACAATCTCTCCATCTTTCATAATGACAATCCGATCGCCAAGCTTTAATGCCTCGTCCATATCATGTGTGACAAAAACAATGGTTTTATTTAATTCTCTTTGCAACTTTTTAAATTCTTCTTGTAAGGCATCCCTTGTAATCGGATCAAGCGCTCCAAACGGCTCATCCATTAATATCAATGGGGGATTCGCAGCAAGCGCACGTAATACACCAATTCGCTGTTGTTGCCCTCCACTTAATTCATGTGGATATTTATCAAGATATTCTTCAGGTAAATTTACTAGCTTGATTAGCTCACGTGCACGTTCATCTTTTTTCTCTTTTCTCCATTTGAGTAAAGTACCTACAAGCACAATATTTTCTCTAATTGTCATATGTGGCATCAATCCAATTTGCTGAATCACATACCCTATGGACCTACGCAGTTCGACAGGGTCTTGCTCCTTTATATTTTTACCATCAACCAAAATGGCCCCTTCCGTTACGTCAATTAAACGGTTTACCATTTTCATTGTTGTGGTTTTACCACAGCCGCTTGGACCGATAAAACAAACAAATTCGCCCTTTTCAATTGTTAAATTCAAATTGTTAACAGCTGGCTTACCATTACCATATCGCTTTGTAACATCATGAAACTCTAACATTTTTTAAAGCACCTCCGTGTTGAATACTATATAAGTATAGGGAAATAAAGAAATAATAGAAAACAGCATATAAGTCCATACAGAACGAAAAATCTATACAATTTTTATTTTACAAAGTTTATAAAGCGACTATCTTAATAATTCTCCGTATTTCTAGCTATTGCGTTTGTTTACTATTTTTTAAATATTTTGTTATCTTTAAATATAGCAGGATACAATCGAATTAAAGTAAAAAAAGCCTCCTATTGATGTTCAAATATACCTCGAACAATCAGGAGACTTTTCTATATTTAAAAAATAATTCAATCAAAAACAGCTTATCCAAATCTTCCAGAGATATAGTCTTCCGTTCTGCTATCTGCCGGATTTGTGAAAATCGTATTTGTTTCGTCGAATTCAATAACCTCTCCATTAAGGAAGAATGCCGTTTTATCCGAAATACGTGCTGCTTGCTGCATATTATGGGTAACAATAATAATTGAGTATTCTTTTTTAAGCTCTTGTACCAATTCTTCAATTCGTAACGTTGACTTTGGATCAAGTGCTGACGTAGGCTCGTCCATTAAAATAACTTCTGGTTCGATTGCTAAACAACGCGCGATACATAAACGTTGCTGCTGACCACCTGATAGACCGTATGCATTTTCATTGAGACGATCCTTTACTTCGTCCCAAATATACGCTCCGCGTAGACTGCGCTCAACAATTTCATCCAACACTTTTTTATTACGAATCCCGTGAATTTTAGGTCCATAAACGATGTTTTCATAAATTGATTTCGGGAAAGGATTTGGCTTTTGGAATACCATTCCTACCTTTGTTCTCAAATCCTCTACTTTAAACGAACGTTCAAGGATATTTTTCCCTTTATACGTTATCTCTCCTGTCGTCCGCACACCTGGAACAAGCTCAACCATCCGGTTTAACGTTTTAATGTAGGTTGATTTCCCACAACCAGATGGTCCAATAATCGCTGTTACTTCCTTTTCACGGAAAGATAAATTAACATCTTTTAATGCGTGTGTATCGGTATACCAAAGGTTTAATTCCTTTGTATCATAAACCACTTTACCTTCGGATTCAGGCTCTTTAGAAGCAACTGCTTCTGGATTAATTTTAACCGGTCTTTTACTTTTCACTGATGATGGACTCATCATTTTCAACTCCTTTAAATCTAGGTTAAGCGTGTCATATCAAATAAAATAACCGTTAATATCGTTGTTGGAACTTATTTCGAATGAAAATAGCTACCGAATTTAATATGAACAATAATACCAATAGAACGATAATAGTTGCTGCAGCTAAATAGGCATATTCCTTAACCAATGAAGAATCAAGCGTCCAATAATAAATTTGCATTGGTAATGCTGTAAATGTATCAAACACACCTTCTGGGAATGGGAGAAGAAATGCCGGAATTCCTAATACAGTTAATGGTGCTGTTTCTCCAATTGCACGGGATAGTGACAAAATAGCACCAGTAAGGATACTTGGTATAGAAGCAGGCAATATGACATTTTTAATGGTTTGCCACTTTGTTGCTCCCATTCCATAAGATGCTTCTGCTAAATACTTCGGTACTGCACGAATTGCCTCCTGTGAAGAAACAATCAAAATTGGTAAAACCAGTAGGGATAACGTAAGACCACCAGCTAACACTGCATTTCCTAAGCCCATAGCTCTTGAAAAAATCGTTAATCCCAGTAGACCATACACAATAGACGGTACCCCAGCTAAGTTTGAAATATTCGTCTGAATAAAGGATTGAATCCTTCCTTTTTTTGCATAGAGTTCTAGATAAATTGCAGAGCCAACACCGATGATTAATGTAACTGGTATGACGACAATCATTAGCCATACTGTCCCAAGAATGGCACCCATAATTCCTGCACGATCAGCACTTGTTGATAGTCTTCCTGTGATAAAATCCCAATCCAACCAGGCTGCACCTTGTGTAATGACTCGTACGAGTAAAATAGCTAATACAGCAAGACCGAATAATGTCGCTAGTAAAAAGACTATTTTTAAAAGATTATTCTTCTGAATACGTGCATGCATTCTTTTTTCCATTTTCTTTGTATTTACTTGGTTCATTTTTAATATTCCTCCCTAAACTTACGAGAGACATATCTTGCAAGTAGATTCATGATAAGCGTAAAAACAAACAGCGTTAATGCAACAGCGTATAAGCTGTAATATATAGTCGTTCCAGCAGCCGCTTCACCACCAGAAACTTCAACAATATATGCAGTCATCGTCTGCATAGATTGAGTAATGTCAAAAGTAAAGTTTTTGGAGCTACCACTCGCAATGGTTACGATCATCGTTTCACCAATTGCACGTGATATTCCAAGCACAAAGGATGCAATAATTCCAGAAAATGCAGCCGGAATTACTACTTTAAATGTTGTTTCAAGTTTTGTAGCCCCCATGGCTAAAGAACCTTCACGCATCGCATTAGGGACAGAAGTCATTGCATCTTCTGATAAGGATGCAATCATTGGTATAATCATAATCCCCATCACAATTCCTGGACTAAGGATATTTGTTGCTCCTACTTCGGGAAAAATCGAACGAATGATTGGTGTTACAAAGGTAAACGCAAAAAAACCGTACACAATAGTTGGAATACCAGCAAGAACTTCTAGTAAAGGTTTTAATATTCTACGTACTTTATCTGATGCATACTCACTTAAATAAACAGCTGACATAATACCAATTGGACCAGCTACAAGCATCGCAATTAGTGATGAAATAATCGTCCCATTTATAAGTGGCAGCACACCGAATTCAGGATTTTGACTAAGTGGCTTGAGTACAGTTCCAGTGAAAAATTCCCAGATTGGAACAATTTTAAAAAACTCAATTGCCTCGGATAATAGAGTATAAATAATTCCAATAGTAGTTAGAATTGAAATGCTAGCTATAATAAATAAAATCGTTGGAATTAATTTTTCTGTTATATTAGAGATACTTCTCGAACTTCTTTTTTCTTCAATCATTTCTCTAACATTCACAGCGTTCTGTTTATGATTACCGCTGTTTGTCGGCATTACCTCGTGCACTCCTTCCAGCGCTTACGCTTATAGCTCACAATAAGATGAGAGCTTGATTCTGCCCTCATCTTATTTAGAGTCATATGTCAAATTTTGATATAGGTGTTTTGCTTAAAATAGTGCCTCTATCGCGTTTATTGTAGCGCTTCTAAAGCTTCTAATTGTGATTGGATCTCATCTTCTGGAAGTGGAGCGAATCCTGTTTCACCAGCAAAATCATTTGTGCTTTCCAATACATAACGTGCATAATCTGCTACTTGTGGTTTTTCTGCTGCCATGTTCGGATTTAAATATGTGAATACTGGACGTGTGTAATCAGCATATGGACCACTCTCACCGATTGTGTCAAGAGATGGTGTTACTGCACCTTCGCCAAAGTCGATTCCAACTGCTTGTAAACTATCTTGGTTGCTAGCATAGTATCCAAATCCAAAGAATCCAATTGCATTTGTATCTTCAGAAACTAATGTAACTAGTGTTGAATAATCTTGTTGAAGATCAATGTCACCTACTAGATCTTGTTCCTCAAGAATGCTTTCATAAAAGAATTCATATGTTCCATGGTTTTCATTTGGTCCATACGTGTTAATTTTCTCATCTGGCCAATCTGAATTAATATCAGACCAGTTTGTATATTCTCCAAGGAAAATACCTTGTACTTCCTCAGCAGTTAATTCAGTTGCAAAATCATTATCTGGGTGTACAACAATTGTTAATCCGTCTAATGCAAGTTTCATTTCGAATGGTTCAAAACCAAGCTCTTCTGCTTTCGCTTGCTCTTCTTCTTTAATTAGACGGGAAGCATCGTTGAAATCTGTTCCGTTTTCTGCTAAAAATCTATCAAATCCAGCACCTGTACCGGCACGACTAACTTCAACAGATACGCCTTGCTGTTCATTTACCATATATTCTTCAGCAATTCTTTGCATTAATGGATAAACTGTTCCAGAACCATCAATTACTACACTGCCTTCTAATTCAGCTGCATCATCAGATCCTTCTGTTTCTCCTGAAGAGTTATCTGTTTCTTCTGTGTTACCTTCATCTGTTTCTCCTCCACAAGCTACAAGCACAACTGCTAATGCTGCAACAAGTAGAAACATTAGGTACTTTTTGAACTTCATAGTAAAATTGTCCTCCCCTGAATGAATGCTTTATTTTTGTGAGGCTTTTTGCCCTCAGTTGCTAGTATAAGGTGTGAATGTTAAGGAAGTATGAGCCAAATGTAAAGGTTATGTAAATTTAAAGATATTGTCGTAAAGCATATTTGGAATAGACATAAGTTGAGCTCTAGCTTTGATAACCTACAGAATTCGATTATAGGTACTATTCCAATTGTAAATATCTTAATTATCATCTACATACTTGGTAAGCAAATGCGGATCCGATATAACTGATCCGCATTTGCTTTATTCTTTATCCGTCACATATTCATTTGGAGCTCCTCCACCTTTGGAGTTACTATTCTTATATGGGCTCTTACGTCCGTTACGATGCTCACCGGAATTTTCATTTTCCTTGAATTGATTGTTGTGTTTCTTTCCGTGATTACTCATGACCCCACCTCCTCTTACCAAACTTTTTATAGTTTTTGCTAGGATGGAGGATTTATGCGCTTCTCCCATAAAGAATTATTTCCTACTTAGAGCTTGTTATTAAGATAGAAAAAGAATTGCTAAATGGTTGATCAACCATTTAGCAATTCTTTTTCTGCTTTCTTATATTAATTCATTTGAGAGTCTGCCTATTTTTTCAATCTCAATTACAATTTCATCACCTGTTTTTAACCATTCTCTTTCACTTTCTTCATAACCCATAATGACACCATCCGGAGTACCAGTTAAAATAACATCCCCTGGATAAAGTGTCATATGCTTTGAGAGATAGCTAATAATTTCATCACAAGGGAATATCATTTGTGCCGTATTTCCATCTTGTCTTCGTTCCTTATTCACGTATGTTCTAACAGATAGATCGTTTACATCAGCAACTTCATCTGCAGTTACCAGGTATGGGCCAATTGGACAGAATTGATCACTTGTTTTTCCTAATAACCATTGGGGACTTTGAAATTGAAGATCGCGTGCCGAAAAGTCATTCGCAATTGTATAACCGTAGATATAAGGCAAAGCATCTTCTTTTGGGATATCCTTAGCCTCTTTAGCAATTACGATGGCTAACTCCCCTTCATAATCAAACTCTTTTGCATTTTTAGGAAGATTAATCTTAGCACGATGCCCGCAAAGCGCATTGTTAAATTTACTAAAAACAATAGGTTTTTCCGGTAATGCCATGTTTGATTCCTCTGCATGCATTTTATAGTTCAAACCAATACAAAGGATCTTTTGTGGGTCTGTAACACATGGGCCATATTCTAAATCACTATCCTCATCCAAAAACAAGTCGGAACGATCAGAGGAAAGAGCAACTGCAACAACTTGTTCCACATCGAAACGGGCTTTTATTCCACCCTCGATTAGTGCTCTTATTGATAAAGGGAATGTTGAATGCTCCAGTTGATCAGAGAGCACCTCTACCGCATATGCAATATCGAGTATACCCTTATCTGTAACAACGCCTAATTTCTGTTGAGAATCTTTTATGAACGTAATTGTTTTCATTCTATTTACCTCCACATTTTATCAATAAGCTTCTTTAAGCAATTCCATTAAACTGTCTTTTCGTGGTACTCTCGGACTATTACGTATTAACCGCTCAATTGGTAATGATTTTTCAGCTATTTCTTCTAAATTAGCTTCTTTAATGCCTATTTGAGAAAGTTTCGTAGGTAGTCCAATTTCTCCAGTTAGCTTTAGAACTGCATCCGCAGCAGCATAAGCAAGTTCTGTAGTTGTTTTATCATCATGAACTAAATTAAATATTTTTGCAATTTTCACCATTTTATCCTTTGATGTTGCTACATTGTATCGCATAACATAAGGCATCAGTAAACCCGTTACTTCTCCATGAGGTGAGTTAACTAAGCCACCGATCGGATAAGCAACTGCATGTGCTAGAGCATTTCCTGCATTCGAAAAAGCAAGCCCAGCTAGTAAACTACCAAGCATCATATTGCCCCTGGCTTCTAAATTACTTCCCTGTTGCACAGCAATTGTTAAGTTATTTACAATGAGCTCAATCGCCTTTTCTGCGAGTGCATCTGTGATAGGAAATGCCCCTTGGAATAAAATAGTTCCCTCTGCCTCAATATACTTAAAATCCTTTGCTGTATACGATTCAATAGCATGTGATAATGCATCAATTCCGGAACAAGCTGTTACATAAGGTGGCAAACCTACAGTCAATTCAGGATCCAGTAAAGCTACTGCTGGTCGCAAATAATTATCCGAAATCCCAACTTTTATATTATTTTCTGTATCATTGACTACTGCAACGGAGGTTACTTCCGACCCCGTACCAGCAGTAGTAGGAATTGCTATTAATGGTGCAACTGGTCCTGGGACATTTCCCTCTTCAAAATAATCCCTTGGATGTCCCCCATGTTCCATTAGTAAAGCAACAACTTTAGCTAAATCAATACTACTCCCACCACCAAGTCCGATAATGACATCTGTCTTAATTTGCGACTTTGCGAACTCAAAAGCTTCCATTACACTTGAAATCGGTGGTTCTGGTACAGCCTGATCATATACAACCACTTCATAGTTATGTAATGCAAGTTGTTCCTTAACTTTCTTGAGAATTCCAGCTTGAACAATTCCTTGATCTGTAATCAAAAAGACATTCTTTGCACGGAATCGCTTTAACAGTTTATCTAGATTGTGAATAGAGCCATTCCCAAAAACAATATTTTGGGTTGAAAAGTATTCCCAAACATTCCTAGTCATTTTACAACATCCTTTCTGTTACAAATGCATTGTAATTACTTTTTCCTCTGTCATCTCTTCAACTGCATAACGTGGACCCTCTTTACCAACTCCACTGTCTTTAACTCCCCCATATGGTAGAATGTCTGCTCGGAATGTCGAAACATCGTTAATATTTACGCCACCAAACTCTAGTTCTTGAGCAGCTCTCATCGCCAAGTGAAGATTTGAAGTAAAGATACCTGCCTGTAATCCAAATTTTGATGCATTTACGCTTGCAAACAATTCATCCAGATCCTCATAAGTGACAATGCTAATAATCGGTGCAAATACTTCCTCACACATCACTTTCATATCTTCTTTAACATTCGTTAAGATAGTAGGCTTAAATAATGCATCTTCTCTTGTTCCACCAGTAACTATAATTGCTCCAGCATTCACAGCCTCTTGAACCCATTTTTCTGCCCGTTCAGCTTCCTCGATACTAATCATCGGTCCAATATTAGTCGTCTCTTCTTCTGGATTTCCTACGATAAATGATTCTGCTATTACTTTTGCCTGTTCTAGCACTTCTTCATAAATTGCTCGGTGAACATACACGCGTTGTACGGAAATACATGCTTGCCCTGAGTTTGAATAACCTCTTGATACACAAAGATCAACCGCACGTTGTAGATCAGCGACATCATGGTGAATGATGTTTGGTGAATTATTCCCTAACTCAAGGGTTACTTTACGAATACCAGATTCACGCTTGATCACTCGGCCCACAGAGGGACTACCAGTAAATGTGTACATTGCAATGCGCTCGTCCTTTAGAAGGACTGGCCCTGTTTCATGACCAAATCCATTGACTACATTCAAAAAGCCTTTCGGTAATCCCGCCTCAAGTAGTACTTCAGCCATTTTAATTGCAGAAACTGGCGTCTTTTCAGCCGGTTTCAAAACTACCGTATTCCCAGCAGCAATGGCAGGACCAATCTTGTGCGCAGTCAAATTAAATGGGAAATTGAAAGGAGTTATCGCACATATTACACCTACAGGTACACGTATCGAAAATGCCATTTTCGCCTCATTTCCTGGCTGCCCTTGGATTGGCAATCCTTGACCGGATAGTCGTTTTGCCTCCTCAGCAGAAGCAATAAATGTTTGGATGCCACGTTCAACCTCTGCTCTGGCATCGGTAATTGTTTTGCCAGCTTCGCTACATATGACGCGTGCAATTTCCTCTTTCCTTTCTTCAAATAGCTGTGTCGCTCGCATTAAAATATCGTAACGATCCGTTGCCGATAGCTTCACTTCTTTAAAGGTCTCATATGCGTTTGTGATTGCGTTTTCAATTACTTTTTGACTCGATTTTGCTACCTTAGCATAGACTTCGTGTGTGTATTTGTTTTCTACAATAAATGTATCTTCCGATTGAAGCCATTCACCATTAATTAAATTACCGTAAATATTTTCTGTTTGTGTAGTCAATTAAACTCCTCCTCATTTTGATTCATTAAGTTCCTGAAAGTATCCGAATTCATTAAACTCCATAGGCGATGGTGTTCCGATAATCTCAATCGTAGCCATTCTCTCGAGTTCTGGAACAAGCGCTTCTGAAACATACAATTCCTCCAAATGTAATGTATTCGGAATCCGCATAAACCGAACCTTCTCTGGCTGTACATCCCAACCACATTTTATCGCTGTCTCAATAGCATCGCGATCACTGGGCAATACCATTGGAATACTTGCCCGCTTCAAAAAGCGACTTGTAATAACATTTTCGTTCATTTTTTGCAGGTCGATCTTATTAAATAATCGTGTAGTTGTTAAATCAGCCAAACCGATTCCAGTTGAATTTCCATGGGATTCTTCACTTAAATCGGAAACAATAATTTGCTGATAGGATGGTAATGCAGGCTCTTGCTCGCCATCAATTCGTACTCTACCAATTACATTCGTGTCCATTCCAGATCCACTGTAATTTTTCCCCATTTTATCAATAAATAAAATATCTAACCGATCGATTGGTAGTCTTGGAAATAGCTTCTTGGATAGTACGAGTAATTGAGACTCTCGTTCTGCAATTTTCTCTACCGGGATAACCTCAATTTCAGCTGTTTCTTCAAAAGCATTCTCTACAAGTCCAATTCCCATAAGAACCTTTCCACTTTTAAATATCTCTGCAGCAACATACGGCATATGCTCCCTCAAACCAATGACACCCCGTTCATGAATCGCTAAAGCCTGTTTATGATTCCCGAGACCGATCGAAGCCATCTTCATTAGTCCACTTTCAACCTTTGACGAAAAGTCTGTATGTGCTTTAATACGATTTATCAAAATGACACCATCAGAATGAAAAGCAATTTTATCCATATAAACCGGGACCCCGGCAGTAGTTTCCGCTAGCTTAACTACATCCATTGTCGCTCGAATCGGCGCATCACAATAGGATTCGGTTACACCAAGGCTCTTCAGCACCTCGATTTGCCCTTCTGCTTTCGCACCACCATGGCTACCCATCGCTGGCACAATAAAGGGCATTGCTCCCCGTTTTTTTACTTCCATTACTGTTGCCCGAATAATTCGAGCTATATTAGCTATCCCACGACTTCCCGCAGTGATAGCAATTTCCATTCCAGGTCGTATTTTCATATCGATTGTCCGCTTACTGAACTCTGCTGCTATATTTTTTTCAATATTTGATACAGATGGACCGGTAAAATGCTGCTTTACTTTTACAATATTCGGTAGTTTCATTCAATCAGCTCCATACAAATCTTTTACTCCACCTCGTTCGTAACCTGTAAAAAATCAGATAGATACGTAGTTGCTAGACGTTCTAATTCCTGCTTCTTCTCTTCATTTAATGGACGTAAAGGTGCTAAGACCTCTGTTGATATATCAATTCCACGCAATTTAATTGTTTCCTTGGCAACGTTCACAAATGGAGAATCCAATTTGTATAATGATAATAATGGCGTAAGCTTACGATGTAACTGAATCGCCTTCTCATAATTACCTGCTTTAAATGCCTGATAAATACCAACGGATAGCTCTGGTGCAAAGGATGCTGTTAAAGGAATAGATCCATCTCCTCCAGTACAAAGCGTATTTAATAACTGGTCATCATATCCCGAAAAAACGGCAAAATCAGGTCTTTCACTTTTCACCTTCAATATGATTTCTCTTGTGTGACCAATATCTTCCACAGTTTCCTTAATTCCAACAATATGTGGATATTCTTTTGCCAGATTGTAAACCAATTCCGGAGTTAAATCCTGACCCGTTAATGTTGGGAAGTTATACAATAGAATTGGTAAGTCAACAGCATCTGCAATTTGACAATAATGCTGATACAAACTTTCCTCACTTAATTTCCAATAATACGGATTTACAATCACTACACCGTCTGCACCAATCTCTTTAGCATGTAGACTTAGCGCTATTGTTTCTTCGGTACTCGCTGATCCAGTCCCGATTAAAACAGGTATCCGTCCATTTACATAGTTCACACCAAATCTTGCCATCTGCCTCCTTAGATTGATCGACATCTGACTAAACTCCCCACCAGAACCATTAAAGAAAAGACCATCCACTTTAGATTCAATTAGAAAATCGATCAAATTCCTCATTCCAGTTTCATCTATTTTCCCATTTTCATATAAAACAGATGGAATCGGTGGGATAATACCATGAAATTTTGTTTTCGCATGCATTGAAATCGCTCCCATTCATTTAATAGTTAAAGAAAAAATAAGCTTATTTGTGGAATAAATGTGATTAGTAACAAAGCAACTAAAAATGCAACAATAAAAGGTATTGCCCTTCTGCCAATTTCCATTATAGATAGATTGGTTAGACCACTTGCTACGAACAGATTCATACCAACTGGAGGAGTTACAAATCCAATTGCTAGTGCAACAATCATAATTACTCCAAAGTGTATCGGATCAAATCCAACTGCTGTGACCACAGGCAGAAAGATTGGCGTTAGAATTAAAATAGCTGCTAAGGTTTCCATAAACATACCGACAATTAACAATATAAGTATAATGATCAGTATAATTAGAGCTGATTTTTCCGTTAAGGATACCATGAATTCAGAAACAGATTGTGGCAAGCGCGCTAAAGTTAGCACTCTACCAAATACTGTCGCAGCCGATACAACAAATAATGCTGGGACGGTTACCTTCACCGACTCTATAATAATCGGTATGAAATTTTGCCGATGAATTGTCTTATAGATAAATATACTAACAATAAGTCCATATATAACAGCGACAACCGCTGCCTCTGTCGGCGTTACAATCCCACTATAAATACCACCTAAAATAATGACGGGAGTTAATAGAGCAAAGAATCCTCTAGAGAAAATTTTCAAAATACCATCTTTCGTAATTTCATTGTATACTTCATTAATTTTTTCCTTATCTTCACCTTTTCCACGGCAATAAAAATACGTATAGCCAATTAAACAAAGCGCGATAAGAATACCAGGAAGAATACCAGCGATAAATAAGTCACCAACAGATTGACCAGCAGACATTCCAAATACAATAAATGGTATACTCGGTGGGATGATAACACCAAGCCCACCCGCTGTAGCAATCATTGCTGTACTAAAGCCTTTATCATAACCAAGCTTGATTAAAATCGGTATAACCATTGCTCCGACTGCCGCCACAGTAGCTGGACCAGACCCTGAAATTGCCCCAAAAAACAAACAGGTTAAAATTGCCGCTGCGGGTACACCACCCGTTCTTTTTCCAACAAAGAAAATAAAGACGTTAAATAATCGCTCCGACATTCCGCCCTTTGCCATAATTGTTCCGGCAAATATAAACAGTGGAATTGCTAGTAACGGATAACTATCTAAAGCGGTTGCCATACTACGCACGATGTACTCAACGTTAATTGGAACATCTGTAAAAAAGGCAGTAAATACAGATGTAAGACCTAAAGAAACTCCAATTGGTATAGCAATTGCTAAAAATATTATTAGTACGATGAAGATTACACCTGCACTCATAATGTCGTTTCCTCCCTTTCCACTTCAATCCCTTTGAATCGCTTTATATTATTCTGGATTAATCGAACCATCGTGAAAGCAAAGCCTACTGGTACAGATAAATACACAATAGCTAAAGGAATGGAAAGACTTGGACTAGTTTGCATTGTGCCCAGGAAAGTATTAAATACATTGATCCCAGCAATTAGCACGACTATACTAAATGCAAAGAAGAATATATCACCGATTAATTCAAAAAAACGAGCCAACTTTTTCGGTAGATAGTTCAAAATAATATCTACCCTTAAATGCGAATTATTTTTCACCGCGTAGCTCACACCAATAAAGGTAAACCATATGAAAATGTAACGACTGAGCTCTTCTGGCCATGCTAGTGAATTGTTCATTACATATCTCATAAAAACTTGAAGACCCATAATAAATACAAAACTTAGCATCGACAGCCCTAATAAAAGCTCTTCCATATGTTTATTAAGCCAAGATATGTACCTCATTATTATTCACCTCTCCTAATGAATCGTTACCCAAGGCAACACTCTTCATGAAAATAGCAGATTGATGAGCGTTACCTTAAGTAACATCCTTTCTAATATGTTTCTCTATTGCTGTACAGATTCAAGCAATGTATTTAACAATTCTTCATCAACTTCTTGACTTATCTGATCTAGCACGTTCGATACAGATTCTTGAAAAGTTGCTAATTGATCTGGTGTAATTTCAACAAATTCAACACCAGCATCTGTCATAATTTCTTTATATTCAGCTTCCTTCTCATCAATAAATTCATTTCCTACAACAACCGCCTCAGCTATTACCTCTTCAACAAGAATTTGCAGATCTTCTGGCAAATCATCAAAATACTGTTGATTCATAATGATTTGAATCGCTTGCAGGATATGATTCGTTTCTGTTAAGTAATCCTGCTGCTCATAGAACCGTTGGGAAATAATCAATTCAAACGGATTTTCCTGACCATCCACTGTCCCTTGCTGTAATGCTGTATATACTTCATTAAATGGAAGTGGCGTAGGATTTGCACCTAACGTTTGCCATGTTGCCATATGGTATGGGTTCTCCATTGTTCGTAAACGTACACCATCTAGATCATTAGGCGATTCTACTTTTACACTCTTTGTTGTTAGTTGACGAAATCCTTGATCATGTAGTCCTAACAATTTAAATCCTTTTTCTTCTTGGCTTTGTGCGAGCAGTTCAAAGAAGGGACTATCTACGTGCATCGCAGCTCTAGCAGTTTCTTTATCTGGAAAGAGAAACGGAATATCGAACACCGCAACATCATCTACAAAATTTACTGCAGGAGCTGTTGAATGAAGTGACATGGTTACATCACCAAGTTGAACTCCTTCAATTAATTCACGATCCGCCCCCAGCTGTGCACTTGGGTATATTTCAACTTTAATTCTACCTTCACTTCTTTCTTCGATTTCCGATTTGAAATATTTAAATATCTCATTAAATGATGTTGTTTCTGCTGTAGAATGTGCAGCAATAATTGTATACGTTTCCTTTTCATTCGTTGTAGCGCTCGTACTTGAGCATCCAAGTAATACGAGTGCTAAGAAAACAACGAACAACACATATCGTATTTTCTTCATTCGCTATACCCCTTTTGATTTAGGATCTTAAATAAATACTATTTTTTAAGATAGTACTGCTGATTCATTAACAATATTTTGCGGTATGCCACCAGTTAAAATTTCGTAAGCGGTTTCACAAACACGCATATGGAGCCGTTCCTTTGCTTCTACACTATTAAATGCTGCGTGCGGTGTAATTACTACATTATCAAGCTTTAAAATCTCATCCTCTAATTTTACTGGTTCTTTTTCAAGTACATCCAGACAAGCTCCTCTTATAGAACCATTTTTTATCGCCTCTACCAATGCATCTTGATCAACAATAGGTCCTCTTGCTGTATTTAAAATAACAGCAGTGTTTTTCATTCTTTCCAACCTTTCCTGATTGATCAAATGGAATGTGCCATCGTTCAGTGGAACATGGATCGATACATAGTCAGCCTGCTCAATAAGTCCATCTAATTCAATTTTTTCGATGCCGAATTTCTTAACTACGTCATCTGGAATAAATGGATCATACGTGACAATATTCATACCAAAAGCTTTAGCAAATTTAGCTGTCTCCTGAGCAATATTCCCAAAACCGACTAAGCCAAGGGTTAATGATGAGAGGCGCTTCGAATTAAATCCTTCATTCGGATTCCATTTTCCTTCTCGAACTGATCTATCTAATAAACCAATTCTTCTTTCAAAATGTAAAAGCATCGCGATTGTATGTGTTGCAACTTCTGGAATAGAATAATCCGGAATGTTGCAAACAGGAATACCTTTATTAGAAGCGGCTTTGACATCGATGTTATCAAAACCAATTCCATATCTAACAAGTACTTTACAGTTTGTTAACTCATTAATAACCCTTTCTGTTATTGGAGCATAAACGCTTAATACGGCGTCTGCATCCTTGCATTTTTCAATAACACTTTCTTCTGTCAAGCAATCTTCAATTCGGAACTCAACGTCTCTTTCTTTAAAAAACTGCTCTTCAATTCGATAATGATCTCCCTCCAGGGAGTTTCCATCCGCTAAAATAACTAACATGATACCACCTAACCTTCCTAATTTTACGTATCTACTAGATTTTCATTTCCTACTATTTCGCCTTTGCTAATTCCTGTGCTACTCCAATAATCCAATCTTCCTGTCCACCAACTGCTTCCATTTCAGCAAGTTTGGTTAAAATATCACGCGCATCTACGCCATACTCTTTTCCAGCTCTTTCTGCAAATAAGAGAAAGCTAGAATAGACACCTGTATACCCAAGGGTTAAGCTTAATCGATCAATTTGAACTGGTCTCTTCATCATGGGTTTCATTACATTTTCAGCTGCATCCATTGCCTTATATAAATCTACATGGTGCGGAATATCTAACTTATTCATAACGGCTACAAGCTGCTCTAGAGAAGCATTACCGGCTCCAGCCCCCATTCCTGCTAAACTAGCATCAATGCGGTCTGCACCTTCCTCTATCGCAACAATAGAATTGGCTACGCCCAAAGAAAGATTGTTATGTGCATGAAATCCAACTTGTGTATTAAGGTTTTCTTTGAACAAGGCCACCCTTCTTCTCGTATCATCCATTGTTAAAGCCCCAGCAGAATCCACAACGTAAACGGTGCTTGCCCCATAGGACTCCATCTTTTTAGCTTCTTCTAATAACAATTCTGGAGCTGCACGATGAGACATCATCAAAAAACCTACCGTATCCATTCCTAAATCAATTCCTGCTTTTATATGCTGCTCAGAAACATCAGCTTCGGTACAATGTGTAGCAACGCGGACAACGGATGCCCCCCATTCACGTGCATGCTTTAAATGTTCAATAGTCCCTATGCCAGGAATAAGCAAAACACCAACTTTTGCATTTTTAGCGTACTTTACTGCTGTTGTAATAATGTCTTTTTCCGTTTCTTTCGAGAAGCCATACTGGATCGAACTTCCCCCGAGCCCATCACCATGTGTTGCCTCAATAATATCCACACCAGAATCATCTATTAATTTTGTTAACTCAGCAATTTGTTCTACCGAATATTGATGCGAAATCGCATGCATACCATCACGTAATGTAACATCATTGAATCGAATTGTTTTTTTGCTCATCACTGTGCCACTCCTTTCGAAACCATTGCAGCTGCAATGACCTCAGCCGTTTTAACAGCTGCGGAAGTAATAATATCTAAATTACCAGCGTATTTCGGAAGGTAGTCACCATTTCCCTCTACCTCAACAGAAACAGTTACAATATTATCCTTAATTACCGGATCTGCTTTAAAACGATATCCTTCCACATAGCTTTGCACGACTTTCAACATGTCATCTAATTTTTGTAAAATATTTTGATGTATCTCATCAGAGTATTCCGATATTTTTACGTGAATTGTATTCCGCATTAGAATTGGTGGTTCTGCAGGGTTCAAAATAATAAGTGCTTTCCCTTCTTTGGCACCACCAACTTCCTGTAGAGCCTTTGCAGTTGTTACTGTAAATTCATCAATATTTTGACGTGTTCCTGGTCCAGCACTTTTGCTAGAGATGGAAGCAACAATTTCTGCATACTCCACGTCGACCACGTCTGAAATTGCTTTGACCATTGGTACAGTTGCTTGTCCCCCACACGTAACCATATTAACGTTATCTAACGCTTCCACACTTTGCTCATCCAAGCTTACAGCAGGTACAATAAACGGTCCCACAGCAGCGGGGGTTAGATCAATTGCCTTTTTCCCTAATTTCTTTAATATCGGTGCATTATGTGTATGGGCCTTAGCAGAGGTTGCCTCAAATACAATATCTGCTAAGTCTGCTTGCTCCACAAAGCCATCAATCCCATTATAAATCGGAACAAGTCCATGCTCTTTCGCAAGTGCTAACCCTTTTGAATTCGGGTCAATTCCAATCATTGTTGTAGGTTCAAGCTTGTCACTGCGTAATAATTTATACATAAGATCTGTTCCTATATTTCCTGAGCCAATAATTGCACATTTGAGTTTTTGTTGAGTCATCCTATCTTTCCTCCTAAATTCAATTCCATAACTGCTTGACAATAATGATCCGAAGCGCTCTTCAAATGCCGGGCTAACAGTTCTTGAGCTTTCTCTACTTCCCCTATGGTTAGCGCATCAACCACGACAAGATGCTCTTCAATAATTTCCTGCTGTCTTGACTCAAGAATTGTAGACGTAACCTCGATTAACGTTTGTATCATGCCATTTAAGGAATGCCATAATTGAATAAGTGACTGATTACTTGTCATACCTACTAGTAACGCATGAAACTCCATGTCTGCATCAACATTCCTAATTTGACTATCGAAAGAATCCTGCATTTGCTGGATGTAGAGATAAAGTAGATGTTTATCTTTTTCTAGAGCTTCTGGAGATATTTGTGTTAGGGCATGCTTTTCTAATAAAATACGACTATCATATAAATTCCTAATATCCTCAATATCAAACTTCCCTACTACTGTCCTACCATTTGAAAGTCTCTTAACCAACCGCTCAGCTTCTAATTTTGAAAGAGCTTCACGTATAGGTCCCCTGCTCACATTTAATTCGCTTGATAATTGGGATTCCTTTAAGTGTTCACCTTCCTTATATCGATTTAACATAATTTCTTTACGCAAATAAGCAAGTACTTGTTCACTTACATGCATTTTCCCTATATTCATTACTACATGCAGGCCTCCTAACAAATAAATAAATTGAATATTCTGTAATGTAGACAGTTTACAATTATTAATTCATATTGTATTCGCTTACTTTTATTATGTCAATAATTATTTGAATATATTTTTTATTCTGCTCATTAGTTTATCCAATAAATTAAATCAAATATTACCTCCCCAAATCTACATTCACATCGATTGTAGTTTTGAAAAGAAGTACCATAAGCAAACGAGAAAAAGACGGAGGTGACAAAAATGGATTTTAACTAAGACAGTGTTGTTTGTCCAATTCGATTTTTCTTATCAACCATACGTTATATTAGGAGGAGATTTTAATGAAACTTTATTTAGACCCAGGTCATGGCGGAACAGATTCCGGTGCTACTGGAAATGGAATACAAGAAAAAGATGTTGTTCTTGATATCGCGTTGCGAATACGCGATCTGCTAATTGGAAACTACAGTAATGTTAGTGTTCAAATGAGTCGTACTGGAAACACAACAAAAAGTCTCGCCCAACGAACAAATGAAGCAAATGCATGGGGTGCTGATTATTTTCTATCTATTCATTGTAATGCATTTAACGGCTCTGCTGATGGCTATGAGGATTTCATTCATAGCAGCCTTTCAGATAGTTCACAGACTGCTAGATATCGAGACATTCTACATGCAGAAATAATTAAAGTTAACGGATTACGAAATCGTGGTAAAAAGAAAGCTAATTTCCATGTATTACGTGAGTCGTCCATGCCAGCAATGCTAACGGAAAATGGTTTTATCGACCATAGTGGAAATGCAGCTTTAATGAAACAGAACGCATGGAAGCAGCGAGTAGCAGAAGGGCATGTCAACGGACTAGCGAGAGCATTTAACCTGCAAGAAAAAAACGGAGGTCCTGGTACCGGCCAACTGTATAAGGTTATTGCTGGTTCCTTTAAATCAAAAGCAAATGCAGATGATCGTGTATCTTTCCTAAATTCTAAAGGCATTCAAGCTTTTGTAGAACAGGTTACGATTTCAGGTGAAACTTGGTATCGCGTTCAGGCTGGTGCATTTACAAACAGGACAAATGCAGAGAATCATTTACAGGTTGTCCGCAACACTGGAATCGATGCATTTATTATCATCCAGTAAATATATAACAGATTTAGTATGAATAAATGAAATCAATTGACTTTTCAACCAATAGATTATAAGATATATGAAATAACAAATTCATAAACACTCTTATGAAGAGCGGCGGAGGGACTGGCCCGATGAAGCCCGGCAACCATTCCAGTTAAATTCAACTGAGAATAGGTGCTAATTCCTGCAAAATACAATATGTATTTTGGAAAATAAGAGGATGGTTACTTGTCAAGTATATCCATGCCTCTCTTTTTTAGAGAGGCATTTTTATTTTCCCGAAATACGATAAGGAGACGCTCAGATGACAACAGCAATTGTGAAAGGCGCACCAGGACATTATCGAATCGGAGAAGGCATTTTAAAAGAGTTACGTGTACTTCTTTCAGAGTTAGGCGTGAAGAAAATACATATTCTTAGCGGCAGGAAGGCATGGAATGCTGCCTCTCCTTATATACCAGAGGAGCTTGATCGTTCAAACATCACGTTTGTGGAAGGACATTGTACGCTTGAGGCTGTCGAACAATTCGCAACTTCATTTCAACATGATGGGGTTGATGCAGTAATCGGTATTGGCGGGGGGACAGCACTCGATCTCACTAAAGCCTCAGCTGTAAAAGCCGGGATTAAATCCGTACTTATCCCAACAATCGCAGCTACCTGTGCAGCTTGGACACCATTAAGTGTATTTTATCAAGCTGATGGTACCCATTCACACTATACCGAGTTCCCAGTAGCAAATACACTCGTGCTGATTGAGCCAGCTATTATTGCTGGTGCGCCACCTGAATACTTGAAGGCCGGTATTGGTGACACACTCGCTAAATATTATGAAGCAGATGCTTTAGTTCGATCCTTTTACAAGGATAAGGATTTACCTGTTTGGCTTCAGATTTCTCAATTCTCCGCAGCTTTGTGCAGAGATATCTTACTAAAGGATGGAAAAGAAGCACTAGAATCGGTATCCAATAAAAAGGTATCGGATGCACTCATACGCGTTATTGAAACAATTATTATGACTGGTGGCATGGTCGGCGGATTCGGGGAAAAGGCCGGAAGAATTGCTGGTGCACATTCCGTCCATAATGGATTAACAGAGGCTAAAAGCATCAAGCAATTTTTACATGGAGAAATCGTGTCCTATGGTATCTTAGTTCAATTGGCTCTAGAAGAAAAGGATGAAGAGCTAAAAAGACTATTAGCAGTATATGATGATTGGGGGCTTCCAGCATCATTAAATCATTTATCCATTGACGCTCGAGACGAGGAACTATTGCAACGTATTATTAAGAAAACATTACTGCCTCAAGAATCGATTCATTTAATGGCGGAAGAAATTACAGAAGATACATTAATAAATGCCATTCTCAAAGTAGAGAGGCTAGCAGTTCCAACAACTAATTAATCAACTTTAGAAAGAGGGATACATAATGAAAAAATTACTATTCACAGGATTACTTGCATGCATGTTGGCAGTACTTGCCGCATGTGGTGGCGGCTCAGATGAAGCAGAAGGATTATTGGAAGACGGTAAATTAAAAGTCGGTGTAACATCAGGACCACATGAACAAATCTTAGAAAAGGTTGCAGAGCTTGCTGAAGAGGATGGCCTAACAATTGAATTAGTTTCTTTCAGCGATTATGTCATGCCAAATGTTAGTTTATCTGAAGGCGAGCTTGATTTAAACAGCTTCCAAACCGAGCCATTTTTTGACCATATGAATGAAGAACGCGGATTAGATTTAATTAAAGTTGCAGATACGGTTACATTCCCGATGGGGATTTACTCAGAAGGTGTAACAGATGTAGCAGATCTCGAGGACGGCGCCCGTATCGGTCTTCCAAGTGACCCGACAAACAGTGGACGTGCATTACTATTGTTTGAACAAGCAGGTTTAATTAAAATAGAAGAAGGTCTTGGCGTAAATGCAACGGTAAATGACATTGCTGAGAACCCAAACAATTATGAATTCATCGAGCTTGATCCAGCGCAAATCCCGCGCCAGTTAGGTGAAGTTGATGCAGCTGCCATTAATTCAAACTTTGCCATGGATGCAGGTCTCGTACCTGGTGAAGACTCAATCTTTATTGAACAGGATTCTACATTTGTAAACTTAATCGCGGTTCGTGAAGAAAACAAGGATGACGAAGCTGTACAACAGTTTATCGATATTTACCAATCCGATGAAGTAAAACAATTTGTTGAGGAAACCTTCCAAGGCTCAGTTGTTCCTGGATGGTAGGAGGAACAAAACGGAAGTGCCCAGTTAGCGACGTACAGAGGTGAGAGAAGTCCAGCTACAGCTTTAGCGCTGGAGCTGGACGTGACTGTTCGTGCAGCTAAGTTATTACCCATAGTATTAACATTTAAAAGTTACCAGGCTAACTAAAAAGGCTGACAATAATGTTGTCAGCCTTTTTTATATGTCCAGCTCTTTAGGAGATTCTCCCTTTTTATTCATTAACCGAATTCCAATCGGATCGATTTCCAAAATGGTATAGTTAGGATCATCCGGTCCTTCAAAATATAGTTTCATATCATCATTCCAAAATTTCTTTTTCAGGTCATCCGTATCGTTTAAGGATACCTTCCCTTGATATTCTACATATTCATCTCCAAATCCATCGCCTTCATAACCAATTAAAATATGTGTAAATGGATTTTTCTCAATTTCTTCTGTTTTATCGGCATCTTTATGCGTCGGTGTGTAAAGCTTCAAACCATCATGAAAAAATGTCATATACCTAGAGTGCGGTTTATCGTTCTTCACCGTTGCCATCGTGCCTGTATGACTTTCATTAAGGATTTTTTCTACATCTGCTTTAATCTCTGATTGACTCACAAGTATACACTCCTTTTTATCGTCTGCTATAAGTAGTGTTCCTTTTCTGGCCAATATTAAACATCCTGCATTACCGTTCAATTCTAAAATGTTGCCATTCAAATGGAAAGAGGGCTTGATACTTCCTTTGTAGAAATCGATCATCGATTAAAGCGATTGTTCCTTGGTCTGATTCAGATCGGATTAATCTGCCCCCCGCCTGAAGCACTTTATTCATTCCAGGAAAGACATAGGCATAATCATAGCCATTTCGGCCAATCGAGTTGAAATAGTCCTTGATAATATCTCTTTCCAATCCAATTTGCGGCAGTCCAACACCAACAATAATGACACCTTGAAGCCGTTCTCCCTTTAAATCTACCCCCTCAGAGAAAATGCCGCCCAGTACCGCAAAGCCAATAAGCTTTTCTTCCGTATCCGGCATAAAAGCTGCCAAAAATTCCTCCCTATCCGTTTCAGACATGCCTACCGTTTGGACAATCGTCTTTACATGTGGTGCAAACTGTTGAAATGCATCATGTACAGCTTCCATGTAATGATAAGATGGAAAGAAAACAAGGAAATTTCCAGACTGCTTCGTAATAAGATTCTCCACAAACTGAACAATTGGTGTCATTGTACGCTCGCGATCGCGATACCTTGTCGACATTGGCAGAATAATTACCTCAGCTTTTTCACGATCAAATGGAGACGGAATTGCTGTTACGTAATCTTTTTCAGTTCCTCCCAACAGGGTTTTATAATAATCCGCAGGTGTTAGCGTAGCTGAAAAGAAAATCTTTGAACGGTAGCCTTTTCCCATCTTGTTAATGAGATAAGATGGGTCGAGGCAGAATAGCTTCAATCGGACATCGCTTTTCAGAATCTCCATATAGGTTACAAATCGCTCATCATAAAGCTTCGCTATTTTAACAAAGGATTGTGTCGCGAAATAAGTATCCAGCAAAAGTGAATCTGTATCCATATGCTGCACTAATTCAGTCTCTGCATGCATGGAAAAGGTTTCAGTAAGCGCAACAAGCTCGTCATCTAGATCTTTGCTGATTAAATTCTCTTGCTTCTTTAAGGATAATAGATAATTATTAATTGCTTTAGCTGATTTCGCTAAGCTTTCATTACGGTTTTTAAATGTACGACTGAGTTGCAGAAATGCTGATTTATACAAGTCAGCAGAATACATTTCTCTCGCTCGATCAACTAAATTATGTGCTTCATCAACCAATAAGACGGTCTCTTTCTTCTGCTCCTCAAAAAGACGTTTCAATGACACTTTGGGATCAAAGATATAATTGTAATCGCAAATAACAGCATCCGCTATATATGCAAGCTCTAATGAAAATTCAAAAGGACAAACACGATGTTTTCTTGCATAGGTTTCAATTACTTGGCGACTCATCAATGTTTCATTCGCGTATATGTCTAAAACCGCTTCATTAATTCGATCGTAAAACCCCTCCGCAAAAATACAATGCTCCTTCGAGCACTTTACTTCCTCCTGAAAACAAATTTTATCCTTCGCAGTAATGGTTACAACCTTTAGGTCCGACCCCTTTTCCTCCAGCAAACGAAATGCTTCCTCTGCAGCAGTTCTCGTAATTGTTTTTGCAGTAAGATAAAACATCCGCTGCAGGTGCCCTTCCCCAATCGCTTTCACAGCAGGGAATATTGTTGAGACCGTTTTGCCAATACCTGTTGATGCTGAAGCAAATATATCTTTCTTATCGAAAATTGTTTTATAGACAGAAGCCGCAAACTTACGCTGTCCATCTCGATAACTTTCAAATGGAAACAAAAGCTCCCTTGCATAAACATCGCGTCGTTCTACATGCTGAAGCTTCATCTTGGCGTATACTGCATACTGACCGACAATGTTGTTTACATACGTTTTCAGCTCCTGAAAATTCATTTCCCGCTTGAATTTAACCTGCTGCTCCGTATTTACTTGAACATATGTTAACTGAATCGTTATCTCTGCTAAATCGTGGTCTTTAGCATAGATATAAGCATAAAAGATCGCCTGTGCCCAATGTACTGGATATGTATCTTCTGAAATCCACTCCACCGGATTTCGTGTTGACTTAATTTCATCAACCGTAACCTGTCCATTCTCATTAAAAAGCAAACCATCACAACGTCCATCCACGACAAAAGTTAAGTCTTCATATGGAATCTCCGTTATGACATACACTTCCTTTTGATCTGTTTCTTTATACGTCTTTTGGATTTTCTGATGTGCCTTTGTTCCGTCTGTCAGCGTCGTAGCCGTTCGAAACCCGGATTCAATACTGCCACTTCGCAACACATACTCCACAAGCGTTCTTACTGAAATTTTGAACCTATCCGTCATGTAATCACCTTTTACAATTCATTAACTCTATTCTATCAATTAATCGAGTCAAGCGGAAACTGAAATTAACTCTGCACATAAAAAAGAAGCTGAATCAAACATGCTTTTTAGCGCTTGATTCAGCTTCCCATTTATCTTAATCATTAAAATTAGTTAATTCCTCGCATGAACCGTTTCAGCTTCGGTGCTATTAATAGCAATACGATACCAAGTAATATCGCAATTCCTCCGATTACACCAAAGTAGATAACTTCCGTATCTACGGAATAAAAACGAACGACCTGGGCGTTAATAGCCTGTGCCGAAGCGTTGGATAGATTCCATAAACTCATCATTTGGGCAGCAAATGCCGCTGGCGCCAATTTCGTTGACGCTGATAAACCAACTGGTGATAAACAGAGTTCACCTAGCACAACTAGGAAGAAGCTAAGAACGAGCCAAAGCGGGCTAACTAAGCTTTCTGTTCCGTTAAATACCGCAGGGAAAATCATGACGATAAATGAAAGCCCAGCAAAAATTAATCCAAAGGAGAACTTTTGCGGTGTACTTGGTTGACGATCCCCAAGCTTTACCCAGAGCCAAGCAAACACTGGTGCAAGCATCACAATGAATAATGGATTTAGAGATTGGAACCAAGAGGATTGTATTTCAATGCCAGCAAACGACAACTGTGTCCGTTCGTTTGCATAAGTCGCTAAAATATTCGATCCCTGTTCTTGAATCGCCCAAAACATCATTGCTGCCACAAATAACGGAATATATGCTAGTAAACGCGAGCGTTCGTCCGCTGTAGTTTTCGGACTACGATACATCGTAATAAAATACACTGTAGGGATAATCACCCCAAGAATACTAATCGAGAAAATAACCCGCTCAATCGTTAACCAACCACCTGTTACACCAGCCCATCCGATTATAGCTAATACAATAACAGCGAGAGTGATAATTTTCGTAGTCTTTCTTTTCTCTTCACCGCTAAGTGGATTTGGAACTTGAAGTCCAGCAAGACCAAAGTATTTTTTCCGTGATAATAGGTAAACAACCAAGCCAGCAAACATCCCAACGGCCGCTATTGCAAAGCCAAGATGGAAGTTATATGTTTGTCCAATTGTTCCGACAATAAACGGTGCAATAAAACCACCCATGTTAATACCCATGTAATAGATACTGAAACCAGAGTCACGTCGTGGATCTTTTTTGCTGTAAAGTTCGCCAACCATACCACCAACGTTCGGCTTTAGCAATCCTGTACCAATAACGATAAACAGCATGGACACAAGTAATGCTGTAAAGCCACCTGGTAAAGCAAGGATAATATGACCAAGCATAATTAGAACACCACCGTAAAATACGGTACGGTTCATCCCAAGAATCCGGTCAGCAATCCATCCACCGATTATACCAGACATATATACGAGCGAGCCGTAAATCGCCATTATCGAGTTGGCAGTAGTTTGATCTATTCCTAATCCGCCGTCTGTAACCTCATAGTACATATAAAATAAGAGTATGGCACGCATTCCATAATAAGAAAAACGTTCCCAGAACTCCGTGAAAAATAATGTCGATAAACCTTTCGGATGTCCAAAGAAACCTTTTTGTGGAACGGTTTTTAGTATGGCATCCTTATCTCTTGAATCCATCGTATGTTAATCCTCCTCTAAGTTGAAAAATGAATTCTGTTATAAAACATACCCGACAATTTTAAGGCAAATTCAACATACTGTAAAGGTCAAGTTTGCTTTTTCCATAAATTTGTAAGCGAATTACCGCCAATCACCCAACAATTGATAGCGCTATCTAATTATTTTTCCAATTGTAATGTAATTTATGTAAATTAGAAGAATAAAAAGGATTTCTCCCTTGTTCATCGAATCTCTTAGTAAGACACATCCAAGGAGTGAACAGAATGATTCTATACCAATTACCATTACTAATACTCACAATGAGTCTTGTTTATCTATTTATCGCTCCGACAGGACCATTATTATTTAGCTTGTTTTTTAAACTGGTTCCAATGTTTATGATTTTGATTTATGCTCTTCAGCTTTTACCTCGAAAAAAAACTCGAACACATCTACTGCTTATTACCGGCCTTGCTTTTTGTATCATAGGCGATGCGACACTGCACTGGTTTCTATTTGGATTGACCGCATTTTTCATTGGGCATCTATTTTATATGTCTGGTTTCTTTACGCAATGGAAATATTCAAAGATGCGTTTGACTATGATTATCCCAATTGCCGGATTTGCATGTTTTATCGGATTCCGGTTAGTTGAGGCATTAAGTCAAGAAGGGAATGCAGGATTAATTTTTCCTGTGATTGCTTATATTTTCATTATTTCACTAATGACTTTTTCCGCCGTGATGACGGGTAATGGATGGGCAATCGCTGGTAGTTTGCTGTTCGTTATTTCTGACTCTATCCTTGCATGGAATATGTTTATTGCACCAGTCCCTTCTAGTAATATACTGGTAATGTTGCCTTATTATGGCGGTCAATTTTTAATTGCACATAGCATAAGCAGCATAGTTGCAGGCGGGAATCGAATTGTTTGGTAAATAGGGATAAATTCTACAAGCTAGCATAGCAGAAAAGGAGCGATAGGATTGGAATTTCCTTTCATTAGCATCATATTGATTATTTTCATTTATTTGACTGCTAAAATAAATAAGCTTGAACAAAATATGAAACAGTTGAAAACTTCGTTAGAACAGGTTATGAAAGAGGTCGAAATCCCAGAACATCCGATAAATGGTAGACTATATGAATTAATTCAGGATGGAAAAGAGATTAAAGCCATTAAAGAAGCGAGAGCATCTTTAGGACTTTCACTAATAGAAGGAAAAGAGTATATCGAGAATCTAAAGAATAACATGAATGGTTAACATTACCTATATTCAGTTTCAAGAAATAGTATATGACATCCCCATGCACCAAGCATATTAATAGTTTCCCAAAACTCCGAGTGATATAATTGACTTATGTAAAAAGTTTTATTTATCAACTAGTTTTGGGTTCAAACGAAGTACTAGGTATTTTGATTTACAGAAAACTTTTATCATCAGGAGGTAATAACAGTGAAAGCAGCAGTTTGGCATGGAGAAAAGGATATCCGAATTGAAGAGGTGGAAGTAAAACCTTTAGAAGACACTCAAGTAAAGGTTCGAGTAGCTTGGGCTGGTATTTGTGGTAGTGATTTACATGAATATGAAGAAGGTCCAGTATTTGTACCAGTAAACGAAAAGGACCCTTTAACAGGTGAAATTGCTCCATTAACAATGGGACATGAATTCGCTGGAGTGATAGAAGAAGTAGGAACAAACGTAACAAAATTTAAAGTGGGCGACAAAGTAGCAATTAACCCAACGATAACATATGGAAATAAACCTGAAGATATGGATGCATATGATGGATTCAGCTTTATCGGCTTGCATGGTGATGGTGGATTTACGAAATACGCGAATGTTCCAGAATCGAATGTTTATCTTCTGCCAAACACATTAACTTTACAGGACGGCGCATTGGTAGAACCTACCGCTGTTGCTGTACAAGCTGTAAAAGAAGGTGGACTGCAATTCGGAGATACAGTTGCTATATTCGGAGCAGGTCCAATTGGACTTTTAACAGCCATTGCAGCTAAAGCAGCAGGAGCAAGCAAGATTATTGTTCTAGATTTATCCCAAACAAGACTTGAAAAAGCAATGGAACTAGGTGCAACCCATATCATTAATTCTGGTGAACAAGATGCTGTTCAAGCGATTCGAGAATTAGTTCCAGATGGTGTTGATGTATCCTTTGAAGTTGCGGGAGTTGCCCCGACATTCAAACAGGCGATCGACGCTACACGGGCACGAGGAACAATGGTAATCGTATCTATTTTCGCTAGACCAATTGAGTGGAATCCAATTCACCTTACGAACACAGGTGTAAAAATTACGTCATCTATTGCTTATACACCGACTTCTTTCCAACAGACAGTGGATTTGATGGGAACTGGTCAATTGAAACCTCAAGGCATTGTTACCGATCAAATACAGTTGGATGATATTGTTGAAAAAGGATTTGAAGCATTATCAAACGATAAATCACAAGCCAAAATATTAGTAGAACTAAGTGGAGAGAAATAAACCCAACTGGTTTAATAGCGATATTAACAGTTCAGGTTTAATAACCCGAAAATCCCTAAGCTGGTTGCTTAGGGATTTTTATAACCTCTTATACTACTTGTGGCCCTACTAAAAATCGAGGGTTTTCACCGATTACCAGCTTACATAAATTTGCATAGCCAATTCGCTTATTGGAAGCTAGTAAATACTGCAATTCGATGATTGTAGTATCTGCTTTAAGTTTTTCTATTTCCTGTTCAAACACACTAAATGCATAGGTATTATGAATGCTTGGTTTACATTCATCTGGATTTTCATCCATAATTAAACAACCCAAATATTGATAATTAAACTGTAATTGGCGCGTAAGCTGGATCACATTTAAGAACCGTTGGAATAATTCTGGCTTTGTATGTCCCAATTCGTCAATTGCCTCTTTTGCTGAAATCAATTCTTTTAAATTCGTTGTTATTAACACCCTATCCGCTCCTTTCTATTATCGCTTAATTCCAAGGCTTATTGATCGATAAATGAGCAACGATATCTTTATTTTGCTGCCTCTTTAACTTTCGAATCTTTGCACGTTCCTCACCAGTGCTGTAGAGGAACTTTTCTTCTTCTGTTTCCGCGACAATTGCAGGAACTTCAATCGGTTTTTTATTCTCATCCAACGCAACAAATGTCAAAAAAGCCGTGGTAGCAATTCTTCGTTCACCAGTTAGCATATCTTCAGCAATTACTTTGCAAAATATTTCCATCGAGCTTTTCCCTGTATACGTTACGAATGACTCAATACAAACTTTATCACTTTGACGTATTGGTTCTATAAAATTCACCGAATCGGTTGAGGCCGTAACACATTCCTTAACTCTTGCATGGCTACAAGCTGAAAGTGTTGCACAGGCATCAAGCTTTTTCATAAGAACTCCACCGAATAATGTATGATAATTATTTAAATCATTAATTAGAACCTGGTCATTCTGAATAATGCGTGTTTCTCCCATTTTTCTTGCTTTCATAAACTAATCACCTTACTACTTTTTATTGCTACAGCAAACTGTTTATCTGATGTAGATACATTGTTATGTACAGGTTCTATTGTATAACGCCCCGATAACCAAAGTACAATGCCGAAATCCGATGCTATTCATAACAAAAGTGTTTGTAAACGCTTTAGATAAACAAATAAAAAAGACTCACCTAAAAGGAGGTCTTATGTATTGTTCAGATTCACTTTTGCAAATCGGATAAATTCAAGTTTGACAGGTGATAATGCTTGATTCTTTTTCCAAATCATTGCTAAGTGCCACTTAATTGTCGGATGGGACAGTTTTATTTCTTTTACGTCACGTTTTAAGCCTTTAATCGTACTTTCTGGTAATAAGGTTATTCCAAGATTTGAAGCTACCATTTCCTCTATAAAGTCCATCTGTGAGGTCTCCGAAATAATTCTCGGTTCAAAGCCAGACTTTCTGCAAGCCGAATATATATGATCATGCAGTGCAAAATCTTTATTAAACATAATAAAATCTTCTTCTTTTAATTCAGCAATTGCGACCTCTTGCCGATTTACAAGCTCATGGTCGGCGGGTACGATGAGCTTTAAATCTTCCTCTCCCAACGAATAGCAATCAAAAAAGTTGTGGCGGGTAGGCAGGAAGACAACGCCAAAATCCAAGTGATCATTCATCACTTTTTCTTCTATTCGCTTTGATCCATCCTCTATTAATTGAAACGTAATATCTGGATATTCTTTATGAAAAGATGCGATTAATTTAGAGAAGAAAACGGAATCGATAATCGAGGGCAAGCCAATACGAATATGGCCTTTTTTTAGGAACGAAAGGCTTTCCAACTCAAGTCGTAACGCTTGGAACTGCTTTTCCATCACTTGAGCGTGCTCATAGAGAATTTTTCCAGCATCTGTTAGAGATAGTTTTTTTCGTGAACGAATGAAAAGCGAGGCTTCCAGTTCATCTTCTAACGATTTTATAATTCTGCTAATTGCAGGCTGTGTCATATATAATTTTTCTGCGGCATGCGTAAAACTGCCAGCACGCGTGACTTCAATAAAATACTGTAAATGTTTCATTTCCACTTTTCTTTCCCACCCCTCTTCTGCCTTCTTATTCTACTATGCCATACTACACATCTCAACTGAACAGCATTACATTTTGCATAACGAAATGTGAAGCCTTCTATTATTGTTCGAAAAAGAAAAAGGCTGCCATAAATGACAACCCTTCTTTCAATTATCTAATTTTCTTAAATGCCTTGCTCCAAGCGATTACTTGGTCAAGCATCGCGTTTGCATTGTCTGCATGGTAATCCGCAGGTTTGAATTCGCTCATGTTTTCAAAGTCAGTCATTAGCGAGAATGTTACTGCAGTACGTACGTCTGCAACTTGCAGCTCACCAAGGATTAGACGAAGGTTTTCATGTGCACGCGCCCCACCTAAGCTACCGTATCCAACGAAACCTGCTACTTTATTGTTTACTTCTGGGTTTAAATAATCTAATGCATTTTTCAATGCCCCACCAATTGCATGGTTGTATTCTGGTGCTACGAAAATGTAACCATCAAATGCAGCGATTTTTTCAGACCAAGCTTTAACCGCAGCTTCTGCTTCTGCCTGTCTTTCTGCTGGAAGTTCTTCACCAAGGAATGGCAATTTATATGCTCCTAAGTCTACAATTTCATATGTGACATCGTCGGCATTTCGTTTTGTTGCAAAGTCGTACATCCAGTTAGCAACTGATTCCCCATTACGGCCTTGGCGCACACTACCTTGCACAATAGCGATTTTCAATTTCTCTTTTGGTACTGGTGCTGCTGTTTGCTTTGATCTACCGAATAATTTATCAAAAAATCCCATTGTATGTTCACAACCTTTCCTGTCCGTTATCTAAGTTTAAATTGACCCTTTAAAAGGAAGAGGCAGTAACCCATGCCTAGCACTATGTAAACATAGTTATTCAGGGGTAGCTGCCCATTATTAGTCCAATGATACCCAATACCTTTTCTCTATTTATACGGTATCTTTTTTACTTCTTAAAATTTACTTTTTATTAATTGCGAACTGTTTTTAAAGCACTGCTCCAAGCGATTACTTGATCAAGCATTCCGTTTGCATTATCTGCATGGAAGTCAGCAGGTTTGAATACGCTCATGTTTTCAAAGTCAGTCATTAGTGAGAACGTTACTGCAGTACGCACATCTGCAACTTGTAGTTCACCAAGGATTAGACGAAGGTTTTCGTGTGCACGTGTACCGCCTAAGCTACCATATCCAACGAAACCAGCTGCTTTGTTGTTCACTTCTGGGTTTAAGAAATCCAATGCATTTTTCAATGCGCCACCAATTGCATGGTTGTACTCTGGAGTTACGAAAATATAACCATCGAATGAAGCGATTTTTTCGGACCATGCTTTAATTGCAGTTTCTGCTTCTGCCTGTCTTTCTGCTGGAAGTTCTTCACCAAGGAATGGCAATTTATATTCAGCTAAGTCTACGATTTCATAAGTTACATCGTCATTACGTTTTGTTGCAAAATCATGCATCCACTTTGCAACTGCATCTCCGTTACGTCCTTGACGTACACTACCTTGAATAATACCTATTTTTAACATTCTATTTCCCCCTAAATGTTTTACATTCTTCAATTAATTTTAATTCAACATACTTGAATTACTTATACTATACCATCGTTTTTTACTTATTGCAACACATTTAATTCTTTTTTATTATATAGTTATAAAAAGTAACCGTAAAATTATTTGCTTACCTTATTTATAAAAAGAAAAAACAGGCACTGCAGCTTTGCAGGAACCTGTTTGATTATTAGAATGGGTATGCGGATTCTTCAGATGCTTTCATTTGCACTGCTGTCCGAAGAAAAAAGACAACATCATCTGCCAATCGGTTAAGCCTAAAAACAATTTCATCATCTATAATTGCTTGTTTATGATAATGCTTTTCTTCAATAAATACATATTTCGGGATAACCATTGCTTGCATATAATTCAAGATTGGCTTCAACTGCTGTTCAGCCACTAAATAATGTTTTGCTGATCCAGCTGTCGATACGAGACCGACAACTTTTTCCCGAAATGCATCCATTGGAAGCAAATCAAACAGGTTTTTTAATGTACCTGGAATAGATGCTTGGAATGTTGGTGTCCCGATAATATAGCCATCCGCTTCCATTATTTTTTCTAATACTAACTTTGTATCCCCTGTATAATCACGATAATCCCTTCCATCGCTAAATACGAGGTTATATTGCTTCAAATCAATAAGTTCAATTTCGATATCCTCATACTGTTCGTTTATCCGGTTTAATATATTTTCAACAGCAATTCGCGTTTTGGAGCCAACGATTGACCCAGAAATCCCCAAAACCTTCATTGTGATCCCCCTTTCTCAAAAATCATCTATATCACATATAATCAGACTATCCCTTCATCATGAAGCGATCAGCTGTTTTTAGTTCTCGTATGTTATGAATACAACTCACGTCCTATTATACCGACTTGCTTTTTCGAAATACAATTTGATGCTTAGGAAATAAACATCCGCATGTTCCTTCATTCTTATTATAATGTAATTATTTACTTCTGTGCCGCTTCTTCACCATTTGCATATAAAAAGGCTGTTACTTAATCGTAACAGCCTTGCCAATCAAATTATTTCTTCATCTTTTTTGCTTAAGCCTAAATCAAACAAGCCTGATTCTTTTGCAGAAAGAATCGCTATATAAACGAACGGCCCGAGGATTAGCCCCATCACACCGAAAAACACAAAACCAAAATACATAGAAAGCACAGTCGGGAGTGCCGCAAGTCCTATAGAATCACCTAATACTTTCGGCTCAATGATACGCCTTAAAATGGTTATGATAAGAGCAAGCAATATAAGTTGGATTCCTGCTCCAACATTTCCGAGCATCATGGCCAAAAGTCCCCATGGAATCAGCACAAGCGCTGGTCCAACATATAATGGAATAATATCGACTAGCCAAATGATGACAGACATTATTAATGCTGCACCGGGTGAAATAAACAAAAGACTTGCATACGTAATGACGAAAACACCAATACTTAGGATAAATTGGGCTTTCCAGTAACCAAGGAAAACCTTTCCTAGTCGTTGGTTAACGAAACGCAGCTTTTCCGATGTATCTCGATTGAATAAATTGTAAAATAACCGTTTTAAACGAGGCAAGTCCAAGCTGAATAAGAATAGCGTCATCAAATAAATCAATGACACAAAGATAAGATTTGGGACAGATTGAATCCACGAGCCGAGAATTGTTAATAAATAGGATGTAACATCCAAAGCTGTTTCCACTACACTATTGGATTGGTTCTCAAGCTCCCGAATAACAACATGAGCGATTGGTATATCTTCAATTAGCTCATTAAAACGGATAATGACATCATTGATAAACCGCTGTACCTGAAATGCATAGGTAGGAATTTGCAATGTAAAATTATAAATTGTTTCCACCACACGGGTTAATGTGATATAGACCAGCAAACTGGAGATAGCAATAAACAGGGTAAAGGTAATGGTAACTGGGAGAACCCTTTTCCTTACTTTCATCTTCAGCTTCAGCCATCTTACAAAAGGCTCAAACATGAGTGCAGTCAATAATGCTAATAATACTGGTAAAAATGCTGAGAAATATATGTAAACGAAAATGATGACCGCAATGACAGCGGCCAGCTTTAGAATCTTTTTAACAAGGGATTTCGTTATCAATAAAAAACTGCCTCCTTCTTTCCCTCCAGACTTAATCGAACAATTAGTTATTCCTTTATTTCAAAGGTCTCGATAACGTTAATACTCCCTTTTACGGATTGAACCATCGAACAGTTTTTTGAACTTAGCTCTAACGCTTTTTCCACCTTTTTTTCAGGAAGATCCTTACCGAAAATGGTAAAGTGCAATTTAATTTCTTCGACACGATTTGCTATATCTGGATTTCGTTTCACATCCGCAGTAATCGCAATATTATCAAAAGCAATGCGCATTTTCGTAAGCACTTGCTTCAAAACCCCGCCACTGCAACCAGCTATGGAGGATACTAGTAATGCGTATGGTCTAAACCCAAACTCATCCTTGCCCGATATTGTTAGTTTTCCAAAATCAAATTCAGATTCGAAACCATTTTCATGCATGCTAAACTCCATCTCGACCATCCTTTTCCTAAAATTTATTGTAATACGTTTAGATCACTTATCTATCATGATAATATTAGTACCTATCTTTTAGTAACAGTAAGACTTATCTATAGTATAACTTTAATTTTTAAAATTGAATATGTATTTGTTCCCGAATTTTCTATAACATATCTATCTCGGTACTCACATGAAATTGATATCGTTCCAAATCCACCTCTCCCTTACGGCTGACCTCAACACCTTCTACTTCCAGCTGCGATTTCTGCTCCAATGCTCCAAATTCATCTTGAATAGCGATTTGCCCCTTCGCGTTGATGACACGATGCCAAGGAAGGCGATGCTTTCTACTCATTGAATGTAAAATTCGCACAACCTGACGGGCAGCCCGTGGACTTCCTGCTGCTTTCGCAATCTGTCCGTAAGTCATGACCCTTCCTTCTGGTATTTGGTTGATAATTGCAATTACGTTTGCAGTAAATGGTTTCATCTTACACCTTTCCTAAGTCAAAAGTTTATGGGAAACAAGCATTCCAGCATCTTTTCTTTTCTAAATAGTAACAACTTTAGATTGGAATGTCTATAACAGTTCTGTCATGCACCAGGTCTAAAAATTGCCTCGTATAACCATCTCAAAACCAACAGAAAATAACACTGTTAGAAGCTGGTTCTTCTTAAGCTTTTAGGCAAAGGCCTTAGCAATTAGGAAAGATATAAACTTTGCAACTTGCCAAGCAAAGGAGGATATCATGAATAGACAACGTGCATTGGAAATTTTGGAGTCGATTGAAATGGTCAACGTGAACTTCCGAGGTATTCCGGTATATATTCAATCATTGGATGCTAATCAGGAGACAGCCACTGTTTTTCCGCTCGATAATATGAATCATGAACAATCCGTAGAATTGGCAGGCCTTGATGAGATACAATTAGGTAAATGACCTTTATCACTACGAAGGATGCCTTCTGGAGCATCCTTCGTAATTAATTGTCAGCACCTTTTACATATACCCTTGGAACACGCTTTCCAATTAAGCAAACCGTTTCGTAATGAATCGTTTGCATATGCTCTGCTACTTCATCGAGTGAAATATAACCATCCTCAGGATCGCCAAAAATGGTAACAGTATCTGCTTTGCTAATCTGTTCAACAGCAGTGACATCAATCATCGTTTGATCCATACATATTCTACCAACAATCGGTACTCGCAATCCTTTAACCATCATTTCCCCCTTATTTGAAAGTTGCCTGGAAAGTCCATCCGCATAGCCGATTGGTAATGTCGCAATTACAGATGTAGCATCTGGTGTGTAGGTGCATCCATAGCTAATCGAATGACCGGATTGTACCTCTTTTATCATGGCAGGCTTTGTTTTTAAGCTCATCGCCTGCTTTAAATGAATTGTTGCTCGCAAATGCCCACTCGGATAAAGTCCATACAAGCTAATACCGACACGTACCATATCCAAATGCATCTCAGGATACGCAATCGTTGCAGCACTATTACAACAATGCTTTAACGGAATTTCGATTTGATGTTGGTTCAGGTAGTCAACCAATGATGTAAAATTTTTATATTGCTGATACGTATAAGCAGAATCTGGGTTATCAGCGTCGGCAAAGTGTGTAAAAATCCCCTCTAGTATAACTTTAGAGTCGTTAAAAGACTTACAAATTTGAAGCGCCTCGTTTTGATCACGAACCCCAATGCGATTCATGCCACTATCTATTTTCAAATGCACCTTCGCTTGTTTATTCCATACATTTGCAGCGCGTTCCATTTCCTTGATTGATTCATCCGAGAAAACGGTAAGGGTAATGTCGTGCTTCACCGCCTCTTCTACTGCGTGTGGAGCAGTATAACCCAGCACAAGAATCGGGACATCAATTCCCGCTTCCCGCAAGTGGAGCGCTTCATCTAAAAGCGCAACGCCTAAGTAGTCGGCACCAGCATCTGTCGCAGCTGTCGCAACCTGCACCGCTCCATGTCCATAACCGTCCGCCTTAACGACTGCCATAAACTTGCTAGTTCCAATATGTCTTCTGAAGGATTGTACATTCGCCTCAATCGCGTCCAAAGATATTTCTGTCCATGTATCACGATAACTTTTATGTATCATAAAGATACCTTCTTTCTCATTTTCATCTATAAATTACATTGCATGTGACAATAGATTCATTTTACCATTGAAAAAGGTGAATTCACAAAAAATTATGCTATACTAATTATATTTCTCCCTGAAACTTATAGAAAGAAGATCACTAAAAGCTATGCCATAGAGATTTCACGTATCACAGTTAGACTGATCTGGATTTCTAAGTACTTCTTCTATTTTGAAAAGGGATACAAGGACAACATGGATAGGAAATAGATGGGAGAGAATAGTATGAAGAAAATTTTGCAGCTCGGCAGTGCTTTCATAGGCGTCATTGTTGGTGCTGGCTTTGCTTCTGGGCAGGAGATTTTACAGTACTTCACGAGCTTTGGTCTCCTTGGTATTATTGGGGCCGTGATTGCAAGTGCGTTATTCGCCTACCTGGGCATGGTTTTAATGCAAATTGGCAGCCGAATGCAGACGACCTCTCATCGGGATGCTATTTACAAAATTAGCGGACGTTATCTTGGAGTTGTCATTGACTACATCATTATATTCACACTGTTCGGTGTAGGAGTCGTTATGATTGCAGGTGCTGGTTCAAATTTAAATCAGCAATTTGAATTCCCATATTTTGTCGGGACAAGCCTGATGACTATTCTCGTGCTTATTGCAGGAATGGCAAAGGTAAATCGATTCGTAGCGATTATTGGCAGTATTACACCGTTTCTAATTCTAATCGTCATTATCCTGTCGATCTATAGTGTACTATCAATGGATAATACATTTACCAATCTTAATTCGATTGCAATGGAGCAACCGACGACACTACCAAACTGGTTTATCTCCGCAATTAACTACGTTTCGTTTAATATCGCGGTTGGCGCTTCGATGTCGCTTGTAATGGGCGGGGCCCAGCGTAATGAAAAAACGGCAGCTCTTGGAGGACTTGTTGGCGGATTAGGAATCGGGGTTCTTATTATTTTAAGCCACCTTGCGATTTTCTCAAAAATTGACCTTGTACAAGGTTATGAAATGCCAATGCTGCAGCTTGCTAATCAAGTATCTCCAGCATTAGGCTTTTTCATGGCAATTGTTTTATTCGGTATGATCTTTAATACAGCAGCAAGCATGTTCTTCTCATTCGGCGCACGGTTTGTCGAAATAGGAACGCCGAAATTTAAAGCTTTCCTTGTTGTCACTCTAGTAATTGCCTATTTATTAAGCTTTTTTGGATTTACAGATCTTGTCAGCTACTTCTATCCACTTATCGGCTATCTTGGCTTATTTCTAATAGGAGCACTGATTATTGCATCTGTTCGGATTCATAAGCTGGAAAAGGAAACCGAAAGACAATAACAAACATAAAAAGGTGAGGCAATTTAATCAAAGCTGTCTCACCTTTTTTTACTAGCCTTTTCTAATTTAGCTCCCATTGCAGCATGTTAACTAAAAACATCAAAGCTGACTTCTATTCATAGGCAGTCTAATATGAATGATGAACCACTCTCCATGCAACGCCGCATCCATTTTCCCATCCATTTTTTCAACCAGATTTTTAGAGAGGTATAGCCCTAATCCACTGGCTTCCGCATTCGTTCTGCTTGCAACTTCTGTATAAAAACGCATAAATACTTTTTCTACCGCCACTTTACTATCTGGTTTAATATCATTTTTAATGCTGAACATGATATCGCCCCCTTGTTTCTCGTAGCTGATTACTGCTTTGCTTTTGGCATAACGAATTATATTTTGAACGACATTTTGGATAACTCGTACTAACATGAACTCGTCGGCAATAATTTGGTAGTTGTGCTGTTGTGCCGAAAAATCGATTTCTATTTGTTTTTGCTCCAATTGTTCATAAAAGGATAAGACAACTTCCTCCACCAAATTAGATAATGTTATGGAAGAAAACACTATTTCCTTTTGATTGGTTTCAATGCGGGCCAAGTCATAGAAATGATCAGTCATTTCCATTAAACGCTCAACAGACTGTTTAACAATTGATATATAATGCAGCCGCTTCGTTTCATCCGTCGTCTCTTGCAATAACTGGACATAGCCGTTAATCGATGTTAGCGGAGTCCTGAGGTCATGGGAAAGCCCAGCGATGGTCAGCTTGACACTCTCTTCCATTTGCTTTGCTTGTTGATTTTTTTTCTCAAAAGCATCGATCATCTGATTCAGCGCCTCAATCAAGTCAAGCAATACCTCATCACGAAAATCAATTGAAAGCCTTCCGCCAAAACTTGAACGATTCGGAAGCTCTTTAACCTCCCGCTTCAACTTTCGAAGTTCTCGCTTTAAAAAGTAAACATAAAGAAGGAGCACAAATGCAAAGAAGGCAAAAACCCATCCCCACATCACATTCACGCTCCTTTCGTTAATCAAATTTGAATCCAATACCCCATACTGTTTGAATATAGTTTGTATCAGCTTGGTTTAATTTATTTCGTAAATTACTTATATGCATATTAATCGTTTTATCACTATTAAAAAACGGTTCATTCCAAATACTTTCATATATATTGGCACGACTGAATACTTTTTTCGGATTCTCCAGGAATAAGAGCAGAATCGCGTATTCGCGTCCCGTTAAATGGACCAGCTGATCATTGACTTTCACTTCGCGAGTATCTAAATTCACTCGAATATCCTGATACAGGATTTCTTTCATTTCGTTGGATACAGCCTTTGCAGCATGGCGTAATTGAATATGAATACGTAGGAGCAGCTCCTTCACATCAAAAGGTTTTGTAATGTAATCATCCGCACCATTCGTCAAAATATCCAATTTCGAAGCTTGGTCATTCTTAGCCGAAATCACAATCACCGGTATCATGCTATCCTTCCGAAGATCCTGCAGAAAAACTTCTCCATCCATCCCAGGCAGCATTAAATCTAACAAGATAACATCTAGTTGACTTTGTTCCAGTAATAATTTCCCTTCTGTGCCTGAATATGCACTTAAGGTTTTAAAGCCTTGCAGTGTCAATGCCTCTTTAATCAGCGAATGAATTGCATGATCATCCTCAATAATTAATATTGTTGCCATCCTATCGACCTACTTTATTATGCATTACGGGCTCTGACACGCCACTTCTAAGCACAAGCAAGAAAAAAACGTGGAGGACGAATAACAGCCCTTAGCCTCCTGGTTCTATCTCGTGATATAGTTTCACTTTATGTCAGTTCGTTTAAACAGAAGGATTCCTAATCCTGATGATAACACAATGGTAATAATACTCACTACAATCATCCCTGGGATCTCGGCGATATCTGCCGGGCTCACAAAATAAAAGTAGAATAAAAATGTCTCTGTAAACCAGAATGTGACATGACCAAAGTTTTCTGTGTGCTGAAAAATTTCTGGGAGAAATCCAGTGGCAATCGTGTAAAGAAAACTCCACACAATCGAGATGCTACTATTTTTTGTTAGAAAGCTGATCAGGACATAAATCGATACATTCGCCAAAATTAATAGATAAAGCACACTAAAGGATTGAATGGCATAACGAATATAATTCGTAATTCCATCAACTTCACCAAAGCCAAATACAACTGTATAGCTAGCTATTCCAAGCATTGTCATTCCAAGTACACCAACAAAGGCAAAAATTGCTGCTGCGAGGAATTTTGATACATAATAATGTACGCGACTTCGTCCTAAGGACAGTGTATTACGAATCGTTCCATTCTGAAATTCTTCCCCGATAAATAAGCTAATAAACACAATTAGCACCAATAAAATCGTAAATCCATTCTTTTTCATCATTAGGATTCCTGTCGCTCCATTAATGACTGTATCAATCACCTGAACGAGCTCTGTCCCATGGTGAACGGTTAGCTGGCTATTTATTACTTGTATAATAGGAAGAATAAATAAGATAGCTAAGGCGATCCATAATTTTTTGCTCCGACGCATTTTTATTTTTTCAGCTGTTAAAAGATTAAACATTCTTTGTTCCTCCAGTTAATTGCAAGAAATAATCTTCTAGTTTTTGTCTTGTTGTTCCAATTCTGGAAACTCTTACATTCTCTAAAACCAATGCACGATTGATTGCAGCAGCCTCGTCCAAGCGCTCATAAATATGAATTTCGATTCCATTGATCACTTCATAGTCCTGGATTCCCATTTCATCAAGTACAACGACTGCTTTTTCCACTTCCGTTGTTTCTACTTCAATGTATTGCCGTGCAACCCGTGCTAGATCTTCCTTGGATAGTTCATTTATAATTTTCCCCTCATGTAAAATACCGTAATGTGTAGCAATTTGGGAAAGCTCATCCAGCAAATGACTCGAAAGCAATACTGTAATTCCACGTTCTGTCACCAATCGTTGAATCATATCTCGCATTTCAACAATACCAGATGGGTCTAAGCCATTTGTCGGTTCGTCCAAGATTAAGAATTCGGGATTAGTTATTAATGTCGACGCAATTGCTAAACGTTGCCTCATCCCTAGCGAAAAGTGCTTTGTTTTCTTTTTCCCTGTATGCTCCAAGTTCATTAGACGAAGTAAATCAGCAATCTCTCGTTCACCGACGCCACCATTTGCCGCTTGCACCTGCAGATTCTCCCGAGCTGACAAATCAGGGTATAGTGCTGGCATTTCAATCGATTGCCCCATCTTCCTTCTCGCATGCTGTAATCCTTTCGTACTCGTTTCACCAAACAGCTCGATGTCTCCACCGTCAATCGCAATTAATCCCATCACAGCACGCATGAAAGTGGATTTCCCTGCACCATTTTCACCGATTAATCCATAGATCATTCCACGTTTGATTTTAATCGATACATTATCAAGGACCTTGTGTTTACCATATATTTTTGAGATATTTGCCGCTTTAAGAATAATTTCTGCCACACATAATCTTCCTTTCCATGTTGATACATTTAGAATAAGCTGCAAGTATAAAGAATAAGTCCAGAAAAGTATAAAGAAAGTGTAAAGAATAATTTTCTAAAGGTTTACAAAAACAGGGGCTGTATATGCAATGGCATATACCAGCCCCTGTTTCTATTTGCTCTTCTCTTTCTGCTTCTGGCTTTCGTACAGCAAAAAGTTCGAGTGGATTTGGTCACAATCCGTTAGCTGACTAAGAATATAGCTATACGTCTCCTCTATTTTCTCCGATAAATAATTAGTACGTTCGAATAAAACACTCCGAAAATCGCCCATTTGCCTGACAACCTTTTCCGTTAATGCCTCCTGACTTTCCATCCGTTTCTCTATTTGCTTCGTCGACTCGCCTTGCGCAGATAGCTGCTCCGACAGCTGTTCTTGATAGTCGGTTTGTTTATCCACTTTCAATGCCAGCTTCCCATTTGCCTTCGCAATTTTTTTCACCAAATCTTCCTGACTTTCCATGCGCTCCTCTATCTTTTTATTCGACTCATCTTGAGCAGATAATTGTTCTGACAACTGCTGTTGAAAGTCAGTTTGCTTATCTACTTTTAAGGTTAGCTGCCCATTTGCCTTTGCAAGCTTTTTAGTCAATGCTTCCTGATTTCCCATTAGCTCCTCTACCTTTTTGTTCGACTCGACTTGAGCGGATAGTTGTTCTGCCAATTGTTCTTGGATATCGGTTTGTTTATCTACTTTTAAGGTTAGCTGTTCATTTGACTCCGCAACCTTTTCGGTCATTGTTTTCTGATTTTCCAGTTGCTTCTCTATTTGCTTCATTGACGTTCCATGAGCAGATAATTGTTTGGACAGCTGATCTTGGTAATTGGATTGTTTATCTGCTTTCAATGATAGCTCTTCATTTGCCTTTTTCGTCCACGCCTCTTGATTTACGATGCGCTTCTCTATCTGCTTTGTCAACTCGCCTTGAGCAGATAGTTGTTCAGTTAATTGATTTTGAAAATTGGATTGTTTATCAATTTTCGATGATAGTTGTTCATTTGCCCTGGCAATTTTTTCGGACAATGCTTGCTGTTTTTTCAAACCGCTATCCATCCTCTTAGTCGACTCATCTTGAACAGATAGCTGCTTTGACAATTGATCTTGGAAATTAGCTTGATTATCGATTTTCGATGATAGTTGTTCATTTGCCTTGGCAACCGTTTCAAGCTGATTAGCAATTTCTTCATAGGAGGAATTAATCTGGTTCCATTGTTCTCTTACTTCTTGTTCGGATAATTGATCTGCTTCGATTAGTTCGCGTAGTTTCATATTGTCTTTTTCCAACTGCTTCAAATAGCTTACAACCTGTTTTTCCATCTGTTCATGATGCGCATTAAAATGCCGTAACTCCTGTAGTTGCGCTTCTATTTGCGTCCATTTATTTTCACTCTCATCATACTGCTGTTCATACATTGTTTTAATTCCAAGAAGTGTACGAGCAAGCTTCCCGTTGATTCGTTGCTGCTCCTTTACCATTTCCGATACATGATTTTGTACGAAAAGTGTTTGGTTTTGTCCTTGGAGTTTGTCACGGCCTTTATACATGTTCTTATGGTTTCTATCATTAATGTATAGTCCCATTCATTTACACCCCTTATTTATTCCTGTATTAGTCTATGCACAAATGCCCTGTTAGGAACTAGTAAGTTAAAAGCGTAGTGATGAGCCGATCAAACCAACAACTAGTGGTGCAGGGAATAGGAAACGGAACAATTTCATCCTTCGATGATTGCTAATCGCCCGCTAAAAGAGATAAAATCAAGTTATAAGGAACGACAGTACTTCTTGCCATACCACTAATATTCTCGTTACGACTTTGGAGGTTATCATGAAAATCTACATTACAAAAATAGAGAAGGAAAAGGCATGGGAGATAAGACATAAAGTCATGTGGCCAGATAAGCCCTTTGACTTCATTCAATTAGATAATGATGATACAGGTATCCATTTAGGTCTTTTTAAGAACAACAAACTTACTTCTGTGATTTCACTTTTTATAAAAAATGGAGAATGCCAATTTCGTAAATTTGCTACAATTCAACGGGAACAAGGTAATGGACACGGAAGTGCATTGTTATCCTATGTTCTCGAGGAGGCAAAGCATTTCGGAATTAAGAAGATTTGGTGTAATGCAAGAAAGGATAAGGTAGCTTTTTATAAAAAATTTGGATTACAAGAAACGGAAAAACATTTCTTAAAAGAAGGTAAAGCTTACGTAATAATGGAAGAATATGTTTAAGTAAAAAAACAACTATTCATCTTTTAGAACAGCTGTTTTTTTGTGTATTAGATTTTTAAAGGTAGGTATTTATTGAGTTGCTTGTAATTATGGAAGCAGGTAGATGTATACTTCTACTTACCAAGAACGCTTGCGGTTAACTTACTTAAAAAGAGGTGATGTTCAAAGGTGGTATATGTATTATAATGTTTTTCGAAATTCCTTGAATGCTTCGACAAAAGCTTTCGGAGAGGATTTGACGATATAAGGATATACTCCATTAATGGTATGCAAATAGAGCAACCCTCCATCATCGCCTATAAATCGATAGGAAATATCCAGCACATCATGTATCTTAAATTCCCTGTACTGTGTGACAACCCTGTCATCATACAAATACATCGTGCGTGTTTGTTCCGTATCTTTTTGTTCTAAACTATTCACTTCACGTATTACCTTACAATAGGTCTGTTTTGCAATCAAACTCACAAAAGCCACCCCTGCCCTTCATATGGAAATGTTACCCTTTTGCTAACTGAAGATGGTCCATTCTCCATTGCAACCACTGGTATTCACGGGTTTTTCTTGGTAGAAACTGACGTATATCATCCTCATGGTAGCCAACCTGTAATCGCTTATCATCCACCATGATCGGACTTCTTAATAATCGAGGGTGCTTCTGAATAAGCTCTAATAGTTCTTGTAATGGTAAAGATTCAATATCCAGATTTAAATCCTTATAAACCTTTGATCGTGTGGAAATAATTTCATCCGTGCCTTCAACTGTCATCCGTAAAATGCTTTGCAATTCATGAACAGTGAGCGGATCCTTTATCACATTTCTTTCCTTGTAATGAATCCCTTGCCTTGAAAACCATTGCTTTGCTTTCCTTGTCGACGAACATGCAGCTCCATAAATTGTAACTGTCATTTATCATACCCCATTTTCTGTAGTTTTCAGTACATGTATTCCTCGTTGTGTACGGTAAATTACTTGTATAAACCCTTTTTAAGCAAATTCATTTCAATAATGAAGTTCTCCAGGGCTTCTTCCTTGGACATATTCCGCGAATACTTTTCCACTAAATTGCGGAATGTGACCGACGTAATGATCTGAATAATATGATAGAACTCATCTTCACCAGATATATTCAAACATTCTTTGTTGATGAGTGGCGTTATTTCCTTCAATCTGTTGGTATCGATTTGCTTTTCATCAAAAATCCTTGTGAATACATCCTCAATTTCATGTGTCACATTCAGTAGAGCATTCTTTAAAAAATTGTAGCCATCCTCTGTCTTCTTTTCCTCAAGCATGAGCTGGAATAGCTCTTTGAATGCTTCAAAAATATCCCCATTATACTTATTCAACGAAGCAATAAATTTATCCTGCCTTTTATTCCACTGCTCCTCCAATAAAAAATAATATGCATCCTCTTTATTCTCGAAGTATTGATAAAAACTTCCCCGCGGAATCTCTGCAGCTTTTACAATGTTTGAAATGGAGGCTTGAGACAATGGAACTCTTGAAAACTCTGCTTCGGCTGCTCTGATTAATTTGTTCCGCTTCATCTCCGGTAGATTAAAAAATGTAAGTTTAGGCATTTCCTTCCTCCATACTTCTCCCTTGTGACATCATGTCATGTTGTTCAATTTTTATTTTAAATGACACAATGTCATGTGTCAATAATTTTCATGACAACGTGTCACTTTTATTTATAAATTTGTCCATTTTATGACGTTGGATTCTATCACTTAACATCCTCGTGATAGAGACGTTTTATTCAATGAAAAAAAGTAATTTCTTTTTTTTACTTTTCATGTATAATTATCTCGAATCTGAGAAAAAGTGAACAAAAACGTAAAGGCAGAAGCGCCGTTAAACCTACTGGATTCACGATAAGGCAATAAACCTTTAGACTTCTATACCCTGTTCACCTAAACGCTAATCTTGTCGATTAACAAACGTTTCAAATTCCATCAAATCAACTGCATCATGTCATTTTTATATAAAGGAGATTGCTATGACGAATTCTGCTATTATTCAATTTCATAATGTTACAAAGCAATATGACCAGGATCCCCCTGTATTGGATCGAGTCAGCTTTGAGATAGAAAGAGGGAAATTTTATACGTTGCTTGGTCCCTCTGGCTGCGGTAAAACAACAATACTTCGCTTGATTGCTGGTTTTACAGAAGCAACTTCAGGTGATATTTATTTTAACGGGAAAAAGATTAACCATATTCCAGCTAACAAACGTCAAGTAAATACCGTGTTTCAGGATTACGCCCTTTTTCCTCATTTAAATGTTTTTGAAAATGTCGCTTTTGGACTGCGTATTAAAAAAATGAAAAAATCGGAAATTGCAGCCAAAGTAAAAGAAGCTTTAAGCTTCGTGAACCTTTCCGGTTATGAGGATCGGGAAATTAAAGAGATGTCTGGCGGTCAGCGCCAACGTGTTGCAATCGCCCGGGCTATTGTCAATGAACCAGAGGTTATTCTGCTTGATGAGCCGTTGTCTGCACTCGACTTAAAGCTTCGTTATCAAATGCAGTACGAATTGCGTGAGCTGCAGCGCCGCCTTGGGATTACGTTTATTTTTGTCACACATGACCAGGAAGAAGCGCTTGCCATGTCTGATGAAATCTTTGTTATTAATAAAGGAAGAATTCAGCAAAGTGGTACACCTAACGATATTTATGATGAACCAATCAATCGATTTGTTGCCGACTTTATTGGAGAGTCCAATATCGTAAAAGCAACCATGATTGAAGACTTCCTTGTCTCATTCGGTGGCGGGAATTTCGAATGTGTTGACCAAGGAATGAACCCTAATGAGCCGGTTGAAGTCGTGATTCGTCCAGAGGATTTACAGATTACATCGTTTGAAGATGGCATGCTGCAAATCGAGGTACACTCACAACTTTTCCGCGGGGTGCATTATGAAATCACCGGACTTGACCAAGAAGGCAATGAATGGCTTGTCCAATCAACGAAAAAGGCAACAGTTGGGGATAAAATCGGGCTTCAATTTGAGCCAGAGGCTATTCACGTCATGCGCTTTAACGAAACGGAAGAAGACTTTGACCGCCGTTTAGATTCGTATTCGGAGGGGGAAGCTGATGGAAAATAAAGGCACGCGCAATTTGTATATGATCCCGTATGCACTCTGGATCATTTTGTTTGTTATTGCACCAATTTTTCTTGTTTTGTATTATTCCTTTTTTGATATTGAAGGTAATTTTTCACTAGTGAATTATAAAAATTTCTTTACCCCTGTTTATTTACAGATGACGTTAAGCTCGTTTTGGTATGCGTTTCTTATTACGGCTATCTCCTTATTGGTAGCTTATCCGACAGCATATTTACTTACGCGAACAAAGCATAAACAGCTTTGGTTATTATTAATCATAGTCCCGTCATGGATTAACCTATTGTTAAAAGCCTATGCATTTATTGGGATATTCGGAGCCTATGGTGCAGCCAATAATTTTCTGGAATGGGTTGGTATTGGCTCAAGACAGCTATTGTTTACCGATTTCAGTTTTGTATTTGTTTCAGTATATATTTTCATTCCATTTATGATTTTGCCGATTTTTAATGCATTGGATAACTTAAATCCGAGTTTGCTATATGCAGCAAAGGATTTAGGGGCTTCTGGATGGACAACATTCCGTAGAGTAATCTTCCCGTTAACGATTGACGGGGTGAAGTCAGGCATCCAAGTTGTATTCATTCCGGCTCTATCCCTATTTATGCTGACACGATTGATTGCAGGAAACCGTGTGATCACTCTAGGCACAGCAATCGAACAGCAATTTCTGGTTACACAGGATTGGGGAATGGGTTCAACCATTGCCGTATTTTTAATCCTCATTATGTTCCTTTTTATGGGCTTAACAGGATTTAGAAAGCGAGGTGTGTAATATGGAGAGAAAATCATCCTTTGCCTCGAATATCTTTTTGGTTATTATCTTTTTCATCCTATATGCACCGATCTTCTATTTGATTTTTTATTCGTTCAATAGTGGCGGTACAATGAGTGGGTTTGAAGGCTTTACATTGGATTGGTATAAAGAATTGCTTCATGATACGAGGCTGCTTATTATTGTTTTAAATACATTAGTAATCGCATTATTATCTGCATTGATTTCCACTGTGATTGGGGTTTTGGGAGCAATTGGCATTCACGCATATAAAAGACGACAAACGAAAAATACGTTGCTTGCATTGAATAATATTTTGGTTGTCAGCCCTGATGTTATTATCGGTGCTTCCTTCCTTATTTTATTTACGATGGCAGGAATTCAGCTAGGCTTTTACTCCGTGCTGCTGTCCCATATTGCATTCAGCATTCCGATTGTTGTACTGCTCGTTCTGCCTAAACTTATGGAAATGAGTCCAACACTAATTGATGCTGCACGTGATCTCGGGGCAAGTCAATGGAATGTGTTAACGAAGGTGATTCTGCCGTATATTGCACCGGGCATCTTTGCCGGATTCTTTATGGCATTAACGTATTCATTGGATGACTTTGCAGTTACATTTTTCGTAACAGGAAATGGGTTCACAACGCTTTCTGTTGAGATTTACTCGTTAGCACGAAGAGGGATTTCCTTGAACATCAATGCGCTTTCAACGATTTTATTTGTTGTAACCATTGTGCTTGTTGTTGTGTATTACTACTTAACACAACGTAGTGGCAGTGGTGCGAAAGGAGTTGACTTTAGAAGATGAAAAATCTTTTCAGAGCATTCCTTGTTATTGTAATTGTTTCTATCGTCCTGATCGTGATGATTAATCGTTTAAATGCTTCCCAAGGATTTTCTAGTGGCAATACGTTGACTGTGTACAACTGGGGTGATTATATTGATGAAGAATTGATTAGTCGCTTTCAGGAGGAAACAGGAATCACGATTATTTATGAAACATTTGATTCCAATGAAGCGATGATGACGAAAATCCAGCAAGGCGGAACATCCTATGATGTTGCTGTCCCTTCGGAATATATGGTTGAAAAAATGGTCGAGGAAGATCTGCTGCTCGAGCTTGATCATTCACTGTTGCCGAACATGCAGCATTTAGATGAACGATTTTTGGATTTAGCATTTGACCCTGGAAATCGTTATTCTCTCCCTTACTTCTGGGGAACAGTTGGAATTGTTTTTAATCCAACATTACTACCAGCAGGAACAGAGATCACCAGCTGGAATGATTTATGGAATCCGGAATTCGATAATCAAATTTTGCTGATTGATGGCGCCAGGGAAATCATGGGTATGGGGCTAAACAGCCTAGGCTATTCATTGAACGATACCGAACCTGCGCATTTGCAGGAAGCATTAGACAAACTAAAAGAGCTTACGCCAAATGTAAAAGCAATTGTTGGTGATGAAAACAAGCTACTCATGCAAAACGAGGAGGCAGCTATTGCTGTCGGCTGGTCTGGTGATGCAGCTGATATTATGTGGGAAAACGAGGATATTGATTACGTCGTTCCCAAGGAAGGCTCGAACCTCTGGTTTGATAATTTCGTAATTCCGAAGACAGCCCGTAACGTCGAAGCAGCGCATCAATTTATTAACTTTATGATGGACCCGGAAGTAGCGGCGCAAAACACAGAATATGTCAGCTACTCTACGCCGAATAAAGAGGCATTGAATTACATGCCGGAAGATATGGTGGAGGATGAACGATTCTATCCAGCACCAGATTTAACAGAACGTCTCGAGGTTTATGAGAATCTAGGACAGCAGAATCTAGCTTATTATAATGAATTGTTTTTGCAGTTTAAAATGTATCGGAAGTAGATTTAATTAGATGACGCCAGGGGATAGTCCTTGGCGTTTTTTTGCTTGGTGCGATAGCGGCGCGGGGGGTGTCTTAGTTTGAGTTTTGGTGTGTTAGCGGTGCGGGATGGTGCCTTAATTTTTGGTTTGGTGCTTTAGTGGTGCGGGATGGTGTCTTAGTTTTGAATTTGGTGCTTTAGTGGTGCGGGATGGTGTCTTAATTTTGAATTTGGTGCTTTAGTGGTGCGGGATGGTGTCTTAGTTTGGCGGTTGGTGCTTTAACGGAGCGGGATGGTGTCTTAGTTTTGAATTTGGTGCTTTAGAGGCGCGGGATGGTGTCTTAGCTTCGAGTTTCGTGCGGACGAGTTTCATTTCTTAGCAAATATACAAACATGGCCCCTGCATCATGCAGGGACCTTGTTTGTATCACACCATTACTTTACAAATATCATTCGTAAATTCAACTGGGTCGTTAATTGGCAGTCCTTCGATGAGGAGTGCTTGATTGTAAAGGAGGTTTGTATATAAATTCAATTTTTCTTTATCTTGGTCCTGTGCTTTTTTCAGCGCTTGGAAAATTTCATGATTTACATTGATCTCTAGCACTTTTTCAGCTTTGATGTTTTGGTCATCTGGCATTGCATTAATTATTTTTTCCATTTCAATCGAGATTTCCCCATCTGCTGTTAATACGACAGGATGTGATTTTAATCGTTTTGATGCGCGCACTTCTTTTACTTTGCCCGATAAAATTTCTTTCATCGATGCGAACAGATCTTTATTTTCTTCCTGCGCTTCTTCAGTTGCATCCTTTTGATCATCCTCAATACCTAAATCACCACTAGATACAGACTTGAATTCTTTCTCTTTATAGTTCATCAGCATGCGGATGGCAAATTCATCGATTTCATCGGTAAAGAATAATATTTCATAGCCTTTATCTGCCACAAGTTCAGTTTGTGGAAGCTTTTCAATCCGCTCATTGGATTCGCCAGTTGCATAGTAAATATATTTTTGTTCCTCTGGCATGCGTGAAACGTACTCATCTAATGTGACGAGCTTCTTCTCTTTTGAAGAATAGAACAATAATAGATCCTGTAACAAGTCTTTATTCTGACCAAAGTCACTATATACACCATATTTCAGCTGTTGACCGAATGATTTATAGAACTTCTCATATTTCTCGCGATCATCTCGTAAAATACTTTGTAATTGTGTTTTGATTTTTTTATTCATGTTTTTCGCGATCAGCTTCAGCTGGCGATCATGCTGGAGCATCTCTCTGGAAATGTTCAATGATAGATCTTCGGAGTCTACCATTCCCTTCACAAAGCTAAAATAGTCTGGGAGCAGATCAGCGCATTTATCCATGATCAATACGCCATTGGAATAGAGCTCAAGTCCTTTTTCAAATTCCCTCGTATAATAGTTATGTGGTGCGTTTTCTGGAATGTACAGAATCGCATTATAACGAATCGTTCCATCGACATTAATGTGAATATGCTTTAATGGTTTGTCATAGCCGTAATGCTTTTCATTGTAAAAATTCTCATAGTCTTCGTCAGTGAGTTCACTTTTGTTCTTTTTCCAAATTGGAACCATCGTATTGATTGTTTGTTCGTGGGTTACATCTTCATACTCGTCCTCTGATCCTTCTTTTAACTTACTTTCTGTGATATCCATTTTGATTGGATAGCGGATAAAGTCGGAGTACTTTTTGATGATTTGTTTCAAGCGATATTCTTCTAGAAACTCATCATAGTTCTCTTCTTCTTCATTCTCTTTAATTTCTAAAATGATTTCGGTACCAACCTGTGCTTTTTCTGCAGGGGTAATGGTGTAGCCATCAGGACCTGTTGATTCCCATTTAAATGCTTCATCACTTTCAATGGACTTACTGATCACCGTTACTTTATCAGCTACCATAAATGCCGCATAGAAACCAACACCAAACTGACCGATAATATCATGGCCATCTTTGATTTCATTTTCTGTTTTAAATGTATGGGAACCACTTTTTGCAATGACACCAAGGTTGTCCTCTAGCTCTTCCTTCGTCATCCCAATCCCTGTATCTGTAATTTTTAATGTACGTGTATCTTTATTTGGATCTACTTTTATGTAGTAGCTATCTTTATTAAACGAAAGTGAATCGTCTGTCAGTGCTTTGTAATAGATTTTGTCAATGGCGTCACTCGCATTGGAAATAAGTTCTCTTAAGAAGACCTCACGCTGTGAATAAATGGAGTTGATAACCATATCTAATAGTTTCTTCGATTCTGCTTTAAATGCTACCTTGCTCATACTATTCATCTCCTTTTTTTCAGTCAGTTTTTTAGCACTCTATGACATGGAGTGCTAATCCCTAATCATTTAATAACACATCCCTTTTTTGATGTCAATTATAATAGCTGTTGTATAATGGAACTATCTAGAATGAATCGAAGGGGGAGTTTCATGTTGAAAGAATGGTTGCGTGATGCAAGCTATTCTGTTGTCTTCACGGGTGCCGGGATGTCAACAGAAAGCGGACTGCCAGACTTCCGCTCAGCAAACCAAGGACTTTGGCAGAAAAAGGATCCTAGTAAAATTGCTAGTACGGATGCGTTAAATAATAATGTACATGAATTTATTGCATTTTATCGTGAACGCGTACTTGGTTTGAAGGAGTATCATCCACATAAAGGTCATCTGATTCTAGCGGATTGGGAAAAGCGCGGCGTTATCCAATCGATTATCACCCAAAATGTCGATGGTTTTCATCAACTTGCAGGCAGTAAACGGGTTGCCGAGCTTCACGGCACATTGCAAAAACTGCACTGCCAATCCTGCGGGAAAGTATACGACAGTAAAGAATATATTAAAAAGGAATATCACTGTTCCTGTGGCGGAATTCTTCGCCCTTCTATCGTCTTGTTTGGTGAAACATTACCATCATATGCTTTTCAAATGGCTTTAGAAGAAGCGGAACGGGCAGATCTATTTATTGTGCTAGGTTCCTCGTTAAGCGTTACACCCGCGAACCAATTTCCCCTTATCGCAAAGGAAAGCGGAGCTAAATTGGTGATTGTGAATCAGGAGAGGACCGAGCTTGATTATGCTGCAGATGAGGTTATTCGTGATTGGAAGATTGGGGAGTTGTTAGTGGAGTTCGATGGGGGAGCTCGATAAAAAAGTATAAGCTGCTTTTTCATTGTTAGATTGTCTCTAACAATGAGAAAGCAGCTCACGAATCTATGCCATCCACCTCGGTGGTGTATTTTTATCCCAATAGATTTCGCCAATATCGTGATGCTCCTTAAATCCATCGCTGCTGACATGATAATGGAAATTGAAATAATGTCCTTCTAGCGGACGGTTATCCCGGCGCACATGGAACTTTGCAATATCTTGCCCTCTTTTTTCATCATATACATTAAAAATTCGTTCTCCATAGCCTTCAGCGGGGTTTTCTGTAATTGCAAAATAGGCGTAATTATCTGCTCCAGATTCGTCTAAAATAGAAGCTAAAACTGCTTCGATGTTTGGTAAAATGATGTCTGTGAACTCCGTCTCTACCTGGCTTGCAATTCTAGAGCCGAATTTGATAAGCGCTTGTTCCTTGGCCTGCTCAGTTAACTCTTTCACGGCTTGTTCTTTCGGATTCGCCTCTACTATAGGCAAGGGTAACGTATAATCAATTTCTTCTCGTAATTCCGTTACAGGACCAGAATGGTTGTTTATATCTGCTCCAGAGGCAAATGCGTCTTCATTTTCATCCGCATCAATCTCTAAAAGAGCTGTCGGACTGTACATTCCTAATGTGAAGATGGTTACGAAGACAACTGCTAGTTTTCTCATCCAAAATTTCATCGATTTTCACCTTCTTATGTAACTTCCTATGTTAATTTTAACACGTTATTTGGACAAGTCTATCGTATTTTTTATTTTTACTAAAATTTTACACAATTACTTTTACATTTATGTACCTGCTACTATTAGAATGGAAGTACCCTGCCAAATCGGGCACATAATGTCGGGTAGATCTATTCACTACTTGCTATTCTATCCTTAAAGGAATTGGTCCCTCCCCTGACACGTTACAAAATGTCTGGGGGGCGAATCTATTCCGAATGGTTCCCTTCTGCAAATTATGAACAAGCGGAAGGTCCTAGAATTTTATGGAATGAACATAATGATGTCTCGTCGCCGAATTTTAAAAGCGAGATATGGATACCCATTTCACCAAAATAATTGGGATAGGAGAAAGCTGAATGTATGTTCAGCTTTTTTTTATGTATAGAGCCCTTCAACTTAGCTGCTACTAATCCGATCCGGGTGCGAAGAGCAGCACCTCTAATAGTGAACTTCAGCTTTTCTCCCTTAAACATCAGCAAATTTAACTCGAATATCAGCATTCCCCTTACCAACTTCAGCATTATTAACCATACCATACAATCCCATCATGATAGGAAGGCAATATTATGATATCAATTATCTTTTTTAAAAAATAAGACACACTAATCAGCAAAGGAGGGATTCAGATGTCTGGAAGGCCAAAATCAAAAAATAAAAGCAAGGAAGAGTTAAATGCATTAAAAAAAGAGAATAAGACTGGTGTTAAATTGCATGGACCGAATCGTCCGTCACCATAATAGATGGTCAAGAGGAGCTGCTGCATGCAGCTTCTTTTACTTTTTTCGGTTCCTATTAAAGGTTTCTACCACCTGAATAGCGAATATCTTATGAAAGAGTTTCAACGGAACCAACTAAAGGGGGGCTCAACTTGAATAGCAGTCTAATAAGGGTAGGAACTATCTATATTCCTGTTATGAATATAGAGCATGCATCAAAATGGTATGTGGACAAGCTTGATGCACAAGTTCGTTTTCAAGATGCAGAAAAGGCAATTATCGATCTTGCTAACCAAAGTTTTTTCTTGGTAAAGTCTGCAGAAGGCCAACGTGCCAATTTTATTAACACAGCCAATACGGAACACTTTTCCCTTACATTTGAAGTGGATGGAATTGATGCACTGATGGAATTACATAAAACACTTCGAGAACGTGACGTTTATGCTGAGGAAATGGAAGATCGAGGGCATGTGGGCAGAAACTTCGTATTTCATGACTTAGACGGAAATAAATTTGACGTCTGGAGTGAGCTGAGTCCGGTATTTAAAGAAAAATACGGAATTCAACAAGAGAACGTGCCCTTGCGTTTGATTGAACGTATCGACACGATTTGCTTGCCTGTCAGCAATGTAGCCAAAGCAAGCACATGGTATCAAGATGTCCTTGGATTTCGGGAAGTTTTTAGCGACAACAGCTATCGCATTTTAAAAATTGGAGATAGTAATGTTCCATTAACCATTGAGGAAAATAGAACGAGTAAAGCAGTACAGGCAAATCAAGTATACCCTATCTTTTACACGCAACATATCAAACAGGTATTTGATCATTTAACAGACAAAAATGTAAACGTAACTGCTATCCAAGATGATGGAGTGAATCAATTTTTTAACCTATATGACCCTGATGGCAATCTATTACAGATGTGTTATTGGGAATAACAAAATTACGTTATCTTTAATCTGATGGAGGGGAAGGATGAGATGAGAACATTATTGAAAAAACCAAATAAATTACAGCCCGGAGACAAAGTTGCAACGGTCAGTCCTTCTTGGGGAGGTGCTGGTGATGAACCAATACGATGGCGCTATGAGCAAGGTGTCCAACGATTAAAGGATGTATTTGATCTAGAAGTTGTCGCTATGCCAAACAGTTTGAAAGGGTCGGACTATCTCTACGCACATCCAGAGGCTCGAGCCGAGGATTTGATGACAGCATTTGCCGATAAAAGCATTAAAGGAATTATCGCTAACATTGGTGGCGAAGAAAGTATCCGATTGCTACCCTATATCGATTTCGAGACCATCCGTGAAAACCCGAAGATATTTATGGGTTATTCAGATGTTACGATAGCTCATTTATTTTGTCATAAAGCGGGACTTTCCTCATTTTACGGTCCAGCTATCTTAACCGATTTCGCTGAAAATATCGAGATGCACCCTTACACCGTAAAAAGCATTCAGCAAACGCTTTTCTCGAATGAAAAAATTGGAGAAATTAAACCTTCTATGGAATGGACAAGTGAATTTTTAGAGTGGGATATCGCAAACAAAGACACTCAGAGGAAGATGCAGCCAAATTCAGCTTATGAAGTGCTGCAGGGAACTGGTGTCGTACAAGGCAGGTTGATTGGCGGTTGTATGGATGTTCTTGAATTTGCAAAAAGTACAGCGCTCTGGCCAGAGGAAAGCTATTGGGATGACAGTATTCTTTTCTTTGAAACCTCAGAGGAAAAACCAAAGCCAGATCTGATTAAATATTGGCTGCGAAATTACGCTGCACAAGGTATTTTACAAAAAACAAATTGTATCCTTTTTGCCAAGCCTTATGATGAAATGTATTACACTGAATACAAAGAAGCGATACGCACAGTTATGCAGGAATATGGATTAGCGGACTTGCCAATTCTTTATAACATGAACTTCGGCCACACCGAACCAAAGTTTATTCTTCCATATGGGGCTCAGACTGAAATAGATTGCGATGAGGCTAGCTTCTCGATTATTGAAAATGCTGTAAAATAAGGAGATGATTGAATGAATCGTTTAAATTTAATCACATTAGGTGTAAAGGACATGGTAGAATCGTTAGCGTTTTATCGGGATGGACTGGGATTTGACGTTGTTGTCTATGGCAAGGAATCCGATCCAGATGTTATTTTTTTCAATAATGGCGGAACAAAAATATCCTTGTTCCAGATTGATCGGTTAGCAAAAGATATTGATGAAGAGAATCCACCGCAAGTTAGTATCGGTTTTGGCGGAATTACGCTGGCATATAACGGGAAATCGAAAGAAGAAGTCGATGAGGTTTTTGCAGTTGCTGATAAAGCTGGCGCTAAAATTGTAAAAGCACCTGAGATTGTGTTCTGGGGCGGATATAGCGGCTATTTCCAAGATCCGAATGGATTTTATTGGGAAGTTGCTTATGGCGAGAGCTGGCAATTTGATGAGAATGATATGTTGATTGTGAAGGAATAACAGTATTTACTCGAACGAAAGAAAAGCACCGCAAATGTGGCGCTTTTCTTTTTGAAGTAAATCATTTCCACTTTGTTCAACTTAAAGAAAAATCGTTACCGCAGAATAAACCAGCAATAAACTCATCGCTGCTCGAAAGATCTTGTCATGCTTTATAAAAACTTTTTTGAAGATCGAACCAAACCCCGACCACAAAAGCAATGCGCCCCACCCTAGAACGATGGCCACAGTTAAATAAAATGCGATCGGTTTAATAGAATCACGAAATGGCAGAATAAAAGCACTCATCACGGTTAAATAGAACAAAATACTTTTTATATTAATAATCTGACATATGCTGATTAAAAAGGGAGTTCATACAAAACTCAATTCTTTGCGGCCGCTGGGAAATAACGATTTTTCAATTGTGTTGAAACTATTTCTAAAATAATTGCGATAATGAGGATTGCGTACGTGATAAATCCAACCTCGCGCAAGTCAAAATAGAAACCCGATGCCATAAAGAGCTCAAATCCAATACCGCCAGCTCCTGCCGCGGCGCCCATTGCGACAGCGACACCAAAATTAATTTCAAATCGTAAAAATGTCCAGGATAGTAAATACGTAAAGGTAGACGGGAGCACGCCATGTGTTACCATATGCCACCAATTAGAGCCGGTTGCTCGCATTGCTTCTAAAATACCCCGATCGACCTCTTCAAATGATTCGGAGAAAGCCTTCACCAAATAAGCGATTGAGTGAAATAGCATACCAAGTACAGCAGCTTCACTGCCAAGACCCGCGGCAATTGCAAAAATGAGAACCCATAATACAGTTGGAACAGCACGAATAAATGCTACAACAACACGTACCGATTTTGAAATCCATGGCTTGGATAGGTTTTCAGCTGCTAAAAAGGCTAGAAACAAAGCAATAATTGCTCCAATTACCGTTGCTAAAACACCCAACCCAACCGTAATGCCAATTTGATGGAAAGCCTCTCCCCAGCTGAAATGACTTAAAGTTGGCTCTAAGAACATCGTCTTTAAATTATATGCTGTTTCGGTAATAGCGCGTTCTAACTGCAACCCTGTGTAGTCAAAGAAAAAGAAAGCCATAATCGTTAAGACAGCTAACATTGCAATGGTCCACTTTGTTACGAGCTCAACCTTATTTCCAGCTTTAATATTAATTCGACCAGTCCGTGTCCGTTTTATGTAGGTTTGCTTTGGCTGTGCTCCTCCTCTTAGCATTTCCATTATAAGATCACCTTCCGTATCCGGTTTGAAATCAGTTCTATAATGATGACGGCAATGACAATTGTAAAAGTTACAAGTGCTACAGCGTTATAGTTTAGAGACTTGTAATATAAATCAAACGTATACCCGATTCCTGTACCTGTTAAAATCCCGACTAATGTAGCGCTTCGGATATTCGTTTCAATCATAAATAAAATCCAGCTTAGCATTTGTGGTAAGCTTTGTGGAATAACCGCCTTATTTACAATATGTGCATACGTCGCTCCCGTAGCCTGCAATGCTTCTACAGCACTTTGGCTAGCTTCATCAATTGATTCAATAAATGCCCTTGTTAAAAATCCAAGCGTACCAACAAATAAAGCCAAAAACCCAGTCAAGGAATTTTGTCCAAATGAAATTAGTAAAATGAGTGACCATGCAACAACCGGTATATTCCGTGAAAAAGAGGCAATCAACCGAGCAAGCACACTGAAGACATTGTTTACTTTTGTTGTTTTTGATCCCATTAAACCTAGGAACAACGAAATAATTGCCGCAAGTGTTGTTGCTGCTATCGACATAAAAATCGTTTCATTGAGCTTACCTAAGATCGCAGGCAGTCTTTCCCATGTTTCTTGTGTGATCCAGAGATTTGCGAAGATCCAGCTTAACGCTTTTGGTAATGTTGCAACGCTGTCGATAAAGTTGAATTCTGTAATAACTGCTGATAAATAGGTTATACCAATAATGATAATTAAGGATACTGTTGTGATCCATCTGCTTTTTCGCATCGCTTTTTCATTCACGCTTAATTGCTCCTTATACCGTAATTAATTCTCGTCGTTCCGTACCGTAGATATGATTAATTTGTTCCTCACGCAGAAGAGCACTTTTTCCATCAAACACAATTTCGCCTTTTCTCAGCCCAATAATTCGATCCGAATAGTCTTGAGCAACCTCTACTTGGTGTAGATTTACTAGACAGGTAATGCCTAAGTCATTTGTGATTGACTTTAAGTGATCCATAATAACCTTGGAGGAATTGGGGTCCAAAGAGGCAATTGGCTCATCGCAGAGAATAAGCTTTGGATCTTGGATCAGTGCACGGCAAATGCCAACGCGCTGCTGCTGCCCACCACTTAATTGGTCACAGCGCTTATACGCATGCTCTTCAATTCCAAGCTTCTGAAGCAAGAAAAAGGCCTGTTCCTTCTCCTCTTCACTAAATCGTCCTAACACGCCTTGTAAGGTTGTTTTGTAGCCAAACCTACCATGAAGGACATTCTCAATTACGGTTAAACGTGGCACTAGATTATAGTGCTGAAATACCATCCCGATGTCAGTACGCAATTTCCGCAAGTCTTTTTTCTTTAGTGATCCGACATCTAGGTTATTGAAAATTACCTTCCCCTCATTGATTTCAACCATCCGATTGATGCAACGTAATAGTGTAGATTTCCCCGCACCAGATGGACCAATAACCGAAACAAACTCACCAGTTTCCACAGTAAAATTAACATCTTTTAATACTTTTGTTTCTAAGTTATACGATTTCCCAAGTCCTTCTACTTGTAGTAATGACATGTTTTTCCGCTCCTTTGTCACCTATTTAGTAAAATAGAGTATGCATTCAACCTTATGCACACTCTATCTCCATGTGTAATCTACTTATTCTGAAAGCTCACGAATTGGGTCAAACCAGGAATCTTCAACAGGAATAAATCGTTCCTCACCTGATTTAAAGAATAATCCAGACTCACCAGAATCTTCCGGTACAAAGATTTGTTCGTTATTTGCAATCTCATCTGAAGAAAATAGTTCTTGCAATATATCAAAATCCTCTTGTCCTAATACATCCATATTTGCGGCAAATGGTGCATTCAATACTGGTGTTACGCTCATTAAAACAAATTCTTTACCAGCAACTGTATTGAATGGTTCTGCAGCATCGTCTTTCACACGATAAACAGCTCCAGGTGTGTTTGCTTCCCCTTCAACAAGCTCTACATAGTTTTCTACGCATGTATCACAGAACGCTGCTACTTCAGCAGAGTTATTTAAAAGATTAACTGCCGAACCTTGGTGCGACCCACCAAATAATACTTGAGAGAATAATGGACCACCTTCCATTAGATCCTCCCCAGTTAAATCTGCATATTCTTCTTGCTCACTGAAATGTTCAATGATTCCAGAGGATGGTACGACAAACCCGGAAGTTGAACTGTTTGACACAAAAGAGAAAGGTTTATCAGCAATTGTATCTAGTGAAAACTCACCGTCTACTTTAAAATTATCTTGCTCATCCACGTTTACTGCTAACCAGCTATAGTAAATCGCATCGTCTAATGTACCAGATTCACCAGATGGAACGACTAAAGGTTCTACCGCATCATTTCCATTTTTAGCCTCAATGTATCCAACTGCACCCATAAACGCAACATCTGCATTATTGTTAACAAGTGTTTCAATTGCAATCGCATAATCGGTTGTTAGATGGTGTTCTACTTCCTTATCTGTTGCTTCTTCGATCACTCGTCCAATTTCATCACGCGAAGATTTCATATCATTACCAGATTCATTCGGATACCAAACAATATCAATGACATCATCTACTTCTCCATCCTCACCTGAAGCTGTTCCGCCAGAACAAGCCGCAAGCATTACAAGTACTAAAGCGAGCATTCCTACTAAATACCAGTTCTTCTTCATGAATGAGTTCTCCTTCACCTTTTAAATTTAGATGCGCAGCATAACATTCACGCATAAGGATTGTTAATGTTTCATTCAACCCCTACCTGCACAGCTACTATTAAAACATAATTTTTTCAAAAAAATAGGCTATTTACATTGTTTTAACAGTATCTTAAGATAATTCAAACTAACTAAATAATAGGTTTATCGGGCTCGTTATATTTCCTATCTGAACACTCTTTCCAAATGAACCATGATAGTCTGTTCCACCAGTCATTATCAGCTGATATTGATTCGCTAATGATTCAACTTTTAACACGTCCTGTTCATCGTGATCTATATGATTACGTTCAATGCCACCTAATCCAACCTCTATAAGTTCTGGTATCAGTTCATAGGAATCCAATTGCCCTGGATGTGCTACAACCGCAATCCCGCCATCCGCGACCACTGCACGAACAGCATCAAAAGCGTCGACATATTCGATATCGCCTGCTGCTGGCCCGTCTCCTTTAAAAAGCCTCTTGTAGAGCGATTGATAGGCATCGGATGAATAAGAAGCACTTGTTAGCTGCTGCATCACATGCTGCTTATAGATTGTTTCACTTGGCTTTGCGGCTTTGCTTATCGTCTCTAAATCGAGTCTAAACCCGACCTTCTTGATCTGCTCGATTTGCCAAAGCGTGTGTGCATGACGACGTTTTAAAAGCGAATCACAGAGCTGTTTAATATGACTTGCTTCTGGCTGATAGTTATATCCCAGAATATGCACTTTAAGATCTCGCTTAAAGTCGTAAGCTGAAATCTCGATGCCAGGAATAACCTCAATTCCATAATGCTCTCCTAAGCGTTGTGCTTCAAGCAATCCCGCTGTCGTATCATGATCCACAAAGCTAAGATGTGTTACACCATTCAACTGTGCTTCACGCATCACCATTTCAATCGAATCGGATCCATCGGAATATGTGCTATGGACATGTAAATCAGCCTTCATTCGTAACACCAGCTCCGGCAAGAAGCTTACCTGCCCGCATATCGTAGACCTTATCGCAGAGTCCCTCCATAAATTCAATATCATGGAATATCCCTACGAGCGTCGTGCCATTTGCTTTTAATTTTTCAATAATTTCGCGTACCTTTAGCTTCGATTGCTGATCCAAGCTTGCAGTCGGCTCATCGAGCAATAAAAGTCGTGGTTTTTTCACCGTTGCCATTGCTATATTTAATCGCAGTTTTTCTCCGCCTGAAAAGGTGTTCGGGTACGTGTCCCAAAGTTTTGGGTCCAATTCAAAATGGGTTAGCGCCTTTTCCGCTTCAATCTGTGCAACTGATTCCGTTTCTCCCATCTCAAGGAGCGCCTTTTCCACAAGCTGTCTTGATGTCGTTCGTGGCATCACATTTAAAAATTGCGACACATAGCCGATCTCATATTTCCTTAAATAAAGCATTTGTCGTTCTGTCGCTTGGCATAAATCAATCCTTCCAAACCGTGCAGAATCATACATCATTTCGCCTGCATCTGGTAAATAGGAACGATAAATGCTTTTTAAAATAGTCGATTTTCCGCTGCCACTTTTACCAACAATCCCAATAAATTCACCTTTCTCTATAGAAAAATTAACCTGTTCTACTGCTTGCATTGTTTTATTTAAATGATGAATTGTGAATCTCTTGCCAAAATCATTCACGTCAAGCATTGTCATGTTAGCTACCCTCCTTTTAGTTCAATCGGTAGTTCGTCGTCGTGATAACTGCTCCGTTTACCATTGTCATGGTCAGCATCGGATAACCATCATCCATTCGCTCAATAATTAAGAGATCCGCTTTTTTACCAGGTTTAATGGAGCCAAGCTCATCATCCATCCGTACCGCTCTAGCTGGATTAATCGTGACCATCCGGAACATTTCATGTAAATCATAATGATGCTTTTCGTGTAATTCGAAGATTGCATGGAGTAATGCAGCTGGATAATAATCACTGCAAAGAATGTCAATACAGCCATGCTTGATTGCTTCTGCTGCTGATAAATTTCCAGAATGCGAGCCGCCTAACAGCACATTTGGAGCCCCAGCAACAGTCTGCAATCCCATTTCCTTAGCCTTTTTAGCGACCTCCAATGTAATCGGAAATTCACTAATCGTCGTTCCAAAGGATTTTACTAAATCAATCTTAGCAACATCATCATCGTCGTGGGAGGCAACGGCAATACCTTTCGCTAAAGCTATCTCCGCAACTTCTTTTATTTTTTCAATCGTCATAAAAGTACTGTTTTGGCGTTCTGCGATGATGGTTTGCACATCGGAATCAGAGATATCGCGATAGCCTTTTAACGTTTCCCTGTACACTTCTAAATCTCTGTACTGTCCTTGACCTGGCGTATGATCCATAAACGATAATAAATGCACCTTGTCATTTTCAATATTTTCAACAAGCCGATCCACTTCATCAATATTATCGATTTCAAAGCGTGCGTGCAGACGGTGGCGAATCAAGCGCAATTCATTATGTGTCGCATCAATCGCATCGACTAGACGCTGAACATTTTTCGGGTAGCGCATCGGTTTATGGGTAAAAACATCCTCGCGATAAAAGGATAGCGAATGAAACATCGTTGTAATTCCATGGCTAATTAGGATTTTCTCTGCTTCACGCAAGCTAATATTGACATCCATCATGCTTGTTGGTCTTGGTGAGACAATTCCTTCAATATAATCGGAATGGATGTCGATAAAGCCCGGGGAAATGTAGCCTCCATTTGCATCAATCCACTTGGCATTCGGATATTCAGATAGCTTTTCTTCTGGGGTAATTTCCTGAATGATTTCACCGCTCACAACCACTGCATATCCTTCTAAAATTTCATTTTCTGTTACGATTTTTCCATTATGAATGATAAGAACCATCAACGTTCCTCCCTATAAATAAGAGTTCAAAAGGATACCGGACTTTTTGAACAGCTTCTAAAGTAATGAGTAAACCAATTGCTGAGTATATGCATGCTGCGGATCCTCTAAGATTTGATCTGTCAGACCTTCCTCAATAATGGAACCATTCAGCATCACAATCGTACGATCCGCCAGCATGCGGATAACCGCTAAATCATGGGAAACAACGATCATGCTAATTCCAAGCTCACGCTGAATTTTCTTAATAAGATCGAGCACATTTGCTTGCACAGATAGATCAAGACCAGTGGTTACTTCATCTAAAAATAAAATTGGCGGGTTATTTGACAGCGCCTTGGCAATTTGCACGCGCTGCTGCATGCCACCCGAGAAATTCCTCGGCTCTTCCTTCATTCGAAACAGCGGAATATGTACATTTTGCAGTAAGCTTTTACTAGTTTCCTCCATCTCGGATACATTCCGTTTCCCAGCTGCAATGAGCTTTTCCGCTATATTTCCAACCGAGGAAAAATTCATTTTTAATCCATGCACGGGATTTTGATAAACCATGCCATACTGATGATTGCGAATGTAACGCTTCTGCTGGGACGACAGTTCAAATACATTCTGTTCGGCTGAACCTGGTCCACCATCAATGTATGCTGCTCCAGATGTGACCTCCGCATCAAAATACAAGCACTGCATCATCGTCGATTTGCCACTGCCGCTTTCCCCGACAATTCCAAGGATTTCCCCGGCAAATAAATCAAATGAAATATCATGACAAGCATAGACAGTCCCGCAATTTGGACAGTAATTTTTTTCTAAGTTCTGTCTTTCCTTACATCTGCTGCATCCATCGCCAAACTGCTTTTGTAAATTTCTCACCTTCAATAGAGGCTCTTCATGCATGGCTTGTCTCCACCTCGACTTCCTCTTTCTTATTTAACCGTTCAATGCAATAGCTCGTATCATTGCATTGATAGATCGTTTCGTTTGTAGCCGGATCAACCAACTCATCTAAAAAGACATCCTCCGCACCGCATAAATGACAGCTCTTTCCGGTAAAGGTTTCTACTGCAAATGGATAGTCATCAAAAGCAAGCGACTCCACATCCGTATAAGGTGGGATTGCATAAATTTTCTTCTCTCTCCCTGCACCAAGTAAAATCAATGCTTCCGACTGATGCATTTTCGGATTATCGTATCTTGGAATCGGACTCGGCGCCATCACATAGCGGTTATTCACGTACACAGGATGGTCTGCACCTGTAGCCGTTCTCCCGTACTTCATAATTTGTTCAAATAGCATAAGCCATGCACCACTATAATCATTTTCCGAATGGAGGATTTTTGTTTTGTATGCACTTTTTTCGACACGCCTCAATGGTTCTGGTTCTGGAACCTGCAAGACCAGAATTTGCTCAGGAGTGAGCGGCACTTCCGGAATCCGGTGTCGGGACTGAATTATACTTGCCTCCTGCGTTCTTTCCACAAGCTCCACTCCAGTCGTCGATTGCACTAACTTCTTGATGCTGACAGCATTCACGGATTCATCTGCACCTTGGTCAATCACTTTTAATACGTCATTTTTTCCAATAATTGATAAGGTGATTTGCAGTCCTCCAGTTCCCCAGCCACGTGCAATCGGCATTTCTCTCGAAGCAAATGGCACTTGATACCCTGGTATCGCAATAGCCTTTAAAATCGATCGGCGAATTTCCTTTTTCGAGCCTTCATCAAAAAATGCAAAATGGGATTTAGTTTTCATCTGTATGTCCCCCTTTCTTGACATTACGGATACTATCCAATTTCGATTGGAATGTAACATAATGCGGCAGTTTTAAATGCGATATAAATCCTGTCGCTTCAACCGAATCAATATGTAATAAAACAAATTCTTCATCGTGTGTCGGAAAACTGGATTCTGGATGCTCCAGGCATTGATCTAAAATACTCATCGCTATTGCCTTTGTTTCATTTTGGCCGTAGCAAATACCGTAGCCTATTTCAAATTCCAGTTCCTGCTCATTCGCGTCGTTCTTTTTTGTAACCGGAACAAACGACTCGACCTCGGTTACTTGGATTTCACCGATGTAGAATGCATCCTCTTCATCCTGCTCACCTTCATTTGGATGTGCAACATAGATCGGCAAGCTGCCAACACGCACTTCTCCAACAGTTGGATGGACTTGCCCATATCCTCGCAGCGAAGCATAGCCCAATGCTGTCACTGCACCTGTCTGTCCTCTCGTTAACACTTGCAAACGAGCACTTCGTGAAGCCGGAAACGCTATGCTTTGCTTCGTAATATCGACTGGATCTGTATTATCTCTTTCGTAGTTTTCAAATAAGCCCTCTTCCCGCAAGTAATCTACTACTTTCGGAAAAAATTCTAACTCATCGGATGCTTTTACTGCTTCTGATGCTTTTTGATAGTTGGATAGCCACGCTTCATTTTCTGCAGGGTCTTCCTGTAGCTCAAAGTCTAGTAAACGATGCGTGTAATCCTTTGTCGCGCCAAGGATCTGCCCACCAGGAATATCTTTAAAACTAGCAGAGATCCGTCGTTCCACAAGCATTGTTTCGGATTCAACTGCTTGACTGTAATAGAGTCTAGGTAATGTCGAGCGATGTGCTCGCATTAAAAAGACAGCTTCTTCCATGCTTCCCTCTGCTTGTTTAATAGCAAGTGCTGCCAAATACGGGGAATACAAACTGCTCTCTGACATAATTTGGTCAATCAGACTTTTCATTGTAGCCATGATTGTCTCAATTTCGATGATTTCCTGATTCTTCAACCGTTCAAATGTTAGACGCTCGATGGAAGCATCAATCGCCTTCGTTCCACCCTTTACTGCAACATAACCCATCTATTCCACCTCCATCATGTCGACCTTCGTTGTCCGAGGTATGCAGACAACCTGTAAATCTTCATCTGTCAACATCAAATCAATTCCTAATGGATATTCCGCCACACAGACATTTCTCGCCTGCCACACAGCTGGTGTGAGCGCTGTTTGCAGCTTCGTTTGATCTTTTATTCCAGGGCCTGTTAACATAAGCTCGCCTTCATGTACGTCGCTAAATGCGCTTTCGATGATCCAAGTAGCCGATGCATGTGGATCAATTAAGCTCCCTTTCTTACATTGCGTCATCGCATTGGTAATTGCTGTCTCTGGTGTTCCTTTTAGCACGATGACAAAGTCTGCTTTATCGATTGTTGTATGGGTTGCTAATGTATATTCCGAAATTTTTTCGGGTAAGTTTTGTCCGTTGTCCATAAGTACATGAAATGTCACCTCTCGATCGAGAAGGGTCATAATTGTAAGTAACGTTGCATCAAGCATTTGCAGATTGTAATCATTGCGGCCTGCCAACGTTTGAAGCGATGCAATTTTTCCTGGACGTGACATATTATCCAATATTTTTTTGTAGACAAACTGCAAATCGTGCACGTGATCAATAGCCATCGTATCTCTCCTGTCTGACTTTAATGAAAAGGAAATAAAAGCTTTGATAATTGTATTTAAGTAATTGGATATCTCTAGTATTCAAATTTGTGAGTGACCAAATTTATTCGATTTTCTCCCGTTTGGACGGTCATCAACTTTATGAGTGACCAAACCCATTCAATTTTCTCCCGTTCGGGCGATCATACGCTTCATGAGTGACCGAACCCATTCAATTTTCTCCCGTTCGGATGCTCATACGCTTTATAAGTGACCGAATCTTTTCGATTTCTCCCCATTCAGGCTCTCAGTATCCTCATGTGATGTTTAAGCTCTAAAAATATGTATAGACATTCTCTTAAACATCCATCGTCTGGAAGTCTACCTTTGTTTCAAATAGCTTCGCCTGGCCTTTTACTCGTTTTTGAATAATCTGCCTTTCTGCTTCTGCCAGTTCTGCTTCCCATGCAACTGTTTCTGGGAGGTTCGCTTTGTATGCCGCGTCAATTATCGCTAGGTTTCTAGCAAGCTCGTTTTTCATCCCAACAACTATACCAATCCCAATGCAGTTTTTGATTTCTGCTTTTGATTCGGTTACTAGGACCTCTCCCATATAAAACAGGGAATTCTTTGCTGACTCTCGCATTTTAACCATTGTCAGCCCTTGCTGTGGAGCAATAATTTCACGATAGTCATAAATAGCTATAATAGATTCTGCAAGTTTTTTTGCTAATGCAGGATCACCTTGAATAAGAATTTCTGTTCTTCTACGTCTTTTCATATTCGGTACGACCTCCTTTACAAATCAAGCTTAACTTGTCGCCAAGTTGTTGTGTATTAAGAGAATGTATTGTTTTTGTAAATATTTTTAACATAAAAAACAGGTAAGGAATCCATTATTAGATTCATTACCTGTTTAATCCATTGTTATATCATACTGAAATTTATCACTTCGATATAAAATCTTTGTATATTCTAATACTTTTTCAGATTTTCCATCGATACAATTGCTTTCGACGACAATGAGTGGAACCATGCTTTTGCAGGCTAGCAATTCTTGCTCAAAGACAGTCGGAAAAGTTGTGCTAAGCAATGATTTATTACTTGAGAACTCCTCGTATCCAAGCTGTCGATAATAAGCAAACATGGATTCAATTGCCGGTCCATCTTTCCCGATAACTGGGAAGTTCGTTTCACTGACAAAGGAGTTATGTATCGCAACTGGTTCGCCGTTTATATAACGTAATCTACCAATTTTAAAAATCGTATCTCCCTCCACCGCCTGTAAAATCCGATAGATTTTTGCATCAAAGGGGATTTCTTCGCAATAAACATTCTTGGTTGTTAGATCATAGCCTAGTTGCTTCATTTTATCCGTAAAGCTGATTTTACCTGTTAAATGCAAATCAATATGCTTTGATTCTTCTTTTAAATAGCGCCCTTTCCCTTGCTTAGAATAGACAATTCCTTGCTCTTCTAATTTCATCAATGCATTTCGTACTGTCATTCTTGGAACTCGGTACTTTTCTACAAGCACATATTCCGAAGGCAGCTTGGTCCCAGGTTTTAATGTCTGATTGGCGATCTGCCGCATGATATCATCTACGATTACGTTTTCTTTCTCGGTTGAAATAGTTTCATCCCCTTCCATTTTCCACATTACATATTCACGTTTTTTATATAAATTTGTAGCTTCATTATATCATTTAGAAGTCCTTAAGATTCATAAAAATCCATGGAAAGATAACGTTTATGAACACAAGTAGGCTTAATCCCATATACTTAAAGTAAATTAAAAGCAGGAGTTGATATTGTTGGTAAAATGGATTGATATATCGGTGGATAACCGGCAACTCAAGTTGTACGATGCTAGTATGTTGTTGAAGACATATCCAATTGCGGTTGGCAAAATTTTAACACCGACACCGACTGGAAATTACATCATCGTTAATAAAGAAGTTAACCCAGGTGGACCCTTCGGTGTATTATGGATGGGTTTATCCAAGCCGCATTATGGAATCCACGGTACAAATGACCCTTCTTCTATAGGAAAAGCTGTATCACATGGTTGTGTTCGAATGTATAACGAGGATGTGACAGAGCTTTCATCCATGGTGTCCATCGGAACAAATGTATATATCCATCCATAATCCAACAACACAGTATTTCACCGTTATAAAGAACACATCTCTTGTGATATTGAAAGAATGAACAAGAAGAAATTGATCTCCCTACCTAATTTCCAGTGTATACTTCTGCAAATAAATCACTTTAAGTCTTCTTACTCATATAATCTGTTCACCTCCCCAACAAAGGAATGACCATTTATATAAATGTAGTTAATAAGCATTACCAATAGTTTGATTTATTTAAATATTTTAACACTGGATTAATAATACATAAATATTTTTCATCTATACTGTAGTAGAATCAAATTTTTCTGAAGAGGTGATGACGTTGAAATTGAAAAAATTAACTTTCGTAACGATGTCAGCGATGCTTTCCACAGCTTTATTATTTGGATGTGCATCAGAGGATGAGGAAAATCCTGAAGAACCTGCAAGTGGAGAGCCTACAACTGAAGAGCCAGCTGAGCAAGATGATTCAGGTGAGCCAGATGCAGAAGAGGGAGAAGAAGAAGAAGGACAAGAATAAAACGTATCGACTGTTTGACATTGTCGATATAAACTGTAGACGAATTATACATCTCTGAAGTTTCTAGACGTTAGGATTTGAATGCGAAGAGCCGTTACTACTGTAACGGCTCTTATATGTGTTCAACTGTCTTCTATATCCTATTTGGTGTACGTAGATCTGTCTCGCTCTACAGCTGACTTCTATGTACAAAACATATAAAACCGATTCTTCAAATGGAAAGAATCGGTTTTATATTGCACATTACGTTAGACATTTGTATATTTACAAACACTGATATTAATGAAATATAAAGGATTGCTCATTTTCTATCAATGCACCATGCTCTGAATAATTTCACGATTACGCTGTTTGAAAAGCTCATTGTGTGAAGAAACCATACCAAACTTTTCTGCACCTGGCTGAATATATTGCTTTGCCTTATTAACAGCATTTGCAGCATCCTGGAATGCACCTGCAATGAGATGTAATTTCCCTTCATGATGCAAAATATCTCCAGCAGCATAGAGTCCTGGAATGGAGCTTTCACTGCTCGCATTTCCAGCAATGTAGTAACCTTCTGCTATTTCAATATCAATTGGACTGTTCTCAAGAAGAGATGTGTCTCGCTCATAACCATGATTTATAATGACTTCATCTATTGGCAATGAAACAATTTCTTTCGTTTCATGGTTTGTTAGCTCAACATGCTCAATTAAATCCTTATTCGCACGTGCGATTAGCTTTGTAATCGAACAATTAAAGTAGCAAACTGCTGAACCATTTAATAACCTGCTTGCCTGTGCCTCGTGACCAGAAAGGACATCCTTTCGATACGTAAGAAACACATTCTTCGCAATGCTTTGCAGCTCATTGGCCCAATCAATTGCTGTATTTCCTCCACCAGAAATAATTACCGTTTTATCTTTGAAGCGTTGAAGTGATTTCACCGTGTAATTCAGATTCGAAACCTCGAATCGCTCGGCGCCTTCAATATCGAGTCGCTGCGGATTCAAGATTCCACCACCGACAGCTACGATTACCGTTTTCGAATAATGTATTTGCCCAGAAGCTGCTTGTAAGACGAACATGCCTTCATCATTTTTATTGATGGATTCAATCTTCTCATTCATTACTACGGTTGGATGAAAGGTTAAACCTTGCTCAATGATTTGATCAATAAATTTTGCTGCAGGGGTCGGTGTTAACCCGCCAATATCCCAAATCATTTTCTCAGGATATACATGAACTTTCCCGCCAAGAACTGGCTGATATTCAATAATCTTAGTCTTCATTTCCCTTAAACCACTATAAAAAGCTGAATATAGCCCAGCTGGCCCTCCCCCAATTACCGTCACATCAAATAATTCATCCTGTTTCACTTTCTTTCACTCCTTAAAAAAGCTTCCACTGATTATCATTCTCAATTGAAAACGCATTTTTGTCAAGAGCAAATCGATAAAACTTCTTATTAAATGTAAAAAAACACATCTGAATCTCCTTCATGAATGATTGTAAAAATAATGTATTGACAAAAGAAACGATGCAAATTATAGTTTAGGAGACTAGCTCGATAATGAGAATCATTATCACTATCCGAAGCTACCTGAAAAGAGGGACCTAACATGTTTCGTCTACAGACTGAAAATATAAATATTGGTTATGGAGAACACTTAATTGTGAAGGATCTTAGTGTTGAAATTCCAGATAAAAAAATCACAACCATCATCGGATCGAATGGCTGTGGAAAGTCTACATTGTTAAAAGCGATTACACGAATTATTGCACACGAATCTGGAACCGTCATTTTGGATGGTGAAGATATTTCGAAACAAGATACAAAAAAACTAGCAAAAAAAATGGCCATCCTCCCACAAACTCCTGAAAGCACAAACGGCTTAACGGTTGGAGAGCTTGTTTCCTATGGACGCTTCCCCTATCAAAGTGGGTTTGGGCGCTTAAAGAAACGCGACTATGAAGTGATTGAATGGGCACTCGAAGTTACAGGAACGTTAGAGTACCGCTTTCGTCCGGTAGACGCGTTATCTGGTGGACAGAGACAACGCGTCTGGATTGCGATGGCGCTTGCTCAGGAAACAGAGATTATTTTTTTGGATGAACCAACAACTTACTTGGATATGGCACATCAGCTTGAAGTGTTAGAGCTTCTGCAAAGCCTTAACCAGGAGCAAGAAAGAACAATCGTAATGGTACTTCACGACCTGAACCAGGCTGCTCGCTTTGCTGATTATATTATCGCATTAAAGGACGGACAAATCGTACAATCTGGCAATTGTGAAACGGTTATTACACATGATGTATTGAAAAAAGTATTCCAAATTGATGCGGAAATTGGCAAAGACCCTCGCACAGGAAAACCGATGTGCATCACATACAACTTAATGAAAGAGGAGAAACAACGATGAAAAAGTTAATTATTCCATTCGCATTCCTGCTTGTACTACTGATGGCATGTAGTAATGAAGGGGCAGAAACAGATAATACTACAGATAACAATTCAGATACAATCACCTATGAATCAGAAAATGGACCAGTTGAAGTTCCAGCTGACCCACAGCGTGTCGTCGTTCTTTCATCCTTCGCGGGAAATGTCATGGCTTTGGATGTAAACCTTGTTGGGGTTGATGCTTGGGCTAAAATGAACCCTCAGTGGGAAGAAGATTTAGCTGAAGTAGAAGAGGTTAGTGATGAGAGCCTGGAAACGATCCTTGAGTTGGAACCTGACTTAATCATTGGTCTTACTGGAATCAACAATGTCGATAAGTTAAACGAAATTGCTCCAACCGTATTGTTCACATATGGAGCTGTTGATTACTTAACACAGCATTTGGAAATTGGTAAACTGTTAAATAAAGAAGAGGAAGCTAAAAATTGGATTAATGATTTCAAACAACGTGCTGAGGAAGCAGGCGAAGAAATTCGCGCAGAAATTGGCGAAGATGCAACAGTTTCTGTTATTGAAAACTTCGATAAACAGCTTTATGTCTACGGCGACAACTGGGGCCGCGGAACAGAAATTCTTTATCAGGAAATGGATTTGAAAATGCCTGAAAAAGTTGCCGAAGAAGCACAGGAGGCCGGCTATTATGCGATGTCTTTAGAAGTACTTCCTGAATATGCTGGTGACTATATGATTTTCAGCCGATTTGATGAAACAGACAATTCCTTTATGGAATCAGACATTTATCAAAACATCCCTGCAGTAGCCAATGACAATGTTTTTGAAGTAAATGGACATGAATTTTATTTCAATGACCCATTAACATTAGAATTGCAGCTTGCTTTTTTCAAAGAGGCTTTCCTTAACTAACTATACAGAGAAAAGATGAGTATTTATGAAAAAGGAAACGAAAACGTCGATACCCTTTTATTACAAAATGATAGTAGTCCTGCTGCTCTTTGTTGGGACATTTATTGTATCCATTGTTTATGGAGCTGCCGATATTCAAGTAAAAGATGTGTGGCTGTCACTTGCTTCCAATGCGGAGGGAAGTGACATTTCCATTATCCGGGAAATTCGCTTGCCACGAGAAGTTGCCGCTGTTTTTGTCGGTGCAGCCCTATCCATAGCTGGAGCAATTATGCAGGGCATGACGCGAAATCCACTAGCTGATCCTGGCTTGCTTGGATTAACAGCAGGTGCAAACGCTGCACTTGCTGTTGCAATTGTACTGCTGCCATCTCTCAATTATTACGGAATTATGTTTACATGCTTCCTCGGAGCTGCAATCGGCGCTGCAATGGTGTTTGGAATAAGCGCTATTAAGCGTGGAGGATTTTCTCCTTTCAAAATTATTCTTGCTGGAGCAGCAGTATCTGCTTTTCTTCAAGCTGTATCGGAAGGAATTGGGATCTATTTTAACGTATCCAAAGAGGTATCCATGTGGACTGCTGGAGGGCTTATCGGCACAACATGGGCACAGCTGCAAATCATTATCCCATTTCTTATTGTAAGCATGCTTATTGCATTCGGGTTTTCTAGACAATTAACCATTCTAAGTCTCAATGAGGAAGTTGCTGTCGGTCTTGGACAAAAGACAACGCAAATTAAGGCCGTTCTGTTTGTCATCATTATTCTGCTAGTAGGTGCAGCAGTCGCATTAGTTGGAAATATGGCATTCGTCGGTTTAATGGTTCCCCATATCGTCCGAGCAATTGTTGGTACAGATTATCGCTACATCTTACCAATGTCAGCTTTTGTTGGGGCAATTCTAATGCTCCTTGCTGACACACTCGCTCGTACTGTCAATGCTCCGTGGGAAACACCGATTGTCGCTATTATTTCGGTTTTGGGTCTCCCCTTCTTCCTGCTCATTATCCGTAAAGGGGGGAGAGCATTCACATGATACATCCAAAGTTAATCAAAAAACAACGAATCGTTCTAGGGTTATTAGTATTTTTTACCCTACTCACGATTATCATCAGCATGGGAATTGGAGATGCTGCATTATCCTATGATCGAATTATTCCAACCTTGTTTGGTGCTGGTTCATTTAAGGAGTCCTTTGTTTTATTTTCTATTCGCTTGCCGCGGATTATTGTTACAATTCTTGCCGGGATGGCGCTTGCTCTCTCTGGTGCAATTCTCCAAGGGCTAACGCGTAATGACTTAGCTGATCCAGGAATTATCGGCATCAACTCTGGCGCCGGAGTAGCAGTAGCGATTTTCTTTTTATTTTATCCAGTTCAATCTGGCACATTTGTTTACATGCTTCCGGTCGTTGCCTTTATTGGGGCGTTTCTTACTGCTCTGCTTATTTATGTTTTTTCTTATGAGAAAAAACGACCGCTCGACCCGACACGCATGATTATTATTGGTGTTGGTTTTTCACTGGCGTTATCCGGTATCATGATTGTTCTCATCTCATCCCAGGAACGTGCAAAGGTTAGTTTTATCGCGAAATGGCTCGCAGGGAATATTTGGGGAACGGACTGGCCATTCATTTTAGCAATATTACCATGGCTAATCATCTTCATCCCTTATGCCCTGTATAAGGCAAATCGCTTAAACATTCTTGCACTGAACGAACCGGTCGCAATTGGTGTTGGTGTTGCCGTAAAAAAAGAACGCATCCTTTTACTTTTCACTGCAGTAGCACTGGCAGCTTCAGCCGTCTCCGTTTCAGGTGGGATTGCATTTGTCGGGCTAATGGCACCCCATATTGCAAAATCGCTAGTCGGACCGCGCAATCAGCTATTTATTCCGGTAGCGATATTATTAGGAGGCTGGTTGCTGTTAATTGCAGATACCATCGGAAGAAACCTTGTCTCCCCTGACGGCATTCCAGCAGGTATTGTTGTTGCGCTTATTGGTGCACCATATTTTATGTATCTGTTATTACGCAAATAGCAAGTTTTGCTGACAGTCTTTGTTTTAAGACTGTCAGTTTTTTTGTTTGGCTTGGGAGGTCGAGATTTCGCGGATAAGAGCTTATTTGGAGTGCAATTATAGAGAAGCCGCTCAATACTAATTACAGCTATCCAGGAATTTCTTCCCCTATACGTATCATTCAATTTATGATATATTATTTAGTTATTCTAGATAACTATTTTTATGTACGGTGATATGATGAAAGGAGAAACAACATTGAAACAATCTAGACCAAAACTATGGACGAAGGACTTTACAATCACTTCTGTCGTTAACTTTTTCTTAACGCTTGTCTTTTATTTACTCGTCGTAACGATCGGTATTTATGCCGTAGATGCGTATCATGCTTCGACAAGCACGGCTGGGCTTATTACGGGCATGTTTATTATCGGCTCCTTAATTGGAAGATTATTTACTGGACGCTATATTGACTCTATTGGGAGTAAACGGACATTGATGATCGGACTTATCTTATGTATTGTCGCCACGTCCTTTTATTTCTTGAATTTGGGTATTAGCTTTCTATTAATTACGCGCCTTATACATGGAATTGTGGCAGGGATGGCTAGTACGGCAGCTGGAACTATAATTGCGGAAACCATCCCAACATCACGAAAAGCAGAAGGTATCGGCTATTTTAGTATGAGTGCAACATTGGCTACTGCCATTGGCCCGTTTATTGGCTTGCTCATGGTTCAACAAACAACCTTTCCAATCATTTTTGCTTTCTGTCTTGTACTAGGTATCATCAATATAGTTATTGCCTTATTCGTGCGGGTAAATGAAGCACAAGAGGTGCACACACCAAGGGAAACAAAAGGCTTTAAAATCTCAAGCTTTGTTGCACCAAAGGCATTGCCAATTGCTTGCATCACGCTCTTGATTGCTTTTTGCTATTCCAGTGTGCTCTCGTATATTAACTTTTACGCTATTGATATCAATCTTGTGGAAGCAGCTAGCTTCTTCTTCCTCGTTTATTCAATTGCTGTTTTAATATCACGCCCAATAACAGGGCGTTTAATGGATTTAAAAGGCGCAAATATTGTTATGTATCCTGCCCTTATCATTTTTGCTGGCGGGATGCTGCTTTTAAGTGTCGCTGCAAGCGGATTTACTCTATTGGTGGCAGGTGCACTAATTGGTCTTGGCTTTGGTAATTTGCAATCTGGTTCGCAGGCGATTGCCGTTAAATTAACTCCGCCACATCATATGGGGCTTGCAACATCAACCTTTTTTATTTTTCTGGACGCAGGACTTGGATTTGGTCCGTACTTGCTTGGTTTCATCATTCCATATACCGGCTACAGATCGCTGTATATCATCCTTGGCATCGTGATTCTTGCTATCATGGTTCTATATTATTTTCTGCATGGAAAAAAGAACCGATTAACCATGGAGAGCCACGCATAGCTTTTATGCAAATACTTTTTTGTTAGACAACACTGTTAGTCACCGATCTCTTAGATAGCTGTCAATATTGCACCTATGCAGTTAAAAAACTTTTCTTATCTTGCAAAAAAAGCTGGAAATCTAGCTTCTAAAGTTTTATAGTTTTATTTAGAGGTATAGAAAGTGAGTGGTCCAAATGGGACGTAAATGGAACAATATTAAGGAAAAGAAAGCATCAAAGGATAAGAATACAAGCCGGATCTATGCAAAATTCGGCAGGGAAATCTATGTTGCAGCCAAGCAGGGCGAACCAGATCCTGAATCCAATCAAGCTTTAAAAGTAGTGCTCGAGCGAGCAAAAACATATAGCGTACCAAGGCATATTATCGATCGCGCCATTGAAAAGGCAAAAGGCGGTTCGGAAGAGAACTATGACGAAAATCGTTATGAAGGCTTCGGGCCGAACGGATCAATGGTCATCGTTGATACGCTAACCAACAATGTTAACCGCACCGCGTCCGAAGTACGTGCTGCGTTTGGTAAAAATGGCGGAAATATGGGTGTAAGCGGATCTGTTGCTTATATGTTTGATCATGTAGCTGTCTTCGGTGTGGAAGGAAAAACAGAGGATGACGTGCTTGAACTATTGATGGAAGCAGATGTTGACGTCCGTGATATCGCTGAAGAAGATGGATCTGTGATTGTTTACACGGAGCCAGATCAGTTCCATGCAGCACAGGAAGCATTTAAATCTATTGGCATTACCGAATTCACGATTGCAGAGCTAACGATGCTCGCTCAAAATGATGTAGAGCTTTCTGCAGCAGATTTTGAGCAATTTGAGCAGATGATTGATGCGTTAGAGGATTTAGAGGACGTGCAAAACGTTTATCATAATGTGGATTTAGGTGAATAAATTGTAAGAGGCGAGCCTATTTATAGGATTGCCTCTTTTTTTCCCTCATTATGGACTAATATCATTACTTACTTTTAAATGATAAACCTTCCATTTCCAAAGCCGCTCTCAACTTTGGCAAGGAAGCTGGCCCCATCCCATGAAGCTTTAAAATCTCTTTCTCCGTAAAATTTGATAGCTGTTGTACGGTTGTTATTCCTTCATGTTCTAATGCGCGTCGTGCAGGCGATGAAAGCAATGATAAAAATCCTGCTTTTGGCTTTCGTTCCTGTTCACAAACCGGGCATGTTGGGCAGTCACTGCTTTTATAATAGGTATGCCCATTTGGACAAGTTCTCTCTGTAGTTGCCATTTCCGTTTTCTCCTCCTCTCTAATTTCCTTCTTCATTATACTGATTAATCCCATCAAGCATTTATTCCTATATCAATCAGGAATCACGAAAAATCTCCTGCAAAAACTTTTTTCGATGTTGTAAAAAATAGCTTGTTATTTGGTAATGTTCGGTCATCTCATAATCAATCTCTTGAATTTTCTCATCATCAAAACTTAAGATAACAGCATTTGGATACCCTAAAAGAATCGGAGAATGTGTAGCAATAATAAACTGGCTATCACCAGCCACTTCTAAATCATGGAGAATTCGTAAAAGTGAGAGCTGGCGCTGAGGCGATAAAGCAGCCTCTGGCTCATCCAATAAATAGATAGCATTCCCCTTAAACCGATTTAGAAAAAGCGAAAAAAACGACTCTCCATGCGATTGATGATGCAATGATCGCCCGCCATATGCACCTTGGGCACCTACAGAATCAATATGTGTAGCAAAATTATAAAAAGACTCAGACCGCAAAAAGAAGCCGTTTGTGGCTTTCGGCATCCAAGAAAGGCGAATATAGTCCCCTAGTGCCGATTCAGAAGCAGGTACATCATAATAATTATTCCTGCCACCACCCGCTGTATTAAAGCCGGCCTTATCAGCAATCGCCTCTAGCAATGTGGATTTCCCTGTCCCATTCTCTCCAACAAAAAAGGTTACCTTGTTCGTTAAATCCAATTGACCGAGATTTTTAATAGCTGGAATCGAAAACGGATAGGTATGAAAAGGTGGGATACGATCACCTTGAAGTTCAATTCGTTTTAAAAACATGGTATCACCTGTAACCTTATTATTTTTACGATAATTCCTTTATATACCAAACTTCCATTGCATTATGTTCCGAGCCTTCCAGTGCTTTTTCCAGCTTCTGAAAGCCTAATTTGCTGTATAGGGCATTAGCTGCTTCAAGTTCCTTCAATGTTTCTAAGTAACAGTATGTATAGTGCTCTTTTGCGTAGTCGATTGCTACCCTCATTAGCTCCTTCGACAGACCCCTCCCTTGAGCAATAGGAGCGATGTACAGCTTTTGCAACTCGCAAATCTCCTTTTTCTGTCCAAATGGTGCAATACCCACACCGCCTATGACTTCATCCAGTTCATTCACCGCAACCCAATACTTAGCATGTGCTTGTTCTTTGTAAAATTGCGCCAGACTGCTCAGCTGGGGGTCAAAATAGGCTGTTCCTGGGATATCTAAGTTAAATGACTCCAATGAACGTTTAATAATTTGCTCCATTTTCTGATTATCCTTTTCTTCCATTTCACGAATCCGCATAGTTTTTTATTCTCCCTATTTTTTATCTCTTAGTGTAAACACGAGGATTTTTAATTCATTTTAACACAGAAGCTTCCACGTTATTACCCATTCTCTTTTTGAAAGCAGTAATCCCTCTTTTATACTTTTATAAAAAAATAAAAGCTCACCCCCTAATCTCATTTTCCTTCGATTGTAGTTGTGAATGGAGGTGAGAAACATGGCAATTGCAAATCTAACAAAGTCTTCCCTGCAGCTTGTGCTTCAAGATGGGATTGATTCTGAGTCCGGATCACCTATCTTTAAGAACAAAAGCTTTAACAATGTCAAAACAAGTGCAACAGCAGAGCAATTACTTACTGTTGCAACAGCTTTTGTAAGCTTGCAGGAGCGCCCATTGTACACGATTAACCGTCGTGATACAACAGACATTCGTGAAGGGTAAGTTGTGAAAAAATCTATTCAGAAAGGAGTGTAGATCATGCGCCGATTAGAGCTGAAATTTACCAATCAGGACGGGAAAATTGTTACGTACACATTGGATAAGCCAGTTGAACCAGTTGATCCTGCTGCTATTAATGCAGCAATGGATACAATCATCGAACAAAATGCCTTCACATCGAGCGGCGGCGATTTAGTTGCTAAGCATAGTGCACGTATTTCAGAAAGCACGGTCGAAGAAATCGACTTAGGGCAATAATCTTGTGAATATGACCAGTGGCAAATCACTGGTCATATTCCTATTTCAAAAGCTCATAAAAGGAGGAAATAATTATGGACGCGTGGATAGCTTTTCTGACCGAAGTTGGATTCCCGGTTGCCGTTACGTTTTATTTACTGCACCGAATCGAGGGAAAGTTGAATCAGCTCATAGCATCGATTCATGCACTGCCAGAAAAAATGGACGAACGAAAAGCCTATTACAAAGATCGAGCATAATAGACGTACTCTCAGCGTACCTTGTTCAATTTAAAAGGCACGCTGAGAACTATTTGTGGATGCGGAAAGGCGATTGGCAGCATAGCAATAAAAGCAGATAACTAAAGGAAACGATCTTAAAACGTGTGAACATTCCGTTCCTTTTATTGCTATAGCGAATCAATAAAAATGGTGTTAAAATAAATGTTATTCATCTAGAAGGGACATCAAGTATGCAACAAAAAATATCATTTTCTACCTATTCTATCATCGGCACGATGCTGTTTGGAATGTTCTTTGGTGCAGGGAATTTAATTTTCCCAATCCAGATGGGCCAGCTTGCTGGCACGAATTTCTGGCCGGCATTAATTGGATTTCTTATAACCGCAATCGGTCTTCCATTTATAGGGATTTTAGCATTTGGTTTATCCGGGAGCAACGGATTACGACAGTTAACCAGTCGAGTCCATCCACTATTTGGTGTTGTCTTCTCCGTGGCACTTTACTTAACCATCGGGCCATTTTTTGCTATTCCAAGAACAGCGACGGTACCTTTTGTGGTTGGTTTTGAGCCATATATCAATCCAGCACATGGCAGTTTATATCTAGGGCTCTTTAGCTTTTTATTTTTTGCGATTGTCTATTATTTCTCGTTGAATCCAGCAAAAATTATCGACTATATCGGGAAATATTTAACTCCTGCATTTTTAGTGTTTTTATTCATCTTAATCTCCATTGCTATCGTCAAACCAATGGGACCATTCGCTATGCCAATTGGCGACTATAGCGGTTTAGCTTTTATAACAGGATTTAAAGAGGGCTATAACACGATGGATGCTCTTGCATCACTTGCGTTTGGTATTGTTGTCATTCACGCAATTAAGGGACGAGGTATCACCAATCCAAAGGAAATTGCAAAGGTCACATGGAAATCAGGTCTTTTTGCCATGGCATTAATGATGCTGATTTATGGACTTATTACCTATATGGGGGCTTCAAGCGTATCGGCCATCGGTACATATGATAATGGCGGTTTAATCTTTGCCGCAGTGGCTCAGCATTATTTCGGATCATTCGGGACCATTCTATTGGCTATTATTATCGTACTAGCTTGTTTAAAAACGAGCATTGGACTTATTACTGCCTGCAGCGAGTTTTTTAATCAACTATATCCAAAAATCAGTTATAAATTATTCGTTCTGGTACTATGTCTAATGTCATTTTTCATTGCCAACTTTGGTCTAACGAATATTATTCAATATGCGGTGCCAGTATTAATGCTGCTGTATCCTTTAGCGATTGTTCTGATTATCTTAACCCTTTGTTCTTCACTATTCGGCCATAAGCAACGTGTTTACGCAACTGCATTGTTCCTTACTTTTTGCGTTAGTCTTTTGGACGGCTACAGCACGTTAGTCGATAGTTTGCCAAGCGCGTCTTTCAATTTGTTCGAATCCATTAAAATGTTCTATATGGATTATTTACCACTTTACGATATTGGTCTTGGCTGGATTTTACCAGCTATAGTTGGTGCCCTTATTGGGCTTCTATGGCCAACAAACTCTAAAGAAACTGCTGTTCATTAATGCTAATTGGATACCAGCTTAGAAGACTACTAAGCTGATATCCACCTCCTCTTTCTAAGGAAAAAACTCATTTACATATAACTTAGCCTATAATACTGTTGTGAACTGATCTACCGTTTTAAAAAATCAGAAATTCGTCCTTCACTATCTGGCTATTTTCTTCCATACATTTTATAAATCAAATTGATTTTTTCCTGCAAATCGTATTTACTTAAATTAACGATATCGAATGGAGGAATGTTTTCAATTATGGGGTTACTACTCAACTATCAATGGGAAATCTTTATTGCATTAGAAATTATATCCGTGTTATCGCTTCTCATCTTTGGTGTTGTCCGCTATTTTTTCAACAAACAAAAACGTAGCCTGCTCTTTCTCCTACTGTTTATCATTCTATTAATTTTAGAAGCTCTCTTAGGTTTGATGATATACCAAGAAACTGGAGAGATTTCTACCTTTTTAATTATCATTACTGTGTTTGTTCTCTATGCATGTACATTTGGAATCTTTGATTTTATGAAGCTTGATCGCTGGATGCGACAAAAAATTGGCAATTGGCGAGGGGTACAGCTGCTCACAGAAAAAGATATTCGTATCATGAACAGACAAAAGGACCCGAAATATATTGCTAAAAAATATCGCCGGAGTTCTACTGTTCACTTAATCATATTTGCCAGTCTTCAAGCAGCATTTTGGATTTACGGAACAGGGGGAACTAGTGAATTACTAGACTATCTGAAAGACTTATCTTGGATTGGAACAGAGAATGTTGCCGAGACACCGTATGCAAATGATACGATTTATAGGATTTCGATGATTTGGGGACTTATTTTTATTATCGATTTTATTTGGTCATGGTCGTATACCATTTTTCCAGCTAGCAAGAAGAATTGAGATCTCTTTAAAACTTAAAATCATCGATGAAGCCTCCCTGCTTCACCGATGATTTCTCTGTTTATCCTCCTAGAAAATGCAAGAATACACTGACAGCAGATACGCCGACACCTGCAAACAGTGCGAAGATAAGCGTAATCTTATATACTTCAGATTCTCTTCCTTGCGCGTTCGCAGTACTTGTTCCTAATACAATATTGGCTGGTGCAATGACATTACCAATTGCTCCACCTGTTGACTGACCAGCGATAACGAGTGGCAGGGATAACCCTTCCATCGAATTTACAACAGATCCATGTAATGGCGAGAACAGCACATTGGATGACGTATTCGATGATGTCATAAATGCACCAATTATCCCAATGACATTTGCTAATCCTGCATAAACAGCTGGTGGTGATATATCCGCAATTCCAAGGGCAAGTACGTTAGTCTGTCCTGAATTTTCCATAATCATGGTCATCGTTAAAAATCCAGTTATTGCTAGTGATGCCCCCAGAGCGTTATCCTTTAAGCCAGAAAATACATTCTTAGTTGTGTTTTTATGATGTAATCCTAAATGCTTGTACCAGAAGTAGGCAAAGATAACCGACACAAGTAAATAGAATCCTGGATGTGTAAGTGGAGCGATAGGAGAATACGCTTCTTCAGCCTCCATTTCAAAGCCATAGCCGGTTTCGACCGCCGGGAAAGGCGGTCCAAATTGAAATTGATCGAAAAAGCTTTGAATTGGTCCGATTCCAAGAAACACAATACTAACTACTGACAGTACATAATATGGCATAAATGCTTGGTGTAATGAGATATCCGGCTTCTCTTCCGATTTTGAATCCGTTTCTTCAAGAATGTCTGTTAACTCTTCCGTCTCTGATTTTTCTCTGTATTTCTTTCGTTTGGAAAGCATGAATAAAGCACCAAACGCTAAAATTGCTGGGATAAACGTACTCAGCTCCGCGTTAAAGATTAACATAGCAAGTTGTCCTCCACCATGAATAAGTGAAATAATTACGACAGCTAGAAAACCTTCTTTTACGCCTTTCCATTTAGCGAATAACCAACAAATCATGAATCCACCGATTATATTCGGTATCCATAATAGGATTCCGGAATATAGAAGTGTTAATGTCGTATCTTCAATCTGTACGGCATTAATTGTGGCAATCCAGCCTACACCGAGTGTTCCAAACATATTCGCCCATGAGTGTCCAATTAACGGGATGACAATAGCGGCAACAGGTTTAACACCTAACCCTACTAAAAGCGGTGCTACAACTGCTATCGGGACACCGAACCCCGCTACACCTTGAAGAAATGAAGCAAACACCCAACCAAACGCTAATACAAGAAACAAGTAATTTTGACTATGGTTTTGTACCTCTTCCCGAATGACTTTAAACGAGCCGGATTCATCCGTAACATGGTAGAGCAATAAAGCAAACCATACAACGAGAAGGATAAAGAATGCTTCCCAAAGCCCTTTGCCAAATCCAACTGCTAAATTATCCAATGGTGCTTCAAACATAAAGTAGCCTAGTAATGTCGCTACACCCATTGCGACCCACCCAGAGGTGCCGCCTGACCACTTAAAGACAACTAACATTAGCAAAAGCAGAACTAATGGTGTGATAGCTAATAGCCAATGCATTAAATCAACTGGTAAATTATTTTCCATCATTTATTCCTCCAACACAATTGTTTATCAAGCTTACCAGCACAGGGCAATTCCATCCCCACGCGGGTCCGCTCCAGCACTATATACTCCTCTTTCATGATCTATAATAATTCCTTGTGCATGGCCCATTGTCTGGGAATAATCCTCTACGATTTCAACTGTATGCCCACGTCTACGTAAGTCATTAATGATTTCATCTGGAACTCTTCCTTCCAGCTTGAGCGTGGAACTATCTTCACCCCATGTTCTGCCATACAACCAGCGTGGTGCTTCAATTGCCTGCTGCATGTTATACCCAAAATCGATAACTTTTGTAAGCATGGCACATTGGGTTTGGGGCTGCCCTTCTCCCCCCATCGCTCCAAATAGCATAAATGGCTTGCCGTCCTTCAATGCCATCCCGGGAATGATAGTATGGAACGTACGCTTATTCGGCTCTAACGTATTGGGATGATTTTCATCCAAACTGAAATGGGATCCCCGATTCTGTAAAAAGAAGCCACACCCTTCTGGCATAAATCCGGAGCCAAATTCGTGGAAAATGCTTTGGATAAGAGAAATACTGTTTCCTTCTTTATCAACGACGCTAAGATAAGCTGTATCACGTCCGTCGTCAACCTCTGGAAGCTCTTCTAATTCTTCTTCTCGATATACGTCATCCCACGAAAAATGGTCATAAACCTCTGATGAAAAAGATTTAGATAGGAGCTCATCATAAGGAAGATCAATCGTTTCCAGATCCGTAACCCATTTATCCCGAAAACGAAATTTTAGCTTAGCGGTTTCAGCTAGAAGGTGATAATATTCTGGAGTACCATCTTGAATCGAGGTCATATCGTTTTTCTCTAACATATTTAACATCATTAATACAGCAATACCCTGTGTATTCGGTTTTACTTGATAGATTTCAAATCCTCTATAACTTGTCGATAATGGACGTTCCCATTCGAGGCTATGCTCTTTGAAATCTTCTTTTACTAGAAGGCCACCATGTTTCTCCATTGAAGCAATTATCTTATCGGTAATTTCTCCATTATAAAAGGCATCTCTTCCCGATTGAGCAATTTGGTTGAAGGACCAAGCTAAATCAGGCTGAACAAGCAGTTCTCCTGCTAGAATAGGACGATCATTTTTAAAAAACACCTGTTTTGTAGTAGCATGGTCGCTTAATAATTCAGCTTTTTCCTGAATAAAGTTACTTACTTTATCCGTGATTGGAAAGCCGCTTTCGGCATAATGAACCGCATCCTCAAACAAAACTTCCCACTTTAGCCTTCCATATTGCTGATGTAGCTCCCACCAAGCATCGACAGTTCCTGGAATGGTGTTCGCAGCTAAGGGGCCGCGCTCTGGAATCTCCCGGAGCTCTTTTTGTTTGTAGGCCTCTCGATTTACATAGCTGCCGGATTTACCGCTGCCGTGCATGGACTTTACTTCTTTTTCATCCTGATCCCAGATTAGTGCGAATAAATCGCCTCCTAAGCCTGCCATATGCGGAATAACGACACAAAGTACAGCATTAACAGCAATTGCTGCCTCTACAGCATGACCACCTTGATCTAGGATTCTTTTCCCAGTTTGTGTAGCTAGATAGTGGGGTGATGTTACGGCTCCGTTCATCCCCTCAGCTACTGGCCTTCCAGTCTCCAAAAACGAGTAATTTTTCCCTTTCTGAAGTCCCAAAAAAATACCTCCCGTATAATTAATTTGCTTTCCCTGTACCTTTTCCCCCAATCGCTTTACCTAAAAACGTTAAATTTAAGGACTTTAGTTTTATTTAGCAGTTATTTGGGAGTACTTTAGTGGAGGCGGGATCGCTTCCCTAGAGAGTGTGATCGTGTTATATTGACGATACCTAAATTAAAAACTCTCCATACAAGGATGAATCTTTTTTCACAACTAGCACGTATTTAAACCGTGTTATCGTTAAGAGCGCATGACAAACCACTTCAGATTGTCAAAAATTGCAATCCCAAAACAAAAAGTCAATGGTTATATGATTAGCGTTTCAATTTATATTAGCTCTATTTTGTTATTATTAATTAGGATTCACTACCAAATAGAGTGCATCCTTCTAATATAGGAATTTCATCATAGGGATCGTAAACCAGCGTAGAATAATTTAGTATGGATTAAATTTTATATAGAAAAAATCAGGAATTCGAGGTAAGTAAACATATGAATGAAAAAACAATCATCAACGCGGACAACGCTTATCATAAAGCAGAGCAAAGAGCCGAAGCGTACTTTAAATCCTTATCTGGACAGCATGCTGACCAATCGTATGTCCAGGCATTAATAAAGGACTTGGAATTATGGAAACCACAGCATGTTCAACGTCGCTCTTTCATTTCAACTTTAACAAATAAAAAACAGCTCGATGATTACAAATTTATCCAATCATTGAAGTTGACTGGTAAATTGGATCCGTATTTGAAACGAAGCATTTCCTATATCTTCATGCGGGACATGGGGCATGCACTAGATTCTCCGGCTACACAAAGACGGATCGGCCGTATTGTCGGGCGTTTAAAAGAGCAGCTTACTAGGAAGCAAGCAGGTCAAGAAGACATGTTTAGTATGGCAAGATTGTACCGCATGGCTGAGAAAAATGGGATTGAGTCAACATTTATTTGGGTAACGGAAAAGCTAAACATGGTTACTGAAAATATACCAGCGGGCATGGATGCCGAAGAAGCACAGCGTAAATTAATTAAGATAATTGCTGGATTAGTAATGCAGGCAATAGAGGAAATGGGAGAAGACATTGATCCCGAAGAAAAGTCCGCCAAGCTCGAGCAAGCAATTCGACTAGGTTATGCCTACGGTCTCACCTATCCATTTATTGATGATTTACTCGATTCCAATGTATTGTCTGCTGAAGAGAAAAATCGCTATTCGGAGATGATCCGAATCACGCTCGTTACAGGGGTTGTCCCCCCGTTAGGTAAATGGACTGGAGAAAACGGGAAGCATATGCGTTTTATACATTCTGAACTGAAAGCCGCGTTTGAGTTGATTCACGAAAGCCTGCCTGCCGAGGACTGGGAGGCTTTTCTCGAACAGGCATATGTTTTTTATCAATCACAGGAGGTAGAACGTGTAAAGGATTTAAGAAATGAAACGTATACAAATGAAGAACTATACATTCCCGTTATTTTAAAGTCGTCGGCATCACGGCTCATCGTTCGTTCGATTATTGATGCTTCTGAGGATGAGGGGATTGACCAGCGGACATTTTACTATGGGATATACAACCAGCTTGCAGATGATTTTACTGATATGGCAGATGACCGGCAAGGCGGGAGAGTAACACCGTACACCTATTACCTTGAGCATTATGAGAAGCGCAAGGATCTGATTAATCCGTTTGAGCTTTATTGGACTGTTATCGCCAACTTCATTCACAACGTGTACGATTCCGATCCGCAGGCGCGTGAAGTAATCCTATCCCGGGCAATCAATAGTTTGAAGCGATTTAAAGCGAAAAAAGGAGAGCAAAAATATGAGCAAGTGATGGGGCTCCTTTTCTCCGGAATTCCCGCGTTACAAGAAACCGTCGATGATCTCGTGCAGCACGCAACAGACGTGGATTTTTTTGATAAATTAATTCGTGATCGTATGATTCGCAACCTAAGACAGGATCGGGAGGAAAGGGACGTTTTTGTCACTCAGGCAAAAAAGGTAAGAGAGGATTTAAATGCAACCCTGCCGATTTCTCAGTCAGAAGAAAATGTTCTCCTTGACGAGTCAATCATGGAAGCAGCAAATTATAGCTTAGGCAGCACCGGAAAACGGCTTCGCCCGATTATTACGTGGTTCATGGGCGTGGAGGAATATGGCTTGGATAAGAAAGCAATCCAACCACTGCTAAAATCACTGGAATATATGCATACAGCCTCCTTGATTTATGATGATCTGCCAGCTCAAGATAACGCAGATTTTCGTAGAGGTAACCCGACCTTACACCGAACATATACAACAGCTACCGCAGAGTTATCTGGGCTTTATTTAACACAACAAGCAGTGGCAGAGCAGGCATCTCTTCAAAGTTTTGATGCCAAATCCGTCCTCCAGCTCATTCACTATTCGGCAAATGTGACGGCTGACATGTGCCGGGGACAGGCGATGGATTTGCAGACAAAGGGAGAGCATTTAACACTCGAGCAATTGAATGAGATGTGCTTTTATAAAACCGGGCTAGGATTTGAGGCTGCTCTTATGATGCCTGCAATTCTAGCAGGTGCAAATGAATCTGAAAAGCATGCATTGAAACAATTCGCACGTCATGCAGGAATTGCCTTCCAGATTAAGGACGACTTGCTCGATGTGGAGGGCGATCCATCCGAACTTGGTAAATCACCATTTAGAGATGAAAAAAATAACAATTCCACGTTCGTCTCCGTTCTCGGGATAGAGGCAGCGAAAAAAGAAATGTGGGAGCATTATTGTTTAGCAATGGAGACCTTGCAAGTATTAAAGCATAATAATCCGTTTTTAAAGCATGTGTTGAATTATTTTGTGCACCGTGGGTATTGAAAGCACGAAATAGATTCTGTTACCTAGCGCGAACGTTGAAAATGACTAGCAAATTCAAGGAGGTTTGTTAGTCATTTTTTTAACCAAATAACTCGGAGGTGCCAAATGAATTATAAAAGATGTTCAGAAGTAGATAAACCATTGATTCATCAAGCATTTTTAAGTGGTTACGCAGACTATGCCATTCCAATGAATATAACACTTGAACCGTTCTTTGAAAGATTCTTTGGATCTGAGGGAAATACGTTAGAAGACTCCTTTATTGCCTTTCAAAATAATGAACCTGTTGGATTAATACTTGGCGGTATCAGAACTTTTGATAGGTTCAAAAACTTACGTTGTGGTACCCTATGTGTAACACCAGAATATCGTGGAGAAGGTGTGAGTCAAGCATTATTCCACTTGTTTGTTCAGAATGGAATCAATCAGCAATGTGACCGATTAAGTTTAGAAGTACTATCAGATAACGACCGTGCTATCCGCTTTTATGAGAAACAAGGATATAAAAAGTACCATACAATCAGCTATTTCAGTAAATCAGTGGATGATAATCAATTGAAACATACGATAGTGGAACATATAACGATTAAAGAGGTTGATCTATCCGTAGCAGAAGGGGTGAGAAAGGCTATTTTATCGACCCATATTAACTGGCAAAATGAAGCGGATTATTTTATGCAGGATTATACTGCTCACTGTTTTACTGCTTACCTTGCCGATCAGATAATAGGTACTTTGGTCATTACAGAGGCAGGTAAAATTTATTTTTTATATGTAAGTGAAGATGAAAGGGAAAAAGGAATTGCCCGTAATCTTTTAGCACATGCAATAATCGAACGAAACCTGAAAAAGCTGACGATCAGTATGCCTAACAATATTGATATGGCTGAATTTCTTAGAAAGCTAGGGTTTATGAAGGCAAATATAGAGCAGTATGAAATGTATAAGATGGTTTAAATTAATTTATACCGTTTCTATAATAATGAATACTAATATTAATTTTTAATAATAAGGGAGCAGCCTATGGAAAATAACATTTTTGAACAGCTGGCAAAAAAATATGATACAGAAGAAAGAATGGAATTAGCTAACGTGATCGTGAAGGAAGTAAAAGCCGAAATACAAAATAGCAAATCAAAATCTTTACTTGACTATGGAAGCGGCACTGGCCTAATCGGCTTAGAATTATCGGATTTAGTAGATTCTGTTTTGTTAGTGGATTCATCTGAGCAAATGCTGAAGGTTGCACAGGCTAAAATCACACACAGAGGAATTACCAATGCCAACGTACTTTACTCCGATTTCACAAAAGAAATTCCTGAACTGAAGGCAGATATTATTTTAATGTCATTGGTACTTCTTCATATTCCAGATACGAAGAAAATTTTACAAGCATTGTTCCATATTTTAAATGATGGTGGAAAGTTAGTTATTATTGATTTTGATAAAAATGATAAAATCAGTCACCCGAAAGTTCATAATGGTTTTTCACATGCGGAGCTAAAGGAGATATTAGCTGAAGTTGGATTTAAATCAAGTGATGTGAAAACCTTCTATCACGGAAAGCAGATTTTTATGAAGCAAGATGCTTCCATGTTTATTTCGAGTAGTATGAAGTAATTTGTTTTTGCTTCACATCTATGGAAGTGACCTGTGTATGTGTTGCACAAGTAAGATCATCAATTGATGGTCTTTTACTTCACTGATTAATTTCAGAAATTTGAAACTAAATTGTTAAGCATTATGTTATTATTTGTTTAGATACTGAATCTAATTGTACCTTATTCTTTTATTGGTCAAACAACCCTTAAAGAAACAGCTTAATTTAACAAGAGAATTGAGTATTTTTGATTTAAATCCTGCTACCTCATTATGAAGGAGTGAACGCAAATGCAAATATACCCCGACTGCACCGTCATTACTAGGACAATAGAGGTTGGCGGGCTAACGAAATCACAGCTTATTCAAAAATTGCAACAACATTCTATCATGATGAATGGGTATGGAGAAAAACTATTATTGAATAATAAGGTCACTACATCAGAAACAAAATACTGCTTAAAGATCGTTGAACTAACGGTTAGGGATCTTGGCTTTCCCGATGGGGCTACAATGCCACAGATTTTTAAACGAGCAGGCGAACTTGGCTTGGAGTTATGTCCACTTGAACTGGGACCTCACCTAAGACTAAAGCATCTAGATCAAACTGAAGGTAATTCAGAAAATCTCTCACCCCAGCATCAAGCTCCTTCTGGCTCCATCACAATAGCATCCGAAGTAATAAGTGAAGACGATGATTTTCCTAAAGGCTTTTACCTCAGAAAAATTAACGGCGTGTTGTGGCTACGCGGGTATATTGCGGATCAACTGCACGTTTGGAATCCGGATGTTCACTTTGTCTTTTGCCAAACACAAAAAGCTGGCACTTAAATTTAACTGGTCTTTAATTCTGTTTCAAGAAAAGCCTCCTTATGGGGAATAAAGCACCTTTTGAAAGCTAGATGAAACATTTATGCTAATTGAATTAACGAAAATACTTAGTGTCAAATTTCAGGGGGTATTGAATATTCAAAAGCATTTTTTTGAGTAGGTGGCTTAAAAAGGGCTTCAACTAGTACAAGAGTTTAAACTGCTAGAACAAATTGATTTTATTTATCAAAATGGGGTGATGTAGTGGGATTTTATTATTTTATCATTCTTTCTATAGGCGTTTGCCTTATTTCAGGAGCTGCTTTACAAGCATTTAAGCATCTTTCACTCTCAAATAAATGGGTGATATTTTTAGGCTCTACTGGTGTTCTATTAATTGGTTTATCAGTCTTTTTATTTACACCAGGCAGCTCTGATATTATTGCTGATATCCTGAGATTGACTAACTATCCGTGATGAGGATAGTTGAGGTGAAACAGAAATGATACTTAAACAAAATATATTATTTATATAAGGAGATGATTCCTTGGTTAGTGCATTGGAAGCAATGCTTTCAGCCCTTCAAAAAAGGGTCGAAAGCATTTTTTGTTCATAGCAATTTATTTATACGCGCTGAAATCTCATGAGATCATTTTAGGCTTGTGATTTATGATGGAATGGACATTTTCCTTGGATTGGTTCTATATCATCTCCAATAAAAAACTGCTTCCATTCGTTATGAGTCAGGTCGCCAAAGTGCCCGATATCAGGGTGTTTAGGCAGATCATCCCAAGCTTCTACACGATCACGAACTTTTTCACGAGACATCATACCGGCTTTTTCGGTTCCTTCCAATCCTTCAAAAATTTTGCGAGGCTGAAATCCAAGCACCATTGCGTTTCCGAGATCTCGTGTTTTCCTCTTCTTATATGCTGGCGCATTTCCAAATGCAAAAATGGGCTCACCATTAAAATGAAAATCCCATAAATGATGGTCTGGATCACGAGGAGCCTGTGCTGGCCATTCCACTTCATCTGCTTCATGCAAATATTGCAGAATCTCCCAAAATTGCTTGCGGTAATCCTCTAGATTGCCCTCTTGCTCAAAAGGCTCAACAAATACAAAAAGTCCGTGCCTTTTATAGTTCGGTGATTGAAACAGCTGTAGAAAGTTTTCAATTGCAGACGGTAAATTACTCCAGTCGTTTTGGCTTATAAAAGCATAGCGGAGCTCGCCCTTCAATTCGGCTCTCATCCCAAAAAAACAAGGAAATGTTTTATCTGTGACCGTGTTATGAAAAGTTACATATTCTTGATGGAGCCAACTCGGCAGGTCTGTTCTGTTATAAAAATCCTCTTTTGTTAATAACACTTTTTCCTTTGTAGTCATTGTTCGCCTCCACTGATATATTCATATTTCCCTTATACCCCTTTTACCCTTCTTGTCTTTTCTAAAAACGATTTTCGCCAAATACTAGTTCTTGAAAACATATATTCCAAAACCCTAGCAGCCCCCTCCTTTTTTAAGGTACAATTATAATAGAATGCAATATAGAAATGTGGTGGCTTCCTTGTTTAAAATTATGCTTGTTGAAGACGATGCTTCCTTATTTAATGAAATAAAAGAACGCTTATCCCAATGGTCGTATGGCGTGTACGGTGTTCAAGATTTCAATCATGTGATTCAGGAATTCACAGAAGTGAAGCCTGATCTAGTCATTATTGATATCCAATTGCCGAAATTCGATGGGTTTCATTGGTGTCGCATGATTCGCTCACATTCCAATGTCCCGATTATCTTCCTGTCCTCACGTGACCATCCGACAGACATGGTGATGTCCATGCAGCTTGGTGCAGATGACTTTGTTCAAAAGCCGTTTCATTTCGATGTGCTCATCGCTAAGATTCAAGCAATTCTTCGGCGTGTGTACAATTACAATAATGAACAAACGGAATTGCGAACATGGTGCGGCGCAACAGTTGATTATACGAAAAATACCGTCAGCAACCATCTAGGAAGCCTTGAATTAACGAAAAATGAAATGTATATTTTGAACGTTTTAATCGAGCAAAAAAATCAAATTGTTAGCCGCGAAGAACTCATTAAACGTTTATGGGATGATGAGCGTTTTGTCAGTGATAACACATTAACCGTTAATGTGAATCGGCTACGTAAACGCTTGGGAGAACTAGGGTTGGGGAGTTTTATTGAAACAAAGGTTGGACAGGGCTATATCGCGATAGAAGAGGCGTATCCGCATGATTAGAAAATATATGATTGAAAGACGCAGCTGGATCATCCTCTTTCTAGCCTTGCAAGCCCTCTTCCTGCTAATTGCTTACCTTGACGCATCCATCCCCTTTCAATCGATTTTGTACATTGTTTTTTTGAGCTGCATTATTTTCATTCTCTTTTTGATGGTTCGTTTTCAAAAAGAGACAACCTTTTATAAGGAATTAGAAGCGTTGGGCGATGACTTTGATTTAATAAGTTTAAAAGATGCGAGAACACCGTTTGAAAAAATAACAAATACACAACTAACCGATCAAGCCCAGTACTACAAAAAATCGTTATCGGATCTTCTTATCAGTGTGGAGCAGGAAAAAGATGATCTCTTAGGCTGGATTCATGAAGTGAAAACGCCCTTAACGACCATGCAATTAATGATGGATCGCATGGAAGATGAACGGTTAAAGGCACAATTAAATAATGAATGGTTACGAATCCATCTCTTGCTCGATCAGCAGCTCCATCAGCGACGCATCCCTTTTATTAAAAACGATCTATATATCGAGGTCACTGCCTTAGAGGCGCTCCTTTACAAAGAAATAAAGGATTTAAAATCATGGTGTATGCAAAAAGGAATCGGGTTTGATATTTCTTTACAGAATCCAGAGGTTCTAACCGATGCAAAATGGCTTTCGTTTATGGTCAGACAGCTGTTAACGAATGCTGTCAAGTACAGCGAGAACTCGGACATCCTCATTTCAAGCTATCTAGAAGCAGGCCAAATTAAGTTAGTGATTCAAGATGCAGGACGGGGAATCGACCCGAGAGACCTCCCGCGTATTTTTGACAAAGGCTTTACATCAACGACAAGTCACCAGGACAATGCTGCAACTGGTATGGGACTTTATTTGACCAAAAAGGCAGCTGCATCTTTAGCAATCGAGATTGATGTACAATCAACTCTTGGAGAAGGCACGACCTTCACCTTAACCTTTCCAAAAAAGAATACATTTGTACAACTCACAAGCATGTGACAAAATTGTCATATGCTTCTTCTTTTTGTTCGGTAAATCGAAGGAAAAGGCTATAGGAATCGATTAAGCTAATACTAACGAATAAATCGGGAGTGAGAACATGCATATATTACAAGCAACTAAAATCCATAAAAGCTATGGAAATAAGTTTAATAAACAAGAAGTGTTAAAAGGCATCGATATGACCGTGGAAAAGGGTGAATTCGTTAGTATTATGGGGGCATCCGGTTCGGGAAAAACGACCTTGCTCAATGTATTATCTTCCATCGACGAAGTCAGTCAAGGGTCGATTAAAATAGAGAACACTGATTTTACACGCATGCGTGAAAAACAATTAGCCGAATTTCGGAAGCAGCATTTAGGGTTTATTTTTCAGGAGTATAATTTACTCGATACGTTGACCGTTAAGGAAAATATTCTATTGCCATTATCTATTAAGAAGACACCTAAAAAAGAGGCAGATCAAAAATTCCGTGCACTCGCTGCAGAACTTGGGATTGCCGATTTAAAAGATAAGTATCCAAATGAAATCTCTGGTGGACAAAAACAGCGTACATCCGCAGCTCGTGCATTCATTCATGAGCCGAGCATCATATTCGCAGATGAACCAACAGGAGCTCTCGATTCCAAAGCAGCTTCTGATTTATTAAATAAATTAAGTTACTTGAACGAAAAGCTGCGATCAACGATTATTATGGTAACGCATGATCCGGTTGCTGCAAGCTATTCTTCCAGAGTGATTTTTATCAAGGATGGTCAAATTTATACCCAATTAAATAAGGGAGAGGAAACAAGACAAACCTTTTTCAAAGATATTATGAAAACACAAGGCGTATTAGGCGGGGTTCATCATGAGCATTAATCATCTCATCTACCGTAACCTGAAAAAGAATTTGAAGAATTATTATCTCTACGTCTTTGCCTTAATCTTTAGTGTCGCGCTTTATTTCGCATTTGTTACCTTGCAGTTTGACCCGGCAATGGATGCAGCAGAAGGGTCGATAAAAGGAGCTGCCGGAATTCGAACAGCATCCATCGTTCTTGTTGGTATTGTTACGATCTTTTTGTTATATGCAAATACAATCTTTATTAAACGGCGCAGCAAAGAAATTGGATTATTTCAATTGATTGGGATGACAAAAGGTAAAATCTTTCAAATACTTACACTTGAAAATCTCATCTTATACTTCGGGTCACTTGTCATCGGAACTTTTATCGGTTTTGCAGCTTCGAAATTTATTATGATGATTTTGTTGAACGTTATTGGTATCGAACAGGTAGCCACCTTACGTTTTTCGACGGAGGCCATGATCCAAACATTACTTGTTTTTACAGCGATTTATTTTTGCATTATGATTATGAACTTACTATTTATTAAAAGACAGAGCATCCTATCCTTATTCCGTGTTCGCTCATCGACTGAAGCAAGGGCTAAGAAAATGTCCATCCTTCAAATGATTATCAGCGTTATCGGAATTGGACTTATTATTACCGGCTACTTTGTCTCAACAAAACTATTTGGTGGCGACTTTGTCACATTTCCCCAATTAGTTATAGCAATGGTGAGCATTCTGGCTTCTGTCATTATTGGGACGTATTTATTTTATAAAGGGAGCGTTAGCTTTATCTTTCATCTCATTCGAAAAAGCAAGGGCGGCTATTTAAATCTGAATGATGTCTTATCCCTTTCATCGATTATGTTCCGTATGAAGTCGAATGCATTGCTATTAACCATCATCACCACTGTATCAGCGCTTGCGATTGGATTATTATGTCTCAGTTATATTTCCTATTATTCAGCAGAAAAATTAGCGGAACAAAATGTACCGGCGCATTTTTCGATTGCAACTACAGAAGAGGCAGAGACATTTAAAGCTTTACTAAACAAGGAAGATATTGCGTATGAAGAAACAAATATAGATGTTGTTCAAGTTGATTTGGATGTTTCACAAATCATGGAGACGGATTTCAGTGAGTCAGAAATGGTAGCCGATCCAGATAAAATGCTATTACCTGTAGTAAGTGAAGAGGCGGTAGAAGGTATAGATGTGTCTTCCCAAGAGCTCATCCTTACTGGATATAGCGGAGTTCTCGAACAGTTTATTTCATTGAAAGAATCTGGTGAAGTAGCGTTCGTCACCCCAAACGGAGAGATTAAGCAAAACTTTCTAGGCTTACGTGAAGGGACCATCCTTCCCTATAATTTCACTGGTGGCGGATTACCAACCGCTATTGTTGACAGCACCATATTCGAAAAGTTAGTGCAGGACATGGATCCAGAGATTCAAAATCAGCCGCCAATCTATATTGGAATCGATATCGAAGACCAATCAGATTTAGCACAGGCAGATGAAATCTTCCAATCACTCGAGTTACAGGATGAGGGTTCGAATCTTTCCCAGCTTGCGTCATTACAAAATCAAAAAAGTACAATGGGGCTCGTTATGTTTATCGTTGGATTTCTAGGCTTAGCCTTTCTTATTACGTCTGGCTGTATTTTATACTTCAAACAGATGGATGAGAGTGAAGAAGAAAAGGCTAATTATACAATTTTAAGGAAACTAGGATTTACACAAGGTGATTTATTACGTGGTATATGGCGAAAACAGCTTTTTAACTTTGGTATCCCATTAGTAATTGGATTGTGCCATAGCTATTTCGCAGTCAAATCTGGTTGGTTCCTTTTCGGTACAGAATTGTGGACACCAATGATTATCGTCATGATCATTTACACAGCATTGTATTCTATTTTTGGCATATTGTCTGTGTTGTATTATAAAAGAGTCATTAGAGAATCACTCTAGAGGGACAGCATTGCTACCCTTGTTCCTTGTCCCTACTAGGCCAACCTAAAAAATATATAAAAGTGGGTGTACTATGGAAGAATTCTTTTTCATCGTTGCAATGCTCTCATTTGCTGGTGCTATAATCATACTCATCACAAGCATTTTAAATAATGGTATAAAGGGTATTTTTAGTACAGGTCGAAAATCATCTAAATGGATGACCATCCTATTTAGTCTGTATATGATATGTTTTATTACTTACCTCTCTATTTCTAAATAATACGAATGGCAGTGAACCTCTTTACAGGCTTCACTGCTTTTCAATTACAAATTGTACGATGATTAATAATACGACCATTATTTGCTTAGAAGATATCGAAACCCGATCATTAGGAAAACAATAATCGAAGCTAAATAAAGAGACACACTGATAAAGCCTAGCCCCATCCCTTCCCATCCTCCAAACATCAAGCTGATCACAACGAGTACGACACTTAAAATATTGATTATAATCGGAACTAGCAGTTTTTTCGCTTTAAAAAGGAATGCAATGACCAAAATGACAATTATGAAAACAAGTGTCAATATAATGAAACCACGAAAACCTTCCATCTCTTCCCCCTCCTATGTGGACAAAAGCAACACACGACTTACTTCCATACCTTTGCATACTTCCTCTGATACTTTACATCGTCCTCTTGATTGATTAGCTCAAGCGCCTTCTCTTTTATCATCTCATCCTGTACGTGTTCATACAAATTCCGTATCGCCTGAATAATATCGAAGCGAACTAATGTATAGTTTTTCTCCCCCTCACACATCGTAAACCGCTCCATAAAGTGATTCATGACGAGCGCTTTCTGTTCTTCGCCAGCTAAGCCTACTTTCCAGATTGCTTGCAAACTGTGTCGTGCTGTAACTGTTTTTGGGTCCTTCGTCATCTGCCATAGCTTCGAAAAATCGGTTAATATCCGCTTTTCTGGATCACTTATAGCAAGCCCTGCTAAAAGCTGCGCATATCTCGAACGTGTATGATTATCGGATGAAGTTAGTCCTGCTACCAGTTCATCCCACACTTCATAAGCCCAATCTACCTCAACCTCTGTAGCGGCAAGAAGTTGCATAAATGCTTCATATTGAACTTGCTTATCTTCATTATTTAAATTGGCAAAATACGTTTGAATCGTGCTGTGCATTTGAATCCTCCATTTCAAAAACAATCTCCTTAACTCAAATCTTACCACACTCCAAGAGTGCCTTCTAGAATCGGTTAAAAGAATAAATTCATGATTTCGTAACAAAAAGCGAAAACTAAGTTAAAAAAGTGCTGACAACGGGTGTGTTTTCAGATAAGATGTTGTGGTGGTTTAAAACGGTCGTCCATCACCAAGAATTCACATCATATATTTAGGAGGTTCCAATAAATGAAGAAAAATATAATGGTAATCGCTGGGTCCCTGCTTGTGGCAATAGCCTTTAACTTTTTCCTAGTTCCATTTGAAATTTTGAGCAGCGGCGTTAGTGGAATTGCTATTTTACTTGGATTGCTCACCCCATTTGATACAGGAGTATTTAATCTTGTTTTGAATATCCCAATTCTTATTCTTGGCTACTATAAGCTCGGTAAGGAAATTACAATAAATACGCTCGTTTGTGTTGTAACACTATCCATCTTCTTATATGTATTACCCGTCATAAGTCTGACAGACAATATTTTACTATCTGCCATTTTCGGAGGTGTGCTTGGCGGTATTGGGATTGGTGTCGTTATGAAATTCTCCGCAACGTCCGGAGGATTCGATATTATCGCAATGATTATTTCACGCACCAGTAATTTCAGTGTAGGATTACTGCTTACTGGAATGAATGGCGTTATTGTGCTTTTTTCTGGCATGATTTTCAATTGGAACATTGCATTATATACACTGCTTTCGATTTATTTAACCGGTAGAATGATTGATAAAATTCACACGAGTCATATTAAATTAACAATGCAGATTGTCACAACAAAGGGCGAGGCGATACGCAAGGAATTACTGAAATCCATTTACCGAGGCATTACGATTACGGATGGGTATGGTGGCTACACCAATGAATCAAAGCAAATTTTGATGATGGTTGTTACCCGCTATGAAACATTAAAAATTAAAGAGATTGTTCGATCTCATGATGAAAAGGCCTTTATTAATGTGTTTGAAACTGTTGAGATTGATGGTGAGTTTGCGAGGAATTGATCAGGTCTTTGGAGATGCAAGGTTAAACAAATCGCCCACTGAGTGAGACGAACCGTTGTACTAGCATCATCATATCGCATAAAATAACGAAATGCTCATCCGAAAGCAAAGGGTTCAGTTTTATAAGGCGGTTTCTTTCCTGATTTCTTCCGGAGCCTTCATGCACTGCTGACAGTAGATTAGAAATCTTGGCATTCACCATGCTTTTAGGTGAATGCCTTTTTATGTTGCCTTCCCGATTCCCTTAAAATTATAGGCTTTTAACCATATGGGAAGTGAGAGCATGCGCACCTAAGAAAAATTGGAATGCAACCCCAAAATGTATCTTATTCCCCAATTTTCAAACATATCCGAACCTGTTATACTTATTGAAAACCCTTACCTATTCACTTGATTTCAATTGTAAAAAGGAGGCTTTCGATGTTCGAATTATTGGTGACATTGGTAGAACGCGTGGGAATTATTGTAACAATCGCCTTTATTTTAACGAGATTTCACTTTTTCCGGAACATGTTTTATCAAGATCAGCTTAATCGGAAGCAGCAGCTTACCGCCATTATTTTCTTTGGATCCTTTGGGATTATTGGTACATATACAGGATTGAGCTTAAGCACAGAAAGCCTCCAATTTAACCGCTGGGCAACCGATTTGACGACCGAAGAAGCACTTGCCAACTCAAGAGTGATCGGCATTGTGATTGCCGGCCTGCTCGGTGGTCCTAAGGTCGGTATTGGCGCAGGGCTTATTGCTGGTCTGCATCGATTTACATTAGGTGGTTTCACAGCCATTGCTTGTGGAATAGCTACCATCATTGCAGGCATTCTAGCAAGTCTGTTTCATAAGAAAAACAAGCGTATAAAGCTGCGTAGTGCCTTCTTAATTGGGGCATTAGCAGAGACAATCCAAATGCTTATCATTGTCCTCGTCGCACGTCCTGTGGAGCAAGCGTGGGCTTTAGTAAATATCATCGGTGTTCCGATGATTGTAGCGAATGGAATGGGCACGGTCCTTGTTCTTTTAGTAATCAAAAGTGTCCTCCGTGAGGAAGAAAAGGCAAGCGCCATGCAAGCCCAAAAAACATTACGAATTGCCGATATGACGCTTGCACATCTGCAAAGTGGGCTCCATATTAATTCCGCGGATGCAGTGTGCCGTATTATTCATAACGAACTAAAAACAAGTGCCGTTTCCATAACGAATAAAACCGAAATACTTGCACATGTTGGTCTTGGACATGATCATCATCAAAAAGAAAAGCCAATCCAGACGCAGATTACACTCGATGCCATTAAGCGCGGTGAAATTCTTATTGCCAACCCAGATTCGATTCATTGCTCGGTAGAAGGCTGTCCTCTTGGAGCAGCCGTTATCGCACCCTTAAAGCAGCGCGGTGAAACAATTGGCACATTAAAATTTTACTTCCAGTCTGAAAATGATCTGACGAATGTGAATATCGAACTTATCAAAGGCCTGAGTTCGATGATGAGTCACCAGCTTGAAGTGGCACACGCAGACAGGGCATATCAGCTAGCAAAAGATGCCGAAATAAAAGCGTTACAAGCACAAATCAGCCCGCATTTTCTATTCAATACGTTAAACACGATTGTTTCATTGATTCGCCTTAACCCAGCTAAAGCACGGAAAATGCTTGTTTCGTTATCGCATTTCCTCCGGCAAAATTTATCCGCTACAACACAGGAAGTAACTACACTGGAGCAAGAATTGAAGCACGTGAAAGCCTATTTAGCATTAAATAAAGAGCGGTTTTACGATAAATTAAACGTGAACTATACGATCGAAAAGGATATCCTTTCGCATCATATTCCACCGCTCACGCTTCAGCCAATCGTTGAGAATGCGATCACCCATGGATTTAAAGATAAGGAAAGTAATTGTAACCTGGAAATAGTGATGAAGAAGCAACGAGAAGTTATTTATATTAGCATCGAGGATAATGGAAAAGGAATGAGTAAAGCGGCAGCAGCCAAGATACATCAAGCACCAATTGATTCTGAAACTGGAAGCGGCCTAGCACTTTATAATGTTAATCGAAGGCTGAGTATGATGTTTGGACAGCATGCATCACTTCATGTAACAAGCAGTATCGAGAGCGGCACGAAAATTCATTTCACTCTACCGTATGAGGAGGTTAGGAAACAGTGGATCAGTTAATCCGAGCACTCGTCGTTGATGATGAGCCTCACAACCGAAAGGAATTAAAGCATTTATTAGGTAACTTTCCCCACCTTCAAGTTATCGAAGAAGCGGAATCAGGGGAAACAGCTATTATGAAGACGATTCAGCATCAGCCAGATGTCGTCTTTCTTGATGTGGAAATGCCAAAAATGAGTGGAATGGAAACAGCAAAAGCAATCAAGGAACTTAAAAAAGCACCATTGGTTGTCTTTGCTACCGCATATCCACAGTTTGCTGCCGAGGCGTTTCGCTATAATGCGGTGGATTATTTGCTTAAGCCTTATGATGAAGAGCAATTACAGGAGACAATCGAACGGATTGAAAAAAAACTCGGAGCAACAATTGAAGCAGATACAGGAAAACAGGCCGGAAAACTTGCTGTAGAAGCAGACGGAGATATCTTTTATGTTGAACCCGAGGATATTTTATATATGTCGAGAAGCGATAAACGAACCAAGCTCGTTACCAAGAGCGGCGAATTTGAAACAAAGATTGCCCTTAAAGACTTAGAAACTAGACTTCTAACGTATGGTTTCTTTCGAATTCATAAAAGCTTCTTAGTCAATTTAGAGTATGTCACACGACTTACCCCATGGTTTAACGGTGCATACCACTTACAATTAGAAGGAAGTGACGATACGTTATCTGTAAGTAGAAATTATGTAAAAGCATTACGTAGTCGACTGGAAATCTAACAACTTGCATCTTAATCCAGTCAGCTGACATGATAATTCGAAATGATTACCTTTTACGCCCAATTCTCCCCTACTGTCCTTTGATTCTTTTATACTATTATGAAACCGGATTCATAAAAGGAGGAGACGCAGGTTGTATACATTTCTTGCAGGTATTGCACTATTAATTATTGGTTATTTTACGTATGGGAAATTTATTGAAAAGCTCTTCGGTGTTAAAGATGAGCGTCCAACACCTGCCTATGTAAACAGTGATGGTGTGGACTATATTCCGATGAGCACACCAAAGAATTCACTCATACAGCTACTGAATATCGCTGGGACAGGCCCCGTATTTGGTCCAATTATGGGTGCACTTTATGGACCAGCAGCATTTATTTGGATTGTTGTCGGGTGTATTTTTGCAGGGGCAGTTCATGATTATTTGACAGGAATGATTTCTATCCGAAATCGTGGCGCTCATTTGCCAGAGCTTGCCAGTAAGTTTCTTGGAAAGGTTATGAAGCATGTCGTAAATGGCTTTGCTGTTCTGCTTTTATTATTAGTTGGTACGGTATTTGTTTCCACACCAGCCAGCTTGCTTCACCTGCTCACAGATGGAAGTGTGGCATTATGGATCTTTATCGTAGCTATTTTTGCTTATTATATTATCGCTACACTACTTCCGGTAGATAAAGTAATTGGACGCTTATACCCGTATTTTGGTGCCTTGCTGTTAATTAGTGCACTTGGTGTAGGGATAGGTTTAGTTGCTACAAATGCACCAATTCCAGAGCTTTCCTTCCAGAATTTCCATCCTGAAGGGGCAGCTATTTTCCCACTGCTATTTTTCACTATTTCTTGTGGTGCGCTGTCTGGATTCCATGCGACACAAACACCAATTATTTCCCGTACAACCAAAAGGGAAAAAGAAGGCCGCAAAATTTTCTATGGCATGATGATTGCAGAAGGAATCATCGCAATGATTTGGGCTGCTGCGGCAATGAGTATGTTCAATGGCTATAACGGATTGAATGAAATCTTAGCAGCTGGTGGCCCCGGAGCAATTGTTAGTGAATCATCAACTATTCTTCTAGGTGCAATCGGTGGAACGCTTGCTGTACTTGGTGTCGTTGTTCTACCAATCACTTCCGGAGATACTGCATTCCGAAGTGCACGGATGATTATCGCAGATTACTTAAACATCGCACAGAAAAAGTTTTCAAGTCGCCTGTGGATTGCCGTACCACTTTTCGTCGTTTCCGCTGTCTTAACACAGATTGACTTTAACTTATTGTGGCGATATTTCAACTGGGCAAACCAATCAACAGCCGTCATTGCACTTTTTGTAGGAGCGATGTATCTATATATAGCACGGAAAAACTACTTTGTGGCATTAATCCCTGGAACATTCATGCTCGTGATGGTAATTACCTATATTTTATCACAGCCAATAGGATTTAATTTACCAATGAACATTTCATGGACTGGCGGATTTACCGGAGCAGCAATCATTGTCCTATTGTTCTTTATGGCCGCTAAGAAAGCAAGAGCAAGTAATATCCCACTGGAAATTGATGTTTCGGACTGGAAGCGAGCTTCTTAGGAAGAAGCCTACACCTGATAAAGGCGTTCAGATAACTTATCTGGATGCCTTTTAAAATCGTGCAATACAATAAATTATAGTATAATAGACTACGATACAATTTATGAAGGAGATTAAAGAAATGAAGAAGATTTTAACAGCTTTGATTACCGCAACACTTCTATTTTCACCAATTGGAAATATTATTTTTCAAGATCACACCATTACGGTTGAAGCAAAATCCTATAAATCTGGAAAGAAAGGCTTCAATTTCAATTCAAACAAAAGCAACACAAACAACAATAACTCTCTTTTTCAAAACAATAAGAACAACAATAGTAAATCAACAACGAATACAAATAAAAGCGGTGGATTGATGTCAGGCGGTCTTATGAAAGGGCTCATGCTAGGAGGTCTTGCTGGGCTGCTATTTGGTGGTTTATTAGGAAACTTAGGCATGCTCGGTTCTTTAGTGGGACTAGCTGTAAACATTCTAGCAATTGTTATTCTCTTTGCGATTGTCCGTAAAATTTTCACCTTCTTCACGAAGAAGAAAAAGGATGAGGATGCAAATCCATGGAGAAGCTAATTCTTTCAGAGCAGGATATTATTAATGCCATTTGTGTGTATACCGCTCGCAAAAAGCAAGTTGAGCCAGATGAAGTGGAAGTAGAGCTGATGTATGACGATGATACTGGCTTCTCTGCTGAAGCATTCGCCGGCGGTCGTAAGCAAGTTTTGGTTACAGGAAATATTATCGAAGCGTTACGACTATGGCTTGATGAATTTTTAAATGAGGACCCATTTGCTGGCATTAAGCTCGAATTAGATGATGAAGCTGGGATTATTGCAAGAATTCGATAGAATGAAAGACGATGGAGTAATATCCATCGTCTTTTTCGGTTGGTAGAACATTTACCTCGGAGCTTGGTAGTATTATTAAGTTTGCTGACCGAACCTGATCCAAATCCTAATATCCTATTCTACCCCAATCAAATAGTGAACCAGGATCATTTTTTCGATCTGGAGCATATTCATCGTGACCGATAACATGCTCCCTATCCCTTTTGACCTCTGGGTATCGTTCATGAATGGTATGTAGTAAGCTTTTTAGCGACTCATATTGTGCATCTGTATATCCGATAAAAGAATTGTCAAGCGCATCGTATGTATCTTCTGTAATAAAGGTGGACATTTCTTCCTTCGTTCCAATAGCCAGCAGCTCAATTCCAATCGAATAGGCATTCAATTTATTTTCATACGCTGGAAAACGCGACAAGCTCCCTGAACCTGCATGATAAGCAATACGATCCTCTTGTACAAACTTGTAAATTACTCCTTCCCGATCTATCACATAATGCGCGGAAACACCATAATCCATAAAAATCTTATGGATATCCTCTACCTGATATGGAGTGTGCGGCTTTTCTGTAACGTTACTACTAAAATGAAGCATCACATGGCTAATTGGTGTTGAACGCGTTTCCGAGTTTTCTAGCGGAAGCAGGTAATCTTTTATTTCTAATTCACCATAAGATATATCCGCCATGCCAGCATCCATTTCCTCGTCTTTCGCTACAGCCTTCTCCCTTTTTTCCCACAGGTAAAAAACAGATAAGATGAGAAGCAAGATTGCCCCAGTGACTACGACAATAACTTTTAAATTTGTATGAATCATCTCCGTCTAGCGCTCCCCTTTAGTAGTTATTTAAACTCAGAAAATAATTATGAATAGTCTCTTTTTCCCATATACTAATATAGAACATTTTAACTAATTTCCGTTTATCGACACATTCCTTTTGAATAAGCAAGTTTTTTTATATAAAAGAACGTATTTTAATGTGATTTTTCTGTTCCAACCCATGATACGTTCGGAAATTTTGCTTTTCCACTCAAAAAATGTTATAATTTTATTTAGGTGCTTTTTTGTAAATGGCCTTCATTCTACGAATACACATTGTGAATAAATTCACAAAAAGATAGGAGATGATATGTATGAGATCTGTTAACACTACAGATCACAAAGTCGAGGATAATAATAGTGATGACTACTCATTAGACCGGGTACCTCGTGAGAAAAGAAATATGGGATGGTTAAGTATTACGAATATTACATTTGGAATTGCAACCGCAATCTTCTACTTCCAAATGGGAAGTGTCATGGCACTGCAATTTGGTGCAGTTAACGCAATTATATCAGCAATTTACGCAATCATTGTCGCTGGAATTTTGGGAACGTTTATCGCTTATTTATCTGCTAAATCAGGAATGAACGTGAATTTATTATCCAGAGGTGGTGGGTTTGGCTATATTGGCGCCTCTTTGACCTCATTTATTTACGCCACTAATTTTATTATGTACTGCGCGCTAGAAGGCATGATTTTAGTCGCTGCAGTCCACGAATTTTTCCCTGCTGTCCCAGAGTGGGTATTAATCGTAGTCTTTGGTTCCATTGTTATCCCCTTAAACTGGTTTGGAATCAAGCAATTAGATAAGCTACAAAAATGGTCACTGCCAATCTTCTTTATTTTTCTTGCAGCAGCAATTGTAATGGCTACACGTACACCTTCCTTGTACGAAGGAACCTTCTGGTCTTATATGCCTGAGGGCGTTCAAGTTGGTGGAACAGCATTATTACTATGTATCGGTATGCAACACGGTATTATGGGACTAACCCCATTACTAGCGTCCGACTATGCACGTTTCTTAAAACCAAAAGATATGAAACTCGGAATATTTGCCATCGGATTTATCCCTCAGATTTTCTGTTTTGGAGTAATGGGCGGACTTGGAATCTGGTTTGGTGTTCGTCTAGGTGAACCTAACCCAGGTGTTTATATCGTATTGCTACTCGGAATTTGGGGTGCTTTATTCACGATTCTTACACAAGTACGAATTAACATTACGAACATATATAGTGGATCCTTGTCGCTTTCGAATTTCTTTGAAAACATTTTCAAATTTACGCCAGGTCGCCGTTTCTGGGTTGTTGTAACCGGGGTTGCTTCTATGGTATTAATGCTTGTAGGCATTGTGAATCACTTAGAAGTAGTAATGACCTTCCAAGGGGTATTCCTCTTAACTTGGGCTGCTATTTTAGTTACAGATGCCGTTGTTGTGAAGCGCATCTTGAAAATTGGACCAGGCTATTACGAGGCAAGACAAGAGAACTTGCATAAATGGAATCCAGTAGGTGTGTGGTCATTAGTCATTGCTAGTGGATTAGGAACAATTGCTGCCTTAGGATTCTTAGGTACATTCCTGCAAAGCACTGCTGCATTCTTTGCTGCAATTCTTGCCGCCATCCTTACTGTAGTAATTGCAATTGCTACAAAAGGGCGCTACTACATTAAACAAGAGAATACTAATGTCGATCGACAAGATTATATCGCGTAACTTATTAAACCCTTCATTGCATACGCAGTGAAGGGTTTTTTATGACTTTGTTGCCTATCACATTTTTCGTAGCAGTGTCCAAATAGTTCTTGTCGTACCATTGTCGAAGTCCAGCACTTTTGATATAAACTTCAGCATTTAAATCCAACCGGGCAGATAGCACACATTGTATGAGGGGCCCTTCTTCACAAGTTAATTTTCAGAAAATTAACTTGTGCTTTTCTTCCGTTTATTATATCATATATCTAAAAGATATATATCACTTAGATAGGATGAACCCATTGAAAAAATACAATCACACAACGTACACCATTCTTGGCATACTAACAACCGAGTGTAGATCCGGTTATTCCATCAAACAGTTCATTGATCGAAGCCTGCGTCATTTCTGGAAAATCAGTTATGGACAGATTTATCCGACATTAAAAATCATTGTCGAGGAGGGGTTAGCAACCGTTCAAACCACTACACAGGAGGGTAAACCCGATCGAAACGAATATTTCCTAACCGAGAAAGGGAAACATGTCTTAACCGCTTGGCTGGAAAAGCCAATCGAAGAGGTCCCCGTGGAACGAAATGAAGTCTTGCTGAAGTTATTTTTTGGACGCCATCAATTGAAGGAACATACATTACATCTGCTGGAAAATTACCAGAATCAATTAGAAGAACGTTATCTGCTTTATAAAAGTATTGAAGAAAACATTTCTACTACTGGTCAAGGACACCAGGATGCACAGTATTGGTTGTTCACCTTAGACTACGGAAAACGAATCACACGTGCTTCAATTGACTGGTGTGAATCTACTATTAACAAAATTTCATAGAGGGAGGTTTTATGATGGCTCAACATATTTACGAAGGTAGTTATACAACAGAAAATAGTGATACCATTGTTGTTTTCTTAATCGGTATGCGAATTAATAAGCGGCTCGCTGTAAAAAAGTGGCTTCCCGTATTTAATGCTATGCCAGGAATGATAAAGGAGCTCTATACAAACAAAGAGAAACTTGGTTTTTTATCAATGGAAAGCTACTTCGGTCTCCGAACGACAGTGATGATTCAATACTGGCGTTCAACTGAAGATTTACTTGCGTATGCAAAAGGAGAAAAACACCTGAAGGCATGGAGAAATTTCAACAAGAAGGTTAGAAACAACGAAGCGGTCGGGATTTATCATGAAACCTATGAAGTAAAAGTAGCGAATTATGAATCCATTTACCGAAACATGCCAGTCTATGGACTTGGCAAGGCCATGAAGCATATTCCGATTACCCCGGAACACCTTTCTGCCAAGCAACGGTTGAACAGAGATCTAAAAGCAACTAATGGATAAAAGTAGGAAGGCTGTTCCGCTCATGATGAGTGGAACAGCCTTTTATAAGTTATTCCTGAAATTCATGTCCAGCAAGCATTGTTGCAATCTCATTTTCGATCGCTTGTATATTTCCACTTGAACCTAAATAGTTGTTTATAAGGATGGAGAAAATCAGTTTCTCACCGTCCAGACTTGTGACATAACCAGATAAGGTAGAAACACCCGTTATTGAGCCAGTTTTTGCAGTAACGTTTCCTTTCGCAGGTTCTGTCGTCATTCGATTGCGCAATGTCCCGCCAACGAGCCTTTCCGTCACCCCAGCAACTGGAAGGGATTGCTGAAATGCCGGGAACCAGTCTTTATTCTGTGCCTCGAACAGAAGCTGTGTTAAATCATTGGATGGGATGAGATTTTTATGCGACATTCCGGAACCATCACGGAGTAGGATTGTATCTTGATTCACGCCAAGCTCCGTTACAACATCCTCTATCACCTCAAGTCCCTTATCCCAGCTGCCCTCACTATGAACAACTTTGCCCATTTCCTTCGTTAAAACTTCACCATGACCATTGTTACTTAATTTCATAAATGGAATGAGCAATTCAGAAAGCGGCATGGAATCCTTGGAGACGAGAACCTGTGCATGCTCAGGAGCCGATTCGAATGCTTCCTCAGATCTACCTACAAATTTGATTCCTTGTTCTTCTAACGCTTTTCGGAACACGGATAAAGCATACCCCGCCGGCTCCCATACCGATGCCCATGAACGTGATAACGTTCCACCTACAGGCATGTCCCCTTCCACAATAATTCGATTTGATCCATGTTCACGTTCAATCGAAATTTTCTTTGTTTCTCCTGCTGGAACCATCTTTGTCCGATTCACGATCTTTACATAATCTGTTTCTGGACTAACATTCACGAGTGCCTTCCCTTCCGCTTTCTTGGCAGGAGTAACTTCGACAATCACTGTACCCGCATCGTAATCTTCATTCGGGGAAAGTGTTAAAGCAGAGACTTGTGCGCCCGTGTAAAAAGGTTCATCCGACCAATTTAGGTCTTGTGAAAGCCGAACATCATCATACCACGTGTCATCAGCAATTAGTCTCCCCTTAATATTACGAATCCCCTGTGCTTTTAGATCCTTAGCAAATTGATCAAGATCAGCTTTTAATAGCGTCGGGTCTCCTTTCCCTTTCAAATACAGATTCCCAAGTAGAACTTCTCCCCGTTGCCTGCCATCGGTTAGCACTTCGGTCCGGAATCGATAATCTGCTCCAAGCGTTTCCAATGCCGCTGCTGCAGTAAGTAGCTTCATGTTGGATGCCGGATGGAGGCGGATATTTCCATTCTCGGCAAATAAGATTTCCCCAGTCGCAGCATGTCTCACCGTGACTCCCGTAATCCCCCCATCCAGACGTTCATTCGCTAGAATTACTTCCATCTTTTCTGCTATAGACATATCTTCTGAAAATGCCATTTCTGTTCGCTCATCGGATGCTTGTATAAACAGAGGCTCGTCCTGATTTACCAATGGAATAATAGCAACAATAGCAATCAAAAGGAAAAGCAATGATCTTTTTACAAAGGTTTTTGACTTCATCAATTCACCCACACCCTTTATTTTAGAATATTTTAATTATACAGTAAAAAGATCTATAGAATAGCTTTCTTTTACAAAAAGGCGACTTAATCCCTGGAAAAGTAATAAAACAGGTCTACAAGCCTAGTCCGCCTTATAACTAGTATCTCTTAGAATAGCATTATAAATAACAGTTCTTTAAGTGCTTTTTTTCTCATAAAGATAATGATGAGGTGGTGTGAGCATGCCGGTCGGAGAGTTTCTTTGGATTTTGATGAATTAGCTGCGGTGGGCGGCTTATTTTGAGCTTTGGTGCGTTAGCGGCGCGGGAGGATGGCTTATTTTAGATTTTGGTGCGTTAACGGTGCGGGAGGGTGTTTTATTTTGGACTTTGGTGCGTTAACGGCGTGGGATGGTGGCTTATTTTGGATTTTAGTGCGTTAGCGGCACGGGATGGCGTGCTATTTCTAAGCTTCTGGACAAGCCGACGCAGAGGGGGAATCATATTTGGAGCTACTGGAACCAATGTTAAAAATTTTGATCATTAATATTTTACTGAGCGGTGATAATGCGATCGTTATTGCGATGGCAAGCAGGAATCTGCCAGAGCATTTACAAAAAAGAGCTATTAGATGGGGGACATTCGGTGCAATTGCATTACGTATATTATTTGTCTTTCTAATGATCAACCTACTGCAATTACCCTTTATTCAGTTAATTGGCGGCATTATGCTTTTAATCGTGGCCTACAAATTATTAGTAGACAAGCATGAAAACGATAATGTAAAAAGTGGTGAATCATTAAGAGAGGCTGTAACAATCATAATCTTTGCAGACGTTATTATGAGCTTGGATAATGTACTAGCTGTTGCTGCGGTTGCCGATAGTGACTTAATCCTTGTTATAGCAGGTATTATCCTCAGTATCCCGATAATTCTAACCGCAAGTGAATTTATCCTAAAGCTGATACAAAAATATCCGGTTATCATTTATCTGGGTGCCGCACTCTTAGCCTGGACAGCAGGCGAAATGATGTTAAAGGAAGAACGTGTTATCCATTTCTTTGAACTGCATGGTCTGTCAGAACTTCTCCTCTTAATCGCGATTACGATACTCACACTGATAATCGGTGGACTTAGGCGAAAACAGAATTTAATCACGTAGATAAAAAACACAGGAACCAATCCATGGATCCTGTGTTTTTGCACTGCTCAAAGCTTTCAACAATTATATAATGTTCTTTAACGATTATTCCCATTATCGTTTTCAATCCGGTTCATAAAATCCTCTGCAGCACTGTAGCCTTGCTGCTTTAAATACCAATTATTTGCCGCTGCTTCGATTAATCCAGCGACATCACGTCCTGGCTGCAGCTGAATTTGAATATGCGGAATTGGCACACCCATATAATCGGTAAATCTTGTTTCCAATTCGAGCTCATTATTTAGCGCATTTTCTTTCCATCTCGTTAATTCGATATCTAAAGCAATCCTTGTTTCTTCTTGAAAAGATTTTCTTCCGTACACACGAACAACATTTAATAAGCCTACACTTCTTAACGCCAGGAATTCTTTGTTATTCTCATCATGCGTACCCAGGATTGTCTTATGGCTTAGCTTTTTCAAAACAACAATATCATCTGCAACCAGGCGATGACCTCTACCAATAAGTGTATGTGCTGTTTCGCTTTTTCCAACACCAGATTCCCCGCGGAGTAAAATTCCAATCCCAAATACATTTAGGCAAACACCATGCAAGGCCATTTCTGGAGCCAAGGACTTGGTCAAGTATGCATCCATTTTGGCAATGAAATCTGTCGTAGATTCCTTTGTCCGCAATAATGGAATCTTTTCTTTCGTGCAATACTGTTTTAAATAAGTAAGCCCACCCTGTCCAGCGGTAACAATAAAACATGGAGGATGGTAGTTAACCACATTCCCGATCCGCAATTGCCGCTCTGAATCACTTAGCTGGTGTAAATATGTAATCTCCTTCTGGCCGAGGATTTGAACACGTTCCATTGGAAAAAAATCGAAATAACCGATAAATTCCAGACCTGGACGGTGGGTCCGTAACCTTGTAATAGACCGATTCAATTCATTTTCTCCAGCCAGTACCTCCAATGAAAACTCACGCACTAATTGCTCAACCATAATTGATTTCATTCGCTTACACCTCCATCTTCAAAAGTATTCTTTCTTAATTATACTGTAAAATGGAAATAGCTGCGAAAGAATATACTTCATTAAATGTGTATTTATGAAATTGATTTGATGGAGCAGCTTTTGAAGCAGGTGATGGCCCCCCTTAATGAATAAAGAGAGGCACATAGCTAGTAGTTTCATTCCGATTATGACAAAGCTTTTAAGCCGGTAACACCAATTACAATAGCAAGTAAGCTTATAATTCGTGGTATGCTTTTCGACTCTCCAAAAAACAGCATATTTAATAAAACAGCTCCAGCAGTTCCAATTCCTATAAAAACAGAGTAGGCAACACTCACAAGTAAATACTCAAAAGATGCATATAACAGGATAAAGCTCATTCCTAATCCACCTAAATAAATAAAGCCATTTCGGAACCGCTTCTTTTCACTATATAATCGCAAGCCCAACACACCAATCATCTCAAATACAGATGCTCCAGCTATCAATAACCAGCCCATTAGTTAACTTCCCCTTTCTCTTCTGTAGTTGACGGGTTATCAAACAATTTCAATCCAATAACACCCACAACAAGTAATGCCATAAAAGCAATTTTTCCGATGCTGAGACTTCCACCAAATAAATAAACATCCATCAGCGCAGTTCCTACTGTTCCAGCAGCAGCGAAAATCGCATATACAGTTCCGGTTGGAAGTCCTTCACACGCTTTGGATAAGAAGTGCAAATCTAATAAAATAGCTGAGATTATAAGCATCCAATGCCACCATTCTGAAGCTGTATTAAAGCCATAAATCCAAATTAATTCAAACAAGCTTGTTAGCACGACATAAATCCATGCTTTATTCATCGTAAAACCCCCAACATATAATGAATGACTGTCAGTCATTATCAGCCTTAAAGACCTCTGAATTTGAGGTCTTCATTGTTTTTTGTACAGTGCATGCTTCATAAATTCTAATACTTCTCGTTTCTTCTTAACAGCTTCTTCTTTACTTAGCTGATCATATAAATAAACTTGCTCTGCTGCAGATTCAATTAAACCAATTACTAGCTTTACACTTGGCTCAATAGATAAATCCTCTCGCAGGAATTTTTTTGCCTTTGCCTGTTTAAAAAAAGCACCCATCCACTCGTAGTATGGTTGATAAATCTTTTCCCACTGCTGTAAATACTCACTAGAAGCGAGACCCGCATATACCATGGCGAATATGGAACGATAGGACTTCGTAATATCAAAAACAACATCAACAACCTGTTCAAGCTGTTTATCAAATGGATGTGTTTCATTTACACGCTCCTTCATTTCCTCCATCATTTTTTCTACCATAACTTCCGCTATTGCAGGCATAACCGAAAGCTTTGAGGAAAAGTATAAATAATACGTCCCTTGCGCAATTCCCGCACCTTTTACAATATCGGATACTTTTGTTTTCTCAATCCCCTTTTCCTGAAAGACATCAATTGCAGCATGTATAATCTTTTCTTTTTTATTATCCACGTAAAAACCTCCTTACATGAAATACTACAAAACACAAACTGACTGACTATCAGTCATTTTATCTCATATACATATATTTGTCAAAGCTGCAGAAATTAAAGGCTTTCCACAGTTCAATTTCAATTCATACTGTTGTTTGATTTACTGCATTTAGAATAGCTGTTTAAGATGGTAAAGTTAGGAACTAAAGCGCAAGTGCCCGGTTAGTGACGTGCAGACTGCGCCCCGAACTGTGGGGGGAGGCGACTTGTCGGACATTCCTACGAAAGACATAAAGGAAACGCGCCCCTTCAAGGGCGACGTTAGGCTTTAGCTAAGGTTTAGTCGGCTATCCTTTACCTATAGCCGATACCCGATTTCACCTGCGACTAAGCCTCATGAAAATTCTTGACGCACCCCTTTAAAATACACATTTAGCTGTTCGGGACAGTCTTGCATTGCTATTGGAATTTCATCCTGTATCACGCTCTTTATTCTATCTCGTTCGACAAACAAGATAGAATAACCCCCTTCATCTGACCTACCTAATCTAACTGATAGCATCCCATCACCCCACCAACAAACTTACATAAAGCTACCTATACAAATTCATTATTTAATAATTTGAACATACTTAATCGCTCTGTTTTCAATTTCCAAAATTTTAAACGTAAGATTTTCTCTTTCAATTACGTCGCCTTCAATCGGAAAATCGTTGAATTCCTTCAGTAAATAGCCGGCAAGTACATCTTCTTCCTCCGGTATGTCTGTTTCAAAAATGACATTTAATCGATACAATGGAATTTTACCATCACAGATAATTTCTGTTTCCGTTAATTTTTCTACAAGTGCATTGTTTTCCAAATCCATTTCATCTTCAATTTCCAAACCGATCATTGCTTCAATAATATCCTCGTGTGTTAAAATCCCTTCGGTACCACCGTATTCATCCAGCACAATTGCGATATGCTTTTTTTCTTTTGTCATTTTGCGAAAAACCCACTCAATCGAGTGGAATTCATAAACAACCAGTGGCTCTAAATCACTATAATGCTGCAAGGACATCTCAGGTTCTGTCGACCATGATAACAGGTATTTCGAATGAAAAACACCAACTATCGTATCAATATCCCCTTCATAAACAGGATACCTTGTATAGGGGTTCTCGATTGCAACATCTCTTACCTCGTCATAGGTTGCCGTATTCGGTAATGCCACAATTTCCATTCTTGGTGTACTCAGTACATCTTTTACATTTAAATTATAAAAATCAAGAACCCCTTTTATTCGGTGGGATTCGTCCCGCTGAAACATTCCCTCAGAGTCGGCAATATCAACCATTGCTCGTAATTCCTCTTTTGAGAAGGAGGCATCATTGACTTCTCCTTTTGATAGTACCCTCGTAATAAATCCTGTCATTGCATTAAGTACAATTGTTACTGGCTTTAAGACGAATATAACAACCTGAATGATTGGAAACACCATGCTGGAGATACGATCTGGAAAGGCTGCAGCAATGGACTTTGGAAGCACCTCTGAAAATATAATAATGGTAACCGTCAATATTGCTGTAGCAATTGCCACATCGAAGCCATATTGAATAGCAAGCGTCGTTACCAGCGTTGGCAAAACGATATTCGCAATATTATTTCCAATTAAAATCGATGTAATAAACTCACTCGGCTTAGAAACCAAATGTAAAAGCTTCTCTGCCTTTGTATCCCCGTTTGCAGCCCTTGTTTGCAGCTTCATTTTATTGGTTGCTGTAAGCGCTGTTTCACTTCCCGAAAAGAAAAATGAGACAAATAATAAAAAGATGATCGCAATGATCACTAGTTAATTCCTCCTTGTATCAGTCGAATGCCATTTTGCATAAGCCTTTAATAAATAATAGGTAATTTTATCGTATCCGATTTACAACAAAATATAAAGGATAATGATGTTGGGCTGGATTACTTCCTCTTGTTTAGGAAAACTATTTGAACAGGTATGTATTATAACCTTTAAAATTATTTCTCAAATCTATCGTAAAATTAAAAAACGATAAAAAAGAGCTGATCACTTAACGAAACCACCAAATTCGTTTCATACATCCCCTCCACTCTCTTTTGCTGATAATTCCCATCTGATTCATGTGATTCTATCCCCAATCACAAAACGGAAGACACGCTAGTATAAGAGATTATACTTCAGATGGATACATCAAAACCTTCAATCACTTGCTTGATCCTCAAGTATTATTTGCTCTGTTCCAATCCGATCAAATAAACGAATGCTCTGCCAAGTAAAACAGGAGCTACATGAAGGTGCAGTTCATCAAGTAGCTTCGCTTTCATACCATGTTGCGCAATATTAGCGGTTCCAACACTAACATTTTTCCCTATTGCAGCTTTTTTGGCTTGCTGTACAGCTGCGATAAAACCATCTAATGACATCGAAATATCAAGATTTACTTTTCTCATCAAATAAGCACCTTTACTCATAATTCAGTCTTTCTTAAATGCTTTTTGTAATTATCCACTTCCTTCGCTCGAAACTTCAATTATATATGCTGTTACTGCTTGAATTTTGTTTCTATTGAACGATTTGTAGCCACTCTTCTCATGGGCTCAAACAATACGTGAAACAATTTTCTCATAATTTTTAAAAATAATTGTTGTAATTCCCTACTTTATATATACAATTAAATTATAGCATGACAAAATCTTCCAACGGAATTATAAAAAGAGGGAAAATACCGGTGAATCAGAAATTATTAAAACCTTTTGTTATTCTTATTTGTCTTTGCGTAGCAATACCTCCTTTCAGCTTAGCAAGTGCTGAGTCTCGAAATGAAGAACTTAATGAAGACGAGGAAATCGCAATTGACGACGAATTATCTGAAGATGAAGAAATCGAACTAGATGAAGGGCTGTATGATGGTGACGAAGTAGTTCTTGACGAATTTATTGACCCAATTGTATTGTATTACGAGGATTTTGAAAGTGAAGAAGAATTAGATGCAAAAGTAACGGAACTTCTTAATGATGAGTCAGTATCAGGAGTTCAGGTTATATCTAAAGCAGAAGACAGTATGATAGGCCCACGAGCTGTTCGATTACCAGGAAAATGGTATACACACGGTGCAGGAAGAATAAAATACTATAAATTGAGTGATTCATATGGGCCTATAATCAATAGCGTTGCTAGTGATCCAGGAGTAACGATGAAACTTAGTTATAATAAGAAGCATTCGGCTACTTATTCTGGTGACTTCGGCTTAAATTCAACGATTGTTTCTTTGACCGTTGGCTTTAACGTTACATCTTCTTATTCTGTTTCTTACTCTGGGTCTTATAAAGTACCTACTAATGCTAACAATAGAACAGTAAAAAGAGCTACAGTTAGTTCGAAATTGATATATCAAAGACGTTCCTATACCGTTGTAAGTCCAAAGTATCCAAAAGGAAAAACGGGAACAGCTAAAAAGCCTATCGGCATCTATTACCAAAAGAAATTAACTTATAAATAATAATTTAAAGACTGCCTGTATGGCAGTTTTTATTTTGGATAAAAATAAAGGTGTTCTCTCCCCTACTCTATTTTATTTTCTAATTGTCCGCAATATTACTTAGGATATTTACAATTAAGAGTTATTTGTCTAATTTAGAGTCTATTGATTTTTGAATTTCGGATTTTTGTTCTTCTGATAATCATCGAAATGATTTGATTAGTTCTGATTCTTGATTGTCTTTAGGCATATAACTACCTTCACTAATTAAACTTGATTCTACTAAAAGCATTCCAAGTCCATAAATTGCTATCGTTACTACGATTGAAGTAAATCCTATTGCCCCTACCCTTTCAACCTCACTGTATATTTCTCTTTTCCCAAGTAAAATTATTATTGTTGCAAATAAAGAAAATAATTTTGAACTGTCTGCCATAAATATTACATGCTTACTTAGTTTTTTATTTTTATGTTGAGTATAATTGTACAGTCTAATTAGTGTTTCGTATATTGTAATGCAAATCGATCCACATTGATTATTATTGCTTAAATAGACTTGAATTAGTGATGATATTGCCAGCTTTTGATTATTTATACTAAAATGGATAGTAAGGATAAAACCTTTAATATCAAGGGTTTTAGCTACTTTCACTCTATTTGTTTCCTATCAAATCTTCTCAAAAGGAACATATGGTATCCACTTGACCGGACAAGGCGACAAAGTTCAGTCACCATATCCTACCCAATTATCTTGAAAAACCAATTACTTTTAAGACAAAATTACTTGTCTTTATTAAATAGTACTTAAGCAAAGCACTGAACACATCCAAACTCACAACATCAAAATCTCCCGAATATCTTCCTCTGTAAGAGATGTCACAGACTTATTTTGTGGATCAATCATTTCTTCAATGAGACTCCTTTTTTGCTCCTGCAGCTCATTCATTTTTTCCTCAACCGTACCTTTTGCGACGAGCTTGATAACCTGCACCTCATGCTCCTGTCCAATCCGATGTGCACGGTCTGCAGCTTGCTCTTCCACAGCTGGATTCCACCATAAATCGTAGAGGATAACGGTATCTGCACCTGTTAGATTAAGCCCTGTCCCACCTGCTTTTAAGGAAATCAGGAATAGATTACGTTCTCCTTGGTTAAATCGATTCACACGTTCTATTCTTTCTACAGATGGTGTCTGACCATCAAGGTAAAAGTAGTCTACACCCTGTTTCGTAAGCTCTCGTCCGATAAGCGCAAGCATTTTCGTAAACTGGGAAAAAATAAGTACCCTTCTACCTGCAAGCCTGGACTCCTCTAACAACTGTTTTAGCTTTTCAAATTTAGCTGATTTCCCTTCATAACCTTCAACAAATAAATCGGGGTGGCAGCAAATCTGGCGCAGTCGCGTTAAGCCCGCTAAAATACGAATCCGGTTCTTTCGTATCGTGTCTTTATCCAAATGCTTCAATGTTTCGTGACGCAGTTTTGCTAGATAAGCACCATATAGCTTCTTCTGCTCCGGCAACAATTCTACTGTTTCGATCCATTCCACTTTCTCCGGCAGCTCTGTGAGCACATCCTCTTTTACCCGACGGAGGAGAAACGGACGTATTCGGCGGGCAATTTGTTTTCGATTCAGGTTACTGTATTCCTTTAGACTACGGAATAATTCTGGAAAAACAACATGGAAAATTGACCACAGTTCTTCTAATGCATTTTCGATTGGTGTACCAGTTAGTGCAAAACGATAATCCGCCTGCAGCTTCTTCACCGCTCTAGCAGTTTGGGTCATCGGGTTCTTAAATGCTTGAGCCTCATCGAAAAACACCGTATGAAAGGTTTGACTCTTAAACCACTGGACCTCACTCCGTAATAGCGGGTAAGAAGCAATGACAACATCACTATCCATCACCCATTTTTTTATTTTCTGACGTTCTTCCTTCGCTCCATCAAGAATTGTCGCTTGGATGTTTGGCGTAAATTTTTCTATTTCATTCAGCCAGTTATACGTTAACGATGCAGGACACACAATTAAAACAGGGACATTCTTCTTCCGAATAACAGCAAGCTCTGACTGAATAAACGTAATGCTTTGCAATGTTTTCCCAAGTCCCATATCATCTGCAAGAATCCCGCCAAATCCGAAGCTTGCCAATGTCTTCATCCATTGAAAACCGATTCGTTGATAATCTCGTAGCACATGCTGCACATTTTCCGGTACCGGAAATTTATCTAAAACCGGATTTTCAATCTGCTGTAAAAATGTTCGGAATGACGCTTCAAGTGAAAACACAGTATCTGCTGTAGTATCAAGCAAGCGAAGTCCTTGAATAACCGGAACTTGAATACCTTTTTCCAAATCTTCCTCTTCTTGCATTGGTACAGCATGTAAGAAACGCTGAATCTCTTTAAACTCTCTCGTTTCAAGCGATAAAAGCGCCCCATCTCGCAAGCGATAATATTTTCGCTTTTCTTCCAAAGCAACTAAAATCTCCCTAATATCCTTCTCAGGAAATCCTTCCATCTCAAACTTAAATTCCAGCCAGTTGACCCGGTCCTTTTTAGCCTTCACTTTTATCCTTGGGGGAACCGGTGCCTTCATCACTCGAAGTCGAATAGCCGTTGTGGCGTACACGTTTACAAGCTTTTGCAGCTTTGGAAGAATATAATGTAAAAATTCATATTCTAGCTCTTCGTTATGGAGGAAGTAACCACCGTCTGTCGTAGCAAACTGACCTGCTTCCATCAGCTCCAAAATCTCATTTTCCTTTTCTACATCCCGAACAACAAACGAGCTGTCACGGAGTCCATCTTTATCTAATGGATTGAGCACATTATTTTCATACTGGAACTCGAGACTAGCAAGCAAACGATTTTTCAATCTGTCTAAATATAACTTTGCCGTTAATGGTGTTTTTACTAAGTGATTGCTAATATCTCCAGACAAATGGACCGTTCCGATTTTCTTCAATCCTGGTGCTACCTTTTCGACAATAAAACCTGCTTGATGCTCTGGGATAGGGATTTGATTTGTTCCAGCTGTATCCAGCATACGCTTTAAGTTTGTGAGTGATTGATAAGCATCTCTTCCTAACGGTGTCAATTTGCCAGATACAAATACATTCCGATAGGCATGGAGCAATGTTAAACGTTCCATTCCTTTCACGGTTAATGTATAGTCTTGCTGGTCTGCTGGTGCAAAATCAAACTGCAATGGCAGCATAGCTTTTGAAAGATGGATTCCCTTAAAGCTTTTTCCTTGAACCATAATCGTCACATCTGATATATCTTGCAGCAACGTTACTAACCGTTCCCATGCAGAAGGCGGAAGAGGTAAGACATCCTTACCAATCGGCTTATTCTCATAATTCCAGGTTGTATCTGACTCTTCCTTTTCATCACGAATCACTTGGTAAAGCTCCTGCAAAACGGCGTCCATGTCAGGCATAAAGCAATGCATTTCCGGGTCAAACGTGAACATTTGCGATAGAGTAAACTGCTGTCCTTTTCTTATCCGCTGCAAAAAAGCTCGAATATCACGTACCGTTGATGAGCCAACCCGAACTTCCATACCAAACAGCTGCTGATCTTCATTCAAGTTGATAAGCTTGCACGTGAAATGGAGCGGCAGGACTTCCCGATTTTCAAAATGCCGTTGGTGTGCGCTTGAACGGATGGAATGGTTATCAAAAATTTTCACAAGGTCATCTGCCAGCGCTTGATTTTCTCGACTTTCGAATGCCTTTCCTGGCGCAGTTCCTTTTCGCTGTTCATGTTGAATAGCAAGCAAAACAGCTGCAACATGCTGACAATCCTTCGTATACGATGCTAAAGACGGACAGCTGCATGTGGCTTTCAATGTTTGATGATCCGCTTGTTCAACCGTCACATAAAAATCTTCTGCCCCCGTAACAATTGCTTCGCACCTCTCATGCGTATAGGTTTTCAACGTAACTTTATTCGATCGATAAAAAGAGTCTCCCTTTTTATAGGAGACCATTCCGCACATATCTTCAATTATTTGGTTGGTTACTTTCTTATTCACCCGTCTCGCCCGTTTCTATTCATTGTTATTTTGATTGTAACACAAGTACACAGTAGGAATGTAATAAAGTAATAAAAATGAAGTTATTACAACAGCTCTTTTTATAGCAAACTCACATAATGATCTATGCTATAATTACAGTACTTCTTTGCATTTGTGAATAATTTCGCAAATAACTTGGATAACGATTGACAAAGTGTTTTTTCTATACAATAATAAGTGCTGCATAAGAATTATTATAGTTATCCGACAACACCAATATTTGTCGTTATAAAATGGAGCTATGTGATTCTAAGTATTTTTAAAAACAGGAGGAACATATACATGTCTCTAATCGGAAAAGAAATACAGCCATTTAAAGCATCAGCATACAATAGCGGTAACGGAGAATTTATCGAAATTACCGATGAAAATATGAAAGGCGGGTGGAGTGTTGTTTGCTTCTATCCAGCGGACTTTACTTTCGTTTGCCCAACAGAGCTTGAAGACCTGCAAAACCACTACGCAGAATTGAAAAAATTAGGTGTTGAAGTATATTCTGTATCAACTGACACACATTTCACACATAAAGCATGGCACGATCATTCAGATGCAATCAGCAAACTTGAATACATTATGATCGGTGACCCTTCACAAAAAATCTCCCGCGGCTTTGATGTACTAGATGAAGAAGCAGGTCTTGCACAACGTGGTACATTCATCATTGATCCAGATGGTGTTGTACAAGCAGCAGAAATTAACGCTGACGGTATCGGCCGTGACGCCAGCACACTTGTTGGAAAAATTAAAGCAGCACAATACGTACGTAACAATCCTGGTGAAGTTTGCCCAGCTAAATGGGAAGAGGGTTCTGAAACACTTAAACCAAGCCTTGATCTTGTAGGAAAAATATAATAGGTAGTTTAAAAATCTGGTGAAAAGGACAGTCTTTCGGTCCTTTTCATCCTCTTTTTGAACATTTAATATAAGGAGTAGAGTCAATGTTACTAGATGCGGATATTAAAGCACAATTAGCGCAGTACCTTCAAATGATGGAGGGCGACGTACTTCTCAAAGTTAGCACTGGATCGGATGATATCTCCCGTGACATGCTGACGTTGGTAGAAGAGTTAGCTGCAATGTCATCGAAAATTAAAATTGAACACACCTTGTTAGAAAGAACACCGAGCTTTAGTGTCAACCGTATTGGTGAAGATACCGGTATCACGTTTGCTGGTATCCCGCTCGGACATGAGTTCACTTCCTTAGTGCTCGCACTACTTCAAGTAAGTGGAAGAGCTCCAAAAATTGATGAAAAAGCGATCGAACAAATCAAAAATATAAATAATGATTATCACTTTGAATCTTACATTAGCCTGACCTGTCAAAATTGTCCAGAAGTTGTCCAAGCATTGAACGTGATGAGTGTATTAAACCCACGCATCTCCCATACAATGATTGATGGTGCAGCTAATAAAGAAGAAGTTGAAGCGAAAAACATCATGGCAGTACCTACTGTGTACTTAAACGGGGAAGAATTTGGCGGTGGCCGGATGACTGTGGAAGAAATCCTTGCTAAGCTAGGAAGCGGTCCAGACGCATCAGAATTCGCTGATAAAGACCCATATGATGTACTTGTTGTCGGTGGTGGACCAGGTGGAGCAAGTGCAGCAATTTATGCAGCACGTAAAGGTATCCGAACGGGTATTGTTGCAGAGCGCTTCGGTGGCCAGATTTTGGACACAGCAAGCATCGAAAACTTCATCAGTGTAAACCGTACTGAAGGGCCTAGACTCGCTGCAAACCTGGAAGAGCATGTTAAAGATTACAATATCGATGTCATGAACTTACAGCGTGCAGCACGTTTAGAAAAGAAAGACATGATTGAAATCGAGCTGGCAAACGGCGCTGTTCTGAAGAGTAAATCCGTTATCCTTGCAACAGGAGCTCGCTGGCGTAATATTGGCGTTCCTGGCGAAGCTGAATTCAAGAATAAAGGGGTAGCATACTGCCCGCACTGTGATGGTCCACTATTTGAAGGAAAAGATGTAGCTGTTATCGGTGGCGGTAACTCCGGTGTGGAAGCAGCCATTGACCTTGCTGGAATCGTGAATCACGTGACAGTGCTTGAATATGCATCAGAACTAAAAGCTGATTCAGTGCTTCAAGATCGCCTCCATAGCCTGCCAAATGTCACGGTGGTTAAAAATGCGCAAACAAAAGAAATTACTGGAACAGACAACGTAAACGGTATTACATATGTTGAACGTGAGACAGGTGAAGAAAGGCATATTGAACTATCCGGTGTATTCGTTCAAATCGGGCTTGTACCTAACACAGACTGGTTGGGCGACGCCGTTGAACGTAATAAATTTGGTGAAATCGTAATTGATGCTCGCGGCGCTACAAACGTCCCAGGCGTATTTGCTGCTGGTGATTGTACAACAGAACCATTTAAGCAAATTATTATTTCCATGGGATCAGCTGCAACAGCATCGTTAAGTGCTTTTGATTATCTTGTTAGAAATTAATTTGGATTTGTGTTTGTATGCTGGAACGCACGCATCCTAACCAAATAACTACCTAATAAAAGTCACTTTGCTACTTGATAGCAAAGTGACTTTTTCTTATAAGATCACTCAAAACTTACATCAGGTCAACACCATATTTCATTTGATCATTAAGAAACGTTCCACCCATATCTACAGCTATTAGCTTGATCGCCATATCCGTTAACGCACTCCCTTATTGTAAAGCTAACAGTTGAATGATTGTTTTCATGACAGCGTCTTCTTCATTCGAGCGAGTTATAAAATTAGAACCGTCTTTTAATTCCTGGACTGCGTTTCGAACAGCAAAACTAAACGTTGCGCGTTTCATAAGCTCTAAATCATTGTAACCATCGCCGAAAGCCATTGTTTCATCTGGAGCTACACCAAGTATTTGCTTTAAATGCTCTACGGTAGTCCCTTTATGAACATTAGCATTCGCAATATCGATCCAGGCTGCTTCAGAAGCAACAATATATGCCGATTCAAAAAACGGAGAAAGTTTCTCCCTCGTCTCAAAACAATTCAGCGCTGGATCATGAATCGTTATTTTAACAAAGTCATCCTTTATTTCAGTAAAATCAGCAACCTGCCTAACCTGAGCATACGAACCTCTGACAATTGCAGCTTCTTCCAGTGGGATGTTCTGCTTGACTACTGCACCGTCTCTTGTACATGCAATAACTGTATGTTCTAGGCTTATTTCCTCAAGCAAGCGAATAATTTCCAGACCCAATTTATTGCTTAGCAGTGATTCATAGACAAATTCTCCGTTATGCTTGATTCGAGTTGCACTATCCCCTAGAATCCATAAATCCTTTGCATCATCACCAAATAATTCTTCTACACGTTCACATTGTTTACCAGTAACGGGAGCGAAAACAACACCTTTTTCTTGCATCATTTTTCTTACATCCTGATATAGCTCCCTGTTAAAATCGCCGCTATTATTCAAGAACGTCCCATCCATATCTGTTAATACTAATTTAATCATATGACTTCCCTCCTTGACTATTAATCCGAATAGATAACAGTTTAACGTGACAAAGCAATACAGATTTCAGCTGAAATCTGTATTGCTAGAACCCTTGTCAATGCTGGCACTTACTCAGGTGCCAACACCAGCTTATTGTACTACTCTCTCTTTTTGAAAAAATTGAGGAAGGTGTTCTTTATGCGCCTCCATCATTTCGTCTACAATTTGTTTCGCAATTGCGTCACTTGGTGTTAATGGGTTAATCGCTAAAGCAAGTACTGCTTTATTATAATCGCCTTCTACAGCTGCTTCTGCCGCAATACGTTCAAATGACTTAATTTGCTGGACAAGACCTCGGGCAGCAATGGGTAGATCTCCTATCGCTAATGGAATTGGACCATCCTTTGTAATAACACAGCTGATTTCAACTGCTGATTCATCTGGAATACTAGCAATTGCACCACGATTCATCGTATTTACTGGTTGAATGTCACGCTTGTCGTTATAAATAGATGTAATCAAGCGAACGGCTGCATCCGAATAATACGCTCCACCACGTTCTTCTAATTGAGGTGGTTTGATATTAAGGTTTTCATCTTTATACAGCTCGAACAATTCTTGCTCCAACTGTTGAACAACCTCAGCACGAGTACCCTCTTCCCTAGAGCTTTCCATCGCTTTATCGAGCATTTCCTTCGATTTGTAGTAGTACATATGGTATGGACATGTCAACGCATCCAACGATTGAATAAACTCAGGCTCCCATCCCATTCCATCTATATTCTTAACGAAGCTGCTATTTTCTGGATCAGACAATTTTTTGATAACTTCTTCCTTTACACTTTCTCCATCCACATAGACATCTAACCCATAAACCATGTGATTTAGCCCGGCAAAGTCAATTCGGATTCGCGAATGATCGACATCCAATAATTTGGCAACGCCCATTTCCATTCCGATCGGCACATTACACAATCCAACAACCTTTTTGATGTTCGAGTAGCGCAACACGGCTTCTGTTACCATACCTGCAGGATTCGTAAAGTTGATTAACCATGCATCTGGACATAACACTTCCATATCCTTACAAATATCCAGAATAACAGGGATCGTACGTAACCCTTTAAACAAACCACCAGGTCCATTCGTCTCCTGTCCAAGCACACCATATTTCAATGGAATGCTTTCATCTTTTGCACGAGCATCTAGTAATCCTACACGAAATTGCGTTGTTACAAAATCAGCATCCTTTAACGCTGCTCTTCGATCTAGTGTAAGATGAACATCAATTGGAAGACCTGCTTTGTCAATCATCCTTTTCGCTAAGTTTCCTACGATTTCTAACTTTTCCTTTCCTGCTTCAATATCAACTAACCATAACTCTTTAACCGGGAATTCATCATATCGTTTGATAAATCCTTCTACTAATTCTGGGGTATAACTCGATCCCCCACCAATCGTTGCAATTTTAATACCTTTTGTCATACACTTTGCACCTCCAGGTAATGTAGCAATCCAATATAAGTACTATATTTCAATTGTAGCTACATTTCCTAGAGCCGTATATAAACTCTGAGCATCTAGTTCGGATTGACGTCAGAAGTCATTTGTTTCATAAATGTAACGACATGTAACTTATTACATGTTAAGATGAAAGTGTATAGTCTTTAACAAATTATCTCTTAAAAAGGAGAATCCCCTCAAATGTTTACACAGGACATGATTGCTTCATTTAATGAGTTAGAAACTTCTTTATACAATTATATTAGTCAAAACGCTGATAAGGTCGCATATATGCGAATCCGCGAGCTGGCAGACGAGACCCATGTATCCACAGCTACAATTTTACGTTTTTGCAGAAAGATAAATTGCGAGGGTTTCTCAGAATTTAAAGTAAAGCTTAAAATGCATTTAGAAGGAAATAAAAAGACAGTACTAAAAGGCTCCCAGCATTCTGTTATGGAGTTTTTTGAGCGAACGTTAAAAGGGGATATAGAGGAGAATATAAGGGAAGCTGCAAATCTAGTTGTCCAAGCAGATAGTGTTATTTTCATTGGAATTGGAAGCTCGGGTATTCTTGCTGAGTATGGAGCAAGATATTTCTCAAGCCTAGGCAAATTTTCAATGTATATTAAAGATCCTCACTTTCCCATTCACTCCAAGTTACGTTATAACAGTGTAACAATTGCATTATCTGTCTCAGGAGAAAATAGTTTCACTGTTACACATTTGAACCAGCTTAAACAAGAAGATAGCAAGATTATTAGTATTACAAATCATAAGCACTCAACCATTGCAAAAATATCAGATATAAATATCCCCTACTATGTAACCGAGGAATGGTATGAAGGTGCCAACATAACGACGCAAGTGCCTGTAATTTATATTCTAGAATCAATGGCCCGTGAAATGTATAAATTAAATAGATAAGGACTCTGCCAACACGAAATTTGCTGGCAGAATCCCGCTATTCTTTTTGTTTACTTCCAATAGTTATTTGCAGCTGCCACCGTTTGAAAATGAATCGCAATAACCTCCGACACCATGATGAGGCTATCCGCATCCCTCGCATACTTTTTCCGCAACTTTTTTCTAACTTCTGCTGAAGGCTGTGTATACACAACACCCTCCCTCGCTAATTTTATCGCCAACTCATATCCTTTTTGCGGTGTTGGCGTTTTTAAGCTTTTTAGCCAGTCACTCATTCGTAATCCTCCCTTAGGTTTATACCATAATCTATAAAAGGGAGGGTGAATATATTCGAGAAATTGGCGGGTTTTTTAAACAAAATGAAAAAAGGACAGGTTTCCCCATCCCTTGTCTTACAAATCACTTATAATGCTTCACCATTTGATGCAATCACACTTTTATACCAATCAAAGCTTTTCTTTTTCGTACGCTTTAATGTTCCATTTCCTCCATTGTCTCGGTCAACATAAATATAGCCGTAACGCTTTTTCATTTCCCCAGTGGATGCACTAACGATATCAATTGGACCCCAGCTTGTATAGCCAATGATATCGACTCCATCCTCTATTGCTTGACCCATTTCAGCAATATGCTGTTTCAAATAATCAATTCGGTAGTCATCGTTGATTATACCGTCAGCATTTATTTCATCATTTGCACCGAGACCATTTTCTACAACGAATAGTGGCTTTTGATAACGATCATATAATTGGTTTGCTGTAATGCGGAACCCTTTTGGATCAATTGTCCAGCCCCATTCGGATGTTTCTAAATATGGGTTTGTAACAGAGCCAAATACGTTTCCACTTGTTTTATCGTTTAAAATCTCCGGATCGGTACTAGTCGTTCTGCTGGCATAATAACTGAATCCAATATAATCAACTGTATGATTCTTCAACAGTTCTGCGTCTTCGTCTTCCATTTCTATTGTTAGATTGTTGTCTTTAAAGAAGCGTTTCGCATAGCCTGGATATTCTCCTCGTGACTGAACATCAATGAAGAAGAATGATTCACGGTCCTTTTCCATCGCCTTGTAAATGTCATCCGGATTACATGTATACGGATACGTCTGTCCAGCAGCTAGCATACAGCCAATTTTTGCATCTGGGATAATCTCATGGCATGCTTTTACAGCACGTGCACTTGCAATGAGCTGATGGTGTGCTGCCTGATATTTAATTTGTGTTTCATTTTCCCCTTCTTTAAAGACAAGTCCAGCACCAACAAACGGCATATGCAACAGCATATTAATCTCATTGAATGTCATCCAGTATTTTACTTTGTCCTTATATCTCGTGAAGATTGTTTTTGCATATGTTTCAAAAAAGCCTACAAGCTCTCTGCTTTTCCAGCTGCCATATGCTTCAACTAAGTGAACTGGCACATCAAAGTGGGCCATTGTAACGACCGGTTCAATTTTATGTTTTAATAACTCATCGAATAAATCATCATAAAATTGCAATCCAGCCTCATTTGGTGTTTCATCATTACCGTTCGGAAAAATACGTGCCCAGGAAATGGATACACGCAATGCTTTAAAGCCCATTTCGGCAAATAATGCAATATCCTCTTTATAATGATGGTAGAAGTCAATAGCCTTATGTGATGGATAAAATTCATTTTCATCTGGTGTGAATGAATCTATCTTTCCAATTGCAATCTGCCAGCGTTTTTCTCCGGTTGGCATTAAATCTACTGTCGTTAGACCTTTCCCGCCTTCTAAATACGCACCCTCTACTTGATTGGCAGCTAAAGCGCCACCCCATAAGAATCCTTCTGGAAATATTGACATGTTAAGTCTCCTTTTCATATCTATTATTTTAGAAAACTTGGCATTCGCAAGCCTTTGGGCGAATGACTTAGTTGCACTTATGCAGACAAGAAAGTTTTATACTTTCTTATCTGCCAAAAGGAAAGGCATCCGAAGATACGCTTTCCCTTTTAAATTTAGTTCAATTAACTTCGCGTAAACCTATAGATTCTCACCATTTGAATCAATAACATCTTTATACCAGTAAAATGATTTTTTACGTTTACGTTCTAATGTTCCAGTGCCATCATCATGCTTGTCTACATAGATAAATCCGTAACGCTTGGACATTTCACCGGTTGAAGCACTGACTAAATCAATGCATCCCCAGCTGGTGTAACCCATTAGCTCTACACCATCTTCAATTGCTTCGCCCATTTGTTTCATATGTTCACGAAGGTATTCGATTCGGTAATCGTCCTGAATGGATCCATCTTCTTCCACTTTGTCATAAGCTCCTAATCCATTTTCTACAATAAATAGAGGCACTTCATATCTGCCATACAGCTTATTTAAGGAAATACGCAAACCTACTGGGTCAATCTCCCAGCCCCAGTCACTCGCTTGCAGGAATGGGTTTTTAACTCCTTGCATAATATTTCCTTGAATGCCCTCTTCATTCGATTTATCTTTCTTCTCTGTGCGAGACATATAGTAGCTAAAGCCGATATAGTCTACCGTACCTTCTTTCAGAATATCTAGGTCGCCATCTTCCATTTCTAATTCAATGTTATGCTCTTTGAAATATCGGTTGATAAATGCTGGATATTCTCCTCTTACTTGAACATCTGCACAGAAGTAGTTAAATAATTCCTCTTCCTCTAGAGCATGCATTACATTTTCAGGTTTGCTATCGAAAGCATATACCGGAGCATAAATAATCATGCAGCCAATTTGTGCCTCTGGCATTATTTCACGACATAATTTGACCGCCTTTGCACTTGCAACAAATTGGTGATGGAATGCTTGGAATGTAGGTTGATATTTATCCGCTTCTTTTTGGATTGCGAAACCAAGCCCCATTATCGGCATCATTAAACCGCTATTAATCTCGTTAAATGTCATCCAGTATTTTACTTTTCCTTTATAACGGTTGAAAATCGCTTCTGCATATCTTTCAAAAAATGTAATAACTTCACGACTTCTCCAGCCACCATATTCTTTTACTAAGTGTACAGGCATTTCATAATGTGAAATCGTTACGACCGGTTCAATCCCATGTTTAATTAATTCATCAAATACACGGTCATAAAACGCCAATCCTTCCTCATTTGGCTCAATCTCGTCCCCATTCGGGAAAATTCTTGTCCACGCAATTGACGTACGGAAAACTTTAAAGCCCATTTCGGCAAATAATGCAATGTCCTCTTTGTAACGATTATAGAAGTCAATTGCGTCATGGTTTGGATAATATTTATTCGGGTCAATTTCAAAATCAAATCCTGGATTACCTAAAATCTCTAAACGCTCTTTTCCACCTGGAAGTACGTCCGCTATATTTAACCCTTTATTCCCTTTATGGAAACCACCTTCAAATTGATTGGCAGCTGTTGCGCCACCCCATAAAAATCCTTCCGGAAATTGTTTTGCCATTCTTTATTCCTCCTATTAACCATTAGTTGTTAAGCAGTAATTGATCTTTATATAAAGGGATAGGCTTCACTTATCATGAAACGCCTCCTATTGCATGGATTATTTTACTTTCAGCTCGATTAATATATCCTGAGCTTTCACTTCTTGTTCGTTAATCGTTGATATCTCAAATTGATCTTGGTTTGTAACAACCACTGGTGTCGTCAATGGATATCCCGCTTCTTTAATTGCTTGTCCATCAAATTCAATTAATAATTGTCCTTTTTCGACGTGGCTGCCTTGCTCCGTATGGGCTGTAAAATGTTTTCCATCTAATTGGACCGTATCCATCCCAACATGAATTAAAATCTCTGCCCCATCATCCGATGTAATACCAATTGCATGGTTTGTAGGAAATAGTACAGAAATCGTACCAGATACTGGCGCAACTACTTTACCTTCAGCAGGCTCTATTGCGACACCTTGTCCTAATGCTCCTGAAGCAAAAGCTGTATCATCAATATCTGCTAATTTTTTAACTGTTCCGTTGAAAGGACTACCAATTACTTGATCTTTTCCGTTTTGAGCACCCTTCACTACTACTGGTTGAGTAGATCCTGCTCCAGTATCCTCATTTTTGTTAATACCGCCAAAGAAATAAGTTAAAACAAAGGCCAAAACAGATCCGACCACTAAAGCAATAATAGCGCCGAAAAATGCCCCATTTAATCCTTCTTCAGGATGAATAAAACTTGGAACCTGGAATACACCAAGACCAGCCATTACATACCCTTTCGTTCCAAAAATCCCTAGTAAGGCACCACCAATTGCTGATGAAATTAATGTGAAAATAAATGGTCTTTTTAGCGGTAAAGTGATCCCATACATACCAGGCTCTGTTACACCGAATAATGCTGAAATTAAAGCTGGTGCACTAAGTGATTTAGTTTTTTCGTTTTTTGTTTTTATCCAAATAGCAAGAATAGCAGCAGCTAATGCAAAGGAATGAACAAATATTAAAGCTAAGATTGGATCTATACCTCCAACCGCAAAGTTATTGATAGCAATTGGAACAAGTCCCCAATGAAGTCCAAACATAACAAACACTAACCACAATCCACCAAGGAATGCCCCTGCAATAACTGGACTTAAATCATAAACCCAAATTGTTGCTTGACCTAATAACTGGCTCGCCCAAGTTGCAATCGGACCAACAACAATAAAGGTTAAGGGAGTAATAATTAACATCGTCAGCATTGGAACAAAAAATGTTTTTATTACATCTGGAATAATTTTAGTTAAGCTTCTTTCTAACTTTGCTGCAAAAAACGCTGCAACAATGATTGGAATAACGGACATCGAATATGTCATCAGAATAACCGGAATCCCTAAGAACTCAATATAAACAGGTGATTCAAACATCGTTCCCGCAAATAAGGTGTACAGCGGTTCATTTGCTCCAGGTATTCCCTCAAGTGCAGGATATACCAAAGCCATGGCTATTACGGCTCCTAAGAACGGTGTTCCACCAAACTTCTTCATAGCCGTGTAACCTAAGAGAATTGGCAGGAAGTAGAACAGACCGTCGCCAATGGCGTTTAGGATTTGATAGGTTCCACCTTCTATATCAAGCCAGCCAATTGCAACAAATAAAGCAGTAAAACCTTTCGTCATACCCGCTGCGACTAATACACTGAGTATTGGAGTAAAGATCCCGGAAATCATATCAATAAAACGGTTGAATAAACTCCCTTTTTCTTCTCCACCTTCAGCATCAACTGGCTGTGCAGCTTGGAAGCCACCTTCCGACACTACTGCTTTATATACATCTGGAACATGATTCCCAATTACTACCTGGTATTGACCACCACTTTTTCTCGTGGTAACAACACCCTCCATATTATTTAATACCTCTGTATTCGCTTTACTTTCATCTTTCAATTTAAAACGAAGACGTGTAATACAATGAACAACACTATTAACGTTTTCTGCCCCACCGACATTTTCGATAATGTCTTTTGCCAATTGTTCATACTTCATCATGGTTCACCTTCCCTTTACGTAATTCATTTAGTGAAATAAAAAACCTGAACCAATTTGAATAGCACACATCATATGTGTTCTTCAAATCAGTCCAGGTTATGCCCAAAATAGGTAACATTCCTAAATTTATATATTGTTTTTATTGTTAATTAATTAACGCTTTTAATTTAACACGACTTTAATACTAAGTCAATAGTTTTAAAAAGCGTTTTCATAAGAAGATTAGTTTTCTTCTGATTTTGTCTGACGATAGGTTACCCGATGGATATGAATGGTTAAATAGACCTTCTCATCATTGGAAATTTCCCAATTATAATGATTCGCAATGTATGCTGCTATTCTTTCTGTACATCCAAATGCTTTTGCATACTTTTGTTGTATCTGTTCATATAGAAAATTGTCATACATTTCATCTTGTTTTTCTTTTCGAATAAAGCGAATCGCAAAGAAACGGAGATGGGTTAAGAATCGGTCATAATTAATCGATTCTTCATCTAATTCAATTTTGAAGTAGTATTTTACGATTGTTAAAATCGTATTAACCATTTCTGTAACTTGAACTGCAGCCCCCATGCTTTCACCAGAAAGCTGACTATTAACAAGATGGAGTGCGATAGACGCAGCTTCATCCTCCTCAAGCCTCACACCTGTTTCCTCTTCGACAATTTCAAGTGCTTTTAAAGCAATCTGAAACTCTTGCTTATAGTATCTGCGAATTTCCCAGAGTAGGGGATTTTTCAAATCAATCCCATTTTTATGCCTAGTAATCGCAAAGCTCAAGTGATCGGTTAGTGCTATATACAAATAGTCGTCCAATTTATACGTTAGGTGGGATTTGGCTAATTCGAGAATTTTATAAGAAAGATCCAAATAAACTTCGGAAACATCTTCCATTAATTCAGCTAATTTATTAGCAACTCCTGCGTCCTCCAGAATAAAGGTTTTTTCAATTTTAGCAGCATCAACAGCATCTCCTGGCTTTTTCTTAAAAGCAAGACCTCTGCCCATTACAACTACCTCTTGTTCTGCTTCATCTGTAGCTAATAAAACATTATTGTTTAAAATCTGTTTAATTTCCATTTGCCTTCCCACCTGAATAAAGTATTTATGAAAAATATCAGGAAATAAAAAACCTGAATTAGTTAAAATTGCAGCGTAATTCCCCCACAAATTTAATTAATTCAGGTTTTGCCTGCCGAACAGTAACAATCCTTATTTAATTCTATTATATATGATTGCGGTTTCAATTGCAATATACCCACTTGAAAAGTTTGTGACTAATTACTTAATAAGTTAAATTCAATAGGCTTTTTATGCTATTCATGGTGAAAACAAATAATAGAATCGCGCTTAACTAAATCTAAATACATATTTTCTTGTCGACGTTCTCACAATATAAACACCCCTCTTTCATAGAAAGGAATAATATACTCCCACTACTTTATAATCTGAGCAAGAAAGGATTGCACCGATTCAGGCAATAGACGAAAGAATAATCCTCGGTATTTAATATCCGCTAGACCAGCAACAGCAATCATGCATGCTGCAAGTAGAATTAAAGGTGATTTTCTCTTTTTAGAAGTGTTGTTCATTGCTTCTCCTCCGTTAGTACATTTGTTTCTAGTTTACTATAAAAAGATGTATGATGAGCGTTAGATTTTTACCCAAAAATATCTGAGAATCTTCTTTTAAATCATTCCAGAAAGGCTCTCATCAATCGAAAAAGGACTGTATCCCAATATATACCGACAGCGGCTCTTTCCTGCCATTTGTATGCCACTCTTGATACGCTTTAAAAACTTGTTTCACATCATGATTAGCTTGTTCTTCCACTAAATACTTTACAGCCAAAAAACTGCGCCAATAATCAAACATAATACTCGTCAAACTACCTTGATAGCTAGCCTCTCCAAACGCATCAATAGAGTGATGTCCATATGGATCCTTAAACATCTCTACCAGTTCTGACTCTACATTTGTTATTTCGTTGAACGCTTCTTCATCTAAAATTAACTTCTTTGATAAATATTCGCACATGCCTTCTTCAAACCAAATGCTATTTTCTCGGTCATCATCGAACTCATCAACAAATAAATCGGAGTGATGCATTAATTCGTGTCCAACTATCGCAAAAATATGTTCTTCAGAAAGATTCTCGTAGAATGCCTTGATACGCGGATGTTCACGCCCTTCTAACTGTTGAACAAATAAATTCCTCCAATATCTTACATCTGGAGAAATATAAATGATATCCTTATTCGTAAAAGCAGGAATCGGAATTTCTGAGAAAGTGGTTGTTGCTAATTCACCCGTTGTCCATACAATCGCCTTTGGTAAATCGTTTAATGCGTAGTTTTGCTCCAACTCCTGCTGGTACGTGACCAATTTGTTTTGGAACCTTTCGATGGTATCCTGGTATTTTTCATAATCTCTTTTCGACTCAAAGGCGTAGATTTGTTTCATTTTGGTCTCTCCCTAACCTAAAAAATTCATATATCACATAGTACTTCCGCTTCTGCCCGTATAAAAGGATCCCTCCCAATACTAGAAGAGATCCCCTCGAAACAATCTTATAATTTATTTAAAATTTCTTTAATAAATGCCGGTTCATCCTTAGGTGTACGAGAAGTGATAATATTTCCATCAACCACTACCTCTTGATCTAAAAAGTTAGCTCCAGCATTTTTCACATCATCACGGATGCCAATGTAAGAAGTTGAATTTACTCCATTCAGGATATCCGCGCTAATCATTACTTGGGGACCATGACAAATACCAGCAATCACTTTTCCCTGTTCATGTGCTTGTTTAACAAATTCCACCACTTCGTCACTCACACGAAGCGCTTCTGGAGCTGATCCACCAGGAATAATAACCGCATCATAATCGTCAGCCTTCACTTCACTTATGGAAAGCTCGGAAGTATACGCTGCCGTACCTTTCTTCCCTTTAAGCTCCGTACCCTTTTCAAGTCCTACAACAACCGTTTTGTGACCCGCTTCATTCATTGCATCATACGGATTCTTCATTTCTGAATCTTCATAACCATCCGCAAGTAGAAAACATACATTTGCCATCTTTTATCCACTCCTCCGCAATTAAATTCAAGCTAATACTATATGATTTAGTAAGAAAATTCAATCAAAATGATACAATGACTTCTTTTATGATAAGAAATAAATCCGAATTTGGTCTTAGATTACCCACATAATTGATTGGAAAGTCGATTACTCGGCTATATACGTAAAACCTTGTATACTAGTAGTTAGGAATATAACAATAATTCAGAATCCGTATACACCCCTAAAAGGAAAGGTGAAGAGTATCATGTTTGACGTAAAGGTTACAAAAGAAGAAGACAAAATCGTAATTAAATGGCAGCTACAAAAGATTAAAATTCCTATTTCAGAGATTATAGATGTAACGAATGATGAATCTTATGCTGGTGAAGACAAAACAGCTAATAGGATTGGATATCCATACGGAACAACAGATCGAGTCCAAACCGTGCTTCCATACCCCTTCACATGCTTGGAACAATCCCTACCCCCTCCCCAATTTCAAACTGCTCATGAAGTGGCAAGTCAACAACAATCTCTTGTCCACTGACATCAACTACATATTGATACTCCTTTCCTTGGAACTGCTTCGTAACAACTGTCCCTCGAATCTGGCTTTCATCCGATGTAGAAAGACGAATTTGTTCCGGACGCAGTGCATATAGGTTCTGCTCCTTTAGATTTTCTGAAATACCGCAATCCTCCCATGTTACAGAGACATTCTTATGCATAAATGTCGAGCCATCCCAAGTTCCTTCGAACAGATTAGCTTTCCCAACAAATTTGGCTACAAATGGGGTTTTCGGTTGATTATAGATTTGTTCTGGTGTACCAATTTGCTCAATCTTACCAGCGTTCATCACTACAATTCGATCCGCCATCGCAAGCGCTTCTCCTTGATCATGTGTCACATAAAGTATCGAAGCTTTCGTTAGTCGATGCAGCTTTTGAATCTCATGACGCATCTCAATCCGTAATTCCGCATCAAGGTTGCTGAGTGGTTCATCCATCAACAACAGCTGTGGCTCCGGTGCAATCGCTCGCGCAAGTGATACACGCTGTTTTTGTCCACCGGAAAGTTCACCAGGCATTCGGCTGCCGAACTGCTCTAAGCCAACTATTTTCAACACTTCATCAATTCGCTCTTCCGCCTTTTTCTTTTCCTTAAATGCAGGTCCAACAAAACGGTGGTATTTCATGGCAAACTGTACATGCTCTCGAACATTCAAATGGGGCCAAAGAGCAAATGACTGAAAAACCATGCTGACATTTCTGCGCTCTGGCGGGATAACCTTCTTAGCTGTGGCTGCCTTCTTGTTATCGATTTGAATTGTACCATCTGTTGGAGATTCAAATCCCGCGAGCAGTCGGAGCAAGGTTGTTTTCCCACATCCAGATGGTCCTAAAATAGCAAGAAACTCGCCATCCTTTACGGTTAAATTTACATCTTTGAGCGCTTGAAAGCTGCCGAATTTTTTATTAATATGAATGATTGACGTAGTCATTTCCCTTTTTCCACCTTTCTTTTCCGAAGTGCCCCACTAGCAAATAACAGAAAATAACCGACAATGATTAGGCCGACAATTAAGCTCGAAAAGGCTGTTGAATATAGTGTATACCCCGACTGCTGGAAGCTTAAGATCGCAACACCAATTGTCTCTGCATTTGAGGAATACAATAAGGAAGATACGGTAAGCTCTGTTAACGCGCTTAAAAATACGAGCATTGCACCACTTAAGACGCCTGGTGCGATTAATGGAATCATAATTCGCTTCCACTTTCCAAATCCATTCGTACCATTAATCCGCGCTGCCTCTTCAACCTCCTTATCAACCTGCTGAAAAGCGGTAATACCACTGCGCACCTGTAAAATTAAAAATCGTGTTACATAGGCGATATATAAAATGGCAGTCGATCCATAAATACCGGGATTCCAACCAGGAATGGGCTCCATCCATGCAAAAATCATTGCCAACGCAAGCACCATTCCAGGCAAAGCATACGGAATCGTAATTGCATATTCCTGAAGCCTCATCGTTACGTTTGGTTTCCGAACACGGTAATAGCTAAAGATCGTACCGACAATAATCCCAATCACGGTCGTTACACCAGCCAGTTTAAGGCTCGTGAAAATTGATTCGACCGTAGAGTTCCTGGATAAAATATAAGCGTAATTTTTCAAAGAGAAGTTTTCCGGTACAAAATCAAGTCCATAGGCATTCAAAAATGATGTCATAACCATTGAGATGAAAGGAAAAATACTGGTCATAGCAAAAAACAGCCAAATCAAAATCTCCGCTATTAGCTTTTTCTTTCCTAAATGATAGCGTGGGCTATAATCCAGTTTAGTTGTCTCAATCGGTTTTGACTTCCGTAACAATATCCATTGGAGACTGATTCCAATAATCGCAATCACTCCAAGGATGACAGACAGTACAGCGGCTTCGTTAAAGGCAGAAGGTCCAAAGCCAATGACTTTCTGATAAATATATGTCGAAAGCACTGAAATATTGGCTGGTGTTCCTAAAAAGGCAGGGATTCCGAAGTTATCTAACCCTCCAAGAAATGCGATAAACGACCCACCAACAACTCCTGGCATTGCCATTGGAAAGACAATTTTGGAAAAAGCTGTCCATCTTGATGCACCAGAGATACGTGCTGCCAGTTCCATTTCACGTGGAATTTTTCGAAAGACATTAACCGTGAATAAATAGACGAGCGGAAAATGGCTAATCCCCATAACAAAGATAATGCCAGACATACTATAGAGATTCCACGATGGAAGCTGATCCAGCATTTTCGTCAATAACCCAGCAGGGCCGAAAAATTGCACCCATGCCAGGGAAGTTATGTAAGATGGGATAATAAATGGCAAAAAGATAAACAGCTGTACAATCCCTTTCATGCGTATATCGGTATAGGCTACCATCCAGGCAAAAGCTGTACCTAAGATGAGTGAAATAATCGTTGATCCGACCACCACAATTAACGTGTTTTGTAATACCTGCCACGTCCGACCATCTGTTAAAATCGCATGATAATAATCGAAGTTAATTCCTTCATCACTCAGAAAGCTCATAATGATGAGTCGGATAATCGGGATAATAAAAAAGATGATGATTAACCCAATTGCCAATACTTTATAAAGCTTTCTATTGAAAAAGCCAGAGGAAATAGCGCTCATGCGCTTTCCCTCCTGATTGAATCCATTCTTTTTTTGACTGTTCACTGTAATCACCCTATAGCCCTTGCGTTAGATTCTAGTTTGAAAATAATTCGTCAAATTTCCCTTTATCAGCTTCACGGTTCTGATATAGTTCATCTGTTGGTGCGCTAAGTGTTTTAATTTCATCCAAGGATTTTAAGCCATCCGGTGCTTCTACTCCCTCACGGATTGGTGTATATCCAATCTCAGCCTGCAATGCTTGTCCATCCTCAGAAAGTACGAAGTCAACAAACGCTTTTGCTAGTTCTGCTTCTTCTGTATCTGCCGTAATACCAATTGGCTCCGTGATTACAGGTACACCTTCTTCAGGGTAAATCAACTCTACTGGTGAACCATCACTTGCAGCACGAGCTACTAAATAATCCACAATCATGCCGTAATTCTTTTGACCGGATGCTACGTTTTCAATAACAGCGCCATTTCCTTCTGTAATCATTGGATTATTTGCTTTTATTCCTTCATAAAAATCCCAGCCAAAGCCGTCACTACGGGTAAAAATCCCAAGATTGTACGCTGCAGCTCCTGAGTACAATGGGCTTGGCATGACAACTTGATCACTACCCTCATCTGAAACAAGTGCATCCCATGATGTTGGTGCTTCTGTCACTTCATCCGTATTGATGACAATACCAGTTGCCATCATCTTTGTTCCTGTATACGTTCCGTCAGCATCCACGAACTCTTCTGGAATTGCTTCTGCTTCAGGAGAATTATATTCCATTAACATATCTGCTTCCTTTAATCCTTCAAATGTTACCGAATCTGCAAGCAAAAGGACATCTGCTACAACAGATCCTGCTTGGCTTTCCGCATTCAATTTACTGATAACCTCTTCTGTACCAGAGCGGAAAATATTGACTTCGACATCTGGATATTTTTCATTAAACGCATCTACTAGCTGCTCCGCATCAACATCAGGCTGTGATGTGTAAAACTCCAGCTCACCACTTAACTCACTTTCACCTTCTTCACTTGAAGCATCTGCTTCCTCATCGGAACTGTTACCACAAGCTGCCAAAATACATAAAAGTCCAGCACACAATAAGAATAATAGTTTTTTCATCATTAGTTCTCCTCCTGAACATAATTAAAGTTGGTAAACCAGCGACTGATTTGATCGATTTTTCTTTTCTGTGTATGCTTGAGGTCAATGGGAGAGACAGTTATATACCCTTCCTTCAGCAACTGATAATCCGTTCCCTCATTCACCTTCAAATTTTGATAGTTGTCCTTTAACCAGTAAAAATCCTGACCTTGAGGATCGTTCAAGGCTGTATAGTGATAACGCGAAATGGTTAGATCCATTGGGACAACGGCAACTCCTTTGCAAAGCTCCTTCGACGTATACGGCAAATTAACGTTCAGCATGACATTTTTTGCGATTTTATTTTGCAGAATCACCTCCACAACGCGATATAGCATCTGTTTTACAATTCCAAACTTAATGTTTTCCTTTTTAAATGTATCTAAGGAAACCGCAACAGACGGGACTTGGTATAGCATCGCCTCTTGTGCTGCAGCAATCGTTCCCGAGTAATACATATCCCTTCCAACATTGGGACCAAGGTTAATTCCCGTAAAGACGATATCAGGCTTTTCCTTTAACAGCACTTCCATCGCAAGCTTTACACAATCCGCCGGTGAACCATTAACCGCATAAGCTTCGGCAGTAGGTGCAAAATCAATTTTCTTTAATTTCAATGGTTGTCCTAGTGTAATTTTATGACTGTAGGCACTTTTTTCCGTGTCTGGGCAGACAATGACTACCTCGCCAAAGTGAGAGAGGACATCAGCCAACGCTTCAACTCCCGGCTCAAAAATACCGTCGTCATTCGTAATCATAATTTTCAAATGCTTATCTTCCTTTCCTTCCATTCTTTATGTAAAAAGTTCAGATGCTTCTTTAAAAAAGATAAGGAGCGATCTGTATCCATTCCTTCGAGTACGATAGGTAAGTCTTTCTCGCCTAGGCATGATAGAATCTCCTCTAGATTAATCTCACCTTCTCCTAGCGGAACGTGGTATCGATCCCTTTTGGAGTCACTTACATGAATACTGTTTACACGCTGCAGCTCTTCTAAATAAACCTCGTTGTTTTCTTCAAGCGGCGTATGCGCGATATCTAAGGTCACCTGAAGACCCGGCCCAACCTGCTCTAAGAAATGATTCATTGCCTTTGGCTCTGTTAAAATCTCCTTCGCGATAGGTTCCATCATTTCCTGCGATAACACGACTTCTCTTACTGCCGCATATTCTAAAAGCCGCTTTGTGTTGGTGACAAGTGCGCGCATATGCTCCTCAACTAAGTAATTTTTAACCGTTAACCTTCCAGGATGAAAAGTCATATGCAATGCGCCTAGTGCTGCTGCCAAATCAATCGATTTCTTTAATTCAACAATGGACTGTTCCTGAATTCCTTTATTGATCGAACAAATATTTAAATCCCAGCTCGATGCATGCAACGTTAATTCGATATTTTCCATTTCAGCATGAATTCGAATTTCAGCAGGATTTGCTTGATGATAATAAATATGCTCTGCCCACAGTTCTACTCCATATAAGCCATATTCCTTTGCGATCGTAATAACTTCATTCGGATGATAGTCCCAGCATAATGATGCAGCGATAAATAGTTTCATCGTTTTGCACCAACCTTTTCTAGCCAATGCTTTTGGGAATGCTTATCTAACTGCACACTACCAATTGCGTACGCATTTCTCGTATGCTTCCGCCCATGACTGTCAGACCCGCCAGAAATCAGCAGCTGATTTTTAAGTGCAAATTCCTTCCAATAGGAAACATCTGCCTTACGATGCTTGGAATGATAGACCTCAATTCCATCAATCCCATACGATAAAACCTTTTCTTCATCTATAGGAAACCGGTAGGCACCTGGATGCGCAAGGTAAGCTTCCCCGCCACAGGCTTGAATTAATTCAATTGCATCTTTTGCAGAAAACGCCCCCCGCTCAACGAATGCCGGCTTCCCTTTCACTAATAGGCCGTGATAGGCCTCGTGGGTCGTAGTAAAGTAATCTTTCTCACAAAGCGCACTGGCAATATGCGTGCGTACAATAATATCTTGTGGTGCATACCTTTCTACATCTTGAAACGTAATGCTATAGCCTAATTCGTTCAAACGAGCAACGATTTTCTTTGCCCAGTTTTTCCGCTCTGCTTTACGCCAGCTAATATGCTGGAGCATTTCCGGATGCTCTGGATCAAATAAATATCCAAGAATATGTAATTCACCTGCTTCTCCATCCGTGTTCAGCTCAATTCCAGGAATCAATTCAATTCCAGCTGCCTCTGCTAATGGCAGGGCTTCCTTATACGCTCCGATTTCATCATGGTCGGTAATGGAAAGTACTTGAATGTTTGCCTCTTTCGCTAGATGCACAATCTCTTCCGGTGTTTGGACACCATCTGAAAATGTCGAGTGAACATGCAATTCCGTTTTACGCATCAAATCCTCCTCTTTTGAACCTAGCTTCATTATAAGGAATGAATATTAAGGAAGATTAAAGGTGAAATGAAGAAATGGTGTGACTTGTGTAAATTCACTTTACAATGGAGGTTTTTGGTAGGTTTTAACAATTTTTTTGATAAATAAGTTGTGGCAAGGGATACAACAATAGACAGAATAATTCACTCAATAAATTGTAAATTATACGTTAAGATTTTACATTTTCTTAATAACAGCAGGAGATTCCAGTGAGATCATGCTCGTCATTTAGGAAGTCATTATGATTGTATTACAATCAGCTTTTATGTTGAGCTAGTACCTTCGTAGAAAGCGAGGTGTATATAAATTAAGTTAGGAGACTTTTCATAAGATGAAAAGTCTCCTAACCGGGGAAGTGCAGTCTGCTAAGTAATGTTATTTCGGGCATTTGCTAACACACCATCCATCTTCTTGGTGAACTTAATTAATAGCTGCTAAATGATGGTAATGGATCATGAAGTTGATTCCAATCCAAATTCATTTCGACATCTGACAGTAAACATTGATCTAGACTTTTGATTATTCCTTCTTTATCCATCTCTTTCCCTATAAATACTAGTTCAGTCATTCTGTCTCCATAGTTGTCGTCCCAGTACTTAGCTAAATCTGGATCTTCCTCTAAAATAGCCGATTGTTCTTGCTTTGGATACGTAGCTATCCACTTTCCTGCTTCTTGAATTGCAATGGATGGCCCAGCCTGTGATAATAAACCAGAAACATCATTTCTTGACGCCAACCAAAAGAAACCTTTCGATCGAACAACTCCAGTTGGCCAATTTTCTAACCATGTACCCCAACGCTCAGGATGAAACGGTTTTTTTCTTCGATAGACAAAGGAGCTAATCCCATATTCCTCCGTCTCAGGGATATGCTCTTCATTTAGTTCCTTTATCCACCCTGCACCCTGACTTGCTTTTTCGAAGTCAAATAATCGTGTATTCAGTACAGTCTCTAAGGCAACTTTTCCGTATTCAGTAGCAATAATTTGAGCATCTGGATTCAATTGTTTTAAAACAGCTTTTAATTCTTCTCTGCTTTCCGCATCCACTAAGTCGACCTTATTTAATAGGATTATGTTAGCAAATTCAATTTGATCAATTAATAGATCAATAACGTCCCGCTCGTCGTTCTCATCTGCCTCTTGATTACGATCAAGTAAGCTTTCTCCAGATCGATAATCCTCCCAAAAATAACTTGCATCCACTACGGTAACCATCGTATCTAATTCACAACGTTCCGCAAGATTTATCCCAAGGTCTTCGTCTTCATAGGTGAAGCTTTGCGCGACTGGTATTGGCTCTGATATTCCGGATGATTCGATAACTATATAGTCGATGTCCAGTTTGGCCAGTTTATCTACCTCTTTCACTAAATCTTCCCGAAGCGTGCAGCAAATACATCCATTCTGCAATTCTACTAATTTTTCTTCTGTACGACTAAATCCTCCTTTTTTGACCATGTCGGCATCAATGTTCACTTCACTCATATCGTTTACAATAACGGCTATTTTCCTACCTTCTTTATTGTGTAATAAATAATTTAGCAGTGTTGTTTTTCCTGATCCTAAGTAGCCACTTAACACTGTAACTTGTACTTTCTTTGACAATGCTTTCCCTCCTGAATTCCTTAATCTACAATTAATTGGAGCAGTTCTCCTCATCCATATAAATACAGCTGGCAGTTGTACTAGATTGTTTTGTATATTTGCCCTGATATGGTTTTGTTGGTTGATCCGTTTCTGCAAAAACCAATTGACATATTCTTCTTCCTTCTATTAATTCAATCGGAAAACGATTCGAGTTAAATAGCTCAAGCGTTATCCGCCCTTCGAATCCAGGATCTACCCACCCGGCATTTTGTACAAAAAGTCCCATTCTCCCAACAGAACTCCAACTCCTCCCTTCTACAAAGCCAGTAACATGATTTGATAATTTAATCCACTCTTTTGTCGTTGCAAGCATAAAGGTGTGAGGAGGAATGATTATCGTTTCCTGGTCTCCTATATAAATATCACGGTAGGAAGCTCTCTCACCCATGGATAATTTACCTGTGCTATATTCGTTTAATGTCATAAAATGGCTGCCAAGCGATAGATCGACGGACGCCGGCTGAAGGTTAGCCTGATTAAAAGGTTCGACAGCTAGCTCATCTTTCTCTAGCTTTTTGAGAATGGTTTGACTCGATAAAATCATTTCTATTCCCCCGTTTTTATTTAATTGTGATTTCTCAACTCCCAAATAAAGGATCTCCCATCTCAGACCATTCCATATCCATCTCTTCTGGTGTAAGCAGACATTTGTCAAGCTCCCGAATAATCGTTCCTTTTTCCAAATCAACGCCAATAAATACAAGATTTGTCTTTCGATCCCCAAATTCCGAATCCCAATCGTTTAGTATGTTAGGATTTTGCTTAATTGTGTGTTCTTTTTGTGCATCTGGAAGTGAAGCTACCCAATAGGAGACTGGTTCAATAGCGACCGAAGGACCAGCTTGGGAGAGAAGGAGTGCCAAATCATTCCTTGTCGCACACCACGCAATTCCTTTCGCACGGACAATTGACATCGGCATTTGCCTAATCCAATCATAAAAACGCTTCGAGTTAAATGGAATTCTTCGACTATACACAAAGGAGTTAATTCCATATTCCTCTGTTTCTGGCGTATGCTCTTCCGGGCCTGCCATTAATTCTTTTAGCCATCCAGCTGATTGACTAGCCGTTTCAAAATTAAACCGACGGGTGTTTAAAATTTCTGTTGGATTAACCTTGCCAAATGTTGTATGAATAATTTTGGCATCGGGTTGCAAAGTTTGAATAACTTTCGTCAATGAACGAAGTTGTTTTTCCGTCACCATATCGCATTTATTCAATAGAAGAACATCACAAAATTCAATTTGGTCGATTAGTAAATCTGCAAGATTACGATCATCTGCTTCTCCAACTGCTTGCTTTCTATCAAGCAGCCGATCACCAGATTCATAATCATGCCAAAAACGGTATGCATCAACAACAGTAACCATTGTATCAAGGCGGCAAAACTGGGTAAGATCGATACCTAGTTCCTCATCAATATAGGAAAATGTCTGAGCAACTGGTACAGGTTCACTTATTCCAGTAGATTCGATGATGATATAATCGATATTGCCTGCCTTCGCGATTTTTTCAACCTCTATCAGCAGATCCTCCCTTAACGTGCAGCAAATACACCCGTTAGACATCTCAACTAAGTTCTCTTCCGTCCTTGAAAAATGAGCCCCCTTCTCTACTAAATCGGCATCGATATTAATTTCACTCATATCGTTTACAATCACAGCCACTTTCAGTCCATTACGATTATTTAATAGATGGTTTAGCAGTGTTGTTTTTCCCGACCCTAAATAGCCACTCAAAACGGTAACAGGTATTTTCTTTTCCATACGCTTCCTCCTCCACATTTAATTAAAATAAGTATATAAAACGATAGCTAATAGCAACGTACTTATGATGGACGTAATCATTTGTTTTCCCAGCAGTTCTACAGCGTGTCTCCCGCCTAATTCTTTGTAAATCGTGAACAGAGTTACTAAACAGGAAGATAAGGTTGAAGCTAAATATACGGTTATAAATAGCTGCCATGTCTCCAAACTCTGAAGCAGGGAACCCTGTCCCTCGTTCAATACCATCATCCCATCTTTTCTAAAAACAGAAAAAATCACACCAGGAGCAACATCCGCTGGTAAGGAAAACAACCCTAATATAGGCGTAATCAAAGCAGATAAGCCCTTCATTACATGCAAATAATCAAAAATAGAAGCGACTAAACAAATTAAGATAAAAATCGGCATCGCTTGTGTAAAGAATTGTTTTAGCATTCCTTTTAAACGAAAAACAGTTCCCCTCCATGTTATAGACTGCAAGTAGGGCAGAGATGACACTGTAGTTAGCGGTAAAGAGTTCTTATTCCATACCCTTGTATGAATGGCACCTACAATAAACAAAATCAGTATATAAGGGAAAAATAATATTGGTTTTCCTGCAGAACCGAACAAGGATAAAGTTGCCCCAATTTGATAACTGCAAGCAGAGCCGAACGAAATCATGGAGATGCATGAAGCCCGCGTACAGCTACTGCAGCTTCTGCTTTGCATAACAGCTACAACATTACAGCCATAGCCAGTTAAAACTGGTATCAAGCCTCTTCCAGTTAGCCCGATTTTCCTCAGCCATGGATCTAATGCATGTGTTATATGTTCCTGTATACCTGTTTCTTCTGTAACTGCAACACTAAGACCGATGAAAAGGACTACTGGAAATGCCCATAAGAAGGAATACCATCCAAGGGTTAATGCGCCATAGTCTCCAATTAATAAAACTTGGAAAAAAGCAGGAAAATGAACGGCGTATTCCTTTAATGGAACTATCATCATCTTTTCTGAAAAGGGTTCTACGTAACTTGAGAACAGGTATGCAAGAAATACCGGAGAAGCAAACATACTTATGATTAGAAGCAGAGCAAATAAAGGTCCAATCACCTTTTGACGCAGTACTGTTTCCAGCCAATTTTTATTTTCTGCTTCATGATCTGAAGGCAGAAAATGGAGTAAACTGCTGTTTAGCTTCCATGTTGAAGCATCTTGTATAGCCTCCCATAATTCATCTTGTTCTGTTTCTTTCATAGAACGGCTATTACACCAGATAACCGGTACATTCAACAGATCCTTTACAAAATGCTTTTCTTCATCACTCGGTTCATAAATATCCTTGTGAGTAGCTATAACTGTAACTTTTTTCCCTCTCAGATGGAGCTGTTCTTCTAATAACAGAAGATCATTCTTTAAATGAGGAGATTTCACAACTATAATAACCTCTTCCAAAAACTTAATTTCCTCCAAGGTCAATTTCGTAGTCATGCTATCATCTTTAAAACGAATCCCCGGTGTATCAACTAGCTCTACTTCAACATTTCGTTTCAACCCTCTGCGCGTAAGTACAACAGTTGACCCTTTTACATTGGTTTCAATTCCTGTTTGATGACCAGTCATATGTCTGAATAATGCAGACTTTCCTACAGATTCAAGACCTACTAAGGCGATCAATTTATCCGTTTTGTTTTTAACACTCACAACGTTCTCCGCAACCTGAAAGATCGTCCAGATAAAAATTTTCCTTCTGATATAATTCAAGAATATCCATATTAAGGTTTAGTCGAGAACCGATTGCTTCAGCAAGTACTGCATATCGTTGCCGAAACTTATATATATAACAAAACACATGACTGCCATGTCGCAATTCAGGTCCACAAAGAAATAACCCTTGGCAGTAAGTCGATTCATCCTGTTCATTAACTAACGGCTTTCCATGTTCCCCAAACTCAAAAAGCTGTGAGATCATGGACGTACTACCTTTATAGCCCGTTGCTAGTACAGGAGGCGTACATGTGGTAAATTGTTCGCCTTCTCGTGTTTCCACATAATAAGAATTACCTTCCTTTCTCACAGAGCTAACAGTTAGGTTCTCATACATCTCGATTCTGTCATCAGCAAGCGCTTCTTTCATCCGACCGTATGTATATGGGGATATAACAATACTCGGGTCACTACTATCGATTTCCCATGTGGCGGTTTTAGCCAAAAGTCGAGTTTTTTTGTTAAGTTTATTCAGTTGATACAATGCATCAATTCCACTTTCATACCCGCCTATCACAAGATAATCATCTGCTTTCATCTCCTCCCAAGAATGAATTTGACTACTATGAATACAGTGTTCTGCTCCCGGGAAAACGTCAAAATCGGGGTACTGATACCCCCCGGCTGCCCACACAATAAATTTACTGCATAATTTCCCTTTAGAAGTTACTACCTCAAACAATTGGTTGTTATGCTTCCTTATTTCTTTTACTTCCACTTTAGTTCGTAACGGTAATTGGTAATAATCTGCCAGCACTTCTAGGTATTCTGCATATTCTTCTCCTGTAGGATGTTCTTCATCTAGCGTATAAGCAGGTGAGGTCTTAGGAGCTACAGCGTTAAGGTCTGTCTGGCCAAAACCTTGAGATGGAAAAGAAGGAGTTATAAACCTCATTTCTTTTGGCCACCTGCGAAATGTTTCTCCTATATCCCCCTTGTCTATCACGCAAAAATTTTCACAACCCATCTGCTTTAGCACTATTCCTACACCAATTCCAGAAGCCCCAGCACCAACTATAAGAACATCAACATGCTTATTCATGGAGTTCTCCTCCACAAATCGAAATGATTACGATTAAGATTCAAAAATTTTTTGATTCCTGCATATTTACGGAACAGATTAGTAAGTCTCTCTTTTCTCTTTACGAAAGTTCTTCCTTTAGAAACGAAACTAACTATCATTATGATTTACAGATTAAAAGAGCTTACTTCTATTAAATGATTAAAGCGATTTACCACTATCCCCTGACCTAAATGAATTCACTCTTCCTCTCCTCAATAATTTTTCTATAACACTTAAATCGTAATGATTACGTATTATATCACTTTAGGCAAAAGATGCAACCATAAACCTCTTGCTCCTTAAATTTCAGTACACATCGACACGTAATCTCCAAATAATCCAATAAACCAACAAAATTTCTATTTTTTCAATAATTATATGGAATGATTGATTTATTTGTGCTATCCTTATAAAAATCTAATTAAACTAGCACGGTGATTAAGTCGGCATCCGCCTGTGCTTTTTTAATTTTCTTTTTATTAAGACATTTACAAACTAAAGGGGGAATAGAATTGAGAAAAAGAACTGTTATTGCACTTATTTCTGCATTATTTTTAGCATGTTTACTAGCTGCATGCGGACAAGAGGAAGCAAACAATTCTTCTGAGGGAGCAGCTGACTCAAATGGCGACCATGCTTCCATTGAAATCGGTATGTTGAAGCTGACGAGCTCCGCACCGTTATTTATCGCACTTGAGAAAGGCTACTTTGAAGAGGAAGGTATTGATGCACAGGCTAGCTGGTTTGAAGCAGCACAGCCAATTGCCGTAGCAACAGCCGGCGGTGACGTTGATGTCGGCGCAACTGGAATTACAGCAAGTCTTTACAATATGGTTGCTGGCGGTGAAGAACTTGTCATTGTTGCGGACAAAGGAAGAGAACAGGAAGGCTATTCCTCGACGGCATTATTAGTACATAGTGACTCAGATATCGAAACAATTGAAGATTTAAAAAATAAGAAGGTTGGTATTACACAAACGGGATCAACCTTCCATTATATGGCTGGTCGATTATTGGAGGAACACGGTCTAACGTCAGCTGACGTAGAGCTTGTTCCTGTTAACAGTATTCCTGGTCTAATGGAAACATTGCAAAGCAAGCAAGTGGATGCTGTTTTATTAAACGAACCAAATATCACAATGGTGTTAGATGAAGGGTATGGCAAGGTGATTAAACAAGTAGGCGATGTGATCGACTATCAAACCTCCGGAATATTCTTCTCAAAATCGTTTGCTGGCGATACAGAAACAGCGACTAAATTTCTTAAAGCATATGCAAAAGCAACACAATACTATTATGACGCTGTCCTGACAAAGGAAAACGGCGAGATTGTACCAGGAGAAAACTATGATGAAGTAATTCAAATTATCGCTGAATACACGGATCAGGAACCAGCTGTTATCGAGCGTGGTCTGCCATACATGGATCGTGATGGTAAGCTTCTCGCATCCGATATCCAAACCCAAATCGATTGGTATGCAAAGGAAGAGCTTATCGGAGCACCGGTTGATGCAGACAAAATCGTGAATACAAACCTTCTCGACCAAGCTTTAAAAGAATTGGAGTAGTGAACAACTATGAGCATCCTCATCGAGAATGTAGAAAAAACCTTTATAGATTCGAAAAAGAATGAAGTAACAGCACTAAAAAATATTAATTTTACGATTCATGAAGAGGAATTTGTTGTCCTCGTTGGTCCAAGTGGATGCGGGAAATCAACGCTGCTTAATATCGTTGGTGGGTTATTGTCCCCTACAAGTGGCAGTGTTTATTTTGATGGAATTAAAGAGAACCCAACCTTAGGAATTGTTTTTCAGGAAATTGCTCTTTTCCCATGGCGTACTGTTTTTGAAAATGTCGTTTATGGTTTGCAAGAAGGAGGCGCCTCCAAAAAGCAACAGCAGGAAATCGGCAATCACTATATTGATATGGTCGGATTAACTGACTTTCAGGACGCATACCCTAAGCAATTATCAGGTGGAATGAAGCAGCGTGCTGGCATTGCAAGAGCATTAGCAGTGGAACCAGATCTATTATTAATGGACGAACCTTTTTCTGCACTGGATGCCCAGACCCGAACCCTCATGCAAGAGGAACTGCTTACCATTTGGAATCGGACGAGATTAAGCACGCTTTATGTGACACATAACATTGAAGAAGCAGTTTATTTGGCTGATCGCGTCATCGTATTATCGAGACATCCAGGTCAAATTAAACAGATCATTAACATTGATTTACCGAAAACGGGCAGAAACGATGAAAAATACCGTGAACAATCAAGCAAGTATGCAGATGAAATTTGGCAGCTTATTCGGCATGATGCCGAAGCGGCACTGAAGGAGTGATAGTAAATGGAAAAACAAAAACAAGTCATTACGAATCGTGTTGCCTTTCTTGATAAAAAAGTTCCATTCTACACTTCCTTTCTAGGTATCGCTGGTATCTTAATCCTGTGGGAAATCGTCTCTCGAATTGGAATTGTTTCTCCATTATTTCTACCGGCACCATCTAACATTGTAATAACAGGTTGGGAGATGCTTGTAAGTGGGGAAATCTACGGGAATCTGACTGCCAGTCTCTACCGAATTGTCCTAGGGTATGCCATTGGTGCGGCCTTCGGTATTTTAATTGGTCTGATTCTGGGATTCTTCCGAGTCGCAGATGCGATCGGAACACCTATTGTTTATTCGATTTATCCAATCCCGAAAATTGCTTTACTGCCTTTATTTATTTTATGGTTAGGGATTGGTGAATTATCAAAGGTAACGATTATCGCATTAGGGGTTTTCTTCCCTGTTGTTATTAATACTTTTTCCGGTGTGAAAAGTGTTGATCCGATGCTTGTGAAAGCTGCCGTCACATTTGGGTCTAATCGAATCAATGTGATTCGCAAGGTAATTTTACCTGGGGCTCTCCCGATGATATTTGCCGGGCTGAAGCTCGCAGCTGGAACATCCCTCCTGTTACTCGTATCGGCAGAAATGATCGCTGCCCAGGAAGGAATAGGTTCCATGGTGCTCCATTACGGGAATTTAATGATTACGTCGAAGCTCATGGTCGGGGTACTTATTCTGTCTCTCCTTGGCTTAATCTTTAATCGAGCTTTAAGGTGGTTGGAGAATAAACTGATTCCGTGGAAAGAATAAACAATTGAAAAAGGATTAGCTATGTGTGTATTACACACATAGCTAATCCTTTATAAATCTAATATTTAATTTTAAAAGCTTTAAATTTCGGACCCTCATCTAAGGTTATGACATCCATATCACGGACGTTAGCGAATCGAGAAGGCCCTTTTTTTATCAGCTCTAAAAACCGGGACATATCTTCTTCGTTGCCTTGGGCTTCTATATGCACACTACCGTCGTCTTCGTTTTTCACCCAGCCCGTAATATTACACTCCACTGCTCTGTGCTGCGTAAAAGAACGAAATCCGACACCTTGTACACGACCATGCACATTGACACTTACGTATTTCATTCATTTCACCTCTTGAGCCTATGTTAACATACAGCTGATGAATTCTCCTACCGTTCTACTTATGTATAGTGTAGCATCCCGTGATTACTGATTTCCGTAATAATTTTTGTCATTTCTTCTGCGGATTCCCGCATGCCACTACTTAGCCACTTTTCAATGATATGGATACTGCCGCTAATAACAAACAACGTAATATAGTTTAAATGATTTTCCCCGATCTGCTGACGCCCCTGTTCCAAGTTTGACCGTATATGAGCTTGAGCCGATTCCATAACACGATGCTGGAACCCCTTGCTCCCATGATCACCAAAGAGAATGCGCAAATGCTCGCTTCTGCTCACGACGTAATCTAGTAAGTATTTTGTCATTGCAAGCATTTCTTTTTCCTTTTTATAGTCATATTGAAGCAGTGTTTGATCCAACTCTTGAATAATTTCATCCTCGATTTTATTCAATAAATCATACTGATCCGTATAATGACTATAAAAAGTCGAACGATTGATATCTGCAAGCGCACATAGTTCCTTTATTGTTATGGATGAAATTGGTTTATCGTTTAATAGCTCCAATAAGCTTTCCTTTAAAACCATTCGTGTATATTTTTTTCGGCGGTCTAATTTTCCTTCCATTGTAAAACCCTTTCATTACCCGTTTTCCAACAAATTTTCAATATATGTTGCGCAAATAACACGATTTACGCAACTGTTTGTTGTGTAACTAACATGATGTATATATAATAATAAAGTAAAAGCACTAAATCATCAAGATATGGGGAAATGACATTGACAAATATAATCATACGTTTCAAAAGGTCCGTCGTTATTCTTTTTCTAACATTAACGGTACTGTCGGCAATTGCTTTCTTTTTTGTAGATGTAAATTATAACATGCAAGATTATCTACCTGAGAAAGCAGAATCAACAGTTGCCTTAAATATGATGGAGCAGGAATTCTCCAGCGGTGTTCCGAATACACGAGTCATGATTGAGGATGTTACCATTCAAGAGGCAATAACCTATAAGCATGAGCTGGAAGCAATTGATGGTGTTACAGAGGTTCAATGGCTGGATGATGTAGTAGATCTGAGAACTCCTATCGAGTTTGCGGATGAAGCAACCGTTGAAAATTATTTTCAGGATGAAAAGGCACTTTATTCTGTAACAATAGAAAGCGGAAAAGAGGTCGAAGCGACCAATCAGATTTACGCTCTGATCGGAGACGAAAACGCAATTACTGGTGAAGCAGTAAATACAGCTACACAGCAAGAGATGACCGGTCAGGAGACGATGTATGCTGCGGCATTACTAGTCCCGATTATTATTATCATCCTAGTATTATCAACGAATTCATGGGTAGAACCAGTGTTATTCTTGACCGCAATTGGGGTTTCTGTTCTTATTAACCTTGGAACAAATATCTTCATTGGAGAGGTTTCTTTTATTACGCAATCCGTAGCGCCAATTCTCCAGCTGGCCGTCTCGCTGGATTATGCGATCTTCCTGCTTCATAGTTTTCAAGACTACCGAAATAAGGAATACAAGCCCGGAGAAGCTATGAAACTAGCGATAAAAGAATCACTACCAGTAATAAGCTCCAGTGCACTAACTACATTCTTTGGATTTACTGCACTAATGTTTATGGATTTTGAGATTGGTTCGGATTTAGGACTAAATCTAGTTAAAGGGATTGTATTCAGCTTTATTAGTGTTGTTGTATTTTTACCAGCACTGACATTAGTATGCTACAGCTGGATTGACAAAACAAAGCACAAAACACTTATCCCACCAGTATTTAAAGGTGTTGGCGCGAAGCTATTGAAGTTAAAGATACCTGCGATTGCAATTGTACTTCTCTTAACAGTACCGAGCTTTTTGGCACAAAATAGCACCTCCTTTACATATGGTATGGGCGAGCAGCCAGAGGACACTCGATTAGGCATGGATATTAAGCAAATTGAGGAAACGTTTGGTGAGACAACAGCAATCGTATTATTGGTTCCGAATGATGATATAGGAAAAGAGCTGGAAATGACCCAAGAAATAGAAAATATGGATCATGTCTCTTCTGTCATTGGCTATGCTAATATGGTTGGAAGTACGATTCCACAGGATTTCTTAGAAAAAAATGTTACGGAAGAATTCTTGTCGGAAAACTATAGTCGGATTATTATCAATACCGATGCTGGAACAGAAGGAGATATTCCGTTCCAGCTCGTAGACAATATACGTGAACTATCAGCCTCTTATTATGGAGAGGACGCACTGACCCTTGGGGAAAGTGTTGCATTATTTGACATGAGAGAAACCGTGACACAGGATAATCAAATAGTAAACATTCTTACAGTAGCAACGATTGGGCTGGTATTACTGTTTACCTTTCGATCTATTTCTATCCCAGTCATTTTACTGCTTACGATTCAATCAGCGGTTTGGATTAACTTAGCGGTTCCTTACTTTACGGATACATCCTTAGTCTTTGTTGGCTATTTAATAGTTAGTACCGTTCAGCTAGCCGCAACGGTCGACTATGCCATTTTGCTAACCGAAACGTATAAACACCACCGACAGAAAATGACTAAATTACCTGCAATTAAAAAGACAATTGATGAAAAGCTGTTTTCAATTGCAGTATCGGCATCCATTCTTTCAAGTGTTGGGTTTATTCTGTGGCTGACCTCATCGAATCCAATTGTCGGTTCGATCGGATTACTGCTGGGAAGAGGTGCGCTGCTTGCGTTTATACTCGTTATCACCTTCCTGCCAGCTATGCTTGTCACATTAGATAGAATCATTGAGAAGACTTCGTTTCGGATGAAATTTTACAAGGAGGATCACCATGAAGAAGGCAATTAAATGGATATGGTTAACACTAGCAATCTTTTTCTTTCCTGTACTCACAACGTACGCCTCTCCAAATACATCAGAGGAGCGAGCAGATGAAGAGCAGAAAATTGGAGAAATTGCTAGTAAGAATGAAGTTATTTACGCAAATTTGCAATCCGGCGGTAATCTTAAGGGGGTCTACGTTGTCAACTCCTTTGAACTAACCAAGCCGGGCATCATCGATGACTACGGTGATTATACAGAAATTAAAAACTTAACCGATACATCTGCGATTGAACAGGATAACAACAACGTACGAATCAACGCAGAGACCGATAATTTCTTTTATCAAGGTAATCTTGAAGAAAAAAAGGAGTTACCTTGGCAATTTACAATTGACTATTACATCGATGGCAAAGAGGTTAATCCAGATGATATCCCTGGCATGACAGGAGATGTCGAAATAACCATCGATGTGAAGCAAAATAAAGACGTTGCCGCAACCTTCTTTGAAAATTATATGCTGCAAATTTCGGTTCCTTTAAATACCGATTATTTTCAAGATATCAAAGCAGAAGATGCGACGATTGCAAATGCTGGGAAGAACAAACAAATCTCCTTTACGATGATGCCAGATGAAGAAAAGAAATTTTCCATTGAAGCAACAACTGATCAATTTGAAATTGACGGTATCGAAATAGCTGCTTTACCACCTTCCATGGCTGTGGATGCACCAGATACCGATGAATTAACAGAGGAATTCCAGTCATTGACAGATGCAATTGGTGAAATTGATAATGGTGTCGGTGAATTACGTGACGGAATGGACGGGTTAGCTTCCGGACTTCATCAGCTGGAAGATGGCTCTGCTCAATATAAAAATGGAATGGACGAATTGAACGGGTCCAGCAGTCAATTGACAGATGCCTCTTCACAGATTAATGATGCACTTGCAACTGTACAAGAAGAGGTTGAAAAGGCAAGTGGCATAACAGCTCTAGAAGAACTAGAAGACTTAGATCTAGCAGTCTCTGAAATGATATCCGGCTTGGAAGAGCTTGCTGATGGAATGGATCAATTTGGTTCAAACTATGAAAAGGCAAACCAAGCATTGCAGGATGCAATGAAGCAAATCCCTGAGCCAAGCATTACGGAAACAGATATTGCGGCATTGTACGAAAGTGATGCAGATCAAGAAGTAATCGAAGAATTAGTAGCTACTTATCAAGCTGCCCAAACGGTTAAAGGTGCATACGACGCTGCATCAGAAGCATTCGGATCAGTTGGACCAAGCCTCCGTACCTTTAGTGAGTCGACTCGAGAAGCAGCCAATTATTTACGAGCACTCACAGCTGGTCTTGAAGAGTCCATCAGCCAAATCGATGTGGATGAAAGTGTCAATCAATTAATCACCGGCGTTGAAGAGATGGCCACCAACTACAATCAATTCCACGAAGGATTGATTGCTTATACAAATGGAGTCAATGAATTAGCTACTTCCTATCAAGGGATCCATGATGGAATCGGAGAGTCTGCAGATGGTGCAGACCGACTGACAGATGGAGCTGGTGAGCTTCGTAACGGAACAACACAGCTGCATGATGCTACCTCTAACATTCCAGAAGAAATGCAGGAGGAAATCGATTCCATGCTTTCTCAGTACGATAAATCAGACTTCGAGCCTATTTCCTTTGTATCGGAAAAAAATAATGAGCTAACCGATTCGGTACAGTTTGTCATTCGTACCGATAGCTTAAAGCAAGAGCAAGAGACAGAAACAGCAGATGATGCACCTGAAGAAAAAGAAGGATTTTTTGAAAAGCTGAAAAATCTATTTCGTTAAATAACTGCAAGGAAAAGGGGTTACTTCAGTATGAAGTGCCCCTCTTTTCCTGCCCAACTCCCTTTTCGAAATAGTTCAATAAAGTTGTATAGAATAATCAAAAAGGGTAGTATAAAGGGAATAGAAAAACAGTGAAATCATTGGAGTGTGACAAATGGAGAATACGATAAAAATTGGCATTGTAGGCTATGGAAATCTAGGTAGAGGCGCTGAAGCTTCCATTATGCAACAACCAGATATGGAGCTCGTTGCCGTATTTACTAGAAGAAATCCAGAAAGCGTACAGGTCTTAAACAGTAATGTGAAAGTATTACATATTGATGAAGCACCAAATTATAAAGAGGATATCGATGTCATGCTAATTTGTGGTGGCTCTGCAACAGACTTACCAGAGCAGGTCCCATATTTTGCTCAACTTTTTAATACAGTGGATAGCTTTGACACCCATGCAAAAATCCCTGAATTCTTTGCATCCGTTGACAAGCCTGCCAAAGAAAGCGGGAAAACAAGTATCATTTCTGTAGGCTGGGACCCAGGCATGTTTTCCATTAATCGCGTGCTCTCAGAAGCACTATTGCCACAAGGTGAAACATACACATTCTGGGGCAAAGGCTTAAGCCAAGGCCACTCCGATGCTGTTCGCAGAGTCGATGGTGTCAAAAATGGAGTTCAGTATACGATCCCTTCTGAAAAGGTAATCGAACAAGTGCGAAATGGGGAAAATCCAGACGTATCCAAAAACGACCGTCATGTACGCGAATGCTATATTGTCGCCGAGGAAGGCGCAGACAAGCAGAAGATTGAACATGAAATCAAAACAATGCCAAATTACTTTGCAGATTACGATACTACCGTTTATTTTATTTCAGAAGAAGAATTGAAACGCGAGCATTCTGCAATGCCACATGGCGGATTTGTTATTCGCAGTGGTGAAACTGGAGAAGGCAATAAGCAAATCATTGAGTACAGCTTGAAATTGGAAAGTAACCCTGAGTTTACCGCAAGTGTACTAACTGCTTATGCACGTGCTGCACACCGCTTAAATAAAGAAGGACAAACCGGTGCAAAAACAGTTTATGATGTGGCCCCAGGCTATATTTCACCGAAAACGGCTGAAGAATTGCGCAGAGATTATTTATAAAATCCAAAAATGACTTTTCTCGAAATAGTCCACTTAGGAGTAGCAACCAGAGTGGACTACTTTTTGATACAAAGTTCCAACATATTGATTCTAAAATGAATAGCATGAGAACTGAACTAGAATTGAAAATGGTTAACATGAGAACTGATTTAGAAGCCAGAATGGACAGAGGTTTTAATCATTTAGGCAAAAAGATCGATGGAATTTGAGTACATTTAACAGAAACCAAGATACTACTCATCCCTATATATTAAAAGTCCCTCGCTGCACTACTACTGTAATGAACGAGGGACTTTATTATGAATCTATTATCTTTTGAGACATGAATTAACAACCAATCGCTACACTATCATTCACTACTCCATCAACGTTTTAATTTCTTCTATACCAGGTAACGCACTAATCGCGCCTTGCTTTGTCGTAACTAAAGCTGCAGCTGCGTTAGCAAACCGGCCAATTTCAGCCAACTCCCCTATGGTAAGGTCGATAACATCTTTTTCCATTGTAGCGAAATGATATAAAAAAGCACCAATAAAGGAATCCCCTGCACCAGTCGTATCAACAGCTTTCACTTTGAACCCTTCCACAGACACGTCATCCGTATTCGTATAAAAGCTTACGCCATCCTTACCTCGAGTAACGATCACCAATGAAGCAGATCCAGCTAAAAGTGAGCGAATCGCTTTCGTTTCTTCTTCCTCGCCTGTGATAAACGCAAGTTCATCCACACTCACCTTTAGAATATCTGCATAAGGGATAAACTGCTGGATCGTCTTTTGATAAGCATCCAGGTCGTCCCACAAATTTTTCCGGACATTTGGATCGAAACAAACCGTTCCCCCTACATCCTTGATGTTACGAATGACTTCTACATGTGCATACTTCACATCAGCTTCAATTAAATCGACCGAGCAAAAATGCAAAATATCATCTGCAGAAAACCCAACTTCCTGCACATCAGCTCTATTTAACAGCATATCAGCACTCGGTTTTCGGTAAAAGACGAATTCCCTTTCTCCCTCTTCCTTCAGTGCGACAAATGCGAGTGCGGTATTGGCTTTATTTGTATGAAGCACATGACTTACATCCACACCATTTTTAGATAAAATATCCTTTAAATAGTATCCAAAATGGTCCTCACCGACCTGACCAATGAAACTACTGCGACCACCAAGCTTGGCAACGGTTGCAGCAACATTAGCAGGAGCTCCCCCTGGCATCTTCTTAAAACTTGCAACCTCTTCAATAGGGACTCCTATTTCATGTGGAATAAAGTCAATTAACGCTTCCCCAATCGTATAGACCTTTTTCATGTTTTTCAACATCCATTTCTATATTATTTCGTCACTTGTAGAATTTCATCTTGTCCAGCAATTACTTCTTTTATCGTCTTAGCTTCAATATTGCTCATATCATCCGTATTCGTAATGATAATCGGTGTTACAGTACTTTTTGCTTTCTCACGTATAATATCCATATCAAAGTGAATCAGTTTATCCCCTTGCTTCACCTGATCGCCTTCTCCAACATATGAAGTGAATCCTTCTCCATCGAGGCTAACCGTTTCAAGACCAATATGAATTAAAATTTCCGCTCCATTTTCAGCGCGAATTCCAACCGCATGTTTTGTTGGAAACACTTGAATGATTTCCCCGATTACGGGAGAAACAACTTCCCCATTTGTCGGTTTAATCGCGACCCCATCTCCCATCATTTTTTCGGAAAACACGGGATCCGGAACCTCCTCTAATGCTACAACTTCACCGCTAACCGGTGCATTTATAGAAACATCGGTTACTTCTTCTTTTTTCTTAAATAGTTTTCCAAACATAATCAAACCTCCAACTTAATATTCGGTAACTCTCTTGATATTCCATTTCTTTACGTCGATTTTAACATGTCCAGCTTTAGCAATGAAACGGATTTCGTCAACGTCTGGGTTATCAAACACTCTCGAAGTAAAAACTTCTTCTCCATTATTGATAAAAATCTCAATGGAAGAGGTATCTTTAAATATCTGGATATTTTGCAAGCTTTCCAATACGCAGTGCCTACCTTCTACACCATTCTTTGAAAATTCCCCTCGTTGAAACGTACAAATTTGTGTTTTAGCATCATAACGGAAGCTGCTCTTCTCACCTATTTCCACGGAAAATTCCGCAGCAGCTAAATCCTTGATAGCTATTTCCAACTCGAACACCTGACCATTTACACGAGGAAGGTCCACAGCCTCCTCCCAAACGACCACGTCAGTATGATGAACGCCTTCTTCACGTAACAATTGAAGTTCTTCTACGGGATATTGATGCAGTTTTCCATCCTTCCATTGAAGTTCTCTCGGTAATGTCAGTGCGTGAATCCACTCATGTTTTATAGTTGGGTGGATGGAGTCTCCCTTGTCTGCATTTCCCATCCATCCAACTAAAATTCTTCTTCCTGAGGGATCCGCTGTCGTTTGTGGGGCATAAAAATCAAATCCCCTATCCAATTCTACAAAATTACCATGGTCAAATAAAATTTTCTCATAATCTACCTTCCCGGCAAAATAGCCTGATTGGAAAATGTTATTATACGCAAAGCCTTTTGGCGACAGTCCTTGTGGACATACAGCCAAAATATCCTGCCCATCCAGTTCAAATAAATCTGGGCATTCCCACATATAACCGAAATCCGAAAGACCATTATGCCCACTTCCTGCTAAGACACCTTGGAAACTCCAATTTGCCAGATCAGCAGACGTATAGATCACGGCCTCGCCCTGCTCATCCTCTGTTTGTGCGCCTAACACCATGTACCACTTACCGTCTTTCTCAAACACTTTGGGATCACGGAAATGCATGGTATAGCCCTGGGGCACATGAATAATTGGCCCTTTTTTTTCAAAATGAATGCCATCTTCCGAAACCGCTAGACATTGATAGGATTCTCTTTTCCCATGTTCATTTTTCACATTGCCTGTATAAAAAACATATAATTTTTCCTGAAAAACGACCGCACTCCCGGAATAACAACCGTTCTTGTCGTACCACTGATCTGGTGCTAATGCTATCGGGGCTTCCTCCCAATGGACCAAATCATCAGATACAGCATGCCCCCAAAATTTAGCTCCATGCTCTGTCTGAAACGGATTCCACTGATAAAACATATGGTACTGTCCTTTGTAAAAGACGAAGCCATTCGGATCATTTAATAACCCAACTAGTGGCATGATATGAAAGTGCAGCCGGTAAGGGTCACGAGCGACAGTCTTTTTCCTATCATCTATGTTTTTGTATGCACGCTGCTTTAATTCACTAAATGATTGTTTCATAAACATCTCCTATTATGCATGTTCCTTTTGTGTGTCTTTATCTGCGTAACCAAACATCCATGTTAAAACGAAAGCAACCGCAATTGCTACAAGATTAACTAAAATATAAAGCAAAAGCTGTCCATCCAAGTATAAGAGCGCACCAGGTATTACAGTAATTGCCATACCAGACCCTGCAAGCTTCAGAATCGCCGCAAGGAAACCACCAGCAGCTCCACCAATTAGCCCCATTAAGAATGGCTTTCCATAGCGCAAGTTGACGCCGAAAATTGCTGGTTCCGTTATTCCTAAGAATGCCGATAAAGATGAAGGCATCGCTAACGCTTTTAGTTTCTTATGCTTTGTTTTTAAACCAACTGCCAGCGCTGCTCCACCTTGTGCTGCAACAGCCGAAGTAATAATAGCGTTATACGGATTATTCCCGAGATTTTCCAGTAACTGAATTTCCAACATGTTAAAAATATGATGCACACCAGTAATAACAATAATTTGATTAAAGAAACCTAGCAGAATTCCAGCTAAACCAAACGGTAATCCCAATACAAACAATGCAGCATCAAGAATATACGTTTCAACAATATGAAAGATTGGTCCGATGATGAATAAGGAAGCAATACTCATGAGTAATAACGTAAGAAAAGGTGTAACAATTAAATCAAACGTCTCCGGTACACGCTTACGTATTGCCTTTTCTAATTTTGCACCTATGATACCGGCGATAAATGCAGGTAGTACTGCACCTTGATATCCGACAACCGGAATAAATCCAAAGAACATCAGTGGCTCTGCACCTGTCGCAACACCCCACGCATTCGGTAATGCAGGGCTAACAAGCATCAGTCCAAGTACAACACCAATAATCGGTGTCCCACCAAACACACGGAAGGTCGACCAAGCTATTAAAGCTGGTAAAAAAATAAACGCCGTATCCGTTAAGATTTCCGTATACAATAGGAAGTTAGCGGATATATCATCTGTGGTCAATCCAAAAAGAGCCAGGATTTCTTCCTGCATGATGAGTCCACGAAGCCCCATAAATAGCCCTGTTGCAACAAGAACCGGAATAATTGGAACAAACACATCTCCAAACGTACGAATGGCTCGTTGTAGCTTGTTGCCTTTCTTACCAGCCTCTTTCGATTGCTCAGACTTTGTAGACGTTTTCAAATCAAATTTAGCTATTTCCTCATATATCCGATTCACCGTACCTGTTCCAAAAATAACTTGGTATTGTCCAGAGTTGAAAAAAGCACCTTTTACCTTGTCAATTTCCTCTACGCCTTCTTTATCAACTTTTTCTTCATCTCGAATAATAAATCGCATTCTCGTTGCACAATGGGTAACAGAATCAATATTTTCAGCTCCCCCTACAGACTTAATTAGCTCTTCTGCTATTTTTTTATTTTCAGACATAAACTATTCACTCTCCTTTTTCAATTGTGGAATCGATTCCACATTGTTCATAAAAATAGAAACCATATAAAAATTAATTAAGAAAAAGTATATGGAATCGATTCCACACTAATCAGCGTGAAATCGGTTTCCATATTAATTATACACTTCCCCGAATAATTAGTCTATAGTCCATCACTAATTTTTCCTGAAACGGTCTGGATTCAATGCTGGCTAAAATTTGCTTAGCCCCTTCCTCACCGGCTTTTTCATTTTGATAATCAACTGTTGTTAAAGCCGGTTCCATATACTGCGACATTTCCGATGCACCAATTCCCGCGATTGCCATGTCTGTTGGAATTTCCAATCCTTGCTCCTTTAAATAGCTCATCGCTCCAATTGCTAATCGATCCGTAACAGCAATAGTTGCAGTCGGCTTGTTCGCATATTTTAGGATTTCCCCCATCGCTTCATGACCAGAGGCAATATCAAAAATCGCTTTTTGAACCCATGTTTTTTCGACAGACAACCCCTGCGCTGCCATTTCATCTAAAAAACCCTTCTTCCGATAATATCCGACTGCCCGATCCGATTCATCCACACCAATAAAGGCAATTTTCTCATGCCCTTTTTGAATGAAAAGCCTTGTCAACTCTCGTACTGCACGATAATCATCATAGGTAACATGTATGACATCCTCTGCTTCCTGTCCAATCACGACTATCGGAATATTGATTTCTTTTATCTTTTTCATCAGCTTCGCATCGGCATTTGTAGCAATCAAGACTATCCCATCTACTTGTCTCACTTTCAACAAATCCAAATACTCCAGTTCCTTTTCTTTATCATGGTCGGTATTTGCCAAAAGAATTTGATAGCCGTGCTTTGAAAGCTCTCGTCCTAAACCAGTCACGATTCTACTCGGCGTTTCCGTTTGAATCGTTGGCAAAATCACCCCAATGACCTTCGTTTTCTTCGTTCTTAGCGACTTCGCATATTCACTCGGTGCATAGCCAGTCTCTTTAACCACACTCTCTACACGCTTCCTTGCATCCTCACTGACATAACCAGAGTCATTCAGCACTCTGGAAACCGTGGACCGGGAAACATTCGCCATCTCTGCAATATCTTTAATCGTTATCAAATCAAATCCTCCTAAGAGAGATAGACAGATCCTTATCTATCGTTCTTTAGCTCTTCCATTTCGTTAAGGTACATCAAAGCAATCCCTAGATTTCCCATTATACCACGATATATAGATGAGAAATAGGGATGGTTCGTTGAAGTGAAGGCCAATATAAATTATGGAGGAAAGGAGTCCAATGGAGGAGATTTCTTCCTCACTGGCCAATAGCTTCCCGTCTTCTTCTTTCTTCTCATCAAGAAAGCGGCGTAAATTAATAGCAGCGTGAGTACAATTGTAAGTATGTATAAGATCAACGCATTGAAATAGAAAAAGCTATCACTCACCTTAATGCCATCCATATAAACCCGATATGGGTTCTCTTCTGGATAATTGATTTTAACTGAAAAATCGTTATTGTTAAAAATGCTTGGAGACACAGCTTTTGTCAGATGGATCATACTGCCCTCCTGATCTTCAAAGGCAAGTGCAAGATAATAATAACTGCGCCAATAACCTTTATAGCTGTAGCTGTGATCTTCGTATCTATCCGTAATCAATGCAGTTGTCTCCTGCTGGTTACCATGATGAGCCTGAACAGTACTGACGATGTCCTTTGTCATCGAAACATAGGAAAATAAAAGCCCAATACAAAGACCCGCGATAAATATCCCGGAAAATAACCGACTTAACCATTTATCATGGCTGTTTGTCCATCTATTCACTGATGGAATATGAATCAACTGATAGATAATAAAAAAGGTTGGATAGATAAGAGCGATAGCCATCAATAGAAGATGTTCATAGATTTGGGAACGTATATCCTCCTTGCTAAACGCTGCACCGGTTAAGGTGCCCTTTAGCGTATCACCAATTTCAAGTGCATCAAATTCACTCTTTGGGATCTCTGCATAGTCCCTAGCCTCACTATTATAGATCACATTTTCCTCAGCCCCATCGGTTAACACGGCATAATAGGTTAGTTTTCCAAACAGACCGTTATGTACAGCTTTACCTTGTACAGTTTCTTCCAGCTGTTCATCGCTTTGCTGCTGAATCAATTGATAAAGTTCTTTTGATTCATCAATAAACCCATTCACAAACGCAACGAACACAACGATACCAACCATATACAGACTGATCCGCTTAAGTAATTCCATAACTTTCCCTCATTCGCAGAGACAATTTTGATATAAAATAATTATACCATTCAATCAAATATTTCAACTTGACTTTTTCCGTCTCTTCTAGCTAAAGGCTGGTTATAAGAACCAGCCCTTACTTACTCTATTCTATGTCAGAATCAACTTCCTTTAAATTATGGCAGTACTGATTGAAAATAACCGCTGCTTTTTCTACATTCTCCGTACTTATGCCATGGTATGTTGTCATTCTTATATGGTTATTTGACACGGCTTTCACATATAACCCACGCTCTGCAAGTTCCATTTCAAATTTCGCAGCTGAATAACCACTGTTCGAAACATCTATGATGACAATATTCGTTTGCACATTTTCGAGATTTACCTTTATCTTTGTGTTTCCGACAATCTTGCTAGCAAGTAAATAAGCGTGTTCATGATCTTCTTTTAACCTCTGTGATTGAATTTCTATACCAATAATACCCGCAGCAGCAATAATACCCACTTGCCGCATGCCACCGCCTAGTAGTTTTCTCGTTGATCTTGCCTGCTTTATAAATGCTTTACTTCCACAAAGCAGTGATCCAATTGGTGCACCTAAACCTTTTGATACGGAGAACATAACGGAATCAACTGGAGCCACTAGATCGCTTACTGGCAGATCATAATATGCTGCGACATTGAATATTCTCGCCCCATCTAAATGGACTGGAACGCTATATTCGTTTGCAAGTTCACAAATTGCTTTCGTCTCTTTAGCCGACATACATGCACCGCCGAAAAAGTTATTGGAATTCTCCAGGCATAATAGGTTCGTATTTCTTTTTCTAAAATGAGATGCTAGGCTATCCACCCTTGGAACGCCTCGATTATCTGCCTCATACAGAACCGGATCGAGGCCAAAGTAAGATTCCATAAAGGGAGATTTTTCGCTTTTGTATAAATGGCTGTTTGCTCCTACAGCTACAAGGTCCCCTCTCGTACAATGCGTCATTAAAGCAATTATATTTCCGATTGTACCGCTGTTACAAAACATCGCATCTTCTTTTCCCGTTACTTTTGCAGCCAGATCTTCAAGCCGATTGACGGTAGGATCCTCACCTTTTCCATCCCGACTAGTTCTTCCGTCATCTCCAACTACCGCATCAAACATGGCTTGCCTCATTGAATCGATAGGTTTTGTCAGCGTATCACTCCGTAAATCAATTAGCATTGCTCTCCTACTTTCATCATTCACAATTTGCCGTGTCACATCGAATTATATTTTTGGTCTACTGAATCTTCATCAATTTTTTTCCTGTTTCTATTCCTTAAGATAGGAACAATGAATGACAGAAATGCGATGACAATTAATGTCAAAGCGATTGGTTTTTCCACAAAAATAAACAGGCTGCCGTTCGATATGGTTAAGGACTGACGCAACGATTGTTCCATCATCCCACCTAAAATAAAAGCTAGCAGCATGGGAGCGGCAGGAAATTTGAACCGTGCCATAAAGAAACCAACAATACCAAATAACACCAACAAATATAAATCGAACGTGTTATAACTTACTCCGAAAACACCGATGATACAGAAGACGATGACGAGTGATATAAGTAATGGACGAGGTACTTTAAGTATTTTTGATATATATGGTATTAATGGTAGGTTCAGAACGAGCAAAATAACATTTCCTATATACATACTTGCAATCACTCCCCAGAATATATCCGGGTGCTCAGTCATCAGTAATGGTCCGGGCTGGACACCTAATACAATCAAAGCACCTAACATCACCGCAGTTGTTCCGGATCCCGGGATTCCTAAACTTAATAATGGAACAAAAGAACCACTGGAAGCACTGTTATTTGCTGCTTCTGGTGCAGCAAGTCCAGCAATCGATCCTTTACCGAACTCCTCGGGTTTTTTGGATAACTTCTTCTCCGAAATATATGCTAAGAAAGAAGCGATGGTACCACCTGCGCCAGGAAGAATACCGATTAAAAAACCAATTAGGGATTGTCTCCCCGTTGGGCCTGCCATTTCTTTGACTTCATTTTTTGACAACTGCAAGCTTCCTAATTTTTTCCCGAAGACGCTCTTTTCTTTTCGCTCAAAAATTAATGAACTAACCTCGGCCAAAGCAAATAAACCAAGGGCGATAACAAGGAAGTCAACTCCTTCAAGTAAATTGGCATTACCAAAGGTATATCTCGTCGTCCCTGTTTGTCCATCAATACCAACGGTTGCAATCATAAATCCAATTGTAGCTGATATTAAAGCTTTTACCGTGGACCCATCAGCGAAACTCGACACTGCGAGCAACCCGAACAACATCAAGGCAAAATATTCAGCAGGACCAAAAGATACCGCGACACTTGCAAGCACGGGTGCAAAAAGTGTTAGAAGAATGACACTTATGGTACCTCCCACAAACGAAGCTATGGCTGAAATCGCTAGAGCTTTACCAGCTTTCCCTTGTTTTGCCATTGGGTATCCATCGAAGGTAGTCGGAACAGACATCGATTCACCTGGTGCGTTCAGCAGGATGGAGGAAGCCGCTCCACCATATGCTGCTCCGTAATAAACCCCAGCCATTAACAATAGCGCCATAGCAGGATCCATTCCATACGTGATTGGGATCATAACAGCAATAGCAGTGATGGGTCCTAATCCCGGAATCATTCCAATTAACGTCCCAGTTACCGCACCAATAAATACAATTAATAGCCCTTGGAAACTTAATGCTACCTGAAATCCAGTTATTATTCCGTCAAAAATATCCACATTATTCCCTCCCCTCTAAAATGGTAATATTCCACTAGGTAATGAGATTTGCAAAAACGAATCGAATAAAAAATAAATACTAAGCGGTAAAGCTAAAGATACAATGACATTGGGAAGCCATTTTTTAAATCCAAGGAATAATGAATTAAAAAATATAAATAATGCGGTTGTTAATACAAAACCTATTATTTCAAAAAAGAAAACATACAGAATTACGAAACCTAATACAGATAAAATCACCTGCGTTTCGCCCTTTGGCAGTCTTCTTTCCTCTTTTTTACTCTCATCCTTACTGAAATATAGAAAGATTGATAAGAGCAAAAGAATGAATCCAAGTGTAATTGGCACGGCATCAGAATCTACTGGAACGTACGGATAATCCGGCAAACGAAAACTGAATAGTAAGTAGCAAGCAGCAAGGATTGCTAATAAAAGAGCTAATTTTTTATTTAGTGTATTTAACATATCTGCACCACCTTTGGGAAAGAGCCAGTGAATCGTTATTCTGCCGGCTCTTTGTCCATATTTAATTGTTTAAGAGGATGTTCAAAAAGTCCGGTGAAAATGACACATCGAAAGCAGAAGATCTTCGACTAAGTACCGACACGTCCTGTGTCGAACGTCGAAGTCACCACATCCTGTAGAAGCTCGTTGGCTTGCTTTTCCGTTCCTCACGTATTAGTTGCATACTTTCCGGTACGGGGAGCTACGCCGCCTCGAACTTCTCGGTCCTTTTCATCCTCCTTTTGAACAGTATTTTAATTACCTAATCCTAATTCATCTAATAATGCCTTCATTTCTTTCTCTTGTTCTGTCAAGAAATCCACGTACTCTTCATGATCCATATACATTTCAGACCAACCATATTGTTCGCGAACTCCTGCCCAGCCTTCCGAATCATTTAACTCCTTAAACTTCTGCTCGTAATAATCCAGTGCTGCCTGGTCCATATCTGCTGGTCCAAAAAAGCCCCTCCAGTTAATGAATGAAGCATCGATTCCTTGCTCTATTGCTGTTGGGAAGTCTTCTAATACTTCACCAGTTAATCTCTCTTCCGATGTGATACCCAGAACCTTTATGTTTCCAGCTCTTACTTGTTCAACCGTTTCCGCTACACCTGTAGAAAATACTTCTACACTGCCATTAAGAAGCTGTGTCAGCGCTCCTCCATCTTGATCTGAAACATATTTAATCTTTGTAATATCAACCCCAGCAGCTTTGGCTACATGAACGAATTGAATGTGGTCCATGCTCCCTGGTGATGACGCTCCAACAACGGAAATGCTTTCCGGGTCCTTTTTCATGTCTTCAAACAACTCATTTAAATTATCCCATTCCGCATCTGCACTCACAGCAATTGCTGCATAATCAGCAATAAGGTTAGAAATAGGTGTAAAATCATTAAATGTATACTCAGATTGTCCATTAAGCGGGACTAATAGCAATGGTGGTGAGTTTACGAATAAATTATACGGGCTATCTTTACCGTGAATGTATGCCCAAGCAACTGCCCCGCCGCCACCTGGTTTGTTCACGACACCTAAGCCTTGATCGATAATTTCTTCCTCTTCAAAGATTTTAGCAGCCATACGTGCTGTTGTATCCCAACCACCGCCTGGACCTGCTGGTGCAACGATCTCAATCGTCTTCTCTGGTTCCCACGTGTCATCCCCCGATGCAGTAGAATCATTTGAGCATGCCGCGACAAATAATAAAATAAATACAGACATAACTGATAAAAACTTCTTCAATACGTTTCCCCCCTAGTTTTCGTTTATGAAAGAATATTAATTCTTTTCTGAATGAAATTATAACGCGCTCACAATAATAATGTAACCGTTTTCAAAATAATAAAATTAAAATATATTAAATTTATTCTGTTCATAAAGTTCACGGTGATTTATAAAAGACTTTTCGATGAGACGAGTAAGCACAGTCCCCAAGGTGTTGTTAATTTTACTGACCTTGACCTCTTCCTTTTCATTCTCCCTTTAGAATACGAACTTAAAATTCAGCTGTAGGTAAATGCTCCAAGTGAAATAAAGTTACTGCAATCCTAATTTTATCCCGTCTTAGTAAAATAAAAAGCCCCTTTTCCAAGAGGCGATTATTTTAAAAATTTGTATTCACCTATCTCTAGCGAATGTGTTAGCTTTTCTTATCCTTCGAACTTTGACTTTAGATTTTAATTGCGACGGATTCACGTCTTGCTAAAATTTTATACCTTCTTTACCTGCAAGATATTATATTTTCTTTCTGGTCTCCCAACAATTCCATACTCATGCTCTGCCGTTCCTTCCCCAGTAGAAATAATATATTCCAAATACCTTCTCGCAGTCGTTCGTGATGCTCCCATTCTCTCTCCCATTTCTTCAGCAGATATTCCACCTTCGATTGATTGCATGATTTTTTTTACCCGTTTTAATGTTAGTGGGTCAATTCCTTTAGGTATAACTTCACGTTGTTTCGTAGCTGACTTGGTAAAACCAATTAGCTGGTCAACTTCCTTCTGACTAATATCTGTTTTATTATCTAATATCTGTCTTCGTTTTTTATATTCCTCTATTGTTGCTGTAAATCGTTCTAATGATACGGGTTTAATAATATAATCAATAACTCCATTTCTTATCGATATTTCGACAAGCTCCTTATCTGTTGCCGCAGTAATCATAATCACATCAACAAGAGGGAAATCTTTTCTTAGTTCCTGCAAAAGATCGGTGCCAAGTTGATCCTGCATGTAAATATCAAGTAACAATAAATCAACAGGCTTGTCCTTTAATAATTGGAGTGTCTCTTTCCCATTTAACGCTTTACCAACAATTTCTATTTCTTCTATTCTTAAAAGAAATTTCTCATGAATGGATGCGACCCTAAAATCATCCTCCGCAATGGCAACTCGAATCATCTTTATGCCCCCTTAAGATTGAACAACCTCTTAAACAACATTTTTTACTTCCTTTGGAATAAAGATAGTAAAGGCAACCCCACCACTATTCTGAATTTGCAATTCGATTGTCCCATTTAATTCATCAACAATCTGTTTAACAATGGCCAAACCAAATCCTCTATTTTGTTCACCTTTTGTCGAGACTCCTCTTTTAAAAATATCCTTTCGAACCTCATCATTCATCCCAATTCCCGTATCAGCAACTTCAAATACAATATCATTTCCAATATCTGTTGCAAAGAAAGTGACTTCCTTACGCTCACTTTCAGACACTGCTTCAAAAGCATTGTCAAGAACATTACCTAATATGGTGATTAGTTTTGAAATATCAATACGCTTTGGCAGCGCTCTCAAATAACTGCTACGATCAATCGAAAATGTGATTCTCATTTCAGATGCTTTTCCTAATTTCCCAAGTAAAATAGCTTGGACTTTATGGTCATGAATCTGTTCGAACAATATTCGATTTTGATTACGATTGATGGCTGATTCCGCATGAATTAATTTAATCGCTTCGTCGTATTCCTTTAGCTGCAGCAATCCAGAAATCGCATAAAGCTTATTCGTATACTCATGTGTTTGTGCACGCAAATCCTCTGAGTACTTTCTAACCTCTGATAGTGTGTTAACCATTTCTGTCATCTCTGTTTTATCACGAAAACTTGAAACAACACCAACGATTTTTCCCTTTTCCATTATTGGCGTTCGATTAACGATGATGATTCTATCCTTTAATAAGAGCTCTTGATCATTTTCAATGATTCCGGATTCTAATACCTTGTACATTTGTGAATTTGGTATAACTGTTTCTATTGGTTGATGCTTGGATTCATCGGTAATTCCAAGAATTTTTTGTGCAGTGGTATTCATCATTGTGATTCTTCCATCTTCATCAATCGCGATTACGCCTTCTTTAATCGAATCGAGAATCGCATTTCGTTCTCGATATAGAGAACCAATTTCATGCGGTTCTAACCCTAAGGTATCCTTCCGAATGTTTCTGGCAAGGAATACACCACCAACGATTCCCAGTAGTAAAACGAATAATGCAGCTTGACTGTATTTAATTAAATTTTCAATTGTTGCTTCTCTAATATCTTCCAGCATAAAACCGACAGAGACAATCCCGATAATATTGCCATCATTATCAAAAATCGGTGCTTTCCCACGAAGAGATGGACCTAAAGATCCTACTGCTTCAGAAATGTAATACTCTCCGTCAATTAATGCCTGGTCATTGTCTCCGCCCACCATTTTTTGACCAATTTTCCATTCCTGGGGGTGTGAAAAGCGGATACTCTCCTTGTTTCCTACAATGATAAACTCTGCCCCCATTTCATTCCGTATTTGTTCTACAATTGGCTGAATAACTTGTGAGGGATTCTCATCATCAAATGCTTCTACTACCATTGGCATAAAAGAGACGGTTGTTGCAACTTGTAAGGCAAGCTGTCCCATATGTTCCTCTGTTTGCTCCGCTTCAAAATAGGAATAGATTCCTGTTAATGAAATGAAAATAAATAATAGCAGCGAAATAATAAGGGTAAGTAGTTTTGTTTGTAATGAGACTCTTATTTTCCGCTCAACTCCCTTCTACTATATAGCCAAAATTAATCGTTACTGTATTCCCATTTTACGCAGACACAGTAAAGAAAATCAAGCAAATTTCTGACTATTCAAAAGTGGATAAACAAATAAAAAATGCACTGTTCCCCTGGGGGATTAGTGCATTTTGATAGACGAACCACAGATTTATGACGCCCGAAGGCTTATTCTATATTCCATATAAGCGGGGAATGAAAAATAACAACGGATTAAAGATTCACTTTATCACGCAAAACCATTGGAAGTACGCCGCCATGCTGATAATACTTCATTTCCATGTCACTATCCAAACGAACAATAACTTGAAATTCTTTTTTATACCCATCCATACCTGTTGCCGTGACATAAATATGCTGACCTGGCTTTACATCGTCCCTTATATCAATATCGTATAGCTCATTGCCTGTTAATCCTAGTGTTTCGGCATTTTCATTTGGTTTAAATTGAAGCGGCAGCACCCCCATTAACGCAAGATTGCTTCGATGAATGCGTTCAAAGCCCTCCACTAAAACTGCTTTTATACCAAGAAGCTGGGTTGCCTTTGCAGCCCAATCACGTGAGCTTCCCATTCCGTAGTCAATTCCCGCAATAACGAATAAGCCAATTCCATCTTGCTTGTATTCCATGGCAGCATCATACGCTGGCATTACATCACCAGTAGGAAAGTATGTCGTATAGCCGCCTTCCTTCCCTGGGGCTAGCTGGTTTCTAAGTCGAATGTTGGAAAAGCCGCCACGAATCATTACTTCATGATTACCTCTCCTTGCTCCATATGAGCTAAAGTGATGGCGATCAACATTTTTGCCCAATAAGTATTTTCCAGCTATACTTTGTATCGGAATCCGACCTCCCGCAGGAGAAATGTGATCGGTGGTAATGGAATCACCAAGCTTAAGTAAAACGCGAAGACCTTGAAGTGGACGAATCCCGTTTGGTTCTCTTGATATATTTTCAAAGAATGGTGGATTTCTTAAGTATGTGGAGTCTTCGTCCCAGTTATAGAGCAGCCCTTCGCTTATTTCCAGCTTATTCCACGCATCACTTCCAGTAAATATGTTCTTATGGTGGTTCTCAAATAAATCAGGTGTAATCGTCTCCCTAATCTTTTGCTCGATTTCGAAATCGGTTGGCCAGATATCTTCCAAAAAAACATCATTGCCCAACTTGTCTTTGCCAAGTGAATCCGTAGTTAAATTTATATCCATTGTACCCGCTAATGCATAGGCAACAACGAGCGGCGGCGATGCAAGAAAGTTCGCTTTTATTAGTGGATGAATGCGTCCCTCGAAGTTCCTATTTCCCGATAGAACCCCAGCTACAATCAAATCCTTGTCTTCTATTACTTTTTCAACTTCCTCCGGTAGTGGACCAGAATTACCTACACAAGTTGTGCAACCAAAACCGACAAGATAAAAACCTAGTTTCTCTAGGGAATCTAATAAACCTGCTTTACGTAAATAATCAGGAACAACCTGTGATCCCGGTGCCAGACTTGTTTTGACGTAAGGTGGAACGATAAGCCCTTTTTCAACTGCCTTTTTTGCAAGTAATCCAGCTGCCATCATCACATGCGGATTCGATGTGTTCGTACAGCTTGTAATCGCTGCAAGGACAATTGCTCCTGTTTTTAAGATAGATGTTTGCCCTTCTTTATGATTGATCTTTGCCTCTCTATGAATCTCTGTTTCATTTAGCCCATACCCGTGATTACCAACCTCATGGACGAGCGCCTTTATAAATGAATCTTTTACTTCGGATAATCGGTTTAAATCTTGAGGACGTTTTGGACCAGCTACATATGTCTCTATGCTTGTCAGGTCAAGCTCAATAACCTCTGAATAACTAGGAGCATTGGCATCATTTGTATAAAAAAGCCCATTCGCTTTACAGTATGCCTCTACAAGTTCCACTTGTTCCTCGGTTCTGCCAGACAATCGCAAATAATCAAGCGTTTTATTATCTACTGGAAAATAGGTGATGGTCGCCCCATTTTCCGGTGACATATTGGCAACCGTTGCCCTATCCGCTACGGACAAACTGTTAAGCCCTTCCCCAAAAAATTCAACAAATTTGCCAACTACGTTTTTCTGACGAAGCAGATTTGTAATATAAAGCGCTAAATCCGTTCCCGTCGTCCCAGGTGATAACTTACCTTTTAAACGAATACCGATTACTTCTGGCAATGGGAAAAAGGATGGCTGACCTAACATCGCTGCTTCTGCTTCAATTCCGCCAACACCCCAGCCAACAACACCAATCCCGTTAATCATTGGTGTATGGGAATCTGTACCTAAACACGTGTCTGGATATACAAGACGCTTATCCCCATCTACTACAGAATATACAACCGAGGCAAGGTGTTCCAGATTTGCCTGATGAATAATTGCTGTTGATGGTGGGATAGCCCGAAAGTTGTTTATCGCGTGTGTGGCCCACTTAAAAAATTTATAACGCTCCAAATTTAATTCAAACCCACGGTTCACATTGTATTGCAGTGACCCCCTTGTACCAAATCTATCCACCTGCTCCGCATGGTCAATGACAAGGTCGACTGGTATTTCAGGATTTATCTTTTCCGGATCTCCTCCTATCTCTTTCACCGCTTTTCTCAACGAAGCGAGATCAACAATGACCGGAACGCCGGTAAAATCCTGCAATACGATTCTCGATGGCATAAAAGGGACAACGGCATTTCTCTGACTGTCCCTTTCTCCCCAATTGGCTAGATTTTCAATATGTTCTTGTTGAATAACCTTCCCATCATATTTCCGTAAAACAGACTCCAGTAAAATTTTAATTGCATAAGGCAGTTTGGAAATATTGCCAATACCAGCCTCTTCCAGCGCTTGCAAACGATAATAATGATAGTTCTTTCCATTAGCAGTAAAGGACGATTTTGCCTTGTAAATATCATTGTCTTTCAGCTCCAGCATGCTGTTACCTCCACTTCTTTCTTCATTATTCAGGAATGTACAAATCCCCTTTAATAATTCTCCTCGCGGTTCGTTCTAGTCCAACATAAGCGATATCCAGTTTATCTTTATACCTGGCAACTTTTACGTTGGCGACTCCCTCGGGGTGTCCAATACGAATAATTCGTTCATGATTATTGTCTGGCTCCCTCGTAAAACGATTGACAATGGTTCCTGGCAACATAGCTGCAGCAGCGATACAATAAAGTCCACTTCCTGCAAACGTACGATGAAAAGCACCCATGGAAAGCATTTTTGCAACTAGGTCAACATCATCTGCCTTGATAAGCTCCCCCTCCTGTGTCACATAATCCTGTGGCTCTGTTACGATAGCTATTTTCGGTACAGATGGGGCTTGTTTTGCAATAGCAATAGTCGCTGCCATTCCAGATACTACTGCCATTTTGGAGCGAATGGTCTCTATTTCATCTAACAACGCTTTGTTACTCGCCAATTCACGATTCGGCTCTACTCCGGTTATTCCTAGATCCTTCGCTTGTACAAATACAAATGGATTGACTGCATCAGCAAAGGTTACATCGTAGCTTTTCTCCTCTGTTTTTAATGCGTATACTGATCCAAGTGGCAATGTTCTTCCTGTCTTTCCTCCACCAGGGTCAAGGATGCTTATTACGAATTTTGCTCCTGGCTGGCTTAATCCAGGAACCATGTAATCTCCAGCTACCTTTGCCTTTCCATTTATTACAGGAACATTTATGGTGAGTACGCGCTTAATATTTGTGTTAAATACCTTCACATCTATCTGATTAGCATGAGGCTCCACATCAACTAAACCTTCATCAACAGCATAGGCACCGACAGCAGCCATCAGGTTCCCACATGTCCCTTTGTCATCTACAAGCTCTTCACCAATCCCAATCTGGTAAAAAGTATAATCTACATCAATCTCATTATGATTTGACTTGGAAATAACACATACTTTGCTTGAATGCGATGTCCCACTTCCTAGCCCATTAATCTGCGAAGGATTATAGGCATCAATTCCAGACATAAATATTTTATATTGAAGCTTTCTCTCCTCTGGTAAATCCTCCTTGTTAAAAAATATCCCTCGACTTGTTCCACCACGATAAACCGCACAAGATACCCGAAACTGAGAAATCATGACCACTCCTATCAATGTTTGATAATTCAATCTATGTTTATATTAATTTAAACTCAGTAATAATTAAAATACTGATATTTTATGGATAGCTATTTGTTTTTTGGATAGCTGTTACAAATACTTTCCTAAAAAAATGAACCAAACTCGTCCACTATAAGTCTGGTTCATCTTTCTTCATATATTTTTCCATTCATATCTTGGGTATCAAGATCTTCTATAAATGCAACAAATGCTTTGATCACATTTAATTCTAGTGATTCATCATGGTAAAGCATCCATGTTTTCCTTAATAAAGCTTCTCCTTCTTTATCTGTTAAGCTAATCTTATAGATATCTTCCATTCCGTTCAGTATCATGCTAGGCATGATGGCATACCCTAGGCCATTTGCTACCATTTCCTTACACGTATCAACTTGGTCAACCTCCATCGTAATGAATGGCGGTTTTAAATATGTTTTTGTCCACCATTCTTCAATCAAAGACTTGAGCAAGCTATCTGTTTTATAATCAATTCTTGGTAGATTAGGTAGATCAGCAATATCTAATTCCTTCGCTGAAGCAATACATAACTGTTCTTCAAATAATAGCTGTTTCCGACCAAGCCACGGATAATCGCCTCTTACAAACGCAATATGTACATCCTTGTTATATAACGCATGAAACATGTCCCGACTCCACCCTGTCGTTACTTGAAAATCAACGTTTGGGTACCTGTCTTTAAAAAGTTTCAGCAGCCTTGGAAGCTTGTACTTTGTAAAAAAATTGGATACACCGAATTTAATGGTGCCCACTACCTCACGATCCATGTTTGCTATATTTTCCTTTATCTCCTGTATCTTCAGCAGCATTTCTTCTGCGCTCTTTGCTAAATACTCTCCTTGAGGGGTAAAATTCACGCCCCTTCTTTCTCTAGTTACAATTTTGATGCCAAATTCCTTTTCGAGCTGTTTTAACCGACTAGAAAATGCCGGCTGTGAAATATATAAACGCTGTGCCGCTTTGGTAATATTTTTCGTTGCATAAAGATGCCTTAAAATTAACCAATCTTGACTCCGCATATCGCAACTCCTCCACCTTTTTTGCTATTCATTTTTATTATGGTTGATAATACGATTTTAGTATTTTACGAACTATTGCTAGTATACTATATTTTAAGAAAGTGATTAATTTCAAGTCTGCATTATCAGGAGGTAATCGGGTGGAGAGTATTCTTGAACAATTTAGCCGTATTCCAACAACTTGTATATCTGACGCAATGAATGGACTTAATAATCTACATTCATCAATTAAACCGTTAAAAACAAATGATAAATTAATTGGCAGGGCATACACTGTGAAGATGCCTGTCGGTGATAATGTTGCCGTTTTAAAAGCAATTAGAACAGCAAAAGCTGGAAATGTCCTCGTAGTCGACGCCAAGGGTGACACGTACCGCGGAATTGCTGGTGACTTTGTAATCGGTATGGCAAAAACCCTTAGCCTTGGTGGATTAGTGGCTGATGGGGTTATTCGCGATTTAGAAGGCAGTAAAAACCTGGAGTTTCCTGTCTTCTGTAAAGGAACGACCGTTGCAGCATGCGGTAAAGCAGGCGGAGGGACAATTAATGTACCCATTTCGTGTGGTGGAACAGCCATTAATCCTGGTGATATTATCGCAGGTGATGCTGATGGTGTCGTTGTTATTCCAAGACCAATAGAACAAGACGTATTAAAAGAGGCGTTAAAAAAGCTGGAGTTAGATAATGAACGTGCTAAGAATATTTTAGGAAATCCAGAAGCTGTAAAAAAATATTTAAATGACGTATTATCTTAGAGTACATGGAGGCAGGTGAACTGCACCCAATTGGGGTCACTGTTAGAAGCCCTTTAAAAGCATCCTATATACAGATAAGTATTATTTATTGTCCTATTCAAGAATTGATTGAATTTTATTATTGACCCTAAACTTGGTGCTATACAATTAGCACCAAGTTTTTTCATCACCATAAGTGAGCGACCATAAAATTCCCCATCATTTTTCCTCGCATCTCCAAGCACCCACCCACACAATTTGAATAAACTATAATCACACCTAATTCAATTTTATTACAGTTGAATATAAACAAAGGAGTGAACGTGTAAGATGAATAATCTTTTTTACCATACCGTTCAACCAGGCGATAATTACTGGTTATTGGCATATCGATATCAAACAACTGCAGAAGAAATTTTTGCTGTTAATCCTGGAATAAACCCCAACTATCTGCATATCGGACAAAAAATTTCGATACCAGTCGCACACTCGCCCAACCAGCAAGTACGACCAGATCATTGTATAAGCCAGGCAGAGGTTGATTATCGAAATGATATGCGAAGTCTTTGGGAGGAACATGTCGCATGGACGAGAATGGCCATTATTAGTCTTACATTTAATTTGCCAGATATCGATTTTGTCCTCACACGTCTGCTGAGAAATGCGACAGACATGGGTAATATGATTCGCCGCCTATACGGGGATGTTGTTGCGGAAACGTATGGCAACTTAATTAAAGAGCATCTTCTAATTGCGGCAGACCTTGTCAAGGCAGCAATAGCCGGTGATGAGCAAGCAGCAATGACAGCAGAACAAAAATGGTACGCAAACGCAGATGAAATTGCTGTATTCCTAAACAGCATTAATCCTTATTTAACAGAAGAGGCAGTCCGCGAAATGTTTTATCACCATTTAGACTTAACAAAACAAGAAGCGGTAGCGATGATTAACAAAGACTATCAAAAGGATATCGAAGTATATGATGAAATTGAGAAACAAGCAAGACATATGGCGGATACAATCTCCGATGCGATGGTGAAAGCTTATCCAAGTGTGTTTTAGATGTTTACAAACCATCTTAGATAGAGTAAGCAGATAATATAATCCTCTTACTCTATTATGGATGATACTGTTTCAGAACAATGCTTTGCGATTTATTTTAAGCAATCTTAACAGTCTCTCCAATCTCCGTTAATATTTCACTGGCATAATGGAGTTATTAACAATAAGGAGAGGATACATTTGAGAATTGCTTTTATTGGAGATTTACATTATCCATCTATGATTGGTAAAAATGAGAAAGTAAAAGAAGCTAGGGATGCATTCTATGCTAAATTTCTTCATACTTTTTTTGAAATAGAAGCTGACTACTATGTTTCCATTGGTGATTTAACCAACTTTGGCAGAGAAGATGAACTGCGCGAAGTCTATGAAATCATTCGTAAATACGATAAACCTTTTATTCACACATTTGGCAACCATGACCTATACGGCGTCTCAAGAGATGAAGTTCTAAACATTTCTAACAGCGAACAAAATATTTCAATTGCAACAGATGACGTAATCATTATCTCCTTGGAAACTGCCCGGGACCATGATCACGAAGATTATAGTGGTTACGTAAACGATAAGCAATTACAATGGCTGGAAGCCGAAATTGCAGAGAGTGAGGATAAGCTTGTGATAATCTTTGCTCACCATCCGGTTTACGATACAACAGCAAATTCTAATTTCCCTTACTTATCCATTCAACCTGAAGTACCAATTCTTGACGTTTTGCGTAAGAAGAAAGGAAACGGTATTTACATAAACGGCCATAATCACAAAGATTCCATTGAAACAATAGATAACTGGACATTTGTTCAAGCAAATGCTGTACTCGATGATCAAAGTATCCGCATATTAGAAATAAATGATAACGAAATTTCGATTCAATCGCCTCATGTCGCAAGTCCAGAATTAAGAGGTATGGCACAACTAATTGGTTCCAATATTAATCATTTCCAATTGAATCCACTAGGTATGGGTACTACACCTAACCGTGAAAAGTTGATTAAAAGAAATTTATATGTTTAAGAATACGAAACAAGGGCCTTTACTGGAGGGTCCTTTTTTTCTGGAATGGAGACTTATATTTAGCACCTCCTTTCTTCTTCTCCCCAAACGAAAAAAGAATGAGCCACAAGCCCATCCTCCATTCATTTAACTCCCGTATACGTAAATGCTCTAATAATATGGCGCTGTGCAAAGAAGAAGATTATTAAAATCGGGATGACGAGAATAACGTTACCCGCCATTAAAATATTCCACGCAACACCGCCATCCACCTGCCGCAGTTGTGCAATTCCAACAGGAAGGGTACGTGCACTCTCTGTAGTTGTCATAACAAGCGGCCAGAAATAATCGTTCCAATGCGTAATGAAATTGAATAAGCCCAATGTAATCAACGTTGGTTTTGCCATTGGCACCATAATCTTCATCATAATCTTGAAATCAGTTGAATTGTCCAAACGTGCAGCCTCTAATAATTCTTCTGGGACTTGTTTAAACGTTTGCCGCAGCATGAAAATCCCGAACGCGCTTGTAGCAAATGGCAGAATCAAGCCCCATAAGGTATCAAGAAGACCCCAGTCACTTAAATTTAAAAACACTGGCAAGAAAATAAGCTGGGCCGGAATCATCATTGTCACCATGACTAAGCTAAACAGCACATTTTTGAAGCGAAATTCATACCTTGCAAATGCATATGCTGCAGGAATAACGGTAATAAACTGAAAGATTAAAATTCCAACCGATACAAGGACACTATTCATAAAGTATTGTAAAAATGGTCCAGAATTCCATGCTGATACAAAGTTCTCCCAAATGAGTTCATCTGGAATCCACTTTGGTGGGAACACCATTGTTTCTCCCAATGTTTTTAAACTCGTGGAAATCATCCAAATAAAAGGCATAGCGAAGATTGCAACCATTATAATTAAACCAATCACATTTAGTATTTTTAAAGGCAAGGATGTTTTCAAAGTACGCATTCCCTTCTATTGATAGTGAACTCTTTTACTTAGAACTTTAAAATAAAGCAACGTTAAAATACTTAAAATGACTAATAAAATAACACCGGCTGCTGATGCATAGCCAATTTTAAAGAATATAAAGCCGTTTTCATATATGTAGTATACAAGCGTGTTTGTCGAATTAAGCGGTCCACCCTTTGTAATAATGCTGATCGTTTCAAAAACCTTAATGGAGTCCAAAATCCCTATAATCGTTAAGAAAAATAAGCTAGGCGATAACATTGGAAAAGTGATCTTTGCAAATCGCCGCCAGGGTGGTGTACGATCTAAGGCAGCTGCTTCATATAAATGCTTTGGAATACTTTGCAGGCCAGCTATAATGATTAACGTAAAATAACCGATGTTTTTCCACACTGCTATAATAATTAGCGAAGACAAGGCCGTGTTGGGATCTGTCAGCCACGGAACCTTTTCTAATCCGACTAAACTTAAAACCCAATTTAATAAACCATAGTCAGCATCCATTATCCACATCCATAGCATCGCAATGGATACAAGCGAAATAATATGCGGACTGAATACAGCCCCTTGGACAAAGCTGTACATCCAGCCTTGCTTATTCAACCAAATAGACATTAGCAACGCAAGGCTAATTGAAAATAAAACGGTAAAAAATGTATACATCAGCGTATTGCGAATTACCTCTAAAAACATAGGGTCGGACAGCAAATCTTTAAAATTCCCGAGACCAACAAATGTTTTATCGGGGCTAATAAAGTTCCAATCATGAAAACTTAAGTAAATCATATAAAAAATTGGTTGAATGAAGAATACTAGAAAAACAATAATGGCGGGCGCAACAAAAAAATATGGGCGCCACTTCGCTGATCTCATACGAGCACCTCTCCTCTTACCTCTCGGGCAGGAGTCTGAAAAGGAATATCCTCTACAAAAACCCGATTACCTTGCGTATCAAAGTAATACAATTTATCCATTGGAATGGTGATATCAACTTTTTTCGTTTCTACTAATGGGGCTTGGAAGCTTTTCACTTGAAACTGCCCTGCATCACTATTCACCAAATATAGTGTTTCCGAACCCAGTGTTTCCATTGTAATTATTTCACATGAGAGATTTATTCCAGAAGCAGCTAGCTTCTCCACTTGCATAGCTGCATGCTCTGGGCGAAAACCTACATAGGAAATACGCTCATCTGTAATCGTTCCAGTTTTTTCTTCTACCATTGACTTTGACAGAATGTTCATCGATGGTGTACCGATAAAATTCGCTACAAATTGATTCGCCGGGTTATGATATACTTCCATCGGTGCTGCCTGCTGCATAATATGACCTTTATCTAAAATGACAATTTCATCTCCCATCGACATTGCTTCTACCTGATCATGGGTTACATAGATAAAAGTTGTTCCCAAGCGTTTATGTAACTGGATTAATTCCGTTCGCATTTGCCCGCGTAATTTCGCATCTAAATTGGATAATGGTTCATCAAATATAAAAACATCTGGTTTTTTCACCATTGCCCGTGCTAACGCTACACGTTGTCGCTGTCCACCAGATAAGTTTTGTGGCTTCATATCCAAGTATTCGGTAAGGTCCACAACCTCAGCTATTTCTTCTACCATTTTTTTCCGTTCCGCTTTTGGTATTTTCATATTTTCCAAGCCAAATTCAATGTTGCCTCTTACAGACATCGTTGGATACAACGCATAGTTTTGGAAGACCATCGAAATACCTCTTTTTCCAGGTGCCACATCATTTACTAACTGATCTCCAATCCAAATTTCACCTGAGGAAACTTCTTCTAAACCGGCGATAATTCTCAATGTCGTCGATTTACCACATCCAGAAGGACCAACCAAAACAGTAAATGAGCCATCTTGGATTTCCAAATTCATATCCTCAATCACCTTTTTATTATTACCATACGCTTTCGATACATTTATTAATTGAATTTTAGCCATGATATTACTCCTTAAAGTTAAAATTAATTCATAGGAACGTGACAGGAAATACCACGTTCCTATGTAAAAACAATTATTTAATCACATTTGCTGAACGTTCTGCTGCTTGGTCTAACACGTCCCCAGCTTCCAAACTTGGATCAAGCATTAAACGTTGAATTTCTTCAATAAGAATTTTCACTACTTCAGGATACCCTTCAATCATTGGACGAGCATTCCCATATTGCAATTGATCTACTGCAACTTTAAATTGTGGTTTTTCTTCATAAAGCTCTTGCATCGTGTCTGACTCCACTGCTGAAAGTCTGCTTGGTAAATATCCAGTATACTCACTTGCATAAGCAGTTTGTTCTGAAGCAGTCATGAATTTAATGAACTCCCATGCAGCTTGCTGTTTTTCTTCATCCAACCCAGAAGTCATTACTAAATTCGCCCCACCAGTTGGAACACTGCGTTGTTCATTCTCAGGGAACATAATCGTTTCTAATTCATAACCATTTTCTTCCGCTAACTGCAACATTAACGTTAAGTCAGCTGTAGAAGAGAAATACATTCCTGCACGGCCAGTAGCAAAATCCTGTCTCGCCATATCAGCTGCTTGTAGTGGTTCTCCGCCTGGAACACGCATTGTTCCAGCTTCCACCATTTCCTTCCAAAGGTTAAGTGCTTCCACTCCACCTTCTCCGTTAAAAGCAATCTCATCATTTTCGTTAACCATTTCTCCACCAGCTTGAGCAACAAATGCTTCATAGAACCAAATATCTACCGGCATTGAAATTCCAACATGCTCGTCGTCTGTTAAGTTTTCAGCTGCTGATTGAAAATCTTCCCACGTTTGGATAGATGCTGGATCAATCCCTTTTTCTTCAAACATTGTCTTATTAATATAAACAATTGGTGTACTTCTTAAGTAAGGAAGACCATAAAGCTTGTCATCCACATAGGAGTTCCCCATTAAACCAGGATTAAAGTCATCCATATCAATTTCATCTGCGTCTTCTTCAACAAAGGCTGTTAAATCTTGGGTCATACCAGATTTTGCAAATGTTTCAATCGAAGCAATTTCATTTTGTGTTACTTCCGGAGCGTTACCAGCTGCAAATGCTGCTTGCGTCTTTGAATGCAGCTCATCATAGCTACCTTGGAATTCAGCAGTAACGTGTATTTCGTCCTGCATTTCATTAAATTGCTCTACTAGATTTTCATTGTTTTCTCCAATCTTATCTCCCCATGCATACCAATACGTAATTTCAATTGGACCATTACCTTCAGATTCTGACCCTGAGTCCCCACTCGAACCCGTGGCCTCACTATTACCACAAGCTGCAAGTACAAGTATCATTACAGTAAACATTAATAAATAAGATAGCTTCTTCATTTTTCATTCCTCCATGTTTTAAATTAGAATTCTATTTACCTATTAGAGGTTGTTCAAAAAGTCCGGTAAAAATGACACATCGAAAGCAGAAGATCTTCGACTAAGTACCGACACGTCCTGTGTCGAACGTCGAAGTCACCACATCCTGTAGAAGCTCGTTGGCTTGCTTTTCCGTTCCTCGCAAAAGAAAAACACTTTTCCTGCGTGCAAGAACGTCTGCTCACGTATTAAACCCATACGTTCCGCTACTCAAAGCTACGCCGCCTCGAACTTCTCGGTCCTTTTCATCCTCCTTTTTGTACACGCACTATTAGTGATACTTATTTCTTCCATGACCCCCTCCACTTCTTATACTAAAAAAGACCCCAAAATGGATATATATGCATACCCACATATATCCTATTTTGAGGTCTCTCTAATCGCACCATGAATGTATTCACTTTACAATTTCAACTATATCAAACTACTATTAATTAGATTTGAAGCGAATGTTAACTTTTATTAAAGATGTTGTTCAAAAAGATGGCTTTTTTCTAAAGGTAATTCGAATGCAAACAGCTCAGATAGGTTCTCTATCACATAATCAGGTTTGATTCTCGATTTAGGAATATCCTGTTTACTTACTACCCCGGTTAGCACAAGACATGTCGCAAACCCGTGAGCTTGTCCAAGCATAATATCTGTCTCCAACCTATCTCCAACAATCAAAATCCGATTGGGGTCTGTCTCACTTATCTCCAGCAATCTGTCTGCATAATAATGAGTTGGCTTTCCAATAATTTGGTCGATCGCTCTACCGCTAGCGACCTCAATTGCCTTTGCAAAGGTCATCGTATCCGGTATATATCCATTCGGGACGGGGCAAATCGGATCGGGATTTATCACAATAAGCTTAGCTCCTTGATAAATTGCATTCATTGCATGTTGAATTCTATCATAGGAAAAAGCTCGGTCATGTCCAACTAAAACATGGGTTGCTTTAGCTGGTTCATCGATTGTTTCAATACATTGACGATGCAACTCCGCCTTCACCTGATCATCGCCAACAACGTAAACCCTCGCTGCTGGATACTGTTCCTTAAAATATAGACCCGCTAAATAAAGAGCAGTTACTACTTCCTCCAGCTGAATGGTGAGGCCGAGTCTTTCTAAACGCTCCTTACATTCCTCTCTTGATAGGTTCGAGGAATTTGTAATAAAGCGAACCTTCTTTCCGTTGCTTCGTATGTATTCGAGTGTTTCCACAGCTCCCGGCAATAGCCTATCTCCAACGTAAATCGTACCGTCTAAATCAAAACTATACACATCATAATCTTCAATTTTAATCACATGTTCTCTCCTTTTTTGGCAAGTAGGAAAGTATATAACTTTTCTGCTTGCATAAGTGCAACTAAGGCAATCGCCTAAGAGCTTGGTGTCTGCCAAGTTTTCTAAGATTTTGAATGAAGAAATTTTGTTTCCCAACACCTCCATAAAAAAGAGACCACAAATAATATAAATGCCATAGACAGCATTCAATATTTGTGGTCTCTCTTCATTTGCACCAATAAACTATTCACTTCACACCCAATTGTAACGTATAAATACTAAATCATTGTGAAGAAGAAGTTAATTTTGCGTATAGTTTGGAGTGAACAGCCTTTTCTTTGGCTCAATTTTATAATTGGTTCAAGTCCAACTTCCACATTTCCGGGTTAGACGTTGATACAGCAGCAGCTCCATGATCAAATGCACTTTTGGCATGTTCCGGTAAGGACAGAAGCCCTCCAGTAATGATAGGAACAGGTGATATTTTAGATAGTTTTTCAATAAAGTCCGGTGCCCTGCTCGGCATTAATTCAATTATATCAGCTTGAATATTACGAGGGTCCTGAACAAGGTGGAGGTAGACATCAGTATCGATTAGAAATACACGCTGAACAACGAATAACCCTGCCTTTTTGGCTCGTTTAATAATTCCCTGATTCGTTGAAACAATTGCAGTTGGCTTTACATATTTTTTCACAAAGTCGATCCCATCCTTGTCCATTTCAAGACCACCTATTCGTTCTACATGTAAAATAACAGGGAGTCCGTTTTTTTGAAGAAAATCGACATAGCGCTTCACGGTTAAAATCGTACCTGTCATTAATAATGCCGCGCCTAAATTATGTTTGTATTTTACTACTTTTTCTATATACTTTGGCTCTTTTAAGGCAGCAACCATTTTTTTCTTTTGTAAGTTCTCGAGTAAGATAGTTTCATTCATGTGTGTCGATTTCTCCTTTATCATTGTTGCTGTAATCTACCGGTTCCCTTTTCTCCCTATAAAAGAGAAAGCCAAGCACTCCAACCCCTAAAACAGTCATTCCGACTGTCCAGCCAAAATACGGAGGATAGTAGGTCATCTCAATCTCATTACCTCCAACTTCTAATGGAATGCCGATAAACGCATAGTTAACTTTTTCGATTGGCACTTTGTCACCATTTATTTTCAAGCTCCAACCCTTCTCATATGGAATAGGAGTTACAATCATTTCAGCTTTCTCTTCGCTAGTAACTTCCCCCTTCACAAGGCCATTTTCCCATTTTAAAGGTAAGGCTTCCTCCTCGTCGTATCGTTCATGAACTTCACGCAACACCATATAATCCTCATGGAAAATCTGCAAATTCTTTAAGCTGTAATTCCCCTTTGGAAGCTTTAATTTAACGGTGTCATCCGCTTCAACTCGAATCGTAAGGTCATTGATATTCGTCTGATAAATGGAATCAGACTCTTTTCTTAACGTTTGGTAGTCATTCACCTCTAATAGAAACTCATCTTGTTTTCGAATCCCGTCAATATAAAAGGACACATATAGATCTCCATTTTTTATTGGATGATTGAGGGAAATATCGAGCCCACCACCATCTTCCACTACACGAAGCTTCTCTTCATCATAAGTTGCATTTACTGCTTGAATCGAGTAATCATCAATCTCGGTAGCCTCTAATTGTTCAGCTGAATTATTATTGCCCTCTTCCACAATTACTCCTGAGAGCATCGCGTGTTCCCGTTTTAACACAGGCTCCTCCAGCAATTCATTTGCATCATACCTTACATTGGTTTTCCGAAAAGATGGAAGCAGTAATTGATTTTCGTAAGCTGCGTAATGCTCACTATCCAACAATGGCATGAATCCATATGGCACAGTCTTTGTTTCTTTTCCTCTCATATAAAACTGTCCATCAAATAGACTCATAAGGTTAGTTCTATCTCCAAGTGTTGCATATCTGCTCACACTTTCCCGGTCCATACTAATCTCAGCATAGTGATAATAGAAAAAAAGCAGATTATCATTTAATATACTCGAATATACGCTCATCCCATCATAGTCTTGGACAATTGGTGTATTGTTTCGCATCGGTACCATCCAATCAATTCGACTATGCTCGGTATCTTTATTTTTCTTCATTTCTTCAATGAGCTGTCGTTGTTCTGAAGAATTGTAGATGTCCGAGTTTAACAAAACCGATTCACTAGCCAATTCCCCATCTTTGGGAGGAGTCATTAATCTTACTGCTTGAAACAAATTTGCTGAAATGACCATAATCAAGATAATACTAATAGAAATCGCCGTTTTATTCCTTCGTAAAAAGAAGATAATAACGAAACAAGCAGATGCGATCGGGATTATCCAATCAAATGTTTGATCAAATGAATACGTATCATATTCGATAAAGGCAATAGCCAAAAGGGTATAAGCAACAACACCAATCGCAACATCTTTTGCTTTTACTTCCTTGATATGTTGGAAAACAAACGCTGCTACTCCTCCAAAAGCAAGGCAAACGATATATTCCCAGCGATTCTGTGGTGCCGAAAAACCGTTAAACATACTTCCAACATAAGGAACAAAGTGGATAAACGTTCCCATTATTGATATAGCAGCAAAAAAGCGAAAAATAGGGTATTTATAAAACCGAATAAAACAAAGCATCATGACAATAAAAATGGGCAAGAAAAGCACTCGGCTGTCAAACAAAATATTATCGGTAAAATCCAATAACGGAATTATATCCGTATATTCCGGACGATAATTTCCCAAATATGCAGCGATACTCGGAATAAATGCGAACCCACTAATTAGAAATCCAATCAACCCTAAATAACAATATTGTATGATTTGCTTTACTGGACTCTCTTCATTTTTATGAAACTTGATTACAAATCGAAGCAAAATATAAAAGAATGCTAAAAGGAAGTTTACATAAGCAAAATAGAAATTGGTAATGAGATTTGCTGCTACACTAACTACAAAAACTCCCTTGGATTCTTTCTGTATTATTTTCTCCACACCGATTAGTAATAAAATCAACCAAAACATCGCGTCAGTGAAGAAATCCCAATACATTGCATGCCTGAAATACAGAACATTTGTCGCGTAAACAATCGCGCCTAACAATGCAGGTGCAAGTCGAAAATTTATTTTTTTAAAATAGATAGTAGTGATAACGATGATTGCCGCAAGCTTCGCAATACTCACTGGTAAAATTGCTGAAGCCCAGAATGCTAAATCTGGATGATTAATAATATGTAACGTTTCCAATATAAAAATAAAAGCAATATGAAAAATGAAAAAAATATTAGTCGTGTAATAGTAGCTGAGTTGGGAATAAAATCCACCCCCAAGACCAAACGAATCCGAATAAAAGAAATTACCGCTCGTATATTCATCATAAATAAATTTTTTGAATGGAATCATCTGGGAAAGCCCATCATTATAGCCTGTCATAAGAATGCCTTCTTCTTTTTGAACGATAAAAAATAGATGGCATACTATTGAAATAATTAAAGCAGCGACGACAATAATCATCCATTGCTTCCTATTTTGCTTTTGCATTAATGTAAAATTCTCCTCGTAACGAAAAATGTAACTGGTACTGTGAAAACGACCGCAAAAATTGGCGCAAATGTATTTGGGATATTCCATAGCTCAACTAAAATAAGGAGTAATAACGCTTGTACACCGATGTTAACAACTTGAGTAAGCGGGAACATCAAAAATGATTTTAATGACGGCTTCACTTTATATGTAAAATAAACGTTCAAGAAATAGGAAATGTACATACTGATGATCGTTGCTGCAATATGACTTGATAAATAATGCACACCCAATATCTGTATTAAAATTAAATAGATAACATAATAATGGATTGTATTCATTATCCCCACAAAGACAAAACGGACAAATTCTTTATTCATGAACTCACTTTCTCTTTTTCCTGTTTTTCTGATAATCCCCACGTTCGTGTTGATGGCATAATAGCTCTTACTTCTAAATCCGATCTCCGTGCATTACTTTCATCAATAATATAGTGTGGGCGTTTTTTCGTTTCATTGTAAATCCGACCAATATATTCCCCAATAATTCCCAAACAGAATAATTGAACACCGCCGAGAAAAAGAATTGCAGAAATCGTTGTAAAATATCCCGGCACATCCACACCATTCCATACAATAGAAACAAACGTTATAAGAATATATATAAATGAGATCAAAATCGTAAAGAGTCCTAAATAACAACACAATCTTAATGGTTTCGTGTTAAATGAAAGCATGCCATCCAATGCATATGTAATGAGTGAAGACAGCTTCCATTTGCTTTCTCCTTTTTTGCGGATTACATTTTCATACGTAACAGTGGTTTGGGATAAGCCTATCCAAGAATAGAGACCTTTCGAAAAACGATTCCCTTCACTCAACTTCAGAAGCGCGTCTACCGCTTTCCTACTTAACAAACGGAAATCTCCTTCCCCATCTTGGAGATTGACTGCACTCCATTTATTCATCATCTGGTAGAAGCTTCCCGTGAGGAATTGGCTAAACTTTGATTCGCCTTTTCGATTGCGCTTCGCAATTACCTGGTGGTAGCCTGCCTCGTGCCCTTTTATTAAAGATGAGATCAAATGGGGTGGGTGTTGTAAATCAGTATCCATAATAATGACAGCTTCCCCCCTCGCATGCTCTAACCCAGCATACATTGCCGCCTCTTTACCAAAGTTCCGAGAGAAAGAAACATATCGTACATTATCAGCGCAATATGTAAGATGTTTGATTTTTTCTAACGTGTCATCCGTACTGCCATCATCAATAAATAAAAACTCAAAGGAGTAACATAAATTCTTCGTTTCTGAGGTCAACTGGTCATACAACTCATGAATATTTTCCCCCTCATTATACGCAGGGAGTAAAAATGTAACTAACGGCTTTGCCTTCACTTTACAAATCCCCTTTAGAATTGGATCCTCACAAGAATCATCCAACATACTTTATCTTCAAATTGTACAGGTTAAATATTGAGGAAATATATAGTTAGTTTAAATTATTTGTAAATGACTTCAAGCGAACAGCGTTAAATGGAATTGTTCCGAACACTCCATACGATATTCCATGTAACACTTTTTCTTTGTATTCTACTGACGGTTTATATAAATTTTACAGACCGAAAGCCTACGGGTACCTAAGTTTCTCTTTACTACTAAGAACTGATCTGCAGCAGATTTCCTTATTATTAGTAAACCTGGCATTCGCCAAGTCTTTAGGCGAATGCCTATTTGCACTTATGCAGTTAGAAAATTTTTATACTTGCTTATCTGACAATAAAAGACTAGCAACATTTGTCGCTAGTCTTTACCCATCTGTCTAATACGCCGATTGTTTATCATTCACCAGTTTATGCTCTTCAATAAAATCTTCTAATACACCATTCAAATTCGGCCCTTCCACTTCGTCTAAATCGTAATATACACGGGTAGACGGCTTGTTAATGGAAATAACACGTGTTAAATCGATTGGGGTTCCGATAATTACTGCATCACAGTCAGCATTATTAATCGTTTTTTCCAGATCCTTTAATTGCTGGTCACCATACCCCATCGCCGGCAGTACGTTTTCAACATGCTGATATTTCTTAAATGTGTCTTGCAGTGTACCAACAGCAAATGGACGTGGATCAATGATTTCAGCAGCACCTAAACGCTCTGCTGCAACTGTTCCTGCACCAAGCTTCATTTCCCCATGCGTAAGTGTTGGGCCATCTTCCACGACCAACACACGTTTTCCAGCAATAAGTTCTGGTTTATCAACCGTAATTGTCGATTCAGCTTTAATAATCGTGCTGTTTGGACTTGCAGCTTTGATATTATTTTCTACAATTTCAATAGCTTCTTCTGATGCACTATCCACTTTGTTAATGATGGACACATCAGTTGTTCGCAGACACACTTCACCTGGATAATACTTCAGCTCATGTCCCGGGCGATGTGGGTCCAAGACTGTAACAGCTAAATCAGGCTCAAAAAAGGAAAAGTCATTATTTCCCCCATCCCATAAAATCACATCACAGCCATCAGGGTCATTTTCTGCCGCTGCCAATATCTCTGCATAATCAACGCCGGCATACACGATGTTTCCACGTGAAACATGTGGCTCATATTCTTCCATTTCTTCAATTGTGCAATGATGTTTCTTCAAGTCTTCAACAGACGCAAAGCGTTGCACACGCTGCGCATTTAAATCACCGTAAGGCATTGGATGTCTCACCGCAATAACTTTTAAGCCCTGTTCTAATAATGTTTCAATAATTTTTCTGGACGTTTGACTTTTTCCTGTTCCTGTTCGTACAGCACAAACCGAAATGACCGGCTTTTTACTTTTTAACATCGTGTTATTCGGACCGAGCAATTTGAAATCAGCACCTGCTGCATTCACAATCGCCCCGATGCCCATCACTTCTTCGTAACTAATATCACTAAACGCAAAAATACATTCGTTTACCTGTAACTCTTTAATCAACGCTGGTAATTGGTCCTGTGAATAAATCGGAATTCCATTCGGATAGAGTTCTCCCGCTAATTCACTCGGATACTTTCGTCCATCAATGTCTGGAATCTGCGCTGCTGTAAAAGCAACAACGTTATATGCTTCATTATCACGATAATACGTATTAAAATTATGAAAATCTCTTCCGGCCGCACCTATAATAATTATATTCTTAGTTTCCATGCAATCTCTCCTATAATTACATCAAGTTGTTATAATTATAACTAATAATGAATATTTATACAATGGTGTTTATAAAAATTGTTAGATAATTGTTTTCTATAATTAATATCCCCCTATAGAAAGGTGGTTTCTATAGGGGGATATTATATGATTTGTAGGAATACTAACTATTTCAATCAAAGTCTCTTTAAACTACGTGTCAAAACTAGGCTTTGAGATTCCTTCACTGACTATATCTAATAACTCGGATCAAACTCCCACTGAACAGCATTCCCTTATCATGTTTTTTTACTGATTTATAGTAAATTTATTCTACCATCTGATAACGAAAACCGTTATACCTTACTCTTATATTTACCCCCTACGCTTACGCAATTGACGTACAATCGGAAAGACAAATGTAAGGCCAGCTATAATTAACAAGGTCAAAGCAATTGGGTCATATACAAATACCATTAAACTACCATTTGAACTTGTTAATGACTGCCTAAATGAATCCTCCATCATCCCACCTAGAATAAACGCTAAGATTAATGGTGCGGCTGGGAAAGCAAACAACCGCATCAGAAACCCGATTATTCCAAATAGCAATAACATGTATAAATCAAATGTATTAAAGCTTATCGCATACACACCAACTGTACTAAACATGATTACTAAGGAAATCAAGAGTGGACGTGGTATCAATAATATCTTTGCCAAATATGGAATTAAAGGTAGATTTAATAATAGAAGAAAAACATTTCCTATATACATACTTGCAATAATACCCCAGAAAATTTCTGGACGATCTGTCATCAGTAATGGACCAGGCTGTACGCCCAAAACAATAAAGGCACCCAGCATAACAGCAGTCGTTCCCGAACCAGGAATACCAAGGCTTAATAGCGGTACAAAAGCACCACTAGTTGCAGCGTTGTTAGCTGTTTCCGGTGCCGCGAGGCCTCTTATGGATCCCTTTCCGAACTCATCCGGTTTTTTGGAGAGTTTTTTCTCTGAAATATAAGCAATAAACGAGGAAATCGTTGCTCCTGCTCCAGGTAAAACACCAATAATAAATCCTAAAAAGGATTGCCTTGTCATCGGGCCCTTCATTTCATTAATATCGTCCTTTGATAGACGTAAGCTGCCAATTTTATGCGCATCATTCATGTTTAAATCTTTTCGATTAATAATTAATGTACACACTTCAGCTAAAGCAAATAAGCCTAGTGCAATAACTAGAAAGTCAATCCCCTCAAGTAAATTAATATTTCCAAACGTAAACCGCTGTGTACCTGTTTGTGCGTCTATCCCAATCGTGACAATCATAAATCCAATAACAGCAGAAAGCAGTGCTTTTATTGTAGAGCCTTCCGATAAACTGGATATTGCAGTTAGCCCCATTAACATCAGTGCAAAGTATGCCGGTGGTCCAAAAGCCACCGCTACACTGGAGAGTGCAGGAGCCAAAAGCATCAATAAGATTACACTAACCGTCCCGCCAACAAATGATGCGATTGCTGAAATTGCTAATGCTTTTCCAGCTTTTCCTTGTTGCGCCATCGGGTAGCCATCAAAGGCTGCTGCAACGGTTCCAGCCACTCCTGGTGCATTTAATAATATAGACGAAGTTGACCCACCATACATCGCTCCATAATATACCCCAGCCATCATGATCAGCGCGGCGGCAGGGTCCATTCCAAATGTAATTGGAATCATGACAGCAATAGCAGTTATAGGGCCTAATCCAGGAATCATACCAATAAATGTACCTACCACAACACCAATTGCGACGAACATGATTGCTTCTAGACTTAATGCCGTTTGAAATCCAGTTAAAATTCCTTCTATCGATCCCATTCGTTATGGCCTCCTTAAAGCGGTAAAATCCCTTGTGGCAAACTAATTTTCAAAAATTCTGTAAACATAAGGTATATAATTACTGGAAATACAATGGAAACGATAACATTGGTAATATGCTTTTTATAGCCTAAAAACCAAGAACAAAAAAAGATAAATAATGCCGTCATTATAACGAAACCTAATATTTCCAGAAACAGAACATACACAAATAAAAAGGCAAAAACGATCACTATAGCGAGAAGATCCTTCTTCGGTATATTCCTCCTCTGTTTCTGCTCATCTGTTTCAGAATCCTTTGCGAAAAATAAAACAATTGATAATCCAACCAAAATCCAGCCTAACACCGTCGGGATAATATCTGCGTCAATTTCTGTATAAGGGTAGGATGGAAGCTGGTAAGTCAAGATAAGATATACGATACCGATAATAAACAAGGTTACACTAATACGCTGATTTAAAGTCTTCAGCATTTCACCACCACCAATCATTAGAAAACTTGGCATTCGCTAAACTTTGCGAATGCATTAATTACACTTATCGAGAAAGAAATGTGGACACACTTTTTTTACCTCTAAACTTTGGAGTTCAAGTAATTCATAGTTATCCAGGCCAGGCAAATCACCATGAACTGGACAACCAGATTAAATTAGAATTTTTTCCATTTACTTTGCGAGTCCTAATTCTTCTAAAATCACCTTAAATTCTGCATGTTGTTCATCCAAGTACTGTTTCGTTTCCTCACTATCCATATACATTTCTCCCCAACCAAATCGGTTTCGAATATCGGCAAATGCATCCGATTCGCTCAATTCCTTAAATTTCTCTTCATAATATTCCTGTGCTTCCTTTGGCATATTTGGTGGTCCAAAGAAACCACGCCAGTTAATAATTGACGCATCGATATCTTGCTCAGCTACTGTAGGGAAATCCTCTAACGTCTCCCCTTCAAGCCTCTCTTCAGATGTCACGCCTAATACTTTCAGATTCCCAGCTTTCACCTGTTCCACCGTTTCTGCAACACCTGTTGAAAAAACATCCGCACTTCCATTTAAGACCTGTGTTAAACCAGCATTATCTTGAGCAGAAACGTATTTTATCTTTGTTATATCAACACCTGCAGCTTTTGCGACCATTGCAAATGCGATATGATCCATGCTCCCAGGTGATGAGGTTCCTACTACCGTAACACTTGATGGATCCGCTTTCATATCGTCGAATAATTCATTCAAATTATCCCATTTCGCATCAGCAGCTACTGCAAAGGCGGGATAATCTGCAATGATATTGGCGATTGGTGTAAATTCCTCATAACCATATTGAGATTGACCATTTAAAGGCACTAATAAAAATGGCGGAGAAGTAACAAACATATGGTATGGACTGCCATCTTGATCTGCCACATAAGCCCAGCCTACAGCACCACCGCCGCCCACTTTATTCACAACTCCCATGCTTTGTTCGATAATCCCTTCTTCAGCAAAAGCTTGTACTGCCATTCTTGCCGTTGTGTCATAACCTCCGCCAGCCCCAGCTGGAGCGACAATTTCAATAACTTCCTGTGGCTCCCACTCTCCATTTTCTGCACTGCTCACTTCCTGATCACTATTGCCACACGCTGCCATGAACAACAATAATGATACCCCGACAAGTAACCACACATAATTTTTCATGATACATTCCTCCCTTGTTTTCGAAAAATACGTTTCTACTATACTGTTAATAGAATGAAAATTCGGTCTACTTTCCCAAAATCCCATCAATGTGATTATAAATAGCCTCTATATCGCCTGCCACTCTCAATTCTCTTTCCTCATCCTTTCTCAGCTTCTTTTGTGCTTGTTCCAATACTTCGTTCTCCCTTTCCTTTGGCACGACAACAACACCGTCACGATCACCTACGATAATATCCCCTTGTCTGACAACTACACCGCCACAACTGATTGCTATGTTGGAATACCCTGCATCCGACTTACTGCCAGCGACGGTTGTTGTTCCCCGGCAGAACACAGGAAAATCCAACTCCAGAATTCCTTCCACATCCCGAACCACCCCATTGGTGACCACTCCTTTAATACCTAATGTTTTGGCCATTCCTAATATAAAATCCCCTGCAATTGCTTTTGACGTGTCGTCCTCAGCATCAACGACAAGTACATCCCCAGCATTCGCTTCTCTTATTGCCTTTAGGAATTCCTTGTTCTGTCCTTTTGGGATTTTTACCGTATGTGCTCTACCCGCAATCTTATATTGTTGAGCTAATGGTTTTATCGCAAAATCCATCGCATTTTGTCCTGCTAACCCATCCGAAACACAGGTGGATGGAAGCTTAGCAAACTCCTCTACATAATTCACTGTCATCTTACTACCCCTCTCGTTTTATTGTTATGTTTTTTTACGAAATCAACAAACTCCGAAACAATCTTTGTATCTAACAATGCTTCTGAATAATACATCCATGTATGAATATCCACCTGAGTTTGATGCCTATCAAAAAGATCAACGCGAAAGATATCCGTGTTCCCTTCCAGCATCGACGCAGGTAAAAGCGCATACCCCAAGCCTTTAATAACCATTTCTTTACATGCTTCCACACTGTCCACTACCATGCCAATGGTTGGGGCTATTTCATAATGGTCACTCCACCACGATTCAATCAGCGAATTGACAACTGTACCTGTTTGATAATCAATTCTAGGGTAATCAGGAAGTGCATGTAGATCAATCTCATTTCTTGAAAATAAACACATTGGATCTTTAAATAATAAATATTTACTTCCTGCCCATTCATAATCTCCTCGAATAAATCCAACATGAATGTTCTCCGTGTTGATGAGATGTGAGATCTCCTTCCCCCAGCCACTTCGAATATTAAATTCCACTTCCGGATAAGCCGATTGGAAGTCGCGCAAAATGGATGGGAGGTGATATTTAGCAAAATGATTTGTGACACCAATATTTAATTTGCCTTTCATATGTGCATTCATCTTTTCGGTATTCTCTTTAATCCGATTTAATCTGGCATCTATCTCTATTGCCTTTTGCGCCAAATACTCCCCCTCTTTTGTAAATACGATTCCTCTGCTTTTTCTTTTATAAATCGTAATAGTAAACTCCTTCTCGATCTTCTTAATTTTCTTTGTTAATGAAGGCTGGGATATAAAAAATTCCTCAGCTGTTCGTGTGATATTTTTATGTCGATATAACCCTTTAATGATTTTCCAATCCATATCATCCAAGGTAAATCCCTCACTTTCATTCAGATCGTTAATTTATCCGAATACGTCTGAACAATGCTTGGTAATATCCCACCATTATTGTAGTAGTCAACTTCTACGCGGTTATCTAAGCGAGCGGTGGTGTCGAAATAAAACAACTCACCAGTTTCGCGCACTGCCTTTACTTGAATGGTTTTACCTGGGTATAAATCTTCCAGCTGGTTACCGAAATAAAAGGTTTCCGTGCCTATTAGCTGTAATGTTTCTTTATTGGTTCCTTCCATAAATTGCAATGGCAGGACACCCATTCCAAGTAGGTTACTCCGATGAATCCGCTCAAAGCTTTCTGCAATTACCGTTTTCACCCCTAATAGCAATGCCCCCTTTGCAGCCCAGTCTCTGGAACTTCCTGTTCCATATTCTTTTCCTGCAACGACTGTAAGCGGCGTACCGTCTTGTTCATAACGTTTTGCAGCTTCATAAACCGTCATAACCTCATTTGTAGGAAAATACGTTGTATACCCACCTTCCATATCGGGTAAAAGCTGGTTGCGTATTCTTACATTGGCAAAGGCTCCTCTCTGCATTACTTCATAATTGCCGCGCCTTGATGGATAGGAATTAAATTTTCTAGGAGTCACCCCATGCTCCATTAAGTATGTTGCGGCTGGACCATCCGTTTTAATCCTGCCTGCAGGAGAGATGTGATCCGTTGTTATGGAATCACCAAGCATTAATAGAATTCTCGTTCTATCCAGGTTTGACTTCTGAATGACCGCCTGATTAAGAAATGGAGGTTTTCTAATATAAGTCGATTCTGGATCCCATTGGTAGATTTGCCCACTCGGTATCTCCAATTCATTCCAATCCTCGTTACGCGTGAAAATTTGATCGTAATTTTTCTTAAACATACTGGATTCTAATGACGCCTTACGAACTGCTTCAATCTCTTTTGATGTTGGCCAGATATCCTTTAAATACACGGGGCTATTGTTTGTATCATAGCCTAGTGGCTCGCCGTCAAATTCAATATCGACCGTTCCTGCTAATGCATATGCAACAACTAATGGCGGCGATGCAAGATAATTTGCCTTTACCTTCGGATGGATTCTTCCTTCAAAATTCCGGTTGCCAGACAATACGGATGCGACCGTTAAATTATTGTTGCTAACCACTTCATCAACGGCATCGAATAATTCCCCAGAGTTACCAATACATGTCGCGCATCCATAGCCTGCAATGTTAAACCCTAGTTGCTCTAGATAGGCAAGCAATCCAGACTTTTCCAAATATTCGGTAACAACCTTTGAGCCAGGTGTTAAGGATGCTTTCACATAGCTTGGTTTCACCAGATTTCTTTCAATAGCCTTTTTGGCAACTAATCCAGCTCCAATCATCACATTCGGATTCGATGTATTCGTACAGCTTGTGATTGCCGCAATAACAACACTCCCTGCCTTCACTACCTCGTCCTCTATCGCAGCTTCCTTTGCTACTTCATCCTCTATGAGCCCATATCCACCGGCAGTGACTGGTTTTCGTAAACTGTCTCGAAATCGTTGTTTTAATTCGGATAAATCAACTCGGTCCTGTGGTCGCTTCGGTCCAGCTAGAGATGTAACGACCAAGGAAAGGTCAAGTTCAATCGTATCGGAATAAGCAGGATAAGCTTCATGCTCCTCACGAAAAAGCCGCTGTTTTTGATAATACGTCTGAATGAGGTGTATATCTTCCTCACTGCGCCCTAGCATTCGTAAATAGTCTAATGTTTCATAATCAACCGGGAAGTAGGACATTGTTGCACCAGATTCAGGCGCCATATTGGAAATCGTTGAACGATCAAAAACCGTCAGTGATTTCACACCGTCACCATAAAACTCTACAATTTTTCCAATTACATTTTTCTCCCGCAGCATATTCGTTACAGTAAGAGCAAGATCTGTCGCTGTTGTTCCCTCTGATAATGAGCCGGTTAGCTTAAAACCAATAACTTCCGGACTAATAAAGTACAGGGGATCACCGAGCATCGCTGCTTCCGCCTCGATTCCCCCAACCCCGTAGCCAACAATACCAAGACCGTTAATCATCGTTGTATGGGAATCTGCACCAACAAGTGAATCTGGAAAAATATGAATCTCGTTACCTATCTCTTCCACAACCGCAACTTTAGTCAAATACTCCATGTTGATCTGATGCATAATTCCTGACGAAGGCGGAAACACACGGAATTTATCAAAATTGGACTGGGCCCATTTGAGAAACTGAAATCTTTCTCTATTTCTTTCAAACTCACGCCTCTCATTCATCCTTCTCGCATTCTCAGACCCTGCAAAATCAACCATAACAGAATGGTCTACAACTAAATCTACTGGAATCTTCGGGTTAACCTTGCTTACATCTTCCCCTAATTCAGCAACAGCATCTCTTAATAAAGCAAGATCCACAATCACAGGAATACCTGTAGTGTCGTGCAATAACACTCGATAAGGTTTGAATGGCATTTCCTTTTTTGAACTTTTGTCGCTAGCCCAGTTTGCTAAATGGTACACATGATCTTCCGTTATTTTCTTACCATCCATATTTCGCAGGGCTGCTTCCAAGAAAACTTTAATCGTATAAGGCAATTGGGAAAAATCCTGGCCGATTTCCTTTTCCAGCTTATGTAATGCATAGTAATAATAGCTAGTTCCATTCAACGTAAAGCTATCTTTTGTATTGGAAAGCTGCTGATTATTCATCGAACATACCCCTTTATGATTTCTTTCATTTGATTATCATTAGTTTAATGTAAACGTAATCATAAATGAAGTATCGATTTTTTATAAATATGCATAAAGAAAAGGCATAACACGAATACGTATAAATACAATGCAGCAGATTCGATCCAAAAAGAGATTTAAATCGATTCCTGAAAATCTACTTCATTGATAAACTCCACAAACGCCCTTACGATATTCAATTCAAACGACTCCTCTTTGTAAAGCATCCAAGAAGAGCGACCAATCGGGGCATCATTTTTATCAATCAAGTCTACTTTATAAAGATCAGGAATATCCTGCACTACCAGCTTTGGCAAAATAGCGTATCCCAACCCTTGCTTCAGCATTTCTCTGCATATATCGGTTTGTCCAACAACCATATGAATATGGGCTCCTGCCGTATAATTTTCCATCCACCACGTATCAATCAATTCTTTTAGCTTATAATCGGTTTTATATTCAATCCGAGGCAGGTTTGGGAGATCTTCTAAACGAATTTCATCCATCGATGCGATACATACTGGTTCCTCAAATAGTAAATGTTTGATCCCCTTCCACGCATAATCCCCTCTGACAAAACTAATATGGACATCTCCTTCCTGCATCATTTTGAAGACATCGCGACTAAACCCACTCGTGACATTAAATTGGACAAGTGGATGCTTTTCCTTGAATTGCTGTAAGAGTTCTGGAAGCTTATACCTTGTCATAAAATTTGCAACACCAAGCTTTAACGTACCAACAATTGGTTCCCGCATACTCGATAAAACGTTCTTCACTTCTTCTACTTGTTTCAAGTATTCGATTCCTTGCTCTGCTAGATACTCTCCCTGCGGTGTTAACTGCGCCCCGCGATTCATTCGGTAGATAATATTGACGTTTAATTCCTTTTCCATTTTTTTAATTCTTACTGTTACTGCTGGCTGAGTCATAAATAATTTCTTTGCGGCGTTTGAAATATTCCCCTCCGTTTTGATCATCGATAGAATATTCCAGTCTTTTTGATTCAAGTAGTTTCCCTCCCCTTTTGCCTTTTAGATAATTTTACCGTATTCTGACATTATTAAAAACATCCTAGAATTTATCACAGCTAAAGACTTATACGCCAACAGTATATAGAACGGAGAAACCAGTACTAGTCCCGCTATGTATCGTGCACCTGCCTTCTATAAACAGTCCCTCCTACTTCAAATAAGGCAAAATCGTATCCAAGGTTTTTTTTAGCTCTGATGCCTGTTGAGCGTATAGCTTCTTCGCTTCAGGATTATCTGTTTCCAGAGAAAAGCTCTCCAAATCTGCCTGGATCTTTTTGAGCGTTGCAGCCACAAGCGGCCTCTCTTCTACAACAGGTCTTCTATATTGATCCTCATATAAATCCACATACATATTGCCCCGCGAATCTATTTGAGCTAAAAAGACATCCTTAATACTTTTGGCTCCTTGCTTCTGTACTTCTCCTTCTAACCATTCCTTTGAATAGCCAAGATTCTCCAAGCTCTTTTTTAATATCTTTCCATCCATTATCAAGATGGTGGGACCATGCTCCTTTTCCAGTGGAATTCCTAGTATTTGGGGTGTAACTGGCTGTTGGTTTGTTTTCAACAATACACTTAGCTGACCATTTGTTTCAAAAACTGCCATCTCTACATCTGATACTTTAAAAGTGCCTTTTTCTCTTAATAGCAATAATAATTCATTGACTGTTAGCAAATTCTTTTTTAAATTCTTATGCAATATCTCCCCGTTCTGTATTAAAATAGTTGCTTTACCGTCTGTAATATTAGAAAAGATTATTGATTTCATACCAACATAGGCTAAAATAATTGGAAATAACCCCCAAATCGTTAAGGACACTAGTCCGTTCACAATTTTAACGTTTTGATCAATTGACAGGGTTGCAGCTATTGAACCAATCGTTATTCCAACACAATAATCAAAAAAAGTAAGCTGTGAAATTTGCTTCTTTCCCATAACCCTAGTCATTAGTAATAATAAAAAGAAAGCAACTATTGACCGAATAAGAATCAAGACGACCTCAGGCATGATCCAATCTCCCGCCTTTCTAAAATTCAAATATATATTCGTATTATGGGCAATCTATGTATAACCATTCATCAAATACGGAGGGGCAATTAGGTATGAAAAAGATAAAAATCCTATTAGCATCTTTAGCTATTCTGCTAGCTGGCTGCACCAATCAAGTCGGAGGAGATTATTTCTTTAACCACATTGATCAGATTGAACAGGAAATAGACCAATCAAATTGGGACAAGATTGCGGTCCAAACAGATGAGTTAAAAAAGATGTACAAAAAAAATAGATGGAAAATACAGCTGCTAGGTGATGAAGGTGAGTATGAGGAACTGCATATAAGCATCAACATTCTAATCGCTGCAGTTCTGGAAGAAGATTCAACAAGCGCTAGACTTGAGCTCGCTACAGTCAGATCAATTCTAGAGGATATTTATTCTTTGTAGATAGTGCCAGTATTTTACCAAGAAAGCCCGATGGTTGATATTGTAAAAGCTGTAATATATCAGATTCCCTATAGCGTAAAAACAGGTCAAACACTGTCACTAGTCCTAAGCTAAGGTATTAAAATCCATTTGGGTTCTCTCTTCTTCTTGCTATAAATATCATCCTCCTTATCCCCCTTATTCATTATCATTCAAAGCCATACACTATCTCCGTTTTCCCTAAAACCTTTTCAGAAATAAATTCCAATAAATACGGGTAATCTATAATTATCTAAATAAAGAAACGGAGGTCTTCAACATAAATAAATTATTTGCGATTTTCGTTGTCCTTGGAATACCACTTTCTATCATTGGCTCGATCTTTCATTGGTCTGCCATCATGATGTTTATCATTTATTGTTTGACAATTGTTGCCTTAGCTGGCTTTATCGGCCGTGCCACCGAGAGCCTGGCAATTGTTTTAGGGCCAAGAGCTGGTGGTCTGCTAAATGCAACCTTTGGAAATGCAGTTGAACTTATTATTTCTATTTTCGCATTAAAAGCCGGGCTTATTGGAATTGTGCTCGCTTCGTTAACAGGCTCTGTATTAGGTAACTTACTGCTTGTCGGTGGGCTATCTTTCTTTGTTGGTGGTCTGAAATATAAACGGCAATCCTTTAATATCTACGAAGCACGTCATAATGCAGGGCTGTTAATCTTTGCCGTCATTGTCGCCTTTGTAATTCCTGAGGTGTTTACACATACGATGAATGAGCAAGACACAATGGTTTTAAGTGTTGGGATTTCCATTATTTTAATCGTCCTCTATTTGGCGGCATTGTTATTTAAATTTGTCACCCACCGCGGGGTTTACCAAGCAGATGAAACACAAAGTGAAGTCGTTCATGAGGAAGAACCAGAATGGGGGAAAACAAAAGCAATCGTAATTCTGGCACTTGCAACTGTTGCCGTTGCTTATGTTTCGGAACATTTAGTGTCCACATTTGATATCGTCGGAGCGACATTTGGCTGGTCCGAATTATTTATTGGGATTATTATTGTCGCGATTGTTGGAAATGCTGCAGAGCATGCCTCAGCAATTATCATGGCGTATAAAAATAAAATGGATGTTGCGGTCGAAATTGCCGTTGGCTCCACCCTCCAAGTCGCCATGTTTGTTTTGCCGATTCTTGTTTTGCTATCCCTGTTCTTTCCGACGCCCATGCCACTCGTTTTCACATGGCCGGAATTAATCAGTATGGTGACAGCTGTGTTATTAATGATTACGTTATCCAATGACGGGGATTCCAATTGGTTTGATGGACTTGCTTTACTTGCAGCGTATGTGATTATGGGATTTGGGTTTTACTTTATTTAAGGAATTCAATTTATTTAACAGGCAAAACGTACAAAAGGCCGTACCCCTCATTTAGCTAGGGTTACGAGCCTTTTTCTCGAAAACTTCACACTTTAACTTCAACAATCTCTACCCAATACGAAATAATACGTTCTCTTTTTCAGTAGAATCCATACTCTTTAATGCTTCGCTCAGCTTCTCTCTCGCCTGATAAATAGAGGTACGCACTTCGGATTTAGTAGTATGGAGAACTTCACTAATCTCCTGGTCAGATAAGTGATACCAAGTCTCTAGAATGACAGCCACCCGTTTGTTAAAAGGAACGTGCTGCAGTAAGGGGAGAATACCTTTAGCAGAATTCACTTCGCCCATACTAAAGCCTTCCATAAATTGTTCTTGTGTTAGACAAACCATTGATTGATATAACCATATTGAAAATTTTTTATCCTCAGTAAAATAATCATCCATGTGAGCATAAACGTACAGAAATGTCTCATTGGCAATCTCTTCCGCTTTCTCCTCGTTGCCCATCAACAAGATACAGAGATTATAAACCGATTGCTGGTAGTGCTGAACAAGCTTTTCAAACGCTTTAACATTTCCTTTCCTTACCCGCTTTATGATATGTTTTCCAATCTCCTTCAATCTTCTCCCCTCGCTTTCTTTTTTACTATGAAACTGCCCTCTTGTCTGGTACTTCTACCTGGGAAAATACCACCGTTACAATAGTTCCTGTATTTTCTTCAGATTCCACAAGGATTGAACCTTGATGCAGCTTTGCAATTTGCAATGCAATGCTCATACCAAGACCAGTACCTTCCATACTCTCTTCTGTATTCGTTCCACGATAGTACCGACTAAATAAATTCTCCTTCGTCTCCTCATCCATACCTAGACCATTATCAATCACCCTAATTTTAAGCTCTTGATTATTTGCTGTTTCATCTACGCGAATTACGACGGAGGTTCCTGGCGGGTTATGCTTCATCGCATTATAAATTAAGTTATCGATCATTCGCTCAAACAATCGTTCATTCATTTGTACAACTCGATTCGATTTCAATGGCTTAAACGAAATGGAATATTCCTGGAACGTGATGTCATTGGTAAATTTTCTTATTACCTTCTCCAAAAACGAATTAATCTCCACCGTTTGGAGTGAAACAAGTGCAGCATTATTCTTCAGTTGGAAGCTAAGGGTAAAGTCTTCAATCAGCTTTACCATATAATCACTTTTTTCATAGATTGTTTTTCCAATATCCTTTAGCTCTTGCTGGGACCACTCGTATTCTCCACTTTCTAATAATCTCCCATATCCTTCCATTGTCGTAAGTGGGGTACGCAGGTCATGGGAAATGCCTGCCATCCATTCCTCTCTCGTCTTTTCCAATTGCTCGCGTTCTTTTTTCGAAGCATCAAGCTTTTGTGCCATATCATAAAAGGCATAGAAGACTTCTCGATACAACCTGTAACGCCACTTGATCTTTCCATTTTTCCTAAAAATATGCTTCTTCTCACGCTCTGTTAAAACCTCATCATATTGGCCATTTCCCATTCTGCCTAGCCAGTTCGCAAAAACCAATAATGGATTCCCATATCTGAAACCATTCCAAATGGAAATTACAATTGTAATAAGCAGTACAATTGCTGCCGTAATAAGCAGACCGATTAATGTTGCTTGATACGTTTTTAGATTGATTTCTCCTTTATGCACATTTGGTGTATACAGAACCCATAAATCACCTGTCTCGGTATCACGATATGTCTGCTGCTTGGTCGAATACATATCTGGAGATATACCTCGTTTAAAAGCATCTAACGGTAATTCCTCTTCACGTTCTGCTTCCCCAAGCGATATTCTCTGTTCCCCATTACTCCCATAAATCTCAAGGGTTCCTTCGACCTCTAATAACTTTTCATTTACTGCAGCAGTGTCCTGCTTGGCGATCGTCCCATTATCGTTATATGTCTCAACAAGTTCATCCAGTGAGATGCCTGATTCCGGTTCATGCCCCAAAACAAATAAATAATCCGTCTCATAAAACGTCTCCAAATAAAAGGTTAGCTCATACCCCTTATAGGATTCGTTTTCTTTCATGAGCAGTAAATCATGCATACTATAATGATCCGGGAAATCATTCGGTACATTTCCAGCATCAATTACGTCGCCTTGTTTATTAATGATCTGCACCCAAATATCTTCATCAAGCCCTTCACTCCACCCCTCACGCATTTCCAAGTCTCGAAATGATTCACCAGCATCCAGCATGGAAATTTCTTCAAGCATTGTATAATAATAATTATGTCCAGCTTGATCCTCTGTCATCAATCCAATGGTAAGTACTAATGTAATTGCAACAACAATTACCATTAAAATGGCAATCGAAATAAATTGAATGGAAAAATGCATAAACAGACGTCTTCTAAGCTTTTTCATCTAACATGTTCCTTCACTAGCTTGTATCCTAATCCTCGAACCGTTGTTAAATAGGTTGGCTTACTTGGATTTTCTTCAATTCTCTCTCTGATTCTTCTAATATGTACAGACACTGTATTTTCATCGACATAGTGGTCGAACCCCCATACTGCATCGAGTAGTGCTGACTTTGAAAAAACTCGATTCGGATGTTTACAAAGGTAAAGTAATAGCAAATATACCTGTGTCGGGCAGGACACAACTTTTTCATTCACGATTAGCTCCCCTGCTTGTTCATCCAGTACAAAGCGACCAAAATCATACCGCTTGGTTGGCATTGTATTTTTTTCTGCCTTTGGATGAGATTCAGTTCTTCTAAGATGCGCCTTGATTCTTGCTGCTACCTCCAATGGATTAAATGGCTTTGTTACATAGTCGTCTCCACCCGTTGCAAAACCGGTAAGGACATCCAAGTCAGAAACTCGTGCCGTCAGAAAGAGAATATACGCGCTCGTTAGCTCTCTCATTTTTGGACTGAGATCAAATCCACTGCCATCTGGAAGCATCACGTCCAAAATAATAATGTCAATAGGATGCTCCGCAACAAAGGATAATGCTTCCTTTCCTGTAAAAGCGGTATATATATGTTCAAATCCTTCTTTTCTTAACATTAACTCCAACATTTTTACGATGGCTTTTTCATCATCCACAATTAAAATATGTGTCTCATTTCCCATATTTTCCACCTCAACGACATTCTACCACGGAAAGTTTACGATTAGTTGAACAATATTAAGGAATACGTTATAAATTGTTAAGATTCTGTTCAATTACGGGATATTTAAGACTGATACCTTAAATGTATAACGAACAGAGAGGAAGTACGTGCATGAAACGAAGAATAAGTACAATTGATGGATTAAGAGGTTTTAGTTTACTCGGAATTCTGATCGCGAATATGCTGATTTTCCAATATGGGATATTTGGCAAGGATAGTCCTGAGCATTTTCAACTATCTTCACCCGATACGGTAGCCTATGTGTGGACAAAGATTTTTATAGAAGGAAGCTTCCTGCCTATTTTCATGTTTTTATTTGGCTATTCCTTGATTAAGCTAAAAGAAAAGCTAGAAAGAAATCAGTTAAAAGTAAAAAGACATCTCGTACGACGGTTTCTCCTATTCTTTGCGTTTGGGCTGTTCCATTCCATTTTCATTTGGGAAGGAGATATCCTGCTGGCGTATAGTTTGATCGGCTTTTTAATGCTACTTTTTATAAATCGGAAAAAGAAAACCTTGCTCGTTTGGGCGATTGTGCTATTCGTCTTAACCTCTCTCATGGGATTCGGTGAGATTGAACAAACGGAAAAAGACATACAACTCATGGAATCTTATATCCTGGAGGAAACGGAGGTTTATTCAAGCGATCGTTATGCCGATGCACTCGCATTTCGACAAAGCGGAGAATTGCCTTTTGATTTACCGGAATTCTTTTATGTGCTAATGCTTGTTCTCACTCCCCTTTTAATTGCGCCACTTACGTTACTTGGAATGTACGCCGCAAAGCGCAATTGGTTTACGAATCCAAAACAGGAGAGAAAATGGTATATTCGAGGTGCAATGGGGTTTGGAATAACAGGTTTATTGCTCAAGAGCTCCCATTATATTATCCATGATCCTAGTTGGACGGAAGGTGCTTACAGTATCGGGGCAATCTTCTTAGCGCTTGGTTATATTTTCGGCTTTGCGATTCTTTATACAAAGGAAGCAGGGAAATTCCTGTCCTCCTTTGAAAAAGTCGGGCAATTATCTCTTACAAATTACCTAACACAAAGTATTATCTGTACAGCTATTTTTTATGGATATGGACTAGGGCTCTTTGCGAAGATGGGAGTTTTCCTGGGCATTCTGTTAGCCTTCGTTATTTTCGTTTTGCAAATTGTTTTCAGCCAGCTTTACATGAAATGCTTTAGAACGGGACCGTTTGAGAAGATCATGCGGATTGGCAGTTATTTTTCTTTGAAGGGGCAGGTGAAGCAAAAGAGTAAGAGGAAAGAAAGCGCAGCCTAAGAAAATTAGATTGAATAATTAAAGACTTGGAATATCCAAGTCTTTTTTTGTCTAACCAATCCATTAAAAAGACGCACGCAGATATCTCCTGCTAGGAATAAATTTTCATCATTATCTCCTAAGGAGACATGGTTGAATTATTTCGAATATACAAGTATCATGGTTGTATAGTTTGTTTGGTTGTCAAACTATTAGCGAACATCACGACATTGGTAATTTAACCTACTAGATGTAAGCGCTAAACTATAAATGTTATCGCTTTCGTAATTTCAACCAAAAAAAGCGTGAGAAAACCGTTCATTAGAACACACAACACGAAAAAATCCAGGGAGGGTATATGGTGAAGAAATCTGTCATTACGTTATTTACAGTATTACTATTGTTTATACTTGCAGGATGTCAAGGTGATTCTGATCAAACTAAAGCTATTGAACTGAAACTAGCGCATAACTTACCGCTTGAACACCCCGTCCATTTATCACTAGCAGAATTTGCGAGACTTGTAGAAGAAAAATCCAGCGAGGAAATAAAGGTAAAAATTTACCCAAATGCGCAATTAGGCAGTGAACGAGAAGTAATTGAATTAACACAAACCGGTGCGGTTGATTTAGCGAAAGTGAGCGCAAGTCAATTAGAAGGGTTTGAATCCGATTATTCGATTTTTAGCCTTCCATATATCTTTGAAGATTACGAAACCTATGAAAAAGTCATGAATAATGAAAAAGTAACAGATAAATTGTATAACCAAACAGAAGATATAGGCTTTATCGCGTTAACTTATTATAATGCAGGACAAAGACACCTTTATACGAAAGATAGAGAAGTACATGATGTGAACGACATGAGAGGTCTGAAAGTGCGGGTACAACCCAGTCAAACGAGCGTTCAAATGATTAATGCTTTTGGCGGGATCCCAACAGCAATGGATTATGGTGAAGTGTATACCGCTATACAATCTGGTGTTATCGATGCAGCTGAAAATAATGAAACCGCATTAGTAGGAAACAACCATGGTGAGGTTGCAAAATACTTTATGTATACTGGCCACCAAATTGTACCTGACATGTTTATCATGAATGCAACTAAATTTAATCAATTATCCGATGACCATCAACAGGTTATTAAAGAAGCTGCTCAGGAATCCACGCTATATCATGAAGATGTATGGGCAAAAACCATTGAAGAACAAACAGAGATAGCAAAGGATGAAATGGGTGTTAATTTTATTGAAGTGGATAAAACCCCATTTATCGATGCTGTGCAACCGCTTCACGAACAGTTTGCTAAGGACGAAAAGACAAAGGAAATTTACCAATTAATACAGGAGGCGAAACAAGATGAATAAAGCAAAAAAATGGGTCGACAAGCTCTTACTAAGCCTCTCCTCTCTGTTAATCATTGCCATGGTTGTGCTTTCGATTTGGCAAGTGGTAGCAAGGTATGTACTCAGCATTCCTTCCCCAGCTACCGAGGAAATAACGAGATTTATGCTTATCTGGTTTGGACTATTAGCTGCTTCCTATGTATTTGGAGCTAAAAAACATATTGCTATTCTCTTCTTTAGAGAAAAATTTGCTGCTAAAACGCAAATCTCTATCGAAAGAATAACGGACACACTAGTTATATTGGTTGCATCTATCCTTATGGTTTATGGTGGAATTAAAGTCGTCATGCTTACTATTGCCCAAACTGCTCCGGCAACGGGGATTTCAATGGCATTTGTTTACATGTCGTTACCATTAAGTGGCTTATTTATCATCTTTTACACGATCCATGGTATGTTAACCAATAAAATCAAGGAGAATCAGGAGGTGGGAGTATAATGATGGCGATTGCAGGTACGATTCTTTTTATAAGTTTTATTCTTTTATTATTAGTTGGAGCTCCCATCGCAATTGCGATTATATTAAGTTCTGTCATCACTTTTTTCACTGTGCTGCCTTTTGACGTCGCATTAATGACATCTGCCCAACGAATGATTACTGGAATTGATAACTTTACAATGCTGGCAATCCCTCTATTTGTATTAGCTGGGATTATTATGAATAACGGTGGGATTGCATTTCGTCTCGTGAACTTTGCTAAAGTATTAGTAGGTAAGTTGCCTGGATCTTTAGCACATACGAATGCTGTTGGGAATATGCTATTCGGCTCCATCGCTGGTTCTAGTGTGGCAGCCGCAGCGGCAATGGGACGGATTATGGGTCCAATGCAAGAAAAGCAAGGATACAAGAAGACATACTCAGCAGCTGTTAATATCGCATCCGCTCCAACAGGGTTGATTATTCCACCAAGCTCTGTCGTAATTGTTTATTCACTCGTCAGTGGCGGAACTTCAGTTGCTGCATTATTTATGGCTGGGTACATCCCAGGTATTCTATGGGGTATAGCAGTTATGATTGTTGCCTATTTCATGGCAAAAAAAGAAAATTACCCTGTTTCTACATTACCTAGCATTAAAGATATTTTATATATAATTGGTAGCGCTATCCCTAGTCTCTTTTTAATTGTCATTGTAATTGGTGGTATAGTTGCCGGAATATTCACCGCTACAGAAGGCGCAGCAGTTGCCGTTCTCTATTCCACGATACTAGCAATTATTTATAAGGGGCTGAAATGGAGGGATATCCCAGCTATACTAAAGGAAACCATTGAAATAACGGGGATGATTCTTTTCCTTATTACGTCATCTGCTTTATTCTCACTTGTCATGTCGTATTTAGGCTTACCAGAGGCTATTAGTAACGCATTATTATCCATAACAGAAAATCAAATTGGGATTCTCTTAATTATGATTCTAATTCTGCTTTTAGTAGGGACCTTTATGGATATTACGCCAGCAGTACTGATCTTTACTCCTATCTTTTTGCCGGTTGCAGAAACGTTCGGAATGGATCCTGTTCATTTTGGAATGATTCTATGCTTCGCCCTTTGTATTGGTAATATGACACCACCTGTTGGCAGTGCCTTATTTGTTGGAGCATCTGTAGCGAACGTAAGAATTGAACAAGTTATTGGAACATTAATTCCATACTTTGTGGCTGTCATTATCGTATTGTTACTTGTAACCTTTATTCCGCAGCTTTCCCTGTTCTTACCAAATCTATTTAATTTATAGCAGAGTCAGTTGGGTATAGATTGTTCCAAGCTGTAATATATGAAGGGGGCAGGGTCCGTTTACCTGTCCCCATTTCTTGTTCATGGACACCCTCCCTCTAGTTATCCCCTTTCCATACTGGCAAACTTCTATAATTATCTTAAATTCACCCTAAAGTTTTGTAATTAAAATGAAAGGGAATGCAATAATTAATGAATCTAGCAGTGATTTACAATTCCTCAAAACGTACAGTTGAAATTGATCAATTTCCAGTATGCAGAGCGACGTGTTAAGGGAAAGTCCCCAGGTAAAAATATTAAACTAACAAAGGAGTGCTCACATGCCAACATACAACAAACTAGTTCGAGACCGAATCCCTGAAATCTTAAAAAACGCTGGCAAGGACCTAAAAACAGAAACACTAAATCATGATCGTTATATTCTTGAACTCAAGAAAAAATTAAGTGAGGAAGTAGGAGAATATCAGAGTGCTTCAACGAAGGAAGAAGAGTTGGAAGAACTGGCGGATATTTTGGAATTAGTCCATTCCCTTCTAGGTATACACGGAGCTTCTTTTGATGAATTAGAACAAATCCGGGCTGATAAAGCAGCTAAACGTGGAGGCTTTGATGAAAAAACCTTTCTAATTGAGGCTGATGATTAGAATAATGGCCAAATGGACAGCGGGGACAGATCCACTGTCCCCCTATTCCTAATTCTTTTTCAATCGAAATAAATCAATCGACTTATACCCTTGAGATAAGATATCAACCATTTGCGCTTGGCGTTTATCCCGTGTTTTCTGTTGCTTCGCAGAAAAGATATAGCGAGCCCAATCTTTTTGATAACCCGGGGTTAACCCCTTGTAAAACTGGAGTTCATTTGGATAATCTCCTAAAATTCTTTCTATGTCTTTCACATTATCCTTATAATCTGCTACACACTGACTTGCAGCAGAAGTCTTTTTAGTGCTCTTTTTGTCTCGTTTTAACCCTACAACAGTAAACACATCATCCATACTTACCATCCGAGAAAATTTCAAATCGCTGTTTTCCGCATATCCATCTTCGTCCACTTTCAAAGCAGGAAAGATTTCATCCCGATGCACAAAGCTTTCATAGCGCTTATTTCCCTTTTTCGGATACGCAAAAAACAAGTAGCCTTTTTCGAGTAATTGCTCTTCTTTAATGATACATCGTGTATGCTCTACCATCTCGTCAATTGTTTCTACAAAGACAAAAATCGCATCATGTTCTCCAGCCAATGTCGTTTTGTATCCATCAAAAATAGCATAATCGTCCGGCTCGCCAAGAACAGCCATGTTTACGTATTTATTTAAATTTAACTTGTTGATAATTGTCATCAAGATACCCACTCTTTCATTTAAGAATCAGCTATTAGAAGTATAACACGTCCATATAAAGATTTTAAGGATCCCCCCTGGTACGTTTTCTCTCGTAATTTGGTAAATCTTGTTTGTTTCAAATCAATCACTTATACTAAAATTATCAAAAGGTTTCGTCTATGTATTTAAGGAACAAAAGAGGAGGAAAAAGTATGAAGCTAGGCGCATTTTCTGTAAGTTTAACGGTTAAAGACATTCAAGTATCAAAATCCTTTTACGAGAATCTTGGATTTAAAACACTCGGTGGGGATATTACACAAAATTGGCTTATTATGAAAAATGGAGATTGCGTAATCGGACTTTTTCAGGGCATGTTTGAGAAGAATATTTTAACCTTTAATCCTGGTTGGGATCAAAATGCAAAAAATCTCGATTCATTTACAGATGTCCGAGAGCTTCAGAAGCAGCTTAAGGAAAAAGGGATAAAATTGACAACCGAAGCCGACGAGGCAAGTGAAGGGCCTGCACATTTCACCATTGAAGATCCAGACGGAAATCAGATCCTTGTAGATCAACATCGATAGAAATACAGTAAATAAAAAAGCCTTTTGCCCAGTATCATTACATACAAAGCAAAAGGCTTACTAGGGTTATTACGAATAGATGCTACTTGGCATTCTCATCTGGTTGATGGATTCCAAATATATTTCCCTCCGTATCATGATAGTAGCCTTGCCATGCCATACCGGGAAGGGCATGCTTTGGCCTTGCTACCTTGCCTCCATTATTAATAATTTTCGTATCCGTTGAATCATAATCTTCAACACCCATTGTACAAGCATAAGCATTCAAAGCCTGGTTGATTTCTGGCGAAGCACTTTGACGCTGCATCAAAGCTCCATTAATACCAAGTTCATTATCATCGCCAGTCACTGCTCCGAAGTAAGGCATCCCAGCATAGTCACTCCAATCTTCAAATGTCCATCCGAATACCTCACCATAAAACTTCTTCGCTCTTTCCATATCATCCACATGAATTTCGAAATGAATTAATCTCCCCATAGCAGCCTCCATTTTTCGTATTTGGTTTTCTTCTATCAAACTGTACGCACTAGAATTGGTGCCTCTCATTATTATTATAATGAACGCAGGAGATTATTCAACCAATATAAAAGATTATGAATATTATTTTCTTGTAAATTTTAAATTTAATGTATGTATTGGCACATCAAGAAGCCCTCTACCACATAGAGGACTTCTGAAAAGCTTTAATTTTTAGCGCTGCAACTTAATCATCATCATGTTCATTATCGTCATCTTCTTCGTCGTCTCCATCGCCGTTGTCATCATCGTCACGATCATCTTCGTCTTCACTCTCAACAGCAATTACATCTCCTGTTTCTGCATCAATTAAGATCTCATATTCATTTCCATCTCTTGCATCTACTTCCACTTCATAGAAAAGGTAGCCATCCTCATCTTCCAATTCAACTTCTTCTACCGTTCCAGGTACTCTTGTTAATGCAATCTCTTTACTTTCCTCTACCGTTATATTGACTTCCTGCAATTCCTCATAGCGATCATCCGAATCAGCCGACACAGTCATACCAGTTGCTGCAGTTCCAATCATTACAACAGCGATTGATGGAATAGCATGCTTCTTCCACTTTTTCATTTTGAATACCTCCTCGTTTTATTTTGTTACACTCCTATCCTAATCTATGAATGTAAAGAGAGTTTGAATTATCGATGTTAATCCAATTAAAAGTTATTACAGTTGTTTTAATCATTGAATTACTAGTGTGAGTGGACTTATTTTCTATTAATACAGCTGTATATAGGCTTAAGGCAGGAATTCAGACTGAAGAAGTATTTCAATATGATAACGGGTTATAAATCGAGTAATATATTTCCTTGTCTTGCGCTCAATTTGTAAATGTCAGCTATATATCATATTACAAATGAAGTTAAGCTTTCTTCTTATTCAACAAATTTCGAAAAGATGCTATACTAATAATAGTTTTCTTTCCAAGGAGGCATCAAAATGGACGCATTCTTTTGTAATGCTTACTCTAGACCACAACCTTTACAGGTCAAAGAGGTCTAGGAAACGATGATAAATAATGAATGATCTCTTTAGGCCTATACCTATATATAAAGCCTACTACAATGGAGTGATTTCAAATGGAAAAACAAACAATTCAGCCGTTTTTAACAGTCGTAAACTATCATTTTATCGAGCAGCAAATGCATAAAATTCTACAAGCACTTGCAACAACGAAAGATAAAGATGTCATCTCTGCTGTTCGTGATATTGTTGATGGTGATATTACAGCAACATTAATGCTTTCTGAGGCAGAAGAACAGCTAATCAGGCAGGTTTCCAATGTGACTAGTCGTGAACAAGGTGAAGCTTATTTAGAGCAATTAAAACCTTACGTCGTCCCTTTTAAAGCTGTCACTGCAAATGCAGTGAAAAGCCTATTTAAAAAGGAAAAAAAGCTAAAGTTGCCAAAGCTTGAAGAAATAGATTTCCAGCAGGTTTGTTACTTGGCTTGGAATGATCTGGGGACTCACCGAAGATATGTCATTATTGAACAAGATGATCAACTTAAAGCGATTAAGGGGACTTTCTCTACCAATACAATTAAAGGGGTATGTTCCATTTGTAACCGTCTATCCGATGTTAATCTATTTACTACATCTGTAAAAGGACGAGTCGCTGGTACGTTCAAAAATCATAGTAATTATATTTGTGCGGATAGCCAAGAATGTAATCAGCATGTAACGGATGTGGAAAAAATGCAAGCATTTTTTGAGCGTATGACGCAATAAAATAAATACCCGCTTATTAATAAGCGCAAAAAAGTGGATTTGAAGATGTCAAATCCACTTTTCCATAATTATTCGTAAGATAAATCTGTTTTTAACAGTGAATATATATTGATATCAACAAAGTTTCCTTTTGATTTTTCGTATTGTCTTAATGTCCCCTCAAATGTGAAGTTCAATTTTTGCAGTACGTGTATGGAATTTATATTTGCTGGTTCTACCTTTGCTTCTATTCTATTGAGCTGTAAATTTCCAAAAGCAAGGTTTATTAATGCCCGAATTCCTTCCGGTGCATAGCCCAACCCCCAATGGATGTTAGCAATATCATACCCTATTTCTGCTCGGGCGTTCTCGAAATCAATAGAATTAAAACCACACGTTCCAATAATTTCATAGGTTTTTAAATCGATCATAATGTAGCGGATCGCTTGGTTTGTCTGAGATAATTCATCGAGTAATTCAATCATTTCTTTTGCCTGTGTTTCATTTGTAAAACGAGAAATGTTCATGAATTTTGTAACATCTGCGTCAGTCCAGATGTTAAATAAGGCTGCTGAATCGGACACTTTTATTTTACGTAAATGCAACCTCTTCGTGAATAGTTCTTTTTTCAATACTTTTACCTCCAATAATTTTAAATCAGTTGGATGAAAAAATATTGCCATCTGCGCATAATTCAGTCCCTTCAACATTAGATAGCCTTATTATAGTGGTTGCTTTGAAAGACATCAACTATCGTAAATGTTCAGGTAGGGTATTTTTATGTGACTTCTTTTGTAATTCAGCAAAAATAGTTTCTTGCTGTTCGGGTGATAGTTGTTCCCTATTTAATTGTCTTGGTTGTTCATTGTACTGTATTTGTTGATGCAGCTGATTTTGTAGGTCCTCAATCAAGCCTGTTAATTGCTTAAATTCCTTCTTTGTCACTGGCTGGACATCTTCTTTCAAGACTAATCCAACCTGCCCATTCGGTTCTAATGTCGCCCATTGAACATCATCCAATCGTTGAACACCTTGGTGGCGCAATTCCATTTCTAGCTGATCAACTGTCACCCTTAACTTTTTTAAATTCTGTTCTTGTAAGATACCATTATTAATTAATACTTTCGATTTACCTGTAATAATTTTTTCGAATACATCCCCTTTGATTTGAAGAAACTCCATTACAACCAATGTCAAAACAAGGATTAGCCCAACGAGTAACGTACTCCATATATCTTCACCTGCTATTGGCTGTATAAGTAATGAACCAATTCCAATCATGATTACAGTTTGTGTGAGCGTCATTTGGGAGATTGATTTTCTACCTGCAATTCGTAATAAAAATGTTCCGCCAACGATAATGATTATGGCCTTCCATAACATAATAAATGCCATTCCAATCTGAGGTTCCCCTTCCTTTTCTTTTTAGTTTTGGTTGCAAAACCTTTTTTATACTGTTTAATCTCGCATTTTGATTACATCTAATATAGAAAATCATTGTTATAGCAATTAAATGATGAAATTATCTTTTATTTCCTATTGATTTTATAATGAAATCGCTTTATTATTTATGTAACGGGTTACACATTCCGTTTTTTATTTTTATCCGGCATGTAACCCGTTACATATATTACTTAAAAAGGAGTATGCTTATGGCAACTATTAGAGATGTTGCTAAATTAGCAAATGTTTCAGTAGCAACAGTATCTCGAGTGATAAATAAAAATGGTTATGTTAATGAAAGCACCATGCAAAGAGTTCGACAGGCGATTGAGCAATTGAACTATCGTCCAAATGATGTTGCCCGCAGTCTTTTCAAAGGTAAATCAAAGATGATTGCTTTGTTTGTTCCTGACATTATGAACCCCTTCTTCCCTGAATTAGCTCGAGCTGTGGAAGACATTTCCAATAAGCATGGCTACACATTTATTTTATGTAATACAGATAATCAGAATGATAAAGAAATAGCTTACCTTAATGCTCTTTTGCAAAAATCTATTGATGGCATCATTCTAGTTTCAAGTACGATGACAACAAATCAAGTTAAAGATATGAAAGTCCCAGTGATAGCACTTGACCGAAAGATCAATCCCGATTTAATTTCTGTTACCGTAAATAACTATGAAGGAGCCAGACAGGCAGTTCAATATTTAAAAAATCAAGGCTGCAAACGAATCGCTCACGTTTCTGGCCCTGAGAATATAAGTAATGCCAGAGAACGATTTAAAGGTTATTTAGACGAAGTTAGGGATGAAGAATGGTTCCATAGTGACTTCATATGTGTAGGAAATTATGCTGTGAATGAAGCTTTTGAAGCAACAAAGAATTTGTTAAAGAGGAATCCTGAAATAGACGGAATTTTTGTAGCAAATGATTTAATGGGTGTTGGTGTGTTAAAGGCTGCTGAATCGTTAAAGATTAAGATACCAAATGAGTTATCCGTTATTGGATTTGACGGGATAGAGCTGGGAAACATCACATCTCCTTCTCTAACTACTATGGCACAACCGATTTATAGTATTGGGAAAAGAGCAGCTGAGATACTTATTCAAAAGATTGAACATCCTAATACAGTTATTAAATCAGAAGAGCACAAGGTTAAATTAACTACTAGAGAATCAACATGAAAAGGAGCTAAGATGATGAACAGTCATCCCCGCGTTTGCGTTATAGGAAGCATTAATATGGATTTAGTGACTACAACTAAAAAAATACCTAAGAAAGGTGAAACTGTATTAGGAGAGAAATTTGAAACTTTTCCCGGTGGAAAAGGGGCGAATCAGGCAGTAACATCCGCTAGACTAGGGGCAGATGTATCGATGATTGGTGCAGTTGGAAACGATACCTTTGGGAAAGCCCTTCTAGAACATTTCAAATCAGAAGGTATTAGCCAAAAAGGGATTAGTATTGTACCAGACATTTCTACGGGAGTTGCAGCAATAACAGTCTCGGAAAATGACAACCGAATTATTGTTTCTCCAGGTGCTAATTCAAAAGTGAATCCCAAAATACTTGATGAAGCTCAAGACGTAATTATAGCTAGTGACATTATTCTATTACAACTTGAAATACCAATGGAAACTGTGCAATATACTGTTGAATTTGCTTATAAACATAAAATACCTGTTATTCTCAATCCTGCACCGTTTCAATTTATACCAGAAGACATATTAGAAAAAGTAACGTATCTAACACCAAATGAAGTTGAATCTGTATCACTGTCTGAAATGCCATTAACAGAATCAATTAAAGAAAAAATGATTATAACCAAAGGAGAGCATGGAGTTGAATTCATATCAAAGTCTGGAGAACCGAAAACTATACCTGGATTTAAGGTAAATGTCAAAGACACAACTGGGGCTGGAGATACTTTTAACGGTGCTCTGGCAACAGAGTTAGCTAGAACAGGAGATTTAGATCAATCAATTCTGTTTGCTAATGCAGCAGCAGCTTTATCTGTAGAACGATTTGGTGCCCAAGGTGGTATTCCCGATAGGAAGGAAATTATAACCTTTATTGAAAAAGCAAAAACGAGGAGGAACGAATATGAATAAAAAACCTATAATTATTGATACAGATCCAGGAATTGATGATGCGGTGGCATTAGCAATAGCATTATTTAGCGAGGAACTGGATGTCCGCTTAATTACAACTGTTAATGGAAATGTGAGTCTTGAAAAAGTAACCTATAATATGTTACGACTTCTAAAGTTTTTTGATAAAGAAATCCCTGTTGCCAAAGGTGCCTCCACGCCATTAATCGTAGATCCAGTTGATGCAAGTGATATTCACGGTGAAACAGGGATGGATGGCTACAACTTTGAAGAACCTGATGAAAGTTTATTATTGGACGAGCACGCCGTAAATGCTATGTATAAAGAAATTATGAGTAGTAAGGAGAAAATCACGCTCCTTCCAATCGGCCCTTTAACAAATATTGCTCTGCTTTTTAAACTTTATCCTGAAGTTAAAGAAAACATAGCTGAAATTATCTTAATGGGTGGTTCGACAGGTCGCGGAAACGCTTCTGTTATGGCAGAGTTTAACATCTATGCTGATCCCGAAGCAGCGAAAATCGTATTTTCAAGCGGCTTACCAATCGTGATGGCTGGACTCGATGTCGGTATGAAAGCCTTGGTTTATCCAGAAGATAGTGAAGTACTGAAAGGAATGAATGATACTGGTAATATGATTTATCATTTATTCAAAAAATATAGAGGCGGTAGCTTTAATAGCGGACTAAAAATGTATGATAGTTGTGCAGTAGCCTATCTATTAAAACCAGATTTATTTACAACTGTAGATACCTACATAGACGTTGAATTGAACGGCGGATTGACAAAAGGAGCTACAATAGTAGATTTAAAAGGTTATATGAAGCAAGAAAGCAATGTAAAAGTTTGTGTAGATATTAATGCACCTGCGTTTAAAAAGTGGTTAATGGAAAATTTAAGAAAATGTAAGTAAGCATTTATCCATTTTTCAGGGAGGAATCATCGATGTTGGACAACCTTATCATGTATAGCTCAGCTTTGTTAGCGGTTGCAGTAATTGTTTATATGCTTATTAAGAAAATGGATATTAAAATCCCCTTATTTCTTATGGGTATCATTTTACTATTAATTAGTATCGTAATGGGTAACGAGATTGTATTTAGTGACTTTACCCCGACCGGATCTGCACTCTTAGACCCTTTGCAAGTTGTTGTGCAGCAATTCAAGTCAACATTGTCCTCAGCAGGGCTAATTATTTTAATACTAGGTGGATATACAGCCTATATGTCATCAATCGGAGCTAACGATTTAACCGTTCAAATGTTAACAAAACCAGTTAGCAAAATAAAATCTGTCTATCTGCTAGTTCCTATTATATTTTTATTAGGTAACGTTTTATCCTTGGTTATACCAAGTGCTTCAACTCTAGCTATCTTATTATTAGCCACACTTTATCCGGTAATGAAAAATGCAGGCATGTCTACTCTTAGTATAGCAGCAGTTATAGCTACTTCTGCAACAATCATTCCTACTCCACTTGGAAGTGATAATGTGGCTATTGCAGAGGAGTTAGCGAAATATGCAACATTTAGTGATTTAACGGTTACACAATATGTTTTTAGCTACCATGCCATTGTTTCATTGCCAACCATATTATTCATGGCGATCGTTCACTACTTCTGGCAAAAGAGAATGGATAAAAAAGCTGAGATTATAGAATCTGCTAAAGAGGTTAAATTAGAAGATTTCAAGGAAATAGAAGGCAGTATATTATTTAAAACCGTCTATGCTATCTTGCCAGTTTTTCCAATTATTATTTTATTGGTATCATTTATATTAGACCTCACAACCCAGATATCTGTTTCAATTAGTGTTGAAATTGCAGTATTAATCTCATTTATCTTGGCAATCATTTGTGAGCTTATTCGCAATAAAAATAGTAAAGATGTGTTATCCAATACGGAAAAATTCTTTACAGGTATGGGCAGTATGATTTCAGTTGTGGTTCTCTTAGTAGCTGCTTCAGTATTTGTTGCAGGTTTGCAGTCTATTGGGCTGATTGACACACTGCAAGCATCAATGGAAAACATCCAAGGACAGGGCTTTGATTATGTATTACCATTGGTTCTAGTCGGATTTACCGCATTAATTGTAATACTAAGTGGAAGTGGCATTGCTTTATTCTTTGCAATGATACCACTGATGGTTCCTTTAGCCGAAGCCGCTGGAATTAATCCAATCGCAGTTAGTATTCCTATGGGACTAGCCGGAAACTTGTTTCGATCGGTTTCTCCAGTCGCTGCTGTAGTATTAATTATTGCAGCAACCCTGAAAGTCGATCCAATTAACATTATTAAGAGAACCTCCGTTCCAATCCTATCCGGTGTAATATTTATGTTTATATTGTCTATGATAATGTTTTTATAGTAGCACAAAACCCATGTATGGATTGATACATGGGTTTTTAATTTACGGATAGATCTTTTTTTCTCCATTTCTACTTCACTTTCGCCAACTAATTTCACATATAACTCTGTGTCTGGCCAACCTTCGCGAGTAATCTTCTCTCCACGTTAAAAATTCTTCAAATGTCACGTTTTCACCCTTTATTTGTTGATATGGAAAGTATAAGAGGATCGTTTGAAATTACAATCAGCGTAAGTATAGAAACCGTTATAAATCTTTATACACATAAAACGTAAATAAATTACAAAAGATACTCATAAAGCAAATCAATAATGTTCGGTATAAATGGAGGCGGTTCATGAATGACATTTAAAGAAGGAATAAAACAAGTTGAGAGGATCAATGAACAGCTAATAGATGCGGATAGATTGATGTCCGAAACAGTGATTAACGCCTTTATGTTTACATGGCAATGGTGGTTTGGGATTGGACTATTTATTATTCCTTGGTTTATATGGTTTTTATTTAGAAACAGGCAAAGTACAGGCAGACTTCTTATGGGGGGATTTATCACCATCATTTTATCCTTAATGATTGACCTTATTGCCTTATCGAGCGGGCTTTGGTCTTACCCAATGATATTCTCACCTATAGTCCCATTGTTATTTCTCCCCTACCATTTTTCTTTAGTTCCTGTTGCCATTATGTTTACACTGCAAATTAAGCCAAAAGCTAATCCCCTTTTAAAAGGAGCTATATTTAGTGCCCTTGGAGCTTTCATAGGCATGAACTTTTTTGAAATGATTGATTTTTATAACCCAAAAGGATGGTCAACGATTTATGACTTTTTTATTTATCTATTCCTTTTCCTGATAGCGTATTGGTTCAGCAACATGGATGGTTTTAAAAGAATATCAGATGGCTATTGAAATCTTTTGTCTTGTTCAAGAATAGAGCACAAATCCAGAATAAGGACATTGTGCTCGTTCCTGCTTATTAGTCCAGTCATTGCCAGACCCACAGAAAGAATCTCCCATTAATCCATCAGCCCTTTCTGAAACGCATAACTCGTCAGCTGCACCCGATTATCTAAATGCAGCTTACTCAAAATGTTTTTCAGATGACTTTTCACCGTATGCTCTGAAATAAACAGGGTATCTGAAATTTCCCGATTGGACATCCCTTTCGCGACCAATTGCAGCACTTCTAACTCCCTTGTAGATAAAGGCGTATTCTCCTTTGTAACTGCTTTACTTTGTGGAAATTCCTTAAGAATTTGAAAGGCTATTTCTTTAGACATTGGGACTTCATCTACGGCAAAGGCTCTTAAATGATCGACCCATGCTTCCGACTGGATATTTTTTAATAAATAGCCCTGTGCTCCTTGTTTTAATGCATCAAACAAATCGGTGATATCATCCGAAACGGTAATCATCACAATCTTGACGTAAGGGAATTGAAGCTTGATACGTTTCGTCGCCTCTAGCCCATCCATCACCGGCATTTGAATGTCCATCAGAATAATGTCAGGCATTAATTCTTCCGTAAGCTTTATCGCTTCCTCGCCATTCTTCCCTTCTCCTACAATAAGAAGATCTTCGTGCTCCTCTAAAATTTCCCGGATGGCTTCTCTTGCATGCGCGTGATCATCCACGATTACGATTCGAAAAGGTTGCATTTAGTTTCCCTCCTTTTTTATTTCCAGGATCGTTTCATTCTCAATTTTATTAATCGAAAATTCCCATTCCATATCTATCGTTCTATCTTGAATAATCTGAAGTCCATAGCCTGTACTATCTTGAATCGTATCGTTTGTGAATCCTATTCCCCGATCCTTAATTTGGCATATCCATCCATTTTCTATTTCCTTTGCTACAATCCATACCTCATTTGTTTTTGCGTGTTTAATAACATTCATCACAGCTTCTTTTACACAGGCGAATAGCTCTACCTTCTCTTTCGATGACAATGCATCTTCTGGAATTCCCCATTCCAGCTGAACATCCATAAAATGCTGTTGTTTCAGCTCCGTTACATACTGGTAGATCGTTTCTGTCCAGCTAAACGTATCCTCATTTGGTACATATTTCAGGTTTGTAATCGCCTGACGTGTATCCTCGTGGACATGCTGTAAGGTTTGCTTTATTTTTTGAAAATCAGCATCCTGCTCCAGATCATTCTTTCTGCCAAACTTATTCATTTTAACGGACAATAGAAATAGTGATTGGGCAATGCCGTCATGTAGCTCCCTTGCGAGCTTCTCCCTCTCGATAAGCGCTGCTTTCTTAGCCCTTGCCGCTCTTAACTCTTCTTGCATTTTTTCTAAAATGGAAAATAAATGCCGCAAAAAGACAAGCGTGACAATAAAGACTAATATAGGAGAAAGAAAGTTCCCCATGTCCATGGAAATGTATGAAAGGAGAAATTCATGCCGAACATACTCCCAAAGGGCGATTGTAATCGTTGGCAAAAATAAAATAAGCCATTTAATTTGGTTATACTTCATATCTTCACCGCATTTCTAAATATAAAATGTGTCTATATTTTATCATTTAATCACCCTTTTATAGCAAATTTCCGTTAAAATCACTCCTTCGAGGTATTATGCAAGATTTAGCATTGGATTTATAATATACACAGGTAACTCGCATCCTATTTTAGAAGTAGTTACTGAGACATGTAAGGGAGGAATTATGTTAATGAAACGAATATTCAGCGCGGCAATAGTAGTCATACTCGTAACGTGCTTTTCTACTAGCGCGTTTGCTCACTCACATATTCAAGGATCGAATCCAGCAGATGGCGATGTTGTAACAGAGCCATTGGAAGAAATTGTTCTTGAATTTGATGGTGGAATTGAACAAGGCAGTTTTATAGAGGTAACAACAACAGCAGGTGAAGCTGTGGAAGTACAAGATATCGAGATCGGTGAAGGTACATTAACAGGTACGGTTGCTGAGCCGCTTGCAAATGATGAATATCAAGTAAATTGGAGTATTATTAGTGCAGATGGTCACCCACTAGAAGGTGAATTCACATTTACCGTTGATGCCGAGGTTCCTGAAGCTGTGGAAGAGGAAGAACAGGCTGAAACAGAAACAGTTGAAGATGAAGAACCCGAAGAACAAGCGGAAACAGAAACGCCCCAAGATGATTCAGCAACAGAATCCGCTGAACAAATAGATGAAGGCGAAGGATCATCTTCCACCATGATTATGGTCATTGTTGGTTTAGCTATTCTTGCAATCGTTGGCTACATCTTATTTATGAAAAGAAAGAGATAGTAAATGGACATACTCGTAATGATTAGTCAGGTGCTATTATATGTATGCTTTGCGGTTTTAGCAGGAGGTTTTCTGCTTTTGCTTATTCCAAGCACCTATCGTCCGGACATAAAAATCGCACCGTATTACTTTTTTATCAGCGCCATCATGGTACCGATTTTTGCTTTCATTCCGGTTCTTGATACTACCTTATTTATCGCCCCACGGCTAGGGTTTGGTGAAGCATTAAAAGTCGTTTTACTAACCTATACGGTTGGAAACGCGTGGAACTTTACCCTTATTGGTTCTATTTTATTAGTACTCGTAATTGTATTAATGCGGTCTATGGGAAATCGTATTTCTACTTCTATCGCATTGGCATTAACATTCGGACTCATGTTAACCATTGCTTGGTCAAGCCATGCAGGCGCTATGGAGCCATTCAAGGGAATTACCGGCCACTTTGTCCATCTAGCTGTGATCAGCATTTGGGTTGGTGTTGTACTTGTTGTCGGCTGGTTTGCAACCAACCATGATAATTGGCTTACATTTTTAAGCTGGTTTTCCAAGGTCGCTATCGGCTGTTTAGTTGCTACAGGACTTAGCGGGATCCTACTGATGGATGTCATGGTCGATGGGTATACAGATTCGTGGATGGTTTCGTATGGACAAGGATTATTAATCAAACACCTATTCTTGATTCCACTCGTTTTCTACGCCTTATTAAACGGCTTGGTTGTGAAATATTTCCTGTCAAAAGATGCTGCGTTTAATCCAATTCCTTGGATTCGTTTAGAGGGTATTGTTTTATTTGTCATTTTTGCGATGACAGCTTTTTTCACCCAGCAATCCCCTCCTCACGGAAATTATTTAACGGATGATGCAATATCACCTTTATTCCAGTTATTTCATGGCGGCATCATTGATTCCAGCAGCACCGTCGGCTTGACGATCAACCTAGATATCGTTTATTTCTTTTTCCTAGCTCTATTATTAGTAGGATTAATATTATTATCGATTTACAAAAAGGCATCGATAGTGGTAACTTTTCTGATAAGCTGCTTGTTCGTGGTGAATGTATATATTATGGTGATGATATCTATTGTTGTTCGGTAATATAAAATGGTCCACGGCTCATCCCTGTGGACCATTTTATATTACATCTATTTGTTTCATTAATATTAAGGCTTGAAAATCACCTTAATGGATTCATCCTCTTTCTTATCAAAAATATCATAAGCTATTGCAGCATCATCCAAATTAACACGATGTGTAATAATATCTGTTGGATCAAACTCTTTATTCTCAATCATGTCATACAGTTTTGGCATAATGTTAATCACAGGAGCTTGTCCCATTTTCAATGAAACATTTCGAGTGAAAAAGTCGCCTAGTGGGAAGCCATTTGCCTCTGTACCATAAACACCGGTTATTTGGACCGTTCCGAACTTCCGTACAGCTTGCGATGCGGTAATGATTGGACTGATGGTTCCAAATTGATTATCGCCTTTTGATCCGAATTCTGTGTTTGGCGGGACTGTACCATCCATCCCAACACAATCAATCACAACGTCTGCTCCACCTTTTGTTTCTTCATGCAAAAGTTCGCCGATGTTTTCGTTTTCTTTAAAGTTATACGTTTCCACATTATTCGTTTTCTTCGCATGGTCTAGTCGGTGCTCTACCTGGTCGACGGTAATAACACGCTTTGCGCCTTTCAGCCAAGCGAATTTTTGAGCCATGAGCCCGATTGGACCACTCCCTAAAATTATTACCGTGTCCCCTTCTTTGACGCCCCCATGCTCCACGCTCCAATACGCAGTCGGGATGACGTCCGATAAGAATAATACCTGTTCATCATCCAATTCACTATTTTTCGGAACCTTAAATGACGTAAAATCCGCATACGGAACACGTAAATACTCTGCCTGACCACCAGGGTGATTCCCAAAATCTTCAGCGAATCCGAATAAACCACCTGGCTCACCATGTGGATTGGAATTATCGCATTGACTCTCCATCTGATTATTACAGAAGAAGCATTCTCCACACCCAATATTAAAAGGAATTACGACACGGTCACCTTTTTTGAGATTTTTCACATCTGAACCAACTTCCTCGACAATACCCATCGGCTCATGACCAACGACGTAATCCTCTTTCGGGACAATTCCGCCATGATATAAGTGAAGATCTGATCCGCAGATGCCGCTCGCGGTAATTCGTACGATCATATCACTGTTTTCCTGAATTTTCGGGTCATCAACATTTTTTGTTTCCATCGCTTTTTCACCTTGAAATGTTACGGCCTTCATTTGGTTCACATCCTTCTATCAGCATTTATAAGTTGTGTCCCCTGAATCAGACAGGAATAAACGGGATATTCTCAACCTTTCCTTCATAGACCTATCAAAGTATTCACCGTTGCAGATTAATCGGAGGAGCTTATAATTCAGGGTACTCCTTGGAGACTATTTTGATTATGAAAAAGCAACGGATGAAGTAAAGGACCATGTTAAGGCTTTATTAAACAGTAATGAATACCTTTTGAAATAAAAAAATAAGTATGCTGTATAGCACACTTATTTTTTCATTCAATTCCGTGACGTTTAGTCTCTGTCTCTTTTTTTTTATAATTTTGGTAAGTGAACCAACACCCTAATAAGATAAAGAAAATCATAACAAGATTATCTACTAGAGGTGAGAACCCTAACGTAATTCTAAAAGTTACTGCTATTGCGACAAAAAACAAAAGTATGATAATTTGTTTTAGTTTAAATTTAAATTTTGATTCCATCTAATCCACTTCCCTTCTATATTATCTTACTCAACTGTAACACTTTTATTTTTAATTTTATAAACAGATTGAGAAGTGTTTCCGTTCCAATATTCATATTTTGTTCTAACTCCTTTACCTTGTGCTTCAGCATCTTGGAAAGTTTTTATCATATTAGCAGATGAAATGCTCTCAGCCAAAAGCATAAAACCTACAACTGGATGGGCACTTGCAATATATCTCATAACTTGGTTTGCTGTGTTATCCCTGTCTTCATAATTTTGAACGATTTCTTTAGTTTTACTTGGTGTGAAATAATAATTGATTTCATATACATCGTAGGTGACCATTCCTTCTTTTTCTTGCCTATCCGGATCTCCTGTCGCAGCTTCTACACTATTTGTAAAACTGATGTTTACACCTAGAAGTAGAGTACAGGCTAGTAAACCTACAACAAACTTTCTCATTATATTACACATCGGAATCAGCGACACATCCCTTACTACCTTTGCCTATTTTCTCTTTCACATCAAGAACTTTGACAGGATTTGCTGCTCTCCCTTTGTCAATCATCATATTGTGCAATGAGTTACTTATCTTGTGTTAGATATGAATCAAAAGTAACTGGATAGTACAAAACGATAACTATATAATAGTTGTAAATAGTAAAAAAGGAGCTGAAATTTCTTGAACATTGAACCGTGGATGATAGGCACAGCTATTGCCGTTCTTGTTTTATTATGGGCACTATTTACCTATAACCGTTTTATTTCCTTAAAAAACAGTATAGAAGAATCCTTTAAACATATTGATATTACGTTAGCACAGCGTTTTGACTCCCTCACAAGAATAGCAGAGACGATTGCCGCTTATACGAAACATGAAAGAGAAGTCCATACGGAAGTAACGAAGCTCCGCAGTCAATTTGACAACCAAAATGAGAATGAAAAAGTAAAAACGTCAAATGAACTATCAAGACTTGTAAGTGGTTTACAAGTTCAAGTCGAAAATTATCCTGAATTAAAGGCAAATGAAAATTATCTGCACTTACAGAAAAGTATTAATGAACTGGAAGAAAGGCTGGCTGCATCGAGAAGAACCTTTAACGCAAGGGTTGCGAAATTCAATACCATGTTGCAGCAGTTTCCTACAAATCTATTTAAATTCTTCATGAAACTAGAAAAAAGAGAGCTATTGCACATTGATAACAGCAAAAAGCAAGATGTTGATATAGCCAAAATTCTAAGGGGTTAACCACATGTTTTCTAGCTATGATGAAATCTCTTATCTATTAAAAGATGATATAAATGAAATGAATAAAATCAGATTCAAAACGATACTAAAGTACATATTTGGCTGGATTTTCCTTTTTGCTAGTATTATCATTCCTGCTATTTTTGGTCTCTCTATTCCTAACGCAGGTATCCAATGGCTGGCTGCTTTTATTTTTTTCTTCGGAACGATAGCAAGTATTGTTAGTTTCTTTAAAACACTAGGAACGTTTCGTATGGCCTTTAAACGCAAAGTAGTAAGGAGTCTGTTAAAAGCGTTATTTGAAACTGCTAACCTGCCAGAGGATAACCCTAATTATGAGATGAAATGGGGATACTCCAGCCAAGGTAAAATTAATAACCTCTTAATTGGTGAATCTGGCTTATTCTATTTAAATCGGATTGATCGCGTATCTGGTGAAGATTTAATAAAGGGTAAAATAGGCTCTACTGATTTCTATTTCTCTGAACTAAAGCTCTTCAAACAAGTAAGGGACTATAGAGGAAGATCAAATACGAAGTTAAAAACAAGATATCAAGGCGTCCTGTATCTTGCAGACTTCCATAAACATTTTAAAGGGCATACCATCTTACGTGATAGAAAGCTTTTTAGTTTCCAGCATCTAAAGCGTTATTTCAGGCACCATTTCCACCGTATGCTGAGCGGAAAGAAATTAATTACGATTAAAATGGAAAATGATGAATTCAATAAGTACTTTAAAGTACGAACGACAAGTGAATTCGAAGCACGCTACATTCTTTCGCCCAACTTAATGGAAGATTTAGTTGCATTTCGAAAAAGAAATCGAAACCCAATTGATATAGCTTTTAAAAAACGATTTATCAGTTTATTTTTATACAATAAAAAAGACTATTTCGAACCGAGTATTTTTGACTCAATGGAAAAGCAGTCTAAACTTGTTTATGATGATTTGATATTATTCTTCCGTATCATTAATGACTTGAATCTCAACACACGGATATGGAGCAAGGATTAAAAAGGGTATGGGCAGCACTGGTTCAATTGGATAGCTGTAAACATTCGTTCATCAAGCATTTCCAACAGATTCTGATGCCAGCTCAGGCAATTGTTGTCATTCCCCTGCCCTTTTTAACATAAAAAAGTTGACGAGGCTTATGAAGCCAAGTCAGCTTAATTCCAACTCCTAAATGATGCATTTTTTAAATTAAGAAATGTTCACCATCACTAAATGGAAAAGTCTACTTCTCCCCAACTGTTAATCTAATAGTGTACTTGTAAATCTTTAACGCCAAACTCTAATGCTTCATCTAAATCTTCCATATATACATCCAATCGACCTTCAGTAACAGCACTTCCTCTATCTTCACATGTAAATGTTTTATCAAAATAAGGAATATACAACTTGGTTCCGAATGATAATGAATCTGGACAGGCGATTGTTTGACCCTCCTGCACTTCCGTACCGGATGCTGTAATACCATATCCTGGATCTCCATGTTCTTTTCCAGTAGATTCATAGCCTGCTGTATAAGCAGTTACTGTAAACGTCTCTCCCTTTGCATCTGGAATGGTAAGCGTCTGACCCGCATAAATGATATCTGGGTCTGAAAGAAAAGTGTTAAATTCAAGCAATGAATCCACACTTACATTATGATTCCTTGAAATCTCGGATAAAACATCTCCTGATTGCACCGTATACTGACTGCTTGCATGTACTTCGTTCGTAAATAAGATTAATCCTAAAGTTACGAGTGTGATTAGTGTTAAGTATTTCATTGTAATGCCTCCTATGTGTAATTAATATAGAATACGCATAGCAGGGTATTTCTTCTGTAGGCTTTAATAGAATTGAAATATAGATGTAAAGGTAGGAGCTGATTTTGAGAGTGGTGTCTTTGCAGCGGGGGATGGGTGCGTTAGTTTTGGGAATGGTGTCTTTGCGGCGGGGGATGGTGCGTTAATTTTGGGAATGGTGTCTTAGCGACGGGGAATGGTGCGTTAATTTTGGGGATGGTGTCTTAGTAGCGGGAGATAGTGCGTTAATTTCGAGAATGGTGTCTTAGTAGCGGGGGATAGTGCGTTAATTTTGGGTATGGTGTCTTTGCGGCGGGGGATGGTGCGTTAATTTTGGGTATGGTGTCTTAGCAGCGGGAGATGGTGCGTTAATTTCGGGAATGGTGTCTTTGCGACGGGGGATGGTGCGTTAATTTTGGGTATGGTGTCTTAGCGACGGGGGATAGTGCGTTAATTTTGGGGATTGGTGTCTTAGTAGCGGGAGATGGTGCGTTAATTTCGAGAATGGTGTCTTAGCGGCGGGGGGGGGCATATTGTTCTGTTGAAAAAGAAATTTGATAGATACATAGTTGAAATACAAATAACTCAATAAAAAGGAAAACCCCTATCTATTTCGAATGACAGCTTCTGATTCTCCAATTCTTTCCTTTTCAATTCTTGGTTGAACTGTTAACCAAGAATCTTAACAAGTCTAATCAATCCTATTGGGACGAGGATATTAATGTCGATTGATTGTCAATCCTTGTTTAAAGCCAGATTCTAAACTATTGTAGATTTAGAATCTGACTCTATGATCATTTACTCAGAAAATGCTTTCGGATAATGAACGACACCTTGAACCGTTTCAAGAGAATCTTCTGTTAGTTCTAAAGCCATAAATGCTTCGTCAGGTACTTCGAATGGCGCTTTTATATTCCATAATTGTGCTTGTTTAAATCCAAACTTTGGATAGTAGTCTTTATGCCCTAATACAATAACTGAATGATAACCAAGTGCTTTTGCTTTCTTTAACCCCTCGTGAATTAATTGACTTCCGATTCCCTTTTTCTGATACTGAGGTACCACAGACACGGGAGCAAGTGCTAAAGATTCCACCGATTGATCATTATATACAATAGAAATTTTAGATAACAGAATGTGACCAATCATCGCCTTGTCTTCATCTATTGCGACTAATGAAAGTTCAGGAATAAATGCCTTTGATTTTCTAATTCGATTTACAAGTTGATGTTCTTTCCCGTCACTATATTGTTCATTTAAAAATGCTTGTTTTACAACTTCTTCTGTCGTTCTATAATCTTTTGGAAGTTCTTGTCTAATCATACGATTCATGTTAAATCACTCCCTGTTCTGTCGTATTTCTTTTTGGATTTTGCGAAGTGCCTTTTTTGAACCACGCTCTATATCATGCTGCATCTTTCGCTTATTGTAATCGATAAACAATGTTTCTAAATCGTATCCTTCTGGATATAATTCCTGCGCCTGTAGCTCTAAGGAGAGTCGCTTCACATTTACTTTCATAAATTCCCCTTTGTAGAACACGACAACATTATAGAAATTGTCTATCCCTTCATATACAATTCCAAAGTCATCATGGTCCAATAAATTTACACGATCCCCTTTTTTATATTCATACTTCTCTTTGGTTGTCTCTTTATCAATCTTTGGCTTCCTTTTCTTACTTTCAACTACACTTTCTAAACGATAGTCTTTATTTTCCATATAGTCTTTCGCTCTTTGCAGGACACTTTCTCGTATATTCATTTTTTTAGAAATCCAAAGGGCATTACTTTCCCCTGATTTACCTATCATTAACTTATACTTTGGTTCCAATGTTTCACTATTAAATTGCATTGCTGCATTCATAAAGTCATGATGCATTTCCGAAAAGCGTTTAATTTCTCCATAGTGTGTTGTCGCAACCGTGATACAACCCATATGATAAAACTCTTCTAAAATAGAAATTGCAAGTGCCGCTCCTTCATTCGGTTCCGTACCACTTCCGATTTCATCAAATAGTAAAAGTGTATGATTATTGGATCCCATCATTATTTCCGATAGGTTTTTCATATGAGATGAAAATGTACTTAGTGCATTTTCTATACTTTGGTTGTCACCAATATCTACGAAGATGTTTTCAAAAACCGAAATTTCCGTTTGCTTATCTGCATTAATGTGAAAGCCTGACATCGTCGCCAAAGTTAATAATCCTATTGTTTTGAGGACAATCGTTTTCCCGCCAGCATTTGGTCCGGTAACAATTAAGCTACGATAATTTTCTCCGATTTCAAAATCAAGCGGTACAACTTCTCCTGCTAAAAGTGGGTGTTTGCAATGAACTAATTTGATATACCCATAATCATTTAATCTGGGCTCTACTCCACCAATATGTTTGCTGAATTTTGCTTTTGCAAATACCATATCATATTGGCTGATAAGTTCGAGATTAATCTTGATCTCATACATGTTCTCTAAGACCATTCCTGATAAAGCAGCTAATATTTGGTATTCCTCGATTGCTTCTTCAGCTTGCAGGCTTGCGAGTTCTCCGTTTAATTTTGTCACTGTATCCGGTTCTATAAAGACCGTTGATCCTTTAGAAGAAACTTCAATAATTGTCCCTGGTACTTGATTTTTATAGGAAGCTTTAATTGGTATTGTATATCGATCGCCTTTCTTACTAATAAAGGTTTCTTGAATATACTTTTTATTGGTACTGCTATTTAAAAACTTATTTAAGCGCTCTTTAATTTTCTCTTCGACTGATTCAATACTTCTTCGTATTCGTCTTAATTCTTTACTTGCAGCGGAATCTACACGATTTCCTTTGATTGAATAATCAACCTCTTCTTCCACATTTTTGAACTCGGACATTGAATTCGCATACGACGCGATTACTGGTGCAAAAAATGCTTTATCCAGCATAAACTTTTTAATTTTCCTGCAGCCTCTTAAGAAATCCGATACACTAACCAATTCGCTCGGATCAAGAATCATGCCCTTTTCGAGATTTTGAAGGATATGCTCAATATTCGAAACCCCGAAAAATGGCACATGGTCTACTGCATCTAATATTGCGCGTGCCTCAGTCGTTTCATTTAAACGATTTTTAACTACTTTCATATCTGAGCTTGGTCTCAACTTATCTAACATTTTCTTCCCTAATCCACTTACACAATACGATTTAACTATTCCTTTTAACTCGTTATATTGCAACTTTTCAAACGTCATCTTATTCACTTTCCATGCTCCTCACTATGACTTATTTTTATCATACATGAAGATACCTACCCATTAGATTTCAATGAAGCTTTACATAATAAAAAACAAACACAAAAAAGCTGCGGAGATACCGCAGCTTTCTTTACATTTACAAGGCATGTGTAATATGCAAATACATGGAAATAAGCTATCTAAAAAAGTATAGCTAACTCCTACTATTACACGCTTTATAAAGTATGGTAGGTATCTTCATAGGTATTGAAATAAATCCATGACTAAACGAAGGGTGTGATTTCTAAAAAATCCCCTTTAGTCCACAAATTTATTTCATTTAATTTTTCCTATTTAGAACCTACCGCACTCACAAAAAGCACCTCGAATTAATTTATCGTTTTATTCATTGAAATCTAATTAACAGTTATCATTATACAATACTCTAATAAAAATGTGAAGGTGACATATTTTCAAGATTCAATGATGAAGAATTCACATGGGAAGCACGTCACTTCCTATTCAAAATAAAAATAGCTCCACCATACCCCAGCACACACCAAATCAATAAGTTAATATAATTCCCGGCAGTCGCCTCAAAGGTCGAAGCAGCAAGCGACGCCCGCATTACTTCTGCCATCGAATAAATCGGAAGTACCTGATGAAGGGCTTGAAGCCATTCTGGCAGCCGCTCCAATGGGAAATTTACCGGTGAAAACATGAGTGCTCCAAAAACAATGACTTGTGAAAGAGCAAGGGAAGCTGTTGGTGACAAGAGATAGGAAAATCCGTATCCAACACCAATAGATGTTAATGCAATCATGAGTAAGGCTGGAATTACCGTCCAAGAGATGTCATACCCTGGACTAAACATGAGGTGTGCCACAATGGATGAAATGATAATTCCTGGCAGCGTGATGATTAGCCAAATAGTTGTATCTGCTCCAAGAATGACACCGCGATTAACTGGCCATGTACGCATAAATTCCATATAGCCATCTGATTTGGCAGTACCAACCTGCTGCGGTAAAATTACTAAGCCCGTAAAAATTAGAATGATCGTTGGTGCTCCTGTAGCTAGAAAAAGAATCGAATTTGTATCTGGGGCTGGGAGAAGATAGGTAAAGCCGATCACAATGCCGATGGATATCAAGATTTGAATAAGAATCATAAACACTAAAAAACCTGCGTTTCTAAGAAATTGCATCTGAAAGACGTACTTGTAATGGCTTAATACATTCATTATAATCCCACCGCCTTTTTAGAAGTCAACTCGATATAAGCATCCTCAATTGTCGCAGGAGACAAGGAATAGTCCATAATAAGCCCTTTATCAACTTGCCGCTTTGCCCATTCTATCGTTGCTGTTACTTCTTGAGGATCTATAGCAAAAAATAGTCGAGAGCCATTCTTATGAGAGGAAAGCGCCCAGCTAGGAATCTCGATATCTAACTCACTAGCTAAACTTAGTTCGATACGCATTTGGTTACTTACTGAACTTTTCACTTCAGAAGGTGTCCCTTGCGTGAGAATTCTCCCCTTATTGATGATTGCCACCCGATCAACCGCTTTTTCAGCTTCCAGCACATTATGCGTGACTAAAATAACCGAAGTGCCATCATTGGTTAGATTACGTATCACCTGCCAAAGGTAACGCCGGCGAACTGGGTCTACATCGTTTGTAGGTTCATCCAGAATCACTAATTTGCCAGGAGCAATGACTGCCATACAAAAGGCGGTTAGTCTTTTTGCACCACCCGATAATTTCTCGCCTTCCTTATTTGCCCACTCCCCCATATCCAATGCCTCAAAAAGTGTATCTAACCGCTTTGCGTCAAACTTTTTCCCTGCACGCATTTTCCCAATCAGTGTAACTGCCTGCTTCGGGGTAAGAAAACCGAGTGGTACTTGGGATTGTGGCTGGACAGAGCAAATGGATCGTGCCCTTGCTGGTGACTGAAGTACCGATTTCCCCAACAGCTGAATATCACCTGAATCAGGAGTGATTACCCCTAATATTTGGTTTACTAATGTTGTTTTCCCAGCTCCATTCTGACCGAGAAGCCCATATATTTCACCTTCATCAATATGAAGGGAGATATTATCATTAGCGATCATCTTGTTTTTCCGACGACCTGTAAATCCTTTTGTTACAGCCTCTACATTAAGAATCATTCGTTGACTCCCCCTTTGCAATAGCGACACGTTTAATAAAATCAATCACATCTTTGTCCATTGGATAAAATGCGATACCCTCCTGTAGGTTTTGCAGTGCTTCCCACATGCTTCCAAGCAATTCTTCATCCTGTCCAAACATTTTATCTGCTTGGTTTGCCCAGCATAGGACGAGCTGCTCCGCCTCTTCTGAGTTTGGGTCAAGATGCAGGTTATTTCGGATATCACCAATAACCTTTAACCATTCCTTGATGTCTTCCTCACTCATGTTTGCAGCATTCATGTCGATAATCTTCTTCATTTCATCTTCGTTTAGGTATGCTTTATATTGCTCTAAGACATCTCCGGGATCGTGTTGATACAACTTGATAATGCTGAAAATGACTGGCCAATTGATTTCCCCTTCAAATTCAATGGAATACGATACGCCAAGAAGGGCTTGTTCTAACATTTTTAAACGTTCCTGTTCTCGTTTAACCAGTTCTAATTGGTGTTGGATTGAGTCCTGCCAATTCGACGTTGAATTCTCCAATATATCTTTAATTTGGTCCAGCGAGAATCCCATATATTTCAATGCTAAAACACGTTCTAACTTCATCACATCATCTTCACTGTATAAACGATGCCCTCCACTCGTTTTTGATGATGGTTTGATCAAACCAATTTCATCATAGTAGTCCAGTGTTCTGACGGTTACCCCTGTGTTCTTGGATAGTTTCCCAATCGTGTATATTTTCCTCACCCCTTTTTATTTATCTTAAGTATAAAACAACACGTTACGTTTGGTTCAATAGGTAAATGTTAAAATATTTGTTTTTTCAAAAATAATTTTTACAAAAAAAGAGTAGACCGTATTCTATACAATACGATTTACTCTTGCTTAATCTGCAGCTATTTAAACTCGTGGAGGGGAACTGAACCGGTCAGCCCCTCTCACTATCCTCACCCATTATACTGTAAACCATGTCCTAGTTTATACACATTTCCGTCTCTGTCTTTATAGGCATAGCTCATTCCTTCTGGCATATATTTATCCTTGTCATAGCCAGGTACATCATTTCTTGATTTACAATTACCATCTTCATCGACGGCAATCACTTCTTCACTTGCTGGTAATGTCAAAGGCAGGGCACCTGTTGGCTGATGGTTTCCAGCCATTACTTCAAGCTGTGCTTTGAAGAATGTATCGTACCCGGCAACCAGGGCATCTGCCAATGGTTCTACATTTCCAAGAATCCATGGCAAGATCACATTGACACTGATAATAACTTTGCCGCCGCGGCTGCGGATGTTCTCTGCTACTTTATTCAAATGCTCAATCTCACTTAACGTAGTTTCTGTGTACGGAGCACCCTCCAACGCTTTTAAGGATTTATTTTCACATAAACCGAGCTCTAACAATCCTGGTGTTGCATTAAAATAAGTGCCCGATTTCGGCTGCAGGAACAAGATGGCGATATCTGCTTCTTCATACGCATCGGTTAACTCAAATTGGCCTAATTCCTTAGCATCAGCCAATGCCTTCTCCGTATACGTCGCTGCATGTTCTGTATCCTTATGGTAGGCTTTCATATACACTTTTTTACCTTCCAGCTTGTCCGCTGTTAATGGCAGTGTTTCTTCTGAGTTTTTCAACACGGTAACTGATTTTTTATGTGCTTCATACGCTGCATCCCAGTGCGCAGGTGTATTTACTACCTTCTCGGCATTTTCTGGTGAGTTGTACGTACGGTCATCAAACAAGCCTAATGCAAACATTTCGGTAAGCAATCTTTCATTTGCTTCATTAATCCGCTTTTCACTGATCCAGCCGCGATTTATTGCTTCTTTCAGGTTTTCAATGTCATTTGTATCTGCAATAATATCTGTTCCTGCATTAACAGCCTTCGCAAAACGCTCTGCCACACTCAAATCCTCAACGCCCCAGCTCATATTGTTAACAATACCGCTATCACTGTTAACATAGCCTTTGAAGCCCAGCTTTCCGCGCAGAATATTTTCAAGAAAATAATGATTAAATGCAAATCCAACCTCTTCGAACGGAATATCTTCACCTTCAAATTCCTGATACACACTCTTCTTGATGCTTGGAATCGAGTAATAAGGCATGATGGATGACGTTCCATGTTCAACAGCCGCTCTAAACGGTGGAAGATGATACTTTTCTAAACTTCCCGGAGTTGGGTAAAGATTCCATTTCCCTTCTTTATAATGCGGATCAAACCCATTTTCCCTTGGCCCTCCACCAGGGAAATGTTTGGTTGTCATCGCAATGCTGTCTTTGCCTAACGTTTTTCCTTGGAATGCTTCAATAATCCGGCCAATGGCGTCGGTGATAAATTCTGGATCTTCACCAAATGTACCATATGTCCGCTGCCATCTTGGATCTGTGACAACATCAGCCATATACATATACCCTTTCCTTAAACCGGTAGCATTCCATTCCTTATGAGCGATTTTGGCAAATTCACTGATGAGGGAAGCATCCTCGCCCTTTTTAATATCACCCATCGCTGCTGCTGCAAGACCCAATGTGCCTGGCCATGTAGAGAAAATACCAATTGCATCATTCATTCCAAAGATAGATTCACCATTTTCGTTTCTTGAGTTGGACGTAACGATAACTGGAATGCCTAAGCGTGTTTCCTCTGCAACTTCATTCATCGTATTAATCCATTCTGCTGTTTCTGCTGGGCTAAAATTATCTCGTAAAATGAAATGACGTAAATGTCTATCCTCGATTGTATGGGTCGTTCCATATACTTTACTGGTGGCAAAGATACTTTCTCCCTTTTCCACAATAGCTTCATCTAACACACCATCATGGCTTGTTTTACTTTTATCCTCTTGATAAAGACCCATCCTGCGCGTGTTAATTAGCATCATCCCAATTTTTTCATCGATATTCATTAAAGAAACTAGATTTTTCGCCCGCTCTTCAGGGCTTAATCGCCAATCTTCGTAAGGGTCAAGTTTTCCATTGTTATTTAAATCTTTGAATGTTAAACCGCCTTCTTCAATAAGCTGCTTGTTTCTTACTTCTAGTTTAGGTTGTTTTTGTGTCATGTGAATTTCCTCCTCTATTTTTTAATTCTGATTTGAATACGATTCAGTTAAAATAAACAGTTTCATCGTCTAATCACAGAAGCTCCGTTCAACATCATGTTATAGATTCAGCTTCATTAAACTGCTTTCCGATGATACGGACGCTTCTTTGGTAACATCGATATTGGTATATTCCTCTGTATTAGTAATGACAACAGGTGTGGTGATGTCATATCCAGCTTTTTCAATGTTTTTTATATCAAACTCTAATAATAGATTACCCTTTTCCACCTGATCCCCTTGCTTGACGTGGACATTGAAATATTGCCCATTCAGCTTCACGGTATCTATACCGACGTAAATTAAAATCTCTGCGCCATTGTTTGACGTGATTCCAATCGCATGCTGTGTAGGGAATAAAGTCGTAACTTCGCCATCCGCAGGAGCGTATACTTTTCCTTCGATCGGTTGGATTGCAGCTCCTTCTCCGACTGTGTTTGTAGCAAAGAGTTGCTCATTTACTTCCGTTAAAGGGATAACATTCCCTTTTAATGGACTAGTAATTGTTTCTGGCTTGATCACTTTCAGATGAGCAGTAACATCATTTTTCCCTTGATAGCCCAGTATAAATGGGAAGATTAATCCTAACACAAAGGCTACTCCGATTCCGACTAAATGCTGACTGATAGGCGAGAATGCAGGTATGGACAGGACACTTGGAAGAACAAAGTCATTCATCACGACACCAAATGCTCCATTAATTGCTCCTCCAACTGCACCGGCAATAACGACATAAATAATCGTTTTTCTGAAGCGCAAGAGAATTCCGTAGTAAATTGCCTCTGTCGTACCAGCAAGTGAACCTGGCAGAATCCCGCTTGCAGCAAGTGATTTCAGTTCATTGTCCTTTATTTTGATAAAGATGGCGATTGCGACCGCGATTTGAGCAAATACAGCTGGTGCTGCCATGCCGATGATCGGATCAGGACCATTCGCCAGGTTGGCAATAGCAAGTGGAATGATTGTCCAGTGCAATCCTGCAATCGTAAGGAATGTCCATGTACCACCGAGAACCGCTCCTGCCAACAGTCCACTTTTATCACTAAGGAAAGTTATAATGCTACCAAGACCTTCTCCAACTAGATTACCAAAAGGACCAAAGATAAGCATCGTTAATGGAACCAGGATAACTAAAGAGATAAGCGGGTTGATAAACATTTGGATATCTTTATATATTATTTTTTTCAAAAATTTCTCTAATGCTGCATAAACAAACATGGCAATAAAAATCGGAAATACGGTTGATGAATAGTCTGCCAAGTTGACTGGTAGACCTAAAAAGTTAACGGTTTCAACACCAGCATCGACAAGGTTAATAATTTCAGGAGTTAAAAGAGCTGCTCCAATTGCTCCGCCTACATATCCATTTCCGCCTAGCTTTATTGCAATGGTAATACCAAGAAAAACGGGAAGGAAATAAAATATAGAATTCCCGGCAGCCGATAAGACAATATAGGTACCGCTTTCACTTGAAAGCCAACCAAGTTGACTTAAGACGGATAAGGCTGCTTTTAACAGACCTGCCCCAGCAAGTACTCCAATAATTGGCGCAAAACTTCCGGAGATCACTTCAAGAACTTTAGATAACTTCGATTCTTTTTTTTCGACTTCATTCTGACTCATCGTGTTGCTCCTTTCTTTCCAACTTGAATGGAGAAGCAAGGATATTTAACATGCTATTTTCTCAACTCAAATAATGCGCTTACAAATCAAAAAGTAGTACTTTTTATGAAATACAATTAATATAGATTAAAATTGTATTCTGAAATTATCTCTATTTTAAATCTACTTTTTGTTTAATCATAGGATATACTTAACATTAGACGGATAAAAATCACACATTTGATGTATTTTTCATGAGAGAGGAAAAATAATGGTGTACTCAAAAATCGTTTCTACCGCTATAAAAATTTCACACCTTACACAATTAAATACATATGTAATCGATAAGAATGGAGATTTCGTCTATCACGATGAAAAAGTCTCCATACCTGCTTACATGCCCGGCGCTAAGCAAAAGAATGTTTTAGAGTTTTACTATAAGATGAAAAAAACAAATCAAGTCTATACCTATATTAATCCTTGGGGACTATCCTATTTAGGTTATTCTTTTTTGGAAGAAGGCGACTTTTATGCTATCATCATTGGCCCCTATTTTGAAGTCATTCCGGATGTATACGGGTTAGTACTGCAATACAATCTAACCATTCAGGAAAGTGCAGATTTGAGAAGTATTCTCGAAAAGGTAAACGTTGTCACCACTGAGCAAATAAGCAGTTATGAGGCCGTGCTTCAACAGTTTGAAGCGATGAAAGAAGCGGAAACAAACCCTTTGGTGATTTACTCCAAGGAAAAGAAAGGAAGAAACAAAGATAGGGATGCTAAAGTGGATGATGAGGCTGATCTCGTGACACGGAGGTACCGTATTGAAAAAGACTTTATGCATGCAGTTGAAAAGGGGAATAAAGAAGAGGCATTAAAACTAATCAGTTCAGACAATACGCTATTCTCTTTTTCCGAGCGATTTCCCAATCAGCCCATCCGCCGACTAAAAAATTTAAACATCGTTGTGAATACTTTATTGCGTATTGCTGCGAGAAACAGTCATGTTCCAGCGATATTAATCCATCGTATCTCTGAACGATTTTCCTTTGACATTGAAAATGGCGAAAATATCGCCGTGTTACGCAGCATTCAGGATGATATGATTCGAGAATACTGTGACTTAGTAAAGTCAAATTCGTTGCGGAATTATTCCCAGATGATACAACAGGTTACCGAGCATGTAATGAGCTATTATGATCAGGAAATTGATAAAGCCGAATTAGCTGCATTATTTCACACGCATCCAGGAAATTTATCAAGAAGGTTTAAAAAAGAAACGGGGATGACGATTACGGAATATCAGCAAGACCTTCGGATTAATCAAGCGAAGCATTTATTAAAAACTGAAAACCTGCCAGTTGATGAGATTGCTTGGATTGTTGGGTATAAAGATCCTTCGTATTTTGGGAGAGTATTTAAGAATGCGACGGGGTATTCTCCTTCTGTGTATAGGGAGAGGGGTTTTTGATTAGGTGCGGATTTTGGGGGATGGTCCCGAATCCTCGGAAGTTTAAGAGAGGAGCATTCCAAATTTGGGATGCTCCTCTACTATAGGGCTTTTTCTGATCGTTTTTAATGACTTTTTGTCTTTAGGTCAGCCATCTACCGGATTTTTGGTACAACTGAATCATACTGATAATGTCTAAGCGCAAGGTTTAACTATCAGATCCATTCACAATATAATGATACAGCTTACTATTAACCGGTTCTTCCATTACCATATTCATGTGAACAACAGGAATCTCCTTACCTTTCTTATCCTTCATCTTGTCTTGTTGAACAGTCTCTTTATCAGGAATTGCTTCTCCTAAATAATAAAAGCCACTACCTTCGTCATCATCCTTTTTCATAAAAATATGAATATCGCTGTTGGTTTCATTTGCATTAATAATTTTTTGTACCTCTCCTGACTCCAAAGTTCTGTTACTTCTCGTATACCATTTAAGGATATCTGGACTAATAAATTCATCCCCATAGTCTACACTTGCCTCTACCTCGTCATTTTTATGATAGGTAACAAATATAGGACAAGTTTGATGTTTTGGCTTGTATCCGTACATCGTTGAACTTTCGTCATTATGCCAGTTCAACAACTTACAAGCATCTTTCCTTGAATACTTCTCGTACAGTGTAAGTGGTCTATTTGATTGAAAGTTTTTACTCTTTTCCATCGCACTTTGTAAGACGTCATTCACTAAATGATTGAAGTATTGATTTGAATATAGACTATCTTGTATCTTGTTATTAAACTCATAATACTTATTATTCCCAGGCAAGATTACTACTGGTTCACTACCATATTTCACTTGGTCCGCTTGAGTAAAAAATGTTAAATCAAGTACACGATGCACCGAATTTAATGTAGTATCATCTACTAGACAATTTGATTTCTTTAAGTCTTCTAGATAATCGTCATATTTTAATTTTTTATTTTGCAATAACAAATTCAGTAAAATGAGTTCATGTTTTCTCTTTCCATTTAATACTTCAGTTGAAAGCATTGTTAACACACTATTTTCGTAGGCGCTTAATACTGGAATATCTTCTTTCATTTTTAACAAAAATTGATAGTAGTTCTTATATTTATCTGCAATAACCATGGGATCAATAGAATGATTCATAACAAAGTCATAAAAATACGGAACTTTACCAATTCTGTTTTTCAATTCAACGTATGCATCTTTCAAGATTTTCATTGCTGTTAAATTACTATTATTGATAGAATTAAAGATTTTCTTTTTAGCAATTCCCTCAAAATTCACTGTCGAAACTCCTTTTATATAGCTAGTTTCTGAGATATGTCTGCGAATATTATCTTTGTTCTGTGACTTATCTCCTGACAATGCCACCGGAATTAAATAGTTGTTTTTGTAGTTACCAATAAAATCAATGACCGTAACAAAATCCTTTGTATCATGTTTACGGAGTCCCCGTCCCAGTTGTTGAATAAAAATGATACTTGATTGCGTCTGTCTTAACATAACAACTTGATTTATGCTTGGAATATCTATTCCTTCATTAAAAATATCTACCGTTAAGATGTAATCAATGGTACCGTTCTCCAATCTATTTACTTGATGTATTCGCTCTTCTTGAGAATTGTCACCAGTTAGTGCGACTGTATGAAGGCCCTTCTCATTTAATGCTGTAGATAACTTAATTGCCTCTTCCTTTCTACTACAGAACATTAAACCTTTAACACGCTCACCAGAAAATCCGTAGTAATCAATCTTATCAATGATATGATTTATACGTTCATCTGTAACTAAGTTTGATAAAATAGTAGCATCGTCAATAATCTCTCCATTATATTCAAAATCAGTCACACCGAAATAATGAAACGGACAAAGCATATCTTCCTCCAACGCTTCCTGCAAACGAATTTCATAAGCAATACGGTAATCAAATAGCTCATAAATATTAAAATCATCTGTTCGTTCTGGTGTAGCAGTCATCCCCATTAGAAACTTCGGATTAAAATAATCAATTACCCTAAGGTACGATTTAGCACCAGCCTTATGAACCTCATCTATCAGAATATAATCAAATTCTTCTGGGTCAAATTGATTTAGTGTTTCCAGTTTTGAAATGGTTTGTATTGTAGCAAATAAGTATCTTGCGTCAGCTTCTTTGTTAGAACCTGATAAGACACCAAAGTCTTTCGTTAATCCACCCATAATTCGCTGAAAATCTGATTTTGCTTTATTAAGTATCTGCTCACGATGAACAATAAATAGCATTTTCTTTGGCGCAAACCTTCTTACGTCAAATGCCGAAAGATAAGTCTTACCTGTTCCTGTCGCAGAAATAACCAATCCTTTATCATAACCGACATCTCGAACAGCTTGAATCTGCTCTAGTGCGGCTTGTTGCATTTTATTTGGCTTTATTTTTAGTGCATCCTCAAGTGTATTAACATTATAGTGTCCAGGTAAGTCAATGATCTTTTCTGTCTTATTAAATTCTACAGGCGTATATGTACTTTCGTATTTCAAAATCCACGCTTCGGTTAGCACTTGTGAATCTTTCCAAACCTCTTCAAATTGATTTTTGAAATGGTGAATTACCTCACCGTCTTCATGAGAAGTAAGTTTTACATTCCATTCATGATTTACCTTTAATGCATGTGCAGTTAGATTTGAGCTTCCAACAATTAGAGAATAATAGTCTTCATGACCAAATATATACCCCTTCGAATGAAATCCTTCTATATCCGTCAATCTTACTTCTACATTTGTAATCTTCATTAATTCCTTAAACACTTTAGGCTGATTAAAATTTAGAAAGGTAGACGTTAAGATACGACCAGTTATTCCTTTAATTTTAAGATCTAGTAAATATGACTTTAGCGTTGCAAGTCCACTTTCCGTTATGAAGGCAACAGAAAAGATAAATGAGTGACAGCTCTCTAGTTCTTCGAGTATCGAGGTTAGAACGTTTTCATTTTGTCTTGGCTTATTTACTAAAAGCTTAGGTGTGTACCTACTTGATTTATCATATTTTTTATCAATGAATCCTTTATGTAACGATGTTTTTAAATTTTGTATAAAGTCCATGTTAGAAACCACCATTCATTACCATTTATAGAATAATTTTACGGTTTAATCTGCGTAATCGCAAATATCCTAAAATATTCAAAAAGCCATTCATTATTTTGAATAGCTTTGAAATATATTTATAAGGAGTATTCTTTTGCTAACTTCTCGATAGCTGGTACATCTGCGGGAGCCCAGTCCAGCGATTCAAGTTCATTTGGCGATAACCATTTTATTTCGGCATGCTCTGTTAATACAGGTTCACCCTCAATAAGCTCACATATATATGTAGTTAAATGGACAATACCAAAATCATATTCATAATCAGTGTGTTCCACTTTTTTACCAATCTCTATTTTACAATGCATTTCTTCATTTATTTCTCTTTTTAATGCTTGTTGAGGTGTCTCACCTGTTTCAATTTTCCCACCAGGAAATTCCCATTTGTGTGGTAACGATTTATCGGGACCTCTTTGGGCACATAGAATTTTATTATTTTTAATAATTACCGCTCCGACAACATGTATATCTTTCTTCATAGTATCCTCCTTGTGATAAGTTCACCCTATACTTCTTATTACTATTATAGACCAAACCTTTGAACGGAAGAAATAGTTTAGCTTTAACACAAGAATTGAGAGAAATATTTCATAGGTTAATGATATTATCTAAATTACGATCTGTCAGACGTAAAAAGAAAAAGCAATATTAAAGCTCTATTCGGCAAAACACAGTCAAAAATTGGTTAAGTCTGTTAATTCACAGCGAAAAGCCCAACCGAAAAGTGATGACGGATTTCACAGAATTCAATATGATTCATTGAAAAATAATATTAAGATGTTATTAAAAAATGGAATCATCGTTAGCCATATTATGTAAATCACCTTAGCCCTATAGAATCCAGAATAAAACCGCGTAGATTTATTTCCCCCGTGTCTACTTGACAGGGGGCACTATATATAAGCGAATTTTTTCAGATTAAATTAATTCTGCTATACTACTTAAGAAATCATTAACAACTACGGAGTTTTCCTTTTCCCATAACTGGGTAAAAATATCTACAACTGTACTAAAATCATTATGTGATTCCTTTGTAATTTCTATTAACCAATCATGATGTTCACTTCCCTGTATCCCCCCCAATATGATCCTAAGTTCTTGCTTCTCAATATTTAATTTCGAACTCAATTCAGAAAAATTCGAACGTGCTATTTTCTGGAATTCTTCTTCCAAACTTTTTTCACCAGGTAAAAAGCTATATTCCCAGTTTAATAAATCACGAGGCAGCTCTCTACTAGTTCTCATATCACCATCATAAATACCTGCAATAATATAATTCATATTTATTAATCTTGGTATACTTAAAATTTTTGTAATATCCGCAAAACCATTTGTTTTTTCCAAATTAAAATACTTCAAATAATGCTTTGCATGCCTTTTACAGAGACTTCTAAAGAATTCTAAACCTAAGCTATCCTCGAAGATTAAAATTCCCTTTTTGTTAATAATAAGACCTAAATTTTCTAATATTTCTTCTTTAGATTTTGGTTTGTGCACATCAATAGTATCTAAATAGTTATGCATAATTAACATTCTGTCAGTACTTACATTTTTTAAAATAAATGGGGAATGAGTTACCAATATTACTGAGAATCGATGCTTATCCATTCTATCTGCAATAAAATTCATTAAATTAACCTGTGAATTTACACTAATGAAAACTTCTGGTTCTTCAATTAAAAGAACTCCATAAGTAGAAATTCTCTTGAAAACCCAATAAATATAGAATAAAAAAAGCTCTCCAGTACCCATTGCTAAGCTATCATACTTTAATCCATTACATTCAACTTGAAAATAAGGTATAACTTTTTCATCTTCTACTTCTATTTCTCTTAAAACCACGGAATCGTAAGTTTTACCAACTATATAATTTAAACTTGTAATATCTTCTGCGTCAAAAACATTATCTTCGTGTTGGTCAATTAGTTCGTTAAAATAAGGCTGGTCAATAAAACTATTTACTTGAATAAGCTTTTGGAAATCAATACATTCTAAAAGGAAATCTCCACTTACAAAATCTAATAATCTCTGACCTTCACTATTTTTAAGTACAATATCTTTATTACCATCTTTTAATATACCTGTGACTTCAATATCTCTAATTTTATTTCTATCTCTATTACTAATATTTATTCCTAAAATATCTTTAATTGCTGTAAAAACAGTGGATTTACCTACACCATTTAACCCGCAAATTGTAAAAATTCCTTTTTGAAAAGTAATAGGTTTCGTAATTCCTAATATGCCATTCAAATTTATGCTATCCAAATAATACCTGTAACTATTTTTATCTATTTTCCTCCAAATATCGGGGACTTTAGCTGTACGAATCATTTCTTATAACTCCCCCCAATTGAGTTCATAAGTAACAAATTCAAGAAATTGACCTATATTTTTGTTATCTAAATCCTTTAGATATCTTTCAATAGGGGTATTAGTATGTATATTTGTAAAGTATTTACTCAAATATACCTCTAAAATTATATCTCTATAAATAATTGAAGTGGCATCTGTACTACCCATACTAGCCCTTTGATTAAATATTAAGAGCATTTGATAGATAAAGCCCTCACTATCTAACAAAATTGATACTTTTTCATACCCAAAAGGTATTATTCTTATTTTTCCTTTAATCACTTCTCTTGCATACTCAAATGTATAAATTAATTCAGCCATTACTTCATGATCGATGTATTCTTTATTCCTATATGAAAAAATCAACCAACTGAATAAGGTAGCTTTATTTATATTTAATTTTGTAATAAGAAATTTCTCTTGCCCTCTTTTCGAGCTATTTATAAAAAATTCTAGCGTCTCTTTCACTGCATTTATAATATTCTCAGCAAAAGGCTCATTGTTCCTATATTTTTCAGATATATTATTTGATGTAATTTTCTTTTTTATACTACCATGTTCAAGCATATAACAAAACTTGGAAATTATATCATCGTACGCCATTCTTGAATTTGAAAATCCAATGGTATCTTTATTTGCCCCCAATTCCTCAAAATAACTTACAAGCTCTTTTATTTGATTCCTTGTATCTCCAATATACGAATTTCTTTGTTCAGCAGAAGTTAAAGTTGCTGGTTGATTTAACCTAAAAAATAATTCTGCTGGTTCTTCCGGAGAAAAATCAGTTAATCTAATTATAGTCAAGCTGTATTTTTTAAATTTTCTTTGTAAAATTATGTCCAAATCTTTAAACCTCATATTATCCAAATTTAATATAAATTCATCATTTGGTTTTATGGACCCATCTATGTTAAATTCATTTTCTATAAAATCCCTAATAGCAGCTAACCTTTGTTGGCCATCCAATACCTCATCTATATAATCTCCAGTTTCTATTAAATGTATGGGTGGAATTTTCCATCCTCTAAGAATAGAATCTATAAGTTTTTTCTTTTTCGCTACGCTCCATACCTCGCCTCGTTGAAAATCCGGGCTTAAATTTAAGTCCCCTTTCTGAATTCTCCCATGTATCGTTTCTATCTCTAGTTCAGTAACTACACATTTCAAAAGAATCTCCCCCCATAAACAATATTTACCAATTTAATTATAATAAATATTTACTTAATAAAAAAGCCCTCCTGCAAATATATACTCCATCCTTACCAAATATTAAACACATCTACCTGTCAAGGTAACACTTAAAAAATAGCTGAAAGTTAGAACCAACAATTTAAGCATAGGATCAATAGATTATGTTATAACCTCACTTTACTCTATTTACATCCTAAAAGAGGAACTCTTCATATAGGAAGATAGTGATGTTAGTCTAATAATTGGACACAAAGAATGGGGATTTTTATACTTAACATAATAATTTCTAGGAGTGTCCTAAATGACTAAACGTTACGATAAAGAATTTAAACTGTACGCTGTCAAAATGGTGGTGGAAGATGGGAGAAGGGTTGCAGAAGTCGCAAGGGAATTAGATTTAGTCCATCAAACACTGCATAAATGGGTGGTGAAATATCAAGAGGATCAGGGGGATAGTTTCGTCGGTAGTGGAAACTTAAGTCCCAACGATAAAGCGGAATATGAAAAAAAAAACGAATTCGTGATTTAGAGGAAGAGGTAGCTATTCTAAAAAAGGCTATGGGCATCTTCGCAAAAAGCCAGAAGTAATCTATGACTTCATTGAAAAGCACCAACAAGAGTTCCGTATAACGAAGATGTGCCATGTATTAGGTGTTTCTAAAAGTGGTTATTATGAATGGAGAGATCGACCTCAGAGTGAACAGGAAAAGCGTAAAGAAAAACTGACAGCACAAGTAAAACGTGTATTTTTCGAATCTCACAGAAGATATGGAAGTCCGAAGATTACCAAGGTATTAAATCAAGAAGGATGGAATGTATCTCAAAAGACGGTGACTCGAATCATGAGTGAGAATGGGCTGCGGTCTAAAACCGTGAAAAAATATAAAGCGACTACAAATTCCAATCATTCTTACCCTGTTTACCCAAATCTATTAAACCAACAGTTTCAAGTCGATAGACCTGGTGCTGTTTGGGTTGGTGACATCACATACATTTGGACGAAAGAAGGTTGGTTATATTTGGCCACGATTATGGACTTATTTTCAAGAAGAATTATTGGTTTGGAAATGAGCCATCGAATGACCAAAGAATTGACAATCAAAGCTCTACAGAGGGCTATTAATCACCAGCCACCACAGGAAGGGCTCATTCATCACTCTGATCGTGGTAGTCAGTACGCAGCAAATGGTTATCAAGCAATTCTACGAAACTATGAAATTACCACAGCATGATTAGAAAAGGAAACTGTTACGATAACGCTTGTATCGAATCATTTCATAGTATAATCAAAAGAGAGTTAATATTTCATGAAAAGTATCAAACACGTGAGGAAGCTAAACGAAGTATATTTGCCTATATTATGACCTTTTATAATTACAAACGGATTCATTCAGCTATTAACTATATGTCACCTTTACAGTACAGTATGAGAAAATGTATCTTCAACGGTTAAAGGTAACTGCATAAAGGGAATTTAATACCCTCTCACAGTGTAGAAAGGGGAAGTGCCCTTTCGTTACTTGTGAGCCAGCAAGCAAAACATGTAGAGGATTTAGAAATATTCAACATTTCGTGTGTCCAATATCTTGACATAGATCCAATAGTTATAAGAGGAGAGTAAAAATGGGTATAAAGAAGATGGCGGAAATTTTTAGTGTTAAACTTATTCGAATAGTATCAATAGATGAGGTCAATAAAATAAATAGAGAACAACTAAAATTATATGAGGGATGTAGCGAATATAGATGGTAATTTGATTAGTCTCTTTATTTTCTACATTTTCGATATATAACAACTAATCTTTTAACAGTAAATAGGTATGCGCCCCGTCCTAAATTCGCTTATATGATTAATAGATTTATTGAATTAATATACTCAATATCCAACTTCTGTAATAACAAATAGTAAAATTAATGGTAAAATTTATACATATACTTAACAAAACAATTGATTATACATATATGGATTAAGGGGACAGTTAAATATGATCATTTACGAAGCAACAAAGACTGAGTTTATATCAGATGTTACAAATGAGTTATTAGTTGAAAGGTTATATCAATCTTATCAAGAAAAGATTGGAAGAACCTCTAAAAGCGAAATTACTTCATGGGAGAATTCCCTCCAACGAATGAGTAACGTTATGCAAGATACAGAAATTCCCTCTAATGCTTCTGTCGCTATTGAATTTAAAATTCCCAATACGTCAAAAAGAGTCGATTTCCTTGTAGCTGGTAATGACGGCAATCAGGACCATGTTGTCATCGTGGAATTGAAACAATGGTCAGAAATAGAAATAATTGAAAGTAAAGATGCTGTTGTTAGCACTTTTATAGGGGGAGGTAAACGTACTGTTACCCATCCTTCTTATCAAGCCTGGTCTTATGCTGCTTTAATAAGAGACTTTAACGAAAATGTTCAAAATAAGCATATTGAACTTAATCCATGCGCTTACTTACACAACTACAGAAAAACTGAAAATGACCCCTTAACAGATAAACATTACGAAGAACACTTAACAAAAGCTCCAGTTTTTACAAAAGGTGAAATTATAAAGCTACGTAACTTTATTAAGAAATATGTAAGTAAAGGAGATAGAAATCGATTAATTTATGAAATTGAGCATGGAAGAATACGTCCATCAAAATCATTACAGGATTCATTAAGTGGTATGTTGAAAGGTAATAAAGAGTTTATTATGATCGATGAACAAAAGGTGTTTTATGAAGAAGCTTTTCAATTAGCAAAAGAAAGTAAGAATAATAAAAAGAAACAAGTAATGGTCATTGAGGGAGGGCCAGGTACAGGTAAATCTGTAATGGCTGTCAACTTACTTGTAAATTTAATTAATAAGGACTTAATGACTTTATATGTATCCAAAAATTCAGCTCCAAGAGAAGTATACGCATCCAAATTAAAGGGGACAATTAGGAAAACTGAGATTGATAACCTGTTTAAAGGATCGGGAAGCTTCACTACTTCCGAATTAAATGAGTTCAATGTCATCATTGTAGATGAAGCACATAGATTAAATGAAAAATCCGGCTTTTATGGAAATCAAGGTGAAAATCAAATTAAAGAGCTAATAAAGGCCTCTAAATTTACAATCTTTTTCATTGATGAAAGACAAAAGGTTACATTAAAGGACATCGGTAGTATTGATTTAATTAAGAGATATGCTGAAGAATTAGATGCTGAATTGATCTCAGGCAAGCTATCCTCTCAATTCCGATGTGACGGTTCTGATGCTTACATTGCATGGATCGATGATGTTCTTCAAATTCGTGAAACAGCTAATGCACATGATAATGGGATAGATTATGATTTTCGTGTCTATGATGAACCACATTCTATGTTACGTGAGATCGAAAAGCTTAATCAAACCAATAACAAATCTCGTATTCTAGCAGGATATTGTTGGGAATGGCCGACAAAACAGCGTAAAAACACAAACTTTAAAGACATCATCATTCCTGAACATGACTTCGAAATTAGTTGGAACTTATCAGATAGCATTTGGGCGATTGACCAAGAATCAGTTAACGAAGCTGGCTGTATACACACGTCACAAGGCTTAGAATTTGATTATGTAGGCGTTATTATTGGTTCCGATATCACTTATAGAAATGGTCAAGTAATTACTGACTATAATAAACGCGCTAAAAGTGATCAATCATTAAGAGGAATTAAAAAAATAGCTAAGGAAAATCCTGAAAGAGCTCATGCTATTGCAGACGAAATCATACGAAACACTTATCGTACACTATTGACTCGCGGTCAAAAAGGATGTTTTATATTCTGTGTAGATCCTGAATTAAATAGGTACTTTCAGTCCCGCTTGAATAAAACGGCCAATTACTATAAAGATTTCTCACCAAGTAAATGGGACATGGTTGCCGAGAATAAAAAATTGTATGAGTAAAAATATAAACATGCTGAGTTCGATTACTGCTGAACTTAGCATGTTTATGTAGTTTATTTGTTATTATTTTAATCGATAGAAAGATAAGGTGGGTAAATTTATATACCCAACTCAAGGGTCATGATTAGCGTATCGTACAACTTGGCTTATTTAGTCTAACGGTATACAATATTGACTTTTAATCGGAACTACTCTGGCTTCCTGTGCTTTCTCCTTTTATTGATATAAAAACCTCCTCCAGATAAAGCAATAATACCAGCACCAATACTACCAAACGTTAACATTTGCTTTTGACTTTCTTCTTTCTTAATCTCTTGTCCTTCATAAAAAAGACTGTCATAAAGAGCAGTAGCGTCTTCATTTACTTCAAATTCCTCTGGTATAAAGTATTCTTTGTTTTTATAACCATTATCGTAGGCTCTTGCTTTTATTTCACTTGCGATTTCATTCGAATGGAAGCCCTCTTCATACCACTCCAATAGTTCTGCTTGCTCAATTCCTTCTGGAACCTCATAATCTATACTCTTGAATGCTGATAAATAACCACTTTCTATAGTCTCCTCTTTTATTGTTTGCAAGCCATTTTCATAACCTTGCTCAAAGGATGTAATAAAAAGTTTATTAATCTCAACAGTGTCTTTATCAATAAAGTCATAACCTGTACTATATCCTAATTCAAAATGGTTTTCTTCCTCTTCATCTGAACGTTCTTTATATCCTTTTTCATAATGGGATTTGTAAATTTCACTTAATTCTCCATCTTCTTCAATCTCCTTGGGAATAACTAATTCATCTAAAGCATACCCAGATTGATACCCATCCTCCTCTACACTTATGATTTGCTTCTCACGTTGATATGCTTTTTTATAGGACTCTTGATAAGCTGAATTCCAATCATCTGATTTCGATTCATTATTATTTACTTCATCAGATTTACCTGATCGAGCGGCCTCTTTTCCTTTAGTTCGTCCTTTCTTTTGCCCCTCTTCAGTCTCTTCTTCTTTAATCTTTTTTAGACCTTCTGCATATCCCGCGTCATAACCAGCAGCATAACCGATTCTATATCCCTCATTATCTTTATCTGTCTTTCCACTCTTTTCATTTCTTTCATATCCATCTTCAAAGCCTTTTTCCTTTCCAGCTTCTGTTCCTTCATCCACATCGGATTGAGTATAACTAGGCTTTGGAGGTGATGGTTTACTATTACTAGAAGAGCCTGAAGAACCACTACTAGAAGAACTTGATGAGCTAGAACTCCCTCCTCCGTTGTGATAATGGTACTCCCCATATTCATACCCCCACTTTTCACAGTTCGTTCTACATGTATGACCACCATTTCCATCAGTCCTGCCAGGATGCGCCAAAATATCAGAAGTATCAAAGGCAGTTACAACAAAAAGAATTACAAATAAGTACATTACTTTCTTCACATTCATTCCCCTTACTAGAAAATATTGGTTAAAAATATATTTTATATCTTTTGACCTATCTAGTAAATAGAATTTTCCTTTACCATTAGTGAAAAATCCCTAAATTCAACAAGTGAAAATAGTAACTATTTGTTTTTACCTAAATTCCATAACACAAATACCGAACTATTATACTTATATATTTTTAAAAATAATGTATGGTAAGAGCATTTTTATACCGGTTATTCAAACCCAAGTCCCTTTCAAACCATCAAACAAAACAAGGCCAGTCTCCCACCGCTCTATGAACGATGAGGACGGACCCTAAACCCAAAGTCGCTTACTTTAAAATAAGCTGATTAATTTGCTCAATTACCCCAGGCAGCTCGCCCATTGACTTGATTGTAAAATCTGCGCCATTTTGTTTAAAAGTTTGTTCAGTTTTAGCGATAATCTCTTCTTGCTCCACTTCAGAAAGCGCACCGAATTCAGCTTCGCTTAGACCCATTTCAGAGCTGCCAATAATAACACCTACTGCCCAAACTCCTGCACTGTTCGCCTCTGCAAAGTCTGGGATGGTATCCCCTACTTTTACAACGTTCCGAGCTGCTGATAATTTTAATGCTTCCATGTTGCGGTAAATCATATAAGGGTACGGTCTTCCAAATGAATTTGTTCCATCAGGTGTGATATAAAAATCTGGGCTATAGCCTTTTTTCGCTGCTTCTGGCACAACAACATCCATCATTTTTTGCGTGTAGCCGGAAGTGGAACCAATTTTCAGCCCTTGGCTTTTTAAGTTTTCCACAGTCTCAAGAACCTCTGGCTTCGGATCGGTATACGTTGTTAATGTTTCCATTAGAGAAGATTCAAATGCCTGAAACAGATTCTCTACATCTTGTTCATTAAACGCTCTTCCATATTTGGCTTCCCATAAACTTGAAATTCTCGGCATCTCCAGCATTGCACGAATATGATCAATTTTTAGCAGTCCCATTGGTTCTCTTGCCTCTTCTATTGTCACGTCTATTCCTGCGTTTTTAAAAATGTTTACAAATGCATTTACCGGTGCAAAACATCCAAAATCAACTGTTGTTCCTGCCCAATCAAATATTACGCCTTCAACCTTTTTCATTTTACCACCACTCCCATATAGTCTTCGATTACACTGCATAATGTTTCGATATCTTCCTCATGGATTTCTCCAATGTTCCCAATTCGGAATGTATTGAGCTCTGTCAGTTTTCCTGGATAAAGCACAAATCCTCTCTCTTTCACATAGAAATAAAAGTCCTCAAACTGAAAGCTGTCATGCGGGAAAAGAAACGTTGTAATGATTGGTGATTGCTTTTCATCTGTTATATATGTCTGAAATCCAACCTTCGCTAATTTCTCCCGTAGTAGGTGATTATTATGCTGATAACGTTGAAATCTTGCCGGAATACCTCCTTCCTCCATTAATTCATCGATTGCCTTGGAAAATGCAGCCACAACATGAGTAGGTGATGTATAACGCCATTTTCCGTCCTTGTCCATTTCCTTCCATTGGTCGTACAAATCTAGTGATAAACTTCGGGCATTCCCTTCGCATGCTTTTAGCTTATCTAGCTTCGCAATGACAAAGCCAAAGCCGGGAACACCTTGGATGCATTTATTCGCGCTGCTAATTAAATAATCAATACCAAGAGCACGGACATCCATTTCCACTCCAGCAAAACTGCTCATCGCATCGATAATCAGTGTTTTATCATATGCTTTAGCAAGATCGGAGACCATCTCAATTGGATTTAGTATTCCTGTTGTTGTTTCACAATGAACCATGACAATATGTGTGATCTGCTGGTCCTCTTCTAAAATACGTCTTAACTCAGCTTCATCTGGATATGCATTGTATGCAACACTATATTGCTCGTATTGCAGACCAATAGAATCAGCTATTTTGACAATACGCTCTCCATAAGCTCCATTCGTTATGATTAATGCTTTATCCTGCTTTTTCAATGAAGTTGTCATCACCGATTCAACTGTGAATGTACCACTTCCTTGCATTAATACCGTTGTATATTCATCAGCTGTCACCCCTGCAAGGTCAAGGAGCTGCGTTCTTATTTTTTGGGTAATGTCCTTATAATCTTGATCCCATGTACAGCGATCAAACAGCATTTCCTCTTTCACTGTAGCTGTTGTTGTTAATGGGCCTGGCGTTAAAAGCTTGTAAGAATTCATGTTTTCTATATCCTCCTTCATCTATCATTTAATCAGAAGTTGCTGGAAAGAAACGTTTTTTCAAACGAGTTGAAACTACTTCTAATAGAATGGCAACAATGAGAATGGCGTAGGTAATAAAGCCAACCTCCCGCATATCAAAGTAGAAGCTGGAAGCCATAAATAAATCAAATCCAATTCCGCCTGCTCCAGCAGCCGCTCCCATTGCCACTGCCACACCAAAGTTGATTTCAAACCGCAGGAAAACCCACGATAATAAATAGGTAAATGTAGATGGTAAGACACCACTTTTTACGACGTGCCACCAGTTCCCACCAGTTGATCGCACTGCTTCCAAGATTCCCTTATCGACTTCTTCAAATGCTTCCGAAAATGCTTTAACTAAATATGCAATCGAATGAAATAACATACCGAGAACCGCCGCTTCACTTCCAAGCCCTGCGGCAATCGCAAAGATCAACACCCATAATACGGTTGGAACAGCCCGAATAAATGCAACAAATACGCGAATAATTCTAGTTAGCCAGACAGGTGCTAGATTTGTTGCAGCCATTAAAGAAAGGAAAAAGGCAATAATGGCGCCAATAATCGTAGCTAAGAATGCTAGACTAAGCGTAATCCCAACTTGATAGATGGCTTCTCTTAAACTGAAATGACTTAATGCCGGCTCAAGAAACATCACTTTCAAGTTATACGCTGTTTCCGAAATCGCTGTGCCTAATTCCAGTCCTGCATAGTTAAAGAATAGAAAGGAAACAACTGTCAAAAGGGTTAGAACAACTACGGTCCATCGTAGAACTCGCTCACCTTTATTACCCGATTTTATATGAATACGACCGTCTTTCTTTCGCTTTATATAGGTTGCTTCCATTATAGAATCACCTTCCGTACGTAATTTGAAATAAGGTCGACCATAATAACGATAATGACAATACATAATGTCACAAGCGCTACGGCATTATAATTTAACATCTTATAATACATATCAAAGGTATATCCAATTCCTGTCCCCGTTAAGATTCCTACCAATGTAGCATTTCGAATGTTGGTTTCCACCATAAACAACACCCAGCTGATCATCTGCGGCAAACTTTGCGGAATAACAGCCTTCCCTACAATTTGGAAATAGGTAGACCCTGTTGCAGTCAATGCTTCAACAGAACTTTGGCTCGCTTCATCAATCGACTCAATAAATGCCCTCGTTAAAAACCCTACCGTCCCAACAAAGAGGGCGAGAAAGCCTGTTACGGAATTTTGCCCAAAGGAAATAAGCAAAACCAATGCCCATGCAACAACTGGGATATTTCTTGATATGGATGCAATAAAACGGGCAAATACACTTAAAAAATTATTTACTTTTGTCACTTTTGAACCGAATACCCCTAAGAAGATTGAAACAACAGCTGCTATCGTTGTTGCCGCTATCGACATAAAGGTAGTTTCAGCTAGTTTTTCCAGGATGGTTGGCAATTTATCGAGCGTTTCCTGTGTCACAATGAGATTAGAAAACATCCAGCCGATAGCTTTCGGGATTGTCGCTAACCCATCTACAAAGTTAAATGATGTAATAGCTGCTGATAAATAGGTTAGAACGATGATGATGAGAAGAAAGATTACTGTCTGCCATCTGTTGTTTCGCATCTTTTTTTCATTCACAGTCATCTCTCCTTACGCTGTTATTAAATCTTCCGTTTTGGACCCGTAAATTTTATTAATTTGTTCATCATAAAGTTCATGACTTGTTCCAGTAAATACAATTTCACCTTTATTTAAACCAATGATACGGTCTGAATAATGTTGCGCCACATCCACTTGATGTAAATTCACCAAACACGTAATGCCCATTTCCGTACTGATTGATTTTAAAAGATCCATGATAATCTTAGAGGAATTCGGATCCAGTGAAGCAATCGGTTCATCACATAAGATAAGTTTTGGTTCTTGAATAAGCGCTCTGCATATCCCTACACGTTGCTGCTGACCACCACTTAATTGGTCACATCGCTTATATGCATGTTCATGAATTCCCAACTTCTCCAGCAGGTGAAAGGCACGTTCTTTTTCTTCTTCTGTGTATTTTCCTAACAGTCCCTGCAGTGTTGTTTTATAACCAAATCGACCATGAAGAACATTCTCAATCACTGTCAAACGAGGCACGAGATTATAGTGCTGAAACACCATCCCAATATTCGCTCGTAAATTTCGTAATTCTTTTTTATTTAAATTTCCAACATCATGTTTGTTAAACATAATCTTTCCTTCATTAAATTCAACCATTCGATTAATGCAACGCAGCAAGGTAGATTTACCAGCACCAGAGGGACCAATGACAGAAACTAGCTCTCCTGCGTTTATTTCAAAATGAATATTCTTTAATATTTGTTTGGCGGCTGTATATGATTTTCCTAGTCCTTCTACTTTTAACAATGACATGTGTATTGACTCCTTTTTAGAGCATATTGAGTAAGATTACGCATCGTAAGTACACGCTTCCTGGTTTCATTTCCCTCTAATGTTATTTGGAAATTTCGCGAATTGGATCATACCATTCATCTTCCACTGGCAATAGTCTTTCTTTGTCACTTTTGGAGAATAAAGCGCTCTGTTCTGAATCTTCAGGGGCAAAGATTTTTTCATTAGTTGCTACTTCATCCGAGGTTAATAGTTCTTGAATTTTATCAAAATCCGCTTGTCCTAAGACATCCATATTCACAACAAATGGTTCATTTAATACTGGGTTGGAGCTCATTAATGTAAATTCTTTGCCTGTAACTGCATTGAAAGGTTCGGCTGCATTTTCTTTCACGCGATAAACCGCACCAGCTGTATTTTCTTCCCCTTCAGCAAGCTCCACATATTCTTCCACACATGTATCACAGAATGCTGCAACATCTGCATTTCCCGATAACAAATTGACTGCGGAACCTTGGTGAGAGTTGCCAAATAATACTTGGGAAAACAACGGCCCGCTTCCCATTAAATCCTCTTCCGTTAAATCTGCATATGCTTCTTGTTGCGAGAAATGTTCAATAATACTGGATGATGGAACTTTAAACCCTGATGTTGAACTGTTTGATACGAATGAAAATCTTGTATCTGCAATCGTATCAAGAGAGAATTCCCCATTTTGTTTAAACTTGTCTTGCTCGTCCACATTCACCGCTAACCAGCTATAGTATTTAGCATCATCCAATGTTCCGGATTCACCAGATTTTACGGCTAGCGTTTGAACTGCATCATTTCTGTTATTTGCTTCTACATATCCTTGTGAACCCATGAATGCAAGGTCCGCATTGTTGTTGACTAACGTTTCAATCGCAATCGAGTAATCCGTCGTTAATTGATGTTCTACCTCTTTACCTGTAGCCTCTGAAATAAGTCTTCCAATTTCATCACGAGATGATTTCAAATCATTACCAGACTCGTTCGGATACCAAACAATTTTAATCACATCATCTGCTGTCGCACTACCACTATTACCGCCACCACATGCTGTTAACAAAACAGCGAACACGGCGAGCATTATCAATAAAAGTTTCGTTTTCATATATTACACTCCTTATCCTTAATAAATAGATAGTAGAATTTGTCTGACATCTTCCTGCGTTAAAGCAACTGGGTTATTATCCATTCGCCCCTTTGTAAAGGCGTTTGCGGCAACTTTCTCGATTATTTCTTCATTCGCATTGTAATCCCTGAGCTTGCTTGAAGAATCTGCTAGCTGATGGAAATGCTCGATAAGACCTTGAACTTCACTGCAGCTTCCTACCCCAAATGCCTGGAGCAACTTATCGTTTTCAATAATCGAGTCAAAATTGATTTTCATTACGTTGGCCAATGTAATGCTTGCTGCTATTCCATGAACCATTCCAAGTTCCAGTGTCAGAGGATAGGATATCGAATGACATGCAGTCGTCCTAGTGTTACTAAATGCTAGTCCTGCGTACAAGCTGCCCAAAGCCATTTCATTTCTATATGTAAATTCATCGGGCTGATTTATTACCTTTTCAAAGTTGTCAACAATACGATTGATCGCTTCTAATGCATAGATTCTTGAAATTTCATTGGAGCTTTTTGACCAATAAGCCTCTGTTGCATGACATAAAGCATCTAAAGCAGTTGAAGCCGTTAATCCTTTTGGTAATGTTACAGTTAGTTTTGGATCAATGATCGCTGCATAAGCATATAAGTGTTCACTATCAACTGACATTTTCACTCCGTTAGCACGATCCCAAATCGTTGCCCAGCACGTAACCTCAGAACCCGTACCTGAGGTTGTAGGAATGCCAATCCATGGTACGACGCTTTGATTTTCTGCATATTGCTTTTGTTCAATCATGGTACGTAATGCAGAGACAGACTCTATTTTCATATCCTTTAAAGCAGCCAATGATTTCGAAAGATCAAGAACACTGCCTCCTCCAATTCCTACGATGCACTGATATTCAACGTTCTCAATTTGCTTATAGTAATGAAACAAGTCTTCCACATCCGGATTGGATATGTTCACTTCTATCTGTTTTACTTCATAATTCTCAAGGTATTTATAGAGATTACGTCCAGCGGCAATTTCTGATAAGTCGCCTCCTCGATGTAAAAGGACAATCTTGCTGATTTGAGGTTTGATGGTATGGAGCACCTCTTCAATGACATCTATAGTATCTATTTTAATGTTGACAGGATTGTAATAGTTTCCCATTATGCTATTTCCTCTCTTTGTTCGTATTTTTCTTTGCGGTACAATGCAAGATTAATCGGTATTTTGCTGTTTTTCAAGTGCTTTTACAGTTTATTTACATAACATTAACGCTTTTTACAAAGAATACGCGCAGTTTTTACTTTACAAAATGCCCTTATTTGCATTATTTTGCTTTTTTATAATGTATGTTATGATTTACATACATGAAATATAGAGGCAGATGGGAGAGCTGGATGATGTTACAGGAGCAAAGACATCAAATGATTGAATCCTTTTTAAAGCAGCAAAAAGCTGTAAAAGCTTCAGAGCTTGCTACTTTATTAGATATCTCTATTGATACGGTACGAAGGGATCTAGAGGTTCTTGAGAAAAAAGGAGTCGTAAAACGAGTACATGGCGGGGCTGTATTAACTCAAAAAAGTGATAATGCACTAAACAGGCTTTTTAATGAAAGAGAAGTCAAAAATCGAGAAAAGAAACAAGAAGCTGCTTTCGTAGCGATTGAATTAATTGAAGAAGGACAGGCAATTGCTCTAAACGGCGGGACAACGACGATTGAAATTGCGAAGGTACTTGTTAACAAATTTAAGCGATTAACGATTATTACAAACGATCTTCGGATTTTATCTATTCTTGGGGAAAATAAAAACTTCAACGTTATCCTCACGGGCGGCTTTTTTAATCCAGAGGAATACACGTTATATGGGAAACAATGCGAAGAAATCCTTTCTAATTTTAATATTGATATTGCTTTTATTACGGTAAACGGATTATCGCTTGAACATGGTTTAACAGATTTCAGAATGCACGAAGTAGGCGTTATTCAATCCATTATCTCACGCTCAAAGCATAAAGTAGTTGTTGCGGATGCATCAAAGTTTGAGACATCTTCTTACATCAATGTATGTCCACTAAAGGATATTGATCTAATTGTTACGGATAGCTCACTTCCATCTGATATCGTGGAGCAATATAGTCAACAGGATATTCGGATTCTTTCTCCACACTAATCAGAAATGATGGGGAAATGCCGGTTAGCAGCAATGAAATGAAAAGCTCAAATAGGCTCGTTTCTAATAGGATAGATATTTAACCGTATATTAACCTATGATGGGAAATTACTGTCACTGTTTCATGATCTATTCCTTTACAGCAAGGTACGCGACAATTTCTGATATAAACGGTTTAGAGTCAAAGGCAGAATTTGTCGCGTTCGACTAATTAAATAGAGTATCTCTACGCCAAACCACTTCCAACCTGCATCGCCACCTGCAAATCCCCAATCTCCTTCTGAATCTGCGGAAAGCCTGGAATCTCCGGAATACGCCGAGTGTCTGGAGACTCCATTTGTTTCGCTGATTTCGCCATCATTTCAAAAACAAGCATCAATTGTGCTAAATCATCATCTTTAAGAATGGGTAGATCTTGTTTTCTTGATGCAGCTTCTAATAAAAAGCCTAACTGCTCAATCGAGAAAATAACAGACCATAATTGCTCTAAAGCTTTTTGATTACGTGGGATTTCTCCTAAAGCTGTACGATAAACAAGACTTAAATTCTTCAAGTTGGTGTGCATTTTCTTTGTTTCACTACTGCTCGTAATATCCACATCGTCCCTCGTTCCAGAAAACATGAAAGCCATCAATTGCATCTGGCTGCGGATTGTTTTAGCAATTAGATGCGGAAGACGGCTGGATGCCGATTTTCTGCCGATAAAGAATATGCCAATAAGTCCAATCGCACAACCGATTAGAATATCTGTAATTCTTGCTGTCGCAAAGAAACGCAAATCATAGATCTGGGACGTGTTTTCTGCCATGAATATTGCATTTGGTGTAATGAAACTTACGGCAATCGCATAATTCCTTGGGATAAATAGCTCCGTCAAGAAAGTGAGCAGCCAAATAATCAAAATGATATAGATGCCATCTGGATGGGTGGAAAGAACGAGAGCCGCAATCAGGACACCGACAATGGTTCCAAATGACCTTTGGATGGCACGATGAAACGTTGTGATAATAGTTGAACCTAACATAACAGCGCCACATGATAATACAATCCAATAAGAACGGTCAAATTCAAATGAAAAAGCTATGAGGGCTGCAATAAACAGGATAAAGCCATAACGAATCGCAGAAATAAAGACGAAGGAATTTTTATGAAAGCTTCCTGCTAGGGTCTCTTTCAACGAACGCCTTGGAACACGGATTTCTTCCTCTAATCGTAATCGCTCATCGTCTCCATTTAAAATAAGCACTGCTTCATTTACCATCTTTTCTAAACGAAGGTTGGTTTCCTTATCCATTTCATTCATGAACGGCATTGGTTCACCCGAATGTTTGTCCATTTTATTCGCCAATGTGCGAAGCATTTGGGCAATTGCGGATAGTTGCTTTTTATCAGGTATTGCATAGAATTCGATAATCTCCGCATAAATTAGATTTGCTTGCTCATATAAATAGTGAAGTTTTCTAAATTCAGCCGAATTCTGCCAGGAAATATACGCTCTGGATAACGTATCTCCAGTATCTTTTAGCGTTTGCAGGGCTCTTTGTCTTTCTTTACTAAACTCAGCTGTCCCTATCACATCGATTAAAGATCCCAGCTCCATATACACACGCTTGATGGCATTTCTCTCTGGACCATGGGGATTGATAAACCAGCCGCTCATTGCAAGAACCCACGCGAAAGCACCACCTAATAAAGTAAGCCCTGATCGCATTGGTGCTAGGGAAGGGTCAATCGGCATTGCTGATGTGATGGTGAAGACTAACACAAATAATATTGCCGCAGGTCCTGGAATTTTCAAAGCCCCAAATAAAAAGGTAAACAGAAAACCAAGTACACCAGTCATCAATGAGAATATAAAGGGGTAAGGTGCGAGCAGCATTCCTAGACCGATTGATAGCGAGAGACCAATCATGACAAAAAATAACTTCTTCGCCCGCTCTGCATACGGTTCATTAAACATATACAGGTATGTAAAACCGCCAATTCCAGCTGCAAGACCGGATTGTAAGTCGCCAAGCATTAGTCCTATCCATGCGGGAAACGCGGCACTGACACCAGCAAGAATTGCTTTATTCCATGGCAAGGGATTTCTTTTAATTTCAAATGCCTGGATTAATGTTTTTAGGAATGTTGAATCTGTAAAAGTTGTATGTTTGTTTCTTTTCCCCATCCCAGACACTCTCCTTTGAATTACCGTCAATCTATGTTAATCATTACACAATCGAATGTAAGGTATGATTCTAGTATAGGATAAATACAACAGATTTATAAAATAAAACTTTTCGGCGTCCAAAGTTGAATATGTTCATAAAAGAATAGGATTTGAAAATTTATGCTAACTTTTATCGTCCACATAAAATAAAAACACAACATAATTAAAAATATGTTGTGTTTAAATGATAACAATAGAAAGCAGAAGGACAGCCACCCGCTCCCCCTAGTTTAAAGGGTTGCAATAGGCCAGCCCCCGTATTTATTAGATCCAATTACAGTTTGCTTCCATTCGTCTCAATGACTTCTTTATACCAATCATAACTTTTCTTTTTGATGCGACGAAGATCATGATTACCTTCTTCATGTTGATTAACATAGACAAATCCGTAGCGTTTTTGGAAGCCATTCAGCCAGCTTAACAGGTCTGTGAACGACCATGTACAGTAGCCGAGTATGTCTGCTCCATCGCTAATAGCTTCTTGTATCGCTTTTACATGTACGTGAAGATAATGAATACGATAGTCATCGTTAATGACATCGCCCTCCTCGAGCTTATCATATTCTCCTAAGCCATTTTCACTGATTAAAATTGGTAATTGATATCGATTTGTGATGCGGCGCAGGGCGATTCGCAGTCCAGTTGGATCGATATTCCAATCCCAGTTTGTTCTTTCGAGATTTTCATTTTGAACGGTTTTATAAAGACCTGGTACACCTGTATCTTGTGTCGTGCCTTTCTTTCCGGATGTATTCATTTTCCCTTCAGATACACCGTCTAATGGATTCTTCTCAAAAGTAGTGGTTTGGTAATAGTTCAATCCCATAAAATCGGGTTTACCTTCTTGTAATAATGCAGCGTCACCACTTTCGAGTGTTGGAGCCAATCCTTTTCTTTCTAAGTATTTCCAAGCTGCCTGAGGGTACGCCCCCCAAGCATAGACGTCCATCCACCAATGCGCATTTAACTCTTCTGCATTTTCCGCGGAAAGGATATCCTCCGGTTTTGAGGATGCTGCATAAGAAGGAGAATACGCAAAGCTTGGACCTATCTTTCCATCCGGTACATATTTACGGAACTCTTTGATTGCACTTGCATTTGCGAGATTGGCATGATGGTTAACTTGATAGAAGAGCTTCTCATCCTTTACTCCCGGAGGATGAAGGGCCGTTCTGTATCCGAAACTAGTGAAAATATTTTGCTCATTCAAGCTTACCCAATATTTAACACGATCGCCAAAATGCTTGAATAAAGTAACCGAATAATTGGTAAAGTCCTCGACAATCTCACGCGATTCCCAACCACCGTATTCATCTTGAAGCGCCAGTGGCAAATCCCAATGATAAATGGTTAAAATCGGTTCAATTTTGTTTTTAATCAGTTCATCAATTAAATCACTATAGAATTGAATGCCCTTTTCATTTACTCCGCCTTTCCCCTCAGGAAAAATACGGGACCATGCAACAGAAAATCGATACGCTTCCAAGCCCATTTCGGCCATAAGGCGAACATCTTCTTTATAACGATGGTAATGATCGACTGCTGTATCACCTGTTGTCCCTTTAAAGGTTTTGCCCGGAATCCGAACAAATTGGTCCCAGTTGGAAGGCCCCTTTCCATCCTCGTCCCATGCACCTTCTACTTGATAGGCAGCAGAAGCAGATCCCCACATGAATTTACTTGGAAAAGGTTCTAATTTTTTGTGTATCATCTTATTCCCTCCTATGTATCTATTTTGCTCGCTTCATGTTAACGTTTACTTATCAACTTAAAGCTTCACGCTGTTCGATGGATTGAAGATTTTGATTTCTTTGTAAGAAATGATACAGTGCTCCAATTAAATTGGAGTCATTGCCAAACTGGCATAGGTGTACTTGAATATCTAAACATGCATCACTCGGTTTCATAACCTTAAGCTTCTCATTAATTTGATCAACAAACCCTTCACGATTACTAATTGCGCCACCAATTAGTATTTTTTCAGGGTCAATAATATACTGCAGGTTATAAATCCCTACTGCTAAACGTTTAATGAATTTTTCAATTTCATCCTGTACTTCTAGGTCGCCCCCATCCGCCATCTTAAACACCGTTAGGCCATCAAGCGTATCTGGGTCCATGTTTTTTCGCCCTGCAACCTGCATAACCAAGCCCCGAGTTGCAGCCAGCGAGCTCCAGCTCTCCCCAATTGGCTGGTTCAGATAATCCTCGAGAATCATATAACCGAATTCACCGCTGAAAAGACTGTTGCCATGACGAACCTTACTATCTAATACTACTGCCCCACCAATTCCAGTTCCGATAACAATACAAATGTAGTCATTAATTCCTTTGGCAGCACCAATCCAGCCTTCAGCTAATCCTGCACAATTCGCATCATTTTCGAGTTCAACCGGAAGTTCTGTTCGTTCCTGGATCAGTTCCTTCATATTTGGTCCATGAATATAGGAAATAGCCGTTAATCCTTTAATATATCCAGATTCCACATCTACCGCTCCAGGCATACTTAAGGCGATGCCACTTAGTATGTGACTTTTTTGAAATCCCTTCACCACTGAATCAATTGTATTTACAAAAGATTCAATGCCGTCTTTCGGTGTTGGAATAGAAGATTTTTCTAAAAAATGGCCTGCCCCATCCATAAGAGAATATTTTATTGCGGAACCACCAACATCAAAAACTGCATAATAGTTCACCAAAAACCCTCCTAACATCCTATACATATCCTGTTGTTATTTTTTTAAAAATCAAGCATGAACCAAGGTGAATTTACCAGAAGGTTTTGTTTGTTCCACACGACTCTCTGACAATGAGTTCTGAGTCCGTAAACACAGGCTTTAATTTTGATTTCCCCTCAATTAAATCATTTAACATATAGGCCGATAATTTACCGATTTTCTCCTTATCCTGTTTAACTGTGGTCAGTTTAGGGTTACTGTAACGACAAGCAGCAATGTCATCACATCCCACAACCCGGATATCGCCTGGAACATGTAATCCAGCTTCTTTAATAGCCCTTAATGCACCTAATGCCATTAAATCTGAGGCAGCGAAAACAGCTTCTGGATAATTTTTCAATTCAAGCATCCGCTTCATGGAGATATAGCCGCTTTCTTCTTGATAGTCACCGTATTGAATCCATTCATCTCTTACATCAAGATCAAACTGACTCATCGCATCTTTGAATCCTTTTAACCTGAAATTAGAAATGACCGAATCACGCATCCCACCAATATATCCGATTTTCCGAAGGGAACTCAGATAAAAATATTCGACTACTTTTCTTGATAAATTCACATTATCCGTCATGACATAGCTTGCTCTAGGGCCCTTTAACTCAATATCAATCCCAATACAAGGGAAACCACTTTCCGCAAGTTCAAACGTAGCATCCTCTACTTCCTCACCAGCAATAATCAAACAGCCATCTACGTTAAAATGCTTGCATCTGGCTAAATAACTTCCTTTATCTTGCAAAAAATGTTCATTGGAAAACATTAAAATATCATAGCCTAGTAATCCAATATTCTTCTTAAAGGTTGAAATAACTTCATTGAAATATGGATGCGTCATGTCAACATTGATCTTACCAGCATAAATAAGACCGATGAGGTTTGATTTTTTAGTTGCCAGTGAGCGAGCGGAAAAATTAGGTGCGTAACCCATTTCGTTAATAACTGTCATGACTTTGTTCTTTGTTTCCTCACTAATTCCCTTATAATTATTTATTACTTTTGATACAGTCGCTTGTGAAACCCCTGTCATTTGTGCAATGTCCTTTATCGTTAAGCCCATCGTATTATCTCCTCTAATCCTTGCTAAATGTCTTTCCTACTGTTAGATTACTAAGATTTATAGAGTGAAACAATAGCCAGGCAGGAAAAACTCATGATTTTACAGATCCCTCTGTAATACTAGAAATAAATAAGCGATTAAATAATAAGAAAATGATTAATAATGGAACGGTAGCCCAGAATACTCCAGATAAAATCATGCCGAAATCGATATTATTCGTATTGCTCAACTGTGCCAATGCAACTTGAATTGTATAGCTATCCGGATCTCTTAGAACCGTAAACTGCCATAGGAATTCTCCCCATACCGCAGTAAAGACAATGATTCCAAGTGTCGCGAATGCCGGTAAGATGATTGGTAAAACAATTCTCCAGTAGATTCGGAAGTTTGAACACCCGTCTAATTTCGCTGCTTCTATTAATTCATCCGGAACCGCTCCCGAAATATATTGTCGCATCAAAAATATCCCTAAAGGATTTAAAAAGGATAAAATCATGACTCCCGCTAAAGTGTCTAGAAGTCCTGCTTTCGAAATTAAAAAGTATTGTGGAATTAACCCTAACTGTGGCGGGATAATCATCGTTACTAGAATTGCAACAAAAAGGATGTTTTTGCCTGGGAATTTAAACTTCGCAAAAGCAAAGCCTGCTAATGAACTAATGAACAGAACGACAATCGTAACGACTGCACACAGTACAAACGAATTCCACATCCCACCAAAGAAATCAATTTGATTTAATACCTTATTAAAATTTTCAACCAGCATATTTCCTGGTGTAAGTGTTGGTGGTATTGTATTATAGGCAGCACTTGGCCGTGTCGCCATTACAAACATCCAATAAAAAGGAAAAAGAGAAAGGATTGAAGCAATGCATAAAAACGAGTAAACGACTATGCTGCCAATCGATAATTTTTTTCGATGCTTTTGGATTTGATTACTCATTTCTGAACACCTCTCTTTTTCCTTCCAAAGCCTTGAACTAATCTTAAATTAATCACAGCAAATAACGTAATGATGACCAGCAAAATAATCGCTGTTGCGGAAGCTGTACCAAACGACTGTAATCTAAAGGCATCCCGGTACAGGTACATGACAATCGTCATCGCTTCGTCCCTTGTAAAGGCATCAGCACCTAAGAATACAGTTGGCTCAGAGAATAACTGCATCGCCCCGACTGTTGATGTAAATACGGTCAGGATGATAAATGGCTTCATCATCGGAATCGTAATATACCATAGCTGTTGAAACTTATTGGCACCATCGACTGTCGCTGCTTCATATAAATCATTAGGAATACTTTGGATTCCTGCTAAATATATAATCGTGTTGTACCCGACCCATCTCCAGAATACCATCAGCGAAATCGCAATTTTTGTCCCCCATTCAGATGCAGCCCAGGAAATTGGGTCAAGTCCAAATAAATGGGTTAATACATAATTGGCAAGCGAAGATTCATGATTACTGAATAACACACTAAAAATCAGGGCTACGGCAACCATTGAGGTTAAATAAGGCATAAATATCGTAACCCGGAAGAAACTTTTAAACTTGAGAAATGCCATATTCAGTAAGTAGGCTAAAATAAGACCGACAATTAATTGGGGAGCAGTGCCCATAACCCCCATAATAATGGTGTTGTATACGGACTTCCAAAACAATGGATCCGTTAACACGAGTTGGAAATTACCGAAGCCATTAAAGGTCATCGGGCTTAAGCCGTTCCATTTCTGGAAAGCTAAGTAAAAACTAAAAAGTGCGGGATATAAGCCTATAAGTGTAAAAATTATGAAGAAAGGCGCTATATATAAATATCCTGAAATCATGTCTTTTTTTTCTTCAGACCTAAATCTCTTCTTTTTAAATATAGGTTCTTTCTTACGAATAGAATTCATTTTCACGCCTCTTTTCCATTTCAAAGTAGTACGGTGCCCTTAGGCGCTCATATCTTATGTTATTCACCGTTCACAAGGTTACAAAAAACGCGTTAAGAAAGGTAGTCGGCTTACTTTTTTAGGGCTAAAAATCCAAATGTTAAGCCGACTATATAGATTACTTGCTTACAAGTTTTGCAGATTAGCGTTTCATTAGATCCTCAGCACGCTTCACAGCTGCATCCCACTCTTTTTCTGGGTCTGCACCTTTGTTTTGGACATTTTTCAGGGCATTCAATATCTCGTTATGGACTGGAAAGTATTTTTCACCTTTGTATCCAATACCAGTAATGTCTTGGGCAGCTTCAGCGAATACTGGAGCTGTTGCTTGACCACCGAAGAATTCATCTTCATTTGTCTTAAATGCTTCCTCCTCATAAACAGCTTGTGCGGAAGGGAATAATCCATGGCTTTGGAATGATTTTAATTGATTTTCGGATGATACGAGCCATTCAATAAAATCGTAAGCCTCTTGTGCATATTCTGTTTCACTTGGAACTGCGATGTATGAACCACCCCAGTTAGCTGCAAACTCAGTTGGTAATGTAGCCACGTTCCATTTACCAACAGCTTCTGGAGCATTTCCTTCCATCCAGCCTTTTAACCAGCCTGCACCTAGTTCTGCTGCAAACTCGCCCTTATTAACGGCATTAGCCCACTCTGGACTCCACATTTCATATTTACCTACTAATCCGAGGTCATTTAGATGAACAGCATAGTCATATGCCTTTTTCACTTCGCTGTCTCCTCCAAGATTTAATTCATTCTCGGGAGTCAAATAAGCAGTTTCTGCAGCATCCAAATAAGCTCTGAATGCCATTTCGATACTATCTACAAAGGGCATTCCAGTTTCTTCTGTCACTTGTAAACCAACTTCTTCAAATGCTTCGGGTGAATCAATTAAAGCAGCCACCTCTTCCGGATCCGTTGGGAGTCCAGCTTGTTCAAACAAGTCTGTGCGGTAGTACAATGCTTTAGGGCCGATATCTGTTGGAAGCCCGAATAAGAAATCTCCATCCACATTTTCTCCGCTTTGCCATTTCCATTCCAAATACTGATCCTTCACATCATTCGCACCTAGATCATATAAATTCTCGAAACGATCCTGAGCTACCTTAAAACGGTCAAATTGATCAATCTCAAGCATCGCGATATCCGGTGCGCCGCTTCCAGCCGATAAGGAAGTAAAGAGTGCATCATGATGGTCCGCTGTTTCAGACGACTTTACTTTAATTTTTATATTTGGATTTTCCTTCTCGTATTCTTTTGCCAACTCTTCATATCCAGTTGCACCAAAGGTCCAAAAATCCAACGTGATTTCTCCCTTTTCTCCACTAGCATCATTTGTGTCTCCGTCATCACTTCCACTGCAAGCTGCTAGAAGAAATGCAAGCAATGTCGCTAATCCAAGAACAGCAATTTTTCTAATTCCTTTCATGCGTACAACCCCCAATAATAATTATTTTGATTTTTTTCAAACGTACTCAGTTCATTCTAGAAATGAAAACCTCCTTAAAATGGATTTCAATTTTACGAAATCGGTTTCTTAAAACTTCAAAAAAATAATAAGTAAACGCTTACAAAAATCATTATAGTACCTAGAAATATATAAATCAATATATTTTTAGAAAATTTTTAACAAAATTACCAAGATTACAGATTTTAGTTAAGCTATTTTTAATAAAAGATAAGAATTCTGTGCTGTTAAACACAAATTATTTACCGCATTATAGAAACCGCTTTCGTAGGAAGGAAACTAAATTTGATTTTTATTGCCCACAGACATATATGTCATTCAAGCATACTTCTATAACTCTCCGTGCGCTTCTTACTTAACCAAAAAAGCAAATAAAAGAGCTAGGAATCTGAATCGATACCTAGCTCATCTAACTTTAAGCCCACCACATATCAACAGGCCTCTCTCGAATCAATACATCTTTCAAATTCCCTACAGCAGCTTGAAATCCCTCGTCCACAGACATCAGCGGATCCTCATGTTCAATACTCACCACATAATCATAACCATATGTCCTTAAAGCACTGATAATATTGGACCATTCCTGCGCGCTGTGTCCATAGCCGACACTGCGGAATGTCCAAGCGCGTGTCTGCACATTGGAATACGGCTGCATGTCAGTCAGACCGTACATGTTTACATTATCCCAATCAATATAGGTGTCTTTTGCATGGAAATGATGGATCGCATTTTCTTTTCCAAGGATCTTGATTGCTGCAACTGGATCAATCCCCTGCCACCATAAATGGCTCGGGTCCAGGTTTGCTCCTATTGCATCATTTGTCGCTTCTCTTAGTTTAAGCATCGTGTATGGCGTATGCACAAGAAAACCAGCGTGCAGCTCCAGTCCCACTTTTACACCATGATCCTTCGCAAACTGCCCTTGCTTTTTCCAATATGGAATTAATTTTTTCTCCCATTGCCATTCCAGAATATCCGAATATGCTGTTGGCCAAGGTGTTACTGGCCAGTTTGGATAGGTGGAATCCTCATTGGAACCCGGCGTTCCGGAAAATGTATTCACAACTGGAACATCCATCAACTCTGCCAAACGAACCGTTTTGATAAAAATGTCATGTGAGTCCTGTGCATGCTTTTTGTCTGGTGACACAGGGTTATCATGGCAGCTGAATGCACTGATTGTTAACCCACGAGAATGAATCTTATCCAAGTATTCCTTGCGCTTATCTTCACTGTTTAAAAGTACATCAATATCACAGTGTGCACTACCTGGGTTCCCGCCAGTGCCAATTTCCACTGCATCTACACCAGCTTGCTTTACATAATCCAGCATTTCTTCTAATGGTTTATCCTGAAATAATACGGTGAATACGCCAAGCTTCATATTCTCTCCGCCCCTCCGCAAGATTGTTTATTTAATTTCACGCCCACGGCAGTCGACGGATAGCCCCCCCGATACCGCCTTCTAACATGTCTCATCTAAAATTAACACTTGATCTCGTCTCACTGCTTCTATAAATCGCTTCAATAATTTTGGAAACCTTCATCGCTTCTTCAGGTTTCACAACTAATTCCGCTTCACCAAGACAGCTTTCAACAAAATTTTTAGCCTGGGCAAGTCCTGCAGCAGTTTCATCATGCTTCGCTTCGGCAGTGCTTTCCATCATCTTGCCAAGCTTCGGCTGGTATAGTTCAAATGGGTACACATTCAAACCACCGTCCGATCCAGATAGGCTGAGATGAATTTTATCTTCTTTTATATTCGCAGCCCATGAGCATTCGAATTGAAGAGAAATGCCATTTTCAAACGTAATATAGGCCGAAACATGATCATCCACTTCAAATGTTTGATGATCAAAAACTCCCCAGTCGTTAATCTGGTTCGGGGATTTGCTTAATCGGTTATATGTTGTTCCCATCAATTCCACAGGTTCCTGTTCACCAAGCAGCCAGATCGCTAAATCAAGCATGTGACAGCCAAAATCGATTAAGCTTCCACCGCCCTGCAGGTCTTTGTTTGTAAAAACTCCCCAGCCGGGAACCTTTCGTCTTCTTAATGCCTGAACCCTTACCACAAGCGGATCGCCTATTTCATTATTCATCACTGCTCTTTTGGCTAGCTGGCCAGCCTCTGTATAACGATAGTGATAGCCAATTAAAAGGAGTTTCCCTGATTTTTTAGAGGCTTCGACCATCCTTTCACATTCCGCAGTCGTAATTGCCATCGGCTTTTCACATAGCACATGCACGCCTGCTTCCAGTGCCGCTACCGAAATATCAGAGTGGAATTTATTTGGTGTACAAATCGCTACTGCATCTACTTCTTTGAATAAATCATAGTAATTCTCGAACACATATGGAATGTCATATTTTTCGGCCACCTCACTGGCACGCTGCTTGTTCATATCATGGACTGCTGTCAGTTCAACCTTATCCTGTAATTCTAGGAAGGCAGGGATGTGCCTGCCTTGGGCAATCCCCCCAGCACCGATGATTCCCATTCGTAATTTTTTCATCGTATCACTCCTTCAAATTGCTGATTTTTCGAATTGCACCTCATTAATTTTTTATCGCTTTTCTTTGCTGCTTTACTCATACTCTCTGCTTCTTCTTTTGCTGTTGCCATCTGCTGTCACCCCTATTTCTATAATTTCTCAAGTGGCTGTCTGTTGCCATATACATGCTTTGGTGTATTGGTATTTGCAGCCCATTTCACGCCATTTTGGATTACTTTCTGGATTTCCTTGTTATGGTAGGTTGGATAGGTTTCATGTCCCGGACGGAAATAAAAGATCTTGCCACGACCACGTTTAAAGGTTGCCCCGCTCCGGAACACCTCTCCACCCTCAAACCAGCTGATGAAAATCAATTCATCAGGGGTTGGGATATCAAAATGTTCCCCATACATTTCTTCTTTTTCAAGCTCGATGTATTCCCCAAGTCCCTCTGTGATTGGATGTGTCGGATCCACAGCCCAGAGCCGTTCTTTCTCACCCGCCTCGCGCCATTTCAAATCACAACCAGTGCCCATCAGCTTTTTGAACACCTTGGAAAAATGCGCCGAGTGGAGTACAACGAGACCCATACCATCCAGCACACGTTGCTTCACTCTCTCTGCAACTTCCTCGCTTACTTCTTCATGGGCCTTATGCCCCCACCATACGAGCACATCTGTTTCGGCCAGCACTTCTTCTGTCAAGCCATGCTCCGGCTCATCGAGTACAGCTGTTTTTGTTTCATGACCAGCTTCTTTTATAAAAGCTGCAATTGTTTCGTGGATGCCATGCGGATAAACCGCTGCAACTGCTGTGTCTTCCTGCTCATGTCGAAATTCATTCCATACGGTTACTTTCATTTTGTTCACTCCAATTTTATCGTATTTATCTAGTTTCAAGAGCTATCTTAATCAAAATATACTGCCTTGCCAGTTCTCGCAGATTCATAGATTGCCTCTAAAATCTGTGTAACCACCATTGCTTCCTCCGGCTTCACAACCGGCTCTGTATCATGCAAAATACATTCAATCCACAAACGCATCTCGAGATCTGCTTCACTTTCTGTTTCTCCTTCAAAAAAAGCGACACCACCAGGATCCAGTTCGACATTTGTCGTGTATAATTTACCGAAGTCTTCGCCATGTATCCGAAGACCATTCTTCATATCAGCGCCTCCCTTGGTTCCGCTTAAGGAGCATTTTGCCTCATCCACATCGAGTGAATTCAATGCCCAGCTTGACTCTAAAACAATGGTCGCGCCATTTTGCATTTTTATAAAACCAAACGCAGAATCCTCTACCTTGAATTCATCTGGATCCCAAGATCCAAACGCATTTGCAGCGTCTTTTTGTTTTCCAAGCTTATGAAAGACAGAGCCCATCACCGATTGTGGTTGATAATTATCCATCATCCATAACGTCAGATCGAGGGCATGTGTTCCGATATCGATAAGCGGACCGCCTCCCTGCTTTTCTTCATCCAAAAACACACCCCATGTAGGAACAGCTCTTCTTCGGATTGCGTGTGCTTTTGCATAATAAATCTCGCCCAGGTCACCCCGTGATACGGCTTGATGCAAGTACTGGCTGTCCGAGCGGAAGCGGTTGTTATAGCCGATTGACAGCTTTTTTCCGCTTCTTTTAGCAGCTGCAAGCATTTGCTTTGCTTCCTCTGACGTCTTTGCCATCGGTTTTTCACACATCACATGCTTCCCAGCTTCAAGCGCAGCTATTGTAATTTCCGCATGGGACACATTCGGTGTGCAAACGTGAACAACATCAAGGCTTTCATCCATTAGTAGTTCCCTGTAATCCGAATAGACTTTTGCATCTGCTGTTCCGAATTCTTTTGCGACTGACTTTGCTTTTTCAATATTTCGATTGCAAAAGGCTGCAACCTCAACCTGGCTGATTTTTTGGAGACTCTTGAGGTGCTTTTCCACCGCAATTGCCCCACAGCCGATTATTCCAACTTTCAACTTTTCTCTCATATCAAATCAACCTCATTTTCCATGAATTATTCTTTAACCGATCCAGATGTCAAACCAGAAACAATTCGTTTTTGGAAAAACAATACCAAAATAACGATTGGAATCGTCACAATAACCGTTGCTGCCGAAATATCCCCCCATGGGATGGAATATTGACTTTGGTACATCGAAATCCCAACAGGAACGGTTCTCCATGCATCATCACTGTTAATAGTCAATGCGAATAAATATTCATTCCAAGCTGCGATAAACACTAGGATTCCGGTTGTAAAAATTCCAGGTGCTGCTAATGGCAGGATAATCTTCCGGAATGTCTGGAATGGACTTGCTCCATCCAGCTTGGCAGACTCCTCCAGCTCATATGGAATCTTTTTGAAAAAGGTTGCCAGAATCCAGATTGCCAATGGAAGACTGATCGTAATATAAGGGATAACGAGTCCCATATAGCTATTGCGCAAACCAAGATCTGTTACCAGATTGAACATTGGTGAAATGATGGCGATTTGCGGGAACATCGATGCAGCAAGCACCAATCCCAGGATCAAGCCTTTTCCTTTAATCGGCAATCTCGTAACTGCATATGCCGTAAACGATGCAAACACCAGTGATAAAATAGTTGTTAAAGCAGATACCGCAAAGCTGTTAATCATATATCGCACCAATGGTCGATTCGTCAGCGCCGCTTCATAGGAGTCCAATGAAGGATTGCTTGTAAACCAGCTGAAAGATGAGAATATCTCTCTTGGCGGCTTAATGGATGTTAAAAATACCCAGATGAAGGGAAACATCACAAGAAAAACAAAGATGATCAGAAACAGATAAAATCCTATTCCACCGCGTTTATTCATTTATACCCCTCCTCATTTCGTACGACCATCAAATAGATCAGAACCGATTAATTTCACATACAGTAAACTGATGATGGCTACACTGATAAATACAATGACAGAAAGGACAGACCCTTCCCCGAAATTCTGCTGGGCGAATAATGTTTTGTAGGCATAAACGGAAATTGACTCCGTTGCGTTTGCAGGACCTCCGCCTGTCAATACATAAATCAAGTCAAATACTCGGAATGCATCCAGCGTTCTGAATAATAATGCAACTAAGATCGATGATTTCAGAAGTGGCAATGTGATACTCCAGAATTGCTGAAATCTGTTGGCTCCATCTACACTTGATGCTTCATATAAGGATTGCGGGATTGTCTGCAGACCTGCGAGCAGTAATAGTGCCATGTATGGTGTTGTTTTCCAGACATCTGCAAGGATGATGGAAAACATGCCGCCATCCGATGTGGTCAATAGCCAAGATGATCCAGGAATCAGATTAAGCGCTTCCAAATAGTGTGCGATAATCCCCGACTGTCCGTCATACAGAAATCCCCACATCATCGCTGCCACCGCAGTCGGAATAGCCCACGGAATTAATACCGTTGCACGGATGATTCCTCTTCCTTTAAATGCTCGGTTGATAAGGAGAGCAATTGCCAGACCAAGCACCAATTCGAATGCCACGGAAATGACTGTGAAAAATGCGGTATTTCCCATCGCTTTCCACATTCGCTGATCCTTCATGTACTTCCCGTAGTTATCCAATCCGATAAAGTTTGAGTTTAATATATTGCCTGCTGTTGATGCGAGCAACTCAGAGGCTTGCTGGAACTGCTGTCCTGACGTATCGTCACTGCTTGAAGCTGCTATATCAGCAAGTGCTGCAGCATGAGATTCCAGCGCACCCTGATACGCTTCGGCAAACGCATTATCTACCTTAGAATATTTTAACTCAGAATCTCTTACTGGCGTAAAACTCGCTAATAACTCATCGATCTCCTCTACCTTTGTCTTAATCGTTTCATCACTGATTAGCTCAGCGTGATAGTTTTCAACATCCTGTTGAATTCCCTTTACCGTTTCAGCATCCGCTTCATTTTCAGCACTTTCTAATAAACTATCAAGCTGACTCCCTATGTAAAATTGATTATCCACGTATCGTTCCAGATCAATCGTTGCACTAAGCATGAGCTGGGAACGAGAGGGATCATTCAGCCTATAGTCAAATAAGCTATTGTAAAAGGACTGTGCAACCGGCCATAGTACGACAACCATTACTAGAACAAGGGACGGGATGACCATAGCATACCCTAGCTGTTTCTCACTTAGTTGAAAGCTGCGCCTTTTCTTGTTTTTCATGTTTAACCTCCTCGTTATTAAGCTGGCTTTCTGACCCTATTAGAGGTTGTTCAAAAAGTCCGGTGAAAATGACGCTTCGAATTTCTTCGTTAGCTTGCTTTTCCGTTCCTCACGTATTAATTGCATACGCTCCGGTACTCAAAGCTACGCCGCCTCGAACTTCTCGGTCCTTTTCATCCTCCTTTTTGCACACGCACTATTATAAGAATAGCAAGATGAGTATATGCCCATCCTGCTATTTTGACTAACTTAGAATCTATTCAGCCATCGCCGCTTCAATCTTTTCCTGCATATTCTTTGCAGCTTCTTCGGAGGTCTGGTCACCTGTCAATACTTTTGAAATTTCAATTTGCATAATATCGGAAACTTCCGGGTAAATAGGTGATACCGGTCTAGGAACTGCAGACTGTAATACTTCCCTGAACTCAGGGTTTGCGAATAATGAACTGACACCCTGTACTTCTGGATCGTCATACAATGCGCTTAATGTTGGAGCACGTCCACCCTCAAGGGCACTAATTTTTTGTCCTTCTGGTCCCGAAATGAATTTCACAAACTCCCATGCCGCTTCTGGATGCTCCGAATATCGATTGATCATTGTCATCCATCCGCCAAGTGATGCTGCAGTACCTTCATCACCTGCTGGAAGTCTGGACATTTCGACATTATCAACGATTTCAGATCTCTCTTCATCATTAGAAGAAGCCATCATATACGGCCAGTTTCTAGCAAAAACAGCATTCCCTTCAATCCAAGCATTCTCTGTTTCAATTTCCATGAAGTTCACGATATTCTCTGGTACAAAATCAGATGTTACAATTTCCTTCATCTTATCGAGTGCTTTGATTGTTTCCGGGCTGTCAACGACAACATTATTATTTTCATCCACTACTTCACCGCCATAAGAAGCGATAAATTCAATGGCATTTGTAATCAAGCCTTCATATTGTGCGGCCTGCATGAGGTAGCCATATTCTGTGCCGTTTTCCCCTTTCAGCTCGCTTGCCATTTCGATCAATTCATCCCATGTTGCTGGGGGCTCGTCCACAATATCTGTACGGTAGTAAAAAACACCGGCATCTGTGTACTGTGGCATTGCCCATTGCTTTCCATTAAAGTTCGCTGCTGCAACTGTCCCCGGGAAGTAATCATCCATGTTGATTCCATCCTTTTCGATAAAGCGATCCAGCTCCAGCACGTAGTTAGCCTGAGCAAATTCTGCCGGCCAGATTACATCAGCGTTGAAAACATCAATCTCCGAACTTTGAGAGCTTAAAAGTGTCACATATTGGTCATGGGATTGGCCTGTATCTGCAGGCATTTCACGCTGCTCCACTTTTATGTGCGGAAACTTTTCCTCGAATGCTTTGATTACTGCTTCTGTACCCGGTGTTGTATCTACCCCTCGCGCATACACAATGGTAACCGGTTCTTCTTCACTGCCTTCTGATGCTTGTTCACCATTCGCGCTTGATGTATCGGATTCATCGTTATTGTCTTGTTCCGATGAATCTGAATTACAAGCTACTAAAAAGAAAACCAGAGCGATTAACAACATACTGCTAAGTGCTAACTTTGAAAACTTCAATGTAATGCCCCCTTTTTTTAATGCCGATTTCAATCCAAGATATATTTAAGGAATATTCTTGAAAATGAAATCGATTACATTTGGTTATATTATACGATAATTATTTTTGATGTCAATCCTATTTATAGAATTATTTTTTCGAAACATCCGTATTATTGTCTCAAGAATCCGCCTTCGGAATTGATAACCTGTCCCGTAATCCACGCAGCTTCCTTACTTGCCAAAAACGAAATAAGCCTTGCAGCGTCCTTCGCTTCTCCAATGCGCCCCAGTATAAATTTCGGCAATAGTGCTTGCTTCAATTCCTCTGACATCCAGCCTGTATTGGTCGGTCCGGGATTGACGGCATTAACTGTAATACCAAGCGATCCCAGCTCTGCAGATAAGGAAAGCGTAAAAGCAGAAATAGCTCCTTTTGTGGCTACATAGGCAAGTTCTTCGACCATTGGACCTTGCGCCTGTCCAGAAGTCAAATTAATGATGCTTCCTGCATGATATCCTGCTTTCTTAAAACTCTTTGCAAACGCTGCAGAAAGCATCATTGCAGCTCTGATGTTTACCGCATAATGCGCATCCATCTCTGCTACTTGAAGTTTTTCATATCCGTCTCTAGTGGAATAAGCGGCATTATTAACTAATATCGAAGGTACTCCCAGCGCATTTTCGGCACCTTGAATAACCTGGAGGTATGCTTCAGGTTCGGATAAATCAATTTCAGCATGGGCACACTTCACCCCCAGCTCTTGAATCTCCCTTTGGAATGTTTCAGGCCATCCACTGTCTGATTGCCAATAGGTAAAAAATAGATCCACCCCTGCTTTTGCAAGCTCCAGACACGTGGCCGCACCAATCCCGTGCTTATGACTTACGCCTGTGACAATAGCAATTTGATTAGGCATATTCATACACCTCACTTTTCATTATGTAGACTCTCTAATAATCAATTCATGATCCAATATTAGGCTTTCCACATCTTTTCCTCTAATTTTATTGATAATCATATTCGCAGAAATGCTGCCCATTTTGTACATCGGCTGGGCAATTGTTGTGAGTGTCGGGTTCGTCATGTTGGAAAAGCTGATCTTGTCAAATCCAATCACAGCAATATCATCCGGTACCTTCAAGCCCTGCAGCTGAATTTCTTTCATTGCACCAATCGCAAGCACATCAGATACCGAAAAAACAGCATTTGGCTTATCCGCTTCATTCAATAAAGAACGCATCGCCTGCTGACCGCCTTCAAATCCAAGCTGCTCCGTTTCTCGCATCCATTTAGACTCAATTGGCAAACCAAACTCAAGTAAGGCTTTTTCATAGCCCCTTCTGCGTTCACGGGCATACAAGTACTTCTCATCTGTATTAATTAAAGCAACTCTTCTATTTCCTAATTTAATCAAGTGTTTAACCGCCTGATAAGCAGCAAGCTCATTATCAATGGTTACGTAGGAAATCTCCCCCTCTTCATCAAATTCACTGCATTGCACAATTGGATGCCTGCTTGCAAGGTCATACAGATTCTTTCGATTGACAGTCGGGTCCATTAGAATAATCCCGTCTGCAAGTCGGTTCCGCACCATATTAAAATAAATTGCTTCTCTTGCTGGATTAGAATCTGTTTCACAAAGCAGAATGTTATATCCCTTGCTAATCGCTGTATCCTCAATCCCATTAATGATTTCCGTGTAAAATGGATTCGAAATACTGGGAATCAAAACAAGAAGCAGCCTGCTTTCAGAGTTTCTGAGATTGCGACCAAGCGCACTCGGCTCATAATTTAATTCTTGGATAGCTTGCTCCACTCGTACTCTCGTCTTTTCTCTAACCGTTTCCCTGTTATTGAGTACCCTTGAAACAGTAGCGGTAGAAACACCTGCCTTTTTCGCCACTTCCTGTATGGTTACCATATAATCACCTGTCTTTTATGTAATCGATTACATTTTTATGTTATATTTTGTGGTCTGTTTTGTCAAGATTATAAAAACTCATCTAACTAGTCCATGCTGAAAAGAATAGCACGATCCCATTTTTTCACATTGACTTATCCCATCATGAAAAGCAGGAGCTTGCTTCATATATAATATGACTTGTGACTCTAAAGTTCATTTTAAAACCGCAAACACAAGACATAACCCCGTTTTATTTAAAACGGGGTTAAAAATATGGCTGTTTAATTTGATTTTTGAGGAATTAATTGTACTTAAAAACAGAATGCAACAGTCACGCTTTTTTATCTCAGTTCTCTATTGGATTTTGCTTTATCACTATATTCCTTCATTCTTTTTTTATCCGGTTTAAGTGTCAAACCTAAGTATTTCCTTTCCTGATTGGCATCTTTGTAGAATGCTACAGCCATCAAAATCACCACTACACTAAATGGCAAGGCCGAAATTATGGATGCAGATTGTAATGCATTTAAGCCGGTTTCTCCCCCTGATAACAGCAGTACATATGCGATTGCTGATAGCGCTAATCCCCACACAATTTTTACAAAACCAGCAGGACTTAACGTTCCAAAACTAGTTTGCATACCTAAAACAAATGTTGCGGAATCTGCTGAGGTAATAAAAAATGATGCTATAAGTATCAAAGCAACAACAGATAAAATAACACTTAAAGGAAGTTCATTGAGAATCCCAAACAACTGCGTTTCAGGTGGCATTTCAAATATTGCTGGTACATTTAGACCTACTTCCACCCCTGTTAGACCAAATGCGCTAAACCAAAATATACTCACGATAGTGGGAACAAATAATACCGCAAGGACAAATTCCCGGATTGATCGCCCTCGTGAAATCCTTGCAATAAATATACCTACAAATGGACTCCAACTCATCCACCATCCCCAATAATATATCGTCCAAGACTGCATCCACTCATGTTTTTGCTCGTTTAATGGTGCTACATCCAAGCTATTGTATAATAATGTGTTTAAGTAATCACCAGTGGCACTTGTCATCATATTGAAAATAAGTAAAGTTGGACCCAAAATTAAAACAGCAACAAACAATAATCCTGCTAACAGCATATTTAAATTACTTAAATATTGAATTCCCTTACTTAATCCACTCCAAGCACTATATAAGAACAACACAGTAACAATGGCAATAATAATACCTTGGACTAGCTGATTGTTTGGGATACCAAAGAGGTAGTTCAATCCCCCATTAATTTGCATTGCTCCTATACCTAATGAAACTGCTACACCAATAATTGTGGCGAATACCGATAACACATCGACAACATTTCCGATTGGACCATCTACTTTATCTCCTAAAACAGGTCGTAATGTTTTCGAGATTAAACCAAGCTCACCTTTTCTAAACTGGGAATAAGCCAATGCAAGTGCTACAATACCGTATACTGCCCACGGGTGGAATCCATAATGAAAAAAAGTTGATCGCATTGCTTCAGCTAAAGCAGCTTTCGTTTCAGCATCAGCAGTTGGTGGTGCCAGGTAATGTGAGATGGGTTCGGCTGAACCATAAAACACTAAGCCAATTCCCATACCAGCACTAAACAACATGGTTAACCATGATATCGTTTTAAACTCAGGTTTATCGTGTGGTTTACCCAATTTGAGTTTACCAATTGGGCTAAATCCCAAAAATATAAAAAAGAGTAAAATTAAGGTGAAGACTGTCATATAATACCAGCCAAAAGTCTCCGTAATCCATGCACCAACACCACTGGAGACTTTACCGAACTGGTTTGGAAAAACTGCTCCAAATAGTACTAGCACTCCGACAATTATGGAAGCATACGTAAATACACTGGAAAATTTCTTCTTATTTTGCTTCATGAAAAAGTTCATCCTCTTTGCATTATTTATTACAGATGTTTTCCATTTTAACATATCAAAATGTCTATTCAACCTTAGCCTTTGGATTACTATAAATAATATTATATGACATTTAATGAATATTAATTCGACACAACCGAGGAAGCGGCTGCTTGATCTGCCTTCACACAATCAATTGCAATAACAAGCGCAAGAATGATTGTCTCCATCTCTTCGTTCCATACTTGTACCTTATAGCTATCGCCCCAAGTGAACCATTCCTTGCTCACTTTCCCTGCGACTTCACCATGCTGGTACACCTCAAAGTTCATGTCCCACCAGTTGCCATTTACTTCAATACCAGCCGCATCAATCGTATAGCGTGCCTTAAAGAAGGAAAACTCCTTCTTAATCGTTAACACCTCTCGGCCATCTACCTCAACCATAAACTTTGGCAAAAAGCTGAACACTTTTTTCGTAATGAGTGCAACTTCACTCCCTGTATTGTTATGGATGGAGAAGGTCTTTGGAACCTTCATAAAACTGCCCTCAACGAAATAAACATCATTTCCCTGCTGATCTTTCACCGTAAACTTGCCGCTTAGACTGAATACCTTCTGTTTTATATAAAGTTCTTTCATATCAAGTCCCCTTTATAGATTGCTATTATGCCGTATAAGATTTAAAAGTTCTAATTACGAATACTATAAAATAAAGAAAGCTATTACCCAATTTAGCTAATAGCCTCTTTTTCCACCTTATTCAATCGGCAAAATAAACCCTTGTGCCCCTTCATCATTAAAGTATTGCAGATATACCATAACATTCCCATTTTCTTCATCAATTATTGGACCGGCACCAATTGCCTTTCCAAAGGAATACTGATTTTTTACCTCACCGGTTTTGGAATCAATTACCGTAAGAAAGTTGTCACGATCATTTGCAACATTTGATTTCTCTGTAAATGCATATACATGATTACCTGTAATACCTGCAGAGAACCAATAGTTATAATCATCACCTGTTTCAGAACGATCCTTTAAATCTCCAACAGAGACCGACCATAGCTGCTCATGGCTATTGATATCATACGTTAATATTCCATTTTCAACTGTGATATAAAGAAGATCATCAACTAAATCTAATTTTATCTCTCCAATTTCGTATGGTTCTTCCACTTCTGGGGCTTCAATTATTGTTTCCTTTTTTCCTTCTTGGTCATCGAATTCCACTACCTTGTAAAGCGAGTCTGAAAATGCATCAGCTTCATCTGCCAAAGCATAGAAGGTACTTCCATCGACAGCAACGTCCCGGAATACTCCTTCTTCTTCAAATAATTTTGTTCCATCTTTTATATCGAACGCTGTTAGTCCGTATTGATCTTCATAAATAAGCGCATGATCTGTTGCATGAAGTTCAGCATATCCTGTACTAAGCTCAACTTCTCCTGTTGTTTCCCAAATTGTTTCTTTTGTATTTGTATCAAGCGCAGACAACTTATCAGCGCTGATAATATAAAGAATGTCATCTTTTTTCACCATATCTGATGGACCATCTGCGTCTGCTAAATCTTCAATTTCTCCAGTCGAAAGATCAACTTGAATGATTTTATTTGTGCCAACATCATTACCCTGAAGATAATAGTAATTACCGAATAAAAATGGCCATGTATAACTATCCGTATTTACAATGGATGACTCTGCTCTTCCTTTCAGGCGTTCAACATCGGTTTCTAAGCTTAATCTTTCTCCAGTCCGATAATCAAAAAATATACTATGATTTTCTCCGCCCATGGCTAATGCTCCACTTGATGCATATTGGTAATAATAATCATTTGGCGATGGATCCGATTCAAAGTCCACCACTTCAAATAATGACTCATCAAAGGGGGTTCCTTCTACTGTAAGTAGATCGGTATGATGACCAGATGCTCCATTTTCTACTTTATCTGTTTTCTCAGCGTTATTTTCCTCAGCGGAAGTTTCATTACTTTCTCCACTATTCTCTTCGTTTCCATTCGAGTTATTACAACCTGCTGCGATTAAAATTGATACGAGTAAAAGTATAGGTAGGTAAAATCGCTTATACAATCGAATCGCTCCTTTTATTATTTTGGTAATTTTCATACGATTATCGGTTATAATAAGTTTCAATTCGTGAGGAAAATAGTTCCAAATGACTAAAAATTGATTGCATGAGAGTAAAGAGAAAGGTCCAAAAAAATTATGTGGAGTCTGTCAGAATAAGCGTTGGCCATTTTTCAGCCAAAAAAAGCCAGCTCCATGAGTAAAGTTAATACTCCAAGCACATTAATATACAAAACTAAATAGAACTACTATCATAACCATAAAGTAATCCTTGAAGGAGGAAGAAACGATGAATCCAAGCAATCAAAAATTTTTTTCACCATATACATTTAACAATGGAGTTGAATTGAAGAATCGAATCATAATGGCACCAATGACTAACTTTTCATCCAATCCAGATGGAACAGTTTCAGAGGAAGAGCTGGCCTATTACGCACGACGTTCCAAAGATGTAAGCATGGTTATTACTGCTTGTACATATGTAACCCCGAACGGAAAAGGTTTCCATAATGAATTCGCTGGTGACCGCGATGAAATGATTCCAAGTCTGAGCCAATTAGCTAAGACCATCCAGAGTCAAGGCGCTAAAGCTATTTTGCAGATTTTCCATGGTGGAAGAACGTGTCCGCCAGAACTGGTTCCTCATGGTGACATCGTAAGTGCCAGTGCTGTTCCGGCGGAGGTGGCAGGAGCTAAAACGCCTAGAGCATTAACGGAAACAGAGGTTGAGGAGATTGTCGATGCTTTTGGTGAGACGGCACGCCGGGCGATTGAAGCAGGCTATGATGGAGTGGAAATCCACGGGGCGAACGGATACTTAATCCAGCAATTCTTCTCTCCGCATTCCAATCAACGTGAGGATCGATTTGGCGGAAGTGTCGAAAAACGGATGACCTTCCCACTAGCCATCGTAGATAAAATAAAGAGCATAGTGAAGGAGCATGCCGACGATTCCTTTATCGTAGGATACCGCTTCTCACCGGAAGAAGCCGAAACACCAGGAATCACTATGGCAGACACCATTAAACTAGTGGATACATTAGCAGAAAAAGACTTGGATTATCTCCATGTGTCCTTACAGCATTTTCTTTCCAAAGCAAGAAGAGGCGTGGAAGATGTAAACAAAACACGTATTGATTACCTGCTTGAAACGATCGATAATCGCGTTCCTTTAATTGGTGTAGGTTCTATTTACAGTGCAGAAGATGCCCGCAAAGCTTTTGAGACAGGGGTTCCACTGCTCGCGCTTGGTCGAGAGCTTATTATTGATCCGGACTGGGTACAAAAAGTAGCCGAAGGACGAGAAGACGAAATTGTAACAGAAATTAATAAGGATAAACAGGAAGAATTAGTTGTACCAGTCCCATTGTGGAATGTCATTATGAATACGCCTGGATGGTTTCCGGGAGTGTAAGTGAAAGACAGTGGGCCCTTACATGATTGTAGGGGCCCTTCTCTTTGTCGTTTGTTTTTATTCCATCTACTTATCTACATGAAATCCTTTTTAGTGCTTTCCCTTTCTCATGTTACTTTTAAACGTGATGTCTCATTGTACGCTTGCACATGAAAAGTTTGATTACTCCATTGCAATCGCGTGAAAGAGGTATTTGCCAACTTTCCTTTTCCAGTTCCCATCTCCCCTTTTGTAATATAGTGAAGGAGTGCATTAATCGATCCCCCATGCGAAACAATTAATGTTGGAGAACCTTCTGTTACTTTAGCAATAGACGTTAGAATGGAAACCATTCGTTTTTGCATGTCTTCTAACGATTCAATTCCATATTGCATCTTTACACCAAAGTTTTTATCGTAATCTGGCATAAGTTTCACAATATCATCAATATATTCACCTTCAAGCTCCCCATAAAAACGTTCTCGTAGATTGGGTTCGATAGTAAATTTACTAATTGACATCCCTTTTGTGATTAATTGGGCAGTTTGGTGGGCTCGTAATAAATCACTTGTGTATACATGTTCAAAAACAATATGTTGATTTTGAAAGTGTAATCCTAATTCCCGCGCTTGATTAACTCCTACTTCACTTAATGGAATGTCTTGCTGTCCTTGTAATCTCTTATGTAAGTTCCATTCCGTTTCTCCATGACGCACTAAAAAAAGCAACCTATTTCCTCCTTTAAATTAACTTTTTGCGAATGATAGCTGAAAGCTGTTCAACCGATACCACAACAATAAAGATAATAATAATGATCATGAAAGCTTCATCGTATTTCATTAATGACATGGAAGTGGATAACTCAATACCTATTCCTCCTGCGCCAACCAGTCCAAGCACAACCGCTGATCGAATTGCCTTTTCGACGGAAAATAAGCTAGTGGCAACAAATGATGGAAATCCAATCGGCAGGATAGAAGCAACATATACACCTAAACGATTACTACCAGTCGACTTGATCGCCTCAACTGGTCCTTTGTCTATTTCCTCTATTCTCTCCGAAAAGAAGCGCGCGCAAAATGCAATCGTATCCACCATAATGGTTAAAATACCTGCGAAAGATCCTAACCCGACAGAAATAACAAATAAAAGTGCCCATACTAAATCTGGAATTGTCCGCATTACAGATACGATAAAACGAAGCACACCGCTTACCACTGCATGTGGCGTCGTATTTTTGGAAATTAATAGAGCGATCGGCAGGCTAATCACCACTCCGAGTACCGTGCCCACGAGTGCTATTTCGAACGTTTCTAACATAGCCAAGAAAATACTTTGCCAACGACTCATATCTGGTGGAAATGCTCGCGAAATAAATGCTCCAATATTGCCGATTCCTTCCCATGTTCTTCTTAATGAGATATCAGCATTCATTACACCAGAGATAAAGAATCCTGCAAACCCAACGATGACAATCCAGCTCCATACAGGCGGCATGGAAAAACGCGGGGGTGTGCTTTTTGCACTATGTGACATTCTGTAGCAACTCCTTCTGTTTACCATACAACCACGCGAATGAATCGACCGTATGTTTAGCTTTTTGCTCATCTAACACAAGTTCTCCATTTTTTAATCCGACAAAACGACTTCCATAAGATACAGCTAAGTCAAGCTGGTGAAGTGTACAAATCAAAGTCATTTTATTTTCCATTGCCACTCCAACCAACAGATCCATCACCTCTATACCAGCCTTTGGATCAAGCGACGCAATAGGTTCATCAGCCAATATAACCGAGGGTTCCTGCATTAACATCCGCGCAATCGCCACTCGTTGTTGCTGTCCACCTGATAGCTGATCCGCCCGTCGTACAGCTAAATCAGCAAGACCTACACGTTCTAGACAAACCATCGTTTTTTCACGAAGTTCCTTTTTCGCAAAAGGGTGCAATGTAGTTACAACAAGTGGGTTACGACCAAGTGCGCCAAATAAAACATTCTGAAAAACAGATAATGTTGGTATTAAATTAAACTTCTGAAATACATGTCCCATTTTTTCACGTAACTTCCTCATTTCCTTTTGCTTTGCAAGAGAAACGGATTGACCATCAAGTAAAATCTCTCCAGAAGTAATTGTTTCTAAACCGCCAATCATTCTAAGAAGCGTCGATTTGCCAGAGCCATTATGCCCAAGCAAAATAACTTGTTCTCCCTTTTCTATCGTTAAGTCGATGGAATCGAGCGCCTTCGTTTCATCTTGAAATTTTTTAGTTACCTGGTTAAGCTGCAGCATTTGTTTCCTCCAACTATTCGACTTCAATTCCTAATTCTTCATATATTTTCCGAAGGTCATCGTATTGTTTATCATCTACAGTGACAAATTCACTTTCTGTATAATGATCATGTTCGCCCGTGACAAGCATGCTCTCTAGCAGCTTACCTTGATTATCCATCATTTGCTGCCTGAGCTCTTCCACTTGTTCCTCTGACAAATCCTCGCTTGCAACGAACAAATCATTTGGAAGGTCTTCACTTTCAGCTAGCACGCGAACATTGTCTTCTCCCCATTCCTCTACTAACTCATTGTATCGAGAAAGCGAGAAAGCAACTGCATCTGTTTCCCCTGCTTTAAATGCCTCGACAAATGTTTCTCCTAGCATTAATGTCTCGACATCATTATTCGGATCAATGCCTGCATCTATTAACATTCCAGCCGGTGCGACATGTCCTGAAGTTGATCCGACATCTTTCATTGCGATGGTTTTTCCTTTCAAATCCTCCATCGATTGAATATCACTATCAGCAGGAACAGCAATAACACTCCGATACCCTGGCCTTGTAATCCCTACAACCCCTTTTACATCGATCGCGCTTTTCATCGTTACATACTCACCTGGCCCTGTAAGAACGAGATCCACTTGCCCAAACTCCATTGCCGTCGTGGCAGCTGTCCGGTTTGAAATAGAGAAGAATTCTATCTCTTTTCCAGTTGCTTCTGCTAAGGCATCTTTAAACGGACCAAATTCCCGTGACAATTCTTCCATTCCTTCTGCTCCCGTATCTACAAACCGAATGGTTTCTATCCCTTCTCCCTCGTTCGCTTCTGTCTCGTTGTTTGACCCACAAGCAGCATGAATGAACACCAACCCAAGTACCAGTACCAACAACTTATTCACCTTCATAAAACCCCTCCTATTGGATGATAAGTCAAGTATACAAAGGGAGCATTAACTAAAAATTAACCCCTCGTTAAACTACTATTAATATTTCTTTTATAAAATATTAGAAATGGATAGATTTTATCTATAGGAGGTTTATACATGTTCACACTTCAGCAATATGAAATCTTACACGCCATTCATCAGGAGGGCCAATTAACAAAAGTAGCGGAGCAGCTTCAATTAAGCCAACCTACTATTACGTTTCACATAAAAAAAATGGAAGAACGAAGTAATCTTGCCCTTGTTGAATACAAAGGAAGACGTACTATGCTTACTTCTACAGGAAAAACACTTCTCCCTTATATGGAAAAAATACTGCAAATCCATAAACAAGCACAGCAAACCATGTTAGACATCCAACATGTAAGACAAGGATCTGTTCTTATTGGAGTAAGTAACACAGTCGCTAGCTCCATTATCCCTTCCACATTGCCAACTATTTTTGAACAAATACCAGAATCCGATTTAAAAATACGGGTCCATAACACAAGAATCATTCGGAAATTACTCGATGACTATAGCATTGACATTGGGCTCGTTGTTGCTTATAAGGAGGATGTATCCGATTTTGTTGCTATTCCAATCCAAGAAGATCCTATTGGTATCGCAATACATGTAAATCACCGACTTGCTTCGTATTCTTTAGACGAGCCAAGATTTTTCAGGTTGGAGAGAGTTCTACTCAGAGAAGAAGATTCTACATCTACCAAAATCTTCAGAAGCTGGTGCCAAAAAGAAAACATTCAGTTTCCACATGAACTAGAAATCCAAAGTGCAGAAGCAATTAAAAAGGCGATCCTTTCTAATTTAGGAATTGCAGTTGTTTCGAAGCTTTCTGTTGAACATGAGGTAAAAAAAGGAACTTTATTATTCAAAGAATTCAATTCAAGAAAAAGACGATCCATTTACTTAATTTATCACCCAAACCGTAAGCTATCCCCTATGCAAAAACGTATTATTGAGCTCATACAGGTTTTGTGGAGTAAAGGTGATAAGATAAAATCGATTTAGAGGATTTTCTATGTGTAAACAGTTTTTATTAAGAAGAATTAGTGTTTTTACTAGCTATATCTGCCCTTTTCCCCCTCCGAGGTTTGTAATTAGGATGTGATCTTTTAGGATAAACTAACAAAAACTAACCTTATGGCTTAGGAGGGATTCCCATGTTGCTAACAGGTAACATTATTTCAGGTGAATTTGATGAACTCGTGAACGAATTTTCAATACAAAAAGTAAAGCATTTCACTACAGAATCCAGTATTAGAGAAAACCAGTTAAAAAGTCTTTATGATTATTTGAAAAAACACCAAAATGACACAGAAGGTCAAATCATTACGTTGTATGATCAAATGCCGATACAGTTGAGTCAGGAAGAAGTGAATCTCTTTATTAGGGATCTTGAAAAGATTCAGTCGATGTATCGCTAACACCTGCTACCGATAACAAATTAACCATCGGGCGCAATAGTTAAATAATGTAAGGTAAAATAACTTTGTGAAATGACTTCTATTATTTCTACGTGTATAATTTTAATCAATACATAATATTCTAACTTATCGGAAGAGGTGGAAACGGTATGAAGAAAATATTAAAGCAATTTGAAGATACACTAGATCCCATTCAGAAATTAAAAGATGTACAAGAATCAAAGCTAAAAGAACCGATTAGCGAAGGAAAATGGTCGATTAGAGAAATTGTAGGACACTTATATTATTGGGATAAGTATAATCTTGAAATAATGGTTCCAGTAATGGTTAACGGAGCTAACTTGCCACAGTTTCCAAACCATGACCAACATAATAAGAAAGCAATATCATATCTAAGAGACCATTCCGCAGAATCTATTATAGATGCTTTCATAGAAACACGAAAAGAACTTATTGAAAGAATCTCAAAAATAGGGGAAGATGTTAGATTTACAATAGGAAAAGACAAACGACAGTTCTCAGTTGAAAGTTTTATAAAAATCTTTATAAAACATGATATTCATCATTTTAAACAAATTAATGGAAAACTAAATAATTAGACTACTTCTTGTTTTAATATTATGGAGCAAACGGTACTTTACTAGATTAATAGTGTTTGTCCACTTTACTTTCCATTTATGGTTTGTTACTTGTACCAAAAAAGGGTGAGATAATGTGAAGAATTTACTAACATCTATTGGAATTTCAATGACAATAATTTTTGGTGGAGGATTCCTTATCCGTTTTGTATAAGACTCGGATTTTTATATTGCTGAATTTGTAGGAGGTATTATAGGTATTGCCATTTTAATTATTGGAAAATTTAGCAAGTCTGCTATGAAAATCGATGATAATTCTTATTGAAGTAACAAGTGCTTTAATGCGACGGTGAAAGCTTCACAATTGCGTTTTTTCACTAAAGAAGCAGGATTTTATTCTGTATATACAGAATATTTAATAAACATATTTAATGGAAGTGTTTTTATGGAGAATCCTATTTTAAAACAAATCGGAACAGTATTTATCCCAGTAAGCAACATAGAGAAAGCAAGAGATTGGTACTGTGATATTTTAGGACTGAAAACAGACGGTGAAATTCAGTTTGGTCATCTTTACGTAATACCTATGGAAGGTACAGGGATTGAGTTAGACAGCAAGATTTATTCAGAGGATAGAGTATTTAAAATCTATTCCACTTCAATACAAAAAACATTGAAGAAGCATTCATTTTATGAGTAATAAGGACGTTGATTTGATTACACAAATCGAACATAATCATTATTTTAATTTTAAAGATCCTGATGGAAATATTTTATGATATGCAAATGTTAATGTGAAGCTAGCTGATGCGTTACGATACTAAAAGCGCACTATCCTTTAGAAATAGACTAAAAGGAGAACAATTTTTCTGCTCTCCTAACCACATACCATTCGTTTGATGAGTTGAATGATGGTAACTGCTCAAATGATATGGTTATGCCAATCGGCCAGATTCAAATAACTTCAATCCATCCCTAACAAAGTCTTTACCCGTTTTACATACGGTTCCTTATCATATGATAAATACAATCCACTAGACAACCGGATTGGATCACCAAAGAAAAACCGTTCGTATTGGGTTTCCCGTGTACCAAATGCACTCATTGTCATTTCCCAAGCTAAACGGAAAATCTTGACACGTGATTCAGCATCATCAGCTTTCGATTGCAAATATTGATCCAAGTCTTTTCTTAGTGATGATTGAAATGCCTCTTCTGTCGGGATGGACATCAACCCACTGGCTCCTAGTTGCTGGATAATTTCACCAAATCTTGCATAGGCGCGCGGGAATACATTACAGGCTACCTGCAGTGTTTTTTGATTTGGTCTCATGAACCCCCATTCATCCAATTCAGCTTCAACTTCAGATTTGATAATCAATGCTTTCATCGTTTCCAGAGCAACGATAATTTCAGATACCTTTTCCTGAACATGTTGGTACTCACTAATATTGATTGTATCAATGATTGACTGAGCTACACCTAAGACAAATTCCGTTTTAACGATTTGTCTGGATACAGCCTGATGTAAAGTAAACGGCAGAAATGAACTAGCATCCATGAAAGTATTCGAGACTTGTAGGTTATTGTAATAAAACACGCGTTCCCACGGAATAAGTACATTATCAAAAACGACAATCGTATCCATTTCTTCATAGCGTGAACTCAATGGATAGTTAAATGCGGAAGCGCCGCCAACAAATGATTCCCGGCAGATAAATTTTAAACCTTTTGTATTACTAGGGATGGAAAATGCAAAACCATTCGCCTTATCCTGGATTCCTCCTGCCGATAAGACAACGATTTCATCTGTTATCCCACCCTGTGTTGCCAATAGCCTGGCCCCTTTAACAATAATACCTTCATTTGTTTTGTCTACAACCTTAGTGGCTATTGGTTCATCTTCCGGATCTTCAAAATAAAATTGCTCACGATTGACTTGCGGATTTATAAATGTATGTGTCATGGAAATGTCGTTTTCACGGGCATATTCATAAAAAGATAATAAATGTTCAGGGAAACAGTTTTCCTTTCCCTTTAAAAGGCCTACAGATGATGCAAGTGCCATCAGCACCGTATTCATATAGTCCGGACTTCTCCCCATCATGCCATTCGTTGACAGTGCCCATTGTTGAACCATCTTCCTTCTTTTCACAAGATCCTGTTTCGTCTTTGGCTGCAAATAGGACATCCCAACTGGCTCACTAGTTGATGGCGAGGAATAAGTCATGATAGCTTGTAATGATTCATCGTGTTGTAAATCATATAATGCTGCTTGACTCCTCATAACTCCCTTAAACGCCGGGTGCTCAGAGACTTTGCCTATGACCGGATGCCCATCTACCCATATATCCATTTCCAGAAGATCGATTCGATCAATATATTCGCTTCCCGTAATAATTGACATAAATTCACCCCTTGTGGTTTCTGCAGAGTATGATCAAACGCCTATGCCATTTTATTCGGATTGCATTCGGATGTTACAGTTTTTGAATTCAGTCAATGTTCATTGTTGAACGACCAGCTACTCTTTCAGAAGATTATGTTATTATTTAAGTAGAGACACTAATTAAAAGTAGTTTTTTAACACGAAGAACCTTAAACACTTACAATTAGTTTCAGCAATTGAATGAAAGAGGTGTTCACATTGATTACGTTTTTTGAGTATAACTGGCAGGTAAGAGATGAATGGTTTGACTGGTGTAAACAGCTAACACCTGAAGAGCTGTTAAATGATCACAAAGGTGGTGTAAGAAATATTTTATACACCCTTTTTCACATTATTGACGTGGAATATAGCTGGATACGCGGTATTCAGGGTAAAGAAGATATCGTATTTTCATTTGCAGATTATAATACCCTTGAAATGGTTAAATCTCTGTCCGATACACTCCGAGATGAGATTTTGGTTTATTTAAAAACAAATTTAAATGAGTCCAAAGATGAACACATACATGTGCCTTGGGATGAAGATAAATACACGAAGGATGAAATACTTCATCATATTATTGCTCACGAGATTCATCATATTGGCCAGCTTTCCGTCTGGGCAAGAGAATTAGACCGAAGCCCTGTTTCTGCTAATTTTATTGGCAGGAAATTAAACTATATTAAGAAATGACTTATGAAATGTCAGGAGTGAAAAGATGTTTGTAAAAGTTTATACGTATCATATTAAGAAAGACAAAATAGAAACCTTTTTAAACATTCAAGAAAAAACAAGGGAAATTTATAGTAAGTATATAGATTCACATGTAATTTATATTCAGAGTAACGAGGAGCAAACAAAGTGGATGGAGATTTCTCAATATAAAGATGAAGTAGAATATAATAAGCGTATAGAAATTATTAACCGAGATAAAAAAATTCAAGAACTTTTTAAATCATTTCAAGAGATTCTTATAGAAAAAAGCGAAATCCGCGAAGAAAATTTTACTCAGATTAGAGAAACAGATGGTTTTAAGTAGTTTCTCCATAAATTGGTGCAAGATCAAACAAGAACATTTGGGGGCAGCATAATTAAAGAAGATTATTGATTTTCATGTTAGCAGAAAAGAAATAAAGTTAGGACGGGACAAATATGATCTCTGAGCTAAAAAAGGATAAATTCTATAAATGTAAATACTTATTATCTGATCAAGGACTGTTAGAAGCAAGAGCAGTGATTGAAGGGGTTAATCCTGGTCGTGTCTTTGTAGATGATATGGATACTCCTGCTTCTGGACTTGTATGGTTAGGAAATAACGATGGGTTTATCTTTATTGGAAATGAAAAGAATGAGCGCTTCAATAAAGATCTAAATCAATTTATTGATACAATCATTATGCCTGAAGCGACTGAAGTTGAGCTGAAATGGTTTGAAGGTATTGGTGAGCATAGAAAATGGGATGCCACGATTAAGGATGTGTTTAAAAACCGCAAATTAGGAAGCTGGAATCAAAGGGTTTATACGCTACATAAGGACGACTATAGCTATACCGATGAGTTTAGTATAACGCAAGGATACAAACTTATGAAAGTTTGTAAAGATATCTTTGAAAACAAAGACAATTCAATTAAAAATATAGAATTTTTAAGATCCAATATTTTAGAGTCTTGGTCTTCATCTGAAACGTTCTTTCATAATGGTATGGGATATTGTATGATTTACAAGAATGAAATTGTAAGTATTTGTTTTTCAGGGTTTGTCGCGGGAAATGTTCATGCTGTAACCATTGAAACGATAGAAGAACATCGAGGGAAAAAGCTAGCGCAAAACATAGCGAAAGCTTTCGTAAATGATTGTCTAGATAATAATAGGATTCCATATTGGGATTGTATGGAGTCAAACAAACCTTCTATTGCAGTTGCAGAAAATATAGGATTCAGAAATATATTTAACTATATAGGATATGAATTCTCGTTTAATAACAAATTGTAAGGTGGCCATATAATGACGGATGCAACAAACTCATATGTTCAAGAGCTTATTAATCTATATTCCAAACACAAGGATGCTGAATTTGCCAGGTGGTCAAACAACTATTTCAGAAACCAATTCGACTTTTTGGGTATTCGAACTCCTATTCGTCGAAAATTAACGAAACAATTTATCAAAGAAATCGGATTGCCTCCAAAAGAAGAGCTGAAAGATGTCATTTTTATGCTATGGGATCTTCCAGAACGTGAATATCAAAAAGCAGCCCTTGATATAATTGAAAAAGCAAAGAAGGACTTAACCAAGGAGGACGTATCTTGGTTAGCTAGTTTGATAGTGAAAAAGTCATGGTGGGATACGGTAGATGTACTTTCTCCTCATATCGTGGGCTATATGTTTTCTAAGCACGGGGAACTTATTCCATCATTTGCTGATCAATGGATTGAAGATGAGAATATTTGGTTCCAGCGGTCTGCCATATTGTATCAGCTAAAATACAAAGACAAAACAGATGAGGAGCGCCTATTCCGATACATTTTAAGACGCGCAGACAGCGATGAATTTTTTGTACAAAAAGCAATTGGATGGTTATTGCGTGAGTATGCCAAAACTCGCCCTGAAAGCGTAAGATCCTTTATCGCTAATCATAGCTTAAAACCCCTTAGTAAACGAGAAGCTTTGAAACATCTTTAAGGCTTAATCAGTTCTTTCGCTTGAAAATGAAACATTTATTGGATATACCTCGTATGAAGATCAAGGTAAATCAAATACGTTCTGGGAGCTGTCTAAAATTCAATGGTCTTTGAAAGAGGAAGCCCCCATCTTCAAGTATTCTGAATGGTAAGAACCCGACTTTATGAAAGCATAATGAATCCAATTCGAATAACGATTATACTTTTAGGTAAGATATTTAAGTTATAAACAAATCAGCACAACAATACACACTAATTAAATTCTAATCCTCACTATACAATATCGAATCGACCTTCTCACATAGAGCGAGCAAATTACGAGTAGTATTGAGACTGCGAGTGATATAGGAATGCTTAATACTGCAGGCAGTTCAATTCCTTGCCAAATGCTCATTTGGATTTGTTCAATACCGAATGTTCGTAGTATGCCAGCTAATAAGATCAGTAATGCGCATAGCATTAATCCAACATAAAGAACATATAAGACAGGGATTGTTAGCAATAGCAGAAAACGAATGGTTAATTGCAATATCACCGCGTGTTTTCCCTCCTAATAATATGCTGAACTTCTGCATGCGGAGAAATGGAATAGCTTTCTGTATAATACAGTGTATGAATTTTACAATGTTTACCGATTACAACAATATCCCCCTCTACTCTATCCGCTTCCGTATAAGATAATTGTATGTTCTTTCCTTTGATATCCTGACAGACGAGTATCTTCTTTAATAAAGGAAACGAAATTTTATCCTTCTCCACGCTTACCTCTTCTGCGATTAGCCGCACTATTTTACTTTCACCCGATAATTTTAACTGAAACTGTTTTGCCTGAATCTCTTCAGCACGAATGATGCCGACTGAATCAAATTCCTCCGTCATAAAGGTTCGTTCAATTGCCAGTCTCCCGGAACTCGTAACCTTTGATACTTCACCACAATACATCTTTAGGTTACCTGCATTGACAACATCCATAGCTTCACAGCTGGATTTCATGATGCATGACCCGGAGTTTTGGAAATGATCCACCTTAACTTTGGAGTGAAATGTACTATATCCGTGAGATGTGATTTTTTTTAATTGAACTTCTTGATGTATAGAGACAGATCCACGTATTTTTACTACTTCATACTCTGGTGCTAGGTCTTTAATTGATCCACTCGTAAACGTTATACTTCGCAACTTCTGGTTTTGTACATTTGTCATTAAACACACCACCATCATTTAATTAGTATATATTTCAATTATTAAAATATATACTAATTAAATTATATTGGTTGTAGTTTTGTCAAGTGCAATTTTAAAAATTTCCATATAATAAAAAAAGGACTTCAATAACTGAAATCCTTAAAATACCGTACTCATTAATTTATTTACTTCCAATAATACCTGCTCAATTTCCTTTAACTTTTCTTGTGGGAACTTCAGAAATAGTTCATGAACCTTAGCTTCCCCGGTCTCTGTTAAAATCATTTTTACAACACGGCGATCTTCACTTTCTCTTACTCGTTGTACAAGCCCAAGCTTTTCTAGTTTATCGCACATTGATGTTACGGCCCCAGGAGTAACGCCGAAAAAATCAGCAATCTGAGTTGCCTTCATTCCATTATTAATTTTCATTTCAATGAGGAGAACGAGCTGATTTTGAGATAGTGACTCCCCTTCACATAACAGGTCTGCAAATCTTCGCGACCGTTTTTGTATTTCAAGCATTTCTCGCATTATTATTTCGATATTGTTTTCTGGCATTTCATCCCAACCTATATTGTTTAATTATTAAAATATATGATAAGTATATAATTAATTTTGACAGGTGCCAACTAAACTAATCCAAGTTTGTTCCTAATGATTTCGCTCGGGAGGATAATAAAAGTGTAACCTTTGCGGTACAAAATACTGGGTCGAGTTTTTCTTCCGAGTAACAATTTGCTCAGATGCAACTATTCAGTTGCTCTTCATTGACAGGCAACCAATTAGTTGCTTATAATGAAAACATGTGGAATAAAGACGCTATTTTCAAGGCACTTGCCGACTCGAATCGTCGGCTCATATTAGATGAACTATCCGAACGTAACGAGATGACCTTGTATGAACTCACAGGACGACTTATTATGAAGCACAGTCTTTCCATTTCGCGACAAGGTATAGCCAAACATCTCTCAGTATTGGAAGAAGCAGGACTCGTAACATCAAAACGAAAAGGTAAGTATCGAGTACTACTGTTCAATAACGAGCCACTTCAAAACTTGCTGAAAGGATGGATAGATTAATTTTACGATACGCAAGATATATTATATCTGTAGAAATAAGGAAGAAAAAAGTGGATGAAGGCACCGCGTGCGTTTCGAATAGTTCGATATAGAAATGGTAAAACAAATTTCTGCCGAACGGTGTGGTTTTTGCTTTAGAACAGAACACACATCACAACAACCAGGAGGTAAAAAAATATGAAAATCATTGTTACGAGTATATTCGTAGAAGATCAGGACAAGGCATTACAGTTTTATTCAGAGAAACTTGGCTTTGTAAAAAAGCACGACGTCCCTGCTGGGGAATTTAGATGGATTACGCTAGTTTCTCCAGACGATCAAGATGGTACCGAAATTGTACTCGAACCGAATAACAATCCAATTGCCAAGGATTATCAAAATAGACTATTTGAAGAAGGCATTCCAGTAACCATGTTTGGTGTTGAGGATATTCACAAAGAGTATGAACGGTTATTGCAGCTAGGCGTGAAGTTTACGATGAAGCCGACTAAAATGGGTGACATCACCATCGCTGTATTTGATGATACATGTGGCAACCTTATTCAGATAATCCAGCAATAACATAACTCAAATGGCAAATTATTTGTATAACCCTGTTCTAGTTTTTGGATGGGGTTTTATATTAAACGAAAGTCCTATCTCTTGTAACTGGGTGTTAATTCAGGGAGGATTGAAGCTATTTTATGCAGAAGATATTTTAATAAATAGCTTTTAGTTGAATAGAGTTGTTTTAACCTGAGTCAACAATCGATGCAAATTATTGAATAAGAGAAGATGTTTCACTAAAGAAGACGACCTAAGGCTGTTTAGGGATTTTCTTCAACAGCCTTTTATTCCAATGAGACAACGGACATGCTATAATTTACATTAATATACATATTAAAGGTTTTTAAGTCGTATTAATCAGAAAGCGAGCTGGAAACATGCCTCTTCACATTCGTGAAGTAACAACAGAAAATTGGCGTTCTGTCGCTGCTTTATCTGTGTCAGAACAACAAAATCAATTTATTGAAAGCAATGCTTTTTCTTTAGCGGAATCGCAGTTTGAGAAAAACGGTATTTCTTTTGGATTATATGATGTGGAAACTCTTGTTGGATATGCAATGTATGGCTGGTATTCGTATTCAACAGAAAGTGCCTGGTTAGATCGTTTTATGATTGATTACCGTTTTCAAGGTAATGGATACGCAAAACGTTTTCTCCCCTTATTAATTCAGCATATTATATCTCGATATGGTTGTAGGAAAATTTATTTAAGTCTTCATCCTGACAACAAACCAGCACAAAATTTATATGAATCCTTTGGTTTTTGCTTGAATGGAGAAATAGATGATTCTGGACCTGTATTTGGAGTTGTAATGCAATTAGATATGGATAAATTTAATTTAAAATGATTAAACAAGGTGATCGAGTTATGGTCGCCTTTTTTATTGGTCAAAATTAGAATGAAACTATGGAAATCTTTTTACCTTTAGTAACAAAATACTTGAATAAGGAAATCGTCCATTTTGCTAAGCGTTTACAATTATAGTAGCAATAGAAACCTCCACCGAGAACGATACAAATTCAGTTTCCAATATGACTGCTGCCAGATGGGTTTTCATCTTTCACAAAAGATATCAGCCTATTTCCCTTTTTCCTGCATAAATCATCCTCTTTCACCTAAAAATAACAGTGTGTTTTGAAAAACATGCTCCCATAACCGTAAAAGGGGATGAATAGATGAAAAAACAAATCGTTAAGTGGCTTTTGACTATTGAGGTTTTATTTTGTTTTTATCTTACAAATGACTTTACTGTAAACGCGAATACGGCACCTTTAGAAGATTCTTCGCAGCAAGTAGATGTGAAAGATAAACCAGCAGAAGATCTCACCGACCTTCGAGGAGGTCCTGAAAATTCCGAGCGAGAACGTCAGACTCCTGTTGATCTAAGGATCTTGCAGCAACGATATCCCGATGTATTTTTCTTGCAGGGAGCTTCAGATCAAAACCAAGTAGCTCTAACGTTTGATGATGGGCCAGACCCGCGTTTTACAAATGAAGTATTAGATGTATTAAACCAATACGATGTGCCGGCAACATTCTTCTTATTAGGTTCAAGAGCTGCTGCTTATCCTGAAATCGTCACGCGGATTCAAAATGAGGGACATGTAATTGGAAACCATACATATTTCCATCCTAATCTTGTTGATGAAGCTGATCTCGGAACACTGGAGCAGGAAGTAATTAGAACGGAAGATGAACTTTATGACATGATCGGTTACCGAACACATTTATTCAGACCGCCATATGGTTTCTTATACGATGAATTAGTCGAACAGCTTGCGAGAATGAACTATTCCGTAATTGGCTGGACGGTGGATTCTTTGGATTGGCAGGAAGACCCGCCAGAGGTTATCGCCTCCAATGTATTAGACATCATGCATCCAGGTGCAATTATTCTCATGCATGATGGGGCAGAGCGGGACGGGGATCGAACGAATACAATCGAATCGCTTCACCAAATTATCCCAACACTGCAACAGCAGGGCTATGAATTTGTTACCGTACCAGAGTTATTGAATATTCCATTTGAGAAATAGAAGATATCTCTTCTATTTCTTTTTATTCCTACCGTTTTACAGAAGAATTTATACGAATCGATTCAACTTCTCATAAATAACCAATAATTGCTGTACTTCCTGCTCGGTTAGCCTGTCAAATAGACTTCCGCGAAGTGCTTTCCCTTCGTCATGCGCTTTTTTAACCATCTCGATTCCATCGTCGGTAATGGCTAAATAAATAATTCGGCGATCATTCTCATCCACAAGCCGAACAGCCAATTTTCGTTGGACAAGCTTTTCAGATAAGTGTGTTAGAGATGGAGGAGTTAGACCTAAGGCCTTCGCAATATCGGATGGCCTGCTTTTGCCATTTCGCTTCAAATGGCCGAGAACAAGAATATGCGAAATCCCAAGGTTTTCTTTAAATTGTTTATTCCACTGAATGATTAAATTGTTCGTAACCTGATCCATGGAATGAATCAGTTCAAAAATCGTTTGTTCTTTCATGTTGTATAACCTGCTTTCTATAAGCGAAGTGCCCCCTAAGAAATAGAGGGCACTTCCTATATATTTCTATACTACTGTGCAGAAAATCCACCGTCAATAACTAATTCAGAACCAGTGATATAAGAAGATTCATCAGATGCTAAGAATAGCGCTGCATTTGCGATATCCTCCGGTTTTCCTAATCGCTGCAGTGGTGTTGCCTGCATTAAACGGCCAAGCAGCTCTTTTGACGTGCTCAGCGCTTCTGTCATTGGTGTTTCAATAATACCAGGGAAAAGTGTATTCACACGTACCCCCTGACGGCCAAATGTTGTTGCAGCCGCTTTGGATAGCGCACGAACCGCTCCTTTTGATGCAGAATAATGATTAAAGCCTTGTCCAATTTGAGCTGTATAGGATGAAATATTAATGATGGACCCTTTGTTTTGTGCTGCCATATATGGTGCAACATGTTTGATACCAGCAAATGGTCCAAAGCCATTAATGGATAGCATCTTTTGCCAATCGTCCAAGTCAATCTCCTCGTATGGCTTTTCAGATGATATACCAGCGTTATTTACGAGAATATCAATTTTCCCAAAGCGATCGTTCACTTCTTTAGCAAAGGATTTCCAGTCTTCATCAGAGGCAACATTTAATTTCATGCCAACTACATTTTCTTTTTCGCTTACCTTTTTCAGTGCTGTCTCATTAATATCAGCCGCAATAACAGTAGCCCCCTCTTGACTGAATAGTTCTACCATCCCTTCACCAATACCTGATGCTCCACCAGTAATAATCGCAACCTTGTTATCTAATCGTCCCATTATCTTTTCCTCCTTAACGTAATTTAATTGAACCACCATCGACCATGATCGTTTGGCCCGTAATATAATCCGAATCAGTGCTTGCTAGGAAGACAGCAGTTCTGCCAATATCCTGCTCTGGATCACCTAACCGACGAAGCGGTAATTTATTAATCATTGCATCGTATAATTCAGGTGCATTTTCACGCCATTGTTCAACACCAGGCGTGAGGGCAATTGGTGATATTAAATTCACATTAATTCCATCTGGTCCCCACTCATTTGCTGCAACTCGAGAAATTGCACGAATTGCCTCTTTTGCTGCAGCATAGGATGTTTGTGTCACTTGCCCATCAATTCCCGCACCAGATGCAAAGTTAATGACCTTGCCATGCGTCTTCTTTAGCTCCGGATAAGATGCCTGCATAAAATGGAATGTAGGATAAAACCCTGTTCCAAACGATAAATCAAAGTGTTCAAGTGTTGTTTCCATAAAAGGAGCCTGTCTGGATACATGTGCATTATTAACTAGGATATCCAATTTACCAAACTTCTTCACAACTTCGGTAACAATCTCCTCGATATTTTCTTTTATCGAGATATCTTTTATAAAAAGTAAGCCTTCTGCATATTGATTTATTTCCGCAAAGGTTGTTTTTCCCTTTTCTTCATTTACATCAACAATGGCAACATGCGCGCCTTCTTTTGCCATTGCAAGAGCAATCCCTCTACCAATACCAGAAGCACTGCCTGTAACAATTGCTACTTTATCTTGTAATCTCATTCCAATTACCTCTTTCGTATATATTTAGACATCTAAATATTTAACATCTAAATAATAACATGTATTTTTGTTAAATGCAATTTCAGCAGAGGGAAATTGTCGTAATCGAGCAGACAAGTAGGAGCATATAAGTTAAAAGGGCAGACATACAATTACATGGAACAAGCTACCCTCCGACTGTATACGGTGCTAACCCTAAGATTCATTCTGATACCCATTATGGGTTATAATGGAGTAATTACTGAACAATTACAGGATGGTGTTTCGTATGGTTGGAATGGGCTATCGGACAATAAAAACCGCTATAGGTGCAGGGTTAGCAATATGGATTGCGAGTTTAATCGAGCTGGAATTTGCAACGTTTGCAGCGATTATCGTCATTATGTGTATTGAGACAACAAAGAAAAGAACATTAAATACAATTAAAGAAAAGTTCTTCGCATCTCTTTTATCCATCATTATTGGTATGTTATTTTTTGAATTATTAGGGTATAACCCAATCTCCTTTGCTCTATTTATCCTCTTATTCGTCCCAATCCTTTTGAGAGCTCGTATTCAGAATGGTTTTATCACAAGCATGGTAGTCGTTCTGCATATTTATACGGTGCAGGAAGCGAGCCTGGAGACGTTTTTAAATGAGCTTTATATTATTTTAATCGGGATGGGAATTGCTATCCTTGTTAACAGCATCATGCCAAGTTTTAAAAAAAATATTAACAAGAATATGTTCGAAATCGGAGAACGGTTTAGTGTCATTCTTTATGAACTAGCAGCTTACTTAAGAGATAATGAAAGGCAATGGGATGGGAAGGAAATTATTGAAGCAGAGGAAATCATTCATAAATCTAAAAGCATTGTCATTCAAGATGTAGAAAATCATCTTTTCAGGGCAGAAAACAAAGATTATCACTATCTGCAAATGCGTGGGGACCAGCTGGAAATCCTCAAAAAAATGGTAACAATCGTTCATATTATATCTTCATCAGATCTGCATGTTAAACAAAGGGGAATGCTTGCTGACTTTTTTGAGTACGTAAGTCAAAATGTGCACTCAGGAGATACAATACATAGTGCACTTGAAAGGCTAGAAAATTATGAAGCGTCTATTCGCGAAACAGAATTACCTAAAACAAGAGAGGAATTTGAGGTTAGAGCAAACTTATTTTATTTAAACTTTGAGATTAAAAATTATTTAACGATTAAAAAGAAAGTTTTCGAAGTGATAGATTGATGCAATCGAAAAAAAAGAAAAGCAACAGGGGGAAACCATGTTATGGTAAAAAGGGTAAAATATATATTTATAATACTATTTTTAATTCTTCTAGTTATTCATTTAACCACTGAACTTAAATATGCTTTCGAAATACTTATGGCATTAGTAGCAGTTCAAATTATAGCCTACTCGATAGCCGAAAAAATTGATAATAAAAGACGAAATTAGCGAATAACAATAAATAGGCAAGCTAAGGTATATCCTAAGCTTGCCTATTTATTGTTCGTTAATATGATGTTATTACATAGACGGAAAATAACCATCCGCATCAAATTTCATTTCATGTAAGCCTTCTAATACCTCAATATTTTCCTTATCCTTCAGTTCATTGAAAATTACTTCTGATACAAACAGTTCGCCAATATGAAGGGTGTTTGGAATTCGTACAATTCTTGCGTCCTGTGCTGGCACACCCCAAGTAGCGCGTAGAGCAGCCTTCAACGCTTCACGATCGCTATCAAGGACAATTGGAATTTTAGCTCTATCTAAAAATGTACTTGTTACAACGTTTTCGTTCATTGTTTTTAAATCAATTTTGTCAAATAGCCGTTTCGTTGTTAAATCTGATAGGCCAATTCCTAATGCATTCCCATGGCTTGCCTCACTTAAATTCGAAGCGATAACATATTTTACACTAGGCTTTTCTGGCTCTTCAACACCTAATACACGGATTCGACCAATAATATTTGTGTCCATGCCGGTTCCGCTATAATTTTTACCGATTTCATCAACGACTAATATATCCATTTCGTCAACTGGAAGGCTTGGCATCAAAGCAAATGCACGTTTCAATAATTCTCTTTCGCGATTTTCAATTTCATCTGGATGGATCGCTTCAATGATTGCCGTTTCTTCATGGGCGTTTTCTACAATTGCTATCCCAAATAATGTATTTGAATTACCAATGGCTACTTTACCAACCTCAGGCATCATATCACGAATTCCTCTAATACCATATGTGTGAAGGGCTAATGCTTGCTTATGTTTCCCCATGCCAATCGATGCCATTTTTAAAATGCCACTTTCAATATCCTTTTTAAAATCAGTATGTGGCTTCACACGGCCCATTACAATAATACCATCGGCATGATATGCATGCTTATCAACATAAACGGGAATGCCTGCTGATGTTTTGCCAACCTCTACAACTTCCATGGACGAACGAATTTCGCATCCGGTAGATTCCTCTGTTACGCCAAGACCGTCCAGTACTTCAATTTGCCCTGCGGCAGTTGCTCCACCATGACTTCCCATTGCAGGAATGATGAATGGTGTTGCACCTCTTTTTTTAATTTCATCTGCTACACTTTTGACGATTAGTGGAATGTTAGCAATTCCCCGGCTTCCTACGGTAATCGCAATTTCCATGTCAGGCCCTATTTTTTCGTCTGCTTTTACATGGTTGAATTGTTCTGAAATGGTTCCAGTTATATCGTTCAGGCTTTCTACTTGGAATTTTTGTCTTATTTTTGCGAACTTCGGTAAAGACATTGACGTCACTCCTTCCATATTACTTTTATCCAGTTTTTAAGAAATATCCCTTGTAGTGGGTAGTGCATCTATTCTTCAACAAAATCTTTATGCAAGGAAAGCAAGAGGTCGATGTCAACCTCCTGCTTGATCATTTAGTATTAATTTTCGGGGGCTAGTTCAACCGCCATACGAAGCGCTTCTTTTAGGGATAGCTCGTCCGCAATATTTTTACCAGCGATATCAAAAGCTGTTCCATGGTCTACACTTGTACGGATTGTTGGAAGTCCAACTGTAATATTTACACCAGCTTCTAGACCTAGCACTTTAATTGGACCATGTCCCTGATCATGATATTGTGCAACAACGATGTCAAAGTCACCACGTTTTGCTCTAAAGAATAGTGTATCTGCTGGAAGGGGCCCTTGTACATTAATCCCTTCTGCTTGTGCTTTTTCAACAGCTGGAATAATTTTTTCTTCCTCTTCGCCATTTCCGAAAAGTCCATTTTCTCCAGCATGCGGGTTAATTCCACAAACAGCGATGCGTGGGGATTCAATTCCTGCTTTTTGCAACGTTTCATGCGCAAGCTTAATCACTGTATATTGACGATCAACATTATTGTTTTTGATAGCATCGATTAGACCAACATGTGTTGTTGCATGAATTACGCGTAACCCTGGAGCAGATAGCATCATTGCGAAATCTTTCGTGTTCGTTAGTTCTGCTAAAATTTCTGTATGCCCAGGGTAGATGTGACCTGCTTTATGAAGCGCTTCTTTATTTAAAGGCGCTGTACAGATCCCTTGGATTTTCCCTTCATTTGCATAAGCAATTGCCTTTTCCAAATAACGGAATGCAGCGTTTCCAGCTTCTGGTGAAACTTCACCCCATGGTAAATCGGCAGAAACTAAATCTAAATCAATAATGTCGATTGTGCCATATTCGTACGTTGCTTCCTCTGGTTGTGTAATGCTATTTATTTGAAGCGCTACATTGGTTACATCAAGTGCTCTTTTCAATATTTTTGCATCGCCAACTACAAATGGACGACATGTTTCATAGATATTTTTATCATTTAAGGATTTGACGATAATCTCAGGTCCTACCCCTGAAGGATCGCCCATTGTTATTGCAATACTTGGTTTTTTAGTGGCCATCATTATTTCCTCCTATTATCCTTTTCTTTTTCGCCAAGCCTATTGTAAAAGGCAATCATAAGCTTGACGTTATACGTTGTAAAAATCATTCATTACAGCTTATCGCATGTCCATGCACTTCCGTAACGGTTTGAAGCGCTTTTGAAAGTGCCTGTTCGGTACCAAATGCACCCGCCTTTGTTACAATCGGAATGCCGTCATACAATCCACCGAATAGCTTACCATATGGGATACCTGCTTCTACTTCACCAATGACTCGAATTCCTTCACCCTTTAATGCTTTACAGGCTGCACCTGCAATATCTCCACCAGTTAAAACAGCACCACAAATGTCCTTCGATTCAATTAACTGACCGGCAATGATTCCCATTGATTCGGCAATCGTATGCCCTACCTCAAAGTTTGATAAACTTAGTTCTCGTTTCAGTTCCTTCACTCGATTCATCGCCTCTTGCCCACGATCAGTCGTTATTACTAGATCACCTTTTCCCAGTAATTCTTGACCTGCTTGAACAACACGATCAATCTCGCGCTTTCGTTCCTCTTCATAAAAGAATGCTTCAGGAGAAATGACAATTTCTTCTACAGTATTCCCTTTTCGTAAATCCCGAATTTGTTGATGGGTAATTGTGTTCACACTGCCTGCTACCACCAATACTGGCGGTCGTTCATCTATTTGCTTGTTAAGTACTACCTCGTCATAGTTGCCTTTGCTTGAAAGGTGAGAGGCAACTCCTGCCGAACCAACCCAAAGGAAATTCTCTTCAAGCATTTCCGCGGCTTCCACAATTGACTTTAATTCTTCATCTGTTGTAGCATCTATAACGATAATTTTGGAAGGAGTATCCGCAGTTATCGCTATCATTTTTTCCAATAAGTGGTGTTTTCCTTTTTGAACATCCGAAATGGAGATCAATTCAATGTCCCGCTTGCTTTGCTCCTGCAATAATTTTGGAAGGTAGCTTTCTTTCACAGGACAGGAGGGGTCGTTTGCAATTTCCGATTCTGCTAATAGTACCCCATGCACATAGTGCTTACCATCCACGGTTGTTCGCTTGCTTTTTGGGAAAGCTGGTACGACAAATGACGTCTTAAATTGAAATACATCCATTACTGCATCAATTTCCTGACCGACATTCCCTCTCATCGTTGAATCGATTTTCTTAAACACTTTTGTTACGCCTAATTTGTTTAATTCTGTTGATAGATTGAAAACAATATCATAAGCTTTTTGAAAATCGAGGGCACGACTATCTGAATTTAAAACGATGACATCTTCACTTAAATGCACTGGCTGTAAGTGTGTATCTGAAAAAAGCACCGTTGTGCTTAACCCTTTTTTCGCAAACTGAACGCCTGTATCATTTGCACCTGTTAAATCATCTGCTATCACTGCCAGTTTCATTCTGTTTACCTCCCCTCTTAACAATCTCAGCATTTGCTTTTTTGCGTTTTCGCTTTATTTCTACTTATTGTCTATCGTATATCGCATTATATTTATTTCTATTATCTATTCTAATAACGCTTTCAATAACAATCATAAACCAAAACGTTGCATTTAGCAATGATTTGGTTTATTTATTTTTTAATTTCTATATATTGTTGTATTTTGCATCAGAAAGAGCATTTTTGCATAGAAAAACGCAAGCTATTATTTAAGCTTGCGCCATAAGGTCGATCGATTAATTCCTAAACGTTTAGCCGCTCTGGATTGATTCATTCCTTCATCTTCAAGGACTTTTGCAATCACTTCTTTTTCGATTTCTTCTAATGTACCACTAATGTCAATATACGATAATGCATCATTCCACCTTGCTTGATGTTCCAATCTCTTAAATACAATGTCCACTTCTGCTTTCTCAATATAATAGGATTGTGCCTCCAAAAATAATTGCTCCATTACATGCTTCAGCTGTGCCACATTTCCAGGCCAATCATAGTGGACAAGCTGCTCCAGTGCATCATCCCGAATCCCGACGACTTCATTGCCATACTTCGGATGCAAATCGGAAATAAATACGTGTACTAAATCCTCAATATCTTCTCTCCGTTCACGAAGCGGCGGTATTTGAATCTGTGATCGCGCTAACAATTGGTATAACGCACGATGAAAATCTCCATTTTTAATCTTTTTATCCATATTATCGGTTGAAGATACAAGCCATTGTGGTTTCTGTTCATTTTCATCCTGAAGGACACTTAATAATTCCTTTTGCATATAAGCATTCAGGTTGTCGATATGCTTTAAGAAAATCACTCCATTGGCGTACTTTTGAAAAAATCCCTCCTTCATGAGCTCCTTCAATTGCTCTGCACTTATCGTATCGCAATGCAATGTAATCAACAGTTCATCCGAAGCTTTCCTTTTTAAATAAATGGAATGGGCAACTAATTCCTTTCCATTCCCTTGCTCCCCGGAAATCCAGACAGGCTCATCACGTTTTCCGTATCGATTGATTTGATCCAATACCTTCTGGGTTGCCTGACTTTTTCCTGAAATTGGAGTCCGCGAAGGAGGCGTATGCAATTCAATTGCATTTTGCTTTCCATGCTCACTTTGCACAGTCGTTTGATTTGAATGCGCTTTTTCAAAAAATAATGCCGCTTCACCGTTGATCGGGCATGTTGTTATTTTCCAAAATTCATTATTAATGTAAAGGGTTTTTACTTGCTTTTTGTTTGTTAAGATTGTTTCCTGCATAAGTTTTTTTACATCGGTAGCATCGTCTAATTGCAACCAATGAAAATCGCTATGAAATCGTGCATTACCATACGTCATTTCCGCTGCTTGATTGAAAACCCCGATAGCCTGTTCATTACTATCAAGAATCGTTTGCATTAACGCAATATCCTGCTGTAGTCTTGAAAATAAACGATAGGATCTTCTTGTTTCTTCTAACGCATCCATAATCGCTTCTTTACCAGATGTAATCAGAACTCCTGTCATACCTAATTGTTTTGCAGCCTGCATCGTTATGACGTCTCCAATTACTACCTCATAGCCTTGCTTTTTTAAGGCCGTTAATTTTTCTTTTACTTCATTGTCTCTTGTAATCGTTAATGTCTTAACATCTAAATCCAGCAGCTTACATATTGTAGCTGCACCTTGGGTGATATTCGAAAATCCAACAATAGCAGCTTTGCCAGAAAATCCTTTTACAAGTGTTAAAATGCGTAATACATCGTAGCCAGAAACTTGAATATCGATTACCGGGATAGATACCGCCTCTTGTATCATTGAAGCCGTACCGCCACGACTGATAACAACATGGTAGCCTTCATTTTCAGCATTCTTTGCAATTGCGACACCTTCATATAAGTTACCTAATTCAATGTGTAATTCAATATCTTCTATTTCTTGACTGATATCTTTCATCATTTCAAGCAGTCCCTCATAAGGGACGATTACCAACGCTTTTATCATTTTACTTCACCTTCTGTCACTAAAATCAAGTTATGTATTTCTTTTATTTTTTAATTACAATGAGTTCTTAACCTAAACCTATTGTAGATTTCCCATTAAAAGTTCTAATCTAGTAATCTGTAAAGGAAGTGAATTCCGTTTCATTTTACTTACTTTAATAGTAGATAGTATGCAATTTGCAACACTATTAATTATAAGCCATATTCCCTCAAAGTAAAAGTAATTGATAAAGCGATTTCAATACTAATTGGAATACCAGCGTTCAAACGAAATCTGGAAGAACTGCATGTAAAAAAACAACCATTATATAGAACAGAATCTATAACATGGTTGTTTTGTTTTTTTAAATTATGATATCTAATAATAAAGTACATACTAGACCAGATACAGCAACGATTGTGGACAGTACGGTATATGTTCCAAATGCTTCTTTTAATGTCATACCCAGAGATTCTTTAACCATCCAGAAGCCGGCATCGTTAACATGTGATGCAATAGCACTACCTGCTCCTGTCGCAAGAGCAACTAGCTCTAGATTAACGTCGGGAATTCCAGCAAGTGAAGGTATAACCAATCCTGCTGTTGTTAGCGTTGCAACCGTTCCAGACCCTAAGCAAATACGTAATATTGCTGCGACCATCCAAGCAAAGAAGACCGGAGACATTGCAGATCCTGCAAAGATATCAGCAACATAATCACCAACACCACCATCAATAAGCACTTGTTTTAAAGCACCGCCACCACCGATGATTAGCAGCAGCATACCTAAGGCATTGATTGCGGAAGAACAAGAATCCATTAATGTCTTAATTGGAATATTTCTTCTCAATCCCATTGTATAAACTGCCAGTAATAAAGAAAGCAACATAGCAGTTGAAGAATTACCAATGAAACGAATCAAACTCACTAACATGTTATCGGAAAAGCCGAAGACCGGCTGAACCATATCAACGATAGCACCTAAAGCCATTAGAATAACAGGAAATAGTGCTGTAAATAAACTAATACCAAAACCAGGCATTTCCTCTAATTTAAATGTCTTTTGGACACCAAACGATGCACTGCCTTCTCTCGTAAATGCAGTCGGCACAATCTTTTTTGCAAGCTTCGGATACAAGATACCCGCAAAAATAACTGTTGGGATAGCGACTATAATTCCGTAAATTAGGACCAAGCCAATATTTGCACCATATTCCGCAGCTACTACGGTTGGGCCTGGATGCGGAGGTAAAAATGCATGCGTTGCCAATGCAGCAGTAACCATTGGTAGTCCTAGTTTAACAATAGAAACTTTTAATTCCTTTGCGATTGAGAATATAATCGGAACAAGTAATACAATTGCTACTTCAAGGAATAATGCGATACCAACTATAAATGAAGCAAATAATACAGCCCATTGAATTCTTTTTTCGCCAAATTTGTCAATTAGCGTTATTGCAATGCGGTTCGCTCCACCTGCATCTGCAATTAATCTACCAAGCATGGCACCCATACCAAAGATTAAGGCAATGTGACCAAGTGTTCCACCTAAACCGCTTTCAATCGACCCAACAACTTCCCCCATAGGCATTCCTAGCGCTAGGGCTACAATAAACGAAACAATAATTAATGAAACAAATGTGTTTAATTTAAATTTCATGATAAAAATAAGTAGTAACAGTACCCCTATTGCAACAATTAATAATGGCATATATTAGCCCCCCAATGTAATTTTTAGCAGTTCTGTTTGCTTTATATAAAGATATTGTAATTTGTTCCTTATAGATAGCAGCATCTCAGTGCGCTCCCACTATATACACTCTCAATAAATGACCAAACTCATTCATCTCAAACTCAATTGGCAGTGCTTACAAAATGAATTTAAAATAGAGAATCAGACTGCCTGCTTTTGTTCTCTGTTCGCCATTAGCGACGTACATAATCGCTATATGTGCTAAATCGCAACATTTTCCTAAGATACCAAGATAAAATTCACAACACTTCCTCTATTAACTGCCTGAAATAGTTTAGAAAGCATTAAACTGTTGTTTTTCGCATCAAAGTCATTTTATACTGTGTTTATATTCTTGTCAAGAGAATAAATAGAGTTATTTGTGTTTGTTTTTTCAACAGTTTTGTTAAATTAATTGGTAGAGAGGTATTCGTGTAGTGTTTATTCTGTACGGTATAAAATGAGCAGAATTATATTTCATAGCATCCGTTCGATAACAGCGTATAATAGGGTTAACGGAATTTTTCTTATTTACTCTTATATATGTACAATTTGTAATTTAGAAGGAGAGATTCAATTGAGGTGCGGCGAAAAGTGCTTTCTTGTGGAAGCTGAGATAGATGGAAAAAAACTGCTTAAAACGATAAATGCCAGAACACATGCAGAGGCAAGAAAAACCATCCGGAAAGAACATGGTGCAACAACACCTATCGTCACTGTGCGAGAAAAGAGAAGTAGTCGCTAAATTGCAGAGTAAGTTTATTTACAGAAGGTATTCTTCATTCTAGTCGGCTTAACAGTTATGCATTGAATTGTTGTAAGCCCAACCTGAAGCTTTTTGAGTTCGAATGTGTGCGGAATACTGAAGAAGCAGGGAATCTGTTTCTGATCCCCTGCTTCTCCATATCTAGAACTGTTTAATTCATTTATCCGCGTTTAAATAATATCTAATTGAAACTTAATATTTATAAGACTGTCCACCATCAATTGGCACAACAGCGGCATTAACAAATCCTGCATGGTCAGATAAAAGGAAGGCAGTTAAGTAGCCTACTTCTTCTGGTTTACCGAAACGTTTCATTGGGTTTGGTTCGACAAATGCTTTTCCAACTTCTTCCCAGCCATCTTCGCCACCCATTTGTTTTAATGATCCTTCAACCATTGGGGTCATAATTGCCCCTGGAGCAATTGCATTAATTGTAATACCGTATTGGCCATACTCAATTGCAGAGTTATGTGTTAATCCAACTACACCATGCTTACTAGCGGCATAGCCTGATTGGTTGCCAACACCACGAATGCCACCTACTGAAGCAGTATTTACTACGTGCCCGCTGCCATTTTCCTTCATCACTTTCAGAACATATTTTAAGCCATAGAATACACCATTCAGGTTAATATCAACAACTTTTTGGAATTCATCTGAACCGAAATCTTCTGTCAGGTTTTGTTTTCCTTCAATTCCAGCATTATTAAAGAATCCATCAATCGTGCCAAATGCTTCTACTGTTTTATCTACATATTTTTTTACTTCATCCTCATTAGCAACGTTCGCCGTTACTAGAAGAACTTCTGCACTAGGTGCTACCTCAAGTACTTCCGTTTTTGTTTCTTCTAATCCCTTTTCATTTAAATCAACTAAAGATAATTTTGCCCCTTCTTTAGCTACTTGTAATGCTACAGCACGACCTAGACCAGATCCTGCCCCAGTGATAAGTACTGCTTTCCCTTCGAACCTTTCCATATATGTCATCCCTCTCTGCTGTTTTTATATTCTAATACTTTTAATTTAATTATATTTAATTAAGGTATTTTGAATATAGTATAAATGTATCGTAATCATTTTATTTTGTCAATTTAAAGGTCCTGAGATTGACCCTTTATACTTTCTCCGTTTTAGTCAGGCGTATTCATTTTTGCACTATTTCTCTTAACGTTTTCGACCCGAGCAACGCCTATCAATGCTTGGATGGTTCTATTCAACTTACTTATGGGACAGTTTTGCATATGGAAAAACCCTGCCACTTCTATATAAAGTGACAGGGTAATTGATGATATTTATCATATTGACTTTAGATTGACGGCTTTTTTACTAATAACCATATAACTTCCGAATACAATGGTGAAAACACCAGCTAGAAACATGATAATTCCAAAAATATTTGTCGCAATTCCTTCAAACAGAAAGAACCTGACAAACTCTCCTATATCTTTATCCATCCCCGTAATCTCCTTTTTGGGAACGTAGGGTCAGGCTCATCGCTCCAAAACAAAAGGTAATTTGGGACAAGGAACTCAAAGAGAATCTTTGTCCCTTCACCCGCTACCCTGCTTTCACATCCGAATCCTCATTGTTGCCGGCTGCTTTATGTTTAATAAGTTGTCTTACAAACCATGCAAGTACAGCCAACCAAATAACCATTCCTAGAATCAGTGAAATACCATAGCTCAGATTAAATCCCTCTGGTGCGTAAAACCAATACGTACTTACTACCGCTGTCATGAACAATGCAGGAATACTGCAGATCCAATGAAACTTGTTATTTTTTAGAAGATACATGGCTGCAGTCCATAACATTACCGCAGCAACAATCTGATTAGATCCACCCACATAGCGCCAGAGGAAGCTATAATCAATCGTAGAAAGATATAGTGCTGGTCCTGCTATAGGAATAATAAGTAATGCTAACTTCCCTTTTCCTTTAAAGTCTTTTTTAGTTATTTGAGTCAATAATTCTGCAAGCATCATTCTTGAAGAACGTAGTGCCGTATCACCGGTCGTAATTGGAAGGACGACAATACCCAATATCGCAAGAATCCCGCCAAATGTCCCCAGTGTTGTTAGACTGATTTCATTAACAACTCCAGCAGGCCCTCCTGCGTTCAGTGCTGTCTGCAATGCACCAGTACTGCCAAAGAAGGTCATTCCTGCTGCTGCCCAAATCATGGCAATAACCCCTTCACCAATCATTGCTCCATAAAACACTTTTCTGCCTTCACTCTCTTTTTTCAAGGTTCGAGCTAGTATTGGACTTTGTGTACTATGAAATCCAGAGATTGCACCACAAGATATGGTTACCATTAATAATGGCCAAATTGGCATCTCTCCAGGATGTAAATTACTTAATGTTAAATTTGGGATTGAGTAATCAAAAAAGAACAAACCAATTCCAATCGACACAGCCATAAAAATTAAAATCGCTCCAAAAATCGGATAAACCCTTCCAATTACTTTATTAATTGGCAGAACTGCTGCAAGTACTAAATAAACGAATATAATAAGAAGCCATGTCGTAAAATTTAGTGGTGTTATTTGCGTCAGTAATTGAGCAGGTGCTGCAGTGAAAGCCGCCGCTACCAAAACCATTAGAAATATCGAAACGATTGTCGTGATATATTTTAAATTTTCTCCCAAATATTTACCGACAATTGTCGGAAATTGCGCTCCATTATGCCTAAGTGATACCATTCCGGAAAAGTAATCATGTACCGCTCCAGCAAAAATACAACCAACAACAATCCAGATAAATGCTACTGGACCATAAAGCGCACCCATTATTGCGCCAAAAATCGGACCGGTTCCAGCGATATTTAAAAGCTGAATTAAACTCGCTTTCCACCAACTCATTGGCATATAATCAAGACCATCATTGCTTGTATAGGCAGGCGTTGGGTTTTGGTCATTAATGCCAAAAATTCGTTCAACCACCTTCCCATAAACGATATAACCAACAATTAACAACACAATAGATGCTATAAAAGTAACCACCGCTGAACCCCCCTTTTTCTAAAAATTTAAATATAATAATATAATGGATAGTGTGAAAAATCAATGACTTTTGACATTTCTCTACAAATTTCTACTATTTCAAGTAAGTATTTGCCATATAACCAATTATCCAGTTATATAATCAAATATATTTCTTAATATCCAGTAAAGAGAGGTCAGCTTATAGTGCAGATGAGTTATTACACCCTAAAACGAATGGAGTGTAACAAAATTCACCCCTATCCCCAAATACAAAACATGGCCTTAACTCTATACTACCCAAGAGTTAAGGCCATGTTTTGATATTACTTTATTTTGCCAAACGAGCTCTTTCCAATGCGCTAATGTCAATTTTCTTCATTTTCAGTAGTGCTTCAGAAGCTCTGCGCGCCTCATCCTTTGGCCCATTAAACAAAACTTCATCAATGTTATCCGGAACAATCTGCCAGGAAACACCGAATTTATCTTTGACCCAACCGCATTGTTCCGATTCTGGTACGGCAGAAAGCTTGTCCCAGTAATAATCAATCTCTTCCTGGTCTTTACAATTAATAATGAAAGAAAATGCTTCATTAAAAGTAAAATCAACGTTCATTCCATTATCCATTGCTGCTATATTCATTCCAAAAAGATTGAAATCAGCATATTTCACGCTTGCCTCTGCTGATTGTGATTCTCCAGGTTCATACTTGCTGATTATCCCTGTTTTAGCGTTTTTAAATATTTTGGTGTAGAAGGTTACTGCTTCTTCAGCCCTGCCGCATGCATCCCCAGAGAAAAGCATGTTTGGCGTAATTTTCTGTGAAACCTGCTCTTCGTCTACAAGCATCAACTGCCAGGACAACCCATAGCGATCCTGCACCCAGCCATACAGCTTGCTAAACGGATATTCCCCAAGTGGCATTAATTCCGTGCCCCCGTCTGCTAATGCCTCCCATTTGGTGTTAACTTCTTCTTCGGTCACGCAAGCAACCATTAACGAAACAGTTGGGTTCAATTTGAAATATGGACCCGCACTTATTGCTTGAAATTCCTGACCAGCCAGTTCAAAGCTTACTATTTCAGAGTCACCAGATGGCGTGTCTCCAATAACAGCCACATGCAGTAATTTGGACTGATCAAATAAACCGATATAAAACGAAGCAGCTTCTTTTGCTTCTTTGTCATACCATAAATGCGGAACTATTTTTTGCATAAAATCCCACCAATATTTAGTGTATTTTACTCTGTATTCTAGTATTTCAAAAATGTCGTTGTTTCCCCACCATTATGAAAAACAGCTTTTAAATTTCTTGGGTAGAGATAGCTTCACTATATTTTTTAAAATTATCAAGTATCGCCTGCCACCCTGCTTTCTGCATCTCAATGGAATTGGTATTTTCAGCTTGGAATGTCTCCACTACCTTTGTGCCATTTTCCTGACCAATAAACGTAATTTCAACTTTTCTACCGTCCTCCAGCGTGTAAGAAATTAACTCATACTGCTTAACTTCATCATAAACGCCTGTGAAATCAAATCCGAAGCTGCCGTCTTTCGCTTCCATTCGTGTTAGGAAGTTACCTCCCGCTCTTAAATCGTTCTCTGCTTTTGGTGCATGCCAGTCATCAGAAGCATTGGACCATTGTGTGATGTGCTTTGGATTCGTCCAGCATTCCCACACTTTTTCAACTGGTTTTTGAACTGTTGTATCAACTGTTATGATTTCTTTCTTACTCGATTCCATTCTTAACACCCCGCTATTGTAGAATTAAGTTAATCATATATGTAAACGCTTTAATATTCAACTAGGATTCTAGATGAATTTCATTACATAAAATCATTTCCCCTAAATTCCTACATATCAAATTTAATCACAATAATTTCTAAGCTGATGGAAACTTCAAGAAGCTGTTCATCCTCATTCACAATGGTATGCAAATAATCCTTTCTATCCAACATACTTCCTAACAATTCGGTCGACTGATCCTCCATACGATTCACCAAACATGTTTAAATGAGCTAGTAGATAATATAGTTGATAAAGTTCTTTTCGTGTTTCATATTCCGGTGATAATGGAAACACAGAATGGTACGCATCATAAAAACGTTGTGAAAAACCTCCAAATAACTCTGTAAAAGCCATTTCAAACTCATGGTCTCCAAACAAAATGGATGGGTCGATTAAATAGGGTACTCCACCCTTACCAGTCATCCAGTTTCCTCCCCAGAGATCTCCATGTAATGTACTAGATTTAGGATTATTCGGAATCCATGTATCAAGTTTTTCTAGTAATCTCATTAGTTGTTTGTTTCGCTCTCCAGATATGCTTTTTTGTGATTGTCCTATTTTTATTTGCTGCAATAGGCGAGCATCACGATAATAAGTAAGCCAGCTATTGTGAAGATGATTGTCATGCATTAGCTTCCCGATATAACTTTTACCTTCCCATCCAAATCCAGGACCCTCACTTAAATGCAATGCTGCTAGACGCTCACCTAAGATCTCATCCGTATTATTTTCTTTCTTCCCTTCAATCCATTCTATAAATAGCATTGGTATTTGTGTTTCCTTATCCTTCTGCACACGATAAACAGCAGGAACATTTATCGCTCCTGTTTGACGAATGGCAGAAAGTCCTTCTGCTTCAAATTCGAAAAAGGAAACATCCATTTCTTTATTTAACTTAACAAAGTATTCTTGGTGTTTTGTTCGAACATAATATGCTTCATTAATATCCCCGCCAGTAACAGCATGAATTTCTTGAATTTGTTCTTCTTGGATTTGTTTTAACCCTTTTTGGATGATAGGTTTCATGGTATCGCTCCTTGCTTAAAGAAATCACTCATATATTCCGATTATACTTTGTTGTCCAGTAATACTAAGAAATCAACTTCACCAATAGCATACGTAGTTTTCCCTCTATAATATGTATAAAACTTCATATACAAAGGCTTATAAAAAACCGTATCTTAATGGATACGGTTTTTTATAAATAATCTGATGAATTGTAACCTCTATAGAATCGATAGACAGCAAAATGAAGCAAAATAATGACCAGGGTACACAATCATTAGTAAATTTTATTAATAAAATGATATGTGAAGGAAACAATATGAGACTTAAGCCGTCACTTTTCACTCAAAGTTTAAATCTGGTAGCGCCGTATAGGTAGCACGGATTTTCTGTCTATCCAATAACTAAGAAACTATTATTAGTTAAATTGTTTAGAAACCCTTAAAATTTCATCTTTATATAAAAGTATATCATTTACACTTTCTAATCTATGGGTAGTTTTTAATTCATCATTTAATTGGATATATTTATTACTTGTATTAAAACCTAATCTACAAATCCATTTACGTATATTATCATCTAATAGAACATTAAAATAGCTTTTGTTATCTCGATAGTAAACTCTACTTGCATCTATACTTTCTTTAAGCATCAATTTAATTAAAACATAACCTTCAATTTCCTCTTCAGTAGTTACAATTATTGGTTCATCTGCTACTTTTTCAAGTTCATCAATCAATTCTTCTTCATTTGTTGAAGCTACTTCTTCATTTATTTTTTCAGCTAAATCTGTCTCATTTCCATCGGTAGAACTTAAGGCCTTTTGAAGCTTATCATTTACTTTTTCATTAACAAATTGATTCAGAGACTTTTTTACTATATCTCTAAAATTATCGATTACTTTCTTCGTCTTTACACCTTGATATACATCACTTAAGACAAATTTTATAAACTCTTCATTAGGTTCATCCCATTGTTGAGTTAGAAAATTTTTAATTTCATTAGTATATTTTAATTCGGATGCAGTAGTTAATACATTTTCTACATTAAAAAAGTTCTTTCTAAATTTCGCCAATTCCAGAAAATGATTTTCTCTTAATTCAATTAAATTAAATATGAAAAAAGGCTTTTCATCCATTTTATTAGCTTCTTCTAAATCAGTGAAGAACTTGTATTCAATTCCATTTGTTAAAATTGCAAATTTAGCTTTAGTAGTCCCGAAATACCTAAATAATTGTGAATCATGCTTTTGCAATTTCTCATGTACACTTTTTGCTTCAATTAAAATTACTGGAGCCCCGTTTTCCATTATTGCATAATCAATTTTTTCGCCTTTTTTAATTCCAACGTCTGCTACGAACTCTGGTACTAATTCTTGAGGGTTAAAAATGTCATATCCTAGTGCTTGTATTAATGGCATTATTAAAGAAGTTTTTGTTGCTTCCTCTGTTTCAATGTTATCTTTTAATCTTTCAATTCTACTTGATAGCGTTTTAATCTGTTGAATAAAGGTTTCCATATTAATCCTCCATTTCTATAGATAAAATTCCCTATAAAAATTATAACAAATAACAGTATAATAATCTGTAAAATTCTATATATTTTGGCTTTTATTTCAATAATAGGATTGTTAAGGAATGAAATTTTAATTAACAGATTAAAAGTATAATCATTCTGGGTTAAAAATTACTTTTTTTGGTTTACTTTTCCGTTATTATTTATAGGTATCATCATAAACTTACTTCCACATCTTTTATTTATGATAAGCTTCTTCGTAATATATCTAAATGAGGTTTTTACTATCAATTAATTTATCTACCGAAAATTGAGGTGATTCATTCTAGATCCAACCTTTATCAACAGCGGTATTTACGGCTTGTTGTCTTGATTCTGCTTCAAGTTTCTGAATGGCAGAGGATAGATAGTTACGCACGGTACCTTTTGTTAAGAAAAGGGCAGTACTCATTTGGTTAGTTGATAAACCTTCTTTTGCAAGACGCAATACTTCTGTTTCTCGTTCACTTAATGGATTCTCTTCTTTCATAAAGAGTGCTGCTGCAAGGTCCATACTAATGACTCGCTCTCCATTTATGACTTTACGAATGGACTCAATAAGATAATCAATTGGCTCATCTTTTAATAAATAGCCATCTACTTTTGCATCCATTGCCTTTTGTAAATATCCGGGCCGTGCAAAAGTAGTAACAATAATAACTCTGCAAGAATTTAGTATTTTATGATTTCTTATTTTCTCCGCCAATTCTAGTCCATTGATAAAAGGCATTTCTATATCCAATAAACATACGTCTGGCTGTTTACTCTGAATCACTTCCCAAGCGTCTTGCCCATCGGATACTTCTGCCAACACTTCTATATCAGCTTCAAATTTTATTAATGCGGATAATGCCCCACGCAACATTTGCTGATCTTCTGCGATAACTACCCGTATCATAAAACAGGATTCCTCCTTTCTGTTTGAAAGATCGGAAGTCTCAAAGTAACATTGGTCCCGCCACTGCTTGAATTGGTCACCAGTGCTGTTCCCTGAACGGCTCCCATCCGCTCTTTCAACGATTGAATACCATTCCCAAACTCTTCCTTTTCTAGTCCAATCCCGTTATCTATTATTTTTATATACAAAATATTTTCAATCACTTCCAACCTTAATATACACTGACTTGCTTTACTATGTTTAATTATATTCGTCATTGCTTCACGAATTGAAAGGGCTATCATCGTCTGGCCGACACTTGGTAAAAGTGGAAGTTCGCCCTTTTTTTCTATTTCCAATTCAATGCCTATTGTCTCCATTAACTTTTGGGAATTCTCTATTTCACTCTCCAACGAGATGAATTTCATCTCTGAAACAGCTTCTCTTACTTGATTTAAAGCTCTTCTTGTCATCATTAGTATATCTTTCAATTCTTGCTTGGCTTCCATGGATTCTTTGTCTATTAATCTAGAAGTTAATTCACTTTTTAATTTTATCATTGTTAGAGTTTGCCCAAGTGTATCGTGAAGATCCCTTGCTATACGCTGCCTTTCCTCCTGTTGAATATACTTCTCAATTTGTATATTTGCTGCATCTAGTTCGCCTTGCAAGCCTTTTGCTTTTTCTTTAATGTAAATCAAGATAGGGAAGATTAATTGAAGGATCAAAATAGGGAGCAATATCATGTAGTCCTGTCTGACTAAATTGCCTCCGACTTTCCAATGAACAATGAGAAACATAATCGCAATAGCCATTATCCCTATAGCAATATGCAACTTTGACTTTGACCTTCCTATCAGGTCAGCGAATATAAAAGCAAATAATAAAATAGAAGGAGATGCTAAGACACCAAATAAAGTTATGATAGAGAGTCCCAGTAAAACTGCTGCCAATAAACGCCAATCCCTGTACCAAATTCCAATATAAAATGAGAAGATAAAAATCAGCAGAAGAGTGATATTTCCCCATATTCCAAAAATTGTTTCAGTACGCAAAACAATAAAGGTTAAAGACACAATGGCTATCATGTCGATAATCAAATATTGACTAATTTGTTCTCTAGGATATATTTTATTTTTCATTCCTTCTCCCTTCAGTTATTTAGACATGAGGGCCTTTACAGTATGTTGACGTACCATTTCCAATGGACCAGTCTTATAGATGTGTAGCCAAATGGATGCAAATACAATCTGTAATAATGAAATAATTAACCATAGCATTATTATTGTTAAGGTACCTACTTTTCCTCCAAGAGCTAATCCCCAACCATAAAAGATAATAGAGCTTAAAATATTTTGCATCAAATAACAGCTTAGAGACATTTTCCCTACATTTTCAAAACCGCGCCAGAGCCAGCCCCACTTCCAATATTCTACCATAATCGAAATAAATGAAATATAACCTAGCGATAGTAATGGAGCAAATAAGTACCGGACTGGTAAATCAAAAGCCCCTCCTGGGATAAAAATTAGCATATTTAAAGGCAATCCGAGAAATATACCTAATTTCAAGAGCTTGTTACGCTGTCTCTTTCCATTCTCGTCAGGAGAAAAAACTCCAGAACGCATGAGTAGAACTCCAAGTAAGAATAAAAAGACGTTCATAGGTATAATGAAAATGGCTTCCATTCTAAGTGGTAAAAAATTTAATAAACGATATTGAACTTGCTCCATCCAAGTTCCTCCATGATAGAGAGCAACTACACCATCAAAACTGCCTAACGATATATTCGCAAACAAGCCCGCTACAAACAAAAGCAATATGATAGCAGCATGAATACTCCCAATCAGCACCATGATTCTTTTCATAAAACGTTCTCCGCGCATTATAATGAACATTACAAAGATTGCCGTGACTCCATAACTCATTAAAATGTCATATTCCATGACCAAGGTATAATGGATGAGCCCTTCTATAATTAAGAAAATGGCGGTCCATACATAAACTCTAGGCCAAGCTCTTCCTTGTCTCATAGCTTGCTGATACTTCAGCTCCATCCCAACTCCAAACATTATGGTTAACAACCCTAATAGTTTTCCGTTGACTAGGAACAGCACAATCATCCTAATCAGATCCTCTGCCTGCCACCAACCAGAGTAATCTATGGTTGTGATATAAGTTAAATCTCCCAAGTGTGCAAAAATCCATATATTCGTTCCCAATGTCCCTAATACAGCAATTCCCCGCAAAATATCAAGTAAACGAATTCGCCCTTTGTTTTCCATTATCCTCAATCTTCCCTTTCTATGAATATTTGTATTTTAATACTAAATCAAGAAAGAACGAGGATAAATTCACACCTGTACGAAAAAACAAATGACACGTGTCATAACTTAAAATAAAATCATCACCCATACTAGGAAAAGCCCTATATTCTGTGAAAAACACAGATGGAATCCTTCATTTCAAAAAGGTTTCTAATATCAACGCAAACTGACTATTACAATTCTTACAAAACCTCTTTACTTATGATACGGTTCACCGTAACGGGTGTAAGTGCGGTTTTTATTTGCGAATTCATCTCTAAGTTTTATGTTTCTAACTTTATAGTGAATCGCTTTGCTTCTCTACTAAAAAGCTTACATATTTCATCATACACAACTCTTTTAACTTTAACTTCTGAGCCAGTCATATAAGGGACTCGATAACTTCCCGTATCAATATCATCAAAACAAACTTCCCACTTAGAATACTTCACCATGACCTCACCAGTTCTATCTATACCAACTATCCCTTCACCATTATCTGTAATCTTAATTCCGAGAACATCCAGAATATCTCCCCTAATACTTAGATAATCATATGGTCTAAATGTTAAATAAATATCCTCATGAATCTTAAGGTCGGAAGCAATTAATAGTGGAACTCTTTTCAGATCATCAATTTGACCAAATGCATGGTTTTCGTCATACAGCCTGTATTCTTCTTTGAGTTTCAGTAAAGGAACAACATCCTCTTCATCTGTGAATCCTACACCAGAAATGATGATTGTTGAATCTGTATTCTCTCCATAATTATTCTTATGCCTTTCTCTTTTACTATACCAACGTTCATAGTACGCTAATGAAATCCACTCTTGGGAATATACATCATTTATCGAATCATTAATTTCTTCAGGCATAGCAATATCCGATGGACGAGGAATAATTGAATTGCAATTGGCAATTATATACTCTATATCATCAATCAATATTTCATTCATTTCTTCTTCAATCATACTAAAGAATGGGTGTCCTACGAATCCATTGATAAACGCTTCTACTTCACGACTCATATGTTTCATGAATATATCGTAAAAATAAACATTTGGTACAAGAACGCTATATGACCTGTTGTATATAATATCTTGAAGGTTTTCTCGTGTCTCCTTATCGGTTATTTCAAGAAAATAATTCTTAGCAATATTACCAATATCAACGCCTCTATCCTTTAGCAAAGCAAATCTATTATCCGACTCAATTAATATTCCTATGAAATAATTAATATTGTCATCTCCACCATCATATGAGTGAACATACTCTTCATAATTTCTTTCACTTTTCAGACCAGTGATGTTCCTAATCAAGTAGTCTACAGTACCATTATCAGTGGGGTAAATACTTAGTATGTCATTTACTAAATTGTTTTCATGCAACTCTTCTTTAGTAAACCACCTTCTAATAAGCCACAATAAAACAATTAGTGAGTAGTCAATAAACAGATCCATCTTTTCAATATAACGCTTGAAAGGTTTTATGAAACATATACGATATTCTGGCTGCTCTAACATTTTGTCCAATGAAGAAATAATCCACCTATAACGATTTGCTTCGCCATACTTTAGACGAGTAAGTAATAGAAACATTGCTTTTTCTATAGAAGAGAGTTCTTTGGACTTTTCAACTATTTCCTCAGAGTTATAATCATATTGTCCTGAAAGTCTAAAATTAATTATCTCAAACAACGACTCCCAATACCGGATTATCAATTCACCATCATATCCAATTGCTGTTAAGGCATTTATTATTTCATCTCCTACTGCCAGATTATAGTCAACCGAATAAAGGTTATTATAGAAATACTCAAAAAAATGCTCCTCAGCAACTTCTCTATTATATTCTACTGCTTTTATATAATACGCTGTTTCAGTCAACCTATGATACCACCCATCTTTGTGATTCAGAAACATCGATACATAAATAAAAGCCATAACTCCTGAATCTAAAGATAAAGCATCAACAACTCTAAGTATTCTTTCTCTATTTTTATCATCGCTCCTTCTGTCATATGTGTGCTTTATTAGGTTACTAATAAACATTTTTGAGTCATTGTTCAACTCATGAATTGACTGCAAGTATATATAAAGTCCTTGAATTTCACTTTCCTTTATTCCAAAGTTCACAATATACTCAAGTATTTCCTCAAAGGACATTACATCAAAACTTGAATGCCTCACATGTTTATCATAACTAATTTTGTTTGCTCCATCTCTATCATAATTTCTACTTGAACTACGATCTAATTTAATTTCACAATTAAATTCTACGTTCAAGTCCTCACATAGTCCTTTTATTTCCTCATAATCATCTTTATAGATTCCATTTGGATATCTATTCAGTAATTCTCTCATGGAGAGTCTAGCCAATTCTATTTGAGAATTGGTAATTAGAACTCGTATGTTGTTTAAGTAACTACGTATAGTACTAGAACTCACATGATTAGGTCTCGTCCTGAAAAGAGCATTTTCTATCAGTGGGTCTACTTCACTATTCATAATTTCTAAAAGGCTATCTAAACTTTCTTCCAAAATCCAATAGTTTCGGGAGTCCAATAGTTCATAACTCAGATGTGTTAGAGCAATGTCTCTGTCAGTTCTAGCCAAAACTTCGAACCACTCTTTTTGATAAGTATTTGTACTTCTACCATCAGTATGATATACAACAGCATCAGCCAGTGGCTTAAGTCTCAAGATATTCTGAATGCCAGTTTCCTCATCAATTTTATAAATGCTTTCAACACTATCAATCAGCCGACTTAGTGTACGATCTTTTCTAAATGAATAAGACAATAGATACTCTACACCTCTTCGGAATTCAACTTTTGCTCTGTCTAACCGTCCACTCTTTGCAAGGATAATCGCGTGTTTCAAACTATAATCAGCCAAATAAGAATAAAATCTACGTTTATCCTCATCGCCTATTTTGTCTTCAAATATTTCCGTTAAAACTGCACAGTTTGTATCATTTGCTATTTCTAAGAACAAGTCGAAGAGTTTGTACGTTGGTAATGGACCACCAGTAGAACCACTTAGCGTAGTCATAGTTTCACTTGACATCTCAGCAATCAAACCAAGTATTGTACGCCATGTAGATTCATTTGAAACAAATTCAAGCGGGGATACTATTGACTCAAATATAATTGTCTCATACTTGTACAAATCACAAGTACGAGGCTTGCCCTTGAAGCATTCCATATCCTTGGTCAACCATGAATATGCTTCTATTAGTCTAGAATCATCAATCGACTCAGTTTCCCTTGCTTCAACAATTACTTTACTCACTTCATACACATATATGAGCCAATTATAATACCAGTTTCTATTTTCAATAGATTTAACAAACTCATTTAATTTATCTGAATGGTTTGTAATAATCCATTCAATGTTACTAAAATAGTAATCTAGCGCAATTAAAGTGTCATCAGAGTATGAATCTGAGTGTAATAATTTTTCAAATGCAGTATCAAGATATTGTTCATCAATTACATATTCACCAAAAAATACATCTATACTCTTTATCCAATGTTCTTGTTCTTGAAGTTGATTTACCAGTTCTTTTAATTCTTCAACTAGTCCCCTTCTTGAATATTCAGTTATTATTACCTCTCTGTGATCATATGCGCCTTCAACTGCAACTTTTTCAATATTATCAAGCATGTTTCGGCCAGTATCTAAACATGCACAAATAAAGTATTTATACTCTTCTAATCGCTCATCATGACTCTTTCGTTCTACTTGTTTAGATTTCTTTGATTCTATGAGTAACTTGATATACTCGTCCCATTCAGGAATGACGTTGTTTTCAGAGCAGAGATAACAGACTTTTAATCCTTCAGTGCAACTTAGTGCGTTTCGTCCTTCGTAGACTAAAATGTTTTTAAGTTTTTCGAATCCATTAATAAGACCTAATCCAAGATAATAATACTGCGAATTTTCATCAAATGAATATTCTAGACTGTAAATCATATTGCTCAATTCAGTACATATGATTACGGCACCATAATCTTTAACCTTACAAGAAGCCTTCATTAAAATCTCAAAATTGCTTTTTAGCGAATTAATGTTATTACCATAAAAAACGCTGTCAACAACAAATTCCTTATTGCAGTATTCTAGAATTTCATCATATCGTTTCGACTCAAAGAGAAGTACAAGTAAATTAAGATACGACTTTCTATCTTCATAGAAGCCTCTATTTTTCAACCAGTCTATAAGGTATGAATAAATGGCTTTATCTACACTAACTTCATTTTTTTCTAGTAATTCAAGAACATATCTCCTAAAACTCTCATGATAAATTATGTAGCCACCAGAACAACTATTGTAAGATAATATACTTCTAATAACCTCTAAACTTTCAGAGACATATGCACCTAAATAAGTAATCTCTTTAAGTTCAGATTCTGTTAATGGAAATGGAGAACCAGCCAAGATTTGTGGCACCCTTTGACTTTCAGAGAGTTTTGTCATTAAGAATGAATAGTAATTTTCCAAATTGTTATTATAAGTTGGGAATCCCTCAATCAATTCTCTTGTTATCATAACATGACTGTATTTAGATAATTCGTTCACCAAATACGTTAAATACAGTGGATTCCCTGAACTTTTTTCAATCAATAAATCCGATAACATGCAGTGATAATCCAGTTCAACATCTGTTAGTCCATTATTAGTAATAAACTCTTTTACTTCACCAATGTCCCAAGGCTTTACTGAAAATTCCTTAAAGTCATGATCGCATAAGTTAATAACCTCAGTAACTGGCTGAGATGCTAAAACAACTTTTACGTTGTCAGGAAACACCAAACGTGAGATTACTTCCACAATTTCAGTGTCAATTTGTTTCATTGTTTCTTTATGAAAACTATATATTCTACCAATGTGATCTAATCCATCGACAATTAATACTACTTCTTCTTGTATATGATTAATTAAAACCTGTAATTCATCAAAATCCACACCATATTTGGAAGACTTATATGACTCTAGGTATGGAAATGACTCAATAATGTCATTAATTAAATTCGCTAAAAAGATATTTATAGTTATTCTTTCTTTTTCATATAAGTCATCTATTCCTGTATAACAATAATGCTGAACAACTTTAATGTCTTGTTCATCGAGAAAGTCTATAAAGTTTTGAATGAACCAAGACTTTCCTGATCCGGGTTCTCCAAGTAGACCTACTTTATTGTTTATAAATACAAACTCCTTGAATTCATGATATTTTGTTGAATTCAGTACATTAATACCTCTATCAATCTTAAAACTCTGCTCAATGTTTCCGTAACTTTTCATCAGACCGAGGTCAAAAATCACTTTAGTTAGTTCAATGACTTCACCTCTCGCACGCAGTCCTTTAATGATATAAATTAAATGCATGGCGACATCAACTACTGATTTTTTGTCATTTGGAAATTTCCCAACACCAAAGAGCCTTAGGCTCTTTATAACTAAATTCTCTAAGTCGCCGGGATTAGCAAAATCTGTACTTGATTTCGGAAGATTCACTTCAATAGTTAAATCATTAATAAAGTTCTCAAATTCACATCTATTAATCTCCGTGGATTTCCCTCTTAATCGCCGCCATGACGAAATAGGAATTCCATCTGAAGGCCATATATTCTCAAGATCAATTTTTAGCACCTTAACATCATTACTTTGATAAAAATTAGTTATTTCTTGCTTTACCAAAAAATCAAGGTCTTGAGAATCCTCAAGTAGTTCCCATGCCAAACAAATCCTAATATCAATATTCTTGTCTTTAGGCAACTCTTGCCATGATTTAAATAATGTATCTAGGGCTAAATCATATTTTTCAGAAGACAAATCTGCTTTCTCAAATATTTTACTATCACTATACTTAATCTGTCTCTTCATTATTGAATCACTTGTAATAATTGTCAGATCATCAAACTTATCATTTTCTGATTCCTTTTGATCAATCTTGAAGATGGCACTATCATCAGTTAATAACATATTTATAATATGATATGCCGTAAATAAATCTTGATATTCATATCCTTTATGCGCATCTAATAAACTCACAACTCCACCCTCCATCAAATTTCTACATTTCTCCCTATATAGCAGAACCGCACTTACTTATGATACGGTTCCCCCCGATTAATCCTAAACCCCCGATAAACCTGCTCTAACAAGATCAACCGCATCAACTGATGAGGAAACGTCATCTTTGAAAACGACAATGCTAAGTCACTTCGCTTTTGCACATCATTACTGATCCCTAGTGATCCACCAATAACAAACACAATTTTGCTTTTTCCATATGTCGCGAGCTCATCCATTTTCGCAGCTAGCTGCTCGGAGCTTAGCATTTTTCCGTTGATTTCTAGCGTAATGACATACGTGTCTGGGGAAATTTGTGAAAGGATCCGTTCGCCTTCTTTTCGTTTGACCTCTAACATTTCCGCTTCGCTCATGTTTTCCGGGGCTTTTTCATCAGCAACTTCGATGACATCTACCTTTGCATACGCACCTAATCGTTTCAAATACTCCTGTATTCCTTGCTTTAAATATTTTTCTTTTAACTTTCCGACAGAAACAATCGATATCTTCATAAAGCACATTCCTTTTCGTTCTATTTTTTTCAAGTATATCAAAGGTTTATTAATTATCCTATTTATAGTAGAATTTACCTATATACAGTCATATGACAAATGATTCTGAATTGACATGAGAAGGATAAGAGCTACCTTTCACATATTTTCCTAAAGGTGGAAGTCCTTTCTAGATAAGGTTTCAACAAGGTTTTCTCGGGAAATATACCTACTAAAAGAAAGCGGGTGTTCTTATTTGGAAAACCGAAAGCAACTAGAATTACGGATTGAGCAGTTGAGAGTTAAAATGTATCATGCTTCTAAAGATAATTTAAATGATAACAAGGTCATTGAAATTTCACAGGAACTAGATGCGTTACTTAACGAACTGGACAAGCTCGAAAAATGAAAATGGACATACATGAAAAAACACTTCCGCATTTGAAAGTGTTTTTTCTATATGGATTATAAATTTTCGATAAATACCCGGATTACGTCGGCTCCACCTAAAAGCGTTCCGAGTGAGCTTCCCAGATTTGCGAATACAACAACAAGTAATATCCGCGTTACTTTGTTATTCCAGAATCCTTTTACACTATGGACATCGTCCGATAATCGTTCAAAATCAGCTACATTTGGCCGCTTTATATACGCTTGAACGAAGCCTGCAAACCAACCAGCTGCAAGGAGTGGGTTCAATGACGTAAAGGGTGCTGCAATAAATGCCGTCAGCACGGCTAATGGGTGCCCCAATGCGACAATCGTTCCAATTGCTGATAGCGATCCATTCCACAGGAACCAGCTAATTGCCTGCTGCAAACCGGCAGTTGGATTCGTGAGAAAGGTATATGCGATGAGCGCGAGTACGAAGATTGGAATAGCCCAGCCAATAATTTTTGGTGTCTTGGATTTTGGTGGACGCTCACTTAACTTCTTCAAATCATGCTCTTTCTCGATTTCCTTCGTAATCCCAGGAACATGAGCAGCTCCAAGCACTGCTACAACTTTTTCTCCAGGGGCATTTTTAATTTTTTGGGATAAGTATTGATCCCGTTCATCAATGAGTGGCTTTTTTAATTTTGGAAAGTGATCTGTGAACTCTTGAAGCATCGCATTGATTGTATCCTGCTGCTTCATCTTCTCCAGATCTTCCTCGGAAATTTTTTCATTGCTAAAAATACTGCCGACGACTTGCGTTAACAGCAATGCCTTCCCTTTCATTCCGATATTTCCCCAGACACGGGCAAAGGTAATTTGAATGTCGCGATCTGCTAGGACTAATTCAGCGCCTGTTTCTTTTGCGGATTCAATTCCTTGAATCATTTCCTGTCCAGGGTTAATGCCAAACTGCTTTGCCATCCGCTTTTGAAAGGATGAAATCGCTAAGTTCATTAATAATAGGGTCGCCTTTTTATCTTTTATCACTTGAAAAATATCCGTATCCTTCCACTTGTTTCCCTCTGTTATTGACTGATAGCGCTGCTCGTCCAGTTCGATACAAACAGCATCTGGTTTTTCTGCTTCAATTACTTCCTTCACTTGTTCAGCACTTTGCTTCGATACATGTGCCGTTCCAATTAGGATGTATTCTTTATTATTTATATGTAATCGGGTTATATTTTCTTCGGTCATGTATAAACCTTCCTTCACTGCGGGTACTATCCATGCTTCCATTCTAATACAAATATATACTAATCATAAACTAGAAAGTGCTTGGTGAGAACTATTATTTTATTCAGCTAATAAAGGAGGATGTATATTCCGTTTTTTCTGACTAAATTTATGCTATGATTACGAATAGAATAAGGGGGAGATTGTAGATGTTTGTATACGAGGTTGATGAACATATCACATTGCGACAGCTTAATTTACAGGATGCGAATCAATTATTTGCGCTAATCGATAGCAACCGAAGCTATCTTCGGGAATGGCTTCCTTGGCTGGATACGAATGTAAAACCAGATGATTCCATTGCTTTCATCGAACATATATTGCAATCCTATAAAGCAAAAAAGGGATTGACTGCTGGTATCTTCTATCAAGATAAGCTCGTTGGTATTGCTGGATTTAATTCGTTTGATTGGACGAACCGGATTGGCTATATTGGCTACTGGATTGGACAAGATTATCAAGGATACGGCATTATTACCAGCGTGGTACGGGCGTTGACGGATTATGCATTTACAGAAGCACAGCTGAATCGCGTCGATATCCGTGCTGCTTTTACAAATAAAAAGAGTCGGGCAATTCCAGAACGGTTAGGGTTTAAGGAAGAAGGCATACTCAGGCAATCGGAGTGGCTTTACGACCATTATGTGGACCATGTTGTTTATGGGATGTTAGCGAGTGATTGGCAGAAAAATTAAAAGGAGCTAGTCAATGAGTGAACAAATAACGTATAAAATATGGACGGTATGCATGGTACAAAAGGGCGATGAGGTTTTACTTTTAAATAGACAGCATGATGATTTTAAAGGGTTTATTCCGCCTGGAGGCAAGGTGGATTTTCCAGAAAGTATTGTCGATGGTGCGATTCGAGAAGTAAAAGAGGAAACTGGGTTAATTGTCCAAAGCCTTGTCTATAAAGGGCTTTATGAGTATGTGAACCCTGTCCGTAATGAAAGATATATGATATATAACTACATAACGAAGGATTTTACTGGTGAGTTACTCGAAAATAGTAAAGAAGGAAAGCCAAGCTGGATAAAAATAAACGAGGCAATGAATTTGCCGATGCAACATTCTATTAGGCGCAGATTTCCATTATTCTTTGAAGAGGGGACTTTCGAAATTCATGTCGAGTGGGACGAGGCGAGCAATCAAGAAGGTAACGTCTCGATTACTCGTACATAAGAAAGGGAAAATGCAGATGGATGTAGTATTTGGGCTGGTAATCCCGTTTTTAACTATCCTTGCAGGGGTTTGGTTTGGATTAATGAAGACATGTTCTTCTCCACCGTGGTGGAAGAGTGAAACTTGGCGAATCTTTCCGAGACAGACCGATTAAAAATTCATCGATCTGTCTCTTCAAACGTTATTTGGACGACCTCATTTGTCTGTGGGTTAAATTCAATATTGACAAAAACACCGAATTCTTTCGTTTCACCTTTTAGCCATAGCTTAAATTTTTCAACCGTGGATCCGTTGGTTGTTTCCTTGCCAATGTGGAGATAGTCAATAATCTTAGCAGATGGGTATTTTTCCTTTGTCTCCTGGACGGCAAGCTTCCCCCATTTTGCATAGGATGGAACGCCTTCATCCTGAACAGCATTTACTGCCTGTAGTGGAAGGGAATAACTAGAAATAAGTACAAATGCAATACCGAGAGCTAAACATAATTTTCGCATAGGTGCTTCCTCCTTTTGTTTTTAGGATGTGTCAATGCTTTGTTTTTATAATACGAAATTAAGGAGAGGGTAATTTTGACAAGGATATGCTTCATTCGTCATGGCGAAACAGATTGGAATTTAGCAAAACGAATACAAGGGAGTACAGATATCCCATTAAATGAGACTGGCAGAAAGCAGGCAGAACAATGTGCAGCCTATTTAAATGCTGCTGATTACGATGTACTCATACATAGTCCATTGAAAAGAGCAAAGGAAACAGCGGAAATAATTAATGCCAAATTACAATTACCAATGGTCGAGATGACTGATTTTCAGGAGCGTTCCTTTGGAGATGGCGAAGGTAAGACATATGCAGAAAGAGAGAAACATCCTGATGGTTTTCCAAACCAAGAGGAGCGGGCGGATTTTAATAAACGGGTCATCACAGCGGTTGAGCACGTTCAGCAAAACTACCCAGATAAACGTGTCTTACTTGTAGCGCATGGAGCTGTCATAAACGCGATTTTGTCTGTCTACTCCGATGGGGAAATTGGATCGGGGAAAACAACATTGTTAAACGCCTGCATTAGCAATCTTCATTTTGAGGAAGATAAATGGAGGATAGAGGATTTTAATCAGGTTGAGCATTTGTCTTAAAAATTTTCCGTAGATTGGAGATTTACAATGCCAATTTTAACTGATGAACAAGCTGTCCTTGCCGACCTTACTGCTACGTGTAGCCATTTATTTGGATTCACATTATTCAAAGCAGAGCCAATCAAAAGAGGCTGGCTTAATTTAAAATGGAAAATCACAACCGACTCAGGTGTATTTTTATTGAAGCAGTACAACAAAGAAAGGTTTAAAAAGTATAACCAGGAAGACCTCCTATTCGCGTTTGAACAACAAACCCGCTTGTTTGCACATGGATTGCCGTGTCCAGATTTATATACCTATCGAGGAAGCTCCTTCTTGAAGTCCGCTAAGGGGGAGCATTTCCTCCTGATGGATTACTATGATGGAAAGATACTGCCATCTGGGTCTTTAACTAAACATCAACTATATGATTTAGGACGATTAACAGGGAAAATGCACTGTATTCTAAATGATGGTTCGCTGAGAAGAGCTTCTCGTGCTCAATTTATTCCACCTAGCATAAAGGAACGGTTAGCACATTGGGAAGATACTAAGAAACGGGCCATTGCTACCGGGAAAGAGCATTTGCTGCCACTATTTGAAGCGCAAGCGACTGCAACAGAGACAGTTTGTCTGGAAGCGCTTCATACGAATGATACAGGCTGGGCACATCGTGATTTATGGGTAGATAATGTCTTATTTAAAAGAAATGACGTAGCCGCTATCCTCGATTTTGATCGACTGAAATACGATTATCCGCAGCTTGATGTTGCACGGGCAATTCTATCCGGCGCATTAGGCAGAGAGGGACTGAACACTGATTTTGCTCTTGCTTTTTTAGATGGATATAAGGAATATCATACTGTAAAGCAAGGTTTTTTAGCCAAATCATTATTGCTCCTATGGTATATGGAGAGTACATGGTGGGTACATCCGAAAATGGATGAGGAGGAAGGGCCGCCGCGTCGATTTCAACTGGAGATGGCTTGGCTTGCTGAGAATTTACAGCACTTGGGGGAGCGATTAGAGGGGAGATAAAGTATGGAATTAGATAATTTTCAAGAATATGAGGATCCAATTTTATATGATACCGAAAATGAAAGCTATTTGAGTGATCTAGTCTTTCTGAAAAAATGGGCAGCAAAAACGGAAGGGACACTGATCGACTTAGCATGTGGCACTGGAAGAGCAACGATTCCATTAGCACAAGATGGGCATCAGCTCATCGGAGTGGATATCCACCAGCAAATGCTTCATCAGGCAAAAAAGAAAGCTGTGAATTTACCGATTACTTGGGTAGAACAAGATTGTACGACCCTTGATTTGAAGCTGCAAAGCCCGTTTATATATATGGTCGGCAACTCCTTTCAGCATTTCCTGACAAACGAAGCGCAAAACATGTTGCTCCAGTCTGTAAATCATCATTTAGATAAAAATGGTGTTTTTATTTTTAATGCACGTTTTCCAAATAGTGAAGAATTACTTTCATCAAGCACCGAGGAGTATTGGAAATCGTATATCGATAACGGGGAAAAGGTTGATGTCTATACGATTAGCGAATATGATGCACTTCTTCAAATCCAGCACAATGTAACGATTCGAAAGTACCCTCATGGCAAGGAGCTCCATACGAGCATTCGTTTACGATATGTGTTTCCAAAAGAGATGGAGCGTTTGTTAGCGGAAAATGGCTTTGAAATTTTGCGTGTGTATGGTGATTGGAAGGAAGGTCCTTTAACGAATGAAAGCATGGAAATGATTTATGTTTGTAGGAAGAAGAAGTAAACGAATAGGGGGAGAGATTATGTCACATCAAGAAGCTTTACAGCAATATATTAATGCAACAAATACACATGATTTTTCAAATGTGAAGGATATACTGCATGAAGAAGCCGTTTATTGGTTCACGGACAAAACATGCGCCTCTATTGTAGATATTCAAGCGTACTTTGAGCATGCTTGGGATATGATTAAAGAAGAGGTTTATACCGCAACAAACGTCCAATGGATAAGCGTTGATCAGCAGTCAGCAACTTGTATTTATAACTTTATGTACGAAGGCTATCATCAGGGTAAATTTATTTCTGGCAGTGGTAGAGCAACGAATGTGTTTAAGCTGAATAAAAATGAGCAATGGAAGCTCGTTCATGAGCATTTGAGCAGCCTCTAATATTGGAAGAAGGAGGAGCGTGATGCGCTCCCCTTTCTACTTTCTGGTATTCGAATTATCGCAGGGAATGTTTTCTTTTATATGCAAATCGATAACTGATGTACCACTTCATACTGGCCATTCAGCGAGTCAACCACTTTTGTCATTTTTTCCTATCCTTCTTTTGTATCCGGTTGATATAAATCAAATGCATTGCCATACAAGTCTTCGAAACCTACACCTTTCCCACCCGGAACCGGTTGCGGTTCCCCCTGAAAGATCACGCCGCGTGCCTTCATTTCACGATAATCCTTTTCTATATCATCACTTAAAAACATAATCAACACTTGGTTTGCAGCTTGTCTGCCAATAATCTCTTCTTGCTCCGGTGTATCGGCTTTGACTAATTCTAGCCTCGTTTCATTTGCAGAACCTGGTGAAACGGTGAGGTACTTCCATCCCGGCGAAAACTCTATTTCGTCTCGAACGATGAACCCTAATTTTTTGGTATAATATTGTTTTTCTTCTTCAAGATCCTTAACTAAAATAGAAATTTGGGCTGCTTGTGTAATCATATCAATATGTCCTCCTTTCTCAATCACGTTACCATCCATTTTGACTACTACACTTTACCACAAAAAAGAGGACTTAATTTCTTTTAGATTGCTAAAATCTCTAAAGCTTAACATTAACAATTGCTTACGGTGTATTTTCAGCTACAAGGGGATTTCATTTAAAAAAGAGTTGCTGTTATATAACGACGATACTATGGTTACTAACTATCCTGCTTCGTTTGTTTGGTTATACAGTTTTTTCAAGATTTCCACACGATTTTCCAAATACCGCTATTCTTTAGCTTTCTAATCCCACTGCGCAATCATATCCGTCGTATCACTACTCAGTTGTCTATAAGCATTATCCGATAGGCTCGTCGCATCTTTTTGCTGGTCTAAAAGCAACTGGAATCCTTGCATATGCTTTGCAACTTTATCTGCGGCCTTTTTCCCTTCAAATTGCTCAACCGCGGTGAGGTGGAGGAGTAATTTACGCTCCGCATCCTTTTCAATATCACCCGATTGTTGAAGGGCCCCGATGTTTTGCTTCAATTGCTCCGTGTTCATCGTGTAAAGAAGATATTCTCTTCGAACTTCTTTAAATGCTTGAAGATCCTCGTGCCAATTTGATGCCATTTCTTCTACGGAATCTCCATTTTCAATCGCATCACGAATCCAACCATTTCCGATTAGATTATCAAAGAAGGAAATACCTGCGCTGTTCTCTGCTCGGAATTCAAAGTTTTCCGGGTACATATCATGCAGGGTTTTTACAATATGCAGTCCTGTAATTACAGGCTCATATGCTCGTTTATCTGTCACATGAATCTGTACGCCGTGACTTAATGTGCCACTATGTTTGGAGAAAGTTGGTGTAAACGATGCTGCTCGAAATGTGACACCAGGTAATTCCAATTGATTCAATGCCGAGGCGTACTCGGTACTATTCACAAATGGAGCACCAATGAATTCAAACGGCTTTGTCGTTCCCCGGCCTTCCGAAACATTCGTCCCCTCAATCAGTGCTGCACCTGGATAGACAAGCGCCGTATCTAACGTTGGCATATTCGGTGATGGCAGCACAAACTCTAAATCGGCATCATCATAGTACATTCCGCGCTTCCAGCCATCCATTTCTACAACGGTTAAATCTGCACCAATTTCGAATTCTTCATTAAACAAATATGCCAGCTCACCAACTGTCATGCCATGTTTGAGTGGAATCGGGTAATTACCGACAAAAGAAGCATATTCCGGATCAAGCACCGGCCCCTCTACATGATTGCCACCTAGCGGATTGGGACGATCGAGTACAACAAATTCAATATCATTTTCAGCTGCAGCCTCCATTGCATAGGCCATTGTATAGATATACGTGTAGAATCTTGCACCTACATCCTGAATATCAAATAGTAAAATATCAATATCCTCGAGCATTTCTGGCGTCGGTTTTCTTGTTTCACCATACAAACTATACACCGGTAAGCCTGTCTGCTCATCGATATAGTATTCGACATAATCACCTGCTTGGGCATCCCCACGAACGCCATGCTCTGGACCATACAAAGCGGTTAACTCGACATCCGGATCATGGAATAACCGATCAACAATGCTATTTAGTTCTTGATCGACACCTGTTGGGTTCGTGATTAATCCGACGCGCTTTCCTTCAATAAGATCCTTTTGTTGCTCTAGTAAAACCTCTACCCCAAGCTTGAGCGGCTTTTCACTGTCATTACCCGCATCAGCGTTAAGCCGATTGGTTGCAATTGCAGTTAACGAGCCTAGCACAACTAACAGCGTAGTTATTATCAAGAACAGCTTTTTCATCAGTTTTTCCTCCCTTTTGGATCTCTCATTTTTAAATTTGCGATGCATGTGAAGAAAGAGCACGGACTTATACCCCATGTGCAAATTTGGCTTCAGCAATTTTGCTATAGACTACAGTAAATTACTGCAGAACTTCAGCATTTTCCCGCTCTGATAAAGCACAAGGGAGAGAGCTACTGCCACATATCAAGCAACTCCTCTGCACCGCTCAACAGCGTATCGCGAGCTTGCTCGGAAATGGAATCTGCAGCTTTTAGCTGATCTAACAACTGCTTAAATCCTTCTAGATGCTTGATAGCTTTATCCATTTTTTCATTTTCCTTGTAATGTCCTACCGTCGTTAGGTGGGTAAGAAGCAATCGCGCAACATGTTCTTCGTAAATTTCATCATCCGCTTGTAATTGCTCCACACGGGATTTTAGACCATCGATGCTAATGAAATCCTCTGCTGATAAACCGATTGCAGTACCTTCTCTCGTTGAGTCTGCTGCCCCAATGAACATCCCTTCATCTAGAACAATGCTATTCACATTTCCGATCTCTGTTGGATTTGCTTCCCAAGCGTGTCCCATCTCTTCAAGCAGTTGCCGGACAGTATCCGAAATGCCATACTCCCAGCGTATGGTTGGGTAACTATTGCTATAAATACGCGGCTCCTCAATTGCATCCTTTATCGGCATTCCATAGCCGATGACATTGGCAATTGTCTGCGTGACAGACGTTATAATCGTCGCTCCTCCCGGGGAACCAACCGTCATAAATGGCTCGCCATCCCTTAACACAATTGTTGGGGTCATGCTGCTTAGCGGCCGTTTATTTGGCTGCACCTCATTTGCGCCGCCTGGTACAGCGTCAAAGTCGGTTAATTCATTATTCAGTACAATTCCATATTCCGGTACCATAATGCCCGATCCGAATAGCTGCTCAATTGTCGTTGTATTGGAAACTAGATTCCCCCATTGATCTGCTACTGTATAGTGGGTTGTTTGTCCTTCTTGTTTATCATTCACCTGCTGGACAATAGTTGGAGCACTTCCGTCCTGATACTCCCACGGATCCCCTGGCTGTACATTGTCATTAGCATGATCAGGTGAGATGGTTTCAACCCGCTCTGCTATATAATCCGGATGAAGCAGCCCATCTCTTGGCACTTCAACATACTCCGAATCGCCCATATATGCTCCTCGATCCGCATAAGCAAGATGCATCGCTTCGGCCATGAAATGATATTTTTCCGGTGATTTGATATCATGCCCTGTCAGTTCAAGCTGTTCAAACATTTTCAGGAGCTGAAGCATCGTTAATCCTCCTGAGCTTGGCGGCGGCATGGAAGCAATGTCATAGCCCTGATAGTCTCCCCAGACTGCTTCATCTTCGGTCACATCGTAATTCCTTAAATCCTCTTTTACCATGCTCCCATCAAATTCTTGAACAGTTTCGGCTAATGCTTCACCAATTTCCCCATTGTAAAAAACATCTGTTCCTTGATCGCGTATCAGTTTAAATGTTTTCGCTAAATCTTCTTGTACTAAAATCTCTCCTTCTTCTAATGGTTCACCTTCTGGGAGAAACACATCCTTTGCTGCTGTACGCTCTAATTTACTTTGATTACTTGCAATAGCATTTGCTAAAACCCAATTTACCTCGACCCCTTGCTCTGCCATATCTATCGAAGGCTGTATTAATTCATCAAGCTCCATCGTTCCCCATTTATCTAAAGCTTCTTCCAATCCTTTTAATGTACCTGGAACCCCAACAGAGGTACCACTTTGTACCCTTTCTGAAAATGGAATTACCGAACCAGCAAAGGTTTCGATATCCCAATCCTCTGGTTCCTCGGCTCCATCCTCCCATAAACGCACTTTTAATTCATCGCCCTCAACACGGAAACGCAATGACTGCCAATCATTCGTTCCCTCATACGGCAACGTAGCAAGTGTTGAGCTCGTTGAATCCTTTGATTGAATTAATCTTATTTCATTTGTCTTCGTATTGATTTCAACACCGTAGCCATTTTTGACATACGTTGTTCCCGTAGAACGATATTCATCCGATCGCAGCCACAAACGCAACCGTCGGTCATCACCGGAATCATCGGCCCGGTAGCGAATGAAAAGTTCGCTATCCTCAACCTCATCCATCACAGCTGTTGTTTGACCATAAGAAGATGAATTACTGCCAGTTGGAGGCCCAAAGTTAATTAATCCACCATCTTCATCCAGCTGGAATGATGTTCCACGTTCAAACAAGGAAAACTTATTAGGATCCCACGGCTCCCCAGTTTCACCAGTAAAATCATAGTCAAAAATTGTCGCTTCCTCATCCGATGCGTCAAGGTCGGTAACATTTACTTCACCAATATGAAATTGCTTATCCTCTCCCTCTGGATTCATATCAATTGCACCTAAATGAAATTTTCCTGGATCTGTTACTACATTTTCTTTATCTAAAAACATATCTGGCGTTGCCCCTTGAGGAGCCCGCTCTCTGCTGTTAATAATTGAGACATCCTCGGTTTGGGCATCATAATACATGAAAAAACCGCCGCCACCAATTCCAGACATCATTGGTTCCGCAACATTTAATGCAAACTGAATAGCTACTGCAGCATCCACTGCATTACCACCTCGCCTCAGAACATCTGCTCCAACCTCTGAAGCTAGAGGATGTGCCGTAACCACCATCCCCATGTCACCCTCATCCGTTTGTTCATCTAAAATACCAGGGTTTTCTGGTTCGTATCCCGTATTATCATCTGGATCAACCGCATCGGCTAAAGAAACAGGAATACTTACACCAAAGAATAGTAATAAGACCATGAAAATAGATACTAATTTTTGCTTGCTGTTCTTCAATTTTATTCCTCCTTAAAACTCCCCTTTTTACCCACGTACTACTAATTGTGAACATCAGCCTTTATCTTATGGACATCAGCTAGTTTCCTATAAATATCAGTCTTTTTATCACAAATATCAGCTTTTCTCCTCAGCTCATCTACATCCGCACCATTTTCAAATCTATCCGATTAGAAAAAATGCATGCAGCAAGAAAGCTGCTTCCTTGCTGCACCGTAAAAATTACTGCCATTTTTCTATTAAATAGTCTGTTGTGCGTTGTAAATCATCATGTGTCGCGTCGTCAATTCCTTCTTGTATGAAAAGATAGTCAACTAATTGTTGAAACCCTTCTAAATGCTTTACGACCTTTGCTTGGTCTCCTTTATTTTCATATTGCTCAATCGCTGTTAAATGCAGTTGGAGAGCACGCGCATCAGACCCCAACTCAAACGCACCCCTCGTATCAAGCCGTTCCACCATCATTCGCATGCCCGCTGCATTCCACGCATGAATGGAATCTGCCGTTTTTTCAGCCGCTTTTCTGCGAATCGTATTTGTTGAGACGGTATTACGTGTTGGATGGACCCGATTCGTTAGCAGGATTGTAACCGATTCCTTATTTGGGCTAACAACGATTGACGTTCCGGTATAACCGGTATGTCCCATCGTATTAAATTCTGCTAGATCATCCATATACCATTCTTGATTAAGCTCCCAGCCGATACCTTGATCCTGTCCTGGAAATGCCTCATTCCAATTCGTATTGATTTGCTCGAAAGCTTCCTCGGTAAGAATTTGCGTCCCTTCATAGTTTCCTTTATTCAGCATCATCTCGGCGAAGACAGCTAGATCTGATGCACTGCTGAATACCCCAGCATGTCCAGCTACTCCATCAAGCGCCCAAGCTTTTTCATCATGAACACTTCCCCAAACAATTCCGCGGTTTGTCCACGGCTGATATTCCGTAGCCGCAATACGATGCTGTAAATCAGCTGATGGATCATACATCGTATCCGACATGTTTAAAGGTTCTGTAATAAATTCTCGTACAAAGTCATCCTGCCGCTCGCCACTAACTCGTTCAATTAATACACCCAGCGTAATATAGTCGACATCGCTATACACATAAGCTGTCCCAGGCGGATTTTGTAAAGGCTCGTTTAATACAAAATCTAATAGCTCCTCACGTGTTCCTTCCATTTCGTGAATCGGTTCTGTCGTGCTCGGTCTAAACCCAGACGTATGTGTCAAGAGATGGCGGATCGTTACATCCTCTTTGCCTTGTGCGGCAAATTCAGGAATATACCAATAGACCGGGTCATCCAATTCGAATGCTCCTTGATCCCATAATTGCATAATTGCTGTTGCTGTAAATAGTTTCGATATAGAGGCTACATCAAAAATTGTGTCTTCCTGCATCGAAACAGGCTCATCCATCTCCGTAAATTGGTCGTCCGTATAACGTGCTGCATATCCATATGCCTGATGCTTAACGATTTCTCCATCTCTAGCAATCAGCACAACTGCACCAGGCATTACCCTATCCGCTAAAGCTTCTTCTATTTCATCATCCAAATCATCCAATGGTTGCTGGAGCATCTGGACGCGGTCTGCTTCAACTACTATTGATTCTGCAATGGATGCATTGCTTATTCCACCAGCATGGGGAAATAATAAGATAATCGTCATTATAATGGTTGTTACTGTTAGTAACCGCTTCTTCATTTCATCTCGTCTCCCTTATTAGAGATCGTCGTTTACTATTTATCTTCACCAGCTGTTTGCGTTGCGGTAAATGTCCATTCCAAATTCAAGGAATCACCTTGAAATTGATTTTGGTCTTCTCCATTATCGATAAAATTAAATTTAACGACTAAGTCATCAATGGAATCAACCTCCAAACCTTTTTCACCAAACAACGGATAAAAGACATTCTCATTTACAGCTTCTGGTGTCAGCGATTTTAGTTCTGCAAGCGTCGTTTCATAAATTACCTCATCCAATTTGTCTGCATTATAAAGGAATTCTACTTGGATATGCTCACCGAAATCCTCTGTATTATCACCAGCTGCATCGTTTACCGTATAGTTCGTATCTAACAGCACCTTATCAATATCTAACGTTCCATTGTTTTGTAGTTCAAAGTCTCGAATCATGGAATCTCCTGGTTTGATATTATCTACCTCAATAATTTGTGTTGGATTCACTGCTAAATCTAATGTCCCCGCTGCAAATGTATTGTTTGTTGTTTCCGTATCACTAAAATAGGCAAACGTTCCTCCACCAACGAGCGTTAAACCAAGCACTGCTGAAATAATACCTGCCCCTAATTTCTTTTTAATATTCATCCTGAATTCCTCCTCTAATTTTTGTTCTGATTATGCTCGGATTTCTTTTTCATTCATGAGCTGTTTCACTTCTTTTAACGTGCTTCTTATCGTTATCAAGGAATAACCTATTAATAGTATCCCTGGAAAAATGAATAGCAGTGCTGCCCCTTCACGTGAGCTGGTAAAATTCATGACATATCCTGCATAGGGTATCGTGAACCCGGTGTATTGCCCGACAATGTTCTCTGCCAGCACCGGATTGCGGTCTGCACCATTATTCGCATCGCCTTTTGTCACATATTGCTGTCCGCCATTCTTTACTTCCACAATACGGTGGGTTACCAGCACATCTTCTTCTGATTGAAATGTAATCACATCATTTTCCTGAAATCGCTCCCCGGCTCCTCCCGTTTCAATCGCGATAAGCGATCCTGTTTGAATATCAGGCTCCATGGAACCCGACAGGACAGACTTTACTTGATACCCAAACAGATTCACCTCATTCCCTGCTGCCTTAGAAGCAACGGAGAGAAAAAGGACAGACAATAAGACGATAAATAAAATAGTTGATAGAAAGCTAGTACATTTCTTTAATATACTTTTTATACGCATTTGTTCTATTCACTCCCTTGCTCAGCTGGGCTCACTGGTTTCTCCCATTTCCTCTTCATTCACATCTTCCTGCTCTGTTTCTTCTTCATCTTCTTCGGATCCTTCTTCTATTTCCTCATCGTTCGTTTCTTGGACTTCCTCTGTTTCTGTTGATTCAGCCGCTCCGGTTGATGCCCCCTCATTTCCCCCATGCCCGTTCTCCGTATCAGCTTTTTCTTCTTCTAAATCATCTGCTTCTGCTGCCTCTTCTTCGTTCACTATTTCTTCACCTGCTTCAGACTGCTCCTCCTCCGTTTCTTCATTCGTTTCTATCTCTTCCACTTGATAGCTGCCAACTGTTATATTTCCAACAACTATTGTGGTATCGGTAAACAAAGCCGTTGTCGGGGTATGCACCTGATATAGGATGATAAAAATCAAATAGAGCAGTGCAGATAGCCGCACTCCGATTCGTAAAAAATACCTCAAGCTGCATCCCTCCCCGGCTTGTTCCTGCGATTACGGTTTAGTTTTCTAACCAATGCTCAATTAACCGCAGTCCCTCTGTATCTAAATAACTATGAGCTTTCTTTGAAATTGCCTCATTAACCTGTTGTTGATCAAGCAGTTTTCGAAAGCCCTCCAAATGCTTAATCACCTTATCAGGCAGCCTTCGATCCTCATATTGGGCTACTGCAGTTAAATGGAGATTGAGCGCACGACTTGCTTCTTCATTCGATATTTCTCCAGCTTCATCCAATTGATCGACAAGCTGTTTCATTCCTGCAGCACTACGTGGTATATCAACATAGTCCAGACCCTCCCCAATTTCATATTGTTCCGGGATTGTGACAGGTAAACTCCCAAACGGGTTAATCTCACCTGCCAGTACACCAGCAACCGCCTCCATGGATACATCTAAATAGCTGTAGCTCGCCACATAGCTGTCTACATCTGGAAAGGCCATCACATCATATGGATTCCGGTGAGCGGAAACAACTATTGGCTTCCCAGTAGCCTGTAATGCTTCAACCAATGCTTGCTGCTGACTATTTGTGTTTGCTGTGTAGGTCGTGATAATCACTTTGTCCACAGTATCAGCAAGCACTACAGCTTGATCAATTTGCCCTGCTGTCGGACTTGTTGCCGTCGCAAAACTATCTGATTTTATTCCTTTGTCATCCAATAAATCTGCTATCAAACCAGGCTTCGCAACCGATGGTCCAGTTACAAGCACCGTTTCTGCGTCGGATACAGGCAGAACATCCTGTTCATTTTTAACAAGCGTGATGCTTTTTTCAGCGATTTCCTTCGCCGTTTGCAAATTGGCTTCTGTTCCGATATTTTCTAGATTCGCTGGATCTGCATAAGGATCTTCAAATAAACCTTTTTCTGCTTTTGATTGTAAAATCCGGTAAACGGATTCATTTAAGCGATCCTCACTGATTTCACCAGACTGTACCGCTTCAAGCACACTCGTATAAGCTTCTTCCACATTTGCAGGATTTAATAGAATATCCGCTCCTGCTTTAAATGCCTCCACAGGAACCTCTTCCGGTGGCAAAACATCGGCACCAGACATATCAAGGCTATCCGTAATAATTAAACCATCAAACCCCATTTCCTCACGCAATAAATCAGTAAGGATCGGCTTCGATAATGTAGCCGGTAGACCAGAGTCATCCAATGCTGGAACAACAATATGTCCTGTCATAATGGCATCTACACCTGCATCGATTGCATCCTTAAAAGGCTTCAAATCGACTGCATGCAACGTTTCCAAATCATGATCTATAATCGGTAGCCCATAATGTGAATCAACATCTGTATCTCCATGTCCCGGGAAATGCTTTGCCGTCGCAATCACATTTTCTCCCTGTAGTGCCTCGATTTGCTCAACTCCAAGACGGGACACACGATCAGGATCCTCACCAAAAGAGCGAACACCAATTACCGGATTTTCTGGGTTCAGATTGACATCCACTGTTGGAGCAAAGTTCATATTAACGCCCAGTGCTTCCAGCTCTTTTCCAAGAATGCTTCCGGTTTGTGCTGCGTAATTATCCAATCTCGCAGCCCCAAGTGCCATATTCCCTGGAAAAACAGTAGCAGGTCTCGTTGCCCGCTGAACAATCCCACCTTCCTGGTCCGTTGAAATAAACAGCGGAATCTCCTGGTCTTGCTCTAACGCAATATCCTGTAATCCATTTGATAACGCATTAACTTGCTCCACATCAAGTGGTGTCCCAATATTGTCTGTCCAGTTAAAATAAATCACACCACCAATATGATAATTTTCAATGACCTCTTGAAAGTCTTTGCCCCCACGATTATTCGCAATATTAATCAACTCGTAAGCTGGATCTGTCGGCGTTTTACCATATACATGGACAATAAAAAGCTGGCCAACTTTCTCTTCTAACGCCATTTCCTCCATGATTTCTCGAATCATTGCGTCATGGTTTCCTGCTTCACCTGTCTGATTTGCCAAGCTAGAAAGTGGAATACTGACGATAAGTAGTGTCAGTGACAAAATGGTTAACACGTATTTTAACTTCACTTATATTCCTCCTTTGCTCCGTCTAATTGCAACATTAAATCCGTAGAGAGGATCTTTCACCCCCATACGTCCTAACCAGGTGCTTGCCAATTCTTTTTAAAAAAACGAAACAATAATAGCTTGTCCTACTTATATAACCTGCCACTCCTCCCATGATTGATTCAGTGGTGTCAAAACCGTGCAGTAATTTAGATTAACTAGACAATAGCAAACCCCATTTAAAAATGTTGTTTTATTATGTAAAAAATGAATTATTTAATAAAAATGAATATTTATTCCTAGAATAACAATATTACATCCCTCATAGCATAGGAAATTAGTTGTGTGAAGTGGAAGGAAGTAAGCCTTAATACGTTCAAAATTAAGCCCGTATTCACACACTTTCAGCATAATGACGTTTATTAGTTACATAGTGATGACGAATAAGGAAGCCGTTTTTCTACACAAAAAAACAACAATCCGTAATGGATTGTCGTATCCTGTTTATTTTTTGCTATAGGTTACGGTTACAATGTTATCCTTTAATCGCACCTTCCGTTAAGCCCTTCGCAATTCTCCTTTGGAAAATCGCATAAAGAACAATAACTGGAATGATTGCAATCACCAGGCTTGCAAACAATGTCCCCCATGCATTCGTATATTGTGCTTCACTGCTAATAAAGTCAATTGCCAGTGCCAGGGTATAGTTATCACTTGTATTCAAAAAGATTAATGCCATAAAATATTCATTCCAGAATTGTATTGCATTCATAATTGTAACGGTAATGATCCCCGACATACTTAATGGCGTAATGATTTTCCATAAAACCATATACGGTGACATTCCGTCCATTGCAGCTGATTCTTCCAATGATTTCGGAATCGTGCTAATAAAGCTCGTTAACACAAAAATCGTAAATGGAAGCTGGCTTACCGCATAGACGATTGCTAATCCATAAATATTATCCAATAGATTAAGCTCCGCTAAGAGAAAGAATAATGGTATCCAGCCTAGTACCATTGGAATCATCATCGCTGAAATATATAATAGAAACAACGCTTGGCTTCCACGAAATTGAATGCGTTCAATCGCATAGGCGGTTGGGATTGCGAGTACTAACGTAAGAGCAGTTCCAATAACCGTAACAATTAAGCTATTAAAAACACTTGTATCAATATTATAGTTTGTCCACGCTGTAACAAAATTATCGAGACTAAATGACTCCGGAAAGCCCCATGGGTTCCGATAGATTTCAGCATTTGATTTAAACGAACCTAGAAACATCCAGAAAATCGGATACAATACTGCGATTGTCCAGAGAATTAACGGGATGCGAATCCCTGCTCTCCCTAAAATTTGTCCGACACTCCGCTTCACAATCTATTCCTCCTCTCTCTTATATAGAAGTTATTCAAAAAGTCTGGTTTATCCTTTTTTTGAACGCAATTAGTATTCGATTTTATCTCGACGCATAAAGAACTGGAGAACAAGCACCGTCAATAGGGATAGAATCAAAATCATAACACCAATCGTTGCCCCGTAACCAAAGTTATATTGGACAAATGCTTGCTGATAGAGATACGAACCCATTACATGTGTTGCATTATTTGGGCCACCACCAGTCATTACCTGGACAATAATAAACGATCCATTTAACGTTGTAATAACGATATAAAGAATTGAAATTTTAATTTGTGGCCAGATCAATGGTAACGTAACTTTCCAAAATTGCTGCCACTCGTTCGCCCCGTCAATTTCTGCTGCCTCATAGTAGCTTTTGGAGATATTGGAAATCCCGCCAATAAGCATGAGCATAAATAATCCAATTCCTGCCCAAATGGAAGGGAGGACAAGACTTGGTAATGCCCAGGTTTCATCACCGAGCCATGGCTTTGCCAAGCTCTCCAAGCCGAGAAATTCCAGACCAGAATTAACCAATCCGAGACTCGGGTTATAAATAAATGTCCATAAAATCCCAATGACTACAACGGACATAATATTAGGAAAGAAAAATACAATTCGGTAGAAAGGAGCTTCCTTAATTTTTAATTGGGTTAAAGCAACTGCAAAAAATAGTGCTAAAATCATAATCCCGATTACTTTCGTTACAACTAAAAAGTAATCATGCATAATTGTATTTGGGATGATTGCATCCTTCACTAATTTTATGTAGTTTGCAAACCCAATAAATTCCTTATTTTGTGAAGAGCCCGACCAATCAAAGAAGGAGTAATACAACCCACTAAACAATGGATAAAGCGTAAAAACAGCAAATAATATAAAGGTCGGGATTAAACAAAAAGCTAGGAACAAATACTTTTGCTTTTTAGACTGTACCATCTGATCCCACCTCCTGCCTTTTTAATAGAATCCAATTAAATGATCAGCAGGAGATTCGAATCCCCTGCTGATAGATAACTATTTAATTACTGCCACGATATTCAGCTGCAGCCTTTTCTGCCTCTTGGACAAATTCCTCTGCTGTCATATTTCCAAGCATGAGCGACATGAGGGCATTCCCAACAGGAACCTCTAAATCGGCACTCATTGGATGTGGTTTATTATAAATCGTCACTTGGTCTGGATCGTTAATCATGGCGTTTGCTTCAGTTAAATATGCAGGAACATTTTCGTTTTGCGTTAAATCCACTTCCGTAATATTCATCATGGCACCCGTATGCTCGGAGAATGACATCGCATATTCACGTGTAAATGCAAATTCAACAAAGGCCTTTGCCGCTTCCGGATTCTCCGCCTCCTCTGCAATTGCTAGTGGACGCAGGTCTGGTACAATCGCATAACTCTCATCCTCAGCCTGCATTGGGGAAGGAATAAAGCCAAAATCAAAGCCCTCTGGGATATCATTTGCCATTTCATTTGGCAGCCAGAACCCTACTGGAATAAAGGCATTTTCATGCAGTAAGAAATTCATTTGTGACTGTGTATGGTTTAATGCACCAAGTCCGGAATCAAACATTCCTTCCTGCTGCATTCTTTCTACACGCTTCATGACTTCTAAAACCGGATCACTTGTCCATGCACCTTCTGCACCTGTAATTAAATCAGCCAGCAATTCCTCCCCACCAGCTGCACCAAATGCCGGATAAAGTGCACCACGCAGGAAGTAATATGGATGCTGCCCACTCGTTACATAAGGATCGATTCCTTCTGCTTCTTTAATCTCTGTCATTGAACGCATTAAGCTTTCAAAATCTGTTGGCACCTCGTACCCCTTTTCTTCAAATAACGCTCTGTCATACCATGTACCCCATGTATCAAATACTAGCGGCAAGGAATATATATCACCGTCAAATGTTCCAGGTTCAACAATGAAACTATCCATTAACTTGTCGCCACCCTCTAGCTCAATACCTTCTACCCATTCGGTTAAATTCATCAACTGACCATCTTCTACCATTTGTGTTTCACTGGATCCCGCACCATCAATGTATACGACATCTGGTGGATCGTTGGACACCCAACGGCTACGCATTTCCTCATTAATATTTGGACCAGCATGCTCAATTATATTGACATCTGGATATGTCTCTTTAAAGTCTGCAATAACTTCCTTCCACCAAGCGTCACCATAACCACCAACAAAATACTGGATTTCTAAGTCACCTGAAATGCCACCATCTGCATTGTCACCGGAAGGACTTTCTGAATCTGTCTGCTCTTCTGGTTCTTCATTTGTATCATCTTGATCATCATTCGATGAACAAGCAGCAGCAAAAGCAACCATCAGCATCATGACAAATAACACCATCATTCTGCCAGTTAATAATTTTTTCAACTTTATTTCCCCCTTTTATCTTTACAATAAATAAAGCATCGAAACAGCTCTCTACCTGCTATCTCTTTTTCATAAAAGAAAGGCCTCCTTTCCATCATTCATTCTTTCTATGAAAAAAAGATTTCTAGCCATAATGGAAGCTGTTTCCTATTAAGTGATGGATGCATCTTGTCCGATAGTGCAGAGGAACTACATCACCTTCTAAATTATATTGACCATATTCTTAATTATGCTTGGAATTTTTCAACTGCCCACAAGGGGAGGAATACGAGTCTTGCTGGAAGTCCATTTTTCATTTCCTGAATTATTTCCCGGGGAATATCGACAAATTTTGATAAGGAGAGACCACCTCTTGCTGTTTTGCATAAGGGCTTTTCGGTAATTATAGAGGTAGGATTATATTAATACATAAATGCCATATAATGATTACGAATTGTTAATTTTGAGTAAATTTTCTAACATATTAACAGGTTATCCAGAGTTTGTGGATAACTGTAGCTAGGGGCGACTATCTACCTTTTTAGGTTCACTATTTTCTTCTTATAGCAAATGTTAACTCCTAAAGATTTGTAGCTCGATTCATATTTGTTTTTGTCTTTTCGCTTCCGTATAGTTAGATTAAAAATAATGTTTGGTCCGAATATCAAGTAAGCTCTTATGCTAAGTGAGACAAATAACAAAAACCCATTTCGAGTGCCGAAATGGGTTCCAAGTTTGTATAGTTTAACTATTTTCTTCTGTTTTTGTGGTTAACACAAGTCTATCGACTAAGCACTTAAACCTTCTGATTTCCGTGCCTGTGATGCATGTATTTTTTTCATTATAAATCGTGCTATCGGCTGTGCGATTAAAACTTCAACCCAAAATGCGATGAAAAAGTTACGTGGCCAATTATAAAAGAAAGTTTGAATAGGTTCCAAGCTAATTTCTCTCATGCCAATCCAAGATCCGATAACTGTAAGTAAAATGGACAGAATGGTTACGCTGAATAATATCGTGAATAATATTCTTGCATTAAAACCGTCATTTGGTTCAATAAATTTTTGTACAAGTTTATTAACGATGGGGTTTGCAACAAGTGTTACCAATAAAATGACGCAAATCCATATAAATGGAATTACTTGCAGGGTATCAAAATAGACCTTTTTACTGAAACCAAATTCAAATCCCATAATAAGAGGTGCGATAATATTGACTGAAAGTATCGATATAATCGCTAAAAATAATGCGAATTCTTTTCCGTTTTGTGGTAATCGTGTTTCGCCGTGCATATTGAACATCTCCATTTAAAAAGTTTTTCAGATGGTAGACGTATCATGAGACATATATTTTTGGTCCATAAAAAGACCAATATCTCTACACACTGATTTTATCAGTATAGCACTTTTGGGGGATAAATGTCCTGTCTTCTATATCAAATTTATTAACTATCTCCTTGCTGTATTTAGGGAGATTTAGCTAGCAAGAACCTGCTCAACTGACCCAGTCTTATCAAATTATTTTATTAAATAATAATACTACACGGGAAATCAATTCTATTGACAAAAATACCGTCTAGACGGTATAGTTACAAATATAAAAAATTCGGAGGTTACTATGCCTACTTCAAAAACAACGAATACGAAAAAAAACTTGCTGATTGCTGCAGCTGAAATTGTAAAAGAAGAAGGAGTTGTTAAACTCACATTAGAGGCTGTCGCCCAAAGAGCGGGCGTGAGTAAAGGCGGATTACTATACCATTATCCCAGTAAGGAAGCGTTAATTAAAGGAATGGTGGAAGATTGGAAAAATAATTATTTTGAAAGCATTATAGCGTTAGCTAAAGACGATACAAAAGATCCAGGAAAATGGAGCAGGGCTTATGTTCAATCTACCTATTCTAATTTAGAGAACGATAAGCTACTGAGTTCTGCAATAATGGCCGCAATGTTTATTAATCCAGAGTTACTAGATGAATACCGTCAACAATATGATCGTTTGCTTACAAAGTTAGAAAATGATGGGATTGATCCAATCAAAACAACAATTGCCAGATTATCTATAGATGGTTTGTGGTTTTCCGAAATATTTGGTATGCAGCCATTAAATAAAGAACTGCAAACAAACGTTTTTAATCAGTTAATCAACATGATTGAGGAGGAAGATTAACAATGGCTTATCTATATCTTGCACTCGCAATCATTGGGGAACTTATTGGCTCTTCTTTATTAAAAGCATCTGAGGGGTTTTCAAAACTTTACCCTACACTAGGTTTAATTGTAGCTTTCGTTAGTTGCTTTTTCTTCTTATCATTATCACTGAAAACCATTCCTTTAAATGCTGCGTATGCAATCTGGTCAGGTCTTGGACTTGTTGCTACTGCAATTATTTCAGTTTTAATTTGGAAAGAAAAAATTAACATGGCTAGTATTGCAGGAATAACACTGATACTTGCCGGAGTAATAATCTTGAATTTATTTGGACCAGGACACGATGAATCTAGCCATGAAGCAGGTGAAACGCTTACAGCCGATGGAAAAACGGAATGAAGCTGGGACATTACAAATGTGTTTGAATGTTAAAGAAGAACGATGCATAAGCTTAGCATCGGAAATATACGTAGAGGCATAGGTGAGCCCCCTTGTGCTATCGCACTACGGTGTCTCACCTATGCCTCTGGATGCGCGAAGTATATTTCCGGAGCGAGTTATTTGCACTAATTATGTTCTGTTTTTATTTCATTCGTTTCTTTTTTAGCATTTTTTAATTTTTTGAGATACTCTTCCTTCAGACCCGAAGTATTATTATCTTCTTCGTCTACATTGTTTGATGTTCATTTGCATCATTATTTTCTGTGTCAATACTTGAAATATTTTCTGCTGAACCTACATTATTTGATGTACCTTCTTTTTCATGAAATATTACTCTTCTTTCCTTTTTATTTCACTATTTAACCATAACATAAGACATTCATTTAAGATTAATTTCCACCTTTTCCCATTAGGGGAACCTAATATCCGTATGAATCTCCTTCTTTCAAATTTAAGATATGCTTGTTAATCGATACCGTACTGTTATTCTTCCAATCCACTTCAACTTGATCTATTGAGTCTTGATAATAAATACGTTTTTTAAACCATAGCGGCCCATTTAATTCTCCCCTTACTCCAAATGAACCTGCTGCCCCTGCGTCGTAACGATAAAAATCAATTGTATAATTATCATCGGGGGAATTGACTGTCTTTACATGTTCACTTGCTCCTAATAACGATAATAACAGGGTAAGTGATACTCCTAAAAAAAGTCCGATAGATAGTAAGGATGACAAAATAATCGTTATCCAGCTTCTAGTTTTCGTTCGCCAGTTTCGTTTATCTTTAAAACCAAAAACTCCTAAGTAAAAGGCTAATAGACTCATTATAAGTAACATATAATTTGGTGGTGCAATTAGCCAAGCATGAGTAAAATTAGAATACAATGAATAGGCTGCTAATCCTAAGCAAACAAGTATTAAATAAAAAGACCAGAAGTTATACCTTCTTTCCATAAGACTCCACCTTGTTTTCTTTCTTCTGCATGATAAGTAGTTTTCTCACAAAATTCCATATACTGTTTTCTCTAAATTCAGTTTACACTAAACTAACTATTTATTAAAACCCCTTGAAGGACTTCGTTAATGCTCTTTTTAAGTTCCTTTTCCTATTCAAAACACTTCATCGTTCTAGTTCATCTGTACATTATGCAACTGTGCAAATAAACCATTTTGTTTCAATAACTCTTCATGACTTCCTTCTTCTTCAATACCTTTTTTCGTTACAACCATGATACGGTCTGCATTTTTAATTGTTGCGAGTCTGTGCGCAATCACAAGGGTTGTCCGGTTTTTCGCTAGGTCATTCAATGCTCTCTGGATAATCATTTCCGTCTCTGTATCTAAGGCTGAAGTCGCTTCATCGAGAATTAAAATTGCTGGATTTTTTAAGAACATCCTGGCAATTGCAATCCGTTGCTTCTGTCCCCCGGATAGCTTCAAGCCACGCTCTCCGACTTGGGTTTCATAACCATCTGGTAGTTCCTTAATGAATTCTTCCATGTGGGCATTCCTTGCTGCGGTTTCAATTTCTTCATCAGTTGCATCAAGCTTCCCATATGCTATATTTTCCCGAAGTGTCCCGGTAAAGAGGAATACATCCTGTTGCACAACGCCGATCTGTTGACGAAGGGATTCCTTTGTCATATCTCGAATGTCCATCCCATCAATCATTATACTCCCAGCATTTACGTCATAGAAACGTGGAATTAGAGATGATATCGTCGTTTTACCGGCACCTGAAGGTCCAACAAATGCTATCGTCTCCCCAGCCTGAATGTTAAAGCTCATATTGTTTAAGACAGGAGCATGAGCTTTCTCATAGCTAAATGATACATCTTGAAATGCAATGTTTCCTTTTAGCTCATTCACATGTACAGCATTCGGGCGATCTTGAACATCCGGTTCAACATCTAACATTTGTGCGAAGCGTTTGAATCCAGCCATTCCTTTTGGATACAGCTCTAACAACGCACTGATTTTTTGAATTGGACTAAATAATACGTTCATCATTAATACAAAGAATACTAGTTCTCCGGCACTTAGTTGTCCATTAAACGTCATCCACGCGCCGACAACTAAGACGAGCAATGTAATTAAACGCATCATCATGTAAATGTTCGAATGCACGAATCCCATTACTTTATAGGCTGCGATTTTTGCCTTTAAAAAGCTATTGTTATTTACTGCAAAACGCTTGATTTCATGTTTTTCATTTGTAAAAGCTTGAACAACACGAACTCCAGATACAGCATCTTCAACTTGTGCGTTGACACCTGCAATGTCCTCATACATCTTCTTCCATGCTCTGCTCATGCGAATATTACTGAACGAAATAAGAAACACAAGGATTGGCACAGCAATTAAAATGATCAGGGATAACTGCACATTGGTTGAGAACATAATGATAAAAGCACCGATAAAGGTCATAATTGCGATGAAAAAGTCCTCTGGTCCATGGTGTGCAAGCTCTCCAATATCAAATAAATCATTGGAGATTCTACTCATAATATGTCCTGTTTTTGTGTTATCGAAGAATTTGAATGACTGTTTCTGTACATGATGAAACAGGTCACGCCTCATATCTGTCTCGATATATATCCCGAGCTTATGACCTAAATAGGTCACGATATATTGCAGATAGGTACTTAATAAATATACGAATAATAAGAGTACACTTACCGTGACAATTAGATTCCAGTCATTGCCTGGAAGTAATGTATCAATAAACCATTGTACCGCCACCGGAAACGCAAGCTCGAGAATGGCAACGATAACTGCTGATGTAAAGTCAACAATAAATAACCGCTTATGCGGCTTGTAATACGAGAAAAATCGACGAATCATTCACTGCACTTCCTTTTTTTAATCTACCCTTGATTATAATGAGAATCATTCGCAATTGCAATTCCTAGGTCCAGTTAGAAATAGCCCAGACTGAACCATATTCAATGAAATAACACCACCTGCAAACTATCTTTATCTGATATAGCACCATCTCTATGCAATATAGCACTACCCTTATGAAAACTTGACATTTGACATTTACCAACCTGAGCGAATTGCCTTCGTTGCGCTCATAAGCAAAGAAAAGTTAAAACTTTCCTATCTGCCATAATCCCCCATGTTCTTTATCTGATGAAGGAAAGTTTGTCCATGCAGCTGCATAGTTATGTAGCAATAGATACTTTTATTAAAATGAAAGGGATGCATACGATGAAATGGATTTGTTATGCGACAGGTTATGTTTTTATTATTTCTGGCATGATGAAATTAATCAATCCAGATTTCAGAGAAATTTTTGCGGGTGTTGGATTGCCTTTTCCAGAGGTTATGTTATTGCTGGTTGCTCTTGTCGAGCTAGGTTGTGGAATGTTAATTGTTGGTAGGATGTATATGAATATTGCCGTAGCTCCTCTAATATTCATTATGCTTGGAGCACTTTATTTTACAAAGATTCCTTTAATCGGAACATCTGGCTTCCTTAACTTTAGCTTTCAAGCTAGATTAGATATCGTCTTAATTATTTTGCTGCTACTCATCTGGCAACATGCTCGTGGACAAAAAGCCATCTGAATTTCCAGGCAATCAACAAAAGGAAAGATTTATTTGTGGATAACTCGTGTATAACGACAATCCTGTCTGTATAACTTTGAGTTATCCACAGTTTTATACACATATGCACAAGTGTTCGTAGCTATTTTGTTATAAACGCTCATTTTTTACACCATATATTGATTCATCATTAATAATTATCCACCATTTGTGCATAACTTTCGTTTTTTGTGGATTACTTTTTCAAAAATTATAGATTATACACATAATGGATAACGAAGCAAAAGTGTTTCCCATAATAGTATAGAGAGAATATAGCATTTAATCATCGATAAGCATGTCTCTAAGTTTATACACAGTCTTCAAATTTTCTTTTATCACAGCGAAAGCTACCTTCTGCTACATTTTTAGAAGATAGCTTTATAACTTTTACTGGCTTCCAAGCTCTATGTCTGTTTCAATCCGCTCGCCATTTCGATAATATGTCACTTGAATCGTATCGCCAATTTCCTTTTCTTGATACAGTACTTTACGTAAATCAATCATATTCATAATTGGATTCCCGTCCAGCTCCGTGATGACATCCAAACGTTCTAATCCTGCCTGATCCGCTGGAGACAATGGCTCTACATTCCAAACGTAAACACCGCCATCTACTTCAGAAGGTAAATTTAACGTATCTCTCCACTCGGTTTGTGGTACTTCATCAAGCGAATAAATTTCAACACCTAGATATGGCCGTGTTACTTCTCCTGTGGTCTCCAATTCTTCAATAATTGGTAAGGCATGGTCAATAGGAATTGCAAAACCAATTCCTTCTACAGCAGCCTGGTTAATCTTCATCGAATTGATTCCAATAAGCTGACCATAAATATTAATCAATGCACCACCACTATTTCCAGGGTTAATCGCGGCATCCGTCTGAATAACCTCCGCTTGCCAATCTGCACGACCATCTTGGTTAAAATCTTGGGGGATTGTGCGCTCTGTTCCACTGATTACTCCTTGGGTAACTGTGCTTGAAAGATAAAGACCCAATGGATTACCAATTGCAATTGCTGGCTCACCAACTTTGATACTTTCTGATGTGCCAATTTCAATCACTTTATCTACAGCCGCCCCATCCATGCGCAGCACTGCTAAATCCGAAAAGAGGTCACTCCCAACAATTTCTGCCTCAATGTGAGTATCATCGTAGAGAACTACTTCCACGGTGTCTGCACCTTCAATTACATGATGATTTGTTACGACAAAAGCAGTTCCATCATTATTCTTATAAATAACGCCAGATCCTGTACCAGCTTCTATCCCTTCTTGCTGCTCAAAGAAATCAGAACGCTGTTGAATATTCGTAATCCCAACAACTGTTGGTGTCACTTCCTCAACAACCTCTGTTATCTGAGTCGTCACATCAACGGTTACAGATGTATTAAGGGTTTGATTACCATTTTGTTCATTTGTCTCAATCGTCACTTGGTCACGAGCGTCGTCTCCACCATTCGTTGAATTCATAAATTCAGGCATAACAAGTCCAATAAATAGGACACCAATCACAATTCCTATTATAAGCGGGGCAAGCCATCTTCCCTTTCGTTTCCGATATGTCCGGTAATTCTGATCATAATATCCCATCTCGTAGTCCCCTTATTGATATGATATATGGTAAAGAGATTGTTCAAAAAACCTGCTAATAATCAAGAACTGAGGACATTCGACTAACTGTCTTCACATCTTGCTGCCATAAAAGCTACATTATGCGCGTAAGCCCGAAAAACAATCGAAATTCTCGGTTCCTTTTTCCTCTTTTTGAACACATACTATAGTATTACCTTAAACCGGAAATTATTAAACAATTATATCTAGGGGAACCAATAAAATAATGACTATACAACCTCATACAAAGGAGTTGGCTCCTTTGGATCCGTATCGTGCAGATCGATATGAATACCTCTTTCCTGGAGAACACCTTGTACAGACATTCGAGCTAGGTCCTTCATATTATTATCCAAACTCAAATGGGCAAGATAGATTCGTTTCGTACGGTTACTGATTATATCTGCAAGTGCTAATCCGCAATCTTCGTTTGAAACGTGACCAGAATCACCTAATATACGGCGCTTAACGCTCCACGGATAACGACCCATCCGCAGCATTTCTACATCATGATTGGACTCGAAAATATATGCATCCGCGTCTTCTACTGTTTTTTTGATTCGCTCCGAAACATAACCAAGATCTGTTACGAGCGCTACTTTCTTCCCATCATGCCGAAAAGTATAAAACATTGGCTCTGCCGCATCATGCGATACACCAAATGATTCAATATCCAGATCATCAAACGTCTTCACTTCATTCATCCCGAACAAAAACTTCTGATCTGTTGTAAGCTTTCCAAGCGAATTCTCCATTGCTTTCCATGTCTTTTCATTCGCATAGATTGGGAGATTATATTTCCTTGCCATAATCCCTAATCCCTTAATATGATCGCTATGCTCATGCGTTACCAAAATTCCTGAAAGGGCTGCAGGATCAACCTGTACCTTGCTAAATAACTGGTCCATTTGCTTCCCGCTTAGCCCAGCATCTACAAGAAATCGCTGTTTGTCTGTTTCGACATAAAATGCGTTCCCCGTACTTCCAGATGCCAAAACACTAAAACGTAATGTCATTCTATTTCACTCCGATTTCCTACCTCAAGACTTTGCTCTAAAGCATGTAGAGCTGCTTCTTTTATCTCACTTTCTTCTGGTAAACTTCCAATTCTTGTTATATTATCGTTGATTGTATTATTGAGAAATTCCTTATCCGTACCTGCATAAACAAGCCCCTCAATCGCATTTACAAAGTAATTCCTACTTTCATTTACCGTTACTTTCCATGTCGGTGCAAACACATGCGTACCTTCTGTCGGTATTCGCGACAGAAATCCTAATCTCACCTCGGTAACCGCATCATCCTGTATAAGGTTATTCCGCTCAAACAACGTGCCAATGGCCTGGATAGGCGGATTTATTGTTTGATCCGACCCTTGCTTGCTCGACTCCCCTAGCATCATTTGGGTGTAGTGAGTTACCTCGTTATCTTGGTTTAAATATGCAAGGATAATCGCACTCCCATTCAAATATATTGTCCGGCCTTCCTTTGACTGTGAGAAAATCAGTACTCTATAATCTTCATTCCAACCCCAGAAGTTATATTCATCGGCATAAGCCAAATAAGGTGCCAGCAATTCTGTAACTCGACTGTCACTTGCATTAATAGGGATTGGGATTGGCTCATTCAGCTGCGCCACGACAAACTCATCATCGATCACTGCCGCCGTTATATTATTGATGCTATTTAACATGCTTTTTTCTTCTTCGGTAAACTTCTTTTGCGAAACGCTAATATAATTGGACTCAGCAACATCCGATTCTATCTCTGTTTGAATCTTAATATTCTCCGATTCCAGTTGTTCTTCCAAACTCGTTTCTTTACTTTCATCCAATGCCGGACGTTCTGAATCCTGCTGTCTATCTACATATTGAATCAATAAGTAGATGTTCAAAATAAGGAAACTGAGAATAAATAGTGTTTTAATGTGGCCCCACTGCATTCTCAATCTCCCCCTTCTGGTTTTGCTGGTTCATTAAACGCATGCTGAATCCAGCGACCATTATATTTGATATACCATACCGGTTCCAGTTCAACATTTTCATTGTATGAAAAATCGGTATCGATATTTAGCCGATAGCCAAGTGTAACAGCCTGTATATTTTCTATACTATAGTCTGAATGATCAGGATTAAGGATATTGTTTTTAATAACTTCCCCAGATGCTAGCTCTACAGGTGTTTCATTAATAACAGACGGTGCAAATAAAATCAGTGGTCTATTATATTTAGTCAATTGCTGACTGTTCAATTGTTGCTCAATCATAGACATATTGTCATTGTTAAAGACAGGATATCCTTCAAAATACATCCGATAATTTATTAGACCTTGCATCGTGTTCAATTCTGCTAATCGATAATCACTTGTCCAACCCTTATGATTATTAATTTGCAAAATACTTCTATCCAATAATGTTGTTGGAGAAAGCAATGGATCCGTATTATTATCCTCTGTTAAAATATTTATATATTCCATCCCAATACCGTTTTCATCCACTCGCAGTTGACGACTATCTGTAAAATAACTTTCACCTATTTCTGGAGTTCTGGACTCACTTACTACAGATGGGGTATCAAATAATACGTCGCGCATGTCAGGCGGATTGATTCGTTGAAAGGACATTATTTTTTTCGGTAACACAATTTCACCGGTAGGCAAGTAAATATCTTTACCACCTTCATCCATTAACGTGTACAACCGAAATGTATCCAAATCAAATCCATCCATATAAGACCAGAGATGGTTAAAATCATTGGTATCCGTTATCTTGCCCGTTACAAGCCCGCCATCATCCGTAACTAACTCAACTAGTAATGTGTCTGTGTTTTCATCAAATTTAATATAAATACGTTCAAATAAAGCATTTTCGGGTAAATGGACATCTTCATCAGCTAATTTGAAAATACTACTCCCTAATAATTCTACCGGGAATTTTTCCGGGAAAATGATCTCTACCTCATAATCGCTCGGCGTTCGATTTGCAACCGATTGAATCGTAACATCAGATAAACTCCAGGAATTCATCCGATTATATAGGATCTCTCGCTCTGTCGGATCTTTAAAGCCATAATAACTGCCATTCGCATGTAAAATGATGTCCATCGGCTCAATAATGCTTCGTCTATTTTCTTCTGTTCCACCAATGTCAACCTCATCAATTGTCTCGTTATTTAATGCCGTTTGACTTGACTTGATGCTTCCTGTCCCAAGGGTAAGGAGTAAGCTTGTTCCAATTAAAACGATTAATATCAACGTTTTTGCTGTTTCTAATTTCATCGGAATCCCCTCCGCTTCTTATTCATAAGCGGTAATGTGAAGAGAATCGTTGTCCCTTCGCCTTCTTTACTTTTCGCCCAAATGGTCCCGTGATGTGCTTCCACTAATTCTTTCGTAATTGCCAATCCTAAACCTGTTCCACCAAACTTCCTTGCTCTTGCTTTATCTGCTCGGTAAAATCGTTCGAAGATTTTTTCCAGCTTATCATAGGCAATCCCCATTCCTTGATCCTTGATGCTAACAAGCAGATAATGACGCTTTACTTCAAGTTTTAAACGTATTAATCCGCCTTCTGGAGAATATTTAATCGCATTTGAAATAATATTATCTAGAATTTGCGTCATTTTGTCTTTATCCATCCAGACATAGCTTTGTACATTTGGAATTTCGCGAACGAGTTTTATCTTTTCAGGAGAATTCATTTCAAACCGATCAATCACATGATGGAAAAAGCTCGCAAATTCTGAGCGCTCTTTATGCATCGGCAGCTCATCCGAATCCATTTTCGAAAGCTGAAGCAGATCGTTTACCATACGAATCATCCGATCCGTCTCACCTTGCGCAACACTGAGAAACTTCGGAGCAATATCTTTATCCTCCCAAGCCCCATCGGTTAATGCTTCTAGATAGCTCTTCATTGTTGTTAACGGCGTCCGCAACTCATGTGATACATTGGATACGAAATCACGACGCTCTTGTTCTACCTTCTCCTGTTCCGTTACATCACTAATTACCGTAATGAATCCTGTTATTTCCTCTTCGTCGTCCAATACAGTTGAAAAGTTTGCTCGTATTAGGAAAGGATTATCATCATCACTAAAATCAATAATCATTGATCCACTATCTTGCAGATCGGTTATATCAATAATCTTACCTTCGAGCTGCAGAACGTCCAGCAAAAAGTCACCGATAACCTCTTCTGGATTATTACCGATCAGCCTTCCTGCCGCCTCATTCATTAACGTAATCGATCCACTATTATCCGTAGCAATAACACCATCGGACATATTGGAGAGGACAGAGCTCAGCTTTCTTCTCTCTTCCTCAATCGTTGCATACGAGTGCTTCAATCGACTATTCAAATCATTAAAGGTCTCAGCTAGTTGTCCGATTTCGTCCTTCCCATATATATTAACCGTTTGTGTAAAATCTCCATTTGCCATGATCTGAGCTTGCTCTCTCATTTCCTTAATCGGCTTTGTAATGGTGCGAGCAACAAGAATTCCCAGTATTGCCGAAATACTGATTGCAAGAATAGACCCTTGGAAAAAGATTCGATTAATGCCTTCTACTTGATCATATACACCTTCCAATGAGGATTGAAAATAAATAACACCAACAGCTAAGCCCTCTGAATCAAAAATTGGCTCTACCTGAACATATACACTTTCCCCATTATCGTTAAATTCACTTTTTCGCTGGGAATCAAAAAATAATGCTTGCTGAACTAAATTCTGCGTTGATTTTTTTCCAATCTCGTCCATTTCGTTAATTCGATTCGTCCCCAACACAACCCGCTGAGTATCAATTACTTGTACGGTCGTAGCTGCATTATCGGTACTTATATCTTCTACAATTTGCTGTACCTCTTGCTGTAAGGATATGTCACCATCCTCTTCATTTCGCTCTCTTTCAAAGGCTTGTTCGAGGTTGTAGTTTAAAAGTTCCACCCGCTCATTAATGGAGGTTTTAAAGCTTTCAAATAGATCATCCTCCAGCCTGATGGTAAAGAATGACCCAATCACTTGAACAGCAAGCAGCAATAACAAGATATAAATAATAATAAACTTTAATTGTATCGAACGAAAAAAACCAACTTTATTCATCACAACTACTCCTGCTCAGGATTACGTAAATAATATCCTACACCCCGTCTTGTCACGATCCACATCGGGTTACTCGGATTCTCCTCAATTTTCTCACGAAGCCTGCGTACAGTAACATCAACAGTACGAACATCTCCGAAATAATCATAGCCCCAAACAGTTTCAAGCAAATGCTCTCTCGTCATTACTTGTCCAATATGGCGAGCTAAATAATGCAATAATTCAAACTCACGATGCGTTAACTCGATTTGTTCCCCTTTTCTTGAAACAACATATGCATCGGGGTGAACAATGAGATCCCCAATAACAATATCCTTTGTTGCCTTTACCGTATCATCAGGGACCTGCTGTCTGCGCAAATTAGCTTTTACCCGTGCAATCAACTCACGATTGCTGAACGGCTTTGTCACATAATCATCTGCACCAAGCTCCAGTCCAAGTACTTTATCAATTTCTGAATCCTTAGCCGTCAACATGATAACCGGCATCGTCTTTGTCTTTCTCACTTCACGAAGTACTTCATTTCCATCTTTATTTGGTAACATGATATCTAATAAAATTAAATCAGGATTCTCACTTTCAGCAAGCTCAATAGCAGTATCACCATCATTTGCTATAATTACTTGATAGCCCTCTTTTTCTAAATTAAATTTTAATATATCTGCAATTGGTTGCTCATCGTCTACAACTAATATTTTTTGTGCCATCTCATTTCACTTCCTTTTTATCCATTCCTTCATTCTATTCTATCGTACTTTTGCTCATCTGTCTTTACCTAGGAAACGTCTAACCTGCTACTAAATTTTTCGAAAGGAAGAAGGCCGGCTCAGATAGAGCCGGCCTTCTTATTATTCACTTACATATTCTGTTGGATTCTTAAGGCTGCCATTTTTATATACTTCAAAATGAAGGTGAATTCCTGTCGAATTTCCTGTAGAACCCATCACACCAATTTTACTACCTTTTTCGACAACCTGACCTACTTCCACATCAATAGAGGATAGGTGTGCGTAGATTGTTTTCATCCCATTATTGTGATTCATCACAATCTTATTGCCATAGCCACCGTCGTTATAATCAGCAGATTCAATAACGCCATTATCAGCAGCTAAAATATTACGATTGCTTGGGCGTGCAATGTCAATTCCTTTATGCATCCTTCCCCAACGCTCACCTAAATGGCTGGAAATATATCCACCAACTGCTGGCCAAACCATGTCTCCAGTTCCTCGTGAGGAAATTACCTTTGTGCCTTTGATAACAACCTTATTTATAGGTTCTTCTGTAACGGCTTCATCTAGGGATTCTTTTGCCGTTTGCTTGCCATTTTGCTTCTTTATTTCATATAAAACTTCTTTTTTTCCGTCTTTACCTTCTTGTTTTACTTTTTCCTCGCCTTTATACATGTCCTCTGATTCAATAACTTCTGTTTTAAAAGGAATTGATTCCTCAACCGCCTGCTTTTCAGTCACGACCACTTGTGCAAACGCATCATATTCTGTTACGTTTATTTCCTGGTCAATTTTCAGTACAGTTTCATTTGTTAAATCGGGATTAAGTTCTAGCAGTTCTTCTGTCGTTAAATCGTATTTTCCAGCAATTTCCCCTAAAACTTCTCCTTCTTTAACGGCATGTATCTTGTCTTGCAGCGTTCCTTTTTCAAGCATTTGGATACCTTGTTTTTCCGTTAAAATTTCATCCGGATCTGCGGTTTCCTCGGAGATAACAGCTTCCTTTGAAAATGCAATATCTGTGACAATTGTTTCTCCGACATCAGGAACCCCTTTATCTTGCTTTTGTTTTTCTTTTGTTCCCTTATCAGCTGCAGATTTCTGCTTTATAGCTTCAATTTTTTCCCACTCGTTTTCATCTACATATTTTGTCGTATAGGCTTTTAGAACTGCTTCAGCTGTCTCCTCATCTTTAAAATAACCAACGGTTTCATTTGCAATATTCAATTCCACTGCATCTGCCATTACGGTCATTTGCTCATCCAGCTTTTTTGTTACTTTTTCATTATTGTATTTCGGATTAAAAACCATTTCAGGGATGAAAGTGATGTCTTCACCAATGGTTAATTCAATGGCGTCATAGTTATTCTGATGCTTGGCCAGTTTATCATCGATCACTTGCTGGATAACATCCTGATCGTCAACCTTTCCAAGGTGCTCACCATCTATGTACACATGATATATTGTTTCCAATGTATCTTCTGCCTGTACAGGATTTAAGCTTATCCCAACTCCTAAACATGTCATGATTGCTGTCTTGCTTAAAAAGCCCCATTTTCGTTTATGTTTCATTGCTTCTTGTTTCTTTTCTTCACTTGTACGATAAAGCATTTTCTAGTTCTCCTTTTAATCGTATAAATCTATATAAAGCGCTATGGATTTTTTATAAAACTCATTCTACCAATCTACCATAGCTCAACAGGTTAAAAAATGGATTGTCGAATAATGTAAAGAAATTGTATTATTGCAACCAAAAATTTACTTTAATTAATAATAAATACGATAAACAATCATTCAATTAAAAACAGGACCTGTGAGGAAACTCCCCACAAGCCCTGTAACTCAAGAAAGAAATAGCTAGTAATAATCCGTTCATAGCATGCACATTATTGGTAAGCCAACCAAGTAATTTTACGGACGATATACACTACGTACAACATTTGTCTGAGAACGATCTGGCCCAACAGAGAAAATTGATAATGGTATCTCTGTTAATTGGGATATTCGCTCAAGATAATGGCGCGCATTATCAGGAAGCTCGTCTAAGCTTCTCACACCTGTAATATCCTCTGTCCAGCCTGGCATTTCTTCATAGACCGGCTCACATTGTGCCAGTACACTTAAACTGGCAGGGAATTCCTTCATGATTTCCCCATTATATCGATATGCTGTACAAACTTTCAGTGTCTCAATACCTGTCAGTACATCTATAGAATTTAAGGAAAGGTCCGTAATTCCACTTACACGCCGTGCATGTCTGACAACAACACTATCAAACCAGCCCACACGACGTGCTCTTCCTGTTGTTGTTCCATATTCGCGCCCTATTTCCCGAATCTGATTACCAATCTCATCCTGAAGCTCTGTTGGGAATGGTCCATCTCCTACACGTGTCGTATATGCCTTCGAAACACCAACAACATGGTTAATTTTTGTAGGACCTACACCCGAGCCAATTGTTACTCCACCAGCAATTGGGTTCGATGATGTAACAAATGGATACGTACCTTGATCAATATCAAGCATCACACCTTGTGCCCCTTCAAAAAGGACACGACGCCCATCATCAATTGCATCATTTAAAACAACCGATGTGTCGACAACATATGGCATCATTTGTTGACCATATTCATAATACGCTTCTAAAATCGGTTCTATCTTCAGTGGTTCCACTTCATAAACCTTTTCAAATAAACGATTTTTCTCTTTTAAATTTTGCTCTAATTTCTCACGAAAGGCTGCTTTGTCCAATAGATCTGCAATCCGGATTCCAGTTCGTGCTGCTTTATCCATATACGCAGGTCCAATTCCTTTTTTCGTTGTACCGATTTTATTTTCACCCTTCTCTTCCTCTTGAAGAATATCCAATTCCAGGTGATAAGGTAAAATAACATGTGCACGGTTGCTGATACGAAGATTGTCAGTAGAAACCCCATGCTCATGCAAATAAGCAATTTCTTCTATAAATGCCTTCGGGTCAATGACCATGCCATTACCTAATACACAGATTTTATCTTTAAAAAAGATTCCGGATGGGATTAAGTGCAATTTATATGTCATATTATCAAATTTAATCGTATGACCTGCATTGTTACCACCTTGATAACGAGCTACTACTTCTGCATTTTGCGATAAAAAGTCGGTAATTTTCCCTTTCCCTTCATCGCCCCACTGTGTTCCAACTACTACTACTGAGGACATAAGCACACCTCCATAATTTTAACTTCATTGTATGACTTTTTTGTTGACAACTGTAATTTTATCAATAGAAAATACACTAGTCAATCTAAAATACACACATTTAATTTAATTAACCAATTAATGTACGGATATAAACAAGAACTGTATTTATTTTTTACGCATAAAACAATAACTTCTGTGAAAAAATAAAAGAGATTTTAGAAGAACAGGGGTGGAATCATGGGGTTAATTAAACCAGCTCTATCGTTTTCATTGATCAATCAATTAAAAAAAGACCTCGGAGATTTATCGCTTCGAATTGATCGTTTAATGCATGCAATGGATAGTCCAAATTCAAGCTTACTCAATGAATTTGAGGAAATCCATAATGTATTTCATGATATTCAAGTTAGCACAGCATCCCATTATTTAAATTCTTACTTAGCACCTTTTACAAATCAATTTGAGGTGCTCTCAAAAGCAATCCAACATCTCTCAGACCGAAACCATGGAGCCCTAATTGTAATTCAACGAAACGATGCTTTAGATCCGTACATCCATTCTGGGATTGCAATTAATGCTGATTTATCGTTTCCTTTATTAGAATCGATTTTCCACACTGGTAGTCCATTACATGATGGTGCCGTTCTAGTCTGTGATTCAACAATTGTTTCAGCTGCTAATGTCCTTCCAGTTTCCAAGCAAAAAGTAGTCGAGAAAAAGCTAGGAACAAGACATCGTGCTGCACTCGGACTTTCCGAACAATCCGATGCATTAATCCTCATCGTTTCCGAGGAAACAGGGAGAGCAACATTCGCGTTTGCTGGTGAATTGTATCCAATCCGTACAAATGGTGTCACCTAATTTTTATTTTGAAGAGTTATGTTAAGCGAGTGAGCTTTCGTCCTGGGATTTTGAGTATTTTCAATGCAAAATTCGGCCTTTTTCTTGAACGTGACCATCAGATTCTCCCTTTTAATCAAGACCCAGCTTCCCTTAACACAAAAAAACAGCCTCATATAAGGCTGTTTAGCTACGCTTGCATCATCGCTGGGGGAATATCTCCTTCTTGGTAGCGATGATCCAAGTCTACGAACTTATTATATTCCTTCACAAATGCTAGCTCTACTGTACCCGTCGGACCATTACGCTGCTTAGCAATAATGATCTCGATGATATTCTGGTTTTCTGTTTCTTTATCATAATAATCATCACGATAGAGGAATCCGACAATATCAGCATCCTGCTCGATACTTCCCGACTCACGAATATCCGACATCATTGGACGTTTGTCCTGGCGTGATTCCACACCACGGGATAGCTGTGACAAGGCGATCAAAGGCACCTTCAGCTCTCGAGCTAACGCTTTTAAGGCACGAGAAATTTCAGATACTTCCTGCTGACGATTATCCTTTGAATTCCCGCTTCCTTGGATCAATTGAAGATAATCAATTAAAATCATCCCAAGGCCATGCTCTTGTTTTAAACGTCTACACTTCGAACGAATTTCACTTACACGAACTCCTGGAGAATCATCAATATAAATTCCAGCATTCGATAAAGATCCCATCGCCATCGTTAGTTTACTCCAGTCATCTGCTTGCAGCTGCCCATTACGTAATCGCTGTGCATCAATATTACCCTCGGCACAGAGCATACGCTGAACTAGCTGATCTGCACCCATCTCAAGACTGAATATCGCCACATTCTGATCTGTTTTTACAGCGACATTTTGAGCAACATTCAATGCAAATGCCGTCTTACCCACAGACGGACGGGCTGCGATAATAATTAAATCATTCGGCTGGAAACCAGAGGTAATCTTATCTAAATCATGGAAGCCTGTTGGGACTCCTGTAACATCACCTGTTTGCTGATGAAGCTGCTCAATATTATCGTAAACATCAATAAGAACATCTTTTATATTTTTAAATGCACCGGAATTTTTCCTTCCAGATACCTCCAGAATGTTTTTCTCTGCATCGTTTAAGACACCTTCTACTTCATCTTCATGTTCAAAAGTAGACGTAACAATATCCGTTGCTGTACGGATTAATCGTCTTAGGATCGACTTTTCCTCAACGATTTTACTATAGTATTCGATATTCGCTGCAGTTGGAACACTCTCAGCAACCTGTGTTAAATACGATACACCGCCAGCCTCTTCCAGCTGCCTCTTGTCATTTAAATAGGTCGTAACCGTGACGACGTCAATTGGTTCGCCTCGTTCGGAAAGGTCCATCATCGCTTGGAAAATTCGTTGATGACTTGCTCGATAAAAATCATCTGGAAGTAATAATTCAGAAGCAGTCGAAAATGCTTCAGGCTCCAGAAAGACAGCACCAATCACCGATTGTTCTGCTTCTATATTGTGTGGCGGTGTACGATCATTTAACGTCTGATTCATTCGATGCTCCCCCTTTTCTAAGAAGTAAAACCAAGCTCTTTTTTATCTTTATACAGAAGAAATCGGCCCAGTCGCCGATTTCCCTTCATTTTCATTATCCATCTTGCAATTTATTATTATTGTTCGCTCACGTGAACTTTAACTGAACCAGAAACTTCTGGATGAAGTTTTACTGGAATTGTTGTGTACCCTAATGAACGGATTGGCTGGTCAAGCTCAATTTTCCGTTTATCCAATTTATGTCCATGTTGCTTCTGTAATGCTTCGGCAATTTGCTTACTTGTAATGGAACCGAATAGACGTCCATTATCTCCCGATTTCGCCTTAATTTCAATGGTTAGTTCTGCCAATGAATCTTTAAGATTCATTGCTTCTTCTTTTTCCTGTTGTTCTAATTGTGCATTTTTACGTTTTTTTGCATCTAGGGCCTTCATATTTCCAGAGGTTGCTTCCTCTGCCAATTTATTTTTTAACAGATAGTTTCGGGCATAGCCATCCGGTACGTTCTTTACCTCACCTTTTTTTGCTTTACCCTTTACATCTTTAAGAAAAATTACTTTCATTCCGATTCTCTCCCTTCATAATACTCGTTTAAAATATCGATTAGGAATGCTTCTGAATCATCGATAGTTGTATCTTCTATTTGAGTAGCCGCATTTGTCAAATGCCCGCCACCATTCATTTTTTCCATGATCACTTGTACATTTACTTTTCCAAGTGACCTGGCACTAATTCCAATTTTACCATCTGCTCTTTCAGAAATCACAAAAGAAGCACTTATTCCGGTCATCGTTAACAAGGTATCGGCTGCCTGAGCAATCATCACAGGGCTATAGGATGTTCCCGATTCAGCTTTGGCAATCGCAATATGATCGCGGAATATTTTTGCACGTTCAATAATTTTACTTCTTATTATATACAGGTCTAAATCCTCTTTTAGGAATTGTTGTACTAAAACGGTATCAGCTCCAACCGAACGTAAGTATGATGCTGCGTCAAACGTCCGTGATCCAGTACGTAACGTAAAGCTTTTCGTGTCGACAATAATTCCTGCTAGCAATGCTGTAGCTTCCAGCATTTTTAACTTCGTACCTTTTGGTTGATATTCCAATAACTCCGTCACTAGTTCTGCAGTCGAAGAAGCATATGGTTCCATATATACTAACGTAGGATTATCAATAAAGTCCTCGCCTCTCCGATGGTGATCGATTACGACTCGATATTCTGTTTTATGAAGCAGGCTTTCATCGGCTACCATTGATGGTTTATTGGTATCAACGATAACAAGCAAGCTACGATTTGTAATAATCTCCTCCGCACGATCCGGATCAATAAAATATTTCCATAATTCCTCATCCGCCTTGATCGCATCAACTAGACGATATACACCAGTATCAACATCATCTGGATCGAAGACAATATGCCCTTCGACATTGTTTGTTTTCGCGATATTCAAGACGCCAATAGCTGCACCAAGGGAATCCATATCTGGTGATTTATGGCCCATAATGATGACATTGTCACTTGCCTTCACAAGCTCTTTTAACGCATGTGAGATAACACGTGCCCTTACACGGGTTCGTTTCTCCATTGGATTCGTTTTACCACCGTAAAACCTTACTTTACCTTGATCTTCTTTAATCGCAACCTGGTCCCCGCCACGTCCCAATGCAAGATCAAGGCTGGATTGTGCAAGCTCACCTAACTCTGGTAGAGATATATTTCCGACGCCAACCCCGATACTAAGTGTAACGGGGTTATTTTCAACGCCGTTCATTTCACGGACCTCATCCAAAATATCGAATTTAATTTTCTCCAGCTGCCCTAGAATTTCCTTCGTTCCAACAGCCAAAAATCGCTCTTGAGATGTGCGTTTTAAATAAAGGCCATAACGATTCGACCAATTATTCAAAACGGTTGTTACCTCTGAGTTTAATTGGCTCTTAGCTGTATCATCCATATTCTGTGTAATTTCTTCATAATTGTCTAAGAAGATAATGGAAAGCACGGTTTGATCATTATGGTATAGCTTTCTTAACTGCTGCTGATCCGTTCGATCAAGCAGGTATAGTAAACGTTCTTCTTTTTTTATGATGGTGTTAAATTTATAACCATCCAATTCAAGCCAAAGGCTCTCTTTGTTTTCCTTAACCATCGGAATAATATCTTCCGAAAGCTTATTCAACGACTCACCTATTAGCGAATCATCTTCATCACTAAATTGATTCATGTATGGATTTGCCCATTCTATCTGATAATCTTCATTATACAAAATAATACCTAAAGGCATCTCTAATAATGCTTCTTCTCCAACCTTCTTGATCCGATGTGACATGGTTGATATATATTTCTCTGTCTCATTAAGAAGTGTTCTTTCCGTCCTGACACTATAATAAAAGGAAGCGGCTAATAAAACAGTCAAAATGAACCCCAGTATCCACTGGAAATACCAAACGACACCAAGCAGAAGGAAGGATAATAAATATATCACCCATACATGCCTGCTCAATATTGGCTTATTTTGTAAATTCGGCATTGCGTTCAGCTCCTATTACTCGGGTGCAACCTTATTTTTTGCTTGTCAGTCGTTCCCTTAACCTAAATCCTATATCAATTATACCTAAGATTCTTACGAAATAAAGTAGAAACGTTGGAAAAAGTAACGTAATCACAACAATAAAAATTGGCACAGCTTTTGTTATTTTCTTATGGTACGTATAAAGGAAGATAAATGAAAATCCTTGTAATGCCATTAAAAGCCCTGTTAATGCCAATAAATTATGTACAGCTGTATAGTATATACCTGCTGGATTCAAATCGAAAAACGAAATGAATAATGCAAAGAAATAAATCCACAGTATAGATGTCGGAAATCTTAAGTTACGGAAAGGCGGGAATCGTAGTTGCTTCTTCTCCAGCCGGTTGATAAATTTATAGCTAATCCACTGGCTGAGAAACGCTAATACAATTGCAGTTAATGCAAGTCCCACTGGCAATAATTCAATAAGCATGTTGACTTGTTGTAAAAGCAACTCTTCCATCTGTTCAGTTTGTCCACTAGCACCAAATTGCTCCATGATGGATGCACTCATGTCCATCGAATCTGTTATAATTACTTTCAGCTCATTTACCAAATTAACTGAAAAGACAACTTGACTAAAAGCAAAGATAAACAATAGGCCAATAATAAAACCTAATGTACCCCTGGCCAATGTTTCATAAGCGGATACTTCTTTATGAATAGCAGCGCCAATTGCAATTCCTCCAATTCCAGCTAAAACCGTAAACGGCAGGAAGGCAATAGTAGCAATAAGTGCCGTAATAAGCAAGGAGGCTACAAACATTAAAAATGAAGGCTTTAATCCATGCCTAGCTGCATATAGAATAAAAGGTATTGGTAATAAAAACATCCCGAATATCGTTACTATCGGAACAAATATGGTAATCAACAGAAGCACTATATATATAGCTAATAGTAATGCTCCATCTGTTAATTTTTTTGATTGATTCATTTATTGCACCTCATCTAATCTAGATTGACTATTCTACTATCATAACATGATTCGTACCAAAATAGTTGTCTGATCATGTCGAAGCATTTATTCCCCGGGAGATATAAAAAACGTCCTTCGAGCTATTCTTAGCAGTATTTATATACGATTTACAAATGTCATTCTTTCTTCAACACTATAGGCGCATTTCCCACTAATTTCTACTATAATATTATAGAAGGGTGAATTTGCTATAAAAAACGGCATGCTTATTTTATTTTATAGCACTCACTTCCTAAGCATACATAGTTAAGGGTGGAAAGCATGACCTTTTTGAACGTCTTTTTGAATAGTATAAAACTACCAAAGAAAAAAGCAATGTTTCAGCTTAATCGAGTTGGTATGGATATTGCTGTTATTTATATGTTTATCCTACTTGGTCTCGTATCAATTCCTTCATTAATCGAACAGCTGACAGCGTCAAGTGGACTCGCAGCTGATTTAAATGTAATTTTCAAGTTGATTTACTTTTTTATGTTTTATTATTTGCCATTAACAATTCTTGTATTTATCGCGATATCATTTGTGGCTTATATTGGAAGAGGGATTACACATTTTATGCAGCGTAAACTGCGCTACTCTCTCCTATGGAAAATGGTTGCATTTACAACAACAATCCCATTTATCTTATACATTATCATCGCATTTATTATCCCAGTTCGTGATGCTTATCTATTGCTTACATTTATCTTTTCGATTGGTTTATTATTGAAGATGATTTCAATTTATCCAAAAAGAAGAAAATAAAAGAACCTCAAAATCGGAATTACATCCAGGTTTTGAGGTTCTTGGTTATTTACTCAGCTACATACTGAATTATATAGTAGCAGCGAGCAGGACAGGTCATTAGAAAGAGGTAATATCTAGTAATACAATCAAAACCTAAATTTACTAAATTTTTACAATATAAACCCTTGATAAATTAATTGGAAAATTAGAGATTAGCATGAATAGTGTACATTTAGGTGCTTGTTTTTATGTAAAGGAATAATATTCATCATGGAATGGAACGGAACGATGAAAATATTAATGGGGAGTGTTTCAGAAATGAAAAAGTTAATTAGGATATTCTTTGTTTTTGGGTTGCTTTTGTTTTATCAATCTTTTTATCAAGAAGATAAAGCTTCTGCTGCTTCTTATGACTTTTGGGATTGGTCAACTTGGTCAGCCGTAAATTATGGTTCATCTGGCGGGTTTGTCTCTGCTGTTCAATCAAATCTTTGGGCTTCAGGATATCAAACTGCAACTGGAACGGTAGACGGTTCGTTTGGTTCAAATACAAGAACGGCAGTAAGATATTTCCAAAATTTAGAGGGAATATCTGCTGATGGTTCAGTTGGTCCGATTACGTGGGATGCATTTGAAGACCATGTTTCTAGTGGATTTACTACAAGAACCTACGATCATTGGCAAAGTTCATACTATACTGTTTATTACGCTGATGGTAATCAGGTTTATGGGGAATTAGATAGTGATGACCAACTAGGAATTGCTTATTTTAATCTATGGAGATACTAAATATTTTAAAGTAAGGTGAAACTTTTAAGTAGTTCAATCGTCTATCCATTGATTTTAAAAAATGAAAGGAGTTTTAAAATGAAAAAGAAGGTAATGGCAAGTGCTGTAACAGCTATCTTAGGTTCAGGATTATTGATCGGAGTGACTGTATTCGCAAATGAAGGTAACTCTTCAGAAAATGTAAATACAAATACTGAAGAAATAAAAGTTGGAAATGTTGAATCAGAAGATGTTTTAAGTGAAATAGATACTATCAAAGCTAATGGGTTTGATATAACGTTACCTGCACAAGTCCCTGAACATACTAAACATGTTACTAAGACTTCAAAGAAAGATGTAAAAGGAACTGAAGTCGCTGTAACACATTTAGGTGACCAAAATGATAAAGAGGAACACAAGTGGAAGATACAATTACTACAAGAAAAACTTCCGAATGATGTATCATCAGAAAAAGCGATGCAAGTCATTGAAGAAAGATATGCTTCTAAGGATATCGAAGAAATAAAAATTGGTAATTATAAAGCCTTTATCGAATATACATCTAATAAAGGTGACGTCTTAAACGAAATTTGGCTAGCAACTGATGATTATTTTTATTCTATTGGCTCTCCATTCCTTACAAAAAGTGAATTAATTGAGGTCGCTTCCTCCATGGATTTTGACTAATTTTAGACTTAGGGTGATAGTTGGTAATAACCAACATCACCCTATTTTTTGATAAATGTGGAAATAGAAATTTAAAGAAAAATCTCTTAAACTAGAAAAAATTATTATGTCTTTTTAAATTTACATATCTATATACAAAGAATTCTGTAGGAGGTTTTAAAATGGGGGCTGACAAAACTCCTCAAGAAGAACTAATCATCGATTGGTATGATAAATACAGTGAAGCAATTTTTAGATATATCTTGAACATAATTAATGATTATCAACAAGCTGAAGATTTAACACAGGATACCTTTATTAAGGTGTTCAAATATATAATCTCTGGGAAATTAATAGAATATCCAAAAACATTTATATATAGTACTGCTCACAATATTACAGTTGATTATATTAGAAAACAAGCTCCAATAAAAATTGTAAAAGACTTTGTATTTCATAAAAAGAAGAACAAGGAACCACCTATTGAAAATCAAGTCCTGTCAAACGAGCTATATAAAGAACTTTATAAGGAAGTTTTATCTTTAAAAAAATCTTATCGACAAGTGATTATTCTACGTAAGATGGAAGGGTTCTCTATTAAAGAATCAGCAGCTATTCTTAATTGGTCAGAAGCTAAAGTGAAGACAACATTATTTCGTGCAATGGAAGTCTTGGGTAAAAAGCTCGAAGAAAGGAGTTACACTAATGAAATATTCGAATAAGGACCAACACTTAAACGAATTACTAAAAAAGTTAAATAATAGTATAGAATGGGATAAACAAAGACAACAAAAAGTAAAGAATAATTTATATACTATCATTAGACAACATTCCTCTTCTAAAAAACGTAAGGCAGAAGATCGATTAAAGCATTTGAGTCCGGTTATTAGTACACTGTTGTTAATATTTATTGCAACTATCTTAATTAGTGTACTTTCAACACCACAAAAAGATTTTACTTCAAGCATTAATAATAAATTTAATGAGCAACAACACTCGATAATTATTAGCAACGAACAAAACGAGCAAATAAGAAATATTAGAGAACAAGGCTTTGTATTAGCAATACCTAAATCTGCGCCAAAACCTAATATAGAACTGGAAAATATAATCCATAGGAATAACGAAGATAATAACTATGTTTATACACAGTTTTCTAGCAATGATAATGAACTGTTTTCTATTCTTCAGGAAGCAATTAATAACAAAAGACAAGCAGAACGAACAATAGAAAATTATACAGAGCAACTAGAGATTCAAGGGCTGACAGTGTATTTTAAAGAAAGTGAAGTTCAACATAAGATATTTTTGATGACAGATAACTACAGTGTAGAAATCAGTTCCCATTATTTATCTAAGGAAGATCTTGTTAAGATCCTTGAATCAGTTCAATTGGAAAAGCTAGTCGAATAAAATGTCACTATTTCGTTGTACTACGATTAGATTTAAAGTCCATTTCTTATTTAGCAATTTTGAACCATCAGCGCATCCAGTAAAAATTTACTGTTCAAAAAAATAGAGAAGCCAATTATTTGGTAATTGGCTTCTCTAAAAGTAATGATATTTTTGTTTTTTATTCATATTTACTCAGCTACATATGGTAATAAAGCCATTGTACGAGCACGTTTGATTGCAATTGTAAGTTTACGTTGGTATTTTGCAGAAGTTCCAGTTACACGACGAGGAAGAATTTTTCCACGTTCAGAAATGAAACGTCTAAGCAAATCTACATCTTTGTAATCGATGTGTGTGATTCCGTTCGCTGTGAAATAACACACTTTACGACGCTTTGCGCGTCCACGACGAGCTGCCATTGATACCCCTCCTTTTTAAATTCACTTTACCCGTTCTAAAACGGTAAATCATCGTCTGATATATCTATAGGCTCTCCATTATTCTTAAATGGATCGTCTTGTGGTTGGTTATTATTTGGTTGAAACTGATTTTGGTTTTGATTCGGTTGGTATTGATTCTGATTTTGAAATTGGTTCTGATTTCTATTTTGCTGGTAACCTTGCGAATCCTGTCCGCCAGAAGAAGAACCTTTTGATTCCAAAAATTGTACACTATCTGCAACAATTTCAGTCACATATACGGTTTTTCCATCTTGTCCTTCAAATGAACGTGTTTGAACTCGACCATCTACACCGATCATACTACCTTTTTTCATGAAGTTTGCCAGGTTTTCTGCTGGTCTACGCCAAACGACACAGTTAATAAAATCTGCTTCTCTATTTCCTTGTTGGTTAGAAAAGGGACGATTAACAGCAATCGTAAAGTTGGCTACTGCCACGCCATTTGGTGTATAACGTAAATCAGGATCCCTCGTTAACCTGCCTACTAGTACGACACGATTTAACATCAGAACCACTCCTTATTATTTTTCATCTCGAATTGCAATATGACGAATAATATCATCAGAGAACTTAGCAAGACGGTCAAACTCGTTAACAGCTTCTTCGCCACTGCTGAAGTTAATAAGAACATAATATCCATCACGGTAGTCTTGGATTTCATAAGCAAGACGCTTCTTGCCTTTTTCTTCCACTTTTGCGATCTCCGCGCCATTATCTGTTAAGATCTTGTTGAAACGCTCAACTAAAGCTGTTTGAGCATCCTCTTCAATGTCTGGGCGGATGATGTACATGATTTCGTATTTTCTCATCCGTTACACCTCCTTTTGGTCTTAGCGGCCCCTATCTATCTTAAAACAGTTGTTCAACATAATAGGAGCAAGGAATAATCATAATCTAATTACTCACAATAACGTATTATACCAAATCCTGTTTCGTTTGACAAGTATTCGAGAGATACCTAATTGTACGTTTTTAAATTTTATATTCCTGCTTATACATTAAAGCGGAAGTGAATAACATCGCCATCTTGAACGATATATTCTTTTCCTTCTAATCGAACCTTTCCTTTTTCCCGTGCATGCCCCATCGAACCAGCTTCCACAAGGTCTGTATAGGAAACTGTTTCAGCACGAATAAAACCTCTTTCAAAGTCTGTATGAATAATACCTGCTGCTTGTGGTGCCTTAATCCCTTTGCGGAATGTCCAGGCTCGGACTTCTTGCTCTCCAGCAGTAAAGTAAGTTGCTAATCCTAATAAGCTATAAGAAGCTTTAATCAGCTTGTCTAAACCAGATTCTTCAATTCCTAAATCTTCAAGGAACATACCTTTTTCGTCTTGGTCAAGCTCGGAGATTTCCTCTTCAATTTTTGCACAAATGACAATTACTTCTGCATTTTCGTTTGCAGCATAATCTCTTACCTTTTGTACATTTTCATTTGAATCTGGATCTGCAACCTCATCTTCACTTACATTCGCTACATAGAGGATTGGCTTGCTTGTTAACAAATGCAGCCCTTTTACAATTTTCCATTGTTCATCTGTAAATTCCAATGCTCTTACAGGTCTTTCTGCTTCCAGACCCTCTTTTAGGGTTACAAGGATGTCATGCTCAATAACAGCTTCCTTATCCTTCTGTCTAGCCAGCTTCTCGACACGCTGGAAACGTTTATTTACCGTTTCTAAATCAGCAAGAATTAATTCAAGATTGATGATTTCAATATCATCAATTGGATCTACCTTTCCAGATACGTGTGTAATATTCTCATCAACAAAGCAACGGACGACTTGACAAATTGCATCCACCTGGCGAATGTGAGAGAGAAACTGGTTCCCTAACCCTTCCCCTTTACTCGCACCTTTTACAATCCCGGCAATATCCGTAAACTCAAAGGCAGTTGGGACAGTTTTCTTCGGTTTTACTAATTCTGTTAATTTATTTAAACGTTCGTCAGGTACTTCTACAATTCCCACATTTGGATCGATCGTTGCAAACGGGTAGTTCGCTGCTTCAGCTCCAGCTTGTGTGATTGCATTGAAAAGCGTGGACTTTCCCACGTTCGGAAGACCTACGATTCCTGCTGTTAAAGACATTAAACTTTCACTCCTTAAGGATTCCATTCATAAAACGCGTTTGTACTCCAATTATAGAATAGTGGCTACTAAAAAGACAAGTAAGTAAAAAACAAAAATAGGTACACTAAGTATACCTATTTTTGCACATTTACCCTATTACTTTTGGTTTTTCGTATCTCTTTATAAGAATATAATACTATTTTTAGTAGTGTGTAGTCAATTTTAACTAATTTCAAAAATTAGCTATTTTAGTTATACAATCCCTACACCATCAAACCCCTAACTCTCCGCTTTTTCCAGTACTCTTTTCAGCTTTTTAACGAATTCCCTTCGCGGAATCATCACACTATGATCGCAACCAAGGCATTTAATCCGGATGTCCATTCCCATGCGAATAACTTTCCAACGGTTTTCTCCACATGGATGGGGCTTTTTCATCTCTACAACATCATTCAAATTAAATTCTTTCTCCATTTTTGGATCTCCTTTTTTTACATACATTATATCCAAATTTTAATGGCTCTGCCCTCTATTTTCACGTTTTAAGTCTTCTCTCTCTTCCTTTGAGTATAAAACAACACGTGGTGATGGGAGTTCAATGCCAGATTTATATAATTTATCTTGGAGCTCCTTCCGAATATTTCGCTCACCAGCCCATTGGAAACCTGGTAATGTATCAGCAATAACTCGAATTACAAAATGGGAGACGTCTAAATTTTGTACCCCGATTATTTCTGGTGTTCCAACTAGAAAATCATACTTTTCCGGTAACGTTACAGCAACCTCCTGAATAATCCTTTCCACATCAGCAACATCACTCTCGTATGGAATATTTATATCTACAATCGATAACCCATTATGAACCGAATAATTGGTCACCTGTGTTAAATTTCCGTTCGGGATGATATTCATCTCCCCTGTCCAGCTCAGTACCTTCGTTGTACGAAGACCGATTTCTTCTACCGTGCCTTCTATACCTGCAACGGCTACATAGTCACCGACAGAAAACTGATCTTCAAAGATAATGAAGAACCCGGAAATAATATCTCGCACGAGGTTCTGTGCACCGAAACCAATTGCTAAACCAAGGACACCAGCACCGGCAAGTAGTGGACCAATATCAAACTCAAACACGCCTAAAATCATTACGATGGCCATAAAGTATACTACATATGCTACCACATTTTTAATTAGCTTTTTCAGTGTGTTTTCTCGTCGTTCCGAAATACGGATTGGACCTGTAGTTCGATTGACAAATAACTTATCAACCAGCTTTCTCGTTACCTTAACGATAATCAATGCTAGACAAATAATGATGATAATCTGTAAAGCTGAAGACAACAATATTCTCCATAGTTCTGGACCTGTTATATAATCCCATGCATTTGTTACTTGATCGTTAATTTCATCCATAGTAAAACCTCCAAACATTCTATCTAACCTTCTCCATACGTTTCCAAATTGGATATAATAATAGTCTTGTCAATATATACAAATTGAGAATCCCATATAGTGGATAAATCACACGTATTAATGTAGAGAAACCAAAGGTAGTTAGGGGAATCATAATGATTAATGTAAGCATTACAATTAGGAATAACGGTTTTTGGAAATACTGCTGCAGTCGTGTCGCGATTCCAAGCATACCAGCAGCAGCTGTCGTAAAGATCGCAAACCATAGCATAACTGACATAAATACCAGTATCTCCATCGGATAATGCTTTAATATCGCAAATAATGGAATCTCATACAGTAAAATCTCTTCTGCAATTTGAATTAGACTATTATTATAAATAAAGGAAATTACACCTAATATCAAACCACTGCCTACACACGCAAAAATAATCTCATTTCTAGACCGCACTTTATTTCCAATTGCTCCAAGCACGGCTACAAGCGGAAGAATATTCAGGGCGGTAAATGGAAAAGCAGCCATCCAATTTCGTTGTTCATGCCAGTGTGAAAATAGCGCTAATTCCTGATCAACCGTAAACATAATCAGAATAGCAAGCATGCCCACAAGCATAATCGGTAAAATAAACTGATTCACTTGCAGCAGCCCATTCACGCCTTTTAAAAATAATAACATGAGCGCAACTACAATAATACCTATACCCCACCAATAGGAGTAATTAAACGCCTGTCCAGTTGCACCACTGCCAGCAATCATAACAATCGTTGTTGTAAATAAGTATAATAAAATCATAACATCAAATACACCCGTTAACCTAGCACCAACTATTTCCTCTAATACAGGCAAATAATGCGATGATTTTAATCGATAGCTAATTTCCATAATCACCATACAGCAAATCGAAAAGAAAACACTAAACAAAACAATCGCCAAACTGCTTTCATGGCCAAAAAACTGCCATAACTCCGCCCCAGATGCATATCCAGCACCAATTGTCGTTCCAATGATTAGAAACATCCATTTCAACCCAGCAAAAATCATCTACTATTCCTCCAATATTTTAAGGCATTTGTATGTATAGAACGGCAAAATAATCCGTATACTATACCAATATGTTTGTGGAGGATAAGCTATGTATTTAAAGAATCGATTTGAGCAGCCAATAGAGACTTTCCGTATGCCTTATACGGATTCCGAGCTTTCCCATTTAATGTGCGAAAAAATACTATCCTGGTTCCCAGATGCCCCGCGGGAATATATCATCTTATGTATTGGAACAGATCGATCGACCGGAGATGCACTTGGTCCATTAACCGGTACATTTCTTAAAGAAACAAAACCAAAGCATTTGCATGTTTATGGGACGGTTCATGATCCTGTGCATGCTGTAAATATGCAAGAAGCGATTACCATTGTAAAAGAGAATCATCGCAACCCTTTTATTATCGCAATAGACGCTTGTCTCGGAAGGAATTCCTCGATTGGTCATATCATTACGGAAAAAGCCCCTTTAAAGCCAGGAGCGGCTTTAAATAAAGCTTTACCTACTATTGGAGATATGAACATTACAGGAGTAGTCAATATTAGTGGATTTATGGAGCATTCTATTTTACAAAACACGAGATTATCCGTTGTTATGGATATGGCAAAAAAAATAACCGGGATTTTAAGCAACATCGATCAGCAGCTTACTTATAATTATTCGCCTACCGTGGTTATTTCAAAGAAACACCCGGTCAAGAAGTGGACCGTATAATTTTCTGCTTATTATTTATGTGCTATATTCACTAGAAAAGTAATAAAGCCTACCATGCCCCTTTCAAAACGAAAGGTTACCAAAAAAATACTGGCAAAGGAAGTATGTATGGACACTTCCTTTGCCAGTATTAAATGGATCGATGTATCAATTTATTTTATAAAAGCGAATAGATATAATAAATAATTCCTACCGTCACAATCGCAGGCAATAAATTACCGATGCGAATTTTTGTGATTTTTAATAGATTTAAACCAATTGCTACGATTAATAAACCACCAACAGCTGTAACTTCTACAATCAATCCATTTAAAAATTCTTCAGGTAACCATCTCTCAATTTGTGTTGCAACCAGCGCAATTATACCTTGATAGAGAACAACCGGTATTACCGATAATATTACACCAAATCCTAATGTTGTTGTTAATACAAGTGCAGTAAAACCATCAATTACCCCTTTTGTAACAAGCACTTCGTGATCGCCTCGTATCCCACTATCCAATGCACCAATAATAGCCATTGCGCCAATACAAAATATCAATGTTGCTGTAATAAAGCCTTGGGCGATGCTTGTATCACTATCTGTATTCGTGAATTTACTGCCTACCCAATAGCCAAGACGATTTAGCCCTTCTTCCAAATGAGTAAATTCACCAATTATTGCCCCAGTAAGAAGACTTAATAGGACAATTATAATTTGGTCGCCTACCAATGCCATTTGCAAGCCTATCAATACAACAGCAAGTCCAATACCGTGCATAACCGTTTCTTTGTATCTTTCAGGTATCTTCGTGAAAAACAATCCAAAAATACAACCTATAAGTATGAGTGCTCCATTTACTAATGTACCAAATAAAATCATTTCTATCTCTCCACCATTTTTTTCGTTATATGTAATTTAAGGGCGGTGTATCTTCGAAAATCTAATGCAATATCAACCGGGTATTCCTTATCCGGTTGAAAATAGTACAGGAAAAGGTCTGAGACTGTGGCCCTGGCAAGTATCCCGCCGTGAATGTTTCACGTGGAACATCTTCCATTAACCTTCTTTAAATAAAATGAAAGACTGATAGTAGAAACGATCAGTCTTTCTAAATACCCTATTTATTTAAATATTCGATAAGACGATTTAAATCATCATCCGTGTAAAATTCAATTTCGATTTTTCCTTTACGTTTACCTTTTTGGATATTAACCGCCGTACCTAATCGCTCTCTCAATACTGTCTCTTGTTCTTCCAGAAAAACGTCTTTTTTCGGTTTTTCCTTTTTTGCTGGCTGTTTTTCATTCAACTGGATAATTAATTTCTCAACCTGACGGACATTTAGTTTTTCATGACGAATTTTATTTACCAGCGGGAATAACTTATCCTTGTCTTTTAAACCTAAGAGGGCGCGTCCATGCCCCATTGATAACTCTCCGTTATTAATATAGGCAACAACCTGATCTGGCAATGAAAGCAAACGAACCATATTCGCGATATGTGGACGACTCTTTCCTAATCTCCTTGACAGCTCTTCTTGTGTAATTTTTAACTCCGTCATCAAGTTTGCATAGGCATGAGCTTCTTCAATTGGTGTAAGGTCTTCACGCTGTAAGTTTTCTAATAGAGCAATCTCCATCATTTTTTCATCCGTTAGCTCTTTGACAATGACTGGGATTGTTTTTAAACCAGCTTCTTTAGCAGCCCGAAAACGTCTTTCACCTACAACAATTTCATACCCTTTAATACTTTTGCGCGCAACCAAAGGTTGAATAATGCCATACTCTAAGATAGACTCTTTCATTTCCTCGATTGCATCCGCATGAAATGTTTTTCTCGGTTGATAAGGATTTGGCCTACATTCTGTGATAGCAATTTCTTCTATTGAACCAGCTTCTTCTTGCTCGTTTTCATTCAGAAACAAAGCATTAAGTCCTTTACCCAACCCTTTCGCCATTTGCCATCACTTCCCTCGCTAATTCAAGATAAACCTCTGCACCTCGGGATTTTGGATCATAACTGATAATTGGCATTCCATGACTTGGAGCCTCTCCTAATCTTACATTCCTCGGTATAATTGTTTTATAGACTTTATCTTGAAAGTATTTTTTAACCTCTTCAATCACTTGAATACCTAGATTTGTTCTTGCATCAAGCATTGTTAGTAATACACCTTCAATCATCAATTGTTTGTTCAAATGTTTTTGAACAAGACGAATGGTGTTAAGCAATTGACTAAGTCCTTCCAACGCATAATATTCACACTGGACTGGAATCATGACAGAATCAGAGGCAGTCAGTGCATTAATGGTTAATAACCCCAAAGAAGGCGGGCAATCTATAATGATATAATCATAGTTTTCTTTTAAACTTTCAAGTGCCCTTTTTAAACGAATTTCCCTTGAGATAATAGGGACTAATTCAATTTCTGCACCAGCCAATTGAATGGTTGCAGGTATAATATCTAAATTGTCTATATTTGTCGAAACAATTACCTCTTCTGCAGGCAAATCCTCAACAAGCACATTATAAACACAGTTACTAGCGTCTGCTTTATTAACTCCTACCCCACTTGTTGCATTTCCTTGTGGATCTGTATCAACAAGTAATACTTTATTCCCTAAAGAAGCAAGACAAGCACTAAGGTTTACGGACGAAGTTGTCTTTCCAACGCCACCTTTTTGATTTGCGATGGCCAATATTTTTCCCATGTTGACACCTACCTAACTATATACATACTATATTATCACTAAATGAATAGAAGCGACTATCTTTTTTTCTTTTTTTGTGAAATTGTAATGATAAAATGGCAATTTATCAACTAAAAACAAACTGGTTATGCAAAATACCCACCTTTTCGACAAAGATGGGCTAATGTTAAATAGTATGATAAGTATTATTTCTTTTTAGGTATTTTAATCGTAATTTGATAGTAATCGTCTAACTCTTTTTCATCCGATTCCACTTCTACTCCGGTATCTGACACCATGTTTAAGGATTGTCGAATGGTATTCATTGCTATCCGAATATCCTTATTGACACCTTTTAATTTTGGACGTTTCTTTGTTTGCTCTTTCGGCTCATTCATTTTAGCAATTCGTTCTTCTGTTTGTTTCACATTCAAATCGTTATCCATAATGACCTGCAAAACGTGCAATTGCTGTTCCGGTTCCTTAAGCTTGATTAACGCTCGTGCATGTCTTTCTGTTATCGTTTTATTTAATAAAGCTGTTTGCACTTCCTCTGGAAGCTTTAAAAGTCTTAGCTTATTTGCAATCGTTGATTGATTTTTACCTAATCGCTGCGCCAATGCCTCTTGAGTCAATGAATGTAGCTCTAATAGCTTTGCATATGCTAATGCTTCTTCTATAACGGTTAATTCCTCCCGTTGTAAGTTTTCAATTAATGCCACAGAAGCTGTCTCTGCATCAGACATATCCCGAATGATGACAGATACCTTCTCCCAACCTAGAGATTGAACAGCTCTCCACCTTCGTTCACCAGCAATCAGCTCAAATTTTTCTTCATCTAGCTTTCTTACTACAATTGGCTGGATCATTCCATGAGTATGAATGGTTTGAGCCAATTCCTTTATCTTTTCTTCATTAAAAATAGTTCTTGGTTGGAAACGGTTCGCTTGAATTCGATCTACTGGAAGCTGAATCACTTCATCTGGATTAAATTCCTCCGTCTCCTCTAATTCAGGGGTTCCTTTATCCCCTAAACCAAATATCCGATTAAAAGGATGTACCACTTACCTGACACCACCTTCATAATTTAACAAAATAAAATCATCTATGTATAAAAATTGTTTCACGTGAAACAATTGAATGTCTAATTTAAATCAAGTATAGCATAAAGTAAAACTTCATTCAGTGGGGTTCCATACGTCTCCCATTTTCACATTTTTTATCTTTCTCAAGCTGATGGGGTTATTACAAACCGTTAATACGTGATAAAAAGGAATTTACAAGAAAAAACGCGCCAGCATTCTGCTGCTGTGCGAAATATACTTACCTTATATTACATTTATTTTACCACATTTGTCCTCAAAAAAGTAATGAATCTTTCGTGAAAAACGATTTGTTCATTTAAATAAAAAAGGAAATTCGTATAGCAGGTGGTGTCTTTTCTATACGAATTTCAAAATAAAATAATAATGCTTATTCAATTGGTTCTTTGTTTGGAAGACCAGCTTTTCTTGGATATTTTTTTGGTGTCTTTCGTTTTTTGCGAATAACAACAATAGAGCGTTCACTTTCCTCTTGTGGTAGTGCAAAGGTATGAATCGCTTCTACTTCTCCGCCAAGTAGCTCAATAGCTTTCTCTCCTATTTGTAGCTCTTCTTTCGCTTGCGCACCCTTCATCGCAATAAAAGCACCCGTTTTTTTCACTAATGGCAAACATAACTCACTAAGTACAGACATTCTTGCAACCGCTCTTGCAGTTACGATATCAAAAGATTCTCGAAACGAACTGTTTTTGCCGAAAGTCTCCGCTCGATCATGATAAAAAGCTACATTCGTTAAATTTAACGCTGCTGCCAAATGATTCAAAAATCCAATTCGCTTTTGTAATGAGTCAACTATCGTAACCTTTAAGTGTGGAAAACAGATTTTCAGTGGAATACTTGGAAATCCAGCACCGGCTCCAACATCACAAATATGTAATTCTTCTCTTAAATCATAATGAAATGCAGCTGTAATACAGTCATAGAAATGCTTTAAATAGACACCCTCTTCGTCTGTAATCGCTGTTAAATTTATTTTTTCATTCCATTCTACTAATATTCGAAAGTAAGTTGAAAATTGCTCACGTTGTGCATCTGTTAACTCAATTCCCTGTTCACCTAGTGCAGCTACAAATTGTTCTGGATTCATTAATCAACTAGTCCCTTCTATGTAATGGAAGAATAGCGACGTACCTTATTCATACGTCGCTATCTCCACCTCATTTTAATTTGCAATTCGTGCAATATTTCCCTGTTGAATATATACAAGCAAGATGGATATATCGGCAGGGTTAACACCAGAGATTCGAGACGCTTGGCCTACAGAGAGTGGACGAACTTTTTTCAGCTTCTCTACCGCTTCTGTTGCCAATCCATGGATAGCATCATAGTCAATATCATCTGGAATCTTCTTGTCTTCCATTTTTAACATTCGCTCTACTTGCTCATTTGCTTTTTTAATATAGCCTTCATACTTCACTTGAATTGCTACCTGTTCGCGCATTTCAGGACTCAATTCCGTATTCGCTTCTATCATTTGTTCAATATGATCATAGCTTAGCTCTGGACGCTTCAGCAAATCATAAGCTTTTACTGGTTCCTTTAATGGAGTAGCTCCCGCACTTTCCATAATCGCATTTACTGCCTCCGTTGGCTTAATTGTAAGTTTTTTAAGTCGTTTTTTCTCCAGTTCTACGAAACTTTTCTTCTGTTGGAATTTAGCGTAACGTTCTTCAGAGATTAACCCTAGCTCATATCCCATATCTGTCAAACGTAAATCAGCATTATCATGACGGAGCAATAAACGATATTCCGCACGTGACGTTAATAAGCGATACGGCTCATTTGTGCCTTTGGTAACTAAGTCATCAATTAGAACACCGATATATGCTTGAGAACGATCTAAAATAACTGGCTCTTTACCAAGTACTTTCGCTGCCGCGTTAATACCAGCCATAATCCCCTGCCCTGCAGCTTCTTCATAGCCAGAGGTACCATTAATTTGTCCTGCTGTATACAATCCTGGTATTTTCTTTGTTTCTAATGTTGGCCAAAGCTGAGTAGGTACGACCGCATCGTATTCAATCGCATAGCCAGCACGCATAATAACGGCATTTTCAAGACCTGGTACTGTTTTTAACATCTCTTCCTGAACAGATTCAGGTAATGAAGTAGATAAACCTTGCACATAAACCTCTTCCGTATCTCTGCCTTCTGGCTCTAAGAAGATTTGATGACGCGGTTTATCATTAAAACGAACAATTTTATCCTCAATTGACGGGCAGTAACGTGCACCTGTTCCACGTTTTGCACCGGAATACATCGCGGAGAAACCTAAATTGTCGTTAATTACTTGGTGCGTAAATTCATTGGTATAGGTTAACCAGCATGGAAGCTGATCCGTAATTTGTTCCGTTGTTTCATAGGAGAATGACTGTGGATTGTCATCTCCTGGCTGGATTTCCGTTTTGGAGTAATCAACCGTGTGACTATTAACACGTGGCGGTGTACCTGTTTTAAATCGTGTTAATTCAAAACCAAGCTCCTCTAAGTTCTCAGAAAGCTTCACAGAAACACGTTGGTTATTTGGACCACTTTCATATTCCAAATGCCCCATCAATACTTTACCACGCATAAATGTTCCTGTCGTAACAATGACAGCTTCTGCAGTATACGTTGCCTTTGATTCTGTGACAACGCCTTTACATACACCATCCTCAACAATTAAAGAATCTACCATTCCTTGACGAACAGTCAAATTCTTTTCATTTTCAATAAGTTTTTTCATTTCGCGCATATATATTGGCTTATCAGCTTGTGCACGTAAAGCTTGCACAGCTGGGCCTTTTCCGGTATTTAACATCCGCATTTGGATGTAGCTTTTATCAATCACTTTCCCCATGATTCCACCGAGGGCATCAATTTCTCGAACAACAATCCCTTTAGCAGGTCCACCAATTGATGGATTACATGGCATAAAAGCGATCATATCGATATTCAATGTTAGCATTAACGTTTTGGCACCCATTCTTGCTGCAGCAAAGCCAGCTTCGACCCCTGCATGCCCAGCGCCAATAACAATAACATCATAATGACCAGCATTGTATGTCATCACATTCATCCTTTCTAATTTTTTAATTCCGTATACCTATTCCAATCTATTTTCCTAAACAGAACTGCGAGAATAACTGATCAATTAAACTGTCACTCGCAGTATCTCCAATAATTTCACCTAAAAACTCCCATGTCCGGGTAACATCAATTTGCACGATATCCATTGGCATTCCGAGATCAATACCTTCCATCGCATCTTCTAACGCAAGGCTTGCTTGCTGCAGTAATTGGATATGCCTTGCATTCGAAACATAGGTTAGATCACCTGTCTCAATTTCTCCTGCAAAGAATGTATCAGCAATAGCTTGTTCCAATTCGTCTACCCCTTCTTCTTCAATTAGAGAAGTCGTAACTAGCGGTCTATCTCCTACAAGCTCTTTTACACGGTCCATATCCAGCTTCTGTTCCAGATCTGTTTTATTTATAATGACGATATATTCAAGCCCACTTACTGCTTCAAAGAGCTTGAAATCCTCATCTGTTAAGACATCATTGTTATTTAGTACAAATAAAATTAAATCGGACTCTTTTAATACTTGCCTTGAACGCTCGACACCAATTCGTTCCACAATATCCTCTGTTTCACGAATTCCAGCTGTATCGACCAATCGAAGCGGAACACCACGTACATTGACGTATTCCTCAATTATATCACGAGTTGTACCTGGAACATCTGTAACAATTGCTTTATTTTCCTGTACAAGTGTATTCATTAACGAAGATTTTCCGACATTTGGCCTGCCAATAATTGCTGTAGCAAGACCTTCACGTAAAATCTTCCCTTGTTTTGCGACACTTAATAATTCATCAATCTTCTTATGAACTTCCTTTGTTTTCGTACGCATCATTTCGTGGGACATTTCTTCCACATCATCGTATTCTGGATAATCAATATTTACTTCGACATGTGCAACTGTTTCAATCAATTCCTGACGCAGCTTTCCAATTAACCCGGATAAGCGACCGTCCATCTGCTTTAATGCCACAGACATTGCTCGGTCTGTTTTTGCTCGAATGAGGTCCATAACAGCCTCTGCCTGCGAAAGGTCAATTCTCCCATTCAAAAATGCACGTTTTGTAAACTCTCCTGGCTCTGCCAAGCGTGCACCAATGCTTAAGATAAGCTCTAGCACCCGGTTTACGGCTACCATACCACCATGACAGTTGATTTCAACAACATCTTCACGAGTAAATGTTTTCGGTGCGCGCATCACAGAAACCATTACTTCCTCAGCAATCTCACTTGTCTTTGGGTCGATAAGCTTCCCATAATGAATCGTATGAGAATCTACCTGGTTTAAATTTTTCCCTTTAAAAATACGTGCTGTCATTGAAACTGCCTCAGGACCGCTCAATCTTACAATCGCTATTGCCCCCTCACCAATCGGGGTTGATATCGCAGTAATTGTATCTGTCTCCATCACGATCACCTCCAACATTTTTTAAAAGCTTTTATCTATATCAATGGACAATAATTTAAATTTACGTCACTAACAAAATAGAATAACATAATTTCATTAAAAAATAAACTTATCCACAATTATTTTTTTCAGTAAGCTTCCAATAAAAAAGGCGAGAGGTTATCCACATGTGAATAACCTCTCGTCTTTTTATTTTATCAAACTACGCTAGCTGTTGATGATATTGATTTTTTATTCTTTATCCAGCTATCAATTCAAATACTCTTTCATAAGCATCATAAATTTTATCTGCCTCTTCTTCTTGATGGAACTCATTCTGATATACATAAACAAACAAATCCATTTCATAAAAGTTAATCAGAATTGCTACAAATGCTTTTGGTAATGCATCCCAGGAGTGAACCTCCTTTAGGCTCGATTCCAGCTCTTGATATATTTTTTCAAATTGTTGCTCATCCAATCCCTTACCACTACGCAATTTTTCAAAAAAATAACCATCTTCATTTATATACCTGACTAATTTTGTAAAAGTCTGGTTCTCTTGAAGTTCTGCTTCTCCTGTTTCTTCCAAGCATTTTTCGATTACTATTTTTATGTTTTTAGCTGCCTTCAGGATCTGTTCTGATTCTTCACCAGCATAATTAAGCGAAAAGTTATAGAGTTCACCATAAAGCTCAACCATCATTGTAGCTACCTCTTTTGGTATACTACTTACTCCTTTGTATTCCATTTTAAATAAAGTAAGCATTTCAACAACCTTTTCATACGCCTTTTCGTTAAAACCGTCCCCCATTCGAAGATCAACAAGTAAATTTAACGCTGATTCCTCAAAATTATGGATATGCTTATTTATATCACGCACACTTGTCACACTCCTATAAAAGAATCCATCCTTATTCTAGTAATTCAGATGGTCGACCTAACAGCTCAATGGCTGCAGCTGGAATTTCATATTCCACTAATAATTCTTGTGATGCATTGGCATATCTTCTAACCTTCTCCCAAGGTTCACCTTTCGAATTTACGAGATACTTGTCCTGAACTTTTGGATCTGTTAAATCATAATACATATTTGTTACCTTGCTTAAATCAATTTTTACGATTCGAAGATCATGAGCGCTGCCTTTATCCATAATGTTTGATGTTGCGTTTTTTAGTGCTATATCAAAACTTTTCGTTGTTGAAATATATTTTGACCCTTTGAAGTTTTTCTTCCCGCCATTATTAACATGTCCAGCAATGGTTATATGCTCGCGTTCTGGAGCCTTTGCAAAAATGCCTTTCGTCGGATCCTCGTCTTCTCGTAATACGCGATAAACGATATTACCATTTGAATCTTCATCAATATTTATATCGTCGATTGTATCTTTTGCTTGATCAATTGTACCATTGACGTCATCTATTGCATCCGTCGCATCATCGTTTCCAGTGAACTCGCCGACAGCATTGTCAACTGTTGTAATTAATTCACTAATATAGCTAACAATGTTATCAAAAACTTCTTTAATATTCTCTAAAGCTGTATCAATCGTTTCTCCTACACCATCAAACCAGTCCGTAACCGTATCCCAATAAGTCTCCTCTATATCTGTTCCGGTCGTTGTGACAGAACTTCCTATGTAGCTATTCTCTAAATTTCCATCCGAATTAATAGGAAAACTAAATTCCTCTGCCTTTATAGAGGAGGGCTGAAAAAAATGAAAAGAACATATCGATATAAATATTAAAAGTGCAATAATCCCCGGCAAATGGTATTTTTTCACCTTTTGGTTCCTCCTTAATTCTCTTTTCTTATCCAATAAAAAAATGGCTATGTCATTAGCAACTATTTCTTTATGCCATCTGCTCTTTAATCATGGAGAAATTGTTTTCGCTGTAGTTATACGTTATTTTTTGAATAAACTTACTATTTATCTCGTAGATGTTACATCAAATAAGCTGCTAACTTGATGAAAACCTTTAAATAATATGATAACAAAATTACTTTATATACTTTTCCACATACTAAAAATACCACAGTGTCCGACACTGTGGTATAGCCGAAAAGAGCTAGTTTAAGTTAATGTTTTAGTAATATTTATGCAGAACCCCGCTAAAGAATGTCTTTAGCGGGGTTCTTTATGGTTTAATGACGATATGCCGATGTGGTTCTACTCCATCTGAATAAGTCGAAACGTCATTAATACCTTGTAATGCACTATGAATGATTTTTCGCTCAAAAGCCGGCATTGGCTCAAGTGCTACTTTTTTATTGAGACGCTTTGCTTTATCCGCCATTTTATGTGCCAAGGACTCGAGCGTTTCTTTTCTTCTGCCGCGATATCCTTCTGCGTCTAATACAACGGTGTAGTAAGCTTTTTTATCCTTATTAATTGCGAGATGCAATAAGTATTGCAATGCGTTTAAGGTTTGTCCACGTTTCCCAATTAAAATTGCAATGTTTGCACCATCCAATTCATAGGTCACCTGGTTGCTCTCAACAGTAGTCTTCACTTCAACCGAAAGATTCATATTGCCTACTATTTCTTTAATTAATTTCTCAGTTTCTTTTATTGGGTTTTTAGCAATTGTAACTTTGACAACGGCACGTTTCGATCCAAAAATGCCGAGTACACCCTTTTTTCCTTCATCGATTATATCAATCTCTACTTGGTCCTTCGTGGTGTTTAACTGCTCTAATGCCGATTGGACCGCTTCTTCGACTGTTTGTCCACTAGCAGTTATTTCTCTCACTATTTTCTCCTCCATTACTTATTCGTCATCATCGGTTTGTTAATGAGAAGTGTTTGAACAACCATAAAGATGTTACCTGTTACCCAGTATAATGCTAACGCTGCCGGGAAAAAGAATGCCATAACACCAATCATAATTGGCATTACGTAAAGCATAACCTGCATTTGCATTGCCATTTGCGGATTTTGCTTGGATGCAGAATTTGTTGACATCATTAGTTTTTGTTGCAAGAACGTAAATGCCCCCGTTAAAATCGGCAAAATATAATCTGGTGAACCAAGTTCAAACCATAGGAAGTTATGGGTACTAATTTCGGCAGTACGCATAATCGCATGATACATCGCAATCAGGATAGGCATTTGTACAAAAATCGGCAAACAACCAGCAAGTGGATTTACACCGTTTTTCTGGAATAACTGCATCGTTTCTTGCTGCAGCTTTTGCTGTGTAGTCGCATCTTTCGAACTATATTTCTTTTGGAGCTCTTGAAGCTTTGGCTGAATTTCTTGCATTGCTTTAGAGCTTTTTAATTGTTTAATACTTAGTGGTAAAATCAATAAACGAATTAAAATTGTTACAATAACAATCGATAATCCGTAACCTTCATTAAAAATTTCAGCTATTTTAATAATTACCCATGATAATGGATAAACAAAAATCGTATTCCAAATTCCTTCACTTTCGGCCGTAACCGGTTCATTAATCTCCGTACAGCCAGAAAGGATTGCCATTAAACCTACAAAGGTTATCAGCAAAAAAATCTTTTTACGCAATTTATTTCCTCCTTCATATGACCCTCATCACGCTCTACCTGTTATTTTATCCTAATTACACGTAAGATTCTATCTTTAAATAGATTTTTCCTATTTATTTAAAAGCCTCTCCTTATACAGTAAATGTGTCAGGCTTTTTTTTACTTCCTCAAGGCCCATATCCTTGGTTGGATTTCTAGCAATAATAACGATATCATAGGAGTTTTCGATATTATCCTCTAGATCCTGGAAGGCTTGTCTTAAGAAGCGTTTAATTCTATTTCGCGTAACCGCGTTCCCGATTTTTTTACCAACAGAAAGACCAATACGAAAATGCTCCTGATCTATCTTCTTTACATAATAGATAACAAGCTGTCGGTTAGCAAAGGATTTCCCATGTTTAAAGAGGTACTGAAATTCTTCATTTTTTTTTATACGAAACGCTTTCTTCATCTTTATCACCTTTATTTATACTCAAACACCATCGCCCGCAATAAATTATGTATAAAAAAAGCAGCTTGAATCACTGCTTTTCCGATCATTCTTCCGCTTCAGTTTACGTTCAAAAAGGAGGATAAAAAGGACCAAGAAGTTCGATGTGTCATTTTTACCGGACTTTTGAACATCCTTTAAAGCAGAAAAAGACCACTGACTTTTCAGTGGCCTATGCAGATAATACTTTTCTTCCTTTACGGCGACGACGAGCTAAAACATTACGTCCATTTTTAGTACTCATACGCGCACGAAAGCCATGTACTTTTTTGCGTTTACGGTTATTTGGTTGAAACGTTCTTTTCATTTATTCTGCACCTCCCCAAGGGATCCCTTTTAAATATCTAAATTAAAAATAATAACTTATCAATAGACAGTCCTTGACATTATACGAAAAACAACCATCATCTGTCAACTTAGATTTAAAAAATCTTTATCCACAGAGCCCGTTTATAATTATTTTAGGTTTTTTTTCTATCCACAACACCTATTTACAAGTTAAGCACAAAATATAGTAGTGTGGATAGTTATTATGCACAAGGTCTTGAATATGTGGATAACTATCCAAAAACCATTGCTTTATTCACTTTTATTTGATATTATATTTATGTTTTAACCTGTGGAAATCAAAAACAGCAATAAAACTTATTCACAATCTGTGGATAATATGTGGATAGTTGTTCACAGGGCATCGAATAACCTTTTCCACATACATGTGGATAACGTTTATAAGCAACTTTCTTCTTTATTATTCATATGGTTTACTATCCACAAGTCTCTCTATCGTAGTTATGCAAAAAAGGAAACTTTTTATTTTCCTGTCTGCCAAAATAGATTTCATATAACTAAATATTTTCTATTCGTATATGTCAAGATATGTTTTAAACATATATATGATATGCCTTTCCATCTTATTCAAGATTGAGAGAGGCTTTTTCTGTCATTTGCAAAAGCGTAAGCACGTGGTTAGCGGCGTACGGACTGCACCCCAACTTTTGGGTGGTTCGACCTGTCGAACATTCGTACAGAGACAATGTTAACTTTCACCACAAGGGTATAAGTGCGACTAATTCTCATGTATTAACAGTCGGCAAGTCTTCTTTAGCGTGTCATGAGGTGATGGAAGTCTCGCTAGTCGCTGGATGCTGGAGCTGGAGGTGGCTGTTTAGGGAACTAAGCTACTTACAAGATTTGAATTTTGTTTCCTAAAATAACATGTGTAAACCAATTTGAAAGGAGTGAGATTGATTTTGGAAAACATCGAAGAATTGTGGGTTGCTACGTTAGAGAAAATTGAAGAAAAAATTAGCAAACCCAGCTTTGATACGTGGTTAAAAAATACAAAGGCTGAAGCTATTGAAAAAAATACATTGATTATATCTGCACCAAATGAATTTGCTAGAGATTGGCTTGAAACACAGTATACAGAACTCATATCCGATATTCTTGGTGAAGTCACTGGTACAAAATTAAATACAAAGTTTATTATTCCTACTTCAAATATGGAAGTAGAAGATACAAAACAAGTGACAAACCAAAAAGCCGAATCCATTACAAATGATATGCCTAAATCTATGTTAAATTCCAAATATACATTTGATACATTCGTAATCGGTGCGGGAAATCGATTTGCTCATGCTGCTTCTTTAGCTGTAGCAGAAGCGCCAGCCAAAGCTTATAACCCACTCTTTATTTATGGTGGTGTTGGTCTTGGTAAGACACATCTTATGCATGCAATTGGACACTATGTTCGTGAGCATAATCCAAAAGCAAAGGTTGTTTATTTAACATCTGAGAAATTTACGAATGAATTCATCAATGCCATTATGGACAACAAATCCAATAGCTTCCGTAATAAATATCGAAATATCGATGTTCTATTAATTGATGATATTCAATTTATTGCTGGAAAAGAATCGACACAGGAAGAATTTTTCCATACATTTAATGCTTTACATGAAGAAAGTAAACAAATTATTATCTCGAGTGATCGTCCACCGAAAGAAATTCCAACATTGGAAGATCGCTTACGATCACGCTTTGAATGGGGACTAATTACCGATATTACACCACCAGATTTGGAAACGAGAATTGCAATTTTAACAAAAAAAGCAAAGGCTGAGGGACTTGATATACCAAATGAGGTCATGCTTTATATTGCAAATCAAATCAATACGAATATCCGCGAATTAGAAGGAGCGCTTATCCGCGTTGTTGCCTACTCCTCACTCGTTAATCAAGATATTGATGCCTCGCTTGCAGCAGATGCATTAAAGGATATTATTCCAAGCAGTAAGCCTAAAGTAATAACCATTGAAGGAATACAGGAAATTATAGCGGAAAGATACAATATTCGTATTGAAGATTTTGCAGCAAAGAAACGTACAAAATCGATTGCCTTTCCTAGACAAATTGCAATGTATCTTTCCAGAGAGCTTACCGATTTCTCTTTACCAAAAATAGGAGAGGAATTTGGTGGACGAGACCATACGACGGTCATTCACGCACACGAAAAAATTTCGAAATTACTTGAAGAAGATTCCGATTTAAATCGTGATATTGAAGATATAAAAGAAACATTAAAAACGATATAAGTCTCTTTTTTTGTTTTCGACTTAGCTGTCCACATGTGAATAATGTTTATAAGTGCGCAAGCATATAAACAGGTTATGCACATGTGGAAAACTTTACTGGTTTTGATGGAAATGCACTTATCCACATAATCACAGCGCCTATTACTATTATTACTGTTTTTTATAAAAATAAATATATATATAAATACATGTTCAAAAAGGAATAAAAAGAGTTAGAAAGTAAATCCGACATTTTTACCTAACTTTTGAACAATCTATAAAAGAACTTCCAAATTAGGAGGATATTTTCATGAAATTTATTATCAAACGTGATCGATTAATTGCAGGTATACAGGATGTCATGAAAGCAATCTCATCGAGGACCGTTATTCCAATTCTTACTGGAATGAAAATTGAAGCAAAACAACACGGAATTACACTAACAGGAAGTGATTCCGATATTTCCATTGAATCTTACATACCAGCAGAAGAAGATGATATGGTATATGTAGAGCAAATTGAGGAAGGATCTATTGTTTTACAAGCAAAATATTTCCCAGATATTATTCGCAAACTACCAGAGAATACAGTTGAAATTGAAGTTGATTCCAATCTGAAAGTTACCATTCGGTCTGGAAAAGCTGAATTTAATCTAAATGGTCAAGATGCAGAGGAATATCCACTATTACCTAAGCTACAAACGGATGATAGCTTTGAAATGCCAATTGATCTGTTGAAAAGTATGATTAAACAAACTGTATTTGCAGTATCCACAATGGAAACTCGACCAATTTTGACAGGCGTTAATTTGAAATTAGTTGACAAAGTTCTATCTTTTACAGCAACAGACAGTCATCGTTTGGCAAAAAGAGAAATCCCTGTAGCAGATGCTAACATTGCATTTCAGCAAGTTGTTGTACCAGGGAAAAGCTTAAACGAATTATATAAAATACTTGATGATACGGAAGAAACGGTTGAAATAAGTGTTACAAACAATCAAATTCTTTTCCGTACAAAGCATTTAAATTTCTTATCTCGTTTGCTTGATGGAAATTATCCAGAAACCTCTCGACTAATTCCAGAGCAAAGTAAAACGAAGATTCAAGTAAAAACAAAAGAATTACTCAATACAATTGATCGTGCATCACTTCTTGCAAAAGAAGAACGTAATAATGTCGTCAGGCTTTTTACACCAAATGATTCTGTCATTGAAATTTCTAGTAACTCACCAGAAGTTGGTAATGTCGTAGAGGAAATCGGCATCCAAGCAATGGAGGGGGAAGAGTTGAAGATATCATTCAGCTCGAAATATATGATTGATGCATTAAAAGCAATTGAATACGATGAGGTGATCATCGAATTCACAGGTGCTATGCGGCCATTTGTTATTCATCCACTGAACGAGGATTCAATATTACAATTAATTTTACCTGTTCGTACCTTCTAAAAAACTTAACACAAAAGCGAAGTGCCCTTCCAGACTACCATCGCAACGTCTTATCGTAGCAGTCTCGCTGGTCATTGGCACTTTGTGAACGTGTCTGTTTCGGCAACTAAGTTATACACAGCACTCAAATTTTAATTGCCTAACTGCGAAAAAAGCTCTAATAAGGGCTTTTTTTCGTTCATAGCAAAATATAAGCCCTTTTGCGCGTTTTTATGACAATTAGAGGTCTTACCTTCCCTTTCACCCAAAACTTTAGTAAAATAGGTATATAAGACAAATAAAAGGATGTTTACAGATGTGGAATCGAAATTTAATTTGTTTCTTTTCTAACATCGTATTTTTATCTCGTATTAAAAAACTGTAATATCTCGCCTCTTAGTCTAAGAACCAAAACCTGTAAAATGAGGATTAACAGTCCGTAACTTCTGATTCTGTTCAAAGGCCTGACTGTCTCCCGAATGATGCATTTCATGGGGGCAAAAGAAAACCTCTGCGGAATGAAGTTTCGCATTATCACATCATCTAAAAAGATGTGCTTGTTTTAAAAAATCATAAGAATTTGGTGATGAACATGCAAGAAGAAATTAAAATAAATACAGAATACATCACTTTGGGCCAATTTATTAAGCTGACTAATATTTTGGAGTCCGGTGGAATGGTGAAAGCCTTTCTAGCAGATGTAGGTGTATTAGTAAATGGAGAAATAGAACATCGACGTGGGAGAAAGCTCTATCCAAAAGATGTAGTCGAAATAGAAGATGTTGGCTCGTATATTGTCGTAAGCTGATTGCATCCAACGCTACCCTGTTGATTAGAATTTAATTTTATTGGTCATTCATGCACGTGCAATGTGAATTTTTACCAATAAAACGAAGGAAAAAGAGGATTAATTTGCATGCACATTGAACAGCTTCAATTAACAAATTACCGTAATTACGAAAAATTGGATATCTCTTTTGATGATAAAGTGAACGTCATTATTGGTGAAAATGCACAAGGGAAAACGAACTTGATGGAAGCAATCTATGTAATGGCCTTTACTAAATCACATCGAACCCCACGTGAGAAAGAGCTTATCGGGTGGGACAAAGAATATGCTAAAATAGAAGGTAGAATAACAAAGCGTAATCATTCCATTCCCCTTGAAATCATTATTTCTTCCAAAGGAAAAAAAGCTAAATTAAATCGGCTCGAGCAAAAACGCTTAAGTGATTACATTGGGGCAATGAATGTTGTGATGTTTGCCCCAGAGGATCTAACGCTTGTTAAGGGGCCGCCCCAAACACGTAGACGTTTTATCGATATGGAGCTTGGTCAAATACAGCCGAGATATATTTATCATTTGGGACAGTATCAAAAAATACTGAAACAGCGCAATCATTTATTAAAACAAATGCAGAAAAAACGTACGACTGATTTTACAATGTTAGAGGTATTATCAGAGCAGCTGATTGAACATGCCTCCACATTATTAGAACGACGTTTTGTTTTCATGGATTTATTACGTAAGTGGGCTAAGCCAATCCATCATGGAATAAGCCGAGAGCTGGAAAACCTTGAAATTCGCTACAGTGCTACAATAGAAGTATCAGAAGATGCAAACATGGAAAAAATAGGTACTATCTATCGAGATAAATTTAAAGAAGTACAAGAAAAAGAAGTTGAACGCGGTACAACATTAATTGGACCACATCGAGATGATTTGATTTTTTATGTAAATGGAAAGGATGTTCAGACTTATGGTTCCCAAGGGCAGCAACGGACAACTGCACTATCCATTAAATTAGCTGAAATTGAACTCATTAACGGTGAAATCGGAGAATATCCAATTCTGCTTTTGGATGATGTTTTAAGTGAATTAGATGATTACAGACAATCGCATTTATTAAATACCATTCAAGGGCGTGTTCAAACCTTCGTTTCAACAACAAGTGTGGATGGAATTCATCATGATACATTAAAACAAGCAGAGCTGTTTCGTGTAATAGACGGAAGTGTGGACAACTAATCTGAAATCAGAGGTGGAGTGTGGTACCGTGTTTATTCATATTGGGGATAGCAATGTAATTCAATCGGAAGATATTGTTGCTATTATTGATTATAATTTGGTGTCATCATCTACGATTATGGATGAGATGATGGCTACAGCACATCAGAAGAAACAGATAATTGGTCCGAAAAAGAACGCTAAATCAGTCATGATTACGAAGAATACAATTTATTACAGTTCTTTATCGGTTTCTACGTTAAAGAAAAGATCGAGCATGATTCGGGCGATAAATAAATTAGACGATTATTCGGATGAAATTGTCCCATAGGCACAAAAGAAGAACCCCCTGTTTTACAATGTATAGAGCAGATGCATATTTTCACTATAAGTATAAATATGCATGTGATTAAGCCTCTTGTGAAGCATGTATCGCTAGTCGCTGCTTCGGTACTTTATTTATCCGCAGCATTCAAATTGTACAGTTTCCTAATAGTAACAACCAACAGTGTATCTAAATTCACTGCTAATTATAGATGATTTTTTACCGTATTACGTGTACTTCAATAGAAATGAGTGTGAGAAAATGTCAATGGAAGACAAAATAACAGATAACCAAGCATATGATGCTGACCAAATACAGGTACTAGAAGGTCTGGAGGCCGTACGCAAACGACCTGGAATGTACATCGGATCTACGAGTGAGAAAGGTTTGCACCATCTTGTATGGGAGATTGTTGATAATAGTATTGATGAAGCACTGGCTGGATATTGTGATCATATTCAGGTCATCGTTGAAAAGGATAATAGTATTACAGTAAAAGATAACGGGCGCGGGATTCCAGTTGATATCCAGAAAAAAACAGGAAGACCAGCATTAGAAGTTATTATGACCGTTTTGCATGCCGGTGGTAAATTTGGTGGCGGAGGCTATAAAGTTTCCGGTGGATTACATGGTGTAGGTGCTTCTGTTGTGAACGCTCTATCTAAAGGTTTAGAGGTGCATGTTCATCGCGATAATAAAATCCACTTTTTAGGCTTTGAAAAAGGTGTTCCAATTGGGGAAATTGAAGTAGTTGGCGAAACCGATATTACTGGTACAATTACGCATTTTACACCAGATCCGGAAATTTTTACTGAAACGACTGAATATAACCTGGAAACATTAGAACAACGTCTCCGCGAGTTGGCATTTTTAAATAAAGGGTTAACGATAACTGTTGAAGACAAGCGAACAGATAGCGAGCCGAAATCGTACTTTTACGAAGGCGGAATCAGCTCTTACGTTGAATTTATTAATAAAAATAAAGAGGTACTTCACGAACCATTCTATGCTGAAGGAGAAGAAGAAGGAATTGCTATCGAGGTTTCCATTCAGTACAACGATGGGTTTGCGAGCAATTTATATTCCTTTGCGAATAATATTCATACGTATGAAGGCGGGACGCATGAAGTTGGGTTCCGTAGTGGTTTGACTCGTGTGATTAATGATTACGCAAGAAAAAGTAACCTGATCAAAGAAAATGACACAAACCTTTCTGGAGATGATGTCCGTGAAGGGATGACAGCAATTGTTTCTGTAAAACATCCAGACCCTCAATTTGAAGGGCAGACGAAGACAAAGCTAGGAAATAGTGAAGTACGTGCTATTACAGATTCTATATTCAGTGAGTCATTCTCAAAATTCTTATATGAAAACCCGACAATTGCCAAAATAATTGTCGATAAAGGATTAATGGCTTCACGTGCACGTTTAGCAGCAAAAAAGGCGCGTGAATTGACACGAAGAAAAGGTGCTTTGGACGTTTCCAGTTTACCTGGAAAACTAGCAGATTGTTCGTCTAGGGATGCATCAATTAGTGAGCTTTATATTGTTGAGGGAGACTCTGCCGGTGGTTCAGCGAAATCCGGTAGGGACCGTCATTTTCAAGCTATTCTTCCATTGCGTGGTAAGATTTTGAATGTCGAGAAAGCTCGACTTGACCGTATTTTATCCAATAATGAAGTACGTGCTATGATTACTGCCCTTGGTACTGGTATCTCCGAAGATTTCGATATTACGAAAGCAAGGTACCATAAAGTAGTCATTATGACAGATGCAGATGTTGACGGAGCACATATACGAACATTATTATTAACGTTTTTCTATCGTTATATGCGTCCATTAATTGAACATGGATATATTTATATTGCACAGCCTCCATTATATCAAGTGAAACAAGGGAAAACACAATACTATGCTTACAATGATAAAGAATTAGACCGTATCTTAGAAGAAATACCAAAGGCACCAAAACCAGGTATTCAGCGGTATAAAGGTCTTGGTGAGATGAATGCAGAGCAACTATGGGATACAACAATGGATCCGGAAAAACGCACACTGCTTCAAGTTGAATTATCCGATGCAATCGACGCAGACCAAGTTTTCGACATGCTTATGGGAGATAAAGTTGAACCAAGAAGGGTCTTTATCGAAGAAAATGCCCAATACGTTAAAAACCTGGATATTTAAACGGAAAGCGAAGGCGACTGTTTAGAAATGAAAGGCTAGCAAGGCACCGAAAAGCACATGGTTTTAGTGCTTGAAGTGTGAATTGCTTATGACCGTAGTTTCTAGGAGCCATAGCTAGACAGCGAAAAGTGAAGCGGGCTTGCCCAGCGACGTAAGGCAGTGACATGGGACCGTAGAGCGCATGGTTTTAGCGCTCGAAGTGTCCATTGACAATGACTGTAGTCGCTAGCCCACGTGCAGCTAGACAGCGAAAAGTGAAGCGGGCTTGCCCAGCGACGTAAGGCAGTGACATGGGACCGTAGAGCGCATGGTTTTAGCGCTCGAAGTGTCCATTGACAATGACTGTAGTCGCTAGCCCACGTGCAGCTAGACAGTGAAAAGTGAAGCGGGCTTGCCCAGATAATGACAAGCAACGGGACTGGATAAATAAAGTAGAGTAGTTATTTTTCGAAGGTAATCACTATTGATGTTAAATAGTGATAGGAGGTAAAGAAGGAATGGCAGAGGAAAAACGTCCAAATGTTCAAGAGATTAATATTAGTAAGGAAATGCGTACATCTTTTCTTGACTACGCAATGAGTGTTATCGTGTCGCGTGCATTACCAGATGTACGTGATGGAATGAAACCAGTTCATCGGAGAATTTTGTATGCGATGAATGACTTAGGGATGCATTCTGATAAGGCGCATAAGAAATCAGCACGTATTGTTGGTGAAGTTATCGGTAAGTATCATCCACACGGAGACTCAGCAGTTTATGAGACAATGGTTCGGATGGCACAAGATTTCAGCTATCGTTATATGCTTGTAGATGGTCATGGAAACTTTGGATCGGTTGATGGAGACTCAGCAGCTGCAATGCGTTATACCGAAGCGAGAATGTCAAAAATCTCGATGGAGTTATTGCGTGATATCAATAAAGATACAATTGATTATCAGGATAACTACGATGGATCTGAACGGGAGCCTGTTGTATTCCCAGCACGTTTCCCTAATCTACTCGTCAATGGTACATCAGGGATTGCGGTTGGGATGGCAACCAATATTCCGCCACATAACTTGGGAGAAACAATTGATGCTGTACTTGCAGTGAGTAAAGATCCGGATATCACGGTAGATGAATTGATGGAAGACTATATCCATGGTCCAGACTTTCCTACTGCCGGCCAAATATTAGGTCGCAGCGGAATCCGAAAAGCATATGAAACTGGAAAAGGTTCGGTTACAATTCGTGCGAAAGTGAATATCGAAGAAAGTTCAAATGGAAAAGAAACAATTATTGTAACAGAATTACCTTATCAGGTTAATAAAGCAAGACTGATTGAGAAAATTGCAGAACTCGTTCGGGATAAGCGGATTGAAGGAATTACAGATTTACGTGACGAGTCTGACCGAAATGGTATGCGCATTGTGATGGAGCTTCGCCGTGATGCGAATGGCAATGTTGTTTTAAATAATTTGTATAAACATACGTCACTACAGACAACATTTGGAATTAATATGCTTGCATTAGTAGATGGCCAGCCGAAAGTATTAACTATTAAACAGTGTCTAGAGCATTATTTAGAGCATCAAAAAGTAATTATTACACGTCGTACTGCTTTTGAATTAAGAAAAGCAGAAGCGCGTGCACATATTTTAGAAGGTTTACGCATCGCATTAGACCATTTAGACGAAGTAATTTCCTTAATCCGTAACTCTAAAACTGCAGACATTGCAAGAGTTGGTTTAATGGAACGTTTCAAGCTTTCAGAAAAGCAAGCTCAAGCTATTCTTGATATGCGCCTGCAGCGTTTAACAGGTTTAGAGCGTGAGAAGATTGAAGAAGAATACAGTGAATTGCAAAAACTGATTAATGAGTTAAAAGCAATTTTAGCGGATGAAGAAAAAGTACTTGAAATTATTCGCGAAGAGCTTACTGAAATTAAGGAACGTTTTAATGATGATCGTCGTACGGATATTGTAGCTGGTGGAGCTGGATTCTTCGAGGACGAAGACTTAATTCCAGTAGAAAACATTGTTATAACCCTTACACATCAAGGGTATATCAAGCGTTTACCTGCATCTACCTACCGAACACAAAGACGCGGTGGTCGAGGAATTCAAGGAATGGGAACGAATGAGGATGATTTTGTAGAACATCTTGTATCGACATCCACACATGATACGGTGCTTTTCTTTACCAATAAAGGAAAGGTATATCGTGCAAAAGGGTATGAGATTCCAGAGTTCAATCGGACAGCAAAAGGAATTCCAATCATCAATCTGCTTCAGGTTGAAAAAGGGGAATGGGTCAATGCAGTTATCTCTGTAAATAGCTATGAAGAGGATGCGTTCCTATTCTTTACAACGAAACATGGAATTGCTAAACGTACTTCCCTGGCCAAATTTGCAAATATCCGTAAAGGTGGCTTAATTGCAGTTGGACTTCGTGAAGAAGACGAGCTAATCTCCGTTCGATTAACCGATGGCAATAAGGATATGATGATTGCAACGAAAAATGGTTATCTGATCCGATTCGAAGAGACACAAATTCGAGAAATGGGACGAACTGCAGCAGGTGTTAAAGGTATTTCGTTACGAGAAGATGATGAAGTCGTATCCATGGAGATCATTGAGCCTGATTCAAAAATTCTCCATGTCACAAGTAAAGGTTTTGGTAAACAAACACCAGAAGCGGAATATCGTCAAATTAACCGCGGGGGTAAAGGTGTTTTCACATGTAAACTCGATGAGAAGACTGGTCATGTTGTAGCTGTAAAAGATGTGACAGGTGAAGAGGATCTCATGTTGATTACCATAGCAGGCGTATTAATTCGAATTCCAGTAGCAGAGATTTCAACAACTGGACGAAGTACAAAAGGTGTCCATTTAATTCGATTACAGGATGGAGAAGAAGTAGCAACGGTTGCTAAGGTAGATAGGGAAGAAGAGGAAACAGCAGAAGAAGAAGAAGTTGTACAAGATACAACTTCAGAAAAAGAAAGCACAGAGACAGATACGAACGAAGAATAATTGGAATCTATCTATAGATGACTCAGAAAGTAGTGTACATCCTGAGTCATCTTCTTTATACATATGATACGAACTGGAATCCCCTCTATGCTGGGGAAATAAAAAAACTGATTCTTTTAACCTTGTGCTGCTAACAGTCTATGCGAAGGAAGAGAATCTTAATGGAATGAAGTATTACCTTCTATCTGAGAAAATGGGGGAAACCGATATGCGAGTAAAACCTTCAAGTCTAATTCCAGGATGTGTATTACTTAAGGAAGTAAGAGGCAAGACAAATCGTCCAATCATCCTAAAAAATACCATATTAAAAGAAGAACATATTACAATTCTTGAAAAATTCCTTGTTGAATCGGTAGATGTATCATCTACCTTGTCTAACGGTGATTCCTTTTTAGGAAAACCTGTTCAGCCAAAGGAAAAACAGCATATGAAGAAGCAAAATTCAATTGATAACGAAAAAAGTCTTCCATTTGCTGAGAGTTATCTAAATGTGGTGGCTGCATATAAACAACAGTTTCAAAAATGGCAAAATGGGATGCCAATTGATATCTCAGTTGTTCGTAAATTGATCATACCACTATTGGAATGTACAGAAACAATAGAGGCCGAAAAAATATATAGGCTTCATACATATAGTGCCCAGGAGGATTATATGTATTTCCATAGTGTTGCAGTTTCCCTTCTTTCAGCATTTATCGGTAGGAAAATGGGGCTTTCGAAAGGTGAATGGCTTCAAAGTGGAATAGCAGGATTACTTAGTAATTGTGGATTGGTAAAAGTGGATGATTCTATCCTGAACAAAAAGGGAACGTTAACAGAAGATGAATGGAAAGCTATTAAAAATCACCCTACGTATTCGTATCGAATGATTGAGCATTTACCAATAATCACAGCGGCAGTAAAATTAGGTGTACTCCAGCATCATGAACGTCTAGATGGAAGTGGTTATCCGCTTGGTATTACGAATGAAAAAATCCATGTATTTGCTAAAATTATCGCAGTAAGTGATACATATTTCGCGATAATAAGTAATCGTATCTATGCAAAGGCACAAAGTTTATTTCATGCAATAAAAACAATCGAAAAGGATAGATATATGAAATTCGATGCGCAGGTAGTAAACGTATTCATCGACAATTTCGTTCATTTTTTGATTGGAAAGAAGATAATCCTCTCGAATGGAAAACATGGGGAAATTGTTTTTATAGAAACGACAAAACCGACAAAGCCAATGATTCGTATCGAACCAGATGAAGCGATTATCTCATTGGATCAAATGCCCGAACTTTATATTGAAGAAATAATAGGGAGCTAGCTATAGCTCCCTATTCGTATATGTAGGCTATGTTAGGCTGTCAAACGTCGTTTTCATTGCTAGCATCTCACTACCAATTTGCCTTGGGATTTTTTGTGCAGTAACTTGTAGAAAATGGTGGATTAAAGGGTAATCCATATCCGCCTTGGATACAAATAAGTCACCCCACCATTCTGACTCGTAGCGACAGAGCATACTAAGATTAAAAAGCAACAAATAATGAATCATTACTTCTGAAATAGGAAGAAAGGAATCCCGGTTTGCTGGAAAATAGAGCTGATTATTATCCATATGCTTGAAAAAAGGACCATTCGAAAAATCAACGTAATCTTCAAGTTCTATATCAAGCATTAATTTTCCAGATTTAATCTCCTTAATAGCTGGAAGATAGTTTTGTATGCGTGCTATAAATGCCTTTTCTGTTAAATGATAGTTATCAAATAATTTGGTTGGGAATTGTAGATGAACCGAGTTTGCTGAGCCAATGACAGTTAGTTTCTCCTGCTTCTGTAAAGCGAAAAAATTACTCATTTCGGGTAGTAAGCTAAAAAGCGTTTCCATGCGAATTTTTTCAAAAGGGATTCTTTTAGTGGCGTACAAATGCTCCGAGAAATAAGGGAACATGCCATGCTGTTGTACTTTTACTTCATCATCTGTAAATGTATAGAACTTTTTCTTTCGTTTCCTTGCAGTTACGCCATGAGCGAGCAGCGAGGTTGATTCTGGATAGTCCGGACGTTTCGTTAGAAGATATGCTTTTAATAAATGCACCATACCGTAAAAATATAAAACAGGCTGAACAAGTTCATCGGATTTTTTACCATTTTCATAAAAACGCTGGCTATGATCGAGCAAATACATGAAAGTGCTGTAATTTTGATAGCTTTTTGCTTCTGCATCCTCCATTCCTAAATAGCATTGATATAAAAAGCTTTGGGCATGTTGTTGTGCGTTTAAATACGTATAAAATTCATCGACTGTTATCATAATTATGACCTCTTAACTATTATAAAATTTTGAATCTATTTATTTTTTGTTTCTAATCGAACTTTGTTGAAAAACCAAGCGTATTAGAGTAATGTATATAAAAATAGATATTCGTATATATAAATGTGTGCTCAGAAGAAGGATAAAAAGAACCGAGGTCGGCTAAAGTTGCAACGTCCTGGGGCTGCGATTACTCGCCCCGCCGAAAATCCTTGTCGCAACACCGACATTAGAACGCCCTGGGCGTCGAAGGTCTATCACTCTCGATGTGTCATTTTTACCGGACTTTTGGGACATCCTCTATATAGTTTGAACGATAGATAGTTACACCATACATAAACTTCATAAGGAGGAATTAAAAATGAGAGAAGATAAGTTTGCAAAAGAAGGTTTAACATTTGATGATGTATTATTAATACCAGGAAAATCAGAGGTTTTGCCTAATACCGTTGATCTTAGTACACAGCTTACATCCAATTTGAAGTTAAAATCTCCATTTATTAGTGCTGGTATGGATACTGTTACAGAAGCAGAAATGGCAATTGCAATGGCACGCCAAGGAGGATTCGGTGTCATTCATAAAAATATGTCGATGGAGGAACAAGCTGAGCAGGTAGACCGTGTTAAACGTTCTGAAAGTGGTGTTATTACGAACCCATTCTTCCTTACACCTGACCATCAGGTATATGATGCAGAGCACTTAATGGGCAAATACCGCATTTCTGGTGTACCAATTGTGAACAATATTGAAGAACAGAAGCTTGTAGGCATTTTAACAAATCGTGATTTGCGCTTCATTCAGGATTATTCAATTGCTATTTCGGAAGTGATGACAAGTGAAAACCTTGTTACAGCTTCAGTTGGGACAACATTGGAGGAAGCTGAAAAACTTCTCCAAAAATATAAAATTGAAAAGCTCCCACTTGTGGATGAAAACAACATTTTAAAAGGTTTAATCACAATTAAAGATATTGAGAAGGTTATTGAGTTCCCGAATTCAGCTAAAGATGAGCAAGGTCGTTTACTTGTAGCAGCTGCAGTTGGTGTAACGGGAGATGCGATGCTTCGAATTGAAAAGCTTGTCGAAGCAGGTGTCGATGCGATTGTGATTGATACTGCTCATGGGCATTCAAAAGGCGTGCTCGATCAACTACAAGCAGTAAGAGCGGCATTTCCTGATTTAGACATTATTGCAGGTAACGTTGCTACTGCTGAAGGAACAAAAGCGTTGATTGAAGCAGGTGCATCTGTTGTAAAAGTTGGAATTGGACCTGGATCAATTTGTACAACTCGAGTTGTAGCTGGTGTCGGAGTACCACAGATTACAGCAGTACATGATTGTGCTGTAGCAGCCGCAGAATACGGTGTTCCAGTCATTGCCGATGGTGGAATTAAATATTCTGGAGATATTGTGAAAGCATTGGCTGCTGGAGCACATGCAGTCATGATTGGCAGTATGTTTGCAGGGACAACGGAAAGCCCTGGAGAAACAGAAATCTATCAAGGCAGAAAATATAAAGTATACCGCGGAATGGGTTCTGTTGGCGCAATGAAAGCAGGCTCGAAGGATCGTTATTTCCAGAGTGATTCAGACAATAAAAAGCTTGTTCCAGAAGGTATTGAAGGAAGAGTTGCTTATAAAGGTGCACTTGCAGATACGTTCCACCAGTTAATAGGCGGATTACGATCTGGTATGGGATATTGTGGAACAGGAACAATTGATGCATTGCGAAATGATGCACAGTTTATACGTATAACAGGTGCTGGATTACGTGAGAGCCATCCGCATGATGTACAAATTACAAAAGAAGCACCAAATTATTCAGTCAATTAAGGCTCTATAATTTGAACTGCCTTTTATAATAGCAATGAATAAAAAATAGATGCTTGGTATCTCTAGCATCTATTTTTTTATATTTTTATGTGGTAAAATAACAGATAGCTTATTCAAAAGAGAGAATGGCAAAATTAAAAAGGTTATACCGCAGGTTGGAGGTACAGAAAGTTGAAACACAGCATGAAGAAGATTTTTCCATTAGTACTTGCGATGCTTGTACTAATACAATTGTTTATAACAGAGCCACTTACTGCAAACGCTGCAGAGTCATTGGATATAGGTGCTGAATCGGCAATTCTAGTCGATGCAGAAACAGGAAAGGTTTTATACGCAAAAAACCCTGATGTTGCGCTTCCACCGGCAAGTATGACGAAAATGATGACGGAATATATCGTATGGGAAGCTGTCGAAAATGGTCAAATCTCGTGGGATACAACTACGCAGATTAGTGATTATGCTTACAGTATTTCTGCCAATACGGTGTTTTCGGGTGTTGGATTGAAACAACAACAGGATTATACAGTTGAAAAATTATATGAAGCAATGGCGATTAATTCAGATAATGCCACAACGATTGCTTTAGCGGAATTAATTTCTGGTACAGAGGGCGAATTTGTTAAGTTAATGAATCAAAAAGCGGAAGAGTTAGGGCTATCTGAAGCTGAATTTGTAAATTCAACAGGATTGGACAATGAAGACCTAGATGGTAATCACCCAGAAGGAACAGACCCAAATGGGACGAACCTATTGTCAGCACGATCTGCTGCACAGCTTGGTTATCACCTTGTGAATGATTATCCAGGTGCACTCGATGTTGCTAAAATTCCAGTGACTGAATTTGATGGACAAACCATCCGCAACTGGAATTATATGCTTCCACATGAAGGTGAAAATTTAGGACAGTTTTTCTATGAAGGTGTAGATGGCTTAAAAACAGGCTTTACAAATTTGGCAGGCCACAGCTTCACAGGTACTGCAATTCGAGACGGTAATCGATTAATTACGGTTGTTATGAGAACGAGTAGTGATACAGAGCGCTTCGTAGAAACAGCTCAATTACTGGATCATGGCTATTCGAAATTCCAATCTGAGGAGCTTTTCCCTGCTGGTTACCAGTCTGAGGATCAAGGCACAGTTCCTGTAGCAAAAGGAAAACAAGATGAAGTTAACGTTTCATTAAGTGAAGCAGTACGTATTCCAATTCAAGCAGATGAAGCAGAATTGTACAGTATTGAATATCATATTGATGAGGATAAATTAAATGAAGACGGTGAATTAGTAGCACCAATTGAAAAAGGCGAAGTAGTCGGAACAGCAGAGCTTGTTTATGATGGGGATGTTGATTATGGTTATATTTTTGATGATTCAACTAGCCAAATTGACCTTGTAACAGATGAAGCAGTAGAAAAATCAAACTGGTTCATGCTTACACTCGGATCTATCGGTGATTTCTTTGCAAATATATTTACAGCTGCCGTTGATTGGATTAAAGGACTTTTTTAGTTAACAACAAAATCAATTTTTCCAGAAAAACTTGCATTTTGAATTAAAATTGCATATGATAGCAATAATTATAATGACAATCAATTAAAATGTATTGATAGGAAGTAGTAATAGCATGTCTTTCTTAAGAGAGCCGATGGCTGGTGAGAATCGGTGTTAGATTGCTGTGAATCCATCCTTGAACAGGTTTACGGAAAGGATTTAGAATCCAAAGTAAGTAAACCCGGTGAAGAGCCGTTATGAACGATGAGCCGGAAGATAGTATCTTCAACAAGGGTGGCAACGCGGGAAACTTACTCTCGTCCCTATATTTAGGGACGGGAGTTTTTTGATTTTTAAAGGATTTAACAATTTATATAATGCTTAAAGGAGGAATCATTATGTTAGACATGAAGTATTTAAGAAATAACTTTGAAGAGGTACAAAAAAGGCTTGCCCATCGTGGAGAGGATTTATCTGATTTAGATAAGTTCGGTTCTTTAGACGAAAAACGTCGCGGATTAATTGCAGAAACAGAGGCTTTAAAGGCAAAGCGCAATGAAGCAACGAAAGAAATATCTGCTTTGAAAAGAGAAAAGAAGGATGCAGATCCTGCGATTAAAGAAATGCGCGAGCTAGGTGATCAAATTGCTTTACTCGATAAAGACTTGAAGGGTATCGAGGAAGAGCTACAGCATATTATGCTATCCATTCCGAATATCCCGCATGAATCTGTTCCAGTTGGAGAAGATGAAGACGATAATGTGGAAGTTCGCGATTGGGGTACTGTTCCGGCATTTGACTTTGAAGTGCAGGCTCATTGGGACATTGCAACGAATCTTGATATTATCGATTTTGAACGCGCAGCTAAAGTAACAGGGAGCCGTTTTGTTTTCTATAAAGGCCTTGGTGCGAGATTAGAACGTGCATTATTAAACTTCATGATGGATCTCCATGCAGATGAGCATGGTTATATAGAGATGCTACCTCCACAAATTGTAAATCGCGCTAGCATGACAGGGACTGGTCAGCTTCCAAAATTTGAAGAGGATGCATTTAAACTGGAGGATTGGGATTATTTCATGATTCCTACTGCAGAAGTGCCCGTAACAAATTACCATCGTGATGAGATTTTATCAGCAGATAATCTACCGAAAAAATATGTTGCATTTAGCACGAATTTCCGTTCTGAAGCAGGATCTGCTGGGCGAGACACACGTGGATTAATTCGTCAGCATCAATTTAACAAAGTTGAGCTTGTTAATTTTGTGAAGCCGGAAGATTCCTATGAAGCATTGGAAACATTAACAGGAAATGCAGAAAAAGTATTGCAGCTATTAAACTTACCATATCGTGTAATGAGCATGTGTACAGCTGACCTAGGATTTACCGCAGCTAAAAAATATGATATTGAAGTATGGATTCCAAGCCAGGAAACATACCGTGAGATTTCTTCTTGCTCTAACTTCGAAGACTTCCAAGCACGTCGGGCTGGTATACGTTTCCGCAGGGAGGCGAACGGGAAACCAGAATATGTGCATACGTTAAATGGTTCTGGACTTGCAATCGGACGTACAGTAGCAGCTATTTTGGAAAACTACCAGCAAGCAGATGGATCTGTTGTTATCCCAGAGGTATTACGACCGTATATGGGTGGAAAAGAAGTAATGAAGTAATGGGACTTGTGCGGAGGTTATTCATACCTCCGTGTTCTCTTATTTAGCATGGAATGGCCAAAAATTTGACATTCATTTTTGAGCATGATATATTATTTCTTGGCAAATAAGCAAGTATAGAACTTTTTTATTTGTATAAGCAACAAAAGCATTCACTTAAAAGCTTGCATTCCAGAGTATAAGTTTTTCTTAGAAAGCAAAGAACGCCTTCTAAGAATCCCTTTAAAGAATGCTCAGTTTTCTAATCGTTATGGAGGTATACCCAAGTCTGGCTGAAGGGATCGGTCTTGAAAACCGACAGGCGGGTCAAACCGCGCGGGGGTTCGAATCCCTCTACCTCCTCCATTTTGAAATCAAGCGTATAATAATTGGAGATAAAGAAAACCGCTGTTTTTCAGCGGTTTTTTCATATTACTTTTCCCTATCAAGGAAGGATTGTAAGAAATTTAATGGGAGATGAACCTTATCCTCCTCATTTAATTGTAAAAAATGAATATCTTCATTCTCTGCTGCTTGGCTTTTGATATTGTTCACTTCATTATTTAGTTTCTCCATTTTAGAATCCAGTTTATTTGCTACATTTGCTGCTTCCGTTAATTCCATGATTAACTGCTGGGGAACTTCCCCATTATATTTATAGTAGATTTTATGCTCTAAGCTTGCCCAGAAATCCATGGCAACCGATCGGATTTGAATTTCGATATAAACCTGTTCGGTTCGATCTGACATAAATACTGGAATCGATAAAATAAGATGCAGGCTCTTATATCCATTCGATTTAGGATGTTTTATATAGTCTTTTACTTCTACAACCGTAATATCCTGTTGGTTTTGAATCATTTCACTTACCTTATAAATATCGGAAATAAAGGAACATACGATACGAATTCCCACAATATCTTTAATATTTTCGCGAATTGCATCCATCGATATATCTAAATTTTTACGATACACTTTTTTGAGAATGCTTTCTGGAGATTTTATTCGTGATTTGATATGTTCAATAGGATTATAAGAATGTATATGTTGAAACTCCTCTTTTAGTATATTCAATTTTGTATTCATTTCATCTAGACCAAATTTATAAGTTATCATGAAGCGTGTAAGTTCATTACGGACCTGTTTTAATTGCTGTAATTGATTCATGCTTTGATTCCTTTCACCTTTATTGATAAACTTATTATATCAAATACGGTGTCATTCAGATAATTTCTTGACAAAATAAGGATAAGAGCTTATAGTCATAGCAATTAAATGATTTGAGACGGAGAATAGGCCAGTAATACAATGACTATCGGAAAGAGAAAGGGATTTATAAGCTGGAAGATCCCTGCGAAATAGCGTGTATGAACCTACCTAGGAGTCGTTAGCGATAAACTAACCGCAGGAAACTGTGTTATCAATTTAGAGATGGGCATGATTGCCAAATTAGGTGGTACCGCGGAAACTGATTCCGTCCTTTGTTAAGGATGCAGAATCAGTTTTTTTAATTTCTTAGGAGGTTGTCACATGGATAAAAGAATTGCATTTTTAGGAGCTGGATCCCTCGCAGAGGCGATCCTATCTGGTATTATTAAATCCGAAGTTGTAGCAAAAGAAAATATATATGTAACCAATAAAAGTAATCGAGAACGACTAATATACATTGAAAATTGCTATCACGTTCAATGCTCTTCAGATAAAGAAAAAGTCTTCAGGAATGCTGATATTATTATTTTGGCTAGTAAGCCAAAGGATGCAGTGGAATCGATTGCGTCGATAAAACCTTATTTGAATGAAAAGCAATTAATTATTTCGACCATTGCTGGGTTATCGACTGAAAAAATGGAGCAACTTCTGGACATACAAATTCCAGTTGTACGTACAATGCCAAACACATCCGCTCTCATTGGACATTCTGCGACAGCACTTTCGGCAGGGAAATATGTCGAAACGGAGCATCTCTTACAAACGGATCAATTATTTCAAACTGTAGGTATGACGAAGCTTGTCGATGAAAAGGATATGCATGCGATTACAGCTGTTTCTGGCAGTGGTCCAGCCTTTATTTATTATTTTGTAGAAGCGATGGAAAAAGCTGCAATGGAATTTGGCCTCGACAGGCAAACTGCTAAGGATCTCATTACCCAAACGGTCATTGGTGCTGGAAACATGCTAAAGCAATCTGGTGAAACACCAGCAGTGCTGCGGAAAAACATTACAAGTCCAGGAGGAACAACAGAGGCTGGTATTGCCGATTTAGATCGTCATAACTTTGAAGAAATGATTTTTTCATGTATCCGACAAGCACGTGATCGGTCAATTCAATTAGGTGAAAAGTAAAGGAAGTGAAATAGATGGAGACACCAGCATGTGCATATTGTAAGAAACAATGGAGTTATTTAACAACATTAAGGAATCTGTTTCGAATTAAAATGAGTTGTCCACATTGTGGAAAAGAAAATTATTATGATTCAGGCGCAAGTAATAGTTTCCTAGCCTTGATGATTGCGCCAGCATTAATTATTATCGGGGCATTTCTAAACCTCCCCTTGGGATGGCTAATCGGAATCTCGCTTATTCTCATTCTGATTCATTTTTTGCTTTACCCTTTCCGGACGAATGTAAGAAAAGCAGATTAAAAAAGGATGCACCGTTATGGTCATCCTTTTTTATCATCTCGCTAATTCTCTTCGTGTATATCGTCTGGAATGCTGAAGTGAGCGTCCAACCTTCTCTAAAATTTGTTCGATTGGGTTTTCTTCCTGCATTAAGTCATAGTCCGAAATGTTAATACGCAAAATTGGACATGCATTAAAGTTATCAATCCAATTCGTATAGCGATTATACATTTCCTCCCAGTAGCTAATTGGCGTACTCTTTTCCATATCCCGACCGCGTTCTTGGATTCTGCTTATAATCTCGTCAAAGGAGCCTTCCAAGTATATGAGTAGGTCTGGATGCGGGAAATATGGTGTCATTACCATTGCATCAAATAAATTGGTATAGGTTTCATAATCAGTTGGTGACATAGTACCTTTATCAAAATGCATTTTGGCAAAAATTCCAGTATCCTCATAAATGGAACGGTCCTGGACAAAGCCGCCGCCATATTCGAAAATTTTCTTTTGCTCTTTAAAGCGTTCTGCCAGGAAGTAGACCTGCAGATGGAAGCTCCATCGTTCGAAGTCATCATAAAATTTTTCTAGATATGGATTTGTGTCCACCTTTTCAAAAGATGTTTTAAAGTCTAAAGCCTGTGCTAAGGCTCTTGTCATGGTTGATTTACCAACTCCAACCGTACCTGCAATTGTAATCACACTGTCGTTTGGAATGTGGTATTTTTCTCTTAAGTTCATTATTGGTTCCCCTTCATTTTCATTCCACCCGCAAATGCAAATGGTTCGTTACTTTTTCAATAATGCAATCTAAATCCTTTTGATACTGAACAAAATCGGTCGTATCGCCATTTATTCGGATGACGGGAATGTCAGGATGTAATTGTTCAAAAGCATTCATATAGTCCTCGTAATCGTTTCTTAGCTGTGCAAGATAAGAAGCTTTTATATTTTGCTCAATATTTCTGCCGCGCCTTCTGATTCGATCCAAAATTGTATCGAGACTAGCATTTAAATAGATGAGCATATTTGGAGTGGGCATATCGGTTGTTAGGATTTGGTATATTTTTTCGTATTTCTCCAATTTATCCTCTTGCAATGTACGTTTTGCAAAAATCATGTTTTTTGATATATGATAATCAGCTATTACAGCTTTGTTTGCTCTAAGATATTTCTTATCGATATCTTCCAATTGCTTGAATCGATTGCATAAAAAAAACATCTCGGTTTGAAAACTCCACTCATCGATATCATCGTAAAATTTGCCAAGAAAAGGATTTTCTTCCACAATTTCTTTTAACAAGTGATAATTAAAGTGATTGGATAGTTTTTTAGCGAGCGATGTTTTACCAATGCCAATCGGTCCTTCAATTGCAATGAAAGGCACTTCAGCCATTATTATTTCCTCCATTCATTGCTTTCATAGACAGAATTTATTTTACCATAGAATATGGCTATCTTCCATGTGAAAATAATGCCGCTTTCCAATTCGACAAAAATTTTGTATAATGTATTTTATCTTGTCCTAAAAATTTTAGGCTCCGTAGCTCAGGGGATAGAGCATCGGTTTCCTAAACCGTGTGTCGCAGGTTCGAATCCTGCCGGGGCCGCCACTGCCAAATATTGCATCTCAAAGTAATTTCTCTTCCGCATTCTGTTCAAACGTCCAGCATACAGTCAAAATAAAAAAATCTAATAACAGAGAGGACATTTATATGAGTTTAACAAAAAAAATTATGATTGCCCTCGCATTAGGGGTATTTGCGGGAATTATTTTAACCTTTGTCCCTGATAAGGCGTTTTCAATGCTAGATACTTATTTATTAGGTCCTGTTGGTCAGATTTTTCTGAATTTAATTATGATGCTTGTTGTTCCACTAGTATTTGTTTCTATCACATTAGGAACAGCAGGATTAGGGGACCCATCAAAATTAGGTAAAATTGGAATCTATACGATTACCTTTTTTCTAATTACAACAGCATGTGCACTAATCATTGGTATTGGACTTGGATATATCCTCCAACCCGGAAAAGAGGGAGTATTTAACACGGATCAATCCTATGAAGCAACAGAAGCACCACCAATTATGGAAACGATTATTAATATTATTCCAGAGAATCCAATCGCATCAATGGCGACTGGGGATATGCTGCAAATTATAGCATTCGCTATTTTCATAGGGGTTGCATTAGCTTTCCTTGGGGAAAAGACAGCAGGAATTCATCGTTTATTTGAACAAGCAAATGAAATATTAAATTGGTTAGTTATGTTAGTTATGAAGACTGCACCGTACGGAGCATTTGCGTTAGTTGCTTCTGCGATTGGTGACGCAGGGTTAGATGCAATTGGCTCAATGGCAATGTATATGATAACCGTTGTGCTTAGCTTGATTGTTCATGGAGCAGTTGTATACAGTCTAGCAATCTGGTGGCTTGGCAAAGCAAATCCGCTTAAATTTTATAAGGGTTTCTTCCCTGCAATGTCTGTTGGATTTAGTACGTCGAGTTCAAACGCAACACTACCAATTTCAATGAAAGCTGCGCAAGAAAATCTTGGCGTGAAAAAAGAGATTAGTAGCTTTGTTCAACCATTAGGTGCAACAATCAATATGGATGGAACAGCGATTATGCAAGCTGTAGCTACCGTGTTCATTTCCCAAGTATATGCACTTCCGTTAAGTCCAACAGATTTGCTTCTAGTTGTCCTAACAGCAACATTAGCAAGTATTGGGACAGCAGGTGTACCTGGTGTCGGTATGATTATGCTGGCGATGGTATTAGGTCAAGTAGGTTTACCTGTGGAAGGTATTGCATTGATTATCGGTATTGACCGTATCCTTGATATGTTACGTACGTCTTTAAATATTACAGGGGATGCAGCATGTGCTTTTATTATTTCTGAAAAGGAAAGACGTAAGGAAGAAAAGGCTGCAAAAGCTTAAATTAAAATAAGAATGTTAATGATCACGTTGGATTGCTATTAGTTGCAAAAAACGTGATTTTCTTTGGGTTTAAAGATATATCCAAATTTAAGTAATATTTTGAATAATAGTAATTGAGATGAATTACTTTAAAATCGTCACAAAATGTTCTAAACTATATATTAGTTACCGAATGTTTCAATTATTTTCAATTAATTATTTAAGAAATAATGAAATCGATTACAAAGAAGGATGAGGTGATTGGATGGATATGCAAGTAATACCAGCAAGAAGTGAGAACTATAATTTAAAAGATTATCAAAAAGTAAGAGAGAACTTCAAATGGGATGATGTAAACAAGCATTTTACCTGGAACGAGACTGGAAAGGTAAATATCGCATATGAAGCATTGGATCGCCATGCAGAGAATCCTGCTAAAAAAGATAAAGTAGCCTTATTATATTCTGCGCCAGACCGGGAGGAACAGCTTACGTTTGCTGATCTGAGTAAACAGAGTAACAGGTTTGCAAATGTATTAAAGAAGCATGGTGTAAATAAAGGAGATCGTGTTTTTCTCTTTATGCCACGAAGTCCAGAATTTTATGCAGCATTCTTTGGGATATTAAAAACTGGCGCGATTGCTGGACCCTTATTCGAGGCATTTATGGAGCAAGCTGTACGAGATCGCCTGCAAGATAGTGAAGCAAGCGTACTGATTACGACCCCAGAGCTAATTGAGAGAGTTCCACAAGATGAATTACCACAATTAGAAACAGTAATTCTTGTTGGGGAAGCAGGGGTAGCTCATACTTATATTGATTATCATACTGAAATGGCCGGGGCCTCTGAAGCATTTGATATCGAATGGGTTGATTTAGAAGATGGTATGCTGCTTCACTATACATCGGGATCTACTGGGAAGCCTAAGGGCGTTTATCATGTGCACAATGCTATGATTCAGCATTACGCTACAGGCGAGTTGGTACTCGATTTGAAAGAAGACGATGTATACTGGTGTACGGCTGACCCAGGCTGGGTAACGGGCACAAGCTACGGTATCTTTGCACCATGGCTGCATGGTGTTACGAACGTAATTCGTGGTGGACGTTTTACGCCAGATGACTGGTATGAAACCCTGGAGAAAAATAAGGTAACGGTATGGTATACCGCTCCAACAGCATTGCGGATGCTTGTCAGTCACGGTGAAGAGGCATTAAAGAAATATGAGCTTTCAGAATTACGTCATATCATGAGTGTTGGGGAGCCATTGAACCCAGAGGTTGTTACATGGGGATTAAAAGCATTTAATCTACGCATCCATGATACATGGTGGATGACCGAAACAGGTGCACAGCTCATTGTAAATCTACCTGCATTGGAAATTCGCCCAGGTTCGATGGGGAAACCAATTCCTGGTATTGTAGCATCGATTGTTGATAATGAAGGAAATGAACTACCTCCAAATCAGATGGGGAATTTAGCAATTAAAGAGGGTTGGCCGTCGATGATGCGGCAAATTTGGAATAATCCTGGTAAATATGAAAGCTATTTTATTAATGGCTGGTATGTCTCTGGTGATAGTGCATATCGTGATGAGGATGGTTATTTCTGGTTCCAAGGACGCCTGGATGATGTCATTAATACATCTGGTGAGCGGGTCGGCCCATTTGAGGTTGAGAGCAAATTAATTGAACACCCAGCTGTTGCTGAAGCGGGAGTCATTGGAAAACCGCATCCAGAACGGGGAGAAATTATTAAAGCATTTATTTCCTTGAATGAAGGATATGAAAAATCGGATGAATTATTAGAAGAAATTCGTCAATTTGTTAAAACAGGTCTTAGTGCACATGCTGCACCAAGAGAAATTGAAATTCGCGATAGCATTCCTAAAACGCGAAGCGGTAAAATTATGCGTCGTCTGTTGAAATCTTGGGAGCTGGGCCTTCCAACAGGAGATACATCGACATTAGAGGAGTAAAATCAAAAAGCTTTGGTTGTCGCTTTAGTGGCGAGGACCAAAGTTTTTCTTTATGCTATACGTTATAGAGAATAGGATAGGGGCGTTTATGATGAGTGATAAGTATGTATCCGACGATCCAGTTCATCTTTATCCCGAAACATCAATCCATATGCTCCCAGGAGATGTGCTTTATTCACATAAGACAGCATTATCTTCCATGGTCGTCGGACATGCTGGGATTATTGGCGAGGATTTTCGAATTTATCATGTAAACAGATGGCCGAGCTATGGGCATGGAGATAGTATGCCTATTTATTTAAGCAGGCATAAAAAGGGCGAGAAGCTGACGATATTACGACATCCGAATAAGGAGGAAGCTAGAAATGCTGCAAGGTGGGCAAAGCAGCATAAAGAACAGGTAAATGCTTATCAGTATACGAGGAATCTTCGAAATCTCCAACAAAACTATTGCTCTAAATTTGTCTGGCAAGCTTTTTACTTTGGAAATGACGGGAAGGTCGATCTTGCAACAACGAAGATAAAGCAATCTACAAATCTTAATCCTAGACGGTATATCATGCCAGCGCAAATTTATCGAGGGCTGCAACGAATTGGAGCATTCGCTAATGTGCTCTATCGTGCGTAGTTTTTTGTGAAAAGGTGCTGCCAAACAAGCGTAGAAAAAAAGACAGCCTGGATCGGCTGTCCTTATAAATGCTATTTACCTGGTGATATCCTCGGACGGTCCAAAGATTTCAAAATGAATATCTGTGTCATTCACTTGATATGCTTTCAAGTGTTGATACATCGCACGCATAAATCCCTTCGGTCCACAGAAATAAAATGCGGCATCGTTTGTTGGAAGTATGGATGATAACCAATCATAATCAATTCTACCTGCTTTATCAAAAGAATCTCCTTCACTAGGGCTGTCATACACGGTATAACTTTTCACATGGTTATTTTGCCCAGCGATTTCTTTGACACGCTCTTTCATTGCATGGAATTTACTTGATTTTGCAGCGTGAATATAAATAACCTCACGTTCAGGCTGCTCCTTAATTGCTGTTTCAAGCATGCTAATCATAGGTGTTAATCCCACTCCGCCACTCATTAGGACGAGTGGTCTAGTGTCTTCTGCATCTAAAAAGAAATCCCCAGCTGGTGCACTGATTGGTAGGATGTCTCCTTCATTAATATGTTCATGTAGGAAATTTGATACAACTCCCTTGGGCTGGTCTTCGAAAGCATCCTCACGCTTTACACTAATTCGGTAAAATTCCCCTCCAGGAGCACAGGATAAGCTATATTGACGTAAATGGTTATAGTTTTCTCCGTCAATGACAGCCTTTACGGTAATATACTGACCGGGTTGATAGGAAGGGAATGCTTCTCCATCTTCTGGCTGCAGATAGAACGATGTAATAACATTACTTTCGACTTCTTTTTTGATTACTTTAAAGTTACGATAGTCTATCCATCCACCAGTTGTTGCTTTTACTTCAGTATACATTTCGGCTTCAACAGAAATAAATACATCTGCAATCACACCATATGCTTTTGCCCAAGCATCGATAATTTCGTCTGTTGCTGCATCTCCTAACACGTCTTTAATTGCTAGTAATAAATTCTCTCCAACAATTGGATAATGCTCTGGCTTAATATTTAAGCTGCGGTGTTTTTGGGCAATTTGCTTTACAACGGGTAAGATAGCTTCTAAATTGTCGATATGGACAGCAGCTGCATAAACCGTATTCGCAAGCGCTTTCGGTTGGTCACCTTTTCGTTGATTTGTTTGGTTAAAAATATTCTTTAATTCTGGGTGGTTTTCAAACATCATTTGATAAAATCGTTTTGTTATTGCAGTCCCGTGTTCCTCTAAAACTGGTACAGTAGCTTTTATTATGTCTCTTGTTTTTTGATCTAATCCAGTAGCTGTTTCTGTTGTCATTTCAAAGCACTCCCTACAGTTTTTTAAAAGATGTATTTCTAATACATGTTTAATTATAGATGTTTTATTTGCACTGTATCAATAGTGAAAACGGGTTTTGTGTTACAATATTGTGAAGAAGTAAACGAGGTGATTCATTCATGCAATTAAAGAAGTATACGGATTACGCATTGCGCGTTTTAATTTATACAGGTACAAAACCGAATGATGAGCTTGCTAGTATTAAGGAAATCTCAGAGGTTTTTAACATCTCGCAGCATCATTTAGGAAAAATTGTCTTTGAATTGAACAAAATGGGCTTACTTGAAACGATTAGAGGGAGAAATGGTGGTATCCGACTGGCAAAGCCTGCATCGGAAATCAACGTAGGTTTACTTGTTCGGAGTCTCGAAAGTGATTTTAATTTACTTGAATGCTTTGATAAGGGAACAAATCATTGTGTGATTACCCCAGCATGTACCTTAAAACACGCATTGAATAAAGCCTTGCATGCTTTTTTTAAGGTGCTTGATGAATATACGGTTCAAGATCTAATTTCGAATGAAGAGGAATTGCGAGCATTAATGGGCATGGATCGGTGATGTTTTATTTTCCTTACAAAGGGAAGACTCTTTATGAATCAAATCATAAGGAGCGGATGAGCAATGGGTAAAAAAATAGCAACCGTCATTACCGATATGTTTGAGGATGTGGAATATACAGAACCAGCAGAGGCTTTTAAAGAAGCTGGGCATGAAGTAATCACGATTGAAAAAGAAAAGGGCAATAAAGTAACAGGGAAAAACAAGGAAACTACGTTAACGATTGACCATGGTATCGAGGATGTAAATGTCGATGATTTTGATGCATTATTCATCCCTGGTGGCTTTTCACCAGATATTTTACGGGCGGATGATCGTTTTGTTAAGTTTGCTAAAGGTTTCATGGATGCGAAAAAACCTGTATTTGCAATTTGTCATGGACCACAGCTGTTAATTACAGCGAAAGCGTTAGAGGGCCGAGATGCAACAGGCTACAAATCGATTCAAGTTGATATGGAGTATGCAGGAGCCAAGGTTGTCGATAAAGAAGTAGTCGTTTGTCAGGATCAGCTTGTGACAAGTCGTCAGCCAGATGATATTCCAGCTTTTAATCGTGAAGCTTTGAATCTGCTCAAGTAAGAATTAAAAGTGGGAGTCTATTGTTAGATAACGGAAAAGGAAACCACAATTAACAATATGTAAAAATAGGAAGACCGTCTCTAATCAAATGGAGACGGTCTTTTCGATCTTCTTGGCGATATTAATATCTAGTACATATTCTATTATAGTTTGGTTATCGTAAATTGATCGTCTAGTAAAAGCCAATTTTGTGGAAAGGCTAGACCTAGCTTCCAATATGCAATACCTAGTAGGTCGAGTTCACGAATCATATCGAATTTTGCCTGAATTGATCTGGCATCTTCAAACCATACCTCGTGTTCATTCCCCTCTGCATCTGTATACGTGAAAAATGGCGCCTGTGCGCTCGTGTCATATTGAATGACAGCATTATTTTCCCTGGCAATTGCAATCGCTTGCTGTGGACTTACGGCACGAGCAGCTTCTCCACCTTCAACAAAGGGTAACGTCCAATCGTATCCATATAAATTTTGGCCTAATAATATTTTATCTGCGGGAATAACTGTTAAGGCGTAATCAACAACATTACGAACTTGATCAATTGGCGAAACAGCCATCGGAGGACCGTAGCTATAGCCCCATTCATAAGTCATTAATACAACAAAATCTGCTATCTCCCCATGAGCAGCGTAATCGTGAGCTTCATACCACTGCCCTGTTTGAGTGGCGCTTGTTTTTGGCGCGAGTGCAGTAGATAAGAGTAAGCCTTCCTGAGAAAATCGCTCCTTTGCTTTACGCAGAAATGCGTTGTATGCTTCCCGATCATCAGATGGCAGAAATTCAAAGTCAAAGTGGATATCGGTAAATCCTTGTGTCTGCGCTGTGTTCACAATGTTATCCAATAGCGTATTTTGAACCGCTTGTACGGTTAAAATGATATGACCAAGCTCATCACTAAACCCAGGTCCTTCCAAATTTGTCACAACCATTGCCATTGCTGTATCTGTGTTTGCGGCAATCTCCTGTAGATTCCCGATGGGTGGTGAAGTCAATGAACCATCGCGATTGACTCGATAGCTAAATAATGCAAGGAAAGTTAGATAAGGAGAATTTTTAGCAGCAGCATTTTCCAAGGTTTCAGAAACCGTATCACCAAAGGGTTCAATATAAGCATACGATGTAATCGCGCGCTTAGCACGAGGCGGGATGTAAATCCGCAAGCCAATAGGAAGTGTCATCTCTGGTGAAATATTATTAATCGTTGCTAGTTCCTGATAGGTCATCCCAAATCGGTTGGCAATGGAATAAAGGCTATCACCTTGTTGAACAAAGTAAAACTGACCAAAAATGGGGATGACCAGTGCTTGCCCGATGACGAGATCATTTGGAGCATCTAGTTCATTGGCATTCGTAATGGCGACAGCAGTTGTATTATATGTATTAGCGATTGAAGTTAATGTTTCCCCTTCTGTAACAACATGAATTTGCAAGAGAACTTCCTCCTTCAAAACAGTTTCTCATTTCAACTTATGTGAAGGAGGTCAGCTATATGACTTAAAGTGGGTCGATATTTGCCTTCATTACAGAACGGATTAAATATAATGCATAATCATTGTTCTCCTTTGCTTCGGATGCCATGCAATTTGCAGGAACGTGCATTCCAAATTGGTACATATACGCATCCTTGGCAGTAAAAAGAATGCAAATGTCTCCGGCAATACCAGCCATTAGGAGATGGCTTCGTTTTAAATCTGTAAGCAAAGATTGCAGTGGCGTCTGGAAAAAGGCAGAATGCTGTGGTTTAATAAGAAAGTAATCATCTTCCTCTGGTGCGAGTGCCTCAATAATTTCCTTGCTTCTATCATTTTTACAGTTTTCAATAATTTTATGAAAGTCTGCTTGCCATAATCCGTAATGGTCATTAACATAAATAGTAGGTAGATTTTTTTCTTTGGCGAATTTCTTCAGCTTAATGAGGTTCGGGAGGATTGCTTTCGTATTTCGATATAAATCATCACCGCCATCAAAGTCAAAATCGTTGATAATATCGACAAATAGTACAGCAGTGTTATTTAATGATGTATCCATTTATGAGTCTCCTTTATTCGGTATGACTACTTAACAGTATTTCCTCTTTTGGATTGATTCAAACTTTAAAACAAAGTGTTGTGATAATATGAGTGATGTAAAATTTATGGAAGCGGCAATTGAAGAAGCCCAAAAAGCTTTAACATTAAATGAGGTTCCAATTGGTGCGGTTATCGTATATAACGATGAAATCATTGCAAGGGGCTATAACTTGCGAGAATCCTCGCAAACGACGCTTTCCCATGCTGAGCTTGTTGCCATTCAAGAGGCAAATGAAAAGATTGGAAGCTGGCGACTAGAGGATTGTACGCTCTACGTTACATTGGAGCCATGTCCGATGTGTGCAGGCGCTATTGTCCAATCGCGAATTAAACGTGTTGTATATGGAGCAACTGATCCGAAGGCAGGATGTGCGGGCACATTAATGAATTTATTGAATGAACCTCGCTTTAATCATCAGGTTGAATTAACGGCAGGTGTTTTACAAACAGAGTGTGCTGCATTACTAACGGATTTTTTCCGAGCACTTCGAAAAAGAAAAAAATAGTCGGTAACCGGGCGCATCCGCTTTTGATGTTGCATTTTGTCGATAATTTCGCTATAATGGTAAATACCGTGCTAGGTGGGGAGGTAGCGGTGCCCTGTACTCGCAATCCGCTATAGCGAGGCTGAATTCCCACTCTAGGTGTGGCGATTTTATGGTCTGCCTTAAGGGAGTGGTGTTGACGCCCGGGTCCTACGCAACAGGAACCCATGAACCCTGTCAGGTCCGGAAGGAAGCAGCAGTAAGTGGAATTTTCTGTGTGCCGTGGGGAAGCCTAGGCCGAGCCATGAACTTAAGTAACGCATAGGGTCGTCACATCGAAAGTGGGTGCACGGCTACATAATGCAATCAAACACTCTTTTAAACGCTATAAAGCATTTGAAAGAGTGTTTTTAAATTCACCTAGAAAAAATCTTTCTAAGCTGCATGCCATATGGATAAGAGTTGGATGTTGGGATTTTTTTCGTACGAATTATTTTACTTTTATGAAAAAATGGAATAAGATAGAAATAGAATATAAAAAATCCACTAGGGGTGCCATTTGGCTGAGACAAGATTCATTTCTTGATCCCTTTGAACCTGAACTGGCTAGTACCAGCGTAGGGAAGTGGAGCTGGTGACGTATACATAATTCTGTAACTGTATATAAAACCACTCCATTTCGGGGTGGTTTTTTTGTTCTTCATTCTAAATTTATAGAAAGGAGATGTTTTGATGGATATTATTGCAAAAATAAGAGAAGACTAGCCGTTTATTTTTAATATTACCAATGAAGCTGTAGTAGAAGTAGGCTATTAAACAAAATTAGGGGAGGAATTTTCTATGCGTTTTTCAGAGTTATTGCGAGAGGCTACGAAAGAGAGTTGGAAATTAAGTCTAAATCATCCGTTTGTACAGGGTATTGTAAGTGGTGATTTGCCACTGGAAACATTCAAAAATTATATTCTGCAGGATATCTATTATTTGAAGCATTACGGCAAGGTGCATGCTTTTGCGGCTGCACATTCAGATGATTTTCATGTTGCTGCTAAGCTGGCAGAAAAAGCAAAGAAAACAGCAGAAGCAGAGCTAACAGTGCATAAGGAGCATGCAGGGATTTTAAAGATTACCAATGCAGAAATTGAGAATTTTAAACCTGCACCAACTGCCTATGCTTATACATCGCATTTGTACCGTGCATCGTTGTCCGGAAGTTTAGCTCAAATTGTAGCTGCAATGCTACCATGTTACTGGTTATATGCTGATATTGGTTTGACTTACAAGGACGCAAAACCGAAAGAAGAAATTTACCAAAATTGGCTGAACACGTATGGTAGTGAGTGGTTCCAAGAGTCCACACAGGAAATGATTGACCTGCTCGATGGATTAGCGGAAAAGGCAAGTGAAACAGAAAAAGAGAAAATCAAAGAGCAGTTTATTCTTGCGAAAGAATATGAGCTCGCATTTTGGGAGATGTCCTATACGTTTGAAACATGGCTTTCGGAAAAAGCAACGAATCCGGCATCTGTTTAAAATTATAAAAACCAGGGTGGCTGATGATATGCCATCCTGGTTTCTTAGTCCCATAGAACAAACAAATCTTCTACACCTATAACGAAATGTGACAGTAACTCCAGATGAATGTTACAAAAAATATATTTAACCCTGTTTTGGTTCACATTCACCCCTAAAATCGGGTATAATTAGAAATAGATCATAGAGGGGAATCTGTATTATGAGCTATCAAGCTTTATATCGCGTTTGGCGTCCAAGAACTTTTGAGGATGTCGTAGGACAAACACATATTACGAGAACACTGCAGAATGCGATTGTACAAGATAAATTTTCGCATGCTTATTTATTCTCTGGGCCAAGAGGAACAGGGAAAACAAGTGCTGCCAAGATTTTTGCCCAAACAATTAACTGTGAGCATGCACCAGTCAAAGAACCATGTAATGAATGTGATGCATGTCGTGGCATTTTGGATGGCTCGATTTCAGATGTTATTGAAATTGATGCTGCATCCAATACGAGTGTCGATGATATTCGTGAAATCCGAGACAAGGTAAAGTATGCTTCAAGCGCAGTACCATATAAAGTGTACATCATTGATGAGGTACACATGATTTCAATTAATGCATTCAACGCATTACTAAAAACGTTAGAAGAACCACCAAAGCATGTCGTCTTTATTTTGGCAACGACCGAGCCACATAAAATTCCATTAACGATTATTTCTAGGTGTCAGCGATTCGATTTTAAACCGATATCCAATCAGGCAATTGTAGATCGTATGCAAACGATTATGGAAGCAGAGAATATTTCTGTTTCGAAAGAGGCATTGGATACTGTTGCATTAGCAGCAGAAGGTGGAATGCGTGATGCGTTAAGTATTCTGGATCAAGCAATTTCCTATAGTGAGGACCAGGTAGAACTCGATGATGTGTTGGCTGTTACTGGTGGTGTTTCCCAGAAAGTGCTCACCGATATCGTAAAGGCCATGCATGAAAAAGATGTGGAACAGGCGTTACAGCTATTGGATGATTTGATCCAACGGGGGAAAGATCCTGGACGCTTTGTATATGATCTGATTTATTTTATGCGTGATCTATTGCTTTTCAAAAGTGCTCCATCGCTAGAAGGATTGTTGGAAAGAGCAAGAGTGGATGATAACTTCCTTGCACTTTCTGATTCTGTATCAACCTCATGGATTCAGAATGCAATTATCCAACTGAATCAGTGCCAACAAGAGATCAAGTGGACGAATAGTCCAAAGGTATTTATCGAAATAGCGATACTCACGATTACCAATCGTTATCATGCCGGGGAGCAGGCGACAGCTGATGTTGATTCAGAAGCAGTAACAAAACTGATGAGCAAAATGTCACAATTGGAAAAAGAGCTTACCAATCTGAAGCAGCAGCCTGCACAGCCTGTCCAAGCACCAGCTGCATCTGAGAAGAGAAGGCAACCTGCGAGAGGATCGAAAAATAGCTATAAAATCCCGTTTGAGCGAATTCGTGATGTGCTTGGAAAAGCAGAAAAGCCTGCATTAAAGCAAGTACAATCACAGTGGGCCAACTTTTTAAGTAAGCTAAAGCAAGTGAATGCACCTGCACATGCAACGATACAGGATAGTAAACCTGCAGCTGCATCCGCAGATTCACTCGTTGTCGCATTTAAATATGAAATCCACTGCTCCTTATTTTTAGATAATCGGGAGACAGTTGAATCCGTACTTACGAGTGTGATGGATAAGCAATTAACGATTATCCCAATTCCAGATAATGATTGGACACAGCTCCGTACGGAATATATAAGCAAACAAGATAAGCCTAAAGATGAAGAACAAGGAGATCCACTAGTGGATGAAGCTAGGAAGCTCTTTGGAGATGAATTACTGGAAATACATGATTAGGAAACAAAAGCGTAAGCGCCCGGTTAGCGACGTACGGACTGATCCGTAGGAGATAAAGGAAACATGCCCCTTTAGGGGTATGCCGATGTTAGGCGTAGCCTGATTTTAATCGGCCATCCTTTTATCTAGAGTCGTTGTTGACTTTCACCACAAGGGTATAAGTGCGACTAAGCCTCTGGCGCAGCCAATCGGCAAGTCTTGCTAGTCGTTGGGCGCTGGAGCTGGACTTGGCTGTTCCAGTATAAGGAAAAAAATAATAATGAATAATCTAAAGGAGGTATTTTCCATGAAGGGAAATATGAACAATATGATGAAGCAAATGCAAAAAATGCAAAAGAAAATGATGCAGGCACAGGACGAATTGCATGAAATGTCTTTTGAAGCATCAGCTGGTGGTGGAATGGTTACCATTACAGCAAATGGGAAAAAGGAAATTACAGATATTGCAATTAAAGAAGAAGTTGTAGATCCAGATGATATCGAAATGCTACAAGATCTTATCATTGCTGCAACAAATGATGTATTGAAGCAAATTGATGATAAAACGAACCAACAAATGGGACAGTTTACAAAAGGCTTAAACATGCCTGGTATGTTTTAATTAAAGGAAAAAATGGCAGGGGATTACGATCCCCTATGCCAAGTATAAGCACCCGGTTTAAAGCGGGTGCTTATGTTTTCGTGTAGGAGGCAGGCTTGATGTATTATCCAGAACCAATATCGAAGTTAATTGACAGTTTTACAAAATTGCCTGGCATTGGACCGAAAACAGCTGTCCGTCTGGCATTTTTTGTTTTGAATATGAAAGATGATGATGTGCTTAATTTTGCCAATGCATTAGTGAATGCCAAAAGAGAGCTCTCCCATTGCAGTATTTGTGGACACATCACCGATCAGGATCCATGCGCGATATGTTCCGATACGTCACGAGATAATTCGATTATTTGCGTCGTGCAAGATCCAAAAGATGTCATTGCAATGGAAAAGATGAAAGAATTCCACGGAAAATACCATGTTCTTCATGGCGCAATTTCACCAATGGATGGAATTGGACCAGAAGATATTAATGTCCCTGATCTAATCAATCGTCTGAAGGATGAGGAAGTAAAAGAAATCATCCTAGCAACTAACCCAAACATCGAAGGGGAAGCAACCGCAATGTATATTTCGCGCCTTGTTAAACCATCAGGTATCCGCACGACTCGAATTGCACATGGCTTACCTGTTGGCGGCGATTTGGAATATGCAGATGAAGTAACATTATCAAAAGCTTTAGAGGGTAGAAGAGATTTGTAGAAGTTAGGTGAAGTGCATGGGGAAAAAACGAAAGACAAAAGATGTCAATCATGAGCTGCTTGATACAATCATTCAAGCAGAACAAGAGTGGAAACAAATTAGGTCTATTGTAGAACAAAGTATGGAGCCTTCAATCAATGGAATGCAGCAAGAAGCAATTGCTCGGGCTAAATATTTATTTCTTCTGCGTGAGGCAAGACTGCGTAATATTAGTGCAGTGCGAGTATACTAGAATTATAGATTAAGGGAGACAAGGTTTGTGAGTATAGATGGCCTTGTCTTTTTTTATTGAGAAACCACAGTTTGAAAAATGTGTAGAAAAAATAAATGAAGAATTGAAGGAGAAACAGGAAATGTTGACGGTTCAGTTTTAGAATGGGAAAAAGGGGCGGTTCTTTTACTGAACGTTTGGCAACATCTCCTAACGACTTTTAATAAAAGGCTGTTAAATCAAGCTTTATATAAAATCACCTACTTTCTTACAAAGATTCATGATCATGTTTTTTCACAGAGAGATTCTTTTCTTTCCCCGCTTCCTTGGTTCTTTTTTACGAAATACAAGCATAAATTTACTAAAAAAGAGGTTGAGGAAGAGGGTTGATTTCAGTTGAGTTCTGCAATTGTTATTTCGGTCATTGTTGGACTAATTATTATTTTATTATTCGTTGGTGCCCCTGTTAAGCCAATGAAATTCATTGGACAGGCTACAGTAAAGCTTGGAATTGGTATTCTGTTTTTATTTTTCTTTAATGTATTCGGTGGGATGTTTGGGCTGCACATTCCAATTAATTTATTTACAGCTGTCGTATCTGGTTTTTTAGGGTTATTTGGATTGGCATCCTTGGTGGCGATTCATCTGTTTATTATTTAGCTAGACCATTTTATTCCAAACTTAAAAGTTTCAAAGTTTCCCCGTATAGTTTTCCTTAGATTGGGAGATACTAGTTTCTAACGGAGGTGGGGAAGGTGGAACAAGCTAATTCATTAGGACTTTCACAATGCGGCATCTGTGAGGAACAAAAGGAGAAGGGAATTCATTTATATACGATGTTCATTTGTACGGAATGCGAGTATAATATGATTCATACGGAGCCAAGAGAAGAAAAGTATAACTATTACTTACGAAAATTAAAGAATATCAATCAACCGAAATTATATTCATAGCTATCCAGGGAGTCTTTGCTTGCAAAGGCTTCTTTTGTTGGTCTGAGAATGATAAAATTGCCATGAAATGCAAAAGCGAGGTAGGATAAACCTTATACCATCCACATCCATGCTATATCTAAGAAAATCTCATGTGGCAATGATACGATGCTCGTAAGGGAGGCATCGTCATTACGTCGTTCGTTAATTTACGATTATTATAATCGAAAGAAACTAAAGGAGGGACAATGATGAATCAGAATCACAATCGAATGCCGATCTTTGAAAGATTGCAGCAATTTACATACAAAGACCCGATATCCTTTCATGTCCCAGGTCATAAAAATGGTGAAATATTCCCGAAACATGCAAGGTCTTATTTTGATTCCATCTTAAAGTTAGATATGACAGAGCTACATGGATTAGACGATCTTCATGCGCCAACGGAAATGATTGCAGAAGCAGAAGGATTAGCTGCGGATTTTTTTGGCTCAGACCATACGTTTTTTCTTGTTGGCGGGAGTACGGCAGGGAATTTAGCAATGGTGTTAGCAGCCTGTTCACCAGGTGGAAAAATTATTGTTCAACGTAATTGCCATAAATCCGTTATGAATGGCTTGGAACTTAGTGGTGCAAAGCCAGTATTTATCGCCCCAAATTATGATGAAGCAGTCGATCGCTATACGAGTCCAAGTTTGTCTACATTAGAAGAAGCGTTACAAAAGCACTCAGACGCAAAAGCGATTGTACTCACCTATCCTGATTATTTTGGAAGAACGTATCCAATTAAAGCCATGATAGATTTGGCACATTCGTATAACATTCCAGTTCTCGTCGATGAAGCACATGGAGTTCACTTTGCTTTAGGGAAACCTTTTCCAGCATCTGCTTTAAGGTTGGGAGCAGATGCTGTTGTGCAATCAGCTCATAAAATGGCCCCGGCAATGACAATGGCTTCTTATCTACATATAAAATCCAAACTTATTTCCAAAGAGCGAATTGCCCACTATTTACAAATCATTCAATCGAGCAGTCCATCCTATCCATTAATGGCTTCATTAGATATTGCACGTTTCTTTTTAGCCAAATTGGAAAGCAATGATATAGAACGTATTTTACGAAGTGTGAACGAAGTGCGGACGATACTTGATAAGTGCGAGGCATGGAATGTCCTGCCAATTGAAGTACAGGATGATCCACTTAAAATAACGTTACACGTGAAACAATCGTATTCAGTTCAAGATGTGGCACGGCTTTTTGAAGAAGAAAATTTATATCCAGAGCTTACAACACATAATCAGCTATTGCTTATTCATGGGCTTGAGCCGTTTAATAAGCAGACCCAGCTTCAAAAAATAGTAAAAAGAGTAGGGGAACAATTAAAAATTGAACTAAATCATGATACAATAGAAATAGCAAAGTTATTTCCAGAAGCCATTCAGGAATTGGCTTTGTCGTATCAAGAAATGCAGGCAAGATCTTACAGACGTGTACCTTTTGGTGAAGGTATCGAACATATAGCAGCAGAGGCAGTCATAGCCTATCCGCCGGGAATTCCGATCATTCTTAAGGGTGAACGTATTACAACAGCACACCTTGCTACCACCCGACAGCTTCGTAATCAAGGTGTTCGAATTCAGCAACGGGAATCAGGCATCAAGATCTACAGGAAATGATGAAGGAGATATAACATGAGGGCTTTTTTTATAACATTTGAAGGTGGCGAAGGTGCTGGAAAAACAACCATCCTTCAAGCGATCGCATCAAGGCTAACGGATTTGGGGTATGACGTGATAACGACCCGTGAACCAGGCGGTATCAACATTTCTGAGAAAATCCGTGACATTATTCATGACCCGGATCATACAGAAATGGAAGAACGTACGGAAGCACTTCTCTATGCAGCAGCACGCAGGCAGCACCTTGTAGAAAAAGTACTTCCAGCACTGGAACAAGGGAAGGTTGTTCTCTGTGATCGTTTTATTGACAGTAGTTTAGCATATCAAGGGTATGCCCGTGGATTAGGAATTGATGAGGTCTTTTCCATCAATCAATTTGTCATTGGGGATTGTATGCCAGATTTAACTTTATTTTTTGATATTACGCCAAAAAAGGGATTAGAGCGTATTGCAGCGAATAAAGATAGAGAGAGGAATCGACTTGATCTTGAAAACCTTAAGTTTCATGAAATGGTTTATGAAGGTTATCAGATTCTTAAAGACAAATTCCCCAACCGAATTCAAACGATTGATGCAGATCAATCCATAGACATAGTTGAACAGGCTGTGCTCGACCGTATTATCAGTTTTATAAAATAAAGGGGGCTTATGCACATGAAACTAATCATGGCAGTTATCCAAGACAAGGATTCCAATCGTTTAGTAAATGCTTTGGGAGAAAAGGATTTTAAGACAACAAAGCTTGCTTCAACTGGTGGTTTTCTGAAGGAGGGTAATACCACCCTGATGATTGGATGTGAAGACCAAGAAGTAGATAATGCCTTAGACATTATTAAGGATAATTGTTCGCATCGTGAACAGATGGTCGCACCAATCTCCCCAATGGGAGGAAATGCAGATTCCTATATTCCGAAGCCAGTTAAAGTTGAGGTTGGTGGAGCAACGGTATTTGTACTTCCAGTCGAATCATTTTTACAGTTTTAATAAATAAGTGTATTACCTCTAAGAAAGGGGCTGGACCAATGAAAATTACAAACGAAATACAAGCTAATTTAGAGCCGAAATATGCGCGTAAAGCAAGTGCAGATAAACAGGCTTTCAGTCAAATGGTTCAGTCCCAAACACAAAGTTTAAAGCATCAAGAATTACAACAGCTTGTTAGTAATATTTCGAAGCAAGGAAATAAGCTTGCTCGTTATCGATCATTTCGTGAACTGGCCGCATTTAAACGAATGGTGAAAGGGTTTCTGCAGAGGACAGTTTATGCTGGATATGCCTTGGATAAATCACATCATTTCGGTTTAGATGGACAAACTCGGAAGTTAGCAATCGTTAAGCAAGTCGATGAAAAGCTAATCAAACTTACAGAGGAAATTATGAACCAGGAAAAGAAGACAGTAGATATCCTAGCACTTATCGGAGAAATTAAAGGATTACTGATTAATATATATACGTAAGGGAAAAAGCGGAGGCGCCCGGTTAGTGACGTACGGACTGTACTTATCGTGTCATGATGTGGGGAAGTCTCGCTAGTCGTTGTGTGCTGGAGCTGGGCGCGGCTGTTCCAGTACAAGGAATTATGGAGTCAAATCATTATATCTAAGTAAGAAGTTAAAGCTTAAGGACGGATACATATGAAAACATGGTCTCAGGTGGCCGAAGTGCAACCACTAGCAACACGTATTATAACAAATAGCATTAAAAAAGATCGGATTTCTCATGCGTATTTGCTCCAAGGCGAAAGAGGAACAGGTAAAGGAGCAATTGCTTTACTCATTGCCAAAGGCCTGTTCTGTCAAAACAAATCAAGCGTAGAGCCGTGCAATGAATGCAATAACTGCAAACGAATTGATTCACATAATCACCCTGATGTACATTGGATTGAGCCTGATGGACAATCGATTAAGATTGAACAAGTGCGTAATTTGCAGAAAGAATTTACGTACTCAGGCCTTGAATCAAATCAAAAGGTATATGTGATTAAGGATGCAGACACATTGACTGTAAATGCCGCAAACCGGATTCTGAAGTTTTTAGAGGAGCCAAGTAAAGAAACGACAGCAATTATGCTGACAGAGAATAGTCAATCGATTATTCCAACCATCCGTTCACGCTGCCAAGTTATTGATTTAAAGCCACTCCACGCTGCTTCTTTCCAAAACCAACTAATCGAGCAGGGGATGGAAAAAAATCAAGCCGTGCTCATCAGCGCCCTCACGAATAATTTAGATGAGGCCTTTAGATGGAGCGGAGATGCGTGGTTTGCAGAAGCTAGAAAACTAATGGTACAATTAATAGAAATGTTTACCACAAAGCCTGAAGACGTTTATCTCTTTATTCACAGTCGCTGGGTAGCCCACTTTAAGGAGCGACAAGAGCAGGAGCAGGGATTGGATTTATTACTTCTGGCTTTTAAAGATATTCTCTATTTCCATATTGGAAATGAGGATATGATGGTATTTTTCACCTCCAAGGATCCGCTCGTTGAAAAGGTAGCAATGTCTTTTTCCCAGGAAAATCTTGTGAATAGCTTGAATTTCGTTCTACAGGCAAAGAGGAAATTGAAGCAAAATGTTCAACCCACCTTGGTGATTGAACAACTAGCGCTTCAAATACAGAGGTGAAATGTAATGATTGAAGTTATTGGTGTCCGTTTTAAAAAAGCGGGTAAAATATATTATTTTGATCCAGGAACAGATACGATTTCCTTGGATAGTTATGTTATAGTAGAGACAATACGAGGGATTGAATTTGGGAAGGTAGTTATTACGAATAAACATGTTGATGAAGAAGATGTTGTCCTCCCATTGAAAAAAGTAATCCGTATTGCTGACGAGAAAGATAAGCTATCCGTTTTAGAAAATCAAGAGCAAGCGGACAAAGCATTTCATATATGTTCAGATAAGATTGAGCAGCATAAGCTTGATATGAATCTGGTTGAAGTAGAGTACACATTTGATCGCAATAAAATTATTTTTTATTTTACAGCAGATGGCAGGGTCGACTTCCGGAACTTAGTGAAGGATTTGGCCTCCATGTTTAAAACGAGAATTGAACTACGCCAAATTGGTGTGCGCGATGAAGCGAAAATGCTTGGTGGTATTGGACCTTGTGGCAGAATGCTTTGTTGTTCAACGTTTTTAGGGGATTTCGAGCCAGTATCAATAAAAATGGCGAAGGATCAAAATCTTTCCCTTAATCCTGCTAAAATATCTGGGTTATGCGGTAGACTCATGTGCTGTTTAAAATATGAAAATGATACGTATGAAACTGCAAAGCGTGATTTGCCGGATATTGGCGAAGCAATTGTAACGCCATATGGAAAAGGAAAAGTAGTTGGTCTCAATATACTTGAGCGGCTCATCCAAATCGAAATTCCGGAAAAAGAACGCGTTGTTGAATATACTTTAGATGAATTAATAGATGAAGGAATTTTAGCGCAAGCCACAGAATGATGAGGTGAGTGGGCGTGAGGAACAGAGAAATTTTTGACCAGGTTTCGGATATGGAAAAGCAAATTGGTGAACTGTATGAACAGCTTGGTGATTTAAAGGGGCGATTAAGTGAGTTGCTCGAGGAAAATCATCGATTAGCTGTAGAAAATCACAATTTGCGTAATCATCTCGATCATCAAAAGGAAGCTGCGGATGAAGCGTCAGATAAGAAAACTTCCAAAGGTAGCTTCCCTGGTGAAGGGTATGATAATCTTGCTAGATTATATGAAGAAGGTTTTCATATATGTAATCTGGAATTTGGAAGCCCAAGGAGAGATGAAGACTGTATTTTCTGCCTTGACTTTTTTGAGAAAACAAAATAAAAGCTTTTTTGCATACGTGCAACGAAGGTATTCGCATAGGGAGACACGAACTCCAACTTAGAAGGGATCCTTAGAAAGCAAAGAACGACCATCTAAGGATCTCTTTAACGGATGCCACGTTTTTTAAATGAAGGCTATTACTGCTGTCTCGATATATGTCCGAGGCAGCTTTCTTTTCATTAGACAGTTTTTTGAACAACGTTAAATAGTAAGGAGTTAACCATGGTACAATTATTTAATGACGAACGTATGGATTATTTGTTAAATGATGAGCAGATGCAAATTATCCAAAGCCCAACAGCTTTTGCCTTTTCCCTGGATGCAGTATTACTTGCTCATTTTGCCTATGTGCCCGTAAAGCGAGGGAAAATATTGGATTTATGCACCGGCAATGGTGTCATTCCCCTGCTCCTATCAAAAAGAACAAACGCTGAAATAACAGGTGTAGAAATTCAAGAGCGGATTTTTCATATGGCAGAAAGGAATGTGGAGTTAAATAAACTTTCCAATCAGTTAATGATGCTACAAGGCGATTTAAAGGAAATGCAGCCGATACTCGGACAGAGCAGTTTTGATGTCGTTACGTGTAATCCTCCATATTTTAAAACACCTTCCCGTACAGAACATAATCATAATGAATTTTTGACGATTGCTCGGCATGAAGTATTTTGTACGTTAGAAGATGTTGTAAAAGCTTGTAAATTACATGTTCGACCAGGCGGTAAAGTCGCGATGGTCCATCGACCAGGGAGACTCGTTGATATAATAGAGCTTTTTAGAAAGTATAAATTAGAACCAAAGCGTATGCAGCTTGTATATCCGAAGCGGGAAAGGGAAGCAAATATGCTTTTAATTGAAGGTGTCCGGGATGGGAAAGCAGACTTGAAAATCCTGCCGCCATTATATATCTATGAAGAGGACGGTACGTATACCAAGGAAGCAGAGGAAATTATTTATGGTATGTGAACATGTTGTCTACATTCTTCGATGCAAGGATGGTTCACTTTATACAGGATATACAAATAATTTAGAGCGTCGCTTAAACATGCATGAAACTGGTAAAGGTGCGAAATATACACGTGGAAGAGGGCCTTTTCAAGTTGTATTTGTGGAACGTTTTTTGACGAAGGAAGCAGCGATGCAACAGGAATATCGGATTAAACAGCTTTCACGAAATGAAAAAAAGCTGCTGATTCAGGAAAAGCAGAAGGAGACGTTGTAATATGAACATTCAAAAGAGCTTTGACGATGAAAAAGCAGGCGTTTTATACGTTGTTCCAACACCGATTGGTAACCTTGAGGATATTACCTATCGCGCGCTGAAAATTCTAGAATCTGTTAGTTTAATTGCAGCCGAAGATACAAGAAATACAAAAAAGCTTCTAAATCATTTTGAGCTTACAACGCCTTTGATTAGTTATCATGAACATAATAAAGTAGCTAGGGAAGAGCAGCTATTGGAAAAAATCAAGCGTGGCGAATCAATCGCTATTGTAAGTGATGCCGGAATGCCGACGATTTCGGATCCTGGGGTTGAAATTGTTCAAGCTGTAATTGAAGAAAATCAAAACGTCGTCGTCCTGCCAGGTGCAAATGCTGCATTATGCGGCTTAATTGGTTCTGGTTTACCAACAGATGAATTTTATTTTTATGGATTTTTACCAAGAAAGAAGAAGGATAAAGCGTCTGAGTTGGATCGTTTAAAACGGTTGAAAGCAACATTGCTCTTTTATGAGTCTCCATATCGAATAAAGGATACGTTAAAGATAATTCATGAACAGCTTGGAAATCGGAATATCGCAATTGCCCGTGAATTGACGAAACGATTTGAAGAATTTGTTCGGGGAACTGTGGAGGAATTAATTGAGTGGGCTGAAAGTCAGGAAATGCGCGGTGAATTTGTGCTCGTCGTCGAAGGGTCAACCCTTGCTGCAGAGGAAGAAGCCGATAACTTATGGTGGGAATCATTATCTGTTGTTGCGCATGTTAATCATTATATTGAAGAAAAAGGATTTTCGAGTAAGGATGCAATCAAGCAAGTGGCGGTTGATCGAAATATTCCAAAACGCGATGTTTACCAGATGTATCATATTGGATGAGCAAGTTGAAAGGTGAAAGGATATTTCAAGATTATAAATAAAATTAATGAATTTTTACTTCATCCACTAAAAAAGAGAGTTGACGTGCTATCAACAAGCGTCAGCTCTCTTTGTGATTGTAGTTTTAGTTTATTCCTGGTTTGGAGACTTGCGCCAACTATTTTAAGCGCGATTGAATTTCTTCTAAAAGTGCGTGTGCGCCTTCTGGGCTAACGACAAGCTTTCCATGAGCTAGAGACAGATTATCGTCCGAAATTTCGCCTGTAATTTGGCAAGTCATATTTGGCTTATATTTCTTAAGGACAATTTTATCATTGTCTACGTAAATTTCCATTGTATCTTTTTCATGGATATCTAGTGTGCGTCGAAGTTCAATAGGTATGACTATTCGCCCTAGTTCATCAACTTTACGTACAATACCAGTAGATTTCATTATTTTCCTCCCCCAAGGTTTGGGAAAAAACACGAAAAAATTCTTCTCAGAAAGAAGATATTTGTGCTTTTTGCCTTAATTTTTTTCTTTGGAACAAAAAAACGCCATATTTCGACACCTATATTAGCATTAGGATATCAACTATTGATTATTCTGTCAACAAATTTTAGTATTAGTGGGAAAATTTATTTATCTAAATAATCGGTTTAATATGTTGGTTAACTATAATAATAAATACATACGAAGTTGCTTTTTTTAACTAGCTTAAGCGCCCGAGGCTTAGCGAGACTATCTTCAACTTATGAGACGTTATATACTTTTGTTCTATTACACAGCATTTGGCAAATTGCGTTATAATAGCTACAATAGATTTTATAAAATAATTTGGTTTGGACCTAGGAGGTAAATGCATGTCACAGGATAGAAAGACTTTTTATATAACGACCCCAATTTATTACCCGAGCGGAAAGTTACATATTGGGAATGCCTACTCAACGATTGCTTGCGATGTGATGGCACGTTATAAGAGAATGACAGGGTTTGACGTTTTCTACCTAACAGGTAGTGATGAACATGGGCAAAAAATTGAAAACAAAGCGAATGAGTTAGGCATTACGCCACAGGAATATGTTGATGGTATGGCTGAGAGCATGCAGGAGTTATGGAAACTGCTTGATATAAGCAATGATAAATTTATCCGCACAACGGATCAGACACATAAACAGGTAGTTGCCGATATTTTTGAACGCTTTTTAGAACAAGGAGATATTTATTTAGATGAATATGAAGGCTGGTATTCGATTCCAGACGAAACGTTCTATACGGAAACACAATTAGTCGATGTAGAGCGTGATGATGCCGGAAATGTTATTGCTGGAAAATCACCAGATAGCGGGCATCCGGTGGAATTGATTAAAGAGGAATCGTATTTCTTTAGAATGAGTAAGTATGCGGATCGCCTGCTGGATTATTACAATACACATGCAGACTTTATTCAACCGGAATCTCGTAAAAATGAGATGATTAACAACTTTATTAAACCAGGATTAGAGGATTTAGCGGTATCGCGTACCGTTTTCTCTTGGGGAGTGAAAGTACCGAGCAATCCGAAGCATGTTGTCTATGTATGGATTGATGCCTTATCTAACTATATAACGGCATTAGGCTACGGAACAGATAATCAAAGCCTATTTAATAAATATTGGCCAGCAGATGTGCATATGGTTGGAAAAGAAATCGTTCGTTTCCACACAATTTATTGGCCAATTATGTTAATGGCACTTGACTTACCATTACCAAAGAAAATCTTTGGCCATGGCTGGTTACTAATGAAAGACGGCAAAATGTCGAAATCAAAAGGAAATGTTGTTTATCCAGAAATGCTTGTGGAGCGCTATGGTTTAGATGCTCTGCGCTATTACCTAATGCGTGAAGTGGCATTTGGAAGTGATGGCATCTTTACACCAGAGGATTTTGTTTCGCGAGTTAATTATGATTTAGCGAATGACTTAGGGAACCTATTAAATCGTACGGTAGCGATGATTAACAAATATTTTGACGGCGAAGTTCCTGCACTCGATGGAAATGTCACAACTTTTGATGAAGATTTGAAGGCTACAGCAGAAAAAACAATTGCTGATTATCAAGAAGAAATGGAGAACATGCAATTTAGTAGTGCCCTAAGCCATGTTTGGACATTGATTTCCCGTGCGAACAAGTATATCGATGAAACAGAGCCTTGGAAGCTTGCTAAGGAAGCAGATAAGCAGTCAGAACTTTCTAGTGTTATGGCTCATTTAGCTGAAAGCTTACGTGTTTCTGCAATTCTTTTACAGCCATTCCTGACGCATGCGCCGAAGGAAATATTTGCGCAACTAGGTATCCATGATGATGCTGCAGGTGATTTTGCAACTGTTCATTTCGGTCATTTCCCAGGAAATACGAAAGTTATAGCGAAAGGGACACCAATCTTCCCGCGTTTGGATATCGATGAGGAAGCTGGTTATATTCGTGAACAAATGGCTGGTGGAACTAAGCTGGAAGAGGAAGAAGCTAGTGATTGGGACCCAACGGAAACAGAACTTGTTTCAACGAAGGATAAGCAAATTAAATACGATGATTTTGATAAAGTCGAATTAAAGGTAGCTGAGGTGATTGATTGCAGCAAAGTGGAAGGTGCTGATAAGCTGCTAAAATTCCGCCTCGATGCTGGCGACAAGGCACATCGCCAAATTTTATCAGGGATCGCTGAATTCTATCCAAACCCAGAAGATTTGATTGGGAAGAAGGTAGTTATTGTAGCGAACCTAAAACCACGAAAAATGCGCGGAGAAATTAGTCAAGGTATGATTCTTTCTGCTGAGCATGATGGTCAATTACAAGTGATTGAAGCACCAGTTAATGCTCCAAATGGATCTGAAATTGCATAACGATTAATAAATACCCTGCTGATTTCTTAGCAGGGTATTTGCAATTAGATGATCAAATTGGAGCACTTTTTTAGGGGAATGCTGATGATTAAAGGAAAAATGCTGAAGTTTACATTATAATTATTGAAGTTCACAATAGTAGCCAGGAGGAGTGACAGTCCGAGCCAGCGCACTAACTCTAAGCTTAACAATTTACAAATGAAAAGGATGAAAAATATGCTATTTGATACACATGTCCACTTAAATGCAAGACAATTTGCAGAAGACCTGCCAGAAACAATCAGTCGGGCGTTAGATGCAGGTGTTACGCGAATGGTTGTTGTTGGATTTGACCGAGAAACGATTCCACTTGCAATCAAAATTGCAGAACAGAATGAAAATATTTATGCAGCTGTTGGCTGGCATCCAGTCGATGCGATTGATATGACAGAGGGAGATCTTGCTTGGATTGAGGAATTATCGGCCCATCCAAAGGTTGTAGCCATTGGTGAAATGGGGCTGGATTATCATTGGGATAAATCCCCGAAGGACGTACAAAAGGAAGTATTCCGAAAGCAAATCCATTTAGCTAAAAAGGTAAAGATGCCAATTATTATCCATAACCGTGAGGCAACAGAAGATATTATCGAGGTTTTACAAGAAGAAGATGCGAAGGAAGTTGGAGGAATCATGCATTGCTATAATGATTCCATAGATTATGTCCAAGCATGTCTGGACATGAATTTCTATATTTCACTTGGCGGCCCTGTTACGTTTAAAAATGCACCATTACCGAAAGAGGTTGCAAAGCAGGTACCGCTAGACAGATTATTAATTGAGACAGATGCACCTTATCTTGCACCACACCCAAATCGCGGGAAGCGTAATGAGCCGGCGTATGTAAAATTAGTAGCGGAAAAAATTGCTGAATTAAGAGGAATGAGCATTGAAGAAATTGGTGAAGCTACAACCCGAAATGCATGTAATTTATTTGATGTGAAGTAAAATAACAGTAATTTTATGTAACAATACGCCCTAAATATGGAAGGAAAAAGGAGACTGATAACGCTAGCAGTCTCCTTTTTATTTCAATTATGTAACATAGAATAACATTGATTTATCAAGGTTAAGTTTGTTTTTGTAGACTCAATTCCATAGAAAATAAAAAATGCGTAATATAACTGTAAATGAATCGTAACCCCAGTGGCTTTGACTTTGCCACTCTCTGTTTATATAATCAATTGGGAATAAGGGGGCAGGCACATGGAATTAGTTCATAAGCTTTTGCCGGCATCGAAAAAGAAGCTGGTTATTTCAAGTATTGGTGTTTTAGCACTTGTTTTATTTTCAGTGTTTGTACTAGTGGAAGCAACGAAAGCTGAAGTAGTAATGACAGACAACGGAGAAATACAAACAATCAGCACAAACTCAAATACAGTTGGAGACTTGCTTCAAGAACTAGGAATAACTGTTGGAACGTACGATTTCTTATCTCATGATGAGACAGAATCCATTGAAGATGGAATGGAAATAACGTATAAGACTGCAAAGCAAATTACAGTAAGTATTGATGATAAAGAACAGGTTTATTATACAACTGCAGATACAATTGAAGATTTCCTAAGTGAACAAGATTTATCTTTCCAAGAACGTGATGAAATATCTCATCAGCCAGCAGAGGTAACGGAAGATGGCTTACATATCGAGGTTGAGAAGGCATATCAGGTAACTATCAATGACGGCGGCGAAAAGAAAAAGGTCTGGACAACAGGTGGAACAGTAAACGATCTGCTAAAGGAAGCTGATGTAGACTATGAAAAAGACTCGGATGATCGAATCACCCCAGCGCTTGATGAAGAAGTAACCAAAGGGAAAACGATTGCCATTGTACGTGTAGCTATCGAAGATGAAGAAGTTACAGAAACCATCGCATTTGACATAGAAGAACGTCAAGATAGCTCGCTTTTAAAAGGGGAAGAGAAGGTTATTTCAGAAGGTGAAGAAGGCACGGTTACAAAGCGTTTTAAAGTAACCAAGGAAAACGGTGAGGAAGTAAGCCGTGAATTAGTTAGTGAAGATGTAAAAGAAGAAAGTGTTACGCGTGTGGTAGCAGTTGGTACAAAGGAAGAAGTCCAGGAGTCAAATCTTGTTACACTTGCTAATGAAACACCAAAGGACAGTAGTCAAGACGGGGAAACAATAACAGTGACAGCAAGTGCATTTACGTCAGAATGTGGTGGATGTTCAGGTGTAACAGCTACAGGAATTAATTTGGGAGCTAATCCGAATATGAAAGTAATTGCTGTGGACCCGAATGTAATTCCACTTGGATCGAAGGTATGGGTTGAAGGCTATGGAGAAGCAATTGCAGGTGATACAGGCGGGAATATAAAAGGAAATCGCATCGATGTCCATGTACCATCCAAATCTGATGCTTATTCATGGGGAGTGAAAACCGTTCAAGTTAAGGTGTTGAATTAATAAGATACGTTTTTATCATACTATGAAGGTTTGTTGTAATCTCTACTGTGAAGTTTCACTTTATAAACGATAGAATAAAATGCTCTTATCATGCTAAAATGGTAAGAGCATTATTTTATTATAGAAGGTGCTTAAAAAGTCCAGTATTTTTGCTTAAAATACTCCGGTCATCTAACATTTTTAGAACCGTATAAAGATAAAGCAGTGGAGGAAATCGATTGAAAATAAAAGAAATTATTGTTGTTGAAGGAAGAGACGACACAACGAAAGTTCAACAAGCAGTTGACGCAGATACAATAGAAACGAATGGATCAGCTATTAATAAAGAGACGTTAGCTCGAATAAGACATGCGAAAGAAAAGCGCGGTGTCATTATTTTTACAGATCCAGATTATCCTGGTGAGCGTATCCGCCATATTGTCGATCAAGCTGTTCCAGGGTGTAAGCATGCTTTTCTTACGAGAGATCAAGCAAGGGCCAAGCATCCGAAAAATAAAAGTCTCGGTATTGAACATGCTAGTATCGAAACGATTCGGCATGCACTAAAAAAGGTATATGAATTAGCAGATATACGCGAAAGTGAGATTGAAAAAGCAGATTTAATTGAACATGGTTTGATTGGTGGACGGGAAGCAAGCATACGACGGGAGAAACTTGGTGAATTCTTGCAAATCGGGCATACGAATGGAAAGCAGCTGCTGAAACGACTAACACAATTCCAAATAACAAAAGCACAATTTGAGCAAGCTATAAAAGTGATCCAACAGGAGGAAAAGGATGTCTAAAAAATATATAGCAACTCCTTCAAGAACGAAAGAGATTTTAAATAAATACAAGTTCTCTTTTAAAAAGAGTCTTGGACAAAACTTCTTGGTAGATGTCAATGTATTAGAGAATATTATTAAACATGCTGGGATTGATGAAGCAGCTGGTGCAATTGAGATTGGACCAGGGATGGGGGCGTTAACGGAACAGCTGGCAATTCATTCAGACAAGGTTGTAGCTTTCGAAATTGATCAGCGGCTCTTGCCAATCTTGAAGGATACGCTTCACGATTATTCCAACGTAGAAGTTATTCATCAGGATATTTTAGAAGCGGATGTGGAAACTGTTATTCGTACACATTTCAAACCAGATCAGCCAATTCATGTTGTTGCAAATCTGCCTTATTATATTACGACACCGATTTTAATGAAGCTTGTTCGTGATAGATTACCGGTAACAAGCTTGACTGTTATGATTCAAAAAGAGGTTGCAGAACGAATGGCTGCAAAGCCGAATAGTAAGAGCTATGGATCACTGACCATTGCCGTTCAGTATTACACAGAGGCGAAAGTTGTTATGACCGTACCGAAAAGCGTGTTTATGCCACAGCCAAATGTGGATTCGAGTATTTTGCAGCTTGTAATAAGGGAAAAGCCTCCGGTTGAAGTAGTAGATGAAGATTTCTTTTTTGAGCTTGTGCAAGCATGCTTTGCGCAAAGAAGAAAGACATTGCGCAATAACCTAACTAGCTTTTTTAAAGAGCAATTTACAAAAGAAGAAATTACATCGATTTTAGATACCACTGGAATCGATGGTTCCAGACGGGGTGAATCACTTAATATGGAAGAGTTTGCCTTACTTTCGAATACATTTTATAAAAATAAATAATGCAAAAAAGCTATTGTTGTATTGCTGTGACAATAGCTTTTTTGACAAATAAAAAAATTTAAATCTTCTCTATCATTTATCTTTGTTTTCTAACGTCCACGAGCTCCCCAGATTTCCTCAGGTCCTTACGAAGTGTATTTATGTAGGGATTCTTCCTTTTTAAATTTTCATGAACGCCCATGCCTGATATTTCTAAGCACAGGCTTCTAGGCCATCACATAGTCTATAGAATAACCGAAGGCTAAGAGGTGGATATATGGGCATAACTATTGGAGAACTTGTTACACGTAGTTCCTATCAGCATGACCTGCTATTCCGTGTAGCCGCAATAAATAAAAACACAGCAATTCTACATGGTGCAGAAATGCGACTTGAGGTAGATGCTCCACTTCATGATCTTGTTGTAGCAAAGCGTCAGGATGTAGAAAGGCGGCAACAGAAGGAAAAGGAGAAAGAAGAATTTTCCTATCGATTATTTCGTCAGGATTATCAGTTGATGAAGGAAAAAAGAATGTACCATTCAACGGATGGTTATTTGAATAATGCCAAATTTTTTCAGCTCCCTGCAAAGGTCCTCCATTTAGATGGAGACCCGATGTACTTAAGAAAATGTATTTCCCTGTACCAGCGCATTGGGCTACAGGTGCATGGAGTTCATTTAAATGAGAAAGAAATGCCGGATGAGATTGGCGGCTTAGTAGAAAGAATAGGACCGGATATTATCGTTATTACAGGGCATGATGCTTATTCAAAAAATAAAGGATTTAAAAATGACTTACGAGCCTATCGTCATTCTAAATATTTTGCCGAAACTGTACGAGAGGCAAGGAGGAAAAGCTCTAATTTAGACCAGCTTGTTATCTTTGCAGGTGCTTGCCAATCACATTTTGAATCACTTATACGTGCTGGAGCCAATTATGCCAGCTCTCCATTAAGGGTAAATATTCATGCATTAGACCCTGTTTATATTGCGGCTAAAATAGCCTATACCCCATTTATGGAGAGTGTTAGCGTATGGGATGCATTACGCAACACGATGACGGGGGAAAAAGGAATGGGTGGAGTGGAGACGAGAGGTCTACTTCGTACAGGTTTGCCTTATTTAGAAAATGGTGAGGATGAGGAATAAGAATATTGCTGTCCTTTCTAAACAAAGATAACTAAAAAAAATACTGTAATGCCATCCGCGTCCAAGAAGCGTTCAATCTGCAGGGGACTTCTCTCACCTCGGTACATCGCTAACTGGACGCTTCTGCTTTTATAGTAAGGGGTGAGTATTCAAAAGGAATTTAGCACCGCGAAATGGTGTATTTAAATTTATGCTAAAGTTCGATAAAAATTTTCGGCAAAATTATACATAAATTGTTAACATATGCAAATAATATAAGAAATAGACAAAAATTATTGTTGACAGGTAAAAAGACTTACTGATATAATATTAAGTTTTGTTTGACTGTCGGACAAGTTTATGTTACACTATTAACTAGTGAGGTGGAGTGTAGTGGCTAAAACATTAATCGAAATTAAGCAAGGTCTTGAATGCCATGTTGGAAAGCGGTTGAAATTAAAAGCCAATGGAGGGAGAAGGAAAACGGTGATACGATCGGGAGTACTTGCAGAGACGTATCCTTCAGTCTTCATTGTTGAGCTTGACCAAGACGAAAATGCATTCGAACGTGTTTCATACAGCTATGCAGACATATTGACAGAGACGGTAGAATTAAAATTTTTAGATGAACGGAATAAAGCGTTATTAATGGAACAGTAGACAGTTGTCTGCTGTTTTTTATTGGAAAAAAGTGTGAAATTTAATCGGTGTTTTTAGCTGCCAAAATTCCAAAGTGCGGGCTAGTCTGTACACCACTAATTAGGCACTTCTGCTTTTGTCCTAAAAGGTGTAACTTTCCATTGTTTCATACTTCTTACTCGTTTTGATTTAGCATATAGACATAAACTAAGCATGTCGTAAGGGTAAACTAACTTAAAATGGAAAGGGGCTGTTCTTTCGTGGGAAGACGTAGAGGAATGATGTCAGACCAGTTGAAAGAAGAAATTGCTAAGGAGTTAGGGTTTTACGACACTGTCCAACAAGAGGGCTGGGGTGGCATTAAAGCGCGTGATGCAGGTAATATGGTGAAACGCGCAATTGAAATAGCCGAGCAGCAAATGCAAAGGGGCAAATCCTAAGGGGTTTGCTTCTTTTCATATTTAGTTAAAAAGTCGACCGTTTTTTAGGAAGTGAAAACCATTTGCACTCAATCTTCACCCTTTCACATGCCTTTCAAAACTTGACCTAACTTCAATCTGGTCGCCTATGCTTTTTTAATATGGTACAATTATTTATATTTTTTAGTACGTGGCAAGGTAGGTGACGTTAATGACAATAATATTGGAAAAAGCTCCTGCAAAAATTAATTTATCCCTTGATGTATTAAGAAAACGAACGGATGGGTATCATGATGTAGAAATGATTATGACGACGATTGATTTAGCTGATCGCATTGAATTGTATGCTTTGGAAGAGGATAAAATTGTGATAGCTCTTGAAAGCAGGTATGTACCAAATGATGAACGGAACTTGGCATATAAGGCCGCACGTGCTTTTAAAGATACCTATGGAATTAAGACAGGTGTCCATATTAATATGGAAAAACATATACCAGTGTCAGCAGGTCTTGGCGGGGGGAGTACAGATGCGGCAGCAGTACTCAGAGGGCTCAATCGATTATGGTCATTAGACATCTCACTCGATGAGTTGGCAAAGCTTGGCTCTACAATTGGTGCGGATGTGGCGTTTTGTATCTATGGTAACACCGCAATTGCGCGAGGTTATGGAGAAAAAATCGAAAAGCTACCTTCTCCACCCCCTTGTTGGGTAGTATTAGCAAAGCCGGATATTGGTGTATCGACGAAGACAATTTTTGGCCAAGTGAACGTGGACAAACTTACCCATCCTAATACAAATCAAATCCTGCATGCAATCGAAAAGCAGGATTTCAATAACCTTTGCAGGCATATTGGCAACTCCTTAGAATCTGTTACGTTTAAGCTCCATCCAGAGGTGGAACGTATTAAAGAAACAATGATTCAAGCAGGTGCTGCTGGTGTTTTAATGAGCGGGAGTGGACCTACGATTTACGGATTGGTTGAGCACCAAAGTAAAGCAAAGCGAATCTATAACGGAATGCGCGGATTTTGCGACGAGGTTTACCTTGTTCGATTATTAGGGTAAATATTGCCAAAAAACGTATGAAAATGGTATATTATTAATTAAATATACGGTTTTGAGGTGTGAAAATGAAAAGAAGTAACCGGTTAGTTGTTTTGACTGATTTCTTTCTGGAGAACCCACGGAAACATATACAATTACCTTATTTTGTAAGGTTATGTGATACAACGAAGTCTTCTATTAGTGAAGATTTAGATATAATACATGCTGTTTTTCAAAGTCAAGGCATGGGATATCTGCAACGATCCACTGGTGCTGGTGGAGGGGTGAAGTATATCCCTGAATATTCGCAGGAAAATAATATGCAATTTATTGAGGAGTTACGAAAAAAATTAGAAGACCCGAGCAGAATATTACCAGGGGGATACCTTTACATGAGCGATTTACTTGGTGACCCACAGACCGTCAGAGAAATCGGTCGTGTATTTGCTTCGAAGTTTTCCAAAATGGATATTGATGTGATTGTAACAGTAGCAACGAAAGGGATTCCTTTGGCATATGCTGTTGCATCTTTCTTGAATGTACCAGTAGTCATTGCAAGAAGGGACCCCAAGGTGACAGAAGGATCATCGGTTAGTATTAACTATGTATCTGGTTCGTCTAGGAAAATACAAACAATGGTCTTACCAAAACGCAGTCTGGAAGAAGGGGCAAATGTTTGCATCATCGATGACTTCATGAAAGCTGGCGGAACAATTACAGGTATGATTAATCTGTTATCTGAGTTTGATGCCCATGTTCAAGCGATTGGTGTACTTGCAGAAGCAGACGACGAAGAAGAAGAACGAATTGTCGATCATTACACATCACTTGTTAAAATATCAAATGTAGATATGCGACATCATACGATTGAAATTCAAGCAGGGAATTTTGTGGAAGATCTCACCAATTTTGAATGATCCCGATTGAAAGATGGCAATTTATGAATGAATCCACCTTTTTCTAAAAAAACATCCTATATTTAAAATATTTAACTTTTTTTATATTTTAAGCAGGATTTTAAATTCTTTTGTTGAACTAGTTACAGTAAGTTCAAATGGGAAAAGGTGGTGAAACATCATGGAAGTAACAGACGTTAGATTACGCCGCGTTAATACAGAGGGCAGAATGCGAGCAATTGCATCTATCACGTTAGATCAGGAATTTGTTGTTCACGATATCCGTGTCATTGATGGAAATAACGGGTTGTTTGTGGCAATGCCATCTAAAAGAACTCCTGATGGGGAATTTCGCGATATTGCACACCCGATAAACTCTGGTACTCGTTCTAAAATTCAAGATGCGGTGCTGGAAGAATATCGCCGGGCAGGAGAAAGTGAAGTTAAATACGAAGAGGCGGGAGCTTCCTAAATCGTCATGACTATATTAAAAAGGGGTCTAATCTGTTCTAGGTTAGCCTTTTTTCTTTGTGGTAAGCTAACTGGTAATATATTCCGAAATATACCTGTCATATTTTTTATTACAATTGGCAGAAGGACTGAATACGCCTTATATAAAAAAGCTCTCCGTATATAAAAAACATCTCCCCTGATTCAAAACAAACCAAATTAGTGAAATCAACATAGGTTGAATAGCTCTGTTTCATATGAGTTCCTCCCCCTAACCTGTTGAAATCAAACGTTTTTTACGATATATTTTAAAATGGATAATTAGAAAACCTGGAGGTTACCTTATGAATAATCGTTATGCTGTTATTCTGGCGGCAGGGCAAGGAACGAGAATGAAATCAAAGCTTTATAAAGTATTGCACCCTGTCGCTGGACGTCCGATGGTAAAGCATGTAATAGATCAGTTAAATACCGTACATTTAGATAAAATGATAACTATTGTTGGCTTTGGCGCTGAACAGGTAAAAGAGCAAATTGGGAACGTCAGTGAATTTGTTATACAAGAAGAGCAGTTAGGTACAGGCCATGCGGTGTTGCAAGCGGAGGATTTGCTTAAAACAAAACAAGGTACAACTATTGTTGCTTGTGGTGACACGCCTTTAATCACGGGAGAGACCTACCAAGCATTATTCGCCTATCATGAACAGCAAGGTGCCAGCGCAACAATTTTGACAGCTAAGACAGAAAATCCGGCAGGTTATGGCAGGGTTATTCGCAATGAATCAAGCGAAGTAGAACGAATTGTCGAGCACAAGGACGCAACTGAATCAGAGCTTCTTGTTAACGAAATCAATACTGGAACCTACTGTTTTGATAATGAGGCGCTTTTTGCTGCATTACAAGAGGTTTCCAATGATAATGCACAAGGTGAGTATTATTTGCCGGATGTCATCGAAATTCTGCGAAATAAAGGCCAGAAAATTAGCGCTTATTTAACGCCAGATTTTGATGAAACATTAGGGATTAATGATCGAGTTGCACTTGCACAAGCAGAAAAGACAATGAAAAAGCGTATTAATGAAATGCATATGCGAAACGGTGTCGCGATTATCGACCCAGATAATACATACATTGAGCCAGATGTTGTGATTGAATCTGACGCTATCATTCACCCCGGAACAGTTTTAAAAGGAACGACGACGATTAAAGCAAATGCAGAAATTGGACCAAATAGTGAGGTTAACAATTGTTATATTGGAGAAAGTACGGTTGTTAAACACAGTGTAGCAAACGAAAGCAGAATTGGAGATCGTGTTAACATTGGCCCATTCGCACATATAAGGCCAGACTCAACTATCGGAAACGATGCAAAACTAGGTAACTTCGTAGAAATAAAAAAGACATCACTTGGTGATAATAGCAAGGTTTCGCACCTAAGTTATATTGGTGATGCAAATGTAGGAAGCAATGTGAACGTTGGTTGTGGTACAATAACAGTAAACTATGATGGAACAAACAAGTTCTTGACGACAATTGAGGATGACGCATTTATTGGTTGTAACTCCAACCTTATCGCACCTGTAACGATAGGAAAAGGATCTTATGTTGCCGCAGGATCTACAATCACAGATGACGTCCCAGAAGATGCCTTATCTATCGCAAGAGCAAGACAAACGAATAAAGACGGTTACGTAGCAAATTTAAAAAATAGAAAAAAAGATTAACGGAGGTTATATTTCATGGCATCTAGCTATAAGGATTCATCGTTGAAAGTATTGTCGCTGAACTCCAACCCTAAATTAGCGCAGGATATTGCTGCCCATATTGGAACGACATTAGGAAAATGTACCGTATCCAAATTCAGCGATGGTGAAGTGCAAATCAATATCGAAGAAAGTGTTCGTGGGTGTGACGTATATGTCATCCAATCCACTTGCGCTCCCGTTAATCAGCACATTATGGAACTGTTAATCATGATTGATGCGCTAAAGCGTGCTTCAGCAAAATCAATCAATATTGTTATGCCTTATTATGGGTATGCAAGGCAGGACCGTAAAGCACGGTCACGTGAACCAATTGCAGCTAAATTGGTTGCAGACTTAATTGAAACAGCAGGTGCAAATCGTGTTATTACGCTTGACTTACATGCACCGCAAATTCAAGGTTTCTTTGATATTCCAATTGATCATTTACAAGGTGTTCCAATTTTATCAGATTACTTTGAAGCGAAAGAACTAGAAGATGTGATTATTGTTTCCCCGGATCATGGCGGAGTTACACGTGCACGTAAAATGGCAGATCGTCTAAAAGCTCCAATTGGAATTATTGATAAAAGACGTCCACGTCCAAATGTTGCTGAGATCATGAATATTATCGGGAACATTGAAGGAAAAACAGCTATTTTAATTGATGATATTATTGATACTGCAGGAACAATTACACTTGCTGCGAACGCTTTAATAGAAAATGGAGCGAAAGAAGTGTATGCTTGTTGTACACACCCTGTATTATCTGGACCTGCAATAGAGCGTATTAATAATTCACAGATCAAAGAGCTTGTCATTACGAATAGTATTCCACTTCCGGAAGAAAAGCATAGTGACAAAATTACCGCTTTATCTGTCGCACCGTTAATTGGAGAAGCAATCGTACGTGTGCATGAATTGCAATCTGTAAGTATCTTATTTGATTAATGGTTTAGATTGACCGAATTTCGGGAATTAATTGTACTAACAGTTTTTTAACTCCGTGATTTACACATATTTTGTTTAGAAATAGAGTATGAACGAAGGTGGAGGCGACTGGGTAGCGACCTATTGAGGTGAGAGAAGTCTCGCTAGTCGCTGGGAGCTGGAGCTGGATTAAAAATTGGAGGATGATGAACATGGCAGTAAAATTAAAAGCAGCGAAACGGGAAAGTCTTAAAAAATCAGCAAATAAAGAAATTAGACTAAGCGGACAAGTTCCAGCAGTAGTCTACGGGAAAAATAAAGAATCAAAGAATGTAGCAGTGGATAGTATCGAGTTATTGAAAACTGTTCGTGATGAAGGTAGAAACGCAATTATTTCACTTGATATCGAAAATGATAGCTCGGTCGATGTCATGCTACACGAATATCAAATGGATCCAATTAATGATCAGTTAATTCACGTCGATTTCTACGTTGTAAATATGGCGGAGGAAATGGACGTGGCTGTAGCTATTCGATTAGAAGGAGAAGCGCAAGGCTCAAAAGACGGAGGCGTATTACAGCAACCGTTATATGAAGCACAGGTACGTGCAAAGCCTAGTGATATTCCGGAAGAAATCACGGTTGATGTTTCCTCTCTTGGTTTAGGAGAAGGATTAACAGTAGGTGATTTAAAAGTTACAGGAAGCTTTGAGATTTTGGAAGATCCTGAAACAACAGTTGTTACAATTGTAGCACCTGATACGATGGAAGATATTGAACAGGCTCCGGATGAATCTGCTGAACCAGAATTAGTTGGAAAAGAGCAGAATAATTCAGAAGAAGCATAACAACGATATGGAATAACAACATGTACCCTCCTTTAAGAATCTGGTAGTATATTCTTAGTAGGAGGGGTTGTTGTATTGAATCCCTCTTTAGGAGGAAGTTCAAAAAGTCCTTTTTATCCTCCTTTTGAACATACACTTTTAGGAGGATGTTAAGATGAAATGTATTGTAGGATTGGGTAATCCTGGTAAAAAATATGAAAAAACGCGTCATAATATTGGTTTTATGGTGATTGATGAATTATTGGATCGTCATCACTGGAAATTGGATAAAACGAAATTTAAAGGCGATTATGCACTGGAGAATTATTCTGGTGAAAAGCTTATACTCCTTCAACCGCAGACATATATGAATCTTTCTGGAGAATCTATTCGTCCACTAATGGATTATTATGATGTTGATTTAGAAGATGTTCTTGTAATTTATGATGACCTTGACCTTCCTTCAGGGAAGATTCGCCTTCGTCAAAAAGGAGGACATGGTGGTCATAATGGTGTAAGATCAACAATAGCTCACTTAGGAACAAAGGAATTTAAACGTATTCGTCTTGGAGTTGGCAGACCTGTATCGCCTGTTCCAGTAGTGGATTACGTGCTAGGCTCCTTTCCAAAGGAAGAGAAGGAAGATGTTGAGCGTAGCATCGGGCATGCGGCAGATGCTTGTGAGTCATGGCTGGGAGGAAAAGCGTTTGTTGAAGTAATGAATGATTATAATAATTGATACATAAGCTTATAGTAATTAGCTTCCTATAGCACATGTATAAAATAAGACCAACAGGATAAACTTTTAAGAGGTTGTTCAAAAAGTCCGGTGAAAATGACACTTCGCATTACTTCATTCCTTTTTGAATACGGACTTTAGGCATTTTAATGTTTATTCGAGGTGGTAACTTATGACAATTATATATCGGTGCAGACATTGTGGGCAAACCGTTGGAAGGCTAGAGCAGAAGGTTGTCGACACAACAATGTTGGGTTTTGATCAATTAAACAAGAAAGAGCTAGAAGAAATGATCCGTTATGATGGGAATGGAAATATGCAAATACAAACGATTTGTGAAAACTGTGAGCATGCTCTAGGACAGCATCCAAATTATCATGAATTGGATTATTTTATACAATAACATACGCAGCAAAAGCTTTGGTTATGTAGACCAAGGCATTTTTGCGCTTATATATACATGTTTAAGAGGAGTTTGACAATGAAGGGTATTAATTATTATTTACAATCAAAAGAAGATATCCAGTCGATTATTAATGGAATTGACAGTGGAATGCGTGAGCAATTAATTGCGGGTCTCTCGGGATCTGCAAGAAGCATGCTTGTATCCGTAATCGATCAATCGATTAACAGGCCTGTGCTTTTGGTAACACACCAACTAGTACAGGCCCAACAGCTATATGATGACCTATCCGAGTTTATGGGCGAAGATGATGTACACTTATATCCGGTCAATGAATTGATAGCTTCTGAGATATCGATATCCAGTCCGGAATTGAGAAGTCAGCGTATTGAAGCGCTGACAGCATGGTCCCGTAAGAAATCAGGCATTCTTATTACACCAGTAGCGGCATTAAAACGGATTTTGCCACCTAAAAGTTATTGGAGTAAGTATCAACTCCGATTTGTAACTGGGGAAGATATTGCAATTGATTCGTATTTGTCCTCACTTATCGATATGGGGTATGAACGAACCTCTATGGTTGCTACACCTGGTGAATTCAGTCGGCGCGGTGGAATTATTGATATTTATCCAATTACCGAACAACACCCGATTCGCATTGAATTATTTGATGAGGAAATTGATTCTATTCGTTATTTTGATGCAGAGACACAACGATCGCTTGATCGGGTAGAGAACGTTACAATTGGGCCTGCCACAGAACTATTGCTAACAGATGAAGATGTGCTGGCATCAGCGAATAAACTCGAGGAAGCATATGCGGCAACGCTTAAAAAAATGAAAGCATCAAGTGCAAAAGAAAAGCTCATCGAAGTCATTGAACAGGATATAAGCCGGTTAAAGAATTTAGAGCGCTTTCAGGAAATGTATAAATATATCGGTTTTCTATATGAAAACCCTGCTAGTTTATTAGATTATCTCGATTCTGATGGTCTAATCGTATTAGATGAAATGAGCAGGATTCAAGAAACAGCTACACATCTGGATATGGAAGAAGCCGAATGGTACAGCAGCTTGCTTGAGTCAGGCCAAATGGTGCGAAACAGCAGGTTTTCTCTAGATTGGGATACAGTTTTAGAGATGATGAAGCAGCAACGAATCTATATGTCTGTATTTTTACGTCATATACCAAATACACAGCCACAAAATATTATTAACTTATCGTCGCGGGCAATGCAGGAATTTCATGGCCAAATGCACTTATTTAAAACAGAGCTGCAACGATGGGAAAAGAGTGATTTCTCGGTTGTGATTCTTGCTCCGAATGAAGAGCGAGCAGAAAAAATCCATTCAATTTTAGCAGATTATGATATTGAAGCGGGCATTGCATCTGAATTAAGGTTGCCAGTAGATCAGCCAACGATAGCGATTGGAAATATTACGAGCGGGATTGAACTCCCGATGCATAAGCTATCTATTATCACGGAAAATGAGTTATTTAAAAAACGCGTTAAGCGTACACGCAAGCAGCAAAAAATTTCCAATGCGGAACGAATTAAAAGCTATCAGGAACTTAAGGTCGGTGACTATGTCGTTCATGCTAATCATGGGGTAGGGAAATACCTTGGGATTGAGACACTTGAGGTAAATAATCTGCATAAAGATTATATGCTGCTCAAGTATTCTGGAGATGACAAGCTATTTGTTCCAATTGAACAAATCGATCTTGTACAGAAATTTGTAGGCTCAGAAGGTAAAGAACCGAAAGTGTATAAACTTGGCGGAACCGAATGGACAAAGGTGAAGCGGAAAGTCCAATCATCCGTTGAAGATATTGCAGATGATTTAATCAAGCTGTATGCAGAACGAGAAGCGAAAAAGGGATTTGCCTTTTCCGAGGATACCGAAATGCAGCGGGAATTTGAGGCCTCATTTCCGTATCAAGAAACAGATGACCAGCTTCGTTGTATCGAGGAGATTAAACAGGATATGGAAAGGCAGCAGCCAATGGATCGCCTCCTCTGTGGAGATGTTGGTTACGGAAAAACAGAAGTAGCAATCCGGGCGGCGTTTAAAGCAGTAGCTGATGGGAAGCAAGTAGCGTTACTTGTTCCAACGACAATTTTAGCACAGCAACACTTTGAAACGATTCGCGAGAGGTTTCAGGATTATCCAATCAATATTGGACTTTTAAGCAGATTCCGTACGAGAAAACAACAAACAGAGACGTTAAAAGGAGTACGCCAAGGGACTATCGACGTAGTAATTGGTACACATCGCCTTCTATCCAAGGATGTTGAATATCGTGATTTAGGTTTACTGATTGTCGATGAGGAACAGCGTTTTGGTGTAAAGCATAAAGAGAAAATTAAGCAATTGAAAACGAATGTTGATGTATTAACTTTAACAGCAACCCCAATTCCAAGAACATTGCATATGTCGATGCTCGGTGTTCGAGATTTATCTGTTATTGAAACACCACCGGAAAACCGTTTCCCAATACAAACCTATGTGATGGAGCACAATCCGCTTTTTGTTCGAGAGGCGATTGAACGCGAGATGGCACGTGGTGGGCAAGTGTTTTATCTCTATAACCGTGTTGAAAACATTGACAAGGTTGCTCGTGACATTGGGATGCTTGTCGATGATGCCCGAATTGCAGTTGCACATGGTCAGATGAATGAAACAGAGCTTGAAAATGTTATTTTTGGTTTCTTAGAAGGTGAATATGATGTGCTTGTCAGTACAACGATTATTGAGACGGGTGTAGACATTCCGAATGTTAATACACTAATTGTCAGTAATGCTGACCGAATGGGGCTCAGTCAGTTGTATCAATTAAGAGGACGTGTTGGGCGTTCGAATCGTGTTGCGTATGCATACTTTACGTATCAAAAGGATAAAGTTCTGACAGAAGTTGCCGAAAAGCGCCTGCAGGCAATCAAGGAGTTTACAGAACTTGGTTCGGGATTCAAGATTGCAATGCGTGACCTTTCTATTCGTGGAGCAGGTAACCTGCTTGGTGCACAGCAGCATGGATTCATTGATTCTGTTGGGTTTGATATGTATTCACAAATGCTTAAGGATGCTATTGATGCACGGAAGGCTGGGAAGGAAATAGAGGATATTACACCGTTTGAGCCTGAGTTAGCACTTCAGATTGATGCCTATATTCCAGATGGGTATATTAAAGATGAGAAACAGAAAATTAATATTTATAAGCAATTCCAAGCGATGGATTCTGCTGAAGATGTTTCGGAGCTTAAGGATGAATTAATTGACCGTTTTGGCGATTACCCAGTAGAGGTAAGCAACCTTTTCACAGTGTCTTCTCTAAAAATGTATGCCAAAAGAGAACGTGTCGAGTCCATTACAGAACGGAACAAAAAAATTGTCATCCTTGTCGATGATGCGCGTAGTCAGCAAATTGACGGTTCAAAGGTATTTGAAGTGGCGAATACGTTTGGGCGTAATGTCGGCTTAGGGACAGAAAGCAATAAATTGAAAATTGCCTTTAAGTGGACGAGTGAAACAGAACATAGCAGATACGATTTAGTTGAGGAATTTATCAAAAAACTAAACAGCGTTAATCGGGATAAATAAAAATACGCTTCTTCTAAAATATATTTTCCATGGAATGTATAGTTATTTTTGGATGATTTATACTAAAACCACACCTGGTGATTTTTACACGTTAAATGAGTGTTCAAAAGGAGGATAAAAAGGACCGCGGTCGGCTAAGGTCGCAACGTCCTTTGTGACGCCGACACTAGCACGTCCTGTGCCTCGAAGTTCCACGTACCGGGCTTCCACAGGATGTGGTGACTTTGACATTCGACACAGGACGTGTCGGAACTTAGTCGAAGGTCTACTGCTCTTGGAGTGTCATTTTTACCGGACTTTTTTGAACTTCCTCGTTAAGCAAACAACAAAACATGAGTAATCATCATTAGAAAGTGAGGCTGCTTAGAATGAAAGCAACAGGAATTGTACGTAGAATTGATGATTTAGGCAGAGTGGTTGTGCCAAAGGAAATTAGAAGAACGTTACGAATCCGTGAAGGAGATCCGCTCGAAATTTTCGTTGACCGAGAAGGAGAAGTTATTTTAAAGAAATATTCTCCTATTAATGAATTAGGGCACTTTGCCAAAGAATACGCAGAAGCTTTATTTAACTCGCTTCACTCACCAGTACTGATTAGTGATCGAGATGAAGTCATTGCGATTGCTGGGGAGTCGAAAAAGGATTATTTAAATAAAAGTATTGGCGATCCATTAACACAAACAATTGATAAAAGGTCGCAAGTATTTGAAGTTGATCCCACAAAATTAGAGGTTATAGAAGGGCAAGAGCAGGATCTGCAATCTTACTGTATCAGTCCTATTATTGCAAACGGAGATCCCATTGGGTGTGTAATGATATTTTCCAAAGAGGAAAAGCTTAGTAAAGTAGAGCAGAAAGCTGCCGAAACGGCTGCCGTATTCTTGGCCAAACAAATGGAATAGTACTTAATTTCATACATGCTGTCTCAGAGAGGATTTTATCCTTTGGAGACAGCTTTTTTTAATGTCAGAAAGAAAACAGAAACAACAGATAAAAGTGCGGATGATTTAAATACGCATCGGGTATTTCTTCTTTCGTTATTTGGTCCCAAACCTATGGTATACTAATAGCAAATTTAAGTTAAAGGGCGCTTACGAATGAATGAGAATGAAACAAATAAGCTGGTGAAAGGTGCATTGCTGCTCATGCTAGCAGGACTCATCAGTAAGGTATTAAGTGCGGGCTATCGAGTGCCGTTACAGAATCTAACAGGAGATATAGGATTTTATATTTACCAGCAAGTCTATCCAATTCTTGGGATCGCCATGATGCTTGCGTTGTATGGCTTTCCATCTGCTGTTTCCAAAATGACCGTGGAGTTAAAAGCAGCTGGCAAAAGCTTATCTCTTCACAGTTTTTATATTCCAGTTTTTTTGCTATTACTAGCATTGAATGGAGCAATATTTCTTTTTCTTTTTTGGAATGCAGATTCAATTGCCGGCTTGGTTGGTGATGTACAATTAACATATACATATCGGTTAGCTGCATTTGCTTTTCTGCTTGTTCCTTTTTCTGCTTTGTTACGAGGGGTTTATCAAGGAACTTACGAAATGAAGCCGAGCGCTTACTCACAAGTGATTGAGCAGCTTGTTCGAGTATGTATCATTATCGCAGCAGCAATATATGTTGCTTTTGGAAATCATTCCTTGTATGTGATTGGTCAAGCAGCTGCAATTGCATCCATTTGCGGGTCTTGTGCTGCTATTGTTATCTTGGGTATTTACGTTGCGAAGCGTCGTCCATGTTCGAGAGAGCGTTATGAAATCCCTTGGAAATATTATGTCCGCACGTTGCTGATTCTTGGGCTTGTTGCTGCATTAAACCATATGGTACTGCTCGTTATTCAGTTTGCGGATGCATTCACATTAATTCCAGGACTTAGGGAGTATGGGCTGTCCAAAATAGAAGCAATGGAAGCCAAAGGGATATTTGACCGCGGCCAACCATTGATTCAGCTTGGTACTGTGCTTGGCTCATCCTTTGCATTAGCATTACTCCCATCGATCTCCAAGCAGAAGTTAAAAGGCGACCCATCCACATTTTATCCGTATATCCGTGGTGCAATGCTATTTAGTTTTTATCTAGCTATTGGTGCGACCATTGGATTGATTGCTATTTTCCCAGAGGCGAATCGATTATTATTCCAAGATGAAAATGGAACACAGGCACTGCAATTACTTGTACTTGCCATCTTTCTTTGCTCGGTAGCAATTACAGCTGCATCCATTCTTCAAGGCTTAGGACATATAAAACGAACTGCAGGCTTTATTCTCGTTGCCTTTTTTGTAAAATGGATCGGAAATCAGTTATTAGTACCATTATGGGGAATAGCCGGAAGTGCAATGGCTACGGTAGTTAGCTTACTTATTTTCTTTACGCTCGTCATGTATGAGCTAAGGAGAAAGTTGCCAGAGCTCCGATTGTTAAAACGCGTTCGTTTTCGGGCTCTTATTCTAGGAAGTGTTTCGATGCTTGTTTTTATAGCTCTTATGGATTGGTTATTCTCGGCACAAGCTTCTGCCTCTCGCATTGCCTTGCTCATATATATTGTATTTATTGCAGTCATTGGCGGAGTTATTTTTATCATTTGTTTGCTGCGTTTTCGAGCCTTTACGAAGGAAGAATTACGCATGTTACCGAAATCAGAACTATTTATACGTTTTTATAAAGGGAGGAATTATGATGAGTAAAATTGAAATTATCGGTCTCGGTGCCGGTGATGTGAATCAGCTGCCATTTGGTATCTATAAAAAATTAGTACATGCAGAGATGGTTGTCTATTCCCGAACATTGGACCATCCAGTTATTGAATCATTACAAGATGAAGGGGTGCGATTTGAAGCCTTTGACCATATGTATGAGGAAGAAGAGCAGTTCGGTGCGGTATATGAGCGGATAACGAATGCTCTATTGGAGCAAGCAAAAGCAGTAGAAACACTTATTTATACTGTTCCCGGTCATCCAATGCTTGCAGAAAAAACGGTCCAGCTTTTATTAGAGCAGACAGAAATTGAGGTCGAGGTTATGGGAGGGCAAAGCTATTTGGACGATTTATTCACCTCGTTAAAAATTGATCCTATAGAAGGCTTCCAATTTGTAGACGGTACGTCCTTTACTCGAAGTCAACTGGATTACCGACATCATATTATTTTTTGCCAAGTATATGATCGCTTTGTTGCTTCGGAAGTAAAGCTTTCACTTCTTGAGGATCTGCCGCCAGATTATGAAGTGATTATTATTGAGGCTGCAGGTAGTAAACAGGAAAGCATAACGAAAGTTTCTTTGGAAGAGCTTGATCACACGATGGAGATCAGCAATTTAACGAGTGTTTATATTCCACCAGCTCCCGACAACTTATTACACCACACGTTCGATCACTTACGAGAGGTAATGGCAACATTGCGATCTCCAGATGGTTGTCCGTGGGATAGGAAGCAAACACATGAATCACTAAGGGAATATAGTATTGAAGAAGTATATGAGCTTGTTGATGCGATTGATGCTGGGGACGATAACAATATCATTGAGGAATTAGGAGATATACTAATGCACGTGATTCTCCATAGTCAAATTGGTGAGGATGATGGCTATTTTACGATAGATGATGTAATCCGCTCCGTTACAGATAAGATGATCTATCGCCACCCGCATGTATTTTCAAATACGAAGGTCGATTCTGTCGAGGATGTAAATCGAAACTGGGAAGAATTGAAGAAGGCGGAAAAGGGAGAGGAAAGGGAATCCGTGCTAGATGGTATTCCAAAACACCTTCCATCGCTTGCAAAGGCTTTTAAACTGCAAAAGAAGGCTGCAAAGGTCGGTTTTGAATGGGAAGATGTATCAGGTGTTTGGGAGAAGCTTGATGAGGAACTAAAAGAAGTCCAAGAAGCGATTGAAGAAAACACACTATTGGAAATGGAAGATGAATTTGGCGATGTATTGTTTGTGCTAGCAAATCTAGCGAGGTATTATAAAATTAACCCAGAACTAGCTTTAAACCGAGCGAATAATAAATTCCGTTCCCGCTTTACGTATATTGAAGAACAGCTTACGAAAAAGGGTATAGATATGAAGCAAGCGAGTCTTGAGGAAATGGATGCTTATTGGGATGAAGCAAAAGAAAGAGAGTGATGACCATGCGATTAGATAAGTTTTTGAAAATATCTCGAATCATTAAGCGAAGAACGTTAGCAAAGGAAGTTGCCGATCAAGGACGAATCACGGTAAACGGTAATCAAGCAAAGGCTTCAACAGTCCTTTCCAAAGGGGACGAGCTTATTATTCGATTTGGCCAGAAACTTGTAACTGTAAAAGTGAACGACTTAAGAGAAACGGTGAAAAAGGATGAAGCAGAAACGCTCTACACTATTGTGAAAGAAGAAAAAGCCTGAATAAAGTTCTATACTTGTCCCTCCTATCATAAATTAATAGTGATAAGGAGGGCTTTCTATGAACTATTATGATAACAAGGAAACGGTAAATCGCGTACAAACAGAGCATATGGTAAAACTGAATAATCGAAAGAACTTGGAAATATCAGGTGTAAAAGAAGTGGATAGTTTCGATAATGAAGAATTTTTACTGGAGACAACAATGGGCTATCTAATTATACGAGGGCAAAATTTGCAGCTGAAAAACTTAGATGTGACTGAAGGAGTTGTAACGATAAAAGGTAAAATCTATGAGCTTTCCTATGTGGACGAACAGCAGCAGGAGAAAGCTAAAGGATTCTTTAGCAAGCTGTTCCGATGAGCCTGAGTATCCAGTTTCTTACGATGATTACGATGGTTTTAAGTGGCTTTTATTTGGGTATTGTACAAGAAACCTTTCGTCGGCTGACATATTATTGGAAACGAAGGGTTTTTTTAACCTATTTTTTAGAAATCAGCTTCTGGCTAACGCAAACTGCAATTATATTGTATGTATTATTTCGTGTGAATGCTGGGGAAATTAGGGTCTATGTCGTTTTAGCTTGTATTCTTGGGTTTTCCATGTACCAGGTTTTTGCGAAAAAGACGTATAAGCAGTTACTAGAATGGATAATTCGTATTGTAGCTGCAGTGTACCGCTTTTTCAATAATTTAATTCACACACTGATTATTGCCCCGATTTCATGGGTTATACGTACTCTTTTTCGTCTTGTTATTTGGGTGGTCACGGTAATTTTCGCTATTATTCTCTTTATTTCGAAAATTGTTATAACCCCGTTTATATGGATTGGAAAGGGTATTTACCAATTAATTCCCGACGGTTTCAAAAAAAATTTACACAAATTAGCAGGATTTTATAGTACAATGAAGAATATATGTTATAAAGGATACAAAAAGTTGGAGAAGCTATTGTTTAAAAGGGGGTAGTGGCTTGTCATCAAAGAAAAAAACAGTAACAAGATTAGACTCGAATTATATGCAGCAGTACGACGCATACATAGAACGACAGAAACGAAAAAAGCAGCGGTTAATTCGTCGTCTTGTGTTATTTTCTATCGTAGCAGCGATTGTTATTGGGGGCTTGTCTTCATACCATATTAAACAGCGTGTAGTTCAAGCGGAGAAATTGGAGCAGTACGAACAGTTACAGGACGAGCTGAAAGCTATGAAAGTAGAGGAAGCCAATTTAACAGAAGAAATTGAACTGTTGAATGATGAGGAATATGTGCTGGACATTGCTCGTACGAATTATTTCTTCTCGAAGAAAGGGGAATTAATCTTTAAAATCCCGAATGAAGACCCCTCTTATTGACACTTTTTCAGTTGATGAATATACTATATGAGAACTACATTTAATCTTTTAAGGAGGAGCATTTTTTTTATGTCAATCGAAGTAGGCAGCAAGCTGCAAGGGAAAGTAACCGGAATAACTAATTTTGGAGCATTTGTAGAGCTAGAAGCAGGAAAAACTGGATTGGTCCATATTAGTGAGGTTGCTGACAACTATGTGAAAGACATTAATGAGCACTTAACTGTTGGCGATGAAGTTAAGGTTAAGGTCATTAATGTTGAGAAAGATGGTAAAATTGGTTTATCTATTAAAAAAGCGAAAGATCGACCAGTACGCCAAAAAAATCCAAGAGAACGCACTGAGAATTTTGAAGCAAAAATGAATCGTTTTCTTAAAGATTCAGAGGATCGTTTAGCCTCTTTGAAGAAGCACACGGAATCCAAACGCGGGGGTCGAGGTGCTAGAAGAGGATAGCAGTTGCTGTCTATAGACAATGCTCTAATATAAATGAAACAGGCGCCGATCATATGATTGAGCCTGTTTTTTGTTTGCCAAAAAGGTTTGGAATGGGATTATACTTCTGTTTAAGAATCTTTTATACAGAGAAATATAAACTTCGAACCAATGTGTATTAAGAGATTGTGCGTATACCGCTCCGGAAACACACTACGCGCACCTTAGGGTGACCCGTGAGCCTTCTTGAACTACGTTCTGCGAAGTCTCACTCTGGCCATGTATCCCGCAGGAGTCTTCGTGTGTTTCCTCCGCTAGTGCTGGTTCACTGGCTATACTAACATGGTTTATCAAAATAAAAATGTTGTTCTAACCAGTCCGGGTGAGCGTAGGGCGGTGACTCCTGTGGGAACAGCACGTGTCTGAAGACTCGCAGGAAGTGGTTTTCTTCCGCAGAGGCTGAAGCCGTGCCCACGGAAAGCATCCGACCGGAGCGATCCCGGACGGCGATTGTTCCACAGATTAAGCAAATAATCACTAGTTCGGATTTTCTTTCAAATACGAAAAAAACCAATCGGCATGAAATATACCGATTGGTTTTTATTTTTGATAGCGGCGGAGGGGATCGAACCCACGACCTCACGGGTATGAACCGTACGCTCTCGCCAGCTGAGCTACGCCGCCAAAATAAGCCAACAAAAAATATATTACAGCAGGATTTCATTTGTGTCAATAGGATTTGTAAAATACTTTAACGAAAAGTCACTTTTCGTATCTATATTCAAAGAAATTCTGGATTTGTTCCTCATTTTCCTTCACAACCTCAGCCAATTCGGCAAAATAATCGCTTTCTATTTCATTTCTCAGCAAGTTATTCTTCTGCTTGTTGCGCTATCAACAGAAGGAAAGTTAACACCAACACGTAAAAAATGAAGATTTGCTCGTCTGCTTGTTGATGCCAAGATTACTAAAAAGCAGTCGAACGATTTTTTGAATAAGCTCTGCCTTTTTGACAAAAAAAGAACGCATAATATGGTTTACTATTCTGAAAGATAGGAGTGGTAATCGATGATGGAATCAATCCCAAGGGTGGAATCACGAGGATTTGGAGTAGAGAAAAAGGGACAAAAGGGTAAATGGCGGAAAGGAATCTATTTCAAACTGAAAAGCATTCTTCTTGAACAAGGCTGGCTTTTCTATTTCGGAGGTTTTTTACTTGGACGGGCTGTTATTTTATCTGCAGTATCACCATTTGCAATCGCATTTGTTGCTTCCATGTGGTTTGTCTACAGGGAAAAGAGTTTTAAATCGATGCTTGCTGTCCTTGCGGGTGCACTTACTTACTCAATGACACATGCGATTTTTATTGGAGTTGCTATGCTTGTATTTATTTTCCTTGCCGCACTAGGGAAGCAGATGAAAAATCAACAAGTTGTCTTACCACTGGCGGTATTTGCTTCAACAACACTTTCGAGGATGTTTTTGTACTCCTTACGTGACACAATTACTTCCTACGAATGGTTGTTACTTGTAGTCGAAGGTGTCTTAGGAGCCGTTCTTGTATTGATATTTATGCAAAGCATTCCGCTTTTATCACCAAAAAGATATAAACCTGTACTTAAAAATGAAGAAATCGTCTGCATGATTATTTTAATTGCCTCTGTACTAACAGGGATGATCGGCTGGCAAATATATGGAGCGTCTGCAGAACAGATTTTTTCCAGATACTTCGTGTTAATATTTGCATACATTGGTGGCGCTGCCATTGGTTCAACGGTTGGTGTAGTTGCTGGGTTAATTTTATCGCTCGCGAATGTGGCAAACCTTTATCAAATGAGTCTGCTTGCCTTTTCAGGGTTGCTTGGCGGTTTACTGAAGGAAGGCAAAAAGATTGGGACAAGCATCGGCTTACTCGTTGGTACTGGCTTGATTAGTATCTACGGTGATGCTGTGACATTGATCCCCTCTCTTCTTGAGTCATCTATTGCGATTTTGTTGTTTTTCTTAACACCAGCATCCTGGTTCAGTAGAATATCCAGGTATATACCTGGAACAGAAGAATACACCCATGAACAAGAGCAGTATTTACAGAAGGTACGAAATGTGACAGCAAGAAGGGTAGGGCAGTTTTCCGAGGTGTTTCATGCGCTATCCAAGAGCTTCTCGGTGTCGCAAGCAGCAACGACTGATGAACAGGAGGCAAAACGTGAGACGGATTATTTTCTGAGTCAGGTGACAGAGAAAACATGCCAAAGCTGTTTTATGAAGGATAGGTGCTGGCAGAAGGAATTTGATCAAACGTATACGTACATGGAGGAGATGAAAGAAGACATCACGAGTGGCCAAGAACCAAATCGGAAAGTGATGCGAGAATTTGAAAACCATTGTGTGAAATCAAGGAAAGTAGTAGAAGCCATGAAGGAGGAAATGACCTTTTATGAAGCAAATCGCAGGCTGCGGCAACAAGTGTTGGAGAGTAAACGGCTCGTTGCTGATCAGCTGCAAGGTGTTTCTGAAGTAATGGACGACTTCGCAAAAGAAATATTAAAGGAGCGTCAGCATCATGACTTACAAGAAACACAAATTATCCATGCGTTAAAACATATAGGAATTGAGCTTGAAAAGGTGGATATTTATCAATTGGAAAAGGGTAATGTAGATATAGAAATTACCGCATCCTTCTACGAATATAGAGGGGAAGGTGCTAAATTAATTGCACCTGTATTATCAGATATTTTAAATGAAATGATTGTTGTAAAAGAAGAAGAGATTTCCCCCTTCCCGAATGGATATAGCCATTTGGCATTCGGTTCAGCAAAAGAATATACAATCCAAACAGGGGCAGCAAATGCAGCAAAGGGAGGAGGGCTGGTTTCAGGAGACAGCTTTACAACGATTGAGCTTGGAGCAGGGAAGTTTGCGATGGCAATTAGTGATGGTATGGGTAATGGAAATCGGGCAAGAGAGGAAAGTATGGAAACTTTACGTTTATTACAACAAATCCTGCAGACAGGAATTCCAGAGAAGGTTGCAATAAAATCGATTAATTCGATTCTCTCCTTACGTACAACAGATGAAATGTTTGCAACGCTGGATTTAGCTATGATGGATTTACATGATGCTTCAGTCCGTTTTTTGAAAATTGGCTCGACGCCAAGCTTTATTAAACGCGGCGAAAAAATGATAAAAATAGAGGCGAGCAATTTGCCAATGGGAATTATCCAAGAGTTTGATGTCGATATTGTAAGTGAACAGATGAATGCAGAGGACTTACTTATTATGATGAGTGACGGTATTTTTGAAGGTCCAAGGCATGTAGAAAATATTGATCTGTGGCTTAAACGAAAAATTAGAGAAATGGCAACGGATGATCCGCAGGAAGTTGCAGATCTTCTCCTAGAGGAGGTTATTCGGACAAGGTCGGGGGAAATTAAAGATGATATGACTGTCCTAGTTGCTAAAATTGCAAAGAATCAACCGGAGTGGGCAGCAGTTCCGGTCTATCGAAAAAAAGCTCTGTCATAATCTGATGAAATATCCCTTTTAGAGGATGTTCAAAAAGTCGGGTACTTAAAACTGCGCGGCATCGAACTTTTCGGACCTTTTTATCCTCCTTTTGAACAGTTGTTTTTGGCTTGTAGAATGATTGGGATCTACTCTACCTTTCTATGTATATTCTCTTTCCATTGTGGTGATGATGGTAGTGAAATAAATAGGAGGTTAGGGCTTTGAAAAATGGATCGTTAAAACAAATTTTACTACTGACAGATGGGTGTTCAAACAAGGGAGAAGATCCTTCTGCAACTGCTGCTCTTGCTTACCAGCAAGGGATAACGGTAAATGTTATTGGGATATTGGAAGATGATCAGACGGAAAGCCCGGACGGATTACAAGAAGTAGAGGATATAGCTCTGTCAGGTGGTGGGGTCAGTCAGATTGTTTACAGTGAATCTTTATCCCAGACTGTTCAAATGGTTACGAAACAGGCAATGAACCAAACATTACAAGGATTTGTGAATAAGGAGTTAAGACAAATTCTCGGTTCCGACCAAGGAATAGAAGATTTGGAACCTGAGAAGCGCGGAGAAATTATGGAGGTTGTAGAAGACTTAGGAGAGACGAGTGATTTAGAGGTACTTGTACTCGTTGATACGAGCGCAAGTATGCATAATAAGCTTCCAACAGTGAAGGAAGCGCTTGTTGATCTATCAATTAGCTTAAACTCACGGATTGGTAGAAACAAGTTTTGTATTTATAGCTTTCCGGGAAAGCGTAAGGATATTCAACTGGTGTTTGACTGGTCACCGAAGCTTGATACAATTTCAACCGTATTTCCCAAACTAACTAGTGGGGGAATTACGCCAACTGGTCCTGCAATTCGTGAAGCAATGTATCAATTCGGTAAAAAAAGTTTATTAAGGAGCTTCAGACATGAAGATGAATCAGGTATGGAAGAAACAGGGTATTGATCTAAGACCAGGTTCCCAGATTAAAGGAAAGTGGCACCATAAAACCTATACCATTCAGAGAAAACTTGGAGCGGGAGCAATTGGAACGGTTTACTTATGCAACCATGGCGACCGACCCGCTGCACTGAAAATCAGTGACAAGGGTACATCGATGACGGTGGAAGTAAATGTGTTAAAGTCGCTGGAGAAGGTCCAAGGAAGTCGCCTTGGGCCTTCTTTGCTTGATGTAGATGATTGGGTTTCGCCAACAGGGAATACGTATTCCTTTTACGTGATGGAATATTTACAAGGGGAGACGATGGTTGGTTTTATTCGAAAGCATGGGAAAGATTGGATTGGCGTTTTTATGCTGCAGCTTTTGGAAGATTTGGAGAAACTGCATCAAACAGGGTGGATCTTTGGTGATTTAAAGACGGAAAATCTCTTAGTCGTGTCATCACCACCGACAGTGAGGTGGGTGGATGTTGGTGGAACAACGAAACAAGGCAGGGCAATTAAAGAGTATACAGAGTTTTATGACCGTGGTTACTGGGGACTGGGGTCAAGAAAAGCGGAACCAAGCTACGACCTTTTTGCTTTTGTTATGGTTTTTTTAACAATTTACTATCCAAACCGATTTGAGAAAGAACATGAAGCAACTGAAAAATTGTTATTTAAAAAGATTGACCATGTTAACGATTTAATCCCATACAGAAGCGTGTTAAAAAAAGCTTTAAAAAGTGGGTATGCATCCAGCGCGGAAATGAAGCGGGATTTAATTCATGTTTTAAATGCTGCCAAAAAGCGCGAGTTTTATCATAAGCAAAAACCGAAAACATCATGGAAGCGACTATTTATGGAGTCAGGTGGAATAGGTGTTCTTGCATTAATGTATTATCTTTTCTCTCTACTTTTTTGATAACTAAACGTATAATAGGGTATAGATAATGAGGCGGATGTTTATCGTCAGCTCTCTTCGAACATTTAAGCTGCATGAGTGAACGAAAATAGTCGCTTAAGGATGGCAATTTATGAGACAGGAAATTCTTACATTTATAAAAAAGCATCATTTACTGAAAGAAGGTACAACCGTTATTGCTGGAGTGTCTGGAGGCCCAGACTCGATGGCGTTACTTCATTTTTTAAACACGATCAAGCAAGAGTGGGAGTTAACCGTAATTGCGGCTTCTGTTGATCACCAGCTAAGGGGAGAGGAGTCGTTAAGCGATTTACAATATGTGAAACGTATTTGTGAGGCATGGGGAATAGAGTTTGTAGGTGCCTCATTGGATGTACCAGCATATCAAGTAAAGCATAAGTTGGGTACAGAGGTGGCTGCCAGAGAGGTTCGGTATCGGTTTTTTGCCGAACAAATGGAACGTTATCATGCAGATTATTTAGCACTTGGTCATCACGGCGATGACCAGATAGAAACGATGCTTATGAAGCTTGCACGCACTGCATCTTCTAGTGCACTAACAGGTATTCCGGTTCAACGTGCGTTTTCTACAGGAATGATTATTCGCCCTTTTCTCTGCGTAAACAAGTCTATGCTGGAGACTTATTGCAAAAAAAATCAAATTGAGGTGCGATTGGACCCAACAAATGAAGAAACCGACTACACTAGGAATTATTATCGAAACAAAATTGTTCCATTAATTAAAGAACGAAATGATAATATACATCGTACTGCTCAACATTTAAGTGAAACACTAGCTGAGGATGAAAAATACCTACGTGAGGCTGCCAGGGAAATGGTTAATGAGCTCATTGTTTTTCATGCTGAAAACAAGACAGCCTCCTTCGATGGGAATTTGTTTAAAAACCGCGCCCATGCTTTACAAAGGCGTGCATTTCATCTAATATTAAACTATCTATACAATGACTTACCAAAGGACCTATCCTATACACATGAGGAACAGTTTTTTGCCTTGTTGCAACGTGATGAAGGGAATACCCAAATTGACTTTCCAAATGGTCTAAAATTGGAAAACACCTATGGAAAAATTATATTTTATTTCTCCAATCACAGTAAGGCCCCAAACAGCCAACCTTATTCTTTTCTTTTGGATATTCCAGGTAAACTTGAGTTACCAGGTGGTTCTACAATTACAGCAAACTTCGTTGAAAAACACATCGCACAAGACCAATTTTCCCATACCTTTTTTACGGAGCAGGTTGTGTTACCTTTACATATCAGAACTAGATTGCCGGGCGATAGAATGAGTTGGGATGGACTTAATGGAAGTAAGAAACTGAAGGATATATTTATTGACGCTAAAATACCTATTGGTGAAAGAGACGGCTGGCCGATCGTAACCGATGCGAATGGCACGATTTTATGGCTTATCGGTTTAAAGAAAAGTCAGCTAAATTCACAGCAGGAAAATGGCTCAATAATTCAATTAAACTTTAAAAAAGGGGATTATTCACGCAATAATGCGCTGTAATACCCCGCCTCTAAGAAGCAAAATCATGCTAGAGAGGGAGGGATTGTGATAAAGCAGCTCGCAAATCAATCCCTGATTGTATTTTGCCTACGGGAAGTAGGTTGCAAAGCCATTGAGATAAATGTTTTCGGTGGGACGAGTAACGACGTCCAAACTAAGCATTTATTCTTATGATCAGTGGGACAAAAAAGGAAGCCCCACTGAAATGAAGTTTCACTTTATAGGAGGATTTTTTATATGCTTCAAGATAACATGCATGGTGAGATTGACCATATTTTAATTACAGAAGAACAAATCAAACTGAAGTGCCAAGAAATTGGAAAACAGCTATCAGAAGAATATGATGGTAAATTTCCACTTGCAATCGGCGTGTTAAAAGGTGCAATGCCTTTTCTATCAGATGTGATTCGCCATACAGACATCCATTTGGAAATGGATTTTATGGATGTATCAAGCTATGGTGATGGTACGCGTTCTACTGGAGAAGTAAAAATTGTGAAAGATTTAAACACAAAGGTCGAAGGGCGAGATCTAATTATTGTTGAAGACATCATTGATAGTGGTCTAACGCTCAGCTACCTAGTGGATTTATTTAAATATCGGAAAGCGAGATCAATTAAAATTGTAACGCTATTGGATAAGCCATCTGGCAGATCAGCAGCAATCCAAGCTGACATTATAGGATTCGAAGTTCCAGATGAATTTGTTGTCGGTTATGGATTGGATTATGCGGAAAGGTATCGTAATTTACCTTATATCGGTGTTCTGAAACCAGAAATTTACAGCGAATAATAAATGTATTTTATTTTATTAGTGGTACGCTATATTAAAAAGAAAAAATAAATCCCAGTTTTAAAGTTATTTCAGTTGTATTTAAACTTTTTCATATGATACGATGAACTATAGTTTTTCCCCGTTTGGGAGGAGGTTGGCAATGAGTCAGATATTTCGTAATGTCCTGTTTTGGATGCTGATTTTCTTCGTCATTATTGGCGTAATTGGCGTATTTAACGGACAAGGTGAAGATAGTGAAGAATATAATGTACAGCAATTTGTAGATGCTTTAAATAATGGTGAGATTGAAGAGTTAACATTCCAGCCATCACATGGAATTATTCGTTTTACTGGAACATTGACAGATGGCGAGACTACATTTATCGCCCAGGTTCCTGATAACACGGAGATTATTTCTTCGATAACGGATGCTGCAACACAACAGAGTATATTAAAAGTTGCCGAAGAGGAGCAGCCAAGTCCATGGCTAACCTTCTTGACTGGAATCGTTCCGTTCCTATTAATTGGACTCTTCTTCTTATTTATCCTTAGTCAAGCGCAAGGCGGAGGCGGCGGTGGCCGTGTCATGAACTTTGGTAAGAGTAAAGCGAAGATGTACACAGAAGATAAGAAAAAAGTTCGTTTTAAAGATGTTGCAGGTGCTGATGAAGAGAAACAGGAATTGGTCGAGGTTGTTGAATTCCTAAAGGATCCACGTAAATTCTCAGCAGTTGGTGCACGTATTCCGAAAGGGGTTCTGCTTGTAGGACCTCCAGGTACTGGTAAGACATTACTTGCTCGTGCTGTTGCTGGTGAAGCTGGTACACCATTCTTCTCCATCAGTGGCTCGGATTTTGTTGAGATGTTCGTCGGTGTAGGTGCTTCCCGAGTACGTGATTTATTTGAAAATGCAAAGAAAAATGCACCATGTATTATCTTTATTGATGAGATTGATGCAGTAGGTCGTCAACGTGGAGCTGGTCTTGGTGGTGGTCACGATGAGCGTGAGCAAACATTGAACCAATTGCTAGTTGAGATGGATGGTTTTGGTGCAAACGAAGGAATTATTATCATTGCTGCAACAAACCGTGCAGATATTCTAGACCCAGCATTATTACGTCCAGGCCGTTTCGATAGACAAATTATGGTAGATCGTCCAGATGTTAAAGGGCGTGAGGCAGTATTGCATGTCCATGCAAGAAATAAACCGTTAGACGATACGGTTGATTTGAAGACAATCGCAATGCGAACTCCAGGGTTCTCTGGAGCTGATTTGGAAAACTTGCTAAATGAAGCAGCACTTATTGCTGCAAGAGATGACCGTAAATCAGTCAACCAATTAGATATTGATGAAGCAATTGACCGTGTTATTGCAGGACCTGCAAAGAAAAGCAGAGTTATTTCCAAGAAGGAAAGAGACATTGTTGCATACCATGAAAGTGGACACACAATTATTGGTATGGTGTTAGATGATGCAGATGTGGTGCATAAAGTAACCATTGTACCTCGTGGTCAAGCTGGTGGCTACGCCGTTATGCTACCAAGAGAAGACCGTTATTTTATGACAAAACCAGAGTTGTTTGATAAAATAACTGGATTATTAGGTGGACGTGTTGCCGAGGAGATTATCTTCGGTGAAGTAAGTACAGGTGCATCAAATGACTTCCAGCGTGCAACAAATATTGCTCATAAGATGATAACGGAATATGGTATGAGTGATAAAATCGGACCAATTCAATTTAGTAGTGGTGGAGGCGGTAATGTATTCCTTGGCCGCGATATCCAAAATGAACAAACGTATAGTGATGCGATTGCTCATGATATTGATAAAGAAATGCAAAACTTCATCAACTATTGTTATGATCGTGCGAAGAAGATCCTTACCGAAAACCGCGATAAGCTGGAGCTTGTAGCTCAAACATTGCTTGAAGTAGAAACACTGGACGCGAAACAAATCAAATCCTTGTTTGAAGATGGCAAGCTACCTGAACCAGATGCAGAGGATGTTAAAGTAAACATTCAGTCAAAAGATGATGAAGAGAACTTATCTTATGAAGAAGCAAAGGAAAAAGCAGAGACAGAAGATAAGAGTTATATTAACGATCCGATCATGGGCGATAGGAATTCGGATGAAGATCAAACAGATAAAAAATAATTAATTTAACTATAAAAGCAGCCAACTTAACGAATGGCTGCTTTTATTGTGCAAGGAAAAAACAAATAGCTACCCTACAACCATGGCATAAGTTCGTACCTTGCACTCCCGGGTGCTTGCGCTTTTGTTCTGGTTTCTGAAGTATGTTATATTTAAAAAATAGAAATGATAGGAAGGTTTGGTGACACATGCTATTTGTTCTTGACGTTGGAAATACAAATACAGTCCTTGGTGTATTTGAGAAAGATCAGTTGAAACATGAATGGCGGATAAAAACTGATCGCTATAAGACAGCAGATGAATTTGGAATGTTAATAAAATCGTTATTTGACTATAAAGGCATAGCTTTTTCAGATATCAATGGTGTCATCATATCTTCTGTAGTACCGCAAATTATGTTTGCATTAGAGGAAATGAGCAGAGAGTATTTCCATATGGATCCAGTTGTTATTGGGAAGGAAGAAACCCAAACATATTTAAAGATGAATTATCCTAATCCAAAAGAACTCGGTGCAGATCGTATTGTCAATGCAGTAGGAGCTATTGAAGAATATGGCGCACCATTAATTATCATTGATTTTGGGACTGCGACAACCTACTGCTATATTAATGAGCAGGAGGAATATAGCGGTGGGATTATTACTCCAGGAATTAAAATTTCGATGGAAGCATTGTATAATAAAGCCTCCAAGCTACCTAAAATCGAAATTCAAGCTCCGGATCAAGTTGTGGGAACATCTACCGTAGAAGCGATGACAGCCGGCGTTTTCTATGGTTATGTTGGAGAGGTAGACGGTCTTGTTAACCGAATAAAGCAGGAGAAAAATGTAGAACCAAAGGTTATTGCTACTGGCGGATTAGCTAAGCTAATTGCTAACGGTGCGACTACAATCGACAAAGTTGATTCACAGTTAACATTAAAAGGTTTGTATCTGATCTATCAAAGATTAAATCTTAAAGGGTAAGTAACCTCTAATGAAAAGGAGAATAAAATTTCATGAAAGACTATCTAGTAAAAGCAATTGCATTTGATGCTAAAGTTCGCGCATTTGCAATTCGATCGACAGAAACAGTTGAAGAAGCAAGAAGAAGGCAGGACACTTGGGCAACTGCTTCCGCAGCGCTTGGTCGCACAATTACAATTACTGCGATGATGGGTGCGATGTTAAAAGGAGAAGACTCAAACACGATAAAAGTACAGGGAAATGGACCAATCGGTGCAATTATAGCTGATGCAAATGCGAAAGGGCACGTCCGTGGATATGTAAGTAACCCACATGTTGACTTTGAGTTAAATGATAAAGGGAAGCTAGATGTTGCTCGAGCAGTTGGAACAGAAGGCAGTTTGAGTGTTATTAAGGATTTAGGCTTGAAGGATTATTTTACAGGCGAAGTCCCAATTGTCTCTGGTGAGATCAGTGAAGATTTCACATATTACTTTGCTACATCTGAACAAGTGCCTTCTGCTGTTGGTGCTGGAGTGCTGGTTAACCCAGATCATACGATTCTTTCTGCTGGTGGTTTTATTGTACAAGTGATGCCAGGAGCAGATGAGACTGTTATTACAAGGTTAGAAGAACAAATCGGGTCCCTTCCACCAATATCTAAACTGATAGAGGAAGGTAATACACCAGAACAAATCTTACAACGTTTATTTGACAACGAAGTAAAAATCCTTGAGACCATGCCAATTGAATTTCGTTGTAAATGTTCGAAGGAACGATTAGCGAATGCGATTATTGGATTGGGAAGTGAAGAAATACAAAACATGATTGATGAAGATCATGGAGCTGAAGCAAGCTGTCACTTCTGTAATGAAACCTATTATTTTACAGAGGCGGAATTAGAAGAATTGAAACAGTAAGAAGGGAAATAAAATTGACATGTCTAAAAAGCTGTTATTAGGTGTTGTTGTTGTACTACTAATTACAAATGTTGCTTCCTTGTTAATTTTAAACAACAATGAAGACTCGGTTGTTATGAACGATAATGATGAGCGAACAATATCAAGCAAAGAGGCCGTTGCATCTATTGGCGATGAAGAAATTAGCTACCAGCAATGGATAGAAGCGTTACGATCGGCTTATGGTGAAAAGCAATTAAAGCAAATGGTTGATCGAGCTGTTGTGAACCAATTGGCAGAGTCAGAAGGAATTAAAATAGATGAGAAACTGATTAATCGAGATGTTGCCTTTTTAATAACAATGCAAGGTGTTATGACAGAAGAGCAGGCTGCGAAAGAAGAAGAGCGTTTGCGCGATGAGGTCAATTACCGTTATCAGCTACAACAACTCCTTGCTGCAGATGCATCTACTATACCAGAAGAAGAACTTAAGAGCTTTTATGATAGCTATGGAAGTCAATACAACTTTACCGCATCACTACAGCTATCTCATATTCTCGTAGAAAATATGGAAACGGCAGAAAAGGTTTACGATGAACTAGAGCAAGGAGCATCATTTGAATTACTTGCCGAGGAGTATTCTCAAGATGATGAAACGAAAGATGATGGTGGCTATTTAGGCTATATCTATACTTCCAGTCAATTTCTCCCAGGCAGTTATGATGATGTAACTTCGGAAATGGACGAGCACTCCTATAGTGAGCCGTTTATAGCAGATAATGGTGTGGCTATCCTCTACTTACACCGAAAGCTTCCGGCTATCGAATTCACGTATGATGAAATTAAGCCTTATATGGAAAGTGAATTAGCATTACAGGAAATGGATCAATCATTGATTGCAGATCCTTTATGGGAGCAACTGGATATAGATTGGATTTATAGCGAGTAGCGCAGGAATGATTATTCTAGGCAGATAGGAAAAAGTTCCTTATCTGCCTTCGTTTTTAAAGAGATATTAGTTGACTTTTCTTTGAAATAGACATACATTTATATTAATTCATATAAAATCACTTGGGATTAGGAGGGGTTGTCATGAAAGTAGCTGAGAACATTACGGGTTTAATTGGTGGAACACCGATTGTAAAATTGAATAATTTAACGGATGCTGAAAGTGCAGATGTATATGTTAAGCTGGAATTTATGAATCCTGGGAGCTCTGTAAAGGATCGTATCGCAATTGCTATGGTGGAAGCGGCCGAAAAAGAAGGTTTGCTTCAAGCTGGTGCTACTATTATTGAGCCAACAAGTGGTAATACGGGTATTGGGCTTGCGATGGTTGCAGCTGCAAAAGGCTATCGAGCAGTATTAGTGATGCCAGATACAATGAGTCAAGAACGACGAAACTTATTACGTGCTTATGGTGCAGAACTGGTATTGACTCCAGGAGCTGATGGGATGAAAGGCGCTATCGCAAAGGCAGAGGAGTTAAAAAATGAGCATGGCTATTTTATGCCACAGCAATTTAGTAATCCTGCTAACCCAGACATTCACGAGCTAACGACAGGTAAAGAAATTGTAGAACAAATGAAGGATGGTCTTGATGGCTTCGTATCCGGAATTGGTACTGGTGGAACAATAACAGGAGCAGGGAGAGTATTAAGGAAACATTTTGATGATATCAAATTGTACGCAGTTGAACCAGCTGCTTCACCTGTTTTGTCAGGAGGGTCACCGGCACCTCACAAAATTCAAGGAATTGGTGCAGGCTTTGTACCTGAAGTTTTAGATACAGATATTTATGAAAAAGTACTAACAATCGAGAATGAAGAAGCATATGAAGCTGCTCGCAAAGTAGCGACAACAAATGGTATCCTAGGTGGCGTCTCATCTGGTGCTGCAGTTGCAGCTGCACTAAAAGTCGCGAAAGAATTAGGAAAAGGGAAAAAGGTTCTTGCTATATTGCCGGATAATGGAGAAAGATATTTGTCCACACCTTTATATCGATTCGAAGAGAATGAATAAGAAAATATAAAATAGAAAAGGATTGGCATCATTGTGCCAGTCCTTTTTTTGAGCGTAAAAGAGGAAGCCTGTGGTTGGCGACGTGCAGTCTGAATCCCGAACTTTGGGGTGGTTCGACGAGTCGGCATCCTTTTACCTGGATACGATGCCCGATTTCACGGCAACGGTATACGTGTAACTATGCCTCATGTTTTAGCCGGTCGGTAAGTATCGCTAGACGTTGGGGGCTGAAGCTGAACGAGGCAGTTTTGGTACGCTAGTTATTGGAAGCACCAAAAAATTTAAAGGTTTCCTCAGCATTGAAAAATTGATACGATAGAAAATACAAAGAAATTATGAAGGCGGTCAAAGATAAAAATGATTTTACAAACTTCAAACCGGACATTTGATTTATCAGAACGTACACATATTATGGGGATTTTAAATGTCACACCAGATTCATTTTCTGATGGCGGCAAGTATACAACGATCGAGAAGGCTGTTGAGCAAGCCATGCTGATGGAGCAACATGGGGCAGATATGATAGATGTCGGTGGTGAATCCACCCGTCCAGGTCATATACCTGTAACTGCTGAGGAAGAAATTAAACGTGTGGTACCAGTTATCAAGGCACTGAAGGAAAATGCCGCAGCTGCAATTTCCGTTGATACCTTTAAAGCGGAAGTAGCAAGAAAGGCTGTTGAAGCAGGAGCAGATATTATCAATGATATTTGGGGAGCGAAACATGATCCGGAGATTGCAAAAGTTGCAGCTGAATATGGCGTTCCAATTATATTAATGCATAACCGTAAGAATGAGAATTATCATTCGATTATGGATGATATGAAAAAAGATCTTGAAGAAAGTATTCAAATAGCACTAGATGCAGGAGTTACAAAAGAGAAAATCATTTTAGACCCAGGAATCGGCTTTGCGAAATCAACCAAGGATAACTTTGTTGTGATGAATAATCTTGAGCAGTTAACAAAAATGGGATACCCTCTATTATTAGCAACATCACGGAAACGATTCATTGGCAGTGTTCTCGATATACCTGCCGAAGAACGTGATAACGGAACAGTTGCGACGACATGTCTTGGTATTACGAAAGGAGCACAAATGGTTCGTGTCCATAATGTAAGACGGAATCGAGAGGCTGCGCAAATGATGGATGCGATGCTTGCTGAGGGAGGTCACTTCGTTGGATAAAATTATACTCAATCAAATGCAATTTTATGGTTATCATGGGCTTTTCCCAGAAGAAAACAAGCTAGGGCAGCGATTTAATGTTGATCTGGAGCTCTATCTAGACTTAAAAAAGCCAGGCGAATCCGATAACATGTATGATTCAATTCATTATGGTCATGTCTATGAACTTGTTCAGGAATTGGTTGAAGGTGATGTGAAAAATTTGATTGAAGCTGTTGCTGAAGGAATTGCAGAAAGACTATTAGCAATGTTTGGTCTTTTACAGGCTTGTAAAGTGACCGTGACCAAGCCGGATCCGCCGATTCCAGGGCACTATGCCTCTGTGGCAGTAGAAATCTATCGGGAGCGATCGATATGAATCAAGCATATTTGGCATTAGGTACCAATATTGAACCGAGAGAAGCATATCTTAAAGAGGCTTTGGAATTACTAGAAACTATGGGAGAAGTTACACTTATCCGACGATCATCTATTTACGAAACCGCCCCTGTCGGATATTTGGATCAAGCGGATTTTCTAAATATGGTCATTGAAATAAAGACTGCTTTATCTTCTCTGGAGCTTCTAGAATACTGTCAGTCTGTGGAACAGCACCTTGGACGCAAACGTGGTATACGTTTTGGACCACGAACAATAGACCTTGACATTTTGACATTTAATCAAGAAAATAGTACAGTAGAACGATTAATAATCCCGCACCCTAGAATGCACGAGCGCGCGTTTGTACTCATTCCTTTACAGGAAATTGCACCAAAGCTAATCTTGCCTGATTGGAATAAGCCTATTGAGGAAATGATACTTGATCTTCCTGAAACAGACATAAAGGATGTAAGGAAATGGACGCAAAAAGGGTCGGTAAAAGAATAAAAGCTTTCCGTAAGCTAAAAGGATATACACAAATCGATTTTGCAAAGGAACTGGATGTTTCGATTGCACAAATAGGTAACATAGAACGAGGTACAAAACTTGCAACAGATGACTTTTTAGAGATGATTGCCAAGAAGTTGTCTGTATCAAAGGATGAGATTACAATGGAATCACTTAATAGTGAGAAATAAGCGAGGACATAAGATGTTTCAAATAGGAGACATTCCTGTTCTCAACCAAGTTGTGACTTCATGTTACTCAGACCTAGAAAATAATGGCACTGTGCGATAAAAGCATTATTAGGGCAGAGACTCGCACGGAATAGAAGTTAAGTCTTTACATTTGTAGATCAGCTTTAGGCAGTGAATAAAGTGTCAAATCTGTTTGAATTGTTGTAGGAAATCTGTCGGTCTGCTGCCGGCAGTTTTTTCTGCATGAACACCCTATTGCAAAGTTTAGAGACTGTACGTGAAAGAAGTTGGATTTTTAGATATACTAACTAATATAAATGAGTGGAGTGATCACAATGTCTGAAGAAATGAATGAACAAATGCGTGTACGACGCGACAAATTAAATGATTACCGAGAACAAGGTCTGGATCCATTTGGAGAGAAGTTTCCAAGAACCCATTTAGCAACAGAACTTATCGAGAAATATGACCGCTATTCCAAAGAGGAGTTAGAGGAAATTACGGATACAGTGACGATTGCTGGCCGTCTTATGACGAAGCGGGGAAAAGGAAAAGCTGGTTTTGCACATATGCAGGATTTAAGTGGACAAATACAGTTGTACGTACGTAAGGATGCAATTGGTGAGGAAGCCTATGAGGTTTTCAAAACAACAGACTTAGGAGATATTGTTGGCGTAACTGGTGTAATGTTCAAAACAAACGTAGGAGAACTATCTGTCAAAGCTACAGAATTCCATTTACTAACGAAATCATTACGACCATTGCCGGAAAAATACCATGGCTTAAAAGATATCGAGCAACGCTATCGTCAGCGTTATTTAGATCTTATTACAAACATGGATAGCAGAGAAACATTTGTACAACGAAGCAAAATTATCCAATCGATGCGTGAATACTTGAATGGTCAAGGTTTCCTTGAAGTAGAAACTCCAATGATGCATAGTATTCCGGGTGGAGCGGCAGCACGTCCGTTTATTACACACCATAATGCCTTAGATATTGAGTTATACATGCGTATTGCGATCGAGCTGCATTTAAAACGGCTTATTGTTGGTGGTTTAGAAAAAGTGTATGAAATTGGACGCGTATTCCGTAATGAAGGAGTTTCTACAAGACATAACCCTGAATTTACTATGATTGAGCTTTATGAAGCCTATGCGGATTATAATGATATTATGGAACTAACTGAGAACGTGATAGCGCATATTGCAAAAGATGTTCTTGGCTCAACGAAAGTGATTTATGGAAACCATGAAGTTGACTTAGAGCCGAAATGGACAAGGTTGCATATGGTAGACGCAGTTAAAGAGGCAACCGGTGTAGACTTCTGGAAGCATATAACAGATGAAGAGGCACGGACGTTAGCCAAAGAGCATGGTGTTGAAATAAGAGACACGATGACATTTGGTCATGTTGTAAATGAATTCTTTGAACAAAAAGTAGAAGAAACATTAATACAACCAACGTTTATTTATGGACACCCAGTAGAGATTTCTCCGTTAGCAAAGAAGAATACAGAAGATGCGCGTTTTACCGACCGTTTTGAATTATTTATTGTTGGCAGAGAACATGCAAATGCATTTAGTGAATTAAATGACCCAATTGATCAGCGAGAACGTTTTGAAGCACAAGTAAAAGAAAGAGCTGAAGGAAATGACGAAGCACATCTAATGGATGAAGACTTTTTAGAAGCTCTAGAATATGGGATGCCGCCAACAGGTGGACTGGGAATTGGAATAGATCGTCTTGTTATGCTGTTGACAAATTCTCCATCTATACGAGATGTACTGTTGTTCCCGCAAATGCGTCATAAATAAGTGATACGAAAAAACCTTCTTGTTTCAATTTGAACTGGAAGGTTTTTTGTTTGCCGACATAATTATCTAAAGACGGTTTTATCACTTATTGATTAGGGTATTATAAATATAATAGATATCCTCGAAAACGGTGTTGTTATCTAAGTAAATAAGTTAAATGGAGAAGCGTGAATTGAATAAATAATAGAACTTTAAATTCAATGCTATAATTTTGCGTTTTGCTATTGATTTCATTTTCAAATCGTGGTAAATTAATTAACGTTGCGCTGGAGAAACAGTCCAGGCAAGAGGTCGAAGCTAACCTCAAAAAAATAATTAAAAAAAGTGTTGACATCAAAAACTCAACATGTTATATTAGTAAAGTCGCTGCTAAACAAGGCAGCCAACAAATTTGCTCTTTGAAAACTGAACAAAACAACCAGTATGTCAAGAAAAAGGAAACTCGTTTTTCTTTTTAAAACAAGTAGAAGTCAGCTTCTACAAAAGCTAAGTATTACAAACTTTTATGGAGAGTTTGATCTTGGCTCAGGACGAACGCTGGCGGCGTGCCTAATACATGCAAGTCGAGCGCAGGAAATAAACAGAACCCTTCGGGGTAATGTTTATGGAATGAGCGGCGGACGGGTGAGTAACACGTGGGCAACCTGCCTGTAAGATCGGGATAACTCGCGGAAACGTGAGCTAATACCGGATAACACTTTTCATCTCATGGTGAGAAGATAAAAGACGGTTTCGGCTGTCACTTACAGATGGGCCCGCGGCGCATTAGCTAGTTGGTGAGGTAACGGCTCACCAAGGCGACGATGCGTAGCCGACCTGAGAGGGTGATCGGCCACACTGGGACTGAGACACGGCCCAGACTCCTACGGGAGGCAGCAGTAGGGAATCTTCCGCAATGGACGAAAGTCTGACGGAGCAACGCCGCGTGAGTGATGAAGGTTTTCGGATCGTAAAACTCTGTTGTTAGGGAAGAACAAGTTGGGTAGTAACTGACCCAACCTTGACGGTACCTAACCAGAAAGCCACGGCTAACTACGTGCCAGCAGCCGCGGTAATACGTAGGTGGCAAGCGTTGTCCGGAATTATTGGGCGTAAAGCGCTCGCAGGCGGTCTTTTAAGTCTGATGTGAAAGCCCACGGCTTAACCGTGGAGGGTCATTGGAAACTGGAGGACTTGAGTACAGAAGAGGAGAGTGGAATTCCACGTGTAGCGGTGAAATGCGTAGAGATGTGGAGGAACACCAGTGGCGAAGGCGACTCTCTGGTCTGTAACTGACGCTGAGGAGCGAAAGCGTGGGTAGCGAACAGGATTAGATACCCTGGTAGTCCACGCCGTAAACGATGAGTGCTAGGTGTTAGGGGGTTTCCGCCCCTTAGTGCTGAAGTTAACGCATTAAGCACTCCGCCTGGGGAGTACGGCCGCAAGGCTGAAACTCAAAAGAATTGACGGGGGCCCGCACAAGCGGTGGAGCATGTGGTTTAATTCGAAGCAACGCGAAGAACCTTACCAGGTCTTGACATCCTCTGATACCTCTAGAGATAGAGTTTTCCCTTCGGGGACAGAGTGACAGGTGGTGCATGGTTGTCGTCAGCTCGTGTCGTGAGATGTTGGGTTAAGTCCCGCAACGAGCGCAACCCTTGATCTTAGTTGCCAGCATTCAGTTGGGCACTCTAAGGTGACTGCCGGTGACAAACCGGAGGAAGGTGGGGATGACGTCAAATCATCATGCCCCTTATGACCTGGGCTACACACGTGCTACAATGGATGGAACAAAGGGAAGCGAACCCGTGAGGTCAAGCCAATCCCATAAAACCATTCTCAGTTCGGATTGTAGGCTGCAACTCGCCTACATGAAGCCGGAATCGCTAGTAATCGCGGATCAGCATGCCGCGGTGAATACGTTCCCGGGCCTTGTACACACCGCCCGTCACACCACGAGAGTTGGTAACACCCGAAGTCGGTGAGGTAACCTTTTGGAGCCAGCCGCCGAAGGTGGGACTAATGATTGGGGTGAAGTCGTAACAAGGTAGCCGTATCGGAAGGTGCGGCTGGATCACCTCCTTTCTAAGGATTATTACGGAAACATACTTGGTTGTTTGGTTCAGTTTTGAGAGAGTAAATCTCTCTATTTGTACCTTGAAAACTAAATAAGAGTAACAACGACATCAATATTAATGTAAAAGGCTGAAGCGACTGTTCTCAGGAGCTAAAGCTGGATTAAATAAAAGCAAGGCTAATAAATTAGTACGCTTATTTACTGTAACTTAGTTAAGTGAATAAGGGCGCACGGTGGATGCCTTGGCACTAGAAGCCGATGAAGGACGGGACTAACACCGATATGCCTCGGGGAGTTGTAAGTAAACTTTGATCCGGGGATTTCCGAATGGGGGAACCCACTGTTCGTAATGGAACAGTACATGCATCTGAATACATAGGGTGCATGAGGTAGACCCGGGGAACTGAAACATCTCAGTACCCGGAGGAAGAGAAAGAAAAATCGATTTCCTGAGTAGCGGCGAGCGAAACGGAAAGAGCCCAAACCAGAAAGCTTGCTTTCTGGGGTTGTAGGACACTCCACTCGGAGTTACCAAGGAATTCTTTAAATGAATCGACCTGGAAAGGTCAGCCACAGAAGGTAACAGCCCTGTAGTTGAAAAAGAATTCCCTCCGGAGTGTATCCTGAGTACGGCGGAACACGTGGAATTCCGTCGGAATCCGGGAGGACCATCTCCCAAGGCTAAATACTCTCTAGTGACCGATAGTGAACCAGTACCGTGAGGGAAAGGTGAAAAGCACCCCGGAAGGGGAGTGAAATAGAACCTGAAACCGTGTGCCTACAAGTAGTCGAAGCCCGTTAATGGGTAACGGCGTACCTTTTGTAGAATGGACCGGCGAGTTACGATCGTATGCAAGGTTAAGTGGAAGACACGGAGCCGCAGCGAAAGCGAGTCTGAATAGGGCGAATGAGTATGCGGTCGTAGACCCGAAACCGTGTGATCTACCCATGTCCAGGGTGAAGGTCAGGTAACACTGACTGGAGGCCCGAACCCACGTATGTTGAAAAATGCGGGGATGAGGTGTGGGTAGGGGTGAAATGCCAATCGAACACGGAGATAGCTGGTTCTCTCCGAAATAGCTTTAGGGCTAGCCTCAAGAAATAGAGTACTGGAGGTAGAGCACTGATTGGACTAGGGGCCCTCACCGGGTTACCGAATTCAGTCAAACTCCGAATGCCAGTTACTTTTACTTGGGAGTCAGACTATGGGTGATAAGGTTCATAGTCGAAAGGGAAACAGCCCAGACCGCCAGCTAAGGTCCCAAAGTATACGTTAAGTGGAAAAGGATGTGGAGTTGCCCAGACAACCAGGATGTTGGCTTAGAAGCAGCCATCATTTAAAGAGTGCGTAATAGCTCACTGGTCGAGTGACTCTGCGCCGAAAATGTACCGGGGCTAAACGTATCACCGAAGCTGCGGATTGTTCTTACGAACAATGGTAGGAGAGCGTTCTAAGTGCTGTGAAGTCAGACCGTGAGGACTGGTGGAGCGCTTAGAAGTGAGAATGCCGGTATGAGTAGCGAAAAAAGAGTGAGAATCTCTTTCACCGAATGCCTAAGGTTTCCTGAGGAAGGCTCGTCCTCTCAGGGTTAGTCGGGACCTAAGCCGAGGCCGAAAGGCGTAGGCGATGGACAACAGGTAGATATTCCTGTACCACCTCATGATTGTTTGAGCGATGGGGGGACGCAGTAGGATAAGGAATGCGCACTGATGGATATGTGCGCCCAAGCAGTGAGAAAGTCAGATAGGCAAATCCGTCTGGCAATTTCAAGCTGTGATGGGGAGGGAAATTTAGTACCGAAGTTCCGGATTTCACACTGCCAAGAAAAGCCTCTAGTTAGATCATAGGTGCCCGTACCGCAAACCGACACAGGTAGGCGAGGAGAGAATCCTAAGGTGAGCGGGAGAACTCTCGTTAAGGAACTCGGCAAAATGACCCCGTAACTTCGGGAGAAGGGGTGCTTCATTTACATGGAGCCGCAGTGAATAGGCCCAAGCGACTGTTTAGCAAAAACACAGGTCTCTGCGAAGCCGAAAGGCGAAGTATAGGGGCTGACACCTGCCCGGTGCTGGAAGGTTAAGGGGAAATGTTAGCCGCAAGGCGAAGCTTTGAACCGAAGCCCCAGTAAACGGCGGCCGTAACTATAACGGTCCTAAGGTAGCGAAATTCCTTGTCGGGTAAGTTCCGACCCGCACGAAAGGTGCAACGACTTGGGCACTGTCTCAACGAGAGACCCGGTGAAATTATACTATGCGTGAAGATGCGCATTACCCGCGACAGGACGGAAAGACCCCGTGGAGCTTTACTGTAGCCTGATATTGAATGTCTGTGCAGCTTGTACAGGATAGGTGGGAGCCTTGGAAACCGGAGCGCTAGCTTCGGTGGAGGCATCCGTGGGATACCACCCTGGCTGTATGGACATTCTAACCCAGGACCGTGATCCGGTTCGGAGACAGTGTCAGGCGGGCAGTTTGACTGGGGCGGTCGCCTCCCAAAAGGTAACGGAGGCGCCCAAAGGTTCCCTCAGAATGGTTGGAAATCATTCGTAGAGTGTAAAGGCACAAGGGAGCTTGACTGCGAGACCTACAAGTCGAGCAGGGACGAAAGTCGGGCTTAGTGATCCGGTGGTTCCGCATGGAAGGGCCATCGCTCAACGGATAAAAGCTACCCCGGGGATAACAGGCTTATCTCCCCCAAGAGTTCACATCGACGGGGAGGTTTGGCACCTCGATGTCGGCTCATCGCATCCTGGGGCTGTAGTCGGTCCCAAGGGTTGGGCTGTTCGCCCATTAAAGCGGTACGCGAGCTGGGTTCAGAACGTCGTGAGACAGTTCGGTCCCTATCCGTCGTGGGCGTTGGAAGTTTGAGAGGAGCTGTCCTTAGTACGAGAGGACCGGGATGGACACACCGCTGGTGTACCAGTTGTTCCGCCAGGAGCATCGCTGGGTAGCTACGTGTGGAAAGGATAAGTGCTGAAAGCATCTAAGCATGAAGCCCCCCTCAAGATGAGACTTCCCATCACTTCGAGTGAGTAAGATCCCTCAGAGACGATGAGGTTGATAGGTTCGGTGTGGAAGCGTGGTGACACGTGGAGCTTACGGATACTAATCGATCGAGGACTTAACTAAATTCTTTATTTGATGTCTTGTTTACTCTTATTTAGTTTTTAAGGTATAAATTCAAAAAAACCTTGCATTTTTATTCGGAAATGCATATAATAAAACTTGTCCTTGTTTTTGAGGATTGTCTGGTAGCAATAGCGAAGAGGCCACACCTGTTCCCATGCCGAACACAGAAGTTAAGCTCTTCAGCGCCGATGGTAGTTGGGGCTTTGCCCCTGCAAGAGTAGGACGCCGCCAGGCAGATATAAATCGGAGGATTAGCTCAGCTGGGAGAGCACCTGCCTTACAAGCAGGGGGTCGCAGGTTCGAGCCCTGCATCCTCCACCATTTGCCGGCCTAGCTCAATTGGTAGAGCAACTGACTTGTAATCAGTAGGTTGGGGGTTCAAGTCCTCTGGCCGGCACCACTTTTCATAAGTGAATAATAATTATCAATAATATGTAATATATATTTTTGAGCCATTAGCTCAGTCGGTAGAGCATTTGACTTTTAATCAAAGGGTCGAAGGTTCGAATCCTTCATGGCTCACCATTTGCGGGTGTGGCGGAATTGGCAGACGCGCTAGACTTAGGATCTAGTGTCTTCGGACGTGGGGGTTCAAGTCCCTTCACCCGCACCATTTAATTTAAACATTGCCAAGCGCGGAAGTAGTTCAGTGGTAGAACACCACCTTGCCAAGGTGGGGGTCGCGGGTTCGAATCCCGTCTTCCGCTCCAAACCCTTGCCGGGGTGGCGGAACTGGCAGACGCACAGGACTTAAAATCCTGCGGTAGGTGACTACCGTACCGGTTCGATTCCGGTCCTCGGCACCATATGCGCCCGTAGCTCAATTGGATAGAGCGTTTGACTACGGATCAAGAGGTTAGGGGTTCGACTCCTCTCGGGCGCGCCATAACGGGAAGTAGCTCAGCTTGGTAGAGCACTTGGTTTGGGACCAAGGGGTCGCAGGTTCGAATCCTGTCTTCCCGACCATTTTATTTATATCATACGGGGCCTTAGCTCAGCTGGGAGAGCGCCTGCCTTGCACGCAGGAGGTCAGCGGTTCGATCCCGCTAGGCTCCACCAATTTAAAAGTTTGATTCTTACTACAAAATAATCTTTTAAAAAATTTTAAAAGATTGTTGACAATATAGTGATGTATATGATATATTAGTAAAGCTGCTTTTAAAAAAGACAATAAATTTGCTCTTTGAAAACTGAACAAAACAACCAGTATGTCAAGAAAAAGGAAACTCGTTTTTCTTTTTAAAACAAGTAGAAGTCAGCTTCTACAAAAGCTAAGTATTACAAACTTTTATGGAGAGTTTGATCTTGGCTCAGGACGAACGCTGGCGGCGTGCCTAATACATGCAAGTCGAGCGCAGGAAATAAACAGAACCCTTCGGGGTAATGTTTATGGAATGAGCGGCGGACGGGTGAGTAACACGTGGGCAACCTGCCTGTAAGATCGGGATAACTCGCGGAAACGTGAGCTAATACCGGATAACACTTTTCATCTCATGGTGAGAAGATAAAAGACGGTTTCGGCTGTCACTTACAGATGGGCCCGCGGCGCATTAGCTAGTTGGTGAGGTAACGGCTCACCAAGGCGACGATGCGTAGCCGACCTGAGAGGGTGATCGGCCACACTGGGACTGAGACACGGCCCAGACTCCTACGGGAGGCAGCAGTAGGGAATCTTCCGCAATGGACGAAAGTCTGACGGAGCAACGCCGCGTGAGTGATGAAGGTTTTCGGATCGTAAAACTCTGTTGTTAGGGAAGAACAAGTTGGGTAGTAACTGACCCAACCTTGACGGTACCTAACCAGAAAGCCACGGCTAACTACGTGCCAGCAGCCGCGGTAATACGTAGGTGGCAAGCGTTGTCCGGAATTATTGGGCGTAAAGCGCTCGCAGGCGGTCTTTTAAGTCTGATGTGAAAGCCCACGGCTTAACCGTGGAGGGTCATTGGAAACTGGAGGACTTGAGTACAGAAGAGGAGAGTGGAATTCCACGTGTAGCGGTGAAATGCGTAGAGATGTGGAGGAACACCAGTGGCGAAGGCGACTCTCTGGTCTGTAACTGACGCTGAGGAGCGAAAGCGTGGGTAGCGAACAGGATTAGATACCCTGGTAGTCCACGCCGTAAACGATGAGTGCTAGGTGTTAGGGGGTTTCCGCCCCTTAGTGCTGAAGTTAACGCATTAAGCACTCCGCCTGGGGAGTACGGCCGCAAGGCTGAAACTCAAAAGAATTGACGGGGGCCCGCACAAGCGGTGGAGCATGTGGTTTAATTCGAAGCAACGCGAAGAACCTTACCAGGTCTTGACATCCTCTGATACCTCTAGAGATAGAGTTTTCCCTTCGGGGACAGAGTGACAGGTGGTGCATGGTTGTCGTCAGCTCGTGTCGTGAGATGTTGGGTTAAGTCCCGCAACGAGCGCAACCCTTGATCTTAGTTGCCAGCATTCAGTTGGGCACTCTAAGGTGACTGCCGGTGACAAACCGGAGGAAGGTGGGGATGACGTCAAATCATCATGCCCCTTATGACCTGGGCTACACACGTGCTACAATGGATGGAACAAAGGGAAGCGAACCCGTGAGGTCAAGCCAATCCCATAAAACCATTCTCAGTTCGGATTGTAGGCTGCAACTCGCCTACATGAAGCCGGAATCGCTAGTAATCGCGGATCAGCATGCCGCGGTGAATACGTTCCCGGGCCTTGTACACACCGCCCGTCACACCACGAGAGTTGGTAACACCCGAAGTCGGTGAGGTAACCTTTTGGAGCCAGCCGCCGAAGGTGGGACTAATGATTGGGGTGAAGTCGTAACAAGGTAGCCGTATCGGAAGGTGCGGCTGGATCACCTCCTTTCTAAGGATTATTACGGAAACATACTTGGTTGTTTGGTTCAGTTTTGAGAGAGTAAATCTCTCTATTTGTACCTTGAAAACTAAATAAGAGTAACAACGACATCAATATTAATGTAAAAGGCTGAAGCGACTGTTCTCAGGAGCTAAAGCTGGATTAAATAAAAGCAAGGCTAATAAATTAGTACGCTTATTTACTGTAACTTAGTTAAGTGAATAAGGGCGCACGGTGGATGCCTTGGCACTAGAAGCCGATGAAGGACGGGACTAACACCGATATGCCTCGGGGAGTTGTAAGTAAACTTTGATCCGGGGATTTCCGAATGGGGGAACCCACTGTTCGTAATGGAACAGTACATGCATCTGAATACATAGGGTGCATGAGGTAGACCCGGGGAACTGAAACATCTCAGTACCCGGAGGAAGAGAAAGAAAAATCGATTTCCTGAGTAGCGGCGAGCGAAACGGAAAGAGCCCAAACCAGAAAGCTTGCTTTCTGGGGTTGTAGGACACTCCACTCGGAGTTACCAAGGAATTCTTTAAATGAATCGACCTGGAAAGGTCAGCCACAGAAGGTAACAGCCCTGTAGTTGAAAAAGAATTCCCTCCGGAGTGTATCCTGAGTACGGCGGAACACGTGGAATTCCGTCGGAATCCGGGAGGACCATCTCCCAAGGCTAAATACTCTCTAGTGACCGATAGTGAACCAGTACCGTGAGGGAAAGGTGAAAAGCACCCCGGAAGGGGAGTGAAATAGAACCTGAAACCGTGTGCCTACAAGTAGTCGAAGCCCGTTAATGGGTAACGGCGTACCTTTTGTAGAATGGACCGGCGAGTTACGATCGTATGCAAGGTTAAGTGGAAGACACGGAGCCGCAGCGAAAGCGAGTCTGAATAGGGCGAATGAGTATGCGGTCGTAGACCCGAAACCGTGTGATCTACCCATGTCCAGGGTGAAGGTCAGGTAACACTGACTGGAGGCCCGAACCCACGTATGTTGAAAAATGCGGGGATGAGGTGTGGGTAGGGGTGAAATGCCAATCGAACACGGAGATAGCTGGTTCTCTCCGAAATAGCTTTAGGGCTAGCCTCAAGAAATAGAGTACTGGAGGTAGAGCACTGATTGGACTAGGGGCCCTCACCGGGTTACCGAATTCAGTCAAACTCCGAATGCCAGTTACTTTTACTTGGGAGTCAGACTATGGGTGATAAGGTTCATAGTCGAAAGGGAAACAGCCCAGACCGCCAGCTAAGGTCCCAAAGTATACGTTAAGTGGAAAAGGATGTGGAGTTGCCCAGACAACCAGGATGTTGGCTTAGAAGCAGCCATCATTTAAAGAGTGCGTAATAGCTCACTGGTCGAGTGACTCTGCGCCGAAAATGTACCGGGGCTAAACGTATCACCGAAGCTGCGGATTGTTCTTACGAACAATGGTAGGAGAGCGTTCTAAGTGCTGTGAAGTCAGACCGTGAGGACTGGTGGAGCGCTTAGAAGTGAGAATGCCGGTATGAGTAGCGAAAAAAGAGTGAGAATCTCTTTCACCGAATGCCTAAGGTTTCCTGAGGAAGGCTCGTCCTCTCAGGGTTAGTCGGGACCTAAGCCGAGGCCGAAAGGCGTAGGCGATGGACAACAGGTAGATATTCCTGTACCACCTCATGATTGTTTGAGCGATGGGGGGACGCAGTAGGATAAGGAATGCGCACTGATGGATATGTGCGCCCAAGCAGTGAGAAAGTCAGATAGGCAAATCCGTCTGGCAATTTCAAGCTGTGATGGGGAGGGAAATTTAGTACCGAAGTTCCGGATTTCACACTGCCAAGAAAAGCCTCTAGTTAGATCATAGGTGCCCGTACCGCAAACCGACACAGGTAGGCGAGGAGAGAATCCTAAGGTGAGCGGGAGAACTCTCGTTAAGGAACTCGGCAAAATGACCCCGTAACTTCGGGAGAAGGGGTGCTTCATTTACATGGAGCCGCAGTGAATAGGCCCAAGCGACTGTTTAGCAAAAACACAGGTCTCTGCGAAGCCGAAAGGCGAAGTATAGGGGCTGACACCTGCCCGGTGCTGGAAGGTTAAGGGGAAATGTTAGCCGCAAGGCGAAGCTTTGAACCGAAGCCCCAGTAAACGGCGGCCGTAACTATAACGGTCCTAAGGTAGCGAAATTCCTTGTCGGGTAAGTTCCGACCCGCACGAAAGGTGCAACGACTTGGGCACTGTCTCAACGAGAGACCCGGTGAAATTATACTATGCGTGAAGATGCGCATTACCCGCGACAGGACGGAAAGACCCCGTGGAGCTTTACTGTAGCCTGATATTGAATGTCTGTGCAGCTTGTACAGGATAGGTGGGAGCCTTGGAAACCGGAGCGCTAGCTTCGGTGGAGGCATCCGTGGGATACCACCCTGGCTGTATGGACATTCTAACCCAGGACCGTGATCCGGTTCGGAGACAGTGTCAGGCGGGCAGTTTGACTGGGGCGGTCGCCTCCCAAAAGGTAACGGAGGCGCCCAAAGGTTCCCTCAGAATGGTTGGAAATCATTCGTAGAGTGTAAAGGCACAAGGGAGCTTGACTGCGAGACCTACAAGTCGAGCAGGGACGAAAGTCGGGCTTAGTGATCCGGTGGTTCCGCATGGAAGGGCCATCGCTCAACGGATAAAAGCTACCCCGGGGATAACAGGCTTATCTCCCCCAAGAGTTCACATCGACGGGGAGGTTTGGCACCTCGATGTCGGCTCATCGCATCCTGGGGCTGTAGTCGGTCCCAAGGGTTGGGCTGTTCGCCCATTAAAGCGGTACGCGAGCTGGGTTCAGAACGTCGTGAGACAGTTCGGTCCCTATCCGTCGTGGGCGTTGGAAGTTTGAGAGGAGCTGTCCTTAGTACGAGAGGACCGGGATGGACACACCGCTGGTGTACCAGTTGTTCCGCCAGGAGCATCGCTGGGTAGCTACGTGTGGAAAGGATAAGTGCTGAAAGCATCTAAGCATGAAGCCCCCCTCAAGATGAGACTTCCCATCACTTCGAGTGAGTAAGATCCCTCAGAGACGATGAGGTTGATAGGTTCGGTGTGGAAGCGTGGTGACACGTGGAGCTTACGGATACTAATCGATCGAGGACTTAACTAAATTCTTTATTTGATGTCTTGTTTACTCTTATTTAGTTTTTAAGGTATAAATTCAAAAAAACCTTGCATTTTTATTCGGAAATGCATATAATAAAACTTGTCCTTGTTTTTGAGGATTGTCTGGTAGCAATAGCGAAGAGGCCACACCTGTTCCCATGCCGAACACAGAAGTTAAGCTCTTCAGCGCCGATGGTAGTTGGGGCTTTGCCCCTGCAAGAGTAGGACGCCGCCAGGCAGATGAAAAAGAGTTAAAATACAGATAATGTATTTTAACTCTTTTTGTATATCTATAATAAATTATGGCTTGCTAGCTTTTTCAATAATAAGGTAAGGATGTATATAGATAACGATGATATTGAAATGAATAAGTGCAATATCATCGTTTATTTTTATCTTCTATAGATATCAATAGAAGCAACTCACAAAGTAGGAACTTGATGGATACTATAAGGCGGTTTCTTGAATCCGGAATAATGGATTTAGAAACCTATAAAATAATTCGATTTTATTGTAAGAGATCATTGTAGTTACGGTGAATATATTGAAGACATGGTGGCTAGAGATAATACTGGAGTTCTGCGTGTGGAAATATATAGGATGCTGTAGAAATACCATTTAAAATCTCCTATTTAGTTTTTTTCGACATAAAACAATTTATTTTATCTTTGCTAAGTTAAAATCCGGTAAAGTTTGAGCTTTTCAAGGAGCGTGTCAAATCTTATACAAGTTTGGAAAAAGCAAGTCGTTTTACTGTTTTAATTTTATCCAGAAAATCTCTTTCATCATTATGAATTGTTTTCATATAGTTAATAAAAGGTTTAACAATCTTTTTAACAAGGAATAAACTCGAGAAGGGTATTTCCATAAAAAATTCTTATATAAGATTAGAAAATCGTGATGAAACGATTTATATATAGAAACAGATAGTAATTCTTAAAGGGGGGATAAACTTTGCAATCATGGGCAGATCAGCTATTAGGGGAAGACTTTTTATTAATTATTACAAGATTGCTTGTTGCATTAGTATTATCTGGTTTAATTGGTTTTGAACGGGAGATTAATAATCACTCTGCTGGGTTCCGCACGCATATTCTTGTTGGTGTAGGTGCTTGTTTAATGATGATTTTGTCCCTATTTGGGTTTAGTACATTTAATGAAGTAAATGATAATATTCGATTTGATCCTGCGCGTATCCCCTCTTATGTTATTAGTGGAATTGGATTCCTTGGAGCAGGAACGATTATTGTTTATGGTGGAACAGTCCGTGGGCTGACAACAGCAGCTTCTATCTGGGCTGTAGCTGGAATTGGCCTTGTTGTAGGATCAGGTATGTATAGTGTTGCTATTTTCACAACGCTTATTATATTAATCAGTCTGATTTTCCTCAATCATATTGAAAGAATATTTCCTAGGTCAAGGACTACCACGTTTATTGAATTGGTTGTTGATGAAACGATTCAAATCAATCAAGTAGTAGAGGTAATCGAAAAACAGCAATTTTCTATAACAAATATCGAGATTATAAGGCAAGAAAGCAGCTTAAGGAAATTCTATATAAAAATGGGTCGGAAAGATAAACAGAGTCTGATTACCATTTTTGAAGAGATCTCCCGATTTCAGGGAGTAAAAAACATCTCCGAATTAACGAAATAATGCCATTTCAAAAACCTTCCACAGATAATTTGTGGAAGGTTTTTGGTTTCGTTTTTGTTAATTTTGTCTAAGATATATACATAAGTTGTTTGCATCTCCTTCATTTTGGCGTATAATGAAACTATAGTCAAAGATAGTCAAAGTCAAAAGACAACGTGCTGGATAATTCATACAGAAAGGTGTAGGGCAGATGAGCAATATTTCGGATGTAATTGAACAGTATCTGAAAAAGGTTCTACAGGCGAAGGGGCAGAATGCAATTGAAATTAAGCGAAGTGAAATTGCAGATCAATTTCAGTGTGTTCCCTCGCAAATAAATTATGTAATTAATACGCGTTTTACTGTAGAAAAAGGGTATATAGTAGAAAGTAAGCGGGGTGGTGGAGGTTATATTCGTATCATGCGAATTAAGCATCAGGATAAGTCGGAACTTATTGATGAAATTATCCAGATGATTGATGGCTCTATTTCCCAGCGATCGTCTATTGATGTTTTAGAACGTTTATTAGAAGAAGCCATCATTACAAAGCGCGAGGCAAAGATTATGCTTAGTGCAATGGATCGTACGACATTAGCTTTTAAACTTCCATTACGAGATGAATTACGTGCTCGTATACTATCAAAAATGCTTTTAACCTTAAAGTATGCAGGTGAGTAAAGCAGTATTTTACAGATGATTTTGTAAAGAGGTTGTATGTAAAGGGGGAATAGATATTGGAATGTCAGGAATGTCATGAACGGCCAGCTACACTTCATGTAAAACAGGTAATTAATGGACAAGAAACTAAAGTAAGTATGTGTGAGACATGTGCTAAGAAAAAGGGGTATATCACATATCCAGAGGAAGGCTATTCCCTTCATGATTTACTAACTGGTTTATTTAATTTTGACACGATAAAGATGACGAGCATGAGTGATAATCAATTAAACCAGGTAAAAGAATTGCAATGCTCGAAATGTGGAATGACATTTTCAAAGTTTAAGCAAGTTGGTAAGTTTGGCTGTGCCCATTGCTATGAGTCTTTTGCTTCCAAGCTAGAGCCAATTTTTCGTAGAGTACATTCCGGCAATACGAAGCATTTTGGCAAAATACCAAAACGTGCTGGAAGTGGCTTACAATTAAAAAAACAACTGAAAAGCTATCGAGAAGAGTTGCAACAATTAATTGAAGCAGAAGCTTTTGAAGAAGCTGCAAAAGTTCGGGATAAAATAAAAGCATTGGAAAAAGGGGATAAAGAGCCGGAAGCAGGTGATGGATCTTGAGCTTAGAGCATTTTATCAAAGAAGCACTTAGCCCCTGGATGCACGAACAAGGGCCTGATAATGATATTGTGATGAGTAGTAGAATTCGCTTAGCACGGAACTTTGCAAATGTTACGTATCCAATCCTTGCTGAACAGGAGAAATTGGATGATATTCGTAGTTTTTTTAAGAAGGAATATGAACATCAAACCTTCCAAAACTATAAGAATTTAGAATTTGTCTCAATTAAAGATTTGACACCTGTAGAAAAAAGCGTGCTTGTTGAAAAGCATTTAATTAGTCCTCATTTAGTAAAGCACGATGAGCATGCTGCTGTTATGATTTCACAAAATGAGCAAGTTTCAGTCATGATAAATGAAGAGGATCATATTCGTATTCAGCTTTATTTTCCTGGTTTACAGTTAAAAAAGGCATTGGAAGAAGCTTTTGATTTCGATGATTGGATTGAAGAGAAGGTAAATTATGCATACGATGAAACAAAAGGTTATTTAACTAGCTGTCCAACAAATGTAGGAACAGGAATGCGAGCGTCTGTTATGATGCATCTTCCCGCCTTATCGATGACAAAGCAAATTAATCGAATGATCCCAGCGATTAGTCAGCTTGGCCTTGTTGTTAGAGGGATTTATGGAGAGGGCAGTGAAGCGCTTGGTAACATTTTCCAAATATCCAACCAAATTACGCTTGGAAAGTCTGAGGAAGATATTGTAGAGGACTTAGAGAGTGTTGTGAATCAGTTAATCGATCATGAACGAGTCGCACGAAATTATATTATGAAGCGATCAGGTATAGAACTCGAGGATCGTATCTTTCGTTCCTACGGTGTACTGCAGTATAGCCGGAAAATTGAATCAAAAGAAGCTGCAAAATGTATTTCTAACGTGCGATTGGGCATAGACTTAGGTATTATAGAAAATACATCAGGAAATATACTAAATGAATTGATGGTTCTTACACAACCGGGTTTTCTTCAACAATATGCGAATAGAACTTTAAATGCAGGTGAACGTGATGTATTGCGTGCATCGCTCATACGCGAACGATTAAAATTGGAAAACTAGGAGGGAAATCCAGATGATGTTTGGACGATTTACAGAAAGAGCACAAAAAGTATTAGCATTATCACAAGAAGAAGCAGTACGACTTGGCCATAAGAATATTGGCACAGAACATATTTTATTAGGACTTGTCCGTGAAGGTGAAGGAATTGCGGCAAAAGCACTGCAGTCCCTAGGCCTTGAAGTCTCGAAAATTCAAGAAGAGGTAGAAAAATTAATCGGTGTCGATAAGCAGCCGATGCAATCGATTCACTATACCCCACGTGCAAAGAAGGTCGTTGAGTTATCACAGGATGAGGCAAGAAAGCTAGGCCACTCTTACGTAGGTACAGAGCATATTTTACTTGGGCTTATCCGCGAAGGTGAAGGTGTTGCTGCACGCGTATTGAATAACCTCGGTGTGAGCTTAAATAAAGCAAGACAGCAAGTGTTACAGCTATTAGGAAGCAATGAATCACAGGCAGGAAGACAAGGGCGTTCTGGACAACAATCGAGTGCAAGTACACCTACATTAGATTCGTTGGCACGAGACTTAACCGTTAGCGCAAAAGAGGGTAAAATTGACCCTGTAATCGGGCGTGCGAAGGAAATCGAACGGGTTATTCAAGTGTTGAGCCGTCGTACGAAAAATAATCCGGTATTAATTGGTGAGCCAGGTGTCGGTAAAACGGCTGTAGCTGAAGGTTTGGCGCAGCAAATTATTGATAACGAGGTTCCAGAAACCCTTCGTGATAAGCGCGTGATGACATTAGATATGGGTACAGTTGTTGCAGGTACGAAATATCGTGGTGAATTTGAGGATCGTTTGAAAAAGGTGATGGAGGAAATCCGCCAAGCTGGAAATATCATTTTATTTATTGATGAACTTCATACATTAATTGGCGCTGGTGGAGCAGAAGGTGCAATTGATGCATCAAACATTTTAAAGCCATCCCTAGCTCGAGGCGAATTACAGTGTATCGGTGCAACAACACTTGATGAATATCGTAAATACATTGAAAAAGATGCTGCATTAGAACGAAGATTCCAACCGATTCAAGTCGATGAACCAACATTGGATGAAACCATCCAGATTCTGCACGGATTACGCGATCGCTATGAAGCACATCACCGTGTAACGATAACGGATGAAGCAATTGAAGCAGCAGCAACACTTTCTGATCGTTATATTACGGATCGGTTCCTTCCAGATAAGGCAATTGATTTAATAGACGAAGCAGGCTCTAAAGTACGCCTGAGCTCTTATACTGTTCCACCGAACTTGAAAGAACTTGAGCAGAAGCTTGAAGAAGTACGAAAAGAAAAAGACGCTGCTGTACAAAGCCAAGAATTTGAAAAGGCAGCATCTTTACGTGATTCAGAACAACGTTATCGTGAACAACTCGAAAAAACGAAAAATGAATGGAAAGAAAAGCAAGGACAAACCGATTCAGAGGTTACTGTTGAAGATATTGCAAGTGTTGTATCGATCTGGACGGGAGTACCTGTAGCGAAGCTAACGAAGGATGAGAGTGAGCGTCTCTTAAACATGGAAGAGATCTTGCATAATCGTGTGATTGGCCAAGGAGAGGCAGTAAATGCGATTTCGAAGGCTATTCGCCGAGCGCGTGCGGGCTTAAAAGATCCGAAGCGACCAATTGGCTCCTTTATTTTCCTAGGACCTACAGGTGTTGGTAAAACAGAACTTGCTCGAGCTTTAGCGGAAGTGATGTTTGCAGATGAAGATGCGATGATTCGTATAGACATGTCTGAATACATGGAAAGGCATGCGACGTCTCGTCTAGTTGGATCCCCTCCAGGATATGTTGGTTATGAGGAAGGTGGTCAGCTAACAGAAAAGGTGCGACGTAAGCCATACTCTGTCGTGCTTTTAGATGAAGTTGAAAAAGCACACCCTGAAGTATTTAATATTTTATTACAAGTGCTTGAGGATGGTCGTTTAACAGATTCCAAAGGAAGACTTGTTGACTTCCGTAATACGGTAATTATTATGACATCCAACGTTGGAGCAAGTGAGCTAAAACGGAATAAATATGTTGGCTTTAATATTGCTGATGAAGGAAAAGAATATAGCGATATGAAGTCAAAAGTAATGGAAGAATTGAAAAAAGCATTTCGTCCTGAATTTTTAAACCGAATTGATGAGACGATTGTATTCCATTCATTAGAGAAGAAGCATATGAAGGATATTGTGACACTTATGCTCGAACAATTGCAACGTCGCCTGAAGGATCAAGATATTCATTTATCATTGACTGATAAAGCGGTAGAAAAGGTTGCAAATGAAGGGTTCGATCCGGAATACGGTGCCCGTCCATTGCGCAGATCGATTCAGAAAAATATCGAAGACCTTCTATCTGAAGAGTTGCTGAAAGAAACAATTGATAAAGGGCAAGAGGTAAAAATCGGTTTAAATAATAAAGGAGATTTCATCGTCCTCTCGTAATGAGGAAAGCATAAAAGCGCGAATGCCGGTTAGTGAGGTAAAAACTGCGCACCGTAATGTTGACCTGTTTACGTTGTTATGGTAACTAAAGGTATCCAGGTAATTCAATTTTTATAAATTCAAGAGAAAGTAAAAAGCTAGAAGAGCAGTATCTTCTAGCTTTTCCTTCCATATTGAGGGGTGTTCTAAACCCTCTTTACCCTACTTTAAACACCCAATTCTAGTGGAAAGGGTACTAAACGACCCAGTTGTGGCATAAATAAGGAAATATGTTTCATAAATTGATAGGAAGCTGTAACCTATTTGAGCCAAAAATGTTTTACAATAGTAAGAGAAGGGGATAGTGATTTGGCTAAGCGAAAAACGAAGTATGTTTGTCAAGATTGTGGATATGAATCTGCGAAATGGATGGGCAAATGTCCTGGGTGTAATAATTGGAATACGATGGTGGAAGAAGTTGAAGCAACCACTGTCAGAGGAAAACAAGTAAGTGGTACACATGTCGTTAGTAAGCCAGAAAGGATTACTTCGATCGAGTCACAGAAAGAACCGCGTATCACCACAACGATGAAGGAATTCAATCGTGTGCTTGGTGGCGGTATTGTTCTCGGATCGCTTGTTTTAATTGGTGGTGATCCTGGGATTGGCAAATCTACCTTGTTATTACAAATCTCTTCACAGCTTGCAGGGAAGCAATTACCAGTTCTGTACGTTTCTGGTGAGGAATCGATCCGCCAAACAAAGCTGCGTGCTGATCGACTAGGAGTAAAAGAGGATCTGCTATATGTCCTTTCTGAAACGAATTTGTTTGATATTCAAAAACAAATTGAGGAGATTCGCCCCTCATTTGTCGTAATTGACTCCATTCAAACGATTTTTAAGGAAGATGTAACGAGTGCTCCTGGTAGTGTTTCACAAGTACGAGAATGTACTGTTGATTTAATGAAGGTCGCAAAATCAAACGGCATTCCGATATTTATAGTTGGTCACGTGACGAAAGAAGGGGCGATAGCTGGTCCAAGACTGCTCGAGCATATGGTTGATGCCGTATTGTATTTTGAAGGAGAAAGGCATCATACGTATCGAATATTACGAGGTGTGAAGAATCGCTTTGGAAGTACGAATGAAATGGGTATTTTTGAGATGAAAGAAGAAGGCCTTCGAGAAGTAATGAACCCTTCGGAGATTTTTCTAGAAGAGCGTTCAGAAGGATCAGCAGGCTCTACTGTCGTTGCATCGATGGAAGGGACAAGACCTGTACTCGTTGAAATTCAAGCATTGATTTCTCCAACTAGCTTCGGTAATCCACGCCGCATGGCCACAGGAATTGATCATAACCGTGTTCCTTTATTGATGGCAGTTCTCGAAAAGCGTGTCGGCCTTATGCTGCAAAACCAGGATGCCTACATTAAGGTAGCTGGTGGTGTGAAGCTTGATGAACCTGCAATTGATCTAGCGCTAGCTGTAAGCATTGCTTCAAGCTTTCGGGATAAGCCGACGAATCCAGATGATATATTTATTGGAGAAGTTGGGCTTACTGGGGAGATCAGACGTGTGTCGCGTATCGAACAGCGTGTTCAAGAAGCAGCTAAGCTTGGCTTTAAACGTGTCATTTGTCCGGAAAACAATTTGGATGGCTGGACATACCCGAAAGGAATTCAAGTACATGGGGTTCGTACCGTACAACAAGCATTAGATATAGCGATGGCCCAGTGATTCTTAGCGATTTTTATCATAAAAATGACATATTTATACTGTGATTTGTGAAATACAATGCTTTTTTCGCCCATTTATGAGGGTTAAATTATAAATTTCTAGGCAATACTAAACATTAGGAGGTGACGATGTTGCTCAAAAAAATAGTGCATTTATTTTTTATTGTTCTAGGCGGTACTATAGGTTATCTATATGTACCAGAAATAATTCGGTTATTGAACATTACAAATTTGGATTGGGCAAGATCCCCATATTTAGGCATGATCATCGGTGCAATTATATTCTTTATTCTTTCTTATTGGCTGGCAGATTATATTGTTGACTTTTTGAGGTGGGTAGAAGACGCACTGATAAAGCTCCCAGCAGTTGATTTATTCTTTGGTAGTATCGGTTTAATTGTCGGATTGGTTATTGCTTACTTTGTTAACATGCCCTTACAAGATATTAATATTGAGGTTGTATCACAGGTTCTGCCACTCTTTATTATGATTGTTCTTGGTTACCTTGGTTTCCAAGTGGGTTTCAGGCGGAGAGATGAATTTGTCAATCTAATGAAAACAAATAAAAAGGACAAACGCCGACCTATTGAAGGTGACGATGTAGATGCAATCGTACCAAAGGCAAAAATTCTGGATACAAGTGTTATTATTGATGGTAGAATCGCAGATATTTGCCAAACGAACTTTTTAGAAGGAACCGTTATAATACCGCAATTTGTTCTCGGGGAACTGCAGCATATTGCCGATTCCTCAGATACACTCAAACGTAATAGAGGCCGCCGTGGACTAGATGTATTGAATCGCATCCAAAAGGAATTGCCAGTGAAAGTCGAGATTTATGAAGGAGACTTTGAAGAAATTCCAGAGGTTGATAGTAAGCTAATTAAACTTGCGAAGGTAATTGATGGTATTGTTGTAACAAATGATTTTAATTTGAATAAAGTTTGTGATTTACAGGGTGTTAACGTGTTGAATATTAACGATCTTGCCAATGCTGTGAAGCCGGTTGTACTTCCAGGTGAAGAGCTAATTGTACAAGTAATTAAAGATGGGAAAGAGCATAATCAAGGGGTTGCCTATCTTGATGATGGTACAATGATAGTTGTGGAAGAAGGTCGGGATTATATCGGAAAAACGATCGAAGTAATTATTACAAGTGTACTGCAAACATCAGCTGGCCGGATGATCTTTGCAAAACCAAAATTACTTGAAAAAGCACTGTAAAAGAGGTATAACTGATTAAGGTGAAGTAAAGTGATAACATGAATGATATGTTATCACTTTTTCATATAGAGTGCGTGTTCAAAAGGGAGGATGAAAAGGACCGAGAAGTTAGAGGCGGCGTAGCTTTGAGCAGCGGAACGTATGGGTTTAATACGTGAGCAGTGGAAAAGCAAGCCAACGAAGAAATTCGATGTGTCATTTTTACCGGACTTTTTGAACAACCTTATAGACGTAAATTTATACTTATATCGGAATCCATAATTAAGAGAGGAGCAACACCATGAGTAAGGAAGTTCGTGTGCGTTATGCGCCAAGTCCGACAGGCCATCTGCATATTGGGAATGCACGTACAGCTTTATTTAACTATTTATATGCAAAACATTTTAACGGAAAGTTTATTATTCGTACAGAGGATACGGATGAAAAACGGAATGTAGCGGGTGGAGAAGAGAGCCAGTTGAAGTTTTTAAAATGGCTTGGATTAGAATGGGATGAAGGTGCTGATATTGGTGGTGACTATGGTCCATATCGTCAAACAGAGCGCTTAGATTTATATAATAAATATGTTAATGAACTACTGGAAAGAAACCTTGCCTATAAATGCTATATGTCAGAAGAAGAGCTTGAGGCTGAACGTGAGGAGCAACGTGAAAAAGGACAAGTACCTAAGTATTCTGGAGCCCACCGTAATTTAACGGAAGAGCAAATCGCGGCTTTCGAGGCGGAAGGTCGTAAGCCGAGTATCCGTGTTCGTGTTCCAGAGAACAAAACGTACATGTTCCAAGATATTGTTCGCGGCGAAATTACGTTTGAATCGAGTGATTTCGGTGACTGGGTTATTGTGAAGAAAAATGGTATCCCGACGTATAACTTTGCTGTAGCCATTGATGACCATCTGATGGAAATCACACATGTATTGCGTGGTGAGGAGCATATTTCCAACACACCGAAGCAAATGATGGTCTATGAAGCATTTGGCTGGGAAGCGCCAAAATATGGCCATATGACCCTGATTTTGAATGAGGAGCGTAAAAAGCTAAGCAAGCGTGATGAGCATATCCTTCAATTTATTGAGCAATATCGCAATCTAGGATATTTACCTGAAGCAATGTTTAATTTTATCAGCTTATTAGGCTGGTCTCCAGTTGGAGAGGAAGAGATCTTTTCTCAAGAAAAGCTAATTGAAATTTTTGATCCGGAACGTCTATCTACATCTGCAGCGATTTTTGACCAACAAAAACTGAAGTGGATGAACAACGAATACATCAAAGCGGCTGACATAGAAACGGTGATTGATCTAGCGATGCCGCATTTGATTGAATCTGGTAAATTACCGGAGGATATGGATGCAGATAAAAGAACGTGGGCAGAAAATGTGATTAGCTTATATCGTGAACAATTACGTTATGGTGCGGAGATTGTGGAACTAACGGAACTATTCTTTAATGATGAGATTTCCTATGATGACGAAGCGATGGAGGTCTTAAAAGGGGAACAAGTACCAGAAGTATTGCAAGTTTTTACAGATAAGCTGATCCATTTAGATGAGTTTAATAAAGATACAATTAAGGCACAATTTAAAGCAACACAGAAGGAAACTGGTCACCGTGGAAAGAAACTATTTATGCCAATCCGGATTGCGACAACTGGACAAATGCACGGTCCAGAGCTACCGTTTGCGATTGAGCTTTTAGGAAAGTCTGTTATTATCGCAAGGCTTGATAAAGTATTGAAGCAATTAGGAGCGTAATGGTTCACATTTCGCCGATTGTATAATATAGTATTACTAAATAAGTGAACGTTGAAAAGGGAAAGTAAGAATCGATCTGCTTATTCAGAGAGAATCACCAAGGGCTGTGAGTGATTTTAAGCATCGTTTCTGAAGTGCCCCTTGGAGTCTGTTATGGAAAATGAGTAGTCTTTAGTACATGACAGCGATACTCTCCCGTTACGAGAGCCAAAGTTGGAAGGATACGTCCTTCAAACAGAGTGGAACCGCGCTAATCTAGCGTCTCTGTGTATAAACTACACAGGGACGCTTTTTATTTTGGCAAAAAGTAAGGTATAAACGTTCCTTTCTGCGTAAGGCGGGATAAGGCATTCACTCTGGAATTAGCCAAAATAAAAAAGATTCTATGAAAGTAGAGAGCCCCATCTAAAAATCCCTTTTATGAAAGCCAATTTTACTAACTATAAAGGAGGAAGGCACATGGGAATTTTCAAAACAATGAAGGAAGATATGGATGTTGTGTTTGAACAGGATCCTGCTGCACGTACGTATATCGAAGTGATGCTAACGTATTCGGGTCTTCATGCCGTATGGGCACATCGAATTGCGCATCGTTTTTTCAAAAGAAGGCTTTTCTTTATTGCACGCGTCATTTCTCAGGCTAGCCGCTTCTTTACAGGAATTGAGATTCACCCAGGAGCAAAGATTGGGCGACGTCTTTTTATCGACCATGGTATGGGAGTAGTTATTGGAGAGACGTGTGAGATTGGGGATAATGTTACCATTTTTCAAGGAGTAACACTTGGCGGTACTGGTAAAGAAAGAGGGAAACGACATCCAACAGTGAAAGATAATGCACTCATTTCTACAGGGGCAAAAGTGCTTGGGGCAATAACAATCGGTGAAAGCTCGAAGGTCGGAGGCGGTTCTGTTGTGTTAAAGGATGTGCCTGATCATTCAACGGTAGTTGGTGTTCCTGGGAGAGTTGTAATCCAGAATGGGGAAAGAGTAAGAAGGGACCTTGATCATCATAAGATTCCTGATCCTGTAGCTGATCGTTGTGAACATATGCAGGTGCAGATTGATGAACTGAAGGCTGAAATTGCAAAATTGAAACAAGGGAGTGTAAAACAATATGTCGATTAAGTTATATAATACATTATCGCGCAAGAAGGAAGATTTCACACCATTAGAAGAAGGAAAGGTTCGTATGTATGTATGCGGACCGACTGTATATAACTATATTCATATCGGTAATGCACGTCCGGCTATTGTTTTTGATACAGTAAGAAGGTATTTCGAATACAAAGGCTTTCAAGTTGACTATGTATTAAACTTTACCGATGTCGATGATAAAATAATTAAAACAGCAAATGAATTAGGGGAAGATGTTCCTGAGATAGCAAATAAATTTATACAGGCTTATCTAGAGGATGTTGGAGCTTTAGGTGTGAAAGAGGCAACACATAATCCACGTGTTATGGAAACGATGGAGGATATCATTCGTTTTATTGATGTGCTCGTTCAGAAAGGGTATGCCTATGCAGCAGAAGGAGACGTCTATTTTAAACCGAGAGCGTTTGAAGGATATGGCAAATTATCCCATCAGTCAATTGATGAGCTTCGCTCTGGTGCGCGAATCCAAGTTGGAGAGAAAAAGAATGATCCGCTTGATTTTGCATTATGGAAAGAAGCAAAGTCTGGAGAAATTGCTTGGGATTCACCGTGGGGGAAAGGCCGACCAGGCTGGCATATCGAATGCTCTGCAATGGCTAAGAAATACCTTGGAGATACGATTGACATTCATGCTGGTGGGCAGGATTTAACATTCCCGCATCACGAAAATGAAATTGCTCAGTCTGAAGCCATGACAGGTCATACATTTGCGAATTATTGGATGCATAATGGGTATATAAATATTAATAATGAAAAAATGTCGAAATCACTCGGAAATTTTGTTTTAACAAGAGATTTAATTGCAAAGCATAATCCGGAAGTGCTACGTTTCTTCATGCTAAGTGTGCATTATCGTAATCCGATTAATTTTACAGAGGAGCTTCTGGAAAGTGCTAAAAATAGCTATGACCGAATTAAAACGGCATACGAAAACTTAGAGCATCGCAAACCGACGAGTATGAACCTTGTTGATAATACAGAGGAATGGCTAACGAAAATAGCGGAAATGAAACATCGCTTTGAGCTGGAAATGGATGATGATTTCAATACAGCGAATGCAATTTCTGTCCTGTTTGATTTAGCAAAAGAAGCAAATGTCTATTTACAATCCAACCAAACATCAACAGAGGTAATTGATGCATTTCAGGAAGTGCTCAAGACTTTACTAAATGTACTTGGGATTACTCTTGATACAGCAGATGAACTGTTAGACGAAGCGATTGAAGCGTTAATTGAAGAACGGAATGAAGCAAGGAAAAATCGTGATTTCGCTCGAGCAGATGAGATAAGAGATTTGTTAAAAGACAAAAATATCATATTGGAAGACACACCTCAAGGGGTTCGCTGGAAAAGAGGCTAATCATGAAGTTGGATCCAAAGCAATTGAAAAGCCTAGCACTCGCATATATGGGAGATGCTATATATGAAACCCATGTCAGGGAGCATTTGCTTCAAAAAGGAACCGTAAAGCCGAACCAGCTACATCAAGAAGCGATTACTTTTGTTTCTGGAAAATCCCAAGCGGCTGTCATTCTTAACTGGGCAGCCAAAGCGGATTTTTTAAATGAGGAAGAACGGGCTGTTGTAGGGAGAGGGAGAAATGCTAAGTCTGGTTCTATTCCGAAAAACACAAGTGTACAAACCTATCGTTATAGTACGGCATTTGAAGCATTAATCGGCTATCACTATTTATCTGGAAACGAAACACGTCTTAAGGAACTGTTAGAAAGTGCGATTGAATTTGTAGAAGAGAGGAGTGGATAACATGGATCAAGAGTTAATAATTGGAAAAAATCCAGTAATGGAAGCATTAAAATCCGGCCGTTCTGTTAATAAAGTGGTTATATCGGAGCAATTGAATCCGAATGTGCAAAAGAAATTGCAACAAATGGCGAGAGAAGCTGGAACGATTGTACAAAAAGTGCCGAAATCAAAGCTTGAACAACTTGATTCCGGTAATCACCAAGGTGTGATTGCTTATGTTGCGTCCTATCAATATGCAACACTTGATGATTTATTTCAGCGGGCAGAAGAAAGAAATGAAGACCCCTTCTTCATCATTTTGGATGAATTGGAGGATCCACATAATCTAGGATCTATCTTGCGGACTGCGGATGCAACAGGAGCGCATGGAGTCATCATTCCGAAGCGGCGCTCGGTAGGTTTAACCGCAACTGTTGCGAAAACAGCTGCAGGAGCGATGGAGCATATTCCAGTAGCGCGGGTGACGAATATCGCCAATACAATTGATGAATTAAAAGAAAGACAGGTATGGGTTGTCGGTACAGAAGCAGAAGCAACGGAGGACTATCGCAAGTTGGACGGGGCATTGCCAATCGCTCTTGTAATTGGCAATGAAGGAAAGGGTATTAGTCGACTTGTTCGGAAGAAGTGTGATTGGACAGTAAGCTTACCAATGAAGGGAGCAGTATCTTCCTTGAACGCCTCAGTTGCCTGTAGTTTGCTTCTCTATGAGGTATATCGTAAAAGATACCCATTGGGTGATGTATAGATGGTCGTTCTTATTGTAGATGGCTATAATATTATTGGAGCATGGGAAGAGCTGCAACAACTAAAGGAAAAAGAAATTGGACAAGCTCGTGACCGTCTGGTTGAATGGATGGCTGAATACCAAGCGTATTCCGGCCATCGTGTCATTATCGTATTCGATGCGTACTATGTTAAAGGGATTTCAAGTAAATTAAAGCAATATAAAGTTGAAGTAATTTATACAAAGGAAAAGGAAACAGCTGATGAATGTATCGAAAAGCTTGTGAAAGAAGTAAAAAATGTGAAGACACAAGTATATGTAGCTACATCTGATTATGCAGAGCAGCGTACGATTTTCGGACAAGGAGCTCTTCGTAAGTCTGCTCGTGAACTATTTATTGAAATGCAGGACATTGAAAAGGAAATTGAAGTTAGCATTGAACTGCATAAAAAAATGCAACCACAATCTAAAATTAAGTTGGACGAAGAAATCCTTCAGAAATTTGAAAAGATGAGAAGGGGAGAAATATAGCATAAAAATAGTGTTCAAAAAGGGGGATGAAAAGACATGTCGGAAATTAGTCGAATGCCCTATTTCTCGGGGTGTTATTTTCGCCGGACTTTTTGAACAACTAAAAAGTTTGATTTTTGCGCTATTTCGACATATTTTGCATGTAAACGCTTCTTGTTCATGTTGACGGTTCTGAAACGAGTACTGTATACTATGTCCTAAGTGACAACCGAGATAGTCAGGGGGCAATCTTAATGAGCGTCGAGCAAATAGTAAAAGACAATCGAAGTATTAGTAAGCTTGAAGATGACGATTTGCTGCAACTTGTTCGTCGAGGCGACAGTCGAGCGCTGGACATATTAATTAACAGGTACATTAATTTTGTCCGAGCAAAAGCACGAACGTATTTTTTAATTGGCGCAGATAAAGAGGACATCATTCAAGAAGGAATGATCGGATTATATAAAGCAATTCGCGATTATAATGGGGACAAGCTATCTTCATTTAAAGCATTTGCTGAGCTCTGTGTGACGCGTCAGATTATCACTGCAATTAAAACAGCGACAAGACAGAAGCATATTCCACTTAACTCCTATGTTTCCCTCGATAAGCCAATCTATGATGAAGAATCAGATCGCACATTGTTGGATGTAATTGCAGGATCGAAAGAGATTGATCCTCAAGAGCTTCTCATTAACAGAGAAAATTTCGGAGATATGGAAATGAAATTATCCGAATTATTAAGCGAGTTGGAAAGACAAGTGCTCCATTTGTATTTGGACGGAAGGTCCTACCAGGAAATATCGATTGAATTGAAACGACATGTCAAATCGATTGATAATGCTTTGCAACGTGTAAAACGAAAGCTCGAACAACTGATGGATGTGACTGAAACACCATAAATAATCAAGATTTAGATTGGGAGAATAACAGAAAGCTAACCTTCACCGTTTTTGTTTAAAACATTTGATATTATTTGGCTCGCGGGTTGTTGAGACGTTGACACGTTATGGCAAAACGTGCTAAATTAGAACAAAAGGAAAATACCCTATGTGTGGGGTGAAATAGATGAGTAATAAAATCACGTTAGCGTGTGCAATTTGTTCAAGCAGAAATTATTCAACGAATAAGAATGTATCCACAAAGGCTACGAGATTAGAAGTACGTAAATATTGCAAAACATGTGGGCAACATACATTGCATCGTGAAACAAAGTAAGTGCGCATTTTAAGCGGAGTTTTTGGGGGGTACAAGCATGTTCAGATTCTTTAAAGATGTATCTAGAGAAATGAAAAAAGTTAGCTGGCCAAAAGGTAAAGAGCTGACCAATTATACCATTATCGTTATTTCAACCGTAGTATTTGTAGCACTATTCTTTTTTATTGTTGATTTAGGTATTTCTCAAGTTTTAAACTTATTTTGAATAAATGTGTTTAATTATGCTATAATGAAAAATAATATACCCTTTTAAAAACCCGGTCAAAGCGGGTTTTTTAAATTGGAGAAAATGGTAGACGATTCGTGATTGAATGATAAATCAAGCTGCTATAAAGTGTGTGTTCAAAAGAGGATAAAAAGGACCGAGAAGTTCGAGGTGTTGTAGCTCCTGATAGCGGAACGTATGGGTTTAATACGTGAGCAGACGTTCTTGCACGCGGGAAAAGTGTTTTTCTATTGCAAGGAATGGAAAACCAAGCCAACGAGCTTCCGCAGGATGTGGTGACTTCGGTGTTCGACACAGGACGTGTCGGTATTTAATCGAAGGTCTACTGTTCTCGATGTGTCATTTTTACCGGACTTTTTGAACAGCCTTATAAGGGAGGGAGCCCTGTATAAATGGAGAAAAATTGGTATGTTGTTCATACGTATTCCGGTTATGAAAATAAAGTAAAGATGAACTTGGAGAAACGTGTAGAAACAATGGGAATGGAAGATAAAATCTTCCGTGTAATCGTTCCAGAAGACGAGGAAACAGAAATTAAAAACGGTAAAAAGAAAGTCATGAAAAAGAAATCATTCCCTGGTTATGTATTAACAGAAATGATTATGACAGACGATTCCTGGTATGTTGTAAGAAACACGCCTGGCGTAACTGGTTTTGTTGGATCTAGCGGGCACGGTGCAAAACCGACACCATTACTTCCAGATGAAATTGATGTTGTTTTAAAGCGTATGGGTGTATCAGAACCGACCGTACAGGTTGATTTTGAAATCAAAGAAAATGTACGAGTTGCTGACGGCCCATTCACTGATTTCACAGGATCAATTGAGCACATTGATATGGACAAGCAAAAATTAAAAGTTCATGTTAATATGTTTGGTAGAGAAACCCCTGTTGAATTGGATTTCTCGCAGGTTGAAAAGCTGTCTTAAAATGAACTTCTAAAAAAAGAGACAACAAAACCTTGCATTATTTAGCATTTCATGCTAAAATTTTTTTGTTATTTATGCCCTGGATAGGGCGTTGATAAATGGAGTGGGAGGGTATACCAATACAATCATAGGACCCTATTACCACATCACGGACTTTAAGGAGGTGTGTCTCGTGGCTAAAAAAGTAATCAAGTTAGTGAAATTGCAAATCCCAGCTGGTAAAGCAAACCCAGCACCGCCAGTAGGACCGGCACTAGGTCAAGCAGGTGTTAATATCATGGGATTCTGTAAAGAATTCAATGCTCGTACACAAGATCAAGCGGGTTTAATTATTCCTGTTGAAATTACGGTATTTGAAGACCGTTCATTTACATTTATTACAAAGACTCCACCAGCAGCTGTTCTTTTGAAAAAAGCAGCAGGTCTTGAATCTGGTTCTGGTGAGCCTAACAAGAACAAGGTCGCTACATTGAAACGCGATCAAGTAAAAGAAATTGCGGAATCTAAAATGCCTGATTTAAACGCAGCTGATGTTGAAGCGGCAATGCGTATGGTTGAAGGTACTGCACGAAGCATGGGAATTGTTATCGAAGATTAATTTTTGCAAATAGGAAAGTGTAAAACTTTGCTATTTGTACAAGTGCAACTAAGGCATTTGCCCAACGCTTGGCGATTGCTGAGTTTTCTAATACGGTATAGGTTGCGGTTGGCTGACCATTCGCAACCTTTTTCGTGGGTGTGATGGACCTAGTTTTAGGTTCGTTACACGCTTTATAAAAGCTGTTTGCTTTTATAAGTGGGAGGTATTACCGTTATAACCACAATAGAGGAGGAAATAAAATGGCAAAAACAGGTAAGAAGTATCAAGAAAATGCAAAGCTTGTTGACCGTACAAATTTGTATGAAATTAAAGAAGCTGTTGCATTAGCGAAACAAACTGCTAAAGCAAACTTTGACGAAACAGTTGAAGCTGCATTCCGTCTTGGAGTAGATCCGAAGAAAGCAGATCAACAAATCCGTGGAGCAATGGTATTGCCACATGGAACTGGTAAAACACAACGCGTGCTTGTGTTCGCTAAAGGTGAAAAAGCAAAAGAAGCAGAAGCTGCAGGAGCAGATTATGTAGGAGAGACAGAATTCATTGAGAAAATCAACAAAGGTTGGTTTGAATTTGATGTTATTGTAGCGACTCCTGATATGATGGCTGAAGTAGGTAAGCTTGGACGTGTGTTAGGACCAAAAGGTCTAATGCCAAACCCTAAAACTGGAACAGTTACTTTTGAAGTAGAAAAAGCTGTTAAAGATATTAAAGCTGGTAAAGTAGAATACCGTGTAGATAAGTCTGCAAATATCCATGTTCCAATTGGAAAAATCTCATTTGAAGATGAGAAATTGGTTGAAAACTTCGTAGCACTTACAGAACAACTTGTGAAAGTAAAACCGCAAGCTGCTAAAGGTACGTACATGAAGAATGTTTCAATCGCTTCTACAATGGGACCTGGAATCAAAGTTGACGTATCTGATTTTCGTTAATTAGGTGTTGACTTTGTCGCAGTGTTCCGTTATACTAAATTGCGTCATAATAAAATGAATATGTTATACCGTAGACAGTAGGTGCGGATTTCCGCTTAATATCCTGCCGAGGTTTGTTTATATACAGATGAGTTAATCTATGTTAATGTCCATTTGTTATATTAAGCTCCCATGTCTACGTGGGAGCTTTTCTTATATATCCCAGCGGTGTAATGATATGAAAGAAATGATAATAGGAGGTGGAACAATGTCTGCAGTAATTGAACAAAAGAAACAATTAGTTGAAGAAATCACAGAAAAATTCCGTGCTAGTCAAACTTCAATAGTGGTTGACTACCGTGGTCTTGATGTGGCAGAAGTTACAGCATTACGTAAAGAACTACGCGATGCGGGAATCGACTTTAAAGTTTACAAAAATACAATGACTCGCCGTGCTGTAGAAGCAGCTGAACTTTCAGGCTTGAACGATGTGTTGGTAGGACCAACAGCTATCGCTTTCAGTAACGATGATGTAGTAGCACCAGCAAGAATTCTTAATAACTTCATGAAAGAACATGAGGCATTAGAAATCAAAGGTGGCGTTATCGAAGGTCAAGTAGCTAGCCTTGAACAAATTCAAGAGCTTGCTGAGCTTCCAAACTACGAAGGTATGGTGTCTATGCTGCTTAGCGTGCTTCAAGCACCTATCCGTAACTTTGCTTACGTTACGAAAGCAGTTGCAGAACAAAAAGAAGAACAAGGCGCTTAATAATCGCCTGACGATATTACTAAATTAAACTAAAATATTAGGAGGAAAATATATCATGACTAAAGAAGAAATGATTGGCGCAATCAAAGAAATGTCCGTTTTAGAATTAAACGATCTTGTTAAAGCAATCGAAGAAGAATTTGGAGTAACTGCTGCTGCACCTGTAGCTGCTGCTGGTGCTGCTGGTGGAGCTGCTGTTGAAGAGCAAACTGAGTTTGATGTAGTACTTACAAGTGCTGGAGCATCAAAAATCAAAGTTGTTAAAGCTGTTCGTGAAATCACTGGTCTTGGTCTTAAAGACGCAAAAGACTTAGTAGATAACGCGCCAAAAGCAATTAAAGAAGGCGTAGCTAAAGAAGAAGCTGAAGAAGTTAAAGGTAAACTTGAAGAAGCTGGCGCTGAAGTAGAAGTTAAATAATTTTGCTAATAGAAAATGATAGAGCTCGTCGAATTTCGGCGGGCTTTTTATCACGCGTTAATGGAGTGAAGAACCCCAACCTCTAATTGCGAGGGGGATCTTGTGGTATGAACAGCCGTAATCTCCTGATTCTGTTTAACTAACATCCAGAAGGCTGACTGCCTGAATAAAGTTTCACTTTATTATTGATGCGGTATTTTATTGCCAGATCAAAATAATTAAGAGTAATTCATGTCGATTGTATAAAAGAGAAGATCTTGATCTAACTACTTTCGGCATTTTCTTTTTTTGTGCCTGTCGATGTATATGGTGCAAGAGAGGTATCTTCGATTGAATTAAGTTTTATATATTATCTGGAGGTGGTTTGCTTTCAGGTATCTTCTAATTTTAAATATAACTAAGAAGTAGGTGCCCAAATGTCTGAGCATTACTTTTCTAATAAACCTCAATCTAAAACTTTACCAAAAACATGGACGTACCAACTAAGAGGAAAAAAATATACGTTTACAAGTGATGTTGGCGTGTTTTCAAAAAACGAAGTCGATTTTGGTTCGAGACTTTTAATAGAGCAATTTCAGGAGCCAAGTGTTCCTGGCGATCTATTGGACCTTGGTTGTGGTTATGGTCCAATTGGAATCGCGCTTGCGAATGATTTTGTCAATCGCCAAGTTGTGATGGTGGATGTAAATGAGCGTGCGCTTGCGCTTGCTGAGAAAAATGCGGCTATCAATAATCAAATAAACACTGAGGTTATCCAAAGTGATCGTTTGTCAGGTTTGCCTGGACGGAAGTTCGCGGCCATCCTCACGAACCCGCCGATTCGAGCGGGAAAGCAAGTGGTTCATCAAATGTTTGAGGATTCGAAAAAAGCTTTGCTTCCGGATGGTCAATTATGGGTGGTTATTCAAAAGAAGCAAGGAGCACCTTCGGCGATGGATAAGATCGAGGACTTGTTTGGAAATGTAGATGTTGTTATCAAAAGTAAAGGATACTATATATTAAGAGCTTTAAATGTTTGACCACATAGAATTAGTGTGATAAGATTGGAAGATGGTAACATGGGGATTCTTTTGTCAAGGGAATCTTTATAAAATATGGGACGTATATTTGATTGCTGAACGGCAACACTGGTAGAATCGGAAAAAATGCAGGGTTTTATAATAAAGCCTTTTTTCTAGTTTACCAAAATAAATGCTATGTGTACAACTAGTATTTGTTGTATTGCTTTCAAATGCTGGTGAAGGGTAAGAGATGTGAAACACTTCAACGGCACGCTGGCAAGCATGTTCCATGAATTTCAATGCTTTAAAATTTGTTCGGCATATTGCTGAGCGAAAAGTTTAGCTAGGTAGATAGGATAGTGAAAAGCTTACTATTTACATCAATGCAACGAAGGTATTTACTTAAATAATTTGTGAATGCCTAAGTTTTGAAAAAGTTAGGTTCGAAAAACAAAACTGAGAATCACTTTTTCTCGTATTGTTTTTTTCTAAATATGATTCTCTTTTTGTCAGACAGCGACAAAAAGACACGATTTAAGGGGTGAAGCAGTTGACAGGTCAACTAGTTCAGTATGGACGGCACCGCCAGCGCAGGAGCTATGCACGTATCAGTGAAGTTTTAGAATTACCGAATCTAATCGAGATTCAAACCGCTTCATATGAATGGTTCCTCGAAGAAGGCTTAAGAGAGATGTTCCAGGATATTTCTCCAATTGAAGATTTTACAGGAAACCTATCACTTGAGTTTGTAGATTACAGTTTAGGTGAGCCGAAGTATCCTGTAGATGAATCAAAGGAAAGAGATGTTACGTACAATGCTCCGCTTCGCGTGAAGGTTCGTTTAATTAATAATGAAACCGGTGAAGTGAAAGAACAGGAAGTATTTATGGGAGATTTCCCACTTATGACAGATACAGGTACATTTATTATTAATGGAGCTGAACGAGTTATCGTTTCACAGCTCGTACGTTCACCTAGTGTCTACTTTAATGAAAAAATCGATAAAAATGGTAAGCGTGGTATTGCTGCTACCGTTATTCCGAATCGTGGTGCATGGCTTGAGTTCGAAACGGATGCGAAAGACATTGCATATGTCCGCATTGATCGTACACGTAAATTACCAATTACAGTATTGTTACGTGCATTAGGCTTTGGCACAGATCAGGAAATCGTCGATCTATTAGGCGAGAATGAATACTTACGAAATACACTTGAAAAAGATAATACAGAGACCACAGAAAAGGCATTATTGGAAATCTATGAGCGTTTACGCCCGGGTGAGCCACCTACAGTGGAGAATGCGAAAAGCTTACTAATTTCCCGTTTCTTTGATCCGAAGCGTTATGACCTTGCACATGTTGGTCGTTACAAGATGAATAAAAAGCTTCATATTAAAAACCGTCTGTTCAATCAGATTTTGGCTGAGTCTATTGTTGATCCTGAAACAGGAGAGGTTTTAGCTGAAAAAGGTGAACGATTAGAACGGAAACTATTAGATAAAATTCTTCCGTATTTAGAAAGGGAAGAAGATCGTTTCGGCGAGCGAATTCTTGAACCGAACGATGGTATTTTAGAAGATGAAATCAATATTCAGTCCGTTAAAATTATGGATCCAACTGATCCGAGCGGTGAGCGTGAATTAACTGTAATCGGAAATGGCGGCGTAACAAAAGAAGTTAAAAATATAACGCCAGCAGATATTTTAGCTTCTATTAGCTATTTCTTTAATCTGCTTTACAAGGTTGGGGACACAGATGATATTGACCATCTTGGAAACCGCAGACTTCGTTCGGTTGGTGAGTTGTTGCAAAATCAATTCCGTATCGGATTATCTCGTATGGAGCGAGTTGTACGTGAAAGAATGTCAATTCAGGACACGTCAAGCGTAACTCCGCAACAGTTAATTAATATTCGTCCAGTAATTGCTTCAATTAAAGAGTTCTTCGGTAGCTCTCAGCTTTCGCAATTTATGGATCAGACAAACCCATTAGGCGAATTGACGCATAAGCGTCGTCTATCAGCGCTAGGGCCAGGTGGTTTGACGCGTGAACGCGCTGGTTTCGAAGTTCGTGACGTTCACTATTCTCACTATGGTCGTATGTGTCCGATTGAAACGCCGGAGGGGCCAAACATTGGATTGATTAACTCTCTGTCAAGCTATGCAAAGGTAAATAAATTTGGTTTTATTGAATCGCCATACCGTCGTGTAGATCCGGAAACCGGTGAAGTAACGATGAAAATTGATTACCTAACAGCAGATGAACAAGATAACTATATCGTGGCACAAGCAAACGCGAAACTTGATGAGAACAATAAATTTGTTGATGCTGAAGTGATCGCTCGTTTCCGTGAAGACAATATCATTGTTTCCCGTGATAAGATTGATTACATGGATGTATCGCCGAAACAGGTAGTTTCTGCTGCGACAGCTTGTATCCCGTTCTTGGAAAACGATGACTCTAACCGCGCATTGATGGGTGCGAACATGCAACGTCAGGCGGTTCCGTTAATGAAGCCTGAAGCACCAATTGTGGGCACTGGTATGGAGTATGTAAACGGGAAAGACTCTGGAGCTGCGGTAATTAGCCGTGGTGAGGGTGTTGTGGAACGTGTAGAAGCGAAGGAAATTGTTATCCGTCACATTTCGGAAGTTGACGGTAAAGAAGTTCAAGGTGACGTTGTTCACTATAAGCTGCAAAAATACAAACGTTCGAACCAAGGAACTTGTTATAATCAACGCCCTATCGTTAGTGAGGGTGACCGCGTAACAAAGGGTGAGGTACTTGCTGACGGGCCTTCAATGGAAGATGGAGAGCTTGCTTTAGGTCGTAACGTTCTTGTTGGATTTATGACTTGGGAAGGTTATAACTATGAGGATGCGATCATCATGAGTGAAAGACTCGTGAAAGACGATGTATATACATCCATCCACATTGAGGAATTTGAGTCCGAAGCCCGTGATACAAAGCTTGGACCGGAAGAAATAACAAGAGATATCCCGAACGTTGGGGAAGACGCACTGAAGAACCTGGATGAGTATGGAATTATCCGTGTCGGTGCAGAAGTAACCGATGGAGATATTCTAGTTGGTAAAGTAACACCTAAAGGGGTTACGGAATTATCTGCAGAGGAAAGACTATTGCATGCTATCTTTGGCGAGAAAGCTCGTGAAGTGCGTGATACGTCCCTACGCGTTCCACATGGTGGAGGCGGTATTGTACTGGATGTTAAAATCTTCAATCGTGAAGATGGAGACGAACTGCCACCAGGTGTTAACCAGTTGGTTCGTGCGTATATTGTACAAAAACGTAAAATCCATGAAGGGGATAAAATGGCCGGTCGTCACGGTAACAAAGGGGTTATCTCCAAAATTTTACCGGAAGAAGATATGCCGTTTTTACCAGATGGTACACCAATCGACATTATGCTTAACCCACTTGGCGTTCCGTCGCGTATGAACATCGGACAAGTGTTTGAGTTACATTTAGGAATGGCTGCTAGACAGCTTGGTATCCATGTTGCAAGTCCTGTATTTGATGGAGCAACAGAAGAAGATGTATGGGAAACACTTGAAGAAGCTGGTATGCCAAGAGATGCGAAAACAATTCTTTATGACGGCAGAACTGGAGAAGCGTTTGATAACCGTGTGTCTGTAGGGGTCATGTACATGATCAAACTTGCGCACATGGTTGATGATAAGCTTCACGCACGTTCAACTGGACCTTACTCACTTGTAACACAGCAGCCACTTGGTGGTAAAGCACAATTTGGTGGACAGCGTTTTGGTGAGATGGAGGTTTGGGCATTAGAGGCTTACGGTGCGGCGTACACACTACAGGAAATTCTTACTGTGAAATCGGATGATACAGTAGGACGTGTGAAAACATACGAAGCAATTGTGAAAGGTGATAATGTTCCAGAACCAGGAGTACCAGAATCTTTCAAGGTACTAATCAAGGAATTACAAAGTCTTGGTATGGATGTTAAAATGCTTTCGAGCGATGAACAAGAAATCGATATGCGTGAACTAGAAGAGGAAGAAGTTCAGGCGGCAACAAAGCTTAATATCGATGTAGAAGAGAATTAATGACACAATCCAGAATTGGTTCCAGGGTCTTTTCAAGGGCCCTCTGAACCGTTCTGTTGTATATAATTATTTTTACATGAATCCAGAGGTAAAATTGCACATTAAAAAGGGAGGATTGCCCCTTGTTAGATGTAAATAATTTTGAGTATATGAAAATAGGTCTTGCTTCACCAGAAAAAATCCGTTCTTGGTCTTACGGTGAAGTGAAAAAACCAGAAACAATTAACTATCGTACGTTAAAGCCAGAAAAGGATGGCTTGTTCTGTGAGCGTATTTTTGGACCACAGAAGGACTGGGAATGTCATTGCGGGAAGTACAAACGCGTGCGCTATAAAGGCGTAGTTTGTGATCGTTGTGGTGTTGAAGTGACGAAGGCGAAAGTTCGCCGTGAACGCATGGGTCATATTGAACTTGCTGCACCTGTTTCCCATATCTGGTATTTTAAAGGAATTCCAAGTCGAATGGGCCTTGTGTTAGATATGTCTCCGCGTGCGTTGGAAGAGGTTATTTATTTCGCTGCGTATATCGTTACAGATCCAGGCGGCACTCCTTTGGAGAAAAAACAGTTATTATCGGAAAAAGAATACCGTGCTTATTATGATAAGTATGGCAATACATTTAAAGCACAAATGGGTGCAGAAGCGATTCGTAAGCTTCTTCAGGATATTGACCTTGAAAAAGAAGTAGATGCATTGAGAGAAGAACTAAAATCAGCACAAGGGCAACGAAGAACACGAGCAATCAAACGTTTAGAAGTGATGGAAGCATTCCGTCATTCTGGTAATGATACGAGTTGGATGGTATTAGATGTTCTTCCAGTCATACCACCAGAAATTCGTCCGATGGTACAATTGGATGGTGGACGTTTCGCAACTTCCGACTTGAACGACTTGTATCGCCGTGTAATTAATCGTAACAATCGTTTGAAACGCTTATTAGATCTTGGAGCACCAAGCATTATTGTGCAAAACGAAAAACGTATGCTTCAAGAAGCGGTTGATGCATTGATCGATAATGGTCGTCGCGGCCGTCCGGTTACAGGACCAGGTAATCGTCCATTGAAATCCTTATCTCACATGTTGAAAGGGAAGCAAGGACGTTTCCGTCAAAACTTACTTGGAAAACGTGTGGATTATTCCGGACGTTCCGTAATCGTTGTAGGTCCAAACCTAAAAATGTACCAATGTGGACTGCCTAGAGAGATGGCATTAGAGCTTTTCAAACCATTTATCATGAAAGAGCTCGTAGAACGAGGTCTTGCGCATAACATTAAATCAGCTAAGCGTAAAATTGAACGTGTACATCCTGATGTATGGGATGTATTGGAAGATGTGATTAAGGAGCACCCTGTTCTCCTTAACCGAGCACCAACCTTGCACCGATTAGGTATCCAAGCATTTGAACCGACATTGGTAGATGGTCGTGCAATTCGTCTGCATCCACTAGTATGTACTGCTTATAACGCTGACTTTGATGGTGACCAAATGGCTGTTCACGTACCTTTATCAGCAGAAGCGCAAGCAGAAGCTCGTATTCTAATGCTTGCTGCTCAAAATATCTTAAACCCGAAAGACGGGAAACCGGTTGTAACACCGTCACAGGATATGGTATTAGGAAACTATTACTTGACGCTTGAGCGTGAAGATGCTGTCGGTGAAGGAAGTATCTTTAAAGATGCTAACGAAGCGTTTATTGCATATCAAAACGGTTATGTTCACTTGCATACGCGTGTGGGTGTAGATGCCTCTAGTCTTCATAACAAGACATTTACAGAGGAGCAAAACAGCCAAATAATGCTAACGACGGTTGGTAAGTTAATTTTCAATGAAATCTTACCAGAGTCATTCCCGTATATTAATGAACCGTCCAAAACAAATCTTGAGGAAAAAACTCCAGAGCATTATTTTGTGGAACGCGGCGCTAATATTAAAGAGGAAATTAAAAAACGCGAAATAATCAAACCGTTTAAGAAAGGCTTCTTAGGCGATATTATCGCAGAAGTATTTAAACGATATAAAATCACGGAAACGTCTAAAATGCTTGACCGAATGAAGGATCTTGGATTTAGCTATTCAACAAAAGCTGGTATGACAGTTGGTATTTCGGATATCGTTGTATTGGCTGAAAAAGAAAAGATCTTAGATGAAGCACAAATAAAAGTAGACAAAGTACTAAAGCAATTCCGTCGTGGGTTGATTACCGAGGAAGAGCGCTATGATCGAGTTATTTCGATTTGGTCTCAAGCGAAAGATGTCATTCAAGATAAATTGATGGGTTCATTAAGTAATCGAAACCCAATCTTTATGATGAGTGATTCTGGAGCGAGGGGTAACGCTTCTAACTTTACACAGCTTGCAGGTATGCGTGGACTTATGGCCGACCCGGGTGGACGTATCATTGAGATCCCGATTAAATCAAGTTTCCGTGAAGGTTTAACAGTACTTGAGTACTTTATTTCAACACACGGTGCACGTAAGGGACTTGCGGATACAGCACTAAAAACTGCTGACTCTGGTTACTTAACAAGACGACTTGTTGATGTAGCGCAGGATGTTATTATCCGTGAAGCAGATTGTGGAACTGATCGTGGCTTGTCCGTGTCTGCATTAGTCGATGGTTCGGAAGTCATTGAACCACTACTCGACCGTTTGATTGGCCGAACTGCTTTCATGAATGTAAAACATCCAGAAACAGGAGAGCTGATTGTCGGAAAGAACGATCTGATTACAGAAGACCAAGCGAAAGTAATTGTGGAAGTAGGTATTGAAGAGGTAACGATTCGAACTGCGTTTACATGTAATACGAAACATGGTGTTTGTCAGAAATGTTATGGCCGCAACCTAGCAACAGGTGCTGATGTGGAAGTAGGAGAAGCTGTAGGTATTATTGCAGCTCAATCGATCGGTGAGCCAGGTACACAGCTTACAATGCGTACGTTCCATACCGGTGGGGTTGCCGGAGACGATATTACACAAGGTTTACCGCGTATTCAAGAATTATTTGAAGCACGTAATCCAAAAGGGCAAGCAGTAATTACTGAAATTGATGGTACTGTTCTAGAATTTAAAGAGGTCAAGGATAAGCAAGAGGTTGTTATCCAAGGCGCTGTTGAGCAACGCTCGTATGCAGTTCCATACAACGCTCGCATGAAGGTTACAATCGGAGATACAGTTGTAGCCGGACAAGAGCTCACTGAAGGTTCTGTTGATCCAAAAGAACTCCTTCGTATAAAAGGGGTAGACGGTGTTCAAGATTACTTGCTTCGTGAAGTGCAACGCGTTTACCGTATGCAAGGGGTAGAAATTGGTGATAAGCACGTAGAAGTAATGGTTCGTCAAATGCTTCGTAAAGTTCGTGTTAATTCTGCTGGTGATACTGACGTTTTACCAGGTTCCTTACTTGAATTACACCAATTCAAAGATGCCAACCATACCGTGCTAAACACTGGCGGAGACCCGGCAACAGGTCGACCGGTATTACTTGGTATTACAAAAGCATCTCTTGAAACAGACTCATTCCTTTCTGCCGCATCATTCCAAGAAACAACTCGTGTTCTTACGGATGCAGCAATTAAAGGAAAGCGCGATGAATTACTCGGCTTAAAAGAAAATGTTATTATCGGTAAACTGGTTCCAGCAGGTACTGGAATGCAACAATACCGAAGCATTAAAGCAGATATGGATCGTCCAGAGGAAGCACAAGTTGAAGAAGAAACAGAAACAGTTCAATAATAACGGCTGTTTTAAGTTAACGTGATGATTCTAGTCCGTTCCTGATTAAAGAATTGATAGAAGCTAAACAAGTAAAAAAATCGGGATCACCAAAAAATATAGCCATTTATATGTTGACATTAAAAAACGAGAATGGTACTATATTCAAGGTGCTCCCGTTATACTTGTTACTTTGGAGGATAGCAAAATGTCTTATGAAAAAGTGACAAAGCTCAAGTCAAGTATAATCGTTGGGAAGAAGCAAACACTGAAAGCCATGAAAAATGGTGAGGTAAGTGAAGTGTATATTGCTGAAGATGCTGACAAGCAATTAACACAAGAAGTAGTCAGTCTGGCAATTGAACAAGGTATACCATATCAGCGTGTGGATTCCATGAAAAAGCTTGGTGCCGCTTGTGGCATTAAGGTAGGTGCAGCAACAGTAGCGCTTAGGAAATAACTATTTTAGTGTGTCAAATCACTAAAATCTTATTTTTTACCTAAATATGAACCACCTGGATGTGTGGTATTACAATCGGTGTTCAGGAAGATCTGATTGCTGATTTTAATTTAATAATTTAATTTGGAAGGGAGGACATCAATAATGCCTACTATTAATCAGTTAGTCCGCAAAGGACGTGTTAGTAAAGTAAAGAAATCCGATTCACCAGCACTTAACAAAGGGTACAACAGTTTCAAAAAGAGACTTACGGACCAAAGCTCTCCACAAAAACGTGGTGTTTGTACACGTGTTGGTACACTAACTCCAAAGAAACCGAACTCTGCACTTCGTAAATATGCGCGTGTTCGTTTATCAAATAACATGGAAGTAACTGCATATATCCCAGGTATCGGACACAACTTACAAGAACATAGTGTTGTACTAATTCGTGGTGGTCGTGTAAAAGACTTACCAGGGGTACGTTACCACATCGTTCGTGGTGCACTTGATACTGCAGGAGTAGAAGGACGTATGCAAGGACGTTCTAAATACGGTACGAAAAGACCAAAAGAGAAAAAATAAGCTTTAAAATATAATAGATAGGAAAGGAGGATACTAGTATGCCTCGTAAAGGACCAGTGCCAAAACGTGATGTATTGCCAGATCCGCTTTATAATTCAAAATTAGTAACTCGTTTGATCAATCAAATTATGATTGATGGTAAACGTGGGAAAGCACAAAAAATTCTTTATAATGCGTTTGAACTAGTTGCTGAAAGAAGCGGTCAAAACGCAATGGAAGTTTTTGAGCAAGCTATGAAAAACGTAATGCCTGTACTTGAAGTTCGTGCCCGCCGTGTTGGTGGTTCTAACTACCAAGTACCAGTTGAGGTTCGCCCTGAGCGTCGTCAAGCATTAGGATTACGTTACATCGTTAACTATTCACGTCTGCGTGGAGAGAAAACAATGGAAGAGCGTCTTGCTAATGAAATCTTGGATGCTTCTAACAACACAGGAGCTGCTGTTAAGAGACGTGAAGAAATGCATAAAATGGCAGAAGCGAACAAAGCATTCGCTCACTACCGTTGGTAATATAAATCTAACAAAAGCTTTTAAGAGGAAGGAGAAGAATACATGGCTAGAGAGTTCTCCTTGGAAAAGACGCGTAATATTGGGATTATGGCGCATATTGATGCAGGTAAAACCACTACTACTGAGCGTATTCTTTTCTATACAGGACGTATTCACAAGATTGGTGAAACACATGAAGGTGCTTCACAAATGGACTGGATGGAGCAGGAGCAGGAGCGTGGAATTACAATTACTTCCGCTGCAACAACTGCTGCTTGGAAAGAACACCGCATCAACATCATTGATACACCTGGACACGTAGATTTCACAGTTGAAGTTGAGCGTTCATTGCGTGTACTTGATGGAGCTGTTACAGTTCTTGATGCACAATCAGGTGTAGAACCACAAACAGAAACGGTATGGCGCCAAGCTACAACGTACGGTGTACCACGTATCGTTTTCATTAACAAAATGGATAAAACAGGTGCAGACTTCTTGTATTCTACTGGAACATTGAAAGATCGCTTGGGTGCAAACGCACATCCGGTTCAGATGCCAATCGGTGCTGAAGATCAATTCAGCGGCATTATCGATTTAATCACGATGGAAGCTTATTCTTATAAAGATGATTTGGGTACACTTTCTGAGTCAAGTGAGATCCCGGCAGAATTGGTAGAACAAGCTGAAGAATTACGTGGTAACTTAATCGAAGCTGTCTCTGAAACTGATGAAGAGCTGATGATGAAATACCTTGAAGGAGAAGAAATCTCTAACGAGGAATTAAAAGCAGCGATTCGTCAAGCAACACTAAATGTTGAATTCTACCCAGTATTCTGTGGTTCAGCATTTAAAAACAAAGGTGTTCAATTGATGCTTGATGGTGTTATTGACTATCTTCCAGCTCCAACAGATGTACCTCCAATCGAAGGTATCGTGCCTGGAACTGAAGAAGCTGTATCTCGTCCATCATCTGATGACGCACCATTCTCTGCTTTAGCATTTAAAGTTATGACAGATCCATTTGTTGGAAAGTTAACTTTCTTCCGCGTATACTCTGGAACGTTAGATTCAGGCTCTTACGTGAAGAACTCCGTTAAGGATAAGCGTGAACGTGTAGGACGTATCCTTCAAATGCACGCAAACTCCCGTGAAGAGATTTCTACTGCATATGCAGGTGAAATTGCTGCTGCGGTTGGATTAAAGGATACATCTACCGGGGATACACTATGTGATGAAAAAAATCTTGTTATTTTAGAGTCCATGGAATTCCCAGAACCAGTTATCTCGGTTGCTATTGAGCCAAAAACAAAAGCTGACCAAGATAAAATGGGTACTGCTTTAGCTAAATTAGCTGAAGAGGATCCAACATTCAGAACTGAAACAAATCCAGAAACTGGTCAAACAATTATCTCTGGTATGGGTGAGCTTCACCTTGATATTATTGTTGACCGTTTGAAGCGCGAATTTAAAGTAGAAGCAAACGTAGGTGCACCTCAGGTTGCATACCGTGAAACGTTCCGTCAAGCTGCTGAAGTTGAAGGTAAATTCGTACGTCAGTCTGGTGGACGCGGACAATTCGGTCACGTTTGGATCAAATTCGAGCCTAACGAAACAGGTGCTGGATTTGAATTTGAAAACAAAATCGTTGGTGGTGTAGTACCACGTGAATACATTCCTGCAGTTGAGCAAGGTGTATCAGAAGCGATGGATAACGGTGTATTAGCTGGATTCCCACTAATCGACGTAAAAGCAACATTATTCGATGGAAGCTATCATGATGTTGACTCCAACGAGATGGCATTTAAAGTAGCTGCATCAATGGCATTAAAAGCTGCTAAAAACAAATGTAATCCTGTCCTTCTAGAACCAATGATGCGAGTAGAAATCGTAATTCCGGAAGAGTACATGGGAGACATCATGGGTGATGTAACATCACGTCGTGGACGTATTGAAGGTATGGAAGCACGCGGAAACGCACAGCTTGTTAAAGGTTTTGTACCATTAGCAGAAATGTTTGGTTACGCAACTGCCCTACGTTCAAATACACAAGGTCGTGGAACATACACAATGACATTCGACCATTATGAAGAAGTGCCGAAAAGCATTTCTGAGGAAATTATCGAGAAAAACACAGGTAAATAATTGATTTTTTCCTTAATCTAACGTATAACAATTAGTATAAAGGCTAAGGGATAACTTGAAGTTGTTACTTCTTAGTTGATTATATAATTTTAAAAAAACACTTTTATTTATTTAAAGGAGGAACTATAAATGGCTAAAGAAAAATTCGATCGCTCCAAAAGCCACGTTAACGTTGGTACTTTAGGACACGTTGACCATGGTAAAACTACATTAACAGCTGCTATCACAACTGTACTTGCAAAACACGGTGGTGGGGAAGCTCGTGGCTATGACCAAATTGATGGTGCACCAGAAGAAAGAGAACGTGGTATCACAATCTCAACTTCTCACGTAGAATACGAAACTGAAACTCGTCACTATGCACACGTTGACTGCCCTGGTCACGCTGACTATGTTAAAAACATGATCACTGGTGCTGCACAAATGGACGGAGCTATCCTAGTAGTATCTGCTGCTGATGGCCCAATGCCACAAACTCGTGAGCACATCCTTTTATCTCGTAACGTTGGGGTACCAGCTTTCGTAGTATTCCTTAACAAAACAGATATGGTAGATGATGAAGAGCTTCTTGAATTAGTAGAAATGGAAGTTCGCGATCTATTAACTGAGTACGATTTCCCTGGTGATGATGTACCAGTAATTAAAGGTTCTGCACTTAAAGCTCTAGAAGGCGATGCAGAATACGAAGAAAAAATTCTTGAGTTAATGGCTGCAGTTGATGAGTATATCCCAACTCCAGAACGTGACAAAGAAAAACCTTTCATGATGCCTGTTGAGGATGTATTCTCAATCACTGGTCGTGGAACAGTTGCAACTGGTCGTGTTGAGCGTGGAGAAGTTAAAGTTGGAGATGAAGTTGAAATCATCGGTCTTGCTGAAGAAGCAAGCAAAACAACTGTAACAGGTGTTGAAATGTTCCGTAAGCTTCTTGACTATGCTGAAGCTGGTGACAACATTGGTGCACTACTACGTGGTGTGTCTCGTGATGACATCAACCGTGGTCAAGTACTAGCTAAGCCTGGTACAATTACACCACACACAAACTTCAAATCTGAAGTTTATGTATTATCAAAAGAAGAAGGCGGACGTCATACTCCATTCTTCTCAAACTATCGTCCGCAGTTCTATTTCCGTACAACTGACGTAACTGGAGTTATCCAACTTCCAGAAGGCGTTGAAATGGTAATGCCTGGCGATAACATTGAAATGACAGTTGAACTAATTTCACCAATCGCTATCGAAGAAGGAACTCGTTTCTCTATTCGTGAAGGTGGACGTACAGTAGGTTCAGGTGTTGTATCTACTATCCAAAAATAATAAGTTTTTCTATGAAAACAGGTGACGTGACGACGTTACCTGTTTTTTTGCATTTTGCACGCTTGCTTACCTTGCTATCGGAACATTGTACATATATATACTTCGAACTAATGTGTATTAAGAGATTGTGCGTATACCGCTCCGGAAACACACTACGCGCACCTTAGGGTGACCCGTGAGCCTTCTTGAACTACGTTCTGCGAAGTCTCACTCTGGCCACGTATCCCGCAGGAGTCTTCGTGTGTTTCCTCCGCTAGTGCTGGTTCACTGGCTATACTAACATGGTTTATCAAAATAAAAATGTTGTTCTAACCAGTCCGGGTGAGCGTAGGGCGGTGACTCCAGTGGGAACAGCACGTGTCTGAAGACTCGCAGGAAGTGGTTTTCTTCCGCAGAGGCTGAAGCCGTGCCCACGGAAAGCATCCGCCCGGAGCGATCCCGGACGGCGATTGTTCCACAGATTAAGCAAATAATCACTAGTTCGGATTTTCTTTCAAATACCAATCAAGTTTATCCAATATGCTATCTGTCAAAGAAACGCAAAAAACTTCTGTATATCTAAAAAACTTTCTAGAATAACTTGCAATCATTAGGGCACATATGTATAATATAGAAATGCGCAAACGACTATGTGAAAATAGTGGTTGCAAAGACTAGACATTTTTAGTATACTAATAATGTTGGTCATAAGGCGATGATGTGAAAGGTTGTTGGCACACCCGGCCCCTTTGCCATGGCGGGGTGCTAAGAAATTTTCGCGGAGAATGTCTATAATAATATGGGCGAGAAGGAGGGAAAATAATGGCAAAAGAGAAAATCAGAATTCGTTTGAAAGCATATGATCACCGTATTTTAGATCAATCTGCTGAAAAAATCGTAGATACTGCGAAACGTTCAGGTGCTAAAGTGTCTGGTCCGATTCCATTACCTACAGAGAAATCAATCTATACTGTACTTCGTGCGGTGCACAAGTATAAAGATTCTCGTGAACAATTCGAAATGCGTACACATAAACGCTTAATCGATATTGTTGAGCCAACACCAAAAACAGTTGATGCATTAATGCGTCTTGACTTACCATCTGGTGTGGACATTGAAATCAAATTATAAAATCGTGTTTAATATAGGAGGTGTAACGGATGACGAAAGGAATCTTAGGTCGTAAAATCGGCATGACTCAGCTTTTTTCTGAAAATGGAGAGTTAGTTCCAGTAACAGTAATACAGGCTGAGCCCAATGTAGTTTTGCAAAAAAGAACATTAGAAAATGATGGTTATGAAGCAATACAAATCGGTTTTGCTGATAAAAAGGAATCACGTACGAATAAAGCGGAAAAAGGTCATGCTGAAAAAGCAAGCACAGCCCCTAAGCGCTACGTTCGTGAAATCCGTAACGCAAATCTTGACGAGTATGAAGTAGGTCAAGAGATTAGTGTAGAAGCTTTCCAAGCTGGAGACAAAATTGATGTAACTGGAACTTCCAAAGGTAAAGGATTCCAAGGATCAATCAAACGTCACGGACAGAGTCGCGGACCAATGGGTCACGGATCTCATTTCCACAGATCTTCAGGTTCTATGGGTGCAGCAGCTTATCCAGCTCGTGTATTCAAAGGTAAAAAATTACCAGGACAAATGGGTTCTGAGCAAATCACAATCCAAAACCTTGAAGTAGTAAGTGTAGATGCAGAACGTAATCTACTATTAATTAAAGGTAATGTACCTGGTGCAAAGAAATCATATGTGAAAATCACAAGTGCATTAAAAGGTAACTAATCACACATACGAAGGGAGGATATGTCATGCCTAAAGTAGCACTTTTAAAACAAGATGGAAGTAATGCTGGAGAATTCGAATTAAACGATTCCGTTTTCGGTATTGAGCCAAATACACATGTATTACATGAAGCAGTAGTGATGCAACGCGCATCTATGCGTCAGGGTACTCACGCGGTAAAAAACCGCTCTGAAGTTCGCGGCGGTGGTCGTAAACCATGGCGTCAAAAAGGAACTGGTCGTGCTCGTCAAGGATCTATTCGCTCACCACAATGGGTTGGCGGTGGAACTGTGTTCGGACCAACTCCACGCAGCTACAGCTATAAACTACCAAAGAAAGTACGTCGTTTAGCACTTAAATCTGCATTGTCTTCTAAAGTAAAAGAAGATAGCTTAGTTGTTTTAGATAGCATTGCAATTGATGCTCCGAAAACAAAAGAAGTTATTAAAATGTTAGACGCGCTAAGCGTTAATGCAAAAGCATTGATCGTGACTGCTGAAACAGACGAAACAGTAATTCGTTCTGCTAACAACCTTCAATCTGTAAAGGTATTGACTGTTGATGAAATCAATGTACTCGACTTGCTTGCGCATGACAAGCTGATCATTACAAAAGATGCAGCTGAAAAAGCAGGGGAGGTGCTTGCATAATGAAAGACGCACGCGATATAATTAAACGCCCTGTCATTACAGAGAATTCCGCTGATTTAATGGCAGAGAAAAAATATACGTTTGAAGTATCCCCGAAAGCAAACAAAACTGAAATCAAAGATGCTGTTGAAGTTATCTTTGGTGTCAAAGTAGAAAAAGTTAACACAATGAATGTTAAAGGTAAGTTCAAGCGAATGGGTCGTTACGGCGGGTATCGCTCAGATCGCAAGAAAGCTATCGTACAGCTTACAGAAGACAGCAAAGAACTGGACTTCTTTGAAGCATAATCTAAAAAATTCGTGAAGGAGGGAAAAAGATGGCGATTAAAAAATTTAAACCAACCTCAAACGGTAGACGTAACATGTCTGTGCTAGATTTTGCAGAGATTACTACGGATACTCCGGAAAAATCCTTGTTGGCACCTTTAAGTAAACGTGGTGGTCGTAATAACCAAGGTAGATTAACTGTTCGTCATCAAGGTGGCGGTCATAAGCGTCAATATCGTATCATCGATTTCAAACGTGATAAAGATGGTATACCAGGACGCGTTGCTACAATTGAATATGATCCAAACCGTACAGCTAATATTGCTCTAATCCATTACGCAGATGGAGAAAAGCGTTATATCTTAGCTCCAAAAGGACTTAAAGTAGATCAAGTAATTGAATCAGGTGTAGATGCAGATATCAAAGTTGGTAATGCACTTCCACTTGTAAACATCCCAGTAGGTACAATCATTCACAACATTGAATTGAAGCCAGGACGCGGTGGACAAATCGCTCGTTCAGCTGGAGCAGAAGCTCAAATTCTTGGACGTGAAGAAAAATACACGCTTGTACGTCTAGCATCAGGCGAAGTTCGCATGATCCTTTCTACTTGCCGTGCATCCATTGGCCAAGTTGGTAACACGGAACATGAACTAGTTCGTGTAGGTAAAGCAGGTCGTTCACGCTGGAAAGGTATCCGCCCAACAGTTCGTGGATCTGTAATGAACCCTAACGATCACCCGCACGGTGGTGGTGAAGGACGCGCACCTATCGGACGTAAGTCACCAATGTCACCATGGGGTAAACCGACACTTGGTTACAAAACGCGTAAACGTAACAAACCATCTGATAAGTATATTGTTCGTAAACGTAAAAAATAAACGTAAAGTAAGGACGGGAACTAATGCCCGTCTGCAACTCTGGAAGGAGGTTTATTCATGGGTCGTAGCTTGAAAAAAGGACCTTTTGCAGATGACCATCTAATGAAGAAGATTGACAGCCTAAACGAAGGTGAAAAGAAACAAGTTATTAAGACTTGGTCACGTCGATCTACAATTTTCCCAACATTCATCGGTCACACAATTGCTGTTTATGACGGACGTAAACATGTACCAGTTTATATTACAGAAGATATGGTCGGACATAAATTAGGTGAATTCGCGCCAACTCGTACGTACAGAGGGCACGCTGCCGACGATAAGAAAACAAGACGCTAATAAGAGAGGAGGTACTAAGGCATGCAAGCTAAAGCCGTTGCGAAATCAGTTCGTATTGCTCCTCGTAAGGTTCGTTTAGTAGTTGATCTAATTCGAGGAAAAAATGTTGGCGAAGCAATTGCGATTCTACGCCACACACAACGCGGTGCTTCTCCAGTAGTAGAGAAAGTTCTAAAGTCTGCTGTAGCAAACGCAGAACATAACTATGAAATGGATGCAGATAATCTAGTGATTTCTGAAGCATTCGTAAATGAAGGTGCTACATTGAAACGTTTCCGTCCACGTGCACAAGGACGCGCAAGTAAAATTAACAAACGCACAAGCCACATTACAGTTGTGGTAACTGAAAAGAAGGAGGGATAGTCAGTGGGTCAAAAAGTGAATCCAACAGGTCTTCGCGTAGGTATCATTAAAGACTGGGAGTCAAAATGGTATGCTGGTAAAGACTATGCAGACTTACTACATGAAGATATTAAAATCAGAGAATATCTTGAAAACCGCTTAAGCACAGCTGCTGTTTCTTCTATCGAAATCGAACGTGCAGCTAACCGTGTTAATATTACAATTCATACTGGTAAGCCAGGAATGGTAATTGGTAAAGGCGGTTCAGAAGTTGAAGCTTTACGTAAATCATTAAATAGCTTGACAGGTAAAAGAGTTCACATCAATATCGTTGAAATCAAGAAAGTTGATCTAAACGCTAAATTGGTAGCTGACAACATTGCTCGTCAATTAGAAAACCGTATTTCTTTCCGTCGTGCTCAAAAGCAAGCAATTCAACGTGCAATGCGCGGAGGAGCTAAAGGAATTAAAACACAAGTATCCGGACGTCTTGGTGGAGCAGATATCGCTCGTGCGGAACATTATAACGAAGGAACAGTACCACTACACACTTTGCGTGCTGATATTGATTATGGTACAGCAGAAGCTGATACAACTTATGGTAAATTAGGTGTTAAAGTGTGGATCTATCGTGGAGAAGTCCTTCCAACTAAAAACAAATAAATAAGGGAGGGTGCTCATTACTATGTTAATGCCTAAACGTGTTAAATATCGTAGACAACATCGTGGTAAAATGAGAGGCCAAGCAAAAGGCGGTACAACAGTTGCTTTTGGTGAGTTTGGTTTACAAGCAACAGAGGCTTCTTGGATTACAAGCCGTCAAATTGAGGCAGCTCGTATTGCAATGACTCGTTACATGAAACGTGGTGGTAAAGTTTGGATCAAAATTTTCCCAGACAAACCATACACTGCTAAACCGCTCGAAGTTCGAATGGGTTCCGGGAAAGGTGCTCCTGAAGGATGGGTAGCAGTAGTTAAACCAGGAAAAATTATGTTTGAAATCGCAGGTGTATCCGAAGAGGTTGCTCGTGAAGCATTAAGACTTGCTTCTCATAAACTGCCGATTAAAACTAAATTTGTAAAACGTGAAGAAATTGGTGGTGAAAGCAATGAAGGCTAATGAAATAAGAGATCTAACCACTGCCGAAATTGAACAAAAAGTTAAATCATTAAAAGAAGAACTATTTAATTTGCGTTTCCAACTTGCTACAGGTCAGTTGGAAAACACTGCACGTATCCGTGAGGTACGTAAAGCAATCGCACGTATGAAAACTGTAGTACGTCAACGTGAATTAAGCGTAAATAACTGATTCTACAGAGAGGAGGTTAGCCTCAATGACTGAGCGTAATAATCGTAAAGTTTACACAGGACGTGTTGTTTCCGACAAAATGGATAAAACAATCACTGTTCTAGTTGAAACATATAAATTCCATAAATTATATGGGAAACGTGTTAAGTATTCGAAGAAATTCAAGGCGCATGATGAAAACAACCTTGCAAAAACAGGAGATGTTGTTCGTATCATGGAAACTCGACCACTATCAGCTACGAAGCGTTTTCGTCTAGTTGAAGTAACAGAAGAAGCCGTTATTATATAATTAAAGTTCGCTCGGAAGGTATCCGAAGGGAGGTCACAGTGTTATGATTCAACAAGAAACTCGTTTAAAAGTTGCAGATAACTCTGGTGCTCGTGAAGTATTAACCATCAAAGTATTGGGTGGATCAGGACGTAAAACTGCTAATATTGGTGATGTAATTGTTTGTACTGTAAAACAAGCAACACCAGGCGGCGTTGTCAAAAAAGGCGAAGTTGTAAAAGCGGTAGTTGTACGTAGTAAATCTGGTGCACGTCGTAAAGATGGATCTTATATCCGTTTTGATGAAAATGCTGCCGTAATTATCCGTGATGATAAAAGTCCAAGAGGAACACGTATTTTTGGACCAGTTGCGCGTGAATTACGTGATGCTAAATTCATGAAAATCGTATCTCTAGCTCCAGAAGTTCTATAATTGTTGTTCATATGAAGGGAAAAGACCACGAAGTTCGACGCAGATAAGCTCTGTATTCGGGATGGCAGTTACAATGATAACTCGTTAACTGTAATATTCAGGAAACGTAATGTTTTGAAGAACAATAAAGCATATCGCCAGAATTTCGATGTGTCATTTTTACCAACAGTTTCGAACAACATCGATAAGTAAGAATTACCTTGTCAAGGAGGTGCGTTAAGCATGCATGTAAAAAAAGGTGATAAAGTTAAAGTATTATCCGGTAAAGACCGCGGTAAAACAGGTACTATTTTAGAAGCATTTCCGAAGAAAGAGCGTGTGCTTGTAGAGGGTGTTAACATGATTCAAAAACACGCAAAGCCTTCTCAAGACAATCCGCAAGGCGGAATTCTTAACATAGAAGCTCCTATTCATGTTTCTAATGTAATGCCGATTGATCCAAAATCCGGTGAACCAACTCGTGTTGGACACGAAGTGCGAGACGGTAAGAAAGTCCGCATTGCGAAAAAATCCGGTGAAGCATTAGATAAATAATTTGTGCTGAAAGGAGGGCGCCACTATGAACGAATTAAAACAAAAATATCAAGATGAAATTTCACCATCTTTAATGAAAAAGTTTGAATATAAATCCGTAATGCAAGTACCAAAAATTGAAAAGATCGTGGTTAATATGGGTGTTGGTGATGCAGTTCAAAACTCAAAAGCATTAGATAGTGCAGTTGAAGAACTTGCATTACTATCAGGTCAAAAACCATTAATCACGCGTGCGAAAAAATCTATCGCTGGATTCCGTCTACGTGAAGGAATGCCAATCGGTGCGAAAGTAACCCTTCGCGGTGAGCGCATGTACGAATTCCTTCAAAAGTTAATTGCGGTATCACTTCCACGTGTACGTGACTTCCGTGGTGTTTCTAAAAAAGCTTTTGATGGTCGTGGGAATTACACTTTAGGTGTGAAAGAACAATTGATTTTCCCTGAAATCAATTACGATAAGGTAAGCAAAGTTCGTGGTATGGATATTGTTATTGTTACAACATCTAATACTGACGAAGAAGCTCGTGAACTACTAACTCAGCTAGGCATGCCTTTCCAAAAATAAGCTTACAGCTAACAAGGAGGGAAATTTGTGGCTAAAAAATCGATGATTGCGAAGCAAAAACGCCCGCAAAAATTCAAAGTACAAGAATACACACGCTGTGAACGTTGTGGTCGTCCGCATTCTGTAATTCGTAAATTTAAACTTTGCCGTATTTGTTTCCGTGAACTTGCCTATAAAGGTCAAATTCCTGGTGTCAAAAAAGCAAGCTGGTAAACCCCGATTCGGGAAGGAGGTAATTAGTAATGGTTATGACAGATCCAATCGCAGATATGCTTACTCGTATTAGAAATGCAAACATGGTTAAACATGAAAAATTAGAGCTTCCTGCTTCTAAAATGAAAAAAGAGATCGCTGATATCCTGAAACGTGAAGGTTTTGTTAAAGATTATGAATTCGTTGAAGATAACAAGCAAGGTGTTCTACGTATTTTCTTGAAATACGGTGTAAATGAAGAACGAGTAATCACAGGTATCAAACGTATCAGTAAACCAGGTCTACGTGTATATGCTAAATCTACAGAAGTACCACGCGTGCTTAACGGTTTAGGTATTGCTATCGTTTCAACATCTAAAGGTGTGTTATCTGACAAAGAAGCACGTTCACAAGCTGTTGGTGGCGAAGTTCTAGCATACGTCTGGTAATTATTATTTTTTAATGAGGAGGTGCATGGAATGTCTCGTATAGGACTTAAACCGATTGAAATTCCACAAGGTGTAGAAGTTAAACTTGACGGTGTTACAGTTACTGTTAAAGGACCTAAAGGTGAATTAACAAGAGATCTACACCAAGATATGAAAGTTAACATTGAAGAGAATGTAATTACAGTTGAACGTCCAAGTGACCATAAGGATCATCGTGCCTTGCACGGAACTACTCGTAGCTTGATCGCAAACATGGTTGATGGCGTAAGCAAAGGTTTCGAAAAATCACTTGAAATCATTGGTGTCGGATATCGTGCTCAAAAACAAGGAGACAAACTTGTAATTAACGCTGGATATTCACATCCAATCGAGATCGATCCAATTGAGGGAATCGAAATTGATGTTCCTAAAAACACAGAACTTACTGTAAAAGGTATCGATAAAGAATTAGTTGGTGCAGTTGCAGCTAACATCAGAGCAATCCGCTCACCAGAACCTTACAAAGGCAAAGGTATTCGCTATGCTGGTGAATATGTACGCCGTAAAGAGGGTAAAACTGCTAAGTAAGAATAGTTAATAGTTAGGCGAGAAAGGAGTGACCTAGATGATCACAAAACCTGCCAAAAATGTTGTACGTAAAAAAAGACATGGTCGCGTTCGTAAAAACCTTTTCGGAACTGCTGAGCGTCCTCGTCTAAACGTATATCGTTCAAATAAAAATATTTATGCACAATTAATAGATGATATTACTGGTGTAACGGTTGCGAGTGCTTCAACAGCTGATAAAGAGCTTAACATTGGAGCTGGATCGAACGTTGACACTGCTAAGAAAGTCGGAGAAGCAATTGCTAAGCGTGCTCAGGATAAAGGTTACAAATCAGTCGTTTTTGACCGTGGAGGATACCTGTATCATGGACGTGTAAAGGCATTAGCTGATGCTGCTAGAGAAGCAGGACTTGAATTTTAGTTGATAAGGAGGGGACCATTGGAATGAGAATTAACATTGATCCGAACAAATTAGATCTTGAAGAACGCGTTGTGACGGTCAACCGTGTTGCTAAAGTTGTTAAAGGTGGACGTCGTTTCCGCTTTGCAGCACTTGTCGTTGTTGGTGACAAGAATGGCCATGTTGGTTTTGGTACTGGTAAAGCACAAGAAGTACCTGAAGCTATCAAAAAAGCTGTTGATGATGCAAAGAAAAACTTAATTAAAGTACCAATCGTTGGAACAACAATTCCTCATGAAATTCATGGAAGATTTGGTTCTGGTAACGTACTAATGAAGCCAGCTACAGAAGGTACTGGAGTTATCTCTGGTGGACCGGTTCGTGCTGTCTTAGAATTAGCTGGTGTCGGTGATATTTTAACTAAATCACTTGGTGCAAATACACCAATTAATATGATTCGTGCAACATTAAATGGCTTAACAAACTTAAAAACAGCTGAGGACGTAGCAAAATTACGTGGAAAGTCTGTAGAAGAACTGTTAGGATAAGGAGGGAATCACTATGTCTAAAAAATTAGAAATCACCCTCACACGCAGTGTCATTGGTGGAACTGCTGTACAAAGAAATACTGTTCAAGCATTGGGCTTGAAAAAGATTCGTCAATCCGTTGTACTTGAAGATACTCCAGCCGTACGTGGTATGGTAAACCGAGTGTCCCACTTGTTGACAGTGAAAGAAATTTAATTTTACATTAGCGTAAAGAGGAGGTGCTCGCATGAAACTTCATGAATTGAAGGCGGCAGAAGGAACTCGCAAAGAGAGAAACCGTGTTGGTCGTGGAACGGCTTCTGGAAACGGAAAAACATCAGGTCGTGGACACAAAGGTCAAAAAGCTCGTTCAGGCGGCGGTGTACGTCCAGGATTCGAAGGTGGACAAATGCCTTTGTTCCAACGTCTACCAAAACGTGGATTCACAAATATCAACCGTAAAGATTACTCAATCGTAAACTTAGATACATTAAATCGTTTTGAAGAAGGCACTGAAATCACACCAGAGCTATTACTTGAAGAAGGTGTCGTAAGTAAGCTGAATGCTGGTATTAAAATACTAGCAAGTGGCACTATCGAAAAGAAACTGACAGTAAAAGCTCACAAGTTCTCAGCTTCAGCTAAAGAAGCAATCGAGGCAGCGGGCGGTCAAACTGAGGTGATCTAATGTTTCGTACAATCTCCAATTTTATGCGCGTAGCTGATATTAGACGGAAAATAATTTTCACATTATTAATGTTGATTGTCTTCCGTCTAGGCACTTTTATACCTGTTCCATTTACGGATAGAGCAGCTATTGATTTTATGAACCAACAAAATGTATTTGGGTTTCTAAACACCTTTGGTGGTGGAGCCCTTCAAAATTTCTCCATTTTTGCAATGGGAATTATGCCATACATTACAGCATCCATCATCATGCAATTATTGCAAATGGATGTTGTGCCTAAGTTCACCGAGTGGAAAAAACAAGGTGAAATGGGACGTAAAAAGATCGCACAGGTTACTCGCTATGGAACGATTGTGCTTGCATTTATTCAAGCAATTGCAATGTCAGTTGGATTTAATGCGATGGCTGGTGGTTTACTAATTGTAGACCCTAACTTTATGAAGTTTCTTGTCATTGCAATCACACTGACTGGTGGAACAGCATTCTTAATGTGGGTTGGTGAGCAAATTACCGCAAATGGCGTCGGTAACGGGATTTCGATCCTAATCTTCGCCGGAATCGTAGCAGCAGTACCAAATGGTGTAGGTCAACTATTCAGTCAGTATTTTGTTAATCCTGGCGATGAGTTGTTTATCAATATCATTATTGTACTATTAATCGCTTTGGTTGTTGTTGCAGTTACCGTTGGGGTTATATTTGTAAACCAAGCATTACGGAAAATACCAATCCAATATGCAAAAAAACTTGTTAATCGTTCTCCTGTTGGAGGGCAATCAACGCATTTGCCAATTAAAGTAAATGCTTCAGGGGTTATTCCTGTTATCTTTGCAATTGCATTTATGATGGCTCCAACAACGATTGCTGGTTTCTTTGAAGGCAATCAAGTAGCATCAACTATTATGTATCTATTTGATTATACGCAGCCAGTTGGTATGGTAGTATACGTAGCATTAATTATTGCTTTCACTTATTTCTATACCTTTGTTCAAGTAAACCCTGAACAGATGGCTGAAAACCTACAAAAACAAGGTGGGTATATCCCGGGGATTCGTCCGGGGAAAAATACAGAAACCTATCTAACACGTGTTTTGTATCGCTTAACATTTGTTGGAGCTATTTTCTTAGCAGCTGTTTCTGTGCTGCCTATTCTATTAGGTAGTCTTGCAAATCTGCCTACCGCAGTACAAATCGGTGGCACAAGCTTACTAATCGTTGTAGGGGTTGCATTACAGACAATGAAGCAATTAGAAAGCCAGCTAGTGAAGCGTCACTACAAAGGATTTATTAAGTAATTTCCTGCTGCCAATGAGAGCGAGGGGAAAATGTTGAATTTAATTTTAATGGGATTACCTGGTGCTGGTAAAGGTACACAGGCAGAGAAAATAAAAGAGAAATATAACATCCCTCATATTTCAACTGGGGATATGTTCCGTTTAGCAATCAAAGAAGGTACTGACCTTGGTTTGAAAGCTAAAGGATTTATGGATCAAGGTGAACTTGTTCCAGATGAAGTAACCATTGGAATTGTAAAAGAACGTTTAAGTAAAGCTGATTGTGAAAATGGTTTTCTTTTGGATGGATTTCCAAGAACAATTGCACAAGCAGAAGCTTTACAAGAACTTCTAACAGAGCTAAACCGAAAAATTAACTACGTATTACATGTAGATGTACCAGAAGAAAAATTGGTAGAGCGTTTAACAGGACGGAGAATTTGTCCTACATGTGGAACAACGTATCATGTTGTATACAACCCACCTAAAGTGGAAGGTGTATGTGACAAAGATGGTTCTACATTAATTCAACGGGAAGACGACCAACCAGAGACAGTTAAGAAACGTTTATCCGTTAATATAAAGCAAACAAAACCGTTACTTGATTTTTATCAAGATAAAGGATATCTTGTGACAGTAGATGGAGATCGAGATATCGATGAGGTCTTCCAAGATATTCAAGCAATTCTTGAGAAATAAGTTATTTATGTAACTTTTAACACAGAATAGATGCAATTCTATTCTTGAAAAGTTATAATATATGACGTAAGTAAACAGGGAATATACATGTATTACTTTATATAAACTGGCACAGGATGATAATAGTTATGCCCTGTCCTGTGGAACTTTTAAACTAAAGCCTAAGTGATGGTGATCGCTGTTGTGCAAAAAAATTCGGGTTCTCTGCTCGGTCAGATGGTTCGTATTAAGCAAGGACGTGAAGCAGGCCAATACGCAATAATCATTGGAGTTTTAGATGATCAGTTTGTCCTGTTAGCTGATGGGGAGAAGCGTAAAACGAATAGACCAAAGAAGAAGAATCTGCATCACGTTGAGATGGTGGATTATATTTCCCCAGAAGTCCAAAACAGCCTTCTAGAAACTGGTCGCGTCACAAATGGGAAATTGCGATTTGCCATAACCACATTTATAGGTAAAGTTGTGACTGATTTAAAGAAGGGAGATCTACACGATGGCGAAAGATGATGTAATTGAAGTAGAAGGTACTGTAACGGAAACATTGCCAAACGCAATGTTTAATGTTGAGCTTGAAAATGGCCATACGGTCTTAGCGCATGTATCTGGTAAAATCCGTATGCACTTCATCCGTATCTTACCGGGTGATAAGGTAACGGTTGAACTTTCTCCGTATGATTTAACCAGAGGACGAATTACGTACCGTTATAAATAAACGAGCTCCGATATAAAAGGAGGTAAAGATGATGAAAGTAAGAGCATCTGTAAAACCAATTTGTGAAAAATGCAAAGTCATCAAACGCAAAGGCAAAGTAATGGTGATTTGCGAAAATCCGAAGCATAAACAAAAACAAGGCTAACAGTAGGAGGTGCAAGTATAGATGGCACGTATTGCAGGTATTGATATTCCACGTGATAAACGTGTAGTAATTTCATTAACGTACATTTATGGAATTGGAAAAGTTACCGCACAGAAAGTCCTCAAAGAAGCAGGCGTTTCTGAAGACACTCGTGTACGTGATTTAACAGAAGACGAGTTAGGAAGAATCCGTCAAACGATTGATGCATACACAACTGAAGGTGACCTTCGTCGTGAAGTTTCCCTTAACATCAAACGTCTAATCGAAATCGGCTCTTATAGAGGTTTACGTCACCGTCGTGGATTACCAGTTCGTGGACAGAAAACGAAAAACAACTCACGCACACGTAAAGGCCCACGTAAGACAATGGCTAACAAGAAAAAGTAATGTAAGGAGGTAAGCTAATCAATGGCACGTAATACTAATACACGTAAACGTCGTGTGAAAAAAAATATTGAAACAGGTATAGCACATATCCGTTCTACATTTAACAATACGATCGTTACCATTACAGACACACGAGGCAATGCTGTTGGCTGGAGCTCTGCAGGTGCATTAGGCTTTAAAGGTTCTAAAAAGTCAACACCATTCGCAGCACAAATGGCTGCTGAAACTGCAGCTAAATCAGCAGTCGAAAACGGCATGAAAACTTTGGAAGTAACAGTAAAAGGACCAGGCGCTGGACGTGAAGCAGCTATTCGTTCACTTCAAGCAGCAGGTCTAGAAGTTACAGCAATCGTGGATGTAACTCCTGTTCCTCACAATGGTTGCCGCCCACCAAAACGTCGTCGTGTTTAATTATACCGTATAGAATTTGTCACCCTGTCTATAATGGGTTATGATAGCTTAAAAATAAAGCAATAATCTAACAGCATCCGAGACAGAATCGTACGAAAGAAATACAGGTAGCGCAGAAACGCCAACTGCCTTAATTGAGGAATTTCGGTTAGACAATCAGTCTAGCCGGGGTTTCGACGTTTTAAAGGAGGGTTTTATTGAATGATCGAAATTGAAAAGCCGAAGATTGAAACGCTTGAAATTAGCGAGGATGCTACATTTGGGAAATTTGTAGTGGAGCCGCTTGAACGTGGATATGGTGCCACTCTTGGAAACTCCTTGCGTCGTATCTTATTATCCTCACTACCAGGTGCTGCTGTTACATCTGTTCAAATCGATGGAGCACTGCATGAGTTTTCAACGATTGATGGTGTTGTTGAGGATGTAACAACAATAATTTTGAATCTAAAAAAACTCGCTCTAAAAATCTATTCTGATGAGACGAAGACATTGGAAATTGATGTTCAAGGTGAGGGGAAAGTTACAGCTGCTGATTTAACTTATGATAGTGATGTAGAAGTAATGAACCCTGATTTGCATATTGCTACGCTAAACAGCAAAGGCAGCTTGCATATGAAGCTAACTGCTGAGCGTGGACGTGGTTATCGCCAAGCTGATGATAATAAAAATGATGAGCAGCCAATCGGGGTAATTCCGATTGATTCCATTTTTACACCAGTTTCACGTGTTACGTATCAAGTTGAAAACACACGTGTCGGCCAAGTAGCAAACTATGATAAATTAACATTGGATGTTTCGACTGATGGAAGCATTCGTCCTGAAGAAGCTGTTTCTTTAGGCGCTAAAATTATTTCAGAACACCTTAATATCTTTGTAGGTTTAACAGATGAAGCGCAAAACGCTGAAATTATGGTGGAAAAAGAAGAAGATCAAAAAGAGAAAGTCATGGAAATGACAATCGAAGAACTTGATCTGTCTGTTAGATCTTACAATTGCCTAAAACGTGCTGGTATTAATACTGTTCAGGAGCTTGCTAACAAGTCTGAAGAGGATATGATGAAAGTGCGTAATTTGGGCCGTAAATCTTTGGAAGAAGTAAAAGTTAAATTAGCGGACCTAGGTTTAGGTTTACGCAATGATGACTGATTTATACAGTCACCTTTAGAGTTTCAGAAAAGGGAGGGATAGTCCGTGGCTAGAAAGTTAGGACGTACAACAGACAATCGTATGGCGCTACTTCGTAACCTTGCATCTGATTTAATTATTCATGAGCGGATTGAAACAACAGAAGCAAAAGCGAAAGAGCTTAAATCGATCGTAGATAAAATGATTACACTTGGGAAACGCGGTGATCTTCACGCACGTCGTCAGGCTGCAGCGTTCTTATATAACAAAGAAGCTAATGAAGAAAACAGTGTTCTTCAAAAACTTTTTGATGATGTTGCTGCTCGTTATGAAGACAGACAAGGTGGATACACACGTGTTCTTAAACTGGGTGAACGCCAAGGTGATGGAGCTAAAATGGCAATCATTGAATTGGTTTAATCAAGCAAAATGCGGCAAGGGCAGGACTCAATCTCTCTCGAGGTTAATCCAAGCCCTTTTTTTGTAGAATGAAAGGCGGAGGCGACTGTTCAGAAACGCACGCATAAGCAAGGCACCGAAAAGCGCATGGTTTTGGCGCTTGAAGTGTGAATTGCTTATGACGGGAGTTTCTAGGAGCCATAGCTGGATCTAGAAAGAAAAGTAAAGCGGGCTTGTTCAGAGACGCAGGACATAAGCAGGAGACCGCAGTGCGCATGGTTTTGGCGCTCGGAGTGTCTAATGCTAATGTTCCGTAGTCTCTAGCCCACGCGATACTAGACAGAGAATGCGCCAGGATACTGCACATTTTAAAGTAGACAATACATAATTCAATATATAAAACCAGGGCTATAGCAAGGTAGAGGAGGATTTTAGATGAGAAAAAAGATAATTGAGTTTAGAAATGTATCGTTTAGATATGGAGATGAGGGGCCCTGGGTGTTAAAAAACTGCTCTTTTGAAATCTATGAAAATGAGTGGGTAGCAATTATCGGACACAATGGATCAGGGAAATCGACAATAGCTAAGTTGTTAAACGGTTTGCTGTTTCCTCAAGAAGGAGAAATTATTATTGATGGCGAGGTAGTGAATGAGGAGTCCATCTGGAATATTCGTAAAGAAGTAGGAATGGTTTTTCAGAACCCAGACAACCAATTTGTTGGAGCGACCGTACAGGATGATGTTGCATTTGGAATGGAAAATCGCGGGGTTCCTCGTGAAGAAATGAAAAAGCGGATCATAGACACATTAGCAGCCGTTGGTATGCAGGACTATCGTTTAACAGAACCACATCGTCTGTCTGGTGGTCAGAAACAGCGGGTAGCGATTGCAAGTGTATTAGCAATTGCTCCAAAGGTTCTAATTCTAGATGAAGCAACCGCAATGCTTGACCCAAGCGGTCGTCAGGAGATCATGCAAACTGTAGCAAGTATTCAAGGCCGGGAAAAGTTATCATTAATAACCATAACACATGACCTGCAAGAGGTTGCCCAGGCTGATCGAGTTATTGTTATGAATAGTGGTGAAATTTGGAAAGAGCAGACACCTAGAGAGATATTTTCACAAAAAGAAGCTCTAAGAGAAATTGGACTGGATGTTCCGTTTGTCGCTATTCTAGCAGGTGAATTGAAACAAGCAGGAGTAGCTATTTCTACCGAGCCGTTAAATCATAAAGAACTGTTGGAGGACCTATGGACATTACATTCGAGAACGTAACCTATATCTATCAACAAAACACACCCTTTGCACATAAAGCGATTGATGATCTGTCTTTTCAAATAAAATCGGGCTCATATGTTGCTATCATTGGTCACACTGGTTCTGGGAAATCAACATTAATTCAGCATCTCAACGGGCTTGCAATTCCAACAGAGGGTAAAGTATCCATTGGCAGCTATCACTTATCAAAGGAAGAGAAGCCAAAGGATATGAAAGAATTGCGCAGTAAGGTCGGCGTTGTATTCCAATATCCGGAGCATCAATTATTTGAAGAAACCGTTGCAAAAGATATTGCATTTGGTCCACAAAATTTTGGTGTATCAGAAGCAGAGATTCAAAATCGGATTAACGAAATTACCCCTGCAGTTGGACTTGATGAATCACTTCTAGAACGATCTCCCTTTGACCTCAGCGGTGGCCAAATGCGCCGCGTTGCGATTGCTGGAGTGCTCGCCGTGAAGCCTGATGTCCTTGTGCTTGATGAACCAACAGCAGGGCTTGATCCAAGAGGTCAAAAAGAAATTATGGATATGTTTTATAAACTCCATCAGGATCAAGGCTTAACCACTATACTTGTGACGCACAGTATGGAGGATGCTTTAAAATATGCTGACCATGTACTGATTTTAAATAAAGGGACAAAGTATATGGAAGGTTCTCCTGAGGAAGTTTTCAGCCAAAAGGAAGCACTTCAGCGTGTACAACTCGATGTCCCGGAAATAGTTCAATTCTTGGATGAATTCCAAGAGAGGTTTGGTACGTCAATTCCATTTAAAAAGCAATCGGTAAAAGAACTTGCAGAAGCGATTCAGCAGCAAATCAAGGGGGCTGAATCAACATGAATAACACCTTAATTATTGGACAATATGTGCCAGGGGATTCAATCATACACAGACTTGATCCGAGAACAAAGATAACCATCATTTTCTTTTTTGTCTTTATCGTATTTTTTGCAAATAATGTAGCCGGATATAGCTTGCTAACCGTCTTTGCCCTAACGTGTATGCTTACCTCAAAGGTGCCAATACGGTTTATTATAAAAGGCCTAACACCGGTTTGGTTTTTAATCGTGTTTACCTTTATTTTGCACTTATTTGTTACGAAGGAAGGAACAGTCATACTCGATTTCTGGATTTTTGAATTTTATTCTGGTGGCGTGGTTCAAGGGTTTGCGATTTCAATTCGGTTCTTCTTGCTTATTCTTGTTACATCGTTATTAACACTCACAACGACACCGATTGAAATAACCGACGCTATTGAGGATATGCTGCACCCATTGAAACGATTTAAGTTTCCTGTTCATGAATTAGCATTAATGATGTCTATTTCCTTACGATTTATTCCAACGTTGATGCAAGAGACAGACAAGATTTCCAAGGCACAGGCATCTCGTGGCGTTGATTTCCGCACAGGGCCGATTAGAGAACGAATTAAAGCGATTGTCCCACTCCTTGTGCCGCTTTTTGTTAGTGCATTTAAGCGAGCAGAAGAGCTGGCAATGGCTATGGAAGCTCGTGGATATCAAGGTGGGGAAGGTCGAAGCAAGCTTCGGGAACTAAAAATTGAAAAACGTGATATTTTTGTTCTTATTTTATTTATTCTCGTAGTGGCGGGTTTAATCCTCGCACGTATGTATGGGTAAGGAAAGGCTGGAAGGCGATGCCAAGGTTAAAATGTAAGATTAAATATGATGGATCCCGATTTTCAGGGTTTCAGAGACAACCCCAAAATCGGACCATACAGGGGTCTATTGAGGGCGTTTTGAAAAAGATGCATAAAGGGTTGGAAATCCATCTGCAAGCGTCAGGACGCACTGATACGGGTGTACATGCCATTGGTCAGGTAATTCACTTTGATTCACCATACACCATACCAGAAGAAAACTGGAAACGAGCAATGAATACACTGCTCCCCGATGATATATACATCGATGAGGTGGAAGAGGTCTTTGAAGACTTTCACGCAAGGTATAGTGCAAAGGAGAAGGAGTATCACTACTTCGTTTGGAATGCAGAAGAACCGAATGTTTTTAAACGGAATTATTCCTACAATTTTCCGTATGCATTAGACATGGAAAAAATGCAGGAAGGCTGTACCTACTTAATGGGCACGCATGATTTCACAACCTTCTCATCAGCAAAATCGACAGCAAAGGGCAGTAAAATTCGTACACTTTACCAGGCTTCATGTCAAAAAAATGGTGATGAGATCGAGTTTGTTTTCAAAGGGAGCGGTTTCCTGTATAACATGGTACGCATTATGGTTAGTGTGTTATTAGATATTGGACAAGGAAAGCGAGAACCTAGCGATATTATTGTTTTACTAGAGAAAAAGAACCGCCAGCTAGTAGGAAAGACAATATCCCCAAAAGGGCTCTATTTGTGGAATGTAACCTATGAAAAATAATATGTTGATTATCGTTTCTTTTTGCAAAATAAATTGCAAGTTAACTTGACAAATCTGTGTGATTTGGTATATTATGATTTATGGCATTTTATTTCTAAACCATGATTAGCCCCGGAATCTAATTATGTTAAGAATATAAAAATCGAATTAAAATTAAATCAAATAAAATGATTAAATATATGGAGGGAACTTATCATGCGCACAACTTTCATGGCGAATGAATCTAATATTGAACGCAAATGGCTCGTTGTGGATGCGGAAGGCCAACGTCTTGGTCGTCTGTCAAGTGAAGTTGCTGCAATCCTTCGCGGAAAGCATAAACCAACTTACACACCACATGCAGATACTGGTGACAATGTTATCATTATCAATGCAGAGAAAATCGAATTAACTGGAAACAAAATCAATGACAAAATGTACTACCGTCACTCAAACCACCCAGGTGGATTAAAAGAGCGCAACGCTGACGAAATGCGTACAAAATACCCTGAGCAAATGCTAGAGCTTGCTATCAAAGGGATGTTACCAAAAGGGCCATTAGGTCGTAAAATGGCTAAAAAATTGCACGTGTTCAAAGGTGCAGAGCATAATCATCAAGCACAAAAACCAGAAGTTTATGAGCTTCGTGGGTAATTAAAAGGGAGGTAAAACAATTGGCACAAGTACAATACTATGGAACAGGTCGTCGTAAAAAATCAACTGCCCGTGTACGTTTAGTACCAGGTACAGGTAATGTTACAATCAATGGTCGTGATGCAAAAGACTATTTCCCATATGAAACACAACTTTTGATTCTTAACCAGCCATTGGCTGCAACAGAAACTCAAGGAACATATGACGTTTTAGTAAACGTTCATGGTGGAGGATTCACTGGTCAAGCTGGTGCTATCCGTCATGGTATCGCTCGCGCACTATTAGAAGCAGATCCAGAATACCGTTCAACTCTAAAACGCGAAGGTTACCTAACTCGTGACGCTCGTATGAAAGAACGTAAGAAATACGGTCTTAAAGGCGCACGTCGTGCACCTCAGTTCTCAAAACGTTAATAAACCTTATATACCAAGGGTTTTCCCTCTTTGCTTTTATGAAGCAGAGAGGGTTTTTTATATTCTAATTTAGAATTGAATACCCCTTAAATACCCCGAGCTTAAAACGTCATGTACTCCTGGAACATCTCTGCTGTTTTCTCCTTCGCTTCATCGGTAACATGCGTGTAAATATCCATCGTGGTTTTAATATCGGTATGACTGAGCCGGAATTGGACATCTTTGATAGAAGCACCGGCGCAAACAACAAACTGGCTTTAAAACGAATCAAAATAAAGAAAACCGGCACGAAATGTACGGTGCGAGTGAGGTTATCCTACAAGGAGAAAAGGAAATAATAAATGTTTCAGATGAACCCCCTAAATCAAAAAAGAAATGTTGGATGCATTAGGGCTCCGGTGGTAAATAGTATGAACCTTCAAATAGGAGGTTTATTTTTTTTAACACTTCTTAACAGTTCAGTTCGAGTAATGAAACCAATATAAATAGTTATTTAGATGCTTTCATCTACATTAGAATTCTTTCAAAGTGTAATGCAAGGCCAAATTAAGTATTTTTAAAATTTCTAATATGAGGTAAAATAATAATCATAATGTAGGAAGGTAAAGAGGACAGGAAATACCTTTTAGGGGGAATTAGTTGAATAGGGACAACGAAATAGCAAAGCCGGATCATGAACCTGCTGCAAAAGCAAAGAGAAAAGGCATTATCATCAGTTTATTTATGATATTAATTGTAGGGTGGGCATTGCGATATATGTATCTCGAATATGAGATTTATATAGCAAAGGAAAAGGTGGATAATTTATTTGAGATGGTTGACGAAGATGAGGAAAAACCCAGCAAGATAAAAGCCTCAACAAATCAGGCGCTAATTAATGATGCACAGAAAGCGGTCAATAACATTAATACAAATGGCGATGAAGAGGGTAGAAACGAGGGGGTTGTTTTTGCACTACAATCCGCTTTGGTAGTAGCCCAGGCGCAACTAATGAAGCGAGAAGGTGAGATTGAGTCAACGACATTCCCTGCCCCAGACCCCGAAGAGCAGCAACAATTGGTAGATTATCAACCGAATGTAGATGATGTTGTATCAACTTATGACGATGTGGAAAACAGAGATATACTTGAAGAGTTTATCGAAATCGCTGGAGAAAACGGAAAAAATGATGAAAGTGAGATCAGAATAGTAAAAAATGAAGGGAAAAACGGGGTGATTATTTACGATTTAAAATCAAGATATGATAAAAATGCCGACCAAGGATGGATTGATGTTACTCCAGATTTGAGTCACTATAATCCCCCGGAAGATTACGTACAAGAGATTTTCAATAATGCGTCTCAACAATGTGGATATATGTCAAAAGATGAAACGCAGGGGTTTTATAAATTGTATGAATGCAGAACTCATTGGGAATATCATCTTCTTCCTATTGATAAGAGCAAACTACCTTAGCGATTCTTTAGGGAATAATGATTCTTCCTAACTATAAATCTCCTTTGAATTCGGGTATAATAGATTATGTTGATTTATCCCACTAATTGGCAAATTAGGTAAATTATAAAAATAAACACATCTTAACAAAATCTAATGAACACCATCTAAAGAAAGTTTTAGAAAACCAGGGAGTGTTACGATGAAAAGAACAATGATATGGTTTTTAGGCACACTACTGATCTTAGCGAGCTGTGCGCCAAATATGGAGGAAGAAACATCACAAAAAACGGATAACGAACAGGAAGTATCAGTTCTAAGTAGTCAATCATCTAAAGAAACATACAGAATGATTGCTCCATATAAAACGAATGTGGCAAGGGGATTAATTACAAACCAGATCTCGAATCGTGTAGATATAGACGAAATAGAGGAAGGGCTGAAACATCACTCACAAGATGTATTTGATCCAAGTGAACTGTACTTTCAAGAGGGGCAATATTTAACGGAAGATATTATACTAAGTTGGATCACTGATTTAAATCCGGCCAGGGAAGATGACTGGGATGTAGAAACACATAGAAAAAACCCCCGTATTTTTTCACATGTTTTAGAACATAATTATTTAAGACAAGTTGGTGACAAAGAGGTTGAATTGGCGGGAATCTCTATTGGGATTGCATTAAAGTCTGTCTATCATTTTCGAGTTCCTGTGAATGGTGATCCCTATAGTGAAGAGATTGAAATGAACGCCATGCTAGAAAAAGGGTATGAAGTAGCTCAAGTAGTATTGGAGAACATGAGGGAAACGGAAGGACTTTCTGACATACCCATAATGATTACCCTATATCGTGAGGAAGACCCATACTCTCCCGTACCTGGGAACTTTGCAGCCAAAACGAGCGTACCTGGTGGTAGTAATTCAATTGAGGATTGGGAAACCATTAATGAAGAACATATCCTTTTTCCTTCTTCTGAAGGGGAAAAAAAATATCCGGAAGAACATGAGATTTTGAAGCATTTCGGGAATGAAATCGCACAATATTTTCCGAATTATGTAGGAATAGTTGGGGATGGTTTCTATGTTGATGAAGAATTACAATCGTTAAAAATTGAGATTCCAATTGAAACCAGTGGAAAAACGGAGCTAATTGGTTTTATGCAGTATGCATATGGTCTAGTACAGGACGTGTATGAAAATTATTACGAACTGGAAATTAATATAACTTCAGGTGGTAAGGTAGTGGGTTTGATTTATCGAGAAGCTGGTGGAGACTCTCCTGAAGTACACGTTATTCATTAGACCATAACTTATCTTTTTTTATAAATTCAACAAATAATGTTGCTTATCTGGTAACACTCCTCTTTTGAATAATAAGGGAAGCGAAGAAGAAATGTACGGTATATTTATAGCAATTGCAGGGCAGTTTTAGTTTGTCTAAATTCATAGATGGTAATTTACTCAGGAACCTTAAAAAAATAACAGTTGTTGCACAAACCTATTGAGTTAATTCAACAAAAGTATCATTTTACTAAAACGCTATCCTTTACGATAGTGGATGTCATCAAAGTGCATACTTATCTTAAATTCTACTTTCTATATAATGAGGGTATCCCAGGAAATCGGGACACTTGGTACAGGCATGTGGAACCGGATTGGTTCCTATTATATTGGATGAGGATAAAATATTTTTTACACTACCCGAAGCTCAAATAACATCAATTGATCATCATGAAGATATAAAAGAACTTGCAGATGCTCTAGGTGTATCTTCAGATAACGTACAGAACCAAAGCTTTCTCAAAAAAATCAAGTATATCCTTATTTTTATATCAAGCAATACAAAACAATATTAACGTCGTGCACCTAAGTTCTCAAAATGAATAATTAAAACAGTTATATATCAACATTTACAGGCTATCTCATTTATGAGGAGACAGCCTGTTTTTTTAAACAGAGTGTATGAATACAACTTTGGGAGAGTCACTATCCAGGTTATTTTGGGACAGTTCCGTCTAATAAGTTTGCACAAAAATTCCGTCGTCTTCTAGCCATTCAGCTATAAAAACACTTTTATAATCTGCCACATTTTTCGATAAGAGCTGTGACTTTAACCAGTCTTCATCAAACCCGAGATCATTAACTTCATCCCATAATACTTTACTATCGCGAATGAGCGTAACAGGAGCATAAACAGGTTTAACGGGTAAATTGAAATCCTCTACTGTTGTTTTCTGGTATGGTGTTTTCTTTAAAATGCTTATTGATCCGTTCGCCTCCAAGTAACAAAAGGCAACTTCCCGAATAGAAAATGTTTCGCTTTGGCGAAGTAAGCTTTGCAGTTGATTGATATTCATTCGATGTTTTTTCAGTGCCTCTCTGTCGACAATACCATTTTTTATAAGAGCAGCAGGTTTTCCCTCAAAAAGACCACGGAAAAATAAAAGCTTCTGACCCAAAAATTCAACAATAATTAATAAAAAACCCCATAAGCACATGGAATAGAAAATATAAAAAGCTCCAATTTTATCTTCATATACAGCGTTTCCAAGTAATTCTCCCAAAATGATAGAGGCAATAAAAGTAAACGGTGATATTTGATTAATGATTTTCCTTCCAACAATCTTAACAATAATAAACAACAAGAAAAACCCGAGGATAAGTTCGAATGTTAGCTTAATAATCATTATAATTCCCCAATCTATTCCCATTCTAGTAAATCATTTTATTTATTGCCACTTAGCATAAAATTATTACATATCATCAAGAATGATTTACAGGTAACAATTCATAACATTAATGTTAAACCATGTTGATAGACGGCCAATTCAATACATAGCATACTAAGGGAGGAGGTGTGAAATATATGATAAATATGAATTTGAAACGACTCAGGCAACAGCATCAATATACACAGGAAGATTTAGCAGAAAAGTTAGGCGTCTCCCGCCAAGTAGTTGCCAAATGGGAAAAGGGGGAGTCGACACCTGATTTGTATTTCTGTATCAAACTAGCGGAACTATACGATGTTACGATTGATAATTTGGTGAACTATGATGAAGAGAAATCCGGTGTATCTGTACCGCCGAAAGGGAAGCATTACTTTGGTGCAACGACAGTTGGAGAACGTGGGCAAATTGTTATCCCGAAAAAAGCGCGAGAACTTTTTCATATTGAAGCAGGTAATACTCTTCTTATTGTTGGTGATGAAGAACGAGGACTTGCGATTGTCCCACAAAATTATATGCAAGGATTTTTCCCGCAAAATGTCCTCCTTAATAAAAAGGAGGAATATGAATGATTGCAATTGAAACAAGAAATATAACGAAACAATATGGTAATAAAAAGTCTATAAATGACGTGTCACTGACAATTAAAAAAGGCGAATTATTTTCACTGCTTGGTGTCAATGGCGCTGGAAAATCAACACTTATCAAAATGCTATCTTGTCTTGTTAAGCCAACTGGCGGCAAAGCCTCTATTTTCGGGTATGATGTGACGAAAGAGCCAGAACAAGTGAAAAATGTTATTTCTGTCTCCCCGCAAGAAACAGCGATTGCACCAAATTTAACGGTATATGAAAATTTAGAGCTAATGACAGGAATACATGGTTTTTCAAAAAAGGACCGTGAACAAAGAGTGAGAGAAATAATGGATACCTTTTCGCTTATGCCCTTCCAAAGGCAACGAAGCAAGACATTATCAGGAGGATGGAAGCGTCGTTTAAGTATCGCGATGGCTTTAATTACTGAGCCAGATATTTTATTTCTAGACGAACCAACTCTTGGGCTTGATATTTTAGCAAGGCGTGAACTCTGGAAAGTTATTAAAGGGTTAAAAGGCAATGTTACAATTATATTAACGACACACTATTTAGAGGAAGCGGAAAGTTTATCAGATCGTATTTGTATTTTAAAGCAAGGTGAAGTGAAAGCGCTTGGTACAGCAGAGGAATTAATCGTCCAAACATCCACGCTATCTTTTGAGGATGCCTTTGTTGCTTTAGTAGAAGGGGTGTCGATATGAAAATGATGATGTTTGGCTTCCGCACAACGAAAGAAATCATACGTGATCCTTTATCCGTGTTCTTTGGCTTAGCGTTTCCGATTATTCTATTATTATTACTAACATTCATTAACCAGAATATCCCGAACGATTTGTTCCATATTAGCAGTTTGGCGCCTGGTATAGTAGTCTTTGGCTTGTCGTTTATGACTTTATTTTCAGCACAAATGATTGCAAAAGACCGAGTTAGTGAATTATTAGCACGTTTGTTTACGACTCCAATGAAAGCATATGATTTTATACTCGGCTATACGCTGCCCCTAATTCCGATGTCGTTGGTGCAGGCAATGATTTGTTATGGCGTGTCAATCATGTTAGGAATGGATTTTACATTAAATGTTTTATTAGCGATTATTACTGTTTTACCAGTAGCGATTCTATTTATAGGGATAGGACTTTTATGTGGCAGTATTTTCAATGAAAAGGCGGTAGCAGGTATTTGCGGGGCATTGCTAACGAATTTAACAGCTTGGCTCTCTGGGATATGGTTTAGTTTAGAATTAGTTGGCGGTTGGTTTGAAAAAATCGCGTATGCTCTTCCATTTGTGCATGCTGTTGATATGGGGAAAGCAGTGTTTAGTGGAGATTATGCAAACATCTTTCCTCATATATGGTGGGTAGTAGGTTATGGTTTAGTGATTACCGTGTTAGCAATTTATATCTTTCAATGGAAAATGAAAAACAGATAAAGTGATGCAAAAGGTAAACATTTAGCATCAAAACGTTTCAAAGGCTCTTTTCATTTATGTAAAAAAGGGTCTTTTTTGTGTTTTTAACGGAGAAAATCATAATTAGACAACGACATGATTTTCTATTGTTGAATAAATCGCTATAGGAAAAATGGAGCTATATCTATATTATAAACTCGTGGCTTTTCTAAGCTTACCTGCCAACAAATAAAGTATAGGAAATGAATCTAGAATTAAAAAAATTCTTGACAATCTATTAAAGTTAGCATAAATTTGATAATGATAATCATTATCAACATAATGGGGGGTATGTCAAATGAATACATATCGAAAAAGTTTAATTAGCGCATTACTATTTTTAATAGTGTTTATGATTGCTTTAGTTGGCTGTTCACAAAAATCAGATACAGCACCTGCACCGGCTGATGATAATGACGCATCAGAATCCGCGTCTGCAGAATCTGAATATCCAATTGTTATCGAGCATGCTTTCGGCGAAACGGAAGTAACTAGCAAGCCTGAACGTGTAGTTACGGTTCAATGGGGCAATCATGATGTTGCACTTGCTTTGGGTGTTGTACCTGTAGGCTTCTCTGCAGCAAATTTTGGCGTTCAGGATGATAGTGGTCTTTTGCCTTGGACAGCTGAAAAGCTTGATGAGCTTGGTACAGAAGATCCAAATGTCTTCCAAGATACAGACGGTCTTGACTTTGAGGCCATTTCAGATGCAGACCCAGACGTCATTTTGGCAGCATACTCTGGTATAACACAGGAGGATTACGACCTTCTCAGTCAAATTGCTCCAGTCGTAGCATTTCCGACAGCTGCTTGGGCAACTACATGGCGTGAGCAAGTTAGTTTAAATGCAGCGGGAATGGGCATGAAGGAAGAAGGCGAACAGCTTATTAAAGACATCGAAGACATGGTAAACGAGAAATTGACGGAATATCCGCAGATTGAAGGCAAGAAGGTTGTTTGGGTTAACTTCTCGGCTGACGATATGTCTAAATTGCATATTTACACTCCGATAGACTCTCGAGTCTCTTTCCTGCATGAGCTTGGGATGGATTATCCTGATAGTATTACGGAACAAATTACGGACCCTAACAGCTACTCGCTGAATTTAAGTGCTGAGAATGCTGCGGATCTTTACGATGCTGATCTAATTATTGGTTATGGTAATGATGAATTACTACAAACTCTTCAAGCAGATCCATTGCTTGGAAAAATCCCTGCAATCGAGAGAGGTTCTGTTGCGTTCATTGAAAGTGATACACCTTTAGTAGCTGCTGGAACTCCGAATCCACTTTCGATTACGTACACGATTGATGAATACCTGGAATTAATAGGAGGAGCTATTGACAAGATAGATGAAAAGTAGTTCAGCAGTTTCAAAGATGCATGAAGTCAATTCACATATACCGAAAAATTTCATGGTAGTTTTAGTAATTGGTTTTGTCTTGCTCGGGTTGAGTGTGTTTCTCTCCTTATCACTAGGCTCTCGAATGGTAGGCTTACAGGAAGTACTGGACGGCTTATTCCGTCAAGATATAGACTCTTATGAAGCAAATGTTGTCCGTAAAAGGATATCACGTACCGTTTTCAGTTTGTTTTGCGGAGCGGCACTCGGAGTTTCGGGAGCGCTTATGCAAGCGGTCACTCGCAACCCGATTGCCGACCCAAGTATATTGGGAGTGAACACAGGAGCATCCCTATTTGTTGTTTTTGGAATAGCATTTTTGAATATAAGCAGTGCACATCAATATATATGGCTAGCGTTGGCTGGTGCTGCAATTACTTCGGTTTTCGTATTCGGAATCGGTTCTCTTGGGCGTAGTGGGGCCACGCCGATCAAACTTGTTCTTGCGGGGGCTGCCACAACTGCAGCCCTTTCCTCTTTGGTTGTCGCAATCATGATTCCACGTTCTCATGTTATGGATCAGTTTAGATTTTGGCAGGTTGGAAGCGTCGGTTCGGCAACTTGGGATGGTATTGCTACCTTCATTCCCTTTTTGCTAATCGGAACACTGATAGCTATTCTGTCTGCACCAGCACTAAACGCATTGGCATTAGGGGACGCTATTGCGACTGGACTAGGTGTCCGGATCGGAATATTAAGGCTTGTTGCAGCTCTTGGGGCTGTTCTTTTATGTGGTGCAGCTACAGCGTTGGCGGGTCCAATTGGCTTTGTGGGACTTTTATCTACTCATGTTATGCGCCTTGTACTTGGCCCCGATCTGCGTTTTGTTATTCCGATGTCGGCAATTTCAGGTGCAGTCATATTGACGATTTCTGATGTGAGCGGCAGGGTAATCGGGAGTCCTGGCGAGCTTGAAGTCGGCGTGGTTACAGCATTTATTGGGGCTCCATTACTAATTATATTAGCTATGAGATCGAAAGTGAGTTCGTTATGAAAAATGAATCTATTGCGTTTATTATGGCGGGAAGGCGTCAAAGGCACCGCCGATGGATACTGGTTACCAGCTTTCTAGTTGTTCTTGCATGCATTCTTTGCGGTGCGATGCTTCTATTAGGAAATACGATTCACCCAGTGAAAGATGTAATCCGAGCACTTTTGGGAGAGCAGGTTCAAGGTGTCTCATTTGCAGTTAATACGATACGTCTGCCGAGAATGCTAGCAGGTGTTTTTGCTGGTTTTGCATTCGGTGTTGCGGGTGACATTTTCCAAACGATGTTGCGTAATCCACTTGCAAATCCGAATGTAATTGGTATTACCACAGGATCCAGTGCAGCGGCTGTTTTTTGTATTGTTATTTTGCATGCAAGTGGTGCTGTCGTTTCAATTGCTTCCGTGATTGCCGGTCTTGCTACAGTAACATTCATCTATATTTTATCCAGAGGAAAGTCCTTTTCCATCGGACGATTAATCCTGATTGGAATAGGCGTCCAGGCAATGCTTAATGCGCTGATATCCTATCTTTTGCTAGTTGGTGCGGAGCAAGATATACCAGCGGCGCTCAGATGGCTCAGTGGTAGTCTGAATGGCTCTCAAATGCATGAACTGCCACCGCTTATCCTATCGGTTTTTATCTTTGCGCCTATCGTTATCATGCTAGCGAAGCAGCTTAGTATATTAGAACTCGGAGAACAGTCGGCAACTTCTCTTGGGGTAAATACCGACAGGACAAGAATGTTGCTGATTTTGAGTTCCGTCTGTATGATTTCCCTTGCGACTTCTACTACTGGACCAATAGCCTTTGTATCTTTTCTTTCAGGTCCAATCGCAAAGAGGCTGGTCGGTGTTGGGTTCTCAAATGTAATTCCAGCAGGCCTTGTTGGTATTAATTTGGTTTTGGCAGCAGATCTAATCGGGCAGTTTGCTTTTGTGGTCAGATATCCTGTAGGCATCATAACGGGAATAATCGGAGCACCGTATTTGATTTACTTGCTAATCCGAATGAATCGAAAGGGGGAATTATAATGAAACAGACAAATCTTTTCGAAGCTGAGCAATTAGTAGCAGGCTATGATAATAAAACGGTTATCCAAGAGGTAAGCCTTACGATTCCCAGTAATAAAATAAGCGTTATTATTGGAGCGAATGCTTCTGGAAAATCAACACTTCTTAAAACATTAGCACGGCTTATAAAACCGATATCTGGAAAAATCAATCTGGATGGGAAATCAATTACCAAAATACCGTCAAAACAGTTGGCGCGGGTTTTAGGGCTGCTGCCACAATCGCCCATTGTGCCAGAGGGAATTTCTGTCGCAGATTTAGTAGGAAGGGGAAGATTCCCGCATCAATCCATGCTTAGCGGATGGACAAAGAAAGACTATGAGGCAGTTGCTGAAGCGATGAGAATTATGGATATAACAAAGCTTGCCAATCATAATATTGACGAGCTGTCAGGTGGCCAAAGACAGCGTGTCTGGATTGCAATGGCGCTAGCGCAACAGACAGATATTCTATTTCTCGATGAACCGACAACCTTTTTAGATATTACATACCAGGTTGAAATTCTTGATATGCTTACAGACCTTAATCAAAAGATGGGAACTACAATTGTAATGGTTCTGCATGATATCAACTTGTCTGCCCGTTATGCGGACAATATATTTGCTATTCATAATGGAAAACTTGTTGCTGAGGGGGAGCCATCAAATGTCATTACAAGCTCTTTAGTGAAGGACGTCTTTGGTCTTGATTGCATTGTGGTAGAGGATCCGATTTCAGGATCCCCTTCTGTGGTGCCGATAGGACGACATCATGTTAACAATGAGTATACGCCTTGAAGACATGTATAAAGCAGTGGATATCTTTTTATATCCACTGCTTTATATTAGCTACTTAAATAGCTATCCTGTTTTCCATCATTAAAAGTTTATTTTTTGTAATTCTTTCGGTTTCAATACACCGATATCTTTAATCAAGATGTGTAGCATAACTAAATTTGACCACTACGATTTAAAAATCCGATCAATCGTTTCAATTTCCTCATTTGTTAATGTAACATCAAGTGTTTTTAAATTGCTTTGCACCTGATCAGGGTTTTTTGCCCCAGGAATAATGACATCAATGGCACCTCTTGTTAAATACCAAGCAAGCACAATATTTGCAACATCTGTATCTTTTCCATTTGCAATGTTTCGAATCTGTTCTACCTTTTCAAGATTGTTTTTAAATGTCTCTCCCTGGAAATATGGAAGTCCTGCGCGTAAATCATCAAATTTCGAGTCTTTATTGTATTTCCCCGCTAATAAGCCAGCTACAAGCGGGAAAAACTGCACAAAGGAGATGTTTTGTTCCAACGCGTAAGGCAATAATTCTTTTTCTGCCTCACGATTTAGCAAACTGTATTCTCCCTGGTATACATCGACATAGCCATCTTTATTGGCCTCTTTTAATTGATCCATTGAAAAATTCGATAGGCCAATTGCTCTTATTTTCCCTTCATCCTTCAATGCTTTTAATGCGCCAACTGCTTCATCTTTAGGTGTATTCTCATCTGGATAGTGAATATATAATAAATCAATATAATCGGTTTTCAATCGTTTTAGGCTTTTTTCAACCTCTTCTTTTAAGAAAGCAGGAGAATTATCATGGCTCATTTCATTTCCATTGAAAATTGGAGAAACCTTTGTTGCAATGACTAGGTCAGAGCGCTTTCCTGTTTCTTGCACGACTTCACCGATCAATTCTTCTGAGTAACCGGGACCATATAGATAGGCGGTATCAATAAAGTCTACTCCATTGTTAATTGCAAAACGAACCGTATCCTTACCCTGTTCATTATTCAAATTAGGGAAAAGGTTATGTCCACCAATCTTATTTGTCCCAATACCAACCGGATTTACATATAAATCTGTCTTGCCAATTTGCACTTTCTCTGTCATAGGGAGCACTCCTTTTACAGTTTTATATATTTTAAATAACCTCCTATTGGAGATTAAATAATTAATGCCGTGTTGAAATGGTAAATTCTAAATTACGCATAAATTTAAAAATCTTCTTCTCTAAGGAAGTATATATCAGCTGTGTTTCTTGGGCAATAAATCTGCTTTTTTATTTCATCGTAAAATAATAAGTGTTAGTTCCTTAAAAAAGGCATGGTATATAGGTTATACTGAAAGCAATTAGATAAGAAATAACAGTAAAACTTAAAAGGACGGTTTCCGATGGCGAAGATTTTAATTATAGAAGATGACCCAAAGATCGCATTACTTCTGCAAAATCACCTTGAAAAGTATGGATATAAAGCGGTTATAACGGAACAGTTTGATGCGGTAACCGAAGTGTTTAAACTGGTGCTGCCAGATCTTGTTTTATTAGATATTAATTTGCCGAGCTTTGATGGGTTCTATTGGTGTCGCCAGATTAGACAAATTTCAACTTGTCCGATTTTATTTATTTCGGCACGATCTGGAGAAATGGATCAGGTAATGGCATTAGAGAATGGCGGCGATGATTTTATCACGAAGCCATTTGCTTATGAAGTGGTCACGGCAAAAATTCGCAGCAGTCTGCGCCGGGCATATGGAGCGTATGCCCCCAAGGTAAAGGAACGAGTAGTTGAATTGAATGGTTTGACACTTTATGTGGAACGAATGGAACTAGGCAAGGATAAAGGACTTGTTTCGCTTACAAAGAAAGAGGCTGTTCTGCTTGAGGTGCTAATGAAGCGTTCGCCGCGGGTGGTTGCAAGAGAAGTGCTATTGGAAAAATTGTGGGATGATCAATCATTTGTCGATGAAAATACGCTTAATGTTAATGTAACGAGAGTTCGTAAAAAGCTGCAGGATTTGAGTATAGAAGATGCTATTGAAACAATTCGAGGTGCAGGCTATCGACTCGTGCCGAATTGGGAGACTTCCTAATGGTAAGGTTATTTTTACGTGACCAGTTCCCTCTTATTCTAATCAATTTTATTCAGCTGCTGCTCGTTCTGTTTGTTGTTTGGATGAGTGGCTTCCAGCAATTTTCCTTGTTGATCTATGCCTTATTTCTCGGAATTTTTCTTTTGACCATTTATTTAGTTTTCCGTTATATAACCCACCGCAGGTTTTACCACCGATTAACAAGGCAAATTAGCAGTCTGGATGAGGTTTTTGAATCATTGGATACTGCTCCTGTTTCAGCAGCTCTCAGTGATTTGCTCAAAGCGCAGCATCGACTCTACGTAAATGATATGCAGCAACAAGAGAAAAAGCGAAAAGACCATTTAACCTTTATTAATCAGTGGGTCCACCAAATGAAGACGCCATTGTCTGTCGTGGAATTGATCATTCAGGATTGTGATGATGAGCAAATGATGAGTATCCAAGAGGAAACGGATAAATTAGAAAAGGGACTTGAGATGGTTTTATATGTCGCGAGATTGGACGCTTTTGAACAAGATTTCCATGTACAGCCCGTATCACTGAAAGCTGCAGTTGACGAAGCGATCCAGGATAATAAACGTCTTTTCATTAAGAATCAGGTTTATCCGGATGTACAAGTTTCTCCCGCAATGGTTGAATCGGACGAAAAATGGCTGGAATTTATCTTTAATCAGGTTATAACCAATGGTATTAAATACTCTAGTGGAATTGGGAAGAAGATATCGATATACGACCAAAAAACGGAAAACGGAATAGATTTAGTGATTCAAGACATGGGTGTTGGAATTCCGATGACTGATTTAAAGCGTGTATTTGACCCATTTTTTACAGGTGAAAATGGTCGCGTTTATCGGGAGTCTACAGGTATGGGGCTATATCTTGTAAAAGAAGTTTGTGAAAAGCTGGGACATGAGGTTCATATAGAATCCGCGCAGGGAGAAGGCACACTGGTTAAGATAAGTTTCATTTCTTAAATCAAAAAACAAAACCTTACATGAATGTAAGGAAAATGAAAGTTAGAGCGATGTTTAAATTCCCCATTTTCTTTTACACTGTATATAAGAGGAAAGGGGATTTTGAATTGGATATATTAAAAATTAAAAACTTAAGCAAGGTATACGACGGAAAAGTAGCCCATAAGGCATTAACAAATATAGATTTAACAATTGAAGAAGGAGAATTCGTAGGAATCATGGGGCCTTCTGGGAGCGGGAAATCAACCTTGCTCAATCTGGTAGCAACAATTGATCAGCCAACCTCGGGGAGCATTATGGTGAATGACAAGGATCCGTTACGAATGAAGCATAATGAGCTAGCGATATTTCGGCGCAGGGAGTTAGGCTTCATTTTTCAGGATTTTAACTTGCTGCCTACATTAACGGTAGAAGAGAACATTGTTCTCCCGCTCACGCTTGAGGGTGTTCGCGTGAAGGAGATGGAGGAAAGGGTAGTGGCTGTTGCAGAAAAGCTTGGGATTACGCCAATCTTGAAAAAACGGATTTACGAAATATCAGGTGGACAGGCGCAGCGAACTGCCATTGCCAGGGCAATTATTCACCGTCCTAAGATGGTTTTAGCGGATGAACCGACAGGTAATTTGGATTCGAAATCTTCCCGGGCTGCAATGGATATGATGGAGAAAATCAACAAGCAGGATAAGACAACGATGATGATGGTAACACATGACCCCGTAGCAGCAAGCTATACAGAGCGAGTTGTTTTTATTAAAGACGGAAAGCTGTTTAACGAAATTCATCGCGGGGATAATCGCCAAGCTTTCTTCCAAAAAATTATTGACGTGTTATCGCTGTTGGGAGGGGATGCAAGTGACCTTTCGTCAATTCGCGTTTAATAACGTTTTACGAAATAAGCGTATCTATGCAGCATATTTCCTAAGTAGTCTTTTTTCGGTACTCGTCTTTTTTGTGTATGCAATCTTTGCTTTCCATCCAGGATTATCAGCGGTACACCCAGCTGTGTCCAAGGGTCTTCACTTTGCCGAAGGGATTATTTACGTGTTTTCCTTTATCTTTGTCCTTGTATCGATGAGTGCCTTTTTACACTCGCGAAAAAAGGAATTCGGTCTAATGGTGATGCTCGGCATGACAAATCAGCAATTACGCCGAATGGTCTTTTTAGAGAATATACTAATTGGCTTTTTAGCAACGGCTTCAGGAGTAGGGCTAGGGCTCGTATTTGCTAAACTGTTCTTGATGACAGCAGAAACAGTCCTGGATTTAAAGGAAATGCTGGATTTTTATATCCCGTGGCAAGCTGTTGTTTTAACATGTGTTGCTTTCTTGTTCTTATTTATTGTCATTTCCTTCTTTACAGTCATGATATTAAAAGGAAATAAATTAATCGACTTGATTAAAGGAAGCTCAGCACCTAAGAAAGAGCCTAAAGCTTCTGCTGTCCTTTCGATATTGTCATTCCTTTTATTAGCAGCTGGCTATGCAATTGCATTGGCAGTAAGCGGAGCGATGGTCGTTGCTGCAATGATACCTGTTACGATTATTGTTATTATCGGCACGTATTTTCTTTTTACCCAGTTAAGTGTATTTATGATTCATCAGCTAAAGAAACGCAAACTCTTGTTTTGGAAAAAGACAAATCTTGTCCTGTTTTCTGACCTGGCCTATCGAATGAAGGATAATGCTCGTGCCTTTTTCTTTGTAGCGATTGTTTCAACTGTTGCTTTTACTGCAATTGGCAGCCTTGTAGGTTTTCGCTATATGTCTACGACTTCAATGGTAGAAAATACACCATTTGCAATGGATTATGTCTCAAAATACGATAATGACGATGAAGAAGAGCATATTAAGCTAATCGAATCAAATTTAGCTGATTTCCCTTATACAAAGGTGGCTGTTCATATCAAAAAGGTGTCCATACCTAGCTTGGCTAGTGAGTATGTTCCTCTTACAGGGATTATATCGGAGTCTGAATACAATGAGCTCGCTAAGGAAGCTGGTCAACAAGACCAACAGCTTGAACTGACAGATAATCAGACAATCTTCCTTTACTATCAAAATTCTACCTCTGAAGCAACAGAACATGTGGAGAGTATGGATCTAGAAGTTGATGGTAAAGAACTGAATCAGATTTCAAATCAGGGTTCAAATCTGATTCGAACGTATGATGACTACCTTGTAGTAGATGATCAATTCTATAATGATATAGAAGCAACCGAATCAGAGAGTTATTATGGGTTTCAAGTGAAAGATTGGAAGGCTACCGGAGAGGTTGGTGAGCAGCTTCTCCAGGAAATGGATGTAGCTGAAACAAGCGGATATGGAGAGGATTTTCGCTATGCTAGTCTTGGCTATGATTGGATGGAGCTAAACCAGGCATTAGGTGCCACGTTATTCATTGGATTATTTATCGGTGCAGTATTTTTTGTTGCTGCGGGAAGCTTTTTATACTTCCGTTTATATGCTGATTTAGAAAATGAGAAACAGAAATTTGCTGCGATTAGCAAAATAGGTCTTACGGATAAAGAATTATCCAAGATATTAACGACTCAATTAGCTTTGTTATTCTTTGTTCCAATTGCTGTGGCAGTCATTCATGGGGCAGTAGCTTTAACTGCACTGCAAAATATGTTTGATTTCAGCTTGTTTAAGAGCTCAGCTCTCGTTTTAGGAAGCTTTAGTCTTATTCAAATTGTTTACTTTATAGTTATTAGACATAATTATATCCGAAAAATAAAAAGTTATTTATAAAGTGAAACTTCATTCAGTGGGGGTTTCCCTTCTTCCCCACTGAATGTTAGTTGAACAGAATCAGGAATTTATGGGCTGTTTATCCCCCGCCTTTACATGTTTTTGGTTCCCTTATGCATAGAGGCGGAGGTGTTACAGCCCGTGAATGCGTGATAAAAAGGAACACGGGAGAAGTGCTTATCTTCTCTTGTGTTCTTTTTTACTAGATAAAAAGATACGGGATAACGCAGCAAAAATCTATTTTTACCAGGACAAACAAAGGCAAATGGATTTTTTACATACAATGGATAAAAAAACACAAAAAAACTTCGCAAAACTCCATGTACAAATAACGAAAATTTGCTATTATTTTAATTGAGGATGATTATCATTATCATCATGTTGCTAGTGTTTAAGAAAAGGTTACATATGGCTGGGTTAATTTAAAAGAGTTTTCCGCATATTAATTGCACATTGTGTATCCCATAGGATTATTTCCCTGCATCTGAAGGAAGGAGTGGGTAGGAGATATGACAAATATGGAGCAAATAAAAGAATTATATACAACAGCTCCACTATCCTTTGTTGATATTATTACGCAAAAGGTTACATATACAAATTCAGTCCGAACCATTTTTACGAATGAAAAATTAAGTGGGTTGGTATTCCCTTTAAGAGGAAAGGCACAATTTTCAATTGATGGGTTGACCTATGAAATTGAACAAGGATCCATTTTACATGTAGGGCCTAACATGGAGATGAAGCGCACGGCTGAGAATGACGAAGTTTTTGAATATGCAGTGATTCACTTTGAACTTTCGAGTGAATCAGCAAATCGATTTCCGATTTTTAGGGAGCACTTTATGCTTCGGATTGGCGATAGTATGAAATTAAATAATCGTGTTCAGCAGCTTATGCAAAACTTCCTAATTCCTGGTGGTTTGGCATTTTTACAATCGAAGCGGTTATTTTTAACGATTTTGGCAGAGATGATTGTGGCAAGTGAGAAGACGGATTTAGAAAAAGCAGAAAATATGGATGTCATTATTCAGTATATGCATCAATTTTTTCCGAAGGGGATAACCGTTCTACACGTTGCAAAGCATTTTCAGATAGACCGCAGGAGACTATCGTCTTTATTTGAAAGACAAATGGGTGTTAGCCCAAATATGTATTTAACCGACTTGCGGATTCAGAAGGCGAAGTTATTGCTTCGCACATCTAATCTATCAATTGCTCATATTGCTGAAAGCATTGGTTACAGAGATCATTTTTATTTTAGCAGAGTTTTTAAAAAGGAAACTGGATTATCCCCCACTCTTTACCGGAGGCATTTGGGATAATAATTCACTACAAAATGAATCTAAAGGGAGCGTTACGATATGAAGCTAAAATCACGGTTATGTATTCTATTATTTATTAGTCTGCTTGCATTAGGCGGATGCAATACAGGGGATGCGTCGAAGGAATCGGAAGCATCCGTGAATGGGGGAGAAAAGAGTGAATCGGACACACGGGAGATTACCTATTTAGGAGAAACGTATACGGTTCCTGACGATGTGGAGCGCATTGTCATTACTGGTGCAATGGAAGCAATGGAAGATGCTACGGCATTGGATGTTGAGCCTGTAGGGGCTATTACGCTTGGCGGAGAGTTCCCAGAGGTATTTAAGGAATCGATGGGGCAAGCAGAATCAATTGGGGAGAAGCAAGAGCCTAATTTTGAGAAAATATTACAGTTGAAGCCCGATGTTATTTTGGGAACAACTAAATTTCCGGAAGAGGTTGTAAGTAAGCTGGAACAAATTGCTCCAACCATTTTAGTTTCCCATATTTCAACAGATTGGGAGGATAATCTGCTGTTAATGGGAGCGCTAAACGGAAAAGAGAAGGAAGCTGAAACATTATTGAGTGATTACGGTCAGCTTGTTGATACGGCTAAGGCAGATCTAGCAGAGGATTTCGAGGATAAAACCGTTGTTGCAATTCGCGTTCGGGCGGGTAAAATGTTTATTTATCCAGAAGACGTCTTCTTCAATCCAATTTTGTATAGTGAGCTGGAATTAAATGCTCCAGAAGCAGTAAAGAAAGCTAAAGCACAAGAGGAAATATCGATCGAACAGCTTGCCGAAATGAATCCTGACTATATTTTCATGCAGGTACAGCAGACAGGAACGCAGGAGAATGAACAAGCTTTTGAGCAATTAAAACAAAATTCGATTATCCAAAATATCGATGCATTTAAAGAGGAACAAGTCTATGTAAACATCGTTGACTCCTTATTAGAAGGGGGATCCGCATTCAGTAAAAGTGAATTTGTGAAAGCATTAGAGAGTAATTGAGATTACAGGAAGAAATAGGAGTAACGTGCATGTCTAGTATCCGAAATAAAACGATTCTATTACTGATTAGCATACCAATTGGTCTCGTGATTACAATATTTTGTTCGGTTATGTATGGTGCGAACACCTATAACATATCGACCGTTTTTGAGGCTATCTTCCATGCTGATCTTTCTAATATGGATCATCTGATTATTCGCACGTCCCGTATTCCGCGTGTTATCGGGGCTCTGTTAGTCGGACTGTTTATAGCCATTTCAGGTGCATTAATGCAGGGGATGACGAGGAATTATCTCGCATCCCCTAGTATTATGGGAGTTTCAGATGGATCCATTTTTGTTATTACGCTGAGCATGATATTTTTACCGAACACAACACCATTGACATTAATTATTTTTTCGTTTATTGGGTCTGTTCTAGGTCTATTATTTGTGTTTGGAGTTGCTCGTTTAATACCCAATGGATTGTCTCCCATTTCTTTGGCCATCATTGGGACGATTCTTGGTATGTTCCTGAATGGCGTTTCCCAGGCGCTTGCTACATATTATCAGGTTTCACAGAATATTAGTTTTTGGTATAACACAAGGCTGCATCAAATTGACCCGCTTGTTATTAAATGGTCAATTCCTATTGCAATCATTGGGCTCCTTCTGGCATTGGCGGTTAGCAAAGCAATTACAGCAATTTCTTTAGGAGATGAAGTCGCCCAAGGATTGGGAATTAAACTGATGAAGATGAAATTACTAACAATATTAAGCGTAGCAATTCTAACCGGTATTTCGGTAGCGATGGTTGGGAAAATAACATTTATTGGGTTAGTTATCCCGCATATCGCCCGCTTTATTGTAGGAGAAGATTATAAACGGATCATTTTTTTTGCTGGCATACTAGGGGCGTTTTTCTTAGCTTGGGCAGATATTATCAGCAGGGCAATCAATCCGCCATTCGAAACTCCAATTGGCGTCGTAACTGCCTTAGTCGGTGTCCCGTTCTTCCTTTATTTAATTCGAGTAAAGGGAGGAAAACAACATGCATAAACGTAGGGGAAATCGGCGTTTTATTCGAATATTTTTGTTGGGAATCGTGTTCACCATTTTCATCATGTATATGAGTTTAGCAACTGGCATATTTGATCTAACGCATTTGGAAATCATCCAGACTCTCCTGGGACTTGATGCCCTCTGGGAAAATCATCTTGTTATCTATGAATTTAGACTGCCCCGTATTGTGATTGGTGCATTTGTCGGATGTGCTTTAGGAATGGTAGGTTCTGTTTTACAAGGTGTAACAAAAAATTACTTAGCAGATCCAGGCATTTTAGGAATACAAGCCGCAGTTGGGTTTTCTGTAGTTTGTTATATGCTTATCGTTCAAAGTAATGTAACTGGGATGAGCGAGCTTTCTATCATTAGTATGTCCCTGTTTGGTTGGATTGGGGGCATACTGGCTGCTATCTTTCTCTTTTTGTTTTCAATGAAGCGAGGGGAAATCGATCCAAGACGGCTGATCTTAGTCGGGATTGCGCTGAATGCCGGATTCGGTGCACTTACCCTTTTTGTATCATTAAAGATGAACCCGCAAGATTTTGAAATGGCAACGGTTTGGCTATCTGGAAGTATTTACAGTGCCTCTTGGGAACAAATTTATTCGATGATTCCATGGTTTATCCTGGTAGTCCCGCTCTTTTTGTCGAAGGCTCGTATATTGAACCTTTTACAGCTTAATGAGATGACTATCATTGGTTTAGGAATACGGGCTAACCGAATCCGTTTCTTGCTTCTTTTAGGAGCGGTAGGATTAATCAGTTCCTCTGTGATTGTCTCTGGGAGTATTGGTTTTGTTGGCCTGATTGCTCCGCATATAGCAAGACGCTTGGTAGGAATCCACTATCCATACATATTGCCAATTAGTGGTCTGACTGGCATGCTATTGGTTGTGGTGGGAGATTGGATTGGCAGAACCATCTTTGCACCTGCTGAATTGGCTGTAGGAATAGTCATATCCATAATTGGTGTTCCATATTTTATATATTTATTAATGCGTTCAGCGCGCAACGTTTAACATTATGAAAAAAGAGGGGGCAGGTAGACTATGCAACACGAATTAATACAGACATTTCGACATCCGATATCTGATATATCTTATCAAGTAAGCATATCGATTCCTACTGATCGTGCTCCTAAGGAAGGTTTCCCGGTTTTATATGTTTTGGATGGAAATGCATATGGAACGTTATGTAGAGAGATTGTAAAGATACAGTCCAGGCGCGCTGAGAAGACGGGAGTATCTCCGATGATTATCGTTAGTATAGGATACGCTGTAAATGATATTTTCCCTTCTTTAAGAGTATATGATTTTACACCTGCATCAGCTGCTGCGTCCCTTCCGCCCAAGCCAGATGGTGCATCATGGCCAACGCATGGTGGGGCAAAAGAATTTCTCGATTTTTTAGAGACGATTGTTCAGCCATTTGTATATCAGTCAGCTCCTGTTAATCCACATAATCAAATACTGTTTGGCCATTCATTAGGTGGGTTATTTGTTTTAAATACGTTGTTTGAACGTCCCAATTTATTTCGGAATTATATTTGCTTTAGTCCATCCATTTGGTGGAATGACAAGGAGATTTTAAATAAGGAACGAGCGGATTTTCTCATGCATGATCGAAATCTGTTTATAGCTGCGGAAAGAACGGAGAAAATGGATATGCACGAAAATGCCTTCCTCCTTTTTCAAAGGCTGCAAGTAAATAATCCAAGAGCTGTTGCTTTTCGTTCTCCCACGGGAGAAAACCATATGTCGATTGTTCCTACTGTTTTAAGTGATGCGCTTCGTTACTTATTTAGCCGTTAGCAAAAGCTACAAACGTCGCTAGCTGCTTAAATGAAACGAAAGTAATGCTTCAGGAAGGTTGAAATCTCTGAATGCCTAGAAGAAATTCTAATCATACATACTATCATCCAGATGTGGCACCATAGAAGCATGGAGGTGCTTATCTGTGAGCAAAGCAGGAAACAATAAACGTGAAGTCGTAAGTGACAAGCATGCAGTAAGAGAAAAGCTATCGACTGAATTTGACCATGAATTTGCTAATGAACCATTAACAGCAGAAGAAAGACATAATAATAAAAAAACGAAGAAACGACAATAGTAAAAACGACACTTCTTAGGGAAATCCCGGGAAGTGTCGTTTCTTAATGAATTTTGGAAAGATATGTACACAAAAAAGGGTAGCTATCCCTTGAATATTAAACCGGTTACATATATTATAAACATATAACAATCAAATAATTTGTTGAACAAACAAACTATTTGATTTTTTAAAAAATATTTTTATATGCTTTTGCTGTTTCTATTTATAATAGTCTTCATGCATCGTTTACATCAATTTCCCAATGTTGGGGATTGCTATAGAAACAAAAGCAGTATTCTCTAATAGGTTTAGTTTCATCAGGGCAAATGATATAATATACAACGAAAAGGATAAATTGGAGTTGCTATATTGAACAAATCGTTCTAAATGAGTGAGTAGCTCGATTTTAACACCTAGTGTTAGAGGTATAGTCTTGACTAAGACTAGGTGTTAGGAAAAGTTTATAGCATATTGTGTAATGGTTTTTAAAATAAAGGTATAAAGGAAGGTAATAAGATGTCACAACAACAAATTGGTGTTATCGGTTTAGCGGTAATGGGGAAAAACTTAGCTTTAAATATTGAAAGCAGAGGATATTCTGTAGCAGTATTCAATCGTTCTTATGAGAAAACAGAGGACTTTCTTCAGAACGAAGCACAAGGAAAAAACTTTGTTGGAGCGAAAACCATTGAAGAGTTTGTGAATTCACTAGAAACGCCTCGTAAAATTCTATTGATGGTTAAAGCAGGAGCGGCAACGGATGCAACAATTGAATCTTTACAACCTTACCTAGAAAAAGGCGATATTCTAATCGATGGTGGAAACACGTTGTTTGAGGATACGATGCGCCGTAATAAAATGCTTGATGAAACAGGTATCCACTTTATTGGAACAGGGGTTTCTGGTGGAGAAGAGGGGGCTCTAAACGGCCCATCTATGATGCCTGGAGGACAAAAAGAAGCTTATAAGCTTGTTGCACCTATCTTTGAAGCTATTTCTGCGAAAGTGGATGGCGATCCATGTGTCACATACATTGGACCAAATGGTGCTGGGCACTTCGTGAAAATGGTACATAATGGAATTGAATACGGTGATATGCAATTAATCGCAGAGGCGTATGATATTTTAAAAAATGTACTTGGCATGGATGCTGGGGAGCTGCATGAGGTATTTACAGAGTGGAACAAAGGTGAGCTTGACAGTTACCTAATTGAGATTACTGCAGATATCTTTACGAAAACAGATGACGAAACAGGAAAGCCTCTAGTAGATGTCATCATGGATAAAGCGGGACAAAAAGGAACTGGAAAATGGACAAGTAAAAATGCGTTGGATCTAGGTGTTCCACTACCACTTATTACGGAATCTGTATTTGCACGATTCATTTCTTCCTTGAAGGATGAGCGTGTAAAAGCTAGTGGTGAACTATCTGGTCCAAGCGTACAAAAACACGAAGGTAATCGCAAAGAGCTAATCGAAGCGGTTCGTAAAGCACTATATATGAGTAAGATTGTTTCCTATGCACAAGGATTTGCACAAATGCGTGCAGCATCTGAAGAGAATGGCTGGGATCTTCAATATGGTGATATTGCGATGATCTGGCGTGGAGGCTGTATTATCCGTGCAAACTTCCTGCAAAAGATTAAAGATGCATACGATCGTGAACCACAACTAGCTAACTTGATGCTAGACCCATATTTTAAAGAAGTTGTGGAGAACTATCAATCTGCCTTACGTGAAGTTGTTGCTTTAGCAGTACAAAACGGAATTGCTGTACCAACATTCTCTAGTGCAGTTGCTTACTACGATAGCTATCGTACAGCTGATCTACCAGCAAACTTAATTCAAGCGCAACGTGACTACTTTGGTGCACATACGTATGAACGCAAAGACAAAGAAGGTACGTTCCATACAAATTGGTTTTAATAATTCTGTACATCTTATAATTTAAATACCTAAGTCCTTCATACTCTGTGTGAAGGGCTTTTTCACGGTTGAAAGTTGGATCATTGTGTTACGAACAGACCGAGAGTATATCTCACAGCTGGAACTCGAAACATTTCGCTCCAATACGAGACCGTGATAGACAATATTTCAGCCGCGTATCCTTTCTTTTTTAAACAACCGAGAAAATAAATTCGGGAATGCGTGCAAGAGCAAGATTGAGGGATGGAAACTTATCATTATATAAAAAATAGAGTGTAAAAACCTCGAAAGATTTCCACACTCTTGACTAGCCCCTAACAATTAAACGCTAATAAACCAGATTTATTGCCAAAGTTAGTTTTCGCCGTTCTTAAAACTAACTTCCTGTACATCGAGAAAATTTTGAATTGCAAGTGCACATGCGCCTTGAACGATTGCGTTTCTACCTAAATCAGACAGTACAATTTTACGATAAACACTCACAGAAGATTGGAGGTTATTTTCGATTTCTTCAATAGCATTCGGATATAAATGTAATAGTTCACTGTTTAAAACTAATGTCTCTGGATTATAGGAATTAATCATATTATTGAGTCCGATAGAAACATAGCTGATAAATGTCTTCATCTCTTCACATGTCGTCGGATCGTTTTCTGCTATTAACCGTTTCAGGTCTTGGTGTGTTAAGTTTGGACGATCAAGCTTTTCAGCAAGACTTGAAAACACAGCAGGTTCGGCTGCATAAAGCTCCCAGCAGCCATGATTTCCACATCTGCAAGCTTTTCCAAAAGGAGAAATAATCATATGCCCAATTTCACCAGCATAACCATCATGGCCTTTAACCAAATTGCCGTTGTGCATGATTCCAGCTCCAATACCAGAACTAAGGACAATGGCTAATAAATTGTTGCTATGATGATGCTTGTATACTCTTTCAGCATAGACGGAAAGGTTGGCAGTATTTTCAACAGAGACATCGACATCTATTTCCCGTTCTAAATCTGACTTTAAGTCTTTGTTTCGCCATTGATATCTAGGAACAAAAAGGATGGATTGATCATTATTTACAGTACCATGAACGCCGATTATGGTTTGGACCAAACCATAATAACAGTCAGCATATTTTTGCTTGTATTTTTTAATCTGTTTGATTAGAATGTTTACGACTTCTTCATAAACTTCGGTGTCAAGCTTTGTAGTATTAGTTTCAATTTTATTCCCTTGAAGGTCGGATATTCGGTATTGAATTTCTTTGTAGTCAAGGTCAATTCCAAGTACATATCCAGCTTCTCCATTAATGGAAAGCATGATTGGCCGTCTTCCAACAGCATTATGTTCCTGCTGTGTTTCACATACGAGCTTTTCTTCAAGTAAATCAACAACCTGAACAGAAATGGTTGCCTTATTTAATCCAGTAATCTTGGAAAGCTCGGCCCTGGATATAAAACCGTGTTCAATTATTTTTTGTAAAATGATACTTCTGTTTATCTTTTTGATGTAAGCTCCATCGCCTGTAACCATGATGTTTCTCCCCCTTTGTCATAACGAAATGAGAATTATGTATAAAAACATGTTATTATTTGTTTAGTAAACAAATAATAAATCATTGCAAAAAAAATAGATAGCTGCCATACTATTGTGTTCGGTTGAAAAGGCTTTCAAAACGTTGTGCGCTAATAGTAATTCTATTATAACAAAAAAAGGAGATTTTGGAATGAAAATTCTATATTTTGATTGTTTTTCTGGTATAAGTGGAGATATGACGATTTCATCATTAGTTGATGCCGGTGGGGATCCGATTCATTTAGAGAGTGAATTGAAAAAGCTGGGCATGGAAGATGAATATCAATTAAAATGGAATAAGGTTGTTAAAAATGGTATCACAAGCACGAAGTTTGATGTTGTACTTTTAAACGAAGAAGGACATCACCACCATCATGATCATGGACATAATGAAGAAGGACATCACCACCATCATGGTCATGGACATAACGAAGAAGGACATCACCACCATCATGGTCATGGACATAATGAAGAAGGACATCACCACCATCATGATCATGGACATAACGAAGAAGATCATCACCACCACGCAGACGACCATGGCCACCACCACAGCCATGAACATCATCATGCGCATGACCATCGCTCCTATAAAGATATTGTAAACCTGATTAAAGGAGCGGAGTTTTCGGAAACAGTAGAGGAAACTGCATTAAAGATTTTTAGAAAAATTGGTGAGGCAGAAGGGCGTATTCATGGGATGCCACTAGAAGATGTCCATTTTCATGAAGTGGGTGCAGTAGATTCTATTATAGATATTGTTGGGACAGCTATACTACTCCATCAGATGGAAATCGATTTGGTTATATCAGCTCCAGTTCCAGTGGGAAGTGGGAAAATACGTATTGACCATGGGATATATCCAGTACCAGCACCAGCAACTTTAGAGATTTTGCGTGGTGTACCAATTGCTGCCAGTGAGCTGAGAGCAGAATTGACAACACCAACTGGAGCGGCAATTATTGCAGTTTTAGCGGAGGAGTTTGGTAATATGCCGACGTTGAAAGTTGATGCAATTGGATATGGTGCAGGAACCAAAACATTCCCAGAACATCCGAATGTATTGCGTACCATTGTAGGTGAGAGGTATTAACATAAGAAATGAGGGATAACGATGAAAATAGCATTGATTGCTCATGACAAAAAGAAGACAGATATGGTTCGATTTACACAAGCTTATAAACACAGTCTCCAAAAGCACGAGCTGTATGCAACTGGTACGACGGGAATGAAAATAGCTGAAAATACTGGGCTAACTGTCCATCGTTTTCAGTCCGGGCCACTTGGTGGAGATCAGCAAATCGGCGCAATGATTGCAGAAAACAAAATGGATATGGTTATATTCTTTCGCGATCCACTTACTGCTCAACCACATGAACCAGATGTTTCAGCATTAATGCGTCTTTGTGACGTATACGCTGTCCCGCTGGCTACCAATATGGGTAGTGCTGAAGTATTCATTCACGGCTTAGAGCGGGGCGATTTACAATGGCGTGAAATTATTGAGGGCAATCAGGGCGAGTAATAGCTAAATGAAGGTTTATATCAGTTAATCAGTTGACTGTAAAAAACCTTCATGTTATGCTTTTTATATAATTAGTTTGGCGGACAAATTAATTAAAGTGCTTTTTGAAAGGGATTACAAAAATAGCTTGCAGTTAGTAAAGCAAGAGTGGAACGAGAAATCAATCTCATGTTTTACCAAAGAGGAGCTTTCACATAGCATTCCAAAAGGGTAATCCTTTGCTTGCTAGGGAATTATAGTATGTAGTTATTTGTTATAGATAATTTTACAGTGAAATGGAGTGAATCGCTTTATGGGTATTTTGCAGGAGCTGCTACAGGATATTCCTGTACCGAAATTGGCAAAAGTAAAGCAAACGTTTGACAGCACAAAAGAAGAAGATGTTGCTGGAACATTACAGGCACAGTTAGAACAGGTCAAGGATACCGTCAAACCGGGCATGGAAATTGCTATTGCAGTTGGTAGCCGAGGGGTGGATCGACTTGTTGATTTAACTGCAGTAACCGTTAAGTTTCTGCAAGATTTGGGAGCGAAGCCTTTTATCGTCCCATCTATGGGTAGTCATGGGGGAGCGACAGCAGAAGGGCAAAAAGCCGTACTGGAGCATTTAGGTGTTACAGAAGAAGCAGTAAATGCAGAAATTCGTTCTTCCATGGAAGTAGTAAAAATCGGGGAGCTTTCGAACGGCTTACCAGTATACATTGATAAACTTGCGTCACAAGCTGATGGTATCGTTGTCATTAATCGGGTCAAACCACATACTGCATTTCGAGGTCCAGTAGAAAGTGGCATCATGAAAATGATCAGTATTGGTCTTGGAAAACAAAAAGGTGCAGAGGCTTGTCACCAGTTAGGCTTTAAGCATATGGCTGAGCATGTTCCTGCAATGGCTAAAATGACAATGGAAAAAATGCCAATTATATTCGCTGTAGCGACAGTTGAAAATGCCTTCGATAAAGTGGCAAAAGTGGAAGTACTTCGCCCAGAAAACATTGAATCAAGAGAAACAGAGCTTCAAAAGCTTTCGAAGCAGCTGCTGCCGAAGCTTTTCTTTGATGAAATTGATGTACTCATTATTGATGAGATTGGTAAGAATATCAGTGGAGACGGGATGGACCCGAATATTACAGGTAGATATCCGACACCATACGCACATGGCGGACCAGATGTATCCAAAATGGTCGTTTTAGATGTAACACCACAGTCAGAAGGAAATGCTAATGGGGTTGGTACAGCAGATTTTACAACTGAGCGACTAGTAAACAAGATGGATAAGCATGGAACATATGCAAATGGTTTAACTTCTACGGTTGTTGGACCGACACATATCTCAACAACGTTGCCGAATGATAAGATGGCGATTCAGTCTGCGATTAAAACATGTAATATTCTTGATTTTACTAAGGTGAAATTAGTTAGAATCAAAAATACGTTAGAAATAAGTGAAATTGAAGTATCCGAAGCATTTCTTGAACATGTGCAGGAGCATGAGAATTTAGAACAAGCTTCAGAGCTATATGAATTTGATTTTAATAAAGAAGGTAACTTATTTTAATACATTAGTAGGGGGAATTTAGAGTGAGTAATCTATTTGATTTAACAGGGAAAATTGCAGTTGCGATCGGTGGAAATAGTACATTAGGCGCTTCTATGGCAAAAGGGCTTGCTGCGCACGGGGCAACGGTAGCAATTGTTGGTCGTAATTTAGAAAAAGCTGAAGCAGTTGTAAAAGATATTGAAGCAGACGGTGGATCGGCAAAAGCTTTTCAAGCAGATGTAAGTGATTTGGAATCCGTAGAGAAAGCTGCAAAAGATATTGAAGCATGGTCTGGTGGCTGGGACATCGTTTTAAACGCTCCTGGTAAAAATAGCTCTACGCCGTTTCTTGAGCTTGAAACAGATGAGTGGGATGACATTATGGATGTAAACTTACGTGGCCTTGTATTCGCTACGCAGATTTTTGCAAAGCGTATGATTGAGCAAGAGCGCAAAGGGAGCATTATCAATATTTCATCTGTATCATCAACAACACCATTGTCTCGTGTGTTTACGTATTCAGCATCTAAAGCTGGTGTTAACAGTGTAACACAATATTTGGCGAAGGAATTTGCACCTTATAGTATTCGGGTAAATGCGATTATTCCAGGTTTCTTCCCAGCAGAACAAAATCGTAAAATTCTTGATGAATCACGTATTAATTCGATCATGAATCATACACCAATGGAGCGATTCGGTGAACCGGAAGAACTGCAAGGTGCAGCAATTTACCTTGCATCCGATAAAGCATCTGGCTTTGTAACGGGATCTTTACTTCGCGTTGACGGTGGTTACGGGAGCATGACAATATAAAGAGATAGAGGCTCCTTGTGAATTAGGAGCCTTTGGTTAATATAGGTCTGTAAAGGGTGAGATTACTTTGAAAAGGAAATTAGTTATTGGACTGGACATAGGGACGACAAGCGCAAAAGCTGTCGTCTTTGATATGAAAGGGAAGTTAATTGCAGAAGCAGAAGAAATGATTGAAACATATTATCCACAGGCAGATTGGGTAGAACAGAACCCCATAGAAGTAGAGGCTGCTTGTTTAGTAGCGATGAAACAGGTTGTGAATAAAGCGAATGCTAATCAGGATGAATTTCTCGCCACGGGAATTTCCTGTGCCATGCACTCGCTCATTTGCATGGACGAGCAGTTCGAGCCACTATCCAACATGCTGATTTGGTCAGATGGCAGAAGCAGCAAACAAGCAGAAGCGCTTATGCAGTCAGAGCAAGGGAAAGAAATCTATGCTCGCACTGGAACACCGATTCATCCAATGACACCATTGATGAAGCTGATATGGATGCGCGAGAACAATTATGAAGCTTATGAAAAGGCAGCCCATTTTATGACAATGAAGGAGTATTTATTGCAAAAATGGTTTGGCAAACGCGCTATTGATTATGCGATGGCATCTTCTACTGGTTTAATGAATGTAAAGGAGTTAGATTGGGATAGCACTGCACTTGCTGCAGCAGGTGTTGAAAGGGAACAGCTTTCTGCGATCGTGGCGCCAACAGAGACCTTCACAACAATTGATACTCAAATTGCAGCGGAAATCGGAATTGCTCATGACCATCCATTTGTGATTGGAGCGGCTGATGGCCAATTAGCGAATCTTGGAAGCGGTGCTACTGCGCCGGGGGAAGTTAATATTTCAGTTGGGACGAGTGGAGCAATAAGACAATTTGTTCAAGGTGCCCCAGTTAATGAGGTAATGGAAACATTTACGTATGCCTTTTCAGAAGAGCGTTCGATTATTGGCGGACCAACGAATAATGGTGGAATTGCCCTGCAATGGTTCAAAGACATCATTGAATTTAATGGTACGCATGATGAATTGCTTGCGGGTGCAAAGGACGTAGAACCAGGAGCAGATGGGATTATTTTTCTCCCTTATGTAAATGGAGAGCGTGCGCCACTTTGGAATCAAAAGGCAAAAGGGAATTTCTTCGGACTTTGCATTGGGCATAAAAAAGAACATATGACGCGTGCTGTATTAGAAGGAATCGCATTCAATATTTACCAAATCAGCCAATCATTAGAGAAGATGGCAGGAGAATCGAAAAAAATCAGTGTTAACGGTGGACTTTCCAAATCCGAGCTTTGGGTACAAATTCTTGCCGATATTTTCGGCAGTGACATCCATATATCTGATACACATCATAACGCCGCATGGGGGGCAGCTTGGACAGCTTTGGTAGCTATTGGTGAAGCAGAAAGCTTTGACGATATTAAGGAGAATATGCCTGCTGAGAAAGTAATCCATGCAAACAATGATAATCATGAAATTTACTTAAAAATCTTTGAAAAGTATGAGAGAATGGTTAGTGACTTAATGGTGTATTTTACTTAAAGAGGTTATTTAATAAAGGTGTTCAATATTTCCTATCAGTAAATAGGAGTTGCAAGGTGAGGAAACGTGATGGATGAAATTTTAAAACAACTGCAAGATGGAAAAATCAGTATCGAACAAGCAAAGGGACAATTGGCTCCATACGAGAACCTAGGCTTTGCTAAGGTTGATCATCATCGCCCGAAAAGGCAAGGATTTCCAGAAGTAATTTATGGTGAAGGAAAGACTGTAGAGCAAATTCAAGCAATCATCCATGCAATAAAAACGAAGGGTAATAATGTACTTGTTACGAGAGTTGCAAAAGAAAAGGCGAGTGCTATTTTAGAAGAGCATCCAGAATTGCACTATGATGAAACTGCAGCGTTAATTTATTGGAAACGTGAAGTATCACCAGCCAATCGAGATCAAGGATACATTGCTGTCGTCTGTGCTGGAACATCAGACTTAAAGGTGGCAGAAGAAGCAGCAATAACAGCTGAGGTTATGGGTAGCAATGTCAGACGTATTTATGATGTCGGAGTTGCAGGACTCCATCGCTTACTAGATAATTTAGAAGCGATTCAACGAGCAACTGTAACCATTGTAGTGGCAGGGATGGAGGGTGCACTTCCAAGTGTTGTCGGAGGACTTGTCGCTAATCCATTAATTGCTGTTCCAACGAGTGTGGGATATGGAACCAATTTCCAAGGGCTCTCTGCACTGCTTTCCATGTTAAACAGTTGCTCATCTGGTGTAAGTGTTGTCAATATTGATAATGGCTTTGGTGGAGCGTATAATGCAGTGTTAATTGATCGTTTAGCGAATAAAGTGTAATGGTAAAGAAGGTGTATTGATCTGAATTCTTATCGACCTCCAAATGAAGAGCATATTGATAATCACATGATTAAAATGGAAGTTAATTTAGATGATATTTCTGGTGAGTGGCTAGGGTATGTGATGGACATGCTCTTTAATGCTGGTGCAAATGATGTGTTTTACACACCTATTTACATGAAAAAAAATCGGCCAGGCGTGTTACTACAGCTGCTTTGCCGCGAAGAAGCCATTGAAGAGATGAAGGAAATATTACTGCGGGAAACAACCACACTTGGTATTCGTTATTACCCATTAACCGTCCATCGAATGGAACGGGTCTTTACGAAAGTAGATACGAAATGGGGACCTGTAACGGTGAAACAGGGAGTTCGGAATGGAGAAGTATTTCAAAGTTCTCCAGAATACGAAGAATGTAGAAAGATTGCAGAAACTCACGATATTCCATTGAAGCGTGTTTATGAGGAAGTTTGGAGTCAACTGAAAAAAGGGGATTAATCATTATATCTCTGAAGCATTGTCAGTTTAGCTTTTGATAAATCGTTTAAAAAGACCTTAAAGATGGGCTGATGCGGCATCTTTAAGGTCTTTTTTCTGTAAATAGATGCTGAAGGTATACGATAATTCTAAGATTAATCTTTAGATAAGCGAGCAATAATTATTGTTTATTTCCAAAAAAGGAATCCTATAAAACACTTGTTATTCTAAACGCTTACAACTATAATAGGTAATGTTGTAAATTTGTTGAGTATACAAATTAAAAATTCACGCTAATGTGATAATATATAATTTTTTGATTGTTGCATTTAAATAAGTGATTTCAGAGGTGAAATAATGAAAGCGATTAGAATACCTGAAGCGCATATTATTGAGGTTTTGGATATTCCAGTACCAGAGCTTGAAAAGGAAAACGAAGTGAAAGTAAAAATTAAGCGAGTAGGAATTTGTGGCTCGGACATGCATATTTACCACGGTACAAATCCACTTGCAACGTACCCAAGAATTGTTGGACATGAAGTGACAGGGGAAATAGTCGAAGTTGGTTCTGGGGTTTCTAAAGTATCGATTGGAGATCATGTTGTTATTGAACCAATTACCTACTGTGGGGAATGCTATGCATGTAAAAACGGTAGACCAAATGTCTGTAAAGAAGTTTCTGTATTTGGTGTCCATGAAGATGGTGGAATGAGAGAATTTGTAGTTCTAGAAGACAAACAAGTTCATAAAGTAGATTCCGAGATTGAATGGGATGAAGCTGTAATGGCTGAGCCTTATACAATTGGTGCCCAAGCTACATGGAGAGGAAACGTAGGGGAAGGTCAAACTGTATTTATTCAAGGAGCAGGACCTATTGGAATAACGGTTCTAAAATTGGCCAAGCTTCGTGGGGCAACCGTTATTATTTCAGATTTTACAAACGAACGCTTAGTGTTTGCGAAAGAAAATGGAGCAGATTATACGATTAACCCATCTGAGGTTGATGTAAGCGGTCAAATAAATGAAATTACAAATGGTGAAGGTGCCAATGTTGTCATTGATGCAGTAGGTGTGCCGCAAACATTCGAATTAGCTGTTGAAGTAGCATCTCCTGCAGGTAATGTTGTTACGTTAGGTTTCAATGCAACTCCTTCATCAATTGCAATGATGCACATCACGAAAAAGGAACTGACAATCACTGGTTCAAGGCTACAAACAAATCAGTTTGGGAAAGTGGTAGAGCTGATTAATTCTAAGAAGTTAACGCATAATGGTCTTGTGACACATCGTTTCCATGTGGATCAAGTAAAAGAGGCATTTGAATTTGTTGAGAAAAACCCAGACAAAGTGAGAAAAGCAGTTATTGAGTTTGAATGACTAGATAAATAAGAACAAAAGCGCAAGCGTCCGGTTAGCGACGTACGGACTGCGCCCCGAAATTTGGGGTGGTTCGACCTGTCGAACATTCCTACGTAGGAGATTCACTCCAAAGTATAAGATGAACTATGACTTTCGCCGTTATGGGCGAAAAGTCAAGTTCATCTAAAAGGAAACATGCCCCTTTAGGGGTATGCCGATGTTAGGCGTAGCCTGGTTTTAGTCGGCCATCCTTTTACCTGGAGTCGATGTTGACTTTCACCGCCAGGGTATAAGTGCGACTAAGCCTCTGGCGCAGCCAATCGGCAAGTCTTCTTTATCGTGTCATGAGGTGAGGGAAGTCTCGCTAGTCGTTGGGCGCTTCGTGGACTTGGCTGCTCCGGCATCTAAGTTATACACAGCATTCAAATTTTATAGTTTCCAAGGCTATAACAAAGGATTTAGATGTTTGCTAAATCCTCATACAGCCTTGAATGAAAACGGTTCATTACACATCTAAGTAAAGACATAAGGGGAGAGAAAGTTATGCCATTACTAATTGTTGCATTAGGTATTGTTGTATTACTCATTTTAATTATGAAGTTTAATTTGAATACATTTATTTCATTAGTTGTTGTGTCCTTCTTAATTGCATTGGCGCTAGGTATGCCAGTAGATCAAATCGTTAAAACGATTGAAGCTGGAATGGGAGGTACACTGGGTGGTATTGCATTAGTATTCGGTCTCGGAGCAATCCTTGGAAAATTGATTGCAGATGCAGGCGGTGCCCAGCGTATCGCAATGACATTAATTGATAAATTTGGAGAAAAGCGAATTCAATGGGCTGTTGTAGCAGCTGGATTTATTCTTGGTATTGCACTGTTTTTCGAAGTAGGCCTAGTATTATTAATTCCAATTGTTTATCAGATTTCCAAACAAATTAATAAATCATTCCTTTGGTTAGGATTGCCAATGACGACGGCTTTATCTGTTACACATGCGTTCCTGCCGCCGCATCCAGGCCCGACGGTCATTGCCCAAGAATATGGTGCAAACGTAGGGATGGTATTGGTTTATGGATTTATCATTGCTATCCCGACGGTTATTATTGCGGGTCCGCTATTTACAAAAATCGCAAGAAAATACGCACCATCAGCATTTGAGAAAACGCCTACAGGCAGTATGGCTTCAATTGGTGATGCCAAACAATTTAAATTAGAAGATACACCAAGTTTTGGAATTAGTGCTTTCACAGCATTATTCCCTGTTATTCTGATGGCAATTTCAACCATTGTTTCGTTATTAAGGGAGCCAGAAACAGATAATGCTTTCTTTGATTTTGTTGCAATGGTAGGTGCGCCTACTACAGTTATGCTGATCTCTGTTTTGCTCGCTGTGTACACAATGGGTGTAGCAAGGAAGATTCCAATGAAAGACTTAATGAAGTCTGCCGAGAGCTCAATAGCAGCTATTGGTATGATGCTATTAATCCTTGGTGCTGGAGGCTCATTAAAGCAAGTATTAATTGATGGTGGTGTTGGCGATTATGTAGCACAGATCTTTGAAGGAAGTACAATTTCACCATTAATTCTAGCTTGGCTGATTGCTGCTTTAATTAGACTTGCACAAGGTTCTGCAACTGTTGCCGCATTAACAACCGCTGGTCTTGTTCTGCCGATGATGGTAGGCACAGATGTTAATGTAGAGTTAATGGTACTTGCAACTGGTGCAGGTAGTATTATTGCCTCTCACGTAAACGATACTGGATTCTGGATTGTAAAAGAATCCTTTGGTTTAACAATGAAAGAAACATTTGCAACGTGGACGGTGCTCGAGACACTGATTTCTGTTTGTGGTTTAGTGTTTGTACTGGCGCTGAGTTTGTTTGTATAAGAAATTTTGGAAAGGCTTTGGGTTTATATCCCAAAGCCTTTTTTGGATTTGAAACAAATTGTTTTTAAAGGGATTTAATATCGAGTTTTTGTACCAGCGAAGGTTAGAGAGCTGAAATTAAATTAGTATTATGGAAGGTATATTTCACCACTATTATCAAAATGAAACATTTAAAAATTGTTTGGAGATGAAGTTAGAGGTAATATGTTACATATTGATACTGTGATTGTTCATGTATGTGGAAACAATTGATTCTTTAGAATGAAGTAATAGATGGGCTGGGGGTGTTATGTTGGGAAATCAAAATATATTGAAAAACAGTATTAGGATTAGAGAAAATAAACATAAAGATAGAAATTTAGTTCAGAAACACTATCACCAGATACATCAAATTCTATACGTATTGGAAAATAGCGGAGAGATTATATTGAATGAGCAAGTTCATTCATTTACACAAGACAGTTTAGCATTTATTACTCCGTATTCTCCTCATTCCATTACCTCTGATACAAAAATGACGGTGCTTGTTCTTGAGTTTGAAATGGACGAGTTTGGAAACGACATGAAAATGCTGCTTCATCAACATTGTTTTGATGAAACAAGGTTAATCAACATGAATCTATTCACGTCAGGAAATGTTAGGCAGCTATTAAGAAGAATGCTTTACGAGCAATCACAGGGGAAAGTGATTAATCAAATGTCTATGAAGATTTGTTTATCTGAGTTATTACTTATTCTTCTTAGAAACAGAAAAGAACCAAGTATAACGAATGCAAATACTTTTCGCGCGGAGCGCTTGCGTAAATATATGGATACACATTATTTTGAAGTTACAAATGCTACAGAGTTATCTCAGAAAATTGGAATCAGTACCCGCCATGTCAATACTATTTTTAAAGAACAATATAACACTACTCCAATGAAATATTTGAATGAAGTACGTATGGAAGTGGCTAAAAAGTTACTGGTGGAGACAGATAATGATATTCCTTCCATTTGTTTTGAAATAGGTTTTGAATCACTTGCTACTTTCTATAGGAGATTTAAAGAATTCACTGGAGTCTCGCCAAAAAAATTTCGCTTAGAAAATAAGTACTCCGGTTAAAAGGGATTTTTTGAGAAACTATCAACCGAATAAATTGAATTTATGTAAGCACGTTTATCATTTGAACTGATTTAATCGCATTTCATAACGTGCTTATTTTTTATTTCCGAAAATGAGAATTAAATTCTTTGAATAATAAGACTTATCATAAAAATGATTGTATGATAGCGCTAAGAAATAAATTATTCAGGAGGATAAATATGACTGTACATCAAATTGGGATAATTATGAACGGAGTAACAGGACGTATGGGTACAAATCAGCATTTAATTCGCTCAATTGTTGCGATACGTGAACAAGGGGGAATTGAGTTATCTAGTGGTGATAAGATTATGCCTGATCCGATTTTAGTTGGAAGACGTGCAAATCGCTTAGAAGAATTAGCAAAAATCCATCAATTATCACGTTGGACAACAAATTTCGATGAGGCATTATCTGATGATTATAATCAGATCTATTTTGATGCACAAACAACGGTAAGAAGGTCTGAAGCAATCCGCAAAGCAATTGCAGCAGGAAAACATATTTATTGTGAGAAACCAACTGCAACAAATTTTGAGGATGCGATTGAACTTGCTCAATTAGCAAGTGAAGCTGGAGTAAAAAACGGGGTTGTTCAAGATAAATTATATCTTCCAGGACTATTAAAATTAAAACGCCTAATTGATTCGGGATTCTTTGGGAAAATTCTTAGTGTTCGGATGGATTTTGGTTATTGGGTTTTTGAAGGGGACTGGCAAGAAGGTCAACGCCCATCTTGGAATTATCGAAAAGAAGATGGTGGTGGAATGATTGTCGATATGTATCCACATTGGAGTTATGTCATACAAGATCTTTTCGGGAAAATTGATTCCGTTTCCTGTCTTGGAGCTACTCATATTCCGGAACGCGTTGATGAAGGCGGTAACATATATACTGCAACAGCAGATGATGCAGCGTATGGGATGTTTGAACTGGAAAATGGTGTGATTGTTCAAGCGAATTCTTCCTGGGCAGTCCGTGTAAATCGTGACGATTTGTTTACGGTACAAGTGGATGGTATCGAAGGGAGCGCTGTGGCAGGTTTAAGAGATTGTAAAGTCCAGCATCGTGTTAACTCGCCAAAGCCAGTCTGGAATCCAGACATTCCAAATCCATTTGATTTCCAATCGCACTGGCAAGAGGTACCAGACAATAAAGTATTTGATAATGCCTTTAAAATTCAGTGGGAAATGTTTTTAAAACATGTTGTTGCAGATGAAACCTATACATTGGATTTATATAAAGGAGCAGAAGGGATTCAGCTTGCAGAAGCTGCACTGCAATCATGGAATGAACGTCGATGGGTTGCAGTACCGGGGGTTAAAAATAAGGTGAATGTGTAGGAGGTAGTGTTGGTGAATTCTATAAAATTGCCGAACAAAAACGGAGAGTTATATACGTATACACCACAAGATCCTGTTTCTGTTCATATACCAGAGGTCCCATTTAAAAGCCGTATTGTTTATTCGGCAGCGCATGTGGTTGCCAATCCGCTTGCAGATACAGACCCAATTCAAAACAGTAAAATTGATTGGGAAACAACTCTAAAATACCGCCACTATTTATGGTCTTTAGGTTTAGGCGTAGCCGAAGCAATGGATACTGCCCAACGCGGGATGGGGTTGTACTGGGAACATGCAAAAGAGTTAATAAGACAATCTGTAAAGGAAGCGAATTCTGTAAACGGATGGATCGCTTGTGGAGCTGGAACAGATCATTTGCTTCCACATCCAAGTTTAAAGCTAGAAGAAGTCGAAAGAGCCTACGCTGAGCAATGTGAATTTGTTGAGAAACAGGGTGGTCGTATTATCATGATGGCAAGCCGCGCCTTAGCTGCGTGTGCGAAGACTCCAGAAGATTATGAGCGCGTCTACCGAAATGTATTGAATGAGGTTTCCGAACCAGTCATCTTACATTGGCTTGGTGATATGTTTGATCCAGCATTAAAAGGTTATTGGGGTCATGAGGATGTCGATCAAGCGATGAATGTTTGTCTACAAGTGATTAAAGAGAACGAGAGTAAGATTGATGGAATTAAAATATCCCTACTGGATGATAAAAAGGAAATATTGATGAGGCGTCTTCTTCCTGATAGCGTCAAAATGTATACAGGGGATGACTTTAACTATCCTGACCTGATTAAAGGCGATGAACAAGGTTATTCTCACGCCCTACTAGGAATCTTTGATGCAATTGCGCCTGCAGCAGCAAATGCAATGCACGCACTGGATGCGAATAATATCGAACAGTATGATGCAATTTTAGAAAAAACCGTTCCATTATCGCGCCATATTTTCCAAAAACCGACGTATGCCTATAAAACTGGTGTTGTGTTTATGGCATATTTGAATGGCCATCAATCCCATTTTCGTATGATTGGTGGAGCAGAAGGGCAACGTTCCATCATTCATTTGTCTGACTTATTCGTGATGGCAGATGATGCAGGATTATTAAAGGATCCAGAGCTAGCTGCGGAAAGAATGAAAATTGTCCTGGCTCAAGCGGGTATCATGCAACCATCCAAGCAATTTATGTAACATAGTAGGAGGCGTAAGTAATGGCAGAAGACACATCCTTGTTAAAATACCTTAGTTTGAATCAAATTACAACGGAACAGTGGAACCTAAAGGAAGCAGCTATCGGCTGTGCACAAGCTGAAGTTCCATGGATATCAATATGGCGCCACAAATTAGAAGCACTCGGAATTGCAGAAAGTAAACGAATCATAAAGGGTACAGGTCTGAAGGTTTCAAGTCTATGCCGTGGTGGGATGTTTCCAGCAGCGACAGAGGAACAACGTCGGAAAAACCTAGATGATAATAAACGAGCAGTGGAAGAAGCCGCTGAACTTGGTACGGATGTGCTTGTACTGGTCTGTGGACCAGCACCTGATCGTAATATCGATTTATCTCGTCAGTGGGTAGAAGAAGGAATTGAACAACTTGTTCCATTTGCTGAATCCTGTGGTGTGAGACTGGGAATCGAGCCACTTCATCCGATGTATGCAGCTGATCGTTCCGTAATCGTGACACTTGGTCAAGCAAATAAAATAGCACAAGAATATTCACCCGATCAAGTTGGGGTTGTTGTCGATGTCTTTCATGTATGGTGGGACCCAGAACTATATAAACAGATTGCTCGTGCAAAGGAAAGGATTCTCGGTTTTCATGTATCGGATTGGAATGTGCCAATTACGGATACTTTTAAGGCCCGCCGAATGATGGGGGATGGGGTAATAGAAATTCGTCGTATAAGAAAAGCAGTTCAAGAAGCGGGCTATCATGGACCAATTGAGGTTGAAATCATGAATCAAGAACTATGGGATATGCCTGGGGAGGACGTACTTAAGCTTATGAAGAACAGTTTTGTAAAACATGTGTAAGGAAGGATGGAGAATAGTTTGATTCGCTATTCTCTTTCCTGCGTCCTTAAAGAATAATAGTGTTGACCTCGTATTAAAGGGCCTATTCATTTAAAAGTAAAGTAGTAGATTTGGTTTATTCGAAATGAATAAGACATTCCACTATTTGTAAGCGTTAACATTAGGACTGAGGAGGAGTTATATGAATGGTAAGAGAAAAGACATTATCGCTGGGGGTGCATTTTTAATATTGTTATTGATTGCTGTTGGTTTTGGTCATGATAATAAAGCTTTAAGTGAAGGTCATGGGAATTATACGATTAAGTTTGCACATGTTGTGACTCCCTCTGTAGCAAAAGGGAAAGCCGCAGAAAAATTTGCGGAAATGATTGAGGAAAGAACGGATGGTCAAATCAAAGTTGAAGTATATCCGGATTCACAACTAGGTAGTGATAGAGAAATAATCGAACATATACAAACAGGGACAGTACAAATGAATGCACCATTTACTGGTGTGCTGCCAACTTTTGTAAAAGAGTTTGAGATATTTGATTTACCTTTCTTATTTGAAAGTAGGGAAGAAGCTTATCAAGCTACTAATGGAGAATTAGGTGAAATATTAGGTGAAAAGCTAAAGTTGCAAGGTTTGCATTTACTTAATTTTTGGGATGGTGGTTTTAAACATCTTACAAATTCTGTACGGCCAATCGAAACACCGAAAGATATAAGCGGTTTAAAGATGAGAATATCACAAAGTCCTCTCCTAATAGCGCAATTCCAAGAAGTTAATGCTGGCGGTGTTTCTATAGATTTTTCCGAGTTATATACTGCCCTACAAACAAAAACGGTTGATGGACAAGAGAATCCGCTATCAAATGTTGTAAGTAAAAAGTTTTACGAGGTGCAAGATTACCTTACGTTAAGTGGACATGGATATATGGCATATCCTCTAGTAATTAGTAGCGATTTTTATAATAAACTCCCAGAAGATCTGCAAGTCGCTATAGATGAAGTCGCTCAAGAAGTTACCGATTGGCAATGGGAAGAAGCTTTAAAAGACGAGGAAGAGTACATGAAAGTGTTAAATGAGTCCAATATTCAAATAAATGAACTATCTTCAGAACAAAAGAAAGCATTCAGAGAGGCGATGTCTGGAGCCTATGATCAATTTAGTGAGATGGAAGGAAGTAACATATTGCTGAATATAATTGATAATTAATGATTTCACAACCTCAGCATGGTACTTTATTTTGTTTATAGAAGGTGGGATTTCTTTGGATAGAGTAAATAAAATTTTAAACCATATGGAAGAGTATTTTGCGGTGATTTCTCTTCTTATAGCTTCTTTACTTGTATTTATTCAAGTTGTTTTAAGATATGCTTTTAATAATTCTTTAGTGTGGTCTGAGGAAATTGCAAGGTATTTAATTATTTGGTTAGTTCTTATCGGTAGCAGTATTGCTGTGAGAGAGAAAGCACATGCAACTGTTGATGCAGTTGTAGCATTTTTACCACCATTACCAAAAAGGATTTTTTCCATTATTGCTAATCTGATGGGGATAGCCTTTTGTTTTATTCTTGTAAGATCTGGTACGATAACAGTTTCAAATGTAGTTGAATTCGGCAATGTTACTCCAGCCGTTGGAATTCCAATGGCAATCCCTTACTTATCACTTCCAATAGGCGGAGCCCTTATGCTTTACAGATTTATACAATTACTATTTGAGGATGTCGCAAGCCTAAATCAAATTAGAAAAGTGAAATCCTCGTCAGTAGAGGAGCGTGCAGAAAAATGATCATACTAATTTTTGTTATCTTGTTAATAATTGGCGCTCCTATAGCAATAGCAATTGGTTTATCTAGCTTTATTGCAATGATTCAAGAGGGAATGTCAATAGATGTATTTGCTAGAAATATCTTTTCGGGAATAGATTCTTTTACTTTAATGGCGATTCCATTTTTTATTTTTGCAGGAGATTTAATGTTAGTGGGCGGAACATCAAGGAGATTGGTTGACCTTGCAAAAAAACTAGTTGGATGGGTCACTGGAGGTTTGCCAATTGCTGGGGTTATATCTTCGATGTTCTTTGCATCGCTTTCTGGTTCAAGTCCAGCTACAGTTGCAGCAATTGGTGGTGTAATGATTCCCTCGTTGGGAGAATCAGGATATTCTCGTAAATTTTCCATCGGGTTAATGACTGCTGCGGGAACTCTAGGTATAATCATTCCGCCAAGTATAACTTTACTGGTATATGGTTCTTCTGCTGAAGTATCCATTAGTGATTTATTTATTGCAGGAATTATACCTGGTATATTTATTGGATTTGTTTTAGTTATTGTAAGTTTCATAATTGCAAAGAGAGAAGGTCATAAGCCAGAAGGTAAAGCTAGCTTACAAGAGTTATGGAGCTCTTTTAAATCAGCGATATGGGGTATCTTACTACCTGTAATTGTTTTAGGTGGTATCTATGTAGGTGTTTTTACACCTACGGAAGCAGCAGCCGTTGCGATTGTATATAGTTTGATAATTGGTTTCTTTGTCTATAAAGAAATGGACGTCAAAAAATTATTTGAAAGTACTAGAAAGTCTGTAGTCATTTCTTCAATGATTATGCTTGTAATTGCAGCGTCTAATGTATTTAGTTGGTACTTAACCTATGAGCAAATCCCTACAAAACTCGCATCTATTTTTCTTGAATATGCAAATACTCAAGTGATTTTTATACTAATGGTCATAATAATTCTGCTAATTGTAGGGATGTTTATGGACACAAGTGCAGCGGTTCTAATCTTTGTTCCTCTATTTCTACCGTTGGTTTACGAACTAGGAATAGATCCCATACATTTTGGTATCATTATGATCGTTACATTATCAATAGGAATGATTACCCCTCCGTTTGGATTAAACCTATTTGTGGCACAAGGGATAACTGGAGAGTCGCTTACACAGGTCATAAAAGGAGCGTTCCCATTTATCATTGTTTTAATTTTAACGGCAGTTGTAATTGCATTTATTCCACAGATATCATTACTTTTAGTTAATCTGTGAATCATTTTTAAATTAGTATAAATAACCGACCCCTCTTTGCAATGAATATTGCTCAACAAATGAGAAATATTCATTGTGAAGGGGGCTTTTGATTGCGCAGAAGCAAATCGAAACAAATTGGATATAGTGTCCATAGGGAAATCAAGGTTTTATTTTACTTTACACTTGAAAAATAAAGCGGTTACATATAGTATTATAATATAGTCATGTTTGTTTGTTTATCAAACAAATTATAAAACGGAAACAGATCGAAGGTTCATGTTTTAACTAATATATAAAGAATGAGAGGTTGATTGAAAATGAAAACGTTTATAACAGATGATTTTTTACTTTATAATGAGACAGCACGTGAGCTCTTCCATAATACTGCAAAGCATTTACCAATTATTGACTATCATAATCACTTGAACCAGCATGAAATTCTGCAGGATAAAAACTATTCGAATTTAGCTCAAGTGTGGTTAGGCGGTGACCATTATAAATGGCGTGGTATGCGTGCTAATGGGATTGCTGAAGATTATATTACTGGAAATAAAAGTGACTATGAGAAATTTCTTGCATGGTCAAAAACAGTGCCTAACACATTAGGGAATCCTTTATACCACTGGACACATTTAGAACTGCTACGCTACTTTGACATTGATGTGCTGCTTAATGAAGATTCTGCGCCAGCAATATGGGAAGAAGCGAATGCCAAGCTTCAGGCGCCAGAGCTATCAACTAGATCTTTATTAAGGAACAAAAATGTTGAATTTGTAGGAACAACAGATGATCCAACAGACGATTTAGAAGCACATAAAGCACTTGCTAAAGATGATTTCTCTGTAACTGTATCACCATCATTCCGTCCAGATAAGGGCTTAACTATTGAAAATGATGACTTTTTACCTTGGGTGGAAAAGCTAGAAAAAGCTGCAAATATGTCGATTGATAACTATGGTGCCTTTTTAGATGCGCTTGCGAATCGTGTCGATTACTTTGACGAGCAAGGCTGCCGTAGTTCAGATCATGGAATTAATGTGATTTTTTATGAAAAGGCGACGAGGGATGATGTTGCATCCATTTTTGCAAAACGTTTAAAGGGTGAAACGTTGTCTGCGAAGGAAGTCGAGCAGTTTAAAACATACACACTAGTTGTTCTTGGCGAATTATATGCAGATAAGGGATGGGTCATGCAGCTGCATATCAATCCATTACGTAATAACAGCACAAGAATGTTTAAGCATGTAGGGCCCGATAGTGGGTTTGATTCAATCGGTGACAACCTTCTTGCTGATAAATTATCTAATTTGCTGGATGCAATGGATATTCAGAATAAGCTTCCAAAGACAGTATTATATAGCTTAAATTCACGTGATAATAATATTCTTGCTGCAATGGCAGGGAATTTCCAAACGGATGAGGTTCCTGGAAAGGTTCAATTTGGAACAGCATGGTGGTTTAATGACACAATCGATGGAATGGAAGATCAGATGAAGACATTAGCCAATATGGGATTGATTAGTAACTTTATCGGGATGTTGACAGACTCAAGAAGTTTTCTTTCCTTCCCTAGACATGAATATTTCCGCAGGATTTTATGTAACCTGTTAGGAACGTGGGTAGAAGAAGGAAAGGCTCCCAAAGATATGGTGTTGCTTGAAACGTATGTTAGAAATATTTGCTATGAGAATGCGAAACGATTTTTTAGGGTTGGATAGTCTATCTCTTAAGTATATATAAATTTATTAGAAGAAAAATTTAAAAATTATCCTTTACGATTGAAGTAGCTATCTGTACTTCTATTGTAAAGGATTTTTTGTTATTTAATGGAATTAACAAAACTCGAATGGCATAAAGCACACTCGAGCTTAAATTGAACGTTAACGGTTTCCTTTATTCTCTATTTCCAGATTTCCAGCAATTCAGCAGCATAGGCATAAAGCTTTTCATACCCCTCTTTAGAGATAAAATCTTTATCATATTGCTGATGCAATTTTTTATTAAACTTTTTAACGTGCTGAACAACCTTTTTGGCATTTCCTTGATTTTCGAATTTTACTACCGGGTTTAATTGTGCCTGGAGGTAACGAGCAGCCCCATGATTCGCGAATTCTCCAGCTTCTGCTAGACGGTTAATTTCTTCGATCAATAGTGAGGCGCTTACATACGATAGACCAAATCCTAAAGCGTAGTCATCACCAACCTATAAAATAGAATTAATTGAGTATCTTCAATTCTAATTGATTGTATTTTTAATGAATAATCTTGAAATTGCTTGCGCTTACATATATGATAGATTTGTTTGATGTATAAACAAATAAATTGTTACTCAATTGAATTGACAATTGCTCAGAGGTGAGTAACGAAGGGAGGACATAATGAAACACCATCCAGTCTTTAGCTATTTATATATCTTCTATTCCAGTGTATTTATCATACATATCGTTAATGTGTTTATCGAAAGTGATTCCCTTAATTACATCATCGGAATATTCGCTTTAATGATGGTAGCAATATCATTCATCGGTGCATCTAATCTATTTAGAATACTTGGAGCGGCATTTATTTTAGTTGGGGGTATTGCTTTTTTAACATCAAATCACTCACTGCTAGAGATTCCTAGCTTGCTTACATCGAACATGTCACTTCTAACTCTCTTAGCAATGCTGCCATGGATGAACAGTGTTGTAAGAAGTGGCCGGTTTGATCGAAGTTTGAACAATCTACTAAACGTAAATGTTTCGGATTTGGGTAAGCTCTATCCACGTGGATCAATTACAACCCTTACCTTAGCAGCTTTCTTAAATTTATCAGCCGCAAATATTTCGCAAGATGTGTTAAAAGATAACTTACGCTCCTTGAATAAAAAGGTAAGAAATTCATTTGTTGGCACCGCGACACTTAGAGGTTATACATTAGCACTATTATGGAGTCCGCTAGAGATCTTATTAGCTGTATCGATTTTCACCACGGGAGCTGATTATGTTTCGTTATTGCCTTGGCTTCTGTTGATTGCAGGTATTACATTTCTACTTGATTCATTTTGGGGACGTTATCATTATAAGAAGTATTTCTATGACAATCCTGCGTCAGAAACGATAAGTATGAAAGAGATAGCAAAAAAAATTATTCATTTAATGTTTGCTCTTGTTGTATTTCTAACGCTTGTGATTACGTTAGGAAATCTATTTAATATAGATTTTATTTTTACAGTGACAATTATTATTTTTCCTTTTGCGTTTATATGGGCTCAACTTATGAAAAGAGGACGCAGTTTTTGGATAATTGGTTGGAATACATGGAAGCAGAAGACAAATGCAATGCAAAATTTTGTTGTTTTATTTATTACCTTGGCGTTCTTTGCGAATAGTATTAGTGACACATCGTTTTTAGAGTTTATTCAGCAGCCGGTTTTAGCTATTATCGATTATCCATTTCTTATTTTTATTGTAATTCAGCTCATTTTTATTTTTATGAGTATGTTTGGGGTACATCCAATTGCGACGATTGGAATATTAAGTGGAGTGATTGCTACTTTGCTTGAAACAATGAATCCTACCAGTCTTGCGATTGTTTTAACAACAAGCGCAGTTTCTACATTAACGGTCGGCTCTTATGGACTGGTTGTTCAGTTAACCTCGATGAACATTGGACAGAATCCGTACCGAATTACATTAAATAATATGCCATATGCGTTTATGTTTGGCGGGATAGGGTCAATAGTTGCATACCTGCTTTTGTAGTAAATGAAGCAGATAGTACAGGATAAATGTACTATCTGCTTTCTACTACCTAATAATCATAAAACTTAAACGGGAAACTGAAATATGACATTATTTTGTGTATAAAAAACCTTAAATAAAAACGCTTTCATTTATAATGAGATTAACATTTAGTTTGTTTGGCTAACAAATAATATTTAAGTGGGAATTAAATGAAAAAGAAAGCGTTGACATTAATCTCGGTTTTGTTGTTTGTAGCTATGTATTAGCGGCATGTGGAGGATCGAGCGCTGGAATGGATCCCGTTCATTTTGGAGTTGTATTAATTTTAGCCTTAGGTATTGGACTAGTTACACCACCAGTTGGTTCGGTGCTTTTCGTTGGTTCTGCTATTGGTCGAATATCGATAGAGAAGTCAGCAAAGGCCATGTTACCTTTCTATGGTGTTATGATTCTCGTGTTATTATTAGTTGCGTATATACCAGAGTTTTCGTTGTTCTTGCCAAATTTATTTGGACAATAAGAAGTCTAGCTTAGACACCACAAATCATCGTTTACACGGATGGTTTGTGGTGTTTTTTGGTAAGTCTTTTTCAATCTTTAAGTTCTGACATGAAAAATAGATATTATTGGCTAATTACAGACCCTTTTTGTTACGCTATTATCTAAGATAATTTTTAAAAAAGCACTCTCAGTCAATTTTTGATAAATAACAGACAGTTTAGGCTAATGCTATTATTATATCATTCATATAAAATTAAATTAGACCTCTGAAAGGAGTGGTCTGTTTGAACCAATCAATGATAGCGTTTTATCGAATGCGAGGTACGAATGAGCCATTTGACTACCACGCCCACGAAGAATATGAAATCTACTTCTTTCACGCTGGTACATGCCGTTATTTGATTCATAACCAAATATATGACTTGGAACCGGGGGATATTCTAATCATGGATGGGATGACATTGCATAAACCACATGTCCATCCAAATAGTGAGTATATTCGTAGTGCTGTTCATTTTTCACCAAAATGGGTGAAGTCTGTACTTGAGGAATTAGGAGCGATGTATTTATTAGAAGCATTTCAACGGCTGCACCACTGCTTAATTCGAACGAAGGAAAATGAAGAATCAAAGGCATTAGAGAAGCTTATTCAACAGCTCTCTGAATTAAGCCAGGTAACGAATCGCCAGGAGCTTCATCTAGAAACGGAGCTGAAAGTACTCTTACTCCAAGTGCTAATCAGTGTATATAATTTAGGCCAAAAGGATTCCAAGAAGCTAATCGACAAAAAGTCGGAAAAAGCGGAGCATGTTGAAAACATTTTGAAATATATTCAAGCGCATTATATGGAAAAATTAACAGTTGGATCGATTGCTGAGGCATTGAATTTAAGTAAGTCCTATGTTTCTCATTTATTCAGAGAAATGACGGGGTTTACAGTAATGGAGTATGTGATGGCATCCCGATTGACACAGGTGAAGTATTTACTGGAGATGGAACCAAAAAAGAGTATAAAGGAAATTGCGATTGAAAGTGGTTTTGAAAGCGCTTCGCATTTTAGTCGTTATTTTCGTGAACATGTAGGCATGACAGCGGGCGAATTTCGTCGCAAACGTCTAAAAATATATAGTGAGGAGAATGGATAATGGAAAAAGTAAGATTAGGTATTATTGGCTTAGGTGCACAAGGTGGGGCTTATGCAGGGTTTATTACTGAAGGAAGAGTACCGAATATGGTAGTTGGGGCAATTTGTGACATAGATCCTGATAAAAAAGCGTTGGCACAAGAGAAGTATCCAGATGCTCCTTTTTACGATAATTACATTGATATGTTGGAGAGTGGAGATGTAGACGCAGTTGTTACGTGTGTTCCACATTACCTCCATCCAGAAATGGGGATTGAATCACTAAAAAGAGACGTTCATGCATTGGTTGAAAAGCCAGCAGGTGTTTATACAAAGCAAGTTAAGGAACTAAATGACTTTGCTGCAACAAAGCCAGAGCTTACATTTGGCATCATGTTTAATCAACGAACTAATAAATTGTATCAAAAGGTTAAAGAAGTTATTGATAATGGTGAAATTGGAAATATCCGACGTACAAATTGGATTATTACGACTTGGTGGCGTCCACAAGGATATTATGATCAAAGCGCATGGAGAGCAACATGGGAAGGTGAAGGTGGAGGAGTTCTTGTGAACCAAGCACCACATCAATTGGACTTGCTTCAGTGGATTGCTGGTATGCCAAAGAAAGTTTACTCCAATGTAAAATATGGCTACCAAAGAGATATTGCTGTAGAAGATGAGGTAACAGCATTGCTTGACTATGGAAATGGTGCTACAGGTACATTTATCACATGTACACATGACATTATGGGTACAGACCGTTTTGAAATCCATGGCGATAAAGGGAAAATTGTTGTTGACGATAGTGAAACCGTTACAATTAAACGCTTGAAAACTCCTGAGTCGGAGATGAGTGCAACAATGGATATGCAGGACGTAATGCGAATTTTCATGGGTGCTGGTCCTGGAGAGATTTATGATGAAGAAGTAATAAAGTTTGAAAGTGTATGGGGAGAACAGCATACTTCAGTAATGGAGAACTTCGCAGCCAACATCCTTGAAGGAACACCATTACTTGCTCCTGGTAGCGATGGAATCAATGGTGTTGCACTAGCAAATGCGATTCACTTATCTAGCTGGTTAGGAAAAGAAGTAGAGTTACCAGTTGACGAAGACGAATACTTTGCTGCGTTAACGAAGAAAATCGAAGAAGAAAAGAAGAGCCCTATCCCAAAATAAGGAGATAGGATCGCTTATAGATAGAAAAACAAGGGCTCCCGCAGCCCTGTTTTTCTAATAAGCTTTAGTGAAGGGAGTACCAAATAATGCTGAAGGTAGCAGTAATTGGTTTAGGTGATATTTCCAAAATCCATATACCAGCTATAAAGGAGAATTCAAACGTAGCTTTAGTTGCAGTATGTGATACAAATACAAACTTAAAGGAATCGTTCCCAGATGTTCATTTTTATCATGACTATCATGAAATGCTAGAAAAAGAGGAATTAGACTGTGTCCATGTTTGTTTGCCACATCACCTGCACTACCCGGCTACAAAAGCATGTGTCGAAAAAGGGGTGCACGTTCTTTTAGAAAAGCCTCTTGCAAGAAATGCAGAAGAAGGTATGTTTTTAGCTGAATTAGAAGAACAGCATAAGGACGTTAAGATTTGCGTCGCTTTCCAAAATCGTTTGAATGAGTCATTTGAAGTGCTTCAAGAACTAATTCAGAGTGGAAAATACGGCAAAGTAACAGGAATAAAAGGGTTAGTAACGTGGTTCAGGCCAAAGGAATATTACGATGTAAAGCCATGGCGAGGAACGTTTAAGCTAGCGGGCGGTGGCGTCATGATTAATCAAGCTATCCATACGTTAGATCAAATGCAATTAGTTGGCGGGAAAATCGAAACGATACGAGGTTCGATCGATAACCTAGTTGACTATGGCTATGATGTCGAAGATACTGCGACAGCGAATATTCAATTTGCAAACGGGGCAACAGGATTGTTTTTTGCAACCGTCACAAATGCAACGAACTCATCGGTTGAATTTCAGGTAATTCTAGAAAAAGGAAAGTTAACAATTAAAGATAGTATCCTTACAAAAACAAATGAAGATGGAATAAAAGAAAGCGTAATAGAGGACAGTAAGCTTCCTGGATCGAAATTCTATTACGGTGCAAGCCATTCTAAATTGATAAATCACTTTTATACCTGTATTGAAAATGATACAGACAATTACATTCATGTCAAAGATGCACAGAAGTCCATGGAAATGATTAGTGCAATTCGCAGATCATCTGAAATTAAGAAAACGATAAAAATGGAGGTATACCAATGACAAAAGGCAAAATTGGCGTACAAATGATGATGCTCAAAGGTAAAGTCGAAGAGATCGGTGCATACGAGACAATGAAACGACTGCATGAACTTGGCTTTCGTGCTGTTGAGGTTTCGCAAATTCCGATGACAGTAGAAAATGTGCAGGCGTTAAAACAAGCAAGTGAAGAATTTAATATTGAAATTGCTGCACTTTCTGCTGGATTAGAGCCGATGCTGCCAGGTGCTCCAGGGGAAACATTAAGCAAGGACTTCGAAAAAATCGTGGAGGATTGTAAGACACTTAACTGTAACTATATACGTATTGGGATGCTTCCATTAAATGTAATGAGTGATAAAGATCAAATTCTTGCATTTATTGAACGTGCCGAAGCAATGGCTGAGAGATTAGCAGCGCATGGAATCGAATTATACTATCATACACACCATATTGAATTCCAAAAGTATGATGGTGAATACCTACTTGATATGATGAAAAACAATACATCAAAGCTTGGCTTTGAGCTCGATGTTCACTGGATTCAGCGTGCGGGAGTAAACCCGGTAACATTTATTCAAGAATACAAAGATCGAATTGCCTTATTACATTTGAAGGACTATCGAATTGGAAAGCTAGATGTGAACGAAGATGATTTAAAAGATATGGCTGCGTTTTTCCACAAGTTTACCAATCTCATAGAATTTGCTGAAGTAGGCGAAGGAAATTTGGATATTCCGGCAGTAATTGCAGCTGGTCTGGAAAGCGGAGCAAAATACTTCCTAATTGAACAAGATGATACGTATGGCAGAGATCCATTTGATTGTCTGCAAACATCTGCTGAAAATTTGAGAAAGCTTGGATACGCAGATTGGTTTTAACTGGGGGACTATAAGCTGATTATTACTTACGAGAGATTATATTTGACTTAAAGGAGCTGGTGAGATATGGGAAACGGAGATGGAATGAATTATGCGCCAAAAGGAAAGCCAAATCCTGTCGTTAAAGCAGGAGAGTTTCCAATTGCTGCTGCCGCATTAGACCATGGTCATATTAACGGGATGTGTAACGGTTTAATAGAGGCAGGGGCAACATTAAAATGGGTGTATGATCCAGATCCTGAAAAGGTGCAGAAGTTTGTTGAACAATTTCCTGAAGTAGAGGTGGCATCGTCACTCGAAACTATTTTACATGATGAATCGATTAAATTAGTAGCGGCAGCAGCCATTCCTTCTGAAAGAAGTGCTTTAGGAAACAAGGTTATGAAGGCTGGCAAGGATTATTTTACGGATAAAACGCCATTCACAACGATGGAGCAGCTTGAAGAAACGAAGCGTATCGTGGAGAAAACAGGACAAAAGTATATGGTTTATTTTAGCGAACGTCTTCATGTAGAAAGTGCTGTATTTGCTGGTCAGTTAATTAACGATGGGGCTATCGGCCGCGTTATCCAAGTGACAGGCTTTGGTCCTCATCGTCTAAACGCGGATAGTCGTCCCGATTGGTTCTTTAATAAAGAGCAATATGGAGGAATTTTATGCGATATTGGCAGCCATCAAATTGAACAATTCTTACACTTTACTGGAAATGAAAATGCGCGTATCTTGCATAGTAAAGTTGGAAACTATAACAATCCGAACTATCCTGAGTTAGAGGATTATGGAGATGCTACACTCGTAGGAGACAATGGAGCAACGTTTTACTTCAAGGTCGATTGGTTTACACCAGATGGTCTGTCCACATGGGGAGATGGCCGTACATTTATTACAGGAACAGAGGGTACGATTGAGATTCGTAAATACGTTGATGTAGCAAGAGAAGAAACAGGGGATCATCTTTACCTTGTTAACAAAGATGGCGAGAAGCACTATGCCCTATCCGGTGAAGTTGGCTTCCCATTCTTTGGTGAGTTGATCAAGGACTGTATTCATCGTACTGAAAATGCAATGACCCAAGATCATGCCTTTAAAGCAGCAGAATTATGCTTAAGAACACAAGAGGAAGCTGTAGTAATTACTAAATAGAGCTGGCCGTCCTGAATAGTATAGTTCGGGACGGTTTTTTGCTGTTTAGTGAGCGTAATTCCAAGCTCTTTCAGTTTTACTCAAATTTTGTTGCTCTTTGCGTTAATAGAGACGGGGGTTTTGTAGAAAATATTCCTCTTAAAATACTTGCTTAAATAGCTAAAAAAAATGCTTGTCATTTAAAGCGCTTTCAATTATAATCAAGAAAAGATTTTAGTTTTAGTTTGTTTGATGAACAAATAATATTGTATCGAAGGAGGGCAGTTTTGTTTATTGAATTAACTAATTTTTAAAATAATTATAAATGTTTAAAGTGAAAGAAAGTATTAACAGGTGTACTACAAAGACTTTTGTTTTTTCTCACATAAGATTGGAATCTAATGAAATACCAGCAAAGCCCCATAATTTCTGCATTATAAGACGTCTTCATTAGCTGAATATCGTTTAGTTAGTTTGCATGCCAAACAAACAAATAAATTTAAATTAGATTTTCTCTGTAATACCTGTAATTTCATAAAAAATCGACAATTTGAAAGCGCTTAATTATAGCTGAGGGGGAAATGAAATGGCAGATACAATAGTGGATAATGGAAAAGTTTACAACAGAGCGAAGATATGGCAAATAGGCCTTTTTGCATTAAACAATACGGCGACAAACCTTTATATGTTTATTCTCATGTTTGTTACCTATTATGCTACGGGAATAGCTGGTTTAGCAGTTGTAGCAGTAAGTACAGTTTTAACAGCTATGCGGATTTTCGATGGTATTACAGACCCTATAGTAGGTTTCATTGTTGATAAGTTGGAGTCTAGATTTGGGAAGTTTCGTCCGTTAATGATTTTGGGGAATATTATCTTAGCAACATCTGTTTTGCTAATGTATAATGTGACACATATATTGCCAGAGTCCATGCAATTTATATTCTTCGTGCTGATTTATGCACTATATGTAATTGGCTATACCTTCCAGACAACAATTACAAAAGCTGCTCAAACCGTATTAACGAATGATCCAAAACAGCGACCGCTCTATGCAGTTTTCGATGGGGTATATAATACAGTTCTGTTTACAGGTGGTCAGGTTTATGTTGCATCTTATTTGGTTGCAAAATATGGCGGCTTTACGATGGGGCTATTCACAGAATTAAATGCACTTGCATTAATTGCTTCTGCCATCTTTACAATTTTAGCAGCTATTGCAATCTCAGGAAAAGATCGTAAAGAATTTTATGGTTTAGCAGAAGACACAACAAATACAAGATTTCGTGATTACTGGAAAATTCTTAAAGGAAACCGACCATTACAATTGTTAAGTATTGCAACAACGTCAGACAAGCTGGCATTCTCCCTATTGAGATATTCTGTAGTTATGGTTATGTTGTTCGGAATATTATTGGGTGACTATGGGATGAGTGGCACGGTTTCCATGATAACAGTTATTCCGGTGTTATTAATAACATTTCTAGCTGTCGGGATCGCTAGAAAATCTGGAATGAGGAAATCCTTTATTCTATCATCCTGGATAACATTCCTTTCTTTTGTTGGTCTTATTGCATTATTCTTATTAATAGACGATCCAACCTCGATGTCACTTTCAAATATTGGTATAGGGATGATTCTATTCATTGTTTTATATACACTTGCACTTGGATTCGGCGGCGTTCCGTCAGCACTTGTTAATCCGATGATAGCCGATGTTTCTGATTATGAAACATCCAAATCTGGCCGCTATATACCTGGAATGCTAGGAACACTGTTTTCATTTATTGATAAGCTAGTGACTTCTTTAGCACCTGCAATTGTGGGGGGTGCTGTTGCAATGATTGGTTTTAAAAACGAATTTCCAACGATAGATGATCCATTAACAACACCACTGTTTACAATGACCATCTTATTAGCATTCGGAATTCCAGCCTTATTATTAGGAATATCTATTACAATGATGAAATTCTATAAACTGGATGATAAGAAAATGGAGGAAATTCAGGCTACAATTGCAGAAATGAAGGATAAGCCTAAAAACATTGAAGACCCAGCAATATAATACACTTTGTTAAAAATAAATAATAGATGAATGCTGTTCACTACTTGTGATCAGCATTTTTTGCATGAGCTATTAATAAATTTGAATCATGTGTCGATACATTGTGGGCAATAACTTTTATTCATTAATAGTGGTAAGTAAATAATCCTGGGTAGTTTTACGCTTCTATAAAATTCAGACGTAACCATTTAGTCACAAAAAACAGAAAAAAAGCACTTGATTTTACAAGCGCTTACATGTAAAATAATATTTAGTTAGTTTAGTAGACAAATTAATAAGAAGACAAATATAATGAAATTAATTTTAAAATTGCATATATTGAAAGCGATTTAGTTATTGGTTTGTTAAATAGAGGCATAGAGTTAATAAATAACCCCCCGTATGGCTTGCTTAACCAGAACCAAATCATTCTTCCTTTTTAGTTTGTTTATAAAACAAAATAATTATTTACATATAGAACATGTAACTATTCATAGTATTCGGGTATGGAAGATTCGCTATTATGAAAGCGGTTTTATGTTGTGGATACGATACTTAGGTAGGTTGAGAAGTTAAAGATAATCTTCAATGAATCAAATTCTTAGGAGGAATTAAAATGAGTCAAGCTGCATTAAAAACACCTGAACAATCACCAAACGAGCTAAAACCATCCGTACGCCCATTTGGGATGAGAGACAAGATAGGTTATTTATTCGGTGATTTTGGAAACGATTTCTCATTTATTCTTGTAAGTACATTCTTAATGGTATACTATACCGATGTCTTCGGTATCAGTGCTGCAGCAGTAGGTACACTTTTCTTAATTGCCCGATTGTGGGATGCGGTTACAGATGTTCTTTGGGGGCGTTTTATCGACTCGAGGAAGACAACACCAAAAGGGAAATTTAAGCCTTGGATCTTTCGAATGTCATTCCCTCTCGCGATAACTACGGTGTTACTTTTTGTTCATATTCCTGGTATGGGCGATGGCTTTTATTTAGCTTATGCGTATGTTACCTATATGGCGTGGGCGGCACTATACGGAACGGTAAACATTCCATATGGTTCTATGGCTTCCGTTATGTCTAGCGATTCCACTGATCGTGCATCACTATCTGGATGGAGAACAACGGGTGCGATGGCTGCGAACCTTATAATTAGTGCAGGTGCACCACTCATCGTATTTGTGAATAATGAAGTTTCTCCAAGTCGCTTATTCACGGTGGCTGTCATATTTGCCGTTTTAGCTATTGCATGTTATATGGCTTGTGTAAATTTATCAACAGAACGTATCCAGCAACCAGAGAAAAAAGCTGGTGAAAAACTCAGTTTTGCGACAACGGCTAAAGGTCTTTTGAAAAATAAGCCATTAATTACGCTCTTGATTGCTTCCTTATTATTTATGTTGACCATGATGCTTGTTGGTTCCATTAACGTATTTTTATTCAAAGACTACTTTGAAAATGCAGCCCTTTTAAGTATATTTAGTTTACTTCAAAGTGGTGCCGTATTTCTTGCAATGCCAGCCCTGGCACCGCTCGTAAAGCGTTTTGGTAAAAAAGAGCTTGGTGCAGCTGGGATGTTAATAGCGGGTATTGCTTATTTAATACTATATTTAATTCCAAATATATCTTTACCACTATTTTTCACAATCAATGCTATTGGGCTTTTCGGATTTGCGTTTTTACAATTAATTATCTGGGCCTTTGTTTCAGATGCAATTGACTATCAGGAGTATTTAACTGGTTCTCGTGAAGATGGTACGGTCTATGCGGTGTATTCCTTCGCACGAAAAGTGGGACAGGCATTTGCAGGAGGACTAGCAGGATTTGCACTTACATTTGTCGGCTATAATAATGCAGCTACCGTGCAAGCACAAGAGGTGAAGGATGGAATTTATACAGTGGCAACACTGACACCAGCTATTACGTACTTTGTAGTATTCCTTATTCTCGTATTCTTCTATCCATTAAATAAAAAACGTACGAAACAACTCGAACTTGATTTAGCGGAGAAGCGAGAAACAATACAGTAAGGCGATTTAATAGTGGTCCTCACTTAGGTGGGGACTTTTGTTTTAGGTTGTTTTTTAGAATGCAACAGTATAACAATAGGCTAATGCGCAAAAATCTAAATTTAGAAGTAGTTATCCACATAAACCAAGTAAGTTTGAATTTAATTATCCTCCTCTATATACCCGATTACTTTTCAAACATCTCCACCTCCAATTAAATGATTAGCCACCCCTTACATTTTCCTAGTATGATAGAGTAAGACATCGTGTATAAGGAGGATGTACATATGAATCCAATTAAAGAGTTATCTCCAGCTGATTATAACAAGATTTTTGAGTTATCTCAGTTTGCTTTTCAATATAAATTATCAGAAGCCGATTTATTAAAGAAGAAGGAAGAGGCTGATCGACATACCATTTGGGGATGGATGGATGGAGGAAGAGGAGATTGCTGCTAAGCTCCATTTAATACCACTTTCTGTATATATAAATGGTAAGACCTTTGATATTGGTGGTATTAGCTCTGTGGCAACATGGCCAGAATACCGCAGAAATGGAATGGTAAAGGATCTGCTTGCTCATGCCTTAAAATATATGAAGGAAAATGGGCAAACCTTGTCATATTTACATCCATTTTCGGTTCCATTTTATCGGAGATTTGGCTGGGAAGTTGCATTTGATGAAAAACACTATACCATTCCAATGGAAGCATTAAAACAGAAATGGGATACAGCTGGCTGCGTCCGAAGAACTCCCGTGAATATCGAACTTTTTCACACTATTTATACTGATTTCGCCAAGCAATTCAATGGAGCACTCACTCGTGATGAAAAATGGTGGAAACAGCGTGTTTTAGCAAAGGGTACGATGATGGCAGTTTGTTACGATGATAGTAATCAAGCAGAAGGATACATATTCTACAATGTAAAAGATAAACAATTTGAAGTAAAAGAATTTGTATATCTGTCATTAAACGGTTGGAAGCTGCTTCTGAATTTTATTGCTAATCATGACTCCATGGCAAATGAGGTCAAGATGGTGGTTCCTGAAAATGATAAATTACCATTATTGATCGATGAGCCACGCTTTAAGCAAACAATTGAACCATACTTTATGGCGCGTATTGTTGACGTGCCAGGATTTTTGTCAATCTATCCCTTTGAGGAATTACCAGACGTTTCCATGCAGCTACATGTAGAAGACAGTTTTGTACCAGAGAATAGTGGGACTTATGAAATAAGTGGAACAGACGGTAATGTAACGATTTCCAATTTGAACACGAATCTAAGTGGAAGTGAAGGAATGCATTGTACGGTCCAACAGCTCACCTCCATGTTGCTCGGTTATAAACGTCCACAAGAGCTAGCAGAATTGGAGCTAATTTACGGAGATAGGCATACGATTGAAAAAATAGAAAAACTTATCCCGATGAAACAGACGTTTTTTGCGGATTATTTCTAAGGATGTAGAAACACTTGTGAAAACCGGTATGTCTACTGATATAGCGGTTTTCATTAATCAGTTACTGTAAATATCCGAAAATAAGACACCTCCCCATCCGGTTATAGCGCAAAACGCAAAAATAAGACACCTCCCCATCCGGTTATAGCGCAAAACGCAAAAATAAGACACCTCCCCGTCCGGTTATAGCGCAAAACGCGAAAATAAGACACCTCCCCATCCGGTTATAGCGCAAAACGCGAAAATAAGACACCTCCCCGTCCGGTTATAGCGCAAAACGTGAAAATAAGACACCTCCCTGATCTGCTATAGCACGAAACGTAAAAATAAGACACCTTCCCGCCCACTACCGCCCGAAACCTAAACTACCGCACCACACCAGCCCTTCCAGCCACCCAACATAGGGACTAATGTCCTGTTATGAGTCAGAAAAGACAAAATTCATAGAATTTCTTCAAATTGTAAGTTAAAATAAAGTCATTACGGCAAGAAGAAAAGGAATGGGGTTTATGACATATCGTGTTCATTTATTTAGGCTCCTCTTTTCGATGGAGGACGATTTATTTCGCATAAAAAAAGCAGAACGCATAGAGCAGTTGTGGAAGGTGAACGTTGTCCTTGTTGTTGCTGCAATCGCAATTTATCTTTGGATGGCATTCCTTGGATTAGGAACAGAACGTATTTCAGGTATTGCGGTAACACTAAGTGATACGGCTTATGAAACAAGTAAGCTATGGTTCATACTAGGCAGAGCACTCTATGCGATTTTGTTTGCAGCATTTATCTTATTTTTTCCGAGCCTTTTGTTCTACCTGCTCACTGGAATACCATATCAAAAGCTAGTTATTATGCAGCAGGTTGTCTTGGTTGTCATGTTAATGGAACGACTGCTTTGGATTCCACTTGTTATTTTTGTTGGGTTAAACTGGCAGGTGTCACCATTATCATTAGGAATTATCGCCTCTTACATAACGGAAATACCTTGGGTGATTCTCTTTTTTGGAGCCATTACATTATTCCAATTATGGATTATTTGGTTTCAAGTAAAATATATCTCTGCTTTTTCGGAGATGAAACAGTACGTCATCGCTATAAACGTTATTTTATTGCATTTTCTTGGCTGGTGTCTTACAGCGCTTATTGCCATGGGTGATTCTTACATATTAGGCGGGTGGTTTGGGTGATGCGTAAGAGACTGATTCTCATAATGATGATTCTTTTCATCGCTGTAAACTTTCTGCTGGTATTCCTGGACGATGAAGGAAAAGTGGAACGGACATCGTATGTGAATGAATGGACGAAGAGTTTTGAAAAAGATATGAGGGAGAAGATTTTTAAGCCTGGTGTGCTTCGCGCTGTTGGGGAAGAGCATGTTTACTTCGACAAACAGCTTGGAAGCTTTCAGGAATTTCTTGTCGAAGAAGGAGAGCAGGTAAATGCCGGTGATGCATTATATACATACCTCGTTCATGATTATTACGAAATGGAAACTAATTTGATGAATCAAGCCGATCAAATTCAGGGAGAGATTTCGGCAATTGAACAAGCGATTTCGCAAATGGAAATGTATCAGATCCCGTCTGATGAGATTGGTTCGCCACATGCCGTCAGCATTACGGAGGAGTTAATTGAAGTCGAGTACCCGCAAACGTCGATTGAAGCTGATTTGCTGAAGGAGCAATTTCTTGTCGAACAAGAGTTGGAGCTGTCACAAAAAAATGCTCAGCTTCAGACGATTAATAATCAATTAGCCGAGCTGCGGACAACAGGGGATACTCTAACAGTAGAAAGTCCTTATGAAGGGACAATTAGTCAGCTGCATGTAAATCTGGATGATCCCGTAATTACGATTCAAAATAATAATGTGCTTGCAGTCGGTGAATTGACAGAGCAAGAGCGGGCCCAGATGGAGGAAGGGCGGGCCGCTGAAGTAGCTGTTCATGAAATAGGTACTCGCTTAGATGGAGTCGTCGAGGAAGTTAGTAAATCACCAAATGAGATCGAAATCGAAAAAGAAAGTATCTATCCTTTCAAGGTTGCTTTTGAAACAGGAGATGATGCAGAGGAATTGCTTCCAGGCTATCACGTAGATATTGCCATTACAATGGATGAGTCACTAGGTGCAACGGTGCTTTTTGAGAAAGCAATTTTTGCGGATGCTGTTTGGAAAATGACGGAAGAAGGAAGAATCGAAAAAGAAAGCATTGAAAGAGGTCTGCATGTAGAAGATATTGTAGAGGTAGCTGATGGAGTAGAGCGGGGGGAATTCGTTGCTGTTAAACAGTCAAACTCTTTTCAGCACGGTGCTCAATTCATTACCCCACTACAAACGAAGCAATTAACAAAAGAATCGTTTAAGGATGCGAAGTGGCTGGAGTCTTTTATAACAGGCTTATTGTCTAGGTAGCGGTATAGAAATGTAAAATCGGAAATGAGGTTACCTTATGAAGATCCATCATTCTTTAATTAAAATAGGGGAACAATTAGATGAGAAGAATCTAGAATGGGCACTTGGCGGCTCTCTATTATTGAATCACTACCGAATAGCTGATTCACCAAATGATATCGATTTATTGATTGCAGAAAAGGATATCGATCCTATCAGGTATGCGATGAGTCGGGTTGGGAAAGAGAAAACAGCTTCTAGAAAGGATCCATTTCGCACAACCTACTTTTATCAATACGAGGTAGATGGTGTTGGGGTTGATGTAATGGGGAACTTCGCTATCGAACATGATCAAGGGATTTATCAATTGGTCTTTGATGCAAATCACATTGTTGGAAGAAAAAATATTCAAGGCGTTTCGATTCCTTTGGCAGCATTGGAGGATTGGTTTGTTTTATATCAGTTAATTCCAAATAAGCAAGAAAAGGCAAAACGAATCGAGAAATATCTTCAATCAAATCCTGTTACACGTCCTGATTTATTGCATAAAGCAATGGAACAACCTTTGCCTTTTAAGGTGCGAGAAAGTATTAATGCTATTCTCCGTCGGTAAATGAAGGCTTGGAGATATGCTCCAAGCCCATTCGTACTATATATTTGCAGCCTTATGAATTTCTTTATTCTCCCTCGTTGCCTTTTGGTGGTACATCACACTAAGGAGAGCACCAACGAGGAGAATGATAGCCGTTAAGAAAAACCAAATCATTAAGACGATGATTCCTCCAAGACTTCCATATGTGGCAGAGTAGTTTCCGAAATTACCTACGTAGATGGAAAAACCAAATGAGATAACCTGCCACAGAATGCTTGCTCCTATTGCACCAGGGAGTATATGCTTAAATGGGATTCTTTTATTTGGTGCGAATCGATAGAGACACATGAGCAATACAGTAATAATAATGAGACTAATTGCATATCGTAACACTTGCAAGAGCCATGTCATTTCGGCGTTTATGCCAAGCAATGAAATAGTGAACTCTAAAAGAACATCACCGAACACAGGTAGTAAAATAGCGGTAACCACTGCTAAAATTAAGCTTAGAGTTAACCCAAAAGCAATGAGACGAACAACGATAAAGGATCGGGTTTCTTCGACATCATATGCTTCGTTCGATGCTTTAATAAACGCATTAATTCCATTTGACGCAGACCAGAGCGCACCAATAATACCGACGGTTAACAGACCTCCGCGTGGTGTTGCTACGAGACTGACGATGTTTTCTTCAAAGACAGAAACGAGCTCACCAGGGATGATAGAGCCAATAAATTCCATCGCATCATCAGGACTGATTTGAAAATAGGGAATAATAGCGAATGCTACGATTAACAGCGGAAAAATAGCTAAAAGAAAATAGTATGCTAAAGATGCGGCAAGTAACGTAACATTTTGTTCGTTGAATTTCTTCATAAATTCTTGTGAAAATTGTTTAACAGTAGCCATTGGGAATCCTCCAATTCGTTCGTTACTTTCTCTATACCCATGATTTGCTCTTATCAATCTTCTGGATCTGCGCGTAAACGTTTTATTTATTAGGTCGCGTGGTATAATATAGTAGTGTTAAATAAGGAGGGACCATTACATATGGAAATCTTTTACGTCAGTATTTTGTTCGTTTCGATCGCCTTTGCAATTGTTGCCATTTATCTATCCTTTGTATTAAAACGTGTTGCAAATATGGTGAAAACGCTCGGAACATCGCTAGGAGAACTTGAGAGAGAATTAGAATACATGACCCCACATCTTACGAAAACATTAAATGAATCAAGTAAACTGGTTGATGACATACGGGAAAAGATAAATGCTACAGATAGTGTTTTTGACTCTGCAGAAAATGTCGGAAAATCAGTCATATCATTGAATGAAGTCTATGATGAAAAAAGCAAACAGCTATCAGAGCAAAAATTAGAACAAAAAATGAAGCCTTTTGTCGCAGGAATGACATGGAGTGAGGTTGCCATACAGTTGTTTTCAAAATGGCAAAAGGGAACAAAGGAAAAAAATGAATTGATGGTACAGCATACGGAAGTTGTTCCGGTAAATACAGGAAAAGAGGGATCAAGATGACGTTAGTTGGGATTGGTGTACTACTTATTGGAGTGGCGTTTCTTGTTTTAGCGTTCTTCATTGGACATGCTTTGAATAACCTTGCAGGTGTCCTGGGTGGAATAGATAAGACTGTAAAAGAGCTGCCAAAGCAATTGGATGATGTATTTAAAGAAACAGGTAATATGATTAATGAAAGTAATCAAACGTTAGTAGATGTAAATGACAAGCTAAAGCATTTAAGCCCGCTATTTTATGTGATTGGTGATGTCGGAAATGTTACGCGTAAATTCTCTTCTTCACTAGTAGATGTAACCGACTCAATTAAGACGAAAACAGAAGGCGGTAAGGAAGTTGCAGAAAGCAATAAGCTTGGGGGCGTCTATGGCACCTTTGCCTTAGGATACTACTGGCTTAAAAAGCGTCAGGAACTGAAAAAAGCAAAAGGGTGAACAATATGAGAGAAGGCAAAAGGAATTTCGCCATGCTTGCAAGCGCTGTTGCAGGAGTTTCTCTTGGCTGGCTGGCGGTCGACTATTTATCGAAAAGGCAAGAGCAAGGAGAAGATAAGTCGGTTTTTGAGCGCGTGAAAAATTTTGAAAAGAAACTCTATGCGGATGGAGCAATGCGGGCGAATGATATCGAGCGCATTAAGCAAGAAGTAAACGATAAGATTGTTAAATAATCCCTCTAGAGAAATAATAAGAGACGAGTCGTTAAAAAACGACTCGTCTCTTATTTAATTTCAAGTTCTTGTATTTAGAGTTACTTCCTCGCTTTTTGAAAAAGAAAAAAACCAAGCGTTAATGCTCCGTATAGTCCCTCAAGGTTTTTTCTTGTTGCAAAATCATTGGCTTGCTGTGTATTTTGCTTCATATCTTCAACTGCATCCACCATTTTTGATGACAGCTGGTTAGCAGCATGTCCAGCATCCCCAACGATTTGGAAGATGGGGCTTAAATGTTTAACCTGACTATTTACCTGATGAAGTGTATCAATTCCTGTTCCGATTGCTTCTGTTGTTTGGGAAGTTACATCATCCACTGTTTTTGGAAGCTTATCCGTTGTCTTCTGTAAGCTATTTAAAACACTTGCAAGCTTGTTCAATGGTTTAATAAGGAAAACAACCAATCCAATAAATGCAACTCCTATAATGATTAAACCAATACCAATCCAAATCATACCGTTTTCCCTCCTGTTCATTTGTCTATTTGTAATTAGCCTTTTTCAGTTTTCAGTAAACATTTTCTCATCTTTAGCATACCACAAATCGGTAGTCATAAACCCGTAACTTGTCCCATAAATTTAAGAATAGAATAGTTAAAATACGTGTTCAGAAGAAGTGGAATATTTTGGCCGGACTTCTTGAACAATCTCTAGAGGAGCGGGTAAGATGGTGCGTAGGACGAAGGTAATGTATTGGGTGCTTGGGGTATTTGTGTTAGTGTTTTTAATTCAAATTCCAATTACTCAAAGTGATTTTGAAGCGAGTGGTCCATGGTCGCCACCACTTTCCGGAAAAACGATTGTGATTGATCCGGGACATGGTGGTCCAGATGGTGGAGCTGTTGGGTCAGATGAAACAGAGGAAAAGGATATTTCGCTAGCTGTTTCGAAAATGCTGCAAAGCTATCTCCAGCAAAATGGTGCGCTCGTTTATTTGACGAGAGAAGAAGATACGGACCTTGCTGATGAGAGTACGAAAGGGTTAGCAAGAAGAAAAGCTGAGGATATTCGTAACCGACTGGAGTTTATCCATGAAAAAGAACCGGATTTTTTCTTGACTGTTCATTTAAATGCTGTTCCTTCCAGCCGCTGGAAAGGTGCGCAAACTTTCTATTACCCTTCATTTGATGAAAATGGGCATTTAGCAAAAATGATTCAAGAAGAGATTATTCGTAATCTAGAGAATACAAATCGCTCACCATTAGTTATTAATGGGGTCTATTTATTGAAGCACGCAAAGGTGCCCGGGGCACTCGTAGAGATTGGTTTTTTGTCGAACCCGGAGGAGCAGGCGTTATTGACACAAGAGGATTACCAACGGAAAATGGCAGTGAGTATTTATGAAGGGGTTCTGAGATATTTAACAGAGGATATGCAAGAGGAAGATTGAAACCGTAACCATAGTGCAAATCACTTAGATTTAGCTCGAATTATGTTATACTAACAGTACGTGTTCAAAAGGAGGATAAAAAGGATCGAAGTCGGCTAATTTCGCAACGACCTTTTACAGGCGCTGACACTAGCACGTTCTGTGCGTCGGAGTTCGAGGTGCGGAGTTATGAGTAGAGGGCATCCACAGGATGGTGACTTCTGTGTTGTCCACAGGACGTGGATGGTTTTAACAGAAGTTCATTGAATCTTTTAATATGTAAGCAGACGTTTTTGCAGGAAAAGCTAGCATTCGTGCGAAATTCGATATCATTTTTACCGGACTTTTTGAACGACCTATAACAGATGTAGTACTTCATTTGTTAGTACATAAGATAAGGGGTGGTGACTTACGATGATAACGCAAGAAGAAGTAAAAGAACTACTAAATCCTATAAAGGATCCTTTTTTACATAGAACACTGGAAGAAACCGGTGGAATTATCAGTGTAACGATTAAGGAGGACAAGAAGCACGTCAGTGTCAAAATTGGTATCTCGAAAACAAATACCGCTGAACAAATGCAAATGCAGCAGGAAATCGTCGGCATTTTGAAAAGAAGTGGCGCAAACACTGTTGGACTACGATTTGAACAGCTGCCGGATGAGGTTATTCAAAAATATCAGCCTGCAGCAGACGAAGCGAAGGAAGCTTCACTAATGGGTGGAAACACCAATACGAAGTTTATTGCAATTGCCAGTGGTAAAGGTGGCGTAGGAAAGTCTACTGTTACGGTTAACCTCGCTGTTTCTCTTATGCGACTTGGTAAAAAGGTCGGTATTATTGATGCTGACATTTACGGTTTCAGTGTTCCTGACATGATGGGTGTGGAAGAACGCCCTGTTGTTCGTGGCAAAAAGATTCTTCCTGTTGAACGATTTGGTGTAAAAGTAATCTCAATGGGCTTCTTTGTAGAAGATAATTCACCGATTATTTGGCGCGGACCAATGCTTGGAAAAATGATTAACAGCTTCTTTTCAGAAGTGGAATGGGGCGATTTGGACTACCTTCTCCTTGATTTACCACCAGGAACAGGAGATATTGCAATGGATGTCCATGAGCTTCTGCCAACGTGTAAAGAAATTATCGTAACAACTCCGCACCCGACAGCGGCATTTGTAGCAGCAAGGGCAGGGCAAATGGCTCTGAAGACGGATCATGAAATTTTAGGTGTTGTCGAAAACATGGCCTATTTTGAAAGCAAGAAAACTGGCGAGATTGAATATGTGTTTGGTGAAGGCGGCGGTAAAAAGCTTGCGGAGGTCCTAAAAACAAAAGTATTAGGACAATTACCAATTCAACAGCCATATGAAGAAGAAGATGTATTTGCTCCTTCCGTGTACCAAGAAGACCATCCGAATGGCAAACAGTTCCATAAAATTGCAGCGAAGGTCATTGCCAAGCTGGAAGATGAATAAAAGAGGGGATTTTTTCCCCTCTTTGTTGTATTTTCCAGACATATGAAGTAGATAAGCAAGTGATGTTGCTAATTGCCGCCGCCACCGCCTCCACTACCGCCTCCACTACCGCCGCCAGGTTCTTCTTCTCCGCCGTTGCCTTGACCGCCACCCTGTTGCTGAGAACCGCCTTCACCTTGTTGCTTAGCTTGTTCTTCAGCTGCTTTAAGCAAGATTTCTTGCATTTTTGCTTGAAATAATGGGGTTTCAAGTGTCTGTGTGATGGATTCCTCTAAGTGTGCTTTAAATTGCTGGCTTTTTAAGAGACTTAGCATTTGATTGGTAACTTCAGGATTTTGTAATAATTCCAGCATTTGCTTCTGATATTCTGCATCACTCATTAAGTCTTTCATCAATTTCTTATGCTCTTCTGACATGGACTTGGCATAGCCCTCGACAAACTTCGGGTCTTCGAATAATGTCGACCACATTTCTTTCCCCTTGTCAGATACAAGAGTCTCATTAATTGACTTTTTTACCACATCAGACTGAATGACAAGCTCTTGCTTCAGTTTCTCATCGGACATTATTTCTGCTAACGCCTTTTTTCCATCTTCTGTTTGTAATATATCAACAACCATTTTCTTTGTTGCTTCATAATCTCCCTCTTTTGGGGAGCCACCTTCACCATTACATGCAACTAATAACATGAAGGATATTGCAAGGAGTGTTAAACATACTTTGCGTAACATGTGATATTGTTCCTCCTTCCTATATCCTTAATATGAGTGACAAATTTATAAAATATTCACTTGGGGTGGGAAAAATAAAGCGCTTCATGTTAGAATATGTATGTAAAGGATGTACTATTAGAGTCACTATTATGATCATGAAAGTTGTTCATTGCCACAGATTGTAGGGGGATTTTATATTGAATAGTCGTAACTTGGTAAATTTTTTATGGAAAACATTTATTATTGGGGGAATTGCGGGTCTTGTTGTTAGCTTCTTTGTAAAGCCACAAGATTATGCAACGTATTTAAGTCCGTTTGATTTCATAGAAGTAGTTGGACTCATTTTGTTTTTTGTTGGACTAGGTCTGACATTTAGCGTTGTCAGTATGACTGGTTTTTTTGCCTATCTATTTATTCACCGAATGGGATTGAATATGTTTCGTTCCTTTTGGCCAACTGTTCAAGTACTCGTCATTGCATTTGTTCTATTTGATTTAGTTTACTTCCCATATCGAGCAGCTGATGGAACGGTAGCTATTTATTGGTATATCTTAGGTGCAGCTGGCTTATTAGCATTTGGTTGGGTTGTGGCGAAGAGAAAAGCAAAGGAAACAAACCCTAAGGCGTTTGTACCAGCACTATTTTTTATGGTTGTTATCACAACGGTTGAGTGGGTTCCTGGATTGCAAGTGCAAGGCAGTGATTATGCTTGGTTAATGATTGTTCCATTACTTGCGTGTAATACATATCAATTGCTTACCTTGCACCGAATAACGAAAAAAGCAGAGGGGAAACAAACAGAAGGAAAGAAAACGAGCAAGTTAAGTAAAAATGCGAAGGCTAGTAAAGCATAAATAAAAGACCTCTGACTAAAATTCGGTCAGAGGTTTTTGAGCTTTTTTTATTCAACTGGATTGGTTTCAGCATGTGCTTGGTTGATTAATTCAGAAATTGTTACAGGTTGGAATCCTTTATTTTTTAACCCAGGCAAAATCGTTTTTAGAGCATCTGCTGTTTGTTTAGCAGCATCAGAAGCATGGAATAAGATAATATCCCCGTTGCTTGTATCTTTCATCACCTTATCAACAATTACAGAAGTTCCTGGGTTTTCCCAATCATTCGGGTTAATGTTCCAATGAATCACATCAAAATCCAAACTTTCTGCCAGCTCCATGACTTCTTCATTGAAATGCCCGCTAGGTGTTCGTAATAGGTTAACATCCTCATATCCAAGCTTGTTGAAAATATCACGAGCATAAAGCAAATCCTTTCTTACTTGTTCAATTTCCTGATCCAGGTAGCTTTTATATCGATAACCCATCATTCCTAACTCATGCTCACCTTCTGAAATTTGTTCCAGTATTTTCGGATGACGTTCTGCCCATTCACCACTGACAAAAAATGTTGCTTGTACATTTTCATTTTTAAGCTGATCCAAAATGTCCAATACTCTTTCTTCGCCCCAACTAATGTTAAATGTTAATGCGATAGCGGGTTCATCTTCGTTTCCCTTTGAAAGAGCAGTTGGTTTCTCATTAGAAAAAACAGAAATAACAGCATCCCTTTGTGTCCATATAAATAATGATGTAAAAAGTGCAAGCGCAATAATAATTAGGCTTTTCCGCCGTCTTAAGCCGATAGCATAAAAATGATCCATAATTTCTCCTCCATTTTCTCCATTGACTCTTACTATTATGTTTATGAGCAGTGATGAGAAATATGAACAAGCCTTAGGATTTCTTATGCATTAACGAACTGTACTACAACTCCATTAAGCATAAGAGAGATAAAACGTGAATGTTTGTAAGGGGCTTATGTTCAGTGAAGGACGAAGTGAACCCCATAACTGAATGTATTTTCACTTTCTAAGAAAATCGATAGTTGAAGAATTTAGCAAAAAAGGGGATGAAAATAGTGGAAATAGGGGAATAGTAAGTTTAACAAAAGATACCGTGCTTGATGATGTTCGAGAAATACCGCCTTGATACGGGTGAAGATAACAACAACCGACAAAATTCACTCTGAGCGACGAATGGTTGTAATGTACCTTTTCTGAAAATAAGTTATGTTTTTGGCAAAGGGATTTAGTGATGAATGGTATTAATTGAACGATGACACAGCTGTAAAGCTGTCTAGATAGTAGAGAAGATTATGAGGTGAATGAAATGTTGGGCTTATTGATTAATGAAATGGAACAAAAAGAGATTGAGTACTTATTAAAAAGAGAGCTTGAAGAGTTACTATTAGATATGGGAGACAGTAGAATTGATCATATGGTTAAACGGGCGATGAGAGAAAGATACCGTAACCTTTTTCAATTACTTCGTCGTGTAGCCAGTGAACAGGAATGTGTGAAATACATGCCAAAGCGACAAGAAAATCAGTAATTGTAAAGCTCCTCACATTGAACTCGTCGTTAAGTATGTGAGGAGTATTCATTTATAAGGTTGATGCTGGGTGTAAGTCATGCTGAATAAATATTTATTGTGGCAATAATGTAAACTAAAAATAAAAACTAATCATAATTATTGTTTTTTTGTTTTACCTATTGCTCAACTGTTTTTATTATGCTATATTAAATTCTGTTGTCGCTTAATAAAACAATTTCTGGAAAACAGAAAAAAGTTTTTTTGCAAAAACATATTGACAACAATTTGATACCATGTTATATTATATCTCGTCGCTAAAAAACGACATTATAACAAATTGATCTTTGAAAACTGAACAAAACAACCAGTATGTCAAGAAAAAGGAAACTCGTTTTTCTTTTTAAAACAAGTAGAAGTCAGCTTCTACAAAAGCTAAGTATTACAAACTTTTTATGGAGAGTTTGATCTTGGCTCAGGACGAACGCTGGCGGCGTGCCTAATACATGCAAGTCGAGCGCAGGAAATAAACAGAACCCTTCGGGGTAATGTTTATGGAATGAGCGGCGGACGGGTGAGTAACACGTGGGCAACCTGCCTGTAAGATCGGGATAACTCGCGGAAACGTGAGCTAATACCGGATAACACTTTTCATCTCATGGTGAGAAGATAAAAGACGGTTTCGGCTGTCACTTACAGATGGGCCCGCGGCGCATTAGCTAGTTGGTGAGGTAACGGCTCACCAAGGCGACGATGCGTAGCCGACCTGAGAGGGTGATCGGCCACACTGGGACTGAGACACGGCCCAGACTCCTACGGGAGGCAGCAGTAGGGAATCTTCCGCAATGGACGAAAGTCTGACGGAGCAACGCCGCGTGAGTGATGAAGGTTTTCGGATCGTAAAACTCTGTTGTTAGGGAAGAACAAGTTGGGTAGTAACTGACCCAACCTTGACGGTACCTAACCAGAAAGCCACGGCTAACTACGTGCCAGCAGCCGCGGTAATACGTAGGTGGCAAGCGTTGTCCGGAATTATTGGGCGTAAAGCGCTCGCAGGCGGTCTTTTAAGTCTGATGTGAAAGCCCACGGCTTAACCGTGGAGGGTCATTGGAAACTGGAGGACTTGAGTACAGAAGAGGAGAGTGGAATTCCACGTGTAGCGGTGAAATGCGTAGAGATGTGGAGGAACACCAGTGGCGAAGGCGACTCTCTGGTCTGTAACTGACGCTGAGGAGCGAAAGCGTGGGTAGCGAACAGGATTAGATACCCTGGTAGTCCACGCCGTAAACGATGAGTGCTAGGTGTTAGGGGGTTTCCGCCCCTTAGTGCTGAAGTTAACGCATTAAGCACTCCGCCTGGGGAGTACGGCCGCAAGGCTGAAACTCAAAAGAATTGACGGGGGCCCGCACAAGCGGTGGAGCATGTGGTTTAATTCGAAGCAACGCGAAGAACCTTACCAGGTCTTGACATCCTCTGATACCTCTAGAGATAGAGTTTTCCCTTCGGGGACAGAGTGACAGGTGGTGCATGGTTGTCGTCAGCTCGTGTCGTGAGATGTTGGGTTAAGTCCCGCAACGAGCGCAACCCTTGATCTTAGTTGCCAGCATTCAGTTGGGCACTCTAAGGTGACTGCCGGTGACAAACCGGAGGAAGGTGGGGATGACGTCAAATCATCATGCCCCTTATGACCTGGGCTACACACGTGCTACAATGGATGGAACAAAGGGAAGCGAACCCGTGAGGTCAAGCCAATCCCATAAAACCATTCTCAGTTCGGATTGTAGGCTGCAACTCGCCTACATGAAGCCGGAATCGCTAGTAATCGCGGATCAGCATGCCGCGGTGAATACGTTCCCGGGCCTTGTACACACCGCCCGTCACACCACGAGAGTTGGTAACACCCGAAGTCGGTGAGGTAACCTTTTGGAGCCAGCCGCCGAAGGTGGGACTAATGATTGGGGTGAAGTCGTAACAAGGTAGCCGTATCGGAAGGTGCGGCTGGATCACCTCCTTTCTAAGGATTATTACGGAAACATACTTGGTTGTTTGGTTCAGTTTTGAGAGATTAATTTCTTTCATGAACATGATACTTATAATAGATGGGCCTGTAGCTCAGCTGGTTAGAGCGCACGCCTGATAAGCGTGAGGTCGGTGGTTCGAGTCCACTCAGGCCCACCATCTATTTTGAATTTTATATCGTGGGGCCTTAGCTCAGCTGGGAGAGCGCCTGCCTTGCACGCAGGAGGTCAGCGGTTCGATCCCGCTAGGCTCCATTTTTGTACCTTGAAAACTAAATAAGAGTAACAACGACATCAATATTTTTAAATAAAAGCAAGGCTAATAAATTAGTACGCTTATTTACTGTAACTTAGTTAAGTGAATAAGGGCGCACGGTGGATGCCTTGGCACTAGAAGCCGATGAAGGACGGGACTAACACCGATATGCCTCGGGGAGTTGTAAGTAAACTTTGATCCGGGGATTTCCGAATGGGGGAACCCACTGTTCGTAATGGAACAGTACATGCATCTGAATACATAGGGTGCATGAGGTAGACCCGGGGAACTGAAACATCTCAGTACCCGGAGGAAGAGAAAGAAAAATCGATTTCCTGAGTAGCGGCGAGCGAAACGGAAAGAGCCCAAACCAGAAAGCTTGCTTTCTGGGGTTGTAGGACACTCCACTCGGAGTTACCAAGGAATTCTTTAAATGAATCGACCTGGAAAGGTCAGCCACAGAAGGTAACAGCCCTGTAGTTGAAAAAGAATTCCCTCCGGAGTGTATCCTGAGTACGGCGGAACACGTGGAATTCCGTCGGAATCCGGGAGGACCATCTCCCAAGGCTAAATACTCTCTAGTGACCGATAGTGAACCAGTACCGTGAGGGAAAGGTGAAAAGCACCCCGGAAGGGGAGTGAAATAGAACCTGAAACCGTGTGCCTACAAGTAGTCGAAGCCCGTTAATGGGTAACGGCGTACCTTTTGTAGAATGGACCGGCGAGTTACGATCGTATGCAAGGTTAAGTGGAAGACACGGAGCCGCAGCGAAAGCGAGTCTGAATAGGGCGAATGAGTATGCGGTCGTAGACCCGAAACCGTGTGATCTACCCATGTCCAGGGTGAAGGTCAGGTAACACTGACTGGAGGCCCGAACCCACGTATGTTGAAAAATGCGGGGATGAGGTGTGGGTAGGGGTGAAATGCCAATCGAACACGGAGATAGCTGGTTCTCTCCGAAATAGCTTTAGGGCTAGCCTCAAGAAATAGAGTACTGGAGGTAGAGCACTGATTGGACTAGGGGCCCTCACCGGGTTACCGAATTCAGTCAAACTCCGAATGCCAGTTACTTTTACTTGGGAGTCAGACTATGGGTGATAAGGTTCATAGTCGAAAGGGAAACAGCCCAGACCGCCAGCTAAGGTCCCAAAGTATACGTTAAGTGGAAAAGGATGTGGAGTTGCCCAGACAACCAGGATGTTGGCTTAGAAGCAGCCATCATTTAAAGAGTGCGTAATAGCTCACTGGTCGAGTGACTCTGCGCCGAAAATGTACCGGGGCTAAACGTATCACCGAAGCTGCGGATTGTTCTTACGAACAATGGTAGGAGAGCGTTCTAAGTGCTGTGAAGTCAGACCGTGAGGACTGGTGGAGCGCTTAGAAGTGAGAATGCCGGTATGAGTAGCGAAAAAAGAGTGAGAATCTCTTTCACCGAATGCCTAAGGTTTCCTGAGGAAGGCTCGTCCTCTCAGGGTTAGTCGGGACCTAAGCCGAGGCCGAAAGGCGTAGGCGATGGACAACAGGTAGATATTCCTGTACCACCTCATGATTGTTTGAGCGATGGGGGGACGCAGTAGGATAAGGAATGCGCACTGATGGATATGTGCGCCCAAGCAGTGAGAAAGTCAGATAGGCAAATCCGTCTGGCAATTTCAAGCTGTGATGGGGAGGGAAATTTAGTACCGAAGTTCCGGATTTCACACTGCCAAGAAAAGCCTCTAGTTAGATCATAGGTGCCCGTACCGCAAACCGACACAGGTAGGCGAGGAGAGAATCCTAAGGTGAGCGGGAGAACTCTCGTTAAGGAACTCGGCAAAATGACCCCGTAACTTCGGGAGAAGGGGTGCTTCATTTACATGGAGCCGCAGTGAATAGGCCCAAGCGACTGTTTAGCAAAAACACAGGTCTCTGCGAAGCCGAAAGGCGAAGTATAGGGGCTGACACCTGCCCGGTGCTGGAAGGTTAAGGGGAAATGTTAGCCGCAAGGCGAAGCTTTGAACCGAAGCCCCAGTAAACGGCGGCCGTAACTATAACGGTCCTAAGGTAGCGAAATTCCTTGTCGGGTAAGTTCCGACCCGCACGAAAGGTGCAACGACTTGGGCACTGTCTCAACGAGAGACCCGGTGAAATTATACTATGCGTGAAGATGCGCATTACCCGCGACAGGACGGAAAGACCCCGTGGAGCTTTACTGTAGCCTGATATTGAATGTCTGTGCAGCTTGTACAGGATAGGTGGGAGCCTTGGAAACCGGAGCGCTAGCTTCGGTGGAGGCATCCGTGGGATACCACCCTGGCTGTATGGACATTCTAACCCAGGACCGTGATCCGGTTCGGAGACAGTGTCAGGCGGGCAGTTTGACTGGGGCGGTCGCCTCCCAAAAGGTAACGGAGGCGCCCAAAGGTTCCCTCAGAATGGTTGGAAATCATTCGTAGAGTGTAAAGGCACAAGGGAGCTTGACTGCGAGACCTACAAGTCGAGCAGGGACGAAAGTCGGGCTTAGTGATCCGGTGGTTCCGCATGGAAGGGCCATCGCTCAACGGATAAAAGCTACCCCGGGGATAACAGGCTTATCTCCCCCAAGAGTTCACATCGACGGGGAGGTTTGGCACCTCGATGTCGGCTCATCGCATCCTGGGGCTGTAGTCGGTCCCAAGGGTTGGGCTGTTCGCCCATTAAAGCGGTACGCGAGCTGGGTTCAGAACGTCGTGAGACAGTTCGGTCCCTATCCGTCGTGGGCGTTGGAAGTTTGAGAGGAGCTGTCCTTAGTACGAGAGGACCGGGATGGACACACCGCTGGTGTACCAGTTGTTCCGCCAGGAGCATCGCTGGGTAGCTACGTGTGGAAAGGATAAGTGCTGAAAGCATCTAAGCATGAAGCCCCCCTCAAGATGAGACTTCCCATCACTTCGAGTGAGTAAGATCCCTCAGAGACGATGAGGTTGATAGGTTCGGTGTGGAAGCGTGGTGACACGTGGAGCTTACGGATACTAATCGATCGAGGACTTAACTAAATTCTTTATTTGATGTCTTGTTTACTCTTATTTAGTTTTTAAGGTATAAATCAATGTTTTACCTTATAAAGTTGTCTGGTAGCAATAGCGAAGAGGCTACACCTGTTCCCATGCCGAACACAGAAGTTAAGCTCTTCAGCGCCGATGGTAGTTGGGGCTTTGCCCCTGCAAGAGTAGGACGCCGCCAGGCTGCTTTTTTCGTATTCTGGATTTTTTACATAAGACTATTCCACAGTAGCTCAGTGGTAGAGCAATCGGCTGTTAACCGATCGGTCGTAGGTTCGAATCCTACCTGTGGAGCCAATTGCTTCCATAGCTCAGCAGGTAGAGCACTTCCATGGTAAGGAAGGGGTCGTCGGTTCAAATCCGGCTGGAAGCTTATATGTAAAACGCTTGTCTCATTCGAGATGAAGCGTTTTTTTTGAATAAAAATTTAACTAGTATCCGTTCTACAGTCGCAGGTTCCCGCGGATCTGGAGATTTAGCACGTGATGTTCGTGGGTTTGCGACAAAATTTTATACAGAAGAAGGGAATTATGACCTGGTATAACGTATACAAAATCTTCACCAGCCCTAAGCCAGGAGAACACCACGAAGAAAACAGATACACGCAAGGTAGCTGTCATTGCAGCAGACGATTACCCAGAAGGTTTGTCTGAAATGATGGATGAATTAAAGGAAGCTGGTATAAACGCCGAGGTTGTAAGTGACCATCAGGGTACCATTAAGGGTAGTGACAATACAGTACTTCCAGTTGCCCACACATTGATGACCGCAGACTCTGTTTTATTCGATGCCGTCCTGTTAGCGAGCGAAAATGGCAAAACGCCATTATTCAGTTTTGAAGCACCTTATTTTGTCAAGGAAGCCCTTCTGCATTACAAACCAATCGGTGCCATAAAAGCAGGAGCATCTATCCTGGAAGACCTGCAAATTTCTGGACAGAGTGGTGTTGTTATTGATGACAGTCAGCAATTTATAGAAGCAGTACGTAAAACTAGATTTTGGAATCGCGACGGTAAAAATTAATATATACTATACGGATGGATAGGAACGTCAACGCCCCAAATATGATATTAAAATCGTATATGGGGCGTTTTATGTCTGCTAGCTGCCTCCCTCATCTTTATCTATCAAATAACGCTTTCCTTCCTACTCTTCATTGTTAATCCATTCAATGAAGAGAAAAAATGCATTACCCTCTAGAAAATAGGACTGCAATAATAGCGAAAATAAATTGACAATATAAAAAACTAGTACTTAAGTACCTAATAAAGTAAACTAATGGTATAATTGGATTAGCTATTCTTTAATGGGAAACTAATGTAATGATACATAAATTAACCATTTAATATGCTGATATGGTAGGAAACAATTGAATATCTAAAAAAACTTTGCTTCTAGTTAGTGAATATTATGTGAGAAGCAGAGTTTCTTTTATGTTGCAAATCAATAAAGGCTTTTGATGTTTAATCTAAATTATGTGAACCACATAAACTATTACCGGATCATATCACAACGAGTAGCATCATCAAAATACAAGAAAGAAGGAATTTATGGTGGCGGCAAAAGAAAAGAAAAAGAAGTCGGTACGATTTAATTGGATTCGCAAAAGTATATCAACAAAAGTAGCTGCAGCACTTTTTATAGCTATATTTATTGTGTTTTCTGCAACAGGATTCTTTATACATATGTATACAAAGGCATTATTAGTTGAAAATGTTGAAACTGACTTATCAACTAAAAGTGATGCAATCGCTGCACAGGTTAATAGCATGTTTAAAGAAGAAGCGACCATTGTGCGGCAAATGGTAACGAATCAAGAGTTTGGCAAGTTCTTAAATACAACTGACTCTCGAGATGAAGCTTTAGAAAATGATTATTATGATGGTGTATTACAGTCGCTTGATGAGATTGTTGAAACAGATGATTCAATCGCAATGGCATGGGTTGCGAGTAATAAATCAAACTTTTTAATTGGAAGCAATAATGTTTTATCAGACCCTAGCTTTGACATAACGAGTAGGCCTTGGTATGAGGCAGCTATAGCGGAAGAGGATGTTTATTTTACCGAACCATACATGGATGAAGTATTTGGAAAAATTATTTTGAGTGCAATGAAGCCAATTAAAGTGAATGGGGATACAGTCGGTATTGTTGCAATTGATATCTTTCTAGACCAGTTACCAGAGCTTATGCAATCTTATAAAATGGGTGAGAGCGGGTATTCTTTCTTAATCTCCAGTGATGGAACGGTTTTATATCATCCAGATGAAACATTAATCCTTGAAGAACAGCTGCAGTCTATGTCTGGTGAACTAGGAAATATAGGTAATAAAATGATTGCAGGTGAAACAGGTCTTCAATTAGCGCAAATAGGTGACAGTTTAGAATATATTGGGTATTCACCAGTTCATACAACCGGCTGGTCCATTGGCACAGCGTTACCAGAAGATGAAGCTTTAAGTGAACTTGGGACGTTTACGATAATGATGGTCTTGTTTTTTAGCATTGCCTGTTTAATTCTTGTTGTAGTAGTGGTTGTTTTATTAAAACGTATGTTAAAAGATCTTCCTCAAATTATGAAAGTGATGAAGGATTTAGAATTAGGTAATTTAAGGGAAACAAATTTGCAAGCTAAATCGGATGATGAAATAGGTCAATTGGTAAGCTCTACAAATACGATGAATGAAACACTACGAGAACTCGTAATGAAAATCAAAAATGTATCCGAGACGGTTACCAGTAAAAGTGAAGAATTAACGCAGTCAGCAAATGATGTGAAGATAGGATCTGAACAAGTGGCGACTACGATGCAGGAATTAGCGTTTGGCTCAGAGTCACAAGCAAATACAACAAGTGACCTTTCTTCCTTAATGGCTACATTCAGATCAGATACCGATCAAGCATATACGAACAGCAATCAGGTATATGAATCTTCTAATCAAGTATTGAGCCATACAAATGAAGGCAGAAACTTAATGGAAAAATCGACAGAACAAATGGAAACAATTGACAGCATTATTTATGATTCTGTACAGAAAGTAGAAAACTTAGATTCACAATCTCAGAAAATCTCTGATTTAGTATCTGTTATTAAAGATATCGCTGATCAAACGAATTTATTAGCTTTAAATGCTGCGATTGAGGCAGCTCGGGCTGGAGAAAGTGGAAAGGGATTTGCAGTTGTTGCCGATGAGGTTAGAAAGCTTGCAGAACAGGTTGGGTCATCGGTAAGTGGCATCACAGATATTGTTGGAAATATTCAAAGCGAAACAAGTCAGGTAACGAAGTCTTTACGAGATGGATATAAAGAAGTTCAACAAGGAACAAGTCAATTAAAAGTAACAAGAGATACGTTCCAAACAATAAGTACTTCAGTCACGCAAATGGTAAATGATATTAAAACAATTTCTGATAAACTATCTACCATTTCTGATACCAGTGACAATATGAATACTTCCATTCAGGAGATTGCAGCAATCTCGGAGGAATCTGCAGCGGGTGTTGAACAAACCTCTGCATCTTCACAGCAGATTAGCAGTTCAATGGAAGAAGTTGCACTAAGTTCAGACGAGCTCGCTAAATTAGCGGAAGAATTAAATGAATTGATACAGCATTTTAGGAGTTAAAAAGATTATAAGATGAGCCCAAATAAATGGCTTTATACGAAAACAACGCTATCTTCCATAGAGTAGCGTTGTTTTTTTGTAATTTTAAAATTGCTATCAATTTGTTGTATAGGTGAATAGCAACTTCCTATATCTGCTATCTTTGTATTCGGCTTGTTATCCCACCCTCAATGACACAGCTAGCTTTGATTTGCCAATCCATCCCAATAAAAGTCTACAATCTGCGTTACTAAATCATCCAGTGATCGGAATGAATTTTTAAAATTAGTATCCATATTGTTTCCGGTTGTTACCAAAGATACAAATAGAAGCGCTCCTAAGCGTGGGTTGCTTCTGGAGATTTCTCCATTATCCATTGCCTTTTTTAATGCATGCTCTAATTCTTCATACATTTTTTCTTCTGCTTGCTGCATCAATTGCAGTTGCTCCTGTGAAAGAGATGTCTTTGCTTCCTTCATAAATGAATGGATATCAATATCCACAGTCGCTTGTAAATGGCCTTTGGCAAACTGAAACAGCTGCTTTTTCAATGGCTCATTGGTTGAGAGAATCGCCACAATTCTTTCATGAATTCGATTCATTAACTGGACCATTGCATCCGTAAAAAGGTCTGCCTTTGTTTTGTAATAGTAATACACCGTTGCTTTTGTGACATCACATTGTTGGGCAACATCGTCCATGGATACTAACGGATATCCCTTTTCCAAAAACATTTCTGTAGCGATGTGTAGGATAGTATCTTTTGTTGAGATTCCATCCTGTTCTTTACGAGGTCTCCCTAATGTTCGATGTTTGCGTTGCATCATGAATTCCACTCCAAATTATTTAAACTAGACTTATTATACCATAATTTGAAAAAAACTTGATTAATTAACCTACTAGTATATATAATTACAAGATACATGGTTAAGTGCATTGATAAAATTTGCGCTAGAAAGGATGAGATTTGTGAAGGGTCTATTGAAAAATTGGGGAGGTATTGTTGCGAATACCAAAACCCGTTGGGCGACCTTGTTTATTTGGGTTTTATTGATTGGAATATTTTCATATATTTGGCCACAAGTTAATGATCGAGAGACGTCGGATACACAATTATTACCAGAAGATATGATGTCTGTCGAAGCAGGTAAAATTACGAACGAAGAATTCTCTAATGATGCTGGTACACCATTGCTTTTAGTGTGGCATCGTGATGGAGGGTTAAATAATTCGGATTATGAGATGATTCAATCTCTTTATCAGAATCTAAATGATGAGCCGGTTAATCATCAAACATTTATTCCACCATTTCAGGATGCTCCTGTTGAAGCTTTAAGAGGAAGTGCTTCTGAAGATGGAAAAGCACTGACAACACCGGTATTTTTTGATGACACTGCAGCAACAAAGGAATTACAAGCGGCACTCGACCAACTAGAAGTTAAAATAAAAGATGCATTTGGCAGTGAGGTGCTGAAAAGTGATATAGACGATTCTGGCTTACATGTGCGTTTTTCTGGACCTATTGGAATTCAAACTGATACCGTTTCCTTGTTCAGCAATGCAGACTTTACCTTGTTAATTGCAACTGTATTGATTGTATTTATTTTACTTATTTTATTGTATCGCTCACCAATTTTGGCACTTGTCCCGCTTGTTGCGGTTGGGATCGCCTATGGAATTATTAGTCCACTGCTTGGATTTTTTGCGGATCAGGGCTGGATTGTTGTGGATGGGCAAGCGATATCGATTATGACGGTTCTTTTGTTCGGAGCCGGAACAGATTATTGCTTATTTTTAATTTCACGGTACAGAGATGAGCTGCGAATTGAAAAAGATAAACATGTTGCATTAAAACGTGCGATTAGCGGTACTGGCGGGGCCATCATGATGAGTTCCCTTACTACTGTTTTAGGATTGCTTTCACTCGGGCTAGCCTATTACGAATCCTATGATCGTTTTGCTGTACCTTTTAGCTTATCGATATTTATTATGGGACTCGCAGCATTAACCGTGCTTCCTGCGATTCTGGCCTTACTTGGCCGCTTTGCTTTTATCCCATTTATCCCACGACCTGAAGAAATGATTCAGGAAATTGAGAAGAAAAAAGGGAAAAAGCTGCGTCGTCCGAAACCAAGTCATCGATTTGGGAAGAAGATTGGAAAAGTTGTTACAGAAAAACCATGGACCATTATTCTTGTTAGTATAGTTATTCTTGGTGGCCTGGCTGCTTTCGTACCAAAAATGCAATATACCTATGCTTTATTAGATTCTTTCCCAGAGGATATGCCATCACGAGAAGGATTTACATTAATTGCAGACCATTATCCCCCAGGTGAAATTGCTCCTGTCAGTGTGATCGTCGATACAAATGGAGCGGATGTTTCGTTACAGAACGAATTGGCAGAGCATCCTTACGTTGAGATTGTTGATGACCCTGTGGAAGGATCGGAAAATAAGGATATCCAGGAATGGAAAGTGACACTTTCGATTGATCCGTACTCCACGGAAGCGGTAGAAAGCGTTCCAGAGCTCCAGGCTATTGCAACGAGTGCACTAAGCGATGCTGGTGTAGCCAATGCAGATGACTATGTATGGCTTGGCGGTGAAACGGCGACATTATACGATACAGATCAGGTAACCAATCGAGATCAGGGGTTAATTATACCTGCCCTTCTGCTCATTATAGCGGTATTACTTATCGTTTTCCTAAGGTCCATTGTGGCAATGGTCTATTTATTGTCAACCGTTATCATTTCGTATTTATCTGCGCTTGGTTTAGGGTGGATTGTGCTCCATCATATATTTGGAGTTACAGAAATTCAAGGATTAATTCCGCTCTATGTATTCGTCTTTTCGGTTGCCTTAGGTATTGACTACAACATATTCCTTGTTTCTAGTCTATGGAGCAATCGAAAGGAAATGCCGCTCAAACAGGCTATTTCTAAAAGTGTTGCAGAAACGGGAAGTGTAATTAGTTCAGCAGGGCTTATTCTAGCTGGTACGTTTTCGGTTCTAGCTGTAATGCCCTTGCAGGTGCTTGTTCATTTCGGTACGATTACCGCAATTGGCATCTTATTGGATACGTTTATCGTTAGACCATTGCTTGTTCCTGCGATTACGACGGTGCTTGGACGTTTTGCGTTCTGGCCGGGTAAGTTATGGAAGCTAAGGGATGATGAGAGTTTTAAAGATCGTGTAAGTGAAGAATGATTTTGAGTTTGGCTGCTGTCTGGGTTGTCAGCGGCCACTTTTTTATCAATGAAGTTCAACTTATAGTTTGGCAGAAAAGGCGAAACGAAGATATTGGTAGAATAAAGTAATTTCATATCACTAAAACAGGAAAGTATCCTGATGTCAGAATTACATTATTGATGATGTAATTGATAGTTTTGCTAGAAATGTATAATACGAATGGAACGAGGCAAAACCTCATCCCATTCGTATTATAAAAACTCATAACCATCCTCTTTTAATTGCTTGGAAAGATTAGTAGCTATGGACCCATTTTCCCAATCACCATTAGCTATTAGGTTTAAGGAGTTAATTTCATTAGCTTGTAATTCTTTTACTTTTTCTAAAATATTAAGTGCTTCTTGGGGTGGAATTACAACAATTCCATCTTCATCACCTAAGATTATATCTCCTGGATGAACGACTTGACCGCCACAAGAGATATCAACATTTATTTCTCCAGGACCATTCTTGTATGGGCCACGGCCCGTAATTCCAGCTGCGAAAACAGGGAACTCATTGTTTATTAAATAATCAACGTCTCGTATGCTTCCATCAACTACAAAACCAGCTATGTTCTTACTCTTAGCATATGAATACATAATCTCACCGCAAACACTATGATTCATATCTCTCCCAGCATCTACTACGATAACATCACCAGGATCGGCCATTAATAATGCCTGATGGAATAGCATATTATCTGCAATAGAGGCTTTTACAGTGAGTGCTTGTCCAATTATTTTCTTTTCTTTCCCCATTGGCCTAATATGGGCATTCATACTATAAAGTCTACCCATACAATCAGATACATTGGCACTTGGGTATTTTCTTAATGCTTCAACTAATTGTTTATCTAGATTATTTCTGTGCTGAATTATTCGTTTTCCAACATTCATCATTATCTTCCCCTTTATACTATACAACTCTATAGTTAGGTGTCTTACCTTCTAACACAGTTATAACTTCTTTTACCACCGTTGAACCCATCAGTTTCATCGCTTCTACTGTGTTTGCGCCAATGTGAGGAGTAGCAACAAAGTTATCTAAACTAAGTAATGGATTTTTTGATGTGGGTGGTTCATGCTCAAAAACATCACTTGCAGCTGCAAATATTTTCTTTTCTGCTAAAAATTTATACAAAGCCTTTTCATCAATTACTCCACCTCTAGAAGTGTTTATCAAGACTGCATGTGGTTTCATAAAACGTAAAGCCTTTTCATTAATTAAATGCTTGGTATCTTTTGTTAGTGGAACACTTACCGATACAAAATCAGCTATCATCATCAAGTCTTCTAATCTATCTACTTTTTCAATCCCAACCTGAGAACACTGCTGTTCTGTGACAAATGGATCGTATACTACAATCTTCATATCAAATCCGTGCTTGGCGATTTTTGAAGTATTTAATCCAATCTTACCTGCTCCTATCAGTCCCAATGTCTTATTATTTAGCTGGTAGCCCATCAGCTCTTTAGGTGCTATTGATTTATTTTCATCTTTCTTTCCCTTCTCAAAGCTTAAACTTATATTACGCACAACATTCGTCATAAGAGCGATAATTAACTCAGATACAGATTGAACATTAGCTTCCGGTGTATAGACAACTTTTACATCATATTCTTTGGCGGCTCCTATATCAATTGAGTCATAACCAATACCATGTTTACCAATAACTTTTAACTTTTTTGATTCCTCAATCATGGAACGAGATACCTTTTCTGCCCGGATTATCATGGCATCGATATCCTTTAGCTCATCAAGATTATTTGTTAATGTGGCATATTTTTGAAGTGTGTTTAGAGCATCTTCATCTATGTGTTCATTAAGATAGACCTTATACTTTGGCACTTTATCTACTCCTTTGTTTGATAGCGCTAACAATTAATTATATACTAAGTATAAATATTGCTAAATGTAATGTAAAATACATAAAAACTGTATTAAATACTATTTATTTTAATATTAGGAGGATCGAGAATGAACCTGAACTTTATCCCGACGTTTTTAACGATTGTACGAAAGCAGTCGATTAGTGCTGCAGCAGAATCGATGCATGTTGCTCAAACGACAATTAGCCAAAGACTAAATGTTGCGGAACAAGAATTTGGTTTTAAACTCATCGAAAGAGGAAGGGGTATTAAAAAAATTACGTTAACACCTGCAGGCGAGGAATTTTTACGTTTAGCAGAACAGTGGGAAAACATCTATAACGACTTAAAAATCCTAAAAGAAAAAGGACCTAAGCTAACGTTGAGCATTGGTTCGATAGATAGTTTTAATACATTCTATTTACCAAGTGTCTATAAGGAAATTAACAAAACATCATCGTCTGTGCTACTACATAGTCATACACTACATTCAAATGAAATTTATTCCGGAATTGATAATAAGACACTTGATATAGGTTTTACGCTAATTCAAAGGAGTCATTCAAACGTAAACGTAGAGAAATGTTATGAATCTGATTTAGTCGTATTACGCAGTGGCAATGTTAGCGATTCAAAAGTAGATCCTTTAGCGTTAGATCCTTTATATGAACTATTTATGCCTTGGGGAGAAGAATACAAAATATGGCATGAGTTTTGGTGGGATCCGTTAAGTGTTCAAAAAATAAAACTAGACGATATCCACTTATTATTCGATTTTTTACAAAACCCAACTTACTGGGCAATCGTTCCTGAATGGATTGCGAAAAAGGCAAATAAAAGCAGAGGGTTTTCGATTCAGTATTTTACTGATCCGCCACCAAAGTACACCTGTTACAGGCTTACTCATAAAAATCCAAGCTTGTCTAAGAGTTCTGCTATTGAGTTTTTTGATAATCAATTGAAAAAATGTATCTCTATGTCATGACAACGTCTTTATTTTTTATATAATGTATTCACAAATAAAACCCCTAGAATGTTACTTGCTCAACACTCTAGGGATTTCGCTTCTATATTAAATATAAATCTAACATATTATTACGTGGCGGATAGAAAACTCATAACTAAAATTGTTAATACTCCACCAATACGTGTAGTTACCTGTAAGAAGGGATACAATTGCATTCGATCACTTGCTTTTAGAACAGCAACATCTCCTGAACCTCCCATATCAGCTAACGAAAGTCCAGAGATGATGGAAGACTCAATGAAATGAAAACCAATTAGCCATCCAGCCAATCCGGCGATAATTGAAATAATCACTACAATAGTAACAATTAAGAAGATGTGTGATGGATCTGTAATGATTTGTAGGATACGGTCAATATCAATTAAGCTTGCACTTATAGCTACTAATATAGCTGGGATCCAAAGCTTACTTATAAAATTAAACCATACCTCTGCACCAACGGTGATATATTCAGGGAAAATATTCCAAACCTTTAATATTGCAGTTAAAATTATGATCCATACAAAAGTATGTAGTGCGGGGACAAGTTCACTTAGCAACATTCCTGCCATATATAATCCGCCAGCTACCATCATACCTATTCCGATATTGCGAAGTGATTCTAGCATACTTGTATCTTTTGTAGTTTTAAATCCTGCATCTTTTTTTCTAAGAGGATTCCCTTCTCCTGAGAATCCTTTTACAAACATGTTTTTATTTTTATTCCCTAAAAAGTTAAGTACAGACGCTAATAGTATACAAATAATATTAGAAACGATTACTGCAGGTGCAAGAATATCGAAATAATCTACTGGCAAACCTCCCATATTATCAGCATAAATCTCCGAAAGCGGAATGGCCCCTGTAGTTATTCCGCTTGCCATAATCGGTGCCACTATCATAAGAATCGTTTGTTTAAATCCTATACCAAATAGTTGCCCTAGCAAACCACCCGCTAATGCTGCCAGTAATATCGTCGTTAATAAAGGAATTAACATTTTTAAAGCTACATTAATAAGAACTTCCTTTTTTATTCCTAATATACTTCCGACAATTAATCCTGCAACAATTAGGTTAGAGAATCCAAAACCACTATAGAAATCAGCAGCTAATTCAGCAGTTACTTCAGGCAAAATTCCGATATAAATTAGTAGAGAGGGTAGGAAGATGCAAAGTATAGTACCTCCTCCAAAATCAGAGAATTTTGGAATGGAATCCCCCATCCACATGAACAAACCACCTAAGCCCATCGTAATCATAAAACCAGTAATTAAACTAGAAGGAACGACATCAAGGTATAATCCTACTATTGCAGGTACTAATAGTAAAAGATATATTGGAAGTTTTATTCCGTAAATCTCTTGATTAAAAATATTATTCTTTCTTTTTGTATTCACAACATTTTCACTGCCCATTAATCCCACTCCTTTTTTAGATAAGTATTTCCCTAACAAACAAATTTTGATAGCGCTTTCTATTAATTGGAACGTATACTTGCTTTGATTTCTATTATCCATCATAAATATTAAGAATTATAATGTAAAACTAATATATTTGCTAATAAATATCAGAATATGTGATGTTATGATGTTTAGAATCTCATTGTAAGGAAAAAGAGCTATTCTCATAGTTAATTAGTTTGTAATTAAAAACATTGAATGCTATTATATATTCAATTCAAAGTAAATTCATCGGTATTATTGAATAATTGAATTGAGAGATAGACGTTGCTAGGAGGGGGATATAAACTGTTCTTAAAATAACTGAACAGATCATAATAGATACATAATTGATTGAGGATAATGGAGAGCAAACAATCATAGAAATTAAAAGTAGTAAAAATATCAACACGTGGAGTGTGGTTAAATTGAAAAAAGCATTATTATTAATTTTACTTATATCGGGTTTATTGGTTATTTCTGCATGTGCTGGTGACGGAGCAGATGAATCAGAGAATGCAGAGGAACAAAAGGATCTGACAGTTGGATTAGCTGCAGAGCCAGTATCGCTGGATCCGCACGCTGCAAATGATGGTAACTCCTTATATGTGATGAATGCCATCTATGATACGTTGGTTGAACAAAACACAGATTTGGAGATTCAACCAGCTTTAGCTGAGAGCCTTGAACAAATTGAAGATACTGTCTGGGAAGCAAAGCTTAGAGAAGATGTTACGTTCCATGATGACAGTGCATTTAACGCGGAAGTAGTAAAAGCGAACCTGGATCGCGTTCTTGATCCTGATATGGGCTCACCGCTAGCCTTTTTATTCGATATGATTGATTCCGTGGAAGTAGTAGACGAATATACGGTACAGATTCATACAAAATATCCTTTTTCAGCATTGCCATCTCATTTGGCACATCCGGGCGGGCATATGATCAGTCTTGAGGCGATTGAAAAGGATAATGAAGCAATAGCTAATGGTGGAGAACCGTTTGCAACAGTTAATGAGAACCCAATCGGTACAGGATATTTCAAATATGATGACCGAACAAGTGGAGAACAAATAAAAGTTGTAAAAAATGAAGACTATTGGGGAGATAAGGCCGGTGTAAATTCGGTAACCTTTAAATTTGTCCCAGAGGATTTAACACGAATTGCAGAGCTGCAAACAGGTGATTCGGATATCATTTATCCAGTAAATACAAGCAATATTGACGAAGTGGATACGAATGAAGGTACACACGTTAAACAATCGGATAGCGCAAGTATGTCTTATCTTGGCTTCAATGTAGCAAAAGAACCATTTACAGATCCTAGGGTAAGACAGGCGATTGCAAAAGCAATTAATAAAGAAGAAATTATCGAAGGGGTACTAAATGGTGTGGCTTTACCAGCAAAAGGACCGCTCGCGCCTACCGTGTTTGGGTATGATGAGGATGTAGAGCCTATCGATTATAACATTGAGGAAGCAAAGGAACTATTAAAGGAAGCGGGCTATGAGGATGGTTTCAATGCGACAATCATGGCCTACGATACAAATACATCGGATATCGCGCAGGTTATCCAAGCAGAACTAAAAGAAATTGGTATCACTATTGACATTGAGATGACCGAAGTAGGAACTTATTTAGAAGTGACTGGTAATGGCGGTGTTGATATGTTTATCGGAAGCTGGGGGACTGTAACATTGGATGCGGATTACGGACTGTACCCGATGTTTCATTCAGCAAATGCCGGAAATCCAGGAAACAGGTCTTTTTATGCGAATGATGAGGTAGATGAGTTGCTGGAGGAGGCAAGACAAGAGGGAGCGGAAGAAGAAAGACTGCAACTATATAGTGAAGCACAACAAATAATTGTAGATGAAGCTCCAATCGTTCCACTTTACCATTCTGTATTGCAAGCTGGTTTAAGGGATGAAGTGAGTGGATTTTATCAGTATCCAAGTAGTTTCCCATTTTTGCGTGATGTAACGATTGATTGACAGATAAATTGAATTTTAAAATAACATTGACTTTTTCATCGTGAAGGTGTAATTTTAATACAATTGAATATTGAACTTCTTATCTAGAGAGGTGGAGGGATATGGCCCTTTGATACCTCGGCAGCGGGCTCAATTTATTGAGTACTGTGCCAATTCCATCAGACACTGGTCTGGAAGATAAGAAGAGGTGCCCTGAATTTATCTACCCTCTTCTTATGGAAGGGGGTTTTTGCTTTGTCTTTGTAATTGAATATTCGTTTGGAATAAGGTGATGTAAATATTAAGGGAGTGACTAGTTGTGACAGAATATGGTGTATGGACAATTATACTGGCATTAGGATATACATTTGCGCTCATATCGGCAGGGCAAATTGCCAAAAGACGTGTGACAAAGAAAGATAGTTATTTTGTTGGAAACCGGAATTTCAATAAATGGATTGTTGCGTTTTGTATAACTGGATTATTCTCGGGATCCACATTTATCTCTATTTTGGAGTTATCTTATTTAACCGGTATCTCCGCAATCTGGTATGGGGTGGCGGAAATGGTTCAAATATTTATTATTGCTTTGTTGATTATCCGTTCTTTCCGGAAAAAGATGCTTGTAACGGTTTCTGGTTTGATAGGAGATACGTATGGTAGAACGGCAAAAGGCTTATCAGGAGCAATTACTGCATTTGCCTTTCCCATGTGGTCCGTTGCCACGGCAATCGCATTTGCTTCTGCATTTCATGTGTTTACAGGTATTTCATTGAGTTTATCCGTTGCGTTTACTGCTATTTTACTTTTTATCTATTTACAAGCTGGTGGCATGTGGTCCATTGCCTTTACACAAACGATGAATATGTTTGCATTCGGATTAATGATCGTAATTGGAGTTGTTGCCTTTTTCATCAATCCCGGAATATCAGGTTTAGCTGCATTGAACATGGAGCGTCCAGAAATGTTTAACTTTGGAAGTGTCGGACTGCAAGTAATTGTCGTCTGGTTTGGGACGTTCCTCGTTAACGTCATTCTGGCTCAGGCTGCTTTCCAAATGGCATTATCCTCCCGCTCGCCAGAAGAGGGTCAAAAAGGACTTGTCATGGCTGGATTCATGGCGATTCCATTCATAGTCGGTGGCGTTATCTTCGGAATATCAGCTGCCACTGTTGTGCCGAATGCATCCACTGGACTTATCGCGATTCCCCAGTACTTGATGGAAGTTTTGCCTGCCCCATTAGTAGGTTTATTTTTCCTTGGTGTATGGGGTTGTGCACTCGGATGGGGTGGACCTTGTCAGTTCTCAGGTGCCACAAGTCTCGGACGTGATGTGGGAAGTGCGATTAATCCAAATGCCACAGGGGACCAGCTTATTAAATATACGAAAATCTCGCTGCTGCTTTTAACCGGCCTGATGATTGCGTTTGGCTTATTGCGAACAGAGCAATCGGCATGGTGGAATGTATTTGCTTGGACGATACGAAATAGTGCCACGTTTGCACCGGTAGTAGCCGCATTATTCTGGCCGGTGGTAACGAAGCGAGCTGTAGTTGCTTCCTTGTTCACTGGATTTACTAGTGGACTGTTATGGTATTACCTGGGCGGGTGGCATCCACAGGAATTTTATCTAAACATACACCCGGTTTGGATTGGAAGCTCGGTTAATATCCTGACAATTACGTTGGTGACGCTGGCTAATAGAAGAACGAGTTTAAGATTGAGAAAAACAGATCGCTTTGGTTACTTGGGATTAATTGGAGGAGTAATTTTTACACTGGTTAATATTTTATACTTTGAACAGGCGTATAATAGTGGATTGTTTGGGTTGTTTATGTTTGTAGCTGTATTGAGTTACTTTATAGCAGCAATTCGGTTTGTGAGGTTAGATGAGCGGGGAGCGATAGTTGTAGAAGAACAGGAATACATTGCGTCCAACAGTTAAGAACATAACACCATTCAATTTCTAAATAGATAGAAAGTTTAACTCCCGGTTAATAGGGGTATAGATGATTTATCGCAATGAAAAGTAATGAGTAAAAGTGTTAATAGGGAATGGAGGTAGAATAAGTATGGATTTAATTATCACTGCTTTCGTTGCCTTGATTGGTGTCTTTGTATTAACCATTAGGGCGTTTACAGCGGTTTATAAAAATAGATTGAAGGATTCTAATTAGGAGAGAAATTTCTATTAAATAATGCATAAGGGCATCCTTCTTTAGGAGGAGGTCCTTTTTTGGGTGACCAAGTAGTACTGTGGTCTATTTATGACTAATCTACCGACATAATAAAAAGTTTAATAAAATTGCTAAAACATTCCTAAACCATGCCGATATAAATAATGAAGCGAGACACAAGGATGTGACTTGCTAAAAATTAAAAACATGGAGGTAGATTGATCATGATTATCAATCACAATATTTCTGCTCTTAACGCACATCGTCAATTAGGAGCAAACCAAGGTGCAACACAAAATTCATTGGAGAAACTTTCTTCAGGTCTTCGTATCAACAAAGCTGGAGATGACGCTGCAGGACTAGCAATCTCTGAAAAAATGCGTGGACAAATTCGTGGATTGGAAATGGCTTCTAAGAACGCTCAAGACGGTATTTCATTAATCCAAACAGCTGAAGGTGCTTTGAATGAAACTCATTCAATTTTACAACGTATGCGTGAATTGACTGTACAAGCTGGAAATACTGCCACACAAGATGAAGAAACTGACCTAGCGTCCATTAAGGCTGAAATGGATTCCTTAATAGAAGAGCTAGGCGGGGAAGCTGGAAGTAAAGGTATTGCAGATCGTACACAATTCAATGGCAAGAATTTGTTGGATGGCACATTTACAGATATGACTTTCCAAATCGGAGCAAATGAAGGGCAACAATTAGAGATATCTATTGAAAGTATGGAAGCGTCGGATTTGGGCTCAGAAAGTTTAAAAATAAATGCACTTGATGTTACTGATTTTGAAGCTGAGAGTTTTGATAACCAGTTGGCAGCTATTGATGCAGCAATTAACCAAGTGTCTACACAACGTTCAAGTCTTGGCGCAGTACAAAACCGCCTAGATCACACTATAAATAACCTAGGTGCTTCTCAAGAAAACCTAACTGCTGCAGAATCACGTATTCGTGACGTTGATATGGCGAAAGAAATGATGGAGTTCACTAAGAACAATATCCTTTCACAAGCGGCACAATCAATGTTAGCTCAATCCCAACAAATGCCTCAAGGAGTGTTACAACTCTTACAGTAATTTGGTGGGAAGGGCGTCTAATCTGGTAACGGGTTAGAAGATAACTGGGTGAATTGCTGGAACTTCCTAAAGTGTTTTGTACCACAACGTAGCTGGAAACGGCAGACGTGAAGGTTTGAAAAACAAAGCAATGAAACAATGGATAATCAGCAGCCAAGCGCCTGTGGTGAAAACCTGGCGAAGGTTCAACGACTAGAATGCACTGCCTAACAGTTAAACTTAAGGCAATGAGATTCGTAGGGTGGATCATTTCCATTCGAAGTGCCCAGCCCCTTAAGAATAAGGGTGAAGATATAGTCTATTCTATGATCGAAAGACATAGCGGCAAAGCAAGCCAACCAACAACCACAAGGTGTTTTACAATTACTTCAATAAGAAAAATAGTTAAAGGAACTCTAGTTATACTAGGGTTCCTTTTGAATTAGTTAAAGTTATTAAAAATTTTGTTGAACCTCATATCAAGCAAGCTAAAAGCTGCCAAGTGCTTTCTTGACAGCTTACAACTTATAACCACAACCCTTATATCTTAACAAAGCTATCATTGCTCTTAGTCAAAAGGCCTAGATAACTAGCATATGAAATAACATTTTCTGCGTATGTTGCAGTATCATAGATCGTGTTAGGGCTATTTGGGTTTACCTCTATTAGGCTTAGATGCTGATTATTATCTATTCCTAACTCGATAGTTACTTCAGTTACTACGTTACCATAAATTTTTTGAAGACTAACACCAACTGTTTTAGCTAATTCTTTAATCTTACTTTCCAGCTCGGTCGCTTCTTTTTCTCCATAATTATCCCGAAGAAATTCAGTAAGTTCTTCCGTAAGGTTTTTCGAAGTATTGTCAGCAGGATTGGCTTTCAAGTCTGCAAAAAGGCTAATAAATTTCCATTTATCTACTTTATCTTGTATTAGTTGCATAGAAAAGGAAGTTGGTTGTCCATTTTTATTCAGAGATCTAGCATCTTTCTGAACGATAAAGTCGTCTTCTTTTATCAATTCTTTTAACTTGTTTAGTAACGGAAACTCACTATATTCTGTTACCGATGTCCCTTTTGTAACAAAATATTTACCATTTGATAGCTTTTCAATGTACTGAGTTCCTGAAATATTTCCACTTTCTAACTTTAAAATAACTTTACCGTACTTCTCAATAAAGCTGAAGATATCTCGTGTTTTTGAAACTTTTTGATAGGGTGCAAGAATATCGTTAATTTCTTCACTAGCCTGGAGCTTCTTATATATTCCAGATTTTTTATATTTCCTGCCCGTCCATTTATTGGTAAATGCAATATCTTCTAGTTCTTCATAAATCCATTGAGCATCTTCATCACCTCGAAGCTGTAAACGATCAATTATGGCATCAGGATATTCAACAATTTTGGGTATCCATTTGTTATCTTCGTAAAAATGCCCTTTTATAAGCATTTCGTCGTAATCAACATCTTTCGGTGTAAAAGTATAAAGATGAATATTTTTCCTTTCAGCTGTCTCTGCTAGAGTAGTGGCAAGTGAATCGTTAACAATTTTACCTTGAAGTACGCCTACTGTGGTACGGTTATCTAATTCTGCTAAGGCAATGTTTGCTGTCCTAGCTTGAAACATTCCACTCCAAGACTTTCTTAAACTTTCAGTATAGAAAATCCCGTTCTTTGCAATATATTTTGCATATGCAATCGTGTTTACTGCTCTTTTTTCTTCATGGTATGCTGTTTGAGGACCATTGTTAGCCTCATGCATCCAATACCTACCATTTTCATCAATGGCAAGATCAATTCCCAGCTCATCAAGAGCAAGCCCGTAAAGTTTATCTAAGTGAAGGGCAATTTCTATGGAAAGTCGTAAAATATCAGATTCGTATTTTTCCGCTTTTCCCCCGTATTCTCTTACAAGGAAATCATGGAAATTATCAACTCTGCCATCAGTAGCAACGTTACTCAGGTTACTTTTTCTATTACCGAGCCGTGGATAAATATGGGTTAATCCCCATTTACCTTCCCCGTTTTTTTGTACATGTGCCCGGAAATGGTAAGGTTCATCCTCTTTTGTACGCGTATGAATATATCGCTGAACGATAAAACTTCCTTTTTCCTCTAAAATAACTGTTTGAAGCCACTCTTCAAAAGCTTCCTGACTTAATATTCGTTCATTCTTATGTTCCTGTACTGCATAGCGTGTTCCTTTTTTGGTAACAAAATAGATGTTTTCCCCTCGGTTACTTTGAAGATATTTGAATACGACTTTGTTATTATCCTTTAGAAATTCATGAATTTCTACTTCATTACGACATAAGCGAAATGGAACGAGTAATTCAACATATTTTTTATATTTGGCCATTCGCATTGGTAATGAAAGTTTATTACCGACATGAAAGCTAGTAAATGGGATGACTCTGCGAAGTTTTCTCTCAATGTGCGAACGTTTCCCTGCACCAACATTGTTGATAACGTCTGGGAAATGTGTAGTAATGCGTTCCCATTTCCCATCTGTATAAACATCTGCTGTAATTACTTCTTTTTCAAAATTAACATCTGTTGAAGTGAAGAAAAGAAGCTGGGTGTTCTGCCTTTCACTTTCTTGGACTAATGCATTTACTCGTGCTTCAGGATAAAAGGCTCGAGGGTTATGAAAGGAAGCAAATACGCCAATCTTATATTTTTTACTTTTTTGATCATCCATACTTTTTGAGATATCTTTAGTAATTTTGTTTAGAAGTGGCAGAAAGGAGAATTGTAGAATCTCACTTATCTTGATAAAGTTACCCTTTTCTAGTAGTTGTGCAATATCAAGCAAGTGTTTCTCTGCTTTATTTTTTCGAATGTGCCACTCTTCTATTTTTGATACTGCGTCAATCCTTGATAATGCTTGAAACCCATCGACAATAGAACTGAAAATAAAAATGCTTTGATTTAATTCCTTTTCTTTAATGAGCTTATGAAAATGGTCTGATGCTTCACTTAACGTTTGAAATATATTATAAACTTGTTGAAGTTGTTTGTCTGTTGGTTTTGACATATAAGACACTCCTAATTTTAAACTTGATATCTGTATGTGGATATATAACTATTATCGGTAGATGAGTTCATTGATTGAAGGTAAAAGACGTAAAACATAATATGTAAATTGTTATTACGGTATATAGGATTTGTGAAACTGATTATTTGGGAATAATCGTTTGATAAATTGAATCCACCGTTTAACCGTTTAGCTTTACTCAAAGATTAATGTAATAATTGTGCCTTATAAAACATAAACTTTGACACATCAATCGAGGAAACTGAAAAAGACTATTACTCCCATTCCCCTTGACCCACCACCCGCCAACCTGCTATCATTTCCCTATTATCTAAAAACAAATAGCTACATCTTGTATAAGTCCAAGAATATGGCTTGGACGTTTCTACCAGCTACCATAAATAGCTTGTCTACAAGGGATGGGAATGTATTTTTCTATACCTTTTACTGTTACTTTGGCATGCTGGAATGAAGCCAAGGTTTTTTTTATATACAAAAATAGCAAATGGGAGATACTACACATCATGAAAAACTTTTTTGGTTTTACAGAAAGAAATACATCCTATAAACAGGAAGTTTTCGCAGGGCTGACAACGTTTCTTTCCGTATCGTATATTTTAGTCGTAAACCCGCTTATTCTTAGTCAAGCAGGGATGGATCGGGGAGCTGTGTTTACAGCTACTGCACTTACTGCAATCATTGGTACAATACTTATTGGGCTGCTTGCAAATTATCCAATTGCTATTGCGCCTAGTATGGGGCTGAATTCATTCTTTACCTTTTCGGTTGTTATCGGGATGGGGATTGAATGGCAAGTAGCTTTGACTGGTGTCTTTATTGCGGGAATTATCTTTATGATTTTAAGCTTGATGAAAATCAGGGAAAAGATTATTAATGCGATTCCGGAGGATTTAAAGCATGCGATTGCTGCTGGGATTGGTTTTTTCATTGCGTTTATCGGGTTTAAAAATGCAGGAATTATTGTTGCTAATCCAGATACGATTGTTTCGATTGGTGATTTAACTTTACCTGGAACAGCATTAGCTATCGTTGGCCTTATCATCACAATTATTATGCTCGTTCGTGGTGTGAATGGGGCAATTTTTTATGGGATGGCGATTACAACTATTATTGGAATGCTTGTTGGATTAATTAAAATTCCATCCTCGATTATCGGTACGATTCCGAGTCTTGAACCAACATTTGGTGCTGTGTTTATGAATTTGGATGCAATATTTACACCTGATGTATTAGCAGTAATTTTTACCTTTTTATTTGTTGCCTTTTTTGATACAGCTGGTGCGTTAATTGCACTTACGAGCCAAGCGGGAATCATGAAAAACAATAAGATTCCGAAGATAGGAAAAGCATTGCTTGCGGATTCTTCAGCTGCGTCAATCGGAGCAATATTGGGGACATCTACACCTGCAACAAGTGTTGAATCCTCATCAGGAATTGCGGTGGGAGGAAGGACTGGATTTACATCGATCATCATTGCACTTTGCTTTGCGATTGCATTATTCTTTTCACCAATTCTAGCTGTTATAACGACAGAAGTTACTGCTCCTGCCTTAATTATTGTTGGGGCATTAATGGCGATGGATATTCGGAATATTAACTGGGGTAAAATCGAAATTGTTATTCCAGCATTTTTGACGATTATTATGATGCCACTAACTTCAAGTGTGGCGATGGGTCTTGCATTTGGATTTATCCTTTATCCATTATCGCTCCTTGCGCAAAAGCGTTATAAAGAAATACATCCGATTATGTATGTGCTTTGCCTGCTATTTATTTTATATTTTATCTTTATTGCATAGCGAATTAAAATAAACCTCAGGGTTCGGACACCCTGAGGTTTAATGTATTTAGTGCACATACCGTTTCCGTTTCAATACTACCTGCCAAAGTCCTCGCATTTCACCAATCGCGATTGCTGCTAGAATCAGCAAAACCCCAAACCATCTAGATGGAGCAACATATTCTGCTAATCCAATGTATGCAACGACTACTGATACAGGAAGCTCAATTGCACCAAGGATAGTAGCTAAGCTTGCTGGTAGATGTGGCGTCGACATGGCAAACATGAGTGGTGTTAAAATCAGTCCGCATAGCGCAAGTGCTCCTGCATAGATCCAGATGCTTCCACTGCTTAAGACATTGGCATTTAATGTCATGTGCGGAGGAAATAGAATAAAGATTAATAGAGCTGCACCTGTTACCATAATTGGGGAACGAATCGTTGCTGGAACATCAACTGCTACACGTCCACTGACAATAATAAAAGCGGAATAGGTAAATGCAGAGCCGATTCCAAGCAGGAAGCCAATAAGTGTTATCTCGCTTAATCCGCCATTAAAGACATCTGCTGCGAATAATACACCAACTAATGTTAGTGCAACAGTGAGCAATGTCTTGCCACTTGGTTTTCGACGATAAATGATCCATTCAAACAATACCCCAACCCATACGAATTGGAATAATAAAACAACAGCTAGTGATGCTGGCAGATATTGCATGGAGCCATAATAAAGGACACTTGTTAAACCGGTGAAGCTTCCTGCTGCCATGAGTGAGAGTACGGTTTTGAAAGAAAGCTTTTTAACTGCTTGTGGGTTTCGTTTGATGGCAAATAACCCTATTATCCAGAGGACTGTAAAAGCGATGATTGCTTGTATAACATTGATTTCATTGAGGCTCCAGCCGGCAGCAAAACCTAATTTTATAAATAACGGGTTTAATCCAAAGAAAAAAGCTCCTAAAGAGAAAATAATAATCGCATGGTGTCTTTTCATATAATTTCCCCTCCGTTACGATTAAAATAATATAATATGAATTGTATTTAAAGAAGACCATCTTATCTATTATAGCATAGCTTCGTGGGTATTTGGATACTACTCACTGTTAAGAATTGCTGGCAAGAGGAGGGGATAATATCAAATTATAGTTAATTGGAGTTTTTTCTAAATTGGAGGGGCACGTTTCATTTGTAAAACGAAAACGAGGATAAGGCATAGCCTCTTCCTCGTTTAGAAGTTTAATAAGGTGCTTTACTCAACTCCGCTAAACCTCTCGAACGACCGTCCCGGCAACCTCGTCATGCGGTAATACGGAACCATCTTCACCTTCAAATGCTTTTCGGTCCTTCATGTATTTAAACGTACTTAATGAATCACGGTAAGCCATGCGTTTAATGATTTGACCAGATGTTAGCTCAGAGCCGTTCTCATTTTCAAGGGCTAGTCCCATTGTTTTATACCCAAGTGTTTGACCGCAAGTTTTTAGTTGTGCATATTCCAAAGACCACATCACAAGAGTTGGAGTAACGAGCGCATGGAAAGCTTCATTTTTAATTTTCTTCTTTAATAAATATTCGACACTGACTGACGCGACACCTGAAATAACACTGTCGATTAAAACCGCTTTTGTACGTTTTTTTGTAATTGCCTTCACAGAAATTCCCCCTGTAAATTTAGTTGTTTCTATTATGTACGAGTACTGCAAGGAAAGGTTTCGCTTTATCGTGAGAAATTTGTTGTTTAATGTTTTTTATCGTGGGATGCAGCTCCTGAACGATCATCAATCCTCACAATATGCCTTATACCAATGGAAAGGCTGAATTTCAGCAAGTGCTTTAAAAGTGATATCTCCACTTGTTGTAGTGATTGCGGCTTTCGTCGTTGGTCCCCAATAAAATAGTCTTTCCTGACATACCCCACAAGGAGTTAATATTTTAAATGAGCTATTTTCATCATCCCTTACGACACAGATGCTGTGGGTGATTTTTGTATTTAGCTTGTGTGCCTCTAAAATCGCGCCGGTTTCAATACATAATTCAGTGGAAGCGTTGATAACGTCAGGTGCAACACTGGTAAGGATTTCTCCATCATCTGTATACATCGCCGCAGCACCACCCCAGCCAGTGGGGTATCTCTTGACAATTAATTCGGTGGCTGCTTGGTAAAGTGTCCGTTCTAAATTCAATTGTTTCCCTCCTCTCCTTATATATAATTAAAGCATAAATGTTGCGCTTCGTTAGGAAAGTACTATCTTATATGAAAAAAGTCTTAGAAAGTCCAGTGGAAAATCGAAACAAGTATGAGTGAAAGTAAATAATTACCGGTGAGAGAAAACGCAAGTACTTGAAGAATTTATGAAGTTGTCGAAAGAAGAATTGGATAAGTGCTGTAATTGCCAAATTCAAATTTTGATGAGGAGGCAAGCTTGGTTTCGAAAAATGGAAGAAGTATGAAACAATTGGAGTTGCAAAGGGGCTGATATCCAAAGAAATATATTTAAGCAACGTTGCGAAAATAACAGCTTTGAACAGAAAAGGTAGAGCGCCTTGAAAAAACGAGAATTAATATAGAAGAAATCCAAGATCAATTAAAAAGCTCTCATAACACTGCTAAGAAAGCCCCTTCCGACAGATTCGGTAAAAATAATAAAGCCCGATAAACACAACAAGACCGAGTAAAGTTAACTGAAGATAATAGTTCGCCCCGCTACCAAGTAAATCAAGCGGGCTGCTTGTGCTTGGAGGATTTGCAAGATATAAATAGTTGGATTTTATATTAGGATTAACAAAAAAACCAATGATACCTGCGTAAACTAATAAATAACCATACGCTTCAAACGTGGATTTTAACGTTAATTGGACATCATTTATGAGAACTAGAAATAGTGCAACGAAAGAAATCGTAATATGATGGATGAAAAAAATAAAGAAACGAAAATTTGGGAAATCGTATGGAAGCTCTGGTGTGAGCAGTGCTAGAAAAGGTGGAATAAATCCAATAAAAAATGTAATCGTAATTAACTTTTTATGTTGTGTTATAAGTGCAATTGCTCCTACTATGCTGGCGATACTGCATAGATGAAGTGGTAGTTGCTCCTTCATACTCCAGATGCCATTGGTTGCTGCCCATACTTGATAGGAGAGTTCCGCTAATATTAATATGCTAAATAAAACCCACCGTAAAGTGTGGTACTGTTTTTTATTGATTTTTTTGTACGTGAAAATGAGCGTAAGCATTACAATAAAATAGATGAGAATTATCGTAATATGACTTGTTCCGAACGCCGTAAAGGGCTCGCCATCTAAGGTTCCAAACCATTCCTTCATCCATATCCATCCTTTCTAAAAGTTAAAAAGACGCTTTGAATCATGGGCTGATAGCAAAGCGTCTTATTACATTTAATTAAGAAAGCATAAAAATTATGCGACTTTATTTATCACGAAGGATAATTACGGCTATGAAACGCTATAAATAGAATGATGCTTATACCTCTAGAAGCTATATGCTTGCAATTCATTCTCCGTTTTAGCCACCAATAATATGGAATCCAGAATCAACATGAAGTACTTCACCTGTCACACCACGTGAAAGATCACTAATAAAGAATAAAGTTGCGTCACCAACTTGATCTTGATCGACATTGCGACGAAGTGGTGCTTTTTCTACAATAACATTTGCTTTTTCGTTAAAGCCGGATACACCTTTAGCTGATAATGTACGAATTGGACCAGCAGAAATAGCGTTAACGCGGATGTCATATTTACCTACATCTTCTGCTAGGTAGCGGACGCTTGCCTCTAAGGAAGCTTTTGCAACACCCATGACATTGTAGTTTGGAATAACACGTTCAGACCCTAGATACGATTGTGTTACGATACTTCCGCCTTCGGTCATCAACTCTTTTGCTGCTTTCGTAACGGCAACAAGTGAGTAAGCACTGATTTCCTGTGCTATTAAGAAGCCATCTCGGGAAGTGTCCGCATATTCTCCTTTTAATTCTTCGCGTTTTGCGAATGCAACTGAATGAACGAGACCATGAATAACGCCTACTTTTTCTTTAATCTCTTGGAATGCTTCTTGAATACTTTCATCACTAGCAACATCACAGGAAACGACTAGCTTTGGCTCGATATCGTTTTGTTCCAATAATTTAACCAACTTTTGGTGTGAACGTTCCTGTCTATTTGTAAAAATTAAGTTTGCTCCAGCATTATGAAGTGATTTTGTAATTCCCCAAGCAATACTTCTTTCATTGGCAACACCCATTATAACAACGTTTTTTCCTTGCAGTAGATTTGACATAATAAACCTCCATCAAAATATCTTTTTTCTATTATAACCTATTAGGACCTGGTGATGAAACTAAAATAAAAATCCGAGTAACTTCTTACAATATCTAGCATAATCTAGCATAAATTCCGTTTGTAATATTCTTTTTATTGTCTTGGAAACCTTAATATATAAGGGGTGTTGCGACTTTTTATAAAAAAACGTAAAAAAAATCAAATTTACCCTTTACAAACATTTCATTCCTGGTTATAATAAAATTCGTCAGTCTGCGACAGGGTGTTTCAAAGTTGTCGTTATAGCTGACTTGAAACCAAAGTATGGCCCGTTGGTCAAGCGGTTAAGACACCGCCCTTTCACGGCGGTAACACGGGTTCGAATCCCGTACGGGTCACCAATATGGAGGATTAGCTCAGCTGGGAGAGCACCTGCCTTACAAGCAGGGGGTCGCAGGTTCGAGCCCTGCATCCTCCACCATTTGCCGGCCTAGCTCAATTGGTAGAGCAACTGACTTGTAATCAGTAGGTTGGGGGTTCAAGTCCTCTGGCCGGCACCATTTTTCGGTATAAGATTAAAGAAATGGTTCATAATATGGAGGGGTAGCGAAGTGGCTAAACGCGGCGGACTGTAAATCCGCTCCCTCAGGGTTCGGCAGTTCGAATCTGCCCCCCTCCACCATTTGTATTGTTGGGCTGTAGCCAAGCGGTAAGGCATCGGGTTTTGATCCCGTGTACCCTAGGTTCGAATCCTAGTAGCCCAGCCATTTTTAATTTTTTTAGGATTGTTCAAATAGTCCGGTAAAAATGACACGTCGAATTTCTTCGTTGGTTTGCTTTTCCGCTACTCACGTATTAATTGCATACGTTCCGTTGCTCAAAGCTGCACCGCCTCGAAATTCTTGGTCCTTTTCATCCTCCATTTGAACTTACATTTTAGGGTTATTTACAAGCTAGCTCTAACGAACACATTTCGTTTTCTGCATGAGCCATTAGCTCAGTCGGTAGAGCATTTGACTTTTAATCAAAGGGTCGAAGGTTCGAATCCTTCATGGCTCATCATTTTAACATTATCCAATATTGGATTATATACAGCAGAGATAAAATAAACAAGGTCGTTGTGATAGATGCATACTACCTTGTTTATTTGCATTTTATGTGAATTTTTAACATAATAGATACAGTGAATTTAATTTTAGCGTAGCATTTTTTGGCAATGGGAGCAGGTAGCTTCTAATGAAAAAAACTACGATATCGTGTTATAATTTATTCAATGAAAAATGTAACGATTGAAGTATTGTTTTTTATATAATCAATATTAAAGGATGATCCAGGATGAAATCTTCCAGAATCCCCGGTTTCTATAATATGTCTGTTGAACAACGACGAGAGCTTTTAAAAGATAATTACCATTTTTCTCCGGAAGAATGGAATAATCTATATAGGGAAGAACCTCTATCTACAGAAACTGCAGATAAGATGATAGAGAACGTGATTGGAACATTTCAACTTCCGTTGGGGTTGGGGTTGAATTTTCTTATAAACGGGAAAGAATATATAGTGCCGATGGCTGTTGAAGAAGCTTCTATTATTGCATCTGCCAGCCATATCGCTAAAATTGTGAGAAGTGCCGGTGGATTCCAAACGGAGGCAACGGAACGCGTGATGATTGGTCAAATTCAAGTAGTTGGCTGCTCTGATTTTCAAGCTGCAAAGCAAGCAGTGCTTCATGCAAAGAAAACACTAATCCAAGCAGCAAACGCAGCTTACCCAAGTATTGTTGCTCGTGGTGGCGGTGCACAGGACATGGATGTTCGTATTCTGAATGAAGCAGCGGATTCTGCCTATAGTCAGATGCTCGTCATGCATATGCATATCAATACGTGTGATGCAATGGGAGCGAATATCATCAATACAATGGTTGAATCAATTGCACCACTTGTCGAAGAATTAACGGATGGAAAAGTCTATTTACGAATTTTGTCAAATTATGCCGATGAATGTTTGGCACGGGCACGATGTGTTATCCCTCCTGCATTACTTGGTACAGGTGATTTTTCTGGGGAGGAAGTACGTGATGGGGTGATCCATGCGTTTGAATTTGCTGCATCTGATCCGTATCGTGCTGTTACGCATAATAAAGGTATTATGAATGGAATTGACCCGGTTGTTATTGCGACTGGGAACGATTGGAGAGCCGTGGAAGCTGGTGCCCATGCATATGCTGCGAGGAATGGCAGCTACGGCTCGATGACAACTTGGTCAAAGGATAAAGCAGGTAATTTGGTTGGAGAAATTGAATTACCGATGGCTATTGGAACAGTCGGTGGAGCAACACGAGTGCATCCATTAGCGAAGCTTTCATTATCTATGATGCACATTGAATCAGCCAAAGAGCTTGCCCAAGTGATTGTGGCAGTTGGATTGGCGCAAAATCTCGGAGCTTTGAAGGCATTAGCTACTGATGGTATCCAAAAGGGCCATATGGCTTTACACTCTCGCTCTGTTGCGATCGCGGCAGGAGCTACTGGGGAGATGATCGATATCATTGCAGAACAACTAGTTGAACAAAAACAAATCCGTGTCGGAAAAGCTAAAGAATTGGTGGAACAGTATACAAAATGAGTGCAGAAAAAGTAACAACTTCAGAAAAAACAGCTATTGGTATAGCTCATAGTAAGCTAATTTTGATTGGAGAGCATGCGGTTGTACACGGACAACCAGCAATTGCCATTCCATTTCCATTAATTGGTGTTGAAACAGTTATTGAACGTGTACCAGGGTCGGTTAAAATGGATAGTTCTTTTTACCATGGACCATTACATTTAGCGCCGGAATCCTTACAAGGAATCGTCCAGTGTGTTGAAGCGTCGCTAGAATATTTACAAATCCCTTGTAAAGACCTGCTGATTCGAATTAATTCCTCTATTCCGCCTGGAAAAGGGTTAGGCTCGAGTGCATCTGTTGCAATCTCTGTGATTCGGTCATTATTTGACTTTGCTGACCGAGAATGTACGGACGACGAGCTGTTGGAGCTTGCAAATGTAGCGGAGACGTATGCACATGGGGCTCCAAGTGGGCTTGATACGCTCACCATTACATCTCGTTCTCCAGTTTGGTATAAGAAAGAAAACCCAATTGATTACATTGACCTTGGAGAGGATTTCCACTTTATTGTTGCTGACTCTGGAAGAGTTGGTGACACACGTACATCCGTAGAATCCGTTGCGAGGCTTCTCAAGTCAGCACCGAAGCGAATTCAGCGAAAAATGGATCGAATTGGTGAATTAACCCATCAAGCAAAGCATGCACTAGAGCGTGCGGGTAAACATTTCCTTGGGCATTTATTAAATGAAGCGCAAAAGGAATTAGAAGCACTTGGCGTTAGTGATGCTGGGTTGAATAAATTAATTTATTTTGCTCGGAAAGAAGGAGCTTTAGGAGCCAAATTAACAGGCGGGGGCAACGGTGGCTGCATTATCGCGCTTGCCCAAAATGAAGTACATTCGAAATTGCTTGCAGAGAAGCTAAGAAAGTATGGCGCGACAGCAGTGTGGCCATTTGTATTGAAAAAGCAGAAATAAGAAGAATAGAGAGACAAGGGAGATAAAACGATGAAAGCTACAGCAAAAGCACATACAAATATTGCTTTAATTAAATACTGGGGAAAGCGTGATGAACGGCTGATTTTACCTACTAACAGCAGTCTTTCCCTAACATTGGATGGCTTTTCAACAACAACTACTGTAGCTTTTCAGGAGGGTTTATCTGAAGATCAATTTATGCTCGATAATCAGCTTGTAGAGGGTGAGGCATTCCGTCGCGTGACGAAATTCCTTGATTTGATCCGCCAGCTTGCAGGAAAAGAACAGTTATATGCTAAAGTGAATTCAATCAATGATGTTCCAACTGCAGCTGGGTTTGCCTCATCCGCTTCTGGTTTTGCGGCACTAGCGGCAGCGGGTACAAAAGCAATCGGATTAGATTTGGATGATCAAGCATTATCCCGTCTTACACGTCAAGGTTCGGGATCGGCTTGTCGTTCTATCTATGGCGGTTTTGCAGAATGGGAAATGGGTGAACAAGCAGATGGTTCGGATTCGTTTGCTGTTCCGATTGCTCCAGCCCGGCATTGGGATGTTCGTGTTGCTGCTGTTGTCCTTTCGTCTACAATGAAAAAAGTCTCGAGTCGTGCTGGGATGAAGCGAACGGTGGAGACATCTCCGTTTTATTCAGGCTGGATTGATAGTATTCCAAACGACTTGAAACAAATAAAGGAAGCAATTGAAGGGAAAGATTTTGAGAAAGCAGGAAGTATTGCTGAGGCAAATTGCCTCAAGATGCATGCAACGACACTAGCTGCGAACCCTCCATTCACGTATTGGCATGATACGACAATGCGTGTGATGCATGCCATTCAAGACATGCGAGCAGATGGAATTCCAGCATATTTTACGATTGATGCTGGACCAAATGTCAAAGTCCTTTACTTGCCGGAGGATGAAGCACGTGTTAAGCAAAGACTTTCTGAAATATCCGGTGTTTCGGGTGTGATTTTAAGTAAACCAGGGCAGGGAATAAGCTATCTTTAGGGGTTGGAACGTCTTGGATAATACATCAATGACTATAAAAGTACCAGGGAAATTAATGATTGCCGGAGAATTTGCTGTTCTGGAGCCATATCAAAAACTAGCGGTTACAGCTGTAGACCGGTTTGTTTATGCTTCAATTGAACAAAGTGAAAGAAACACGCTAACATTGCATGATTTCGACCTCGAGGAATTGGAATGGTCGTACAAAGCGGAGGAAGTGAAAATCCATTCGGATGACAAAAGAACGCAATTCGTATGTGATGCGATGACGGTTGTTTATACATACTTAAAAGAAAATAATGTTCAACCGGGAAAGTTCCACTTAGCGATTCGCAGCGAATTGGATGACAGTTCTGGTATTAAATATGGGCTAGGGTCAAGTGCAGCGGTTGTAACATCTGTAATCACGGCTATACTTAATAAATTCCATGTAGAAAAGCCTGCATCAGAGCTTGTTTTTAGACTTGCGGCTATTTCTCATGTGAAAACACAAGGAAATGGTTCAGGCGCAGACGTTGCTGCTTCATCCTTTGGCGGCATGCTGCAATATGCATCGTTTCAAGCAGAGTGGCTGTTGGATGCATATAAGAATCGAAATTCAATAACAGATTTAGTAGAAAGCACATGGACGTATTGTGACGCAAAATCGATACAAATGCCGAAAAATGTCTATTTTTGTGTAGGTTGGACTGGTAAGCCAGCATCGACCTCGAAGCTTGTCGACCGAATTTTACAATTGAAATCAGATAATCCAGAAGCCTTCCAGCGCTTTTTGAATGCAAGTAAATTGGCAGTAGATCAATTTTTGCAAGGGATGGAGAATGCTGATGTGGAGCTTTTATTAAAAGGTGTAAAACAAAATAGAGAGGCGTTAGCAACTGTTGGTAAGGATGCGGATACACCGGTTGAAACGCCATTGCTCGGCACACTATGTGATTTGGCAGAGTCCTTGGGCGGAGCGGGTAAGCCTTCAGGAGCCGGCGGAGGAGATTGTGGTATTGCTTTTATGCCATCGAAACAACAAGCTGATGAATTGATGAAAGCTTGGGAGGAGGCAGGCATTAAAGCCTTAAGCCTACAATCGTATCAATATGGCGCTAATATTATAATAGAATAGATGGGGAATTTGATCACTTTATATTTAATTTTTGCCCAAATAAAAAAGACATTCATTTCCTGCTCCGATGGAGAGCACTTTGATGTCTTTTTTTACCCTATTTGTATCATCTTTATCTAGTAGTGCTTTTGATACGTATTAATTAATTGGTCTAACTTAACACTTGATGCGATAACAGCTTCAGAAGTCAGGTCATGTGTTATAGAAAGTGAAATCATTTCTTCGCGGCATTCTTCAATTTTTTCAATTAAATGATCTTTATTCACAATTCTGTCCTCCTATCTAGTATACTATAATAGAAAAATACCCGAATTATTGCAACAGTAAACGTCTGTGAACATTTTGTGTCTTTTTGATAAAATATTATTTGTACGATTACTTTAGATGAGTTCGATAATTGCCAAGCCTTGGGGCACATGACTTAGTGGGACTATGCAGTGCAGGTAGGAATGTTTTATACTTTTTGTTAAATAAAGTTTGAAACCTTTTTGCTAGATAATCGTATAACAAGTACCGCATAGTAAGCGGAGGTAACCTGATGGATCAATTTATAATAGAAAAAATAAAACAAGTTAAAAAAGGAGATCAATCTGCATTCGCGGATGTCGTTTCCTTTTATCAAGATAAGATATACCAGCATTGTTTGCGGATGCTTGGTAATGCACATGAAGCAGAGGATATGGCGCAAGAGGCTTTTATTCGTGCATATGTGAATATCCATTCGTTTGATGATCGCAGAAAGTTTTCTACATGGTTGTATCGGATTGCGACGAATTTGACAATCGACCGGATCCGTAAACGAAAGCCAGATTATTATCTGGATGCAGAGATCAGAGGAACGGAAGGGTTGGATATGTATTCCCAGCTGGCGAGCGAGGAGCGGCTACCTGGTGAGCAAGTTGAAAGCTTAGAATTACAACGCTATATTCATCACGAAATTTCCCAGCTTCCAGTGAAATATCGAAGCATTATTATGTTGCGTTACCTGGAAGAGTTTTCCCTACAAGAAATAAGCGACATCTTAGATATACCTTTAGGAACGGTGAAAACCCGTATTCATCGTGGGAGAGAAGCTTTAAGAAAAAGGCTTCGTCATGTGTAAAGGAGTGTGAAACACTTGAAATGTAATAAAGAATCGGTTGAATTGATGCATAAATATTTGGACGGTGATCTTTGTAAGGAGGAAGAGATACAGCTAAGGACACATCTGGAAACTTGTGAAGCTTGCCAACATCATTTCCATGAACTAAAGCGTACGATTACATTGATTAAAAGTGCGGAGCATTTCGCGGCGCCTAACGACTTCACGCAGAAAGTCATGGATAGACTTCCGACCGAGAAGAAACGTGTAACCTATAAGCGATGGTTTAAAACGCACCCGGTACTCACCGCTGCAGCAATATTCTTCGTATTAATGATGACTGGAATGTTTGCTTCTTGGAGTGAGGATGGTCAATTAGTTGTCTCAAAACAAGAAGAACTAGTCATTCAAGGAGATACGGTAATTGTACCAGAAGGAGTAACCGTTCCGGGTGACGTACTTGTTAAAAATGGGAAATTGCTAATTAAAGGTACAATTGATGGGAATGTGACATTAGTGAATGGAAAGCTGATAAGCGATGATGAAACGCTAAATGGAGATGGACTCATGGCTTCAGCTGGCGGCGTCAATGGCGAATTAGAAACAGTTGATCAGATGTTTGAATGGATGTGGTATCAACTGAAGAGCTTTTTTAGTGGCGTTTTTTCCTTTTAAACATGTTAAAATAAACCCAGGTAAGGTGGGAAATCTTATCTGGGTTTTTGCCTTCCTAAAGTAATATGTTTTAGCAATATTGTGTTATAATAGATAACGTTCCTATCTTTTGAAAATCAAGCTACATAAGCGTGCTTGTTTTAGTTGAGCGTATAATTAGAATAAATTTTTATTGCAAAAGGATGTGTGCACATGCTTGATGGGGGATTCGATGTAATAGATCTGCTAAGAATAGGCGTAGATATAGCTCTCGTCTGGTATGTATTATATAAATTAATGATGCTGATTAGAGGTACAAAAGCAATCCAGCTTTTAAAAGGGATTGCCGTTGTACTTGTGGTCTGGCTTTTGAGTATATTATTGAATTTACAAACCATGCAATGGCTGACGAATCAAGCCATTTCTTGGGGTTTAATTGTAATCATCATTTTATTCCAGCCGGAGCTACGGAGGGCACTCGAGCAGCTTGGCCGGGGAAACCTTTTTGCTCGGAGTGTAAAGTCAGAAGAGGAAAAGATGCAACAAGAAATCGATGCGATAGTACAGTCGTGTAGCTACATGGCGAAACGTCGAATTGGTGCATTAATTTCGATTGAGCGGGAGACAGGTATTGGTGATTATGCTGAAACAGGTATTGCGATTAATGGAAAATTGACGCATCAGTTGCTAACAAATATTTTTACTCCGAATACACCTTTGCATGATGGTGCTGTCATCATTAAAGAAGGGGAAATCACCGCAGCTGCTTGTTATCTTCCTTTATCAGAAAGTCCATTTATTTCGAAGGAGCTAGGGACGAGGCACCGTGCAGCAATGGGGATCAGTGAGGTTACCGATGCATTGACAATTATTGTTTCAGAGGAAACAGGTGCAGTTTCCTGTACAAAGAACGGAGAACTTCACCGAGATATTGATCAGGACAATCTTCGTACGATGTTAGAAGCCCATTTATCCCTAAATCAAAAGGCTTCTGAGAAAAAGTCGTGGAAACGAAGGGGGAACAAGAATGGATAATTGGTTTAAGAGTAAATGGTTTGTCCGACTTGCTTCTTTAGCTTTTGCGGTGTTCTTGTATATATTTGTGAATGTTACAGTTAATTCTTCACATTCTGATCCAACTTTTTCTGGTAGGTCTGAACAAACACAAACACTTGATGATGTTCCGGTCGAAATACGAATCGATGAAGCAAATTATGTGGTTAGTGGTGTACCAGAGTTTGTTACGGTTAGCTTGCAGGGGAATCCTGGAAACCTGACCCCCCTTATTTTTCAACGTAATTTTGATGTGTATGTTGACTTGCAAGGATTAGAAGAAGGCGATCACGAGGTGAAATTGGAGCACAATATCTCCAATGATCTTACTGTCTTTATCGAGCCAAAGACGATTGAGGTTACGATTGAAGAAAGAGCGAGCGAAGAGTTTGCTGTTGTTGCTGATTTTATTAATGAAGACAAAATGGCACCTGGATACGAGCTGGTTGATTATACGCTCGACCCACCTACAGTTACGATTACAAGCTCAAGGTCCGTTATTGACCAAATCGGTATTGTTAAGGCCTATGTTAATTTAGAAGGACTGGATAGTTCAATAAATAATCGCGAGCTGCCTGTAAATGTGTATGATACACAGGGGAATGAGTTAACAGTCCGAATAGAACCAGAGAATATACAAATATCAGCCGAAGTTGATAACCCAAGTAAGTCGGTACCTGTATCAGTCGAGACAACAGGAGAACTGCCAGAAGGTTATGCATTAAATTCTATTTCTGCTAATGTAGATGAGGTGGAGGTTTTCTCCACGAGTGAAGTACTTGAAGGAATTTCTGAACTTGAGACAGAGGCAATTGATTTATCCGAAATCACCGAATCTGGTACAATAGACGCGCAACTGTCATTACCGGAAGGTGTAAATGTTCCCGATATGGAAACAATTGAGGTAACAGTCGATGTAGAACAGACACGTGTTTTGGAAGGACTAACAATTGAAGAAGAAGGGCTGACGAGTGGCCAAGCAGTTACTTTTGTTGAACCTGATGCCGCCGAAATGGATATTACGGTTACGGGTGACGAAGCCGATATAAAAGAACTAACAGCTGAGGATATTCGTATATTCATTGATTTAAGTGATCTGGAGCCTGGAGAGCATCAAGTTCCAATTACGATTGAAGGGCCAGATACTGATAATATAACGATTACTGGAGAATTTGAAGAAGCTACAATTGAGATTAGTGAAGTGGAACCTGAGTAATGAAATCATTTGTAAGCAGATAGCTGAATTGGATGTAAGTTAAAGGAGAGGTAACGAATGGGAAAATATTTTGGAACGGATGGTGTGAGAGGCGTAGCCAATAAGGATCTAACACCAGAATTAGCATACAAGCTAGGACGTTATGGTGGTTACGTTTTGACGAATGGAATGGAAAGACCTCGCGTTGTTATCGGACGTGACACCCGAATTTCAGGCCATATGCTGGAAGGAGCTTTATTAGCAGGGCTCTTATCCATCGGCGCAGAAGTAATGCGACTCGGAGTAATTTCGACACCAGGTGTTGCCTATTTAACGAAAGCAACTAGTGCACAGGCTGGTGTTATGATTTCAGCGTCGCATAACCCTGTTGAGGATAACGGAATTAAATTTTTTGGACCAGATGGCTTTAAATTGACAGATGAGCAAGAAGCAGAGATTGAAAAGCTAATGGACACAGAAGATACCCTACCTCGTCCTACAGGTGCTGGTGTTGGTATTGTCACCGATTATTTCGAAGGCGGACAAAAGTATCTTTCCTATTTGAAGGATACAATTGATAATGATTTTGAAGGCTTTCAAATCGCAATTGACTGTGCCCATGGAGCGACATCTAGTTTAGCTACACACTTGTTCGCTGACCTGGAAGCAGATATTTTTTCAATTGGATCTGCCCCAGATGGACTCAATATAAACGACGGAGTAGGTTCCACGCACCCAGAAAAACTGCAAGCATTTGTTGCGGAAAAAGGTGCAGATATTGGTCTTGCATTTGATGGAGATGGTGATCGTCTCATTGCAGTTGATGAAAAAGGGAATATTGTTGATGGCGATCAAATCATGTTTATTTGTGCGAGACATTTGAATGAAAAAGGACTACTCAAGAAAAATACAGTTGTATCAACGGTAATGAGTAATCTTGGTTTCTATAAAGCAATTGAGGAAAACGGCATGCGAAGTGATAAAACTGCAGTTGGTGACCGATACGTGATGGAGGAAATGCGTAATGGGGGTTATAACCTTGGTGGAGAACAATCCGGCCACATTATCTTCCTTGATTACATCACAACAGGAGATGGCATGCTATCGGCAATCCAGCTTGTGAATGTCATGAAAGAAACCGGCAAACCTTTATCCGAGCTTGCTAGTGAAATGACAATCTTCCCGCAAGTATTAAAAAATGTGAGAGTTACCGATAAAACGGAAGCATTAAGTAACCCAGTAATTCTAGATGAGATTAAAGCAGTAGAAACGAAACTTGCTGGACAAGGACGCGTTCTTGTAAGACCTTCTGGTACAGAGCCGCTTGTTCGTGTCATGGTTGAAGCTCCAACTGCTGACGAATGTGAAAAGTATGCCGACCAAGTTGTAAAGGTTATTGATGACTTGCTAGGATTAAAAGAATAATTTTTATGAACTGCTCTCTTATTTAAATGGAGGGCAGTTTTTTGTTGTGCATATATGTAAAATTAGTAAGCATTTAGAGAGGGGGCTGAAGTTCACAAGAGAAAGACTGATATTGACGAGGAAAAGACTGATATTCAGGAGAAAAAAGCTGAAGTTCACAATAAATTGGCTGATGTTCACAAATTCAGGACATGATGAAATGAGGTAGGTGCTCAAGCTCAACGCAAGCCGAACATGAATCAATCAAAGGAGATATGGTATGGTAAAGTTATTACAGGTTAGGAGGTTCAGACGCGATGATTACAATTTTGATTGTTGATGACGATCCGCATATTCGAGAATTGCTTCGTTTTTATTTGCAAAAAGATGGTTATAAGACGATAGAAGCTGCTGATGGACAAGATGCATTGCAGCAATTAGAAGAAAACAGCATACATTTGGCTGTTGTCGATATTATGATGCCGAATGTAGATGGCTATCAGCTCTGCGAGGAAATACGTAATAATTATGATATTCCTGTGCTCATGCTTACCGCAAAGGATGGGATTTTAGATAAAGAAAAGGCTTATTTGGCTGGAACAGATGATTATATTGTAAAGCCATTTGAACCGAAGGAAGTGCTTTTCCGTATAAAAGCATTGCTTAGACGATTTCAAATTACCAATGAAGAAGTTATCCGGATTGGGAAAACAACGGTGGTTAATCGAAAAAACTATGAAGTACAGGTGAAAGGTAAAACAATGATTTTACCTTTAAAGGAATTTGAGCTGCTTGCACAATTAGCGAATTATCCAAATCGAATATTTTCCCGGGAGCAATTAATTCAATTGATTTGGGGAAATGATTATGAAGGGAATGATCGAACAGTGGATGTACATATTAAACGGCTTCGTGAGCGTTTTGCACCAATGGAAGCGGGTTTTTCGATTAATACGATCCGGGGGTTAGGATATAAACTAGAAGTGAATTAGAGAGTTGGAGGAGCAGATATGCGAACGCTCTATGTACGAATTATTGTAATGACAATGGCAATTATGATTGCAAGTGCCCTGATTGCATTTGCTGCAACAAACATTTATTACCAGCATTTTTTAAAGCCGGAGAATGATAAAAAGGTAACCCATATTGCTGAAAATATTGTAGATCTATTTGAAGAAAGTCCAAATCAATCGATAGCGGACTATTTAACAGCAATGACAGATTTAGGATATACCTTTTATCTTGTGACGCCGGCAGGGGATGCAGAAACGTTCGGAAACCCTTTTTCATCTGAAGAGCTGGATCAAAGGGAAATCAATCATGTTTTTCGTGGGAATACCTATCACGGAATTGCGAATTATCCTTGGAAGCCCTTTGTAACTGGCTTTTTTGATAATGAAGTGAAGAATACAATTGGAGTTCCGATTCAGGTAAACGGTGATACACATGCACTATTTATTCGTCCGAATTCTGCCCAGCAATTTGGTGAAATGCGGATATTTCTAGCTATACTACTCTTTTTGGCATTGCTATTTAGCTTTTTATTAGTATTAGCAAGCACTCGTTTTATCGTGAAACCGATTAAGAAATTGACAGAAGCAACGAGAAAGATTGCTGCTGGAAACTATCATTTAAAGCTTGATGTTAATCGCAAGGATGAGATTGGAAGACTGGCGAGTGACTTTTCTACGATGAGCAGTAGTTTAGCCCGAACAGAAGAAAAGCGTCAAGAGTTCGTGTCGAATGTTTCTCATGAAATCCAGTCTCCATTAACATCGATTCAGGGTTTTTCTCAAGCTTTGCAAGAAGAGGAAATGTCTGAAGAGGAAAAGCGGCGTTATCTTGCTATCATTGAGAATGAAAGCAAGCGATTATCAGCTTTGAGTAAACAACTTCTTACCTTATCCAATTTGGATAGCGAAGTGGATATCAATGACTTTGTACCGTTTGATCTAGCAGAGCAATTGAAGGAAGTTGTTTTAACAATGGAATGGCAATGGCGGGAAAAACAAATTGCGATAGAACTCGATATTCATCCTACTACAATTGTTGGTGATCCGAAGCTTCTACAGCAGGTATGGGTAAATTTAATCTCAAATGCAATTCGGTATACAGATCTCGGAGGAGAGATATCGATTCATATAGCGACCGATAAATACCATGTGCAGGTTATGGTGGAGGACACGGGCATTGGAATTAGCGAGGTAGATGTACCCCAGCTTTTTGATCGCTTCTATAAAGTCGATAAAGCCCGAACAAGGACAGAAAATAGCACTGGCTTAGGTCTTTCAATTGTGAAAAAAATAATGGAGGTACATGGCGGCACAATTATGGTAGAAAGTGAGCTTGGGAAAGGAACTGTATTTACAGTATCCCTTCCTCAAAAGTAAAAGTAACGATTCGTTCATCCTCCGTTCATATTCAGCGTATATGCTTGAAACATAGAGAAATAAAGGAGTGAACAGAATGTTTCTAGCTATACGGGAATTAGCACATGCGAAAATTCGTTATGCTTTAATCGGTTTGATCATTGTATTAATTGCTAGTCTGATTTTTATTATCTCGGGACTAGCAAAGGGATTATCTGCAGATAACGCATCAGCAATTCAAAATATGCAGGCAGATTATATATTGATGGATACCGATGCTGAACTTGAGATGACAAAATCGTTTATTTCAAGAACAGACCTAGATAATGTGTTACAGATGGATGGGATTGAACAAGCGAATTCTCTTTCGGTTCGAATGATGAATGCATCTGTTAACGGATCCGATCAGAATGAGGATGTAGCTTTATTTGTGACAGATGGGGATAGTATGCTCTTGCCATCTGTTCGTGATGGCAGCCCAATTACGAAAGAAGATGAAGCAATTGTAGATGCATCCTTACAACGAGAAGGAATTGAAATCGGTGATAGACTAGTATTTGGAGAAGAAAGTGAGTTAACGGTTGTAGGTTTTACCGATAATCAGCGCTACAGCCATACGCCGGTTGTGTTTGTAGATGGTGGAGGTCGCGAAACGATTAATGCCATTGCAATCAGCGTTGATGAATCGCGCGCTGATGAAATTCGAAATGCTGTTGGTAATTCGTTCGATATGGTAACGAAAGACGAAGCATTAAAAGGAATCCCTAGCTACTCGCAGGAGCAAGCTTCCTTAAATATGATGATTGTCTTCCTATTCGTAATTACAGCATTTGTTTTAGCTGCGTTCTTTTATGTAATCACATTGCAAAAGCGAGATCAGTTTGGCGTGCTAAAAGCGTTAGGTGCGAAAACGACGTATCTTGCACAAAACTTAGTCGGTCAAGTTGTGCTTATATCTATTATGTGTATTGGCATTGCGATGGGACTAACGTTGGCAATAGCTGAACTCTTACCAGAGGAGATGCCATTTCTATTAACAGCGGATGAAATGGTGCAGACCTCTATCCTTATTCTAATTGTCTCGATTATAGGTGCCTTTCTCTCGCTTATCCAAATCGTCAAAATTGATCCGATCGAAGCAATAGAGGGGGCTGGCAAATGACAATCGTTATGGAGAATGTATCAAAGGTATATCAAGATGGTCCGAAGTCCTTTACAGCATTGGACTCCATCTCTTTGGAAGTGAAGGAAGGAGAGTTTCTTGCGATTATCGGTCCTTCTGGATCTGGAAAAAGCACGATGTTATCAATAGCGGGAGCCCTCTTATCGCCAATGAAAGGAACGGTTTTGCTTGATGGAGAGAATCTTGCAAACCTATCATCTAAACAAATTACTGCTCGAAGATTAGAGAAGATTGGATTTGTTTTTCAAGCGGCAAATTTAATCCCTTATTTAAAGGTGAAAGATCAGTTAAGTGTTATCAATATCTTAGCGAAACATAAAAGCAAAGCAAATGAAGGAGCACTTTTGAGGCATTTTGGCTTAGCACATCGAGCTGTAAACTATCCGAATGAGCTTTCAGGAGGAGAAAGGCAGCGTGTAGCTATAGCACGAGCGCTAATTAACGATCCCAAGCTAATTCTTGCAGATGAGCCAACTGCAAGCTTAGATTCGAAGCGTGGACGAGAAGTTGTAGAAACACTAGCGAATGAAATTAAGTCGCGGGGAAAATCGGGAATTATGGTCACGCATGATGAAAGGGTTCTTGATTTATGTGATAGAGTCGTTACGATTCGTGATGGTCGGTTAGAAGAATAGATTGGAAAAGGAAAATGAGCTTGGGGAGCTTTCTCCAGGTTCATTTCCATTTTTCCTCCCCTTCATTATAACCCCTACTCCGCCTAAGGTCTGAACAAATATCCCACTCCAGCAGGTTCACTATGATGCGAATCTTGATACAATAAATCTGAATACAGACATTTACTGTGCAGGGGTAAATCGTTTATAATAAAAATATCCATTATTTTATGTTTTTTCAGAATAAATGATTCGAAAATCGAGGAGGATAAGGATGATTCAATTTCCTAAACCGAAAGTGGAACAGTTTTTCCGTACGTCCAATATTTATGATTTTGCTGTAAGTGGTGATGAAAAGCGGCTTATTTTTAGTTCTAATTTAAATGGAAAAGTTAATTTATGGGCGATTGATTTGCCAAACACATCTCCTTATTTATTTGCCCATCATGATGAATCAACCAATTTTATTAAGTTTGATCCAGAAAATCGCTATGTATTAACTGGCTATGATAAGGATGGTGATGAGAATTATCAGATCTATGCTGTTCCAAGTGAAGGAGGACTCCCCCAGCCATTAATAACTGGTGATGCCAAGGAGAAATATTTCTTTTGTCATTTAAGTGAGGATGGAGAACGAGTCTATTATATGACTTCTGAGGGGAACCCATCATTTTTAAATGCGCGAGTACGTAATCTGAAGGATAATGCAGATACGTTATTGAATGAAGGAGAACTTTCGCCAACGTATTTAGCTGCTGTATCGGATAATGAGGATGCTTTTGTATATACGCGTATGTTCGCAAATACATATGTGACAGCTTTTGTGAAGGTCGAGGATGAGACACACTATTTAACACCTGATCAAGAGAAAATTCATGTTGTTTTCAGCCCTGTTTTTACAGATGATGAAACGGTTTATTTCGTAACTAATTATGATAGTGAATATAATTACCTGGCTAAATATAATTTGAAAACAAAAACATTTTCTTCTGTTTTCTCTATCGATAAGGAAAGCATCGATATAAAATGGGATAAGGAAAATAAAGTGTTTTATCTCACGACAGAAAAAGGGGTAGAGGATTTATTCTACCGTTTTGATCCGGCGACAGAAAAGCTTGAGAAATTAGCTTTGCCAGTTGATGTGATTGAAAAAGTGCATGTCGCTAAATCAGGTAATCTTTATGTGCTTGGTAGAAGTGCAACCCTTCCATTCAATATCTTTACATCAGAGAACGGAAAGGATTGGGAGCAGCTAACAGATAATCGGGTACTCGGGATTAGCAGGGAGGATATGGTAGAACCAGAAGTAATCGCTTATGAATCTTTTGATGGGATGGAAATTGAAGCATTGCTTTTCAGAGCAAAGCCTGAAAACGATAATGGCTACACAATTTTTTGGCCTCATGGAGGTCCACAGGCATCTGAGCGCAAGATGTTTCGCGCGATGTTCCAAAGCTTTTTAAACCATGGTTATACAATATTTGCTCCGAACTTCCGTGGGAGCACAGGCTATGGCTCTTCTTTTGTAAAATTAGTGGAGCAGGATTGGGGAGAAGGTCCACGCTTAGATAATGTAGCTGGAATTGAATGGTTGTTTGAAAAGGCTATCGCTGATCGGGAAAAGCTTTTCCTTGTAGGTGGAAGCTATGGTGGATATATGGCGCTGCTGCTGCATGGACGGCATCCGGAATATTTTAAGGCAGTCATCGATATTTTTGGACCATCAGATTTGTTTACGTTTGTAAAATCTGTTCCACCACACTGGAAGCCAATTATGGACCGCTGGCTTGGTGATCCAGAACGGGATAAAGAGCGTTTTATTAAAGACTCGCCTGTTACGTATCTTGATACGATGACGAAGCCAATGCTCGTTATCCAAGGTGCGAAGGATCCACGTGTTGTAAAAGAAGAATCGGATCAAATCGTTGCTAAGCTCGAAGCAAAAGGGCGTGACGTCGAATACCTCGTGCTAGAGGATGAAGGTCATGGGTTTTCGAAAAAGGAAAATGAAATTAAAGTGTATAGCTTGATGCTGGAATTTATGGAAAAGCATAAAGGATAAGCGGGATCTCTGTATGTGCTAAAATAACTTTAGCAATGGAAAAAATCTCCGCCTAAAATCACGTATTTCTCTTGTTAACCTATGTGGTTGGGTTAACAAGAGAAATTTTTATTCGTCCATCTATAATAAACAAAAGACAGCTTCTGTCCATTCATTTCAAATGTTTCCTTATCCGCCCTCATATAAGCAAATCCATTTTTCTCTAGAATCACTCTAGATGCCACATTATTGGTTGTGGTTTTGGCATGAATCTGCTTGATATTCTGATTGGCGATGACGTTTTCTAATAATAATTGCAATGCTCTTTTGGCGACGCCTTTCCCAGTATAGAACTTGCCAACGCGATAGCCGAGATGAGCTGCTTTTTGAGCAGAAGTAATATCCACTAGATTAATCCTGCCAACAATCGCATTATGCTGATCCTTTATTAAGTAAAAATACGAAGTACCTACTGTTTGCTCTTTCAGCAAAGCCTCGTGGTTCCTTTTAAAAATATCTGGCTTATAATAGTCGTCCCCTCGAGATGGTACTGTTTCCTCGAAATAATCTCTATTTTCAAGTTCAAATGTGAATAAAGCGTCTGCATCGGCAGCTTTTAATTTTTCAATTGATATTTCCATCTGCAAATCTCCTATCATTGGTTATGTGTTTATTATAACGAAAAAATAGGGTTCCTCCGTCTGATTTAATGTTTATAAATAAAAATCTAACGGATCGTTATATAACCTTATCTATGATATAAATCGATAAGGAACTTTGACGCCTTGACCATCATATACTAATCAATAACTCCTTCTAAAAAATAGGGGTTAGGTATTGACCAAATTGATAAGTTTCAGTTAGAATGAAGAGTGTTCGTTTGGAAATATTTCCAACAGAACCGTTTATTTAAAAAAAGAAAGGAGCATAGAGGTTATCGAAGTAACAAAAAGCGCCAGGACTATTTTTCAGGTCGAAATGGAAAAATAGTTGACGAGGTGGAGGTTATCGAAGTTTCGGCGGGTGCCTCCCGGTTGCACATCTCAATCGTTTCGCTTTATCTATAAAACAATGAGGCGACTTATTGGACAAAAGGATAAAGCAAGATGTCCACTATAAAAATACACGAGAGAGGGGCAGAAAGACGCCCCTTGTACAGCAAAGAAAAAGGTTCGTTTTGTCTGCCCCTTATTAGGAGGACAACGTTATGTGCGGAATTGTAGGATATATCGGACAAAATGATACGAAGGAAGTTTTATTAAACGGACTGGAAAAGCTGGAATACAGAGGTTATGACTCTGCGGGTATTGCTATGCTGAATGCAGAAGGCATCAACCTGACGAAGGTGAAAGGTCGCATTGCTGCACTACGTGAACGTGTGGATAACTCGATCCAAGCAACAATGGGAATTGGCCATACTAGATGGGCAACACATGGTGTACCAAGTATCACGAATGCACACCCACATCAAAGTACAACAGGCAGATTCACTCTTGTTCATAATGGAGTTATTGAAAATTACAATGACCTGAAAAAAGAATACCTTCAAGATGTTAGTTTTGTAAGTGATACGGATACAGAAGTAGTTGTGCAATTGATCGATAAGCTTTATCAAAAACATCAGGATACGGTCGAGGCGTTTCGTGAGACGATGCGTTTATTAAAAGGTTCTTATGCGATTGGTCTAATCGACGTAGAGGATCACGAGACACTGTATGTTTCCAAAAACAAAAGTCCACTTCTGGTTGGTTTAGGTGATGGATTTAACCTTGTTGCAAGCGACGCTATGGCAACATTAAAGGAAACAGACCAATACCTTGAAATTTTTGATAAAGAGATTGTACTTGTTAATCGCAACTTTGTTGAAGTTCAAACATTAGAAGGTTCTGTTGTGGAACGCAAACCCTACACTGCTGAAATTGATGCAAGTGATACTGAAAAGGGTACGTATGCCCATTACATGTTGAAAGAAATCGATGAGCAGCCAATTGTAATGCGTAACATCATCAAGAACTATCAAGACGAAAACAATAAACTAAAGCTTGATGCAAACATCCGCAGTGCAATGAAAGCGGCTGACCGCATTTATATTATTGCGGCAGGCACAAGCTACCATGCAGGCTTAGTTGGAAAAGAACTCATTGAGAAACTAGCAAACATTCCAGTGGAAGTTCATGTTGCAAGTGAATTTTCATATAATACACCGCTGTTATCCGAGAAACCACTATTTATATTCATCTCACAAAGTGGTGAAACAGCTGATAGCCGTGCCGTTTTAGTTAAAATAAAAGAAATGGGCCACCCGGCATTAACGATTACAAATGTGCCAGGATCCACCCTTTCTCGTGAAGCGGACCATACATTGCATTTATATGCAGGTCCCGAAATTGCTGTGGCTTCAACAAAAGCATATACTGCACAAATTGCAGTACTAGCTATTTTGGCAGTCGATACAGCAAATGTAAAAGGAATTCAATTAGATTTCGATCCATTGCAGGAGCTTGCTATTGTTGCAACAGCAATGGAAACTCTAACTGGTCAGAAGGAAGAAATCGAACAATTAGCAAGAGATTACTTTGAGACAACTCGTAATGCTTTCTTTATCGGTAGAAGCGGTGATTACAATGTTTCACTGGAAGCTGCATTGAAGCTGAAGGAAATCTCCTATATCCAGGCAGAAGGTTTTGCTGGTGGAGAATTGAAACACGGAACGATCGCCCTAATCGAAGAAGGAACACCAGTAATCGCGCTTGCTACACAGGAAAATGTAAACTACTCTATTCGCAGTAATGTGCAGGAAGTCGTTGCCCGTGGTGCAAACGCAATGATCATCAGCATGAAAGGCTTAGAAGAAGACGATGATAGCTTCGTGGTCCCACATGTGCATGAACTCTTAACACCATTAGTAAGTGTGATTCCAATGCAATTATTAGCTTATTATGCTGCGTTGCATCGTGGCTGTGATGTTGATAAGCCAAGGAATTTAGCTAAGAGTGTTACGGTGGAGTAAGAGGGATTCTAACTACTGTTGTGTTCGTGGCTTTAAAATAAATTCGCGAAGTTTCGCCCCTTTCGATAGATTGTCTAAAGGGGTGTTTTTTATTGTTTGAATTTAACCCTGACCCCAACATATATTTCAGAGCAAAAAAAAGAACAACTATTATTGAACGCCGTTCGAATTATTTGAACGGTGTTTGATTGTTTGCTTTATTTGATTAAGAAAAGATTGCTGCGGTTGTTGGATTTAAACCTATGATTACTCTTTACTATGGCCGCTTTGTAAGTAGTAACCAGTAAAATTAAGTATTCAAACGGTTATGATTTATTACGAAGATGACTACTTCAATCAGTTCCGTTTGGTGTAGGATTTTTCTAAATTGGGTATAGTACTTATGGACATCTCAGTGGGAGATGAAAACATGAAATAATGGTAATATGACCTGAGCTTGACAATTGACCGCGAGCTTTTTCACAGGAACCACTGTTTAGTGTAGACAGCCTATTGGTTTCATATTAGCAGACGTGAAGGAAATATCCTTTTCTATTATTCTCAACTTACATTACAAAGATTTTTAAAGGAGATGAGACTTTGACTAGAGATAATAGTTTTATTCTAAATGATGGATCAGCGCTTCCCCTTGTGGGATTAGGCACGATCGGCATTGATGGTGATCAGGGTACATTTGAAATTTTAAACGCCTTAAACACAGGATACCGTTTAATCGATACTTCAACAAACTATAACAATGAAGGTATTGTCGGTGAAGCTGTACGTCGATCCGCACTGCCCAGGGAAGAAATTTTAATCAGTACGAAATTGCCCGGCTCGCACCATGAATACGACAAGGCGTTTATCTTTATTCAAGAATCTTTACGCCGCACTGGATTAAACTATTTTGACAAGTATTTAATTCATTGGCCGAATCCCAAAGATGGCAAATATGTAGAAGCTTGGAAGGCTTTAGTGGATGCTCAAAAACAAGGATTAATCAGAACCATTGGTGTTTCAAACTTTGAACCTGAACATCTGGACAATATTATCGAAGAAACAGGTGTGACTCCTGCTACAAACCAGGTGGAGCGTCAGCCGTATTTTAATAATAACCGTATGGTTGAAGAAAATAAAAAACGGGGTATTCTTACTGAAGCCTGGAGTTCTTTTGGTCGGGGTTATCTGAATGACGTGCTGGAAAATGCCACAATTAAAGAAATCGCGGATAAATACGATAAAACTCCGGCACAGATTATTTTAAACTGGAACTATCAGGCCGGCGTATTTTCTATTCCAAAATCGAGTAATCCAAAGCATCAAAAGGATAATATCAATAGTACCAGCTTTGAATTAGCCCCTGAGGATATGGAAACAATTGATTCACTGGATAAAGGGGAAGCCGGCCGTGTAGAAGGACAGGACCCCAACGAATATCATGAATATGTATAGACAGCCCACTATCTGAGTTAGATATTTTGAGCAATAGATAAGAAATGGGTCTGTTTTAAGCAAATCCACCTTTTATTTTTAAGAATTGTGCTGTTAACGGGCACGATTGTTTAAACAACATTATCGTTACATCCATAAAGTTCTACTTGGAAGTTGCCCTAACAATTAAATAACTTAACTTTTACACCGTCCTCAAATGAGGGCGGTGTAATGTGTATTTACGGCCTCATTTTAATAATTTTATTCTCTTTATACAACAAATGAAACCAAAATAAATATCAAACGTATAACAAAGACAAGCATTTTTTAAATAAAAACAAATTTGAGATAAAGGGGTTTTGTATACCTGATGCTTCGTTTTATTCGTCGTAGAAAACGTCGTCTGAAGATGAAAAAAGTTAAAGAGGGAGATGGTCATACATTAAAAGAGTACCGCCTATGGAATATTTTCACTCGCTCATTATTCCATATAGAAATAACCAATGATCAGAATGAGAAAACCGATTACGCTATAAGCTGTAAATATTTTGCGGAGGAGCCTAAAGCTGATTTATACCGCAATGGCATACATATTGCCTACTCTAAGCTTCCAGCTGCTTTCGTAGTAGAAAATGGAGTAATTGAAATAGAAAAAGGTGGGTATGGGATAAATCGGATTCGTTATGATTCGGACAAAGAAGAGACCTTTTCAGTTTATCCAGATAAACGTTCGATTAGGGGTTTACGCATGCGATTGCATAAACGATTTCCCAAAATTAGCTCGCTCATTGGGATGATTGCTATTTTAATTTTATTGACTTCAATAGCCTTGAGTGCACCTCAACTAATAGAAAAGATTACGGAAATTCCTTGGGTTTCTGAAAATATAGGTACATTCGAATCACCAATAGCATTTTCGTTGCAGGTTAATATTTGGATATGGGTTGCGGGTGCGGTAGCTGGGGTAGAACGAACTCTCATGCTTCGTAATCATTGGTTAATTGATATGGAAACAAGCTATTGGGATAGTTAATTTTCTTTCGGTATACAAGGTACAATTGCTTCAATCCCGGTGAATTATTCGATCTGCAAGTTTTTTGGTTAAAATAAACTTTATTTTAAAACAGCAAAAACCTATAAATCATGCATACTTAGTATGTATGATTTATAGGTTTTTTTATATATTTACAAATAATTTAGGTGTTAATTAGTGTTTTCACTTCATTTTATTATATACTTAGTATATAATAAAATGAAGTTAGGGATAGGAGGAAGTAAAACATGATTAAGGTAAACAATTTAACAAAGTCGTTTATACAAGGGCAAGCAAGAACGCAAGTATTAAAAGGTGTTGATTTGCACGTTGAAGAAGGGGAATTTGTAGCTATAATGGGGCCAAGTGGCTCTGGGAAAAGTACATTACTACAACTTTTAGGTGGTCTTGATATACCAACTGAAGGGGATATATTAATAAATCAGAATAATTTGAGTGAGATGACGGAAAAAGAAAGAACGATATTCCGCAGAAAATATATAGGGTTTATTTTTCAAAATTACCAGCTGCTACCAACATTAAATGTAGAAGAAAACATAGCTTTTCCTCTTCATGCAGATGGCAGTTTAACGAAAGAAAAATACCAGTTTATTTTAGAATTACTTGATTCTGTTGGATTAAAGGAGCTTGGTCGAAAACGTGCTAATTTACTTAGTGGTGGTCAGCAACAACGAGTAGCTATAGCCAGAGCGCTTGTCAATAATCCCTCTGTATTATTAGCTGATGAACCAACGGGAAATTTAGATAGAAATAAAGCTGAAGAAATTCTCGGGTTAATAGCAAGATTCAACCGAGAAAGCAATCAAACAATCATAATGGTTACGCATGATATTTTCGCAGCTGGGTTTGCAGATCGCATTATTCTTTTTAAAGATGGAGTTATTGATCAAGTGATTTCTAGGAAGGATGATGATTATGCTAAATATGTGGCGAATTTCATGGCTTAACATAATACAAAATAAAAAACGTTTTTCCATTTCATTGCTTGGGATTATTTTAGGTATAGCGTTCGTAACATCTATGCTTATTGCAGACAAAACAACAAATGATGTTTTTGATTATTACGAACAAATGTATGTGGCAAATGCAGATTACTGGGTTCTAAGCGATGAACATACATACTCTGAAGATATTGTTTCGTCAGTTCTGACTAGTTCAGCGGTAACGGAAACACTGCTTGCGCTTGATAAACAAGCTTTCTTTGAGCTTGAGGGTGATCAATCCCTAAATCAAAGATCTGTACGAATTACAGGTGTGAATGATCAAGATAGTTCTTTGCTAAAACTTCCTGTAATTGAAGGAAGTTTAGATAATGAAGGATTGGTAATACCAGACGTTGTTGCAAATCTGTTAAATAAAAAGGTAGGAGATACAATTAGGTTTACCAATTTGGGAGAAGCTAAGGTTTCCGCCATTGTTGAATACACGCAGCTGCTTGCAAGTCCGAGTGACTGGGAAGGTGCTGAACAGAAGAGCTTCCGAATTATGGCTCCACTTGATTTGTTAAGAGATTGGACTGGTATGGATAATGAGCTTTCATATGTAAGGTTCCAAACAAATGATGAAGGAGAGAAGCTTTTTCAATCCCTCCAGGAAGAATTTCTTAATTCAAATGTATATGTACAACCAGTTGTCGCGGATGATCTACAAAGTAATGACATTGGGGGACTTTATACATTTTTTTACCTAATCGCTGGGTTATCCATGTTTATCAGTGGGTTTATTGTTTTTAATATGATTTATACAAGTGTTATGGAGAGAAAAAAAGAATTTGCGATAATGAAGAGTTTTGGTTATCTTCAACGTTCTGTTTCTAGACTTATTCTTATTGAAGTACTACTTTTGGCATTAATAGGTGTAGCTATTGGAGTGCCCATTGGAATTTTGCTTGGAGATATGTTCATGCAAACTTTGCTTAGCGTGTTTGAGTTTGACATGGTTTACACATTAAATTGGCAGATGCCTACACTAACAGCTGTAGTAATTGGAATTTTATTTCCTGTTGTCTTTTCTTTATTTCCAATTTATAATGCGGGGAAAACCTCAGTTTTATTGACGTTAAAAATGGCAGATCAAACACAATCATCGAAGAGAGGATACATATTTAGGGCTGTTCTGGGAGCTGGCTTGCTAATCTTTGTATTTATCGATCACCCTGTCTCTTACTTAGCTATTTTGGCAAGCATCATTTTGTTGTTTCCATTATTGTTACTGGGTGTGAATCGGATATTTAAACCTATTTTGAAGCTATTCTTTGGCTATTCTGGCAGTCTGGCAGCTAAAAGCCTAAAACAGCAATTAAATCGAAACGCCAATACTTCCGCTATTCTTGCCGTTGGAATAGCAGTGATATTATTGCTAAGTGCTGTTATCGAATCTGCTCCGGAAGGTTATGAAAATGAAATCAGGAATACGTATGGTGGCGACCTAAGAGTTACATCAGAAGCGCCTTGGTCTGAACAGGATAGAGCAAAAATGCTAGCCTATGATTCTGTTGCGAATGCTGAGCCCTTAACGGAAGCTACGCCAATTACATGGGAAACAATAGACGGAGAGAAGAGACAGTTTTCTATTTTTGCTGCAGATAAAGAAGGACCCACTTTATTTGAGCGTTCTGAAAAGGATGAATCATATAATGAGCTGACAAAGGAACCATCTATTCTCCTTGGTGAAAGAGCCTTTGATGAATGGGGCGGAAGTGTAGGGGGATATATTTCCATTAATACACCTTCAGGTAATCAGCAATTTAAAGTCATTGACGTTGTGAAAACATCGAATTACGCAGGCTATACCGCATTTATGGATGAGAATCATTTAAATAATGAATTTGGTTGGGCGAATAGTTTTGACATGCTGCTAACTTTAAATGACGGATATACAGCTGAACAATTACGAGATCAGTTATGGCTGGATTTCAGCAATCATCTCTCAAAAGTTGAAACGGTAGAAGATGAAATTAAATCATCTACTTCCGCATTATCTGGCATGAACGAGTTAATTCTAGTCATGTTAGTTTTAATTATCGGGCTAGCAAGTATTGGTACAGCTAACACTTTACTGATGAACACTTTGGAGCGCACCTCTGAGATAGGGACAATGCGAGCGCTTGGTTTTACGAAACAGCAAGTTAAAAAAATGATAATTGGAGAAGGTTTGCTTATAGGATTGTCAGGGGTTATTGGTGGTATAATTTCAGGTGTGGTTTTACTTTATGTTACTAGCCAATCCGAACTTTTAGAAGGGTTTATATCTTTTCAAATACCTTTAGGAAATATTATCCTGGCACTGATTGCTGGTATTTCTCTTAGCCTTTTTGCTTCTTGGATTTCTAGTGCTACGGCGGGTAAAATAAATATTATATCATCACTTAAAGAAGGTTGAGCAATTATGTCGGTTAAGTACGGAATATTAACATTGCTATATTTGCAAGAAAATCATGGATATGAATTAAAACTGGAGCTGGAATCCCTTCTAGGAACCAAAGGGAAAATTAATCCTGGCCAAATTTATACGACTTTGGATCGTCTTATTCGTGATCTGCTTGTCTCATCTGTAGGAATGGATGACCAAGAAAGAAAACTTTATGAAATAACTACGGAAGGTAAAAGTGAGCTGGAAAATTGGCTGCTGGAACTTGTACCCTATCATTCTACAAAAGATGATTTTCATTTTAAATGGAGCTGTGCTCGTAAGATTGGTTTCGAACAGGAAAAGGAAATGCTTGATCAACAAAAGGCAATGATAATGAAAGATGTTTTGGAATTGACTAAACTAAAAACGGAATTTCTTCTTCGAGGTGACGAGAATAGGTATTTATTAATTAGTGGTACCCTCTTGCATTTAGAAGCAGATTTAAACTGGATCCATCAAGTTGAAAGTCGAAATCGGTCCTAATTTAAAAAGAGTATGAAGTAATTGAAAGAAGTAAAAATCCCCAAAAATATATTGCGAAGAAACCGTTGAAGCAGTTTTAGATTTAATGTAGGCAAATAGCATCTATCTTTATAAGAAATACAAGAATAGAGCAACACCATCAAGGTGCTGCTCCTTGTTATTAAATAGACTTATAATTAAACAACTTTTGTCATTTAAAATTATTTTTTTATAAAAAATCGCTTTCGATCGAAGGTTTTTCCGGTTACGCTGGTTTCAAAATCAAATGATCCTTTTGAAGAAGTTCTACTAAGTGGACCTGATGAATTAACCAAAACTCAAGTTATTGTTTCTTTGTTAATTAAAAGTTCCCTATTTTATTGGTCTTATGAATATCTTCCGTTCCTGCATCCAATGCAGTCTGGTAATATTCACATTTATGATTTATAAGTTCCATTGTCTTCTTTAGCTCTTCCAATTGTGCTTCTGCAACAGCTTTTCGTTCCAAGAACATGTCATATCTTTTTTGTAGCGTGGAATCTCCATCGGAACACCAATCGATAAATTTTTTAATTTCCTTAATAGGCATCCCTGTAGATTTAAGGCATTCAATTACATTTAAAGCGTCTATATCGGATTCTTTAAACAATCTTGTTCCGTTAGGTGTCCGTTCTACAAAAGGCATTAGGCCCTCCTTATCGTAGTAACGTAAAGTATATACGGTGAGATTTAACTTTTTTGCAACTTCACTGATAGAATATGTCACAGTTGTTTAACTCCTTTTGATATAGATTTCGAGTTAACTCTAGGTTTTGGCGAAATTTTATCACGCTGAATACGGAATGTCAAAGTATAAATAAATCCTTATTTATTTGTTGACCTAGAGTTAACTATAGGGTTTATCCTAGTTTTGCAGGAGAATAATAAGTAAATTCTCTAAAAAATCAAGTTATTGGAGGGCTATACAGATGGTTACAGCTAAAGCACGAGCAGTAGACGGTCCGGATCAACCGTTTCGAGCTGCTGAAATTAAAAGACGTGATCTTGATTCGCATGATGTTCTGATTGAAATTAAATATGCAGGCATTTGTCATTCCGATATTCATACAGCTCACGGTGAATGGGGTCCAGTCAACTATCCACTTGTACCTGGCCATGAGATTGCAGGCGTTGTTACGGCTATAGGACCTAACGTTTTAAAGTATACTATCGGGGATCGAGTTGGTGTCGGATGTATGGTAGGCTCCTGTGGTGAATGTGAGAACTGCCGTAATGGAGAGGAGCAATATTGTCTCGAAGGTAAAGTCGATACTTACGCTGGCGTTGATAAATACGGGGAACCAACTCAAGGCGGTTATTCTACCCATATTGTCGTACCTGAAGACTTCGTACTCTGAATACCTGATAATATTGAATTTGATGTTGCAGCACCACTACTTTGCGCTGGTATTACGACATATTCTCCATTAAATCATTGGGCGGCGGGCCCTGGCAAGAAGATTGCTATTGTAGGTATGGGTGGTCTTGGGCATATGGCTGTTCAAATTGCCCATGCAATGGGTGCTGAAGTTACTGTTCTATCACAAACATTGAAGAAACAGGATGATGGTTATAAATTAGGAGCAGACAATTACTATGCAACAAGTGACACAGAAACATTCGAGAAACTTGCTGGTTACTTTGACTTAATTATTAACACGGTAAGTGCAGATATTGACTTGAATGCATATTTAGGATTACTAACTCTTGATGGTACTCTCGTAAATGTCGGTGCTCCTGCAGAACCGCTGTCACTCAACGTGATAAATTTAATCGGTCATCGTCGTTCATTTGCAGGTTCGATGATTGGAGGCATCCGTGAGACACAGGAAATGTTAGATTTCTGTGCAAAACATAACATTGTTCCTAAAATTGAAGTGATTACGGCTGATCAAATTGACGAAGCGTATGAAAGAGTATTGGCTTCTGATGTAAAATATAGATTCGTGATTGACATTAGTACAATGTGAATTCTGCTAATACAAAAACAGGGCTGATCCAATCGGATTTTGCCCTGTTTTTTTGTCCAATACTTCTTCAATTTCCTCTCAATATGAATAAATAATACCATGATAATCTAAAGTATGATTAAATAAAGAAATAGAAAAATTGTTTGGAAAGAGGAAAGTAAATGAATGCAAATACAAGCACAAAGCAAAAAAGAACCATAATATTTAAAAAGGTACTACGTGCATTAGCAGTTGCGATAGGTGCCTTTATAACAGCATATGGTCTTGAGTCGGTCCTGATCCCAAACAATGTGTCAGATGGTGGCGTGACGGGTTTAAGTATAGTCGGTTCACAACTGTTCGGATTACCTCTTGGAGTTTTAATTGCGATATTGAATATTCCGTTCGTGTTTTTAGGATATAAACAAATCGGGAAAAGCTTTGCGATTTACTCTGTTATTGGTATTGCTACACTTGCGTTTGGGACAAGCATTATGCACCATATACCAATTATAGTTCAAGGAGATACATTGTTAGTGACCGTCGTTGGTGGTATTATCATTGGCTTCGGTATGGGGTTAGCATTACGAAATGGTGGCGCATTGGATGGTATTGATATGTTAGCGGTATTGCTATCCCGAAAATTGCCTTTTGGAACAAGTGACCTTATTCTATTTTTAAATATGTTTGTTTTTATAGTCGTTTCCACAGTTTTCGGATTACAAGGGGCTTTCTTGTCAGGGATAGCTTATTTTATTGCTTCTAAAGTGATTCATATAGTTGAGGAAGGTTTAAGTGGTTCTAAGACCTATAAAATTATCACTAGTCAGCCGGATTTAATGGTAGAAACCATACGTGATCGTTTAGGTCGCAGTGCAACCTATAATCTGGTTGAAGGTGGTTATACAAATGAAAAATTTAAAGAAATTACGTGTATTATTAACCGTTTAGAAGATAGTAAGATGAAAGAAATTATTAACGAAATTGACAAACATGCTTTTATTGCTGTGTATGATGTGGCAGAAGTAAAAGGCGGTAGTTTCAAGAAGAAAGACATTCATTAATACAGGTCTTTGTTTTAAAAATAAATACAAATTGAGGCTGGATCCTTTATTGGATTCAGTTTTTTTATGTATTAAAAAGCGTTCATCTCTTGATTGAAAAAGTTGCTATTTTTATTGCGGATTCAAAGGTGTAATGATCTGACTTTTGAGATGGTACATCGGGGCAATAGCTACTTTACAGGAAAGCCGAACTCTTCTCAATTAAATTATAGCATATAAAAAAAGGGAATTATAGACTGTTTCTTCTTATATACTATTGCTAAAATCAATAGAACAATACTGGTTAGGAGAGATGTGGAATGAGCTCTTTGGTTATCGGTTTTCAAGAAATGGGGAAAACAGAGCATTTGCTTGTAGGCGGAAAAGGATTAAATTTGGGGGAGTTATCCAAAATCCAAGGAATAGAAGTTCCAGAAGGTTTTTGTATAACAACGACAGGATACCAAATGGCCATTGAACAAAATGAAATGTTTCAAGCATTGTTGGATCAACTAATGGTGTTAAACGTAGAGGAACGTCATCAAATTAGTGAAATCAGCAGCAAGATTCGACAGGTTATGATGGACGTAGATATTCCTTCTGATGTTGTAAGCGCAGTTGATGAAAATCTCTCCGAGTTTGGTGAGAACCACGCTTATGCAGTTCGCTCTAGTGCTACCGCTGAGGACTTGCCACATGCCTCTTTTGCTGGACAACAAGATACCTATCTAAACATTAAAGGACTGGATGCAATCTTACAGCATATTAGTAAGTGCTGGGCTTCTCTGTTTACGGATCGCGCGGTGATTTATCGAATGCAAAATGGGTTTGACCACAGTAAGGTTTCTTTATCCGTTATTATCCAAAGGATGGTTTTTCCTCAGGCTTCTGGGATTTTATTTACTGCTGATCCGATTACCTCTAACCGAAAGATAGTATCAATTGATGCCAGTTTTGGACTTGGAGAAGCATTGGTCTCTGGCTTGGTATCTCCTGATAATTATAAGGTACAGGAAGAAAGAGTCGTCGAAAAGATGATAGGAGATAAGAACATGGCTATCTATGGACGGGAGGGAGGAGGAACTGAGACACAGCAGATTACTTTTGATCAGCAGAAGTCACAGACACTAACAGACCAGCAAATTTTACAATTAGCACATATAGGAAGAAAGATTGAAGCGCATTTTGGGAGTCCGCAAGACATCGAGTGGTGTTTGGCAGAGGATATATTTTATATTGTTCAGAGTCGACCAATCACAACTTTGTATCCCACCCCTGAAGCAGGGGAGTCCCAAGGAAATCACGTCTATGTATCTGTTGGGCATCAACAAATGATGACAGACCCCATGAAACCATTGGGATTGTCCCTTTTCCTGTTAACAACACCTGCACCGATGCGCAAAGCTGGTGGAAGGCTGTTTGCCGATGTAACAGATATGCTGGCTTCACCTGTCAGCAGAAAAATGATAATGGATAATTTAGGGGAATCTGATCCGCTCATAAAAGACGCGCTTATGAAAATAGTAGATCGAGAAGATTTTATAAAAACGTCCCCAGTTGTTGAAAAAAATCTGAGTCCTGACAAGCCTCATGCTCTCTCTGATACTCAAGCACAAATCGGAAACGATCCAACAATCGTTTCGGAATTAATTAAAAAAAACCAGACCTCGCTAGAAGAACTGAAGCAAAACATCCAGACAAAATCAGGTGCGGAGTTATTTGGTTTTATTCTGGAAGATCTTGAGGAACTGAGAAGGGTTGTATTTGAGGGTATGAGTGTGATAATAGCTGCACAGGATGCCACAACATGGATTAATGGGAAAATGAACAAGTGGTTAGGAGAAAAAAACGCAGCGGATATGCTTTCTCAATCCGTACCAAATAATATTACTTCAGAAATGGGTCTGGCATTATTGGATGTCGCAGATGCGATTCGTCCATATCCAGAAGTGATTAACTATTTACGACATGTAAAAGCGGAAAACTTTTTGGATGAACTGATTAACCTTGAAGGCGGACAAATTGCCCAAGATGCAATAACAGCTTATCTCAAAAAATATGGCATGAGGTGTGCCGGAGAAATTGATATAACGAGAAGTCGATGGAGCGAAAAACCAACGACACTTATCCCTATAATTTTAGGGAATATCAAAAACTTTGAGCCGAATGCTAGTCAGCAGAAATTTGAGCAAGGGCGAAAAGAGGCTTTGGAAAAAGAACAAGCGTTATTAGAAAGATTGAAACAACTGCCGAACGGAGAACAAAAAGCTAAAGAGGCGAAACGAAATATTGACCTAATTCGGAATTTCAGCGGGTTTAGGGAATATCCTAAATACGGTATGATTAACCGTTATTTTGTTTATAAGCAGGCATTAATGAAAGAAGCGGAACAACTCGTACAAGCGGGGATTATTCAAGGAAAAGAAGATATATCCTATCTTACTTTTGAAGAACTTGAAGAAGTAGTCCGCACCAATAAACTGGATTACCAAATCATTGACAAACGAAAAGAAGCGCATAAATTATATGAAAAATTAACCCCGCCACGTGTTATTACTTCTGATGGTGAGATCATTACTGGTGAATACAAGCGAGAAAATCTTCCAGCTGAAGCTATTGTCGGCCTGCCGGTTTCCTCGGGAGTTATCGAGGGGCGAGCACGTGTCATTTTAAACATGGAAGATGCTGATTTAGAAGAAGGAGATATATTGGTTACTTCTTTTACGGACCCTAGCTGGACACCGTTATTTGTATCCATAAAAGGTCTAGTAACTGAAGTTGGTGGGCTGATGACCCATGGAGCGGTTGTCGCACGTGAATATGGCTTGCCAGCAGTTGTGGGAGTAGAAAATGCTACAAAAATAATAAAAGATGGGCAACGAATTCTTGTTAATGGAACGGAAGGGTATATTCAATTATTGTAATTGCTATATGTGTTCAGACTATCGTCAGAGTAGGTGGCTAATCCGGATAAACAGAAAACGATTTAAGCTCTCTCACAACACGAGAGATCGGTAAGCCTACAACATTGAAATAATCTCCATTAATGTTTTTGACAAACATAGCACCAAGGCCTTGAATACCATATGCACCAGCTTTATCGTACGGCTCTTCAGATAAAACATACCATTCGATTTCCTGATCAGTAAGTGGCAAAAATTCAACTTGTGTACGTTCGATAAAAATGCTTTTCTGTTCCAGTGAGCGGATCATGACACCAGTATATACCTCATGTACGTTGCCGCTTAGCGCTAAAAGCATTTGATAGGCCTCTTCCTTATTGTTGGGCTTTTCGAATATTTGCTGCTTATAAGCAACTACCGTGTCAGCAGCTAAAATGATAGTTTCTGGATGCTGGATAGGGACATTTTTACCCTTGATTAGGGCCAATTGTTTTACTTTTTCAACCGGGTCATTTGTTGTAATTTGGGATTCATCTACGTTTGGATTGCGTACTGAAAAGGGAATTCTTACTTGCGTTAAAAGCTCTTGCCTTCTTGGTGAGGATGAGGCCAGAATTAGTTTGTTTTTTGCCATGAATGTTCCTCCTAAGTAGTAGTGAGTGAGTTGATATAGGTTTATTATAGTCCATGGTTTGTAGTATTAGAGACAACGTATCCAAGGGAAGATGGAACCATTATAGCTGTACGTGTTTTGCTAATCAAATGTTATTGCCATCTGATCGGAAATACAATTTTTTTAAAACAAGACGAGTATTCAGAGAGAAATACACAAAGCATTCGCGTTTGGTACTTCTCTCTTTTATTTTGAAATTACCATTGTAAACTGTTCAAAAACGATAGAATATCAGCATGAATCTCTGCTTGATCCTCACCTACAACATTGCAAAGCATGAATTTGTGTGCTATTTGATCAAACATTACGAAATGTTAGGTAGCATGTAACGAATGATTTATTCCTCTACAGGATTTTCAGGTCCATTCAGCTCCAATTGATAAAAGGTTAAGTCAATCCATTTATTGAATTTAAAACCTGCCTTTTCGATTATACCTGAATAAACAAAGCCAAAGTTTTTGTGCATTGCAATGCTTTTTTCGTTTGCTGCATCAATACCAGCAACCAATGTCATATATTCTCTTTCTTTCGCAATAGCGATTAATTCTTTCATTAAGGAAGTACCAACGCCTCTTTTTTGATATTCCTTATTTACATAAACGGAATGTTCAATTGTATATTTATAAGCCGGCCATGCTCTAAAGGGACCAAATGTTGCAAAACCAGCCACTTTATTATCTTGTTCGCACACTAATATTGGGTAACCTTCCTCCATCTTTTGTTCATACCATTGTTGTCTGCTTTCAAGTGTCTGGGGTTTATAGGCGTATACAGCAGTAGAATGAAGAATGGCATCATTATAGATATGTAAAATGCCCATTAAATCTTTTTCAGTTGCTTCTCTGATCATGTTGTTCTTCCTCTCGTAACAAATACTTTCCTAACTGTTTATTTTAGAACGATTTGTACTAAAGGTAAAATTGGATCTCTTAACCCTTGAATTTATAGACGCTTGAATCACGAACCGGAAAATGCTCGTGGAGGATTTCACCTGAAATTTCCCGGCATGCCTTTAATAATAAATAAGCATAAATAGTATTCCGGTAATAGAGGATGAAAAGATTTGTAAACAAACTGAAGAATGCTAAATAATATCTGATATGACTGAAAGTTCGGTTTTCTGTTAGAATAAAGATAGCTATTAAACTATTAAGATAATTATTAAATATATTCGATAGTAATAATTAAGAAAAGGAATGTTTATAAATGGAAAATAAATTTGCTAAGCGAGCTCATTTCGCTAAATCCTCGGAGACGCGTGAAATTTTGAAGGTAACAGAAAGACCGGAAGTAATCTCTTTTGCGGGAGGACTGCCAGCCCCGGAGTTGTTTCCGCTAAAAGCTCTTAAGGATGTGTGTAATGCTGTTTTGAATGAAGAAGGAGCGGCTTCTCTTCAATATAGTACGACAGAGGGATATGTTCCATTAAGAGAAGCTATTAATCGAAGAATGAAAGCTGTTGGAATTAATGCTACTGTTGAAAATGTTCTTATCACATCGGGATCACAGCAAGCAATCGACCTTACTGGAAAATTATTTATTGACGAAGAGGATACAATTATTTGTGAAAGTCCAACCTATCTTGCGGCAATCAATACATTCAAAACATACAATGCCAACTTTGTTGAAGTAGCGATGGATGATGATGGAATGGTTATGGAAGAGCTGGAGGAAAAGCTGCAGAAGCATCCTAACACAAAATTTATCTATACGATTCCAGACTTCCAAAATCCTACAGGTCGTACGTTAAAGCTCGATAGACGAAAAAGAATGATTGAGCTTGCGAATCAATATGATGTACTGATTGTAGAAGATAATCCTTATGGGGCTATAAGATTTGCTGGAGAGGAACTTCCGCCAGTAAAACATTTTGATACGGAAGGTAGAGTAATTTATCTAAGCACTTTCTCTAAGATTTTCACTCCTGGCCTTCGACTTGGATGGATCTGTGCAGACCAAGCATTCATTGATAAGTACGTGGCTTTTAAGCAAACAGCTGACTTACATACGGACAGCTTTGCGCAAAGAATTACAGCCAAGTATATGGAACTTTATGATATGGAGGAGCACATTAATAAAATTAAAGCTGTTTATAAAGAAAGATGTGCAGCGATGTTATCTTGTGTTGAAACGTTTTTCCCAAAAAATTTGTCTTACAGTAAGCCAGAAGGTGGATTATTTATTTGGGTTGAACTTCCTGAGGACATTGATTCAACGCATATATTTACAGAGTGCCTGAAAAACAATGTTGCTTGTGTTCCCGGAACACCATTTTTCCCGAATGGTACAAAGAAAAGTACATTCCGTTTAAATTTTTCAAATATGTCGAAAGAGAAAATAATAGAAGGTATGAAGCGTATTGGTGAAGTGTTATATCGTGAGTTAGAGAAAGAAACAGCTATTTTATGATTTAAAACTGACAGTAGTATAGGAGACAGATATTGTAAATTTAAAAGTCGTGCAATTAAATGGTTGTGTAATACAAAAAAGTTTAAGAAACATGGTTCTATGCAATATGTTTCATAACTCTTTTTAAAACAATGCTTGGATAAAATTTAGGAATATTAACCATAAACTACTCCTTTAATCATAGGTATATTTTCATAAATAATCATCTTATTTACACTAAATTTACTATTTTTTAATAAAATAGTTGTACAATAAAAGAAGAGTGGAATATATGAGAATATTTGTTGCTGCCGATTAAATACGCACTCATGGAAGTGTGAATACAGAGGGGATTTTATATGCATGTTGTTATTGGAGATATTGCAAGAGAAACGATACCGGTATTACCAACTACAAATTGCGAAAACGTTTATGCTATTTTTAATGAGCAACCATCAACAGAGGGGATAGTTGTTGCTGTTGAAATGCAGCCTGTTGGATTAATTATGAGAGATACATTCTTTCAAAAGCTATCCACTAAATATGGGTTTGACCTTTTTATGCAACGGCCAATTGAATTGATGATGGATACAACAATGTTAGTTGTGGACTATATTACACCACTAACCAAGGTTAGTACGCTTGCCATGAAACGAGAGCAGGAAAGACTTTATGACTATGTTATTGTACAGAAGCAGAATGAGCTATGTGGAGTTGTAAGTATACGTGAATTAATAATGAAGTTGTCTGAAGTCCAGATTAACATTGCGAAATATTCCAATCCATTAAGCGGACTTCCTGGAAACCACATTATAGACGATATGTTAGAAAAAGTATTACATTACGAAAGCTATACGGTGCTTTATCTTGATCTCGATCATTTTAAAGCATTCAATGATGTATATGGATTCAAAGCAGGGGATCAACTTCTCGTCGAGACGGCGAATATCATTCAACAAACGATTGGCAAAAAACCAAATTACTTTGTTGGTCATATTGGTGGAGATGACTTTATCGCGGTGATTCCTAATTATCAGCATGAGGATATTTGCAAAAGGATTATTGCCCGCTTCGAACAGACGATTATCAGCTTTTATAGTAAAGAAGATATTGAACAGGGATATGTCAAAACATTCAACCGAAAAGGAACCATGGAAAATGTTCCATTAGTAAGCATCTCGATTGCAGTCGTTCAGAATAAACATACATCCTTTTCCACACCAAATGCGCTAAGTAGAGAAGCAGCAGAGATTAAAAGGATTTGTAAAACTTGTGAGGGAAGTATCTACCTGAGCAAAGGGGATAAGGAAGCTGGAAAATTAAATGCATAAAAAATGAGCGATATTCAAAAATCGCTCATTTTTTTTGTATGTTATTATCTTTAAGAAGAGATTGGTACGGTGCCTTTACATAATGTCTCAACTGGTTTTCCTATCGCGTAGCCTTGCCCCATATCGACACCCAAATCTTGCAAAAAGGTGTATTCGGAAAAAGTCTCGATTCCCTCTGCAATTACTTTCGTTTCAGATTTATATGCAAAATCAAGAATAAGCTCAACTAAATATTGTTTTTCCGGGATCGTTTCGATATTCCGGATTAATGATTTATCAATCTTTATAAACTCAGGATTTAAGTAAAGAAGTGTTTGTAAACTATTATAACCACTGCCAGCATCATCTACAGCAATGCGAAAGCCCTGTTCCCTGTAGTGCTCTACTAGCTTCACAAATTGAGAATAGTTGATTCCTGCCTTCTTTTCTGTCAATTCAAGAACAACTTGCTTAGGAGAGATGTTATGTTTTGCTAATAAATTCATTGTAGTTCCTGCTTTATAGTTTGGGTCGGCTAGTACTTGGGGATGTATATTTAGGAATATAAAGCAATCTTCATTTTCATCTAAGCGATTAACCTGCTCGTGATATCTTTTCAATGCTAAATTTCGTATAAAGCTTTCGACCATAAAAACATGTTTGCTGTCTCCAACATAGTCGTAAAAAGCATCCGTAGTAGGAAAGCTCTTCGTAGAATCTGGTCGATTCAAAATTTCATAGCCTACAGTATCGCCGCTTTTTAAAGATAGAATTGGCTGGAAAAAGGTTTGCATTCTACATTTGCGGATAACATTTAATAATTCTTCATTTTTATTAAACTCTTGATAAAGTAATTTACGGTTTGTATTTAAAAATCGAATAAAATGAATCGATTTATGAACTAAATTTGTTTTCATATGTCCACCTTTGAGTTGAATAAAATTGTCATGATGCTTAATTTAATTCTATCGGTGAATTATTAAGATTGATAATCAGTTGTGTAAATTTCTTGTAAAACCTGTGGGTAAAGATTTGTGTTGGACATAAAAATCTCTGGCTAAACATCTAAACTTAAGGGAATACTTGACACGACACTAAATGGTGTCGTATTATAATGAATAAATAGGACACCTTTAAGTGTCGTATTAAAACGTAAGATCAGGGGATGGTGATATTGAGCGAAAAGAGAACGGAAAGAGATGTTTACGAAGCTATTTCCGATCAAACCCGACGGAGGCTGCTTCGTCTATTAGCCGATGCGGAAGAATTACCGCTATATGAGTTAACCGTTCATTTCGAAATGGGTCGTACGGCAGTTTCAAAGCACTTGACAATCCTAAAAGATGCTGGTCTTGTAGTCAGCAGGAAGATTGGCAGGGAAACGCGTTATCGGTTGAATGCCACCCCTTTGAAGGAAATTCATGATTGGGTATCTTTTTATGAAGATTTCTGGAAGGAAAGAATGTTTAAATTAAATCTTTTATTGGAGGAACAAAAAATGAAAGCAGATGTATCATTAGATTTTCAATATACAAGTTCAATTGAAGAAGTGTGGAAGGCATTAACGGATTCGGAAATGCTTGCAAAGTGGATATGGGAAAATGACTTTAAGCCAGTAGTTGGACATAAATTTCAATTCCGAGCAGAGCCAAATAAATGGTGGAACGGAATTGTTGATTGTGAAGTGCTTGAAGTGGAAGAACCTCATAAAATATCTTATACGTGGGCAAGCCAAGGTGAGAACACAACTGTTACATGGACGTTGAAGGAAGGTTCAGATGGAACTACTCACTTGCACTTCGAACAAGCTGGATTCAGTGAAGAAACAAAAGCCACCAAAGGTGCTATCGAGGGGGCAATATATAGCTGGACTAAAATGGGTGAGCAGCTTGGGGAAGTGTTGGATCAATAAGCGTTATTGTCTTTCTCCTTGCCTTATATAAAATCTTAGACGGTCTAGTGGAACGGCCCGAACCATCAAAGGCTATCAATTACCCAATTACTAACATGTGTAGGGGTAGCTAATATTAAAAGGGGAGATAAGAAAATGAGTTTTTTCAAAGATATGATAGCGGTGTTTAAGAAGAGAGAATTATTACTTTTAGAGCGCTATGAAGAAGCAGAAGGCGTGTATACCTTTCTGTTTGAAAAGCCAGATGATTTAACCTGGGAAGCAGGGCAACACGGTCTGTTTACTATTACGCATAAGAAAATAAAAAATGCTACGCGGCCATTTACCGTAGCCTCAGCTCCTGCAGAAAAAGTTGTTAAATTAACAATGCGGATTAAGGATAATCCAAGTGATTTTAAACAGGAAATGTTAGAACTCAAACAAGGAATGAAGATTAGTATAAGCGGACCTGTAGGATCATTTCACTTGGAAAATAACAGTCCTTCAATCCTCATTGCAGGTGGGATTGGCATTACCCCATTTCGATCAATTCTAAAACAAATAGAAGCGGAAGGAAGTCTCCGTGAGAACCCAATACATCTGCTTTATCTAGATAGTGATAAATCCCATATCTTTAAAGATGAACTTGATGAAATTGCTAACTATCCTGCCATACATGTAACTTACCTTGATACAAGGGAGGACTTGCATCAGGAAATAAATTAGTTTAGCGATTTATATCAGAACAACGGTAAATATTTTATTGCAGGTCCAAAAACCATGGTCGAGTCTATTTCAAGTCATTTAAGAAATAACGATGTTCCCAAACGAAATATCAAAAAGGATGCCTTTTTTGGATATTAATTAAAAATGAATATGAGCCCACAATTATGGTATCATACAAAAATCCTATTTTGTTGAACTTCCCCCTGTCAAGTAGACAGTGGAAATAATAAAAGGATTTATACGGCTTTAGCTCTATATTCAATAGGGTTGAAGCCGTTTAGTCTTTCTTGATATCTATCATGATTGTAGAAGTAAATATATTTATCAATTGCTGTTGAGAGATCCTCAAATGTCTCATGATCGTTCTTCCCGTTGGCTAAAGCATCTTCTACAATTTCAATTCATTATATCTGTTGAGGTGATTACAGGGATGGGAAAGGAACTAGTGTTGATAAGTGATCATAGGGAGGTCTTGTTTTCAGCGGGGAAAATGGATCTTAAATTCCCAATTGTTTTCATCAATCTTGTATGATATAGTGTCAACGGTACTTATTAAACGTATTTAATAAGTCTTTTTATAGGTGGTGATGTTTGTGGAAGCTGCTTCAAAATCATTGAAGAGAGTAATTACTCTTGGTATTCGTAAATCTCTCTTAGAGCTTGGAAGTGCAACAAAGGCTGAGCTTAGCAGCAAGCTAGAAATTAGCTTTCCAACAATAAGTAAGTTCCTTGCACAGATGGAGAAAGATGGTGAAGTGATAGCAGTTGGTTTAGATGAATCAAGTGGTGGAAGAAGAGCAAAAAGATATACGTACAATTCAGAGTATATGCTTGGTCTTGCAGTCTTTATAGAGAAGGAAGAGACCTATTATACAATTTTCAATTGCTTAGGTGAAAAAAAGGAGCAAGGAAAAGCCCCAAGTGTACTAATAGATAATGGCATGAATTTATTAACACAACTGATTGAAAAAGTAATAACAACTAATTCTTCAAAAATTACTTCCATCGCTATCGGTGTTCCAGGGTCGGTTGATCACGGGAAGATTTTCTACATGCCAGGGTATGAGCAGTTTCAAAATGTTGATTTGAAGACGTATTATGAGGGTTATTTTAATATTCCTGTTGTGGTAGAGAACGATATGAATGCTGTTGTTCTTGGTTTTAACCACCAAAAAAGAATGGAAAATAATCAGTCTCTTATCTATTTGTATTTTGGCCAAAATGGCCCGGGGGCAGGGTTTATGATAAATGGAGATGTGGTAAGAGGAAGTACGTTTTTTGCTGGAGAGATTTCGTTCGTCCCTCAATATAGTGAACATAACTTTGGGCAGGTACTAGAAAAGGGAATTGGACAAAAAAAGAGATTGGTCAATGAGGATGAACAGATTGATGCAATAAGCAGATTAGTAGCCTCTTTTGTAGCTATCATAAACCCACATACCATTATTTTTAGTGAGGATGAAATCGAAAAAGGGATGTTAAGTAAAATCGCCATCGCTAGTTCAACATATATCCCGTCAGAACATCTTCCGGAACTTACGGTGAGTAATTGGAAACAGGATTATTTATTTGGGTTACAAAGGCTTTGCCTCGATCTTATGATAGCGAAATAGGGATATGGACGTATACGGAGCAAGGGACTGGATAGGTGCTTGATAATCATTATAGTGGAGAGTAGGTCATTTAAGATGAAAACGGAAAAAGAAAAAATGATAGCTGGAGAAATGTATAATCCCGCAGATTCAGAATTGGTAAAGGATCGTATGGCAGCAAGACGTAAGGTTAGGCAATATAATCAAACGTTAGAGACAGAGGGAGAAAAGCGAACAAAACTATTAGAGGGATTATTTGGTTCGACAGGAGAAAATATCTATATGGAACCAAATATACGATTTGATTATGGTTATAATACATACGTAGGAGACAATTTTTATGCGAATTTTGACTGTACGTTTTTAGATATTTGTGAAGTGCGTTTTGGAGATAATTGTATGCTTGGACCAAGGGTACAAATCTATACAGCAACACATCCGCTTCATCCAGTGGAACGAAATTCTGGGATAGAAAGCGGAAAACCGATTACAGTTGGCAACAATGTATGGATTGGAGGAAGTGCAATTATAAATCCAGGAGTAACAGTAGGAGATAATGTTGTGATTGGATCTGGAGCAGTCGTTACGAAAGACATACCAGATAATGTGGTAGTTGGTGGTAATCCTGCTAGAATCATTAAACAAATTGAACTATAAGATTCCTTTGGCTTAACTAATCAAGTTCTTTTAAACAAGTGGTGCAATTCCATTCACAAGGAATTGTACCTTTATTAATATAATTTTCCTTACTTTATATAATACATTTTAATACGAATTAGTACCAAGTAATAGTAACAAGTGATAAAATATGATGACACTATTATAAGGAGGGGAAACCGTGAAAACTCAAGTAACAGATCTATTCAGAATTCAGTATCCAATCATACAAGGTGGTCTAGCTTATTTAGGTTATGCAGAACTAGCTGCTGCTGTCTCAAATGCCGGAGGACTAGGGCAAATTACTGCAGCAACATTACGTACGCCTGAAAATCTTCGGAATGAAATTCATAAAGTACGTGAGTTTACGAACAAGCCTTTTGGTGTAAACTTTGCTATTGCAAAGTACAACGGTGAATACGAGGAATTATTAGAAGTGGCAATAGAGGAAAAGGTACCGGTAATCTCTATTACTGGTGGTAATCCAAAACCTGTGTTAGAACGACTCAAAGACGAGAATATTAAGACGCTTGTCCTTGTTTCAGGAGTTAGACATGCACAGAAAGCAGAACAGCTTGGAGCGAATGCACTTATTGCAGTTGGACAAGAAGGTGGAGGTCATTTAGGGCGTGACGATATTGGTACAATGGTGCTGATTCCTCGTATTGTAGACCATGTATCCATTCCCGTGCTAGCAGCAGGAGGAATAGGCGACGGCAGAGGTTTATTAGCAGCCTTTTCTCTTGGTGCAGAAGGTATCGTGATGGGGACTCGTTTTATTGCTACCCAAGAATGCGTACATGCACATTACGACTATAAAAATGCGCTTTTACAAGCGCAAGAAACAGACACGGTCATTATTAAAAAATCATTAGGTGCCCCAGGACGAGTTCTTCAATCAGATTTTGCTTTAGAAATTATCGATCGAGAACATCAAGGAGCAACGTACGAGGATCTGAAAGATATGATTAGTGGCAAAACGAATTGTAGATATATTTATGATGGTCATGAAGAAGAAGGGTTTGGCTGGGCTGGGCAGGTAATTGGTCTTATCAACAACGTACCAACAGTACAGGAATTGTTTGCTGAGATAATTTTAACAGCAGAAAATAGTTTGAGCCGTATTCGTAATATTATAAGAGGGTAATCCAGTAGATAATATTAATAAAATAAATGCACATAAATAACTCTATGGAGCTTTTAATAGAAGTATCTGCGATGTGAATTATAGTAAAACATTTAGCGAAGGCAGAATTGGGGAATTGAAGGAAAAGCTGTAATCCGTTAGTTGTAACTGTAAACAATAAAGAGAGCAGACAGCTTGTAAAGGATATTGTAGTTCCATCCGCTATTAGGCTATAATAAAACATAGTATAGCAATGAGGAATGTGAGTGACAACACATGATAGACATAAGCAAGTTAACCCAAGGGAAGAATCTAACGGAATTGGATGCCCAGATTCTTAAATATATCGTAGAAAATATCGATACGGTTCTACAAAAAGGTGTGCGTGAAATTGCTAGAGATAATTATACATCTTCGGCAACGGTTATTCGTTTATCGAAAAAGTTGGGGTATACAGGATTTGTCGATATGTATTATCAACTCGTTCCACAAGTCAAAAAGGCAAGTCTACAACAAACGGAAGTGATTGGTGACTTTCCAGAAATTCGGCTTCAGGATTTTTTTGAATATAATACAATGGAAGAAGTCAATCTTTTTATTGAAAAGGTTCTACATTTAAGACAAAACTATATTTTTATATATGCAACAGGTTTCTCGGCGATTGCGGCAGAGTATCTATATAAAAAACTGCTTGTTCTGGGGAAAAAGACCATTATTGCCAGTGGAACGGATTCGATAGGAGTTTTTGAAAATAATTTAGAAGACATTGGTGCGCTGGTTGTCATATCGAAATCCGGTGAAACCCAACAAGTGATTGATAAACTAAAAGCGGCGAAAGAACATGATATCTTTACAGTTTCATTCACAAAGGAAACGGAAAATCGAACAACTGAAATAGCCGATCTCAATTTTAAGTTGTTTGATAACAATAAACTAGATGACTGGAATATGCTACCGAACATTTTCTTTCCTAGACTTTTGATGTTGTTTGAATATATTTTGAAAGAATATTTCGGGCGTTTAAATAAAAATAATGATGAGAAGTGAAACGTGTTTCAAGATATGAAACACGTTTTTTGTGGTCTTGAAACTATCGACATTAATTTGTTGGAGGGGTACACTATATGACGTAAACAGGAGATTCACTGGAGGTGTAAAAATGAAGGCCAAAATGATGGAAGGAATGCAAAGGTTTTCAAAAGCCATGTTCATTCCTGTACTTATTTTACCAATTGCCGGTATTTTAATCGCACTTGGAAATTTGTTGACCAATCAAAGGTTAATTGAAACCGTTCCCTTTATGGATAATCCAATCATGACAGGATTCGGTTCTATTCTAACTGGATCATTGGTTTCGATATTAGGTAACCTAGGGCTGATCTTCAGTGTAGGTATCGCAATAGGATTAGCAACGAAAGAAAAATCAATAGCTGGATTTACTGCATTACTAGGCTATTTAGTTTTTGTAAACGCTATGAATAAATTTATGGAACTAACTGGCCTTTTGACAGAAGCTGAAGCATTGCAGGGTACTGGACAAACATTGGTATTAGGCGTTCAAATCCTTGATATGGGTGTTTTTCTAGGTATTATTCTCGGTATTATAACCGCGATTGTTCATAATAAGTTTGTTGATACTGAGTTTAAAGGTGCATTCCAAATCTATGGCGGGTCACGTTTTGTATTTATTGTACTTATTCCGGTCGTTGTATTATTGGCAATTGCACTAACTTATATTTGGCCGTTTTTCCAAACAGGCATTAACAACTTAGGTACGCTGATTAATCGTAGCGGCAGCTTTGGAATTTTCTTATACGGAATGTTAGAAAGACTATTGATTCCAACAGGTTTGCATCACTTAGTATACACGCCATTCCTTTATACATCATTGGGTGGTGTGGCAGAGGTTGGCGGACAAGTATTCGAAGGAGCAAGAAATATTTATTATGCTGAAATTTCGGATCCATCTGTAACACGTCTTTCTGAAAGCGTAATATGGGATGCGCGTGGAATAGCAAAAATGTTCGGATTACTTGGTGCATGTTTAGCAATGTACCACATGGCAAGACCAGAAAATAAAGCAAAAGTAAAAGCGATCTTAATTCCAGCAGCATTTACTTCATTTATTGCTGGTGTAACAGAACCAATCGAGTTCTCGTTTATGTTTGTCGCACCACTTCTTTTCGTAGTTCATGCTGCGCTAAGTGGCTTGAGTATGGTGACATTGAATCTACTGGATGTCCGGGCTATTGGTCCAAATGGAATGATTGACTTTCTGCTATTCAATTTACCTTTAGGTTTCGAAAAAACGAGCTGGCCAATGTATATCTTAGTTGGATTACTTTTCTTTGGAATCTATTATGTGGTTTTCCGCTTCTTAATTACGAAATTTAACTTCAAGACAATTGGTCGGGAAGATGACGGTAAAGAAGCTAAACTATACTCGAAAAATGACTATAAAGAAAGCAAAGCAAAAGGGGAAAACACGGTATCAGATCAAGATCAGGGAGAACCAGCAATGGCAAGTGTTATTGTCGATGCGCTAGGAGGATCTGACAATATTAATACGGTAACGAATTGTTACACGAGACTCCGATTAACTTTAGATAAACCAGACATGGTCGACGAAGCGACATTGAAGAGTGAAACCGGGGCAAGCGGTGTCATTATTAAAGATCAAAATGTTCAAGTCGTATATGGATTACAAGTAAGCAACATTAGAAAAGCGGTAGATAACTATTTAGGTAGACAAGTAGACGAATAAATATAGAGAGGACGAAATAATATGAAACAATTTTCAGTCGTAATCGCAGGTGGAGGAAGCACGTATACACCAGGTATTGTAATGATGCTGTTAGATAACTTGGATCGTTTTCCAATTCGTACATTGAAATTGTATGATAATGATCATGAAAGACAAGCAGTACTTGGTGAAGCGCTTGAAATTGTGTTAAAAGAACAAGCACCTGATATCAATTACATTTTTACAACAGATCCAGAAGAAGCATTCACAGACATTGATTTCTGCTTTGCTCATATCCGGTCAGGTCAATATAAAATGCGCGAAATGGATGAAAAAATCCCGTTGAAACATGGTGTTGTGGGGCAAGAAACATGTGGTCCAGGTGGGATTGCTTATGGAATGCGCAGTATAGGGGACATGATTGAATTGATCGATACGATGGAAAAATATTCCCCAGACGCTTGGATGTTAAACTATTCTAATCCAGCAGCGATTATTGCAGAAGCATGCCGAATCTTACGCCCCGATTCTAAAGTCTTAAATATTTGCGATATGCCTGTTGGAACAATCCGCAGAATGTCACAAATCATTGGGAAAACACCAAAGGATCTAGATGTTCGTTACTTTGGATTAAATCACTTTGGCTGGTGGACAAGTGTAAAGGATAAAGAAGGTAACGAATACTTGCCACAAATCCGTGACTATGTTGCGAAAAATGGATACTTAACGCAAATTGAAGTGGATACACAGCATATGGACCAAAGTTGGCAAGAAACACACAAGAAAGCAAAAGACCTATTAGCGGTTAATCCTAGATTCTTGCCAAATACCTATTTGAAATACTATCTCTACCCTGATTATGAGGTAGCCAATGCTAACCCAGAATATACGCGTGCAAATGAAGTAATTGATGGTCGCGAAAAAGAAGTATTTTCAACTGCTAGAACGATTGTTGAAAAAGGTACAGGAGAAGGCAGTGAATTCGGAATCGGCAGTCATGCAACATTTATTGTGGACTTAGCTCGTGCAATTGCTTTCAACACACATGAACGAATGCTCTTAATTGTAGAAAACAATGGAGCGATCGCAAACTTTGATGATGATGCAATGGTAGAAGTACCATGTATTGTTGGTACAGATGGTCCAGAACCATTAAGTCAAGGAAAGATCCCCGAATTCGAAAGAGCTTTAATGTATCAGCAAGTAACGGTTGAAAAACTAGTAGTACAAGCATATATCGAAGGAAGCTATCAAAAATTATGGCAGGCTCTTACACTCTCTAAAACTGTACCGAGTGCCAAAGTAGCGAAGGATGTATTAGATGATTTGATTGAAGCAAACAAAGACTACTGGCCAGAATTGAAGTAATGACAAAGCTAAAGCGGGCGGATTGAATATGCAGTAAACGCGATATGCGTCAGTTGAGATGAACTCTTTATAAATGAAGGGAGCAGGCGAAAAAGGGAACTATTTTCGTCTGTTCCTATATATAATCGGAGGTAACAGCATGTTAAAGAAATTATTTGGCAAAAAAGAGACATTAGAAAATTTAGTTTCACCGATAACTGGGAACATCTTGAAAATTGAAGCTGTTCCGGATGATATGTTCAGTCAAAAAATGCTTGGTGATGGGATTGCGGTTGAACCGACAGAAGGAATTGTGGTATCCCCTCTCGATGGTGAAGTTGTTCAATTTTTTCCAACCAAACATGCCGTTGGAATTCAGGGAAACAATGGTTTAGAAGTTTTAATTCATATCGGTTTAGAAACAGTTGCACTTAACGGAGAAGGGTTCGAAGGTTACGTTCAACAAGGTGATAAGGTGCGAGCTGGTGATAAACTAATCAGCTTTGACTTAGAATTAATCAAAGAAAAAGCGGATAGTATTGTTTCGCCAGTTGTTATTACGAATTTTGATCAAGTTCAAGAATTAGTAAAAAGTGAGGGTAGTACTGCGAATCATGGTGAATCTGTATTGTTGAAGGTGAAAATAAAATAAGGCGAGTGTATAATCATTCTCTATCTGTAAGGCTGTCCTAATTACGGACATCTTTTTTTGTAAGCAGATATGATTGGCCCAGTAACAAGTGGGCATCCGATCTAGTTATCCGTTAGGTTGTAAACCATTCAACTCCGGTTTAACAAAGCATGTGGGAGTTGAATGGTATTTTTTTCTAATTAGATAAGTTAGTTCATAAAGCTAGTAAGAAGCTATCAAAACAACGGGAATTCTAACTTAGCCAAAACGATTACAGTTACTTCTTCTTGTAATATTTAAAGCCCCTTCAAATGTGGATCCTTCCAGAACATCGTCATTACGAAACCTAGTATAATCACAACTGCACTAAAATAAAAAGGGAAATTTATATCGATATCAAACAGCATACCTCCCAGAACTGGTCCAAATACATTGGCAAGCGAAGTGAAGAAGGAATTCATCCCGCCAACAAATCCTTGCTCATTACCAGCGATGCGTGAGAGGTAGGTCGTTACAGCCGGACGAATAAGATCAAATCCGATGAATACCGTAAATGTCACTGCCATGATTGTCCAGTAGGTGTTTACGAGTGTCATCGCGAAAACTAAAATCGTCGAGAATAGTAATGACCAACGAATGATATTAACTTCCCCCATATATCTGGTTAATGGATCAAATAATAGAATCTGGAAGAGTGCACCGATAATTGCACCACCTGTAATGGCAATAGCTATATCCGACGGGCTAAATGCAAATTTATGGTCAACATATAGGCTGAATAAAGAATCAAATGCAGCTAAACCAAATGATGCTATGAAAATTACGATAAAGGCAATAAAGAACATTGGCTTTAACATTTTCTTTAAGCTGTTCTTTCCAGCTAATGGTGATTCATCCAACGTGTCTTCTGCTTTAGAGCTAGGCTCCTTCAATGTGAAAATGGATAAAATCGCGACTACAAAAGCAAAAGCAGCTGCTGAAAAAAATGGAACTCTTGTACCGATTTCCGCCAAAAAGCCGCCGATGCCAGGCCCGATTATAAAACCGGTGTTAATTGCTGCAGACATATAGCCAAGTGCTTTTGGGCGTTTCTCTATTGTGGTAACGTCGGCAATAAATGCCGTCACAGCAGGCATGATAAAAGCACCACTTACGCCACCTAAAATACGTGATATAAATAGAACTTCTATTGTTTTTCCCAGCCCGAATAATAGTTCGGAAAAACTGAAAATAAATAAACCGATCACAATCATAATTTTCCGACCGAATTTATCAGCCGCTTTTCCAGCAAATGGAGAAAAAATTAATTGTGTTAAAGCAAATGCTGCGGTTAAATAGCCAACAACGGTACCACTAATATTTAACTCATTCATTATTGTTGGCAGTACAGGTATAACTAAACTGATTCCTAAAAAGACAAAAAATATGTTCATAAGTAGTATGGCTAATGTCATTTCTTTTCTCTTCTTCATCTTATGTCACCTATATTCTTTTCCTAAGTAATATTAGAATTCTACTCTTTTTCCCTCATACATGCAATCTTTATTTTTCGATTTTTGTTTCGTGTACATACCCACTCTATTTAATAAAAAAGTGGATTGCAATTAAACTTCTTTTAACTCTTGATATTAGGTTTTAACTATCAATTATCTGCATGATTATAATTTAACTTAACAAACAATTTACAGTTAATTAATATAATTCTGTTAAAATTATCGGTATTAAGGCTTAGGAGGATTGTTACATGAAGAAAGTTATTTTATTTGCTGCAACATTACTATTTGCAGTAGTTTTAGCAGCTTGTGGTGATCAGACGGAAGAAAGTGATGCTTCTACAGAAGGCGCTAATTCTAGTGATACAACAGAAAATGAATCTATTGAAAAATTGTCCATTGGATTTGTACCTTCTCGTGAACCAGAGGAAATTATTACTGCTACAGAACCGTTGAAGGAGTTATTAACAGAAGAGCTATCTGGCTTAGGATATGACATAGGTGAAATTGAAATAATTGTAGGTACAAATTATGAGGCAGTTGGAGAAGCACTCTCAGCCGGAACAACGGATATTGGATTTATTCCAGGCGGTACATATGTATTGTATGATGACGGTGCTGAAGTTATATTAACAGCAACACGTGCAGGTTTAAGCAATGACTCGGATAACGCTGCAGATTGGAATGAAAATGAACCAACAGAACCAACGGATGAACAAACAACTTCATATCGTGCATTATTAATTGCTGGTCCATCAGAGAACGGACAAGCTTTAGCCGAGAAAGTAAATAATGGGGAAGAGCTGACATTTGAAGATTTAGATAATGCGACTTGGAATGTGATGTCATCGTCATCTCCAGCGGGTTACATTTACCCTGCATTATGGTTGCAAGAAAACTTTAATAAGACAATTACGGACTTATCAAAAGCGGTACAAGCTGATTCATATGGAAGTGCATTTGCTCGTTTAGCTACCGGACAAACAGATGTATTAGTTACGTATGCAGATGCACGTCGTGACTTTGTAGACACATGGACGACGGAATACGGTCGTGACGCTGATATCTGGGAAGAAACAGATGTCATTGGTGTTATGCCAGCAATCTATAATGACACCATTAGTGTGAGCAAAAACTCTGAAATAATGAATGATGATTTGAAAGCAGCATTAAAGAAAGCATTTATGAATATTGGAGAATCAGAAGAGGGAAAAGAAGTTATTGCGATCTACAGTCATGAAGGGTATCAAGATGCGACAGATGAAGACTATGATAATGAACGAAAGGCCCAGGAAATTGTGCAGCAAGTAGGGTCAAACTAAGGATCAGAATGCAAATAGAATGATAGAAAAATGAGAACGTTATTCTATGTTCTCATTTTTTTCTAGGATTGGAGTATCATCATGATTGAATTTAAACAAGTCCACAAACAATATCCCAATGGTTTATTGGCGTTAAAGGATATTGATCTTCAGATCGATCAAGGAGAATATGTAGCTATTATTGGGCTTTCAGGCGCTGGGAAATCGACGTTACTGCGTTGCGTTAATCGTATGCACGATATATCAAGCGGCTCTTTGAAGGTAGACGATGTCGAAATCAGCACATTAAGAGGAAAGGGAATACGCCAATTGCGTCGCAGCATTGGAATGATTTTTCAGTCATTTAACTTAGTCACCCGTATCTCGGTTATGAAAAACGTGCTTGTTTCTTTTGTTCCTGAAATACCTTTATGGAGAAAGGTGCTAGGTGTGTTTACAGAACAAGAGAAAAAACAGGCGTTAATTGCACTTGATCGGGTTGGTATTTTAGATAAGGCATTCGTTAGGGTTGATCAATTGTCAGGCGGACAGCAACAGCGTGTAGCTCTCGCACGTACACTTGCGCAAAACCCCAAAATTATTTTAGCTGATGAGCCTGTGGCATCACTTGATCCAGTAACTGCAAATCAAGTAATGGGAGACTTCAGGCGAATTAATCAGGAACTTCATATGACCGTTATCATGAACATTCATCATGTCGAATTAGCACTGGAATATGCGAGTCGAATTATTGGCATACGTGCTGGAGAAATTGTCTATGATGGACGAACAGAGGATGTAACAGACGAGATTTTAGAACAGATTTATAAAGGGTCTGTTGAAAAAGGGGAGGACATTGCCCATGCTCGCGAAGCTGTTACCAACTAAGAAATTAACACTTCCAAATGGAAAAGTAGTAGTGGAAAGGAGGTCCATGACGCCCGTTATTATTCTGCTTTTACTCGGATTTTCCTACTGGTCTATTCAAATTACGGGGTTCGATCTTGAAATTCTAATCACTAGAATCCGCCAGTTCTTTGTCATTATACAAGAGATGCTTTCACCAACATGGGCTTATGTTCCGCACATTTGGAAGCCATTATTAGATACTATTAAAATGTCACTACTTGGATCACTTTTAGGTGCCATTTCTGCATTGCCGTTAGCGATACTTGCAGCAAGTAATATTGCGAAGACAGCCTGGATTTCATCTGCAACCAAATTTTCCCTAAGCTTATTGCGCACACTTCCAACATTGATTGTTGCTCTTATTGCTACCTATATTTTCGGACTTGGAACGTTTGCGGGAACAGTTGCAATTTACTTATTTACAATCGCATATGTAGGCAAATTACTATACGAGCAAATAGAGAATGTCAATATGGATGCATATGAGGCGATGCATTCGATGGGATTAACAACAATCCAATCATTTCGGTATGCTATTTTCCCGCAAATACTACCGAATTATTTATCGACTTCCTTGTTTTGTTTTGAGGGAAATGTTCGTTACGCAGCTATTTTAGGGTACGTTGGAGCAGGTGGTATTGGACTGCTGCTAAATGAAAGTCTTGGATGGCGAAACTACGCAAATGTAGGCATGATTTTACTGATGCTAGTTGTTGTTGTCTATTTGATTGAATCGATTAGTGAACATTACCGAAAGAAATTAAAGTAGGAGATTACATATGAATCATATCGATAAACAGTACGAACTGGAACCGAATCGCCGTCTTACACAAATAATGACAGCATTGATCTTGATTATCCTTTTTGGTTGGTCGTTGTCTGCCATCCAGTTTGATGAATTAACAGTGAATGGACTTACAATCGCCAAAAATATCCTGTTGGGTCTCGTTCAACCAGATGTAGAATTGTTGTTTAATTTTACGAATGGGGTACCTTATTTGCTCATTGAAACAGTAGCAATTGCTTTCTTAGGTACCATTGTAGGAGCAATTCTGGCAATTCCGCTTGCTTTTTTATCCGCATCAAATATTGTACCGAAGCCAGTAGCAATTATCATTCGCTTATTGCTCGTTTTTATTAGGACAATTCCTGCCATTGTTTATGGACTAATGTTTATCCGGGTAACCGGTCCAGGCCCTTTTGCAGGGGTTTTAACAATGTCTCTAACAAGTATAGGAATGTTGGCAAAGTTGTATGTAGACGTTATAGAAGATTTAGATACGTCTATTCTGGAGTCGATGGAATCATTAGGATGTACCATGATAGAAAAAATACGTTTTGGTATACTGCCACAGCTTTCAGCTTTGTTCCTGTCCATCATCATCTATCGATTTGATATGAATCTGCGTGATGCAGCTGTTCTAGGATTAGTTGGAGCAGGTGGAATTGGTGCTCCGCTTATATTTGCCATGAATTCATATCGCTGGGAAGAGGTTGGTTCAATTTTAATTGGTCTTGTTATACTTATTTTAATTGTTGAATATGTGTCCAATAAAATTCGGACAAAGTTAGTAAGGGGATAACGCTTGGAGCGCTGATATGGCTTATTGTAATAATGCCGTTTCCAGTTGGAATGTTATTACTCTATTTATTTTTAAGGCGGCCATTATATATTTGGTTTATCACATATTTAACAACATTGGGCTTGTATACGCTCATACATATTTTAGTAAGTTACTTTTCCCATTTCCATTCTTTAATTCCTGCTTGGAAATTATCTTAAAAAACTTCTAAACAAAATGGTGCATTAGTTGAAAAGGCAAAAGGAGCTTGGGTGCCGAGCTCCTTTTTGTTCTTTTTATATTTGGGTTTCAACAAAAAAACATCGAAAATCGTAATTTATTTATTGTGAAACGATAAATATAATGATAAAATCAAATAGAATAATAAAGTGAGGTGTATTTAATGAAATATGGTTCAACACTCTTTTTAAAGTTAGCATTATTTCTTATTGGAACTCCGGTTCTTGCTTTATCTATATTCGGAGTGTATTGGTTAGTTAATAATCCAGCAAATCCAGAATATGATCATATTCTGTATCCCATTATAATTGGTATGTATGTATCAGTGATTCCGTTTTTCTTTGCTTTGTACCAGGCTTTTAAACTTTTAAGCTATATTGACAAGAACCAGGCTTTCTCTAAATTATCTGTTGTGGCTCTAAAGAAAATTAAATGGTGTGCAATAACAATCAGTGGGTTGTATGTGCTTATTATTCCTTTTGTTTATATCGTAGCAGAGCTAGATGATGCACCAGGTCTCATCATTATCGGAATGGTCCCTATTTTTGCTTCTATGGTGATCGCAGTCTTTGCTGCGGTTCTCCAAAGACTTTTAGAAGAAGCGATTCATATAAAATCCGAAAATGATTTGACGGTATGAGGTGATAATATGGCGATTATAATTAATATTGATGTGATGTTAGCAAAACGAAAAATGAGTGTGACGGAATTATCTGAGCGGGTTGGCATAACGATGGCAAATCTTTCTATATTGAAAAATGGGAAGGCAAAAGCAATTCGGATTTCAACGTTAGATGCCATTTGTAAGGCATTAGAGTGTCAGCCGGGTGATGTATTGGAATATCGAGCCGATGAGGGTGGCACCAATTAAGTAACCTTTTTCCAAATCCAGTAGTTATAAAAAAGACTGCCTTCAAGTGAGGACAGTCTTCTTTTTCGTTTATACAGTAGTAGAAACAGCTATTTCATCCACTGGAACGCCAAGCGCTCTGGCTACACCTTCGCCATATGCTGGATCTGCTTTATAACAATTGTTAATATGTCTTAATTGAATTTCCTTCGTAGTTCCTTGCATATTTTTTGCTGTGTTTTCAAATAACCTTTGCTGCTCTTCTACAGTCATTAATCGGAATAACCTACCGGGTTGTTCATAGTAATTATCATCATCTTCTCGGAAGTTATGATAATCCGCAGTACCAAAAATATCTAGAGCTGGTTCTTGGTGTTCCTTGCTGTCTTCCCATTCACCATAGCTATTTGGGCTATATGTGACTTGATTTCCATGAGGGATGACTCTCATAGCACCATCACGGTGATAGGGGTTGAAATTCTTCGCGTTTTTCGGATAGTTGACTGGGATTTGCCAGTGGTTTACACCTAAACGATAGCGTTGTGCATCTCCGTATGAGAATAAGCGACCTTGCAACATTCTATCTGGAGAGAAACCAATACCAGGAACAATGTTGGTTGGAGCGAATGCAGCCTGCTCAACTTCTTCAAAGTAATTCTCTGGGTTGCGATTTAATTCAACCTCACCAACTTCAATTAGTGGGAAATCCTCTTTATACCAAACCTTTGTGATATCAAATGGATTATCTTTCATGTTTCTTGCATATTCTTCTGTCATAACTTGGATAAATAAAGTCCATTTTGGATTATCTCCGCGTTCAATTGCTTGAAATAAATCTCGTTGATGGCTTTCACGGTCGCGACCAACTAATGCTTCAGCTTCTTGTTCAGTCAGATTTTTAATTCCTTGTTGTGTTTTGAAGTGGAATTTTACCCAAAATCGTTCATTTTCTGCATTGAAAAAGCTATACGTATGACTACCAAACATATGCATGTTTCGATAGCTTGCTGGAATACCACGGTCACTCATCGTGATTGTCACTTGATGCAGTGCTTCCGGTAAGCTTGTCCAAAAATCCCAGTTCGCTTGAGCGCTATGCATATTCGTTTTTGGATCACGTTTTACAACATGGTTTAAATCTGGGAACCGCTTCGGATCTCTCATAAAGAACACAGGCGTATTATTTCCGACAAGATCCCAGTTACCTTCCTCTGTATAGAATTTCATAGATGTACCACGAATATCACGTTCTGCATCAGCAGCCCCGCGTTCACCAGCAACAGTTGAGAAGCGGACAAACATATCGGTTTTCTTACCAACCTCTGAGAAAATGTCTGCTTTCGTATATTTTGTAATATCGTTCGTAACGGTAAATGTCCCGTATGCACCGGAACCTTTCGCGTGCATACGGCGCTCTGGGATTACCTCACGATCAAAGTGAGCTAGTTTCTCGAGGAACCAGTAATCTTCCATTAATAACGGGCCGCGTGGACCGGCTGTCTTAGAATCTGAGTCATTTGGTACAGGATTACCAAATGCAGTAGTCATTCTTTTTTTGTTTTCATTTATATTCCCCAAAATAAATACCTCCAAAGTATAATAGTTTTTAATTTATATTAATTATAATTTATTTCTATAGATGCTATTTTATATAAAGATATTTAGTAAGTCAAGAACGAATGATCTTATTTTAAAATATTTTTTTCTCAATTAAATTATATAATTGATAATTATAAACTTTGGTGAATTTAGGGAATTTTGTGTGGTATAGTTTTTATTAACAAATGAAGGAACACTAAATTTAGGTGGTACAAAGTTATTTTTTAAATCTGTCGATAGAATTTCGGTAATATATATTGACTCTGTGGCGCACCCCACAGTTTATAATTTAAGACGAGCGGGAGGGACAGGATGTATAAGGTTAGTGATTTTTCTGAGATGACCGGATTAAGTAAAGAAACATTACGATACTATGCCGAAGTAAAATTGCTTGAACCAGCATTTATTGATCCAAATAACAACTATCGTTATTACGATGATGGAAGTTACTTCCTGGCAATCCTCCTCGTTAAATTGCGGAGACTTGGCTTTACCATACAGGAAATGGTCTGTGTCATGGAGGATGAGTCATTTGCAAATTTAGATGGGCTGTTAATACAAAAAAGACATAAAATTCAGAGGGAAATAGACGATCTTCTGCTTCGGGTTGAAGAGATCGATGCTTTTCTTGAATCTGGGAAGGAAGAATACAAATGATCCAATGGAAAGAAGAAATCACTATTGATACAAATATTGAAAATGTATGGAGCCTATTTTTAGATAGAAACATCAAACAGATTATGCCTAAAGTAGAGAAACATACGGTGATTGAAAAAAGGGAAGGTGAGGTTGGAGCAAAGCACGAACAAACCTATCGGGAAGGAAAACGGCTTGAAACGTATATTGTAGAAACGTTAGCTTATGAAGACTTAGAAGATAAAAAGTACAAGCAAATACGTTTTGTTTTAGGTAAAGCTTTTGAGATTAATCTATCTTTTAAATTACTTAAAATTAGTGATACACAAACGGCATTTATTTATGAGGGTAGTAATAAAGGGGTTAATTTTGTAGGAAGAGCAATGTTGAAGCTAGGAAGTGAGAAAAGCAACAATAAAGTTGTAGAAGAGTTTATGCAAAAAGTGAATGAGGAAGCAATGAAAATTTAGATTCGTAATTTGTGACTTCGAAAACGATTAAGCAATTGAAGTCCTACAAACATAGTGTCCCGTTAATTGGGGAATAAAAAGCAAAGCTCGCCGGTTCGAGTTGATTACGAACTGGCGAGCTTTTTGATTCTTTAAGCTAAAAAATGATATGAAATTGGTATAGACAACTAGTTTAACGTGGGATACAATATATTTCGTTGTTATCTTTAATTTTTTACGGATGAAATAAGGAAGGGTTCGAAAGTTATAACCTTAAATGAAAGCGTATTTTTTGGGTAGAATACTATATTAAGTACGTTACACATTTTTTTAGTTTATACACTCCGTAAATTAACAACATATATAAAACTTTTGATAGGAGGAAAACAGGATGATGAAATATCTCCAAAGTATAGGTCGTTCATTGATGTTACCGGTTGCAGTATTACCTGCAGCGGCAATTTTAATGGGGATAGGTTATTGGATTGACCCATCAGGCATGGGGGAAGGAAGTGCAGCAGCTGCTTTCTTAATTAAAGCAGGCTCTTCCATTATTGATAATATACCAATCTTATTTGCGGTAGGGATTGCGTTAGGTATGTCCAAGGAGAGAGACGGTGCTGCTGCACTAAGTGGGCTAGTTGCCTACTTAGTCGTAACCACACTACTTTCCGTTGATACTGTTGCATTATTGCAAGGAATTAATGTGGAAAATGTAAACCCAGCCTTTGAGAATATAGAAAATGCGTTTATTGGAATTCTTTCTGGGGTTGTAGCATCAATTATGTTTAATCGATTTAGTCATGTACAATTACCAGCAGCGTTAGCTTTCTTTAGTGGGAAGCGAGTTGTACCGATTATGACATCTGCTTTAATGCTTGTTGTTGCTGCAGCATTATTCTTTGTCTGGCCTGTAGTTTATACAGGATTAGTTAATTTCGGTGAAATGATTAGTACATTAGGGGCTATTGGTGCAGGGATTTATGGATTTCTTAATAAATTATTAATTCCAATTGGATTACATCATGCGCTTAACTCTGTGTTCTGGTTTGATGTAGCGGGAATAAACGATATTGGAAATTTCTGGGCGGGAACTGGTGAAAAAGGAATTACAGGTATGTATCAAGCCGGATACTTCCCGATTATGATGTTTGGCTTACCTGCAGCAGGACTTGCGATGTATCATGCGGCAAAAACAAAAAGGAAAAAGCAAGTAGGATCCTTAATGCTTGCAGGAGGTTTTGCTTCCTTCTTAACTGGGGTTACCGAACCAATTGAATTTGCTTTTATGTTTGTAGCGCCGTTTTTATATGTTGTTCATGCCGTATTAACAGGTATCTCCATGGCGATTGCTGCTATGTTTAATTGGACAGCTGGTTTTGGTTTTAGCGCGGGGCTAATTGACTTTATATTAAGCTCGCGTCTGCCAATGGCTAATGAACCGTACATGCTATTGCTCCAGGGACTGGTATTCTTTGTTATCTACTATATTATATTTAGATTTTTAATTGCAAAATTTAATATCAAAACTCCTGGTAGAGAAGATGATGATGTGCTTGAAGCGGAAGAGGTAGAATCTACTGAAAATGCCGATGACAATAAATTCGCAGCAATGGCAGCGAAAATTTACGAAGGTTTAGGTGGGGAAGAAAACGTTACCTCTATTGACAATTGTGTTACCCGATTAAGACTGGATGTGAAAGATTCGTCTGCAATTGATCAAAGTAAAATTAAGGCTACAGGTGTACCAGGGGTAGTTGTTACTGGTAAAAACAATGTTCAAGTTGTTGTTGGCACACAAGTTCAATTTGTAGCTGACGAGATGAAGAAGATTCATAAGTAATACATGATTGGGAGTGTCCTAATCGCTTGAACAGCCTAGCGTAGATTATCTAGAACGATAGCTTACGTATTAAAATATAGTCGAACGTAATAATTAAATATCCGATACAAGACATCATTGCTTTTACGTAACGATAAAAGGAAAGTGTTTTCTAAAATGATAATCAAAGAATCGCCAATACCACTTTATTTTCAATTGGAACAAGTGATAAAAGAGATGATTGAAAAGAAGGAGTTAAAACCTGGAGACTTAGTTCCTTCTGAGCGTGAGTATGCTGAGAAGTACCAAATCAGTCGAATGACGGTAAGGCAAGCAATGAATAATCTTACAAGTGAAGGCTATTTACAGCGTGAACGTGGAAAAGGGACTTTCGTTGCTTATAAGAAATTCGAACAGGATTTGGAACACTTAACAAGTTTTTCAGAGGATATGCGTTTACGGGGAATGGTAGCAGGAACAAAGGTATTAGAATTTAACATTATAAAAGCAAGTGGATGGTTAGCCAAGAAGTTAGGACTGGAGGAAGGCTCATCAGTCTATGAAATAAAAAGATTGCGTTTAGGGGATCAGCTGCCAATCGCATTTCAAATCTTTTATACGTCAGTAGATCGTATTCCAGGTCTTACGAGAGAAATTGCAGAACAATCCATTTATCAACATATTGAAAATGAGACTGAACTTCGGATTTTGTCCGCTGAACAGGAAGTGGAAGCAACAATCGCTCGTAAGCACATGGCTGACGCGCTTGATATTAAAATTGGTGATCCGATTCTCTATATTTCCCGAGTTAGTCTCACTGAAAATGATATACCTTTAGAGTATGTACAATCATACTATCGTGCTGACCGCTATAAATACAAAGTTAAAATTAATCGATAACATAGAAGTATGAAGAAAGGGGAAATTTTTAGTGAAAAGATTATTAGATTGTACGGCTTCTGATTTTCAAAAAATGAATGGCCAAGACTTAAAGCAGTCCATTCAAGCCTGTGAAGGAAGAGTAATGCTATCAGAGACAATGACTTCTGTAGCGCCATTATACCCGAGCGTCACCAATGCTGAACTTGCATCTGCGTTCGGTGCTGATTTACTCTTATTAAATTTATTTGATGTGTTTAACCCTGCTGTTGAAGGGGTTGAATGTGATCAGAATGAATCAGTCATACAAAAAGTGAAGGAACTAACTGGACGTCCTGTTGGCCTGAATTTAGAACCAGTCGACCTTCATGCCGAACAAATAGAAAAATTAGATACAGTTTCAAAAGGAAGATTGGCTACCGAAGAATCCTTAAGGAAAGCGAGAAAATTAGGTTTTGATTTCATATGTTTAACGGGTAATCCTAAAACAGGTGTGACAAATAATGAAACGATTGTTGCTATTCAGAAGGCCCGTGAGGTTTTTGGTGAAGAAGGATTAATTATTGCAGGAAAAATGCATGGTGCTGGAGTTACAAATGAAACAGGCAGCAGTATTATTTCAGAAGATGCACTATCCAGTTTTATTAAAGCAGGAGCGGATGTTATTTTAATGCCTGCTCCTGGAACAGTCCCTGGAATCACATTGGATACTGTCCAAAACTATGTACAATTTGTTCATTCAAAAGGTGCGCTGGCAATGCTCACGATTGGGACAAGCCAAGAAGGAGCTGATGAGGCAACGATCCGCCAAATCGCGTTAAATAGTAAAATGGCTGGTGCAGATATTTATCATATAGGGGATACAGGCTTTTACGGAATTGCTGTCCCGGAAAACATTATGACCTATTCCATCGCTATCAGAGGAAGACGCCATACGTATGTAAGAATGGCTGCATCTGTAAAACGTTAGAAGTTTGCAAAAAGGTTGGTGAAAGATATGAATTTGGAACTGATTGTACAAAATAAGCAAGAAGCTATTCAGGCAGAAAAACTAGGGTCTCACCGTCTAGAACTCGTATCCGCAATGAAAGAGGGAGGGCTAACCCCAAGCTATGGAGCGATCAAACAGGTCCTGCAAAGCGTAAAGATTCCTGTCCAGATCATGGTTCGCCCCCATAGCTATCATTTTTACTATACAGAAGATGATTTTCAGGTGATTTGTGAAGATATCGAAATGATTACAAAGCTTGGAGGCAATCGAATTGTCTTCGGTGCACTAAATCAGAATGGTACCATAAATGAAGAAATGCTTCGTGAGATTATTCGGCGGTTCCCAGATATAGATATAACCTTTCACCGTGCGTTTGATGAGGTTCATTCACAAGAAGCCGCCTACCGTACTTTACTCCAATTCAAACAGAATGTAAGGCGGATTTTGACATCCGGCGGGGAAGTAAATTGTGAGAAAGGCAAAGACCAGTTAGCAAAATTGGTAAAACTATCTTTCGGGCAAAACGGACCGAGTATCATGCCTGGTTCAGGACTATCACCAGAAAACATTGCGGGTATTCATCAAATGGTAAGTGCAGAAGATTATCATTTTGGTAGTGCTGTAAGGGTGGATGGCTCATTCGCAAATGAACTTTCACAATCCGCAATTCAACGAATACAAAAGGAATTGATGTAAGGTTTATTTGTGCTTAAGTACTATTTGGTGGCTCAACAACTTAAAAATCCAGTATTAGTGTCCAACAACCTAATGCTGGATTTTTTATGTTTCGATTACTTTCTACCAAAGATTCCATGATACATTAGAATAGGATCTTTGCGATCTGCATAAAACCATGCATAACATGTATGCAACCATCCGTTGACAAAGTGCATTTGCTCCGTGATAGAAAGAAAAGCATTGTTATCCTAAACTAGAACTAACAAAATGAAAGGGGTTTCGTGCATGACCTTTGGTCAAAAACTTTTTAAACTAAGGAAACTAAATACAACAAGACAGGCGATTAGTAAATGGGAAAAATAATAAATTATTGATTCAGAAACTCGATGAACAACAGAATTTTATACATAAAAATTTAGAAAAACGTTTTTTTTCGATTTTCGTTTTTAAGTGAAAAAATTAAATTTATAGTTTCAAAAAAAAATTGAGATATTTATATTCTTTTAGCCACGTACTCAACTGAATTTTTGAATTTAAGGTCGTGCATAATTTTATATATATATTTAAATACCGCACGGTTTTTAATTTGCAGGAAATTTTATGTATATATTGGGAGGTTTTTAGGAGGTTAGCGTCGAATATTGATTTATATTGTATTTTTGAAAAAATTAAATTGGAGGTACTTGTTTAATGAAAAAGTTTATGACAGTTAGTATTTTATCCCTCATTTTTATGTTGGTTTTAGGTACTAATGTAGGAGCAACAAGCGCAGGAACAAACGTTGGAGTTTCTGAAAATCCACCAGCTGATGCAGAAACTGAAAATACTGAGGGTATGTCAACTCTAGGTTTGGGTAAACCGACTAAATCACATAATTTAAAAAGTAGTGGAGAGATGAAATTTTCAGGAAGTGCAGCAAACTCTAACCTATATACAAATAAATACTTTACTGGAGCCAGCAGTGTTTCAATAGAAGTGCGCAATTTTAGAGATGGAAAACTAAAATATAAACTTTATAAAAAAGGAACAATTGGTGCGGTAGGGACATTTACTCTGAACGCAAAACAGAGCCAAATATCTGTTCGTAATTTGGATTCAAAAGGACAATATTATATAAAATTTTATGGACCAAGTAATTTTAGTGGATCAGTAAAAGCTAATTGAATTAATAATTTTACAAGTGAAACGTCGTGATCTTTTTTCTCATGGTGTTTCACTCTGTTATATTTGAGTTTATTTTAGGAGAATGTTGATGACGACCACTAAACTTAAGATAATTGCATTGATATCGATGTTTATTGACCATGTTGGTCAATTTATATCTAATACTCCAGAATGGTTTCATTGGGTAGGTAGAATTGCAGCCCCAGTGTTTATTTATGCTCTAATTATAGGTTATCAATATACTTTAGATAGAAAAAAGTACATCATTCGTTTGTACCTATGTACTTTGGGTATGGCTATATTAAACCTTATTATTAATATTGTTTTTAATGAAACCCAAATGTATATAACGAATAATTTTTTTGCTCCTCTTTTTTTGATAATAATATTCATTTATTTTTTTGAGAAAAAGCAAATAAAATATGTTTTGTTTCTTGTTGTATGGCAAATGCTAGTTTTTTTGATTAGTATGCTGTTTTCAGAGATAGATTGGCGCTTTATTAGTGATGCTAGTGTTGTTTATCAATTTTTCGGTTCTATATTTGGTAGTGTTTTTTTTGTAGAAGGTGGACCGTTTTTTGTACTTTTAGGCTTGCTTCTTTATGTAACTAGAAAGACTAAGATTGGTATTAGCGTTGTTTATATCTTATTTTCTATATTTTGTTATGTTGTATACTCTAAATGGGGGTATAGACCAGATTTCTTTGCGGAATACCTAATTCAATATGCTGGGTATCAATGGATCATGATAATAGCATTACCGTTAATATTACTTTACAACGGTAAAAAAGGGATTGGTTTGAAGTACTTTTTTTATGTTTTTTATCCTGTACACATTTTAATTTTATATTTAATTGGTGTTTATTTATCTCAATTAGGTTAAGTATTAAAATAAAGAATGGCTTGAATTATGGAAGGAATCTACGAATAATCCAGACATCACGCAAGTGGATGTTCGTAAGGGCAACTTGGGGAATTTGGTTTCCCCCAATCGCCCTTGATTAAAAATGTTTATTGATTTATGCTATTCAGAAAGTGATGTCGCCAGTCCTGGAGCGACGAATAAAACAGGGATCGTTCTTCTCAATGACGATTTATAAAAGGGAGTCGCAAACCCATTATGCGACTCATTAAAATGTGGGTAGGAAAGTAATAAGACAGTGAAAGGTCATAGGAAACTATGGCCTTTTTTGTTTTGCTTTAAATTCCTTGATAAGAAATGTACCGGATTTTGTGAGATGAGCGCTTATATTTATGAAGAGGGTCTGTTTATGAAATAGATATTGTTTAAGGCTCAAACATAGTAAGACAGATCAAAAGTTTTTAAAAAAGAAAGGTATTTAATAAAACAAAGTAAGTAATAAAAAATAAAGGAGTGATAAGAATGGGAATGATCGAAATTAAAATAAAGATACCAGTAGAATTGATTGCATTGTTGTTTTTGCTTTCGTACAGGCAAGGATTTCCAGAGACAGAAAAGCTCTTGATGATCGGAAATATTTTTGAGGTTTCCATATTTGCTTAAAGAGACTGCGCAATCAAAAGAGGAAAATGATGATGGATATTATGTTAGCAAAGAAATGGCAGAAGGGTTCTTGCTGAACCAGAGATATCATTCAATAAGACTCTATTCAATTGAGTATTAAGGTACTTTGAAAAAAATAAGTTAATAACACACTTTAAATAGATTGTATTTTACAAACTTTATAAAATTTTATATGATCAATATAGATTTTGGGATAAGCTGTAATGGTTGCTTCTCCTATGCCTAAAGTAATTGGAGGTATCAGCAATCTGAAACAGTAACATTCAATAAAAAATACGAGAGCGGTAATAACGTGGAGAATATCTTGCCGATAAAAAATCAAATGAATGGTGTGTTTGTACATGTGTCGGATTTGAAAGCTTCTGCAAAATGGTATTGTGACCTATTAGGAATGGATGTTGATTTAGAACAAGTTGTGTCACCGGTTTTAACGTCCCGGTAGTAGGGACATCATCGCTCACTTTAGATGATCACACCTTTGATCCGTTTTTCAAACATCATGTGAGCCCTAGTCCGATTTTCAATTTTTATGCACCCAATATTGATGATGCTTATAAATATGTGAAAGAAAAAGGGATCGTAATTGTGAGAGAAATGGAGTGGGTGGAAGACACAGCCTGGTTTAATATAAAGGATCCAGATGGAAATGTCGTCATGATTTGTAATTGCTAAGGACTCCATGATCGGTTAGTTAGTGGGGAACCTTTTTACTTTGATTTATACAACAGCATATATAAGAAGGATAGTGTTCATCTACCTCAAAATTTGAATTGAATCTATAATAAGGGGTGATTTTAATTACCTTTGAAAAGGAGTACCTGACAACTATAATTGAACAGTTTAAACATTTTAAAGAACGTGCAGAAAAGGGAATCGAACAATTATCTGAAATGGATTTACACTGGAAGTCAAATGAAGAGTCGAATAGCATTGCAATTATTATCAAACATTTGAGTGGGAATATGCACTCTCGATGGGTAGATTTTTTAACGGCGGATGGAGAAAAAGCTTATAGAAATAGAGACTTAGAATTTGTTGATCGTAATGAGTCAAAGAAATATCTGATGCAGGTTTGGGAAGATGGATGGAAGCTGCTTTTTCATACAATCGGGAACCTTAACGGAGAAGATCTAAATAGGAAGGTTACACTAAGGGGGAAATCGATTAGTGTGCTTCAAGCAATTCAAACAGAAGTCGTTCACATTAGCTATCACTTAGGGCAAATTCTTTATATCGGGAAACAAATCAAGGGAAAAGAATGGATCATTTTAAGCATTCCGAAGAACAAATGATTAGGATAGCTATAATCTGCAGTGATGTTAGAAGAAATTGTAAAAAAATAACTAAACCAGTCGAAAATCAAAAAGGGCTTCCCTATCCCTATATGATTCATTGTTTGGCTGAGCTTAAAGAGGAGATTGATTAGATGACTGATAAGATACGAACAACTGAGAAAGTTGATCAAATGATTGATCAATTGTCACCTGACATTCAAGAGATTACAAATGCATTGCGGAAAGTTATTTTTGATGCTTCGCCCAAGCTTATTGAAGAGTTCAAATGGTCAATGCCTAGCTATTCATATAAGGGGCTCGTATGCTATCTGCAACCTGCTAAGAAACATGTTAATTTAGGTTTTTATAAAGGGAATGAAATTGAAAGTGACTTATTGAAGGGTACAGGAAAAGCGATGCGCCATATAAGAATTACAAAGCTTGAGGATATTCAAGAGGACATCTTCACTTCGCTTGTTGAAAAAGCAATCACATTGAATGAATCTAAAGAGTGAAGACTATAAATACTAGAACGCTACAATTATCAATTTTACTTGTGATACTTTCTGTAAGAATGATAAGTAGCTTTTATACGGTTATCTTTAGGTGTGATGAGCCAAATGAAATGATTAGCCGGATCAATTGGATCAGAGAGCAGAGCCTAAGTGAAATAGGTTAGGTTGGGGGCGATTAAATGGAGAAGTTTGTGGAGCTTGAGCATATTAGTAAAGCGTACAATAATCAACAGGTTTTACGTGATATTTCGCTTACCATTGATCAAAAACAAGTTATTGCAATACTGGGCGGGAATGGTACTGGAAAAAGCACCATTTTACGATTGATAGCGGGACTTGAGAAGCCAACTTCTGGTAAGATTATTTATCCTAATAAAAAGATTAGAATAGGATATGTACCAGAGAGGTTTCCAAAAGATATACGTTTCACTCCAAGTGAGTATTTGTGTTACATAGGTACAATTACTGGAATTTCAAAAGCGCGTCTTAGGAAAAATATTCCAGCATTTTTACGTCGATTTCAGTTAGAAAAGCTGGATAATCACCGGATAAACGAACTTTCAAAAGGAAACATCCAGAAAGTTGGGATCATCCAAGCTATCATGCAAAGGCCAGAGCTTTTAATCCTGGACGAACCTATATCCGGACTTGACGCTCAAGCCCAACAGGAATTACTACTTGTAATCAAAGAATTGAAAGAACGAGGGTCGACAATACTATTAACCTATCATGAATCAAACACCTTTGAGGATATAGTGGAAACGACTTACTATATATATAATGGCCTTCTTTCAAAGACAAAGATGAAAAACGAAAAGGATTCATTGAAGTTAATAGAAGTAAAGCGGTTGGATGATTCTCAGGTGAAACAATGGGAGGAAGTATTGCACATGAAGGAAATGGATAATGGGTTGTTACTATATGTTCATGCGAATTATAGTGATAAAGTTTTATCGAGAATCCTAGCATTACAAGGAAGCATTAATCAAGTAACAACTGTAGATAACGATGGAGAGTGGGAAAGGGAATAAGATGTCCCGCTATTTCCAATTATAAGGAGGGATCTATTTGAAAGAACTGATTAAATTTAGTTTGCACGATTATTTGCGGTCCCATAAATACTTTCCTCCCATCTCTACTTTCTTCGTCTTAGTATTTGTCCAATATACATATACTCCAAATCCAATCATTGATAGTTATGCTGTGGCTGCGTTGATTATATATGTTATATCGTCCTGGTTGTGTATCAGTGTTTTATCACTGGATCCACCAGTACAAAGACAAATTATGATACTTCATGCTAAAGGGAGAAATCGTTACTATATTTCAAAATTATTATCTGTATGGCTAATAGCCGTGCTGCTAACTGTATATTCTTTTGTATATCCGATTATTTTTGGTATGTTCGCTGAACCTGTGACATTAACAATTGGTTTTGTTTCTTTTGCAAACCATATTTTATTAGCAACTCTTGGTATTACGGTTGCTAGTTTATTTAGTGAAGCACTGATGGAAAGCCCTGTAAATTCCTATGGTGGGCTAGCACTTACTATTGTTCTTTCCATCGCAGCTCTTGGAATCCATGGTGCCCTGCCTACTGCTTTGAAAAATATAACCTGGGTTATTCCCCCTGCAGTAAACACACAGCAATCACTAATGAATTGGAGCGGGGAAAATCTTGGAGACCTATCCATATTTCCTTTTATCTGGATAATCATTTACTCGATTCTTCTTTTAATTTTGTTTTTGAAATTGGCTAAAAGCTAGACTGAATAAAAATTAAGGAGTTGTTATTATATTGGAGCGACAGGACTCCGTAGAAAGTATAAAGGATGGAAAGAACATTTCCTTTCTCCCATCCAATATAAAAGGCTATTTTCTGTCCCAAAACCGCTGCTGCGCTATGGCAGAAACAAAATCCTCACCAAAATCTGGATTATTTGCAGCAAAAACTACACCAGCCAAATTATTGTTTTCTGATGCATGAATAAAAGACTCTCCAGTTGAGGAAACACCAATTGGTTTATAGTGCTTATAAGCTACATGTACAAATTCCGTGATGTCTGAGTTGAATTTTGCCTGGTTTCTAGAACTTCCGCCAACAACGTAAAGTGAGTCTACAAGATAAGGGCTCGATGTAAGGAACGTTTTATCAACTTGGAGTGTTGTTCCATCATTTCCGGTAACCGTACCAAGCCTTTCACTTATGATGTCAACAAAAACACCATATTGCTGTAAGGTGTTAAGTGCATTGGTTACCTCATTACCGTTATAACCATCGCCAATAAGTACGCCTACTTTTTGTGTATATGCATATTTAGGTGTACTGGCCTGACTAAGAGAAGAATAGCTTGTAGAAACAGGAACATTGGATCCGCTTGGTCGATCCACCCCGATGTTATCCGCAACAATACTTGCCATATCTTTATCAACATTGACAAGTATATTAACAACCTGCTGACGAACCGACTCACTTTTTACACTGCCTACTTGATAGCTTAGCGCCTCAATCGTATGCTGCTTTTCTATTGGAGTTAAACTATTCCAGAATATCCTCGGTTGTGAAAAATAATCCTTGAACGATTCGCTTCTAGCTCTGATTTTGTAGCCATCTACTTTTCCGGGATAATCCTTATAGCCGCCTTCTTCTGGAGGTACTGTGTATGGTGTATTATCTGCAAGTGAGTTTTGGTGATAGTTTATTTTATCAACATCGATTCGTTGTCTCATAGCACCTCGTCGCTGATTATTATGAAACGGGCATATTGGCTTATTTATTGGTAATTCAACGTAATTGGCACTGCCAAGTCGATGTTGTTGGGTATCCCGATAAGCCATTAATCTTCCTTGCAAAACGGGATCATTGGAAAAATCAATTCCCGGAACGACATTTGCAGGGTTAAATGCGACTTGTTCAGACTCCGTAAAGTAGTTATCAATATTTCTATTTAATGTCAGCTTACCAATCATTTGAACAGGGACAAGCTCTTCTGGCCAAAACTTTGAAGGGTCGAGGACATCGAAGTCATATTTGAATTCATCCTCCATCGAAATCAATTGGACACCTAGCTCGTATTCTGGATAAGCGCCATTATCAATGGCTTCCCTCAGATCCCTTCTGTGAAAGTCAGGGTCGAGTCCGCCGATTTTCAGTGACTCATCCTGAAGCAGGGAATGGACTCCGAGGACAGGTTTCCAGACATACCTCACAAAGGTTGCCACATCTTGATCGTTAACAAATAGGTACGTATTAATGGACCATGATTCCATCATTCGATAGCTTCTTAAAATACCCCGGTCAGACATAATCCAAAGTACCATGTGAAGTGCTTCATCGTTATTGGCCACATAATCCCAAAAACGGTCGTGCGCTCCGCTTGCGGTTGGTATGTCATCTGCTTGTTTAGCTTGGTATGCGTGCATTGCGTCCGGAAACTTCATTGCGTCTTGATTAATTAATACAGGCATTGCAATCGTGGTAAGATCGACATTTCCTTCTTCCGTATAAAGTTTAACTCCCTTACAACGTAAGTCCCTTGCTGTATCATAGGATCCTTTGGCTCCTTGAACAGTAGAAAAACGGACAGTTATTGGCGTTTTTTTGCCAGCTTCCTGTAGGAATCCAGCCTTCGTCACATGTTTCATCGACTGATAACATTCAAATTCGCCATAAGCGCTGTAACCTCTTGCATGAACCACTCTTTCAGGTATTTCTTCATGAACAAAGTGTGACATCTTCTCTAAGAATTCATAATCCTGACGTAAGGAAGGTCCACGGATACCTGCTTTTAATTGATCCTGATCCTGTGATCTTTTTTTTCCTTCCTGTGTTGTCATTGGCTGGCCGTAGTCGCTCATTCGGTATTGTTCTAGTTGTTCTTGTTTAAAGTCTTGATTTACCCGTTTTTGGTTTTTTGATGATTTCTCATCATCCATTTAATCACCCTTTCAAACGGTTGAGATATAAGTACCATTTCTATACTTACGTTTTTTTTCTAATATTAGAACACAGATTTATTAGCGTAAGGGGTTCTGAGCATGACCCGCCTCTTACCTCTTGCAATGCCCTCATTATAGTTAGTGAAGTATCGATTGCTGTGCCTAAACCTTTATATTAATTGATACAAAGTATGGTGCTTTAATAGGACTTTTAAAAATGTACATACTTTTTGCCGTTAGCCCAAATAATATAGATGTTTTTAACAAGACTTTAATTAATATATAAAAACTTAAATGAACAACAAATCAATGTGAACAAAACTAAAACAAAGAAAAGTGGAGAATTTTTATGGAAAAAGACATACAAAATGGAATGCATGATTCAATGGAGGATCAGTTTCTGCCGATGTATTCGATGACGAGTGGAGTTGGGAAGGAGGTTCTTCCCGATCTTTACTGCTATACAAATCAAATTGTGAATTTGTGCTGTGTGGGTAATCCGGATAATTCAGGTGAGTGGGTTTTAGTGGACACTGGTATGCCTGAATCATCCAATCGGATTGTGGAAATGGTAGAGGAACGGTTTGGAGAAGACAGTAAACCACAAGCAATTATACTAACACATGGACACTTTGATCATGTTGGCGCAGTTGTAGATTTAGTGGAGAAGTGGGGAATTAAAGTATATGCCCATGAGGCTGAGTTGCCTTTTTTAACTGGAAAACAAGACTATCCAGAACCGGATGGATCCGTTGAAGGGGGACTTGTGGCAAAAATGTCACCAATGTTCCCAAATGAAGCTGTTAACTTAGGAAGCAATATAGAAGCACTGCCTGATGATGGAAGTGTTCCACATATGCCTGGTTGGAAATGGATTCATACACCAGGACATGCTCCTGGTCATGTATCTTTATTTAGGGAAAAAGATCGTGCTCTTATTGCTGGCGATGCTTTTGTTACTGTGAAACAAGAATCACTTTACAAGGTAATGACTCAAAAAGTGGAAATAAACGGCCCGCCAAGGTACTTAACGACTGATTGGACTGCTGCTTGGGAATCTGTTAAAAAGCTGGAAGACTTAAACCCTGCTATTGTGGTAACTGGTCATGGAATGCCAGTGTCTGGGCAAGAACTTTCAGAAGGATTAGCAAGACTAGTTAAAGAATTTGACCGACTAGCAATACCAGATTATGGTCGGTTTGTAGACCCCAAACACTGATGCGAGAAATCGTAAGAACGAAGAAGGTGACTCAAAAGAATGAGATTTTGAGTCACTATTTTTAATCAATATGAAATTGTCCCTTTCGCTTACTATCCACTTCTCTTATTAGTGTATACACGCAACTGTTACATCATTTCAGGAGCTACTTCAATTTGCGGTTTCACAATTTGGACACAGCTATTTCTTTTTTACTATGATAGCATACAATATATAGTGTTAATTTACTTTATAAACACTAAATGTAGTGTTATGACTTGGGAGAATGATACAAAATAAGAGAACTAGAAACAATAAAAAAGGGAGAGCGAAAAAATGAGTACAAGTATGTCAACGGAAGTGAAAGACTACTTCCCGCTAAACAAATTGGATGAGATTGTTTATACAAGTAATCATGATCTGATTCAGGAAAATGCCAATGTTGATGGGAACTCACCAATGGGACAAATGTCGAAGGTTTCTGCGGAAGTAACGAAGTCGTATGCGAAACAATTGATACTTAGTGAAGATGTCAGACAAGCAATCGATGAAAATTATATCCACCCCCATGATCTTGATTTTCTAATTACGGGTACAACCACTTGTTGTCAGATTCCACTAGGAAAAGTTCTGAAAGATGGTTTTAATACTGGACATGGACATATGCGTGAACCGAAAGATATTGTAAGTGCGATGGCTTTAGCATCCATTATTTTTCAATCGAATCAAAACATGCAGCATGGTGGGCAAAGCTATCCCATGTTTGAATATGATCTTGCACCTTATGTTAATAAAACTTTCGAGAAAAATAAGAAACGTATACAAAGCTATGCTACTTCATATACAGCGGAAGAAATAGATGAGATAGCATGGCAGGAAACGAATCGAGATGTATACCAGGCCTGCGAAGCTTTTATACATAATTGTAATTCGATGCATTCGCGCGGAGGTGGACAAGTTCCGTTTGTTTCCATCAATTACGGTACGGATACATCTAAGGCAGGTCGTCTACTTATCAAGAACCTTTTGTTGGCCACGAAAGCAGGCCTGGGTAATGGTGAGACACCAATCTTCCCTATTCAGATTTTTAAAATGAAAAAGGGAATTAATTTTGAACCTGGAGAACTGAATTATGACTTATACCAATTAGCACTTGAAACAACAGCGAAGCGATTATTTCCAAACTTTAGCTTTATCGATTCGACGTTTAATAAAGTGCATTATGATGGTACTCCAGAATCGGAAGTGGCCTATATGGGTTGCAGGACTCGTGTGATGGCAAATCGTCATGGTGAGGAAAATGGAGTGCAGCGGGGAAATCTGTCTTTTACTTCTATCAATCTCGTAAAGCTTGCACTTGCCGCAAAGAATGAGTTCGATTACTTTAAACTATTAGATTACTATACTGGACTTACAATAAAACAATTAATGGAGCGATTTGATTTTCAAACTAAAAAGAAGGCAGGAAACTTTCCATTTTTATATGGGCAGCATATTTGGCGAGGGAGCGAAAACCTTCAACAAGAAGATAAACTTGGTGATGTGTTAAAACAAGGCACATTAAGTATTGGCTTTATTGGATTGGCGGAGGCTTTAGTCGCTTTAACTGGTAAGCATCATGGTGAATCAGAGGAATCTTATCAATTAGGATATCGAATCATTCAGTATTTACGAGACAGAGTTAATCAAGCGAGTGAAGATTACGATTTGAATTTCTCGTTGATTGCAACACCCGCAGAAGGACTATCTGGAAAGTTTACTCGAAAAGACCAAGCGGTTTTCGGAAAAATACCTGGTATAACAGATAGAGATTACTATACGAATTCCTTCCATGTCCCGGTTTACTATTCTATCAAGAGTATTGATAAAGCTAAAATTGAAGGCTCTTTCCATCGTTTATGTAATGGTGGTCATATTACATACATCGAATGTGACGGAGATGTTTCTAAAAATATAAAGGCATTAGATGTTTTAGTAAGAGCAATGGCCGCCGCTGATATTGGTTATGGTGCAATCAATCATCCTGTTGATCAATGTGGTGTATGTGGATATTCCGGAATTATAGAGAATGCGTGCCCAAACTGTCAGAATGCAGATGAGAGTAGAATTGGAAGAATCAGAAGAATTACTGGATATTTGGTTGGAGATATGAAACGATGGAATTCCGCCAAATGTGCGGAAGAAAAGGAACGGGTTAAACATCAATGAAAGTGATGAATATTATTCATGATTCTGTTGTTGATGGAGAAGGATTGCGAACGGTTATTTTCTTCGCGGGGTGTCCACATTTCTGCAAGGGATGTCATAATCCAAAAAGCTGGAATATCCGTAATGGTACAGAAATGACAGTTGAAGAGGTGGTTGAAGAGGTAGCGAGTAATCCGTTAACAGATGTTACTTTATCTGGCGGTGACCCGTTTTTCCAAGCAAGAGACGTATCTCAAGTAGCAAAACGACTAAAAGAGCTAAAGAAAAACATTTGGGCCTATACCGGTTACACATTGGAACAATTGCTTGAATCGCCTGATCCATATCAACAGAAATTACTCCATTATTGTGATGTGCTCGTTGATGGCCCGTTTATTTTGGAGGAGCGAGATTTAACCTTAAATTTCTATGGAAGTCGAAATCAGCGTATTATCGATTTATCACAGGTATAAGGGCTATATGGTGGTTTTGTTATTGAACATGGATATCCTTTAAAAAAATAGAAAGAGTGATGAAGGGCGAGAACCATGAATTATTTATTATGGGTTCTGTCCTTTATTTATAGGAACTTTTATCACGCATTAACTGGCTGTAAGACCCCCACTTCAAGAATTCGAGGAGTACCAGGAATTGTAAGTGGGGGATCAACAGCCAGTAAATTCCTGATTCTGTTCAACTAACATTCAGTGGGGGAGGAAGGGAAACCCCCACTGAATGAAGTTTCACTTTATCGGTATTTCCCTCCTTTGTCATAAAGTAACCAAAAATGACTTATACATGTATTATTGTTAGAATAATAGATATAGATACTAATACATAAGTACCGGTTCTTTCTTTTTAATCTGAATAGATAAGAAAATAGCTAGGGATTTATTCGTAAGGAACCGAAAAAGGAGGATGTATGGACTTTAACGTTAATATAAACCAGAAACAAATGAAAAAGATCCAAAAGTTCGGTGGTTGGACTGGAGCGATTATTGGAATTCTGTTTCTTCTTTTCATTTTGGGTACGATCGCTTTCCAATGGATTACAGAATATATTTGGATGGATTCCATTGATTTTGGTAACGTGTTTACGACAATTTTAGGTAGTAAACTTACACTTGCAGCAGCTGGTTTTGTCATTTTTGGCTTTGTAACCTGGTTAACCGTATTTTGGATACGCAGAACCTATTTAAGCCATTTTGACCACCATCAGCTTCCTGCATTTTTCTCACAAAAGAAAGTAATTGTGAATGGAATAATTATCGCAATTGCCGTATTTGCAGGACTTATTGGTAGTATTATTGTACAGGGGGTGGGCTGGGAGCCGCTTTTAAAAGTCTTAAACTATGAAACGTTTGGAGAAAGTGATCCAATTTTCAACCGAGATATTTCCTTCTACATGTTTGTACTGCCATTTTTAGAAATTATCATCAATATTTTACTAGGATTAAGTTTCTTCATGCTTGTCGTTGTGATTGCAGCATACTCCGTTTTTCATATGTACCGCATGAATCGTTCTGCGCAAATTCATCTTGGACTAACCATTGCTATTATTGGCGTATTGTTAGCGGTCACACACTTACTATCACCTTTTCAAACTTTACTGACGAATCAAGTGAATGTGTTTCAAACTAGTGTGGTACATGGCCTAAGTTATACCGATCGCATTATTAATATTCCTGTATCCTATATTCTAGCTGCGGTTGCAGTAATTGGGGCAATTTGGGTTATTCTTACACTGCGAAAAGGTAATATTAATTCAATATTAATTCCAATTGTTTTATATATTGCTGTCATTATTCTTGGACAAGGGGTTTCCGCAATTGTTCAGAACTATATGGTAGAGCCAAATGAGTTTCAGCGCGAACAGCCTTATTTAGAACATAACCTAAATTATACAAGGCAAGCTTATGATCTTGAGAATATTAATATCTCAGAACATCCGGGTAACCAAGATTCATTAGATGAAGAGATGATTGAGAATAATGAGCTAACCATTAATAACGTGCGAATTAATGATTCGCGTCCGTTGCTTGATATTTACAATCAATTGCAGACATTCCGTACGTACTACCAATTTAATGATATTGATGTTGATCGTTATGAAATTGACGGCGATTACCAGCAAGTATTTATAGGTGCAAGAGAATTGAGTACGGATGACTTGCCAGAGCAAGCCCAAACATGGGTAAACCAGACATTGCGCTACACACATGGCTATGGGATTGCGATGAGCCAAGTCAATGAGGTTACTTCTCAAGGACAACCACAATATATTGTAAGGAATCTCCCGCCTGAAGGAGAGGTTGATGTTGAGCGTCCGCAAATTTATTTTGGAGAGTTGGATTATCCAAACGTGATCGTCAATTCAGCAGTCGATGAATTTGACTATCCATCTGGTGATGAGAATATGACCAACCGTTATGAAGCAGATAAGGGGATTCAGCTTAGTGGCTGGAACCGATTACTATTTGCTATGAACGAAGGTTCTTTCCGTATGCTCGTGTCGGATCAGCTCTCGAATGAAAGTCAGTTGCTTGATACACGAAATATTGTGGACCGTGTGAACCGGATTGCGCCGTTTTTTGAATATGATGAAGATCCATATATCATTGTTCGAGATGATGGGTCACTAGCTTGGATTATTGATGCTTATCTTGTCGAACAAGGCTATCCATATGCAGAAAACTATCAAGACAACAAAAATTACATTAAAAACGCAGCGAAAGTGATGGTCGATGCCTATACTGGAGAAGTTAATTTCTTTGTAACCGAACCAGATGATCCATTACTCAAAACGTATCAAAATATATTCCCGGACTTGTTTACAACGGAAATTCCAGAAGATGTACAAAGTCATTTTCGTTATCCAGAAAGATTGTTTACCATCCAAGCAAACAAATATGGCACGTATCATATGACAAATCTGGAGATTTTTTATAACCGTGAAGATCGTTGGGAATTTCCGACGGAGCATTATTTTAATGAGGATATTGAGATGGAACCTTATTATGTAACGATGAAGCTTCCGGAATATGAGGAAGAGGAATTCATTCTAATGATGCCTTATACACCTAGAAACCGGCAGAACATGATTGGCTGGATTGGTGTACGAAACGACGGCGAGCATTATGGTGAAAAGTTTGTCTATCGTTTTCCAAAACAGGAGAATGTCTATGGTCCTCAGCAAATTGAAAACCGGATTAACCAGGACAGTGTTATTTCTCAAGAGTTAAACCTGTGGTCGCAGGGTGGTTCTCAAGTTATCCGTGGAAACTTGTTATCCATTCCGCTTGAAGACACGATGCTCTATGTGGAACCAATCTACATCGAGTCTTCTAATGAAACATCATTGCCAGAAGTAAAACAGGTTGTCGTCGCATATCAGGATCATATCGTGATGGAGGCAACTTTTGATGAAGCATTAGAGCGTATCCTTGAACTTGCCAGTGGTGATATTGACGCAAGTGATCTACAGCCTGAAGGGCCATCCCAAGAGGATATTGAAGGGGAACCTGAACAATCAACTGAAACGGAAGAGGAGGAGCCGTCAGCTCCGGAAACGTCAGTCGATTCAGATCAATTATTACAGGAATTCTCCGAGCTGTTTAGTAATTATCAAGATGCCCTTTCTAATGGAAATTGGGAAGAAGCAGGCGAAATTATGGCAGAAATTGAGTCGCGGTTAGAACAAGCAAATCAATAATAAGTTTATAAGAGATGAGCACTTTTATATTTGGTGCTCATCTTTTTTCATGAAGAAATTACCATAAGACCTTAGTGGTTCATTCTGAGAAATGCGGTAGAATGTATAACCATTTATACGACGAACTAAAAGTGAAACATTTATTTAAAGTTGATTGTATGTTACTAAAACAAATAAAGGAGGAAGGTAAGTGAACGTTACGATGAATCAAGGAGATCTGGTGAACGTCGTATTTGTTTTTCAAAAAAATGAAGAAACAGAAGAAGTGACACTTAATACTGCTCAATTAATGGCATTATTGAATGCAAAGCAGGTTTGGATTGAAAGATTTAGTACTAACCTAAAAGTAGAAAACACAGTTTGGTCCTATGCCAATAAGAAGGTTTCATTGCAAATTTATTTGAAGTAATCATCGTTTAAAGGAAAAGGCTGATCAATGAAATTCTTGTTGAATCAGCCTTTTCTTTATTTATCATTTAGTCGAGAATACTCGCGATTCCAGTTGTGTAGAATCGCCTTCGGTTAGGCTGCTTTTTAAATCAACCGGCATCTATTAAAATTAAATAATGGTTAATTCCTTTTGTATCTATATTTTTATCAACACATGTGTGCTAAACCTTAACAAGTGGGGTAACTTTAGATGACTTTTGGCGGTTTTGGAAGAAATAAGACTTTTTTAAGTCTGATAAAAGACGTTATAAATGTGGAATAAAAATGGGGTTTTGTAGACAAGCTAATCGCAAAAACAAAGGAGAATAGAAAATATGTCAAATGTTAAATTAGCAGTTATTTTTTATAGTATGGGTGGTACAAACTATCAGTTAGCGAAATGGGCAGAGGAAGGAGCACAAACAGCAGGTGCTGAAGTAAGGGTATTAAAAGTAGAAGAATTAGCCCCTGAATCAGTGATTGAAGGAAATGAAGGATGGAAAGCAACGGTTGAAGCAACAAAAGATGTTCCAGTAGCAACCTCAGAGGATATTGAATGGGCAGATGCTATCATTTTCAGTGTTCCGACGCGATTTGGGAATATGCCATCTCAAATGAAGCAATTCCTGGATATTCAAGGCGGAATATGGGCAAAGGGAAAAACAATGAATAAAGTAGTAAGTGCAATGACTTCTGCGCAAAATCCGCATGGTGGGCAAGAAGCGACTATTTTATCATTGTATACTTCTATGATGCACTGGGGTGCTATTATTGCAACTCCTGGATACACGGATCCTATTATTTATGGAGCGGGTGGAAATCCTTATGGGACAAGTGTAACAGTCGATCAAGAAGGTAAAATGATTGAAGACGTTCAAGGTGCTGTGAAACATCAAGCAAAACGTACGGCGACAGTTGCGGAGTGGGTTAAAAGGGGAATTCAATAAAGTTATTTTAAAGAGGCATGAGCTCGATATATACATTGGGCTCGTGCCTTTTAATTTCCCCTGCATTATAAGTTTCAGCAGACCGGTGTTTAAGAATATTTTTACTTAGAAGGGGAAAAAGGTATATTAGAACTCATTATAGAGAGGTGTGTACGAGTGGAAAACTTTATAGAGAATTATAATAGAAATTATATTGATGGAAAGTGGGTAGAAGGAGCTGCAGGGATTACAGAAAATATTGTTAATCCTTATGATAATTCCGTAATAACCTCTGTTAATTTGGCATCGTTAAAACAATTAAAGCATTCGTTTGAGGTTGCTGAGGTTAAGCAAATAGAATGGGCACATTCTTCTGTGAGCGACAAAAAGGAAGTATTTCGAAAAGCTGCGGAGTTTCTGCAAAATAATTCAGAGCAGATTATAACTATAATCAGTAAAGAAACAGGTGGTACACTGCTCAAAGCAGAATTAGAATTAAATCTTACAATCGAGGTGTTAAAAGAAACATATAATTATATGGACACCATAGATAACGTAATAGAAATTCCTTCGACAATTGAAGGGAAAATAAATAAAGTTTATCGTCAGCCACTCGGAGTGATTTCATCTATTTCGCCGTTTAACTTTCCTATGAATTTATCGATGCGATCAATTGCACCTGCAATTGCACTGGGAAATACGGTTGTTCATAAAGCCGATTTACAGGTTGGATTGACAGGTGGATCTATTATTGCAAGAGCTTTTGATTATGCAGGATTGCCTAATGGAGTATTCCAATCAATCCTTACAACTCCAGATGAGATCGGCGATGAAATGCTGGAAAACCCAGTTATACAACTAGTAGCTTTCACTGGTTCGACTGGATTTGGAAAGCATATAGGCAGGGTTGCTGGGGAAAATCTCAAGCGTGTCGCATTAGAACTGGGTGGAAATAACCCATTTATTGTTCTGCAGGATGCGGACGTTGATAAGGCAGTGGAGGCAGCTATCTTCGGAAAGTTTATGCACCAGGGGCAAATTTGCATGTCCATTAACAGGATTATTGTTCACGATGATTTATATGAAGCATTTACAAATAAATTCATAGAGCAAGCTGCGAAATTACCGTACGGGGATCAAACAAATCCAGACACGGTTATTGGTCCGCTTATTAATGAAAATCAAATAAAAAAAGTGCTTGAAACTGTTGAAAAAGCAAAAAAGGATGGTGTCAAGCTTGGTTTAGAAGGAAAGCGTGAAGGAAACGTACTAACACCATATGTATTTGTTGATGTCGATAATTCGGACGAAATTGCTCAAACTGAATTGTTCTCACCAGTAGTTTCAATCATTAAAGCTAAAACGGACGATCATGCGATCGATATAGCAAATGATACAATTTACGGTCTGACTTCTTCCATATTTACATCGGATATCAAAAAAGGTGAGGCATATGGATTGAAAATTGACAGTGGGATGACACATGTTAATGACCAAACTGTTAATGATGCATCCAATATACCATTTGGTGGAAATAAACAAAGTGGTTTGGGTAGATTTGGAAATCCGTGGGTAGTTGATGAATTTACAAAACTGAAATGGATTTCTGTACAAAATGAATATCGAAAGTTTCCATTTTAATTTAGGAAAGAAGCTGGGACATAACAAACGTGTTTAATGTTAAAGACGAACGATGCATAAGCTTAGCGCAGGAAATATACGTAGACTCCAGCGGAAGGTAAGGCAAAGGTGTGACACCTTAGTGAGATAGTACAAGGGGGCTCACCAGCCGCCACTGGATGCGCGAAGTATATTTGCGGAGCGAGTTATTTGCACCAATCGTGTTCGGTTTTTATTTTTATAAAAATATTTTTGTCTCAGCCTCGCAATTATTTTGCAGTAGTTTTTATAATACACTAACCAGAACCATCCATTTTTCTACCGACCCATCAAATAGAGTTGATTAGTATTTTGATTGACTCTGTCAGACCAAAGCTGATGACCATGGTCACTTTTGTAAATTTCCACACTATATTTACTATCCCAATCACCACTTTGTTTTTCGTGAAAAACAAATATAAAAAACTTATTATATTTAATTAAAAATAAATCGTTGACATAGTGGGATCATCATGCGATAATATATTTAATTAAAGATAAATTAATTAAAATTAAATTAATTAAAGGAATAAAATTAAGAGTTAAAATGGAACGTGAATTTTAAACAATAATATATAGTTTAAAGACCAAAGAAATATTAAAGTGAAGGAGAGGATTTAATGAAGAAGACAGCAGGTATTCACCATATTACAGCAATTGTAGGACACCCGCAGGAAAACACCGACTTTTATGCAGGTGTTTTAGGATTAAGACTAGTTAAAAAAACAATTAACTTCGATGATCCGGGCACATATCATCTTTATTTTGGTGATGACGGAGGGAAACCAGGTACGATCATTACCTTCTTCCCTTGGGCTAACGCCTATCAAGGAAAGATTGGCAGTGGACAAGTTGGCGTAACCACGTATATTATTCCGATCGGTTCTATGAACTTCTGGGAAAATAGATTAGCGAAATTCAATATCGAGTACCAAATAACGCAACGATTTGGGGAAACATATTTAGAATTAGCCGATCCACATGGTTTACAGCTAGAACTCGTAGAACGAGAAGGCGGCGTATCTAATAATTGGACACATGGTGATGTTACATCAGATGTAGCTATTAAAGGGTTTGGCGGGGCAATCCTGTTATCTACTAATCCAGAAAAGACTGGGGAAACATTGCAAAATGTGATGGGCCTTGAAAAAGTCGGTGAGGAAGAGGATTTAGTCCGCTTCAAATCTTACGGTGATATCGGCAATGTAATTGATGTAAAACAAACTCTAATTGAAAGAGGAAAAATTGGGGTTGGAACAGTTCACCATATAGCATGGCGGGCAAAAGACGATGAAGATCATTTGGACTGGCAGCAGCATGTAGCTAACAATGGTTATGGCGTTACAGCAGTAAGAGATAGGAACTATTTTAATGCCATTTACTTTAAAGAACATGGCGAAATTCTGTTTGAAATTGCAACAGACACGCCAGGATTTGCTCATGATGAGTCATACGAAACAATGGGAACAGAGCTGAAGCTACCTGCCCAATATGAACAGTACCGTGATCAATTAAATAAAGCTTTAATACCGATTGAGGTAAGAAGCTTGGATAAATAGGGATAATGGATCCGTTCTTCGACTGGTCTCAAATATCAATTGCATAGAGTGCTGTAACTATTATTAGAAAAGTAATTTAGACGTCCATGTGTAATGCGTGGACGTCTTTTTGTAATGTTTGTGATTTTGAGTGTAGCCATTCAATGGATCTGTTTTTTAATCTCCCAACCACCGTAAATTATATTTATTTTACCGATATCCATTAAAATTGACGAAATCTCCTACTGGTCTACGATAGCCCCGTGGACGCACCTTATCAACACTTTTACCAATCGTGATCATCATCATTGGTTGGAGATAATTTGGAATATTGAACGCTTCTCTTAATTGGTCTACATGATGGACATGCATTGGACAAGTATCAAATCCATAATGCTTGGCATTTAGCATGAATAACATTGCATTAATACCAACATTTCGCGCCAATTCTATATCTAGAGCATTTGAATTTCCCTTTAATCCATCACTATATTTCTTTATTGCGTCCATTGTCATATCATAATCAATTTCATTCATCATCTTTAGCATTTTCATCGGCTTATAGATCTCTTCAACCTCGGACATTTCAATGCTCTTTTTATTTCCCATTACAATAATAACGGCACTAGCTGTATGTATTTTATATTGGTTATAACTTAACTCTTTTACTCTTTCCTTTTTGTTTTCATCCGTTATTACTAAATAATCCGTAAACTGTAAATTATAAGCACTTGGTGCGAGTTTTGTTAATTCAAATATTTTATGAAAATCATCTTCAGTCATTTTTTCATTTTCCATAAAATTAACTGCTGAATGTCGAGTGGTTACTAACTCTTCGTAATTCATTCTGATTCCCTCCTGAAATATAAAAATAGTTCTTTTTACCTAACTATAACTTGGATGATAAATATTTCAACTTAAATGCTTGGAAAACGAAATAGATAATCTCCAGATTTTCGTGAGGTTAGAGGAACAAATTTGAAACAGATGAGGAATTAAGACATTTTAGAAAAAAATTAACTTTTTAATTGATGGAGAATCTAATTCAGTAATTAAACAAACATTTGATCAGCTGAAAATATTTTGTCGGCTCTAATCCAATAAGAATGTTTTTGAATAGGTTAAGAATTTAACGATTTCTTAACCATTTTTCATCCCTATATTTTTTAGGTGTTCGGTGAAATGACTTCTTGAACTTATCAATAAAGTAACTAACACTAGAAAACCCACATTCTATCGCAATTTCAGTAATAGTGCTCCTGGTCCCGATTAGAAGATCAATGCTGCGCTCTAATCGGTAATCAAGGATATACGTAAAGGGAGTTCGCCCAACATGTTTCTTAAATAATCTGTTCGTTTCAGACTTACTTAAATAGGCTATTTCAGCAAGTGTTTCTAATTTAATTTGTGTTCGGTAATGGGTATGAATGTATTCTAGAATATTTTTTACCCGTTGGTCGTAAATCGGATAACGATTGGATGAATCAAGTACAATCTCATGAAGTAATTCCTTGATGCATGTTAGATATTGAATGGTTATGATTAATTCAAATGATTTTTCTTTTTTAACGTAACAATCATAGCTAGTTAAAATGGCCTGTATGATAAGGTTATGTCTGTCTTTTAAAGGGTTTAGTATTACATATGGTGTGCTCCCTTCCTGAATTATAGGAAGGATGTATTTCGTCTGAATGTGTTTATCGAATAATGTAATCCCGATATTCCAGCAAATAAATGCAGTATTCCATGTTTTTGCATGGATTTCATGAATAACCCCAGAATTGATAAAAAATCCGGATCCTTCTGGTAAGTTTATTTTTCTTCCTAAAATATGAAGTTCTATCGTACCTTTTACCACGGCCACAAATTGTAACTCTTCATGCCAATGTAAGGGGATATATCCTAAGAGTCTCTCTGAAATAGTTGTGTATTCTAGGGAGTGTTGCCAACCTGGTTCTGTATAAGGAATGAGTTCTTCGTTCAGTGAATTTAAGATAATCTCTCTCTTCATTGCATCACCTCAATATTTATATATTTTTTGACTCTATTTATATATAATTATACGGTTTACTTAGATATAGTAATCATATCTTAATATTATAGGTGATGTAATGAAAAATACAAACAAACGTATAGTGGGCATTATTTTTGTTCTCATGGGTGCAAGTTTTTGGGGAATTGGTGGAACGGCAGCAAACTATTTATTTGAGACAGCTGATATCAGTGTAAATTGGTTTGTTTCAACAAGACTCGTTATTAGTGGGATATTATTATTAGGAATACAATTACTTCTAACAGGTAGAAAAACAGTTTTTACAATATGGAAAAATCCCCAAAAAAGATTGTCTCTAATTATCTTTAGCTTGTTGGGGATGTTATTAGTTCAGTATTCTTACATGGCCTCCATTGCAGAAGGTAACGCTGCAGTAGCTACTTTATTACAGTATCTAGCTCCCATTTATATTATTATCTGGGTTATTTTTAGAGGGCATCAAAGGTTACATGTTTCAGATGTGATTGCGATTCTGTTAACGATTATCGGAACACTGCTTTTATTAACGAATGGTTCCTTTAAAGGATTATCAGTCCCAGGTATTGCTATCGTTTGGGGGATTATTTCTGGTTTATCATTAGCATTTTATACACTTTATGCCCGTAATCTGCTACGTTTTTATTCATCTGTAACGGTTGTTGGGTGGGCTATGATTATTGCTGGGGTGTGTATGAATATCATTCATCCAATTTGGAGAGTTGAAACACAGGATTGGTCTGCAGCAACTATCGGCGTATTAGGCTTCTCTATTATATTTGGTACAACACTTGCCTTCTGGATGTTTATCAAAAGTCTAGAGTATCTAGAAGCGAAAGAAACAACATTACTGGGCACTGTTGAGCCGTTAACAGCAGTTGTTAGCAGCATCATTTGGTTAAGTATTCCGTTCGGACTTTGGCAAGTAATCGGAATGGCCTTGATATTAATTTTAATTGTTTATCTATCGTTAGTGAAAAAGTAATAAAAGTGTCACAACAGATAAAAAAGGCTATCCCAATACTTACCTGGAATAGCCTTTCCACGATCTCAAGAAATTTTAAAGGTACGATAAGAACAATCCACCGATTGCACCAGATAGCACAACTACCCATGGTGGAAGCTTCCAATAAACAAGCATACTGAATAATATTGCAGCCAGAGCAAAGTCGATTGGAGCATGAATAGCACTTGTCCAAATTGGGTTGTAAAGTGCAGCAATTAAAATACCTACAACAGAAGCATTTACCCCGATTAATGCAGCTTTAATTTTCGGGTTGCGACGTAGTGCATCCCAAAATGGCAATGTACCTAATATAAGAAGGAATGCTGGTAAGAATATTGCAAATGTAGCAAACAAACCGCCTTGCCAGCCATTTATAACTGCCCCAATGTATGCGGCGAACGTAAATAATGGACCGGGAACTGCCTGTGCTGCTCCATAACCTGCAAGGAACTCCTGTTCATTTAGCCATCCAGCAGGAACAAATTCCTGTTCTAATAACGGTAATACAACATGTCCTCCACCAAAAACGAGAGAGCCCGAGCGGTAAAAACTATCAAACAAAGCAATCCATTGTATCGATGTAAGGTTGCGTAATATCGGAAGCAGGATGAGCAAGCCAAAAAATAGAGATAAACAAGTATATCCGAATCGACGGGAAATATGGAAATTACTAACCGCTTTTTCTTCCATGTTGGTTTGCTGCTTAAAAAGGAGAAAACCGACAACTGCTGCTAGAAGAATTGCGCCAATCTGTGTGTAAGCTGTTTGCCATAGTAGTGTAACAACGAGCGTAAATAAAGCAATTGTTTTCCTTTTTAAGTCTGGTGTTAAGTTTTTAGCCATTCCTAAGACTGCATGAGCGACAACGACAACAGCAACAATCTTAAGTCCATTGATCCATCCAGCATCTTCAATTCCAAATGTATGAAGAAGGGAAGCAAAAACAATAAGTGCAATCACAGATGGTAATGTGAAGCCAAGAAACGATATAATGCCACCTATTACTCCTCCGCGCATGACTCCAATCCCAATTCCAACCTGACTGCTAGCAGGTCCAGGAAGAAATTGGCAAAGCGCAACTAAATCTGCATAGCTTTTCTCGTCCATCCATTTTCGCCTTCGAATATATTCTTCGTGAAAGTAACCTAAATGTGCAATAGGTCCACCGAATGAAGTTAAGCCAAGTCTAGTAGAGACGATTAAAATCTCAAACCATGTTTTAAGTTTATAATTCATATTTGAACTAGCCTCCTATTATTTAATCTCTTTAAACAGCTCATAAGCCTTAGCCCGGGCTTGATCAAGAATTTCTTTTCCCTTGCTAGTAGCTGTATAATATTTTCTTATTTTTCCTTCTACATTTCGATTTTCTTTCGTCAAAAGCCCATCTGATTCCATACTGTGAAGAATTGGATATAATGTACCCGCACTAATCTCATAGCCATGTGACTGTAGCTCTTCGTGCATCCAAGCTCCGTAAATCGGATGTTCCTTTGCGTGATGTAAGATATGTATTTGAATAAATCCTAAAAAGAGCTTTCGCAGTATCTTATCTTCCAATTTTACTTACTCCTTCCTAATATTCTTTCAATATCGATTTCCGATATTGATTTTCGATATGTAAAAGATAACATGTGTCAATATCCAATTCAATGTACATCATTGAAACTTAACAAACTTTACATTATCTATAAAATGGAGTTCATTAAACTTGATTTAAATTAGAAAATAAAATAGAGCTTATAGAAGAAATTTTGTTATAGTAAATATATAAATATGAAGGAAAGCGCATTCCAGAATGCATAACAAATTTACGTACATAGGAAGTAGTAGACAATATTCATCGTCACTTAGGAAAAGCTAACATTATCAGTGTTCATGCATTGCCATAAAATAAAAGTAGAATGAGAATTGTATTTCTGATTTTGGGTTTGAAATGGATGGCTTATATTGATTTAATTTGCATTTCAAAGATATTTTTCCTTTATAAGGAGGGAATCAGATGGATAACATTAATAATATATTAAGAACACACTATAATCTTGAAGTTCTTAATGTATCAAATCAACAAGGTGGTTGGGCATCCCTTGCTTATAAGGTGGATGATGGAAAGAGTAGTTACTTTTTAAAAGTATACGAAAAGAAAAGAGCGTCTACACCAAAATTAACAGCACTTATTGACCAATATATACCTATACTGATGTGGTTAAAGGAATATAGTAATTTAAAACATCATATCATTGTACCGATTTTAACAAAGCAGAGTGCGTATACATGCGAAGATGAAAACAATATTTATATGCTGTACGACTATATCGAAGGGGATACAATTGGTAATCAAGATTTAACAGATACCCAGATAAAGCAATTTTCACAGATTGTCTCAGAGCTTCACTTATATGCAGAGGATATTCCTATTAAAACAGATGCAATCAAAGAGGATTTTGATGTAACTTTTTTAGAACAGTTACAAGGTACAGTGAACAATGGCAATAATTTTCCTATCGACATATGGCAATTAATTCGTTCCTACATGAAGCCATTACAAGAGATGATTATACGTGTTGAAGGACTTGCAAGGAAACTAAAAGCAGCTAATCTGAAAATGAGTCTGTGCCATACCGATTTACATTATTGGAATTTAATGCAATCTGATCATTTAATATTAATCGATTGGGAGGGGCTAAAATTAGCCCCGGTCGAAGCGGATTTAATGTTTGTTGTGAATAAGGACTATTTCAATAAATTTATTACGATTTATCGAAAAAATCATCCAAACTTCTCAATTGACTCGAACGTATTACAATTTTATCAAGAAAAAAGAAAGCTAGAGGATATTTGGGAGTTTATCGAACAACTTTTATACGATAAGCAAGAAGAGCAAGAACGAGTTACGACAATAAATTACTTAGTAGATGAGTTGAAACGTATTGGTGAATGATTAAGCCAGAACCTATTTCTCCTGTCACGAAAGTGTCATCACAGTCGTTGTAAAAGGATAATAACTATTATTATAAAAAGGAATTACGATGATTGAAGAGAACTAATATAAAGATGAGGTAATAATTCATCTTTATAATGTGAGGATGAGAAAAAGTGAGGTTAGATAATCCATTTGCTACCGGTAATACAGCAAAAATTTATATCAGTAATAATCGAGTAGTGAAATTGTTTAACGATGACTTGCCACAAAATGAAGCTATTTATGAAGCGAAAAAGCAAAAATATGCTTATTCGTGTGGAATTTTTGTCCCTAAAGTTTTAGATGTTACGAAAATTGATGGGAAACAAGCAATTATAATGGAGTATATAAAGGGAAAGACGTTAGGTGACCTTTTAATGGCAAACCTAGAACGAGCAGAGCACTACATTAAGATCTCTGTTGAGGTACAACAGAGAATACATGCCCATGCTGCAAATACACGACTTGAACAAATGTCTGATAAACTATATCGTCAAATTAACGCAACGAGCTACCTAGATGGAAAGCAAAAGACGAGGTTAATACAGAAGTTAGATGCCATGACATTTGAAAAACGATTATGTCATGGAGACTTTCATCCATTTAATTTGATTCTGAGCAATGAAGATGTGGCAATAATTGATTGGGTTGATTCTAGCGCAGGTGATGTTCGAGCAGATGTCTACCGTACGTATCTCTTGTTTTCACAGATTGCAACGGAATTAGCTGATCGATATATCCATTTATATTGTGAGAAAAGCGGTTTTTCAAGAGGAGAAATACTTCAATGGGCTCCTATCATTGCGGGGGCACGTTTGTCTGAAAATGTATCTTCAGAAAGTGTTGAACGTCTAATAAAGATTGTAGACGAGTCAACTCTTATGTAATTACTACCTTAGAATCAAGGTGTTTTTCTGTAAACAGTTTATCATGTATTGAATTGCTAAGCAGGCTTTGTTTTGTTATGTTTTTCCTAACGTATAATTTCTGAAGAGACAGTCTAGTTTAAAGATAATTTTATAGGAAAATGATGATAAAAGGATGATAAAAATGAAAAGAATACGTTTAAAAATGGAAAGAAAAAATCTATTAAATATTCCGGAATTTCCCCTTCCAGATGGGTATCAAATTCGGATGTTTAAAAAAGGTGATGAGCATAACTGGGCTAGAATTGAAGCGAGTGTGGATGAATTTAAAGATGAAAAGGCTGCACTTGAACACTTTGCGAAAGAATTTGGTCCATACATAGATGAAATGGAAGAACGCTGTCTATTCGTTGAGAATAGTAATGGAGAAGCAATTGCAACAACAACAGCATGGTATGGAGATTTAAAAGGTGGTGGTGAGATTTTGGGCAGAATCCATTGGGTTGGTGTTGTTCCTGAATATCAAGGGAAGAAACTTTCGAAGCCTTTGCTTAGTGAAGCTTTGAAAGTTTTAGCGCAGCATCATGAAAGAGCATATCTTACATCGCAAACAACGAGTTATCAGGCTGTTAATATGTATTTAAACTTCGGATTTGAGCCTTTCCTTACAGAACCTAGCTGCCACGAGGCTTGGGATTTGATGGAAAGCGTATTAGCACGGCAGATCGTAACTAAATAAACGGTTTTATAAAAGACAATGATTTAAAAAAGTACCTAATGGAGGCGGAATATGATTAAAGCAGTAATCTTTGATTTCGACGGATTAATATTAGATACAGAGACAGCTTGGTTTCATTCATATAAGGAAGTTTTGCATGACCAATTTAAATTTGATTTACCGCTTGAAGTCTTTGTGAAATGTGTTGGTTCAAATGATACAGCATTATTTACATATTTGGAAAAAGAGATTGGTGATCAACTGGATCCAAATGCTATTCGTGAACACGCAGGGGTGTTACATGCACAACTGGTTAAGGAAGCAAAGGCACGAGAAGGCGTGGAAGCCTATCTTGCGGATGCACACGAGGCAGGCCTGACAATTGCTTTAGCAACGAGTTCAACTAAGAAGTGGGTGACTACCCATTTGACCAATTTAAATTTGATTTCCTATTTTGATTATCTCATTACACAGGATATGGTGGAACATGTTAAGCCTGCGCCGGATTTGTTTTTGAAAACGTTAGAAGTACTTGATATTGAGCCGGATGAGGCAATCATTTTTGAAGATTCCTTAAACGGTTTAATAGCTGCATTGGAAGCGAAAGTACCAACGGTTATTATTCCGAATCCAGTTACAGAATCGTTACCATTTGAAAACTTTCATTTAAAGTTGAACTCAATGGCGGATATGACCTTACAGGAAATTATAGGGTCTTTAAATAAATAGGTGTGGTAATTCGAGATAACAACCTTCCTTTGAAGCATGTGAAGGAATAGTGAGCGCTTCACAAAAAATCTATCTGTAAGTAATTTATGTTAAAGTTTGGGTTATTGAACGTGATAAAAGGATCTGAAAAAGTGGGAGAGGAAGGTCTGTATTTAAGATGAATAAAAAAATTCTTGTGGCAATTGGATTTGCATTGGTAGTATTAGTAGGATATTTGTTTACAGTAAACGACAGTAACATGACACAGAAAGATAATGGATCGAAAGACATTAAGGATTTGGTGCATGATTACAGCATTGGCAGTGTAGAAGATCAGTCTGCTTCCATTACATCACATGAACTGATTGTGACGGATCAAGATGGAAGTCAGCAAAGCTATGCTTTACCGGAAGATGAGTTTTTTGTTTCCATCGCTCCTTATATGGAGCAAACCCATCCTTGTGCTATTCATAGCTTAACAGGCTGCCAAGGAGAACTAGTAAATGAAGAATTTGATGTATACATTGAAGATCTAGAAGGTAATGTGATAGTAGATGAAAAAATCAAGTCCCATTCCAATGGATTTATTGACTTATGGCTTCCTCGAGATAAAACGTATCGTATTACAATTGCAAATGATGGGAAAGAAGTGAAGTCAGAGATTTCTTCATTTGAAAATGATAATACGTGCATTACAACGTTACAATTGGTTTGAAGTATGTGTGATTTGTCGATTAAATAAATGGACCTTTGCCTACAAACGATTCAACGCCCCTGATTTTTCATGAATGCAATGAAAGCTTGAAAAAAGATTAAAGGCAGAAGTTCGGTCATTTATAAAGGAACTAAGACTTACTAGACAAAGATAGAGGGAATTCATATCCAGGTGATTAGTATTTTCCGACCACTGTCACGAGTATGACTCTGTATTGGATTACTAGAAATTACTCAGTAAAAAAATAACAGCTTACCTATAAGGAAGCTGTTATTTTATGTCCTTATTTCAGCAACTTTAAAACATTTTTAAAATCCTTGCTCTCAGCTGTCTCCATTAATTCATATAATGCCATTTCCACACTTGATGGCAGGACTCCGGATGCTTGCATTTTGTGAAGCCCAATTTCTTTATTTAACTTCGTTCGTGATGATACTGCGTCTGCTACAACCTGCACCTCATATCCTAGGGATTTTATTCCTAATGCTGTTTGATACACACAGATATGCGTTTCAATGCCAGCTATTAGAACCTGTTTTCGTTTCGTAGCAGTTAGTGCCTCCACAAATGCTTGGTTTTTGCATGCATCAAAAGTAATTTTATGAATCGGTTTAACGTGTGTTAAGTATTTTGCTAATGCTTCATTTGTTTGTCCAAGACCTTGCGGATATTGCTCTAGCCATACGATTGGAATTTGAAGAATGTTGAGCCCTTGAATGAGGACTTTTAAATTATCGATTAAGCTTTTGCTATCCTGTACAATGTTAGCCAGCTTCCCCTGTACATCCACTAATACAAAAACAGTACTTTCTTTATTGAGCATCCTATCCCTCTTCTCAAAACGAGCATTTAATTTTCTGCTTACTAATTAAGTTCGTTATTTCTTCATTTAAACCTTCTTTTCACTCTATTATTGTGAAAAGATTAGGCGAACCATTAAAGCGCAAGTCTTCATCCTCCTGTCAAAAAACAGACATAAATAATTTGGAAAAAGGTGTTGTCAAAATGATAAAAGCATTGTATTATTAAATTGTGAAATGATTCACAAACAATAGGGCCCAAAAGAAGCTAGTATGTAATGAAGAAATGGCTTCACTGTATACTAGATTATTAATTTAAATCCAATTTACCAGTTTAAGTGAAACAAGTTAACAGCATTTATTTTTTTGGTGTTTAATGTGAAATTATTCACAAACTTTGAGATATCTTAATAGATTTTAGGGAGGAAACGACTATGATTTTTGCAGAGGTTTTTGCTAGTACAATTACAAATCCAAAGGTAATTAGTGCGGTAAGTTCTGCAGTGTTGATTATATTACTCGGTTTTTATTTACGGAAAAAGGACATCATCAGCAAACAGACATCTAAGATGCTGAGCGTGCTTCTATTGAGTGTTTCGATTCCAGCGCTTGCATATACAGCTTTTATGCAGGACATCGATACGGAAAGTTTAACACAAGGTATTAACTTATTAATTTGGGGATTTATTATCTATATTGTGCTCATTATTATGGGTAAATTCTTCTTTATGAATTTTACAGGAGATAAAAACAAAGTATTGCATGTACTAACGATTTTCGGTTCTACAACGTTTTTCGGTATTCCGATTGTTGGTGTGATGTATGGTGCAGAAGGTGTTATGTACGCATCTATTTTTAACATTTCATATCGCGTGTTCTTGTACTCATACGGATATATTAAAATGTCAGGTCTGAAGTTTACGAAAGATAATATTAAAACCATGTTAATGAACCCAATTATCATTGCAACCTTTCTAGGCCTTGCTGTATGGATGTTCCAAGGCTATCTTCCTCAGGTACAAGCAACAAATGCTGAAGGTCTCGCTGTCTCTGCTGCATTCTTGCGTATTGATGTTACAGCGCCATGGTTATTTGAAACATTGAACTATCTTGCTAAGCTTTGCTCTCCGCTTGCATGGATTGCGATCGGAGCACAGCTTGCAGAAATTCCATTAAAAGATGCATTCCGTGATAAACCGTCCTTGCAATATAGTGCTGTAAAAGTAATCTTCGTTCCAGCTTTCATCTTAGCGTTAATTACAGCTGGAAGTATGTTGGGTATTTTCCCAGTTAATCATGTTGCAATGGCAACCGCAGTAATTATGATGGCGACTCCTACTGCAACAGTTGCTGCAGCATTTGCGATTAGCTTTGATAAAGAAGCTTTATTAACGTCAAATTGTTCCTTGCTATCAACGATTTTGGGAGTTGTAGCAATGCCGCTATGGGTAGTAGTTGTTGAATTGATGAAGGGATTTAGTATCTTTTCTTAATAGAGGTTGTTCAAAAAGATTTGGATGAACAATAATATAACTAAAAAGGCAGGTAATGAAAATGACAATTCAATTAGTATGTTTCGGTGTAAGAGACGTAGAGGTAGAATTTTTCAATTCCTTAAATAAATATAACTTTGATTTAACACTTATTGAAGAGCTAATGAATGATGAGAATGTGGAGCAATGTAAGGGCGCGGATGCAGTAATGATTCGGGGAAACTGTAAAGCGGATCGGTCAAACCTGACGAAATTAGCGGGTTATGGTATTCGCTATATTCTAACAAGAACAGTTGGATATAATCATATTGATCTTGAAGCAGCGGCTGAATTGGAATTAAAAGTAGCGCGTGTTCCAGCGTATTCACCAAATGCAATTTCAGAGCTTGCGTTAAACCTTGGAATTAACCTTTTACGAAATATCCCATATACAACTGCTAAAACGCATCAAAAAGATTTTACCGTGGACGCCATGATGTTTAGTAAAGAAATTAGAAAGTCAACGATTGGAATTTTAGGAACAGGAAAAATCGGTTTGACAACTGCCAAGCTATTTAAAGGGTTAGGAGCCCGTGTTGTAGCTTATGACATCTATGAGTCAGAAGCAGCAAGGGGAATTGTAGAGTACCTTCCATTGGAAGAAGTGTTAGCTATATCGGATGTTGTGTCTGCCCATGTTCCACACTTTAAAGGTGTTAATGATCACTTTATTAACGAAGCTTTCATCAATAAAATGAAGGATGGTGCAGTATTAATTAATACGTCTAGGGGAGAAATTCAAGACCATTCAGCTATTCTGCATGCAATTAAAGAAAATAAGCTTAGTGGATATGGTACAGATGTATTTGAAGGGGAGAAGGATTTCTTCTTCCGCAAATTAACAGGTGAGAAGCTGGATGATCCTGTGATTGAAGAATTAATTAGTCTTTATCCAAGGGTACTTGTTACACCACATATCGGTTCTTATACAGATGAGGCATTAACAAATATGGTTGAAATTTCTTATGATAACCTTCATGCGTATTTAATGTATGGCCGCTGTGAGAATGAGGTTCCACTACCTGAAATAGCGCTTGTTTAATCAACCAAGCCGACCAATCGAACTGGTCGGCTTTCCTATTGCATAAGTAAAACGAAGGCATTCGTCTTGCTTAATAGTGAATACCTGGTTTTCTACTATCCACCTTATATTCCATCTATACAATTGATGCACTTTTTGGTAAGGTGAAGGTGTAGAAAATGAAAAATGAGGTGTATGAGATGCTGTCTTTAATTAACAAACTACCGAATTACTTTCGCTGGATGTTGTTTATACCTCTTTTCTTTGTATCGTACCTTTTATTTAATAAATTCCTATCCTTTAGTTTGACGCCAGTCTTTGGGTTATATGATGAAAATGATCCGTTTACGTTTATTGCTTATAACCTTTATCTTAATACGATTAGCACAGCTTTAGCTATTATTTGCAGCGCCTTTTTTGCACCAAAGCTCCGAAGAATTGTTGCTCTTTCTCTTGTTCTATTCATCGCTCTCTACTTTTTAGCACATATCCCTTTTATCGTGAGTGGTTTACTGCACATGGCTATATGGAAACTATTATTTAGCATGCTCACCATGCTCCTTGGCGGGTTTTGGGGTGTGCGTGTTGTTTATCGAAAAACTGTTCAACTTCAATGTTAGTTGTTAACGTCTACAATAGTTATAACCACACAACGATCTTCCGCCATTGGGATCGTTGTGTGGTTATGCTTGCTTCTGGATAGAAGGCAAAAGTCGCTTACTGCCAGCTATAAAAAATAACGCGCTAGCAATCCAGCCGCTATTCCAATTATAAGGGAAGGTAGAAACGTATGGATAACTTTTAAGGTAATTGCTGTAGCAAGACAGCCAATTAGTACTGGTAACGAAAGAGCGATTCCCCCGTCTGTTGGTACTAACATTTGATTTGCAATTAGTGCGGCTATAATTGCAATCGGTACATAATTAAAATATAAACGTAAGGTTGCGTTCATTTCTCTTCCAGCCATGATCTCGACGCCAATGACTCGTGATAGGTACGTAGAAATAGTTAATAATGCAATGAGCATCCAGTTATTCATTATCTCTTGTCCTCCTGCTTACATATAACCCTATGAGTGGTGATAAACCACCTGCTAAAATAATCGTAAATTCATTCCCTGGTGTTACATATTGAAGGATAACCGTTATCGTGACAGCAACCAGTGCTGTTGCAATGACTGGCTTTCCTCTTAAAGAAGGAATAAGGATAGCTGTAAAAGTAACTGGGAAGGCCAAGTCCAAACCCCATTTAAGCGGATCAACCTGGCTGCCGATAACCGCTCCTATATAGGAAGAAGTAATCCAAGCAAGATAAAAGGTAGCTGCAACAATACCAAAATAGAGTGGGGCTGGACCGTGCTTTTGAAATCTTGCGCTGCCTAGAACAAATGCTTCGTCGGACACGCCGAAGGATAATAAACCTCTCCACTTTCTTGGAGCGGGAGATAGTCCTTCAGCAAGTGCGGCTCCATATAATAAATTACGCAGGTTTAACAAAGCAGTAGCAATTAGAACACTTGTAGCTGTTGCTCCTGCTGCTAACATTGCGACAGCTACCATTTGAACGGAACCGGAGAACACAAATAATGACATTGCTAGTGCACTTGCTAGGCTTAAGCTTGTTTGAGTTGTGAGCACACCATAAGATAAACCATATGCTACAATAGCTATTGCTAGTGGTAAAGCTTCAGTGACCCCCTTTTTAATTGTTTGTTTTTTGTTATTCATCTACTTAACAGCTCCTTCCCTGTGTAAAAGATTGTCTATTTTGGTATAATTAAAATATAAGTTATAGTTAACTATACTATACTATATTATAATTAAACAAAAAGTTTATTAAAGTATACTGTTTTAGGGGGAGCTACATGACTATTGAAAAGCCTTGGAGTGAAGAAGATGTAGGAAAGCGCATAGGGGCTAATCTACGGAAATATCGCACGAGTAAAGGACTAAGTATGGAGGCATTTGCTAAACAGATTGGTGTTAGTAAATTAACATTAATCAAGGTCGAGCATGGGGAAGCTAACCCAACATTATCTGTAATTTGGAAAATTGCAGATGGACTAAAAATATCGATTACGGAACTACTGGAAATGGAATCTGATGTGTCTATTATTCGTAAAGGAAATGGGGTGAAGCTATCAAGCTCAGATAAGTTGTTTGTTGCTGAGCCATTATTTCGTTCCCGTAGCTTCGAATTATATCGAGGATACCTTCAGGGGAGAAGCGAATATGTTTCAGAAGCACATCAACCAGGGGTAATAGAATTTGTTACCGTTATGTCAGGAGAACTAACCATGGAGCTTGATGGTGAAGTGCATCATTTGAATGCATTCGATTCTATTCGCTTTAAAGGGGATCGGCTCCATAAATACGTTAACCCATCTTCATCTGTATCAATTTTACATTTTGCTATTACCTATAATAATCACTAAAAAAGCTGTATTTATTTAATGACATAAAAAAAGAGTCCTTTTAATCAGATTTTGATTAAAAGGACTCTACTAGTTTATATTATCTTTGGTAGAAGAAAGTATAAAATTTTCTATCTGTATAAGTACAACCAGAGATTTATCTAAAGATTTGACGGAAACCAAGTTTTTTAAAGATCACATATTACTCTTTAAGCGTTTTAAAATACGATGGTAGTCATCACGATCAATCCCTGGTGCAAATTGCTCTGGAAGCTCTGGTAAATCGGGGACTGCTGCACCCTCAGGCATTCCATCGATTACGTGCAGTGGATCACCAGTTTCAGGGTTTGGCCCTTTCCATATTTGGTTGATGTCCCGATACTCTGGTTCTCCCCATGTATACAACACATTAAACAATCCTCGATCCATGAACTTCCTTGCGTAGTCAAACTGATTATTATCCAAACTTGGAACAGGCAGCATCTTACCTACTTCTACGCCTGTAGCTACTTCGATTGCTTTTGCATAAGCAATGACGTGCGTCCCTCCGCGAACGAGTAGGTAGCCAATCATTTCTAAAGCGGTTGGATGAGTTGTCATTTCGTAAACACGCATTTTATGATTTCTTGCTCCGATTTCCAATAAATAATTGGCGAGAAGATCTTCAACGAGAGTACCGCTGTTATTTACATAAGATCCATTCCACGGCCTGCCCATCCCATCACCTGGATAAGCTGTTTGAGCTGTGGTGGTAAAGTGCGTTGAATAACGTGCATCCTTTCCATTTTGCAGTGGAGCGGTGTCAGGGTCACCAGGTACAGTATTGCCAATAGAAAGTAGATTAATAGCATTAGCTACTAGTTCAACATGACCAAATTCTTCCGCTGTAATACTTGCGATTAAATCATAAAAGGGCTTTAGCTTTTTTTTACCACGGAAATTAAAGGATTGGAACATGTAATTGTTTAAGGTGGACATTTCACCGAATTTGCCTCCCATTAATTCCTGAACAGCTGCTGCAGCATTCATATCGCCATGTTCTGGAATAGGCAGTTCAATGGCGATTTTATTCACACGTTTCATCATGAGTTTTTGCGCCTCCATCCATAGATAATAACCATTGTCATCATATGATGGAGGGTGCTTGGCTTATTCTCCCTTTAATTGCTGAAACCAAATTATTTGAGCTGTACGGACATAAAAAGGTGATCCTCCCATATGGATTACAATATGATCTGGCATCACCTTTTTCAATATACCTCGTACAGAGCCGTGTGTCGTTTGAACGGCAAGTGATTTATTTTGAAACCCTGTTAAAGCTTGATAAACATACGGATCACTAAGATTCCATTTTTCATTCATTGTTCAACACTCCTTTTTTCTCGAAGCCCATAGCAGTATATGCAGGGCAGCGAAAATGTGTATCGGTCTAGTTGATATTTTGGTTTTCTAACGTATTATTCACTCACGCTCATCCGTTTTTAAACCGAATGGAGAGCAAGTTTAAAAAGCTTAGCTGGTAAATGCGAAAGGTCTTTAGTAGGTATGGATAAAAATGTATATGATTAAAGTATGGTTTTTTTATCCCTTTTCTTTAAAAAGTGGATAGATAGACCGATATAAAAGATAGGCACTGTTATTCCTCTTGGTTAATGTATATCTATAGGTTCGAAGTATAACGATGAAGCAATAGCATTGGATATATAAATGGATTGAAAAAAATGGGTATTCCTGTATAGTGAATAGCCATTTTTAATTGTTGTGTTATCAACGAACGTAGGCTCTTGCTGAAGAATAGAGTCATAAAGGAGATTGTTTGAAGGAGGGTACTATTCTAATAAAAATTCAATCTTCAGCATGAGAAGTATTGTAATTTTAGTCTGAAGGGCTTTTAGGTTGTGTGACTTTCTGAATCCAATCAAGTTAAAGGCCCCTTTGCATAAACAATGTAGGTATTAATAGCGGTGGTACAGATTGAGGAAAGTAGCTATGTTATCAATTTATTAAATGGTAAAGGAGAAAAAGATGAAAAAGTTATTAAACTTCAAGAGTATTAAACATAAAATCATATTTGCATTTTCGTTTGTTATTTTATTTGTCATTGTATTGGGTGTATATAATTACATAGCAGTTAAGGAGATAAATAAAAATACGACAAATATTATTGAAAATGAGCTTCAAGGATTAATTGCAAATTTGGGAATGGAAACAACAATGGCTAATCGGATTTCTACTGCTCGTGGCTTTGTGCTAAGCGGTGAGAGTGATTTTAAAGATCGCTTTGCGGCATATACGGAGCAGGGCATCGAGTTTGAGAGTCAAGCTAGAAGTGTGGGAGTTACGGAAGAATTTGATGATTTAATTGATAAAACTGTTGCGTGGCGGACAGCAATTGATGAGGACGTATTTGATGTATATGATAGCGGAGATGTGGAGCTAGCTACAGAGAATCTAAATGAGTTAACCCCTGTCGTACGTGAAATCATGGCTGGATATGAGGAGATAGCACAAAGTTCCGAAGATGACATTAACCGACTTGGTGAAGAAATCATATCCAGCGGTGAACAAACGCAAAGAATTGTCGTTATTGTATCACTTTTAATTGTCGTGCTTAGTATAGGAGCGGCGCTTATTACTGCCGGAATGATTTCGAGACCAATCAGAACGGTAATGGAGAGAATGAAGCTTATTGCAAATGGAGATTTAAGCCAAGAAGTACTGCGAACAAATGCTAGAGATGAAGTTGGGCAGTTAGTTAAAGCTACCAATGAGATGGCTATCAATACACGCGATCTCCTCACGCAAATAAATGTTGTATCTGAGACGGTTACAAGTCAAAGTGAAGAATTAACACAGGCAGCGAACGAAGTAAAGTCCGGTTCTGAGCAGATAGCAGTCACGATGCAAGAGCTGGCGACAGGATCAGAGACACAGGCAAACAGCGCTAGTGATTTAGCATCGATTATGGGTACATTTGCGGTTAAGGTAGATGAAGCACATGATAATGGTGGGCGTGTGCAGCGGTATTCAAATGAAGTGCTTGGAATGACATCTAAAGGAAGCGAATTAATGACCTCTTCCACCGAGCAAATGGCTAAAATTGATCACATTGTACAAGGTGCGGTTACGAAGGTAGAGGGATTAGATGAACAATCTCAAGAAATATCACAGCTTGTTTCAGTAATCCGAGATATCGCGGACCAAACAAATCTACTTGCATTAAATGCAGCGATTGAAGCAGCGAGAGCGGGCGAACATGGTAAAGGATTTGCTGTTGTAGCCGATGAAGTAAGGAAGCTTGCAGAACAAGTTTCTGTTTCTGTTACGGATATTACTGGCATTGTTTCCAACATTCAAAATGAAACAAGTTTTGTCGTAGAATCATTAAAGGATGGATATACGGAAGTTGAACAGGGGACAAGTCAAATCAAAGTTACCGGGCAAACATTCCATGAGATTAGTGATTCCGTATCTAAGATGGTGGACAGTATTAACTTAGTGTCCGATAACCTAGCTGATATTGCAGTCAATAGCCAGAAGATGAACGGATCGGTTGAAGAAATAGCTTCAATTTCCGAAGAAGCAGCAGCTGGTGTTGAGCAAACTTCTGCTTCAACACAACAAACCAGCAGCTCTATGGAAGAGGTGGCAGGAAGCTCTGAGCAATTAGCGCAGCTTGCTGAAGAGTTAAATGGGTTAGTAAGGAGATTTAAGCTTTAAGTCAGCAACTGTGACGCTTAAGACTGTAATTTTCATTGAGTTTAGAACTTATAAGGTTTGATAATAGGAATTGTGGCATTTTGATTGATGCCCACAATTCCTTTTTATCTAAGGGAAATTTTTAGTCTGTAAAGAAACACTGGTTAGATTATTAGATATGATCTTATCATATCCGTAATAGGTTAGCTTTGAATAATTTGGTGCGTTGGTCGGAAAATTTGTGTTAAAATTTATTGTTAAGAGCGATAATAAGTCTGATTCGGGGGTGCCAAAAGTGAAAATCAATATTATAACTTTAGCTGTTCATCATCTTGAAAAAACAGCGGCTTTTTATAGGGAGGTCCTTCAGTTGCCAGAGGATCAGGTATCTAAAGGAGAGGACCATATAGCTTTCTTTTTTGATGAAAATTTTTCGCTAGTTCTCTATCCACGTGAGGAGGTTGCGTCTACAACTGGTCAACTTAATCTAAACCCCAGTTCTAATGAGTTAATACTAAGTTCTTTTGTAGAAAGTCGTCAAGATGTAGACGGTATTTTAAGGCGAGCAACGTTAGCTAATGGTAACGTTATAAAGCAAGGAATAGCAAATGAATGGGGTTATTCAGGATACTTTGCTGATCCCGACGGTCACGTCTGGGAAATTAGTACAACCTAGAATAAATCCATTGGATCTATAATTATATCTCTATAATAAATTTTGAATTTGGAGGAGAAAGCTATGCATTCATATGGAACTCTACATAAAGTAGATGAACGATATAAATTAAGATTTGAACGTGATTATGCTTATTCGGTTGAGAAAGTTTGGGATATGGTAACGCAGCCCCAATATTTTACACAGTGGTACCCATTTGCAACAGGGGAGATGGACTTGCGAACAGATGGAAAGATTTACTTCGATGATGGTAAAGGAACGACTTACGAAGCAATAATAACCAAATTTAATCCACCTCATTTCTTTGCTTTCCGTGAGATCGATGACTTACTTTCTATCGAATTAAATACTGAAGGTGATGGTTGTCGCTTGCTGTTTGAACACACATTTGACGATGCTTCTATGAGTGCTTCTGTTGCTGCTGGATGGCATCGTTGTCTGGATGTTTTAGGAATGATTATAGAAGGAAAGCCGGTCGAATGGCTGGATAATGCCGCATCGTTACGTGAGAATTATATGGAAACATTCGATTTATAAGTATCGAAAGTTGAGTGGAGAATAGGTTATGAAACAAAATAAATATGATGATGCTCACTTTTTTGCAGCATATGAAAAGATGCCACGCTCCCTAAATGGATTGGAAGGCTCAGGAGAATGGCCATTATTAAAGAAACTGCTCCCAGAATTGAAGAATAAACGTGTACTTGATTTAGGGTGTGGCTTTGGCTGGCATTGTCGCTATGCAAGAATGGAACAGGCTCATTCCGCAGTTGGTATTGATATATCAGAAAAAATGCTGCAAAGAGCTCGTGAATTAACGGATGACCCACATATCGCTTACCGACAAATTCCAATGGAAGATATTCACTTTGCTGCAGACTCATTTGATGTTGTGTTTAGTTCTCTTGCGTTTCATTATGTGAGAGCATTTAAAGCAATTTGTATAAAGGTTCATGATTGTTTAACATCGGGCGGAAAGTTTGTTTTTTCAGTAGAACATCCTGTTTTTACTGCTAGAGCGGAACAAGATTGGTGGTATGATGAGCAGGGAAATCGTCTGCATTGGCCGATTGATCATTATCAACACGAGGGAATTCGCCATACACCTTTTCTGACTGAAGATGTTATAAAGTATCATCGTACACTAGCAACCTATATAAATACACTAGTTGGTGCGGGATTTACGATTAAAACAGTGGAAGAGACTTTCGCAACAGAGGAAATGATACAAAATAATCCAGCGATGTTTGATGAAAATCGCAGGCCGATGTTTTTGCTAATTCGTGCTGAAAAAATGATGTGAAGCTTTTAGTCGTATCTTCGGACTACTTGGGCATTACAAAATCGAGCTGGATTCGATGGTTATGTTATCATGTTGGTAGGAGGGATTTGTTCCTAATGATATACATAGGTTTAACAGGGTGGGGAGATCATCACACACTGTACCCGCCTCAAATGAAGTCAAAGGATAAATTAGCTGAATATAGTAGTCATTTTCTGACAGTTGAAGTGGATGCATCCTTTTATGCCGTGCAGCCTGTAAGTAATGCTTCCAAATGGGTAAGTGAAACACCGGAAAACTTTCGCTTTGTGGTGAAAGCATATCAGGGAATGACTGGTCATCAAAGAACGGATATTCCGTTTGAAACGAGAGCGGAAATGTTTCAAGCGTTTATCGATTCATTAAAACCTTATCGGAAAGCCAATAAGCTAGCAATGGTCTTATTTCAATTTCCCCCTTGGTTTGATTGCAAGAAAGAGAATGTGAATTACTTACGATATTGCAAAAAAATGATGGGAGACATCCCTGTTGCGCTTGAATTTAGAAATCAGTCTTGGTTTCGAGAAACATTTCGTTCCGGTACGCTTGCCTTTATGAAAGAGAATGGCTGGATTCACACTATTGCGGATGAACCGCAAGCTGGAGATGGATCCATTCCAATTGTTCCAGCAGCTACTGATCCAAATATGACATTGATCCGAATGCACGGCAGGAACATTCATGGCTGGACAAAGCCGAAAAATGCGGATACAAACTGGCGCGATGTTCGTTATTTATATAAATACAACGAGAAAGAGTTGTTAGAGTGGAAAGAAAGAGTATCAGAGCTTGCCAAAAGCTCAACAGATATCATTTTCTTATTTAATAATAATTCGGGTGGGGATGCAGCAGGCAATGCAAAAGAGTTTCAAGCCATGCTAGGTATTGAATACGAAGGACTTGCACCAAGGCAGCTCGGTTTGTTTTAATCAGGTATAGAAAAAGAAAGCAATCCTTTTTAAAAGGATTGCTTTCTTTGGTTTCACTGCCCTAGTCGTTTTTTAATACTTGCTAATTTCACGCAGAGACAAAATACGTCCATTGCAGCTTCTAATTCTGTTAGGCCTGGGAAGGTAGGTGCGATTCGAATATTTCGATCCCTTGGGTCTTTTCCATATGGATAGGTTGCCCCAGCACCTGTTAGTGTAACGCCAGCTTCGGACGCTAATTTCACTACTTCTGTAGCACAGCCGTCAAGTGTATTTAGACTAATAAAATAGCCGCCTTCTGGCTTACCCCATGAAGCAATATCATCGTTGCCAAACTCCGACTCCAGCTTATTTAAGACGAGGTCAAATTTCGGTTTGATAATTTCAGCGTGCTTTTTCATATGAAGCTTCACGTTCTCTGCATCTTTTAAGAAGCGAACATGGCGTAATTGATTTATTTTATCCGCACCAATCGTCTGTACACCTAGCAGTTTTTTGGTAAAGCCAATATTTTCTTCACTTGCAGCAATTACAGCAACACCTGATCCAGGAAAAGTTACTTTAGATGTCGAAGCAAAGATAAAGACACGGTTTGGATTTCCGGCGTCTTTACAGGCTTTCAAGATGTTTTTTAATGCAGGTGGGTTATCTGTCAGATGATGAACGGTGTATGCATCGTCCCAGAAAATCCGGAAATCTTTGGCTTTCGTCTCCATATTAGCAAGACGATCAACAACCTCATCACTGTATGTTGTTCCTTCAGGATTACTGTATTTTGGTACACACCAAATACCTTTTATCGTATCATCGTTGCGAACAAGCTCTTCCACCTGATCCATATCTGGTCCATCATCCAGCATATCAATTGTTATCATTTCAATGTCATACATTTCACAGATGGCAAAATGTCTATCATACCCAGGACTTGGACATAAAAATTTAACTTTAGGTGCTTTGACCCAAGGAGCATCACTGTCGACAACGCCTTTAAGCAATGCTCTGGAAATTGTATCATGCATTAAGCTAAGACTGGAGTTGCCACCCACAATCACTTCATTCGTGTCAACCTGTAGGAGCTGAGCGAATAACTCTTTCATTTCTGTTAATCCATCGAGCCCACCGTAATTTCGGATATCAATAGAATCTTTAACATTAATTGATTCGATTTTGTTAAGAAGGTCCATAGATAAATCCAACTGTTCTGGACTAGGTTTACCCCTTGCCATATTTAAGGATAAATTTTTCGCTTTAAAAGCATCATACTCTTCCATGAGGCTGGAATACATTGTACGTAATGCTTCTTGATCTAATGCGTTTATAGTAGTCAATGAAATATGCCCCTTTATCTTCGTGTTATTAGAAACATTATAACAGATGGGTTTTAAACTCGGGAGTGAAATTGTAAAGTTTATCAAAAAAATGCAGAAAATAATAGCTTATAAATAGTAGGAGAACCGAGCTGGTTTTTATATAATAAAAGTAATATTTCAGATGAATATGGAGGGTATGTCACATGCGGTCTAAACAAGAAATGATGGAGCTTATATTAAATGTTGCAAAAGAAGATAGCAGAATTAGAGCGGCAGCAATGAATGGTTCAAGAGTAAATTGTAATGTTCCTAGCGATTCTTTTCAGGATTACGATATTGTTTATCTTGTTTCAGATATGGGTTCTTTTATAAACGATCCGAATTGGATAGATGTATTTGGGGACCGCATTATGATGCAGACACCGGAAAATATGACCATGTTTCCACCAACGCTTGGGGGCAGGTTTTCTTATTTGATGCTATTTAAAGATGGTAATCGGATTGATCTAATACTTGCCCCGATAGAAGAGAAAGAAGCGTATTGTCGTGAGGACGGATTAACGGTTGTTTTATTAGATAAGGATGATAGCTTGCCGATACTGTCTCCTCCGAGTGATAAAGGGTATTGGGTGAAAAAGCCATCTGCTTTCTTTTTTGCTGATTGCTGTAAGGAATTTTGGTGGGTATCTACGTACATTGTAAAAGGATTGTGGCGCGAGGAAATTTTGTATGCGTTTGATCATATGACTATCTGTCGGTCGATGCTTATGAAAATGCTTGAATGGAAGGCAGGTATGGAGACTGATTTTTCTTTAAGCATTGGAAAAAATGGGAAGTATTTAAAGCGTTATGTTGATGACGAGACATGGACGCGCCTTTTAAAAACTTTTCCCAGCGGTTCGTATGAACATGCATGGCGCACTTTATTCACAATGACAGCGTTATTTGAGGAAGTTGCCATTGAGGTTGCAAAGCATTTTGGTTTTACGTACTCCTTTGAGGAAGCAGAAAACGTGAAAGCATACTTGAAGCATGTTCAACAGTTAGGACCAGATGCTTAGGATATTTATTGGTCGCAGTTTTAAAATAAATGATCTTTAACAAGGGGGATAATGTACAATGCATGATCGGCGTATTTATTATCATACTTTCAGAGGTACGAAAACGAGTAGATGGTGGTATCAACGGCAGATCGATTGGGATTACAATACTCCTAATGGTGATTACTGGAGGACTTTCAAGCCTGATTCGCTTGTAATTGTATGGAACATATTTATTTTTTAAACTAACCCTTGACCTTTACGTAGCGTAAAGGTTTAAGATGGTAACTGTCAGGAGGGTTACAGATGGAATATACCGTAAAAAAATTAGCTCTGATTTCTGGTGTGAGCGGCCGCACACTCAGATATTATGATCAAATCGGACTGTTAAAACCAGCACGAATTAATTCATCCGGCTACCGAATTTACGGACAGAAGGAAGTTGATTTGCTTCAACAAATTTTGTTTTACCGTGAATTGGAAGTAAGTCTGGAAGACATCAAGAAAATAGTAAGCGATCCAACATTTGATCAGACAGAAGCATTAAAATCGCATTATCAGTTGCTAGCACAAAAGCGTGCCCGTCTTGACAAACTAATGGCAACCGTTAAAGGAACGATTGCAAGTATTGAAGGAGGTATTCCGATGCAGGATAAAGATAAATTCGCAGCGTTCAAGGAAAAATTAATTGAAGAAAATGAGAAAAAGTACGGGGAAGAAATCCGTAGTAAATATGGTGATAAAACGATTGATTCAAGTAATGCTAAGCTAAGAGGGATGTCTGAGGAAGACTTCAAAGCAATGAATGATTTAGGAGAAGAAATCATGGTGCTCCTTAAGAAAGCTTATGAAAAAGGAGACCCTGCTTCTGTGTCAGCACAGGAAATAGCTGCAAAGCATAAGCAATGGTTAATGTACTCCTGGGGCAGTTATTCAAAAGAAGCACATGCAGGTCTTGCAGAAATGTACGTTGCCGATGAGCGATTCACAGCCTTTTATGATAAGGCTGCAGAGGGGGCAACTGAATTTTTAAGAGATGCTATTCTCATTTACCTTGGTATGGAAAAATAGGATATATATGAAGAGAAGTCCCATGTTTGTTTTCAAAATGGGACTTCTTTATTTGATGAAATGCCTATCGAACTTTATGCATTTACTACAATAAGATAAGCTGTCAGTTCCTTGATTTTCCCATCTTTAAATTTATTTAACTTATATATGTCGCAAAAAGCATAGGTTTTATCAATTCCCTCTTCATCGGGTATTGTCATGGATCCTTCAATTACTGCAGAATCTCCATGGGTAATAATTTGCTTTGTTACATAGTTTTGTGGTGTATACCCACGCATTTTTTCCATCTCTGCAGCAAATGCAGCTTTACCTTCGAACACTGCTTGTCCAACGTGATTCCACACGACGTCCTCGGCTGTGTGTTCAAGAATAAAGTCAACATCTCCAGTAGCAAATGCCTCGTTAATCTTTTGAAAAAACTCCTGATTCTTTGTCATTTTTCAATCAACTCCTTTTTGATTTGTATTACATAAATAATTCGTTTCATATTAGAAATATCCTGCATTTTTTGTGTAATACTTGAAATAGAAGCAACAATCAAATAAAATAAAAGAAACAAACGAACGGAGGTGGAAAGGGATGTTTAATCAAGCTGTGTTTGTGTACGGTTACTGGACGAATTATTTATATTTTAGCCGTGCAAAATTTGCTGTTTTAGTTGATAACGGGATACGTATGCCCTTTTTTAGCAACTTTATAGCAAATGTAAAACGGTGAAAACATCTCTAAATCCACATAATTGTAGGGGTTTTAAAGGGAGGGCTTTTCATGCTCTCCCTTTTGTGTGCCCTTATTTAGTTGAAAGCCATGGGATTATTATGTTTCCTATGGCTTTTTTGTGTTGTATCACGTGCCATCATTAAAGAAGTGCACTTAGGAACTGTATTAAAGGAGGAACTTTACTATGATTGTATGCAGTGTGAATCAAATAACGAAAATGTATGGGGGAAGCTCCATCTTTGAAAATATATCATTTGAAATTATGGGTAATGATCGGATTGGTCTTGTGGGTCGAAATGGAAGCGGGAAAAGTACGCTATTTCGATTATTGTCTGGTGAAGAAGCACCTGATTCAGGAAAAATCCATTGGAGAAAAGGAACAAAAATAGGTTATCTCGCCCAAATTCCAGAAGCATATTCTAAGTTGACAACAAAGGAGGTATTAAAGACTGCCTTTTCAGAGCTAGTCCAAATGGAAGAAAGGATGATGCAGCTCGGGGAGGCGATGAGCAAGGAAACCAATGTGGAGCGGTTAGATAAATTAATGCGGGATTACGGCAATTTTCAAGACCATTTTGCGCGAAAAGGTGGCTATGAGATCGAAGCGAATATCGAAAGAATCGTTAATGGATTAAATATCGATGACTTGCTTGAACAGCAATTTTCTAGCTTGAGCGGTGGAGAGAAAACAAAGGTAGGTCTGGGTCTCTTGCTTTTAAAAAAGCCTGATTTATTATTACTAGATGAACCGACGAATCATTTAGACTTAATGTCAGTCGAATGGCTAGCTGATTTTTTACAGAGTTATCAAGGAACTGTCGTCATTGTTTCGCATGATCGGTATTTTCTTGATGAGGTTGTAGGTAAGGTGTTGGATTTAGAAGATGGAGAAATCACGAGCTATCCCACGAATTTTTCTGGTTATATAAAGGAAAAAGAGGCACGTTTATTAAGAGAATTCCAGGCGTATGAAGAACAGCAAAAGAAAATAAGGAAAATGAAAGAAGCTATTAAGCGATTGCGCGACTGGGCAAATCGGGCTAACCCACCAAATGAAGGGTTGCACAAACGTGCACGAAACATGGAGCGAGCGTTAGAAAGGATGGAAAAAATAAATCGTCCTGTATTGAATCGCAAAAAAATGAACCTTGAAATGGAGACAACGGACCGAAGCGGAAAGGATGTCATTATTTTAAAGGATGTTGCAAAGTGGTTCGGTGACAGGGAGCTTTTTTCCAAAGTAAATATGCATATTAGATACAAGCAACGTGTTGCCATTGTTGGAGGAAATGGAACAGGTAAATCTACATTAATTAAATTAATTTTAAATCAACTGCCTGCAGACGAAGGAGAAGTAAGAATCGGAAGTAATGTCAAAGTAGGATATCTATCTCAACAAGTCTTTACGCAATTCCAAGATGAAACTGTTCTTGAAGCATTTCGAGATGAGGTACATGTTACGGAAGGTGAAGCGAGACGTATTTTAGCTAGGTTTTTATTTTATGGGCATATGGTATTTCAACAAGTTTCACAGCTTAGTGGAGGAGAAAGGATGCGTCTTCGCTTAGCGCAAATGATGTATCAAGATATAAATGTTCTCATTTTAGATGAACCAACAAACCATTTGGATATCGAGGCACGTGAAGTATTGGAAGAAGCACTGGAGGATTATAAAGGAACCATTGTAGCAGTTTCTCATGATCGTTATTTTTTAAATAAGCTGTTTGAAGAGATCTATTGGATTGAAGCCAAAGCTGTTTATCATTTTGAGGGGGATTATACTTGGGCACGGGAAAAGCTGACTGCACTGAAGCTTGATGGGAAAGAAAAATTAAAAACAGTAGTGCGAGAGAAAAAACAAGAACCGAAAAAGAGGAAAAGTCAGGATTTAGATGGTGAGAGACTGAAAAAGGATTTAGAGGAAGTAGAACGTAAAATTACCTTATTAGAGGAAAAGTTAGTAGAAATCCAAGACTTGGAACAAATGCAAGAAGTGTATATGGAAAAAGAAGGGCTGGAGAAGGTTTGGGAAGAGTTGTATATGCGTTTGAATGTTTAGGAGGGTACAGTTTAGATTAGATTAGATGAAAGATGGGGACAAATAAGAAGGAGCTCTTTGATATGTCATGTGCATGTTAGAAAAGAGCTTCTTTTTATATAGATGAACAGGCTTTAGCAAAATGGAGGATGCTGAGCTTATTAGACGAAATTAGTGGGGTTGAAACTTTTTTTGCGTTTTTTTTACAAAAGTTTAATTTAGGCATTGACTTTAATACAATTATGTAATAAGATAAATCTCGCTGTTATATTATTCCACAGTAGCTCAGTGGTAGAGCAATCGGCTGTTAACCGATCGGTCGTAGGTTCGAATCCTACCTGTGGAGCCATTTAATTTTTATGAAGTAAATGTCGAATAATACATTTGTTGTCGAATTTGTTCATAAATAATATTGGCCCGTTGGTCAAGCGGTTAAGACACCGCCCTTTCACGGCGGTAACACGGGTTCGAATCCCGTACGGGTCACCAATACGGAGGATTAGCTCAGCTGGGAGAGCACCTGCCTTACAAGCAGGGGGTCGCAGGTTCGAGCCCTGCATCCTCCACCATCTTTTCTTTTAGATGAAATATATTTGTTATATCGCGGGGTGGAGCAGTCCGGTAGCTCGTTGGGCTCATAACCCAAAGGTCGTAGGTTCAAATCCTGCCCCCGCAACCAAATCTTTTGGTTTAATTAGATATGTTATTTGCAATATGGTCCGGTAGTTCAGTTGGTTAGAATGCCTGCCTGTCACGCAGGAGGTCGCGGGTTCGAGTCCCGTCCGGACCGCCATTTAAATATTCGGAGGTATACCCAAGTCTGGCTGAAGGGATCGGTCTTGAAAACCGACAGGCGGGTCAAACCGCGCGGGGGTTCGAATCCCTCTACCTCCTCCATTTATAATTTGAGTTTTGTAGTTAAATAACACTTGGCTCGGTAGCTCAGTCGGTAGAGCAACGGACTGAAAATCCGTGTGTCGGCGGTTCGATTCCGTCCCGAGCCACCATTTATCTTTCGGAAGTTGATTCTTTCTATATAAATCTAATAGTTTACAGGAAGCCAACAAGCCGGCCTAGCTCAACTGGTAGAGCAAGCCGTTTACTTCATCGAGTAACTACCATGTGCAGGCTTGCGAGGAGTGGAACTTCTCCGAGTGTTCTTGCAACACGACGAGCCTACTTGATGGACTTGCTGTTAATCATTTGGTAACTAGATAATCATTTGCCGGCCTAGCTCAACTGGTAGAGCAACTGACTTGTAATCAGTAGGTTGGGGGTTCAAGTCCTCTGGCCGGCACCACTTTTTACAAGTAAATAATAATTATCATTAATACGTAATATATATTTTTGAGCCATTAGCTCAGTCGGTAGAGCATTTGACTTTTAATCAAAGGGTCGAAGGTTCGAATCCTTCATGGCTCACCATTCGCGGGTGTGGCGGAATTGGCAGACGCGCTAGACTTAGGATCTAGTGTCTTCGGACGTGGGGGTTCAAGTCCCTTCACCCGCATTACTTTTTACTTAAGAGGAATTTTTGTTGCAAATTCAGTATCCTTTTCTTTGCCCTTGCCGGGGTGGCGGAACTGGCAGACGCACAGGACTTAAAATCCTGCGGTAGGTGACTACCGTACCGGTTCGATTCCGGTCCTCGGCACCATATGCGCCCGTAGCTCAATTGGATAGAGCGTTTGACTACGGATCAAGAGGTTAGGGGTTCGACTCCTCTCGGGCGCGCCATAACGGGAAGTAGCTCAGCTTGGTAGAGCACTTGGTTTGGGACCAAGGGGTCGCAGGTTCGAATCCTGTCTTCCCGACCATTTTTTTTATACGGGGCCTTAGCTCAGCTGGGAGAGCGCCTGCCTTGCACGCAGGAGGTCAGCGGTTCGATCCCGCTAGGCTCCACTTCTTAAAAAAAACGATATAATTTATGCGGGTGTAGTTTAGTGGTAAAACCTCAGCCTTCCAAGCTGATGATGAGGGTTCGATTCCCTTCACCCGCTCCAACTTACCAATATGGGCCTGTAGCTCAGCTGGTTAGAGCGCACGCCTGATAAGCGTGAGGTCGGTGGTTCGAGTCCACTCAGGCCCATTCATCTTTTTTGAAAAAAGATGTTGACATCTTTTTACGAAGATGATAAGATATAAAAGTTGTCGAAAACGAAGAAATATTTCGAAAGTAAAATATTTTAAAAAGTTATTGACAACAAATTGGAAGACATGATATATTAATAAAGTCGCTTTAAAAGAACGACAAACAAATTTGCTCTTTGAAAACTGAACAAAACAACCAGTATGTCAAGAAAAAGGAAACTCGTTTTTCTTTTTAAAACAAGTAGAAGTCAGCTTCTACAAAAGCTAAGTATTACAAACTTTTATGGAGAGTTTGATCTTGGCTCAGGACGAACGCTGGCGGCGTGCCTAATACATGCAAGTCGAGCGCAGGAAATAAACAGAACCCTTCGGGGTAATGTTTATGGAATGAGCGGCGGACGGGTGAGTAACACGTGGGCAACCTGCCTGTAAGATCGGGATAACTCGCGGAAACGTGAGCTAATACCGGATAACACTTTTCATCTCATGGTGAGAAGATAAAAGACGGTTTCGGCTGTCACTTACAGATGGGCCCGCGGCGCATTAGCTAGTTGGTGAGGTAACGGCTCACCAAGGCGACGATGCGTAGCCGACCTGAGAGGGTGATCGGCCACACTGGGACTGAGACACGGCCCAGACTCCTACGGGAGGCAGCAGTAGGGAATCTTCCGCAATGGACGAAAGTCTGACGGAGCAACGCCGCGTGAGTGATGAAGGTTTTCGGATCGTAAAACTCTGTTGTTAGGGAAGAACAAGTTGGGTAGTAACTGACCCAACCTTGACGGTACCTAACCAGAAAGCCACGGCTAACTACGTGCCAGCAGCCGCGGTAATACGTAGGTGGCAAGCGTTGTCCGGAATTATTGGGCGTAAAGCGCTCGCAGGCGGTCTTTTAAGTCTGATGTGAAAGCCCACGGCTTAACCGTGGAGGGTCATTGGAAACTGGAGGACTTGAGTACAGAAGAGGAGAGTGGAATTCCACGTGTAGCGGTGAAATGCGTAGAGATGTGGAGGAACACCAGTGGCGAAGGCGACTCTCTGGTCTGTAACTGACGCTGAGGAGCGAAAGCGTGGGTAGCGAACAGGATTAGATACCCTGGTAGTCCACGCCGTAAACGATGAGTGCTAGGTGTTAGGGGGTTTCCGCCCCTTAGTGCTGAAGTTAACGCATTAAGCACTCCGCCTGGGGAGTACGGCCGCAAGGCTGAAACTCAAAAGAATTGACGGGGGCCCGCACAAGCGGTGGAGCATGTGGTTTAATTCGAAGCAACGCGAAGAACCTTACCAGGTCTTGACATCCTCTGATACCTCTAGAGATAGAGTTTTCCCTTCGGGGACAGAGTGACAGGTGGTGCATGGTTGTCGTCAGCTCGTGTCGTGAGATGTTGGGTTAAGTCCCGCAACGAGCGCAACCCTTGATCTTAGTTGCCAGCATTCAGTTGGGCACTCTAAGGTGACTGCCGGTGACAAACCGGAGGAAGGTGGGGATGACGTCAAATCATCATGCCCCTTATGACCTGGGCTACACACGTGCTACAATGGATGGAACAAAGGGAAGCGAACCCGTGAGGTCAAGCCAATCCCATAAAACCATTCTCAGTTCGGATTGTAGGCTGCAACTCGCCTACATGAAGCCGGAATCGCTAGTAATCGCGGATCAGCATGCCGCGGTGAATACGTTCCCGGGCCTTGTACACACCGCCCGTCACACCACGAGAGTTGGTAACACCCGAAGTCGGTGAGGTAACCTTTTGGAGCCAGCCGCCGAAGGTGGGACTAATGATTGGGGTGAAGTCGTAACAAGGTAGCCGTATCGGAAGGTGCGGCTGGATCACCTCCTTTCTAAGGATTATTACGGAACCCTACCTTCGGGTAGGAAGGGCATACTGTGTTGTTTGGTTCAGTTTTGAGAGAGTAAAAAAGATCTCTCAAAGGATTGAAGGATCTTCTGTTAAAACCCGTCACGTCCTGTGACGAACACAGAAGTCACCACATCCTGTGGAAGCTTGTACCTTGAAAACTAAATAAGAGTAACAACGACATCAATATTAATGTAAAAGGCTGAAGCGACTGTTCAGAAACGGACGCATAAGCAAGAGACTGGAAAACGCTTGGTTTTTAGCGTTTGGAATGTCAATTGCTTATGACGGTAGTTTCTAGGAGCTGAAGCTGAATTAAATAAAAGCAAGGCTAATAAATTAGTACGCTTATTTACTGTAACTTAGTTAAGTGAATAAGGGCGCACGGTGGATGCCTTGGCACTAGAAGCCGATGAAGGACGGGACTAACACCGATATGCCTCGGGGAGTTGTAAGTAAACTTTGATCCGGGGATTTCCGAATGGGGGAACCCACTGTTCGTAATGGAACAGTACATGCATCTGAATACATAGGGTGCATGAGGTAGACCCGGGGAACTGAAACATCTCAGTACCCGGAGGAAGAGAAAGAAAAATCGATTTCCTGAGTAGCGGCGAGCGAAACGGAAAGAGCCCAAACCAGAAAGCTTGCTTTCTGGGGTTGTAGGACACTCCACTCGGAGTTACCAAGGAATTCTTTAAATGAATCGACCTGGAAAGGTCAGCCACAGAAGGTAACAGCCCTGTAGTTGAAAAAGAATTCCCTCCGGAGTGTATCCTGAGTACGGCGGAACACGTGGAATTCCGTCGGAATCCGGGAGGACCATCTCCCAAGGCTAAATACTCTCTAGTGACCGATAGTGAACCAGTACCGTGAGGGAAAGGTGAAAAGCACCCCGGAAGGGGAGTGAAATAGAACCTGAAACCGTGTGCCTACAAGTAGTCGAAGCCCGTTAATGGGTAACGGCGTACCTTTTGTAGAATGGACCGGCGAGTTACGATCGTATGCAAGGTTAAGTGGAAGACACGGAGCCGCAGCGAAAGCGAGTCTGAATAGGGCGAATGAGTATGCGGTCGTAGACCCGAAACCGTGTGATCTACCCATGTCCAGGGTGAAGGTCAGGTAACACTGACTGGAGGCCCGAACCCACGTATGTTGAAAAATGCGGGGATGAGGTGTGGGTAGGGGTGAAATGCCAATCGAACACGGAGATAGCTGGTTCTCTCCGAAATAGCTTTAGGGCTAGCCTCAAGAAATAGAGTACTGGAGGTAGAGCACTGATTGGACTAGGGGCCCTCACCGGGTTACCGAATTCAGTCAAACTCCGAATGCCAGTTACTTTTACTTGGGAGTCAGACTATGGGTGATAAGGTTCATAGTCGAAAGGGAAACAGCCCAGACCGCCAGCTAAGGTCCCAAAGTATACGTTAAGTGGAAAAGGATGTGGAGTTGCCCAGACAACCAGGATGTTGGCTTAGAAGCAGCCATCATTTAAAGAGTGCGTAATAGCTCACTGGTCGAGTGACTCTGCGCCGAAAATGTACCGGGGCTAAACGTATCACCGAAGCTGCGGATTGTTCTTACGAACAATGGTAGGAGAGCGTTCTAAGTGCTGTGAAGTCAGACCGTGAGGACTGGTGGAGCGCTTAGAAGTGAGAATGCCGGTATGAGTAGCGAAAAAAGAGTGAGAATCTCTTTCACCGAATGCCTAAGGTTTCCTGAGGAAGGCTCGTCCTCTCAGGGTTAGTCGGGACCTAAGCCGAGGCCGAAAGGCGTAGGCGATGGACAACAGGTAGATATTCCTGTACCACCTCATGATTGTTTGAGCGATGGGGGGACGCAGTAGGATAAGGAATGCGCACTGATGGATATGTGCGCCCAAGCAGTGAGAAAGTCAGATAGGCAAATCCGTCTGGCAATTTCAAGCTGTGATGGGGAGGGAAATTTAGTACCGAAGTTCCGGATTTCACACTGCCAAGAAAAGCCTCTAGTTAGATCATAGGTGCCCGTACCGCAAACCGACACAGGTAGGCGAGGAGAGAATCCTAAGGTGAGCGGGAGAACTCTCGTTAAGGAACTCGGCAAAATGACCCCGTAACTTCGGGAGAAGGGGTGCTTCATTTACATGGAGCCGCAGTGAATAGGCCCAAGCGACTGTTTAGCAAAAACACAGGTCTCTGCGAAGCCGAAAGGCGAAGTATAGGGGCTGACACCTGCCCGGTGCTGGAAGGTTAAGGGGAAATGTTAGCCGCAAGGCGAAGCTTTGAACCGAAGCCCCAGTAAACGGCGGCCGTAACTATAACGGTCCTAAGGTAGCGAAATTCCTTGTCGGGTAAGTTCCGACCCGCACGAAAGGTGCAACGACTTGGGCACTGTCTCAACGAGAGACCCGGTGAAATTATACTATGCGTGAAGATGCGCATTACCCGCGACAGGACGGAAAGACCCCGTGGAGCTTTACTGTAGCCTGATATTGAATGTCTGTGCAGCTTGTACAGGATAGGTGGGAGCCTTGGAAACCGGAGCGCTAGCTTCGGTGGAGGCATCCGTGGGATACCACCCTGGCTGTATGGACATTCTAACCCAGGACCGTGATCCGGTTCGGAGACAGTGTCAGGCGGGCAGTTTGACTGGGGCGGTCGCCTCCCAAAAGGTAACGGAGGCGCCCAAAGGTTCCCTCAGAATGGTTGGAAATCATTCGTAGAGTGTAAAGGCACAAGGGAGCTTGACTGCGAGACCTACAAGTCGAGCAGGGACGAAAGTCGGGCTTAGTGATCCGGTGGTTCCGCATGGAAGGGCCATCGCTCAACGGATAAAAGCTACCCCGGGGATAACAGGCTTATCTCCCCCAAGAGTTCACATCGACGGGGAGGTTTGGCACCTCGATGTCGGCTCATCGCATCCTGGGGCTGTAGTCGGTCCCAAGGGTTGGGCTGTTCGCCCATTAAAGCGGTACGCGAGCTGGGTTCAGAACGTCGTGAGACAGTTCGGTCCCTATCCGTCGTGGGCGTTGGAAGTTTGAGAGGAGCTGTCCTTAGTACGAGAGGACCGGGATGGACACACCGCTGGTGTACCAGTTGTTCCGCCAGGAGCATCGCTGGGTAGCTACGTGTGGAAAGGATAAGTGCTGAAAGCATCTAAGCATGAAGCCCCCCTCAAGATGAGACTTCCCATCACTTCGAGTGAGTAAGATCCCTCAGAGACGATGAGGTTGATAGGTTCGGTGTGGAAGCGTGGTGACACGTGGAGCTTACGGATACTAATCGATCGAGGACTTAACTAAATTCTTTATTTGATGTCTTGTTTTCTCTTATTTAGTTTTTAAGGTATAAATTTAAAAAAACCTTGCATTTTTATTCGGAAATGCATATAATAAAACTTGTCCTTGTTTTTGAGGATTGTCTGGTAGCAATAGCGAAGAGGCCACACCTGTTCCCATGCCGAACACAGAAGTTAAGCTCTTCAGCGCCGATGGTAGTTGGGGCTTTGCCCCTGCAAGAGTAGGACGCCGCCAGGCCAATGAAAACCCCAGTATATAATTGCATATACTGGGGTTTTTGTGTTTTGGTGTATAAAAGCTGTGGATGACTTAGTTACCTCGATCATGACCACAAAGTGCTAAATCCGTAGCGAGACTCCTCCGTAGTAAATCAAGGTGGCATCGCTATTGTTCTTTATTCTACTTTCTTCCATCATTTAGTCTTCTAGCTTCTTCAGGACTAGACATTTTTGTTGCTCCTTTATAGCGAAGTCCCACATCTCGATCAGATTCTACGCGTCCGCTTTCTCTCAATTTCTTTTCTTGGCGGTCTCTTCCCATAATTAGCACCACCCAACATTAACATTAGCGATTTTGAGACTTTTATTCATGACTTCATTATCTACTCGATATACTTAAATATCATTCAAATTGGATAAGTATGAAAATATTTTCTTTGTTAGGAGATTTTGTGCAAAAATAGAATGGGTGATACAATTAATTTGGTAAATAAATTTTTCAAATGTGTTTACATAACTATAATGATATGAAAATAAATATCGACTAAAGAACATTTTGGAGGGAATATATGGTGAAGAAAAAGTTAGGTTTATTATTTGGGGGAAAGTCTGCGGAGCATGAAGTTTCTTTACAATCAGCTAAAAACGTGATGGAAGCAATTGATCCTTCGAAATACGATGTTGTGTTAATTGGAATTGATAAATCAGGGAAATGGCATTTAAATGATGCTTCCCATTTTCTTTTGAATGCTGAGGATCCAAAATTAATAGCATTAAATAAAACAAATAAAGGAATTGCTGTGGTACCCGGTGAAACTGAAAATCAACTTGTAAATAGAGAGGGAATGGAAGCATTAGGTCAATTAGATGTAATTTTTCCCATTCTCCATGGAACTTTAGGAGAGGATGGAAGTATTCAAGGGATGCTGCGAATGGCCAATATTCCTTTTGTTGGTTCAAATGTGTTAGGCTCAGCAATAAGTATGGATAAAGATATTGCCAAACGATTACTTCGAGAAGCGGGTTTAACGGTTGCCAATTCATATACGTATACATGGGCGTCAAAAAATAGTATTTCATTTGATGAAATTACACAGCAATTAAATCTCCCTTTGTTCATTAAACCAGCTAATCAGGGGTCATCTGTTGGTGTGAGTAAAGTGCAGACACAGGAAGAATTTGAAAAAGGCGTCGCAAGTGCCTTTAACTATGACCACAAAATATTGATTGAGGAAGCAATTCAAGGTAGGGAAATTGAGTGTTCTATTTTGGGAAATGAAAATCCAATTGCATCAATACCTGGAGAGATTGTCGCAACAGCTGACTTTTATTCTTATGAAGCTAAATACATTGATGAAAGCGGAGCAGCACTTGAGATTCCGGCCCAGCTAAGTGAAGATGTAACAAAGCAAATACAAGAAGTGGCGATAAAAGCATTTAAAGCATTAAATTGTGATGGAATGGCAAGGGTCGATGTTTTCTTAACAAAAGACAATGAAATTGTAATTAATGAGATTAATACAATACCTGGATTCACCAAAATAAGTATGTATCCAAAACTATGGGAGCTAAGTGGTATACCATATAGTCAGCTAATTGATAAACTAATTAATTTGGCTTTAGAGCGACACCAACGTGATTCGTTTTTAAATAGCTCTTTTGAGGATAAATAAACCCATTAGCAAATTAAAAAACCCCTTTAAGAGTTTCCGCTCTTTAAGGGGTTTTTTAATTCTATTTCTTCTGTAAGGCCTTCTTCTTGGTCATTAACCTGACTTCTGCATTAAGCGCTTTGTATAACGCAATTCCCATTAGAATCATGACAAAGGAAAATGGTAATGCAGCAATAATGATTGTGTTTTGTAATGCTGTTAGACCACCAACATAGAGCAAAATTAATGCTACTGTTGACTGGGATACGCCCCAAATAATTTTTACATTGTTTGGTGGAGTTAAGGAACCGCGAGTTGATTGCATTCCTAAAACAAAGGTTGCTGAATCGGCTGATGTAATAAAGAATGATGCAATTAATAATATTGCAAGGATCGATAAAAGGAATGAGAGTGGTAACTGATCAAACATGTTAAACAATACCAACTCTGTATCAAATTGTGCAATGTTTGTTCCATTATCTTGAACGTTACCAGCTGTTGTTCCAAATGCTGCAAACCAAACAGAAACAACTAACGTAGGGATGACCATAACGCCCATAAGAAATTGACGGATAGTACGTCCCCGGGATACTCGTGCGATAAACATTCCTACAAACGGCGCCCATGAGATCCACCATGCCCAGTAGAAGATGGTCCACGAATCTAACCATCCACGATTATCACCTTCAAGTGGGGCTGTTTTAAAGCTCATTTGCACAATTTTTTGTATATAAAGGCCTAATGTTTCTGTAAACATATTTAGAATGAGTAATGTCGGCCCGAGAATAACCACAACAATAAAGACTAGTATAGCAAGAATCATATTTAAGTTGGATAAATATTTGATTCCTTTACTTAAACCAGACCAAGCTGACATCATGAATAATACGGTTACGATTAAAATAATAACTAGCTGTGGAATAAATCCAATTTCAACTCCGAATAAATGTGATAATCCAGCGTTAATTTGAACTGCACCAAATCCAAGTGAGGTCGCTACACCGAATACGGTAGCAAAAACAGCTAGTACATCGATTAATGTACCTAATGGACCATTCATACGGTCTCCAAATAAAGGCCTTAGTGTAGAAGAAATTAATCCAGGCATACCTTTTCGAAATTGAAAGAAGGCAAGTGCAAGCGCGACAATACCATACATTGCCCATACATGAAGACCCCAATGAAAGTAAGAATACGCTAAACCTTCTTTAAAGGCCTCTGCAGTGCCAAGCTCTGCTTCTGGAGCATTTGAAACATAGTGGAAAAGAGGTTCTGCAGATCCGTAAAAGACAAGACCAATTCCCATACCAGCTGAGAATAGCATGGCAATCCAAGAGCCTGTAGAAAAATCCGGTTTTTCATGATCTTTTCCAAGACGAATTCTCCCATAAGGGCTAAATGCAATAATGATTGCAAAGATAACTAATGCTGACATGAGCAGCATATAATACCAACCAAAAGTTGTAGAAACAAAATTTTTAACATTATTTGTTATTTGTTCAAACTGGGTAGGAAATGATGCTCCCAGAATAACAGAAATAATAACTAACGCTACAGCTATGTAAAAAACCTTTGAAATACGCTTCATGATTCCCCCCTAAGAATAAATTTGACATATGTGTAATAAGCATACGGATTATTATACCCGTTTTGAAAAATAATGAAACCCTAAATAAGGAAAGTTCACAATTTAAGATTTCGTTATCTACTGATAGGATTGGCAATGATTAACGGTTATATGTATGATAGAAGGGGAAGTTTGAGTTTTTTAAAATTTAATTTTTTCATTTAATTGCAAAGCAAGATTACTGCTGCTAATTAAATTCGGATAATAACCTAATTTTTAGAAAAGAGAAGGGCTTATGATAGATTATAAATTTGATAAATTATTACATGTACGGACGGGTCCAGAGAAGAAATTGTCTTTCCCGGACTCGATTCAGTATAATCCGTATGAACCAACACCGTACCATGCACTTGAAATACTGTTTCAGCAATATGAGGTGAGTGAACAAGATCATTTTGTGGATTATGGGTGTGGGAAAGGGAGGTTGAACTTCTATATCCATCATTTTTATCGTGCATCTGTGAAGGGGATTGAAATGGATGAAAATTTCTATCAGGAATCGATTGTCAACCTAAGAAAGTATTTGCAGCATACGAATAATAGGAAGGATACAATTGAGTTTATTTGCTGCTTGGCAGAAGAATATATTATCGATCCCATGGATAATCGATTTTACTTTTTTAATCCATTTTCCGTTCAAATATTTCAGAAGGTGATTAATCGGATTTTACGTTCAATTGAAGAATCGAATCGAGAGGTAGAGTTAATTCTATACTATGCACATGAAGATTATGTGTATTTTCTAGAGGATAAGACAATATTTGAATTGAAACAAGAAATCCAGTTGCCTGGACTATATGAAGCGAATCCATATGAACGTTTTCTCATTTATCGAGCTGGCAATTAAGTTGGAAAAAGAGCTAAGAATCTTCTTAGCTCTTTTTGGTGAGCAGCGTTTTCGAATAGTTAACGTTAAAGATCGGTTAATTTCAGCTGCTGATCCTCTAGGACATAGACTGTATCAGCAACGCGCTCTGTAAATGTACGGTCATGTGAGACAAGGATAACCGTTCCTTCATATGCCTTTAAAAATCGCTCTAGTGCTTCAATACAAAAAATATCAAGAAAATTAGTTGGCTCATCTAAAATGAGTATATTGTATCTTCCTAAGAAAAGCTGGCATAATACCAGTCGAATGGCTTCACCACCACTTAACGCAGAAGTTTTCTTTTTCAGATCATTGCCTGTAAAATTCATGGCATGAAGCACTGCACGAATCTTGCTTTCATTGTAGTCACTTTTATCCTTCATATAGGCGAGGACTGTTTCAGCCTTTTCGAATTGGTAGCTCATTTGGTGATAAGCCCCAATCACAGCTTTAGGAGAAAGGCTTACTCCTTCGCCATGCTGTATAATATGTTGGAGTAAAGTTGTTTTTCCTGAGCCGTTCTTTCCAGTAATTGCGATTGTACTGCCTAATGGGAATTGAAAGCTCGCCTCTTTAAGAATCCTGTTATTTCCAACTTCCAATGTTAATCGATCTGCCATAATCGGAAACTTGTTATGAAGCTTGAGTGCGGCTGTTTGATGGAAATGTAGGGAGCGTTCCTTTTCTGGAGCGTCCACCGCTTCAAGCTGTTCCACACGTTGTTCGATACCTTTAGCTGCCCGTTGAACCGCTTTTTGACTGGTTCCTTTTGATTTTGTTTCGAACATTCGATTTGCCATTGCCTTTGTATCCTTTTTTGCCATCCGCTTATTAGCATCTGTTATTTTTTCTGCCTTCTTCATCTTTTCTTCAGCAGCTTTTAAGAGACGATTTTTCTCTTTCACATATTTTTCGTGCTGTTCTTGCTGCTGTTTATGCTGGAGCTCCTTTTGCGCTACATAATCTGAAAAATTTCCTGTATACTCGGTTACTTTTCCGTCTTCAATTTCCCAGATTTTTGTTACAAGCTTATCTAAGACAAAGCGGTCATGGCTTACAAGTACAAGTGCTCCGTAATAATACGTTAACTCATCGATAAAGAAAGTTGTTCCAGTTGTGTCAAGATGCGTAGTCGGCTCGTCAATTAATAGTCCTTCATGATACGTGGAGAACAGCTGGGCAAGTTTCATACGAGTCTGTTCTCCACCGCTTAGATAACGAATATCAGTTGAAGGGACGGCTAGTTTCCCTAATAGTTCATAGTCCGTCTCCTTTTCAACTGGTTCCGCCAACTGGTCGAAATAGCCAAAATCGGAAAAGCGATGCACATCTCCTCTGTCCGGTTGAATTTGTCCGTGAAGGAGCTTTAATAATGTACTTTTTCCAGCTCCGTTTTTACCAACAATGCCAATTCGATCAAATTGGTGTACTGCTAGTCTTGGTATATCCAAGATGACTTTATCAAAAAAGGTGAGTTCTATATTTTCTAGTTCCAAACATACTTTTTCCATTATGCTTTACCCCCTATATAATTTCTGGTTAATGCATTTGTGCCGATTAATATTTCTAAGTCAATTGTGATTGCAGCTGCATCCTGCCTATAAAATTGCTTGATTTGTGCTTGATTGGAAGTCCAAGTTAGTGGCGTCATACGGACCAAATCTTCAAGCGCTGTTTGATGAAGCTCTCCTGTATCCTGTACACGGATGACTTCTAATAAGTCAAAATGCCTTTTAAATAAATCTACTGTTTCTGTATTGTGATGCTTTGTTTTTTGGGAAAGCATCTCTCGTAATTCACGGAGATAGTTAGGTCCGGGAACTACTTTGATAACGAGTCCGCCAGGCGTTAAAATCCGTTTGAATTCCCGATAATTAGCTGGCGACAGGATATTTAAAATAAAGGAACATGCTTTGTCGGCAAGTGGCGATTTGGCCAAATCCGCGACAAGCCATGTAGGTGTATCATGATTTTTTGCTGCCATAATAATTCCTTCTTTTGATATATCAATACCAACACCAGTAATTTTAGGCTGCATACACTTATCTAAAATTGCTTGTAAATGAGATCCTTCTCCACAACCTAGATCTGCTACCATCAGAGAAGCAGCTGATGTGCGTGGTTGTTGATTAATTACATGCGCGATAGTGTCATGCAGCATAGTGTATAAGCTGCTATTTGTAATAATTCTTTGTCTTGCTTCAAACAATTCCTTGCTATACGGACTAGTAACTTGATGTGTCAGCATATTGATATAACCTTGTTTGGCAAAATCAAATGTGTGGTTTTTGGAACATACGAAGCTCTTCGGGTCGATAACTTCCATAGCGCTTTGACAAATTGGACACTGGAATGCAGTGTTATATTGATGGACGCGTTTTGCGGTTTTCATTTTTTTAGTCATGTTTTACCTCATCCTTTCCAATAAAAAAATCACAGGCAGTCTGCCTGTGATTTAGAGTAAAGGGAAGAAGCCCCGTCCTTATTCAGTTAGGAGTTAAGCTAAGATAGCTGTCCACGAAATGACTCTTTCTATTATGGAAAGAAATTACCAGAAGGAAACTTGCTTGCCACATAGGTGCCAAATAGGCATTAACAAATGTGAATGACAAATTTACAGATGCGTATCTGATACCAAATTTTCCATTGAAAGAGTACAAAAATAAAGAAAGGCAGAATAAACCCACCTTTCTACATCCTATCTATATATTATACAAAATGAAGATGATTAAAAAAGGACAGACTAATCCCTTTACCCTGTCTATACAAACAGAGTCTTTGAACGTATTAAATTACTTAGTTCAAAGTTAGGGAACGTAATCTGATTGAATGCATTTTTTAACCATCCTCCTTAAATTAGTTGTTATCGTATCATATTAATTATAGAACTTCTAGGAGTAAATGTCAAAAAGAGGGGGAGCGACTTTTTCTTAGAAGTGCGAGTTCAAAAAGCAAGTCAACGAGCTTCATAGGATGTGGTGACTTCAACGTGTGCAACAGGACGTGTTGGAAGAGTTAGTCAATGGTCCTCTGTTCTCGATGTGTCATTTTCACCGACTTTTTGAACATCCTCTATAAGGTGATTTCCCAGAATTCCCGATCCTCTATAATAAGGTCATCGGGCTTCTTGATATCTTTCCAGTGTTTCTTACGCTTTACAGAAATCGGCAGATGCTCTTCTCCATTTATACTGGTGAAATATTCACCGACATATGCAGTTCCAACAGCTTTCTCCAAATACGAATAGAGCAATGCTAAGCATTTCCTTTCAAACTCTTTTCTATTCCATTGTTTGGTCGAGATCCACTCGTGCTTTAATGGTAGCGAGTTATTCGTAGTTGTTACTTGGTGTTTGAAAGAAAAGTGAGGGCTGTAGGAAAAACGTTCCTTGCTTTCACTGTCATAATTATTTTCAAAATGTAAATGTGTAAAATCCAACTCACTTGCGAATACGTTTGGTTGTTCTGGTGAGATTGGGTTTAAACCGAACGTACCAACAGGTAATCTCATGGGTGAAGCGATATAAATATACTGTGTCATGCTTGGATGCTCCTTTTCCAAATCGAATGGGTAAAAAGGCAGTAGCAACTAATCAAACGTTTGATTAGTTGCTACTACTATAATTATCAGTAGTTATTTTATGCTTGCCATATCCTCAATGATTAGGATCAACTGATAAAGCTGGTCGTTAATTGGCGTTGGAATGCCATACTTTCTACCAAGCTCACACACTTTTCCAGCGAAATACTCCACTTCGGTTTTACGTTCTTCTACAATATCCTGAAGCATAGAGGTTTGCCCATCTGGTGATAGCTTCATTAAAATTGGTCGATAGCTATGGACATCTGCTTCTGTCAGATTCACACCAACCTTTTGTGAGATGGCAACAACCTCGTACATCGCCTGTTCCATCCACTCGTGGAGTGAAGGTACCTCCTGAAAATATTTATAAGGTGCACGTAATACGGCAGAAACTTGGTTAATACCAACGTTAAACATGAATTTTGCCCAAATTGTATGCCAGATGTCTTCTGGTATCTCATAAGGAATACCGGCGCGTTCAAACAAATCTTTTGCGGCAAGAACATCCTTCGAGAGGCCTCGATCCTTATCTCCGAAGCAGATTTTTCCGATACTAGAAAAGCGAATACGATTATCTCTTCTTACTGCATCGATACCAACACACATGCTGTATAAGATATGGTTATTTTGTTTACGATTATAGATTTCCTCTTCACTAGATATTCCGTTTAAGAGTGATAGAATAATTGTATCTGGGCCAATATAGTATTTCATATCAGTAAGAGCCTGTTCGAGCTGGTCATTTTTCACAGCAAAAATAACGAGGTCTACAGGATCAGCATTTGTCTCGGGCGTTTTATAATTAAAATGAAACATCGTGTTATTTACATCTAGTCCGTTAGCTGTGTAGCGGTTAATTCTATCCTTGCTTGCGACAACTGTAAAATCGCTGCCTAATAATGTATGTAATTTGCTACCGTAAGCAGCGCCGATTGCACCTAAACCTATTAAAGCAACAGACTGGATTTTTTTCATCTTATTCCCCGCTTTTCAATGTTTTCAATTATAATTAGTATAGCATAAATATTCATAATTCAAAAAAAGAGGGTGAAACCGTGATTTTTGAAAAAGGGAATATAATGGTTCGTCCATTACAAACAAATGATAATCATTTGTTGGTTAGATGGCTTTCAAACGTTACTGTTCTTGAATTTTATGAAGGAAGGGACAATCCTTTTGATCTAAAGAAAGTCAATAATGATTTTTATAATCTGGATGACGGTGTTGTTAAATGCATTGTTGTATATAAAGCAAAAGCTATCGGCTACATACAATTTTATCAAGTAAATAATAAAACAAGTACAATACATGATTATAGTCAGGAAGAAATTACTTATGGAATGGATCAGTTCATTGGTGAACCCGAATATTGGAATAAAGGAATTGGAACATTACTTGTTCGTTCAATGGTAGACTATTTACTTGAGAAAAAGCGAGCTGATAGAGTTATAATGGACCCTCAACGAACAAATTCACGAGCTATAAGATGTTATGAAAAATGCGGATTTAAAAAAGTTAGAATCTTACCTAAGCATGAATTTCATGAAGGTGAGCTACGAGATTGCTGGTTAATAGAATTTAACCGGTCCATTTAGCTTATTATACGGTCGAGAATTAGTAATAACTTTAAGGTAGCTTTGTCTTCAAGCTACCTAAGAAAATATTTAAAACTATTTTAGCTTAAGGACTCATCTAAAAATGCTAGTATTTTAGGCCAAGAGTCTTTAGCAGCTTGAGCATTAGCATTTGCACTCCCGCCAAATGTTAGGGTAAACGGTCCATTTGAAAGCAAAACCTCTGGTGGCATAGAAGGAAAAGTAAACGGAAAGCATAGAAAATGGCCTGCGTCTTTATAGTGCAGATGGACATTTGGGTACGGGTGATTTTTCTCTGTGAGGCGTTCCATAATCATGTTGGAAAATAGAGAGGAAGGCCATAATTGATCATCTCCCCCCGATATTAGCATGATAGGTGCTTGGATTCTTTCAACTGGAATGCGTGCTGCATCAATCTGTCCTTTATTTTTTAAGGTGTTATGAAATACAGAGAGGTTGGATATTGGTTTACGAGTCAACAACTTGGAAAAATAGCTAAAAAAAGAAGAAACACTATTCTTCGGCTGTAAATAGATTAATGGCTTATTTTCATAGGTCCAAGCAGGGTCAGGTACTCCCATAAAGTTTCGTAAACCAGCATAGCGAACTCCGCTTGGTGAACCAGCAACAACTGCTTTAATTTCAGGAAACATTGTCCCCAATTGTAGTGCAAGCTCTCCACCTCGTGAGAAGCCGACCACAGCAATTTTATTTGCATGGACATGAGGCTGCTGTTGTAACCAGTGTATAGCTGTTTCGAAGTATTCAAGCGGAATGTTAACCAAGTCTTCCGGAACATCCTCTATACCAAAATACGCTAATGAAAAAGCAGCATAACCATGGGAAGCAAGTAGGGCCGCAGCGCTTTCCCGCATACCGCCATCCGACCCACCTAGTATAAGTACTCCCGGATGAGAATCAGGACCAGTTGGTTGATAAAGTGATCCAATCATTCCTTGCTCGTCAACCTGGGTTTTCGATACGTGAGGTGCTGCAAACGCCCGAATAACATCCACACTTGCAATGATATCCCCATTTAATTCAGCGGTGATTGTCACCGTGAAAGGGGTAGATTTAGACTTTGTGAATAATGCATGTTTTTTTGGATCATCCAATTTCATGGACCACAATAGTCCCATGGAATCGATTGCCTCGTATGTACCGCTTATAGGCTTTTGTTTACTTAGGTCAATAACACCTTGTTCATCTGTTTGAAAAAATCCATAGGATTCAAATGGATTACGATTCCCGTCTGTACTTCTTGCCTGTATCTTGACAGTTTGTTTTGGGTTACAGCCTGATAATCGGATTTGTAAGGGTTCATCTACAAGAGCAATCTGTGGAGTGATAATAAATTGAGGTGCTTTGGTGGCTAATTTAGTCATTTATATTTTCCTTTCACATCTAAATTTTAAATTATCATTCAATTCAGTAATTATTCTATCCTAAACGCTTTCTTATCTCAAGCATATTCAAGAAGAGATTATTAAAGTTCATTGCTTTATAAACATATGTAAAAAGTATTTGACATATGTTTGAAAAGTTTTATAATTATAAATGTCAAATACTTTTTACATTCAATGAATCAAGGTGGCGATTATAATGGATTGGTTTATTTTAATTATCTTCTTTGGCTTTTTGTTATTGATGGTTTTGCTTATTGGTATGCTACTCTATTCGTTAGCGAAGCAAGGGGACGAACGGAAAAGTTTTATCAAAGCAAAAGCTATGTCGTATACATTCGCGATTATAGTAGGAGTTTTACTAATAGAAATTGGTATGTCTATATACATGGTTAGTGTAAAAGGGCAGACCGTAGAAGGAATGAGTCCTTTTATATTTCTTGTAATCATTTCTATCGTATACCTTGTAACACTACTATATAACAAAAGGAAATATGGGAATTAATATGGAAAATAACATTCGGCAACTAAGAAAAGCAAAAAAGCTATCTCAAGAGGAAATAGCTAAACTATGTAAGGTTTCTAGACAAACGATTAATGCGATTGAAAACAATAAATATGATCCCAGTTTACAATTAGCATTTGATATTGCAAAACAGTTAGAGGTTACCGTAGATGAATTATTTATACCTAGTAAATGAGGTGAAGGGATATGGATAGAACAAAGAAGTTTATGCTTATTGTTAGTATCTCCGTTTTTTGTATATTCGCAGGATTTATTGTATATAACTGGGTGCGTTTTGAAGCCCTTGATGCAGGCCAGATATTTTTTACGTTCATTGCATTATCATTCATTTTTAACATTCTAACGTGGGGAAATCATGAAGGAGCCGGAAAAAAAGATGAAATGGATTTTCATATAATGGCACAAAGTGCAAGAATAGGATATTTTGTATTAATGGTTCTTGCAAGTCTCATTTTATTCATTTCAGAGGGGACTGGCAATTTCAATCAGATTACGAATTATCCACTTCTCATTTTAGTCGGTCTCACATTTGTTATATTGCCAATAACTGAATTTATCTATGCGAAAAAATTCAAGTGATGTATTTAAAGGAGGAAATAATATGTTATCACCAAAAGTACGAGACACTTATGAGAAATTAGTGGCAGATGAAAGAGTAATCCGAACATATAAATTCATAGAATCGGATCATGAAAATACGGTTTCTGAGCAAATTCAGCTTACAGAAATCCCAGCACCGCCATTTCAAGAAGAGATTCGGGCTCAAGATTTCAAGAAACGCCTACAAAGGCTTGGACTGAAAGATGTCAAAATGGATAAAGAAGGGAATGTATTTGGGGTCCGGCCTGGAATTGGAAATGGACCGAAGTTGTTTGTTTCGGCCCATTTAGATACTGTCTTTCCAGAAGGTACAGATACAACGGTAACAGATAAAGGTGGGAAATTATATGCACCAGGAATTGGAGACGATACGAGGGGATTGGCAGAGGTATTGGCAATCATTCGTGCACTTAATGCGTCATCGATTTCTACAATTGGAGATATTATCATAGGTGGAACGGTTGGAGAGGAAGGCGCTGGCGATCTCCGCGGTGTAAAAGCATTTTTTCAAGAAAACATGGTAGACGGATATATATCCATTGATGGACCGAATATGAATGTTATTACGTATTTGGGTACTGGAAGCTACCGTTATCAAATTACATACAAAGGTTCTGGCGGTCATAGTTTTGCAGATTTTGGCTCTCCCAGTGCAACACATGGATTGGGCAGAGCTATTGCAGCGATAGCTCAATTGGAAACGAAAGCAAATCCCAAAACAACCTTTACAGTTGGCGAGGTTCGTGGAGGGACATCGGTAAATGCAATTGCTCAGGAAGCTAGTATGCTTGTTGATTTGCGCTCAAATGATCAGCAGGAACTCGACAAATTAGATAAAGCGTTTTTAGAGATTGTAAGAAATGCGTGTGACGAAGAGAATAAGCGATGGAAAAGTGAAGATCTTACAGTAGAAATGGAGCGGTTCGGTAACCGGCCGCCTGCAAGTCAACCATCTGATGCTGTTATTGTGCAAGCGGCTTGGGCTGCAATCGAATCAGTAGATGGTGACCCACGACTTGGACAGCCAAGTAGTACGGATGCGAATTATCCGATGAGCCTGGAGATCCCCGCTATTACCACTGGGACTGGTGGAAATGCTGGAGGAGCACATACACTGGAAGAGTGGTATGATCCAACAGATGGTCACCGCGCAATTCAAAAAAGCTTTACATTGATTTTAGGTTTGGTAGGCGTAAAGGATGTTTGTGAGCCTTTACTTCCTGTTATAGCGAAAAACGATTAAGAGTCTTTGTTATAGAGTGAAAATAGCTTTTAGGGATATGAATCACTATGGATTTCATATCCCTATTTTATATGTATTCCCTCATTTGTTTTCTAATTCGCAATTTGATACGATAACCTCAGAAATAGGAAAGGAACACGTATATGAAAGTATATTGGATATGGCTATTATTTAATATTAGTCCATGGATATTTGCTTTAGCATTCTTCTCTGTAAGTATGGTTGAATTACTATGGCGCTTACTCGGTGTTGCAATCTATTTTGTCATTTTTTTTGTTATGCCATTGGTAACAAACAAACCGGTATTTACAATGATTCTGCTCAGCCTGAATACATGTATTGCGGTAATTACTTTATTCCCGTCACAGGGGGACGGATTTAATCCTTTTCTTATCCTGATTCTTTCTCTGCTTATTGGTGAAGCCTGTTACTACTTGAATTTCCGACAAGTTAGCGTTGTTGTAATGGTCGGTATGGCAGGGATTATTGCTTTGCTTTTATCTGCAGAACTCTCTATCTTTACAACAGGTTTTATCGTGATATACTTTATATTTTTATTAATTGCAAGCTTTAAGTATAAGCAAACAAAGTATCAAAATGATGACCTACGTGCTCGATATGACGCTTTGCTCAGTGAATATCGAAGTGTGAAGAGACGTCTTTCATCGGATGAAGAATTAGCAAGGCAGGAAGAGCGTGTTCTAATTGGTCATGAAATCCATGATTCTGTCGGTCACAAGCTTACAGCCCTTCTTATGCAGCTTGAAGTATTTCGATTACAAGCAGCAGAAGATGATAAATCGCAAATTGAATCGTTGAAGGAGCTTGCGAATCAAAGCCTGGAAGAAACACGAAATGCAGTAAAAATGTTAAAAAGTAAAGATGTTGGTGGGCTTGCCGGAGTTTTACGTTTGATTCGTAAATTGGAAACAGAAAGCTTTATTCGCATTCATTTTTCAGTTAAGCATGGTGCATTTGCGGCACCACTTACGGGAGAACAGTCATTTGTCATCTACCGTTCGGTACAGGAAGCATTGACGAATATCATGAAGCATAGTAATGCAAGAGAGGCAGAAGTTATGTTTGAAGCCCCTGGCGGGAGTATTTTCCGTTTTGAAATTAACAACCCTGTAAAAAATGATAATCGATTTCAGGAAGGGTTTGGTCTAGCTTCCATGCGGGAGCGGATTGAAAAAACTGGTGGCGAGCTACATGTGCAGAAAACAGATGGACAATTTATTGTCCGTGGTTTATTAAAAATAGCTGACCTGGGGGAAGTGTATGATTCGAATACTACTGGCTGAAGACCAAGTGATGGTAAGGCAAGGATTAAAAATGATGATAGAGACAGATGAGGAAATAAGAGTAACAGGGGAAGCAAGCAATGGAAAGGAAGCGATTCAGCTTTGTGAGCAGCAGTCATTTGATGTGGTTATTTTAGACATTCGTATGCCTGTTATGGATGGTATCGAAGCTGCAAGGATAATCCAGAGCCGCTGGCCAAAGTCCAGGATTTTAATATTAACGACATTTGATAATAATCAGTATGTCATGGACGCACTAAAGATTGGGGTTAGTGGTTATATTCTGAAAAATGCCGATACAGATTCGTTGATTCGATCAATTCGCAGTGCCCTGCAAGGTGGATTAGCTGTAGAGGACCAGGTTGCAGCGAAAGTTATGCCGCTATTACTTAACAAGCAAGTGGAGAAAACGGTCGATCCCTCCTTAACACCCCGAGAACGTGCCATTTTAACGTGCATTGGTGAGGGGCTTAATAACAGTGAAATTGCGGAACGATTGGGATTATCGGTAGGAACAGTGAAAAATAATACAAGTCAAATTTTGAATAAATTAGAGTTAAGGGATCGTACGCAGTTAGCTATTTATGCCATACGACATAACCTTGTATGAATAACAACGTGTCATTAGCAAAATAAAATGACTAAAGTAATTCCTGATTAACTTGGTAATGACTAAAGACAGTAGTGATGCTGTCTTTATTTTTGTATGCTTTAAATACAACCAATTGAGGGAGTGTGTCCATATGATCGAAACGATAAAGTTAAGTAAAACATATAAGGGCAAGAAAGCCGTAGATGAAATTAACATTTATTTAGATGAAGGAGAATCAGTCGGGTTGCTTGGTCCAAATGGAGCTGGAAAGTCAACTACAATTTCTATGATATCCTCCTTGCTGAAACCAACATCAGGTGATGTGAAGCTAGATGGTAAAAGTACAATAAAAAATCCAGCTGAAATTAGAAAGGTGCTTGGTGTGGTACCGCAAGAAATTGCATTATATGAGGAACTTTCGGCTTATGAGAACTTGAAGTTTTTCGGAGAAATTTACAAGGTTAAAAAGAATGTACTTGAACAGCGGATTCAGGATGTACTGGATATGGTTGGATTAAAGGAGCGGCAAAAAGAGCTTGTGAAAACATTCTCTGGCGGGATGAAAAGGAGAGTGAATATTGCAGCTGCATTGTTACACAATCCGAAAATCCTTGTATTGGATGAGCCAACTGTTGGAATTGATCCACAATCGAGAAACCATATTCTTGAAACGGTTCGCAAATTGAATGAAGAAAATGGTACAACGGTACTTTATACGAGTCATTACATGGAAGAGGTAGAGCAGCTATGTAAACGGGTCTATATTATGGACCATGGCAAAGTCGTGGCGTCTGGAAGTAAAGCAGAATTATTAAGTATTTTATCGAGTGAAGACACAATCCGCGTCAATTTAAGTGAAACAAGTGATGAGCTAATTAAGAAGATCAAGTCTTTAGAATATATCCGTCTTGTTGATGAAACAAGTGAGGGAATCCGAATTATTTGCAAAAAAGGTGCTAATATTCTTGGTGACCTGGTGCGTGCAGCGGAAAGTGAAAGGATCCAATTAACGAATTATCAAATGGAGACACCGAGCCTTGAAGATGTCTTCTTGCATTTAACCGGTAGAACATTAAGAGATTAGGAGGAGGTAACGGAGGATGCGTTCATTTTTAAGAAAAGATTTACTTGTCTTTTGGAGAGATCGTAAAGAAGTGCTCATTTCTTTGCTAGCACCAATTTTATTGATTGTTGTTTTGAATTTTGCCTTCTCTGATTTGTTTGGTGAGGATGCAGAAGGGTTGGATATTGACTTAGGAATCGTTTTAGAGGACGATGAGTCTCTTGGATTTGAGCAGTTTACGGAAACAGTTTTAGGAATGGATTTATCGGAAGAAGAAAAGGAAGCGATGATAGCACAGGCATCATCGATTTCACCCGGCGGTTTAATGACTTCCTTTTTTAGTGATCCAGAATTAAGTGGATGGATTACGACAAGGGAATTAAGTGAGGTAGATGCAAAGGAAAAAGTAGCGAATGGGGACTTAGATGCGTTCGTTAAGATTCCAGATGGTTTTACGTATGATGTTCTTAGCCAGCTTATGCTTGATCAGCCTGCAGAAAACGCTCTAACCATCCAAATCGAAGAGCAATCTACCGAGTCGGATACAATTCACAACATCATCTCGAATTATCTCGATACGCTTAACTTTCAATTTGCCCTTCAAGGTGTAACGGATGGGGAATTACAGGATCCGATATTACCCCAAGGAGGAAGGGAAGTTATTGAAGGAGTCGAGTCGTTTGGTATTTCGCAGTATTTTACAGTTGCAATGAGTTTTTTGTTTGCGCTATTTATAGCTTCTACCGTTGCAATGAAGACTACCACGGAAAAAAGAGAACGTGTATTTAATCGGATTATTTTAACGAACAGTAACCCGATTTCCTTTTTAATGGGAAAGACAATTTCTACCTTTTGCTTCGTGTGGCTACAGTTAATGATTGTGTTTACAGTTAGTCATTTGCTGCTTGATGTGTTTGAAGGAAAAGCAATGGCATTTTGGTTTGGGGCAATCATCATTATTACGTGCTTCTCTTTAGCAGTAGCTGGACTATCCGCAGTGTTTACAACAATTACATTAATTATAAACAATACAGATGCGGCCAATGGAGCATTTAATTTAGTCATCATGCTGTTTGCAGCAGTTGGAGGGAACTTTTTTCCAACTCAAGGGTTACCAGAATGGCTGCAAAAAATAGGTGAATGGACACCGAATGGGCTAAGCTTGTCTGTCTTTATGCAGTGGACACAGTTTGGCGATTTTCAGACTTTAATTATTCCAATGGTTAAGTTATTTGTATTTTTTGTTGGCTGTCTTCTCATTGGAATAGTTCTATTTCCTAGAAGGGGGAGAGCATAATGTTCCCAGTATTTAAGTCGCAATGGAGGAAGGATAAACGCAAGCCATTGATGGTTATTCTTTTTCTGGTAGGAAGCATTGCATTAACACTTATTTTTACGAGTAGTAATATGGTGCCACAAACGACCGTAGCGATATTTAGTAGTGAAACGAATTCTAGTGAAATCATGGATAAATGGGAGCCGTTACTAAATCGTAATGAGTCATTTAACTTTGTGATAGCAGATGAAGAAACTGCACGTACAGATGTAGCAGAAGGAAGAAGGGACATAGCAATTAACTTAAAGGAACATGATTATCGATTCATTACAGCCTATGATATCCCGACCTTACCACTGATTGATCAATACGTTCAAAAGGTATTTGTAGAGGAAGCACAAATTGAAGCAGCAGCAGGTTCACAGGGTATAGACCAGATTCGAAATGATGTGGAGAGTTATTTGGAAAATCCGCCATTCCAAATTCAAACCGAATCACTGAATGGTGGAGAAGTATCCAATTATGATATGGGAATTCAGTTACTATTTGGATTTACGCTTTTTATGGCTATGTTCACAATTGGGTTTAAAGTGAACGGTGTCTTGTCAGATAAGGTGAGTGGAGTTTGGAATCGAATGATTTTATCACCTGTGAGCAAGACAGGAATGTATACGGGACACCTGCTCTATAGTTTCGTAATCGGTTTTGTTCAAATCGCTGTTGTGCTTGTTATTTTTCAGTATGTGATGAATTATGATTTAGGTAATAATTTCTTTATACTCCTTGTAATAGCTGCGATTTATGCACTGAGTATTGTTAGTATGGCGATGTTAATAACTGGGTTTGTGAAGACACCAGAGCAGTTCTATATGATCTATCCTTCTGTTGTACCGATTATTCCAGTTATCAGTGGGGTTTATATGCCACCAGGAACAATAAGTAATGCGGTTCTTTTGTTTATCGCTGATTTATTCCCGTTAACACATGCGATGGAAGCGATGATAAATGTTGCATTTTATCATGAAGGCTGGAATGAGATTGCTTTACCATTAGTTCTAATGCTTTTAATTGGAGTCATTTGTATGGGGGTAGGGATTAATTTAGTTGAACGAAGAAAAGGTTAAAAACTTAGTGCTAGGAAGCCATAGGGAAAGCTCATGATTGTCGATCTTTTACTATGGCTACTTTTTTACGCTCCTATGTAAATCCTTACTTATTCTACAAAATTAACACATTTTTAATATTTACATGCTTCATCATTAAGATATAATTATAGTTACTGCAGATTTGGAGTTAAGCAAAAAATGCTGGATTCGCGTTAAGTACGCAGTCTTATAGCAAGTATATTTGCAGATTATCAAATTACAATTACGCTCAGCTAATCTATTAACTAGCTGGCAAGGAGCATATTGATGTATAGGAGAATAAAGTAATGGAAAACTGGATTACAAGTATAATGGAGCAATTTGGCTACATCGGAATTTTTTTATTAATTATGGTAGAGAATCTTTTTCCTCCAATTCCATCTGAGGTAATTTTAACATTTGGCGGATTTATGACGACCCATTCGAATTTAACCATTCTAGGAGTAGTAATTGCAGCTACTATTGGTTCCGTTGTAGGAGCGATTGTTCTTTATGGAGTAGGATTTGTCATTAACGTGGATCGAATTGAAAAAATAGTGGACAGGTGGGGACATATTCTCAGACTTACCCGAGAGGATATTCATAAAGCAAACGCTTGGTTTGAGAAGTATGGTGTATGGACGGTATTCTTCTGCCGCTTTATCCCTTTAATTAGAAGTTTAATTTCTCTGCCTGCAGGAATGGCTCGTATGAACTTTTGGGTGTTTCTAGCATTAACTACGGTAGGGACATTTATTTGGAATGTTGTTCTCGTTAATATTGGTGCTGCAGTTGGCGATTCTTGGGAAACAATTGTTGGTTATATGGATATCTATTCCAATATTGTTTATGCAGTACTCGCAGTTCTATTCATTGTATTGGTTTGGTTATTTATTAAGAAGCGATTTAAAAAATAATTGATTAAAATGTATTTGAAGGTGGGCGATTAGGAGAAATCGCCCACCTTCTGTTTGCAAGCAGCTAATTAAAGCCCAAATGCCTTTGCTAATAATTGAATTGCCTTCTTTCGATTTGCAGCTCCTGGAAGGTTTGGAACAATTGTGACCTCGTCTGCTTGATAAAATTCCGCTAATTTCAAAATTTCTTCTTTGACATGATGGGCATTTCCGACAATCGCTCCTTTCCGTATCTGAGTGATCTTTTGTTTTTCAAAAGAGCTATAACGTCGCTTTTGTGCTGTTTGAACCGAGGGGAAGTAGGGTGGGTTCTTTGCAGTTTCAAGCGATGCCATCCAAAGTTCAAAAGCTCCTGCAAAGCTTTGAGCTTCCTCTTTTGTTTCACCAATAATGGTAAAAACAGCAATAGAAACAGTTGGCTTTTCATGAAAGGGAGAAGGTTTAAAGTTCTTACGATAGGTAGAAATAATCTCCTTACCGACCTCTGAGGGCTTGAAAAAATGGGCATAGGTATAAGCTGTACCTTGTTCTGTGGCGATTTTCGTACTTTTGCCGCCAGATCCGAGCATCCAAATTTCAGGTAAGGTATCGGTAACTGGAGTTGCAACTAATTGGTGAAAACGATGTTCAGGATCAGAATCATCGGTTAAGTATTTTTGTATATCTATTACTTGTTGCTCATAGGTTAGACGTTCATCTTTCTCCTCATTCAAGGCATGGTTTACAAGTCTGCCACCAGAGCTATTGCCAATCCCGAGATCAATTCTCCCTGGATGAACTGCTTCGAGTGTTCGAAATGTTTCTGCGATTTTGTACGGACTATAATGTGGAAGCATCACTCCAGCAGCACCAATTCGAATGTTAGTAGTAGAGGTTGCTAAGTGCATCATAAGCATTTCTGGTACACTGCTAGCGATGGAGAGTGCCTGATGCTGCTCTGGTACTAAGTAACGCTTATAGCCGAGGTTATCTGCAAGTTGTGCGAGCTCTGTTGTATGTTTTAATGCTTCATTTGCATTTGTACCTTCATCAATAAGTGCATAATCGAGTATGTTTAACGGAATCATAGATTGGCCTTCCTTTCTAATTCAAATTTAGAAAGAAGCTGAGACATAACAAAAAATGTTAAAGACGAACGATGCATAAGCTTGGTGTAGGAAATATACGTAGACTCCAGCCGCCTCTGGATGCGCGAAGTATATTTCCAGAGCGAGTTATTTGCACCAATCATGTTCGGTTTTTATTTCATAAAAACACTTTTGTCTCAGCCTCAATGTCTTGGAAAAATAAGCTTGAAAACATTAATTGCCAGGTAATACAACTGCTACTTCATTTGTTGCTCTATTTCGTGTCTTTTGAAAAACAATAATTTCATAAGCATGGATACCTGTAAATTCGCCAATGATGTCTTCCTTTTCAGAAACGCTATTGGATACCGCTCTTTTCCATTTTCCAGAAGAGGGAAGATGGAGGTCGAATTCTTCCTTCGTTGGATTAATATAAATAGAGAAGTCATCCGTATCTCCTAATAAGGTGAAGCCAAAAACAGGGTATGGCGTTTCAAGCACATGGAATCGTTGCTGAATTTCTTTTTGTGAAGTCATTCGAAAAACAGTATATTTTTTTCTTAAAGCTATCAAAGCCTTCACAAATGCAATGTTTTCCTTTTCCTGCTCTCTTTTCTTCCAATCCAGCATATTAATCGAATCACCAGAAAGGTAACTATTTTCGTCCCCTTGTTTACTGCGAAACCATTCTTGACCTGCATGTAGAAATGGAACGCCTTGACTTAATAGTGTAATGCCTGTAGCCAATTGATGCATTTTTTTACGGTCATGATCATGAAGGTCTGGATGTGTTAAACATAAGCGGTCCCATAGTGTATGGTTATCATGGCATTCTACATAGTTAATAGTTTGGTTAACATTTATAGAAGCATGATTGTTTGGATCTAATGCAGCACCGGAGAGCAAATGAGGCATTCTTTCTAAGAAACGCCCAGCACCATTGATATAGCCAGTATCTTGCTGTTCGAATAAGTTTCCTTTCATTGAATCTCGGAAATAATCATTGAAAAAACGAATCTCGCTTAATTGGCTTGCATTATAACTTGTTGCTTTTAAGCTGCTATCAAGTGCGGTTGGCAAATCCCATCCTTCACCGAGTAGCATAATTGGAGCTTCTTCTTTCTGACATCGTTTTTCAATTTGTTGCATTGTCTCTATATCCATTGCTCCCATTAGATCAAAGCGAAAGCCGTCCACGTGATATTCTGAAAGCATGAAATCAATTGTATCCAAGATAAACTTACGTACCATTCTTCTTTCCGAGGCGATATCATTTCCCACTCCAGTTCCATTACTTAAGGTTCCGTCTGGATGATAGCGGAAGTAGTAGCCAGGAACAAGCTGTTCAAATGGCGACTCTTCCATGACAAAAACATGGTTAAATACGACATCTAGAATAACAGCGATTCCTTCGTTGTGGAATGCTTGAATCATTGCTTTTAGTTCATTAATTCGTGCGATTGGTCTGTCAGGCAATACGGAATAACTTCCCTCAGGCGTTTGGAAAAACAGGGGGTCATATCCCCAATTATATGCATCATTTGGATGAAACTCATCAACACGTGCGAAATCATTAATGGGTAATAGCTGTACATGCGTACAACCTAACTCTTTTAGATAGGATAGCCCCGTAGAAAATCCATTTTTCGTAGTTGTTCCTGTTTCGGCTAAGCCTAAAAATTTTCCTCGATTTTGAACACCACTTTCTTGATCGATGGTTGCATCTCTAACATGTAGCTCATAAATAATCGCATCTTGTAACTGTTGGATAAATGGGCGCTTTTGATTTATACTGAATTGTTCTGTTCTTATAAAGTCGACGACAACTGCTTTTTGACTATTGGCAAGCAATGCTTTGGCATATGGATCATTGACTCGCTTATTACTCCCATTTACAGTTACTTCATATTCGTATGATTGACCATGCCAGTTACCTTTTAGTTCCAGCTTCCAAACCCCTTTTTCAAGCTTGTTTAATAGATAGCTGTTTTCATTTAAAATGACTTTGACGGAAGTAGCGGTAGGAGCCCAGACAGAAAATATAGTGGCGTTTGGACTGCAAATTGCTCCTAATGATTGATCAATGGCAGCATAACGCTTGTCAAACCAGTCTGTTCGTACAATCCCTCGGGGATAGACAGGTATCTCTGTGTCACCACAATGAAGAAATAGGTCCTCACCAAGGGGAATTTCCTCAGCAACCTCTAATTCTACAGTAGTATCATTAATTTTTTTGATTTGCTTTATTGGTAAAACTTTATTTTCCGCCTTCCAAAACAAGTAAGGCAACTTGTTGTCGGTATTAATTAATGATTGTATATGATGATCGCTGTAAGTCAGCGTTCGAATGTTATCAATCCAAGCAACTTGTTTTTCCACAAAAAGCATCTCCTCTTCCAATGCATTTCACTTCTTTTAGTATATGTTATATCCACTTTTTCGGGAATTTCTCGCTTGTCAATAAAATAATATAAATATTTAATATGAATAAACCGATTGCTCCAGCTTTTGCACTGTAATTCTAAAGAATTCTTTACTAACTTTACCACAATTATACATAAACATACGTAGGCAGACATATTCAAGATACTTCGACAGGATGTGACATTTTTATTAGGAAAGTGTCGAAGGAATTTTCTGATAACTATCTTGAAATATCATAGGATTGTATCTATAATGATGATTATTGTTAGAAAAAACTGGTTTATCATGAGACATGTGAATACCAAGTTGCCTAAGAAGGAGGCCCTTTTTTGAACTACAATATTTCAGAACAGGATATCTATTTATTCCACCAAGGAACCAACTATGAAAGTTACAAAATGATGGGCTGCCATTTCATCGAATGGGAAGGAGTAAAGGGATACCGTTTTGCCGTATGGGCACCAAATGCGAAACAAATTAATATCGTTGGTGACTTTAATCAATGGGATGGAAAAAGCCATCCATTGGAGCGACTGACGGAGCAAGGGGTTTGGGCGGGCTTTTTTACGGACGTTACAGGCAGCTTACCTTATAAATATGAAATTATTACTCCAGAAAATCAAATCTTGTTAAAATCAGATCCCTATGCATTTCAATCAGAGCTTCGACCAAATACAGCTTCATTAACTCCAAAAAAAGATTCTACGTATACATGGAATGATCATGCTTGGAAGCAAAGTAAGAAATCCTTTGATGCTTATTCATCACCTATTTCGATATATGAAGTTCATCTTGGTTCGTGGAAAAAGCAAGATTCTGGTGAGTTTTATACGTACATAGAGCTAGCGGAGGAATTGATTCCCTACGTGAAGTCGATGGGCTATACCCATATTGAATTATTACCACTTGCAGAGCATCCATTCGATTTGTCTTGGGGCTATCAAATTACAGGCTATTATGCGGTTACTTCACGTTATGGACCCCGTCATGAATTTAAACACTTCGTGGATCAATGTCATCAAAATCAGATTGGCGTAATTATGGATTGGGTTCCGGGGCATTTTTGTAAGGATGATTTTGCTTTACGGCGGTTTGATGGAGAACCGTTATACGAGTACGCGGATCCATTGAAGGCTGATAAAAGAACCTGGGGAACATTAGCATTCGACTTTGGAAGGCCGGAGGTTCAAAGTTTTCTCGTTTCCAATGCATTATTTTGGTTACAGGAATATCATATTGATGGTATTCGTGTTGATGCTGTTGCAAGTATGCTGTATTTAAATTTTGACCGACAGGATGAAGAGGAAAGAATAAAAAATTCGTATGGAGGAGAAGAGAACTTAGAAGCTTATGCCTTTATTCGTAAACTGAATGAAGTTATTTTTTCCTATGAGCCACAAACACTCATGATGGCTGAAGACAGTTCGGACTTGCCTCTCGTTACATCCCCAACCTATTCAGGTGGGCTCGGTTTTAACTTTAAGTGGAATATGGGTTGGATGAATGACATGCTGACTTTTATGAAAAAGGTTCCGATTCATCGGAAATGGCATCATAACTTGCTTACCTTTTCTTTTATGTACACACATTCGGAGAACTTCCTATTACCTCTTTCACACGATGAGGTTGTGCATGGGAAGAAATCATTATTGGATAAAATGCCAGGAGATATGTGGCAGCAATTTGCAAACTTGAGGCTGTTATATGGTTATATGATGACCCATCCAGGAAAGAAACTTCTCTTTATGGGAGGAGAGTTAGCCCAATATGCGGAATGGAAGGACAAAGAAGAACTAGACTGGCATTTATTAGATTATCCATTCCATCAAGGGATTTTCCAATATGTAAAAGCATTAAACCTGTTTTATACAAGCAACCCTGAGCTTTATGAGCTGGATCATGATCCAGCTGGATTTGAATGGATTGATCCACATAACATAGATCAAAGCATTATTGCTTTTAGACGCAGGGGGAAGAAACAAGATCAAGAACTAATTATCGTTTGCAATTTTACGCCTGAAATTCGCTATGACTATAAAATTGGTGTTCCAATTCCAGGAACCTATCAGGAAGTGTTTAATTCTGATCAAGAGAAGTTTGGCGGTTCTAATCAGCTAAATAGTAATAATCATTTTAGTTTCCAAGAAAAGTGGCATGGATTACCACAGCATATTAAGATAAAAATTCCGCCATTAGCTATCGCAATATTCAAATATAAAAAAGATGTCGAGGAGGCGTTGTAATGAAGGAATGTGTTGGTATGTTATTAGCTGGAGGGGAAGGAAAACGTTTAGGGGAATTAACGCATCATCTTGCTAAACCTGCTGTCCCTTTTGGTGGGAAATATCGAATCATTGATTTCACCTTAAGTAATTGTACCAATTCAGGCATTTCAACCTTAGGCGTGCTAACACAGTATTCGCCACTCGAGCTGAATAAGCATATTGGGAATGGGAAACCGTGGGATATGGATAAACAAAGTGGCGTAACCGTACTTTCTCCATATACAGCAAAAACAGGTGGTGACTGGTATTCAGGAACTGCGGATGCAATCTATCAAAATATGCATTTTATTAATCAATTTAATCCGGAGTATGTACTTGTTATATCTGGTGATCATATTTATCAAATGGATTACCAGAAAATGCTTGAACAGCATAAGGAAACAAATGCAGATGCGACCATTTCTGTTATTGAGGTTCCATGGGACGATGCATCACGTTTTGGGATTTTAAATGCATCGGATAATCTAAGGATTTTTGAATTTGAAGAAAAGCCAAAGAATCCACAGAGTAATCTAGCGTCGATGGGGATTTATATATTTACTTGGAATAAATTGAAGGCCTACTTACTTGAGGATACACAAAATAAAGCATCCAGCCATGACTTTGGCAAGGATATTATTCCTGCTATGCTTGATGATACGCAGCGCCTATTTGCATATCGATTCCATGGCTACTGGAAGGATGTAGGAACAATACAAAGCTATTGGGAAGCAAATATGGACCTGCTTGATGAAAATCTTGGCCTTATTTCCAATCATAAAGCGTGGAGAATTTACACACATGATTCGAATCTGCCTCCACAATATATAAGCCAAACGGCAACTGTAAACAATTCGCTAATTAATTCTGGTTGCTTTATACATGGGACTATTGAAAACTCCATTTTGTTTGAAAATGTACGAGTGGAGCAAACGAGCACTGTCCGTCAATCGATTATCCATCCGGGAGTGAGAATTGGTGAAAATTGCAGGTTGAATCGTGTCATTATTATGGAAAATACGGTAATTCCAGCAGGAACAACAATTGAAATAGATGAATTTCAAGAACCATTTGTTATTAACCAGGAAACTTTAGGTGGCATGCTGACACCAGCCGGGGGAGAAAGTAAATGAAAAAAATGATGGGACTAATCAATTTAGATCATGAATACCATGTGTTTAATGAGCTGACATATTTTCGCAATAGTGCATCGATTCCTTTCGGTGGGCGCTATCGAATGATTGATTTTACATTATCCAATATGGTGAATTCGAATATTAATGAGGTTGCAATTTTTGCTCGCAACAAATACCGCTCTTTATTAGACCATTTAGGAACTGGGGAAAATTGGGATTTAGATCGAAGGAACGGAGGATTGTTTATTCTTCCGCCAGATTGGAATGATCCTTCCGACAGATCACAAGGCGATTTGCGTTTTTTTCATAATAACCGTGATTATTTCCATCGAAGCCAATCTGAATATGTATTAATCAGCGGCAGTCAATTTGTATCAAATTCCGACTATAAAGATGCATTTACGTACCATTTGGAACAAGAGGCAGATATAACATTAATTTCGACAAATGTCAAAGAACTATTTCCTGAGCACTACCCTTATTTCCGCATTGAAGCAGATGAAAATGGGTGGGTAACCGAGATTACAAACGATCAAACAAATGCAGAGTTATTTACAGGCGTCTATATTATAAACAAGAATCTGTTAATGAGATTAGTAGATGAATGTATTGCTTATCATAAAGATAACTTTTTTATATGCGGTGTTAAGGATAAGCTTGCTGACTTAAAGGTACAACGATTTGAACACACAGGGTACAGTGCATTTATTAATTCAATTGAAAGTTATTTCAGGCAAAATATGAACTTACTAGATGCGGATAGTTATCATGATTTATTTTTAAGCAACCATTTCATTCGAACAAAAATATCCAGCAATCCACCAGTAAAATATCGTAAAGGTTCGGAGGTAAAACATTCCTTGTTAGCCAACGGATGTGTAGTTGATGGAAGAGTGGAGGAAAGTATTCTATTTCGTGACGTTTCCATTCAGACAGGAGCTACTGTGAAAAACTCCATTATTATGCAACGCTGCACCATTGAAGAAGGTGTTCATCTGGAGAATGTCATTCTTGATAAGGATGTCCATGTTACCAAAGGCCAGAAAATAATCGGCTCAAAAGAAAAGCCATATGTAGTTGCCAAAAGACAGGTTATTTAATAGACAAAAGCGGAAGCTCCGCTAGTGACGATATCTGCTGGGCATATGAATTGTCTTGTAGCTATCGGATTTATTGTTGTAGGAGAGAGGGCAATTTTTTCGTAATGAATTTTTTAAAAATAAAAGGAAGGTGAGAAGACATGAGCAATATATTATTTGTTGCATCTGAATGCACCCCATTTATTAAAACAGGTGGGTTAGCGGATGTAGTAGGATCACTTCCACAAGCACTGCAGAAAGAGGAAAAGCTGGAAGTCCGCGTAATATTACCATTGTACGATGAAATCGATGATGTATGGAAAAATCAAATGGAATATCTCACGGCCTTTGACGTGCAATTAGGCTGGCGGAAACAAGAAGCACAATTATTTATGCTCGTACATGATCAAATTACGTACTATTTTATTGCTAATGACTATTATTTTACGAGGAAAGGGGTTTACGGCTATTACGATGATGGGGAACGTTTTGTGTTCTTCAGTCATGCTGTTATGGAATCATTAAGGCATCTTGATTATCGTCCCCAAGTGCTTCATGCGCATGATTGGCAAGCTGGAATAACGGTGGCACTTGCGAACATTATGAAGCCGATTGAAGAGATGAAGACAATCTTTACGATTCACAATCTCAAATATCAAGGTGTTATGCCACTACATATATTTGATGATTTCTTCAATCTTGGGAAAGAACATATTGCTGGAATGGAATGGGATGGAATGTTCAATTGTCTTAAAAGTGCCTTATTCCATGCGGATAAAATTACGACTGTGAGTCCAACCTATGCAGAGGAAATTAAGAACCCTTATTATGGTGAAGGGATACACGGTATGCTGCAAGAGAGGTCAGATGACCTTCTTGGTGTGCTCAATGGAATTGATACAAAGGAATACAATCCATCATCCGATCCAAATCTATTTGTAAATTATCGAACAGCACGATTGAAGAAAAGACAAAATCGAATCAAACTCCATGAAGAAATCAACCTTCCTTATAAAGAAGGAACCCCATTGTATATTATTATAACGAGACTAGTAGAACAGAAGGGTCTTTATCTTGTCCAGCATATTTTAGATGAATTTCTTGAGGGAGATGTTCAGTTTATCATACTAGGAACTGGAGACCCTGAATTTGAAAACTACTTTGCGGATCTAGCGAGTCGTTACCCGGATAAAGCACAAGCGATTCTATCGTTTGATGAAGGGCTTGCTCGAAGGCTTTATGCAAGCGCGGATTTCTTTTTGATGCCATCCAAATTTGAACCGTGTGGGTTATCTCAGTTGATTGCTTTGCAGTATAAGACGGTTCCGGTTGTTCGAGAGACTGGCGGATTAAAAGACACAGTCATATCTTATAATGAGTTGACAGGCGAGGGAAACGGTTTTAGCTTTGCGAATTATAATGCACACGACCTATTAAATGTTTTACGTTACACAATAAAAATATATGCAAATACAACTGAATGGCAGAACCTATTGAAAAACGTAAATAAAAGTCAATTCAGCTGGAAGGATTCAGCACAGCAATATGCTGAAATTTACACAAAACTTATACCGGAATCAATTATCGGATAGGGGGAACTTTTCCTTGGCACACGTAACGGTAGATACATTGAAACAGGAAATTTTAAGAAGGCTTATTTCCGATAAAGGAAGAGAAGTGAAGGAAGCGACATCCAAGGACATCTATTATGTGCTTGCATCGATTGCCAATGAAGAGATAAAACAGCAGTGGTTTCAAACTCGCAAAAGCTATCGGGATGGCAAGCATAAAGAAGTCTATTATTTATCGATGGAATTTTTAATCGGCAGAATGCTTGCAAGTAATCTCTTAAATTGTGGCATGCTCGATACAGCGAAGAAAGCTTTGCAAGAGCTTGGTCTTGATCCAGAAGATGTTTTTGCTGAAGAGCATGATGCTGCGTTAGGAAATGGTGGTTTAGGACGTCTTGCAGCATGCTTCTTAGATTCATTGGCATCGTTAAAATTTCCTGGTCATGGATACGGGATTCGCTATCGTTATGGGTTATTTGAGCAGCGTATTATCCACGGCAACCAGGTTGAATTGCCGGATTACTGGCTGAAAAATCCATATCCGTGGGAAACGAGGAATGAGGAAGAAGCAGTCGTTATTCAATTCCATGGTGACGTACATATGTTTAAGAAAAATGATGGCTCACTTGAATTTGAATACCGGAATACAGATAAGGTAATGGCAGTTCCGTATGATATTCCGATTGTCGGTTATAAGAACGATACAGTAAATACGTTACGTTTGTGGAGTGCTGAAGTAATTCATCAAAATAATGGGGATGGCTTGCTGGAAGAAAATAAGGAATATTATCATGACCTTGATCATCAGCATTCCATTGAACAAATATCAGGATTTTTATATCCTGATGATTCTAGTTATGAGGGAAAAGAGCTGCGTTTAAAGCAACAATATTTTTTAGTGTCTTCAAGTATTCAGAATATCTTAAAGCATTTTAAACGAAATCATCACTTACCACTTAGTCGTTTGGCAGAAAAAGTAGTTATTCAAATTAATGATACACATCCAAGTTTGGCCATTCCAGAATTGATGCGGATTCTAATGGATGATGAAGGCTTTAGTTGGGATAATGCTTGGGCAGTAACGACGAAAGTAATTGCTTATACGAATCATACTACATTGAGTGAGGCTTTAGAGACGTGGACGGAGGAGATGATACAAAATCTTTTACCGAGAATTTATATGATTATTGATGAAATCAACGAAAGGTTTTGTAAAGGCATCTGGTTTGATCATGAGGAGTTAAGGGATTCCATACCCGATTTAGCGATAATTGCACATGGTCGCGTCCATATGGCAAGACTGGCAATTGTTGGCAGCTTTAGTGTCAATGGAGTAGCACGAATTCATACAGAAATCCTGAAGAAAAAAGAAATGAAAAACTTTTACACCTTGTATCCAGAGAAATTTAATAATAAGACAAATGGAATTACCCATCGTCGTTGGTTATTGCAGGCGAACCCAAAGCTTGCTAGTTTGATAACAGACATAATTGGACCGCAGTGGGTGAAGCGGCCAAAGCAGCTGATTAGTTTGTTAAAGTACTCGAATGATAATGCTTTGTTGGAGAAATTCGACCATGTAAAGCACGAGAATAAAAAAGTGTTAGCGAATTATATTCATCAGCATTTAGGAATCACGGTGGATGAGCGATCGATCTTCGATGTGCAAATCAAACGGCTGCATGAATATAAGCGTCAGCTGTTAAATATTTTTCATGTGATTTATTTATATAACGAGCTGAAGGATAATCCGAACCAGAATATTACACCACGAACATTTATTTTTGGGGCTAAAGCAGCTCCAAGCTATCATTTAGCGAAGGAAGTTATTAAATTAATTAATACGGTAGCTTCTATTGTAAATTATGATCCGGATGTAAGGGATCGATTAAAGGTCATTTTCCTGGAGAACTATAATGTGAGCCTTGCAGAAAAGATTATTCCGGCTGCTGACATTAGTGAACAGATTTCAACCGCGAGTAAAGAAGCATCTGGAACGGGCAACATGAAGATGATGATGAATGGGGCTCTGACATTAGGTACAATGGACGGAGCGAACATTGAAATTCATGATTTAGTCGGTGATCAGAATATGTTTATTTTTGGACTGACAGCGGATGAAGTGTTGGATTATTATCAGCACGGTGGCTATCATGCTCGAGATCTATATAATACAGATGATCGAATCAAGCGAATTTTAGATCAGTTGAATCAAGGGGAGTTCGGTGTGCATAATATCGAATTTAAGGATATTTATTACAATATTCTATACCACAATGATCCGTATTTTGTACTTAAGGATTTTGAACCGTACTTGGAGGCACATGAGCTTATTGAACGGGCTTATCGGAATCGAAATACGTGGTTGAATATGAGTGTTACAAATATAGCTTACTCGGGAAAATTCTCAAGTGATCAGACGATTCAGGAGTATGCAACGGAGATATGGAAAATTAAAAAGGTATAGTAAAACCGGGCTGAGTTGCCCGGTTTCTCTATTGACGTGACTTTGCATTGCTCACTTACGAACTTGTATCCGATTTAAGTTGAAATCTGGAAGTCCAATCTAGAGAGAATACGATCCGATTTGGGAAAAATACGGTCCAATTCAGGAAGAATACAAGCTAAAATACGATCTAATTATTGAAATTTACAATCTAAGCCTCTACTTTGCTTGGTCTGTTATTCAGAACAGCATCATCAGTCAATTGCTCAACAGCTTCAGGTGTATATCCAAGCTCTGTTAAAACTTCTTTATTATGCTGTCCAAGGAGTGGGGCAGGCTTCACAAGTTGTCCAGGTGTTTCGGAAAATTTAGCTGGGAATCCAAGCGTTTTCATGGAACCGACAACCGGATGTTCATAATCCAAAATCATGTCACGTGACTTAATCTGTTCGTTATTTAATGTTTGATCATAGGATAAGATTGGGCCAGATGGAATTCCATGCGTATCTAATAGATCGAGCCAGTAGTCACTGGATTCAGTTGTTAGAACTTGTTCCATTACCGCTTCAAGTTCTGCTGCATTTTCTGCCCGTATACTGTTTGTTAAAAAACGTTGTTCTTCTATCCATTCCGGTTTTTTCAAAACATGACGACATAAATTTTCCCATAACTTTTGGTTTCCTGCTCCGATTAGAATAAAGCCATCTTTCGTCTTAAAGCCTTGATAAGGTGCAGATACACGGTGTGCAGTGCCGTTCCGGCGTGCAACCTCACCTTTACCAAAGTAAGCAGCAGCTTCCCAAACCGTCCAGGCTAGTCCAGAGTCGACGAGTGAAATGTCGATATACTGGCCTTTTCCCCCTTTTAGTCGGTGGATATAGGCAGTAAGTATCGATTGAATAGCTGTTTCTGCTGCAGCAATATCATGAATGGCGATCCCAACTTTAGCAGGGTTTCCTGACCTTTCGCCGGTCATATCGATTAAACCAGAAAGGCCTTGCGCCATAATATCAAATCCGCCCTTATTGCTGTATGGTCCGGTTTGTCCATAACCAGAGATGGAGCAATAGATAAGATTTGGGTTAATTTCTTTTAACGTGTCATAATCAATGCCTAGCTTCTTTGTTACACCTGGACGATAGTTTTCTACAAAGACATCCGCGTCTTTGATAAGGTCATATAAAACTTGTAAACCTGCTTCATTTTTCAAGTTGACACACATGCCTCTTTTATTCCGGTTGACCATCATATACATATAGCTTTCTTCATTGATATATGGTCCCATTGTGCGTGTATCATCGCCAATTGGATATTTCTCTACTTTAATGACATCGGCACCCATGTCACCTAATACCATCGTACAGTAGGGTCCTGCTAAAACCTGAGATAGATCAACCACTTTCATGCCTTTTAATGCTTGTTCCATTGGATGCCCACTCCTTAAGATTGTTATGCTATCGTTGCTAGTTTTTTACAACATGTATATGACGAGCTTGCTTCACATTAGCTGCTCCAGAAAGTGCGAGTGAAACTTTTGTCTCTTGAATGAAGTTTTCGAGTACTTTTTCGACACCGGTTTGTCCAGCGATTGCTAGCCCATATACGTAAGGTCTTCCATATAATACCGCATCAGCACCTAGTGCGAGAGCTTTGACAACATCTGCTCCGCGACGAATTCCACTATCAAGTAAAACAGGGAGTTCTCCACTTACTTCTTTTGCAACCGCTGGAAGTGCATCAATACTAGAAATAACTCCATCCAGCTGACGGCCACCATGATTGGAAACAATAATACCGTCGACACCACTTTCGATTGCAAGTCTTGCATCAGATGGGTGTAAGATACCCTTCAATAAAATTGGTAGGGATGTACGCTTTTTCAGCTCAGCTACATGTTTCCAATTGAGTGTAGGATGATAAATATTTTGCAATATCTCTTGAATCACAGAGTCGTGATCATCATGTGCCAGAGTAGATAAGAAGACGTTATCCGTAATGTAATTTGCCTTTCCATAACCTTCTCTTAGAGGAGAGAAACGATTTCGCATATCTTCTTCCCGCCAGCCAAACATAAATGTATCAATCGTCAAAACAATTGCTTCATAACCAGCTTCTTCCGCTCGTTTTACCATACTGTACGAAATATTTTCGTTATTGGACCAATAGAGCTGGAACCATTTTGGACTTTTGGCAGATGCAGCAGCTACTTCCTCAATGGAGTAGCTGGACACCGTACTTTGAATATATGGCACATGGTATTTTGCAGCTGCCTTTGCTACTGCGATCTCTGCATCCTCATGTGTTATTTTTAACATTCCGACAGGTGCAAGCAGAAATGGATGTGCGTAAGTACGGCCAAATAGTTCAATGCTCGTATCAGCGACAGACACATCGTTTAAATATTTAGGAACAATTGAATACTTTTCAAAGCTAGCGATGTTTTTTCTTAATGTTTCTTCACCACCAGCACCAGATCGGGTGTAACCAAATGCAGCTGTATCGATTTTACCTTTAGCCGCTGCTTCTAATTCCTCTGCGCTAAAAGGGAATACTTCGGATGAAACGATGCTTTCGATAAATGAGTCATTTTTCTGTACGGTTGTCATTCGTGTCACACCTTTATAAGAAGTTTGGTTTTCGTTTCTCTAAGAAAGCTTGTATGCCTTCCACATAATCATCCGAGCTGTAGGATTCCAGAATGAGATTTGAAATAGCATCGGTTTCTGTATTATCTCCATCTATAATAGCTTGAATGACTTGTTTAATACCTGCGTTTGCTACTGGGGATTTCTTAAGGATTTGTTTAGCGAAATTAGAAACGTCTTCCTCAATTTCCTCAGGAGCACATACATAGTCAATTAAGCCAATGTCCTTACCTTCTTCTGCGGTGATCAGCTTTGCTGTATAAAGCAATTCTTTTGTTTTAGAAGGACCAATTAAATTAAATAGTCGTTTTGTACTTGTCAGATTATACACAATACCGATGTTTGCAGAAGTAATCCCGAGCTTACTCCCTGACGTTGCAAATCGGAAATCACATGCATTAGCAAGCTCCAGACCTCCGCCGATAGCCAGCGTTTGAATCATGGCAATTGTTGGTCTTGGAAATCGATATAGCTTTTCAATTGCCCCTAGTGCAAAGTCATTATACGCTTTTGCCTTTTCTGCATGTAAACGAACTTCTAGAAATTCTGTAATATCTGCGCCTGCAGAGAAAGCTGTTTCATCAACACCACGGACAATGAGGAGATTTATGGCGTTATCTTGTTTGAGTTCATCTAGTAATACTTCTAATTTTTGGAACATAGCGAGTGAAAAACAGTTCTTCTTTTCAGGGCGATTAATAGTAATCGTTGCAATCGCACCATGTTTTTCAATATAAAGATCATTTGACATGCAAAAAACCTCCAAGTAGTGTGTGTTCAAAAAGGAGGATGAGAAGGTCCGAAATCGGCTAAGGTCGCAATGTACTGGGGCTGTGATTACTAGCCCATCGAAAAGCTTTGCTGCGACACCGACATTAGGACGTCCTGTGCGTCGAAGTTCCTTGTTCTCGATGCATCATTCTCACCGGACCTTTTGAACCTGCTATACTAATCTTTTTTCAAACGTGCTGCGAGTCTATTACCAAGCGATTGAATTCCTTGAACGAGAATAATAAGAATAAAGACAGTCGCATACATAACATCAACTTCATATCGTAAATGGCCGAATCGATATGCCAGATCCCCAAGTCCACCTGCACCAACAAGACCAGCCATTGCAGTAGCCCCGATTAGGCTGACGGTTGCAATTGTTAATCCTAAAATAATGGAAGGGCGTGCTTCACGGAGCATCACATTCCAAATAATTTGCCTTGTTTTAATACCCATCGCTTTGTATGCTTCGATTATACCGTTATCTACTTCCAACAAGGATGTTTCTAATAACCTTGCTATATATGGTGCTGTGTAGATAACAAGCGGAACAATTACCCCTTGTACACCAATCGTTGTTCCTACTAGGAATTTTGTGAATGGTAAAATAAAGAACAATAGAATAATAAATGGGATCGAACGAACAACATTTATGAATAAGTTGAGCAGCTGATAGATAAATCTATTTGCTAATGCTTGACCAGGGCGTGTAAGGACTACGAGAATTCCTAATGGAACTCCAATTAATATTGCAAAAAACAATGAAATAATGACCATCTGGAAAGTCTCAATGACAGACTGCCCGATAATTGGCAGCCATTCTTGGATGAATGCTTCCATGTTATTCTCCCTCCACTTCTTCTGTTGCGACACCTTGTTCGTTTAGGAATTGCAAGGATGCATTGATTTGTTCTGGTTCACCAACAAGGTGAATGACTAAGTTTCCAACGATGCCATTCTTTAGTTCCATAATGTTTGCCGTTAGAATATTTGGTTCCACATTAAATTTTTGACTTACCTGTGAAAGTAGAGGCTGTCCTGTGTTTTCACCGATAAATGTAAGTCTTGTAACAGTGCCATTCAGCTTCAATTGAGAAATAAGTGATGCTGATAATTTACGTTGGGAAATGGTATCTAAGAATTTCTTCGTCGTATGCTTACGTGGGTTGGTGAACAGTTCTATGCTTGAGCTCTGTTCGATGACTTCACCTTTTTCAAGCACGTACACATAATCGCATATTTTTTGGATAACATTCATTTCATGGGTAATAAGTAAAATCGTTATTCCGAGATCTTCATTAATTTTTAGAAGTAAGTCGAGAATCGAGTTTGTTGTTTCTGGGTCAAGAGCGCTTGTTGCTTCATCACTGAGAAGTATTTCTGGTTCTTGTGATAATGCTCTAGCAATAGCGACCCGTTGCTTTTGCCCACCAGATAGTTGAGAAGGATAGCTGTTTTGCTTTTCTGCTAAATCAACAATCTTCAAGTATTTTTCAACACGCTTCTTCACTTCCTGTTTATCATAGCCAAGAAGTTTTAATGGAGTTGCGATATTGTCATAAACTGTTGCAGTTTTTAATAGATTGAAGTGCTGAAAAATCATTCCAACCTTCTGCCGCGTCTTTCGCAGTTTTTCTGGTGGCAGGGAGGTCAATTCGGTTCCGTTGATTGAGACACTTCCGTTCGTAGGCTTTTCAAGTAAATTGACAAGCCTAATTAATGTACTTTTCCCCGCACCACTATAACCAATTACGCCGTGGATTTCTCCTTTTTTAACATGAAGGTTAACATTATTTACAGCTGTTACGTCCCCATTTTTAGATGGGAAAACTTTCGTGATGTTTTCTAATTTGATCATCTAACCTACATTCCTTTCGAAAAAGAATGCTGCTCCAGTAGTCGCAACATTCTTTTGTTAAAATACTGAAGTATAAAATTTGGCTGAATTATTTCTACGCCTAACATCGGCATACGCCTAAAGGGGCATGTTTCCTTTTAGATGAACTTGACTTCCGCCCGTAGAAGAGAAAGTCATAGATCATCTTATACTTTGGAGTGAATCTCCTCCGTAAGAATGTTCGACAGGCAGAACCATCCCAAAGTTCGGGGCACAGTCGGTATGTTGATAACCGGGCGCTTCCGCTTTTATTTACTTATTCATCCCAGCTTGGAATTACAGAGCCTTGAAATTCTTCTTCAATAAATGCTTTCACTTCATCAGATTGATATGCTTCAACGAATTTTTTAACGACTGGGTCATTTTCATTTTCAGCACGTACAACGATATAGTTTATATATGGAGAATTGGTGGATTCTAATAGAATTGAATCTTCTTTTGGACTAATACCTGCTCCTAAAGCGAAATTCGTATTAATTGCAGCTGCATCGACTTCGCTAAGTTGATTTGGAATTTGTGCTGCATCTAATTCAATGAATTCCAGGTTTTTCGGATTATCTACAACATCATGAATGGAAGCTGTCTCTTTCTTGTCTTCTTCCAACGTAATAATCCCGGCTTCTTCCAAAATAAATAGTGCACGACCACCGTTTGTTGGGTCATTTGGAAGGCCAAATGTTGCACCATTCGGAATATCATCGATGCTCTCATATGTTTCAGAGTAAACACCCATTGGGTTTAAAATAGTTTTACCAACCGGCACTAAACTTGTCCCATGATCCTCATTAAATTGATCTAAGAATGGCTCATGCTGATAACTGTTCACATCTAAGTCGCCTTCAGATAATGCGGTATTCGGTAGGACATAGTCAGAGAATACTTTTAGTTCCACCTCAAGTCCGTTTTCAGCAGCAACATCAGCAGCAGCTTCTACAATTTGTTCATGCGGACCAGCAGTAACACCAACCACTATTTTATCCTCATTTAGTGCGTCGGTGCTGCCAGAGGCGTCATTACCACAAGCAGCTAGTACTCCAGCTAATAAAATAATTGATAACACAATTCCAAATTTTTTCATTTTGTTACCCCCTGTAATATAGTAAACTTGCTGATAATTAAATAGCCTCTCTTTAAAAGAAAGAGAGGCTTGTATATATACAGAGGTCCTCTCTCATCTTTCAAAACGTTATGTTTTGCAGGATTTAGCACCTTTCTATGCTGTAACATAAAAGGTTGCCGAGCTTCATCGGGCCAGTCCCTCAGCTACTCTTGATAAGAGATGTAGTCTATTCAATTCTATTTATTTAAATTAACGTATAATTCTAATTCAGTCAATACTTATTTTATTTATTCTTGCATTTCTTTTGGGACTCCCCTTATTATTGAGATAATTAGAATTTTCAGTTTCGGGAGTGGGAGAGATGAATTGTGTCATTGTGTCGTGCACATTTTGCAAAAGGGAAAGCAGGAACAGTTCTTGCGGCTAGGTTATTAGCAGAAACGGATCTTCTAACCGGAATTGAGCGGCTATGTCAAGAAAATGATATTGAATCAGCTGTAATCAGCAGCTGTTTTGGCAGCTTTAAGAAAGCCGGTTATTTATATTTAATAGCAAATAGTGAATCAAAAGTTGGTGCTGGCTATGGAGATTTGCAGGTAAGACAAGGACCAATTGAGTTTTTACAAGGGACTGGGGTTGTATGTCAGCGTGATGGTGACTATGATATTCACTTTCACGGTACGATGTGTGATCAAGAAGGAAATGTTTTCGGCGGTCATCTTGTAAAAGGGGAAAACCCCGTTATTACAGTAGACCTTGTACTTACGGCTATTGAAGGGATGAGCTTCAACCGAAAGTACGATGAAGAGACAGGCGGGAATCAGTTTTATCCTGTAGAGCATGGAAAGAACGTGACGTATAACCTATCGAAAAATTGAGGCTGGGACATACAGAAGTGTTTAATGTTAAAGACGAACGATGCATAAGCTTAGCGCAGGAATTATACGTAGACTCCAGCGGGAGGTAAGGCATAGGTGAGACACCGTAGTGCGATAGCGCAGGGGGGGGTCACCAGCCACCACTGGATGCGCGAATTATATTTCCGGAGCGAGTTATTTGCACCAATCATGTTCGGTTTTTATTTCATAAAAATACTTTTGTCCCAGCCTCAGTGGCCGAACAAGAATGAACCATAAAAGGGGATCTTAATCGAGCTATAACTTTACGATCACCTTTTATGAGTTGGTTATTTAGGGAAAATATTAAGTTTTTCAATACGCTGAATAGCTTCCTTGATACGCTGCTCTTCAACGAGCAAGCCAATTCGGATATACCCCTCACCAAATGATCCGAAGCCATTTCCGGCAGCTACTGCCACATCTGCTTTTTCTAGCAGAAAATCAGCGAATGTTTCACTTGTAAAACCATCCGGAACTGGCAGCCAGGCAAAGAAGGATCCTTTTGGAGCCTCGACTTCCCAGCCGATTCGTTGACATTCAGCTATTAATGTATTTCTGCGACCTTCGTAAAGTGCAACTAACGCTTCAACACATGCTTGGTCATCTGATAACGCGACAGCTGCAGCATGCTGGACAGCTGGGAAAATACTAACAAATAAATGATCCTGTAATAGATTAATTGCCTCTATCATTTCCTTGTTGCCTACTGCAAATCCGACACGCCAGCCGGCCATATTATACGTTTTCGAAAGCGTATAAAGTTCAATTCCAACATCCTTTGCACCTTCTGCCTCCAAAAAGCTAATTGGTTTATTCCCGTCAAAACCAATTGCTCCATAAGCAAAATCATGTACGATTCCAATGGAGTGCTCTTCGCCCAGCTTCACCGTTTTTTCAAAAAAGGCTTTCGAAGCAGTTGCACCTGTAGGGTTATTTGGATAATTTAAATAAAGAAGTTTTGCTTTATCTAAATGGCTAGAACTAAGACTATCATAATCTGGTAAAAAATTATTCTCTCGTAGTAATGGCATTGTTTCATGACGCACATTTGCCAATCCGACGCCTGATAGATAATCTGGATAGCCAGGGTCAGGCAGCAAAAGCAATTCACCGTCATTCATTAAAGCAAGCGGTAATTCTACTAATCCAATTTTTGTTCCAAATAAAATAGCAACCTCTGTTTCCGGATCCAAGTCAACGTTGTATTCTTTTTTATAGAAATCAGCTGCTGCCTGTTTTAATTCGGTTGTTCCGCGGAATGGGGAATATTTATGTGTAATCGGCTCTTGGGCAGATTGTTGCAATGCTTTAACGATGTGAGCAGGGGTTGGTTGATCGGGATTTCCCTGTCCTAGATTAATAACATCGCGACCTTCTGCATATGCTGCTGTAACTTTTTGAACGAGTGTTGCAAAAAATTGCGCAGGCAACCCTTTTAAACGATTCGAAAATTCCATTTGATATGACCTTCTTTACTAATAAGATGAATTGTTGAGTAAATTCTATAATCTTTTAATGGTTCTGTCTAGCAATGAAAAATTGTCGTATAAAAAACTATAGTGGCTAATCTGTTTGGATATTTTGAAAAATATCAAAAAATATTCTGTAATATATTGCATTTTTGTTAGGAAAATAGTATGATTATCAACATCAATCAATAGAACATGGCTCGAGTAAATTGTCGAAAAATTTTAATTAAATAGACGAGCTTAATTAGCGACGAGGGGGAACATTCGATGAATAATAAAATAACCTTTTCATCATATCTAGCAATCGGTTTTATGCTGTTTGCATTATTTTTTGGGGCTGGTAATTTAATTTTCCCAGCACAGTTAGGACAATATGCAGGGTCAAACATTTGGCCAGCAATTATTGGATTCTTAGTAACAGGTGTTGGATTGCCGTTACTTGGGATTCTGGCAATGGGCTTTTCAGGTAGTAGGAACCTTCAAGAATTATCTAGCAGAGTTCACCCTGTGTATGGTATTTTCTTCACGGCATTGCTCTATTTAACGATTGGCCCATTCTTTGCAGCTCCAAGAACAGGGACGGTGGCATATGAGGTTGGAATCGCGCCATTTATTAGCGAAGGTGCACAACAGACAGGTTTACTTGTTTTCACGATTCTATTCTTCGCGGTAGCACTTTTATTCTCATTATATCCAGGGAAAATAGTCAACAATGTAGGGAAAATATTGGCTCCAGCATTAGTTGTATTGCTTGTTATTCTGTTGTTGGTTGCTATATTCAATCCAATGGGTGCGATGCAGAACCCGCAAGAAGCCTATCAAGGTGGTGCATTTGTGACAGGTTTCCTGGAAGGCTATAATACAATGGATGCTTTAGCGTCACTTGTGTTCGGGATAATCGTAATTAACGCAATTCGTGCATTGGGTATTACCTCAAAAAGTGGAATTCTTTCTGCGACAGCAAGAACAGGGGTTATTGCAATTACGCTACTTGGGATTATTTATGTAGGAATTGCAATACTAGGAGCTACGAGTACAGAAACACTAGGTTTATTTGATACTGGTGGTCCAGTATTGAGTGGTGCTGCATCACATTATTTTGGAACGTTTGGATCTATTATGCTTGCAATCATGATCATCCTTGCTTGTTTAACAACAGCAATCGGGTTGATAACAGCCAATGCAGAGTATTTTAATACATTATTTCCAAAGCTTAGCTATAAGGTATTGGTTGTTTTCTTTAGTGTGTTAACATTTGTTGTTGCAAACTTTGGGCTCGCGAATATTATTACCTTCTCGATTCCGGTTTTAATGTTCCTATATCCATTGGCAATTGTATTAATGCTTTTGACATTTGTATCTCCACTATTTAACCATGCTCGTATGGTTTATGTAGCAACGATTGCAGTTACATTCTTAATTAGTATATTTGATGGTTTAGTGGCACTTTGTGATTCGCTAGGAATAGATAATTTCAGCTGGATGAACCCGGTATTAAACTTTTATGAATCAGTTCTGCCATTCTATAATCAAGGGCTGGGCTGGTTGCTCCCCGCAGCGATTGTTATTATTATTACAGGTATTATTGCTAAAGTAGTTAATGTAGGATCAACACAGGAAGTCTAATAATGAAATGAAAACCCGAATCCCCTAAAATGGGATTCGGGTTTTTGTATGTAGAGCTGGTTTTGGACAGATGGCCAGAGCAGGCAGTAGAAAGAAGTGCACACCTGAAGTAAATGAATGCTCCGAATCAAGTGCGAATTTGTATTACAATTGAGTCTGATTATTAAACCAAAAGCGAATCACCATAGCTGTGAGTATCGATGAAGCCAGATTGAAATCGTTTGGTATAATTAAAAAGCATCCAGTGTACGAAGCCAATTTTCATTCATGACAGCAGAGAGAGTTTCGGTATCTCTCTTTTCCATTAACTCAATAATTTTCCAGTGGTCATCAATCGAATTGTTAGTCAGTACAATGGAATTATGGAAAAAGAGCCTTCGTACATGTGCTTGTAAGGAATCAAGTATTGCTTGTATATATGTATTTCCTGCTGTATCAACAATAATTTTGTGAAATTGCTCGTCAACCTTCAAGGCAGAATAGTAATTTTCTGACTGAATCGCGTCGGAAAATTGCTGATTTGTCTTTTTAAGTAATTCCAACGTTTCCTGAGTCAAATTTGTAACAGCTAACTCTGCAGATAATGCCTGTAATGCAGCTAGAGGTGGAAGAATGTCATTAATGGACTCCTTTTCTATCTCTGTAACCTGTGTTGCCTTACCAGGATACATTTTTACAAAGCCTTGGAATTCCAGCAATTGCAAGGATTCGCGAATTGGCGTCCTACTGACACCTAACGCTTTAGCAAGCTCCGTGTCATTTAATTTTTCACCTGGAAGTAAGGTTCCGTCAATAATCCACTGTTGAAGCTGGTTGAATGCGTTTTTCTTTGCAGATAAGCGAACAGGTTTTAAGTGATTCGTTGGTATTGGCAATGCAGTTCACACCCTCCAGAAGAAATTTAAAAGCTTTAATCAATAGTATACATGAAAATTCCTCATTTTGGAATATGCAATATATCGCAGGAGAAAAAATCTGAATCTACCGCCATAACTATAAATAAGTGAGCAGACAATTTAATGCAGCCTGCTCACTTATTTTTATTCAGTATGCTCTTTACGAAAGTTGTCCAAGCAACTACCCTTGGAATATCTTGCAAGTGGCGGTTATAGCTTTGGTCTTTTACATAGACCTTGGTAGTGCTGTTTCGCAATGTTTCAAGTACGACTGGTTTATCATCTATATAATAATCTAGTTCAAGCTGGTTGATGATATCCAGCTTTTCTTCATCTTGCATACCATAGAAAAATCGACTATCATCAACAGGGAAGCCTTGCTGTTGCATCCAGGCTTTCGTTCGTTCGCCATGTTCCTTTGGTCTAGCGGTAATATAGTAAACCTCGTGACCAGCCCGGGTAAGTGTATGTAATGCTTCTACAGCACCCGGGAAAATCGGGCATGATGTATAATAGATTTCTTCCAAGGAGCTGTTCCACATTTCTTTTCCTTCGTCGTCCGATAGTCCAAATGCTTCATGGATTTCTACACTTGAAATGTTTTGAAAGACATCGATGCCGACCGTTTGCTTCAATTTTTTATTATAGAGATGGAAGGCATGCTCCCGTAAATTAATGAGTGTATCATCAATATCAAAACCAAATTTCACCTTATCATTCCTTAGTTATTCATTATCGTAGTTCGGGTAACCGATAAATTTAAAATCCTGACCAATCCGCTGAATGTCGGTATTAATTAAATTCACGGCATCGGTCATTTGATCGATACCCGTTCCTTCTAAAAAGGTTGGTGCATTTTTGCCACCAATTAGCTTCGGTGCAAAATAGAGGATAACTTTGTCGACAAGCTTATTCTCCAGAAACGTGGCATTTATATTGCCGCCACCCTCAATAAATAGAGAAGAGATCCCTTGTTCACCAAGCGTCGTTACAACTTCAAGTGAATTTACATGTTCGATGCCACTTGTTTCTGCAACAATTACATTTAAATCCTCTAACATTTTCCGTTTCTCTTTGTCATAGCGCTGACTAGTAAAAATAATTGTTTTTGCTTGTTTGTCCGTAATAACCTGAGCTTCCAGGGGAATTTTTAGGCTGGAATCCATAATGACACGAATGGGGTTTCTGCCATTTTGAATTCGTGCAGTTAGTGCAGGATCATCCTTGAGCGCGGTATTAATACCAACAAGGATAGCCATATTTTCGCTTCGCAGCTGATGAACATCCTGCCTTGATTCCTCAGAAGTTATCCATTTGCTGCTAAACGTATGGGAAGCTACTTTTCCGTCTAAGGTGATTCCGGCCTTTAAAGTGACAAATGGTTTTCTCGTCACAATGTATTTATTGAAAACCTCATTCATCTTACGTGCTTCGTCTTCCATCACACCGGTAATTACTTCGATCCCTGCATCTTCTAAAATTTTTACACCATTCCCGGCAACAATCGGATTTGGATCGAGTGTTGCAATGACAACCTTTTTAATTCCAGCTTCAGCGATTGCGACTGCACATGGACCAGTTCTCCCATGATGGGAACAAGGTTCAAGTGTTACATAAATAGTACCGCCCTTTGCCTTATCGCCAGCCATTCGCAAAGCGTTTATTTCAGCATGGGCTTCGCCTGCCTTAAGATGTGCTCCAACACCAACGATACGATTATCATTAACGATGACAGAACCAACAAGGGGGTTGGGGTCTGTTTGTCCTTTCATGGCTTGGGCATTTTTTAAAGCGAGATCCATATAAAATGCATCGTTAGTCATTCAAGCAAGTCCTTTCTTCTTTGAGATGACCGGATTTTGTAATCTTCGTTTGCAAGTATTTTTCGTTGTACTCCGAAACATCTCCCCAAAGCGGTGTGCGCCCAGATACATGCATGCCAGCATTCTCCAATGCTTCCAGCTTTAATGGATTATTTGTAATTAACGTTACTGGTTTTGTGCGTAAAGTTTTTAGAACACGAATAGCATCATCATAGTTTCTTGAGTCATTCACGAATCCAAGCTGTTCATTAGCTTCTACTGTATCATAGCCGTTTTCCTGCAGCACATAAGCCATTGCTTTGCTAAATAGACCAATACCTCTTCCTTCATGATTCGCTAAATAGAATAATGCACCAGTCCCGTGCTCTTTAATTTTTTTCAAGGATTCCTTTAATTGGAAGCCGCAGTCACAACGCTTACTGCCAAAAATATCCCCAGTGTGGCAAATGGAGTGCATACGGATTAGCGCATCGTCTGCATTCTTAAAGTCTCCATAAACGAGGACGCTGGATTGCTGAAATTCTGCCAGGTTTGCGGTAGATAGTTTATCTATTATCTTTTGGTAATCCTCCGTAATTTCCTCGCAATTCAACCAACAGTACCACTGAAAGACAACAGTCTCTCCATATAAATTCACCGGAAGCTGGATTGGTCCTACTAAATATATAGCTCGATCCTCAGATCGTATTAATTCAATTTTATCTTTTAAAATAGAAAAAGCTTTTGATTCTAGGTTTATTTGTCCCATTGTAAAATCTCCTTTCACTCTCATTTAGTATAATTAAAAAAGGCTCTAGCTTCAATTTTATTTCCTTGGATTATATTTATTTAATACTTTTCACTTCCTTGTGAAATTGGATTGTATCGATTAGTATATGCAAACTCTGTAATAGATGTCATTTACTTTGCCTTTTTTCTTTAACTGAATTCATACGATGCTTATACAGTATTTTTAAGTAAATGGACAAGTATAAAGTTTTCGAAAGTAGTTGGTCATAATGTTTCATATGTCGAAAAATGGGGATATTATAGGAATAGTAAGACAAATATTTAGGAGGAGATAAAATGGTAGAATTACGAGATTCTAAGTATGGAAAAGAAGTATTTATTGAAGAAAATCCATTATCTAGGTGGTTATTTTCCAATACAAAGTCCGCTTGGATTTGGCTAATATTACGTGTTTATATTGGCTATACATGGGTTACTTCTGGATTTGGTAAAGTAACGGACGATGCTTGGACTGGATCTAATGCCGGAGTTGCCCTTGAAGGCTACATGACGGGTGTAATGTCACTTGCTGAAGAAGGTGGAGTAGCGGGGTGGTATGCTTGGTTCTTGGATTCGGTTATCATTCCGAATGCAAGCATATTTTCTTACATCGTTGCTTGGGGAGAATTGTTAGTTGGAATTGGATTAATTGTCGGTTTCTTAACTGGAATTGCTGCTTTTTTTGGTGCACTTATGAATATTTCATTTTTACTTGCAGGTACAGTTAGCTCAAATCCAGTAATGCTCCTAATTGCAATGCTATTGGTGTTAGCATGGAAGGTTGCTGGCTGGTATGGTGTTGATCGCTGGGCATTGCCAAAGCTTGGAACTCCATGGAGTATAAGGCGCAAATAACGAATAGCTTTTTAAACAATCAAACGGTTAGGTCAAATTGGCTTAGCCGTTTTTTTTCTATCAATAGAGTTATTTGGATTTAGAAAAGTGTTTTTCAGCTTAATAAGAATGATTATGATAAATGGAACTATTTCCTTCTGCATAACGTATAACTACATATAATAATGCAAGAGGATGATTTAATAATGAAAGATTATGAAATGAAAGCATATGAAGAGGTCCAGGCTTGGCGATTAAAGATTATGAAGCGGTCTGGGATGTTCAATAAGTTATCTAAACAGGCACAAAATAAAATAAATAGTTGGATTCCGGAGAAAGTACATGGGATTGTTACAGATAGTATTAAACATATGGTTAAGGCAACGTTGGTCGGCTCAAATTGGACGACGAAAAAACAGCTCGCAATAACTGGCGGTCTTGCTGAACGGGACGAGCTGCTAAGAGAAAAACATACCTCGTATCGCAAAACAGCAGTAATAGAAGGTGCGGGAACCGGAGCTGGCGGCATTTTGCTTGGAGCTGCGGATTTTCCATTGCTGTTGACCATTAAAATGAAATTCCTTTTTGAAGCAGCAGCAGTTTATGGGTTTGACACGAGTAAGTATGAAGAACGTTTATTTCTTCTTCATATTTTTCAGCTTGCGTTCTCTAGTGAAGACAAGCGAAGAGAGACATTGTTTATTGTGGAGAACTGGGAGAATCAAAAGGATAAGCTTGTCGACATGGACTGGCGCGTATTCCAACAAGAATACCGGGATCATATTGACTTAATCAAGATGTTCCAATTAATTCCCGGCTTTGGGGCAATTGTTGGTGCCTATGCCAACTATAATTTAATGGATCAGCTTGCAGAAACGGCGATGAATGCGTATCGAATGCGGGTTTTAGAGTCGGGTGGCCCGTTGGATTATTAGATAAGTGGAGTTCATGTTATATAAAATAGTAATAATGGGAGATGGGGGAAGGGTTATGGAGCAGACACAGTATCCGATTTATACACCACCAAAGCATATTGTTTCAGCAGCAACAATAGTAATAAACGATCAACGTGAAATTTTATTAATTAAAGGACCTAGAAGAGGCTGGGAAATGCCTGGTGGACAAGTTGAGGAAGGGGAGCCTGTAAGAGAGGCTGCAATTCGAGAAACAAAGGAAGAATCCGGAATTGAAATAGAAATAATAAAGTTCTGTGGGATTTTTCAAAATGTAACAAAGTCAATTTGCAATACACTTTTTTTAGCTAAGCCAATCGGAGGCAAGTTAACGACCTCTCCAGAAAGCCTGGAAGTAGGATTCTTCCCAATAGAACAAGCTCTAGATAAGGTGACTTGGGATAACTTCAGACAACGGATTGAATATTGTTTGGATGAAAACATCCAACCATTTCTTATTGAATTTTAAAAGCTCAAGGTGCATGCCTTGAGCTTTTGTTCTGTGTCTTTTACGATTGTTTTTCCTTCTTGCCAACAATCCCATAAAAGAATAGCTTTGTAAGATCCTCTGATAAAGGAAGTAATGTATGAACAACATCATCACGCTGCATATATTCCTGAAACATTTGTAAATAAAATAATATGGCTTCATTTGATAACGATGGATCAATAAATCCTTGATTCTTTCCATCGTTTACAAACTCAATGAGTAATGGCAAGCCTTCCTTTAGATAAACCTCCTCCACATAGCTTTGCCCTGTTGCATAATCCTTTAGGAGATCTTGAAAAAATTTATTATTCATCGAATGGTTGGCCATGTTTTTTTCAAAGGAAATCATCTGTTTTATTTTATCTTCATAGGGAAGATTACTTGCAAGCAATACTTTCATTTCATCCCAGATCTGATCAACATAAAATTTAAAAACGAGATGGATTAAATTATTTTTGCTGTCAAAATAATTATATATTGTAACCTGTGACACGTTTGCCTCTTTCGCAATCTCTGCTATCGAAACCTTCTGAACACCATATTTCATAAATAATTCAAGTGCGGCTTCTAAAATGTCCTTTTTCTTTAATTCCCTGCGACGTTCAAATCCGTCCATATTGTTCACCTCATATGTAGTTTAATAAAAAATATGTAATAAAACAATAAACATCTTTCATAAATTGGTTGCATAAAGCATTTGTTTTGTATATTATGAACTATATAAGTTAAAATATTTCATAACTAAAAGAGGAGAATGAAATATGCCAATTTTAAAAGCGACAGGCTTAACGAAGCGATTTGGGAAATTTACTGCTTTGGATGGAGTAGATTTGGAATTAAATAAAGGTGAGGTATATGGGTTTATAGGACCAAATGGTGCAGGGAAATCAACGACAATCCGGATTTTACTCGGAATGTTAAAGGCAACTGCAGGGGAAGCACATATTTTTGGAAAAGACGTATGGAAAGATGCTGTTGAACTGCATAAAAAAATTGCATACGTTCCTGGAGATGTGAATCTATGGCCCAATTTAACAGGTGGTGAAGTAATTGATCTGTTTATGAAAATGCGAGGTGCTAAAAATCAAGGTAAAAAAGAGGCATTGATGGAACGGTTTAAATTTGATCCAACGAAAAAAAGTCGAACTTATTCGAAAGGGAACAGGCAGAAAGTTGCATTAATTGCTGCTTTTGCATCGAATGCGGATTTGTATATTTTAGATGAGCCAACATCAGGGCTCGATCCATTAATGGAGCGGATATTTCAAGAATGTGTGCAGGAAGCGAAAGATGCGGGGAAAAGTGTGCTGCTTTCAAGTCATATTTTATCAGAGGTAGAAAGGTTATGTGATCGAGTTGGGATTATTCGAGAAGGCAAAATTATAGAACGAGGGACATTAGATGAATTGCGACATCTCACTCGGACAAATTTAACAATTCAAACGAAAGAACTGATTACAAATCTGGAGGAATTCACAGGTATTCATAACTTGGAAAAAGAGGGGCACAATCTATCCTTCCAAGTTGATACAGAAGAGATGGATGCCATAATCCGCCATATTAGTCAATTTGGAATCGTTAAATTGGAAAGTGCACCTCCAACGTTAGAGGATTTATTTATGCGTCATTATCAAGGAGAGGAACGTGTTTCTTCTGAAATGGGAGGGCTCAGGTAATGTCGCAAAAGCTTTTTACCGGAACAGGTTATTTGACGAAATTAATGGTGCGGCAAAATCGCTTCAAGCTACTCCTATGGCTAGTTGGATTAATTGCAGTAACACTCGCAACAGCTGTGGCGTATCCCGATATCTACCCAGACGAACAATCGCGTGCTGCTTTTGTTTTAACGATGGAAAATCCGGCGATGATCGCAATGCTTGGAGTTGGTTATGAAGATTATGCAACCATTGGATCTTTATTTGCGCATGAAATGTTGCTTTTTACGACGATTGCAGTTGCAATAATGAATATTTTACTCGTCGGACGGAGTACACGAGCAGACGAAGAAGATGGTCGTGTAGAACTGATTCGTTCCTTGCCAGTTGGTCGTTTAGCGTACTTGAACGGAGCGGCGATTGTTGCAGTAGTAACGAATGTGCTAGTAGCCGTTTTGATTGGAACGGGCATCCTTTTGTTAGATATCGACGGCATGGCTGTACAAGGGGCCTACTTGTATGGAGTGACTCTAGGAGCGACAGGACTTGTTTTTGCAGGCTTTACCGCATTATTCGCCCAGCTTGCGGAAACATCAAGAGGTTCCACGATGCTTTCATTTGGAACTTTAATAGCGGCATATCTCGTCCGGGCAAGTGGAGATGTCAGCAGTGAGGCACTTTCACTCGTATCACCACTCGGCTGGACAGTAAGGACGGAAGTATTTGTAGAAAACCATTGGTGGCCAGTTTATGTCATGCTAGCTGTTGCGGTAGTGTTAGGGCTTGTAGCCTTTTATTTGAATGCGATTCGTGATTTGGAATCAGGATTTATTCCAGAACGAGCAGGTAAGAGGAGTGCATCCGTCTTTTTACAAACAACAATGGGGCTTGCTTTTAGACTGCAGCGAACAAACCTGATTGCTTGGGCAATAGGTATATTTTTGCTTAGTGCCTCATTCGGAGCAATTTTAGGGGATTTAGAAGTATATTTTTCCGATAATGAGTTTGTTCAAGCCTTTTTAGCTGAGGGAGATAATTCCATGATGGAACAGTTTATTGTCCTGCTTATGGCAATTATGGCATTGATTAGTACGGTTCCAGTTGTGATGACGGTGTTGAAGTTGAAAAGTGAGGAAAATAAGCATCTGACAGAAAATTATTATAGTCGTGCTGTTTCACGTTCGCGTGTACTGGGAAGCTATGTATGCCTTAGTATGATTGCAAGCTTTGTCATGCAGGCGCTTGTTGCGACAGGGCTCTGGTCTGTTGGCGTGATGGTTGTTGATGATGCGTTAGCATTTGATACAACGTTTGCTTCAGCACTTGTCTATTTGCCAGCAATGTGGATTTTAATAGGTCTGGCAGTCTTCTTTATCGGTATTGCACCAAAGGCAGCGAGTTTCACATGGCTTTATGTTATTTTTGGTTTTGTGGTGATTTATCTTGGCGATATTCTCGAGTTTCCAGAATGGCTTAATAATCTTTCAGCCTTTCATCATACACCACAAATCCCAACAGAAGATATGGATTTTATGCGGGTTTTGATTTTAGTTGGTATTGCGATAGTGTTAACTGTGATTGGGTTTGTTGGTTATAATCGCAGGGATATTCAAGGGTAGTCTAAATTTAGTGATCGCTTTAGAGCATTGCTGAAGTTAAGATAGGAAATGTTGAAGAAGTTCACAATAAAATTGCTGAACGTTCAAAGTAGATCGGAAGCAAGACGCTGAATTTGGCATAAGTTTGTTCTTAGAACTTTAGGTATAGTAATTTATTCATGAAAATATCATCAGGTACTTTCCCGAAATGGAGAACACTTTTAAAGGGTTAAAAGTAAAGTACCAAAGACAGTGAAGAGACCAGAGATACTTTTAATTTTGAATGCATAATAAGATAAGGCTTCTAGTTTAAGAGCTGGAGGTCTTTTTTCTGTAATGTAAATTTATAAAACAGTACCTTGCAATGTACAGTACCGTGTGGTATATTTTTCTGTAGAGGTACTTGTTATAAGTCAGTACTATATAATGAATAGTACTAGTTAGAGAGATGAGGTGTCATGTAATCAATGAACGTCCAATTTAAAAAAGGTGTATTAGAGCTGTGTGTTTTAGTTTTGCTTGATAAAAAAGATCGTTATGGGTATGAGCTTGTGCAAAAAATTTCGGATCAGATTGATATCTCTGAAGGGACTGTGTATCCCCTTCTAAGAAGATTAACGAAGGAAGGCTATTTTACAACATATCTAAAGGAATCAACAGAGGGGCCACCGCGTAAATATTATAAGCTAACGGATAATGGAAGAATATATTACCAAGAGTTACTCCAGGAATGGAGAGAGTTTACGAACGGAGTAAATCAATTAATTAAAGAAGGTGATTTGGATGAATAAAGAACAATTTTTTGCGAAATTAAATGCCTCTTTAAAAAAGCTTCCTGCTCAAGAGAGAGAGGATATTTTGCAAGACTTTGAGGAACATTTTGCAATGGGATTTGAGGAAGGAAAAACGGAAGAACAAATTGCAGATTCGCTAGGTTCGCCACAGCAAATTGCGAAAGATTTAGTAGCGACCTACCATGTGGAAAAGGTAGAAGAAACTGCGACGACAGTGAATATATTTCGTGCAGTTTGGGCTTTGATCGGGTTAGGATTTTTCAATTTGGTCATTGTGCTGGGGCCATTTATTGCATTGGCAGCACTGATAGTCTCCGGTTGGGCGGTCACCGTTGCTTTTATTGGTTCTCCATTACTTGTCATGATAAATACGGTAATGTATCCAGAGGCATTCCAGTTTTTTGATTTATTTTTCTCCGTTGGATTGACAGGTCTTGGATTGTTCATTGGTGTTGGAATGTATTTTGCAACTCGTGCAGTGACAAACGGATTTGTTCGGTACTTGAAATTTAATATGCGCATTGTTAAAGGAGGAATGAAAGATGCTTAATGTTAAAAAAATAGCTGTAACTGCACTAGTCTTGCTGTTAGTTGGTATCATCGGAACAATCTTCACAGTTGGATCCATTGCTGAAACGACTGTCCCAGAAACAACTGAATTACATGAAGAGAATTATGATGACATTGTTATTCAGACAAATAATGCTGTAGTAGAAGTTTTACCGACAAGTGACGAATTTACAACGGTTGAATTTATTGGAAACAGTGAAAACAATCAGAAGTATGAAGTTAAAGCAGATGTAAAAGAGGATACGCTTGCTGTTAATGTGAAAGAAAGATGGTATAAATTTTTTAACTTTGATTTTTCAATTCAATCTTCGAAATTGACAGTTTATGTTCCGGAAAAAACATATAATTCTATTCAAGTCGAAACAGATAATGGACGTGTCGATGCTAATGGTTTGGAAGCCAATGACATCCGTATATCATCGAACAATGGGCGCGCGAATGCGAGTGAATTAGATGTAAAGGAATTGCACGTAACAACGAACAATGGTCGGATTGAACTGCAAGATATTCAAAGTACACATGTTACGAGTGAAGCAGATAACGGACAAATACACTTAGAAAATGTAGATGGAGAGCTTACAGGAAGAACAAGCAACGGGAAAATTACTCTAATTACGGAACACTTAGATCGTCCGATTGATTTTAGCACCAATAATGGGCAAATAAATATCCAAGCGGAAAATGAACCGACAAATGCCATTTTTGATGTGAAGGTAGATAATGGGAGTGTAAAAATCTTTGGTAATTCTAATTGGGATACAGTTGTAGGGAATGGAGATAATCTTATTAAGCTAACAACCGATAACGGTAGTATTACAGTAGAAAAATAGAGATTGTGTAATCGCGTTTAAATTAGATTTTCAGCTAATTTAAACGCGATTTTTTGGCAGGTAAGAAAGTATAAAACTTTTTCTATCTGCATAAGTGCCTAAGGCTTGCATTTAAGAGTATAAGAGGTTATGAGAAAGCAAAATGCATTTTCTAAGAATCACTTTCACGAATGCCAGGTTTACTAAAAAGGTGTTTCAAGAGCGTTTGATATTAATGCGTAATCTTTACGTAATCATTCTGTAAAAATACATCCAATTTTTTTATAATGATTTTTTCTATGAAACTATATATCCTATTAACATAGAAATAAGGAGGATATAAATATGTTCAAAAAGATTAGCACATTCATTTTTGCGTTAGTTATTTCAATATCATTACTAGTACCAACTGCTGCGTTTGCAGCTAGTTCTTATACCGTAGTTCCTGGTGATACAATGTGGAAAATCGCTCTGAAAACTCAAACAGGAGTGAGTGAGATTATCAAAGCGAATGCACAATTAAAAAATCCAAATCTTATATATCCAGGACAAAGCTTGCGGATTCCAACAAATAGTGACGATCTAGTGGAACAAGAAGTGATCAAGCTCGTAAATGCGGAAAGAGCAAAGGCTGGACTACCTGCATTGAAATATGATTGGGAGCTTGCTAGAGTTGCAAAGCATAAGTCGCAAGATATGAAAGACAAAGGATATTTCAGTCATACAAGTCCTACATACGGATCACCGTTTACGATGATGAAAAACTATGGAATCAACTACAAATCAGCTGGTGAAAACATTGCAAAAGGTCAAAGCACTGCACAGCAAGTTGTTAATGCTTGGATGAACAGTTCAGGTCACAGAGCGAACATCTTAAGTAAAGATTATACGCATATTGGTGTCGGTTATGTGAAGTCCGGTCACTACTGGACACAAATGTTTATGAAAAAATAAATAGATGTTGATTTTTAGTTGGAATTCATATATACTAACGAAAATTATATTGAATTCGATGATGAAGAGAGTAGTTATGATGGTAACGCAAGCGAGTTGGGGGATGGTGTGAGCCCGATCGTTCTATCCTAATGAAGCGGACTTCTGAGAAACAGCCCGAAATGCAACAGAGTAGGGTGTAGTCGGGTAATGGCCGTTATCCATTTATGAGTTGGTTTTGATGAACAATAAGAGTGGTACCGCGGGTAATCTCGTCTCTATATAGAGGCGGGATTTTTTTGTGTTTACTGATGAAAAGGAGGCTGAAAATAATGGATGCCGTAAAAGCATATGCAGTGGAAATGACCGTACATTTAAACGGTCTGCTAAAGCTGGGAGAAGTTATGAATCTAATCGAAAAGCCGAAGTTTGAGGAGCAAGGTGATTTAGCATTTCCATGTTTTACACTTGCTAAGGAATTGAGAAAGGCTCCAAACATAATTGCGCAAGAGTTAGCAGAAAAAATAGACCATCCAATCTTGGAGAAGGTTGTCGCGGATGGTCCGTATGTCAATGCCTTTTTAAATAAAAGAATGGTTAGTAAACATGCCTTAACATCCATCCTTAAGGATGGTTCGGCATATGGTTCGATAAATTATGCTGAAAAGAAAAATATTACAATTGATTTTTCATCTCCAAACATTGCAAAGCCCTTTTCAATGGGGCACTTACGTTCAACCGTAATTGGTAATTCACTTGCAAATATTGTTGAGAAATGTGGCTATCAAGCGATTCGAATTAATCATCTTGGTGATTGGGGCACACAATTCGGAAAGCTCATCGTGGCATATAAATTATGGGGCAATGAGGCGCGTGTAAAAGAGGAGCCAATTCAAGAACTGCTAAAGCTGTACGTACAGTTTCATGCTGAAGCGGAAAACGACTCAAGGTTAGAAGACGATGCAAGAGCTTGGTTCAAAAAGTTGGAGGATGGTAATGAAGAGGCTCTTTCCCTTTGGACGTGGTTCCGAGATGAATCTCTCCAAGAGTTCGGGAAAATTTATAATTTATTAGGAGTTCATTTCGATTCCTACCATGGGGAAGCGTTTTATAATGATAAAATGGAGCGAATCGTCAGCCGTCTGGAGGAAAGTGACCTGCTGCAAGTATCCGATGGAGCAGAAGTGGTAGACTTAGCTGAACATGACTTAGCACCTTGTTTAATCAAGAAGTCAGATGGTGCAACCCTCTATGCGACGAGAGATTTAACCGCTGCTGTTTATAGACAGGAAACCTATGAATTTGAAAGATCATATTATGTTGTTGGTCACGAGCAAAGCTTGCATTTTGAGCAAATTTTCTTAGTGCTCCAAAAGCTTGGATACGATTGGGCAAAGCAATTAACACATATTCCATTTGGTTTTATCCTGAAAGATGGAAAAAAGATGTCTACGCGAAAAGGGAAGGTCGTTTTATTAGAAGAAGTTATTCAAGAGGCGATTCGACTCGCAGAACAGATTATTGCTGAGAAAAACCCAAGCTTACAAAATAAAGCAGATATAGCAGAAGTGGTGGGAGTTGGGGCGATTATTTTCCATGATTTAAAGAATGACAGACAAAATAATATTGAGTTCTCATTGGAAGATATGCTGAAATATGAAGGAGCAACTGGACCTTATGTACAATACACACATGCAAGAGCCTGTTCCATCTTGAGAAAAGCCGAATATGAGGATACAGCAACGAAAGGCTTAAATGATAGCTATAGCTGGTCTGTTGTGAAATTGTTAATGGAGTTTCCGGCAGCCATTGAGCGAAGCTTTAATTACCAGGCGCCTTCCCAAATTGCCAAATACCTTATTGATCTATCGCAGGAATTTAATAAATACTATGGGAATATTAAAATTTTATCTGAGGATGAGGAACTAGAAAGTCGACTTGGATTGGTAAAAGCGACAACCATTGTTTTAAAAGAAGGATTGCGATTGCTTGGAGTGAAAGCTCCGGATGAGATGTAATTTGCTTGGGTTAACTTCCCCTCGAAGTCAACAGAGGGGAGAATAATCCTTACCCAATCGGCGTACCATTTTCCACGACTTCATCTGGCGCAAGCAGGATAACGTCATTTTCACCTGCAACACCTCCAAGTACCAATACTTCTGATTTATACCCAGCAATACGCATTGGTGGAAAGTTCACGACTGCAACGACTTGTCGGCCGATTAATTGTTCGGGAGTATACCGTTCTGTGATTTGAGCGGATGAATTTTTCTTGCCGATTTCTGCTCCAAAATCAATTTCTAGCTTTATTGCAGGTTTCCGGGCTTCTTTAAAAAGCTCAGCATGGATGACGGTACCAATTCGAATATTTAATTTTTGAAAGTCTTCAATTGTTGCCATGTGAAATACGCTCCAATCCTTGAATATTTTTCTATTACTATACTACAAGTGTTTCATAATTGAAAAAATATAATACTTAGTTATTTTATATAGCAGTCAAAAACAGTACCGTAGTGATAAAAATGAAGGCAATATTAAAAAGCCAACTATCACTCAAGAAAAAATACAATAATTATTCTGTAAAGAAGTGTGACATTTTCCAAGTGTTACACTTCTTTTACTTTTTCCTGGTATAACTGTCCGTATGATTCTATCTTATTCAATAAGTCTTAAGTCCACACAACAGGAGCTCCTAACCGATATGATTCTTATCTTCGTTATCTCTATTTTCCTCGTATACCTAGTAATGGCCGTGCAATTTAACCATTTAGCACATCCAATTATTGTAATGTCGGTTATTACAATGGCCTTTGTCGGGGTTGTTTTAGGTTTATTCGCCACACAGCGGGAGCTAAGTATCCTGTCAGGTATGGGGATTATCATGCTTATTGGGATTGTATTAAATAATGCGATTCTACTTATTGACCGAACAAACCAATTGCGCAGAGAAGGTATTCCTGTGAATGATGCAGTAGTCAGGGCGGGTAAAGATCGTATTCGGCCAATTTTTATGACGACTTTTACAACGGTTGGTGGTATGCTGCCACTTGCATTAGCAACCGGAACAACTGGGAATTATCAAGCAACAATGGCGACAGCAGTTATTTCTGGACTGATGTTTGCAACATTGATTACATTGGTTTTAGTTCCAGCAGTTTACCGTACATTCAATGCAATAGGAAATGGTTTCGGTCGATTGTTTAAACCAAGGAGTAAAGAACAAAAGACAGTAGAGGATCAAGCGGTATAAAAGATAAGAGTTCCTTCCAAAATAGAATTGGGAGGAATTTTTTATGGATTGCTATTTTCAAGCTATAATGTAAAATAACAATCAGCATTCACATAAAAATTAGTACCAGTTACTAATACTATATGCTAAAATAGATATATACTATTATTATAGAAAAGAGGAATAAGCCATGTATTATTTTGCAGCTTATTTATTAAAGTTCATTTTAAGTTTATTTGGCAGAATCAAGGTATATCAAAAAGAAAACTTACCTCAATCCGGAGGATATATTATAGCATGCACCCATACAGGATGGGTTGATATATTGTGGTTAGGCGTATCGGTATTACCCACCAAGATATATTATATGGCAAAGAAGGAGTTATTCCAAACAGGTTTTACAAAATGGCTAATGGAAAACTTACACGCCTTTCCGGTTGATCGTGAAAACCCTGGCCCAAGTTCGATAAAAACACCGCGAAAATTACTAAAGGATAACAAAGTAGTTGGGATTTTCCCTAGTGGAACGAGAACAAGTGAAGAAGCGCCGTTAAAAAGAGGGGCAGTAACGATAGCGACACATTCGAAAGCTCCGATTGTTCCTGTTGCTTATACAGGACCAAATAATTTCACGGAACTATTTAAAAGAAAAAAAGCAAAAATTATTTACGGCGAACCCATTTACTTGTCTGAAGATCACCCGAAAAAAGAAGCGATGGAAATGATGATGGATGAATTGAACGCGGAATTAAATCGCCTGCAGAAAGAGATCGAATTATAATATAAAGTACCTGTTCACAGCTTAAAAGTGATAGGTACTCTACCTATTAGGATATTCTTGTAAAGCAGGCGACTTCCAAGTGAAAGGTACTTATAGTAACTTGTACTCCTTGAATTTAAGATTGCGTGATGTTTATTGATGGTTCGGAACAAGAGTTCTATAATGAAATTAGGTATCAAACATGGAGGCGATATTGTTGAGGCCTAATTTAACAACAGACATGAGTATCCAAAGTTTTAAAGATTTCTATTGGTTAAAAGAAGAACTCCAAATATTTTGCAGAGAAAACGGAATAAGTGCTTCAGGTTCCAAAATAGAGATTTCTAACAGAATTGAGACTTTCCTTCGTACAGGAGAGATAAAAAAACCAATTCGAAAAGCAAAAGGGAACAGAGCAGCGCTACAGATTGAATTGAGCCTTGATACAGTTATTTCAGAAAATCATCGTTGCAGTCAACAAGTAAGAGCTTTTTTCAAAACCGTTATCTCTGACTTTCATTTTTCTACTTATATCCAAAACTATTTCAAAAACAATATCGGAAAAACGTATCGAGATGCTGTAGAAGCTTGGTATAAAGAGGAAGAACGAAAGAAAGATCCATCGTACAAGAAACAAATTGCACCTCAATTTGAATACAATCAATTTATTCACGACTTTTTTGGCGACCCTAGTAATCAAGGGAAAAGTCGCAAGGAAGCAATTGAAGCTTGGAATACGATAAAAAAACTCCCGGGAAGCAATAAATACATCTCTAAGCATTCATCTTTGTAGCAAGCCTTATAACAAGTGTAGAAAAACCAGCATACTGCCCGTTCGTATGCTGGTTTTTTCTATTTCCCCCTAAGACACTGAATAAAGCTCAATTCGCCAAATAGATGAATCAGTTTCAAAGGTTTGCTCATGCTGGAGTCCAAGTTCTTCCGCATTCTCAATAGGAACAGCTGAAAGAATATAGTCTCCACCTAGGTTTTTCAATGCTTCTGTATCGATATCCAGCTGCTCGATAGCTCCATCCCTATTTTTTGTAAACATATAATCTTTACCATGCTCAGCGACATACATATATAATCTACCACCCCATGTATCAAAGTAGTTTTCTAATGTTGCGCTTTTATCTAGTTCTCCAGCAATAACTTCTCTGAATGCATGCTTATACTCGAGTGGAAAGGAGTTGTTGTACGTATCAAGTGTATAGAATCCGTTATATTGTGCGATGGTTGGGTGCATGCCAATGCTCACAACCCGGTAATCCGATTGATCCCTTGCAATATATTCCTCAATTTCATCAAAGAGTTCCTCAGCATAAAATTCTTTAAACGTTGGTGTGTTAATGGCACCGTATCTTAGTTCCTCTGTAGATCCGAATGCTAGGAAACACTGGAGTAAAATTAGAATGCAGGCAATAGCTTTCCCAAATTTTAAATGCTTCCACAAAATTACAAGTGCTAGTGCGAAGCAAATATACCAAATTGGCGGATCGAGAAAATGCACACGAGCAAAGTTGAAGGTATTTGCTAGTGAGAAATTGTCTTTCACCATTCGCCAGCCTTCCCAATACCAAAATGCATACCAAACAGAAACAGCGAAGTTAAATACGAAAAAGCTCATCAACAGCCTCGGCTTTACATTGCTAAATGCTGCAATGAGTAAGGCTAATAAAATCGTTGGGATGATCAGATACGTTTGTAATGCCATGTCATGGGTATGACCGTAGAGAAAGTTTTCCCACGATAGTTCTACACTGCGTTCGAACGTATTATAACCAAGGTCTAATTCATCACGATGGGAAGTAAAGCCCTCATCAAAAAACATGGATACGATAAGCAAATAATCTTTGATTAAATAGATGCCTGTCATGGCAGTAATTGCAGTGAAAAATGGCCAATTTATTTGTTTTGACCTTATCCAGTCAATCAACCAAAGAATGCCTAGTAATCCAAGGAAAAAGACAAAGCTAAGTACAAAATTCGAAAAGAATGGGATGATGAATAAAAGAATCCAAAGATATTTCGGTACATCCCAACCATTTTTTCGAATTGTTAAAAACAAATACAACGCTAGTGGGATACCAGCAATTGATAAAACCCCTGATGGCCAATAGGGAAGCATTGCAAACCCTAGAGAAGCTCCAACTGTAATGATGTGTATGTATGTATTAGAGCCTGCTCGGAAAATATGCTTCGACAGTAGAAAATACATGCCAAAAAGCGCAGCAAACCGCATAATCGTTTGACTGATACTATAAGCTGTCATTGGTTCAAAAAGCACATAAAGCCATACGACAGCATCGAATCCGGAAGGAAGGGCGCTTCTTGGTAAACCATTGATTACGTTTGGCAATGTGGTATCTGTCAATGTGAAAATCTGTCCACTCTCGGCAAGAATTTTATACCATACGATATTTGAATCTAAATTATCATGCAAACGAATATGCGTGTCCTCACCTAAAAGGTAATAGGGGAGGAGATATCCTATGAGGATAATACACGCAATCAACATGTATTTATTTTTGATAAAAAAGTTTAATCGTTTCGATAACATGGCTGACATCCTTCGTATTTATTCCATAATAAAGTGGCAGTCGAACGATTCTTTCACTACCCGACGTTGTGTACTGGTCCTTCCCGATAAATTTCCCGAACTCTTGTCCAGCTTTTGCTGAATGTAATGGGACATAATGGGAGACAGCCATCATATTATTTTCCTTTAAATAAGAAATGAGCTCGGAGCGCTCTTGTTCATCTTTCGTTTTAATATAAAACATATGGGCGTTATGCTCACAGTCCGCAGGTATATGCGGTCCCTCTATAATCCTTTCTTCGATTAAGGTTCCAAGTCCGGTCGCATACTGTTCCCACGTACGTAAACGGTTGTTATTTATCGTTTCTGCATGTTCAAGCTGAACAGCCAAATAAGCTGCATTCAACTCACTTAATAGATAAGAGGAACCAATATCTCGCCAGGTATACTTATCGACTATTCCTTTCATGAACTTGGAACGGTCTGTTCCTTTTTCTTGTAATATTTCTGCCCGTTCAATAAGGGATGAGTCATTAATTATAAGAGCTCCACCTTCTCCAGATGTATAGTTTTTTGTTTCATGAAAGCTATACGTTCCAAGGTGTCCAATCGTTCCGAGTGCCTTCCCTTTATAGGTACTCATGACACCTTGTGCAGCATCTTCAATTACCCAAAGCCTGTGCTCGTTCGCAATTTCCATAATGGCGTCCATATCACAGGCAACTCCTGCATAGTGCACAACGACGATTGCCTTAGTTTTGTCTGTCACTGCAGCAGCAATCCGATCTGGCGCAATGTTCATCGTGGATGGATCTACATCGACAAAACGCAGTGAGGCTCCTCGAAGTGCAAAAGCATTTGCTGTAGAAACGAACGTATAGGAAGGGAGGATTACTTCATCGCCTTCCCCGACCGCTGTTAGTAATGCAGTCATCTCCAAGGCCGCAGTACAGGAAGGCGTTAGAATTGCACGTTTACATGGAAGCCCGCGTTCAAACCAGTCTGTACACTTTTTCCCGAAAGGACCATTTCCGGAAAACTTGTTCTCTGCTAAAACATGTTGGATAGCTTCTATTTCTGTTCCGATTTTGCATGGTTGGTTAAAAGGAATCAATTTTTATCACCTCATTACGATAATTCCAAGTACAACAAATGCCATACCTATTGCTTTTTGCATGGTGATTGGTTCTTGAAAAAGGAAAGCTGACAAGATAAACACCAATACAAATGATATGCTCATAAACGGGTAAGCGTAGCTAATATCAAATTTTGTCATTGCCGCCATCCAGCATAGGGCAGCACAGAACGCTGCAAGAAACCCGGAAATAATCCATGGATTTAAGAGTAGCTGCAGCAAAAAGATAATCTTATCCATGAATGGCTCTGGCAAGTTTCCTTGTTGGTCAATCTTCCATTTTAAAATGAGCTGTCCATAGACGGTAAATGCGATGGTTCCAAAAATATACAAATAACCCATTTGTCAGCCTCCATACGGAATGGAACCATTTAATTTATGGTACACATCGGTTGATTTGCGTAGCCGGAATCCTAAACTAATAAATACGTTTAAAGATGCGACGTTAGACGGTGAGATGGATGTTTTTAATTCTGAGTGGCCCATGGCGAATTGCTCTTGAACACAATAGCTTGTAAAGGCCTTGGCAAGCCCTTTTCCGCGATAGTTTTTAGACATAGCCAGAAGCAGTATTTTATCATTTTCATAAGCATAAAACCCGGCAGTTTTCCCTTCATAGATAAGTGCTATAATAAGGTCCTTTTCGATCAGATCATGCACCCAATTCATGTAGCGTTTATCTGCCATATGGTTCGGAATGTTAAAGTCACGATGGAAACGTCCGCCTTTAAACGCTTCTTCCGCGATTTCTAAAATTTCATCTCGTTCATACTGACGTGACATTTCAATTCCTTGCTGTTCATACGGTTCAAAGTTCTCTGCCTTGCATATTGGTTCTGTAAGTGTATCCGCATAATAAAATCCATATTTCTTTAGGTTTTCCGTGTTCTCCAACGGATCGACTTTTAATGTGAAATGACCTTCTATGTTATTCGTTTGTTTTAATGCCTCCTCTGAACTGGAGGTTACTTCGTACGTATCAATAATAAAACTCCGTTTGTCCCAGGGAGTAGATTGTAAGTAATTTTCCATTGTTCTAATCAGCTCCGATTTCCCATGTTCTAGCAAATAATAAAATTGAATGTTGTATATAATTCAGTTGCCGAAATAGCCACGTCCAGCTCCAGCGCCCAGCGACTAGCGAGACTTCCCTCACCTCCGTACGATAAGTCAACATCGATTCGCTTTCGCTCATCGTGTTTCCTTTATCTCCTGCGGCTCAGTCCAGTCCGTACGTCGCAACCCGGGCGCTTGCGCTTTTGTGCTGTTATCATCAGTCGTTTCTCGAATTAAGTATAATGGCCGTCCTTTTACTTCATTAAAAATTTTCCCGATATAAAGTCCAAGGATGCCAAAGTTGAAGAAGATTAGTCCCCCAATAAAGAATAGGGATACCATAACACTTGTCCATCCTGGAACAGGTACATCAAGAAAGAAGTAGCGTATAAATAAGTACAAACCATAAAGAAAAGATGCAACAGCAAGTATAAACCCAAATTGAATCGACAAGCGCAGCGGCTTATTTGACTGCGATATGATCGCATCGGTTGCTAAGTTGATAAGCTTCTTCAAATTATAAGACGACTTTCCTTCTTTTCTTGCATCATGTTCGATGGGAATATGAATGGTTTTATATCCCATCCATTGAATAAATAAGGGGAAGAAGCGATTTTGCTCACGCATCTGCCGGAATCCCATAACAACTTTTTTCGCATTAATGCTGAAATTAGCCGCCATATAGTCGGAATTGCTATTTGTGAAATAGTCATAGACCCGGTAAAAGGCTTGTGATGACTTTTTCTTCCACCAGTTGTCTTGGCGTTCCATTCGCTTGCCGAAAACAACTTCATAGCCATCCAGTGCTTTCGCATATAATTTAGCAATTTCTTCTGGTCGATCCTGAAGATCACAATCCATCACGACAACCCAGTCGCCATTCGCGTAATCAAGACCAGCAGTAATGGCATGATGTTGTCCAAAGTTTCGTGCAAAATCAATTCCTTTAATCTGTTTATCCTGTTCACTTAACTGTTTAATTCTCTCCCAAGCATTGTCGGGGCTTGCATCGTTTACAAGAATAATTTCGTATTGGGCTGGAATAGCTGTAACGGTATTTTTTATTCGATTGCAAAGCTCAATTAAACAGGTCTCACAACCATAAACAGGAATGACAACAGAAATTAATGGATCAGGCTTGTTTGCTTCCATTTTTGTACATAGCCTTCCACTGTTTTCCGAAGTCCTTCTGTAAAGTCCTCGGTTGGTTTCCAGCCCAGTTCATTTGTAAGTTTAGAAGCATCGACAGCATATCGTCGGTCATGGCCTCTACGGTCTTCAGTAAACGTAATTAAGTCTTTAAAGCTATCGATAGAAAGTGCTGATCTTTTATTGTATGCTAGTTCATCAAGTATTTCGCACACCTGTGCTGCTATCTCGATATTCGTTTTTTCATTGCTTCCACCAACATTATATGTGGCTTGAGTTTGTCCATAGTGGAAGATTAAATCTATAGCTTTGCAGTGATCCATTACATAGAGCCAATCGCGAATATTTTTTCCATCACCATAGATTGGAATTGACTTTCCCGCTAAAGCGTTTGAAATAATCGTTGGGATTAGCTTTTCCTCATGCTGTTTTGGTCCATAGTTATTGGAACTAGAGGAGATAACAACATTCATGCCATACGTATACCCGAAGCTTCTTGCAAGTAAGTTTGCACTTGCTTTGGAAGCACTATAAGGATTACGTGGATCATAAGGAGTCTCCTCTGAAAAGACACCTTCACTATCTAAGGAGCCATATACTTCATCCGTAGAAATTTGATGGAAGCGTCGATTGCTTAGTTCTCCTTTTTTCTCCCAGTCTAATTGTGCTGCTTGCAGAAGTGTCAGTGTTCCAAGAATATTAGAATGGCCAAATGCTTTGGCATCATTAATTGATCGGTCAACATGCGACTCTGCTGCGAAATTGATAATTCCGGTAATATCATGTTCCTGAAATAACTGGTTAACAAGATTATCATCCGTAATGTCGCCATGAATAAAATGATAGTTTTCAAGGTTTTCCACTTCAGTTAAATTGTCTGTCTTGCCTGCATAGGTAAGTTTGTCTATATTTAGAATCTTTCTGTTAGGATACTTTTTCATAAAATAAGTTATGAAATTAGAGCCAATAAACCCAGCTCCGCCTGTAATGAGTATCGTTTGCTTTAGCTTATTCATTTTGCACCAGTCCTAACATTGGATGATGTTCAATCGAATCCCAATATTGCTGTGTATATTTGCGGTCAGCAATTTCGAGTAAATACTGGCCATAATCGTTTTTTTCCATGGCTTTACCTTTTTCATAGAGTGCTTGTTTTGAAATATAGCCAAGGTAATAGGCAATCTCCTCAATACAAGCTAGTTTGAATCCTTGACGCTTTTGGGTGATTCGGATAAATTCAGTAGCTTCAAATAGAGATTCGTGGGTTCCAGCGTCCATCCATGTAAAACCTCTTCCAAGTAATTCTACATCTAACTGGTTTCGCATTAAATACTGTTTGTTTAAGTCTGTGATTTCTAACTCGCCACGTTTGGAGGGTTTCAGCTTTTTTGCTAATTTAATAGCCTGCTGATCGTAAATATATAGTCCGGTAACAGCGAAATCCGATTTTGGATGCTCCGGCTTTTCTTCTATTGAAATGACTCTTTGATGATGGTCAAAGTCAACGACACCAAAACGCTCAGGGTCCTTTACACGATACCCGAAAACAGTTGCGTGTCGGTGATTTTTAATTGCTTTTCGGAACAATGTCGTAAACCCATGCCCAAAGAAAATATTATCGGCAAGAATGAGTGTTACCTTATCGTCTGCAATAAACTCCTCTGCGATTGTCAATGCTTGTGGAATACCCTTTGGCTCGCGTTGTACTTCATATTCAATCTGAATACCAAACGCAGATCCATCACCAAGCATCTCTTCGAACCTACCAATATCTTCTGGTGTACTGATAATCATAATTTCTCTAATACCGCCGAGCATAAGAACCGATAATGGATAATAAATCATCGGCTTATCGTAAATAGCTAATAGATGCTTGTTTACTGAATTCGTACTCGGGTATAGCCTAGTACCACTACCTCCAGCTAAAATAATCCCTTTCATTCCAAATCACTCCCTTAAAAGCAGTGCATCCTATGAAACGAACTAATAAGAGTTCCCTGTTCATTAAAATAGTTGCTTCTAATCTATGCCCTCCCCACAAAAAAATAATCTTACACTGTGATTACAATTTGATGTCATGCTTTGACATATAGCACTATCTACAGAAATAAGACACTATCTCTATAAAATAAAGCACTAACCACAGAAATAAGACACCATCTTTATAAAATAAAGCACCATTCGCAAAAATAAGACACCATCTCTATAAAATAAAGCACCATTCGCAAAAATAAGGCACTATCTCTAAGAAATAAAGCACCATCCCTATGTCGTAAAGCACTACCCAGACATACAGCCCATTGATTACATCCTAACCAAACAGACAACCCTACCACTCCTCAAAAGCATAAAAAAAAGAGATCACCTTCAACAGGGTGAGTCTCTTTTAATTGGAGAGGGCTTTACTTTCTCATATAATTTATACAGATAATATCCACCACGAAGCCGTTCCATAATTAAATAATCCATATAAACAAGAGAGTCCTTTGCTAGTTTTCTAGCATGTGCAAGATTATCATGATCGATTTCATTCACAACATCGCGAACAATATCTAAATAAAAAACAGCCGAACGTATCGTGCGAATAATTAATAGCTTTCGTATGTCAGAGCGGCTATAGATTCGATAACCATTCTCAGGATCTCGTTTAGGAGTAATTAATTTTTCCTTTTCCCAATGCCTGAGTGTAGAGGTAGGCACATCAATTTTATCTGCAACCTCACGTATAGAATAAAATTCCTTCGTTAGCCGAGTAGAGAAATGCTCAAGCTCTTCCAACTCTAAAGCTTGCAGTGCCTGCTCTGCTTTGAGCTTTTCCTGATGTTGCTTTGCTTGAGCTTCATTTACAATCCATAGCGCTTCCGTTAGTTTATTTTCTTGAATAAGTGGCATAATTTGACGTATTAGATGCATACCAAAACCTGAATTCATCGCCCGTATACATTCAAAGTAAGCGACGTGTTCCTCTGTATATATGCGATAGCCATTAGCTGAACGTTCTGGAGGTGGGACAATACCCCACGATTCGTAATGACGCAATGCACTTGTACTAATACCTAATTTCTTTGCAATCTCAATTGGTTTAATCATAAAAAAATCACCCTTATCCCATCCTAATTTAAAGACCAATTCCGACGTTCCAGAAAAGTATAAATCCATGTAAAAGAACCTTCAAGTACCATGACGGATTAATTTAAAAATAACGTGATGTATCAGTTGTTATTTACTATAACCTTATCAATTGCATTAATGTTATACAATAGTACTGTAAGAGGTTGTTCAAAAAGTCCGGTAAAAATGACACATCAAGAACAGTAGACCTTCGATTAAATACCGACACGTCCTGTGTCGAACATCGAAGTCACCACATCCTGCGGAAGCTCGTTGGCTTGCTTTTCCGTTCCTTGGAAAAGAAAAAACGCTTTTCCTGCGTGCAAGAACGTCTGCTCACGTATTAAACCCATACGTTCCGCTACTCAAAGCTACGCCGCCTCGAACTTCTTGGTCCTTTTTATCCTCCTTTTGAACACATACTGTAACGCAAATGAATAGGAGGAATGAATTTGAACGAATCGATACGTATAAAAGGTGCGCGTGAGCACAACCTGAAAAATATTTCATTGGATATTCCAAAGCACAAGTTTGTTGTTTTAACTGGTCCTTCCGGGTCAGGAAAATCTACACTGGCATTGGACACGCTCCAACGGGAATGCCAACGACAATACATGGAATCAATGGGAATGGTTACAGACGGAATAAGTAAACCGAAAGTCGACTCTATGATTGGGCTTTCCCCATCAATCAGTGTTGGACAGCATGTCACGAATCGAAACCCTCGCTCAACCGTTGGAACCGTAACAGATATGTATACCTACCTGCGCCTGATTTACGAAAAGTTAGGAGAGCGCCCTTGCCAGAATTGCCAATATATGATTTTACCAACTATCGATAAAGAAGAATATAACGAAGAAACAGGGTTTAAGCAATTTATTCATTGTCCGCATTGTGATCATCGCTTGGAGAAATTAACACGGTCTCATTTCTCTTATAATAAGCCGGAGGGTGCTTGTGAGACATGTGATGGTCTTGGTAAAGTTTCTGAAATTCATCTCGACTCGGTATTTGATCAGGAGCTTAGCTTAAAAGAGGGTGGAGTTAAAATTTGGACAGGGGCATATGGAGATTATCTAAGAGATATCGTAAAAAATGCTGCTGCTTATTATGGAATCACTTTAGATGAAAACTCAGCCTTAAAAGAATTGGATGATGTCGCTCGTGATTTACTCTATTACGGAGTAGAAGATGAGAAGTTCACTACTCACTTTCCGGATGTAAAGCCACCAAAAACCGTTGCTAAAGGGAAATTCGAGGGTGTTCTAACTGGAATGTGGAGAAGGTACATTGAAAAGGGTGGAAATTCAGGAGAAGCCGAGTTGTTCTTTTCGAATCAATGTCCAGACTGTAAGGGGAAAAGGCTAAAGAAAGAGATGAGAGAAGTGCTTGTAGCAAATACATCGATCACGAATGTATCAAGTTTTCCTTTAGAAGATATGCAAACATGGTTAACGGATCTTCATGCATCGCTATCCCGCGAAGCAGAAGAGGTTGTAGAAACATTTTTACTAGACTTGATCGAGAAGGTTACCCGAATTATTAATGTTGGTTTAGGCTATTTATCATTAGATCGCCAAACGATATCGCTATCAGGTGGGGAAGCGCAGCGACTTCGATTGGCCTCGATTATTGGTTCTGGATTAACTGGTGTACTTTACATTCTAGATGAACCGACAGCTGGGCTGCATCCAAAGGATACAAAAGGTCTCGTACGTGTAATGAAACAGTTACGTGATTTAGGAAATACCGTTCTTGTAATCGAGCATGATGCAGATGTGATGCGTGAAGCTGACCATATTATTGATATGGGACCTGGTGCTGGCAACCGTGGTGGAACCGTAGTTGGTGAAGGCAGCTTAGAGGAGCTAATGAGTCAAGAGAAGTCAATTACTGGGGCTTACCTAAAAGAAGGTCGTCAAGAAGCAAGGCAACGTCGTGAAGGAACAGGACAGTATTTAACAGTTCATCATGCGACAAAACATAATTTAAAAGATATTACTGTATCCTTTCCCTTAGGTAAATTTGTCTCTGTAACAGGTGTATCGGGATCTGGGAAATCAACGTTAGTCTTTGACTTGCTTGCTTCATTTGAAACGGGTGTATATAACGGCTGTCAGAAAGTTTCTGGTCATGAGAATATTGAACGAGTCATCACGGTGAATCAATCACCGCTTAGTCGAATGCAGCGTTCCAATATTGCTACGTATACAGACGTCTTTACACCATTACGCAACCTTTTTGCAAGCTTACCGGAAGCCAAGGAAAGAAAGCTTAAGCCAAAAGATTTTTCATTCAATACAGTTGGCGGAAGATGTGAACATTGCCAAGGACTTGGATTTGTAACAACCAATATGCATTTCCTTCCAGACCTTGAGGTACAATGTCCAGTATGCCGTGGCAACAGATTTAAAGAAACCATATTAGAAGTAACATATAAAGGCTATTCAATTACGCAGCTGCTTGATATGTCGATTGAAGAGAGTTTGCCACTTTTTGAAGGGCAAAAGAAGATATTCCAAGTAACACAGCTTTTATGTGAAATTGGACTCGGCTATTTAAATTGGGGCCAATCCGTTAAAACACTATCTGGTGGGGAAGGACAACGACTCAAACTGGCAAAGGAATTAAATAAACCGTCGAATAAATCGACACTCTACCTATTGGACGAGCCATCGACAGGCTTGCACCCCAGTGATGTTAAAAGACTGCTGCTTTTATTAAACCGGCTTGTAGACGCCGGGAACACGGTCATTATTGTGGAGCATAATAGTGATGTTATTCGTGAATCAGACTGGGTGATTGATCTTGGTCCGGAAGGTGGTAATGCTGGTGGACTACTTGTAGCTGAGGGAACACCTGAATCGATTTCAAAAGTAGAAAAATCTCATACAGCAGCATTTTTGTAAAGATGCTAACGACAAAATTGAAAGTAGTTTCTCCATTGTAAACTTATATAGATTTTTTCCGATTCGCTCTTGAACCTCCAGTTACGTGAGGTCTTATAATAAGAATATGTTTATATGAGGGAGGAATTGTTATGGGGGAAATTAACAGGTATTCCATTGGAGAGTTTTCAGAAAAGACAGGGGTATCGATTCGTACGTTACATTACTATGATGAAATCGGTCTTTTACAACCTGAAAAACATCCATCATCGGGTCACCGTATATACAAACATCAAGATATTCTTACCCTGCAAAAAATTGTCAGTCTAAAGTTTCTAGGTTACAGCTTAGAAAAAATCACGAATTTATTACATCAATCGATTATTACTGTTGACTTAAATGAGACATTAGCCCTTCAGTTAGAAGTATTAAAAAAAGATAAAGAGCGAATCGAGCAGTCCATGACAACTATTCAGAGGGTCATTAAGGTACTTGAAGAAGAAGGAGGAGTGGATAGTGCCATTTTATTCAGCCTTATTCATAGTATGCAAACGGAAAGTATACAGAATGAATGGCTGGAAAGGCACAATCTTACGGTAGTGGTTGAGAAGTTGTCCAAGAAAACGGAAAAGGAGAAAATCACCTTAGATAAAACCTTTATACAGATGGCTAAAGAGGTTAAAAAATTATATGGAAAACCTATACAGGATCAAGAAGTGCAAAAAATGATTAAAGCCTTTATAGAAGCTTCATTTGAATTTCTTGGTGATGATTTAGTGCAGCAGCTAGCCGATGCTGAAGTAGAAGAACTGGATATTCAAGAGTTAGAAAATCTAGCTCCTTCTCCTTTCACAGAAGATGAACAGAAATGGCTTAATCAAGCGATGGAATATTATATGAAAGAAGCAGGGTTGGAATAGAAATGCTGTTTCGATTTGTCACGTATTAACGGTCTGTAATACCCCCATCCCTAAACCGAAGGCAACCAAAACGTGTGAAGATGGCGGAAAACAGTCCGTAAATTCCTGATTCTGCCCAGCTAACACTCCGTGGGGGCAAAAGGGCCCCACGGAATGAAGTTTCACTTTATTAAAAGGGATAAAAAACAGTATAAAATCAGATTGCTATATTTCTATTTTAGAAAAAAAAGAAAGTAATTTGTTATAAAAGCAGGATTGCAGAGTCTGTGCTATAGTATTGAATGGTACAATAGTAGGGGGACTAAGGGGGCTTTTCCCCGTTTATAATTAAAATGCAATGACAGGAGTTTTCAAATGGAAAAATCACAAAAAAATGGAATTAAACCGTTTATATCTTTAATTGTTTCTGCAAAAATCCCAAAAGCAGCATTAACATTCGGTCTAATTGGGAGTCTGATTACAACACTTGTCGGATTGACTATTCCGATATTAACGAGAGAGCTAGTAGATGGCTTCTCTGTCGCTTCGCTAAGCGCAACACTCGTTATTGCTATTCTTGCGGTGTTTATTATTCAAGCAGTAATCGATGGGCTATCCACCTATTTACTCGCTGCAGTTGGACAAAAAATCGTTGCAAGACTGCGTCAGATGATGTGGCTCAAGCTGATCCGTTTGCCAGTTAGCTATTTTGATAAACAAGCAAGTGGGGAATCTGTTAGTCGCGTCATTAATGATACAGGGATTGTGAAAGATTTAATATCACAGCATTTCCCGCAATTTATTACTGGTCTTATTTCGATTATTGGTGCAGTAGTAATTTTATTTATTATGGACTGGAAAATGACATTAATGATGCTTATCGCTGTTCCAGTTACCGTAGCAATCATGATTCCTTTAGGTACTAGGATGGCAAAGATCTCAAAGAACTTGCAGGATGAGACTGCAACCTTTAATGGTAAAATTCAACAAACAATCAGTGAAATCCGTTTAATGAAGGCATCTACAGCGGAACAAGCTGAAGCAACAAAAGGAATTACTGGAATTGGAAAACTATTAAGCTATGGACTGAAAGAGGCTCGTATCTTTGCTTTAATCGGACCATTCATGTATACCATTGTCATGTTCGTTATTGTTGTCATTATTGGTTATGGTGGAATCCGTGTTGCAGAAGGAACGATGTCCACAGGTTCACTTGTTGCGTTTTTACTGTATTTATTCCAAATCATTTTTCCAATTACGACTTTTGCAATGTTTTTCACAGAATTGCAAAAGGCAAAAGGTGCTACGGAGCGGATTATTGAGATTTTGGAAATTCCAGAGGAAGCCGGTCAAGAAGGTAAAGATAAAGATATTGCGAACCAACCGATCGCTGTTTCGAACGTGTCATTTGCATATAGTGATGACGAACCGGTTATTAAAAATGTTACTTTCGAGGCACTTCCGGGTGAAATGATCGCTTTTGCGGGTCCGAGTGGTGGAGGGAAGACGACCTTATTCGGATTAATTGAACGATATTATGAGCCAACAACAGGAGAGGTACGAATTGGCGATACGCCAATCCAAGAATTGTCACTTGCATCATGGCGCAGCCAAATTGGTTATGTTTCACAGGAAAGTGCCATGATGGCTGGAACAATCCGGGAGAATTTAACTTATGGACTAAGTGATGCAACGGATATTTCCGAGGAGCGTTTATGGGAAGTTGCCAAAATGGCTTATGCCGATCAATTTATTGAAACATTTGCAAAAGGCTTGGACACAGAAGTAGGGGAGCGCGGTGTGAAATTATCTGGTGGACAGCGGCAGCGAATTAATATCGCCAGAGCTTTCTTGCGTGATCCTAAGATTTTAATGCTAGATGAAGCAACGGCGAGCTTAGATAGCCAATCAGAGCATGCTGTCCAAGAAGCGTTAACACGATTAATGGAAGGCCGTACAACATTCGTCATTGCCCACAGGTTATCAACAATTGTTGATGCAGATAAGATTATTTTTATTGAAAAAGGGCAAGTAACAGGAATGGGTACACATCAGGAATTAACAGCATCGCATTCGCTTTATCGTGAATTTGCGGAGCAGCAGCTGACGTAGAAAGTAAGAAAACCACTGGTTCAAGTAGGACCAGTGGTTTTTTGATTACATTTATTTACGTGTTATAAGTTGAAACTTAATCAAAAACATTAGATGGTGAGTAATTCCGTACAATATTAATAATTTGTTTTCCATCACTGGCGTGCTTTTCAGAGTATTGCACAGGGAAAAGTGAAAAGAACATATAGTATATAGTAAAGTAACCAAACTGATAGAAAAATTGTGCCTCAGGCAACCAGCCTATTATAATAAACAGATTGACTAAGAGAATAGAAATTAGGTTTAATAATACTCCTCCAGCATGAACGAGAATATGTGTTAAACGCGTATTTTTTTTTAAGGATTCATAATGACAATAAGAATCTAAAAAATAATATCGATTCACTTGAATGGTGCCTAGTTTGAATAACAATTTTCCTCTACCTAGAATTATTTCGGATCTCCCTCCAAATAAAAGTGCCATTAAATAATGACCTAATTGGTGAATCAATGATACTAAAGGAAGCAATACAAAGAAAGCCCAAAATGCAGTTATTAAATCATTCCATTCGAACATCATCTCAGCTCCATTTCTACACTAGACTAATATCCGATTTTTTCGTTTTTAAACCGTGCTTTTATTTTAAATTAGTTTATATTAAGATTAGGTGATTTATATAGACTTGTACGGTAATGGGGGGATGTATAAAATGAACCATGAAAAATTAAAGGCCTTCATGACATTAAGTGCTTTGTCAGCTACTTGTGGCATTGTCATCATTTTATTTAGTGGATCAATTGGGACGGTTATAGCGGATAGTTGGCTAGCAGCTCAAGGTAGTGCTGACACCTTTATTTACGAATTTAAGATGAAATCTAATACGACGAACTTTTTGGTTATCGGAAGCATCTTTCTAGGAGTTGGTCTTGCTTCAGTCTTCTTTACGTATTATCAGGTGCTTCGGATGAAAGGTTGATCATTTAACAGAATGAGAGGTGAGTAGTCAAGCTCCCATTCTGTTCCAACAAACTATTCTTTTTTCCTTCGTTTAAAAATAGCTACAGAAAGGATGAAGCTTATTATCAATAGAGATCCAAACCAAAGAATTGTGAACCAAGCATTGTTACCAATTGGTGTTCCGATAAGAAGTCCTCGTAGCGTTTCAATCAGTGGAGTCATCGGCTGGTTGTCTGCGAAAGTGTGGAGCCAAGTAGGCATTGTCTCTGTAGGTACAAAAGCACTACTAACATATGGCAGGAATAGCATCGGAAATGTAGCTGCATTTGCTGTTTCTACGCTTTTTGTGATTAAACCAATGGCTACAAATAGCCAGTTGAGAGAGAACATAAATAGAGACAACAGGCCAATAATACCAAGCCATTCTGTAAATCCAGCATTCGGTCGAAATCCTATGAGCATTGCAACAAGAAAGATGACAGTTGTAGCAATCGCATTACGAACGAACCCTCCAGTAACGTGACCGACCATCAAGGAAGAAGGGAGAAGAGACATGCTGCGAAGACGCTCAAATAAACCACCGACCATGTCCTGTGTAACACTTATTGCTATAAGCGAACTTCCAAATCCTGCACATGTGATAATTACTCCTGGAACAACATAATTAACATATTCTGTTCCAGTCTCAATAGCTCCCCCAAAAATGTAGACAAACATGACCATGATCGCGACTGGTAGCCCGATAGCCATTAATAGGGACTCTGGTTCACGGAAAATATGCTTTAAGCTTCGCTGTGACATTGTCCAGCCATCTGATAGTGCCCAATAAAGTTTTGATTTACGCATGGACGGATCGCCCCCTTCTTTTTCGACTTGTTATATCTATAAAAACATCATCAAGTGTTGGTTTGCGGAAGTTGATGGAGCTAGGTTCGATTCCATGCTCATGTAATGTGTTGAGTAGATTGCGCAAATTTTCTGGTGAACCGTTTTGAATGGAAATACTATGCTCTTTTTCATTTGCTTGCGCTTGTAAAAGTTTTGAAGCGAGTTGAAATACCTCCAAATCATCAAAGGTTAATTCTAGCTTTTCATCACCAATCATTCGCTTTAGTTCTTCAGCAGTTCCTTCTTCTACGATCTTTCCATTATCAATAACAGCAATTTTATCCGCAAGCTGATCAGCTTCCTCCAAGTATTGGGTCGTTAAAAAGATAGTTACGCCGTCCTCGGAAAGCTGTTGAATCAGGTTCCACATATTCCTCCGGCTGCGTGGGTCTAGTCCTGTTGTAGGCTCATCTAGGAAAATAACTTGCGGAGAGACAAGCAGGCTAATTGCAATATCAAGCCTTCTACGCATCCCGCCGGAATAGGTTTTTACACTTTTTTTTGCGGCATTTACTAACTCGAATTGTTTTAGCAGTTCGGATGTACGCTTCTTCACCGCATCACGATTCAAGTGATTTAAACGCCCCATCATCATTAGGTTTTCTTCACCTGTCAGCAATTCATCTACTGAAGCATACTGACCTGTCAAACTAATCTGCTGTCTCACAGATTCAGGTTCACGATGGGTATTGTATCCAGCGATTGTAGCAATACCACTATCGGCTTGGATTAATGTTGCTAAAATACGTACAGTTGTGGTCTTACCAGTGCCATTTTCCCCAAGCAATGCAAATATTGATCCCCGCTCTACTTTAAAATTTAGGCCATCTAAAACAATGTGTTTTCCATAGGATTTCTTTAAGTTTTGAACAGAAATAATGTCACCCTTCATTTTATCACCCCTTATTGATTGACTTAATCAGTCAATTTAAAGTCAAAAATATTGACTGGTTCTTTGATTGATTAAACCAGTCAATATAAAAGTATAATGAATCCCCTCGTTTGTCAACAATAAATTTTGATGTCAAATGGAGGGGAGATGAATAAGGGGTTAACGTGTCGTAATCATCCGCAAGAAAATAGCGATTTTACGGTCCATATTTTCCTGCCAATAATCGGGGTCATCTGCTATTACCCCAGAAATAATGGTTAGAAATAATCCAACCAGCTCTTCCGGATCTTCTTGAATGATTTCGCCAGCTGCTTGTCCTTCAATAAAAATGGGAATAAAAAATTCAATATACATCATCCCAACTTTTTTTGTGAAATCTAGTATATGAGTAGGAACACCTTCTGTATGCTCTAGGTGTTGAATAATACGAAATATATCACTGCTTTCATACTTGCTTGATGAGAGGGCGAATTTTGTAAAGTCACGTATTTTTTCTGTCGGAGTAATCGCCATCTCAGATAGCTTGTTAAGATATTTCTTCGTTTCATTTAACTCCATTGCCCATTCCAGACTTTCGTATAACACTTCTTCCTTGGATTTAAAATAGTGATAAACTAAGCCGTGACTAATTCCAGCTTCCTTTGCAATTAAACTGATTTTTGTTAGTTTAAAGCCATTTGCTGCAAAGACTCTAAGCGCAGCTCGCATAATTTGTATTTTACGTTCATTTCGGATATTTTCTAATTGGTCTTCGTTTAAAGGCGCCATACCTATCAGCTCCCTAAAGTATTGGTATCATGATTTTACCACATCGCAGTAAAAAGACTAAGCAGAACTGTTTTTGCTTAGCCTAACTCAGCGCTTTGTTTTGCGATCCTTGACGGCTTGCTGACCAACAAGACCGATAATTAAAATGATAACCGAAATAATGCTATAGTCTTGAAAGAAGCTCGTAAACGGAATATCTAAAAAGAGGAAGATTGCTGTTAGAATTCGACCAAGTAACAGTATTAATCCGATAACGGTCATCCAATCAAATAATCGCTTTAACATATATGAACTAGCCCCCCTTACTATCTGTTAATGGAAAAGAAGGTTCAACGAATGAACATCTTCAGATATACTTTCAATATGCTATACTACGTCTAAGTGCATAAAGATTTTTCATGGTTAACCATACTTTTTAAGAACGGATTCTATGCTTAATATAACATGAATCAGCTGATGGGGTTGCCTCAATTCGTCAAATTCGGAATAGTAAAGTTAGGATGAAGGAGTGAAATTATGGAGACGTGGGATGTTTACGACAAGGACAGAAAGCTGACAGATAAGCAAATGAATCGTGGGGATACATTCGGACAAGATGCGTACCATTTAGTGATTCATGTCTGTCTATTTAATCAACTTGGAGAAATGCTGATTCAACAGCGACACCCCAATAAGGAAGATTGGAAGGACATGTGGGATATTACCGTAGGAGGCAGTGCGATAACAGGTGAAACGAGTCAACGAGCTGCGGAAAGAGAAGTAAAAGAAGAAATTGGTTATACCCTTGACCTTCAAAATATGCGTCCTTCTCTAACTGTAAACTTTGAATATGGATTTGATGATTATTACCTTATTGAAACCGATTTAAACATCAAAAACCTTACACTGCCGACTGAAGAAGTGAAACAGGTAAGGTGGGCGTCGAAAAATGAGATCATCAATATGATTTCAGAAGGCTTATTTATTCCTTATCATGAGCCGCTAATTGCATTATTGTTTGATATGAGATTCAACTTGGGAGCGCACAATCAAAGATTAGGCTCCTAGTAGAAAGAGTAAAAATGCGTAATGCATGTACTAAAGCTGAAAAGGGGTTGGTATTCATGTCTCATACATTATCCATAAAGCATCTAACAATCGGAGAAGGTGCTCCGAAAATTTGTGTTCCATTAGTTGGTAAAACGCATGTAGAATTAATTGAAGAGACAAAGCTCTTAATGTCTTTGGATGTGGATTTAGTGGAATGGCGTGTTGATTTTTTGGAGATGGTAGAAGACATTGAGCAAGTTAAATCGGTACTAATCGATATTCGAGAAAGATTAAAAGATATTCCTTTAATCTTTACGTTTCGTAGTGCAAAAGAGGGCGGAGAAAAGGAACTATCATCTGGCGCTTACATAGCATTAAATAAAACAATAATTGAAACGGGACTAATCGATATTGTTGATGTTGAGTTGTATAATGATGAACAAACTGTGAAAACGCTTATACATAGTGCACATGAAAATCAAGTTTATGTTATTCTTTCCAACCATGATTTTGAAAAAACGCCACCAAAAGAAGAAATTGTAAATCGCCTAAAAAGAGCGCAGGAGCTCGGAGGAGATCTTCCTAAAATTGCAGTAATGCCGAAAAACGCTAGAGATGTCTTAATTTTATTAGAAGCGACTAACGAAATGAAGGAATGTTACGCGAATCGGCCAATTATTACGATGTCGATGGCAGGAAATGGAGTAATTAGCCGCTTGGCAGGAGAATTATTCGGTTCTGCAATCACATTTGGAGCAGCAGAAAAGGCATCTGCACCCGGGCAGATTGCAATTCATGAATTACGATTGATATTAAATGTCATTCATAAAAATTTATAGTTTGTAATAAAAACTCTTTTCGATTTAAGGAAAGAGTTTTTTTATATTGCAGGACACTATAAAATTTGAATGCTGTGGATAACTTAGTTACCTAAACGGCTACGTCCAGCTCCAGCGCCCAGCGACTAGCGAGACTTCCCTCACCTCCGTACGATAAGTCAACATCGACTCCCTGCGGTCGCCGTGTTTCCTTTATCTCCTACGGCTCAGTCCAGTCCGTACGTCGCTAACCGGGCGCTTGCGCTTTTGTTCTGAACAAAATTACTATCGCACCGTGGCAGACCTTCGTTCCAGGTTCCCTAAGGCGACAGCGAAGTCACCAATTGGGCGATTGGATCATATAAACATATTACCTATAAAAGTTTCCTTAAGGAAAAATAATATACTATCACAAAAACACTTGACAATAGCTAATAATAAGATTAAATTTATAAATAACAAATAAAGTTTACCTAGGTAAAAATAAAGGGGAGGATACAAAATGGGAGGATTTACTCAAAAGATATGGGGTCTTGCACTATTTGCGATGATTATTCTGCTTGCTGCATGTAATTCGGATGGTGGAGCGTCAGGTGAAACAAATGGATCAGGAGAGGAAAAGATAAAGGTTCTAACAACGATTGCTCAGATAGGAGAACCATTATCCGAAATAGGGGGAGATCGTGTAGAAGTTGAAAGTCTAATGGGACCATCAGTGGATCCGCATCTATATAACCCAACACAAAGCGATATTGCAAAGGTGGATGAAGCAGAGGTTATTTTTTATAATGGCTTGAATTTAGAAGTGAACATGGTAAAAGTATTTGACTCGATCGGTGATTCTAAACCAGTTCTGGCAATTGGAGATAGTCTTTCAGAAGATGCTTTATTACATGATGAGGACGGTGCGATTGATCCACATATCTGGTTTGATCTAGATTTATGGGAAGCGGCGCTGGATGCTGCGGTAGAAGAGCTGAAGGCATACTCACCAGAGGATGCGGATTACTTTGAGGAAAATAAAACGCAATATTTTGCTGAATTGGAAGAATTAAAGCAAGAAGCGGAGAAGCTAGCGGATATTCCGGAAAGTGGACGCGTTCTTGTGACAGCACATGATGCATTCGGGTATTTTGGTAGAATGCATGACATGGAGGTAATAGGTCTTCAAGGTTTGAGTACGGAAGATGAAATTGGGATTTCTGATATTAACGATACAATTGCAACTATTAAAGAATATCAGGTTCCTGCTATATTCGTAGAGAGCAGTATTAATTCAAGTTCTATTGAGGCTGTAATCGAAGGTGCTAAAAGTGAAGGGGTAGACGTTGAGTTAGGTGGAGAACTATTCTCTGATGCAATGGGTTCACCTGGAAGTGAAGAGGGCACATATATTGGAATGTACCGTCATAATATGAATACAATTTATGATGCATTAACTGGAGGAGCTGAGTAACGTGGCAACACCAATTTTACAGGTAGAAAATTTATCCGCTTCATACCGGAAAAACACGGTCCTTCACGATATTAATTTTGAAGTGAACGGCGGTTCCTTAACAGGAATTGTTGGACCGAATGGAGCGGGGAAATCAACACTATTAAAAACGATATTAAATCTTCATCCCTCATTGACAGGATCTGTAAAATTTTTCGGTCTTCCATTTATAAAAGCCAAAAAACGGATTGGGTATGTGCCGCAACGAGGTTCTGTCGACTGGGATTTTCCAACGGATGCACTTGATGTCGTGACAATGGGACTGTATGGTCAAATTGGATGGCTGAGGAGACCATCCCGTTTGCATAAAGAAAGAGCATATGAGGCATTGGACAAAATGGGGATGGCAGATTATGCGAATCGGCAAATTAGCCAGCTTTCTGGTGGTCAGCAACAACGCGTCTTTTTAGCCCGAGCTTTAGTACAGGATGCTGACTTTTATTTCATGGACGAACCGCTTGCTGGTGTAGATGCTGCTACAGAGCGAGCAATCATGACAATTTTAAAAGAGCTGAAAGCAATTGGTAAGACCGTTATGGTTGTACATCATGATTTGCAAACGGTAGAAGATTACTTTGATCATGTTTTATTACTAAATCGTACCGTCATTAAACATGGAAAAACAGAGCAGATTTTTACAAGAGAAAATATCGCCAATACCTATGGAGGAAATATGCGCTGGATGGGAGAGGAACAACGTCATGCTGTCCATTCTATTGAATAGTAATACAGGGTGGGTTCTATTGAGTACGATGACCCTAGGTATTGCTGCTGGGACAATTGGTTGTATGGCTTATTGGAAAAGACAAAATCTGATGAGTGATGCATTATCACATGCTGCATTGCCAGGAGTCGTTATTGCCTTTCTCCTTATTGGTGAGAAAAATCTGCTTATACTTATTATTGGAGCTGCAATCAGCGCTTTAATTGGTGCATTTTTAATCCAATGGATTACGACAGCGAGTCGGATTTCGGAGGATTCCGCAATGGGAATGGTTTTAGCTATCTTCTACGGCTTTGGTATCATGCTTTTAACAATAGCTAACCGGTCTGCTGGGGGAAACCAGAGTGGGTTAGACGGCTTTATTTATGGGCAGGCTGCAGCGATGGTTCGAACAGATGTTATAACGATGCTGGTATTAGCGCTCATTGTTGTTTTTATTGTATTTATTGGATTTAAAGAATGGAAGCTTTATCTCTTTGACGGGCAGTTCGCTAAAGGAATTGGACTATCACTTAAAGGCATGAATACATTGTATACGGCAGTGCTGGTTACAACCATTGTAATTGGGATTCAAGCTGTTGGTGTTATTTTAATGGCGGCGATGTTAATTATTCCAGCAGTAAGTGCTCGCTATTGGACACAGTCCTTTAAGATAATGATTCTGTTGTCTGCTATATTTGGTGGACTAGCGGGAGCAGCAGGTACATTAATCAGTGCTTTAGGAAGCGGACTGCCTACTGGTCCGTTTATTGTAGTGGTAGGTGCTGGATTTTTTGTTGTATCGCTCATCTTTGGGAAAGAAAAAGGTATACTAATCCATTATTTGCAATTTAAGTTGCACCAAAGGAATCAGCAATCAAATACTCAAACACTGAAGCAGGAGGGGTGAGGAAATGACATATACAGCATGGATTATTTTAACTGCTGCTCTGGTAGGACTTTCCTGTGGTGTGATTGGTGTTTTTCTTATATTAAGGAAGACAGCGATGATGGCAGATGCAATTAGTCACACAGTTTTATTAGGGATTGTAATTGCCTATATTGTTACACGTGAAGTTAGTGGGACAGCGATGCTAATTGGAGGGATATTGGCAGGGGTTTTTACAGCTTTTCTAGTACAATGGCTGCATTCATTGCGGGTACAGCATGATGCAGCAATGGGAATTGTTTTTACAACTTTATTTGCAATTGGTGTAATATTAATTGCTACTTCAGTTGGAAATGCACACCTAGATGTACAGCATGCGTTAATGGGTGAAATTACATTTATTCCGTTTCATATGATTACATTACCATTTATTGGCGCAATTCCCGAAGCGACAGCGTTGTTATTGCTAGTGCTAGCAGTTATTCTCTTTTTTATCATCGCTTTTTATAAAGAATGGAAAATCACATCCTTTGATCCAGCCTTAGCGGCAAGCCTTGGGATACCAGTAATACTCATGCATTATCTTTTTATGGGCCTTGTATCCGTCACAACGGTTGCTTCATTTGATGCTGTGGGGGCGATTATGGTTGTTGCGATGCTCATTACACCTGCTGCCTCTGCTTATTTATGGACAGATAAGCTTTCGTTCATGCTTGTGCTCAGTGGCTCATTTGGGGTAGTTTCCGCAGTGACCGGTTACTATATTGCAGCCTGGATTGATACATCGATTTCAGGCTCTATGGCATTCGCAACTGGCTTGGTATTTATGATAAGCTTTATTTTTTCACCGAAACATGGCTTGATCGCAAAACGCGTGCGGCCAGCTGAAACAATGTAAAAGAGGTGCACCTTTTAGGGCACCTCTTTTCGTTTGAAAAGCTAATCGTTCGTTACTGTCAAAAGGACGACAATATGATCTGCCTGTATTGGTTAGTACTCGAAAAAACGATATTGCTGCTCAGTATTAGACAGTGTATGTGCAGGATTTAACCAATTGTTGCTAACCTATTTAGCCCGCTCCGGCCGGCTATCCGAATTGGTTTAGCTCCCCGTCTCTAATAAGGCTCTGCGTCATGTCCCTTATCAATTGCTTCTTTTACTGCTTTTCCAGCATCTTTCGCACCAAGTGGATGTATTTCTTCAGCAGATTCCATCATCGTTGAACTTGTTTGTTTACTGGCTTCAGCTATTCCTTCACGTAACCGGCGCCCATATTCTTCATCTGCTTGCTCCGCTAATGCAATCATCCTGTCTTGAATTTCCTTTTGACAGGTTGAAAGATCACCAACAAGATTGGAAATTAATTCGTCTTTTTCCCATTGTTCAAATCTGCGATAGGTTTCGCCTGCTTGTTTTGTATTATCGTTTCGGTCAATTGATTCGCGAACGAGGTTACCCTCAATCTTTGGAGTATATTCTTTTCCTGCTTGCTTTGCTTCTTTCAAACCGCCTAGGCTGGATGGCTCATAATTCACATGTGGATTCTGGCCAGGCGCTTTATCATTGTGATAGCGAAGTTGTCCACCCTCTTGGTTCGTCGCAACTCGTTTTTGGGGAGCATTAATTGGAAGCTGTAAATGGTTTGCTCCTACGCGATAGCGCTGTGTATCAGAGTAAGAAAATGTACGCCCTTGCAACATTTTATCGTCCGAAAAGTCAAGTCCATCAACGAGGACCCCAGTTCCGAAAGAGACTTGTTCAACTTCATTAAAGTAGTTTTCTGGGTTTTTATTTAGCACCATTTTTCCAACCGGCAGCCATGGGAACTGATCCTCAGGCCACAGTTTCGTATCATCAAGCGGGTCAAAGTCTAATTCAGGATGTGGTCCATCTTCCATAATCTGTACAAACATTTCCCACTCTGGGTAATCGCCCTTTTCAATGGATTCATATAAATCTTGTGTGGCGTGGTTGAAGTTCTTGCCTTGTATTTCTTGCGCTTCTTTTGCCGTTAAATTTTTGATTCCTTGCTTTGGCTCCCAATGGTATTTTACAAGAACGGCTTTACCTTCTGCATTTACCCATTTATAGGTGTTTACACCAGAGCCTTGCATCATTCGATAGTTTGCTGGAATTCCCCATGGAGAATATATAAAGGTCACCATATGAAAGGATTCTGGTGAATTGGAGCAAAAATCAAAGAAACGCTCACTATCCTGGATATTTGTTACAGGGTCTGGTCGAAAGGCATGGATCATGTCTGGGAATTTCATGGCATCGCGGATAAAGAAAATCTTGATATTGTTCCCAACTAAATCCCAGTTCCCGTCTTCTGTGTAAAACTTCACTGCAAACCCACGGGGGTCGCGAACTGTTTCTGGAGAGTGCAGACCATGTACTACTGTTGAAAAACGAACGAAGACAGGAGTTTGCTTTCCTTTTTCTTGGAAAACTTTCGCACGTGTATAGTTGGAAACAGGGTCATCTCCAACATTTCCATACGTTTCAAAGTAGCCATGTGCACCAGCTCCGCGAGCATGAACAATTCGTTCAGGAACCTTTTCACGGTCAAAGTGACTGATTTTTTCAATAAAGTCATAGTTTTCAAGTGTGGCTGGTCCACGATTACCAACAGTTCGGATGTTTTGGTTATTTGTGACAGGATGGCCTTGGCGAGTTGTTAACGTATCATCATGTTCAATATTTGTCTGTAAATTTTCATTTGATGGATCTTTATCCATTGATTATCTCCCTTTCTTTATGTTTTTCCAAATAAAGCTTAACCATCTATAGCGTGCCCGGTTATTCTAAAAATAATCGGACATTTATAGGATTTAAGATGTTAAAGAAACAACACACTTCTGAGTAGACCTAGTTGCCCCATAAGTCAAATAGTAATGAATATCCGTATTAAAAGTGAATGCTAGAGCGATAACGTTAAATTTATAGTCATATGGTTTTATTCCCATGCATATACCATGAAAAGTGGTAGAATAAAGTATGGATTGCTTCATATAGAAAGGAAGATTCATACATGACAACAAAGGTGACGCAACCTTTAATAACACCTTTAAATGATCCGTGGGAAGCTTATATGGATGTAGAAGAATATGGTGAAATGACTTTATCGAATATCGAATTTACAACAACTAACATGTGTAATATGCGCTGTGCTCACTGTGCGGTAGGATATACATTGCAAAGCAGTGATCCAGATGCGTTGCCAATTGAGTTGATTCTGAAGCGTTTGGATGAGATTCCGAAGCTCCGCACACTAAGTATTACGGGTGGAGAACCGATGATGAATAAAAAGTTGGTTCGTAACTATGTTATTCCTTTACTTGAATATGCGCATCGTCGTGGTGTTAAAACACAGATGAACTCTAATTTAACACTGCCATTCGAGCGCTATGAGGAAATTATTCCGTTTCTTGATGTGCTACATATTTCGCATAACTGGGGAACTGCTGAGGAGTTTGCTCAAACTGGATTTGCGATGATGGAACGTAAACCCTCGCTGGAAAATCGAATAAAATATTTTGACCGTTTAGTAGAAAATTCGCAACGCCTCTCAGCTAATGGTGTCATGGTTTCAGCAGAAACAATGCTGAACAAGCGGACATATCCTTATTTGGAACAAATTCATGATCATATTAATGAAATGGGTTGTGCAAGACATGAAGTGCATCCAATGTATCCGGTCGACTTTGCGAGCACAATGGAAACGTTAAGTCTAGACGAAATGCGGACAGCAATTGAGCGTCTATTAGAGCACCGAAATCCCGATATGTGGATGCTATTTGGAACATTGCCGTTCTATGCTTGTAGTGCAAATGAAGCGGACTTAGCATTGTTGAATCGCCTCTACAAAGAAAAAAATGTGACAGTTAGAAATGATCCAGACGGAAGGTCACGCTTAAATGTAAATATTTTTACAGGTGAAGTCATTGTAACAGATTTCGGTGACGAGCCATCTTTAGGGAACATACAAACGACTTCTTTGCTGGAATCATATAAGCGTTGGATGGATACGAAAACTGCTAAAAGCTTAAACTGTCATTGTCCTGCAGTAAAATGTCTTGGCCCGAATGTTTTAGTGAAAAATGCTTATTATTCAGATGTTGATTTTCAAAAACGAAAAGCAACAATTAGTCTTTAATTTTTGTTTTGAGAAGAAGCTGGGACATAACAAAAGTGTTTAATGTTAAAGACGAACGATGCATAAGCTTAGCGTAGGAAATATAGCCGCCTCTGGATGTGCGAAGTATATTTCCGGAGCGAGTTATTTGCACCGGTCATGTTCGGTTTTTATTTCATAAAGATACTTTTGTCTCAGCTTCATTCCAAATCGGGCCATCAATCCACGGTGAAATGCGATATCCCCTTACAAGCGCGCTCCACTCAATAAGGGAAAAGCTTTTTCCTCACCTAGTAAACGAAATTATCGAAATATAGCTAAACTTTTAACTTGAATTTTTTATTATAGGCTTTACAATGAATAATAACTTAACAGTATTTTTCCTGAGGGGGATAGAATAAAAATGCCAATTAGAATACCGGCACAATTGCCGGCGAAGGAGATTCTTGAGCAGGAGAATATATTTGTAATGGAAGAAGAGCGCGCGGTTACGCAGGATATTCGGCCACTTAATATATTAATTGTCAATTTGATGCCTGAAAAGCAAAAAACAGAAGCACATCTCCTTCGTTATCTTGGGAATACGCCAATCCAGGTAAACGTCTCATTTTTGAAGATGACGACACATGATTCAAAAAATACGAGTAAATATCATTTGGACACCTTTTATAAACCGTTTTCTGACATTAAAGAGAAGCGGTTCGATGGAATGATTATTACAGGATCGCCTGTTGAGCATCTTTCATTTGAAGAAGTGGATTACTGGGAAGAATTACAAGAGATTATGAATTGGTCAAAAGAAAATGTTACATCGACATTGCATATTTGCTGGGGTGCGCAGGCGGCTTTGTATCACCATTATGGGATTAATAAGCATGAATTACCGGAAAAATGCTTTGGTATTTTTGAACATGAGGTATTACACCGAAATGAGAATCTCGTGCGTGGATTTGATGATTATTTCCTTGCGCCACACTCTAGATATACCGATATTTCGTATGAGGAGATCGCAAACCATTCAAAACTGCAAATCCTGGCCCATTCCGATAAGGCAGGTATTTTCTTAATGTCCTCTAAAGACGGTAAGAATATAATGGCAACAGGTCATCTTGAATATAGTGCAAGTACATTGGCAGAAGAATATCATCGGGACCATCAGAGAGGTATTCTAACACAATTGCCAGAGAACTACTTCCCGAACGATGATCCAAATGAAAAGCCATTACATCGATGGAAAAGTCATTGTAGTTTATTGTTCTCGAATTGGCTGAATTATTATGTCTACCAAACAACACCATATGAATGGGATTAACCAAAGAAATTCGAGCTGAACATCCTCTGGAAGAGGCTAGCTGTTCAGCTCTTTTTGTTGGTTACAAAGTGGTGATCGTTACGTTCCATTCTTCAAAGGTTGCTTCCTCGTAGCTAGCGATTAATCCTTTAGCTGAAAGATCGGCTTTTGGTATTGCTTTTTGTTTAATAACGACGTCAAACGGCTGTTCAAATGGGAAGTCATCTAATACGACTGTGTTCTCATTTTTCCAGTGTAACTGTAAGTGTTCGTCGCAAAATTCGTGCAATGCTTGATTCATGGGAATCCCATCTTTAAAAAAGGAATGTCCGGCATTCATTGCATTACCCGGTTCATTCAAACAAAGATACAAAGAAAGGTTATCACTAAACTGAATAAGCCCATAATGAAAATTAAACAAACGTTTGTTGAATTCGTTTAAAGTGGCAATAATTGATTGCTGCCGTGTGTTTTCTGCTGTAACAAATTCCTGGGCTTCTAGAGAAGTATGATTTAAAAGGAAGCGTTTATAGTGTTCACTGCATAGAAGTGCAGCGTATGAATCTACTTGTTGGACCACATCAATCCCATGCTTATAAAGAACGATTTTCGGTAAGATCGGAAAATCGAAAAAAGAGTAGGGTATTGCTTCTTTGTCGTTCAGAAATGGCTGTTTGTCAAACTCCTTCCAGCCACAGTCATGCTGATATGCTGCGAATTCAACCGAGCTTCGTAAACCGTCTCCTAAAAAGTAATCTTTCTTCCATTGTTTCACAATATCACCGGAAATAGCTGCATGGTGATCCTGCTGAATCAATATTAATTCTTGATTGCGTTCTCGAACAATCATGCTATCCATCCTTTCCGATTTTACGTAACCTAAGTATAAGCAAAATCTGTGGATGATGGAAATAAAATAACCTCCTCATTCGTGAACGAACGAGGAGGTTATTTACATTAGACGATTAAATTTTAATCGCTTATTCAGGGCATATATAATTGGGATACCGATAGCTAATACAACGAACTCACCGACGGCTGTTGTATACCAGGTCAACAGGAACGGAAATTGTAAAGCAAGCTTCAATTCAAATGCAATAATGAACATATTGAATGTAAAGACAATGGTATTCGCAGCAAGCAGCACCCATATATTTTTTATATATTTTGCTAGTAGAATGATAATAGCTAATGAAATTGCAGAGTGTGCTACACCAAAGACTAAATCAAACCAACCTAAAGGTGAAAATAATAGGTTATATAAAAATACCCCTATTACAATTCCAAAGAAGTAGCGCTTATCAAATACAATAAGATGGTTAAATACTTCAGAAATGCGGAATTGGATATTTGTAAATCCGAATGGAACAATGAGTGCGGATACAGCAATATATAAAGCAGCTATTAACGCATTCACCACAAGAGTTCTTACTTTCATGTTAATCTCTCTCCTTAGTTTTTTATCGTGGGATGGTTTCGAACCACGTGAAACATATGCTATCATACCAGTGTTTATTAGCCTTTGTAAATACTAATGTATAAAAATTATTTATGGGAAATAATTAAATAACTTTAAAACGGATGTTTTTATTCATATAGGCACGTTACTTAAACATGCCTCATACAATAAATTTGGAATAGAATGAAGGGAATGAGTAAAGTGTACTATTTTTATCCGTATCCTCTGCCTTACTTTACGAACATACCGCATTATCCTTACGAAAGACCGTTTTATTATGGAAGTCTAATGAATGAACAATTACAAAAAAAAGAAGATTTCCGAGTGAAGGATTATGGACCACAACCGTTTGTTATAAATATTAATAAGGCTACACGAAATAATAATACGTATCGTACTGCTATATGGACAGGAGAGCACATGCAAGTTACATTAATGAGTATTCATGTTGGTGATGATATTGGTTTAGAAATACATCCAGATACCGATCAATTCCTGCGAATAGAGCAAGGACAGGGGATTGTAAGAATGGGGAAAAGCAGTAATAACTTGAATTTTGAAAGAAGAGTATACGACGATACAGCAATTATGGTGCCTGCTGGAACATGGCATAATGTAATCAATACAGGCAATATTCCATTAAAGCTTTATACAATATATGCCCCCCCACATCATCCACATGGCACTGTTGAGACAACTAAAGCGGAGGCAATGCTGGAAGAATAGCACGCTGTTATGCCGCAGTATATTTCGTATTATTTTATTTGCCACTAGATGTTGGTTGTTGTTTAGAACGGAGTTTATTTAGCGGGATGGATAGTTTCAATCTTTAAAGAACTGTTTACGCCTATGGGGACTTAGGCTTTCTCTTTCTATATTTAAAAGCTAACCAAGTAGTTTTCAATGAAGAATAGGTACCTACTGCCGCAGCACCATAAAAAGCCCCCATAAATACCAGCCCATAAATCTCCTCTATGACTAATAAAGATGGAAATAATAAACCCAATAATGCTTGCTATGGTAGGAAAGTATTGACGTGGAACAGGAAATACTTTAAAACATTGGGTTAATAACACGACAGCTGGTACAGCAATAACTCCGTCCCAGAAATTTGTGTGAATGGTTGGGTAGTCCATGAGAATCGATTCCTTTCATGTTAAATACTAGAAGCATTAATTGAACGATTTATTTTCTAAAACAACAATTTTACTATTTCTAGAAATACTTGCTTTCTTGGTCTGTTCAACTAATCGATTAATCTGATTACAGCACTGTTTAGCACCTGCTATAAGTAATGGAACGCCGATAAAGTCAATGTGTAGACCTCTAGAGAAAAATCCTCCAATTGACATAGCTATAGGTACGGTCGGTGAAGTGTTGGATATTACTATTTTTTCATTAAAATTATATTTTTCCTGTAATAGCTCAATAAGATTTTGTATTGCTGGCACAACATATTTATTATCTTTTCTGCCTATGGTATAAACAGCATTTCCATCTTCATCTAATCCATGAAATATTAATTTTCCAAGATCGTGTTTTGTTAATTTGTTAAAATAATCTACACTCATAATCTCCTCTTTTGTAAGAACTTTGTCAGTCGGGATTTTTTTTAGATGATATGCTGCTGCAAGAGAAGTTGTATGTGTTCCGCCATAGTCATTGTATATAAATATCACGATAATCATCCTCCACTACTATTGTGACCAAGTTCGTCTTTTTTAGCAGATAAGAATGTAAACTTTCATATGCTGCATAAGTGCAACTAGGAATTCGTCTAAAGCCTTGTTTTACTTCAAAGCATAAGAGAATGCATCATACACTTTCTAAGAATCACATTAACGAATGCCAAGTTTTGTAATAAAAGAGTAGAGATGTAGGTTTTTAACAAATTTACATTAATTGCATAAAGTTAATAAAATGATTGATTATTATCACATGTCACCTCCTTTAATCTACTTAAAGGAGGGTTATTTATATTTAGAGAATAGACCAAATGGAAGGCAACTGATTAAAAAGAAAAGCTAAGCCTAATCGAAAAAAATGAGTGGCATAGTAACACTTTTTTATGTAAACATAACACCATTAAAATGGAAAATACATTACGTAATCATAATGTATTTATTGACTACATCATTCCAAAATGATAAATTAGAATAGCTATTAAGTCGCGTGAAAAGTGCGATTTTTTTCGTTGTATCAGTGTTACGAATTTTCAAATTCGTGTTACTGACATGTAGGAATACAATTAGAGTAAAAGTAATTTTTTAATTGATGTAATCAAGGTGAGCAGTTAAGGAGGAAATCATGGACGACTCTTCATTAAAAAGGTTTAGTGTGTCAATGGAAGGGCATTTGCTTGGGAAATTTGATGATTTAGTGAAACAAAGAGGGTATGAAAACCGATCGGAAGCAGTTCGTGACCTGGTTCGGGATGCATTAACACAGCACTCATGGGAGCAGGATGAACAAATTGTTGCTGGGAGTGTTCTTTTATTTTATAATCACCATCAGCGAAATTTAGTAGATGAGCTTACAAAGATTCAGCACCGTATGCATGATAATATCTTAGCAACGACACATTTTCATCTGAATCAAGCGAGCTGTTTAGAGTTGATTATCGTAAAAGGAAAAGCGAAAGACATCCAACAGCTAAGCAATCAGCTGACAAGTATAAAGGGTGTCGACTACGGTAAGTTTACATTAGCTCCTGTGGAGCGAATCTAATTTTGGATATTAAATGAAAATCGGAGTGAAATAAATGAATAAAAAAATAATCGGAATTAGCTTGTTGACTATGTTTATTTTTACTATCTTATTGGCGGGCTGTACACAGTCGGAATCTGATCAAGCAGATGATGCAACAAATGAGAAGGAAGAAAATAAAGATGAGCTTGTATTAGCATTTGGTTCGGAGCCGGAAACTGGATTTGATCCAACAACAGGGTGGGGGCGCTACGGCTCTCCGTTATTTCAAAGCACGCTCTTAAAAAGAGATGATGATCTTGAAATTGTAAATGATTTAGCTACAGGTTATGAAGTTGATGGAGAAGTTTGGACGGTGTCATTACGTGATAATGTGAAATTTTCTGATGGAGAACCTTTAACCGCTGAAGATGTTGTGTTTACATTTGAAACGGCAATGGATAACGCATCTGTTGTGGATCTTAATGTAATCGATAAAGTGGAAGCGATAGATGAATATACGGTGGAATTTACGCTAAAACAACCTCAGTCCACATTTGTTAATTCGCTCGTAGCAACAGGGATTGTACCAAAGCATGCCTATACAGAGGATTATGCTGAGAATCCGATTGGATCGGGACCGTTTCAGCTTGTGCAGTGGGATAAAGGACAGCAATTAATTGTTGAGGCTAATCCTGAATATTATGATACAGAACCTTATTTTAAACAGATTACCTTTTTATTCTTAAGTGAGGACGCTTCCTTTGCTGCTGCTCAAGCAGGTGAGGTAGATATGGCATATATACCAGCTGCATTTAGTAACCAAGAGGTTCCTGGCATGAAATTAGAAGCAGTAGAAACAGTGGATAACCGTGGTATTGTCTTTCCTTTTGTAGAGTCAGGAGAAGTTACAGAGGACGGTTTACCAATTGGTAATGACGTAACAGCAGATGTAGCAATTCGTCAGGCGATAAACATAGCTGTTGATCGTCAAGCGTTAGTAGATGGTGTGCTAGAAGGATATGGCACCCCTGCTTATACATCTGTAGATGGGCTGCCGTGGTGGAATCCAGAAACGGTTATTGAGGATGCTGATATGGACCGCGCGCGTACACTATTAGAAGAAGCTGGATGGGAAGATACTGATGGCGACGGAATTTTAGAAAAGGACGGCTTAAAGGCTGAGTTCTCCCTTTATTACTTAGCAAGCGATGCGATACGACAATCACTTGCAATAGCTGTTGCAGATATGATGGAACCACTTGGAATTAAAATTAATGTCGAGGGCGGAAGCTGGGATGTTATCGGTCAGCATATGTATTCCAGTGCTGTATTGATGGGTTGGGGGAGTCACGACCCACATGAGATGTATAACATTTACGGCAGCGATAATGCTGGAATCGACTATTATAATACTGGCTATTATGAGAACGAAACTGTGGATGCATATTTTGAACAGGCACTTGCAGCTTCTAGTGAAGAAGAGGCAATCGATTTTTGGAAAAAGGCTCAATGGGATGGTGAAACTGGTGTAAGTGTACAAGGTGATGCTGCGTGGGCTTGGCTAGTAAATATTGATCACCTGTACCTTGTTAAAGATAATTTGGATATTGGTGATCAACGCATCCACGTACATGGTCATGGATGGCCGGCAACGGATAATATTGCTGATTGGAAATGGAGTAATTAAAGTGTGTACAACCTCTAAAAGGTGTGTTCGAAATGGTTAAAAAGCTGAGCTTTTTTCTTTTTATGAAAGGGATACGAATGGCTACATTACTAGTAGCCATTTGTTTTATTTCCTTTTTATTAGTTAAAAATTCTCCAATTGATCCGGTTCAAGCTTATATTGGAGCGGACATGTTAAATGTAGGTCCTGAACAACGTGCTAAAATAGCTGCATATTGGGGACTGGATCAACCAGTTGGTGTTCAATTTATGAATTGGGGGTCTGCAATTCTTTCTGGGGATTTAGGTACGTCGATGATATATCGCCGCCCTGTTGCTGATATTATTGGGGAGCGTTTTATCAACTCCTTGGTGCTTATGCTGACTGCGTGGGTATTATCAGGAGTTATTGGATTTATCCTTGGTGTTGTTGCCGCAATGAAAAAAGGTACTTGGCTTGATCGATTGATAAAAGGGTACTGTTATACACTGGCTTCCACACCGACATTCTGGATGGGTTTACTTGTATTGATTGTTTTTGCGGTGTGGTTGAAATGGTTTCCGGTTGGGATGGGAGTTCCTGCCGGTGTGCTTGCAGAGGATGTTACGTTACTTGACAGAATTAAACACCTTATATTACCTGCGATAACATTAAGTATACTTGGTGTGGCTAATGTAGCGCTTCATACACGTCAAAAGATGATTGATGTGCTTCAAAGTGACTATATACTATTTGCCCGCGCGCGAGGTGAGCGTGGCATTGTGCTTTTTTGGAGACACGGGCTGCGTAATGTAGCTTTACCAGCAATTACTTTACAATTCGCTGCGTTTAGTGAACTGTTCGGTGGCGCTGTATTAGCTGAACAGGTTTTTTCTTATCCAGGTTTAGGTCAGGCAACGGTTGAAGCTGGCGTAAGAGGGGATGTCCCACTATTATTAGGACTTGTTATTTTTAGTACGTTATTTGTTTTTATTGGCAATCTAATAGCTGATCTGATTTATTTGGTGCTCGATCCTAGGATGAGAGGGGGAGATCGTTATGCTTTCTACTCCAGAAGAAAAAAATAAACAGCCTCTCCTAAATCAGAGAAGGCGGATGCTTCTTACAATTGTTATCGCAGCTTTATTTTTATTAAGTATCATATTAGGTGGGTTATTGTTGGATGAAGGAAGGATAACGACCAATCTAACTGAACGAAACGCTCCTCCATCGTTCGACCATTTATTTGGTACGGATTGGCTGGGCAGAGACATGTTTGCGAGAACAATTATGGGTCTTTCACTCAGTATCGGGGTTGGTTTACTTGGGGCGACAGGAAGTGCGCTGATTGCTCTTGTTCTGGGAATGGCTGCTGCGTCGATGGGGAAAATAGCGGATCGCTTGATTTCCTGGATTATTGATCTTTTCTTGAGTGTACCACATTTGGTGACACTTATTTTAATTGCTTTTACATTAGGTGGAGGGTTTAAAGGAATTGTAGTTGGGTTGATGCTCACGCATTGGCCAAGCCTTGCTCGGGTTGTTCGAGCGGAGGTGCTGCAAGTTCGTTCCGCTGAGTATGTTCAGATGTCGAAACAAATGGGAAAACCGCGTTGGTGGATTGCACTGCATCACATCTTACCACATATAAGTCCGCAAATCTTAATTGGATTTATGCTACTATTTCCACACGTTATATTACATGAAGCGGCTGTTACATTTTTGGGGTTAGGTCTTTCACCGCACGAGCCGGCAATCGGAATTATTTTGTCCGAGTCAATGAAGTATTTATCTTCTGGAATGTGGTGGCTTGCCTTTTTCCCGGGGCTTTGTTTGTTAATTGTTGTAAGGACATTTGATCAAATTGGAGAATATCTGCGGGTGATGCTTGACCCAACAAGAGCACATGAGTAAAAAGTTTTCCAAAGGAAGAGGAGTTAATGAATGTCTATTCTTGAAGTGAAAAATCTATCTGTCTCGTTTAAACAATATACGACTGGTATGAAACAAAAGGAACTCCAGGTTATTTCCGATTTGAACGTTAATCTGGAAGCGGGAAAAATCCTTGCCGTTGTCGGTGCCAGTGGCTCTGGGAAAAGCTTGCTCGCACATGCAATATTAGGTGTGCTTCCAAGCAATGCAAAGATCAGCGGGTCAATGACATATGCGGGAGAAGAGCTAACATATTCTAGGAAAATCGCGTTAAGGGGAAAAGAAATTGCCCTCGTTCCACAATCGGTTAACTATTTGGATCCTTTAATGAAGGTTGGCAAACAGGTACGTACATCGGTAAGGTCTGGTGATCCAGCGAGGAAGCAAAAGGAAGCTTTCGAACGTTATCACCTAACGCAAAAGGTGGAGGAGTTGTATCCATTCCAGCTCTCAGGAGGGATGGCAAGGCGAACGCTATTATCAACTGCTGTTGTCAGTGGAGCAAAGGTAATTATAGCGGATGAACCAACCCCAGGCCTTGATCCTGCTGTGATGAAAGAAGCACTTCGTCATTTCCGGGAATTGGCAGACAGTGGGTGTGCAGTCATGCTGATAACGCATGATATTGATTCTGCTTTATCTATTGCAGATGAGATTGCAGTTTTTTATGCTGGGACGACAGTGGAGATTGCACCAGTTGCAGACTTTACTGGAAAAGGAGAAGCATTACGGCATCCGTATAGCAAAGCTTTATGGCGAGCTTTACCTCAAAATGAATTCATTCCGCTTCCAGGAACACAACCACATGCAAGCTCCCTCCCACCTGGCTGTTTATTCGAACCGCGATGTCCATGGGCAACAGCTGCATGTCGAAAGGGAAGCCCCGATATGAGAGAATTGAGAGACAGTACGGTGAGGTGTATCCATGCAACTTGATGCAAAAGATGTTGGGTTTCGATATGGAAATGGCGAGTGGTTATTTCGCGGAGTGAATTTCACGATAAATCCCGGCGAAATCGTAGGTATTGTCGGGCCAAGTGGGCAGGGGAAAACCACCTTTGCTCGCATATTAGCAGGATTTGAGGATCCGGTTGAGGGAACCGTTACCCTTGGTGGCTTGCCAGTAGAGAAAAAGGGTTACCAGCCGATACAGCTCGTGTTCCAGCATCCAGAAAAAGCAATTAACCCACGCTGGAAAATGCAAAAAAGCTTACGCGAAGGCTGGGAACCGGATCGGACGTTACTAGAAGCGTTTGGTATTGAACAGGAATGGTTAACCCGCTGGCCAAATGAGTTGTCTGGCGGTGAGCTGCAGCGCTTTTGTATGGTACGAGCATTAGGGCCGGAAACGCGTTTCCTAATAGCAGATGAAATGACAACCATGCTTGATGCAATTACCCAAGCACAAATCTGGCATGCAGTTTTGGAGATAGCAAAAAAACGTGAAATGGGTGTCATTGTGATTAGTCATGAAGCAAATTTGATTGAAAGGCTTTGTAGTCGGGTAGTTACCTTGAATAAAAACGAATAATCAGAGGAAAATAAATGGGATCGAGTATACGCTCGGTCCTTTTGTATTTGCTGGAAGTGAATGTTTAGGATGGACTGCATTATTAAAATTTGATTTTATCATCCTGCTACTAGATTAAAAGGACTCAACTAGGATGTTATATTCCCTGTTCCAGCTTGACAGAGTAACTGATAAAACGTATAATACTTACATAAAGTAACAAAGTAATAATAAGTTATATTTATAAACCGAATTCTACAGAAGGTGGTTAATCGAATGGAGAAGAAATTTTTTGAAGCGCCGACGATTCATGTTGAAGAAGTTAATATAAATGTACGTGATTTATCAAATTCACTTTTATTTTATGAAGGTATTATGGGGTTCCAAGTGTTAGAACAAAGTGAACAGAAAGCAGTATTAACGGCTGATGGTAAGCGTCCGATACTTACATTAGAACAGCCGAAAGATGTAACTCCGAAACAGCAACGAACAACTGGCTTATACCATTTTGCAATTCTGCTGCCAAGCCGTGCTGATTTGGCTGCATTTCTCAAGCATTTTATCCAAACTGGTTTAGCGGACAGACTAGGGTTTGGTGCTTCTGATCATGTTGTTAGTGAGGCTTTATATTTCTCTGATCCTGATGGGAATGGTATTGAAATTGCGCATGATCGGCCCTCTTCAGCATGGGATTGGACAAATAGTCAGGTTACAATGCGGACAGATCCACTGGATGCAGAAGGAATTTTAGCTGAGCAAAAAGAGGAATGGCAGGGAATGCCTGCAAATACGCTTATGGGGCATATTCATTTACATGTTGCCGATTTAGATGCGGCAGAGAAATTCTATATTGATGGATTAGGATTTGATATTGTTACGAAATATCCTGGTGCGTTATTCACATCGCATAACGGCTATCATCATCACGTTGCTGTCAATGTGTGGAGTGGAATTGGCGCCCCTAGACCAGTAGCGAACAGTATCGGACTAAATTGGTATTCACTTGTTTTTCCGGATGAAGCGACGCGTAAGAAAACAATCGACCAATTAGAGCAAATCGGCGCTGATGTGACAAATGAAAACGACGCTTATATGACGGAAGATCCAGCCGGTAACAAAATAAAATTAATTGTACGTTCCTAATCGGATTGCATAAATCATAAAAACACCGTTCACGGGCTAGGCTTAAATCAGCATCGAACGGTGTTTTTATTTTTAATTATTATACCAGGCAGCTGCCGCTTTCACTTCGGTCATTGTTAACTGATGTCCGTGACCTTCCCAATGTAATGTTACATTGGCACCCGCAGATTCCAGTAGAGAATGGAGGTCTTCTGATTCTTGTGCAGGGCAAATTGGGTCATTTGTTCCTGCGGCGATAAATACCTGTTTACCAGAAAGATCCGGTAAGTCGATGCCTCTTCTTGGAACCATTGGATGATGTAAAATCGCTGCTTTTAACGCAGCTTGATAATGGAACATTAAGCTTGCTGCAATGTTTGCCCCATTTGAATAGCCGATCGCGACAATGTTATGACGATCAAATTCATATTTTTCTGCTGCTTCATCCAGAAAGTCATTTAGTTCGGCTGTGCGGAAAATAAGATCTTCTTCATCAAAAACCCCTTCAGCAAGTCTTCTGAAAAAACGTGGCATCCCATTTTCGAGAACATTCCCACGTACGCTTAATACATTTGCATATATGTCAATAATTTCTGCAAGTGGAAGGAGATCTTGTTCGGTGCCTCCAGTTCCATGCAGTAACAACAATGTTGGTTTGGAAGGATTGCTTCCTTTTTTGAAAATATGTTTCATTTGTTACACTCCTCCTAGTTTGGCCGTTCTAGTGAAAATAACGCTCCAGTTTTTGCGTAATTACTTCCTGCTAAACGACTTACAGCTTTTAATTTATCTTGGTTAATTCTTCCCGACTCTTCATAAATGTGTTCATCAACATGAAAGCGAACGACCTTTCCAATTAAGAGATCAGTATTAATTGATTCGCCATCACCTAATTCAATCGCTCGTTCTAATTTACATTCAAATCGAACCTTAGCTTCCTTAATTCCCGGTACGGAAATCGCTTCACTTTCTGCAAATGTGAAATTTGTCAGGTTTAGTTCGCTTTCTGTAGCAGGAAGCGATGCAGCGGTTTTATTGACCTCCTCGACATTATACTCATCAACTATATGCACGACAAAGTCTTTGCTTTCTAGTATATTTCGGGCCGTATCCTTTAATTGTCCAGCTTTGCGTTGAATCGAAATGGAAAGCATTGGTGGATTAGAAGAAACAACGTTAAAATAACTAAATGGAGCTCCATTGATTGTTCCGTCATTTGCTTTACTGTTAACAAATGCAATTGGTCTAGGAATAATGCTTCCAGTTAATAATTTGTAATTCTCGCGTTCTGTATTGTTTTCAGGATCAAAGGAAAGCAATGTCATCCCTCCTTAGAATGGAATAGATCGTTACTACTTTTCATGTTCTCACTGTTCTTCACTTTTTTTGCCGACCGTTTTAAGCACGTGAATGATTGTCTTTTTCTCTTCATCAGAAATACCATCAAATAAGTCCTCGATTACTTTTTGATGCTTTGGAAAAATGCCGTCCATCAGTTGGCGTCCCTGGTCTGTCAGTTGTATATAAACAACACGACGATCATCCTTGCAATTACTTCGTTCGAGCAGCTCTTTGTTTTCGAGTTTATCGATTACATAAGTAATGGACCCCGTATTAATAAGAACAGCCTCGGAAATTTGGCGTATCGTTTGTCTGCCTTTGTGGTATAATGCTTCTAAAATAGCAAAATCGGAAGTGCGCATGCCATGACTGCTAATATCTTTTTTAATTCTCTCTTCAATTGACTTGTAAGCCTTCATTAATACGACATAAGCTTTTAATGACAGATTTTCACTCATTCTTTTCCCTCCTAAAGCGTATCTAATATATGTTATTCAGATATAATTAATTAAAATATCTTTAATTAATTATAATTATATAAAACTAAATGATTAAAGTCAACCATTATCATAACGTGTTTCAATCATCTACTATAACTTGATTCTCTTTTCCCGGTACATGTAAACTAAAAGATATTGCAGTAGTCATTGTTATTGAATGGAGGAAGGGGAAATGGATAATCAGCTAACGGACTTCAGTATTAACTTACAGCAGATTGAATTTTTAGCTCCAAAAATGAATCAAGGAATTGGAGTTATTTTTGTGATTCAAGGAGATTTAACCGTTGAAACAAATAGTCGATTTTATCAATTGAAAGAAAAAGATGTGCTTGTTATAAATCGGAATCAAGTATACCAAGCGAAAGGAAATAAGGGAAATCACATTCTGTTGTTACAAATTTCCGATCGATTTATGAAGCAGTCCTATGAAGCGTATCCGAATAGTCGATTTGAGTGTTTCTCAGGCGACGTAGATATGGAAAAAGATGCGGTCATTAATCGAATCCGTAAACTTTTAGCCGAACTAATGATTGCCTATTTTCGAAGATCAGAGAGTTATCGGATTGAAATCCAATCTTATGTTAGCGAAATCCTGCTTATTCTTATTCGGCGTTTTAAGCAAATGGGAAGAATCCAGGAGCGCATTGATACAGGAGATCAACGAATCAGAGAAATCATTTATTATATGGAAGAAAATTATCATCAAAAAATTACATTAGATGATGTTTCGGAGAAGTTTTACTTATCGTCTAGTTATTTATCACGTTATTTTAAAGAGAAGGTTGGAACTGGGTTTAATCATTATTTGATGAATATTCGTCTTGAGCATGCAGTAAAGGAATTGCTGTATACTTCTGATTCAATCTCTCATATTGCAATGAATAATGGCTTTCCCAATGTAAAGTCATTTGTACATTATTTCAAAGAAGCATATAAAAAGACCCCGAAATTATACCGAGAAGAAAATCAGGAAACCGGTATGGACACGATGAAAACGTATGACATAAAGGATGCAGTTGAAATTATTCAATCATCATCTATTATTGGAGAATTAGGAATGTTACTGACGGATAGTGATGTTGTATTCACTAGTATCGAAACGGAAGCTGAAGAATTAAAGCTTGATATACGACAGGTTAGTCCATCTAAAATTAATCGGCCAATACATAATCTTGCTATCGGCGAGTTAAGTGAGCTATTAAAGGAAGGAGTCAGACTGCAAGTTCTAATGGCAAAGGAGGAAATAGGCTTAGAAAATATTGCAGTACGTAGATTAATTGGTGGTACTACATTTATTCCACCGGTAGAGACGGACGAAATTATCGCGACTACTTCGCCATATTACAATGCGGATTTCGTGTTGAATTTTTTAAGGAAGCATGATTTAGGACTGTTCATTCGGATTGATTACGTTGAAATTTCCCGTGATGAAGAGAATTATATAAGGGAAATGCAAGATTTCATAAAGCATTGCTTGAATGTGTATGGGACTTCCTATATTGAAAAATGGTACTTTATGTTTTATGAACCGTCTGCAACAGCTGTCCTTGTTAGTGAGCTTGAGCGTGTTTATTTGAAATTATATCGTTCGGTTAAGGCGCTTATTCCAAAAGTCAAAGTAGGAGCTTTTCTGCCATTTTCCTATAAAGATGAAAAAACGTCCAAGAATCATACTTGGTTAGTGGAGAAAAAAGTACCAATTGATTTCTATGGCTATGAAGCAAACCAAAATGAAATTATCGATTTTGAAGAGTTGGGAGATGATAGATTTTCGCTGGCGAAAGGGTACATAAAGGAAAAAACAGTTAAGCTAAAGACATATTTAAGAAAGCATGGGAAGAATCAGCCGATTAGTTTAATTAGCTGGAACACGCTATCTGGGAATACACGATTTACGAATGGAACGTTTTTCCGTGGAGCATTAGTATTGCAAAATGCTCTGGACTTGGCTGATGAGGTCGAATCAATAGGTTTTTGGATTAATACAGAACAGCATGAGAAGTCAGGGCGTGATAGGAAAATTCGGATGGAGGGACTTGAGCTTTTTCACTTTTTTAGTGGCAAACGCCCTGCTTATTTTGCGATGCAGTTTTTTGACAGATTAAATGGGGATATTATTGCACGTGGTTCAGAATATATCATGACTAAAAACGACCGTGGCTATCAGCTCGTATTAATGAATATTAATAATGTGAATCCTCATTTTACGATTGAAGAGACATTCTTAAAGAAATTAAATAAAGAAGTTCGCGTAACGATTTCTGGTTTGGAGCCAGGAGAGTATCAAATACGCAAACGGGTTTTTGATAAAGATTTTGGCGCACTTTATACAAAGTGGTGGGACTTAAATAGTAAATACGGAATGGATGAAGAGGTTATTAATCATATTAACGAAACGAGTAAACCATCACTTGAATTATTCGATCAGGTGATTGATGGTGATTGGAGCATGTATGCTTATATGTCATTAAATGCGATTCACTTCTTTGATATACGTAGAGCTTTTTATTAAAAATCGATTAGTATAATCCAAATTATATCTAAAACCAGAAAATAACGGTAAAAAATTAACGGTTAATTTTTTACCGTTATTTTTATATGTGAATTTATGAACATGATTTAACGCTTATTATAATGAAAAATGACTTATTTAAAATGGTGGATTTTTTTATACTAAGGATGTGGTAAAAATGAGCTCAAGAAAGACCGCAGGCATTATTATCCAGTTATGACTTGTTAGAGATAGGTAAGAATAAGATTTACTACATTATTGGGCTGTATAATGCCCATGCCCAAAAATCGTGAAGTTCTCAAAACGTGAAGCTTTGGGGTGAACAGACATGATTCTGTTGGACTGACATTCAATGAGAGGGAAGAATACCTCGCAGAATGGGTTTCACTTTATTAATTTTAAAAGGAGAGGTTGTACAATGGATACAGCTTACAAAGGCACCAATAAGATGATTACAGGAATTGTATTTGGAGTTATTACATTTTGGTTATTTGCTCAATCAATGGTTAATATTGTACCAGCAATTCAATCCGATTTAGGTGTTTCATTAAGTACGATTAACGTAGCAATTAGCTTGACTGCTTTATTTTCCGGAATGTTTATTGTAGTGGCTGGAGGTTTAGCAGACCGGATTGGTCGTAAAAAAATTACCTATGTTGGTTTGATTCTAAGTATAATTGGATCCTTATTACTTGTTTTAGCAAACGGATCTATACTTTTAATTGTAGGTCGTATTTTACAAGGTTTATCGGCAGCGGCAATTATGCCTGCTACGATAGCGTTAGTGAAGGAATACTTTGATGGTGAAGATCGTCAGCGAGCACTTAGCTATTGGTCAATTGGCTCTTGGGGTGGTTCAGGATTTTGTTCCTTCTTCGGTGGTGCAATCGCCACATCAATGGGATGGAAATGGATCTTCGTCTTTTCTATTGTTTTTTCACTTTTAGCAATGTGGTTAATTAAAGACACACCTGAAAGCAAAGCAGAAACAACAGGGACATTTAAATTTGATTTCGGTGGTCTAGGAATCTTTATTGTTACAATGCTTGCTTTAAATGTCTTTATTACACAAGGCGCAAGCTTAGGCTGGACTAGCCCATTAACAATAGGACTTGCAGTAATAACGATTGTTGGAGTAATTGGCTTTATTAAGTATGAAGCAAAACGAGATAATGCACTTATCGATTTTAAAATGTTTAAAAGCAAAGCCTATACAGGTGCAACTATTTCTAACTTCTTATTAAATGCAGTAGCTGGTACATTAGTTGTTGCGAACACCTATGTACAGGTGGGGAGAGGCTTCTCGGCGTTTCAATCAGGAATGCTTTCAATTGGTTATCTTGTAGCGGTGCTCGGGATGATTCGCGTAGGTGAAAAGATTATGCAAAAAACTGGCGCAAGAAAACCAATGGTATGGGGAACGGTTTTAACGTTAATCGGTGTAGGTGTGATGGGACTTACTTTCTTGCCAGACCTAATGTATACAATTGTTGTATTCGTTGGATTTATACTCTTTGGTTTAGGTTTAGGAATGTATGCAACACCTTCAACTGATACGGCTGTAACCTTTGCTCCAGCAAATAAAGTTGGAGAAGCTTCCGGAGTGTATAAAATGGCAAGTTCACTTGGAAATGCGTTTGGAGTTGCGATTTCAGCGACAGTATACAGCGCAATCACAGCAATAAGTAGTGTAGAGGTAGCGGCATCCTCAGGAATTATCGTTAATGTAATCTTTGCGATATTATCCTTGATTTCAATTATCGTGTTAGTTCCTAGGGAATCAGGGGAAAATGAAGATGACCCTATCAACGCATCCAATGTACGTCCTGTTGGGGCAAAACATTAAGAATTGAGTCAAAATAGAGGAGGCAGTTGGAATGAGAAGTAAATTGATGGAGATGTTAGAAGCACGCAAAGATGAAATGATTGAAATTCGTCGTTATTTGCATGAAAATCCAGAGCTTTCTTTTAAAGAAGAAAAAACTGCTCAATATATTGCCGACTTTTACAATGGTAAAGATGTAAAAGTAGAGACAAATGTTGGTAATGGTTATGGAATCATTGTAACGATTGTAGGAGGAAAACCGGGAAAAACAATCGGATTAAGAGCGGATTTTGATGCCCTTCCAATTACGGAAGAGGCAGATGTCCCATTTAAATCAAAAAATGAAGGGGTCATGCACGCATGTGGCCATGACGCTCATACAGCATACTTGCTTGTTCTTGCTGATTGCTTGATTCAACTTAAAGAAGAGTTAAATGGTACAATAAAAATTATCCATCAGCATGCAGAAGAGGTTCCGCCAGGTGGTGCAAAAAGCATCCTTGATTCGGGTAAGCTAGATGATTTAGATGCAATCTTTGGTATCCATGTACTTCCGATGGATCCTGCTGGAGTGGTTGGTTATCGCAGTGGCTATGCATTTAATGGCAGATCTTACTTTAAATTAAAAATTCAAGGAACTGGTGGACACGGTTCATCTCCACACACTGCAAATGACTCTATCGTCGCAGGTGCTCATTTTGTAACGGTTGTGCAAACCATTATTAGTCGTCGTTTAAATCCGATGGATCCAGGTGTTGTAACGATTGGATCGTTTGATGGGAAAGGGACATTTAATGTCATCAAAGACAGTGTAGAGCTTGAAGGTGATATTCGCTATATGAGCGCTGAAAGTCAGAAGATTATTGAGGAAGAATTTAAGCGAATTGTTAAAGGGATTGAAGCAGAATTCGGAGTAGAATGTATCCTGGAATATAAATCCGATTATCCACCATTGTACAATACTCCAGAGTATACAGAATTGGTAGCTGAAAGTCTGAAAAACGCTAATGATAAGGATATTAAAGAGGTAAAACAATATCCACCTTTAGCGCCGTCTGAGGACTTCGCTTACTATTTGGAAAAAATACCTGGCAGTTACTTCTTTATCGGATGTACACCAAAAGGAGTAGAAAAGCCTTACTTTAATCACCATCCGAAATTCGATATTGATGAGGACGCCATCCTTGTAGCTGCTAAAGCGGTTGGACATGTTGTTTGCAGTTACTTTGAAAAAAATGAATGATGAGGTTCTATTAAAATTGAAAATACCGCATGAAAATCAAATGAAAATTTTGATTTCATGCGGTTTTGTTTTTTCTGATTGAGATTTTATTACATCTTATCGCAGAGGATTTTTGACAGAATATATATGTGGGTGTATAATATACGCTTGTATCGAACAATCTAATTAAATTTTGAGGTGAATATTGTGAAGAAGTTAATATCTACAAAGATGGGATTCTTCGCTATCGCTGTATTCCTATTTTGGATAAAAACGTATTTGATATATAAAATTGAATTTAGTCTTGGTGTAAGTGGGCCTATGCAAGAGTTTTTACTATTCTTAAATCCGTTAAGTACAGGATTAATATTCTTAGGATTAGCACTCTTTGCTTCTGGTAGAAAAGCTGGCCGATGGATTATTATTCTATCGTTTATTCTAAGCTTTATCCTGTATGCTAATGTTGTATTCTATCGTTTTAATAGTGATTTTATCACGATAGCGACCATGATGCAGACAAGTAACTTTGGTAGTTTAGGTGGAAGTATTGCAAGTTTAGTAGAGTGGCGTGATCTTCTCTATGCATTTGATTTAGTTTTATTAATCGTATTGTATTGGAAGAATCGTACGAACTGGTCAATGGAACGACTAAAGATTCGGAAACCATTCATTGTGCTGGCCGCTGGTGTAATGGCCTTTGTTATCAATCTAGGCTTAGCTGAGGCAGATCGCCCACAGTTGTTAGAGCGTACATTTGACCGTAATTATTTAGTGAAATACTTGGGTGCATATAATTTTATGATTTATGATGCAATCCAAAGCTTTGAGTCATCGACACAACGCGTGCTTGCAGATAGTAGTGATATTACAGAAGTTGAAAACTATACGAAGAGTAAATATGCAGAACCAAATGAAGCTTACTTTGGAAAAGGTGAAGGAAAGAACATTATTAAAATTCATCTAGAATCATTCCAATCCTTTTTGATAGATTTTGAGTTACACGGGGAAGAGGTTACACCGTTCTTAAATTCCTTAGTGAACGATCAAAGTCAAGGATTCACGTATTTTGATAACTTTTTCCACCAAACAGAGCAGGGAAAAACAGCTGATGCTGAGCTGATCATGGATACTTCACTCTATGGCTTGCCACAGGGATCTGCTTTTGTAACACGAGGAAAAAATACGTATCAAGCATTACCTGCAATTCTTGATCAGGAACAAGACTATACAAGTGGAGTATTCCACGGAGATGGTAAATCGTTCTGGAACCGTGATGAAGTGTATAAGCATCTTGGGGTAACAGATTTCTATTATGATATCTTTTATGATATGAGCCCAGATCAGGTTATTAATTATGGATTAAAGGATAAACCATTCTTTGAAGAGTCCATGCCATTATTAGAAGAAATGGAACAGCCATTTTATGCCCATATGATGACATTAACGCACCATCATCCATATTTGATTGATGAAGATGAAGCGACGATTGCCCCTGCTGAAACGGGTGATGGTTCGGTGGACCGTTACTTCCAAACAGCACGTTATCTTGATGAATCATTGGAACAATTCTTTAATGATTTGAAGGAATCTGGACTTTACGAGGATTCAATAATTATGATTTATGGAGACCACTATGGTATCTCAGATAATCATAACCGTGCAATGTCCGAAATTCTTGGTGAAGAAATTACACCATTGAAAAATGCGGAGCTTCAGCGTGTGCCATTTATGATCAAAGTTCCTGGTGTTGAGGGACAAGGTACGAATCATACGTATTCAGGTCAAATTGATGTTATGCCAACGCTTCTGCATATTTTAGGAATTGATGCACGCGATTATATTCTTTTCGGTACAGACATGTTTTCTGAGAACCATAAAGACTATGTGCCATTCAGAAATGGTGGATATATGACGGAAGAATACAGCTTGGTAAATGGCGTTTATTACGACAATGAAACGAAAGAAATTATTGAAGAACCAACAGAAGAGATGAAGGAATTAAGTGAAACAGTTCTTCATGAGCTGGAACTTTCAGACCGGGTATTGAACGGGGACCTACTTCGTTATTACACACCGAATGATGAGTGGGAACCAATTGATCCTGCTGATTATGACTATAATTATGATTTGGAAGATAGCGAAGAAGCCAGTGAAGAAGAATAAGAGGAACAGCACTGACGGAGATGTCAGTGCTGTTTTTGTGTAAAGTGAATCTACATGAAGTAAACAAAACCTATTCCTCGCAATTTTGCCATGTTCAAGATTAGAGATATTACATAATGCGGTAAAATCTAAAACAATGAATTGAAAATATGAAAAAGAAGGTGAACTTCATTTGAAACAAATGATTCGGAGGTTCTTAGTTTGGTTCTCGGCATTGTTTCTATTAAATATCATCGTTAATGTAATCTTCAAATCATCTTTACACCTAACAACTGCTTTTTCTACAGCTTTAGGTGTATCAGCAGGCATCGTAATTGTAGGGAAATGGGTAGAAAGTAGATTGAGCTGATAAGAGCATGCAGGTTTGCGGGACAAGCATGCTCTTACCAATTTATTCTGCTTTTTCCAGCTCTCGTTTCCTTTTTAAAAGTGCTTGAAATTCTAGTTCCAATGCTTCTGACGGTTCTAGACTGAGCTTGCTCAGTACTTCCGTTAATTTTGTTTCAATTACAAGTAATTCTTGCTCTATTGAATCAGCGGCCTGCTTTGGAACGTAATTTTTATACGCCTCAAAGCTTCCATCAAAAAACGTAATTTTTTGTTTTTCGATTGCTAAAATGTGATCAGTGATATTCTCGACAAAACGTCGATCATGAGACACAAGAAGTATTGTACCTTCGTAATCAGTTAGAAGGTCTTCTAATGCTTCGACTGCTTCAATATCAAGGTAATTCGTTGGTTCATCTAAGACGAGTGTATTTATATTGCTGACAAATAGTTTTGCAAAAGCTACTTTAACACGTTCTCCACCGCTTAATACTCCTACCTTTTTATATACATCTTCCCGATAAAAATGTAACCTTGCAAGCACAGTGCGAATAAAGGTTTCATCCTGGACAGCTGTTGAGCGAACGTTTTCCAGTATGGAGTCTGTTGTATCAAGGACGTCAAGGTTCTGGCTGAAATAACCAATTTTGGCAGCGGGTGATACCGTGATGCCATCCGCTTCGTTCATTATTTTCTTTAACAGCGTTGTTTTACCAGCACCGTTTTTGCCAATAACCGCTATTTTTTGTCCACCACGAATATAGAAACCTGCTGGGTTCCAAAGGATGCGATTGGCTACTTTTCCAGTTAGCTCCTCTGCTCGGATAATAATCTGTCCTGTAAAAGCTTCCTGATTCGGTAAATTCATTTTAATGGCAGGTATTTCTTTTACCTTTTCTACTTTTTGAAGCTTTTCTAATCGCGTTTCTATTGATTTTGCTGTTTTTTGAAGCTTCTTTTGTTTTTTAGCGAAGTATGGCTTCGCTCCAGTAATTTTTGCTTCAGAAGCGCTGACTTGATTCGGTTTTTTCGTTGCGCGTTGTGCTTTTTGCTCCTTCAACTCGCGTGCATGTTCCAATTGTCTTTTCTTTCGTTGGTATTGTTCATATGCGCTTTCTTGTTGTCTGATTGCAAGTTCCTTTTGAGCAATATAATCCGAATAGTTCCCTTTATACACATTGATTTTTTTTTCGTCGATTTCCCAAATCTTCGTACATAGAGCGTCTAAAAAGCTTCGATCATGGGACACAATAACAATAGCTCCTTGCCATCTTTGTAATTGCTTTTCTAAGCTTTCGATATGCTCCGTATCCAAGTTGGTTGTGGGTTCATCCGCAAATAAAAGGCCAGCTTGTGTTGCTAAAGATTGGTTAATATATTCCTGTGTAACTTCACCACCACTTTTTGTTGTATCCGTGTTTTTTAATTGGGGGAGCAATTCACAGGTTGCTCGGAGGTTAATCATACCTTCTTCTGGCTGCCGCTTTCCTGCAAGTATTTCGAGCAGACTTGTCTTACCACTGCCATTTCTTCCAACAAGTCCAATTCGATCTTTATTCTGGATAGCTAAATGATCCGCAGCAAAAAGTAAACGATCCTTGACTTCATACTTGAGTCCGCTTATTTCCATAATAACCATATCTATCATCTCCGTTCTTATTTGAGAGACCAAAAAAAAGCCTCCAATTCTTTTCAGAATAGGAGGCAGAGGTGTACAGAAAAAAGAGAGACTACTCCCTTTGGCTGGAACACAAAAATCTACAATCCTATTCTGAAAAATTCCATGATTGTATGACAAAAACAGCAGAAAAATCCGCTAATGTTGACATACTGTTCACCTGAATGTTTTCGAAAAAATAGGATTAGTACTTCATGTCCCCTTTGTTCACCCTTCCGTCTTGTAGTTGATATTATTATAAACGAATGGAATGCTCTGATGCAACCCCTTGTTTTTGGCTATTTGTAGAAACTCCGTCACAAAAAACAACTGTTATATTTGATAAAATAAACATATTGAGGACAGGAGGAGCCTATAATGGAAAGAGTAATCCGAAAGCAAGAGGCAGATACATTCATTGAAAATTTATATAGAGAGCTTGGCAAAACATCAAAAGAAATTGCTGGGAGACTGAGTCAAATTCACGAAGAGCTGGATGAAAAAGGGTACTATGAGCATACATATGAAGAGCTGTCTTATGGTGCCAAGCTTGCTTGGCGTAACTCGAATCGTTGTATTGGTAGACTGTTTTGGGAAAGGCTGGAGGTAATAGATGCAAGACATGCTGCACGTAGTGAGGAAGTATTTACTTATTTGCTTCACCATATAAGGAATGCAACCAATTATGGGAAAATCAAACCGATGATAACGATATTCCAGGCCGAAATCCATGGGGATAGACAGGTGAAGATTTGGAACCACCAATTACTTCGCTATGCTGGATATGAAACGGAAAATGGGATAGTAGGAGATCCAGCTTCTGTAGCTTTTACGAAGGAATGCTTGAAGCTTGGCTGGGTTGGTGAAGGAACTTCATTTGATTTGCTTCCACTTGTTGTTCAAATCGGTGGTCATGACCCGGAGTTTATGGAAATACCAATGGAGTACGTAATGGAGATACCAATTGAGCATCCTGACTTTTCACTGTTTGGGGATTTAGCGGTGAAGTGGTATACAGTACCAATTATTTCGGATATGCGCCTCGAAATCGGGGGGATTGACTATGTAACAGCTCCGTTTAATGGCTGGTATATGGGTACGGAAATAGGAGCGAGAAACCTAGCTGATGAAGGGCGATATAATTTGCTTCCTTTAGTAGCGAAACAGATGGGATTAGAAACAAAACATGAAAGCACTTTATGGAAGGATCGTGCACTTGTAGAGCTAAATGCCGCTGTATTAGATTCCTTTAAAAAATATGGGGTATCCATTGTCGATCATCATACAGCTGCAAAGCAATTTAAGGTTTTTGAAAATCGGGAACAGAAAACAGGGCGTAAGGTTACTGGGAATTGGACATGGTTGATTCCACCATTGTCTCCAGCGGTGACTCATATTTTTCACAAGCCTTATGATAACCATGTGCAAAAGCCAAATTATTTCTATCAAAAGAATTATTATGTATAATCAAAAAGAAAGGCAGTTCCAAACGGAACATGCCTTTCTTTTCCCCTAAAAGGGGTGCACGCGGAAAATTAAATTCATCTTCTCCAAACTGTTCTTTCTGACGATATTTTACAACTCGTCATTACAGGATGGTCTCACTGACTGTATTTGTTGCTTTAGAGATCGTTGAAAGAGCCTTTCAATCTGCTTCTCCAGAATTCAGTCAGATTACCAGTTGCACTTTCACAAAAAACCACTTACTGTTTTGAAAAACTAACCGTGAAATGGAACTTAAATCTTAAAGCTCCTGACGAGTCTAGCATTCGCCAGTAAAGTAAATTTTCCGCCAAGGCTGTGCATTTCCTCATTGGAATTCATTTGTAAACAAGTTGGAAAATGAAGTGGTTACATTTTCGCAAGTTGTCTGCAACAATCCTTCCAATGCAGTTCGCCTTGTACTATTTGTATTCCCGTATGAATATGAACTAAACCTCCTTTTTAAAAATTATTTTTGTAGTTTACGCTGGGGAAGACCTGTTGTGTTTCATAACATACCAGGCGTAACACAAAGTTATGAAGTTATTTTTTGTGAAAAAGCTGAATGAAGCTCTTTACAAAGAGGATAAATTTTTATATAGTAAAGATACCTAATAATTCTAGGTAGGTGAGAAAATGTTTAATCGCGAACTTGTAAAAGGCAGTACCTCCTTGCTGGTGTTACAGCTTTTAAATGAACGTGATATGTATGGCTACGAGCTCGTAAAGGAAATGGATCGACGTAGTGAAAACCATTTGCAAATGAAGGAAGGTACGCTCTACCCAGCACTTCATAAGATGGAAAAACAAGCGTACATTGAATGTTATTGGCAAAACCAAGAAAAGGGACCAGCTCGTAAATATTATCGTATTACAGAGCAAGGGAAAGAAATCCTTGCAGAAAGAACGTCGGAATGGCATCGATATGTTCAAGTGATGAACAACCTGATTGGGAGAAACGAGTCATGACCGAAGGGGAACAACATTTTTTAAATGAATTAGAGCAAGAGATTGGGCGTCATCCTGATAAGGAAGAGATTATAGCAGAATATCGCCTGCACGTATTTGACCTGCTCCAGGAGCAAGCGACCGATGAAGCAAAAGTATATGATGAATTGGTACATAGACTCGGTTCGCCAAAGGAGATTGCAGCACTATGGAAGCAGGAATCAGCCGTAACGCCTAAGAAAACGCAGCAATTATTTGTGTTTTGCAATATTGCCATTTTCACTTTTGGGGTGCTGCTTACAATTGGCTATAACGCATTTGATTGGTACTGGCTGGAAAGCTTATGGGCAGGCCTAACAAATGCTGCATCTATTATTATACTTATTTATGGTTTCTTTTGGGCGTTGCTCGGCTATGAAATTGGCAGAGAGTTTGGGTCCCGTGGTCATAAATTGTTGAAGAAGACATTTTTGTTTTCTATCATACCTAATTTGATCTTAATGTATTTAATTGTATTTAAGCTTATTCCACTTCAGTGGTTTCAACCGTTATTGAGTACGCCGTTTATTATTGTTTGCATTCTTTGTACGGCCGTATTGTACCCAATAAGCTGGCTGGGGTATCGGTGGGGAAAGAAAGCTTCAATATGAAATGGGCTGAAGCCGAGTAATGCATTCAGTCCTGATTCGTTATTATTTTTTTGTCTATATACATAGTAATTCTATGTATATAGACTTACAATGTATTGGAGGGATATAGATGGATGTTCAAGTGACGAAAAGAGATTGGCCATTTTTGCTTATATGTGTAGGACTTGGAATACTTGCAGAACTTAGTTTTTTCCATGAAGAAATTGGCTTGTCATACCTCGTTTTCATCGCAGTGTTTTATGCTGTGTTTTTCTTAAGGATTAGCATACCGTTTCAGCGTCGCAGAATTGGTTTACTGCTTATGGCTGCTGTTTGGCTGCTGGCAGGGAGTTATCTTTTTTACAATAGTACCTTATTTTATCCTTTGAATTTAGTTGTGATACCTGCTCTCGTTTTCTTTCATCTGATTATGATCACGAGTCAGAACAAGATTGTCTGGAGTAAACCTGCGTTTTTAATCCTATTAATAATGAAATTAAAAGAAGCAATTCAATATAGCACGAGATTTTGTATAGGAACAGTTAAACCAATGGACGAAGGAGCAGGTAAAACAATAAAACGTATTGTAATTGGTTTGATAACAGGTATTCCATTATTGTTAGTTATTATTGGGTTGTTAATGTCAGCGGATAAAGTATTTCAGGATATGATTCTAAAATTGCCGTCGTTTATTATACGATTTAATTTTACGGAAGAGCTGCTCCGTCTGATCGTTGTTATTGTTCTTTCTCTTTTATTCTTCGGTATTTTTCAGGTACTGCCTAGAAGAACTGAAATAGAAACGAATAATGTTATGAATCCAGAAAAAAAGCATATATATTGGGATAGTGTTATTGTTGTAACGATCTTAGCGATGCTAAATCTGGTCTACGCCATATTTGTAGCTATACAGTTTGCGTATTTTTTCGGTGGAGGATTACAGGCCGAACTTACTTATGCAGAGTATGCGAGAAAAGGATTCTTTGAATTGCTGCTTGTAACGCTAATTAATTGGACATTGCTGATTTTCGTTTTGAAGCGCGTAAATACTCCGAATAAAGCTATGAAGCTCACATTAAAGATACTCAATACCTTGCTTATTATAGTGAGTGGTGTAATGCTGGTTTCTGCATTTGGACGTTTAAGTATGTATGAAGCTGCTTATGGGTTTACTGTGGACCGAATTTTAGCGCATGCATTTATGATCTTTCTTATGGTAATTTTTGCATATACCTTTATTCGGGTATGGGTCGAGCGGTTAGCGATATTACATTTCTATCTCATCACGAGTTTATTATTTTATGTCGTGTTAAATGTTATCCATATCGAACAACTTATTGTTACAAATAATTTAGAGCGCTATGAACAAACGGAAAAAATTGATATTTATTATCTGAGCACCTTATCATATACCGGAATAGAGGGACTAATCGAACTGTATAAAATAGAGCCTGATTATCCAGAACTGCAACGTTTGCTGAGAATAGAGCAACGAAAACTAGAAATGAAACAGCCGGATTCCTGGCAAACATTTAATTTTAAGAAGCAAGAAGTAATTGAAAAAATTCAACGTTTGGATTTGGAAGTATAGGGAGGTCTAGCACAGTGCAAAACGTAATACCGAAGCATGTTGCTATTATCATGGATGGAAACGGAAGGTGGGGGAAGAAGAGAGGTCTGACAAGGAGTCAAGGCCATTATGCAGGGGCTCAGGCAATGGAGCGAATGATCGATGCCAGTATTGAGTTAGGCATCCAGATACTGACGCTGTATGCATTTTCATCAGAGAACTGGAGACGGCCAAAAGACGAAGTTAATTACCTCATGCGCTTACCAGTGAAATTTCTCAAACAAAAGCTGCCAGAGTTTATGAAGAGAGATATTAAAATACTAGTATCAGGTAACATAGAAGCTCTTCCGAAAGCTACAAGAAGAGCGCTGGATGATTCTGTTGAAGCAACAAAAAATAATGCTGGCTTGATTGTGAACTTCGCTTTCAATTATGGAGGGAGAGATGATATCCTCCAAGCTGTTCATAAAGTAATTTATGAGGTTCAGCATAATCATGTGGAATTAGAAAAGTTAGACGAATCGCTGTTCCAGCGGTTTTTATATACGAAGGAACTGCCAGATCCAGAATTAGTCATACGTACAGGCGGAGAGAAGCGGATGAGTAATTTCCTGTTATGGCAATGCTCGGCATCAGAGCTATACTTTAGTGACATGTTATTCCCAGATGTAAATAAGCAGTTATTAGAAGATGCAATTGGTATGTTGCAAAAACGGTATTCTTTCGTCTGAAAAACACCCAAAACAGTGTGAGATAAGCTGTTTTGGGTGTTTTTTTGTGTTAGATTGTAAGGCCGCCAATCAACTTTGTAAAGTGAAGGGAAGCTTAAATTATATTTTTAGTGGGACCATATTAAACGAAGGTTCCATGATATCTATATGATTTCCATCTGCATAAAAATCTGCAAGCTTTCCTTTGTATACGAGCTGAAAATTGCCTACTTCCTGAATATCGTGAGGAGTTATTAAAGATACTGGCTTCGAGAAATCCAGAATATCACATTCCTTTAAAACAGATGCAACAAATTGCGAACAAAAAAATGCCTTTTCTCTGTTAATAGGCTTGTTTAAAATAACCCCAAATAAACCTAAGAAATTATAGCGATATTGCTCTTTTTCAGCTTCTATCTTTTGTAGATATGCATTAATTTTTTGAAGCTGATCTTCATTAACTGTACAGCTATAAATAGCTGCACTTGCATGCTTGAATAGACCTGATCGCATATTTTCCTGAACAAATCCGCCAATGAGAGGGTTTCGAGGTTTTTTCCTGCCGAAACTATATGCATTTACTAACTGGGGATCAAAGGAAATGGATGCGTGGTTATATGGTTTTTTGGTATATGATTTTATTAATCTAGTAAAAACAGTTCCTGTATCGGTTAAAAGTATATATAAATTCTTTTCGTTCATTATTAATCGCCCCTAAATTCATCATGAAACATTCAACTGCTGCCACCTTATAGACGAAATAAGATATACATAAGTTTCACTTTTTATTGTTAATCTTTCTTAATAGTAATGCAGAATACATAATCCCATAAGCAGCTTGAGTAATATTTCACCCTAGGTCTGGAGGCGTAGTCTAAGTTTTGCTGACAGCACACTTACGAAAACGGGACAAAAGTATGTATTTATAAGGAATAATCCTTGTTCAATTGACATATGTATGTTAGAGTTGGAGATACTATAAACAGAAACGGAGGTTTTCCTTGTGGCAACTATCAGACTTCGAATCCAAGGATTGAACAATTAATTGAATATGTTCAGCTCTGCCTGTGCGCAGAGTAAATGGGATTGGTCTGTCTTTTCATAAGGAAAACTTTTATATGAGGTTGTTCAAAAGGTCTGGTAAAAATGACGCTTCGAGAGCAAATGATCTTCGACTAACTACCGACACGTCCTGTGTCGAATGTCGAAGTCACCACTTCCTGTGGAAGCCCGGTACGGGGAGCTATGCCGCCTCGAACTTCTTGGTCCTTTTTATCCTCCTTTTGACCACATATTATATACGGTTTTTTATGCAGAAAAGAAGGGGAGTAGTCTACCTTCTTTTTTGCTGTCTGAAAGTGTAGCTGCTTTCGCGATGAAGGCAATTAAATATCCCTTTACAAAGCGCAGGCAGAAGTCTGTGCTTTATTAAAATTGGAGGAAATTAAATGAATAAAAAAGCGATATTAGTTGGTGTTAATATTTCTAAGCAGGAAGAAGAGTTTGCTTATTCCATGGAAGAATTGGGGAATTTGGCGGAAGCTTGTCATATTGATACAGTCGGGGAACTGAGGCAGAATTTGAATCGAATCAACCAAGGCTACTATCTTGGTACAGGTAAAATGGATGAATTGAAAGAAATGGCTGAAGCAGAAGATGCCGATATGCTTATCTTTGATGATGAATTATCCCCTTCGCAAATCCGAAATATTGAGGAAGCAACGGAATGTCAGGTTGTTGACCGCACGATGCTGATTTTGGAAATTTTTGCGAACCGAGCTAAAACGAGGGAATCAAAGCTTCAAGTAGAAGTAGCTCGCCTCAAATATATGCTGCCGCGATTAATTGGCAGCCGTGAATCACTTGGTCGTCAAGGCGGTGGATCTGGTTTGATTAACCGAGGGTCTGGTGAAACAAAGCTTGAGACGGACCGTCGTAAAATTGAAGAACAGATTGCTAAATTAAATCGCGAGCTGGAAAACCTCGTCAATCAACGGAAAACACAGCGGAAACAGCGTGAAAAAAATGATGTACCTGTCGTCTCGCTTGTTGGCTATACAAATGCAGGAAAATCAACAACAATGAATGCTGTATTAGATATTCATCAGACGGGAATAGATAAACAAGTATTTGAAAAGGATATGCTTTTTGCAACGTTAGAAACCTCGGTGCGAAAGGTTGAGCTGGAAACAAATCAAACCTTCCTGCTAACGGATACGGTAGGATTTATTAATAAACTTCCACATCATCTTGTAAAAGCATTTCGCTCTACATTGGAAGAAGTCATCGAAGCAGACCTTCTGATTCATGTATTGGATGTATCGAATCCGAATTATGAAGAGCATTGCAGGCTAACACATGAAATTTTAGCTGCGATTGGAGTTACAGATATACCGATGATCTATGCCTATAATAAAGCAGATCAAACGGAAATGAATTATCCAGTAGTTGAGAACAATCGCATTTATTTGTCTGCCAAAAAGCGTACCGGTATTCGTGAATTACTCGATTTGATTAAAGTGAATATTTTTAAAGACAATGTGATTTGTGAGTTGTTAATACCTTATTCTGAAGGACAGATTGTATCCTATCTAAATGACCAAGCAAATATTCTTGAGGAAGCGTTTGAAGAAAAGGGAACTAGGTTAAGAGTAGAATGTAAGCCTTCAGATGCAGAAAGATTTAAGCAGTATCTAATCGATGCGGATAGATAAGTAGGAATTAAAACATGAGAAAGTGGTGAATCACATGACATTATCAAACACACAAGTAGTTGATAAAGCAAGAGAGCATGGACTCTATATCACACCAGGATCTTTGAAGTACAATGAATCGGGCCTTGACTTTCAAGTGGTATTCGCAACAGATGAAAAGGGGGACCATTGGGTATTGCGCTTTCCGCGACGTAGTGATGTCATCCCATCTGCCAAACAAGAAAAGAGAATACTTGATTTAGTCGTACCTGAGATTGCCTTTCAAGCGCCGAAATGGGAGATTTTTTCCGATGAATTAATTGCTTATAAACTTTTAATTGGAATACCAGCAGGAACGATTGATCCAGAAAAGAAAGCATATGTATGGGAGATTGATGAAAAAAATCTGCCAAAGGCTTACGTAGAAACATTAGGGAAGGCTATGGCTGAATTGCATCAAATAAATCACGAAAAGGTTAAAGAAGCAGGTTTAACGGTGCAAACGGCGGAAGAAATTAGAGATGTAATGCGTAAGAGGATGGGAAAAGTAAAGGCAACATTTGGAGTAAGTCAACCGCTTTGGGACCGTTGGCAAAAATGGCTTTCGAATGACTCGATCTGGCCGCAGCAAACTACCTTCATCCATGGTGATTTGCACCCTGGGCATATTTTAATTGATGAAAACGCTCGTGTAACTGGGTTTATTGACTGGACCGAGGCAAAAGTGGATGATCCAGCAACCGATTTTGTATCCCACTTAATGGCGTTTGGTGAGGATTCGCTTAAACAATTAATTGATGCATATGAACGCGCTGGAGGAAATGTTTGGCCAAATTTGTTTGACCATGTGGTCGAGCTTCAAGCAGCATATCCAGTTGGAATTGCTGAGTTTGCAGAGAAATCAGGTCTAGACGATATGATGGAAATGGCGAAGCAGTCGCTCGGTGTAGGCAATGAATAAAGGAAACAAGGAAATATGTCCCCGCTAGTTTATACTGGCGGGGGCTTTTTCGCATTCAGACAGAAGCGAATTATCTGTCATGAAATTCCCCCAGCTTCTGTTTGAAAATCTCCCTAAACTTCTCTCTATCATCATGGGTAAAAGCTTTCGGCCCTTTTGTACGTTGCCCACTTTTTCTAGCCATGGCACTCAAGTATCTTGTTTGCAGGAGCTGATCAATATTGTCATTCGTATAGATAAATCCTTTATGGTGCAACACAATACATCCTTTTGCAAGGCCAAGTGATGCTAAACCGTAATCCTGTGTGACGATGAAATCGCCCTTTTCTGCAAGCTTCATAATGCGGTAGTCAGCTGCATCTGCACCTGAATCAACATAAATGGTTTCAACACCAGCGGGGTTTTCGGTACGGGAAAAATGCGACAGGCTTGTGACTAAAATAACTGGAATTTTAACAATACCAGCCTCTTTCATAATGACATCCTTTACTGGGCATGCATCTGCATCAACATATATTTTCATTTTTTTCGCTCCTTAATTGATTGTGATAATAAGCGGATATCCTGTATTTGTCAACTAAAATATAATTTACTATTTATATTAATATGCACTTTACAATAGTGTGCAACATACACTATAATGAATTTAGGAGTTGATAACATGAGCGATGAAAAAGAACACTTAGATAAATTAATGCAGGAATTGCGCCGGGGAACGATTACGATTGGGGTATTAAGTCAGCTTTCAAATCCTCAATATGGATACTCTCTCGTCACAATGCTCGCAGAGAAGGGAATTCAAGTTGAACCAGGGACATTATATCCATTGCTAAGAAGGCTGGAAAAACAAGGGTTGCTTGATAGTAAATGGGATACGAATGAAGCTAGACCACGTAAGTATTATCTGTTAAGTGAAACTGGGAAAAATGTGTATGATTTGCTTGTCGTTGAATGGAAAGGCATTGTTGAAAGCCTTAATCATGTAATTGAAAATAAAGGAGATGATGAAAATGGAGATGGTTGATCGGTATATCTATGCGGTTACGCAAAAGTTACGACAGGATCAAAGGGAAGATATTGCGAAAGAACTGCGTAGTTTAATTGAAGATATGCTGGAGGAACGTGTTGGAAGTAGAGACATTAGCGATAAAGATGTTGAAGAGGTTCTACTGGAATTAGGAACCCCAAGAAAATTGGCAGATAAATACCGTGGCGCAAAAAAGTATCTAATTGGACCAGAGCTTTTTGATTCGTATTTGATTGTCTTGAAAATTGTACTTGTAACAGTTGCTTCCATATTAGGCGTAATATTTGTTGTGCAAACCATACTCGATCCTGTTTTGATACTCGATCATTTTGTTGATTTAATTGTATCGACCGTAACTGGAATTCCGATGGCTTTTGCCTGGACGACATTTGGATTTGCACTTCCGGAGTATCTCGGTGCCTATCTAGCGAAGGATATCCAAATTGATATGGAATGGAAACCATCTGACTTGCCGCCTATACCAGATGAAAAACGACAAATTAAACGTGGAGAATCAATTGCTGGGATTATATTTTACGCTATATTTATCGTCATTTTAGCATTTTCAAGTGATTATTTCGGTGTATGGGTATTTCATGATGGATTTTCAGGAGTTGTTCCATTTCTAAATGAAAGAACATATGGTATGTATTTATTGTTTATCCTGCTTATATTTGGCTTTGGTATTATCAAAGAGTGTTTGAAGCTTGTCTCTGGAAAATGGACATATAAGCTAGCAGGGTATACGTTGATATTGAATGCAATCTCTATGGCTGTCATTTTGCTTATGGTTAATGGACCAACCTTCTGGAACCCTGATTTTATGCATGAGTTAGCTCAGGCTGGTGTTGTCACAGCTGGCAGTGAGGAGTATGAAGTCGGACAGAAAATCTGGGAACAATCTACATTTTGGATTTTCGTATTGCTTGTCATTGGATTAATCTGGGATGCGATAGATGGAATTATTCGAGCCCGGAAAAAATAAAGGAAATGTATATTTTAAGACACAGAATGGTTTATAGCCATTCTGTGTCTTTTAAAATTTCCCTTTTATAGACGTAGCAAAGTCTTGACTCAACAAGGAATACATATACATATCATCAAATTTACCACAGGTATATTCATAATTTCTCAGTAACCCTTCTCTCACAAATCCCTGTTTCTCTGCTAGCTTTATTGAAGCTATATTAGGTGGTTCTATTAAGGCTTGGATCCGCTGGAGTTTCAATTGTTCAAATCCATATGCTATGACAGCCCCAAGCGCTTCACTTGCAATACCCTTTCCCCAATAATTTCTATGTAATTCGTAACCAATTTCACTTCGATAATGCTGTGAAGCAATATTAAGAAAGCCGCAGCTGCCAATAACCACACCTTCTTCTTTTAATGTAATTCCCCATCTAATCCCTGTTTTTTGTTTTAAGGTCGATTGATACCATGAGATTTCATCAAAAGCTTCTTCTATTGTTTGAAAAGGTTCAAGACCGTAGTGTTTCATTACTTCTGTATCCGAAAGGTATGCCAACATGCTAGCTGCATCTGTTTCTTTAATTTCTCGTAATCTTAACCGGGATGTTTCAAGTATTGGAAAGGAATTCATAGCAATATTCATAAAAATTACTCCTATTTTTATTTAGATTTAATAACTCTAATTTTACCATAATACTGAAAAATGTTACTGACTATATTGCAATTATCTAATTTAAGTAATATACTAAGTTACACGAGTAATGCACTAGTTTAGAGAGGGGGTTGCAGGATTGATTCTTAATGCGAATGGCTCCAAGCCAATCTATATTCAAATTTCTGAATGGATTGAAACGGAAATACTGAATGGCAACCTTACAAAAGATGATAAAGTTTATTCGCAATATAAGCTTGCGGAGTTATTTACCATTAATCCAGCAACAGCAGCCAAAGGATTAAACCTTCTGGCTGATGAAGGAATTCTGTATACGAAACGAGGTCTCGGGAAGTTTGTGACAGCTGATGCACTCACAATCATTATGAATAAACGAAAGAACCAGACATTAAAAGGTTTGCTCCAGGAGGTTGCTTTGGAGGCCGAACGATTATATGTTACGGAAAATGAATTAGTGGAAATGCTTAGGCAAATTATGAAAGAGCGCAAGGGGGATTCGCGGTGAATGTAGTGGAGTGTAAAGATTTAACCAAAAAACAGGGACAGCTAAACGCTTTAAATGACCTATCAATTACAATTAAAGAGAATACGATAACTGGATTGATTGGACGTAACGGGGCAGGGAAGACAACGCTTTTAAAAATTCTTGCAGGGTATTGGTATGAAACAGCAGGAGAAGTCCGCGTATTTAATGAACAGCCTTTTCAAAGTCTCTTCGTATCTGCGAATGTGATTTATGTGGATGATCAAATGAGTTTCTCAGGAAGATTAACCTTAGCAGATATTTTAAAGGAAGCTAATAGGTTTTATCCGAAATGGGATGCTAAACTTGCGGAGCGCCTATTTGACTATTTTTCTTTTCAACCAAATCAAATACACATTCATTTGTCAAAAGGAAAGAAAAGTACCTTTAATATGATTATTGGCTTGGCATCGAGATGTGCGTTGACCATGTTTGATGAGCCAACAACTGGAATGGATGCCTCCGTTAGAAAGGATTTCTATCGTGCACTGTTAAAAGACTATTTAGCTCATCCGAGAACGATTATTATTTCCAGTCATCATTTAGAGGAAATTGAGGATTTACTAGAGGATGTTTTATTGATTGAACAAGGGAAAAAATATTTCCATCTTTCCATGGATGAACTGAAGGAATACGCTGTTGGCCTAACGGGAAGAACTGAGATTATTGAACAGTGGACTGCAAATAAGGAAGTCATTTATAGCAGGCAGATAGGAAAGGATACAACGTATTGTGTTGCAAAGCGGGATTACATTCCGTTAGAGCAGGCGAAACAGCTTGGGATAGAGGTATCCTCTATAGCTGCTAGTGATCTATGTGTCTACTTAACTCGTAAACAGAAGGGCGGTATTGATGATGTCTTTAAATAAAATGAGTTTAGGAGTGATTGTGAAAAAGCAATTTCAATATAAATTGAAGGCATATGCTAGTGTGTTTAGCTCATTGGTTGTCCTGCAAATCATTGCGATTCTTTTTTCACTTGGAGGCAATGGATCAAGTGGTTCGTATAATAATAACTTATCTATTAATACGACACTCTATACCAATACAAGCGTACTTATATTAACAATGCTCTGGATTGTCATTCATGCGATTATGATAACAACTAAAGCTGAACGGGAGAATGGATTTACGTTTGTGTCCAATCAATTAAGTAATAATCTGTCTAATGCTTTGTTTTTATTGTTGGCAAGTGTTCTGGGTGGGATCACTACTATTTTAGCAAGTTTTTTACTGCGTGTTATTGTTTATTTTTTCATTGATACGAATCCAATTATAGGAACTGGATTTACGTATCAGTTAAGTGATGTGCTTATCGGAATCGTTGCTATGATATTCTATTTAATACTTTTAGGCTCATTTGGTTATCTATTAGGAATGATTACACAGCTGCACCGCATGCTTCCGGTAATTGTACCAGTTTTAGTAATAGGGATGATCATTACCATTGCACAAACCGAGTCAGATGTAATTATTAGGTTCAGTGAATTTTATTATCAAGAAACGAATGCGTTATTTTTTATCTTAAAAATTCTCGTAACGTCAATACTCTGTTTTATTGGTGCAATTCTAGTTTCGAGTCGTTTGGAGGCGAGAAGATGAGTATGATTTCAATGCTTCTTCCATTAGTTATTTCTGTTTTCATTATCGTGATGATTGCAGTAGCTGCTGGGAAGTTAAGTAAATTGTTTACTGCTAAAAGGGGATATTGGATGCTTTTCGGGTACTCCCTGCTGTTAATTATTTCTGTTGGAGTTTATTATTTTTCAGCGGTTTCAGAGGAAGAGGGTGTCCAATCTAAGGATTTCGATATGAATCGTGATGATCTATACAATGTGCTCTATGATGGAGCACCTATAGAATCCTACCAAAAGTATCTAGAAAAAGAATGGGAATTTCCATATGAGGGAGATACGCTTTATTTTGATTATTTAGGTGACGATATGAATACGATAAATGTTGCTGTTGAAAGATACGATGGAAATTCAATCGAAGCCTCTTTTTATCAAACACCCATTTATGTTAATGGTGAAAATGTACGAGAATACATGAACCCGATTGATCTTCAGCTGTACTCAGATCAGTTGGTCATTGAATTGGCGGAATCAAGGGAATTAAGATTTTCCTCCTTTGCAAAAGAATTTCCGATGCAGCAATTTAGGGAGGGAAATGATGATATGTGGAGTGGTTATGAAATAGATTGGGGAACCCAACTGCTTTATTTACGTATTCCTAATGGGATTAAGACTAGTAGTAACTATGATATTTATATTGAATATGTAAGTGAATGAAGATAGAAACGTGATACGTATTTTAGTATCGCGTTTTTATCTTGCTGGATAACTATAAGTCTTGGATGATATAGATAACTTTGGAAGCAATGCAAAGTAACCGTTTATCCTTAAATCAAAAATGAAAGATGCCTCTGTATTTTTGATTGCAACTATATACTCAAACGAATTTTTATCTTTTGTTCAATCAAAAGTGATAGAAAAGAAAGTAATGAAATTAGGTTTACGTTGATGAACATGATAGAGAATGTATTTATTAATACCCACTCTGCTCATTAATAGGAACGGAGGCTTCTTTTGTTACTTTGGATTAATTGGATATACAACGCACTACACTATATTGAGCTAATTGTTGAGGAACTAGTAACTAGTAGTTAAGATAAATCATTTGGGCAATTTACTTTACCTTAAAAGTAAATAATTTATTTATAGAGAAAATAATCAACAACACACTCTGTTTTGATTGTTTTCTTAAACATTATTTTTTAATATTTTAAGTTATTTATATGTTTTCGGTTGCTTAAATACCTTGATATGACTCATCTTTTTGAGTTTAACTATAACAATTTCTAAGTAAAGGATAACGAAAACTCTGTAAAGGATAACAAAAACTCTGTAAAGGATAACAAAAACTAAGTATCTATCTATAACGATTTCTGAGCGAACTATAACAAAAACTGAGTAAAAGGGTTAACTATAACAATTTCTAAGTGAAGTATAACAAAAGCTAAGTGGAAGCGTTAACTATAACAAAAACTGAGTAAAAGAGAAGAAAAGCCGAGCAAACTATAACTACTTATGAGTGAATTAACTATAACGAAAAGTAAAAATAATCTAATTTTATAAAATTAAAACAATTTATTTTGGTTATCTGTTTTATAACTTTTTAATGGATGATAGCTTAATGTTTTTGTTATTTATCTATATTTAATAAAAGGAGAATATATATGGCTTCAAGAGGAATTAGTGAAACAAATATCATAACTAAATCCAATAAATTAGTTGAGGCTTCATATAATTTAACGGAAGTCGAACAAAAAATTATCTTGACTTTAATTAGTTTGGTACAACCAACAGATAAAGAATTTCAACCGTATATGTTCTCTATTAAAGACTTTATAAAGATGATCGGTGGAAATAGTAATACGAGATATAAAGAATTGGAGGAAATTACTAGAAATCTATTATCAAAAACATATGAAGTCCGATTTGAGGACACACTGTCCCAGGTGCAATGGCTATCACAAGCTGATTATAATTATAAAAAGGGGACTATTCAACTTACACTACATCGTTTTTTTAGACCTTACTTATTACAATTGAAAAGGGAATTTACATCCTATCAATTTAAAAATGTTAGTAAAATGAAAGGACGGTATTCGATAAGGATATATGAACTATTAAAACAATACGAAAGGTTAAAAGAAAGAACATTTGATTTAAATGAATTACAACATAGAGTTGGTGCATCAGATATATATCCGGCTTATGGTAATTTTAAGCAGAGAGTATTAGTTCCTGCTCAAAAACAGATTAATATGAAGTCTGATATATCGATTGATATTAAAGAAATTAAACATGGTCGAGCAGTTAAAAAAATTAAATTTTTCATTGAATCGAAAGAGGCTTATATTGGTATTCTACCAAAAGTAGTATCTGATAATACAGAGGATTACAAAAAACAAAAAGTGAAAGTAATACAAACTAATCCCGTCGAGGAACTAGACCTGTTTAATGTTTTAGAAGAGGATAATATCTTAGAAGTACATAATTTAGCAATTGAAATAGGATTTAGTGTAAAAAGAACGGTTATCAAAGAATGGTTGAAATTTGGGAAGAAAAAAGTAATAAATGTCATGGAGTCCATTCGGTACAACAAAAAAATTCAAAATCCAATTGGTTTTATCTTCAGTCAGTTGAAAAAAGAAGAGGAAGAAATCGAGGATGTAATAGAGATTAACCTATCGCAACGGGTAATACGAGAACTAATAGCAGAGTTTACACCTAATTCAAAAGCAGTAAAAATGGATTTATTACCAGATTGGATGATTGAAAGGAGGGCCATTCCCTTATTTACTAAAGTGATGTCGGAAGAAGAAGCAAAACAATTATGGAATGATAAAAAAGATGAAATATATAAAGTGATAAATAAAAAAAGGGAAATGATGGTTTATTAACCCGCCAGCAGAAAACCCCCAAGGGAATAAGGAATAATTGGTGGTTTCCTTCGGATAGCTTTTTATATCATGAAGCTAGATACCTATGCAATTTAACAAATTTAAGTTACAGTCATACCTCCTTTGTATTAACCAATTAAAGCGAATAATAAGGAGGATCCTTATAAGCAAAGTACAGGGGTGATCATAGTGTTTATTCTCCAATGCTATTACAGAAAACGATTAAATCATTTGTTTATATATCCCCTCGCAATGAACTTATTACCAAATTTCCTAACCACTATATACTCCGGCTAATGAGTTGAGAAGAATAGGAATATGTCCTTATAACCCAATGGTAGAAACTGTTTTACATTTATAGTAAACGCTTTGAGCCTCTTGTCATAGCTTTTGTTAATCTGTATGGAGAATCTGCATTTAAAAACGAAACTGAATTTAAATAAAGGCCAAGTAAAAAATCATCTTTGTAAAATTATTACTATTTCATTTTTAACTACTACCCCCCTGCCCAATAAAAATGTCCAATCTTTATTGGGCATTTTTATTGGGAAAGAAAAGCAGAGTCTCTTTCTTGTTTTATTCCTATACTACAAATAGATATACATAAATTAGAAATTATATCCCTTTGTAGTAATTGAATATAAAAATATTAAAATGGAGCGAAATAGTAAGTAAGGGTACTAAAGGACTTTTAAATGAAAGGGGAAGATTGGATGGACCTCTCAAATACGAAATTAGTTTTATCGCTCATTAACGAAAGGCTTCAGAACAAATATCAACAATATATATACTCTTTATGGCTAATGCTTACCACGAATGATCAAAGATGGGTTGAACAGTTAGAACAAGATGAAAAGTCTTATAATGATGAAATATCTTCACCTAATCTGATTCATTTAATTCGATTATTACAAAAAGACCGTAACATGGATCTATTATCTAAAAGGCAAATATCATGTCTTTACAATGAAATGCTTGAGTTATCGTTAAATCCATCTCTTCAACATAGGTACACCAAACTCTGGAACGAAGCTCACTATGTAATTGCAACGAATAAAACTGAATTTAAGGGGAAAAAATTAACAGAACAACAAGTTTTAAGAATTCTAGAAACGGAACAAAATAATAGTCAGAGAGAAGAGTTATGGTACCAATATATGAAGGTTGGAGATGAGTTGCAAAGTGGTCTAATAGAATTAGTAAATATCAGAAATAAGATCGCAAAAGAAAAAGGGTTTGAAAACTTTTATGATTTAAAATTAAGCAGCCAAGGTTTAGACAAAATAGAACTAAACTCCATTATTACTGGGATTAGAACCAATCTAGATGGAGAATATAGATACATTAAAAAGAATATAGATAAACAATTACAGGACAAATTTAATATAAAACAATTGTATCCTTGGCACTATCCACATCCATTTTTTCAGGAAGTAAATCTTAGCTATCTAGAAGACCCAGCTATAACAGTAAAAACTGTAACGAGTAAATTAACTAATTGGTTTCAAGAAATTGGGTTAGATATAAAAGACATCTTAAAGAATAGCGATATTTCAGCCAATGAAGATAAAAGCGCTGCTAATTTTTGTCTGAATATTGATCGAGATAAAGATGTTCGAATATCCGCTCATTATCACCAAAACCAAAAATCACTTTCACTTCTTTTGCATGAACTTGGCCATGCTGTTTATGAGTATAACGTTAACATGGATTTACCATTCATCTTAAAAAAATCCTCTGAGATTTTCATGAGTGAAGCAAGCGCTATATATTTTGAAAGGTTAGTTTTTAAAAAGAGTTGGTATCGGAATGTTATTTCAAATGAAGGAACACTATCAGATAAATTTATTGGTCAACGAGATTTTGTCAGTCATCTTCTTGTTAAAGTTTATTGGACAATGACAATGACAATATTTGAACAGGAGTTATATCGTAATCCGAATCAAGATCTTAATCGTTTATGGTGGGATATTGTTGGTGAAGTACAAAGAATAGAAAAGCCAATTAAATGGGATATACCAGTATGGGCTGTTAAGCCACATCTTACAACTTTACCCGCCTATTATCATAACTATTTACTAGGTGAGATCATTGCTTCCCAAATTGGCAATAACATGGAAAGAAAGTATAGATCATCTCATTCAACAGAAGGAATACAATACTTGAAGGAAAACATCTTTTGGTTTGGCCACTCAAAAAGTTGGAGAAATATATTAAAGTCCTCCTTCCAGGATCAGTTAAATCCGGGTTACTTAATCTATGATATTAAACAGTTACTGGAGAATGAGATGTAATGAAATTAAACTCAAGATACTTTAATGATGTTCGGTATAATTCAAATCAAAACACTATAAAAAAAACAAGTATAGATTCTACTAAACTAATCAATGAAATTTACTGGTATTTAAAACTGCCCAAATCACTACAAAGATATCTCCCTAAGATTGTCAACTATTCTGATAGGTTGGAAAATGCCTTTATAGAGATGGAGTATATACATTGGCCAACTGTATCTGAATTGTTTTTGAATGAAGAACTACCAATTCAGGATTGGAAAAGTACTATTCTTCCTAAGATAGATCATATTTTAGAAGTATTTTCTCAATACCAAGCGACTGTTAAGTATGAGGATTTATCCTCCATGTACATTACTAAATCAATTTCCCGATTAAAGCGTTTCATTGAACAGAATAGCACAGCTTATGGTATATACAAAAGGGGTTATCTAAATGTCAACGGAAAATTGATGCAATGCCCGATGCGTTATCTTGAAGAAAATAGTGAATTATTATCCTTTATTATAAATCAGGCCCAGCCAAGTATCATACATGGAGATTTATGTTTCTCAAATATTTTCTTTAATACTTCAACAAAGGAAGTAAAATTGATAGATCCAAGAGGGAGTTTTGGAAGGGCTGGTATACACGGGGATCAAAATTACGATATAGCTAAAATTAAACATAGTTTATCAGGGTATGATCACATTATATCGGATAAGTTTCAGTTAATAATTAGAGGGATGGGGCTTGATTTTCAGATTAACCAGTCACCTTATCACCAAAAAATAAATGAAATATGGACAAGTTATTATCATAATGACCAAAGTATTAATGTAATAGAGGCATTATTATTCTTATCTATGATTCCTTTACATAAGGGAAATTACAAAAAGCAACTTACGATGTATGCACTTGGAGTATCATTGCTCGACAAATCAGATGCTGAAAGGAGAAGTATATGAGGATTGTAATAGACTTGGATGGAACAATTTGTGAATTGAAAAAACCAAATCAACGATATGAGGATGTATTACCAAAAGATGGAGCGATACAAATAATTAATCAGTTAAAAAAGGAAGGCCATGAGATTATTATTTATACTGCTCGTAATATGAAAACCTTTAAGGGAAACTTAGGAAAGGTAAATGCCAATATTGGCAAAATAACAATTGATTGGTTAAACCATTACGATATTAAGTATGATGAAATATTATTTGGAAAACCATATGGCGATATATACATTGATGATTTAGCAATGAAATTCACTTCTTGGCATGAAGTTGAAACAAACTTGATGAAAGGTAATTATATATGAATATAGTCATCCCTTTAGCGGGCAAAGGGACTCGCTTTAAACAGGCAGGGTATACTGAACCAAAAGTATTAATTGATGTTTTAGGTAAGCCAATGTTTTATTGGGCGCTTGAAGGAATTAAGGATTTATTAGATGAATATCGAGTTACATTTATTTGTCTTGATCATCATCTCAATAGCACTGAGTTAAAGAAGAAAATTTACGATATTTGCCCCGATGCAATTATAGTATCGTTACACGAGTATACACATGGTCAAACTGAAACAGTCTTAAAAGCGGAAGCCTTTTTTAAAAAAGATGAACCACTCTTAATATTTAATGGAGATACGTATCAACAATGTTCGAATATCCGTACTAAGCTATATAACTCGATCAAAGGTATGGTTTTTGTATTTGAATCTAAAGATGATTCTTTTAGCTATGTCGACGTAGATAATAACAATAATATTTTGACTATAAAGGAGAAAAAGGTTATTTCAAAGTATGCAACAACAGGTCTATACTACTTTCCAAACACAGAGCAATTTTTAACTATAGCTAAGGAAAACAGTGATCTTTTTAAGGATATAAAGCAAGAATACTATATATCTATGGTAATTGAAAAAATGCTAAATCTGGGTACCCAATTTGAGTCAGTAAAAGTGGAAAAATGTTATACGTTCGGAAATCCATCAGAAATTGAAAAGTTCATAAAAAAATATGAATGAAGGTGAAAATGTGATTAATTATAAAATATTTATAGGACTAAGCGGAGGCCTAGGCCCTTTATCAAGGACCTTTCCCATAGCTGAGGAGTGTTCTAAATCAGGTATGGAAGTATGTTTTAGTATATATGACGAAAGTGCTGTTAAGATTATTGAAAGTGCTGGTTATAAAGTATTGATGGATGATGATCCAACAATGCCAAGAAAGGAATTTTTATTAAATCCTACCAGTACATTTTATAATCTCGATCAATACTATGCACAAATGGGGCTGTTAGATCCTAAATTTACAGATAGTTGGATAGCACATCGAATAAATATGTTAACCCGATATAAACCAGACCTTGTAATTACAGATTTAAGCCCAAACACAATGATAGCAGCTAAATTTTTAGGTATTCCTACATTATCTATTGTTCAGAGTTGTCTTCACCCTGATGGAATGCCGTTTCATGATGAGGTCCCACGTAATTTACCAAAAGTGACTACGATTATTAATAATATTTTAAAAAAGCTAGATATGAATCCCATAAATAGAATAGAAGAATTATCCATTGGTACAAAAACAATTGTTCCAAGCTTTCCTGAAATCGATCCTATCTTTTCTAAAGATATTGAATATGTTGGACCTATAAGTATGAACTTTATTCATTATGGGAATACCGTCCCTGATAAAGAGCGATACGTCTTAGTATACCCAGGGAGACTTCAGGATACTACGGGTGAAACAGGACTAAAAATAATAGAACAAGTAACACAAGTGAGCAAAAAATTACCAGAGTTGCACTTTGTTATAGCTTCAACTGAAAAAGACCATCAAATGTTTACATGGGAATTGCCGAAAAATGTATCTTTGATTCCGTATTTTAATGAATATTTGTTAAGAAAAGCAAGTTTGTTTATTCACCATGGTGGTCATGGCAGTTGTTTATCTTCCATTGTAACTTCCACGCCATCACTTGTCCTTCCAACCCACAGCGAGCGTTTTTTTAATGCGAAACAGATTGCAAATTATAAATTTGGTGATTATATCATTCCTGACACAACCACAATCAATCAATTATCAAATATGATCGAATTTATGGTTAATGATCCTTCCTATCAAAATAACATAAGACTCTTTCAAAAAGAGATTAAAAGTAGAGATTATAAGGGGGAAATAAAGGTATTTGATATTGTATGTTCATTATTAAAAAGCGAGCAGAGTAAATTATGATTTATGGAATTGGAATAGATATCCAGGATATATCAAAATTTGAGGAAACGCTAAACAGAAGCAATCCACATTTTATTCAAAGAGTTTTCACAAAGAGAGAGAGAGAGTATGCAAAAGAATTAGATATAAATCAAACTTTAGCAGGGAAATGGGCTGTGAAGGAAGCTTTTTTAAAAGCAATTGGAAAAGGCATAACCAATCTAAGATCATTAAAAAATATAGAGGTAGATAATCTTCCAAATGGCAAACCACATATTAATTTATACAGTGACCTAAGGGACAAATTGAGTGACTTAGAATACAAGATTGACGTAAGTATTTCACATTCTGGTAACTATGCAGTTGGACTTGTTGTTATTAGTCGAAAACTATAAGCCAATGTTTTATTCCTAATGGGAAAAAACGGAGCATAGAAAAAATTATTATATTGTATGGGACCACCTATTACAGATATTGATGGATAGGGTTAATATATATTAACAGATAGGAGGATGAATATATTTTTGAAAATACTTGTAGTTTTTGATTCCAGTTCCCCTCCCAGTGATTTTAAAAGTACTAGTAATGTAATAGAAGTAGCTTATATTAAAACGGCCAATCAGTACAACAATTTAGTTAAAAAGAAAGAAATTAAAGGTAAATATAAGTTAATTGTATTTCTAACCTCAAAACATAGTCTGCCTTTTGATTGGAGGTTAAGCAAACTAGGAGATACGGCTTTTGTAACGTTTATTGGGATAAAACAATGTGACATCCCTCTAATCTGTGATTACCTCGAAACTATTGGAATACTTTCAATTAAAAATTCCACAAATAAAAATAAATCAACTTTAATTAATAATATAATCCAACATATCAATAATAATACCCATGATAATACCCTAAGTTTATTAAAAGTCTCCAAAGAATTTAATATTAGCACTTCATATCTTTCAAAGATATTTAAAATGTATTGCGGTATTGGATTTAAAGAGTATCTTATTAGACTTCGGATAAATAAAGCAAAGGCTTTACTTAGAAGAGGAGCATCAGTAACTGAAACTTGTTTAAATGTTGGTTACGGTAATTTAACCCACTTTTCTAAAATCTTTAGAAGATATGTTGGTTTAAATCCTTCCGCTTTTCGAAATCAAACAAGTTCATTAGTAGTCTATAAGGAGGATAATAATTACGAAGTTTAGATGTAATCAACTTTCATGTCACATTTTCCCTTGGGGTAATAATTATGTCAAGGCATTTCAAGAATTAAATAAAATGCAAATTAAAAAATGTGAAATTGGTAGTAATATTCTATTGTCTAACGACCCAGGTTGGATTAGGGATAAGGTATGTGAAAATCAATTAGTAATATCAGGAGTATATGAATTTGGACATTTTGGGGTTTGGAGTCAGAGGAGAAGTATTTACTTACATCATGATAAACTTAGCAAACTACTTCGATATCTAGATATTAATTTCGTTATTCTGTGCTCTGGATTTCTTTTTAAAAACCATACTGATTCAAAAGAAAAAATGCTAGAGATGATGAGAGAAATTGTTAAAAGGTATACCAACATTGGAATCCATGTGGGAATCCATCCTCATAAGGCAACCTCTATATTTACTAGTGAGGATATCGATTTAGTGTTGGAATATGAAAAAGAAAATATTTCTTTAGTTCCAGACCTTAGTCATTTAAAAGCCGCAAATTTAAACCTGTATAAATTTTATGAAAAATACTATGATGTTATAACTGAATTTCATATTAAAGGAATGAAGAAAATCCATGATCAGCACTATCAAATTAACCAAGAGGAGGTAGATTTTTTGTCTTTTTTAATAAAGAGTAATTATCGCAAATTATTAACGTTGGAGATAGATCGAATTGAACCTAAAGCCATAGAAGTAGTCGAGGGTTCTTTAAAGATGTTCTATCAATAGCATAAAAAAAGAAGATTATTAAACATTTAAAAACAGAGCACTTGGAAGTTAAAAATGAGATTATATTATTGTCTCTAGAGACGCTAAAATAGAGGAGGGATAATTTGAATAAACTTAACACTGCTTTAAAGAAATCATTAAAATTAGAAACATCAACAAGTAGAACAATTCTAGAACTTGTTGACGGGCGTCGTGAAGAATTAGAATTTAAGCAAGAACGTCCAACTGAATTTACTGTAAGTGATTCAGAATTTAGCATCAAATCCGGAATTGATGTTGAAGTAGAAATTCAAAATGTAGATTTAGTGGCAACTTCTAAAGTGTTGTGGCCAGGAAAAGAGATTCGTGTTCGTGGTGGTATTGATGGACAAGGGGAGACAATTAAAGCGAGAGCGAAAATTCCAGTAAATAGTACCATTAATAATGGTGTTGATGCAGAATCATTCTTATACTGGGTTATTGAAACTCCGGAGGGTGCGCTCCATAATAAAAAGCCTATTTACATGAAGGGTTTAATTAAAGGACTTCCACCAAAAGATGCAGTTTTCCATTCACAAGATGTTGTTCCGATTTACGATAATAATGGAAACGAGGCAGGATCCTTATATAACTGCCTACAATCAAATTAATTATAATTGCAAAAGGGTCTTAATTGACCCTTTTGTTTATAGGAGGAAGTACTATTTTTGACGTTATAATAGTCGGTGCAAGATGTGCCGGAGCTTCTCTAGCTATATTTTTAGGAAGATTAGGTTATAAAGTTTTATTGCTAGACAAATCCTCAAAATTGGGACCAACACTCTCCACACATATTATTGGTGAAGTAGATATTTACAAGTCATTAAACATCAATTACAAAATAGAAAATTGTGGTTCCCCGATTTTAGAGAGGTTTAGAGTTGATGTGGAGGGACACATTTTTGAATCAGATACAGTAGTTTCTAATCGTGTAATAAGTATTAGAAGAGAGTTGCTTGATTCATATTTATTGCAGGAAGTAAGTAAATTACCTAATATCAAAGTGAATTTGGGGTTTAATGTTAATGACATTATAGAAAATAGTAAAGGTGAAATTATAGGAGTTACAGGTAAGAAAAAAGATTGTACTTCTAATCAGTCCTTTTATGGAAACATCGTAGTTGGAGCTGATGGAAGAAATTCACTGATTTCCCGTAAGGTTAGCGCCAAAACTACTTTAGTAAATAAGAATGAAGAACTTGGAGTGGTTTATGCATATATTAAGGGAATTAATCCAATGCCAGTAGGTACAGTAGAATGGTATTGGACCCCTAATGGAGTCGTTATTGGAAATCCAATCGATCAAAACATGCATTGCTTTGCAATTATGGTTCCTCCTTCCAAGTTTAAGGAAATATGTAACCCGAATGGCTTTATCCAACAATTATATCAGCTAAGAATGCTTGTACCGAGAATAGATAATTTAAAAATAGCAGGAAAAATAAAAGGCATTAAGAAAGTTAATAGTAACTTCAAGAAACCTTATGGTAAAAGATGGGTTCTTGTGGGTGACTCGAGCGCTTTTCTGCATCCGATAGCAGGGGTGGGTATTGATAATGCAGTTTGTACTGCAGAACAATTAGCGCTTCAACTTGATTTATATCTCAAAGAGAAGCAAAGTTGGGAGGAATCCATGTCTATTTATCAAAATTTGCGTGATAATAGAATACTTCCTCAATTTTATTCATCCGTAAGTACACAAAATTTCCAAAAAACGAATATTAACAGTGTTCAGCATGAACTGACTAGTATGCTATGCACGTTTCCGAGCCTAGCTAAAAAAATAGCACTTCATTCAAACCAAATTATGACAATGTTGCAGGAGGGCGGTTAATGTGTACTTCCTATTTGTTAAGATTAAGAGTGCTCATTCAATGGTTTGCACAAAGAAAATTCTATTGACGCTTTTTCAGTCTATGTTTAAAATCAACAAAGCAAACCAAGCCAGTCAAAAAACTGCCTATGTAAAAGGAAAAAAGTAATTGCAGGAGGTTTATGATGATGAAGAACGCTTCTGAATCTTTTCATATTGAAACCTATTTTGAAGCCCCAATTGACAAAGTATGGTATTCCATCGCAACCGCAGAGGGGATGAATACGTACTTAACATATAAAGCAGAATTAAGGGGGAAAAATGAGCAGCCGAAGCCAGGAGATCATTTTTTATTAAATTATGGGGACATCGAAAACGATCAGTATATATTACAGTTTGATAAAAATGATACATTTCGTGTAAAGGATACGTATGAATCAATTTCCCCTGATGGATCCGTTCAAACCTTTCAGGTTCAAACTTCAACAATGCTTATAAAGGAGAGGGATAATTTAACCAAACTTACGCTAATGGTTGAAGGATTCGAATCAGATACTTATGGACAATGGTTCCGAGAATGCATGAGGCTAGGTTGGACAAGATCGTTGCTCAATCTAAAATCAGTATTGGAATTAGGGATGGACTTGAGGACTCCGCTATTTAGTTATCCTAGACTCGGGGTATTAAATTGCACGGTCAATGAAGAACAGAAGTTAGAACATAATTATGCAGATACAGGTAATTATTTATTAGAAGTATTCCCTAACAGTCCTGCTAGTAAAGCAGGATTAGAAAAGGGTGATATTATCATCGCTTTGAACAACAAAGAAACAGCAAACTACGATGAATTTGTACGTGTAATATCATCGTTTAATATAGAGAAAGATGCAATTAATATTAAATATCTAAGAAATGGTTCCAGTCATTACACACAAGCATATTTATCATTAGAGGGAAATTTTACTGGACTAGTAGATACGGTTGAAGATACATTTGATGATATTCGACAGAAAAGAGAGAACCTCGCAAAACAACGTTCGTCCTCTGGCTCGCTTTGGAAAAAAGATAAAGGTGGAAAAAGATGAAGATAAAAGACAGAGTCATTGAACTATTAAGTGATAAATATTGTGGTTTATTACCGATAAAGTCTATTCATGAAGAAGATACAATAATAGATATTGGATTCGATTCTCTACGATTTATGGAATTTGTGGTGCTGATCGAAGAAGAGTATCATATTGAATTCCCGGATGATTTATTGGATATACAGAGTACAACAACAGTTAGAGAGGTAATTGAAAGGTTAGAAAAGGAGGTTTAATGTAATTGGACCTTCTAAAACTTATGAAAAAGAAGGCTGAACGTATTTGTATAAGAAACAATAATAGAAGTATTTGTTATCAAGAAATATATGAAACTACTAAAAATAATCAAGAACTTATTCGAGCATATACAGAATCTAATAAGAAACAAGGTCAACCAGTAATGTTTACAGACATAACTTTAGGTTGGAAGCTAATCCCTTTGTACCTGGCGTGTTTGGCAGAGAAAGTTACTATTATTCCAATAGACTTGATAAATAGTCCAAATCAAACCAAAAAAATACTTAACTCAACATTTGGGATAATAGTGAAGAATGCTCACGTTGATGATGATGGTAAATTAACTAAGATTGATATTAATCACAAGGTAACGGGATACAAAGAGTTAAGAGGTGTGGCATTTGTGCTTTATACATCAGGAACGACTGGGAGTCCAAAAGGCATCATGCTAACGTATGATAATATCATAAACAATGCTTTACAAATAAAACAGCAATTACAAATAGAACAAGAAGACAGACTTTTAATTATCCGTCCGCTCCTCTATGCTTCTTCTATAACCGGAGAGTTAATGGCTGGGTTAATCGCAGGTGCCTCGTTTGTAGTGAAGAAACATACTGAATCCCCATTCCATAGTATAAAGCTTATAAAAATGCATCAGGTTACGATGATGTTTTTGACCCCCTCCCTAATGTTTAAAATCCTTCAACTAAAAAATTACAACCTATATCGATCACTTACAAAGGTAGTTCTTAGTGGTGAGAGGCTGTACAAGTACCAGTATTTAGATATCTCTAACAAGCTCCTGGAAACTATCCAAGTTTTTAATGGATATGGACTTACAGAGGCTTCACCAAGAATCAGTATGGAGAAGATGCAAGGAACCTTTCAAGAAGCGTCTGTCGGAAATCCACTAACCAACCTCAAAATTAAAATTACCGATAAGAGTGGGAAGCAAGTTAGTAAAGGGGTTAAGGGTTATTTAAACGTGAAGGGACCAAGTGTGATGAAAGGGTATTTTAGACAAAAGAAGTTAACTGAACAAGCATTGGTAGATGGTTGGCTAAATACGCATGATATAGCAAAAATGGTTGGAGAGAATCTGTATATTTATGGTAGGGCAGATAATATATTTATACGGAATGGTATCAATATACAACTGGAGGACGTAGAGGAGTTATTAAGGGCTACGCCATATGTTGAGGACACGATAGTAGAGATAGTTAAAAGAGAAAATCATGCATTTGAACTGGTAGCACATATTGTCCCTACCAAAAGCTACGATCCTGTTTTATTAAGAAAAGAGATTAGAAAATGGGATACTAAGTTTTGGCCCGACAAGATTAAAATACAACAAGAAATACCGAACGGAAGTACAGGAAAGCTGAGTCGTATTCTATTAAAACAAACAAAATAAAAGGAAAGAAGATGAAGTTTTTTATGGAAAAATGGCAGAGTTTCTTTTCGAGTGATTACTTAAAATTCTCGGAAGAGATATTAACCAAAGATCGAACGAACGATGAACTTCAATTTCTGATTAACAATCTCGAACTACCTGGTGATGCTAAGATTCTTGATTTAGGATGTGGTCAAGGAAGGATTTCAATACCTTTAGCTAAATACGGATATAATGTTACGGGATTAGATGCTTCGCGTGATTTGTTAGAAGAAGCTAAAAATAGAGCAAAAAGGGAATCAGTGTCTATTAATTTCATCTATTCTGATATGAGAAATATGAATTATCTTAATGAATATGATGCTGTAATAAATATGGGAACAGCATTTGGCTATGTTGAAAGGCAACAGGATGATGAGATTACATTAAAAAATGTTTATCGAGCCTTAAGACCAAATGGAGTATTTATACAAGATTTGGATAATCGGGAAGCAAAGGTAAATAATTACAATAAGCAGTCTTGGTACTACATGAATAATAAATTCGTATGGAATCAAAGAGAGTTCAACTATCTAACTGGTCGATGGAATGAAATAATTAAATGGGAAGAACATGGTGAAGAGAAAGAGTTTTTACTAAATTTAAGACTCTACACGGCTTCTGAGATTATCCATATGAATCAAATAAGTGGTCTACAATTAAGGGATTCTTTTGGGTATTTCAATAACCAGCCATATTCCGCGACTTCCCCTAGAATGATTATGAAGTATCAAAAGAGTAAAGGTGTTTGACATGAACTATATGGATCTTTTACCACATCAATTACCCTTTCGCCTTGTAGAGAAGGTTGATACCTATCAACCTTCTAAACTTCTAAGGACAACACTAAATACCCAAAAGTTATATTGGCTGGACAATAAAGAAGAAGTTCCTTATTCAATCATGCTTGAAGGAGTTGCACAAACAGCTGTCATTTTTATTCAGCTTGAAACCAAACCACTTCAAAAAAATGAGTTTCCAGTTCTTGGATCTGTAAAAAGTGATTATATTCAAAAGGCACCTTTATATGGTGGCATGCTTTCGTTTGAAGTTAAACCGCTTCGTATTCATGACAAACAAGCTATTCTTGAAGGAAAAGTTACATCTAATAATAAAATAATAATGGGTTGTATTTTAACAGTAGGAGTACAAAAATGATGTTAGAATTTCAAAAGCCATGGTGCTTAATTGACCAAATAGAGGTAAGTCAAGATGAAATTAAGAGTCAAAAATATGTTAGCTATAGCGACTTTTTTCTACAAGGGCATTTTAAAGAATATAGTATCTTTCCAGGAATGCTAGTAGTGGAAGGTATGCTTCAATCAATCAAAGCAGCAAACAAGTTTAAGGAACTATCTATCTATAATTTATCTCCTAGTAAAATACAGTCTAGGTTTCTTCACAGCATATATCCAGGTGACATCATAAGTTATTCCATCACAGTAGAATATATTGATTATGAGCAAGTCATTTTTAAATCATTCGGTAAAGTAAATCAAATTACGGTTGCGAAGGCTAAATTTATTTTTCGAAGAGGGGTCTGTCATGACAATTGAGAGATTGATAGAACTTGAAGATCAGGGACGTCTAGCAGGAGTATTACATATACCAGAGAACTTAAAAGGGACCTGTCCCGCTGTCATTTACTGTCCGGGTAAGAACGGGGAAAGATACGAAGTGCATCGACTAGCGGTAAAATATGCCCGTGTGTTAGCTGAAAGAGGGATTGCTACTCTTAGATTTGATTATTTTGGGATGGGTCTTAGTGATGGGTTTTATTATGATATGACAACTTCCACAAAAGTATCAAACATACAAGCTGCTTATCGTTACACAACAAATCTTGATTTTGTAGATAATAGCAAGATTGCTTATTTAGGATTTAGTGACGGTGCGAGAATTGCAATAATGGCAGCAAATCGAACAAAAGTTGATAAAGTGGTTATTTGGAGTCCTCTTTTCAATGAATACGGGGGAAATTATCCAAATAATAAAAGACCTAGATTCTCTCGTCATGAGGTGCAGAAAGATAAAATAGTAATGCCATGGGCAGGATTATGGATTAGTATGGATTTTTACCGTGATCTACAAAGGGTAAATATTATGAATGAGATTAAATCCTATAATGATAAATCCCTACTTATATTTGGAGGAGATGACCCTTTGGTAAAAGAGGAAATGGTACACATGGAAATAAATGAATTACCAATATATAATGAGAGCGCTAAAAATCAAACCCTTACTATACCGAAAGCAGGCCACTTATTTACTTCGGAGAAATTTGAAAACTTATTAATGACAAAGACGTTGAATTGGCTTTTATCACAATTCGGGTAGAATGGAGGATATTACATGTGGAAACAGCGCTGGTTGGGTAAAAATAAAGAGATATGTGGACTAATAGAATATGGTTCCAACGAGTGTGATAGCTTAGTTGTTACATTTCCTGGCTTAGGTCAAGCAATGAGTGAAAAGAATTATCTTTTTTCTAATTTAAGAAAACATCTTGAAAAAAGAGGGCAAAAGTTCATTCAATTTGACTATAAGGGATGTGGAGATAGCAAAGGATCAATGGAAGAGGTTAATCTTCAGACAATGTACGAGGATAGTCTTAGAGTAGTGAAAATTGGTATTAAGTTGTTTAAACCTCCGGTATTATATCTTGTTGGAAACGCGCTAGGTGGGATAATTGCTTGTAGAGTTTGCCAGCAAATAGAAAAACTTTATAACATTGATTGCAAAGTAATAGCTATTTCTCCCATAATTGCGCCTATTCCGAAGTCAAGAGATATATTTGCCAAAGAAGTTCTTCAAAAACTAAACAGGATAGGATCGCTAGACTCCCAAGAATTAGTAACCGGATATGATTATTATACGTTAAGTGATTTTGATATTCATCAATATAATTATTTTACTAAGTTTGGATCGCATTTGTTATATCTTCATGGACAAAGAATTTCCTCTTCCCTTATCGAGCAGATAGACAAGCTAATCCCAATGAAAGAATTAATGTTAGTACAAAATCTAACGCTGATTATAGGTGAAAAAGATTGGAAATTCGAATTGATAGACCAGTTTAATAAGGTATATAAATTAGAGCAAGTAGAATATTATCATCAACATCCTTCTGCAATGGATAAGTTGATTGAAATAATAGAATTGTTAGTAAAAGGAAGGGAATGTACAGATTTCTGTCCCTTATTAAGGTAATACCAAAAAGGAGACAAAAAGTATGGGAATCGATTTAGAAGGAAAATACCTGTTTGATCTAAATTATTTGGATTGCAGTAAAAGTCAGTATGTTAGTTATTTAAAACAAATGGGATATCGAGTAGAAGCACTGTATTATAATTGCTTAGATTCAACAAATGAGATAATGATTCAGATTATTAAACAAAAAAAATCCAGATACCACTTTGATGAGCTGGGTTTTCAACATTCTGATTGGCAATTGATTGGACTGGAAAAGAGAGATATACATTCAGAATCTTTATATAATATACAAGAGGGAATTAAAGAGATTATAGATAGTGGGAATATTGTGTTTGTGTCAGTAGACACATTTCATCTCCCACACCGAAAGCAGAGTTACCAAAAAGAAAAATCACCTCATTCCATAATGATTAAGGGATTCCATGATAATTTAATAGATATTATCGACGAAACTGCACCAATCTTTTCAAAATTTCAGTATCCGATAAGTGAATTAGAGATTGCCTACAAAAATGGCTGTGGATTTAGATATATTAGTTATTTTGAGCCTATAACTTTCAACAATATGGATGATTTAAAAGAAAAAACTAAGAAATTATTTCAAGACTTCATAGACAACCGGAATGAAACATATGAATTATTTGATTCTGTGGATGACCTCTTGAAACTAAAATCTCCCTATTTCAATAACTTAGTTGAAACCCTACAGCATCTTAGTGCGTCGTTTACACTATTAGCTGGTTCAAGAGAAATGTTTGTTCATTTTGCTAATTTTGTTGATTTTGATGATGAGGTGCTAAACTTGGCTAAGAAATCATCCCGAATAGCAGATTCGCTACGGAATATGTTGAACAAAGGTATTTTACGTAACCGTGTGAAAGAAAACTTAGTTCTAGAAAAAGTCAATACTTTATGGGAAATAGAAATAAAATTAAATCAATTATTATTAAGATAGGGTGATGGTATGCTTTCAACCGTTCAACAAAAAGAAATAATACAACGATTAATAACCTCAAATCACATTCAAAAAGGAAATAAGGTAATGATAGATGTTCAAGGAGAAGTTAATAATTTTGTTAACGAAATTATTAAGGAAATATACAATCGAGGGGCACTCCCTTACTTACGAACGTACAAGACGAAACACATAAAAGAATTAATAATGGGTTCTTCGGAAGAAAGTTTAAAATTATGGCTTGATCAGGAATTGTATCGTTTAAAGAATATGGATGTTTATATTGGTATTAAGTCCCATGAGAACCTTTATGAGTTTGAAGATATCCCTAAAGATAAGCTGTCTCTATACAACAGACGATTCTTAAATCCTTATCAGCATGCATATTTGATGAAAGAAAATTGGACATTGCTTCAATACCCAACCTATGGAATGGCACAATTGGCCAAAATTGGTTCAACAGAGTTAGCAGATACGTATTATAAAGCGTCTACTTTTAATTATGAGAAACTTAAGAGAAATGTCATACCTCTACAACGTTTAATGAACAAAACCAACACGGTTGAAATTAAATCCCCGAATACAAATCTGACTTTTTCAATGAAACGAATTGGGAACTATCTATGTGATTGTAAATACAACATTCCGGATGGAGAAATATTTTCTGCACCGATAAAAGAAACAGTGGAAGGGTATATCCATTTTAATTGTATTACTTCACTAAACGGAGAACTATTGGAAGATGTGTTTCTTGAATTTAAAAATGGTAAGGTTATTAGCTTTAAATCAAGGAATCAAGATACTTTACACCGAATTATATCTACAGATGAAGGATCTCAATACATTGGAGAGTTTGGGATTGGGTTGAATCCATATATTAAAAAGCCTCTAAATAATCTCCTGTTTGATGAAAAAATGTTTGGAAGTTTACATCTTGCATTAGGACAAGCATTCCCAATGGCATATAACGGGAATGAATCATCTATTCATGTAGATTTTATTTTAAATCAACAAAAAGAATACGGAGGCGGTGAGCTGTTCTTTGATGGAGAGCTCATTAGAAAAGATGGGTTATTTATTCCAGAAGAGTTGCAGCAACTAAACTATTTAATGGAGGGAGAAAATTGAAAATAACGCATAATATCACAACACCATTAATTAGTGCTAGTAGTAATCATGCATTTCCCCTGTCCATATTGAGTGACCGTGAAGCAATATGGTACTTTGCACAAAGTATTCAATTGTACGGACATAAAGAAAAACAAACCTTAGATATTTTTGAATACCATAACGTAGCAAAAGAACCTACTCCATTTGTATCCATTAGTTCCCTTTCCTTAAAAGATAGATTAGTAGATGAATTTTTAATAGAATCACTACGTGCGGGATTCTACATTCGTTTATATCTTGATCAGTATTACCTCCAATATCAAACCTCTTTTTCCAGATCATCTAAAACCAACGATATATTGATATATGGGTATGACAGTAGTAAAGAAACTTTCATGTTTGTAGCTGTTAACAAAAATGGGATGCTCGAAAGAAAAGTACTTCATAAAAAACATATTTGCAATGCTTACGTTTACGCAAATCCTCAAGAATCTTCAAAAAGAAACGTATATCTTTATAAAGCTATCCATCATTCTCAACCGGAAATAAAAAATATGTTAAATGAAATATCGTCCCAGTTAAAAGATTATTTAAATTCGAAGGACTGCATCGAAATACATTCTAATATAAAAAAGCTATATCCTAGCAATGATTATGCATACGGTCTTGATAATTACAAGTTATTAATCCAACATTTGAAAGCAATAGGTAGTCAAGAAAGGGAGTTGAATATTAAAAATTTTCAAATTCTCGTTGAGCATAAATATATTATACAGTTTATAGTACGTGAAATACACAAACTAGGTTTAATAGATAAAAGTTATATTTATGAAATAAATAATATTGTAATAATGGTAGAAAATCTAAAGAAATCTGTTTTGCGTTATATGTTAAGGAAAAATGAACGTGTAATATTAGGACTCGTAGAAAAAATAAAGGATATACAGGAAAAAGAAATACAGTTATTACAGCGTGTTTTAAAGCGAATAGGTGACTCTACATGTATCTAGTTGATATATTTAAAAGATACTTAAGCAAACGCACTATACTTTATCTCATTGCTTTTACTTTTTTAATCTTTTCTGAAATATTACAAGTAATCCCCCCAAAATTAATTGGGGATATAATCGATTCATTGACGTCCGGGAATCTAACTCAGTCTAAGTTAATATCAGAAGTCATATTACTGGTCGCAATTGCTTTATTTCACTTTGTTGTGATTTATATCTGGTCATCCTCTCTATTTGGAGGAGAATTTTTTATTCAAAAGGAACTAAGGAAAGACATGTTTTATCGGACCTTGTACAACAAAAAAGCACCTAATGATCAGGGGAATGCTTTGACTATAATGAATAACGATATCAATACTATTGGATCTAGCTTCGGATTTGGAATCCTAAGTTTTATGAGTACTGTAATTGGACTTCTGGTTATTTTTACAATGAGTATAATGATCAGCTGGAAACTAACAATCGTTTCCCTGCCGCCCATGCTATTAATTATTTTTGTAGTAAAAAGGTTAGGAAAGCAAGTGCACCAAAATAGTATGGATGTACAAGATAAAAAAGGCTACCTTAACAATCACAGTCTAGAATTTTTTAATGGATTACGCTTGATTCGGATATTTATGTTAGAAAAAAAGTACGTGGAGAGTTTTTTTCGGTTGAATCAAGGTGTTACAAATTCTGAGATTGTTTTAGCGCGAACAGTTAGTATGTTTCATCCTATCATTGTTACGTTGATTCGTATTAATTACGTTATTACATTGGGGTATGGTTCATATTTAATTGCTGTGGGTGACATAACAATTGGCGCATTGATCACTTTTTTGTTTTATATAAACTTACTGCATTGGCCTATAAGAGCGTTAGGAGATTTTGTAAATTTTTTCCAACAGGGAAATGCATCAGCAAGTCGGTTTATAGATTATGTGGATAACACGAAAAACAATTCAAGTTTTACTCGTAATATTAAATCACTAACAGATATACGTTTTGAGCATTTTAGTCTTAGAAGAGGAAATTCAAATGCCCTGAGTGATGTGAATCTGATAGTTAGAAGGGGAGAAAATATTGCAATAGTTGGGAAGACAGGTAGCGGGAAAAGTTCTTTAATTTCATTCTTTGCAGGAGAGTATGATACCTATGAGGGCAGCGCTAGTATTTCAAATGTTCCTTACAGAGAGCTTTCCCAAAAGAACCTATCAAACCTTGTTGCATATGTGCCTCAAGAACCATCAAATTTATCGAAAACCATTTACGAAAATTTAATCTTGGGTAGTTCATCTGCAAAGGAGAAGATAGAGGAAGTTTTGCAAATTACCAGCCTTCATAAAGAAGTGAAAAATTCAAATTTAACTTTAAATTCGAGTATCGGGGGAAGTGGAAAGAATCTATCGGGGGGGCAACTTCAAAAATTAGCACTATCTAGAGCACTTTTAAAAAATTCCGAATTACTATTATTAGATGATATTTTTTCCTTCATAGATTCAAAGAATGCGGTTGCGATTTTTGAGAAACTACTGAGGTTTCGACGAGAAAAAACAAATATAATTGTTACAAATAACTTTGAACTTACACAGAGGGTAGACAAAATTATCGTATTAATAGATGGAAAGGTAGTTGAAATGGGTAGCCATGAAACTCTCATTCAATCCAATAATTGGTATTCTAATCAATATCGTAAATTTAAAGAGTTAAGTGAATTGGAGGAAGAAGAGAGGAGGTTACAGTGTGAATAGAAAGACGATTAAAAGGTTGTTTGATTACTTATTGAATTATAAGTATCAATTTGTCGTCACCACTTTTATATTATTAATTGCGATTACAATCGATTTATACATTCCATATTTAATCAAGATTATATTGGACAACTATATAGAGCACAGCATAACGAATATACTCTCCAGTGCACTAATTGGATTAGTTATTTTGATTATATTGTCTGGTTTACTTAACTTTGGACATGAGTATATTTTCTCAAAATATACTCTTAGACTGGTACAGATAATTAGAAATGACTTAGTACAGTATCTAAATCAGCAACCAAAAATTTTTTTTGATAAGATACCACCTGGTGATATTATCAATAAACTAACAAATGAGTCGATGCAAATAAAAGATGTATTTGATAATTTTTTAGGGGGATTTATTGTTAGTCTACTTCAATTAATTGGCTTATATATAGCACTCTTTTTGATTAATCCCCTTTTTGGATTACTTTCACTCGGGATTCCAATTGTATTTATGACAGTGAATTACATCATAAATAAACCTGTTCATAAGTATATAACTAATATTCAAGAGTATTTAAACAAGATAAACATTTTATTTGTTGATATAATTAAAAATTTCTCTTTAGTAAAATTAAATAATGCAGAATCTCAGATTAATAGTGAATACGTAGAAACGAATCATAAGATATACCGAAATATGTTGAAAAGGATGCACACGCTTCATTTGACGGATGTAAACTTAAATGGTCTATTGCAAGGATTAGTAATCGCAGGTATGATTTGGTATTTTGGAGGTTCGATTATAGAAGGTTCTTATAGTATAGGTTTGTTATATTTATTGATTGATTACATTAGAAGAATCTTCGCATTATTTAAAGGTATAAATGGGCAATGGGTAGTATCGTTAACTGCCCTTGAAGCAGCAAATCGAGTATTTAGTGTTTATGATAACAATCAAGTCGAATCAAAGAATACTATTGTGAAAAAGATAGATAAAGGTAATATTGTTTTCTCGGATGTTTATTTTAATTATCAAGAAAACCAAGATATTCTAAAGAAGATAAGTTTTTCGGTAAGTCACGGAGAAAAGGTTGCTATTGTTGGTCCGTCGGGTTCTGGAAAAAGTTCTATCTTAAGTTTACTATTGAAATTTTATGCTCCCGGTAAAGGAAAAATACTAATCGATAATAATGATATAACTCTGCTTAATACAAAAACAGTTAGGAATCAAATTTCCTATGTTGATCAGCATAGTTATGAGTTCGAACTATCCTATTTGAAAGAGCTTAGTGAAAATCAATGGAATAAATGTATTACGATTTTGGAAAAGCTTGGTTCGGCAAAATTAACTGAAAAAATAAGAAAGCAAGGTTTTGCCTCATCTAACAATAATAGTATATCAACCGGGGAAAAACAGATTCTTGCGATTGCAGTAGCCCTGCTTAAGGATACAAAAATAATTATTCTGGATGAAGCAACATCCAGTCAAGACTATGAAACTGAACGAAAAATCTTTAAAAAACTTGTAGAAGAAACAAGGGATAAAACGCTTATTATGGTAACGCACCGTTTAACTACAGTAAAAGATGCTGATAAAATATTTGTCCTAAACAAAGGAATAATTGAAGAAGGTGGAACCTATAGAGAACTAATAAAGAAAAAAGGCTTTTTTTATAAATTAACCGCACTACAAACAAAGCGACATAAAGTATTGGTTGAATAAAAAAGAGGGGTGATCGTTTGAACGTTTTAGGTATAGGGGGATCTATTCATGACTTTTCTTCATGCTTGTCTCAACACGGAAAAATATTAACGTATATTGAAGAAGAACGATTGTTGAGGATGAAACATTCGTTAAATATCCATAAGAAGATTGTATTAAATAAAGCGGCCGAATATTGTTTGTCGGTGAATAACATGAATGAAGAAGATTTAGATTGCATCGTGACATCGGATATTGTTGAGCCAGCATACTATTCTAGATTTAATCATCATCACGTACATCAAATTAACCACCACTTATCACATGCTGCTACGACATTTTATCCTTCACCATTCGACGAATCAGCAATCCTAATTGCAGATGGTAGAGGGAGCTTTTTATCAAATGGAGAAAGAGAGACTATCTCTTATTACTACGGTAAGGGGAGAGATATTATTGAATTAAAAAAAGTTAGCGGACTTGAAGAAAACGATTTGATAGAAAATTCAGTAGGGAAATTTTATGAGGAAATGACAGATTTAATTGGATTTGGATTTTTACAGGATGGTAAAACAATGGGATTAGCACCATTCGGAACAGAAAAGTATATTAAAGATTTTACTGAATTCTTTTGGTTCGATCATAAAGGTCAATTTAAACAATCTCTTTTACAGATTCAGAAAATGCGTGAGTTTGTAAGGCATCAGATGAAAAACAGTCAAGATAAACAACAAACAAAAGCAGATATGGCATATGCAGTACAGCACCATCTAGAAGAGGTTCTAATTGCTGCCTGTATAAATTTATACAGTATTACTAAATCAGAAAACCTATGCCTATCAGGAGGGGTTGCTTTAAATGGTGTGGCGAACGAAAAAATTCTAAGAAGAACGCCATTTAAGAACCTATATATTTTCCCAGCTGCTGGTGATGCTGGAACCGCCGTAGGTTGTTCATTATATGGGTATTATCAAATCGGAGGGTATGAAAGAATACCAAATACTGGGGACTGTAGCCCGTATCTGGGTAAAGAATATAGTGATTCTGACATAAAATCTGCATTTCATAAACATGCTTCTAACCTTACTATTGTTCAACATACAGAAGATGACCTATATGATGAAGTTTCAACGTTATTATCGGAAGGAAAAATTATTGGTTGGTTTCAAGGGAAATCAGAAGCAGGGCCTCGTGCACTCGGAAATAGAAGTATCCTCGCAGACCCAAGAAATCCTAATATGAAGGATATAATTAATAAACGAATCAAGCATAGAGAACCTTTTAGGCCATTTGCTCCAGCAGTATTGGAAGAATATGCCTGTGATTTTTTTGATTTTTCAAAGTCCTCTCCTTATATGCTATTTGTTCCAAAGATAAAAGTGAATGCTCAAGATAAAATTTCGGCAGTGACTCACGTAGATGGAACCGGCAGATTGCAAACTGTTTCAATAGCCCTGAATCCGCAATTTTATGAGCTTATTCGTTATTTTTATAATAAAACTAACATACCCATACTGCTTAATACATCGTTTAATGATAATGGACAACCAATTGTTGAATCCCCTCAAGATGCTTTAGATTCCTTTCTTCGTATGGATTTAGACTACCTTGTGATTGGAAATTATTTATTACAGAAAATAGAAAGTGTGGGTAATGGCTATGAATGATGGATATTATTTAGCAACGTACCTACACATTGATCCCATTGATCATTTGTTAGACACAATCGTTAGACATGATCAAAATATGGCATTATTTTATAAGATTGGAAACTCAATTGAACTCATTCATTATTGGGAGTTAGAAAGGTTCTCTGGTAAAAAGGAACACCATAAATCCTTTCATAGTGTGGAACAAGCCAAAAAAACAATCAATAAATTGTTGCGTCCGCTTAATCTTACATTAGATAATATGCAGGCAGTATGGGGGACTCCGGGTTTGAATACAACAGATGATTATCATTCACTTAGGCAATATGACGATTTATCATATCATAGTATTTGTCATTTGTTTTCTTCAATTCTTTTGGACCCAGATAAGTTTTATAACGATAAAATAATTGGTTTTGCAGTGGATGGTGGACCTGATGGGGTTGTCGATGAAACAGAACGAATCCATAAACCTTATTATGCGGGTTGTTATGTTAACAAAGGTAAAATCGAACTGTTTCCCGTTGAATCACCAGGACTGCTTTGGGGATGGGCTATGTTTTATTTTGGAATCAAAGAGGGGACGTTAATGGCATTGGCCAGTGCGAGCAAAAGTAAGGCTTATTATCAATACAGCCATGAAATTCCCCTGCTTGATGGTTCCGGTTATTTTGGTAAGGAAAATCCATTTGAAAAACTATATGATAAAATAAATTCACTTACGAAAGCGGATGAAGGAAAATTATTTAACTATTTTGATCCTCTTTTTACAGAAAAAGAGAATAAAATAAGTATGTTAATGAAAATTATACAAGAAGCATCATTTAAGGTAATGGATATTAATATTGAGAAAGTACTTGCTCATTATAATATTAACCCAGAGGAAACACATTTATCGATGTCAGGTGGATTTACATTAAATTGTCCAACGAATAGTTATCTTATGAATAAGTATCACTTTAAAAGTTTTATTGCTCCTCCTTGTGTTGGAGATAGTGGTTTATCCTTAGGAACTGGTCTTTATGCATTCTATAAAGAGATCGGACGTATTTCATTTACCTTTAGAAATGCATATTATGGAGAAGGCAACGAATTCTGTGAGATATCGACTCGAGAAAAATACGGTAAATTCATTAAATCTATTAGTATTCCAGATAAAGAAATAGTAGTAGATGATATAATAAACTATCCAGTTGTTTGGTTTAATGGAAGAACAGAGATTGGCCCAAGAGCTTTAGGAAATCGCTCTATTATAAGTGACCCAAGATCAGTCAAAATGAAGGATGAATTAAATAGAATTAAACAAAGAGAATGGTGGAGACCGGTTGCCCCAATTGTATTAGAGGAGTATTTAGAACAGTGGTTTGAAGGTGCCTATCCTTCTGAATATATGCTTCATACATTTAAAATTAAGGAGTCCATGGTTAACTATATTCCAGCCGTTTCTCATTTGGATGAGTCTGCAAGGGTGCAAACGGTTAACCGGGAAATGAATTCTCTAATCTATGATGTAATACGGCGATTTTATCAAAAAACAGGAATTCCAATTATTTGTAACACATCTTTAAATGATAAAGGAGAGCCAATAATAAATCGTATAGATGAAGCAATTAACTTTTGTTTACGTAAAGGAATCAAGGTGGGTTATTTTAATGGAAATCGAATTGAATTCCAGAACCATCATAAATTCCTCCATAGTGAACCTAGTCAACGCCCACTCACTATCGATGATTTAAATAGCGATCAAAAGATAGCGCTATGGAAAAAAGCAAATCCCTTCAATGTACCAAAAGAACTTTTAACCTTCTATAAGGACCCTTTAGAAAAAGTTCGATTTCTTTATAAATACGATCTCAAAGACCCAGATGATGCTTCAAGATTAGTAAATGAAATTGGTCCGTTAAAGAAATATCGTATGTTTGTTAGGAAGGACGAATAATCATGAAAATATTAGGGTTAGGTGGATCCATTCATGACTTTTCAGCTTGTATAGTTGTTGATGGGGAAGTTGCTGTTGCTATAGAGGAAGAACGATTGAGTAAAGTAAAAGGCTCCTATCATGATAGATCAACTTTTCGATGTAAAGCTGTTGACTACTGCTTAAAATACTTAGGTATTAACATAGATGATATCGATATTGTAATAGGAAATGACATTATTGAGTCAGATTATTATGTCAAGTTTGCTGATAAAATTAAGTTGATGAATCATCATTTATCACATGCATCTGCCAGTTATTATTTATCGAATTTTGAGAGGAGTGCAATTTTAGTTGTGGACGGAAGAGGTAGTTATACAGATGAGAAAAATCGCATCCGTGAAACGATAAGTTTCTATACGTCTAAAAACTGCCAAATAACTCTAAATAAAAAGGTAGAGGGAATCGAAAGTGATGATTTTGAAATAGTAACTAATTCATTGGGAATGTTTCTTCAATATGTCACCATAGGTATTGGATTTCATGAGATGGATGATAAAAAAACCATGAAGCTAGCTGCCAAAGGAAATGATCGATTTGTTCAGGATTTTTATCAATTTTATTCAATTAGCGAGGGCGAATTTATCCAAGCAAATGAGCAACTGGAAAGCTTAAAAAGGTATATCAAACAGAAGTTAGAAGATGCACATGCAACTAAAATAAGAGATCAAATTAAGGCTGATTTATCGTATGCGATTCAATACCATTTGGAGATCATTGTGCTTGAAATGTGCAATTATCTCTATGAGCGAACAGGTGAAGAAAATCTCTGTCTATCTGGTTCAATATTTGAGAATGCTACTCTTCTATCAAAAATAAAAGAGTTATCTCCGTTTAAACGATATTTCGTATCAACATTTATGGGGGATGCTGGAACTTGTTTGGGTAGTGCATTATATATGTATTATCAAGATAATTCAAAAAAACTATTAACTAATAGGAGTTACTCGCCGTTTCTAGGCCGAAAATATACGCAACAAGACATTAATACTGCACTAGGCGTGTATGATGCAAAGTATGAACATCTCGATAGTTACCCTGAGAAACGCTTAGCTGAATTGCTTGAACAAGGAAATCTAATTGGAATCTTTAATGGGCGAAGTGAATTTGGACGAGCTTCCTTAGGTAGTAGATGTATTTTGGGTAATCCAAGTTTTTTATTAAATAAAGTCAGATTAAATAAAATAAAGAATAGAAAACTGGAAAGTTCGTTTATGGCTTTCATTCTAGATAAAAATTGGTTAGGGATAGATAATAATAATCTATCCTCCCCTTATTTTGTTAACACTTGTTATTTAAACAGCTCAGAAATACCACCACCGTTAAATAACGGTAATTGGTCAACTTATTTTATTACAACAGATCAAAAGGTCAATTCCCTAATTCATAATTTAGTTAATGAATTTTATAACCTCACTGCGTTACCGATGGTTATCAATACTCCATTAAAAATTTCTGGAGCAACTTTAATTGAAACCCCGTTAGATGCTTTAGAATTTTTTTATCAATCTTACTTGGATTATCTTTATATTGATAATTATTTAATTACGAAAAATATGTAAGGATGTTGATATTCAATTTAAATAAAGAAAAACGAGCTCTTTAGCTCGTTTTTCTTTATTTATCGTTTAAAAACTATGGGGTTTAAATACGTATTTGCATAATCTCCTGAATTACGATTCGGGAAGTACGTTTTTATGTGATTAATCCTTTCATCGGTATCAGGATATGCGATTTTAGCTGGGTCTGCAAAGAAAGTGATAGTCATTACTTCCCTATCAAAGCTTTCGTTATTTTGACTGGCTGCGTGAAGAATCCATCCATCATGGAAAGTGGCATCTCCGGCTTTCATTTCACCGTAACTGACGGTTTCCAGATTCTCTCTTACAACTTGTTTAGTAGTCATACTTTTGTATCGGTGAGATTTAGATACAAAGCATAAAGAACCAATAGAACTTGGAATATCAATAAGGGGCATCCACATGGTTATTTTCTTTTCTGGGATTAGTTCCGCCATATAGTTATTATCCTGATGCCACGGGGTAGGTCCACCTCCCGTTTCTTTAATAAAAGATTGGTCTAAATAGAGTCGAACACAATCTACCCCCAATAAATCTGCAGCTATTTTTCCAAACCTACGAGCAGTTACAAACTTTTTGATTCGTTCATCCTTCCTCCACAGGTTAATAGTTTGTAAGAAAGCTTTACCAAAAGTATCACGATCTTCTAGTAATCTAGTTTCCTCATTGTAGTTTATAGCTACTTCATGAATTATTGGTCGATAGAAGGATAGTTCTTCTTTAGTAGCAACACCTTTTAGTAAAGAATGACCAAGAGTAGTGAAATTCAGTATTTGCTGTTTTGTTAATTCGTATTTGCTGTCTAATGAAGGTAATTTGTTGGTATTCAAATTATTACACCTTTCTTTTTACCATTCCCGCGAATATAGAATAGGAGTATAATGACTTGAAGCTTTGTCTCCAGGTTTTTTCGAGGGGAATAGTCTTTTTAAATGATAATTTCTAGCATCTTTAACCTTATTATCTTCTGGATCTATGATAGTTAAATCATCAGCTATATAGATGATGGTTAGTACTTCTCTATAATAGGGAGTTGGGTTTCCCGCAGCATAATGTAGAGTCAAGCCAGAATGAAATGTTGCATCTCCAGGATTCATTGCTCCATATTCAACTAAAGGATATCCTTTTCTGGCAGCTAATAAAACATTTTCAGTAGCTAATTCATGTGAACGCGACACAAATCCCATTGATCCAATTTCTTCTGGAAGGTAATTGAGCGCCATCCACATGGTAATCGTTTTATCTGGATAAGTAGGTAGCATGTAACTACTATCAGTATGCCAGGGAATGGCTTTACCACCTGGTGGTAAAAAAATGGAGGAATCGTGATACAGACGTATACGATCTTCGCCAAGGAGATCAGCAGCAATTTTTGCGAACCTTCTAGCAAAGGTAATTCTTTTTATCACTGGATTTGTTTCCCACATATTCATAACAGATGGAAACGCCTTCTCCACACCATAATGATGGCGATCTTCTTTGGGAACATGATAGAGGTTATTCGATTTAACATGTTGGGCTACGAAGGTTCTATAGACGTTCACTTCTTCCTTTTTCATTACGGAAGGTAAGAAAATGTGTCCATCTCTCTGATAATTTTCAATTTGTTCTTCAGTTAAATTATATAAAGAGTCTAAATTTGGTAGTATCATATGCTTCACCTCAATATTTTAAAGTGTTTTTAAGTTCAGTTGAAGAAAACCGTTTTCTCTTACCTAAACATAAAACCTTCGTTCCAACTATGTGGGCTGTACGATGTTCAGGAATTAGTTTCCCTTTATAATCAATTCCTTTAACAAAATAATTAGGTTTTATCTTTTCAATCATATCTGCTAAATTAAATTCATCAATTTTTACAACGTAATCGACATATTCTAATGCGGAAAGAATGCTTACACGGTCCATAAAGGTAAAAAGGGGAGGCTTTCCTTTAACTTTTGTAAATGATTGATCAGAATTCACTCCAACAATAACAACTCCATTTAATAGTTTTGCTTCTCTTAAATAATCAAGATGGCCAGGGTGGAAGAAATCAAAACATCCCCCAGCTAGGATAATGTTGTGTTGCTTTTTTTTTTGTTCTTTTACGATGTCAACCAATGAATTAACGGTTACAAGTTTACTATTCATTTTAATACCTCAGCTTTTATATTAAATTTACTTGCTAAATAAAGGGATAAATCATGTATAGTATTTCGATGGGGATTATAAATAAAACAAAGAGGTGAAAATTGAAGATTGGTAAATCGGTATGAAAAATTTTTAAACTGCTCTGGAATAATAATTGCGCTAATGTTAAAAGGAGTATTGAAATAGTTATTTGCAGATTGATAGGATAAATTATCGGCTAGAATCTGATGAGAAGATATAACTAACATGGTAGTATCCTTCGGGTCTGTTTCTTCAATATTTGTAACCACACGGATAGTATTAACACCGAGCGCTTTAAGCTCCTTGGTGATAAGATTCTTATAATATCCTTCTAAATTAGCTGTCTCAGACAAGTTTTTTATCCAAATAGTTGACATTAGTATCACAGCCTTAAATTTCTTCTATGTTATATCCAGAGATAGTTTGATCAATAGTAATTCTTTCGGGACTTGAAAATTCAGATTCTAGTAACCTTATTAAATGTTTGAAAACCAATTCACTTGGTATATCGTTTATTTCGTTAGAGGTCGGACAAAGACTATAGTTTTGGCTGAGTACCCTAAAACTAACAAAGGGATTCTGTGGACTTGCAAGGGGTTTGTCCTTCCCCCATATTGTTATAGAAGGAGTTCCGACAACGCCTGCAATATGTCCACAGACACTATCAATACTTACTACAGCATCTAATTTACTTATTACAGTGAATAACTTAGAAATAGGAAGTAAACTTACATCTAAATCGACAAACTCATTTGATATGTGGGGGGATGGAGTTAGGTTGATTAAGGTTATGTGATTCTCTTTACAAAACCTCACCAATTTATTTATATGTTCCTCGTCCCAAGAACGTTGTCCGTCTCCGTTGTCTAATTGAATACCAACTATACTACTTCCTTTACATTTTAGGTACATTAATTGCTCTTCTATTTCAGTAGGTAGTAATGGATATAGTTCTTTAGAAATAAACGGAGAGACGGGCTCTGGAAAACCTAAAGATTTTGTTGCAACATCTAATAGGTGTAAATGGGGAGGATGATCTAGCCTTGTGTTAATAAAGTGCACATCACTATAGAAGTTGGATTTAGTAAGAAATTCATAGATGTAATAGCTATCAAAGTGGGTGTATATTCGACATTCAGGAAATAGGTCTTGTAGTAACTTCAAAGGCTTTCCTCTAGTTATAATATCAACCCTACAGTTTTTTTCTTCTAATTGAATAAACTTTTTTAATTGTTTATAGATGATTGCTACATCTCCATTCCCAAAAAACCAATCTAATAATACTGCCTTTATTTTTACTGGTTGCTTTTCTTTTGTATACTGATAATCGTTTCTAGTGGGGAGAAATACGGGATAAATCGTATGTTTTGATGGGAAAATGGTGTAAGAATAGAAAAAGTCACTATTATATAATGTGTTTATCAATCGGTCATTTAATAGGAAAGAGTCCACCTTTGGATTGATTTCAATTAAAATAGAACATGGATTCTCCAGAAGGTTTTTGTTGCATCCTGAATCGGTATTGTTTTCTCTAAGAAGGTGTTCTATTTTAGTAGGCATGTCAGATTTATCTAGCAAAATGATTTCTAAGTCGTGAAAAATTTTGGACAGTTGAATCGTACAATTCCCCTCAAATATTATGATACTTTTACTGTATATTTCTAACATAGAAATAGCATCAGATATATATTCTTTCTCGATTAAAAAAACATATTTATTACCTCTGCTTTTTAACAAGCTTCTGTTTTGTATTACCTTTTCTCTAAAAAGATCCATATTATTATCTATCCACCTTTATTGAACGATAAGCGGTTTCTAATTCTTCTTTTTCAACAACAGCAGTAAAATCTTTTGAAATAGATATTGCTGCACTTAAATTGGCAAAGATGAATGATTTTAATACAAATCGGTGAGTGATTAATGAATAAACAAACCCCGCTATATAAGAATCACCAGCCCCCACTTCACAAATAACATTTTTAGCACTTGCTGGAATATGAAGAATGTTATTATGATTGACAAAGAAACTTCCGAATTTGTCTGCCTTTAAGAGAATGTAATTAATTTGATAAGACCTGTTTATGTCCCGTGCAATAGTAATTGCCTCGTTTACATGATTAAACTTCTGATTTTGGAGTTTCTCTAGTTCATCAATGTTAGGAAATAAGAAATCAGCATTAGAATAACAAGAATTAGGACGACTACCGGAAGGATCAATAAGAACAAGGATATTTGCTTTCCTTGCTTTATTAATTAATTTTTCTATTATAGCATCGCTGAATGTTCCTTTATTAAGATCAGATATAATAAGATACCCAATTCTGTCTTGTAATTTATCAAATAAAGATATGAGAAATTGATACTCAGATGTTGTTAAATCAGCATATTCCTCGTCGTCGACTCGTAACAGTGCTTTTTTTCGCTCGTCTAGATAACGCATTTTAAGCGGTGTCCTGTTATTGCTTTTGGAAATATAACTTTTGATGCTCGGATCTAATAACGTTTCTAGTTTATTTCCTAACACGTCATTTCCTGCCAAACCATACAAATGGACAGTTATATCTAATCTCGCCAAATTATTAGCAACATTTGCAGCATTTCCTGCTATATATGTTTTTTTTCTAACCATTAACTTATTTATTTTCTCATTTGATGCATAAGACCGTTTGCTTTCAATATAACAATCTAAAACAATATCACCTATAATCAATACTTCTTTTTTTTCGTTGTGTAGTTTATATCCTGGCAAGCGGATTCACCTTCTAAAATGGAATTACATCTATCTTAATATATTTTGTTGAATATATATCTGCTTAAATTGTTTAAATTTCTTTTAGGAGAAGCCGAGTCATATACTTTTTTAGAATGCAAAATTACAAGTACGCAAGCACACCTTTTAATATTTAACATATTTCTTTAGAGACTAACATTGGGACATATAGGAGGAAGTGCGTTGTTTGGTTATCCAATCTAACTAGAGTATTCTATGGGAGGAAGTAACTATGAAAGAATATGACGGCATTAATAAATTAATAGAACGATTGCCAGAAGTAAAGCAATGTAAATCTCAAATAAATCAGGCATATGAATATCTGAAAAATGCATTTATTTCTAAAAATAAGTATTTGATATGTGGCAACGGAGGAAGTAGTGCTGATGCAGACCATATGGTTGCTGAATTAGTCAAATCCTTTTATAGAAAAAGAATTTTATCACAAGAATTGAAACAAAAATTAGAACAACTTGGGGAAAGAGGTATTTACCTGGCTAATCACCTCGAGTCTTCAATACCTGCTTACTCTCTCTCTTCTCAAAGTGCAGCGATGACAGCTATTGCAAATGACCAAGGATACGATTTATCTTTTTCCCAACAAATAATCGGCTATGGAGAGAAGGATGATATCTTAGTTGCATTTACAACTTCCGGAAGGTCTGAAAATGTTATCAATGCAATCCATACAGCTCATGCTCTTGATATGCATATTATTTGTTTTACAGGTAACCATGAGAGTTTTATTGGGGCTAATTTATGTGACGTTATTATAAAAGCCCCGTCAAACGACACATACCGCATACAAGAATATCATCTATCGATATACCATACTTTATGTTTAATTCTGGAAAAAGAACTATTCCAGCAAAAATAAGCCGAGAATTTTGATACAAGCAATATTAAACTCAAAGCTAGATACTATTACAAAGGGCGTGTGATCGATTGGACATTGGCAAACATAAGAAAGAGTTCCATTATAATGGTTATACCATTATAAAGGAAGCTTACTCTAACCAGGAAGTGGAAGAGTTAAAGCGAGAATATGAAAAAGTTTGGCTGGAAAAGGTGGCTAGTGGTGAGATTAAACAAGACCCAACTAAACCCTTGAATAGTCTTTATCCTCGACAAAGGGATACTCATCTAGAGAATAAGGAAATATTAAAATTTGCCTTAAAAGAAAGTGTATTAAATGTTTTAGAGATGTTTATTGATGAGGAAGTTGAACTAATTTCTACTAACTTTTATTACAAGCCGCCGACTATGGAGGGCATCCCATTTCACCAAGATAATTATGGAATTGGCGTTTCACCAGGTACTTGTCATGCAATATGGACCTGCCTGGAAAAAACAGATGAAAATAATGGCGGAATGAGGTTTGTTCCGGAATCTCATAAGCTGGAACTATTAACACCTAAGAAAGTTTACAATGATGAAGCTGACACTTTTGGAGGGTATATTCAAACATTAGAAGTACCTGATGGTTACGATATAATCAGTGTAAATACAGAACCAGGTGACGTTGTAATCTACCATGGACACGCTATTCATGATTCCACAAAGAACAAATCTGCCTCGGATTTTAGAAATTCCATCATTTGTCATTACTGTGGTACAAGTAGCAAAAAATTAACACTCAACTATAACAAAATAATAAATAAAAAAGGAGAAAGAATTCGAAAACGAGTAAATATGTCAAGTTTTAAATAAAAGGAGGAACAGATGAAAAATCTAATATCAAAAGAACAGATTGAGGAGTTTCATAAAAAAGGTTTTATTAATGTTAAAGGAGTTTATAGTGTCCAAGAGGTGAATTCGATAAATAAGCAGTTCCGAAACCATTGGATACAGCTAGTCCAAAACGGTGAAATACATGCCAAAGAAGATAGACCACTTGAGAGTCTTTTTCCAAGAATGAGAGATTATCACCGGAAGAATCCTGTCATTATGAAGCACACGCTCAAATCAGAAGTCTTTGATTTGATGAAAGCTGTTATTGGAGAAGAGCCTCTAGTTATATCAACTAGTTATTACTTTAAGAGCCCAACAACGCGGGAACTCCCATTACATCAAGATAATTACGCTTTCGGGGTATTCCCCGGAACAACATATGCTGCTTGGGTATCGCTCGATTACACTGATGAACAAAATGGGGGGTTACAATTTGTGCGAGGAACTCAGGAAAAAGAATTGGAAGATCCTGAAAAAGACCCAACAAATGTAAGGGAGTATTTTTCGGATAAGGGACAGGAAATTAATGTACCCAAAGGTTCATATGTAGAAAATATCACAACAAATCCAGGAGACGTCGTGATATTCAACGGAAATATCATCCATGGGTCTACTGCAAATGTGACAAAGGATCGATATAGAAGATGCTTATTAACGCATTTTACAGGCGTCAGTGTTGAAAGGTTGGCATTAAACTTTAACAAGCTAGTTAATAGGGAGGGCGAGAAAGTTAGAAGGAGATTCAATAATAATACAAAAATCGCAGAGAAACAGGGCACCATTTTTTCCATTAAAGATGCAGGTTATTTTGATTCTTGGAGATAGGAGATGGTACTTGAGTGTTTTCAACAAAAGGAAGCCTTAGCCATGAATTTAATGAGAATGGTCATATCTTTATCAAAGGTCTAGTTGACAAACAAGAAATTAAACATCTGGAAAAGGAAATAGAACTGGTTCTCGAAGACCTATCCCAAAAAGAATTGTCTGATTCTGAACGCGATGATTTTAGTAAAGGATTTTTGGAGGTAACCAATCTATGGACAAGATCAGAAACCATCCGTAATTTTGTGCACTCACCTTTATTGGCTGAAGTTGCAGCTAAACTATTGGGTGTAGATGGAGTTCGGCTACACTATGATTGTATTCTGTTTAAAAAACCAAAAAGTAATTCTACACCATGGCATCAAGATCAAGTTGCATGGCCTTTGGATACGGATAATACAATCACTTTATGGTTGCCGTTAAATAAAATATCGGAGAAACTTGGTTCCCTAAAATTTATTAATGGCTCCCAAAAATTTGGTGAAATAAGCTTAAGAAAAGCCATTAGAGAGGGACTAAAAGAAATTAATTATGGCTGTCTTGAGATTGGTGATGTTACATTCCACAAGGGATGGACGCTTCATAGTGCTGATTCAAATACCTTTCATGAAACTAGAAAGGCTTTTGCTATAGTCTACTATGCAGATGGGGCGAGGCTTACAAAGCCTAAGCAAAATATTAAGCAGGATTTTTATAAATTTTTCCCTGGGATTGAAATCGGAGGCTATGCAAATAGTAATCTAAACCCACTTTTATACAAAGAGTAATCTCCAATTTCTCCATAATATTAGCTATTTGTTAGTGGTATCTTTTTAGAATTTAATAATAAACAATCCCCCAAAGGAGCTTGAAAATTAAAGATTCTTAGTTACAGATTGTTAACTAATTACTTTCTTAAATTAATTCAAGTTTTAGAAAATCCAAACCATTAATAGTTAATAATGCACTCTGCTTGGGATTATAAAGAACTAGCTTGTGATTTGAATTTTTAGTGTACCTCCGAATGGCCCTTTCTATATCTTCTACTCTTATAATTTGATAGTTAAATTGTTCTAACTGCAACATACGATAACCTCCAATATCTTTTTATTCATTATGGAGGACTAATAAATCCATCGGCTCGGCTTTAATCGTTCTTTTTTACAGGATTCCAATAATCTCGGTATTTTTAGGCGAGTTTTTTTATAACCATTTCATTTAAAATGGTAAAAACTAGAGAAAGGGTGATAGAAATGGAATATTGTTATTCTACTTCGAGTATCAAAACAAAAGACATCCCAGAGCTAATTAATCGCATTTATCTTTTATCAATAGATGTAACAAATGTGACGCAAACGGATAGACAATTAATCGTGACATATGAAGGCGACCAAGAAAAGAGTTTTCATGAGAACTTAAATAGATTAATTATGGAAAAAGACCGGCAGATCCGTAAAAAAGTGATTGATGAAAATAACAAAAACTTAAAGGTTTATGGGGACTTTATCCACCCTGTAAAAGAAGAGGAAGGTATTAGTTATAAAGGAGATATAGCGCTTCTATTTGAGGGAATAAGAAAACAGTTCGACCTATTGGCTCAAAAATATAATGCGACGTATACCAAATACCCAAGTATTATGTCTGAAAAACTCATGAAAAAAACCAATTATGCATTCCATTTTCCGCAAAACACATATAGAGTATTTGAGATAAAGCATCAAAAGGAAAATTTAGAGAAATACCGCCTTTACTCAGAATATAATCTAGATACTGGTGATCTATTTCAATCATCTGACTATTATCTAAGACCCTGCCTATGTTACTTCGCTTATAACGATAGAGAGGACCAATCACTTTCAGATGAACTTGAAGTAGTTTCCAGTTTTGGTCAATGTTTTCGGCATGAGAACAACCATCAAATATCTCCTTATCGATCAAGAGATTTTAATATGTATGAAATTATTTACTTAGGCTGTAAAGAGAAAGTGACTGAAACTAGAGACCATTTGCTAGAGGAAGTAATAAAACTATTTGATCAATTGGGCCTTAAAGGAAAAGTTGAAACAGCGAATGATCCCTTTTTTATGAAAGAAGATAGAAATAAAATAGCTTACCAAAGAGCCGGCGAGAGAAAATATGAGTTGATTTTTTCTCCAAACAAAGAAATAAGTTATTCGGTGGCTTCATTTAATTTATGCGACCATGTAATAACGGAATCTTTTAACATTAGTACTAACAAAGGAGATCTGGCTTACTCAGGATGTACTGCGTTTGGTGTTGAACGATGGGTACAGGCAATTGTGTATACGTATGGAACAAATCGGCAGCAGTGGCCAGAGTGTCTGCAAGAGTTGATCAAACATGGTTAAAAAGCTTCCAATTATTAATAATCCAGGTTTATCAACTGAATGTTATCACAATTGTAGATTAAGTATCTTATTTGCACATACGCAATTTCATTCATGGATACGTAGCCATTTTATTAATTTAAAGGTTCAAAACGAGAATCCTGATCAATTCCCTATGGTACGGATGGAAGAACATCTAGACATTTATTCCGAAATATTATCTGAGGAGTTAATACAAAAGAAAAAATCTTGGATAGAATCTTTTATATCTAACTTAGAGGAAGAGAAATATATATTAGTTTTTTTAAACTGGAGATTAGTTCCTAGCTCTAAATATTTTATGAAAGAAGATATCATTCATGAAGCAATTATTTATGGCTACGATGATAAGAAAAAAATCTTCAGTGGAATGGGATTTGATGTAAATGGCAAAACATTTGGAGAGTTTGAAATCCCATTCTCGGAATTAGATACTTTAGTAGAGAATACGATTGAACATCATTTATATAAAGAGAAATGGTTCACTTTTTATGGATTTCCTGCTGTTTCCCTCCATATCAATTATTACCCAGACAAAGTAGTAGATAGAACTAAGCTATTCTTTGCTTTAGACCGTTCTACACAATTTGATGACAACGTTTTAAAAAAGGGTTCTTTTGCAAATGGGCATTACGTTTATCTTTACCTTTTCAATTATTTTAGAGAAATAATGACGTCTCAGTATCGTTTATCTCCGAAAGAGTATGGATTATGGAATATTATTCAATACAAACTCTTACAACACAAAAAGCTTAATATAGCGACTGCTCAACAGCTATTACACGAAAACAGAAGCGATTGTGGAGATATTATAAAAATATTAAATTTATATGATGATTCAAAAAGAGAATTAACTAACCTCCGGAGGTTATCACTTAAGTATCAACAACAAAGTCAAAAACAAATTATTGATGCACTTTGCCAAGGGTATTACAAAGTATATGAAATAGAAAAAAGAATTCATGCGTTATTTAAAAATTGGCTGGTACAAAGCAAGATAAACGAGGTTCTATTAGCGAAAAAATAGATTTTATTTATTTAATAAACCAATTCTTTATGGAAGGATAGATATTATAATGACTCACAATGAAGAGATAGTTATGAAGTGTTTAAAAAACGTTCTTCACAATGTTGCCTTTACAAAAGAAGATAATTTACATGAATTAGGGATAGACTCCATGACTTTTATTCGACTTGTAGTTGAAATAGAAGATGAATTTGATATAGAGATTGATGATGAAGAGATCATTTTAGATAACTTTAAATCGTTCTCAACGATTGTCGAGCTAGTGGAGAGAAATCTAAATGATAAATAATAAAAAAAGTTTTTACGATTTTATTTCAGTACCTAGAGTTGTAGATTGGAGGTTTCCCGATAAAGACGGTTTTTGTAATCGCACCTTAGATTGTAAACAGCTATGTATAAAAGAGGTTTTAAACTGGAAAGGGGAAACAGAACTAATAAAGGTTTTTTTAAATCCTTTCGACTGTTCTCACCATGATCTTCAATTACGGCGGTCTGATCCTACATTAAACATGGGATATGTTATTCAAACAATTAATGCTATTTCACCTGAACAAGTAAAAAAGTTGATAATACAGCATATTAATTACCATGGATATTGTCTGCTATTCTATAAATCATATAACACAGAATATTCAGGTTACTACCAAAGGTATGATATTGTACACTGGTCTCTAATCGTTGATGCGGATGAAAAGGGGATAACTATTATAGATGAGGCAGGTGATCCTAAGTATTTCGAAGGGCAACGAGGTAGAATTCCCTGGACAGACTTTTTAAATAATTGGAAGAAAGACCAATACCATGGTCTAGGTGAGATTCATTTAAGTCAGAACGAGAACCTGGAATGGGAGAATGAATTTTTTTACATTGTAAAAGAATCAGTCACTAATATGATCAATTTAAATGGATTGAATCAGTTAAAAGATTATATTTGTAGAATTAAAGACACACCATCTTCTCAGTTGGTTTCTATATTAGAAACCTTAGAGTTTGATGTACATTATTATAGGCGATTAAGAGAATTATGGTTACTTGCAGTAAATAAAAAAGTGATCCCCCAAAGGTTTTTGGATCCATCATGGGTAGAGGAGCTATTCTATTTGTGTAAATGTTGGTCGCTAATTATGGGTGTTCTTATGAAATGGAAAAGACAACCAGATAAAGATTACAAGCAAAAATTAGTAGATTTCTTAGAGCAGACTTTGGAAAATGAAAGAAAATTTTTCACAGCTCTTAAAGACGTAGTTGGAGCATAAAGATGGATGATGTTGCACAAGTCGTTCTATACAATTCCTTAAATATAAATAAAAGAGAAAAAATATATATATTATCCACTGGGGAGTCTCCATTAGTAGATAGTTTGATAAAGCGGTTAACTATAATCGGGGCCTATGCTTATGTGAAGCAAATAAAAATTAGTGAGTTAAAATCACTCATCAACTATGGAAACTCCTCATTCTTTAGAAATCTACTTAAACATGAATTGAAAATGCTTCATGAAATGGATGCTTTTATTGGTGTTACCCATGATATAAATACTTTTGAGATGAATGAAATCGATAATAAAAACCATCAATCGTATTATAAGTATTTTTACGAACCGATTATGAAATATGCACAACAAACAAATAGATGGATACTTATACATGCGCCATCTATTGCTTTATCACAACTAAGTAAACAGTCAAGTAAAGAGGTAAATCGTGTATTTGAAGATTCGATTATCAAGTTTGATTATAAAAGATTTTATAAAAGAGCGGTTGACATAATGAAACTTTTAGAAAACACGAACGAAGTAAAAATTATTGCACCAAACACCAACTTGAAATTTTCAATACAGGGTATTGATTCTGATTATTGTGATGGCAAACATAATTTGCCTGGTGGCGAGGTCTTTACAGCTCCCAATTTATCGACCGTACATGGCTATATTAATTTTAATGTTCCTTTTAACTCCTTTGGAGTAAATTTTGACTTTGTAACATTAGAGTATACAAATGGTGAACTGACTTACTTTAATACTAGTAATAATAAACGATTCAAGGAAATATTAGATTCTGATCATGGAGCAAACTACTTCGGTGAATTTGGCATAGGGTTAAATCCTTATATCATAAAGCCTTTTACTACTTCTGCATACGATGAAAAGATGTTAGGAAGTATCCACCTTGCATTAGGGCAGTCTTATAAAAGTGCTTATAACTATAATGATTCTACAGTTCATATGGATTTAGTACTTTCATTATTAGAGAGGGATGGAGGTGGAGAAATCTATTTTGATAATTCGCTAATTATGAAAGACGGAGTCTTTATAAAGTAACGAGATGAAAATGTAAAATTAGGTGGGACTTTAAATGGTTAAGGTGTTAATAAGTAGTCAACGGTTATTAGGTCACTTTTTACCAGCATTAAATATAGGGCTTGCCTTACAAGAGCAAGGATATAATGTTACTCTTTTGGGTCACGAACAAAATGAGAATTATGTAAGAGGAACAGGGATAACATTTGTGAAAGTCGGTTGGGATAAAATTCCTAATCTATTTTTAGACGAATTTTATAATGAGATATTAGCAAAAATTAATCCACATTATTATGATTTATTCTTTTGCGATTCCACTCAGCCACCACCAGCATACATTGCTGAAAGGTACAAAATACCATGGATAAGTTTTCAAACTACCGTTCCTTTTCCGTTTGATTTGATTCCAGGTAATCCTATAGTGAATAAACGATTTCAAGTTAACTACGAAAAAAATTTAAATCATCTGCGTTCAATTATTCATCTTCCGAATCTATCAAAAGGGTCTGTTCGTTCAAGAGGAGATCTAGCAGGTATTTCTCCTTATAAACATCTAGTGTTTGTATACCCAGAACTACTAAATAATAAAATACAGTTACCTAAAAACACGTTACTCGTTGGAAATCTGAACAATCAAGTGGAGCAAAATAATAAAAGTAAGTATCAATTTGGTTTGAGTCCTTCCAAAACTAAAATACTAGTTTGTACATCTTCAATCCCAAGAATTGAATATCGAGAAGTAATGAACCGTTATATAGAATTAGTTATTGATGCATATGGAAATGACAATTCATATGAGGTTATCATTTCCGACCAAAGAAGTTGGTGGGGGAAAGAACTACCTTCAAACATTTATTGGATAAAAGATGTACCAATACATGATTACTTGTTGCCACAAGTTAATTATGTTGTAACCCATGGTGGATGTGGTACGCTGCAAAATGTAATCAAATACGGGAAACCTATGATTATTATACCACTAGGTGATGATCATGAAATTTGGGCAGATTTATGTAATCAACTTGGAATATCGGAAACGATCTTACCAAGTCAACTAAATAAAAAAAATTTGCTCAATAAAATGTATTGTATAGCTAAATCTATGAACACATCTAGAAATCTACAAAAAACAGTACTTTCTTACAATCCTACAAAGCATACCGTAGAAATCATTCGAAATTTTTTAGGAGGAGACACATGAATAAAGAGGAATTTATAGAAGTTGCGAAAGAAATAGTAGAAAGTGATAAGTTAGAACTTGAAAGCTCGTTTAAAGAACTTGGAATGGATTCAACGCATGTAATTGAGCTTCTGATTGAATATGAAATAGAGTACAACATCGATATACTTGATGATAATTTAAATCTGGACGATATAAAAACGCTTGGTGATGCTTATGATTATATTTCAAAATTAGTATCAACCAAATAAGGAGGGAGTCCCTTGGTTGCATTCTTATCAAAAGAAGATTTGGATTTTTTTAAAAACGAAGGTTACTTCATTATTAGAAACGTATATAAATCTGAAGAAATGACCAAAATCAAACAGGTATTTAAGAAATTATGGTTAGAAAAATTCTTAAATGATGAAATCATAGTTGATGCAAAGCTGCCAATGGAGAGTTTATTTCCAACCATGCATGAAGTGCAGAATCAAAATGACATGATGAAAAAGTTCATGATAGATAATAGAAACTTCGAAATAGCAAAAGAGCTGTTAGGAGAAGAACCCTTAGTTATCGGAACTACATGTTTTTTTAAAGGGCCACAAACCAAGGCATTGCCATTCCATCAAGATAACATAGATAACGGGTGTATACCTTCGAACAATGTGGCTTTATGGATCAGTCTTGAGGAAACAAATAAAGATAACGGTAGTCTATGTTTTATTCCAAAATCGCATAAATTTGGGCTTTTTTCTATTAATCTATCTTCCGCACACCCTTATGGTGTTTTAACAACTGCCATCAATGAGGATAATCCTAATCTACCTGAAGATATGCAAATTGTCCATATAGAAACACAGCCAGGTGATGTGGTCGTATTTGATGGCAATACAATTCATGGTTCTAATGGGAATAATACTTTAAACAAATTTCGAAGGTCGTTTGCTATTCATTTCACAACAAGTGATGTAGAGAAAGTATTTTCGAACTTTAATAATTTATATGATAGAAAGGGAAACATCGTTAAGAAAAAAGTTAATAAAGATCACGGACTTATCCGAGATTTACTATTACCCGCTGGTGAAGTCAATAAAGGAGAAAAGATATATTAAATGGGGTCCTTAAATGGAATTTTTTCATGATATTGAACAGCAATTAAACAAATATAGTAAAAATGATATAAAGGGAAAGTTAGATTATTTAATCAATGAAAATTATCATCTATTAACTTTAAAAAATGATCTAACTCCAAAAGATTACTTTTTTTTCATTAGTAAGCTTTCAACTATATGCCACAATACAGCATTGTGCTTTGCAATGCACTTATACACGTTATGGGGTTTGAATTTAATTAAGAATAAATACAAGCTAGCAGTAAAGTATATTAATGCTGTAAAAGAAGAGGGCTACTTATTAGCCTCCTTAAATGAACCAGGGATTTATTTTGTATCACCTTATACCTTTAAGGAGAATGATTTTAATATTATAGCCAAGGCAGTGGATGGAGGATATATCTTAACAGGCGTAAAACCCTTTGTATCGATGGAGCCATCTGTCAATTATCTGCCTGTTTATTGTAGAATTGAAAAATACAATGGGAAAGACCTTGGGATATTTCTTGCTATTGTATCCAAAAATGACTTAGGAATCCAAGTTATCAATAATTGGGATTCTATTGCAATGGAGTATACACAAAGCAATAGTATCGTACTTGATAATGTTTTTGTTTCAAACAACGATATAGTTATACTGCCTAAAAATTCGGCTGAGGAAACAGATCTGTTTGGTTATTTATTTCGATTAAGTATTTGTGGAGTGTATTATGGAATGGCTGAGGGGGCTTTAGCGTATGTAAAGGAGCAAGCAACGAACCAAAAAATTCCCCACATGAATAAGCCACTGTCTTTCTTACCTGGAGCGCAATATAGTGTCGCTCAAATGATTATCTTCCTAGAAACTAGCTACTCCCAAATAATTCATTACTGTGATGCCCTTAAGAAATTTTTTGAATCCCCAACTGACTATAATACAAAAAAAGAAATAAAGAAAATCAGTTTAGTCACTAAGGAGTATACGACCAAGTCAGCGAAAGAGATTGTCGACATTGGTTTAAAAGTAGTAGGGATAAAATCTCTTTCAAAGAGCAATTATTTATCCGAACTCTATAAGGATGTTGTGGCTGGACTTTATCATCCTCCACAACACGATGTTCTGTATGAACTTGTTGCAAAAGACTTTTTTGGTATCATAACATTGAAAAACCGTTGGTAGGTGAATTAAGTGAAAATTTTAGGACTAGGAGGTTCAGGGCATAGCTTTTCTGCATGTATCATTGAGAATGGAAAAATTATTTCAGCTATTGAAGAGGAGCGGCTGAATAGAATAAAACACTCATTATTTACACGGGATACATCAAATATAAAACTTGCCAGGAACAAAGCAGCTAACTATTGTCTTCAATCGTCTGGTTATCACATAAATGAGATTGATATTATTACGTCAAACGACATTATAGACCCGCGTTATACTGCAAAATTTCACGACAAAACAATATTCTTCAATCATCATCTAACGCACGCAAGTAGCGCTTATTTTACTTCTCCCTTTAAGGATGCCGCTATACTTGTCGTAGATGGGAATGGAAGTTACTTTGGAGAAAATAATAATAAATATGAAACGATAACATTATACACTGGGAAAGAAAATAAAATTCATAAATTATCTTCAACTTACGGAACAACAGACACCAATGAGAGTTTTGAATTCCATCCTCATAACTCGATAGGTGGTTTTTACCGAGCTGTTACGGAAGGGATTGGTTTTCATTTCCTTCAAGATGGAAAAACAATGGGGCTATCATCCTATGGCTGTGAAAAATACGTAAAATTATTTTACAAATTCTATCATCTTGATAAAGGATATTTTTTGCAGTCCAGAAGTGATTTAAATCGATTAAAGAACTTTATTAAAGAGGAATTGGCCACTACTGATCAACCTTTACAGACGAAAGCCGACTTTGCTTTTGCTGTACAGTATCATACAGAAGAAATATTAATTAAGCTAGCTTGTCGGTTATATGAGCAAACTAGATCTCCAAATCTATGCTTTTCAGGCGGTGTAGCATTAAATAGTGTGGCGAACACAAGACTTTTGAATGAAACCCCATTTGAGAATATATATATTTTCCCTGTTTCAAGCGATTCAGGTTGTTCAATTGGCAGTGCACTTTACTTATATTATTCAAAGTTAGGGAATATATGGGAACCTGCTAAAACCCCTTTTTCTCCCTTTCTTGGAAAAGAGTATTCGAAAGATGACATTCAACATGCCATAAAATTATTTCAGGATCAAATCAGTGTTAATTATACGGAAGATATCGATCAAATAACTTCAAGGAAACTATCAGAAGGAAATATCGTAGGCTGGTTTCAAGGGAGATCAGAAATTGGACCACGAGCTCTTGGTAATCGAAGCATTTTGGCCGACCCGAGGCAAATAAAGAATAGATACAAACTTAATCTGCTGATTAAAAAAAGAGAGGTATTTAGACCCTTTGCCCCCGCTGTAATGGCTGAATATCAAGATCAATACTTTGATAGCAACGTGCATTCTCCTTATATGTTAAATGTATTTCCAATTAAAAAAGAAAAGGTAAATCAATTACCTGCGGTCTCCCATGTTGATAAGACCGCACGAGTACAAACAGTAATAAAGTCAATACATCCAAAGTTTTACAATCTTTTAAATAGCTTCTACTCCATTACCCAAATACCAGTCTTACTAAATACATCTTTTAACACTAACGGTCAGCCTATTATTGAAACTCCAGCAGAGGCGATTAAAAGTTTTTTAGAGCTAAATTTAGATTACTTAGTAATTGACAAATTTGTTATTAAAAAAAGAGAGAGAAGGGACTGAGCATATGGGATTATTATTTGAAAATAACATATGTTGTACATTTATACATTTCGATAATCTTGAAAAGGCAAGTAATTGGTACGAAAAAACTTTGGGATTCTCTGTTAGAAAGAAAGATTTACCAAAAGGATTTGTGGAACTCCATATGGAGGGTGTAAACCTTACACTCTTAACTTGGAGATCAACTGAAAAAGTGCGCCCAAAACACCCGGTATTTACCTTTTATAGTTTAGATATTGAAGCGTCTCATCGGAAATTAAAAGATAAGGGAGTAAAGGTATACGATTTTAGCAATGCTGGTTCTGTTTCTGGGTTCTTGTTTGAAGATTTAGAAGGAAATATACTGATGGTTTGTAGCTAAAATGTTTACAGTTGGCAAACTTTAAAATTTAATAGGGGAGCATTTTATTGTGTATAAAATAATAAACCTGCACTATTGGTTTAATAACAAAGGTTTTACAAACGAAGATGATTTAGAGAAAGGAGAGCTTAGTTTAAGCTTTTCATCTTTGCCTCAAAAATTAATTAATTTTAATAAAAATATTATCTATAAAGGTATTCCATTTAAATTCTCGCAGAATAATTCAGGTGACAATGTGGAAATGACTGGACAGAGGATATATTTTGGGGAAACATGGGACATCCAAAAAATCCATGTTTTGGGTACTTCAAACAATGGTTCCTTTTGTGAAGAGGTACATATTTATAACGATTTCAAACCTCTTGCCAGTAAGTCTATTTGTTTCTCTGATTTTATTCAACCATTTCCACAATTTGATGAAGAAATTGTGATTAAGTTTCCTTATACCCATACACAAAATGGAATAAATGATAATTTTTTTCCAATTATTTGGTATACATCTATCGATTTTGATAAGCCAATACAGGCAAATAATTTGTTGTTTGAGGATAACCCTTCTATGCATATTTTTTGTATGACAATTGAGGTGAAGATAAATGAGTAGTAGCTTGATAAAAGATCATTCATTGAATTGTTTTCAAACAGTTATAACATCATTAGCAATACAACAAGGAATCCCTAAGGAAGAAATATGGTATCAATGCGGGCTATACTTTGATATTAAGGATGGTATTAATTTTTTGCTGGATCCCAAATATAAAACAATACACTCTCAGTTTAAAAATGATATTAATTTTTATTCCCAAGACTATGCTTTATTAGACAAATGCATAGAAAGCGTAGATAAACTTCTTGTATCGCATGGTCCAGTTGCACTAACAGTAGATGCGTTTGAATTAGACTATACTGTTTCCTATAAAAATCTTAACTTAGATCATTTTATAGAAGTGTATGAAAAAGAAGGAGAAGCATATAAGATTTTTGACCATTATTATCATTTTGAAGGGAAGATAACAAGAGAAAACTTAGTTAAAGCGATGGAATCTTATCAAGCTAATTTTAATAATGCCATTCTTCAACTATATTTTATTAAAGCTAAAGCGAATTTTAAAGGGTTGACACAAAAAGAAATTCTTTTAATCGTTGCTGAAAATTATAACGCGATGCTTGGGATTCGGACAATAAAAAATAAAGATTTAAAAGGATACTTTGGAATACAGGGCTTACCGCCGTTAAAAGATAGACTACTATTAACAATTAGAGATGGTGATAATAAAGAGTACGAGCAATTTGAAGATGAAATAGGTCACTGGTTTAACAGTCTTAAAGACTTTTCTAATTCACGTCTAAATTTTTATAGATTACTTGAGAAACACATTCCAAGTCATGACACCTCTTTTTTGATAACTGCCTCTCATAGTTGGTCTTCATTAAGCAATATGTTATTAAAAGGTCTGCACACAAACAAATTAACCCAAATGTATGAAAGAATTGAAAAGAAATTTAATAAAATAATTCAATGTGAACATGATAATCTAGTCAGATTAAGCACCTTAATAGTAGATTTAGAACGGAATTTAAATGAATAATAGGGATTTAAAAGTGCATGAAATGGAAGGTTTTTATACGAACACCTATTATGTGCAATTTTCCAAGAGTAAATTGGTGAATATCCTTTTATAATGATGACAATCGTAAGGGAGGTGTCATTATGCCAGCAGCTAAAATGAGAGTATAAGCGTTTGATGCATGGAAGCACCCGAGTACCTAATTTAGGTATTTGGTTGCTTCTTTATATCCTGACTTATTCAAGATACGAGAAAATGCAATCATGGACAAAATGTTTTTCTCTTATGATAAAGGAAATAACTTTAGAAGTGTATATGAGATATATTTCTTTTATCTTAACTCATAATTATGAAACGGTAGGTTTATAAATAAATGCTCATTATGAGCAATCTACCACGCGTAAAATGGTGAATATCCTTCTATAATGATGATAATTGTAAGGGAGGTGTCATTATGCCAGCAGCTAAAACGCCTGTTTAAGTGTAACAGAAGCATTGGAATACCTAATTTAGGTATTTCGATGCTTCGCTTCCTATTATCCAGACTTAATAAACTAAGAAATGTCTGCGTGCTTTATATGATGAAGAAAGCAAGTATAGACGAGTATATGAATTCTATTTCTTTTATTATTAATACATAATTATTAGATTATACAAATCTGTAAAGGACTTTTTCTTGAAATATTAAATTGTGAGAGAAGAGTAATTTCGCTTCATTACAGTTTAGAGAAGAATGTAAAGGAGTTGAATCAAATGAAAGAAATTGATAAGGTTAAGGTTTTTAAAGAGGTAATGAGGAATTATCCAACAGGAGTAACAATTGTTACTGCTTTAGATAAGGATGATCAACCGATCGGTCTCACAGCTAATTCCTTTGCCTCGGTATCATTAGATCCATTGTTGGTATTATGGTCAATTGACCATAAAGTGTCTACTTTTAATGAATTTGCAAAGGCAGATAAGTTTGCAATTCATATACTAACTGGAGAGCAGACGGATTTATGTAAATTATTCTCCAGTAAAAACAAGGATCGATTTGCTAATTGTAATTGGTCTTTATCTGAAAATTCATTGCCAATAATCGCTAATACATGCAGCGTATTACAATGCAGAACGTTTAATAAAATAGAGGCAGGAGATCATCTTATTTTAATTGGTGAAGTATTTGCGGTTGATCATTCAAATCAAGAACCAATGTTGTACATTAAAAGAAATTTCGGACAAATACCAAACGAATTTTATTTATAAAATATTACTTAAAAACCTAATATTCATTTATCTATTGATAACGAGGTGGGGAATTTATGAAGGAACTGTTTAAATATTTAGCCTGGACCTGTTATATTAACAATTTAAAGTTTGAATATACTCCCTCATCAGGTGGACTTGAAATTTACTCCACCGATAGAACGTATGAATTGATTACTATTGGATACCTTAAAAATTGGCATAAAGATCCGTACGATGTGTTAGTCCAAATGGAGTATGAAGTAGATAACTTTATTAGATTAAATGGTATTGAGGATGAAACGCGTTATGTTAAACGTCAGAGAGGGATTACATGGGAAGAGCAAGCAATGAAGGAAGCTGGACATAAATTAAGTGATTTTGAATAGAAATAATATGACTAAATAAGGCCTTTCTGCAACCACTATGGTTAATGCAGAAAGGCCTTATTTAGTATGCCCTTTGTCTGACTTAAGTTAGATAACGAATTATTAAAAGGTGGTGATAAGACAAATAATTTTCAAAAAAATTAATTCCTTTGAAAGGTTTCTGAAAGAAATATCGTTATAGTAAGAGAGGGGAATTATTAAAAACTGAAGGAGTGGTTTTGGAATGAACACAATTAATCGTTTAGGAGATGTATTGATTCATGTAAAGGATTTAAATAAGTCTGCGAAATGGTATGCAAAAATCTTAGAACTACCTCTTGCTGAAGAGGATATTCAAGGACCTGTACATTGGTTTAATATAGATGGAGGACGAGGAGTTCTTTTAGATGATAATCGCAATAACTCCTCACATGTCCGTCCTTCTTTCATGCTGCATACCGACGATATCGATAAAGCATATCAATTAGTTGTTAAAAATGGTGGGGAAATTATTCGAGAAATTGAAAGAGATGAGATGGTATCGTTTTTTAACTTTAAAGATATGGATGAAAATATGGTTATGATATGCCAACAGCATTATAAACATGAGTAATATTCACAGGGGGTACTAATTATATGTACTCCCTATAAGTTTACTTTTTAATTTGGCTTTTTTCTATACGGGTTTTTTCAACTAATTCTAACGGGGTCTCTTTTGGGTTAACCATTCCAGTAAACTGATCATCGTATGTTAATTGAATTTCTGTATTAATAACCTGTCCTGATCTAACAAATGTAAGAGTGACATTATTACTCTGATTAAAGTAACTCGACAATGTTTTAACAAATGTGTAATAAGTTTCAACAGGTTCATCGTTGATATGTGTGACAATATCTCCCTTAAGTAAACCGGCTTCATCGGCCGGACTATTAGGATATACCTTTAAAAGGTAATTCCCATTAAATTTAGAACATGATTTTTCTAATTGTTCTTTTGTTGCAGTGTAATTTATTACTCCTATTCTCGGATAATTAAATATATCATTTCGTAGATCTAATCCAAGTTCGATAATGCACTTTAAATTAAATAGAGTTTGTCTCCAACCCATTTCTCCGCATTCTCTAATCCATTGCATGATCTCACTACTATCATAACCATCAACCGTTACGATTATTTTCACTAGCCTGTCATTTACTTGGGTTAAGGAGAAGGCAGTGTGGAGTTCATATATTTTTGTTGTTCCATCTGGGAGAAGTCCCTTATATCTATCCCAAAATACTATTTCATCGAGCTCTCTTCGAACAATACATATCGTTTTGTTGCTTAACTCTCCTATAATAAAGTCAAGTTCATCCCCAAGTTCAATAACTGGCTTATTTTCACTGTGTGTTGCAACATCGGTCAAGAAACTATTCCAACCTTCGAGAGTAGAAAAGTACCACCAGATATCCTCTATTTCCCCCTCAATATAAATTGTATTTACTGTGGAAAATTTATCTTTGTCCATGGTAAAACCTCCTTTATCCCATTTAATCGTTTACAAGGATAAAATACTCGGTATTTATTGATTTATTTAGCAAAAAAGTACGAGTCAATTCTCCCGGAAGTTTCTATAATGAAGACTATTAGATTCCTTTTAAAACATGATCCAATTTAAAATGGTTTAAGATGAAAATGAGGAGCTGAATATGAAAAATATTGGTGTAGTAATACCTGTCTATAATCAAGCATTACCATTACTGTGTACCTTACACGGCTTTATGAACCAGAATATTTCTTTAGAGCACTTTAAGATAGTTGTGGTCGATGATGGATCAACTGAAGATATAGAGACCATATGCAACTTGTTTCGTACTAAGCTTGATATAACATATATTCGAATTATAAAAAGCGGAAGGTCTATTTCTAGGAATGAAGGGGTAAGAAAACTTAAAGATAGTGACATTATTACATTTTGTGATGCCGATAGGATACCTGTTCCGGGATTTTTACAGAATCACTTATTTTCTCATGAGAAGAGCGAGGAAGATTCCATAGTTATAGGTAATATAAAAGATCTTTATCTTTCTGATCCTTGGAATAATATGACAAAAATTTTTAATAGCTATTTCACATTAAAGGGTTTGCGAACCCCTCAGTATAGCAAACTAGTATATAAGCTATTTGACGAAAAAGGGGAATCTATTTCAAATGTCCCTTGGCTAGCTACGTTTAGTGGAAATATGTCAATTCGATTAGATTTATTTAAAAAATTAAAAGGATTTGACCCGGACTTTCGTCATTGGGGATTTGAACATTTTGAATTAGGTTACCGTGCATATAAACTTAGAACACCTTTTGCTTATAATGCTAAGGCTACTAACATTCATATTTCACATTCTCGATACAGTTATAAGAATGATATGGGTGAAAGCCATAGGATTTTTTATAAAAAACATCCATTCTCTGAAATAAAAAATATAAAAAAGTTTATGAATGGAGAAATGAGTTTAAACGAGTTTAACCAGTTATCTGAAGGTAATGAGAATAAACGAAATTTACCTGACGAGTATGTAAAGATTACTAATTTTTGAGGAGTGTAATAAGTGAGTGAATCGTATAGTGTGCTTCATCCTTTTAGTTTTATGCCAAATCTGAAGCATAAAACGGAAGAAGATATTAGTAAAGAGTTTACCTATATAAAAGAAGGTATGGGAAGTTGGGTTTTTGATAAGGAAGGAAAAAACTATTTCTATGCAACAACTGCTGTACCGTCAGTGGGGCTGGGTAATCCTCGAATTATTAATGCGATGACCAATCAGTTTCATAAATTGAGTTTTAGTTCCACTTGTGGTCAGATGCACGAGTTGCTTCAACCATTGACAAAAAAGTTAATTGAATTAACAGATAATCAATTTTCTCTTGCTTTTTATACGAATGACGGAAGTGGAGCCGTAGAGACTGCCATAAAGCTTACAAGGCAATATTTCAATGAATTGAACCAAAAGGAAAAGAGCTGTTTTATTAGCTTAGATGGAAACTACCATGGAACAACAATTGCATCAGGTTCTGTTACGAACATGGGCATTAAAGAAGCGTTTGGTGTGCAGATTCCAGGTTGTTTTAGTGCACCGTTTCCTAATATGCTTAGACCACCAATTGACGGTACGGAAGATGAAATTGTGGACTTTTGTTTACAGCAATTAATAAATACAATTGAAAAAGTTGGACCGGAAAAGACTGCAGCAATCTTAGTGGAACCTGTTCAAGGTGTGAATGGTATCATTCCAGCAAATAAACGATATTTAAAAGAAGTAGAGAAAATAGCCAAGGCTAATAATATTTTACTTATTGCTGACGAGGTAACAACTGGACTTGGCAGGACCGGATATTGGACAGCTTCACAGTATTATGGTATAGAACCAGATTTACTGACTATATCAAAAGGACTTACTGGTGGTTATTTCCCAATGGGTGTGACATTTATGACAGAGAAGATAGAGAATGTCCTTTTAAAAGAAGGAGGAATATTTCTCCACGGTGCAACTCAATGTGGCCATCCAGTCGGTTGTGCAGCAGCACTTGAGCTAATTTCAATAATTGAGGAAGATAACCTTTTAAAAAATGCAAGAGATATAGGGCAGTATATTAAAACAAGGTTAAAAATAAGTCTGCAGGATATACCTAATGTAGCTGAAATAAGAGGATTAGGGATGATGATTTCTATTGAATTAGCAGATAAACAGACCAGAGAACCTATTAATTTTAAAGATGGTGAAATCTTATCTAAGAAGTTAAAGACTCAAGGTATTTTAGGTAACTATTTTAACAGCATTTTGCTCTTGTATCCACCATTAAACACAAGTTTATTAGATGCTGATTTTGTTATCGATAACGTTACAAAAGCATTTAAAAATGTTTTTAAATAAAGGGAGGATGACAGTGATGAATTTATTAAACCATACAATTATTCATAAAGAAGATATGGTCTGGGAAGAAGGTATGTATGAAAATACTGAGATGGCCTATCTTTGGGAAGATGAAGAAACAGGAAGGTATGCTTTTCTTGTGCGACTTTATCCGGGGGCAAGTATTCCATTTCATGACCATCCAAGAAGAGAAGTAGCATTTCTTGTGGAGGGTGAAGTTCAATTAAATGATGACATTATGAGAAAAGGTGACTTTCTAACTGCTATTGGTGATGAAGCACACGATGTATACAGTGATAAGGGCTGTGTATTCTTTATTTACATTGACTATAACATGAGCAAATTTAAAGTGACCAAAATAGCCGAAAAATAAAAAAGTGGAGTATCTCCAATTAGCTTGTAGAGAATGTACCCTAATTTCTCTACAAGCTTTTTTAGTGTGCCCTGCATGGGCGGAAACTAGGTGGTGAAAGTCCACTACAGGCTTGGCAGTAGGAACTGTTAGCGAAAGGCAAGGTGGCTATCGTGAGGTAGTGGCTGAAGGAAGCTGGACGCAAACTCCTGAACTGACGAACAGAAACTAGATAGAAGGCTGAATTAGGTCGGATAAGTCTGCTAAACAAGACGAAGTCCCATACTGCCCGAAACCTATACAGTAAATCTAGCAGTTACATGGGAGGAAAGTTTTCGCTCTTACCAGGGGAGGTCTTGTGAGGGTGCAGTGGGAGTTGAATGATAACGAACCAGCACAACCAAAGCGGTGACGTTTTGGTGAATCGCAAGAAGTCAGCAGAGGTCATAGTAATGTGAACGGACGAAACATGAAGGACCGAACAATAGTAATTCTGAAAGCTCTAGGAGGTGTGGAAGGTGCGACAACTGCAGAAAACAGGAGAATCTGGCTATCGGCAGAGAAATAGTGTGGAACATGAAGGGTATGTCGAAGTGCATAGTGCCTTTCATGGTGAAAAGAACAATCAAAATGGTGTATCCAATCTGTTTGAAAGAATCCTATCAAGGGACAACCTAAATCAAGCTTACCTTCAAGTAGCCAGGAATAAGGGAACAGCTGGAGTAGACGGTATGACGTACGACCAGCTACTTCCATACTTGAAGGAACATAAAGAGGAATTATTAACCCAGTTACGGCAAGGAAAGTACAAACCGCAACCCGTTCTGCGGGTTGAAATTCCGAAACCAGATGGTGGAAAAAGAAAACTGGGGATTCCTACAGTCATCGACCGGATGCTTCAACAAGCTATTAACCAAGTGTTACAACCAATATTTGAATCAACGTTCTCCGATAATAGTTTTGGGTTTCGTCCAAAAAGTAGTGCGCATCATGCCATCATACGGGCGAAATCGTACTACGAACAAGGATACAAATATGTGGTGGACTTGGATATGAAATCCTACTTCGATACAGTGAATCATGACAAACTTATGTACTTCGTGGAAAAACAGATATCTGATAAGCGAGTGCTTCACTTGATAAGAAGATACTTATTAAGTGGAATTATGATTAACGGTATCTTCGAAAAATCAGAACAAGGAACGCCGCAAGGCGGTAACTTATCTCCGTTACTCAGTAATATCTATTTAAATGAACTGGACCAACTCTTGGAAAAGCGTGGTCATCAATTCGTTCGTTACGCAGATGATTGTAATATCTATGTGAAAAGTAGAAGAGCTGGTTATCGAGTGATGAACAGTATCACCAAATTTCTTGAGGGGGATTTGAGTCTTACCGTCAATCGAGAAAAGAGTGCAGTCGGTAGCCCGCTGAAACGAAAGTTTCTGGGTTTCTGTTTATTAGTTACGAAGAAGGGTATAAAAATTCGTCCGCACCAAAAAGCAAAAGTAACGGTGAAATCGAAACTCAGGCAAATCACCAAACGTAATCGCGGGAGAGAGCTTGAAGTGATTCTAAAAGAAATCCGGCAACTTATGACAGGGTGGATAAACTACTATGGCATAGGGGAAATGAAAGGATTTATGAAGGATCTCAATGGCTGGCTGAAGCGAAGAATTAGACAATATATCTGGAAACAGTGGAAAAGCCCACGTACGAAAAGGAGAAATCTAATTCGCTTAGGAATTGACAAATATAAAGCTTATGAATGGTCAAATACAAGAAAAGGCTACTGGACTATATCCAAGAGCTATATTCTTCACCGTTCATTGACAGATAAAGAACTGGCATCAAGAGGATATAAAGATATCGCTCTACAATACCAGTTCGTACACTCAAACTATTGAACCGCCGTATACGGAACCGTACGTACGGTGGTGGGAGAGGGGCGAAAAGTTACTTAACTTTTCCCTCTACTCGATTATTTTATTGAAAACAGGCTCCTGCATACTTAGTTGATCCTTGCTAAGTGTGTCGCAGTCCTTTTTTATGTTTTGACAGGCGGCTTGACATGAACCCGCTTTCCGGATCAGTTGTACTGACTCAAATCTTTTTCGTTTCTTTCACTGCACCAATTTCTTTTATAGGCTTTTTCCACATTTCTCATAATCATCGGCAATAGCTTGATCCAGTTCTTCAATATAATCCCACATTTCTATTTCTACGCTTTCGAGTGAATTTATGCTTACTTGATTCGCTTTTAAATGGGTGGAATCCGTAAAAAGCACCTTCCGCCAACCATTCGATGGTTGACAGATTGAAGAACCATTTCATCAAAGATTTCCTGGAATATCTCCGATTCTTAAAACGATTCCACCGGTTCCAGTTGATGGTGGAATGGTGTGGAACAGGATTAGAAATCCTTAATCCACGAAATCAGCGATAAGCCAAGTTTATCTGGATTTCCCGTTCCAGTGCAGTTTGGAACGAATGCCATAGAATTAACCGATGAACATTCAGTTTGAATAAGATGAGGGGATCAAGCCAACCGTTGTTTTATGGTTTAAGCATAAATTCACACAGCTTAAGTGGCTTATCTCCACTTTTTTATTTCTCTATTCTATTCCAAAACACCTCACTTTTATTAATAATCTGTTTAATAGTTTCCTCATTTCGATCTACATAAAAATAGTGAAAGTGAACGCCGCCTACTAATAATCCTACCCACCATCTATTAGCGCCTGTAACCGCCATATAATGCTGGCACCTTAGCTTAAGAGGTTCGAGTAGTTTCTTATTGGATATGAAGTCTTTATTTGAAGTAGCTTTACAAAGTAATCCAGCATCATAATCCACAATTAAACGATCAACATTCGCAATTAGAAAAGGATATTCTTTATGTTGTAGTATGGCATTTTTTCGCCGAACCTCCATGCCAGTTTTTATTTTAAATTCCTCAGCAATAAAGTCTTTTACTCTCATATGAAATCGAAATATTCCATTTGACTTTCTTATCTTTTCCCCACTTTTCTCTTTATGAAGTGTTTGAATACTTTTATCTGTTCCAAAAAGAGCGTTAATGTCTGATCCACCAATACCTTTATTTCTCCATTTAAAAACTTCATCTTCACTTAAATTATGCTTCCAAACTAATATTTTATAGTCCATCTTATCCTCCTTAAACTCTACTATCTTTAAGATAGATAACAATTAGAGTAGGAACTAAGGTTTTATTTCTAGATTTTCAGCTTTTTTCGATTAGACGACATTATTCTGCGTTAATTGTATTTTTATAATACATACTAATAGAAAAAATTATAATTTTGTCAATATAAGCAGAAATGGTAGCAATTAATCAAGAACAAACACACAAACATGTTGATAACATTATATTAAATTAGCCTAGGGGGAAGATTACGTATGAAACCAGCTATCTTGTTTTACTCAGATACCACTCAAAATGCAAAGATTGAATATTTTATTGAGGGACTGTCAAAAGAGGTTACTTTAATTATAGTAAGTAGCTTTAATGAGGTGAAACGATTAATCAGGAAGGAGGATTATTCTGTCTACATACTTCTAACCAACCTTGATTCATTTCCTTCCCATTGGCAGATGTCTGAATTGAAGGCAGAAAGAACAATAATGATACTAAACGGTTTAAGTCAATTAAATACCATGTTACTTAATTCGTTTTTAGAATCTCTTCGAACGTGTGTAAAACGATCGAGTGAAAATCCTCACTTTCTACAATCGTTGCATTACTTAGATGAAAATTACTGTGATAATGAATTGTCCCTTGAAAAAGTGGCATCAAAGGCATATGTGAGTAAATGCTATTATTCCAGAATATTTCAAAAATACGTCGGGAAAGGATTTAAAGAATATGTAATAGACAAAAGAATCCAAAAAGCTAAGTTATTACTTCAAAAAGGAAATAGTGTTACGGACGTTTGTTTTTCTATTGGATATAGCGATTTAACTCATTTTGCACGTATTTTTAAGAGAATAGTTGGAGTAAATCCTTCAATCTATAAATCAGAATATATGAATTCGGAGGCTCGATTACATGGATAAGAAGATTTTGTTTGGTTTTTTATTTTTAGTTTTTTTCATTGCATTTGGAGCTGGAATGAAATTATACGATTTTTATAAGAGTTATGATATTCCGAAGTTAGATCAGAACGTTTCTCTAAATAATCTGAATTTAAATTTTGAAAAAGAAACAGGACTGGTACAGAATTTAACAGAACCTCAACAAATTATATCATTAGAAAATATAAATATAGATAACCTTGAAGAAGCTTATTCGTTATCTCGAAATTTAGCAAAGGAAGGAAATAAACAGGACGCTATTTCATACCTGAAAGAGATTGTGAAGCTTGATCCGACAAATTTAGTTTATATAAATGAATTAAGAATACTCTATCTGGAAATGAAAAAAACTGATTTATTTCTAGAATTCACACAGACTCTTACAGAAACATATGAAGTGAAACTTAATAATGCACTAGCTTATGTGGATTATTTACAATCTCCCGATTTGGGAACAGCCAATCTGGGACAGAAGTCTGTTCAATCAATCACTATATTAGATGAAATGCTAGAGGAAAATCCCTATGATTTACTCGCTAGGTATGCAAGAGGTTTAAATAATTTATATTGGCCGTCTGGATTGCAGAGGACCTCAAAAGCGATAGATGACCTAACTTTTTGTGTGTCCGCAGAGGAGAAATTTGGAGATCAATATTTTGAGTTTTGGCCAGATTGTTTTATTACCTTGGGAGATGCCTATGTAAAAGATGGGGATATTGAAAAAGGAAAACAAGTTTGGGAAAAAGGAGAACACAAGTATCCTAATAATGAAGGATTAAAAGATCGGTCAAATCTATCAGATAAGGAAGCTGTTAAATTGGTTACAGAGGTAAGAGGTATTGATATATTCCAAAGACCTGATGCCTCCATTACAAATTTAAATGTAATTTGGGAATAGAAAGGAGGGGGCATTATGAGTCCTATTGTAGTATCCGGTATAGCTGTAATGACATCCATAGGGGCAAATATTAATGATACCTGGGATGGATTATTAAATCAAAAAAATGGTGCGAAGCCGGTGTCTAGTTTTCCAATAAATGATCATAAGCATCGAAATGCATGTGAAGTAACGGATATATCACTATTTTGTGATAGAAATGTTGTAAAGCTAGGAAGGGCCTCAAGTATGTTAATTACAACTATTGACGATGCCTTATCTGATGCAAAGGTCGAAATCAATCAAATAGAAAAATGCGGAGTATGTATCGGTACGACGATGGGAGAATTAAGTGGCATAACTAATAATAGTGGCGCAATAAATAAATATGGACCGCATATTTTATCCGAAAATATAAAAAAGCATTATAACATATCAGGTCCCTCGTGGACATTGACGAATGCATGTGCAGCGGGAAATTTTTCTATAGCAAGAGCTGTAGATGAGCTTGAGAAAGGTAATGCAGATGTAATGATTGCTGCTGGCGTAGATGCAATGTCGTGGGTAGCATTTACGGGATTTAGTAGTTTAAGAGCAATGTCACCTGATATTTGTAGACCATTTGATAAAAATAGAAAAGGTCTAATCCTGGGAGAGGGGGCCGGTGTGCTTATACTAGAGACACTTGAGCATCTATTGAAAAGGAAAGGTTTGGCAAAAGGAACAATCCTAGGATATGGATTTAACTGTGATGCGCACCATATAACTCAACCGGACCCAAATGCGATAGGAGCAATATTAGCAATGGAAAGTGCTTTAAAAAATGCAAATCTAACTATATCTGACATAGGATATGTAAATGCACACGGTACAGGTACACCTGCTAACGACTTAATGGAAGGAAAAGCACTATATGATTTCTTTGGTGAGTATATTAAGACAAGTTCAATTAAAGGGAACATTGGGCATACGCTTGGAGCGGCAAGTGTCATAGAAGCTGCTATCTGTATTAAAGTGTTGGAGGAGAAGCTAGTACCTCCAACAGCTAACATCGAAAACCTTGATCCCAATATTAAAGTTGAAGTAATAAAGGACATTCCCCAACACTTCGATTATAAATTTATTATGTCCAATGCATATGCATTTGGCGGCATAAATTCATCTATTATTATTGGAAGACTCAATTAAGGAGGAAATTATGTTTAATTTAAATGACCACAAATTTAAAGTGATAACCGGATGGCAGGACTATAAAATAGATCCCCGTTATTTTGTATTACTTTTTTTAGCTTCTTTTGTAATGGCAGGGCAATTTTATTTAGGCTTTTATCAAAAATGGGATGCAGTATTTGTTTCATTATTAACTGCTATAACTACGGAAGTACTTTTAACCAGACTGTTATATAAAAAGTGGAAATTCTCTATTAGTCCAATTATTACAGGCATGGGTGTATCGTTACTGGTTAGCTCTTACCTTCTGTGGGTTTATGTTTTGACATCTTTTCTATCAATATTGCTAAAGTTTATAGTTAAATTTGAAAAAGGACATATTTTCAATCCAAACAATATCGCCGTAGTTCTAGTATTATTTTTTCTGTATGAATATGCCGTAAGTACACCAAAACAATGGTCAAATGGCTATCTAGTTATGGCCATAATAATATTATTAGGTTTCTTTGCAACGTACATGGCAAATAGACTTGACGTAGTTTTAGCCTTTTTAGGTGGTTTTACTGTTTTTGCTTTTGTCCGACATTATCTATTTGGTGCACCTCTTTATGCAGCACTAGGTCCACTTCTAGGTGCAGGTCTACAACTTTTTGCTTTCTTTATGATAACTGATCCGAAGTCAACTCCAACTACAAGGAAGTCTAGAATTTACTTTGCATTGATCGTAGCCTTAATAGATGCGATTTTACGTATCAGTCGTATTCCTCACGCCCAATTCTATGCCTTATTTATTACAAGCCTTTTATTCACTGTTCCGTATCGTATATGGGCAAAACGTAAAATTAGCTCAGTAGTTTTCAAGGAAAAAAATAAAGTGGAGGGATAGAGTTTGATCCAAATAAAAGGTATCTCATCGATTACCCCACTGGGATTAGGGGTTGAAGAACTAAGTGCAAGATCTCTATTAAATGATAAGGCTAATCTATTAGCATCACCAGAGTTCTACAATTACAAGTATTTATCAGGATTAAATCTACTACCTAAGATAAGTCAATATGGTTGTATTTCTGTATATGAAGCTATTAGATTTGCGGGATATGCTGTAAATAGTGAAAAAGATAGTAAAACAGCGGTTATCGTCTCAAATAATTATGGGAGTATCCATGCAATAAAGGATATGTTTATTGATGCAGATAAGTATGGTCCCAAAGGGGTTAATCCACGCTTTTTTCCAGGTACAGTTTTGAATGTTGTAGCGGGTCATATATCAATCAAATTTAGATTTAGTGGGCCGAATATAACCATTTCAGAGGGTGTTGAATCAGGTTGTAAAAGTTTACTGTATGCGTATGAACTATTAAACAGGGAAGATTTAAAAAGAGTTTTAGTATGTGATTTGAACATTTTCCCGCCAACTGGATATAAAAAACCAGTAGAAAATTATCTAACAGAGTTTGAACATGTGAGCTCGATTTTAATGGAGAAAGTAGATGAAGGTGTAGATAGAAAAGAAGGTGTTTCAATTGCTATTAATAATATATCTGAATCAAAGAATGAGTATTTCAACAATAAAATAATGGCATCTGAATTTACTCCAAAATTATTAACTAATGTATATAAAATATTAAAGTATGAGTATAATTCTCAAACTGAAATTCAAGTATCTACTGATGATAGTCTATTTAATATAATACTTAATTAGGAGAGAATCTGATGGAGGATGTTTTTATTACTGGAACAAGTATTATATCGAGCTTTGGAAATGAGAAGCAGACATGGGAAGGAATACTCAGTGGTGATAACTACCCGCAACAAAGGGAGTACACTTTGAGCAACCAAGAAAAACTTCAATATCCTGTTTATCAAATAGAAGACGATTTGATAGAAAGAATTAATAAACAATATAGTCATATAACGATTAGGGAAGAATTTCTTAGAGATGATAAAGATTTTAAATTACTATTTTTAGCAACACTGGAAGCTTTAAGAAATGCTAATCTTCATTTGCCTAATGAGAAACGAATTGGTTTAATAATCGGTCATGAGAATTTGGGGGTAAACCCTCTGATTGATAGTCTTTTACAAGAAGACAACAAAATGGATATAAAGAATCCAATTAATTCATTCAATCATTATAAGGATAAATTTTTTAGGTTACAAACATACACATATCTATATTATCTAGCAAAATTAATTAATATTAATGGCCCAACTTATGCTATTAACAATGCTTGTGCATCTGGCCAATATGCACTTGAATTGGCAAATAGCTTATTAAAGATGAATCATGCTGACATAGTTATTGTTGTAGCTGGTGACTATGCTCACTTCACAGAACATTTATGGCTAAGTGAAAAAGGCTTTAGCTCTAATAACGGTAAATTAGCACCGTTTACTGACACCTCTTCTGGTTCTGTTTTGGGTGATGGTGTAGGAGCTATCATACTTGAATCTGAGACAAGTATAAGTAGAAGGAATGCAATATCCAAGGCAAAGTATATCAACTCTTCATTCTCTCAGGATACATGGAGAATGAATTTGCCGGATGTAACAACAAACTCCTACGAGAAAGTGATTAATACTTCGTTAAGTAAATATAAAAGTACCCCTGAATTAGTAATACCTCATGGAACCGGTATCCCTCTTTGGGATAAATACGAGTCAAATGGAATAAAGAAAGCCTTTGAATCTTTCCAGTACTCGGTTCCAGATGTAGCAGCATTTAAGGGTTATATTGGACATACGCTGGGAGCGAATAGCGTAATAGAATTAATATTAGGAATCAATATTTTAAAAAATAGTGTTATTCCTCCAATTACTCATCGTACAATTAATAATTCAAGTGAATATGACTTACCGTTTGTAAACACAATTATAGAAAAAGAAGTTAAGAGTTTTATAAAGACTGTAGCGGCCTATGGAGGATTTAATGCGGCTACAATAGTAGAAAAAATCTAAAAAAAGGAGAACATAAGTGAAATTAAATACAGATGAATATCAGAAAAAAACTGCACTCGTAACTGGAGGATCCAAAGGTATCGGTAGGGAAGTAGTAAAGCTATTAGCAAAGAATAATATAAATGTGATTTTTACTTATAACAAAAATTATAAAGCTGCCTATGCATTAATGGAAGAGCTAAAGGATTGCAATGTATTTGTAACGGGTATCCCTTGTGATTTAAATAATCAATCTGAAATTGATCATCTCGTGACAACGATCTTATACAGTTACCCCAACTTACACTTTTTAGTAAATAATGCTGGCACAAATATAGACAAACCCTTTTCACAAATAAAAGATGATGATTGGCATAATGTCATTCAAGTAAATTTAAATGCCACTGCATACTTAACACAAAAATTATTAAGAAGAATATTGATTCAACAAGGTAGTGTGGTTAATGTTACTTCTATTTCTGGAATAACAGGAGCTATTGGCCAAACTAACTATTCTGCAGCCAAAGCTGGAATTATTGGTTTTACTAGATCTTTGGCAAAGGAAGTAGGAACGTTTAATGTAAGGGTAAACTGTGTCGCTCCAGGTTATATCGAGACAGAGATGTTAGATAGTGTTCCATCTACAAATATAAAAAGAATAAAGAAGCAAACTGCACTTAAAAGACTAGGAAATAAGAAGGAAATAGCTGAAACAATATTATTTCTACTTTCAGATAAAGCATCTTATATTACAGGTCAAACGCTTATCGTAGATGGTGGATTAATTTAGAAAGGTGGATATTATGATTAACCAAGAGAAGAAGGACCATATTTTATCACTTATTGCTGAAATAGCTGATATTCAAAAGGATGATATTAAAGATGAGAGCACCTTTGAGGAAATCGGTATGGATTCACTTATGGCTTTAGAATTAGCTGTTCGGATTGAGAGAGAATTTGAGGTATTTATACAAGAAGAAGAACTGATGAATTTAAGAAAGGTGGAGGACGTTTTTTTATTTGTTGAACAAGGAGGTTTCATCGATTGAAATATAACCTTCTCCCCAAGAGGATGTTGTTTTTTTACTCCCATTATTTTAAACAACACAATGACTCCTTCTTTATAAATAGATTTAAAAATATTCTAAGGAGTTTTTTCATAGGAGCCTTTGCACCATTAGTAATACCTTCGCCAATACTCCTAAATAAACTCCTAGAAAAAACAAACTCACAGTTTTATAGAGGTTTTTCTTATGAAGGTACCGGAATTGGATTTGCGATCAAGTCTTTTTTTAGAAAGAATAAAGCATCGTCTTTTGAATCAAAAGTAAATCAACTCTCCCCTAATTCTATATATCAATATTATGTAGGGTTAGGTTGGTTATTACACTTTATTTATCGTTATAAATCTAAAAAGTATGCTGATTTTGGACAAAGTTTAAATCATAAATATTCCCTTATTATGTTCGATGGTGTTGGTTTTAAGATCGGACTATTCCAATACTTCTATTCCAAAGAAAGTATTAATTTAATAGAAAAATTTACCGAGAATCAAAAAAGAGTTTGTTATCAAGGTTTTGGCAGGTCTTTATGGTTTATAAGTAGATTTAATTGGGACACTACGCAAAAAAAACTAGAAGAATTAGGAGAAACATTCCCATACCGGAATGATATCTTGAGTGGAGTTGGATTAGCAGTAGCGTACAGTAAATTTGATGATTTATTACTAGGTTTTAAAATAATTGATTATTTAAAACATAAAAATCAAGAGGATTTTATTTCATTCTTACAAGGCTTTGCTTATGGTCTAGAAGCTAGAAGGCTCCAAGACCCATACTTATGGAGATCTAATATAGACAATATTCCTGAGAGTTTAAAACATAAAGTTAACCAGTTAATTGACTATGTTTATAGTGTGAAAAATAATTTGGATAAAACTTGTAACAACCATAATTTTTATATGCATTGGGTAGATGGGGTAAGACAAAAAATAAAGGAGAATGTATATGTTTAAAAGGAAAGAAACCTTATTAATTATCCTTATTAGTATAGTCTTAGTTATTCTAACAGCTTGTAACGAGGAAGTAACAGAAGAAGTAAAAGACTACGGTTTTGAATATAAGGACGTTACGGAAAAAACAGGTATTGAATTTACGCATAAAAAGCCACAGTTTGATAACAAAGTTGATAATGTAATGCCCTGGTTATCATCCACTGGGGCGGGTGTGTTTTTAAATGATTATAATAATGATGGCTATGTTGATGTCTATTTAGTCAACTCCAAAAAAGGAACAAGTAATTATCTTTATAAAAATAATGGGGACGGTACTTTTACCGATGTAACTAAAGATTCAGGTATTGGGCTTGTAAATGAAGAGGGTATCTCGGAAACAGCATTATGGTTTGACTACAACAATGATGGATATCAAGATTTATTTGTTGGGGCATGGGGAAAAAGCCAGTTATTTAAAAATAACGGGGACGGTACTTTCGAAAATGTATCAGCAGAAGCTGGTGTAAATCCCGAAGGATACGCTGTAAAGGCAATTGCTCTGGATTATAATCAAGACGGGTTTCTTGATTTATATATAGGAAATTATTTTCGAGACGAAACAAACCTATGGGACCTTAAATCAACCAAAATATTTCATAACGATTTTGAGAAAGCAAGAAATGGTGGAGAAAATATCTTATATAAGAATAATGGTGACGGTACCTTCTCCGATGTTACAAAGGAAATGGGGGTAGAAGATACAGGTTGGACATTAGCAGCAGGATCAGCTGATTTAAACAAGGATGGTTGGCCAGATATCTATAACGCAAATGATTTCGGCCCCGACTCCTTATATTTAAACCAAGAAGGGAAAGGGTTTCAAAAAATAGTTCAAAAGAGAGGGATTGGAGACGATACCTTTAAAGGGATGAATGTCGATTTTGGAGATGTATTCCACGATGGAAATCTAGCAAATTATGTAAGTAATATAAGTAAGGAGAAGTATCTACTAGAAGGAAACCAACTCTGGCATATGGATGAAAGTGGTAAATTTGTTGAAAAGGCGGAAGATCTAGGCGTTAAGCAAGCAGGATGGTCATGGGGGGCAAGGTTCTTTGATGTTAATAATTCAGGAAACATGAGCTTAGTTGTTACAAATGGATTTATATCTGGTAAGAAAGATGAGGATTATTGGTTTGAGATGGGGACATTAGCTACTACTCCTGGTGATGTCGTTCAAGATGCAAAAAATTGGCCTGCAATTGGAGAGAAGAGCATGTCCGGTTATGAACCAAAGGCTTTATTTTTATATCAGGATGGAAAGTTTACTAATGTAGCGCAAGATGTCGGTATTGACTTTGTTTATGATGGTCGTGGGGTAGCGGTAGCTGATTTCGATAACAATGGTACTCTTGATCTGATATTTGCCAACCAAGGTGCTCCTTTAAAAGTTTATAGCAATGAACAAACTAATCAAAATAACTGGATTAAAATTGATCTAAATGGTGTCTTTCCCAGTAATAGGGAAGCTGTTGGTACCAGACTTACGTTTACTAATAATGGTGTGGAGACCGTAATCGAAAAAGACGGGGGAAATAGTTTTGGTGCACAAAGTGACCCTCGAGTCCATTTAGGTTTAGAAAAAAGTACGGTACTAGATAAATTAGAAATACAATGGCCGAGTGGAGAGGAACAAGTCTTTGAAGATATTAATGCAAATCAAATTATTTCTATTACCGAAGGAAATAACAACTATGAAATATTGCAAAAGGGAACTGCTTTTAAAGGTAGCGAAGTAGATAATGAGTAAATTAAAAGCAGGAATTATTGGCTCAGGAAAGATTGCACAAGTAAGACATATTCCTGAATACCTTCAAAGAAATGATGTAGAACTAGTTGCAATTTGTGACGTTAATCTCCAAAGGGTAAAGAAAATTGCTCAAACCCACAACATTTCGTTTGCTACCAATAAACAAAGTGAGATATTGCAGTCGTCCGATATAGAGTTAATATCGATTTGTACTCCTAATGCACTTCATTCAAAGTATGCATTAGAAGCACTTAACCATAACAAACATGTACTTGTAGAAAAGCCTATGGCAACCAATCTCAAAGATCTTAAGAAACTATATAAGACTGCAAGAAAGCATAACCTTGTTTTGATGCCTGGTCATAACCAACGATTCGATCCGGTACACAGACAGGTAAAAGAATTAATAGATAACAAAGCTATAGGAAACATTATTCAATTCACTTCAAACTATCAACATCCAGGTCCACAATTTTGGAGTGTCGATAAAGAGAATAGTTGGTTTTTTAATAAAAAACTTTCCTCATTTGGAGCACTTGGGGATTTAGCAATCCATAAGCTAGACCTAATACAGTGGTTAATAAATCAAACTTTTAGTGAATGGTTTGTGGCAAAAAACAAGGCACATGATAGCCGAGCATCTATTTCTTTACGTACAAGGTCAGGAATTGTTGGATCAATTAATGTTAGCTGGAATAATCCACTTCAAGATCATAGAACCGTCTTGTATGGTACAAAAGGAACTATTGTTTTTGGAGAGGAACTTCATGAGGTTAGTATTCATAGGTTTAATGGCGAAACTAAGATTGAACGAATTCAACCAATTCTAAGGAAAGACGGAAAGCTAAATTCAGGGATTATTGACCATTTTGTCGAATGTGTAAAGGGTACAGAGAGTTTATCCATTGATTCTAAACATGTAAAAAATTCGTTAAAAGTTATTTTAAGTTAATCGATAGTATTTACCTCGCTAATTAATATACTTATTAAACAATAAAGATAATGTTACAAAAAAGGATGCCGCTTTGGCATCCTTTTTAAATGTGTGCCAGGCATGGGACTAGGATCTGAAGGTTATTTAATTTTCCCTTCTACTCGATTTCATACCAGTCCAAAGGAGGTTTATCTAATTGTATAGGAATATTTAACACCTTGCTTGCTTCTGTTAGCAATTCTCTGCAAAAGAAATAACTCTTGTGCACTACAATTTTATCCTCATATATTTCCTGGTAGTTAATATCATGGAGCTCGTATCCTTTATCTTTACGTGCCAAAACAATATTAACTTCTTTTCCCCATAACCAAATTCTCTTTCCGTAGTGACCTGGGAGACCAAAACGCAATGACCCATTCTTCACTTCGTCTTTATTATATTCTTGGAAACCAGGGGAAGCATCATTGAAAATTTGACTACTCATTAGATTTAATATACCTTCCACATTCCCATCATTAAATGCATTTAAGTATTTATCTATGATGGGATCTATGTTTTCAACATTGCGTGGCTGAGACTCCCCCTTGTCTTCTAACTTTTTTATTTCTTTTAATTTTTTCCTTGATCTATGGATGGATGAATAGATGCCATTCTCAGAAATATTTATCATGCCTGCTACTTCAGTAGCTTTAAAGTTAAATACGTCCATCAATAGAAAAATAGCTACTTGATTTGGTGGGAGGTGTTGTATTAATATTTCCAAAGCTTCTCTAATAAGGAATTTGGATTCTTCTTTTTCATCAGAAACTATTCCTTGGTAATCAAAAAGGTCTTCAAGGAATACTTTGCTTTTTCTGGTATTATCAATCCAGGTGTTGGTTGCAATTCTAAATAAAAAGGCTTTTGGATTGATAGTACTCCAACGTTGACTTAATGAGGCAAATGCTTTTATCAATGTATCTTGAAAGAGATCTTCACCGTCCCAAGCAGACCTGGTAAGATATTTGCAGTACCTCCATAAATCTATTCGATAAGGTTTAAGTATCTCATTAAAATCATTATGTAAAGTTCTTGTATGTTCTACTATAGTTTGCACTTTATCTTGTTCCTTCATATAGATCCCTCCTAATTTTAATTATATTAAGTATAAAAGGAACAGGGTGCAAAATACTAGTAATTTTCAAAATAAAATTATTCTTCGCTGTATAATTAAATCGAATACCAAAAGTATCTAATAATAATCCTTAGAGAAAGAGATATGAAAAATAAAAGCTATTATTTTATCTGTACGTATGCTGAATCCTCTAGTATATGTGAACAAATAATTATTCCTATAATCTACTTAGAATTAACCTTATACGTAATTGTTATTTCAAATCTAATCCAGAGGTTGGCTAGTCCAAAATCATTATTTTCGGCTCATTTATTTAAGCATTGCAGAAACCTATCCTTCTTAGCGTTCCGCCAAAAAGATGTTTTACTTTCCTGGTTTTGTTAGAGAATAGGTTTAACTTGGTTAATAACTCTATAATAATTTTTTCTGTTTCTTTTTAGAAGCCTCGTACAATTCCAGTAGTATTTTCTCCGAATTCTTATTTTAACTTCTCGAAAGTATATTTTGGCTAAAAATGCATCAAAAAGTTGCTTTATTTTTGAATTATTTCCTTGCTTCCTTTATATTCCATGGCTCAGTACATACGTCGCTAACAAGAAGCTTTCACTTTGCGTTGCATAACAATTCATTTTGTTGTGTAAAAATACATTTAGCGCTATAATAATTCCATTCAAATATTAAATGAAGAATGGAGCAGCGTATGATTACAGCATTTCTAACTTATTTTCTATTAGGACTAGCACTTTCTTTAACACCTGGAGCGATGACAGTTCAAATGGTTCAACAAGCATTGAGGAATGGATTTTTAAGCGGTTGGTTTGTAGGTTTAGGTGGGATGACCATCGATTTAACATTAATCACTCTTATTTATTTTGGTTTTTCCCAATTTTTAACGTATCCAATCGTGGAGTCTGTAATGTGGTTTATGGGCTTTGTGTTTTTATTAGCCATCGGGATTGAGAGTTTAAAAGACTCAAAAAAACCAGTAGATTTCAGTGGGGCAGCTCCGAAAAAATCCATTGCAAAGGCATATACATCTGGATTTTTCATGGCGATTTCACCAGCTAATATTGTTTTTTGGATTGGAATATTTGGACCGTTGCTTGTATCTTCTTTAAGTGATGGAGCAGGAACGCATTTTGTAGTTGTCGCAGCAGGAATCCTGCTTGGTATACTCGTCCATGATATTGGATTAATGAGTATTATTCATTATTCGAGAAGATTTCTGAATCAAACGATTCTAAAGGGTGTTTCCATTATTGCTGCATGTATACTATTTGGCTTCAGTTTATATTTTGGTTACGAATTTATTCATCAATTTTTATAGGGAATTTAAAAAATCTTGCTTCAAAAATAAATGAGGCAAGATTTTTTTATTGCGACTTTAAAACCCTAACCGCCCTGCATATTCTTCGGTTTCCCAGTCTTGTCTTATCGTTCTTCGCTGATTCTCTTGTAAGTCTTTGACAATTTTCTCGATATCTACCTGCTGTTCATAATGCCATTGGAGAGCAACTGACATATAGAGCTCATTAAGCTGGGCAATGGACAGTCCTTTTGTTTGCTTCGCTAATTGAGCAAGTGCAGCTGCATCTAAAAATTGTATTAGCCCTTTTTTATGCAGATACTCATTTCGTAATGCTTCATCAGGCTGTTTGATCTCATAAGCACGATCAAAGCGGCCAGCTCGATTAATCAAGGCAGGGTCAATTTTTTCAGGGTAATTAGTTGTCCCGATTAAGAAGATACCTTCCTTAGATGTTGCACCGTCTAATGTGTTCAAGAATACAGAACGAACTTCTTCAGGCATGGAATCGATATCTTCAATGATAAGAATCATGGGTGCCATTTTTGTAACAGTAGAGAAAACTTCCTTAATCGAGTAGCTGGATGTATATTCTGTGATTTGCCAATAAACAACTGGAGCGGCAACACTGCCTGCAATGGATTTGACGAGCGTTGTTTTTCCATTTCCAGGAGAACCATATAATAGAATTCCACGTTTGTAAGGAATATTATATGCTTTAAAAAATGCTCCACTCTTCAAGAAAAATTCATCGATGGAACGGTAAATATCTGTTTTTACATCTTCCTCTAAAAGTATATCTTCTCGTTTAATTTGATAAGTAATTTGTTCTCGTGATCGTTCTAAGCCATCCTCTGTATCGGTGAGTACATTAATACCGTCTAGCATAAATTCCCTTTGTTTTTCAGTAATGAAGTTAAGGAAGCTTAGTAAAGCTTCGTCATTCCTTGCAAAGGTAAATTCCCTTTCATATTCCATATGACTTTGATAGATTGGTATCTTTACGATAGCAACCTCATAGTTTGGAAAGTAAAAAATATTATTTGTTAGAGAGGCTTTAATCACATATTTTTCCGTATCGTTATATGTAATGGCTGATGTACCAACAGCATCGTAGACACTTGCTAAAATTTCAATATCAGCTTCATTTCGAGAAAGAATTTGCTCAATTGTGTCGTCGATTTCAAGTCCTTCTTCGGATTCATAAAGCTTTAAGTCAAATCCAAGTTTTTCAATAAATAGCTCTTTTACTTTATCGATTGCTACTGCATAGTCATAGTAATGGGGAATTGTCACACTATCTGTATCACTGAATTTAATTAATGATGGATTCTTTTTCAATATAGATTTCCACTCGCCTTCTGCCTAAGTTTATATATATTTCAATGAAAATAATTCCGAGAGTTATCACAATTATCATACCATATAGCCGTGATGCTGTAATGAAATTATTGCCATCTAGTTAGAAATAAATGTGAATTTAAAATAAAGTCATGCAGATTATGAATTAGGAATCGACTGCTTTTCTGCTGCGAAATCAATCTGTTTAATTGAGAATAGTTATCAATTGTTGTATAGTAGATAGTAATGAACCATATAATCTGAGTAAGGAGAATAGATAATGCAAATATACTGGACTAAAATAAATAAGATTATTGAAGAAACGCCTGAGGTTAAAACGTACCTGCTCGACTGTCCGGAAGACTTTACATGGGAAGAAGGTTCCCATACCCACTTTGCACTGGAAGGATTTAATGCGGGAGATAAACCAAACCGCAGTCTGATTCGTCACATGTCAATCTCCACTTTACCGCACGAAGATTCAATCGGTATTACAACACGCATCAGAGAGCAATGTTCTGAGTTTAAAACGATTTTAAGCAATCTTGAGGTCGGAAATGAAGTTGCAATATTTAAAACACATTCCAATGTACCACTTAAAAGAGAAGACAAAAATGTTTATCTACTGTCATCGGGTGTTGGTCTGGCAACTTTCAGACCGCTTGTGCTTGATTATTTCGAACGTGCTGACAACGTCAATCAAATTCATTCGCTGAACATCGATTCTTCAAAAAAATTCTTATTCACTACTATTTTTGAAACCGCTCCTGATAAGAAGTTCACATCACAGTTTGTCGATAATCGTAAAGACTACTATGAAGAAGTGAAAAATCTTGCTGCAGACAAAGATGGACTTTTCTATGTTGTCGGAAGCGACGAGTTCCTCATACAGAACATTGAAGTATTGCGTGAGCAGGGTATCAATCCAGAGCAGATTATGCTCGACAAGCATGAACGACAGCTGCCTGATTTTTTATCATTTGATTTGTAATTTAATCGAGACAAACTATCTTCTAGGCAAATACTGAATAAATGTTCCATTAAAGGGGCACGACTGTGGAACAGCAGAGATAGAAAATGAGCAAATTTTTTATGGAATTGTGGATCCGTTTTGGTCAATCCTTTCAAAACGGATTCTTTAAATTTAACAATGTGGTTTGCAAGATGTTTTTAACTTTAGTGCTACGATAAAAAATCGTATATTTTGATAGAAATCTTTGCTGCCTTTTCAAAAACTCCTTCCCATATTTTTATTTTTTGCAAAATAAAAAGGGCTCTAAAAGCCCTCCTATTTACAATTAATCAAAACTCGAAAATAGGTTATTCAATGCCTCACTCATGGATGGATGTGTGAAAATATTATCTTTTAATCGTGTATATGGTAATTTAGCCTCCATTGCAATTCGCACGGTATTGATTAATTCATGTGAACCTGCGCAAAATAACGTACATCCTAAAATATCATCTGTGTCCGGGTCAATAAGAGCTTTCAAAAGTCCGTCTGTTTGCTTGATAATACGAGCATAAGGAACCCCTGCTGCTGGAATCGATGCTACTTTATAGTCAATACCTTCTTCTTTAGCTGTCTTTTCATTGAGACCAACATGGGATAGGACAGGTTCGATAAAAACGGAATATGGTATATTTTTTCGTTCCTTTTTCGAGTAATTGCCATCACCAAATAATTGATCACGAACGATACGGAAATCATCTAATGAAATATAAGTAAACTGTGGGCCGCCATTGACATCCCCTAATGCCCAAATGTGATCGGCATCTGTCTTCAAGTAATCATCTACAACAATTGCTCCCTTATCATCTTGCTGAATGGAAGTGTTTTCCAGTCCTAAACCTTCCGTGTTTGGCTTTCTGCCTGTTGCAACTAATAGGGCAGAGCTAGTCAATTTCTCAGTCTTATCCTCTTTCTGGTAGGTAACCGCAACACCACCATCTATATTCTTAACGGATTGTACCCTGCTTGCTAATTGTAGCTTAATTCCTTTTCCTTCAAATATCTTTTGTACTTCACTTGCAATGTCACGATCATCGTTTGGCAAGAATTCCTCAGAGCTGTCAATTACTGTAACCTCTGAGCCAAAGTTTGCATACATCGAAGCGAATTCCAAACCAATATACCCACCACCAATGATAATTAGCTTTTCGGGCAGCTCATCGCGATCTTGGAGCGTTGTAGAAGTATAAACATTCTCCGTTTCATCGATTCCATCAATCGGCGGAATGATTGGAGATGAACCGGTATTTATGAAGAACTTATCTGCACTTAGCTCAAGGGATTCAGTTTCCGAGCTAAGTTGGATCTTTTTATCGTCAATAAACGTAGCTTTTGCAGTATAAACCGTAACGGTTTCCTGATCATTAAGCATCTTAAAATTTTTCTCTCTTAAAGCAGTAGTTAACTGATCTTTTTCTTGAATCGATTCCTTGTAATAGGCTTCCTTGGACTCGCTGGAATTAGCTTGCTGTTCGGATTGGAAAGCAAGCGATTTTGTTGGGATACAGGCAATGTTAATACATGTGCCACCATATTGTTTAGCTGATTGCTCTATCATAGCAACTCGCTTTCCAGCCTTAGCAAGTGAACCTGCTAACGTTTTACCACCTTTTCCAAAGCCGATAATAATTGCATCAAAATGTTCCATTTAAATCATCCTTTCATTAAACTATTACCTTAAAGGTCAGAAATTAAACGAATAAGTTACTTTAGTAAACAATCGGAGATAAAATTGGTAAACTTTTTATAAAAGGGAGTGATGTGATTGAAACGAAAAGTGATTATAAATGGATATGAAATTGATGGATTGGAATTTCAAATGGAAACATTACCAAAAGGAAATCGAAAAGTGAGTTTTGCTTTTAAAGTGTCGAGTGAGGAATATCATGATATAACAACATTGCTTTATAAGAATGACTTTACCTTGCAGATTCCTGAGGAAAATCTTGAATTACAAGTTACTATCCATAATTACGCTACTTCCATTACAAATTTGTATGAAGCGAATGCCGTTGGAGACTTTCATCTTGAATTAGTAGAGAAACAATAACTTTTATTACGACAGCTTGCGCTAATCACAGGTCACATGCGATAATGAGCAAAAATGGAATAGGATGAAAATATGGCTACTATTGTTGAATTAAGAGTGAAACCGGATTTTACTAAATACTATAAAAATAAATTTCCTTTAATTTCGAAAGAAGCAATTATAAATCCAGGAGCTTTGTCTGAGGAAGGTACAATAGTTCATTTAGTGGACCAGCATGGACAATTTCTTGCAAAGGGTTACTATGGCAAGCAAAATAAAGGACTGGGATGGGTGCTATCTTTTAATGAAAATGAAAAGGTGGACACTGTCTTCTTTAAGAATAAAATGCTAGCTGCAATCAATAAAAGACAGTCATACTATAACGACGAAAATACAAACGCATTTCGTGTTTTCAATGGTGAAGGTGACGGTATTGGTGGATTAACGATTGACTATTTTGATGGGTATTATGTAATCAGCTGGTATAGTAAAGGAATTTACACCTTTAAAGACAAAGTTATTCGCGTGCTTGATGAACTTGGAGGATATAAAGCGATATATGAAAAAAAGCGCTTTGACAGAAAAGGACAATATCTTGATGACGATGACTTTGTAAAGGGAGAACAGGGAGAGTTTCCAATTATCGTTAAAGAGAATGGCATAAGTTATGCGGTTCATTTGAATGATGGTGCAATGGTAGGGATTTTTCTTGACCAACGTGATGTTCGAAAAGCAATTCGTGATCATTATGCGAAAGGAAAAAATGTTTTAAATACATTTTCTTATACAGGCGCTTTTTCCGTAGCAGCTGCACTTGGAGGTGCTGCAAAGACGACCAGTGTAGACCTTGCAGGGCGTAGTAAAAGTAAAACAATTGAGCAATTTGCTGTAAATGGGATTGATTATGAACAGCAGGATATTATCGTGATGGATGTGTTCGATTATTTCAAATACGCGAAACGAAAAGAATTGAAATTTGATTTCGTTGTCCTTGATCCTCCGAGCTTTGCCCGGTCAAAAAAGCATACGTTTAGCACAGCGAAGGATTATCCGGGCTTGATTCAGGATACATTAGCGATTACCGAAAAGAATGGCATTATTGTAGCATCTACAAATAATGCATCATTTGGAATGAAGAAGTTCAAAGCGTTTATTGATAAAGGATTCAATGGAATGAAATATAAAATTCTTGAAGAATTCTCCTTGCCGGCTGATTTTCAAGTAAACCGTAATTTTAATCAGGGGGATTACTTGAAGGTTATCATCGTACAGAAGTTAGGTTAGCAAAACACCCGCTTTGATTTGATGCAAAGCGGGTGTTTGATGTTTCGGATGGGTGTTGCTTGGTAAAGGGTGGGCAATGCTCGAAATAAGTTGGTTCCTGCTCGTCCTGACGATAGTAAGCTGGAATAATAATCTGTAAGTAAAAATATAAAAAGTTATCAAAACACTTGTATATTTATTCTAAATAATGCATAATAATTCATATACAAATTACAAGAGGATGTGAGTTTTATCATGACAATGGTTAAAGAAGCGGATTTGATAAAACAGGAGCTAAAGGGACGGGATTTTTTAACACTTGCTCATTATACAACGGATGAGATTAATTATTTATTAGAACTAGCGGATTATATTAAAAAGCAGAAGCAGGAAGGCATTTCATTTGAACCACTAAAAGGAAAAACATTAGGGATGATTTTTGAAAAGTCGTCTACAAGAACGCGTGTATCCTTCGAAGCGGGTATTTACCAATTAGGTGGTATGGGAATTTTCTTAAATTCAAAAGATATACAAATTGGCAGAGGTGAGACAATTGCTGACACGGCACAAGTACTGTCTGGCTATTTGGATGGAATTATGATTCGGACATTCTCTCAAGCGGTGGTAGAGGAGCTTGCCGCATTTGCTAGTATCCCTGTTATTAATGGATTGACAGATTTGTATCATCCTTGCCAAGTGCTTGCAGACTTGCAAACGATTAAAGAAGTAAAGGGAGCGCTGGAGGGGAAAAAGGTAGTTTATATTGGAGACGGAAATAATATGGCGCATTCCCTTATGCATGGAGCTGCCAAAATGGGGATGGAGCTAGTGATTGCTGCTCCTGCTGATTATTTGCCTGATCCAGATGTAACCGCAAAAGCACAGGAAATAGCAGCTGAACACAATGCAAAAATTAGCATTGAGGTGGACCCTGCTTTAGCTGTTCAACATGCAGATGTTATTTATACAGACGTATGGGCAAGTATGGGGCAGGAGGCAGAACAAGCGAAAAGAGAAAAGGATTTTGACGCATACCGTGTAGATGCTGCTTTGTTAGCCAAGGCAAAAGCAGATGTTACATTTATGCATTGTTTGCCTGCACACCGAGGTGAAGAGGTAACTGCAGAAGTAATTGATGGAGCACATTCTGTTGTTTTTCAACAGGCCGAAAATCGACTTCATGCACAAAAAGCATTAATGACAGCATTGATGAGCTAATTATTAAAGAGGGCTATCGCCAAGAAGGCGATGGTCCTTTTTGGTTTTGGATTTTGGACCGTATTTACCTTAAATTCGATAGTGAGCAAACAACAACCATAATTAAAGAAAAGATTGAAAACCATCGTTTCCGCACATTAAACCCTCATGAAACACGATAAATATACAATTTTCTCCATTGATTTCTGAAAATAAATACTATATACTCTTTTGTTATAATCAGTATTTGTAAGAAATGTCCGAAAAATAAAAGAGGAGGAATTTGAAAATGGAGGCAACATCTGAGAAAACATTACTTTCTTATTTAAAGTCATACCGGGCTTATGAGCCATCTGTCATTCCAGGTCAGCAAGCAATTACATTTCTAACTAATAAAACTGGATTACCACAGGTTTGGAAATGGGACGATCAAGCATCCGAGGTTCAACAATTTATCGAGCTGCCAGACAGAGCGCTTAGTGTAAATCATTCTCCATCTGGGATGAAAACGATAATCGGTTCAGATATAAATGGGAATGAGAAACAGCAACTTTACTTAATCTGCGAAGGAACAACAGTTGAAGACCTTGTCGTTTCAAAGGAACATTTTCATCACTTTGGTGGCTGGTCGCCTGACGAAACAAAAATTGCCTTCTCTAGTAATCGCAGACATCCAGGTTATTTTGATGTGTATATTTTGGACATTGCAACAAAGAAGGAAGAAGTAGTGTATCTATATAATGGAAACTGCAATCCGATTTGTTGGACGAATGATGGGAAAGGATTAATTTTAAACATAGCGGATACCAACATAGATAACTCCCTATATATATTTGATTTAGAAACAAAAGAACTGACGAAGATTGGTAAGGAAAATATAAGTGCAAGATATCATTCGATACAGCTAACAAAGGATGGAAAAAAAGGCTATCTTGTAACAGATGCAGGTCGTGATACATTAGCTATTCATTCCTTTACATTCGATAATCCTACTGAATTAGAACAACTGTCACAAATTGAAAAATGGGATATTGAAGAAATAAAACTATCTCCTGATGAAAAATTACTTGCTTATACGGTAAATGAAGGAGGAACATCAAGACTTCGATTTTATCATATTAAACATAAATCGATGTTTGAAGCGTCAGGACTGCCGTCTGGCGTTTATAGCTCTTTATCATGGCTGGACACTGAAGAGCTTGTCATCGAAATAAAGAGTGCGATTCTTCCGGGTGATTTATGGTCCGCAGACTTGAAGGAGCAAAAAACGAAGAGGCTTACTTTTGTTGGAGAAAATAAAGATATTCATCACCTATGGACAGAGCCGGAGCTATGTCATTATTCCTCTTTTGATGGACTTGAAGTGCCTTATTTTCTTTATGGTAAGAAAGACTACGCACAGCCTGTCATGATATATGTACATGGGGGTCCAGAGAGCCAGATTAGAAACGAATATAATCCTGTTATACAATTTTTAGCAGCACAAGGCTATGCAGTAGTTGCACCGAATGTACGTGGCAGCATGGGCTATGGACGGAAATACGTACAATTGGACGATGTCCGTAAACGCATGGATGCTGTAGCTGATTTAAAGTGGCTTGTAGAAGACCTCGTCAGGCGTGGTGCTGATCCTAAAAAAATTGGCATTATGGGACGTAGCTATGGAGGTTTTATGGTACTAGCTGCAATTACACACTACCCTGAATTGTGGGCAGCGGCCGTAGATATTGTTGGTATCTCACATTTTAAGACGTTCCTTGAAAATACAGGACTATGGCGCAGGCGATTAAGGGAGAAAGAGTATGGTTCATTAAAAGAAGATGTGGATTTTTTTGAAGAGATTGCTCCATTAAATCATACAGATAAAATTAAAGCTCCATTACTTATCTTCCATGGCAGAAATGACACGAGAGTACCTGTTAGTGAAGCAGAGCAATTGAATCGGGATTTAGAGAACCAAGGAAAAGAAGTGGAACTTATTGTTTTTGAAGATGAAGGACATCAAACAGAAAATATAAAAAACCAAATTGAAATGAATACGAAAATCGTTGCGTTTATGAAAAAGCATTTGCAATAGACGTCAATTATACTGGGGGAACAATTATGAAAAGAATATCGAGAAATTGGCTGTACACATTCATTGCTATAGCATTTATTAGTATCGTTCTTGCTGGTTGTGCTAGTGAACCAGATGAAGCAGGGGGGACAGAAAATGATGGGAAACAACATGGTGGAGAGTTAGTAATTGCCACTGTTTCGGATGCAATCTCGTTAGATCCAGCTGGAGCAAATGATGTTCCATCGTTCGATATCCAATTTAATATTTTTGAGAAGTTAATTAAGCACGATGAGAATATGGGACTACAGCCAAGCCTTGCAACAAGCTGGGAAGCAGTGGATGATACAACTTGGGAATTTAAGCTTCAAGAGGGAGTAACATTTCATGATGGAACCACGTTTAATGCAGAGGTAGTAAAGGCAAATGTTGAGCGTATTATTGATGAAGATGTGGCAGCTCCTACAGCCTATTTGCTCGATATGATCGATGAGGTAGTTGTTATTGATGATTATACGATACAAATAAAGACAGCATATCCGTTTTCAGGTCTGCCAGCACATTTAGCACATTCAGCTGGAGCGATGATCTCTTTGGAACAAATTGAGGCAGATTATGCTGCAATGGAAGAAGGAGCAGATCCAGGAAGTGTTATTAATGAAAAACCAATTGGTACAGGCTATTTTAAATTTGATGAGTGGAGTCCTGGTCAATATATCCGCTTAGTTAAAAATGAAGATTATTGGGATGGAGCAGCATTGCTAGACTCGGTCACATTTAAGGTTGTTCCAGAAGACCTTACTCGTATTGCAGAACTAAATACAGGAGATTCACATGTCACTAATCAATTAAGTTCTTCTGATGTAGCACAAATTGAATCAACAGAAGGGTTAGCGATGCTGCAACAAGGAAGTGTTTCCCTAGATTATCTTGGTTTTAATACACAAAAAGAGCCATTTGATGATGAGCGTGTTCGACAAGCAATTACGATGGCTATAAATAAAGAACAGATAGTAGATGGTATTGCGAATGGCTATGCAATACCTGCTGCAGGGCCACTTGCGCCAAATGTATTTGGTTATGATGAAAATTTAGAAGGAATTGCTTATAATCAAGAAGAAGCAAAGAAGCTGTTGGCTGAAGCTGGTTACGAGGATGGTTTCTCCACTTCCATCTGGACCAATGAGACACGAGAGCGTCTGGATATTGCAACCAACATCCAGTCTCAGCTTTCGGAAATTGGGATTGAGGTAGAGATTGAAATCTTCGAATGGGGTGCATATTTAGAGAAAATTGGTGAAGGTGAGCATGATATGTTCATTTTAGGGTGGTCAAATGGAACAGCCGATGCGGATAACGGATTATATCCATTATTCCATTCTGAGAATATGGGACCACCAGGAAATAGAACCTTCCTTGATCATGGAGAGTTAGATTCTATTTTAGAAGAAGCACGCCAAACGGCGGATGAAGCTGAGCGTATAGAATTATATAAACAAGCACAAGAGTTGCTCGTGGAGTTGGCTCCCATGAATTATTTGATGCATAAGGATTATTTATCAGGGTTGCGTGAAGAAGTGAAAGGATTATCGATGCTACCTACAAAATTCCTGCTTCTTAAAGATGTATATATTGAAGAATAGAATTTTAGGGGCTGATGGAGAATTCCATCAGCTCTCTTTTTTTATTGTTTCAATTTGGAATTTATAAGTTGAAGCCTGTTTTGCCGCCACAATTAATAGGTTATAATGAACAATACAACTAGCTAGAAGGAGTACGAATACATGCAGACATTACAGAAGCTTTCCAATCGTCTTTTTTATCTTCCATCATATCAAAAGACAGACCGGCCAATTTTAGCAGCTGTCGTGGGGGATAATCGGACGTTGTTGATTGATGCTGGGAATTCATCCAGTCACGCACAGCTATTTAAGGAGCAATTGGCTTCCCATAATATCACTGGAGATATTGTAGCCCTGACACATTGGCATTGGGATCATCTTTTTGGCCTAAATGAAATGAACCTGCCTTCCATTGCCAATTTTATGACCTTTGAAAAAGTAAAAGAATTACAGGAGTTTTCATGGGAAGATAAGGAGCTGGATGAGCGTGTTGAAGCAGGGATCGAAATCGCGTTTTGTGCGGATGCAATTAAGTTAGAGCTTGGAGATGCGCGTGACGTTATCATCCCGGATCCTACGCTTATTTTTGAAACTCGAATGCAAGTGAATCTTGGTGGGGTCATCTGTATCATCGAATACATCGGTGGGGATCATTCACCAGACTCCAATCTTATTTATATACAGGAGGAAAAGGCACTATTTCTTGGAGATTGTCTTTATGCAAATATGTATGCAGAAAAATGGCATTACACAATTGAAAAAATGGGCGCACTTTTAGAGAAGATAGAAAGCTATGATGCAGAATTATTTTTCCTATCCCATCATCCGGCACCATTGTCAAAAGACGAATTCGCAAGCTTTTCTGCATTATTGAAAACAAGTGCAGCATTAACCAAAAAGCATGAAGGGAAGCAGGAGGCGATTGTAGAAGCGATGACCTCACATTTTCAACGTGAATTAACAGAAACGGACTTGGAAATTATCGGTTATTTTGTAAATGGATATGCTAAATAAGAAAAAGGAGAACCTAGGGTAGTGATCCCTAAAAGTTAGAGTTTTCATTATGCAGCTGTTTGGCTGGTTTGAGTTCGGTATTGCACTGGACTTAAACCAGCCAATTTCGTTTTAATTCGTTCGTTATTGTAGTAATAAATATATTTCTCTATCTTTCGTTTCAGTTCATGATAAGACATTAATGCTTCACCGTGATACATTTCTTGTTTCATAATCCCAAAGAAATTCTCCATCGCAGCGTTATCTGCACATGTGGCTTTTCTAGACATGCTTTGAAAGATTCTGCTTTTATTCAACGTTTTGACCCACTTTATATGTTGGTAATGCCAGCCTTGATCAGAATGAATGGTTGTACGATATTTGGCCTTACTCTTGATTATTTCTATTGCTTGGTTAAGTGGCTTGACCGCAAAATCTAATGTTGGTTTATTTGAGATACCATAAGAGATTACCTCACCATTATATAAATCTAGTATTGGACTTAAATAAAGTTTCTCATTTCCAGTACACTTGAATTCCGTGATGTCGGTGACTAACTTTTGTAGACGAATAGGCGTATTAAACCGTCGGTTTAAACGATTTTCCGCTACCTTCCCAACCGTTCCTTTATAAGACTTGTATCGAGACTTTCGTGTAAACTTAATACATTTCAAGCCCAATTCTCTCATAATCCGTTGTACTTTTTTATGATTGATTTTATAGCCCTTGCCTCTTAATTCTAAATGGATCCGACGGTATCCATATTTACCTTCATGCTTCTTAAACAATTCATGAATGAGTTCTTTCCACTCTTTATTCGTATCTTCTTTCTTCAATTGTTTAACTTGATAATGATAAGTTGCCTCTGGTATACCTACAACTCGGAGTACATCTTTTAATCTGAATCCTTCTTTCTTGAGTTCGAGTGCCAACGCTGCTTGTGCTTTTCGAGGTAGGCCTCTGGATTTTCCTGAAAAGCTTTTAACTTTTTTAAATAGGTATTTTCCAACCGAAGAAGTTCAATCTCACGCTCTAATTGTTCCTCGCGATTCATTGCTTTCTCTTGTTTTACTGACTTTGCTTTTCTTTTCCCAGACATAGGGGGCCGTCCTTTCGGTTTTTCTTTGAGGCCTTCTATCCCTTCAGTAAGGAAAATCTTGTTCCAGTTCGCAATAAGAGTAGAATTATTCATCTGAAATTCTATTGCGGTATCTTGGTAAGAAGTGCCCGTTTGTTTCATAAAGTTTAGTACATTTAACTTAAATTGAACAGAATAAACCTTTTTACAACGCTTTTTACGTAACCCCTCTTCACCCAATGCTTTATATGACTTTACCCATCTTTCAATAGGAGCCTTACTTGGAATATCATATTTCCTAGCTAATAAAGTGTAACCAAGAGGACCTTCCATATATTCCTTAACAATCATTAATTTAAATTGCTCACTATATTTTGCAATGCAAAAACACCCCAAAACTTAGATTTCTTACTCTAACTTTTGGGGTGCAGCACCTAGGCTTCTCCTTTTTAATGCGTAAATAATACAAGTATTCTCCTAAAGCAGTATTGGCGAACACCTTAGTTCTCTAATTAATTATTCAACTGTTAATCCTTGCATATCAATTTTCATTACGCTCACATGATAATCCGGAAGTATTGCTTGCAGTGGTTCAGTTATAGCTTGTCCTTCACCTTTTGGTGCAAAAGAAATCATCGTTGGACCAGCACCGCTAATAACAGTTCCATAGGCACCATAAAACTTTGCCTCTTTACGAATTTGATCATAGTTGGGGATTAGACCTGAACGATAGGATTCATGGAACATATCCTTTTCCATCATTTTTCCGGCAAGTTCGTAATCACCTGCTAAAAGTGAGGCAACAACGAGGTTACTAATTCCGCTGGCTGCTGCTGCATGGTCTCTTGTGTATGAATCTGGAAGAACCTGTCTTGCAGCTTCTGTTTTCAATTCAGTATTGGGAATATAGATAACCAGATCAACATCTAATGCAGGTGCTTGAAGCCAATTGATTTCATTGTCAGTTAAGGTTGAAATAATAAGCCCGCCAAAGAGTGCCGGTGCGATATTATCTGGATGACCTTCAATTTCTGTTCCATACTGGAGTTTATCTTCACTGCTTAAATGAAGATCGCAAGCTTGGTTTGCGAGTTCAATACCAGCTAGAATTGCAGATGCACTACTGCCTAATCCACGAGCGAGTGGAATCTCGCTTGTTTCGACAACTTTACATACTGGTAATGTTGTTTGATGCCGTTCTGCAATTTTTGCAGCAATTTGGAAAATGAAATGATCCTGAAAATTATCATTAGAAGAAAGAGAAGGGGAGGTGAACTCCCACTTCTCCGATTCTGTTACTTCCAATGTTAGATACAGATTTACTGCTAGACCCATGGAGTCGAATCCCGGTCCGATATTTGCTGAGCTTGCCGGTACTGAAATACGAAACGGCCTCATTGATTAACCAGCTCTTCAATATATTTCATAACGGCAGCTTCATCATTTTCTAAGGAAACAGGATTAATTTCCAACTGGTCAATAGCTGTTTGTGGATCCTTCAATCCATTTCCTGTTAACACAGCGACAACCTTGCTTCCTTTTGGAATTGTTCCTTCCTTACACTGTTGAATAACACCTGCGATCGATGCACAAGAACCAGGCTCCGCAAAAATCCCTTCTTTACTTGGTAGTAATTTAAACGCCTGTAAGATTTCTTCATCGGTTACAGATTGGATTGTTCCACCAGATTCCTCTTTTGCATTTACTGCAAGCTCCCAGCTAGCAGGATTACCAATCCGAATCGCTGTGGCCACAGTTTCTGGATTTGGAATGACTTTATTTTGCACGATTGCTGCAGCGCCTTCTGCTTCAAATCCAAACATTTGTGGTAGACCGGTTTGTTTTTTCTCGTGATATTCTTTAAATCCTTTCCAATATGCACTGATGTTACCAGCGTTACCGACAGGAATTGCCAGAATGTCAGGAGCAGTTCCAAGCTGATCACATACTTCAAATGCTGCCGTTTTTTGTCCTTCCAGACGATATGGATTGACCGAATTCACTAATGTAACAGGTGCTTTTTCACTAACTTTACGCACCATTTGCAATGCTTCATCAAAGTTTCCATCAATTTCTACAATTTCTGCACCGTACATGACAGCTTGGGCTAGCTTCCCTAGTGCAACTTTTCCCTTTGGAATAACGATGATCGCGCGAATTCCTGATCGTGCGGCATAGGCTGCAGCAGCGGCAGAAGTGTTCCCGGTAGATGCGCAAATAATGGATTTGCTTCCTTCTTCAATTGCTTTTGCTACTGCTACAACCATTCCTCTATCTTTAAATGATCCAGTCGGATTAGCACCTTCGACCTTTCCGTACAATTCAATTCCTAATTCCTCAGAAAGTGTCGGGAAATGAATTAATGGTGTATTTCCTTCCTGCAGTGTGAGCGCAGGTGTTTGATCAGTAACTGGTAAATATGCTTTGTAATGACTTAGAAGTCCTTGCCAGCTCATGAAATAGCATCTCCTTCAACTTTGTAATAGCTTTTTACTTCCAAAACAGCATCAAGACCTTTAAGCTTTTCTAAGGCATGCTGGAAGTTTTGGAGTGATGTTTGGTGTGTGATGAAAATAATTTCAGCTACTTCATCCTTGTTAACAGGTGTTTGTAAAATACGTTTAAAACTAATATCCTGATCATGGAATAAAGCAGAAATGTTTGAAAAAACTCCAGCTTCATCTTTCGCATAAAGTCGTACATAATACTGTGCATAGCGTTTATCAGGTGCCTTCAATTCTTTTTTGAAATGTGGTTCAACAAACTGATTTCCAGATACACCTAGACGCATATTCTTAATGACAGAGACAACATCAGAAACTATAGCGGTTGCTGTCGGTAAGCTACCTGCTCCAGGACCATAGAACATGGTCTCGCCAACTGCTTCTCCATAAACATAAACAGCATTAAATTCATTTTTTACCGATGCAAGGGGGTGCGTTTTTGCAAGTAATGTAGGCTGTACATTGATCTCAAGCTCATGATTATCAAAGTTTGCATAGCCAATCAATTTCATTGTATAGCCTAGCTTGTCACCATATTGTAAATCCTCTAATTCGATTCCTTTGATACCAGATACTTCGACATCATCCAGATCTACCGGTGTTGAAAATGCAAGTCTGCCAAGAATCGCCATTTTCCTTGCTGCATCAAGACCTTCTACATCTGAAGTAGGATCTGCTTCAGCAAAGCCAAGCTTCTGCGCTTCATTTAATGCATTTTCATAGCTGACACCTTCACTATCCATTTGCGTTAATATGTAATTGGTTGTACCATTAACAATCCCCATTACTTGTCCGATACGATCGGATGCAAGTCCATCGACGATTCCGCGTAAAATTGGAATTCCGCCAGCAACACTGGCTTCATAGAAGAAGTCACATTTATTGCGTGTAGCAGCATCCTGAAGTTCTGGGCCATGCAATGCTACAAGATCTTTATTAGCGGAAACGACATGTTTATTCGAAGCAAATGCTTTTAAAATATAATCCTTTGCTTCGTCAATGCCACCCATTACTTCCACAACAACATCAATCTCTGGATCATTTAATACATCATCCGGATTCGTTGTCAGAAGGTCTTCCTCTATGTCAACATCACGCGATTTCTCCAAATTACGAACTAATACGCGCTTCACTCGTACATTACAATTTAATTGATGTGCAAGCTTTTGTTGGTGATTTTCAATTAGCTTAATTACACCTGAACCAACAACTCCTAAACCTAAAAGACCAACAGTAACTTTCTCACTCACATAATCACCTCGTATTTAGTCCTTCACTAAAGAACTAATTTGTATATTTAATTCATTTAAACACGAATGCTAAAGTATAGCAATAGTGAATTTTGAAACAATTCAATAAAGCGTTTTCAAGTGATGATCAATGAACAGAGCCAGATATTCATGATAAAAAATCCGTATAACTATTATAACATTCTTGAAGGTATGAACAAAAATGGGGACTGAACAATAAACTAATACAAATAAGCCGATGATGAGGAGGGGTAACATGAGTGAAGCGATTGCAGGGGCAATTTTTCTCATTTGTTTAGTAATTGGAATTACTGTCGGGTATTTCATAGGGTATGTCGAAGTTGGCAGCTCCATCGGACTTGGACTTGGTTTAATCAGTTTACTTTTTTGGCGGAAGAAAAATCGAGATAGATGAAACTATTTATGCCTCTATCCGTATTGAAAATATATGAGATAGAAGGAGACATAAAGCATGGAAACATTGAAATATACGTGTAAGGATGTTCTTTTCTTTTCCAAAAATCATAAAATGATTGTTTACGACAAAGATGGACAGGAAATCGGTGCAGTTATTCGAACACATCGCAATGAAGCAAGAAATGAAACGGTTCGAAAAGGGTCCTTCTATGCATTTGAGGATGAAAATGGCACGTTGCTGACTTCTATTAGTGTGAAAAAGAAAGGCTGGAAAAGTCTTGAAGGATATAGCTACCATTTATCCGATTATCAGGAGGATAAAATATATGATATTCATGATGTGAAATGGGCATCCTTCATTTATTTTCATATAAAAGGATTTATTCAAACGAATAAGTTTGAAGCTTATCAAGATTGGGATGGATCCCTCATATTGAAAGCAGATAAGAAGAAATACGCTTCTATCAGTTTTAATGAGATTACGTTCAACGTATCATTTAAGATTATAGAACATCCTAGTGATTTTTTAGTTTCGCCAGCTTTCTTGACGCAGATTTATTGTATGTATCGGTTGTATGATATGGAGAGTAAGGTGATTGAGGAGTTGTTGTTTTAAGAAAAAATGGCTTTGTTGAAAATTGTTTCAGATGGTAAATGAAAATTATTACGAATCAATTTTCTATAAAGATGTTTGGCCCCCTTTTCTTTATCGATCTAAAGGAATGGGGGCGTTTTAGTTCAAACAAGCGCCTAGCGAATCTCCTGACAAGCAAAATGATAGAACTGTAAAGCTTCCTCACTCGAATCAAACCCCGCTTGAGCAGATTGGGCGCTTCCGCCACCCTTTCCATTAAAAGCTTTAAGATGTTCTTTGAGAAAATCTCCACATGAAAATGCAGCAGTACCGTTATGAGCTAGAATTACTTTGTTATCTGTGGTCGTAGCAAATACAACGGACAACTGGTGATTTGTTGCTATTTGGGCTGCTAGTTTCTGGATTTCCTTGAATGGTTTATTCGAGAAAACATGGGTGATAACAGTTCCATCAATATTAGAAAGAAGCTCTTTTGTCAGATACATATCATTCTGTTCCTTTAACTTTGTAAGCTGTGATTGCAGCTGTTTATGCTCTTGATCCCATTTCTCAAAGCGATCAAGGATATCCTTCCTACCAGTATTAAATTTTTTCGATAGAACATCCGTAATATGAAGTGTTGCTTCGAAGTCCGCTAATGCGCGGTAGCCGCATTTGAAATGGATTCTTGTTGTTCCTTTTATATTTTCAGCATGAAATAATTTGATCATACCAATTTCACCAGTTCGAGACACATGTGTACCGCCACATGCATTGTATTCAATTCCTTCAATCTCAACGATGCGGATATTTTCCGTTACTTTTGGCAATTTCACTAAAGAAATTTCCTTTAATTGTTCATTGGTAACAAAGTAGGTCTGTATTGGACGGTTTTGATAGATCTGCTTATTTACTTTGGTTTCAACTGCTTGCAGTTGTTCTTTAGTTAATGCTGTCTGATCAATATCAATTGTGACATCTTCTGCTCCAAGATGAAAGCTTATCGTATTAGCCTGAAGAAGCTCTCTGAATATTGCTGATAATAAATGCTGTCCGCTATGCTGCTGCATATGATCAAATCTTCGTTGCCAGTCGATAGTGCAAGTTATTTCCTGTGTTCTATCTGGCAGCTGTGCTACTTTATGCAGGACTACATCTTCTTCTGTAAAAACGTCAAGAACTGGAATTCCATTGATATTCCCTAAATCACATGGTTGACCGCCGCCATGAGGGTAAAAAGCCGTTTCTTCTAAAATGATAAATAAATCTTCATCACGCTCAATTTTTTTAGCTATGTTTGTATTCCATGTTGTTATATAGGGTGAGTTGTAATAAAGTTTTGCTGTCATAATTTATTCCTCTCATTTACTATGTTTTATATGGATGATATGTAATTGATCTTATGATACCATTAATCATCCCATATCCTGTAACACTTTCCTTGAAAAATCGACTAAGGAAAGAAGGGAGATGATCAACATGTTACGTATATTTGTGATTTTATCTTTGTTATTAACTGGAGTTGCAGGGTGTGCAACAAGTTATTCAAAAGAACAGGCAGAAAATGGAGAAGGAGCAAATCATTTTACTTCCCCGCCACAGTTAACCTTAATAGTTGATGGTGATTCATATGCTGTTGCCCAGGGAGGTTATAGCTGGTCATATGAGAACACAGACGGTACAACTGTCAATGTGGCGGCAGATTCTATGTCTCCAAGTGAAATGGTAAATGGTAGAAATTCAATTGAAGTGGATGAAGATACAGAAATAACGCTGCAATTTGAAATGGACCCTGCAGATTATAAAGTTAAAATCTGGGATAAAGATAATACTGTGAAGGCAGTGTATGATAAAATAGATCTATCAGAATACAGAGGGAATGTCATTTATGAAGTTTATGCAAACTGGGAGCAAGGATCATCTAGCTATGCGTTCTTGCTTTATATAAGATAATGAATCGTAAAACTTCGTAGAGGCAGATACTTAATAGAGTGGTGATAATATGCAAAGGCTACAATATGAAGCTTCATGGGATAAGGCTTTGCCAGCTAAAGATCGTGAAATAATTGAGGGTGTCTTTCAGGAAACGAAATTATCTGGTAATCAAGCAGTAGCGTTTACGCCATTATGGCAGGCTATGAATTATAAAGGTGAATTATTGGTAACGGTAATCGTTCATAATTTTACGGATAATCCGTTTTCTTTTCAAATGGAACCAATTCGCTATGTCGAAAATAGTGAGCTTGTTGCTGCGAACGAGTTTACAATTCCAGCACTGACAATAGAGGCAGAAACAAGTATGCCGTGGGCGTTCATTTTTCCAGTAGAAAGCTTGAAAACTCAGCCTGCATTAGAGGATGGAAGATTAGAATGGATTAATGCTTATTAATCCATTAGCCAGGAATCTAATCTTGCATTTCTATAAAAAGCCCAGAAAACAGCTTGCTGCGTGTTTCTGGGCTTACTTTTTTTATTGGGAAGTGGCCGTGCCACGTCTTGTTGCGAGCAATGCAGTAACAAGACCAAATACAATGATAATACCGCCGACAATCGCATTATACTCAATACTGACTCGGTCGACGACAATACTACCGGCAAAAGAACCGACAGCTATACCAAGATGCAGGGATGAATTATTTAAGCTGATTAGAATATCCGAATTTTTTGGTGACAGCTCCATTAAATAGCTCTGCATTGGCGGGGTAATAGCCCAGCTCATGCTTCCCCATACAACCATAACAAAAAAGAAAAATGGTACGAAGAACGTCGAGAATGGTACTGCGAAGATCGCAATGATAAAGATAATAATGACAGAAAGAATTGTTCGCTTCGTCCCAAAGTAATCGGCAAAAGAACCCCCGATTGCTCCACCGCTAACGGCTGCAACACCGAACACTAAGTAAACAATACTTATCCATAGACCTTCGAGTCCCATTGTTACTTGTGCAAAAGGTGTAAGGTAAGTATATAGTGTTGTATGTCCTGCCAACACAAGAAATGTAGTGGCGTTAGCAAGTAGTATCTTGCTGTTTTTTAATGTGCGTAGCTGTTGGCCAATGGAAACAGCACCTTGTCCAGGAGTTATTTGTTTCATAAAAAAGTAAACACCTGCCATGGAACATAATGTTAGGATTGCAATCATAATAAATGGGGCACGCCATCCAAAAGTATTTCCAAGCATTAATCCAAATGGGATTCCAAGAACAAGTGACCCACTAACGCCCATGTTCACTATCCCAATTGCGCGTCCACGGTATTGTGGCTCGACAATTGTAGAAGCCATTGTTACACATAGTACAATCAGTAAAGATGCACTGGCTGCTGAAATAATTCTACTGATAAACAGAACACTATAAACGGGACTTAAAACGGCAAGAACATTACTTAAGAAGAAAATAAACAGTGTAATCAACGTTAGTTTCTTTCGTTCAATTCTTGCTGTTAGAAATAATAGTATTGGTGAAGCTATTGCAAAAACAAGTGAAAATACCGTTATTAATAGTCCAGCCTGTCCAACGCTAACTTCTAAGCTAGCTGCAACTAAATCCAATATGCCACCGATAATTAATTCGACCATTCCGACGACAAAGGAAACGATCGTTAACAAATATACTCGTTTATCCATACGTTTACGCCTCTCTTATAAAGTGAAACTGATTCCGTGGTGACTCCACTGCACCTTGCAAAATGTTAACAACCACAAGGGTAAGACACCAGCCCTCTCCACGTTTCATGTTTTCGTTTTTTCTCACGCTTTAAGGTGTGCGAATTACAGCGGTTAATGCGAGGAAAACACAATATTACAATAGTAGCTTCTATTCGACATCACTGCAAGCGGAAATAATAGTATCTCTATTTTTGTTCAGAAAACTTCCTTTATATTAACGAAAAGTGACAGTCCCAATCGGGTTTGTTATACTTATGGTACCTCGTATTGGTTAAAGGAGGAGAAGTTTTGTTGAGTGGTCAAGCAAGGTTGGACAAAGAGGCAATGCGCGTACTGAAACTTACTAGCAGAACGTTTTATATACCGATTAAATTATTAAATCCAACTCTAAGAAAAACAGTTGGATCTGCTTACCTATGTATGCGTGCAATTGATGAAATAGAAGATCATGAGCAATTGGATGCTGAAGTAAAGCAGCGATTACTGTTAGAAACAAGCAGTTTGCTACAAAAAGAGTTCGATTTACAGGCATATGAAACATTAGTAGAGCCTTATAAATCGGAATTACCAGAAGTGACCTTAAGACTTGGTGACTGGCTCGAATTTTGTCCTGATAAGATTGTTGATAAAGTAAAAGAATCAACGAGTGAAATGGCCGAAGGAATGGCAAAATGGGTTGTGAAGGACTGGGAAGTAAGAACGAAAGAAGATTTAGATGATTATACATATTATGTAGCTGGTTTGGTAGGCGTTATGCTCTCTGATATTTGGAAATGGTATGATGGTACTGAAACAGATCGTGAATTGGCAATTGGATATGGGCGTGGTCTTCAGGCTGTCAATATATTGCGTAATAAAGATGAAGATGCTGAACGTGGTGTCCGATTTTTCCCGGATGGATGGAGTCGTGATGATATGTTTCGTTATGCAGAGGGTAACCTCGCAAAAGCGGATGATTATATGAAGCAGATCGAAACGAAAAATATTACATTATTTTGTAAGATTCCATTATCCTTAGCAAAGCGAACGCTTAAAGCACTGAAAAGCGGTAAGGAGAAAATGACTCGTGCGGAAGTCGAGTCAACAGTAGACGAGATTATAAATGAATAATGATGTTTGGAAAGAATGACAGCAAGCAGCAATATGCATGCAGGAGTCATTCTTTTTTTGTTATAGAAAGAATACAATTTGCTAATTAGTCAACGGTGAAGATGAATTCGTTTTAAAGTGATGAAAATAAATTAGATTGATATTATTTGCGTAATTAATGAATGAAACCTATAATAGTAAACTGTGTTAAAAATTTGAGCAAGTTGGTGGAATATTAGTCATTGGTTGTTCTTCTGTAGATAGATATTAGGTGTTGTAATCAAATTCCATCCAACGGTCTTTAATGACAAAATGGATTACTATATTATAGACGCTTGTTCCTAACAACATTAGGAGGAAAACGTGGATACAAAAAAGAAGAACCTAGATTGGCCAGTTTTTATTGTGAGTGGAGGATTCCTGATTCTATTTATTTTATTATCGTTATTTGATAATGAAATGGTTGATGGTGCGGTGAATACATTATTTGCTTATTCTTCAGACCTTTTCGGTGCGTACTGGCAGGTATTATTGCTTGGAAACTTTTTCATTGGACTCGGGTTAGCAATTTCAAGGTATGGGAAAGTTAAATTAGGTAAACAGGATAAACCAAAATATAGCTATTTTGGCTGGGTTTCTATGATTTTAGTTACTTTATTGGCAAGTGGGGGCGTATTCTGGGCTGCTGCTGAACCAATGTATCATTACATGACTACTCCCCCATTAGCCGGCGGTGGAGAATTTAATAATATGGATGCTGCATTTGCTCAATCCTTTCTGCACTGGGGGTTTACCGCATGGGCAATTCTAGGTACACTCTCGGTTATTGTGATGATGTATGTACACTATAATAGAGGGCTGCCACTGAAGCCTAGAGGATTGCTATATCCGATTTTTGGTGAAAAAATATATCATAAAAGCGTGCTAGGTACATCGGCAGATATCTTTTCCATAATTGCAACGGTTGCTGGTACGTTGGGACCGCTTGGATTCTTAGGTTTGCAAATATCTTACGGACTTAATCATTTATTCGATGTACCAAACACGTTAACTGTTAGTATTATTGTTGTGCTGGTACTAGTACTGATTGCTGCGATTTCAGCAGCTACAGGCGTAGATCGAGGGATTTACCATCTAAGTAATTGGAATGTGAAATTTACAATATTCTTAGCAGCTGTAGTACTCGTTATTGGTCCTACAATGTTTATTATTGATGCATTTGTAGGTGGCACTGGATTTCATCTGCAAAACTTCTTCACGATGAGCATGTATCGTGGGGATGAGGGCTGGCTTTCAATATGGACGATATTCTTCTGGGGTTGGTTTATCGGATATGCTCCTATGCTGATTGTATTTATTAGCAGAATATCTCGTGGAAGAACAATTAGAGAATTAATCATAGCTGTATCAATTGTTGCTCCAGTAGTGAATAACTTCTGGTTCTCAATTGTAGGTGGGACAGGAGTATTCTTTGAAAACGAAAATGCTGGCTCTGTCTCGACTGCGTTAAACGAGGGTGGAATGCCTGCTGCAGTAATGGCCATTACCGATCAGCTCCCAATGGCAACTCTAATGGGGTTAGGCTTTTTGCTTGTATCGATTATATTTGTTGCAACAACAACCGATACAATGGCTTATACCGTAGCAGCTACGCTAGAGGGAAATGATAATCCAACACGCTGGTTACGTGTATTCTGGGCATTAATCTTCGGTGCTACTACCGTAGTAATTCTATCGATTGGTGAGGATAGTATTGCATCGATTCAGAATTCAATTGTTATAACTGCGGTTCCGGTTTCGCTTCTATTACTGCCACCATTGTGGAACGCTCCAAGAATAGCGAAGAAAATGGCATTAGAGCAAGGATTGATCTGGCAGCGTGAAATGAGAAAAAAAGTAGATAAAAAAGACGAATAATGAAATGGGCCATCTAGCTTTCCAATAAGGGAGCTGGAGGGCCCTTATTCTTAATCTTGATTTTACATATACGTTAAGGAAACCTTTAGATTCGCATTCTTCTCTCGAATCCTGTCAAGCAAGTCTTTGTCATTCACTTCATTTTTACTACGGATGGCATAGGTGTACATAATCATCGTTCCAAGATTAGTTGTCTCAACCTGGCGTAAAGCATGATTAATCGTAAATTGTCTAAAAACATCATCAAGCAGATTTTCATGGTTTAGATTTTCTGGCACCGTTATTTTTAAAATCTGTGTATCTTTTCCTTTTCCGTATTCGAATTTATAAAGAAAGTAAAATAAGATACTAGCAAAAAACGTTAAAATAATCGCCAAATCAAATTGGTAGAGACCGCTGGTCATACCGACTGATAATCCGAAAAAGATATAGGCAATATCCTTCGCATCTGTAACCGCACTTCTAAAACGAATTAAAGAAAATACTGCGAATAAACCAAAAGCAACTCCAGCATTTCCGCTCACAACATTCATAACAACTGATACAACAACACTCATCATAATTATCGTATGGACAAAGTTCTGTGAGTAGCGATCCCCCGTAAATGTTAGTTGATATACCTTTGTAATAACAATACTAAGGATTGTTGTGATTGCCATCGCTAATAGACTCATAAAAATTGCCGATTCATTACCGTTTATTTGAAATAATGTTTCCATTTTATACTCCTCCTACTGTTACATTTTCTTTTCCATTTGGAAGTGGTGGATTCTTTAACAATTCAAGACTGGTACAAAATTTTGATGCACTTCTTTGTTCGCAATTTAGTTGTTGTAAAATGCGAGTAAGCCAGAGGGGAACACTGTCATTCACTTTTACTTCGAGTACAACAAGATTAGAATCAACAAAATTTTTTCCGTACGCACCGTTTTCTAATAAAAGATCTTCATTTCTGCATCGCAGATTAGAATCAAAGGTAATCCGCAACTCTGGGTCTGTTATACAATGAAGTGCATGGCGGTCATAACTTACAATCATTTCGGGCTCTAAGCGGTATAAGTTGCGAAAATAATCAATCTCACGCAGTACTTGTATATTCGAACCCTCGTAATTATTAATACAGGACTCCAGGCGGTTAATATAGCGGTAGGCCTCGGATAATGAGATAAGCATGCGTCTTTTATTGACGACTTTTTTATGCTTTTGTTTCACTTCAAAAAAAGCAGTTCCGTGGATGTCGGTATCATCGTAGATCCGTAAACGAAGCTTTTGCCGATACTTCAGTTTGTTTTTAGTTTCAAAGTAAATTTTGTGATCATCACTTTCGAAGTATAGGCTGGTTACGGTGTACTTCCCATCCTCACCGAACTTGTCAGGTCGCATAAACGGTGAGATTTGCTGAATTAATTGTTCATATTGCACAGTGGTGATTAAATACTTCTGTTCTTTCCTTCTAAAAATTTCAATAGCCATATGATATCCTCCTTACCTTGAAAACTATTCTATAATTCTCGTATAAGATACCTATGTGAAAGGGATTAGAATTGGATGAGAATGTGATGTGAATCTAAATTTTGGGTGAAATCCTGTAATTTATCATTGGTTATTAAATATTAGGAAGGGGATTTATGATAGTCTTTAAAATTCATTTATCTGGAGTATAACGTTTTTAAGTATAAAGCTAAAAAGGGCCGCTCCATTCTTTGGAGCGGCCTTTAAAGTTATAGTGATGTATTTTCTTCAATTGCGTTTTTGTCATTAAATGTTTTTACGTTTAAATTCTTTAAAATTCGTGATGTTAAGGTACCGGAAACCATACTTCCGTTAACATTTAAAGCTGTGCGTCCCATATCGATAAACGCCTCGATTGAAATTAATAGTCCAGCTAATGCTACTGGCATTCCCATTGATGAGAGAACAATGATTGCGGCAAATGTTGCTCCGCCACCAACACCGGCTACACCAAATGAGCTAATACCGATAATGAGAACCAATTGGATAATAAACCCTGGTGAAAGAGGATTAATCCCGATAGTTGGTGCTATCATGACAGCTAGCATGGCAGGGTAGATTCCTGCACAGCCATTTTGGCCCATTGTTGCTCCAAATGAAGCAGACATATTGGCAACACCTTGCTCAACACCAAGTGAATTTTTTTGTGCCTGAATATTCAATGGAATTGTTCCTGCACTAGAGCGCGATGTAAATGCAAAGCCTAATACCGGAAAAGCTTTTCTTAAATACGTAAACGGATTTAAACCAAATATGCCGACTAAAACTAAGTGAAGAATGAACATAACCAGCAATGCAACGTAGGAAGCAATAACAAACTTACCGAGTTCCAGGATACCTGCAAAATTTGTACTGGCCACTGTATTCGCCATTAATGCTAAAACCCCAAATGGAGTTAAGCGTAATACTAATGTTACGATACGCATGACAACGGCATAGACAGCGTTAACCATCTTCGTGAACATCTCTGCTTGTTCCGGATTTTTTCTGCGCACACCCAGTACCGCAATCCCAACAATAATAGAGAAAATAACGATAGCAATAACGGATGTTGGTCTTTCTCCGGTCATATCCAAGAAAATATTAGACGGAATGAAGTTAAGGATTCGTTGTGGGGTCGATTGCTCTTCCACTTCCCCCAAACTTGTTTCTAACGATGTGGCACGCTCTGACTCTGCTTGCCCCATTTCAATTTGCTCCGCATTTAGATCAAACACGATTGCAGTTCCAATTCCGATTAGGGCGGCAACCATTGTAGTAGAGATCAGGATTCCAATAATCCACGCAGACATCTTACCGAGTTCTGCGGTCCTTTCCAAGTTAATAATGGATTGGATAATGGAAACCATCACAATTGGTACAACAATCATCATAAGGAAGCTAATGTAGCCTCGCCCAACAATGTTGTACCATTCAGTGGTCTCAGTTAAAACTTCAGAGCCAGTTCCATAAATTAATTGTAATAAGGCTCCAAGGACAATCCCTGCTCCTAAACCAGTGAATACACGCTTTGTAAAAGAAAAATGCTTTTTCTGCATCCATATTAGTAAACCGATAAGTGCTAATAGCACTACTATATTTAATAGAATATAAATAGAGTCCATCTTGATAAACCTCCTTGTTAATGTTTTCTTGCAGTTGGAGAATACTATGCAGCAATACTAATATTATACTAGTTTATTATTCCGATAATATTAGTATGACTTAAATTAAGATACACTGGTTTAAAAGAAGTGTCAAGAAATTAATTTTAGTGAGGTTCACGCATTAACGGCTGTGATACCTGCACATCTAATGTGAAGGAACCAAAACGAATGGTTGTGAGGTAAAAAAACAAGAAGGAAGGAATCCATTCACTAAAAAAAGTATCACGACATGAATCTGGAATCGTTGGTGAAGATTATTGTGTTTAGCGCAGAAAGCATATCGTTTAACGACGTAGTGGGCAAGCTATCAAGCTTCCCCACTATGCTGTGCTACATCCAATTTTTTTGGAATAAAGCTTTAATAGCAATATAGAGAACTGAAAAGGCAAATACGATGACAGCAATTGTTCCTACAGCAATTAAGAAATTGACGATTGTTGTAGACGTAATAAATGAAGATGCTAACGACGTTACAACAATTAATCCAAAACCAGCCAGGATTGCTGTAAGAAAGAGTAAAGCAAGTTGATTCATCATCATCCCCCCTTTATTTAGGATATGAATAAAGGGGGGATATCGTTTATGTAAATTTAAAAAATGGAGAGAAGTAAAAAGACCGCATAATGGAAGGCGGTCTTTGTGTGTAACTAATAGCATTGAAACGATTGAATTTGGTTTAAGTCGATACCGAAATACACCCATCTGAATCCGGTCCATCTGAATCCTGCAATTGAATTTCTGCCAACAAACGTTGGGAAAAACCAAAAAGCGTCTCTTCTTAACCAAATATAGGTGAATCGGAATAAACAGCCTCGAATTCCACCTGGATCAACCGCGAATGTTTGGAACTGTGATTGTTCGGGTGTGAAATTCGGTGGTGGAGAGGTAGGTGGTCCAGCTTGTTGTCCACCGCCACCGCCGCCAGGGAAACCTCCAGGACCTCCGGGGCCACCTGGACCACCAGGGAAGCCACCGGGTCCGCCGCCAGGAAAGCCTCCAGGACCTCCGGGGCCACCTGGACCACCAGGGAAGCCGCCGGGTCCGCCGCCAGGGAAACCTCCAGGACCTCCGGGGCCGCTTGGACCGCCAGGGAAACCTCCAGGACCGCCTGGACCACCGCCAGATCCAGGGCCGAAAATCTGACCAAGTATGTTCCCTGGAAGATTAAACTGCCTTTCATCATCATGTTGCGGTGGATGATATGGATTATTATGATAATTCATCTATTCTTTCCTCCCTTTTCTGCTCATAAAAAATCGCTCCCTTTACTATATGGGGAATTCGTCTAATGTGGGATTGAATTTAAAAGATTGGGCGGCTGGTATGTGTATAAGGAAGAACAAATAATTGCCAATATAAAGATTCTATTTGTTTTTTCCTTTTTATCCTTTAAGTTATACTTAAAAAAACGCTTGTCATGATGAATCAATTATGGTAATGTTAAAAGGTTGTCAAGAGATAATGAGTAGAGCAAATAACAGACCAGGCTCGTTGGGAATTTGCATGTGAATATTCTAGCTGGATTCTGTGAATATAAACAGGTATGAGCAAAAAAATAGTAAGGGGGTTTTTCTATGACAGATCACAACAATCAGCAAGAAAAATATGAATATCTTGCTGATAATCCTAATGTGAAAGTAATGCCAATTATGCTTTCTTTAATTATTGGTGCTTTCTTTGCAATATTAAATGAAACTTTATTAAATATAGCATTAACGACACTTATGGCTGAGTTTGGTGTAACACTAACAACTGTACAGTGGATGGCAACAGGATTTATGTTAATTATGGGAATTATTATCCCTGCATCAGCTGTATTAATGCAGTGGTTTACAACACGTCAGCTATTTATAAGTACAATGATCGTCTTTACAATCGGTACAACAATAAGTGCGCTTGCGCCGAACTTTCCAATATTGCTTGTCGGCCGACTTATTCAAGCGGTTGGTACAGGTTTGTTGATGCCGATTATATTTAATGTGTTCTTGTTAATTTTCCCGCCGCATCGAAGAGGGAAGGTTATGGGGCTAGTTGGGTTAGTAATTATGTTTGCTCCGGCAATCGGGCCAACCTTATCTGGCGTAATTGTTGAATATTTAGGATGGCGCTATTTATTTATTTCCGTTATTCCGTTTGCATTATTTTCGATTGCATTCGCATCTAAATATTTAGTGAATGTATCAGAAGTGACGAAGCCGAAAATAGATATCATTTCCCTTGTTTTTTCAACAATCGGATTCGGTGCGATCGTTTATGGCTTTAGTTCGGCTGGGGAAACTGGGTTTTTAGAGCCTAAAGTATATACTATAATTATCATAGGCTTCATTGCAGTGGCATTGTTTACATGGAGACAATTAAGACTGGAAGAGCCTCTGATTGATTTACGTGTTTTTCGTTATCCGATGTACACGCATGGGGTACTTATGTTCTTAATCATCATTATGGCGATGTTTGCTTCAGAAATTATTATACCAATTTACATGCAAGGTCCCCTAGCTTTAACAGCTGCTACAGCAGGGCTAGTTCTACTGCCTGGTAGCATTCTAAATGGTGCAATGTCACCGGTAATGGGTGGACTCTTTGATAAGTTTGGTCCGCGAGTCTTGATGATTCCAGCAACGCTTGTTTTATGTGGAACCATGTTTATGATGAGTAGATTGGATTTAGATACACCAGTCTGGGTAATTGTTGTTGGATACATTTTACTCATGTTATCCGTTTCTGCGATTATGATGCCAGCCGAAACAAATGGGTTGAATCAGCTTCCAAAGCATTTGTATCCACATGGAACTGCTGTAATGACAACATTACAGCCTGTTGCAGGAGCAATTGGGGTATCTGTATTTATTAGTATTATGAATGCGAGACAAAATGGTTTGTTGCAAAATGCAAACAATCCTACAGATCCTACTGCTATCAAAGAAGCAATGGTGGCGGGTGTGGAACTTGTATATTTTATTGCTTTTGCTATATCCATTGTTGCTGTCATTATGGCATTTTTTGTTTATCGCGCTGTACCGAAAGAAACAGAAGAGCAGCCGGTTGAGGAAAATTAATAGATTAAAGAAAAATAAGTTTTCATTCTGTGGAATGCAGAGTGGAAGCTTATTTTTTTTAAAAAGTTAATTCTCACGTGCTTTACATGAATGGAATATTGCTGTATGTTATAAGTGAGTAATCACTCACTTATAACATGGCGAGGTGAAACGGATGCGAAATCAAAACTCATGTATCTCGATTCAACATGTGTTTAAGCAGTTTGGCAAGCACGAAGTACTAAAGGATATCAATCTCGAAATTGAGGAAGGGGAGATATTCGGACTTCTCGGTCCGTCTGGTGCTGGGAAATCCACCTTAATAAAAGAATTAGCAGGGCTAGATGTTCCTACATCAGGCGAAAATTATATGTTTGGAGAAAGAATGCCAACGTTCAAATTGATGGAGCGAATAGGTTATATGGCCCAAGCAGATGCACTTTACGAAGAATTATCAGCAAACGAAAATTTACAGTTCTTTGCAAGCTTATATGGATTGAAAGGCAAAAAGAAAAAGGAAAGAATTAACGAAGTGATGCAGCTTGTTGACTTATCCGATCATTTAAATAAACCTGTATCCAATTATTCTGGTGGTATGAAAAGAAGATTATCACTAGCGATTGCACTACTTCATGAACCTGAAATGCTAATTCTGGATGAGCCAACTGTTGGGATTGATCCCGTTTTAAGGAAAAGTATTTGGGATGCATTTTATGATTTAAATCGGAAAGGGACAACGATAATTGTTACAACTCATGTAATGGATGAGGCTGAAAAATGTGATCGGCTGGGACTTATGCGAGACGGAGAATTGATTGCTGTCGGAACGGCGGAAGCGTTACGTAATGAGACAAATTCAGATACGATTGAACAAGCGTTTCTTGTTTATGGAGGTGCGACATCGTGAGAGTTATTGCATTAACAAAAAGGATTTTGCAACAGCTTATACGGGATAAACGGACATTAGGTTTGCTTATCTTTGCGCCGATTTTAGTCCTAACTATGCTTCACTTGGTTTTTAATGGAGATGATTATGTACCGAAAGTGGGATTAGTAGAGATTCCTGAAGCTATTGTTGACCAAATTGATACGACAGATGCTGAAGTAACCATATACACGAATGAAAATGATGCACAGCAAGCTGTCCACTCTGAGGAGATTGATGGTTATATTTTACTTGATGATGCCACCACTTCAGCTGTCTTTCTTGAAGGTAGTGACCCAAGTGTGAATAGCGCTACATTGAGATGGATCCAATCAGCTTTTGGCTCACTGCAGCAGGGTGAAAGTGCTGCACAGTTTGAAATTGATTATTTATACGGCTCAAGTGATATGGGATCATTTGATTACTTTGGGCCAGTATTGCTCGGGTTCTTTGTCTTTTTCTTTGTCTTTATTATTGCTGGCGTTTCCTTTATTCGTGAGCGGACAACAGGAACATTGGAACGGCTGCTCTCTACACCATTGCGTAAATGGGAGATTGTGACGGGATATGTTCTTGGATTTGGAATCTTCACGATCATTCAATCAACGATTATTGCATGGTATGCTATTTATGTACTGAATATGATGATGGTAGGAGCATTTATTTATGTGCTTTTAATTACATTGTCACTTGCGCTCACGGCACTAACATTAGGCATACTCATTTCTTCATTTGCGAACAATGAATTGCAAATGATTCAATTCATACCGATTGTTGTTATTCCGCAAATATTCTTTTCGGGATTATTTAATTTAGAAACGATTTCCGACTGGTTAAGCTGGGTTGGTCCGTTTACTCCGCTTTATTATGCTGCAGATGCACTACGAGATGTTATGGTAAGGGGACATGGCTTTGGCGAAATTTTTGTTAATCTTATTATTCTATTTGGCTTTTCATTACTATTTATGCTTTTAAATGGTTTGGCACTTCGTAAGTATCGGAAAATATAACGTAGGCTTTTCGTTGCGCCATGTGACACTTATTCGATATGATGTTAGATAAGGAATGTTTAACTTGATAAGAGGCGAAATTTGATGACAAATAGTGAGTCGAAATTAACTAAAAAACAAATAGCGATATTAGAGGCAGCGACAGAGCTATTCGCAGAAAAAGGCTATGCAGGTACTTCTACAAGTGAGATCGCGAATAAAGCGGAAGTTGCAGAAGGAACGATTTTCAAGCATTTTAAATCCAAAAAGGGGCTGTTGTTATCGATTGTCTCACCGATGATGGTGAAGTTAATCGCTCCAATGGTGAAAAATGATATGAACAAGGTGCTTGATCAGGATTTTGAACATTTTCAAGATTTTATTCGAGCTATGATTGAGAATAGAAAAGCATTTATTAAAAAAAACCTTCCCCTTTTACGAATATTAATTCAGGAAATTCCTTTTCATCCAGAGTTAAAGGAGCAGTTTATTGAGCATATCGGGAAAGATATTTTTGCTAGACTTAGAAACATTGTTGAACATTATCAAGCTAAGGGCCAGCTCATTCAAACCCATTCGGATACAATCATTCGAATTGTTGCCTCGTCTATTTTTTCTTATATTATTGCACGATATGTTATTGTTCCTGATGGTGATTGGAACGATGAGGAAGAGGTTGAACGGATTATTCAAGTTCTGGAAAATGGGATTGTGCCAAGGGAATAGGTGTTTTTAGCTTTTGATCCTTTTCTATGGGAAACGTAGAAAAGGTTTTTTTATGTTCGGACGTAAGCGGTTTAGATTAATTTTAGATTTCCTTAGCTACCCACTAATTATTAACTAAAAATAAACTTTTGCGTTGTCGTTACTAAAGTGACTTATACTTGAGTTAGAGAAGAGGGGGACCTATGGTAGAACAAAGTAAAATTCTTATCGTAGAAGATGATTATGAAATTGCCCGGATTATGAGGGATCACTTAAATAGAGAAGGTTTTCAAGTGACCTGGGCATCGACAGGATTGGAGGGCTTGGAAGATTTTAGAGCCGATGACTATTCTTTAGTGCTCGTGGATCTCATGATGCCAGAGATGGATGGTTTTACATTATGTGAAACCATTCGGTTAGAAAGTGACGTACCGTTATTAATTGTTAGTGCTAAAAATGAGGATGAAAGCAAAATACGTGGATTGGGTCTTGGTGCAGATGATTATTTAACCAAGCCATTTAGCCTGAAAGAATTGACTGCTCGAGTACATTCTCACCTAAGAAGATACGAGCGCTATACAAAGAAGCATTATAATGAGCAGATTTTTCATTATAAACATGGGTTAGCCATTGACTTTTTGAATGAAGCTGTATTTTTAGATGGGAAAATTCTCTTTCTAACCACTAAAGAGCGGGAGATTTTGTTTTTACTTGCTAAAAATCCATTTATTACGTTTGAAAAAGTGAAAATATATGAGCATGTATGGCAATTGATGAATGTAGATGGCAATAATACCGTAACCGTTCATATTAAAAGTCTTCGCACGAAGCTAAAAGATACAGGAAAGCAAGCGAGATTTGTCCAGACCGTTTGGGGTGTTGGGTATCGTTTTATAGGAGAACAAGTTGGATGAAGATTAAAAACTGGCTTATGATAAGTTATTTGCTCGTTATGGTTTTACCGATTGCCGCTATTTATTTACTCTATATTAATTTAAGCGCTTATGATCAAGATCAGGATTTAATGGAATATCTAACTTTTCAAAATGTCGTTACAAATCTGGAAAGCGAATTAAAGGAAGAAGCCTTATATAAAATTCAGTCTGACGAAAACTACCAGCATTTGCGTAGTCTGGCAGATGATAATCTCAAAATCGATTTATTTCGTTATGATGGCGTTCAGTTGTTTTCTACGATGAATACACCAGGAAACCCGCAGCTTTTTCAAGTGAATCAAGAAAAATTATTTCAGAATTTAAATGAATATCAGAAAAAAACGCGAACCTATTCGGTGAAAAAGCCAGTATTTGATGATGCGAATCGGGTAGTTGGTTTATATGAAATTACATTAGGTAGAAAAGCGTGGGTAGAGACCTCCAATCAACGTACGACGATGATGTTTATATTATTGGGTATCTTTTTCATTGCACTCTATTCAGTGGTTATGCTCTCTATCAACCGTAAGCTGAATCGACCTTTGTATCAGTTACAAGAACATATGAAAGCATTTGCGGCAGGTAAGAAATTGAATCAGGAGCTGGTTCAATCGAAGGATGAAATTGGAGTAGTTATTACACATTTCGAGCAAATGAAAGCTCAAATAGCAGAAACGAGAGATGCTCTTGCCAAACAGCAGCATGAAAAAGAATATATGGTTGCCTCCTTATCTCATGACTTAAAAACACCATTAACCGTTATTCGAACATACACCGAAGCTTTAGAAAATCACCATTTATCAAAAGAAGAAAAAGAAGACTATCAAATGATACTCTATGAAAAATTAGAACATATGAAGCAAATGATCGATGATTTATCAATATTCACCTCGCTTCAATCAACTGATAATATGCTCCATATCGTACAAGTAAATGGGGAAGAGTTTTTTGAAATGCTGTTTTCTGGTTATGAAGAGCCATGCTTCAAAAAAGATATAGAACTAAACACCGAACTGCATGTTAGGAATTCCTACATGCTTGATCCGAAACAAATGATTCGCCTTGTTGATAATTTAATGGATAATAGCATTCGCTATACTCCGAAACATCGTCGTATTTGGTTAGCTGCCATTTCATCGAGGAAGCCACTACCAAATTGGGTATTCCCAGAGTTTAAAGATGATGTGAATTTATTCAGGCAGGGTGGGACTGTGATGCTTATTCAGAACGAAGGAAAAGGCATAAAGCATAGTCAACTAGAAAAGATCTTCCAACCCTTTTATCAAGATGATGCTTCACGAGGAAAAGGGGCAACTTCAGGTCTCGGATTAAGTATTGCAAAAATAATTATGGAAAAGCATGATGGGGAGATAAAAATTTGGTCAACTGAAAATAAGGGCACATTAATTGCCTGCTGGTTAAAGGAGAAGGGTTAATCATGAAGTTTACGTGGAGAAAAGGTTTGATTTTACTAAGTCTTATTACATTAATATTAGGAGGCTGTTCACAAAATATGGAAGTTTCTGCAGAGGAAATTATCCAAAATGCTATTGAATCGGAGAAGGATGTAAATGCCTATCAAGGTGTAGCGGAAATGAAAATGTTTGAAGGAGAAGAAATGACACAGCATATCATCCTGGAGGAGTATGTTGAAGGCGAGAAAAGAAAGGTTGTTACGAACGATCAAGTACTAAAACAAGAAGTAGAAGTATTAAATGATGGCACTACAATGCTTATCTATGATAAAGCAAATAACCAGGCGCAAGAAATGGATACGACAGAGTTTGTAGACTTTGCAGGTATAAGTCCTAAAGAGCAATTCAAAACGATGATGGGGATGATGGGGGAATCGCATACCTATGAAATGGTTGGGGAGGAACAAATGCTTGATGCTGATACATTCCACATTCGGGTAAAAGCGAATGAAGCGGATAATTTACTAGGAGACATGGAATTATGGGTGGATCAAAAAACGTGGTTTGTTGTGAAGCTTGTTTCAGAAACAGGAGATATTCGAACAGAATTCGAGTATACAGAGTTGGATTTCTCACCAGACTTTGCAGATGACACGTTTACGCTTGATATTCCGGAAGATATTGAAATTACAAACTTGGAAGAGGATCTAGAGGAATTGGGGCCAGAAACAGTTACAGTAGAAGAAGCGGAGGAAGCGCTGGGCCAAGCGTTCCTTGTATTTCAAGAGGAAGCATATCATCTTGCAAGCATGCAAATGTATGATTTCTCTGCTGGATTGAATCGGCATGAGCTGGAGTTAATGTATAGTTCCAAGGAGAATATCCCATTGTTTTCGTTGTCTGTGTTTCCAACTCCCGATGACATGCCAGTTGAAGAAGCGGATTTAGAGATTCGAGGAAATGCTGCAGAGTATGAAGAGGTAATTAAGAGCATTGTTTGGGATGAAGATGGTTTACGTTATTCGATCGTAATAACGCATCCAGATATAGATGAAGAAGAAATTGTGAAATCGACAGAAAGAATGATTTTGAGTTCGGAAAAGTAATCAAAAGATGAGCGAGAAAGTTTACGAAAAGATTTGCTGCAGCTAAGCAAGTATTACAAGCTTTTCTAGCTGCATAAGTGGAAAAAGGGCTAATACAGGAAGCATAGTACGGAGGTTAAAGGATGAGGGAGATAGGGAGACGAGTTATTAAACAGGTGAAAAAAGGAGATCATTGTGCATTTAAGAAGCTTGTTCAGCATTACCATCAATCAGTCTATAAAATTTGCTACATGATTATCGGTGACAATAAAGCTGCTGAGAATATGGCTGAAGATATTTTCTTGCATGTTTATAATCATATTGGCGATTATCAGGAAACTACTAAAAAATTTTCGCTGTGGCTGTTTCAAAAAACGGTGAACCTAGCTCGTACCCAATTCAATGAAAAAAATCAAACCGGCGTGCATGCTAGTCCCGTATTAAATAAAGATAATAATATGAAACTTATATTGATGAACATTTCTTTAAAAGAGAGATTAGCTTTAACCCTAAAATCTAGCAATCATTTATCCATTCAGGAGATTAGTGAAGTTTTAGAAATCCCCAATTCCACTACCCTAACCTATATTTGGCGAGGGAGAGAATCGCTGCGCACGATGATTAGTCAGTAATTTGTTCTATTGCGTTTAATAAATGTACCAGTTCCATTATTTAAGGGGACTGGTACATTTTTTCTCGTGGATTCTGCTGACGGGTACATTTTCGTTTGCTTTTTATTGCTTTTACCCTTGTGATACGAGGTGCATCATAACACACTGGTATTAACAGGAAAAAAGGGGTGAATATGCGTAATGGATAGGTAAATGATGAAAGGAAGCATTGATTTATTGATATTGTTTTTAATTTCCCAGCGCGATTTGTATGGTTACGAAATTACCAAAATTTTAAAACGGTTAAGCGATGATGCGTATGATATGAGTGAGGGAACGCTGTATTCGGCTTTGAAAAGATTAGAAAGAAAACAGTGGATTAAGTCTTATTGGAGTGATACAGAAAACGGAAGGCGGAAATATTATCATCTAACCGAAACAGGAAGAAAAGAACTGCAACAAAAACAGAGAAATTGGAAAATGATTGAATTCCTTGTAAATAAGAGTTCGGAGGGATTAACATGACGCAAGATCTCAGAAGATTTGTTGAAAAGACAGTTCAACAAATTGAGGGGAATCAACAAGAGAAAGATGACTTATACGAAGAATTGCTGATTCATTTGGAGTTGTCCAAGGAAGAATTTATCAATGCGGGGTTATCCGATAAAGAAGCGGAAAAGAAGGCAATGGAGCACATCGGCAATGAAACAAAGGTCGGTGGGCAGATCCAACAAGCAATGTTTCCTTTTCGAAAAGAAATGATGCGGGCACTTGCCATTGGATCCTTACTTTTTCATAGTTAAGGATATCTCGAAAGTTAGACTTTTGAGATATCCTCTCTTGCTAGATTCAAAAGCGGTTCCTACAAGCTAAATCGCTTTAACGGCTTTAGCAATATCTTCTGCCTGTGTAATCACGGAGATAAACGAGACACCATCAGCCCCAGCTTCAAGCACAGATTTAGCATTCTTTGTTTCAATCCCTCCAATTCCGACAATAGGAAGCATTGGGAATTGTGCGCGTAATGTCTGAATCCACTCCAACCCAACAGCCGCTTTCGCATCCGTTTTTGTTGTTGTGGAAAAAATTGGACCCGCACCAATGTAATCAACAAGATCTATCGGGCTTCTATCAACTTCATCCGTAGTTGATACAGAGAGTCCAATAATTTTATTTGGAAAAGCTTGACGTAATTCTTCTGCTGATCGGTCATCCTGACCAACATGTATACCGTCTGCATCAAGTAATTCCACAAGCTCGACATCATCATTCACAATAAATGGAATGTGATAGCTTCGGCAAATTGCTCGTAACTCTTTACCTAATTCCAATTTCGCATTACCGTTAAGTGATGAAGGACCTTTTTCTCGAAACTGAAATGCTGTTATTCCAGCCTTAGCTGCAGCTTCCAGTATATCTCCAGGATTACGGTCGCAATTTTGACTGCCCATAATAAAATACTTTCGTAAGGATGGCTTCATTGGAAATAACATGTTTTATTTTCCCTCCAGTTGTTCGGGTTCTAATGAAAGTGCGTCGATAAATGGAGCTATAAATGTTCCTGACCCGTTCACTGACGGACTTGCGGCTGCGTGGGAGGCGGCTAATCCGTAAAAATGAACAGCTGTGAGTACCTGTTCTTCAATTGGGTCATCCGTTGTTAAGCAGGCGGTTAGTATGGAACCTAGCAAGCAACCAGCACCTGTTACTTTAGCTAGAATTGGATGCCCAGTATGATTCTCCATGCAGGATTTTCCGGTGCAAATAATGTCTATTTTACCTGTAACAACAGCGGTCGTTTTGTATTCCAGTGCGACGCTGCGAGCGATATCTTCAACATTACCCTCACCAAGCGATTCCACGCCCTTTGTTTGCCAAGGGATATCGACCAGATGTGCTAATTCACCAGCATTTCCTTTAATAGCAGTAGGCTTTACCTCTTTTAAAATTTGTTTAACAGCAGTTGTACGAAATGTCGTTGCAGCAACACCTACTGGGTCAAGTACAACGGGAATTCCTTTTTCATTTGCCTTTTTACCAGCAAGAATCATTGCATCTAGATCCTTTGCTGTTAAGGTACCGATATTTATTAAAAGACCATCTGCAATAGAAGCCATATCCTTTGCTTCCTCTTCGGCTTTTGCCATTACAGGGGCGCCACCAAAGGCTAACAGTCCATTTGCGGTAAAATTCATGACAACCTGGTTTGTTAAATGATGAATGAGCGGTGTCTTTTCCCGTACACTTTTAATAATTGTTGGATTCATGTTTAGCACTTATCCTTTCGTATTGCCCAATGGTTTGTTGGACCACTCCCAGCTCCAAGGTCGAATGAATACTTAATTGCCGCCGTGACAAAATCCTTTCCATTCTTAACAGCGTTATACAAAGACAAACCTTTACTTAAATAAGCAGTGATTGCTGCAGCGTACGTACAACCAGTTCCATGTGTGTTTTTAGTATCAATTCGCTCTGCTGAGAAGCTGTGTATATTTAAGCCATCATAAAGGAAATCAATTGCTTCCCCTTCTCTGTGTCCGCCTTTGATTAAAGCAGCACCAACACCGAATTCCTTCACAAGCAGTTCTGCAGCTTGTTTCATATCATCTGTTGTTTCAATCGTTTCTCCAATAAGAAATTCAGCTTCTGGAATATTCGGTGTTACAAGTGTTGTCAGGGGTAAAAGCTGTTTGCGTAAATAATCACGTGCCTCTTCTTCGATTAAAGCATCTCCGCTCGTTGCAACCATAACAGGGTCCATGACATATGGAACTTGAAGTGCTGCTATTTTTTTCTGGATAACTTTCATCATCTCCTGATTGGCGATCATTCCAGTTTTCAGTGCGTGAATAGGCATATCAGAAATCACGGAATCTAATTGCTGTTCAATTATTTCAATCGGTACATGGTGAACGGCTTGAACACCTGTTGTATTTTGAGCCACAACCGAAGTAATTACGGACATCCCATAGCTTTGCAGCTCTTGAAATGTTTTTAAATCAGCGTGGATACCTGCACCGCCACTTGGATCTGTACCGGCAATTGTAAGTGCACATGCTACTTGTTTCATTGGTTATACACCATCCTTTCAGAAGATACCTCACATATAAGTGTCGTTCTTTCAAATCCTTTTATAAATCATGCAATTTAATTACGAATTAAACGTTTACTTGAAACCCTGGATACGATAAATAAGCCGATAATAGAACCAGTAATACTACTAACAAGAAATGGTGGGATAAAGGCGAATGCTCCGGCAGAACTTCCCATAAAAATGTAAGCAAATGGGACAGCGAAAAGTGCACCGAAAATCCCGCTTCCAACGCCTTCACCGATAGCGGCTAATGATTTCTTGCTGGATTTTTTATAAAGATAACCTGCTAAAAATGCGCCAACCATCGCACCGGGAAATGCTAATAATGTCCCTAGCCCGAGCATATTGCGAAGTAAGCTAATCATAAAAGCGATAACGACAGCTGGACCTGGTCCAAGCGTAACAGCTGCCATGACATTAATTGCATGCTGGACAGGATAGGCTCTAGCAATTCCAGCGGGAAACCATAATAGTTGAGCGGTGATTGTCCCAATTGCAATAAATACTGACATAGTAGTTAATAAACGTGTTCGATTCATCAAGTCCTCCATTTCTGGGGTATCACAAAAAGCAGTGATGTAAACCAGTACGCTTCTTTATAGCAATTGCTGCTTTCTGGATTTTGAAGTTTAGCTACGGACACGGAGCTAGAACTGGACGTAAAAAAGCTAGATCCATTAGGACCTAGCTTGATACGTGTGAAAAATAGTTTAGACATATGTCAGACTACTTCCCTCCGCTGGTATTAACCAGATCAGGTCCATAAGAGTCGGGAAATGATACACGCTTCCCTCTCAGCCCACGCTTTTTGGGCACCCCTAGTAGTTTAAATGCGATAGAATTGTAAATTCATCTCTAAGCTTAACAAATTTTTTAACTTTTGTCATTATTAACATGGAAAACATGGTATAACTAATGTAGTCTGCTAATTATATAGTAGAAGCGTTACGAAAAAAATGGTACATACTCTTGATTTAGCGGAACGTGATTGCACTTTTTATTGTGTAATGGGAGATAACAATGAATAAAAGGATACATATAAAAAAGTATTAAAGAAAGGCTGATAGAATGACAATTTTAACTATGAAAAACATAGAAAAACATGAAAAGGATACACAGCTATTTCCTGCTTTTAATTTAGAAATTGCTGAAGGGGAGATTACTGCCATTTATTCAACGCTAAATGTTCGAAGCACGCTTTTAAATATGATTCTCGGAAAAATCCCCATTGTAAATGGGGAAATCCGTGTAAAGGAAGTAACTATTGCAGAAAACAAGCGAGGATTTTTACATCAAGTTGGTATTTGCTTTTTTGAAGATGGGATGTATGAGAGATTAACGGTTTCTGAGTATTTTCGATTTTTTTATGACTTATATGAAGTTAAACAAACGTTTGAACGAGTTATCCATCTAACACAGCTGGAAGGAAAGAAAAACAAGAGAATTAGAGATTTAACATTTTCGGAAATGAAACGTGTACAATATGGACGTTTATTGATTCAGGATCCTTCTTTATTTGTTTTTGAGGAGCCTGATTTGAATGTAGACATGGAGACAAAACGTGTATTTATTAATATTACAAGAAAGATACAAGAAGAAGATAAAAGTATACTTGTTCTAACTGGGAATATGGAAAGTGCCGTCACGGTTGCTGATCGTGTTTATCGATTGGATGAAGATGGTTTACGAATTATTGAGACGGAAACAGAGGAAGATACAGAGGAAAGAGATACAGAATTAATTCCAGCAGAAGAAACAGATAATGAAAAAGACACAAAGCCAATTCAATTGAATAAAATTCCAACGAAAGTTAACGATAAAATTGTTTTATTTGACCCCCCTGAGATTGATTATATTGAAAGCAATGATGGTCAAGCAAATATTTACATAAAAGGGGAAGCATTTCCAAGCTCACTCACCTTAACGAATTTAGAAGAGCGCCTGCAGCATTTTGGATTTTTCAGATGTCACCGCTCGTATATTGTAAATTTACAAAAGGTTCGTGAAGTGATCACATGGACTCGAAATAGTTATAGTTTGATTTTGGATGACAAGGAAAAGTCGCAGGTTCCGCTGTCTAAAACAAAAATGGCGGAATTAAAAGATCTACTCGGCCTTAAATAAGCTCCGTTCATCGAAAAAGTAGAAATATCAAGACTTGCAACTCGGATAATTGAGCGTTAAAAATGCGCCATTCACCTTGAAAAATACTCTTTTCATAGGAAATATGCTGATTTCCCTTCGCTTTCCATTTATTCTAGAGTCACAAACAAACGAGATCTACGGGGAGGAAGAATTTTGGAAAACATTATTGAAGTGAAATCATTAGCAAAGATTTTTGGTAATAAAGCTGCATTGGAAGATGTAAGCTTTCAAGTAAAAAAAGGAGAGACATTTGGATTTTTAGGACCGAGTGGTTCTGGAAAAACGACAACTATAAAAATATTAACTGGACAATTGATGCAAACATCTGGAGATGCGACCGTATTTAATTTGCCTGTTGCTTCATTAAATAAGCCATCCTATCGAAAACGAATTGGTGTTATTACAGATAATAGTGGATTGTATCAGCGGTTATCAATTTATGACAATCTGAAATTGTATTGTGAGCTTTATAATGTGCCATCGAAACGAATTAGTGAAGTGTTAGAGATGGTTAATTTGACGGAGGATACGAAAAAGGTAGTTTCAAAGCTTTCAAAAGGAATGCTGCAGCGTGTCACGTTAGCAAGGGCCTTCCTGCATGAGCCGGAATTGTTGTTTTTAGATGAACCAACATCTGCTTTAGATCCAGTGAACTCAAAGCATATTCATGATGGACTCCGCAAATTGAATGAAAAAGGAACAACCATTTTCTTGACCACACATGATATGAGTGAAGCGGAAACACTGTGTAAACGCGTTGCATTTTTGCATAAAGGAAAAATACAGTTGCTCGATGAGCCGAAAGTTCTTCGCAGACAATTTTCGGATTCCTCTGTAACAGTTGAATTAAAAGATGGACGCGAATTAAGTTTACCAGGTGGTTCGAAAGGCGCGGATGAAATATATAAGTACCTATCAACCGATCAGATCGTTTCCATCCATTCAAATGAACCAACATTAGGAGATATTTTTGTAGAAGTAACAGGGAGGGAATTAGTATGACTTTTTCAATGAAACGTGTCATGGCAATTTTTCAAAAGGATATGAAGGATTTATATAAAAATATGTATGTATCGACAACAATTTTAATGCCGCTCATTTTTGCATTTTTTTATGGTCGAATGGATAATCTTACAGTAGAAGTTCACTATGTAGTAATTAACTTGACCTTAGCCATCGTTACAGCATTCCTGCAATGTTCCATTATAGCAGAAGAAAAAGAGAAAAACACATTACGCGGTTTGATGCTTTCGCCAGCAACTATACCAGAAATTCTTGGCGGTAAAAGTTTAGTAACCTTTATATTAACTGTTATAACGATTATTCTATGTGCGATGCTGACAGGCTATGAGCCAGCAAATATGGGGATTGTAGCAATCGCAATTGTTGTATCTAGCTTGTTTTATATTGCTTTAGGAACATTGATGGGATTGATCTCTAGAACCTTAATGGAAGCTTCTGTACTCATTTTACCAGTTATGTTTATTTTTGGATTTGGATCTATGTTTCGTCCTTTCGCTGAAGAGTATCCTATCCTGTCTGTCATCGACTATTTACCAAATATCCAATTGATCGAGCTAGCAACAGCTGTTGAGGCCGGTTCAGGATTTGGAGATGTCCTAGGTAATTTAGGTATCATTGCAGCTTGGGTAGTTGTGGGAATGATTGCCACTGTCATCGTATTTAAAAAGCGAGAGTTGGATGAGTAAGGTTAAATAGAACTGGGGAATTCATTTCCCCAGTTCTATTTTTATGAAAAGCAACGGATTATATTGCTTGTGTAGAGATCGATATTAACCACTGATTCCTGCGTTTTCCCAATTAGTATATTTAAATTTACTTTAACTACTAAAAATTTACTATTTACAAAAGTAACGTTTTAGTAGTATGATAGTAAAGCATTTTATATGCTTCGCTTAATCTTATTGTAAGAGCGGGGGACCCAATCATTACGGCGGAATTTCCGCGTGGGGTGAATCCTATTACGGAGGGGCTTACTTTACTGTTTCCATAGTCCTAACCCGAAAGCTAACCTCGTCAGCGTTTAACGGAAACAGAAGAGTATATGATATTAGTGCGAATTGACACAAACGGTGTCTTTTTTTGTTCGTCAATTCATGTTTTTATTCAAATCATCTTTGTTTCCCTTGCCTAGGCAGACACATTTAACTAACAAGAAGGTAGGGTAATCAATGAAAAAGTTTAAATTAAGTTTGGCCAATCAAATTTTTATTGGACTGATTTTAGGTGTCATTGTTGGTGGTATTTTCTACGGAAGTGAAACAGCGCAAAGTGTCTTACAGCCATTTGGCGATCTGTTCCTTCGTTTAATTAAAATGATTGTTGTTCCAATTGTACTATCTAGTATTATCGTTGCAATTGCTGGTGTTGGAGATTTGAAATCTGTTGGGAAGCTAGGCGGTAAATCATTAACTTACTTTATTGGTATGACATTAGTTGCAATTGCGGTTGGTCTAATCTCAGCTAACATATTCCAGCCTGGTACTGGATTAAACATGGAAAGCCTGCAGCAAAGTGATATTTCAGGTTATGTCGAAACTTCAGAAGAGCAAGAAGGCAAGTCGATTGCGGATACGCTTTTGCATATAGTACCTACAAATCCAGTACAAGCGATGGTTGAAGGGGACATGCTGGCGATCATCTTCTTTGCAGTTGTATTTGGTCTTGGAATTGCAGCAATTGGAGATAAAGGTAAGCCGGTACTTCGATTCTTCGAAGGTACAGCGAATGCTATGTTCTATGTTACAAACCTATTTATGAAGTATGCACCAATTGGTGTATTTGCTTTAATTGGTGTAACGATTTCTAAATATGGTTTTACCTCGTTGATTCCATTAGGCAAGTTAGCCCTTACTGTTTATGGAACCATGATTTTCTTTGTCATTGTTGTGTTAGGTTTGATGGCTAAAATTGTTGGAATAAATATCTTTAAATTATTAAAGCTGATTAAAGAAGAATTAATTTTAGCATTTTCAACATCAAGTTCAGAAACCGTGCTGCCGAGAATTATGGACAAGATGGAGCAGGCTGGAAGTCCAAAACACATTGCTACGTTTGTTATCCCAACAGGTTACTCTTTTAACTTAGATGGGTCTGTTTTATATCAAGCGATCGCGTCGCTATTTATTGCACAGATGTTTGGTATAGAATTAAGTATTTGGCAGCAAATTACATTGATGTTAGTCTTGATGGTTACTTCCAAAGGAATGGCTGGTGTACCAGGTGTATCCTTTGTCGTGTTACTCGCTACATTCAGCACGATTGGATTACCTGCTGAAGGGTTAGCATTTATTGCGGGTATCGACCGTATTCTTGACATGGGGCGTACCGCAGTTAATGTCGTAGGGAACTCATTAGCGGCACTCGTTGTTGCTAAATGGGAAGGTCAATTTAATCCACCAGTTGAAGAGCGCGAAGAAGTAGCGGATCAAGCGATATAATATAGTTGAAAAAAGCACTCACAATGCTAGTTATGCTGTGAGTGTTTTTTTTGAATTAAATTAGTAACAGGATATAAAAAAACACTTGATAGCAAGCATATGCATCAAGTGTTTTATATATATGGAGCATAGGGGGATCGAACCCCTGACCTCTTGCATGCCATGCAAGCACTCTCCCAGCTGAGCTAATGCCCCGCGAATATTTATTATATATGCTTTCATTTGTTAAATCAACTCTATGTAATAGTAGATGGTGCTAAATTACTGTTTTAATAGTTTAATAGTCCTTATGTACTGAATTCACAATATATTTACATTTTTTTAATAGTATCACTGCGCCTCTTATGTCATATTTAAAGGGAAGCTGGAGAGGATTTTGTCATATGTCCTCGTATCTAGCAAAAAATATCCTAAGAGATGGAGGATCGTGATGAAAAGTGTTGCTTTCAGAAAAGTTTTCAGTATGTTTCTTATTTTAGTAATGCTGTCAGTAAACATTACACCTAGCTTTGTAACAACTGTTTCGGCACAAAGCGATGAAGCGACAGCAGAGGACTTATTTATCTCGGAGTATATTGAAGGTAGTTCCTTTAATAAGGCAATTGAAATTTACAATGGTACAGGAAGTGCGGTAGATTTATCGAGTTATCAAGTGGAGTTATACAGTAATGGTGCTTCTACAGCAAGCCAGACATTATCACTTTCTGGGACACTTGAAAACGATGATGTACTTGTTCTTGCACATACTAGTGCAGAACAGGCAATTCTGGATCATGCAGATGTGGTAAATGGATCGATTATCAATTTCAATGGAGACGACGCATTTGCATTGAAAAAAGATGAAGTGATCATCGATATGCTTGGTGAAATTGGCGTTCGTGATAATTTTGCTGCTGACGTTACGTTAGTGAGAGATGCATCGATTACTGCGCCTGCTGAAACATATGAACAAGGTCAGTGGAATGATTATGCAAGCAATACATTTGCATATCTTGGCAACCATACGATGGATGGAGCTGGGGAAATTGATCCTCCAGAAGAAGAGCCGGAAGAACCTGCTGATCCTGACGAAGTATCTTCAATCGGTGATGCACGTGAATTAAGTGATGGTACGAATGTAATGGTAGAAGGAATTGTAACAGTGAATAATGCTGCAATCAGTAACGGAGCACAGTTTACGACATACATACAAGATGATACTGGCGGCATTAATTTATTTTCTTATGAACAAGGGGATTTACCCGATCTTGTAAAAGGTGATCGAGTACAAATTGTTGGAGAATTGGCTAGCTATAACGGTTTAAAAGAGATTGTGCCAGCTTCAATCGAAATATTAGAGTCAGATCAAGCGTTGCCTGAAGCGCAAGCAATAACCTTAAAAGATCTTCAAGATCCCGCAATTGCGGAATCGTATGAAGGACAGCTTGTGCAAGTGAATGGTTATATTAATACTGTTCCAGATAGCCCAGCTGGTGGAGGATATAATATTTCGTTAGTTGATGCTGAATTCAATGGAACAACATTGCGTGTGATGGAAAATGCGCTTGATATTTCTCAAGTGGAGTCTGGTTTATGGTATGACATTACGGCGATTGTAAGTCAGTATAATACGTATCAGCTGATTCCTACTGGACAGGAAGATTTGCAGGTAGCTGCTGATCAGCCAGAAGCCCCGACTTCTGCAGGCTACTATGAAACTACTGTAGAAAGCGTAACAGATGGTGATACAATTCGTGTTGCAAACCCTGTATTTGGAGAAACGCGAGTACGCTTTTTGAATATGGACACTGCGGAGACGTATGCAGCGAAAAATAAAGATCCAGAACGAGCGGAAATCAATGAAAATCAAAAATATTATGGGGATCTAGCGACAGATTATATTCGTGAATTGATTCAGCCTGGTGATGAAATTTATTTAAAGGTTGGAGATGAGCCAACAGATGACTACGGAAGAATTTTGGCGGAAGTAATTCGCAAAGAGGATCAATTAAATATTAATCTGGAAATGGTTGAAGCAGGTTATGCATCTACTTATTTCCTTGCACCAGTTGATGAAGAAGCATACCCAATGTATCAGCAAGCTGTAAAAGAAGCGAAGGATGCAGGGTTAGGAATTTGGAATCCAGAAGATCCTTTATTGGAGCTTCCATTTGCATTCCGTGCGAACGATGATCAGAAAGGTTTTTTAAGGTATGTTGGAAACTCAGAAACAATGGAGTATGTAGAACCGAATAGTTGGGAAGACGTTCCTGTTGATAAGCGCATTTTCTTTACAAGTGCGGAGGAAGCGGAATCCTATGGCTATACACCATTTACCGAGGAAGAAATTCCGAATGAGGATGAGGACCTACTAGAACTTCAACTGCTAAGCTTAAATGATTTACACGGAAAAATTGATCAGGAATATTCGCTTGATCCAGATGGGGACGGCGTATATGACATGTATGGCCGTATGGATTATACGGCATCAGCAATGCAAGAGCGAGAGCAGGAAAATGAACATACATTAGTCGTTCATGCTGGAGATATGATTGGTGGAAGCTCTCCGGTTTCTGGATTACTCCAGGATGAACCAACTGTCGAAATTATGGAAGCAATCGGCTTTGATGTTGGAACCGTTGGGAACCATGAATTTGATGAAGGATTAGATGAATTGCTTCGAATGGTAAATGGTGGAGACCATCCGGAAGGAAAAGGTACAGAAGGGTATGCTGGAATGAGCTTTCCGGTACTTTGTGCAAACTGTGTTTATGATGATACAGGTGAACCCTTTTTAGACGCATACCATATTGAGGAAGTAGATGGTGTGAAAGTTGGATTTATTGGTGTTAACACAGTTGAAACGGTAAACATGGTTATGCCTGCGTCGTTGGAAAATGTAGCCTTCACAGATGAAACAGAAGCGGTGAATGCCGCAGCTGCTGAACTTACAGATCAAGGTGTGGAAGCAATTGTAGTCCTTGCCCATCTACCGGCCTATCAAACTGGTGATGTTGTGACAGGGGCGGCGGCAGACCTGGCGAATAATATTGATGATGCAGTTGATGTTATTTTTTCAGGACATAACCACGTTGTTAATAACGCGGTTGTCGATGATAAATTAATTGTCCAAGCATCTGAGTATGGAAAAGCCTTTGCAGATGTTGATCTCGTTATTGATCGTGAGACAGGGGACATTGTCGAAAAGGAAGCAGAAGTTGTTTTTGTAAAGCAAAGCGACTATACAGCCGATGAAAAAGTAACAGGAATTTTAGATACGTATGCAGAACGGATTGCGCCAATTATTAATGAAGTGATTGGCTATAATGCACAGGATTTAACTGGCAGCTATACAAATGACGGTGATCACGGACTGGGAAATCTCCTTGCAGATGCGATGAACTGGTCGATGGAAAGCGATTTTGCTATGATGAATGGCGGTGGAATTAGGGACAGCTTGCTTGCAGGAGAAATTACGTGGGGCAATCTGTACAATATTCAACCATTTGGCAACACATTGATGACGTTTGAGGTGACAGGAGCAGACCTATATCCGATTATTAATGAACAGCTCTCTCCGATTTATGGACCGGATTATAGTATTGCCGGATTGCATTATACATGGAATAAGGAATTGAATGAAGTTGTAGCTATCACTTTTCCAGATGGAACGCCGATTGATGAGGATGCAGTGTATACATTGACGGTAAATAATTATATGGGAACCTCAGACGGTCCGATAAATGATTTAGGGCAAAATCCAATCATGGGACCTGAAGACATTGAGGCAACAGTTGATTATGTTAAGCATTTAAACAGCTCAGAGTCGAATCCGATTGTATATGGAGCAGAGGGCAGGATTACGGAAACGGACGAAATCCCGGGAGAACCAAACCCAGAAGTACCGGAGGATCCTGACCCAGAAGAGCCTGAAAAGCCAGATACAGAGGTTCCTGATGATGGTGATAAGGACGGAGAAAAGGAACAACCAGGAGATTCTGATAAAAAGAATAAAACAATAACAGTTCAACCAATTGTTCAAGACAATCAAGCGATTCTTGAAGAAGATGCGTTAGAGACAATTACAGAAAATGGAACGGTCATAATTGATTTAAATGAATCAGCAGACCTAACCTTAATTGAGATTGTATTGAGCAGCGAGCAAGTAAAAGAATTGAAAGCTAAAAATGCGGTTCTACGTATTGAAAAAGGTGATGTCTCTTTAGAAATTCCAGCCTCAGTATTTACAAATGGCGATGAAGCAGTAACGATCGTAATTGATAGACTTGATGCGGTTCCAAATGCACTAAGTAATGTATATGATTTCTCCATTACACAGGGAAATCAACGGATAAGTGAATTCGAAGACGCGATCACATTAATCTTCGAGGCAGATGCAACAAAGATAGAAAGCGAAGAAAATGTGAAGCTGTTTTACCTGAATGAAACCGATAATCTCTGGGAGGCTGTTGGTGGTAATTATGAAAATGGTAAAATAAGTGCAAAAACAAATCATTTCAGTACATTCGCGGTTTTTGAATTAGAAACTTCTGCAGAAGATGAGAATGAGAAGGGTGTTCTTGGTAATCAAAATACGATTGATGGAGCAAATGGCTCGAACGGCTCAGCTAATACTGGAACTGGAAATATATTACCGAATACGGCAACAAACACGTTTAACTATTTGATTGCAGGGGTTCTTTTTATCCTAATCGGTGGTGCCATCTACCTTAGTAAGCGAAAAAAGATTGTACAGTAGAATAATAGATAAAGGATAATATTGAGAACTTCATAATCAGAAGGGGTTTAATCATGTTGGCATGGTTAAACCCCTTCTATTTTTCAAAAAAATTCTATGTGAATAACGTGTTCAGCATATAATAGCCCCACAATGTTTACAGATCCCTTCTAGTTAATATAATATGGTTAGTATGAAAAAGGGGGACCTTCAATATGAAAAAAATGAACATGAATCAGGATGATTATCGTTATAAAATTGCGAATAGAGAAGCATTAATAGGGATTGGAATTGTCATTATTAACTTTATTTGGTGGTATGGATTTGCATATGGATTAGGAAGTAAAAATCCGGCAGAATATACTTATATTCTAGGGTTGCCAGCCTGGTTTTTTTATAGCTGTGTCCTTGGCTTTGTTGTCATGGTGCTACTGATTTGGCTTGTGATAAAGTTGTTTTTTATAGATATTCCATTAGATGAATTAGATGATAAGGAGAATAAGCAGCTATGAATTGGCAAGCAATATTACCATTAGTATTATTTTTAATTATTGTATTCGCAGTTGGTATGTGGGCAGGAAAATATGTAAAACGATCGGATTCCTTCCTGCAGGAATATTTTCTTGGGGGAAGAAGCTTAGGTGGCTTTGTGCTAGCAATGACATTGGTTACAACGTATGGAAGTGCTAGTAGCTTCTTAAGCGGGCCAGGAGCAGCATATAACCAGGGGCTTGGTTGGGTATTGCTGTCTACTTCCCAGATTGCTACAGGTTATTTTGTGTTAATGATACTAGGGAAAAAATTTGCCATTGTAACACGCAAATATAAAGCAGTGACAATTGTAGACTTTTTAAAAAGTCGTTACGAATCCAAATGGGTCGTGTTATTGTCTTCATTAAGTATTTTAATTTTCCTGTTTTCTGCGATGTCTGCTCAATGGATTGGTGGCGGTCGTTTGATTCAATCATTAACAGGCCTATCCTATATTGCATCATTATTTATATTCTCGGTATCTGTTCTCGTTTATGTTATTATTGGTGGGTTTCGTGCTATTGCAATAACAGATGCAATTCAAGGAATTGTGATGTTCGCAGGAACGTTAATCCTGCTCATTGCAGTTATCATCGCGGGTGGAGGAGTCCCTGCAATCATTGCTGATCTTGCAGCAGAAAATCCAAATCTAATTACACCATTTGGTGCAAATGCTGATTTAACACCTGCATATGTTTCCTCGTTCTGGGTCCTTGTTGGTGTTGGTGTTGTCGCGCTGCCGCAAATTGCTGTGCGTGCGATGTCCTATAAAAATTCAAGGTCGATGCATCGTGGAATTATTATAAGTACGATTGTTGTTGGTTTTATTATGCTTAACATGCATTTGATTGGTGTGTTTGCAAGACCTGTTATACCCGGTATCGAAGTTGGTGATACGGTAATGCCGCTTCTCACGCAAACTGTATTGCCAAACTGGCTGTCCGGAATTGTCCTTGCGGCTCCAATGGCAGCGATTATGACAACTGTGAATTCATTATTATTACTAGTTAGTTCTACGATTGTGAAAGATGTCTATTTAAATTACATAGAACCTACTGCAAAGGAAAGAAAAGTAAAGTATTTAAGTATGTGGGTAACTGCATTGCTTGGAATCGTTGTGATTGTGATGTCTTTAAACCCACCTGACTTAATTATTTGGCTCAATCTATTCTCGATGGGTGGTCTCGAAGCTGCGTTTATTTGGCCAATTGTCATGGGTCTCTATTGGAAGAAGGGGAATAAATATGGTGCGATTGCATCGATGATCTTTGGTGTTGGAAGCTACATCCTATTTGAATCCTTTTATCCGCAGCCATTTGGAATGCATTCTGTTGTAACATCTATTGTAATTGCGTTTATTGCATATGTTACTGCAAGCCTAATGATGCAGAAAAAACACTTAGTTATAGAAGAATGAATATAGTTTTGTATTTAAAAATATCAGCCTTGAGGGGCTGGTATTTTTTCAAATCTTGTATTTGCTAATTCTCTAAGCATAGAAATACATCTCTCGACTATTAAAGCACCATTCTTGTAAATAAAACACCTCACCCGGCCATTAAAGCACCATTCTAGAATATAAAGCACCTCACCCGGCCATTAAAGCACCATTCTAGAATATAAAGCACCTCACCCGGCCATTAAAGCACCATTCTAGAATATAAAGCACCTTTCCCAGCAATTAAGCCCCATACCAAAATATATAACCCACCTCACATCCCGGCTTCTACCTCTCCGGCCATAGAAAAAATAACGCACCCAAACAAATTCTCCTGCTAAAATAAGCAGGAGAGACTTTCTTAAACCTTCATTTCGTCTTTTGCAAACTGGACAAAATAATCAAGCGCTCTTCTATTACTCAGTGAACCTATGTTGACGACTTGTTCAACCGGTTTGCCCATGAGTATTTTTTTAATCGGTACTTCAAGTTTTTTACCGTTAAGTGTTTTCGGTATGTCGGTAACTTGATAGATTCCAGTCGGTACATGACGTGGCGAGCATTGGGTACGAATTTGTGTTTTAATGCGCCCTGAGATTTCATCAGTTAATTCAGCGCCATCCTTCATTACGACGAAAAGTGGTGTAGCTGAACTCCCGTCCTGGTTTGGAATATCAACTATTAAGCTATCAGAAACCTCTTTGACTTGATCGACAGCTCGATAAATTTCGCTCGTACCGATGCGGATTCCGCCACGGTTAATTGTTGCATCTGAGCGACCGTAAATAATCCCAGTATGACGATTTGTAATTTTTAAGTAGTCACCATGACACCAAATTCCTGGAAATACATCAAAGTAGCTTTCGTGTAATCGAGTACCATCAGGGTCATTCCAGAAATAAATTGGCATAGAAGGGAAGGGCGCTGTTAGTACGAGCTCTCCAATTGCATCTATTTCCGGTTTTCCTTGGTCATTAAAGCTCTCTATTTTAGCGCCGAGTCCCATACATTGTAGTTCACCAGCATACACTGGAAGAATCGGTGCACCTAAAATAAATGCTGTACACACATCCGTTCCACCACTGACAGAAGCAATCCACAGGTCACTTTTTACGTGGTCATAGCACCACCCAAACGCTTCAGGTGGCAAAGGAGAACCGGTCGAGCTGATATTGGATAGATGACTTAAATCAAATTCCTTCCCTGGTTCAAGACTATCTTTCATACTTGCTGTTAGGAAGCTTGCACTTGTACCGAAAGCTGTCATTTTTGTCTGTTCAGCAAACCTCCAAAGCCACTTATTGTCCGGATAGGCTGGGCTTCCATCATAGAGGATAATTGTACTTCCACTAAGCAAACCGCCGATAAGAAAATTCCACATCATCCAACCTGTCGTAGTAAACCAGAAGAAACGTGTGTCCTCACCTAGGTCCATATGGAAAGTTGCAGCTTTTAAATGTTCTAGTAAAATACCGCCTTGACTTTGTACAATAGGTTTCGGCTTTCCTGTCGTTCCAGATGAATAAAGCACCCATAGAGGGTCATTAAATGGAACATGTTCGTATGTTAAGCTTTTGTCACCGTTATTTGTAGTTGCATCCGACCATTGAATTGGATTTTTTAGCTTATTAAAATCTGTCTGTTCATTCAAATAAGGGATCGTGATAGTAGCTTCAATTGTTGGTAATGCTTCTTGAATGTTCGCTGCAACCTCCGTGCGGTCGAAATTTTTTCCGTTGTAGCTATATCCATCAACTGTTATCATTACTTTTGGTTCGATTTGCTTAAAACGATCAATCACACTTTGTGTACCAAAGTCTGGAGAAGCACTTGACCAAATCGCTCCGAGGCTCGCTGTTGCTAGAAAGGCTACAACTGTCTCATAAATGTTTGGTACGTAGGCAACAACACGATCCCCCTTTTGGACGCCTAATTTTTTTAGTGTCTGTTGGAAAGCGACTGTATCTATATATAATTGCCCCCATGTCACCTCTTGTGTAGCTCGATGTTCTGATGCATGTATAATAGCTGGCTTGTTCAAATCTCTATCTCTGAAAATATGCTCCGTGTAGTTAATCATAGCCCCAGGAAACCATGTCGTTCCTGGCATCTCACGAGAGGTAAGGATCGCATCATAGGATTGTTTCGACCTGATGTTAAAATATTCCCATTGGGACTCCCAAAATGCTTCTAAATTATGGACAGACCATTCCCATAAGGCGTGATAGTCATCAAAATAAAGTCCTTTTTCTTTCTTTAGCCAATCGATATATTTATATAAGTTTGATTGCTTCTTTCTTTGTTTATCTGGTTTCCATAATAGCGTACCTTCCTTAACGCTCTCCACTTAATCGCCTCCTGAAAATTAAGATGATTACTACTATTATATGAAATCGCTTTCCAAGTGTAAAGGAGCCTGAAACTTTATGCTTACGTAAGCTTTAGCGTGAATTTGATATGCATGAGTAAAGCTGATTGGCGCATATGGCTCAATCAGCTTTTTGTGTAGCTTGTGTCATTTGATGCCAAACAGATCCTTTGGCTTCTGCGCCACCTTGAATGCGCTCCAATGCTAGTTTGATTTGCATACGAACTTCAAATTCAGGATCATCTGCAGCAGCTTCCAGAGCTGGAATGGCAGTTTCATCACCTAATTCATATAAGAACATTGCCGCTCGCCAGCGTACAATTCGACTAGGGTCCGAAAGCGTCGTAATCATTTCTGACGTTGCTTCTTTAAACCCAAGATCAGATATACAATCACCAGCAGTTCGTCTAACTGTGACAGACTTATCTTTTAAGGCTTTATACAAATAAGGTAGCACCTCTGGTTCCTCAATCATTCCGAGATATGCTGTTGCTAGCCTTCGAATGGATGACTTTTCATCATTTAACGCTTTATCAAGTAATGGCAAGTCGCTTGGTGTTGGATCAAAACGATCAAGTGCCGCATAACGTACCTTCCAGTTTGGATCATCAAGGACTTCAAGTGTCAATTGCTTTTTGGGTCTTGACTCTTGAGAATGAGAACTTGACGACGCTTGATTCTCGAATGCTAGTTTGACTAGCTCATCTAATCGGTCCTTATCGTAGCTTGCTGCAAGCTCTTCAACAATCTCTTCTCCTACTTCTTCCATCGTTCCATATCTTGGATGCTGTTCAACCCATTTACGATCCATAATTACATTGGGAGAGGAGGGAGAGGCTTCCATAATTGCTTGACTAAAACGTTCAGGAAGACCAAAACGTTTTTCCTCCGAACCATCCTCTAATTTTACTTGCATCGGTATGCTGCGGAACATTTGAATAAAGACTTTAATCTCTCCAAAAGCTTCTTCATTGTTCTGCTGCATATTTGGAGTTAAATCATCATTCGTTTCTTCTGTCCCTAATACTGCACGAACTTTCGGTAACAGCTCTTCCCAAGCGGTTTTAGGGTTGCGTGCAAGCGCAATAAAATCAACCACACGATAAATATTTTGGACTCCTTCAATAGCAAAGAGTTGTTTAACATAGCTTGGTGCATCCTCGAGATTATCTTTTTCGTTATAATTATAATTTTCACCTGCAGGCAAGGATTCATTGACATTTATTTTCATCGAGTGTGGACTTGGTGTTGGTTCAATCGATAAAATTTTCATTCAAAACACCTCAATCAGAGCGGTTTGCTTCTGCCAGCTTATCAGCAAAAGCTTTCATGTAGGCTGGTAAATCTGGTGGACGGCGACTGGAAATGATATGGCCATCAACGACAACCGCTTCATCACTCCAAGTAGCGCCTGCGTTTGTCATATCGTCTTTTATCCCTGGAGTACTTGTAACATGCTTGCCTTGTAAAATATTTGCAGAAATAAGCACCCAGCCAGCATGGCAAATTTGCCCGATTGGTTTCTTGGCTTTATCCATGACACGGATAAAATCCAGCACTTCTGGATAGCGTCTCAATTTATCCGGTGCCCAGCCGCCAGGTACAAGAATAGCATCGTAATCTTCTGCTTCAATATCGGTAAATGCATAAGCGGATTCTGCGGGAACACCATATTTACCAATATATTTATGGTTGGCTTCCTTACCAACTAAATCAACTTGTGCACCTTCTTCTTGAAGGCGTAAAATTGGGTACCAAAGTTCAAGATCCTCGAAATCTTCTTCAACAAGTGCAATTACTTTTTTGTCCTTTAATCGCATGTAATCCCTCCGTTTCTTATTATCATTAGTGTAACAGAGGTTGGGTATCATTTCGATTATCAAGCATTTAGATAAAGGTTATGTATGGGGGAAGCGAGTCTAAAATAAACTCGCTTCGATTTGGTGAGTATTTAATCCTCAAGGCTCACGTGAATTCTCATTTCTTTTTTTTAACTGCTCATTTAAAGAAACTTCAAGCTTTTTATAGTATAGATAATATCCCGTTCCAAAAAGGGAATAGGTAACAATGAATGCTAGCAAACTTCCTATAATTGGCCAAAATCCAAATGGTACCCAGCCAACGGAAAAGGCGATAACATAGTAAAATAAGATGGAGACGCTAAAATGCACGATAGTCCTTTTCATGTAACTCCATTCATTTCCCATATATATAAATGAAGACAGTCCAAAATAAACACCGATCGTCATACTTGCCAGCATATGCATCCAAATCTCTGAAGCGGAGGTGGGATGATCGTTAATAACAACAATAGTTATTGCGATAAATGTAAAAACACATGCAAACCCTAGTCCAATCATCGTTCTTTTTAGTATTTCAACCACCATTCGATTCCCCTCCATTCATCAGATTTTCTTTAATAGGTGCTACATATTTTCTTGTGATATATGCTTTATTTCCCGAACGAAAATAGACACAAAGATTCCCATTGAAGGATAATTCAAAGCGTTCTATTTGATTCAGGTTACCAATAACAGATTTTGAAAACCGCATATAATCGTATGGAGCTAAGATTTCTTCTGCTTCATACAATTTCATTTTTAGTTCCAATTGTCGATTTGCCAGGCTTGCGAAGACCTTTCTTTGCTCGGCATAAATAAAATCAATCTCTTTCGGATCAAGCAGGATTGTTTGCTCAGAGTCACTGGCAAATAACCGGGGTGTTCTACGCTTCTTAATTATTTTTACAATTTCTTCTAGCTCTTCCGTCCATTCCTTTGCTTGAATCGTTATTTGTGTTTCCGCGTGTTTATCATCAATATCGATATTAAATTTCAATTGCCATTCCCCCTTTGGCATATAGCAAGCAGATAGTTTTATTATATCGCAAAAGCGAGAATGGCGAATCACAAATCCTGCTAATTGGCTTCCTCATTCCTTCGTACAAGAGCTGAAATTACCATAAATCCAATCAAATAGCCGCCTAAGATAAGAACACTTTTTATACTTGGAGCATTCCCACGAATAATCTCCCATGCACCATTACCAAAGTGATAGGATGGTAGCCATTCTGCCATGTCTTGCAGGAAAGTAGGGAAAATGTATATTGGAAACCACATCCCGCCAAGAATTGCTAATGCTAAATAGAGGATATTGCTAACCCCACTAGCAGTTTCCACTTTCTTCATGGAACCTACGAGTGTTCCGATGGCAAGAAATGGCAGGGAGGCAACCAGAATCCATAAACCCGAGAAGAACCACTGCGTGAATGTTAACGAAACACCGTTGATCAAATATCCTGCAATAAAGATAAGGATCACGGAAAATAAATGCATGACCGTTTGTCCGAACATCTTAGCGGTAAAATAAGCCCAAGCAGGTAATGGTGTTATCTTCATAAAGGAGGACCAGCCCTGTGTCCGTTCTTGTACCATGCGAATGCCAAACGTCATGATAGCCGATCCCATCACACTAAAGGCAGTCATTGACATTAAATAATGTGCTTGCCATAGTTCTACATCGGGAACATCTGCATTCACGATATTGGTAAAAATAAAATAAAACACAATTGGCATAAGCAGGCTCCAAAATACAAAATATGGATTACGGAAAATGCGAAGTACCTCTATCTTACATTGCATCGTTATGCTGTTCATTTATCTCTGCCTCCCCATTCGGTTTTGTTAAATGTTCAAACACTTCTTCTAATCGTCCTTGTTCAATTGCGATATCTTTAGCGTGTAAATCGAACTTGAATAATGATGCAAGAACTGTATCTGTCTCTTCCGTTACTGCGTAAATGCGATCGTCTTTTTGATAGCACTTGCTAACTATCGGAAGGGTTTGTAATTGCTGTATTGCTCTTTTGGCATCATTTGTTTGGAAGGACACATTTCGTATGGCGAGCTGCTGTTTAATAGCATTTGGGTGTCCGTCCGCGATAATTTCACCACGGTTAAATAAAATAATCCGTTCAGCCACATCATCTGCTTCTTGTAAATAATGTGTGGTAAAAATGATTGTTTTTCCCTTTTCCTTTAATGCATTTACTTTTTCCCAGAATAATCTCCTTGCCGTAATATCGAGTCCGACTGTTGGTTCATCAAAGAAAACAAGATCTGGATTTCCTGTCAGAGCAAGGGCGAAGCCAACCCGACGTTTTTGTCCACCAGATAATTTGTCAGCCCATTTGTTCAAGTCGTTCTTCTCTAATCCAGTTAAAGCAATTAATTCTTCCATGGAGAGCGGGGAAGGGTAGTAGCTACGAAAGAGGGCAATAACTTCATGAACTTTTAATTTGTCAACAACACTTACATCTTGAAGCATAGCTCCTATTTTTTCACGAACAGAAATGTGCTTTGGATGATGACGAAATAATTGAATATGCCCGGCACTAGGCTCGATTAACCCAAGCATCATAGAAACCATCGTCGTTTTCCCTGCACCATTTGGCCCGAGGATTGCTACAGTAGATCCCTTTTCAATGGAAAAGGAAACATTGTTTACTGCGGTTGTTTTACCGAAATTTCTTGTTACGTGTTGCACTTCAACAACAGGATTAGTCATGATATCTCCTCCAAATTTTCGATTTATTATCAGAAGTATAACAAGAATATTCTTTTATGAATTCTGAATTGAACTAACATGATCTGTATAATGTATGAGTGAACAGATTATATGTATGAAAGTTTGTTGAGTGTGGGGGTAGAGGGTTGTTTAATAAAATGGATATATGTTCGGAGTTTTGCGCGTGAAAAAAGACCTAGCGGGCGGCTAGGTCTTGGTAATTCAGTCTGTGAAAAGCGGTAGTTTCTCTATAAATAAAATATCATCACGATTTGCCGCTTCACCTTCAGCTAGAATGGCTGCCTTCGCGACAACATTTCCACCAGCTTTTTCCACCAATTCTTCTAAAGCTTTTAAGGATTCACCGGTGCTTATCACATCATCAATTAGAGCTACGCGCTGTCCTTTTATTCGCTCTACATCCTCTGTGTCCAAGCATAAGGTCTGTGTCTTTTGTGTTGTAATCGATTCAACTTCATGGACGATGGGACTGCTCATATAGGCTTTTATGCTTTTTCTAGCGACAACATATTTTGCCATGTTTAATTGTTTCGCAATTTCATAAACAAAAGGAATTCCCTTTGCCTCTGCTGTAACGAGAAGATCAACCTCAGGCAATTTTTCTGCTATTAGTGGTGCAGTCGTAGCAACCATTTCAGTATCACCTAGAATAACAAAGCTTGCGATTTTTAGATTTTCGTTTAATTGGATAATTGGCAAGTTACGTTTCAAACCTGCAATTTTGAGCTCATATGTGTTCATTCGAATACACTCTCCCACAATAATATTATATTCCAAAAATACCTAACAGCCATTCCATAATTACACCTGCTAGCAGGCCGAAAAATGGGTCGGAAATAGCAGTTACAATCATCGTAATACCACCGACAATATTAGAGCCAGCAGCATCCGCTGAAAGTGCTGCCTCGGCGTTGCCAGGTAGTGTAACGATTGCTCCAAGCACAAATAGAAATCCTGCAATTGAAGAACTCGGTACATACTTTCCGATTTTGGGAAGTAGTTTAAAAATAAGGATGAAAGCCATTAGTGCCATCATCAAAACACCAGCCCATACTGCATGTGGTGCACTGGCTGTTGCGGAGATAATTACTTCAACGGGTCCGCCCCCGAATAAAGCAGAAGCCATATCCGCTAAGCTGCTAATAATGGTTAATGTATCTATATTTACATCTTGTGAAGCAATTTCTCCATTTATTTTTCCGAAGGCAATGTTAGCGCCGATATTTAAGCAAACTAAAGCTAAAGCACCACGGATTACCATTGGATTTAACGTTAATTTTTGCAATTTAAAACGATCATCAATTTTCTGCTTTAAATGATCGGGTGTATCTTTTTTTATAAAATAATAAACCACACTCGAGAGAATAACGGAAATTGTAATTGTGTATACAAGATCCTTCGTTACAATATACACGAATAGTGCACTAACAAAGGAGAAGCTACCAATTAAACGGTCTTTTCTTGCCATATCCCATGCCACTTTTGCAAGCATAAAGCCGACTCCAGCCATCATCCCATTTGTAATAACTGGACCAATCCATGTAACAATTTGTTCCATAAGACCAAATAAGCTAATAATTATTAAAATGAATGCACCGTAGAAGATCATTGATAACCGTTCACGCATATTATTACCCATTGTTCCAGCAACGGTTATTGTCTCTGCTTGGAATGATACAACAGCAACATTGCTTGTCATGGCATTTCCGAATGCGCCAATAATAAATGCTAACGCAGTAGGTACAGATGCAAATCCGAATGTTAATGCCAGTAATCCTTGTGGGAGTCCATTAAGCACACCACTAATTGCTGCTAGAATATCTTTAAGTATAAGTTCCATCTTGCTGCTCCTTTTCTTGCCTCAAGTTCATGAATGGTGGCTGTTTCCATAAAAAAAGCCGTTTAAATAAACGGTCATTTCATAGAAGCACCGTTCATAGTAGAGTAATTTACGGTTACTCCGTAGAGACTCTCAGACCATATTACTGAGATTATATGAGGTATTGTTTGTATTTACGTATGATAGATTAATTATATTACAAAACATATGATTTTTGAATGAAAAAGCAAAAAAAAACAAATATAAATGTTTTTAAGTTAGTAAATTACAAACTAAAAAAGGGTGGTAAAAATAAAATAGGCCGCAGCACAACTTATTGTGCGGCGACCTATTTTATTTTTTTAGGAACCAAACCATTTCTTTATTTTACCGATAAAGCTCTTTGGCTGTTCTTTTGGTTCAGTCACTTCTTCATCGGGTTGCGCATCTTCAATAAAGATATTTTCTTTATCAATGGCGTAGTCATAAGTTAATACTGCACCGATATCTGTATCACTTTCGTTGTTTGTAATGGTTGTATAAGGAATATTATATTTATTAGCAAGTTCTTTTTCTTCTTTTAAAAAGCGAAAGGGAACATGCCCATTAATTAGTAATGTTGCTTTAGGGTTCTCTTTGATAGCTGCTTCCAATTTATGAAGGCCAGAATCAGACATAACCTGTCCGATTGTTAGAGCCAAAACAATTCGTTCTCTAAGTGTGCCTAGAAACTGAATTCGTTCGTGCTCTTTTGGTCGCCGTGTTCCGTACATTCCTTCTGTTAAATAATCATCGACGCTTTTGTTAGTCATTAGTTGTTCATCCTTTTTAAAAAATAATCTTACTTATAATTTATAATATTTTCACCGGAACTTCCAATGATAATCGATAAAACAACTAAGTTGTAACATATATAAGGCATAATTGTTAACGTAACGAAGCGACTCAATGATTAAATTGAATCGCTTCGTTGTTCTAATTATTTCTCATGTGCACGTTTGTCGGCAACACGACTTCTTGCTTGTGCTTCCCTATCTTCCGCATCAGCAAACTCATTTGAAAATTCGACATCAATACCATCAGTCTTCTGATTTTTAGGAGTTTGTGATAAAAAATTATTTTTTCTCTTCTTATGCTCATCTCTGCCCATTTTGTTCACCCTTTATAATCGTATTCTGTAGCTAAGTGTATAGTTGGTTAATTCACCGTTATTAAAATTTAATGCTGCATTGGATTTTGAACAGGAGCAAAGCAGCTCATGTAAATTTGCATCTCTTCTGGCTTTAATTGTGGTACTTGATAATATTGGCGTTTATTTTGGTAAAGAAATATTTCGTAAGCCATTTCAATTAGGTTTGGAACACTATCTGCAAACACTCTTCTTAATACTGGATTGGTTGTTTCAAGAGCTGTCATTGTAAATCCAGAAGCAGTAGCCTTTAAATTCCCCATCATAAAACTGGATATACATTGGTCATTTAATTCGGTCACCGCCTGTGCGGGTGTTTTAGGTTGAGTAAGCTTCATCCCATAAAGCACATTATTGCTATCTGACATCATATACGTCTGGGTTTTTTGAGAAGGCTCTTGTCCTGTGTTTAGAGTTTCTACAATTGTATTATACATTTGAGTAAGGAATGTCTTATGCTTTTGCAGCATTGTTTTTAGTTCAGGATCCTGAATATGCTGCTCATAAAGTAACCCTTGCTCTAAACCGCCGATAAGACTAGATATTGCTTCATGTGCATCGAACATTTCATGGCCACCATGACTTTGGTGATCAGGCATTTGTGATGAACCTTGGAAATTTTGATTCTGTTGTTGATTAAACAATTTAAAAAACCTCCTTTTATTTAGGTGCAAATGTGCCATGCAGTGTTTATCTATATTGAAGAAAGAATAGTGCACATTATACATCTGTATTTTTAACAGGATTACTATACTTATTCGCTTTCCTTTCGTTCTTTTTATATATAATCGAGGATTACTCGGATATATTGCTTGTGAGGTGCTGCTCTAGTAAAAAATGATGTGAAAGAGGGAATTTTGTGATAATATGAACGTAAAAGTATGTGCTTGCATTCTCGGGAGGGGAAAGTTTTATGAAGGAAAAGAATCCAATTAAGCTTGATGATCGTATTTATTTAATTGATGGATTTGACTTAGATGTAGTTAATCGGACTGGAACTTATGTTATCCAAGAAGAAGCATTAACACTCATTGAAACTGGACCAAGTCCATCGGTGAAGTATATAAAGGCAGGATTAGCAGCGCTTGGACATGAATTAGATGAGATAAAGTATATTATTGTTACTCATATTCACCTGGATCATGCAGGAGGAGCGGGTTTATTGCTAAGGGAATGCCCGAATGCCACCATCATTGTCCACCCGCGGGGGGAAAGACATTTAATTAATCCTAAAAAGCTTGCTGCAGGAGCAAGAGCGGTTTATGGTGACAGCTTCTCTGAATTGTTTGATCCAATAGTTCCTGTACCAGAAGATCGATTGCTTGTAAAAGGTGAGGGGGACATATTGGAAATTGGCCCAAATTGTACACTTGAATTCTGGGATACACCTGGACATGCAAAGCATCACATTAGTATTTATGATCCTATAAGCAATGGAATGTTTACAGGAGATACAGTAGGTGTGCGTTACGAACAGCTCGTTCCAAATGGAGTTGATCTGTTTTTACCTTCTACATCTCCCAATCATTTTAATCCAAACGACATGGAAGCTTCCATTAAACGAATTCGCGACAAGAACCTTGACCGTATCTACTTTGGTCATTTTGGGATGACGCAAAACATAGAAGAGGCATTAAATCAGGTTCAAAGTTGGCTTGAGGTATTTATGGAGGTTGGTGAGCAGACAGTAATTGAAGGAAAAGGCTATGATGTAATTTCGCAGCGATTGCTTACTAAAATCCAGGAACACTTAAGAGAAAAAGGAATTCCTGATGAGCATGAGGTTTATATTTTAATAAACCTCGACTTACAGGTAGGATCTCTTGGAATCATTGATTATTTTAAAAAAATAATACAATAATGTGAATAAACGGCATGGCATCAATCTGAATTTCTGATGTCATGCCGTTATAATTTTTGGATGGAAGTGACATGCTTATGTTTCAGGCGGCTGTCTAATCATCGTTTAGCAGCGCTATTATTCACTTCCTCTGTTTTCATAAATGTTAAAATAAAAAAGAACACAAAGCTAATTAATAATACCGTTCCTCCGACAATAAAAAAAGCGGTTGTGAATGTATCTCCGATATTAAAAGGACGAACAAAGTAAAGCCACATACCAATTGTTAAGCCAAAGGTACCGATGATTGTAGTCCAAACATGGATTGCTGCCACCGTTCGATTTGCTGGTGTAAATAGTTTATAAAAAACTGCAAAAGCAAACAAAGACAACCAGCCGACAACGAGGATATGCGCATGAACCGTTTTAAACTCATATCCTCCTGCGCCTGCCATATGAGAGCCGATAACTGCTCCAAGCAGTGCAAAAAAAGCCGAGAAACGTAATAATATTGTACTGTAATGCTTCACACTAATCTCTCCTTTACGTTGTATATAGTGTACAACGTAAATATGAACAGCGTATGAACAAACGATTACAGTAGTTAATTGGCAGGAAGGAGATTGTTTATCCTTTCCTATGTCACTTTCTTTTTCAGGAGACTTGACGAATACCAGATTTTTTACAGACTGTCTACTTCGAGTATGATTGGACAGTGGTCACTTCCCATGATTGACATATCAGCTTTTGAATCCTTAAGAGCTGGGACAAGTCTCTTTGAGACGATAAAGTAATCTATCCGCCAGCCAATATTTCTTTCGCGAATCGTTTTCATGTAAGACCACCAAGTATAAATATCTTCTGTTTCAGGGTGAAAGTATCGTAGCGTATCGACAAAACCTGAGTCAAGTAAGCGTGTCATTTTGCCACGTTCTTCAGTGGTAAATCCGGAATTTCCGTGATTGGTTTTATAATTTTTTAGATCGATCTCTTGATGGGCAACATTGAGGTCACCACAATAGATAACTGGTTTAATGGCATCTAATTGCTCTAAATAGCTATATAATTCATCTTCCCACTCTAGACGATAATCCAGTCTGCTCAAGTCTCTTTTAGAGTTTGGAGTATAGACGTTTACTAAAAAGAACGATTCAAATTCCAATGTGATAATTCTTCCCTCTTCTTGAACCTCTTCACTATTTAATCCATATGTAACCCGAATCGGCTTTTTCTTTGTGAATACCGCTGTTCCTGAATAGCCTTTTCTAACAGCGTAATTCCAATATTGTTCATATCCTTCCAAGTCAAGTTCGATTTGTCCTTCCTGCAATTTTGATTCTTGAATACAGAAAATATCGGCATCTACTTCGCGGAAATAATCTAGAAACCCTTTCCTTACACATGCACGAATACCATTAACATTCCAAGAGACAACTTTCATCGTTACCAATCATCCTTCTGTTTATTAATCTAATTTTATCTATTTTATCTTATCATGCATTAACCGTATGGTAATAGCCCCAATTTTTAAATGTGAAAGAATCAAAAAACGTGAAGGTAAGGACTAAACTTCTTGGGAATTCCTGATTCTGTTCAAGGGCCTTTAGGTCATACCTTGTGGTACTAACATGAGACTGGGACATAATGAAGGTGTTTAATGTTAAAGACGAACGACCACAAACTTAGCGTAGGAAATATACGTAGCCCCCGTGGAAAGCGAAGTATATTTCTGAAGCGGTTATTTGCACATAAAAATACTTTTGTCTCAGTCTCAATGTATTTTCGCTTTATCATAGAGCAGAGGGTTTTCGACAAAAAACAAATAGAAAATCATACATTGTTGAAATATATTTCCCAGGAAATAATCTAAGAAAGATTGTCGAAAAAAACTTATTGACAGTTCGTGTGTATGAAGCATATAATACACGATAGAGTGTATTAATCGTTTAATACGCGTTTTTTTGTAAGAGGCGTATTAAATGATTGATACAGGTTAATACGCATTTTTTTGTAAATGGTGTATTAATCATGCAATACAGGTTGTGAACTTAGGAGAAGTATAGGAGCGTGTGCTGATGAGTGTAAGCTTTAATAAACGGGATCCAGTTTATATACAGGTTGTCCGTCAATTTAAAGAAAAAATAGCAACAGGAACATTTGAACCCGGGCAGGAGATTCCATCAAGGCGTGAGTTAGCCAATCAGTTAAAAATAAATCCAAATACTGCACAACGAGCATATAAGGAAATGGAGGAAGAAGGATTGATATATACGGAAGGCAACAACCCAAGTAGGATTACGAAGGATGAACATGTACTTGCTGCGGTTAGAGGAGAGTTGCTTGAGGAAGCGGTCGATTCTTTTATTACATCGATAAGACGCATCCAAGTTCCTTTTGATGAGCTTGTAGAAGTAATGAAAGAAAAATATCAAAGACAGAGTGAGGAAGAAGGGGGGAAATAAGGTGATTGAAGTTAAAGATATTACGAAAAAGTTTGGACGAAAACAAGTGCTGAGGGGTGTAACATTTACTGCCGCCAAGGGAGAAATTACATGTCTAATTGGCATTAATGGCGTTGGGAAAACAACGATTTTAAACGCAATTATGGCATTAACACCGATTAACAGTGGTCAAATCCTTATTGACGGGGCAAAGATCAATAAGAAAAGCTATGAAAAAATTACGTTTATCCCAGATGCAATTACGATGCTTCCGCAAATGACAATTGGACAATCGATGCAATTCATGCAGGATTTTTACGAAAGCTGGAACCAGGAGCGAGCAACGGAACTGCTTGGATTTTTTAAATTAAAACCAGAAGAAAAAATTTCGAGTCTTTCAAAAGGGAACACTGCCAAAGTAAATCTCCTTTTAGGCTTAGCATTAGATGTTGATTACCTTCTAATGGATGAGCCTTTCTCTGGAATTGATATTTTCAGCCGTGAGCAAATCGCTGAGGTATTTACAAGTCATTTAGTAGAAGATCGCGGGGTTATCATTACAACACATGAGATTAATGATATTGAGCATTTAATTGATCAGGTAATCTTAATGGATGATGGTATTGTGGTAAAAGCATTTAATTCCGAAGAGATTCGCGAAAATGAAGGGAAATCGGTTGTTGATGTGATGAGAGAGGTGTACCAGCAATGAATAGATATGTAAAACTTGTAAATTTTGAGCTTGGACGCTTTATGAAAGTATATATCGCTTTAATTGGCATAACGATTATTTCACAGCTTGCTGCAGTAATTGTTGTCTCTAAAAGCTATTTAAATAATGCCAATCAAGCGATGAATGTAGACCATGTGTCAATCGAGACGTTTATTGAGCAGTATGGGAGAATGTCTTTCAATGATGTCACCAATTCAATCTTGTTTGTCGGCCCAATCGCACTTTGTATTGTAACGCTATTGATTTATTCACTTTTTATTTGGTATCGTGATTGGTTTGGCAAGAATACGTTTATTTATCGGCTGCTTATGCTGCCAACTGCACGTTTAAATGTATATCTGGCTAAGGCTTCAGCAATATTTCTTTTCGTTCTAGGATTGGTTGGCTTACAGATTCTGTTATTGCCGTTGGAACGCATGATTTTACAATGGATGGTACCAATTGATTTGCGCTGGGATTTATCGATTAATGAGATGATTCGTAACTTTGATCGACTGGGAATTATGCTTCCGTACTCAATTGCAGAATTTGCTATCCATTATGGTATCGGTTTTATGGCCGTGATTGTACTTTTCACGATCATTATGTTTGAGCGCTGCTATCGTTTAAAAGGAATTTTATTAGGTATTGGATATGGAGCACTAGCTCTGATTGTATTTTTCTTACCGGTATTCGTGCAGGAATTTATGCTTTATAACTATTTCTATCCAGAAGAGCTATTTATGCTTATGTTAGTGACTGGATTACTTGTTACGGCTGGATCCATATGGATGAGTAATCATTTATTAACAAGAAAGATACGGGTTTAAGGAGGGAGGATTAGGATGAAACGTTATTGGAAGTTAATTTTACTTGTTAGTTTCACTGTGCTTGTGATTGGATCGTTTTATATACAAACAAGTACAGCTACAAGCAGATTGCCTGAATTTGCTTTTGAAACAGTAAACGGGGACGAAAAGGAGATAGAGAAGCTTACTCTAGAGGCTAGTTTTATCCAAGAGGGCATAGGTGATTCATTTCAGCTGAATGTTGATGGGACAACATATTGGAATGAATATTCGTATTTTGAACGAATGTTAGGGATAAATCAAAGCTCTAAAATTGAGCGACTTCAGAAAGACTATAGGAGTTTCATGCGTGGAAAAAGTATGACTCCGTATCATTTCTATGAGGATGAAAACTTGCTCGTATATGTCAATTTAACATGGGATACAATGAATGGCTATCAACCAAATGATTTTGAACTCGATATAGGCATATTAGACAAAGTGTCGAAAGAGGAGACTTCTTTTCAGGCACCTATTCCAGTGAATAAAAATAGCATGATTTATTCAATGGACGTAGAGGGAATTCATATCATTGATGGACAATTAAAAATTATATCGCGTAACTATAGCTATGATAAGCAATCGGAGAAAGATATTACAGCTTACCAAGTTTATTTAGTCGATATTGCAGCAGAAACAATTCAAAACGAGGCTATCATTACAGCGAAAGAAGACGAGGATTCATCCAACCAATACAGGGAAGTTCGAATAGTCAACAATAAATGGGAGGATATCCAGCAACCAATGGAACAGGTTGTATTTGAAGAAGGACTTATAGAGGAAAGTGTTATTGATGAGTGGGAATCAACCTATGAAACCATCGATCGTGAACTCTTTCAATACGACTTGGCGACAGGGGAAAAAGAAGAAATAAAATTACCAAAAGAGATTTCAAATAATGCATTTCCATATGCAGTGAATGATGAAATAATTTATTTTACAGAGGATGTCGAAGGAAAACTTAAGTTAACTTCTTATAATATTGAAAGTGAAGAATTAGAAGCAAAGCAAACAATTGCTATCCCGGATGTTACCGATGAACAAGGTTACATGTATAAAATACATGGTGATAAGGTGTATGTTGTTCCTGCATCTAGTAGTTCCGAGCGCAATGAACTACCACTGATTATTATTAACTTAAAAACAGGAGATACATTATATGAAGGTAATATAACAATGAATAATCCAAGAAAACAGGATATCGATTATAATCTGGATATCCATTCAATTGAATTAGATGAGTAATGGGGGATTTATTTTGATTACAGTAAAACAATTAAGCCATCACTTTGTACTAGGCAAGAAAAAGCAGGAAACAACGTTATCAGTTCTTCAGGATATTTCATTTCAAGTAAATAAAGGTGAGATTGTAACAATTGTTGGAAAAAGTGGTTCAGGAAAGTCTACTTTACTTAATTTGATTAGTGGTTTTATTCGTCCAACTGAGGGCGGAATCTGGATAAATAATCAGCAAGTAAGTGATTTAACGGAGGCTGAGTTTGCAGATTTTCGTTTAGAGCATATGGGATTTATTTTTCAAAGCTTCCAGCTGATTCCGAGTATGACAGCCTTTCAAAATATTGAATTGCCATTAATTTTAAAGGGTGAAAGCGAATCATCACGCAAGAAAATAACGCTTGCTATTTTGGAGAAGGTCGGCTTAACAGAATTTGCCGACCATTATCCAAGTGAATTATCTGGTGGTCAGCAGCAACGTGTCAGTATTGCAAGAGCATTAGTATTAAACCCGCCTTTAATCCTCGCTGATGAACCAACAGGGAGTTTAGATAGTGAAACAGAGACAGAGCTGCTGCAATTTATTAAACAGCTGAATCAGGAAATGGAAATCACGTTTCTTATCATTACCCATGATGACGAAGTAGCGGCAATTGGTGATCGTACGATTACGATAAGTGACGGACGAATTGTAGAGGGGGCAAGATCCCAATGAAAATAAAAGATCAATTTCGCTTCGTTCTGCAAAATATTAAAAAGAATAAAGTAAGAACAGGGATGACTATTCTAGCAACGGCAATGGGATGTGCCTTTCTTATTGTTTTAGCATCTGTCGGATATGGGTTACAAGAGAGTATTGTTAAGGATACATTGGAACAACAAATTGTTACAGAAATTGATATTTATGGGCACATAGAAGAAGATGATAATTATCGCTCCTTAACGATGGAAGATATTGATTACTTAGAGTCTATTGATAATGTTAATGCCGTAACGCGGAGAAATCAGCTACGTCAATTTCCAACCTTTTCATTGGATGACTATCAATCGGAAACAACTGCTGTAGCAGCACATTTTCCGTCTGAGGTAGATGCTGGGTTGGAACTTGATGAAGGAAGGCTGCCGGAAAAGCCGAATGAAGTTGTTGTAGGATATCATTTTCTGGATTATTTTGTACAGGATGTGGAAGATGAGGATATTTATGATGAAGCATCTGGAGAAATTAAAGAGGAATATCTGTACCAAGCCGATTTAATTGGACAAACGTTAAATATGACAGTGAAGAAGGATTTAGACGTCGATGGGGAGGAACAGACAACTCCGCTTACTGTTGTTGGAATTTTAAAAAAGCCAACGAAAGAGTGGGTACAAGATCAGAATGTATATATTTCGGGTGAGGTTTTTGCTGGCGTGGAAGCTTATACTGGTACACCTGGAGGAGAATTAGGTGTTGATGGAGACGAGCTTGATTCAACAACTGTCAATGCATTTGATGAAGTAAAAGTATATGCAACGAACCTAGAAGCAGTGCAGACTATAGTGGATGAACTCGACGATTCAAATTATGCTTCATATTCCGTTGTTAGTGAGATGAAGCAGATCAACATGTTATTTACGATTATGAAAGCAGGCTTAATTCTAGTCGGTACGATTGCGATTCTTATTGCTTCAATTGGTATTTATAATACAATGACAATGGCGGTAACTGAACGTGCGCCAGATATTGGAATTATGAAGGCGATTGGTGCAAACCCGAAAACAATTAAACAAATTTTTCTGCTGGAAAGCAGTTATATCGGGATTGTTGGGGCATTAATTGGTACCATAGTAGCTTATCTAGTCAGCTTTTTAGTTAATCTCGGTTTGCCATTAATTATTGAATTTGCGTTTCAGGAAGAGCTGCCAGAGCAGCTGCAGTTTTCAATGATACCTGTCAGTCTTGTTTTAATATCCGTCGGGATTTGTTTGCTTGTGACCATTTTATCTGGTTTACGTCCAGCAAAACGAGCTACACAAATTGATGTTTTAAAAGCAATGCGAAGAGAAATATAATAAGTGAAAATGTGCTTGAATCATTAGGATTCAAGCACATTTTCATAAATTCTCCGTATCTTTTCTTCTAATAAATCCAAATGTACAATCCGTGCTTCCCGTATATATTCTTTTCCATCTACGAAAAGCAATAGAACCGGGATGGTGAAGATTGAAAAACGTCCAGCTACCTCTTGCACTTCCTCTACATTAATGTGAGCTGTGTTTATTTGTGGGTAGGAATTCATCAATTGTTGAACCTGTGGTAATAATCCGTGACAGACGCTGCAATTCGGTCGGGAAAAATAAAGGAATGCGAGTCGGTTTTCTGTTATAAATGTTTCTATATGTTCGATTGACTTGATACTTTCAAATTCTTTCATCGTAACGTAACCTCCGTCCTTTTTCAATCCATAAAGTATACCAAGAAAAATTAGTTTTTACATGATAGAGGTTTATAAATATGGAAAGTAAGGAAGAGGAAAGAAAAAGAAGCGTAGAGGTGAGATGAAAATGAGCAGTGAAAATAAGCATTCTTCTACAAATGAAAGACCAAAGTGGAATGAGGAGAGAAGAACGAAGCTGGATGAACAGAAAGAGCAGAAGTTTGTCGATGATATTCCGATGGAAGATTTAAAAATAGAAAGTCAGGACGAGAAGAAAAAGAAAAAAACGAAGGACGACTCACAAAGTGAGCGAAAGTATCAACGAAAAAACAATTCGGAAGAACAGAAGTGAAAGACCCTAAATAAAGTGCTTTAGGGTCTTTCTATTTGTTTTGGTAAAATAACTAGGAAATTATAAAATTTGAATGCAGTGGGCAACTTAGTTACTCCAACTCCCCACAGTTCGGAGCGCAGTCCGTACGTCGCTAACCAGGCGCTTGCGCTTCTGTTCCTAACAGTTTGAAGAATGAGAGCGCCGCGGCAAGAGTTTGATTGGCGATAAGCAAGTGATCGCACAAAAACATTCTAAATCTAGCGTGATACATATACCGGTTTTTTTGAAGTTTACTGTTTGTCGATGACATTTATCTTTAAAGAAATCAACTAGATTTTTACCTCCATGCGTCAGTGGAATACCGTGTTCATTTACCGGCTGTAATAATTCAACTTCGACACAGCATGTATGTGGAATAAATCGTATTGCCCGTAAGACTGGTGTTTCGAGAGCAGCGAAAAACGCATCCTCGCAACATCCCTTTTTTTTCTTCTTGTACACACCGCTTGCAATAAATGGTTTAAGACTGCCTTTGTTAAATAGAATAAAGGGGATAGTTGTATTCCTATTTATACTATGATTTTGGGAATATAATTCTCTTATAGAGTCGTTGCAGCTACTGCTACAGTGCTTATTCCTATCAGCTACTTGATTCTGTGCGGCAACTATTTTCCTTACTACTTCACAAACACAGTCATTGTGACCGCATGAACAGTTAGGATAGCTCATAAACTACTGCTCCTTTCTTTGGTGATGTATTTACTATTAAGATATGCAGATATATTCACAATGCTTGTATAATAGTCTAATAAATTTATTTAAATGAAAATGCTGCACATGAAGTAGGTGTAGCTATAGTAAGAAAAGATAGTTTTAAAGTGGAGATAAAAGTTGCGATAGTATTTATTATTTCACTTTCCAAGAGAGGGGAGAGGATATTTGTTGGATGGAAGATCATGCTGTCGATAAATCCCCCTTAACCATTTTATAAGTGACCAGGGGGATTTATAAGTAGTCTGTTATTTAAAATTGAAAATCAACTTTTTTATTCTCTTGTGTTTCATAGCCTTTCATATACTTAATTCGTTTTTGTGCGGAAGATTGGCTTACTTGTTCATCCGCATGGTAAGAAGAGCGTACCAATGGTCCAGATTCACAATGCGAGAAGCCTTTTTCAAGTGCGATTTTTTTTAATTCTTCAAATTCATCTGGATGATAATATTTTTCAACATTTAAATGTTTTTTAGTTGGTTGTAAATACTGCCCAATTGTAACAATGTCCACATCATGTGCACGCAAGTCGTCCATTGCTTCAATGAGTTCTTCCTTTGTTTCTCCTAAACCAACCATAATACTGGATTTCGTAGGAATAGTTGGCGCAATTTCTTTCACACGTTGAAGCAGCTGTAGGGATCGGTCGTATCTTGCGATGGCTCGAACGCGTTTAGTTAATCGTCTAACGGTTTCAATATTATGATTGAATATATCTGGTTCACTATCCATAAGTGTATGTAAGCTTTCATAATCCCCTTTCATATCGGATGGCAGGACTTCAATTGTGCAGCCTGGATTCTGATGGCGGATTGCCCGTACAGTATTGGCAAAAACTGCTGCTCCTCCATCTTCTAGGTCATCACGCGCGACCGCTGTCACAACAACGTGTTTTAACCCCATAATGGAAACGGAATCAGCAACTCGCTTTGGTTCGCCTAAATCAAGCCCACTTGGAAGACCTGTTTTAACCGCGCAAAATCGGCATCCTCGTGTACACGTATCACCTAGAATCATAAATGTTGCTGTCTTACGCTCACTCCAGCATTCATAAATATTTGGGCATTTTGCTTCTTCACATACTGTGTTTAATCGCTTATCGCGCATTAAATGCTTCAATTTTTTATAGGATTCATTTGTATTGATTTTTGTTTTTAGCCATTCTGGTTTACGAATATATTCTGCCTGTTTAGCCAATGCTAGCACGCTCCTTATTTGAGTTAATATTCCATGCTCTCGTTTCATATTTTGAATGTGCTAATTGCTGCACTTCTTCCCATTGGGTTTCTGTTAATTGCAAAGGGTGGAGTTCTAGATCTAATCCTTTTTTGAATCCTTCTTTGAATGCCTGTGTTAACATGTCATAATGATGTTCTCGATTCGTTAATTGATTAATTGTAACCGCTTTTTTGGAAAATGCGGCTCGACTTCGTTCCCGTATCCGTCCGGAAGAAAACAGGAATAAATCAAAAAGCATCTCCGTATCCATACTCATTGGAATCGAACCGTGTTGCATGAGGACACCCTTTTTCCTTGTTTGCGCATTTCCGGAAAGCTTTTTGCCGTCTACAACCATTTCGTAGAAGGCTGGTTTCTCAAAACATATTGCTGTTCTCCCTCTGGCGCTATCTCTGTCTAAAATGGCATATTCAGCTGGAATACCTAAGTTAAGATACCCTTCAAACACCCCTTTAGATAGTACGTGGTATGCTTCTTGAACGGATACAGGAATATCTGGATCATTCTCAGAAATAACAAGGCTATACGTTAGCTCATCGTCATGAAGGACTGCACTGCCACCAGTTAAACGACGAACAAATTGGCACCTGTGTCGTTCTATTGCATCGAAATCAATTTTGTTGTCAACCTTTTGAAAGTAGCCGACAGATAAACTTGGTGCTTTCCAGCCATAAAATCGTAATGTCGGCGGGATTTTACCTTCATGATGCCAGTTGATTAAGCACTCATCAAACGCCATATTCCACGAAGCATCTTGGAAGCCGGTATCGATAAAAGCCCAATGTTTCTTCAATGTAGACACCTCCGATGAAAAATTACTTTTTTGAGAGCTGCTAGCTACTGCGCCGATGATGTTAAAGACCTAGTGGTATTTCCCTGACCTCATGACGCAAACACCGTATTTCCTTTTACTAAGTTCATGCAGCGCTAACAGGACTACGCTTTTGCTAAAAAAAGACTGCATCAAATAGAATGCAGTCTTTGATAAATTTATCCAGCGATAACATATCCGATCCATTGTCGACTGCACATTCCCCACGCTAGTATTATCTAATTCGGGTTCAAAGGGTCAGGCGCGAAACGTCTTTCTCAGCAAAGCAGCTCCCCTAGTGCGTATTTATTTATTTGTTTATTCGAATTACATGCTAAGCTTACTGCTAATTGTGATAATTGTAAAGATAAATGCAACAATTAGCGTTAAGAATTTTTAAATTAGTACGCGTTCACATAGAAGCTATCTGGACATGTGTGTTTTACCGAACTTTTTGCCCGTTTGATTGAATACTTCCATTTATTAATTGCTGGATGTCCTTTAATTTTCCTTCGTGTAAAAGCTGGACAATTTTACTCCCAACAATGACACCATCACATGCTTTGGAAAGCTGTTGTGCCTGCTCAGCATTTGATACACCGAACCCTGCTAGGACAGGGATAGAGCTGTTTTTCTTGAGCAATTTCAAATAATCATGCACTTTCGTATCGTGTGTTTCACGTTCCCCAGTTGTTCCTTTCACAGCAACAGCATACAGAAATCCTTCTGAACGTTTTGCTAATTCTATTAAGCGTTCCTCTGAACTTGTCATTGCTGCAAGGCGAATAAAAGCAATGTTTTGTTCTTGCAGAGAACTAGCAATGATTCCTTCCTCTTCCATCGGGATGTCAGGTATAATGACGCCATCAACTCCCGCTTGTAAGCAATCTTTGGCGAATCGATCAATTCCGTAGGCTAGAATTGGGTTTAAATAAGTCATGATAACTATTGGAATTGAACGTCTATCTTTAAAGGTTGTTAGTTTATCGATAACCGTTGCTAAGGTTGTGCCATGTTTTAATGCACGTATACCGGCCTCTTGAATTATTGGTCCATCTGCTACTGGGTCGGAGAATGGGATACCAACTTCAATTGCTGCAGCCCCACAATTTTGTAAGAAATAAATCGTTTCTTCTAAGCGATCGAGCCCGCCGTCGCCTGCCATCATATAAGGAACGAAGAGTTTCTCATTCACCCTCGCCTTATCTTGAATTGCTTTTTCTAATTTTGCTTTACCCATTATATGTTCCCTCCAATCCGATCTTTCACCTGTTCGACATCTTTATCCCCACGCCCTGATAAGCAAACGACGATGGTCTCGTCTTGCGGCATTTCTATTGCAAGCTTCATTGCATATGCAATTGCATGTGCGCTTTCCAATGCAGGAATAATTCCTTCAGTTTTGGATAGAAATTGGAAAGCTTCAAGTGCTTCATCATCTGTAATGGATGTGTACTTTACCCGATTTATTTCATGCAAATGGCTATGCTCAGGACCTACTCCAGGATAGTCAAGACCAGCAGAGATGGAGAATGCTTCCTCGATTAACCCTTCCTTATCTTGTAGTAAGTAAGTTAATGTTCCATGTAATACACCGACATCGCCACCGGTTAAAGTTGCAGCATGCTGATTTGTATCAAGACCAGCACCACCAGCTTCTACACCGAATAGCTTTACATCTTTATCCTCGATAAATGGGTGGAACATTCCCATTGCATTACTACCACCACCGACGCAAGCAATGATTGCATCTGCTAGTTTACCAGTTTGATCGAGGATTTGTTTTTTTGTCTCTTTCCCGATAATAGATTGAAGATCACGTACGATTTTAGGAAATGGATGCGGACCAACAACGGATCCGATAATATAGTGGGTATCATCAACATGATTAACCCAATAACGCAATGCTTCATTAACCGCATCCTTCAGCGTTCCGCTACCTTGTGAGACTCCACGTACTTCAGCTCCTAACAGTTCCATTCGAAATACATTCAGCTTTTGTCGACGAATATCTTCTTCACCCATAAAGACAACACATTCTAATCCGAGTAATGCACAAACAGTTGCCGTTGCGACACCATGCTGGCCTGCACCTGTTTCAGCAACTACTTTTTTCTTTCCCATTCTTAATGTTAGTAATGCTTGCCCAATCGTATTATTAATTTTATGTGCACCTGTGTGATTTAAGTCTTCTCGTTTTAGATAGATGTTAGCACCACCAAGTGATTTGGTAAGTTGCTCGGCGTAATATAATGGTGTTTCCCGCCCAACATATTGCTTCAAATAGTAGTTTAACTCCTGGATAAATTCTGGATCGTTCATTGCTTTCTCATAGGCTTCTTCTAATTCAATGACGGCTGGCATTAATAACTCGGGGACAAATTTCCCTCCAAATTGTCCATACTTACCTGCTTTGTTTGGCATTGTATAAATTGACATATATTACACCTCGTTTATCATTTATAAAAGTTTAGTTAACTATAAATCACTGTACAAAAACCGCTCTCTAATATTATGACATCATCTCAACGCGCTAAAGCACCATCCTCAAGTATTAAGACACCATACCGCGCGCTAAAGCACCATCCTCAAGTATTAAGACACCATGCCGCGTGCTAAAGCACCATCCTCAAGTATTAAGACACCATACCGCGCGCTAAAGCACCATCCTCAAGTATTAAGACACCATGCCGCGTGCTAAAGCACCATCCTTAAGTATTAAGACACCACCTCCGCCCGCAAAAGAACCAACCTCTTATTTTATAGCACCATACCGGCTTGCAAAGGAACTAACGCTCCACCCACTCATTCAATTTAGCATTTCTTATAAATTGCTCTATTTTATTAAGGTCTTTTTCTTTATTTGTTTCCACACCACTGGATACATCAACGGCAGCTGGCCTGACAGTGTTTATTGCTCTTGTAACATTCTCCGGAGTAAGTCCGCCAGCTAGCATGATTTTTGCCCGGTTGATGGATAGCTGATCAGCTAAACTCCAATCGAAGGCAATGCCGCTTCCGCCTCTCCATGAATCTAGTAAATAATAGTCGCATGGATAAGAGCGAATGGCAGGTAGTGTTTCTTTATTAACCGGAAATGCTTTAATAATTTCATACGGCAGCTGCTCCGCTACCTCTGGAGGTTCGTCTCCATGTAATTGAATGGTATCTAAGCCAACTGTTTGAGCGGTCTCCTTCATTGTCTCCACCGTTTCATTGACAAAAACACCAACCTTTTTAACGGAAGCAGGGAGGGAGCTTGCAATCATCGCAGCTTCCTCAGGGGAGATTTTTCTCGAACTCTCGGCAAATACAAATCCGATATAATCTGCCCTGGCCTTTACTGCCGCATTGGCTGCATCGATTGTTTTAATGCCGCAAATTTTGACGAGCATTTAATTCGCCCCTTTCACTGGTAGTGGAATTTTCAGCTGTTTGAAGGTTTCATCTACGTTGTCTGATCGCATCAGTGTTTCACCGACGAGAACAACATTAGCCCCTGCATCAGCAGCTCGTATTACATCCTCCTTTGTTTTCATTCCACTCTCACTAATTAGAATTGCATTTTGCTTTGTTAGCAGAGAAGCGAGCTTCTCTGTTGTCCCAAGGTCGACTTCAAATGTTTTTAAATTACGATTATTGATTCCGATAATCTCCGGATCTACTTCTAATGCTGATTTCAATTCTTCTTCATTATGAACTTCACAGAGTACCTCTAGGTCAAGACTTGTTGCATAGTTGTATAATTCAGTAAATTGTTCCTTGGATAAGGCGGCAACGATGAGCAAAATAATGTTTGCCCCAGCGGCTTTTGCATGATCAATTTGAACCGGATCAATGATAAAGTCCTTACATAAAATCGGAACGTCTACAGCTTCTCGAACAGCTCGTAAATCGTCCATCGATCCATTGAAAAAAGGTTCATCTGTCAGTACAGAAATAGCAGCGGCCCCAGCTTGTTTATATTGTGTTGCTTGTTTAACGGGGTCTACATTCATATGAATGGCTCCTTTTGATGGGGAGGAACGTTTGATTTCAGCAATAATATTCATATGTGCTGCACCCTTGACTCTGCTTTTGAAAGTAGGTATTGGAGAGTGGTTTTTCTGCTCAATCGTTTTCGTTTTTAATTTGGCAACTTCTTTTGCCTTTTCGGTTAAAATTTTCTCTAAGAAAGTCATTTAATACACCCCACTTGGAATTTTTTTGCTGTATGCTACTAAATGCTGTAATCGTTCTAAAGCTGCGCCTGATTGGATGCTTTCGCGTGCTAATTCAATCCCCTCCTGAGGACTCTTTGCTTTACCATTTGTAAATAGTCCAAGTCCTGCATTTAATAAAACCGTATCCAAGTATGGTCCAGGGATCCCGTTTAAAACAGATTTGAGAATTTCCGCATTTTCCTTTGCGGCCCCACCGCGGATACTTTCATTTGGATAAATGGATAAGCCAACCGTTTCTGGATGGATTGTTGTTTCAGTGAGTTTCCCATCCTCGAGGATAATCAAGTGATTGTCTCCAGCTAGAGAAGCTTCATCCATTGACCCAGCTCCGTTTACAATAACTGCTCGGCGTCTGCCCAATTTCTTTGCTGCTTCTGCGATAATTGGCAGTAAATCTTTACGATATACACCAATCAGTTGGGTATCAAGCTCAATCGGATTTGTCAGTGGGCCAATTGCATTGAAAATTGTTGGCAGTCCCAAATGCTTTCGAACGACTGAAAAAGGGCGAAGTGCTTCGTGAACATGTGGAGCAAATAAGAATGCAATTTTATTTTCTGCAAGCATTTCACTAACATGCTCGTTGGAGAATGAGAGGGAGACGCCTAAATGTTCCAGTACGTCAGCACTTCCAGTTTTGCTGGAGATGCTCCGATTTCCATGCTTTGCTACTGTAACGCCAGCCCCGGCGATAACAAATGCCGAGGTGGTACTAATATTAAAACTATTGGACCCGTCACCACCGGTACCACAGTTGTCCATTGCATCTTGGATTGGACTCGTTTGATAGGAGGACTTGGCACGGATTACTTCAACAAGTCCAGTGATTTCGTCAGCAGTTTCTCCTTTAATCTGTAACGCCGTTAGAAATCCAGCTATTTCGGTTTCAGTCACATCCGTTGTAAAGCAGTAATTTGCAGCTTCCTTCATTTCTGTTACTGTTAAATGCTCACGATTCATCAATTTTTTAAGATACGGTTTCATTGGTTAAGAACTCCTTTCTAATTTCGTCCATAAAGTTTTGAATCATTGTTTTGCCGGATAATGTGCCAATTGATTCTGGGTGGAACTGAAGTCCGTACAGTGGAAAGTCTCGGTGCTTGATCCCCATGATTTCTCCATCTTCTATCGCATATGCAACAACCTCTAACTCCTCGGGTAATGTGTCCCGATCAACCACATAAGAATGATAGCGCATAACCTCAATCGGGTTTTGCAATTCCTTAAAAGCCCCAGTATTCTGATGGGCAACAAGTGAGGTTTTGCCATGCATAATTTGCTTTGCAGGAACAACCTTGCCTCCCAGCGCTTCTCCAATTACTTGATGACCTAGACATACGCCCAATATAGGGATGGTTGTGTGAAAGTGTTTCACCAATTCGATACAAATGCCTGCTTTGTCTGGTAAACCTGGTCCAGGAGAAATGATAATCGCTTTTGGTTCGAGCTCTTCAATTTCAGCGATTGAAATTTTATCGTTTCGGATAACTTGAATTTCAAGGTCTAACTCTGAAAAATATTGATATAGGTTATACGTGAATGAATCATAGTTATCAATTAAAAGAATCAATTTTCTGCACCTCCATTAGTGATCTTGCTTTATTTAATGTTTCTTGATATTCATTTTCTGGTATCGAATCGTACACTATTCCTGCACCTGCCTGTAAATATGCTTTCTTATTCTTAAGAATGAGAGACCGAATCGTAAGGGCTATATTCAAATCATGGTTAAAGTTAATGTAACCAATCCCACCACCATATGCACCGCGTTTTTTATCTTCGAGTTCGTTAATAATTTGCATCGCCCTTATTTTAGGAGCTCCAGAGACTGTGCCGGCAGGGAGGCAGGAGATAAGAGCATCAATTCCAGTTAAATGCTTCTTTAATTTTCCTTTTACTTCAGAGACGATATGCATTACGTGCTGATATTTCTCGATTTTCATGTAGGTCGGAATGGTGATGCTGCCAGTTTCACAAACACGGCCAAGATCATTTCTGCTAAGGTCGACAAGCATTCGATGCTCAGCAATTTCCTTTTTATCGGCAAGCAGTTCCCCCATCAATGCTTCATCCTCTTCCGGTGTGGTTCCGCGTGCTCTGGTACCGGCAATTGGGTTTGTAATTATTTCATTACCAGTGGTTTGAATTAAACTTTCAGGAGAAGCTCCTAAAATTACATAGTCTTCAAAGTCGATATAAAACATATATGGTGAAGGATTTGCTGTTCTAAGCTTTTCGTAAAAATAAAATGGAAATTCTGGATGCTCATCAATCGTCGCTGTCATACGTTGTGATAAAACTACTTGAAAAATATCACCTTGTTTAATATGCCTTTTTGCTACTTTTACATTTTCCTGAAAGCTTTCGGAAGTCATTTCGGCTTCGAATTCAATTGGACTAAAATTTCGTTCGCTGTGACTTTCAGTTTTAGTTAATGCTTTTTCTAATACCTCGATACGTTCATCTAGTACTCTTTCCGGCTGATTATCCAGGTTCAAAGCAATTAAGTATATCTGGTTTTCAGTATGGTCAAAAACAATAACATTTTGATAAAGCATGAAATGAATGTCAGGCATATTCAAGTCATCCGGCAGGGGACTGCCAATGTCTTCAAAGTGCCGAATTGAATCGTAGCCGATATAACCAATTGCCCCTCCGAAAAAGGGCAATAGCAAGTCTGTTTCAAATTTTGGCATGTGCTTTTTGATATGGTTTAGCGCATGTTCTGGATGAAATTCAATCGTGTTTTTTTCACGGTGACGGATTGTTGTTTTATTTTCCGTTCCAATAATCTCTTGATATGGATCTACTCCAAGAAAGGAATACTTTCCTTTTTGTTCATGTTGGAACGTGCTTTCTAGCAGGAATCTTTTTTTTCCTGATAATTGTTTGAATATGTGTATTGGTGTTAAGTAGGCAGCATCCATTTTCTTGAACATATAAGTTTTATTGGTTACCTGCATCCTGTTCATTCCCTTCTGTTTTTTAAAATAAAAAAGTCCTCTATAAACACAATATGGATGTGTTTATAGAGGACGATGTGACCGCGGTGCCACCTCATTTGAAAGAAAAACCTTTCATCTTTTTTCAGATACGGGATGCCAATTGTCTAGCTCCAACGCCCAGGACGTGCAAGTACAGGCGTTTTCGCTTTTCGATATCCGATATCCTATCCGTATAACGGCGGAATTCCGTGTTTCCATACTCGAATGTTCAGGAAACCTCTCGTAAGTCCATTCAACAACAATCCACGTACTGGAATCCCACCTGCACCAGCTCTCTGCAACGCTTTAATTGTTGTCTACTCCTCTTACTCGAAGATTTAGGTATGTAGTTTATTAGAAACGCAAAAAGGTCCCTTATCCAAAAAAAGGACGAGGGACCGTGGTACCACCTTTATTAGCTGAAAACAGCTCACTTTAGCAATATCAAGCAACCATGCTTGATATTTGTCTCTTGTAACGATGAGACCATTTCGCCAAAGCCTACTGAAATTAGTTCGGTTTGGAAGCTCGGAAGCCCATTCATCTAAACGATCACACTGGTTTACACCAACCACCAGCTCTCTAGAGTGTCAAAATAGATTACTATTCTTCGTCATTGCTTAAGTTCATTTAAGTTATTGGAATTAATACTAGAATAGTTTGAAATAAAAGTCAAGGGGTTTTATGTAATTTTTTTTAATAGTGATCTTACTCTGCTTTTCGGTCATTATTTAAAGTAATAAGTGCCCGAATGTTTGTGCTCAAGCTTTGTTTGGTAACCCATCGGCATAATGAGTTACCGACTGGCCATGCTCCCGCTTCATTCGGGAACCGATCACCACAATGACGATAATCAATAAATTTTTATAATTTTAGGTCATTTTCTAGTATAATAACATGTATACATATTTAATTTAAAGGAGTCTATTATGAAAAAAGCAATCATACTTTTATTGGGCTGTATATTTGTTTTTTCTGCTTGTAGCAAATCTGAAGAAACTGCTGAACCGGATGATACGAGTCATGTGGAAGAATCAGAGGCAGAAGAAAAAGCGAAAACTGAATGGTGGCAAACAGAAATGGAATCTTATTCATTAGATGGTTTGCCACGTGATTTAGACGAGCTGGAGCAGGAGCTGATTGTGGAAGCTGGATTATACAGTGGGGATAAATATGATTTAGCTTCTGCAAAGGATATGCTCGATCAACTGCCAGAAAATCTGTCAGAGGAAGAGCTGGAAGCAGCAATTTTACGATTAATTCGGGAAGATTATCATGCGGAAGTGGAGACATTTGTAACGTTCGATCCAACGGTTGAGGTTAATGTAGATAAACCGGATGAAGAACTGGAGGAACCATCTGAGGAAATGGCTACCTCTACTTCTCACTTTGCAATTTTATTAGATGCAAGTGGTAGTATGAATAATCAAAGTGACGGCACAAGTCGCATGGAATTAGCGAAAGAAGCAATTGGAAATTTTATTGATATTCTACCAGCAAACAGTACCGTTTCATTACGCGTATATGGTCATGAAGGAACAGGATCAGATGATGATAAAAAGCTATCGTGTCGTGCGACGGAGTCGTTATACAATGGAGAAATGAACGAAAAGGAATTTATGAGCGCACTTAAAGGAGTAGAACCAGCTGGATGGACACCAATTGCAAATGCATTAGAGGCAGCAGAAAAGGATATTCCAGATCATGCATCCACTGCTATTGTTTATGTTGTAAGTGATGGAATTGAAACCTGTGATGGAGATCCTATTAAGGTTGCTGAACAATTGAATCAGAAAGATGTCCAGCCAATTATTAATATTATAGGGTTCCAGGTTGATGATGAGGCTCAAGAATTATTAGAGCAAGTTGCAGAAGCTGGAAAAGGTGAATTCACATATGCTGGTAATAAGCAGGACTTAGAAGATTATTGGGAAGAAGAATATAATCGTCTGCAAGAGGCATGGGAAACATGGCAGCAAGAAGGTATGAAGCGAGCTGATGAGCTTTCACAGCAATTGATGGAACAAGCGGATGAAACAGGCTACGCTATTATGGAAAAATCCGAACTGGAATTTGACCGGGCAGAAGATCTGATAAACTATTTAACAACTGAACGCCAAATGGAGAATGCTAATAATCTGTGGAGTATATTCTACGAACGTTCGACGACAATTTGGAGCTATGGCTACGATAATCAAACAGAAAATTGGGGAGCGGCCTATGAAAATGGAAATGCCGCATGGCGCTATTTTTATGAGACAGGAACAGAGAAATGGACAGAATACTATAATAAAGTGAATTAGCGCTATAAAAGGGATATGCCCCTCACTAGTTTAGATTAAAGAATTTAGAAAAAGGGAATGCTGCATAGTGAGGTGAGGATAATGCCTATGGAATTAATTGTGAGATTCGTTTTAACCATTATTATTTTCATCATTATTATCGTTATTTTGAGTAAATTTAGAGCGGAAAAGTCTCAGCCAGAAACAGATGATTCATTAGAAATAATGAAGAAAAGGTTGGAAAGTGGAGAAATTACCCAGGAGGATCTTAAAGAAGCTAAAAGAAGACGTGGTAAATAAGAAGAGCGGCAAAGTTCATACCTGATCTTAGCCGCTCATTATTATTATAATTAACCTTCAAACAGACTGAATTTAGCTTTTGCTGAAATTCTTTCCTTTGTTTCAGGTAGTTCATCAAAATACCCCATATGGAGAAAACCAACAATTTTTTCGTTGCCATTTACAGCAAGAATTTCTTTTACTTTTGGATCGTAAATATGTGGGTTTGTTTTCCAGACGACTCCAAGCTTTTGCTCCCATGCAAGTAGCCAAAAGTTCTGAATCATGGCAGATATTGCACCGTAGTTTTCATCCCATTGTTTCGGGATATCCGGTTCATCCATAATGACAACTAAAATAGCGCTTGGCTCATTCAAATAATCTTCTCTGTTTTGCTGTCTTTCCTCAGGATAGGTAGAAGCAATTTTCTTCGCAAAGCTGGCTTTTTGATCGGCATTAACAAAAATAAATCTCCAAGGTTGTCTCATCCCGTGATTTGGTGCCCAAATGGCATCGTCTAACAATTCCAACACGACTTCTTCCGTAACTATTTTATCATTATATCCTTTTTTAACTGCCCGTCTTCCTCTAATGATTTTTGTTAATTCTGATTTTTGCATAAAAACGACCCCTATATTGTTTTTAATTGATAATTGTTATCATTTAAATTGTATCTGATAAACTTTTAAAAAGCAACGTGTTGATTCAAGCTGCTTTTCAGGAGTTATAAAAAGCCAAGTACATCGTTCTTGTACAAAATCGTTATTATCGTAGTGCCAGGGAAGTACGAAATTTCACAACGTATTCATACTGTGCTTTTTTTTGTGACAGATATCACAGCCTTCACTGAATAAATGGGTGTATGATAACGAGTGAGGAGGTTGAGTTGATGTCATTCTATGGATTATTAGTATTTATTCATATATTTTCTGCCATATTGGGAATGGGTCCAGGCCTTGTGATGACTGTAATCGTGAAAAAGGCGAGTAATATGACGGAGCTTCGTCATGCTTTTGTAATCCGTAATCAATTACATATTTATACGATGATTGGTGGCACGTTGTTACTTGTTACTGGTGTTTGGATGGGTTTCCTTAATACCTATTTATTTACGCAGGGCTGGTATTGGCTAAGTCTCAGTCTGTTTTTAACTGCATTAGCATTTGGACCATTTGTATTATCTCCAAAATCAAAGCCGATAAAGGACATTTTAAAAACCCATAAGGGAGAAACAATACCAGAGAGCTATTATAGATTAGCTGGTAAGCTATTCTTTTTCGAGCATATAACCAATATCATTTTCTTAATCATTATTGCATTGATGATTTTGAAGCCATTTTAAAGAAAAACGCTGTTCACCTTAGGTGGACAGTGTTTTTTGGCAGATAATAAAGTATAAAACTTATAAGTGCAATTAGGAGTTCGCTATAAGACTTTGCGCATGCCGGGTTTTCTAACCTGTACGCATGTACTTGTTTTACTAGAACAGCCATCCGCGAAGTAATCATCTTCGTAGAGAACTTCCGCTTTTAGACGATGTTTTAAATTAATATAATCGGTTATTATTGCAAGTAAGTAGAATTTATGATATAGTCGTTGAAATTTTACCTAGCAATAAATTACATCGAAAGGAGAGAATTCGAATGAGAAACGTTACGCTGGAGCAGATTTTTGTTCATCCAATCACACAGAAATATTTGAGTCGATCTGGGATTGCTCATGCGATTGCTGTTGCTGAATATGCATATATGTTTTCAAAAGAGTTTGATGTGAATCCAGATCTAGCAGCAAAGGCAGCATTGTTACATGACATTGGACATTACACATGGTATCGAGATGGTGAATGGGATTATGATCTCTATAAAGAAAATGATATCCATGCGATTAAAGGTGCCAGTCGTGCACATAAGCTGCTTATCCGGATAGGGGAAGATCGACAATCAGCAAAAGAGATTGCTGTTGCTGTCCTCCTTCACACCGATTCGTATTTGCCAAAGGGAGAACTAGAACTAAAGCCACTTCAACAAGTAGTAGCGATGGCAGATGAAGCAGATGAAGAGAACGGTGGCAAGCATCATTATAAAACGATTGAAGGATCTGATGCATTGAAACGAATTCGCGCATTAGATGCACAAATTGACTTGGATTTGCACAAAGAAATGTCATGGATTAGGGAGGTGAGATAATGTTTCCCTTATAATAAGGGGTTGAAAAAAGAAGAAATCCTGTTCCAAGGAAACAGGATTGCAAGATGTGTTCTATTTATCTGCTTCTAAATATTCTTCTAATGTAATAGCTTGTGACATAATTTCTTTTGCTGCTTTTACACCTACATAACGGAGATGCCATGGTTCAAATTGGTAGATTGTTATGTCTTCTTTTCCTTCTGGATACCGGATAATGAATCCGTAATCTGCAGCATTTTCTTTAATCCACTTACCTTCTTCTGTTTCACCAAATTCAATTACTAAATCAAAATCTACTGCTGGACTTGTAACATCCATTGTTAGACCTGATTGATGTTCACTTTCTCCAGGACGAGCACTAAAGTTATTTGCGGCTTCTTCACCATGTGCTTGTACATTTGCTGCAAATATCGAGTCTTGCCTTTCGTAAGAACGATAGCCGGATTGAGCAAAGAGTTCAAGCTCTGCCTCTTCTGCGGCTTGAAATAGCTCTTCCAAGGCTGCAGCTGCAGCTTGACGCATTTGTTTTTTAGGTAGATCCTCTGCAAATGGGAATGGTACATCCGGAATCACAAGATCTTCTGGTATATAATCTTCTGGTAAAGCATGTTCTTTGTTAATCAACCCGAGTTGATCATATGGATTCGCAATAATTTCTGTTCCTGAATTGGTGAAAGCTGGCTCTGCTTTTAGAGGCAACCCTTCACCAGATTTAATGACATCTTTATTTTCAATAAGCTGTTCTAATTGTTGTTTAGTTGGTTCATCATAGATGCCTGATGCGAGTAAGGTATCATGTTGTAACTGAAAATCCGTTATTGCCCATGTTGTCGTTTCGTCATAGTCACCACTTGGATTAAGCTCGTACCCAACTTCATTTAAAGCAAGTTGGAGTTGCTTTACTTTCTCACCTGAATCCTTTTTTTGGAGTGATTCATTAGGGATTTCGGTGAATTCCTCTCTATCTGTTGGATCAGATTCTGAATGTGCAGGTGTTTCTTCAGGATTTTTCGAATCATTACTTGGTTGTTCGGGAGCATTACAAGCTGCCGTAAAGGTTGGTAGCATTAAAATTAGACACATATTTATGATAGGTTTTTTAAACATTAGCATTCTCTCCTTGTGTTTCTGCTGCTAGAGGTTGTTCAAAAAGGCTTTTTGAACACACTACTATTAATCTATGTTTCTACGATGACGAGCAGAAGTAAAAAGCTTCATTCATTTTCTCATACATAATACTTCAAGAGCAATATACGAGGAAAATGCAAATCATTCAGAAAAATCATAGACAGAGAGAGATTTAAAGTTACGTTTCTCTATAAACTTGTGCTTTTAGAGAAAAAAATCAGACCCATCAAGTGGGCCTGACTCTTGCGGACCTAACCGAGCCTCCGCTTTTGTACTTACTTAGCAGCAAACAATTTACTAATTTCGATAATTACATGCGAAGCCTTTTCCATGTTATCTACGGAAATATATTCAAATTTCCCATGGAAGTTCTCCCCGCCTGTAAAGATGTTTGGTGTAGGGAGTCCCATATAAGAGAGCTGTGAACCGTCCGTTCCACCTCGAACTGGCTCGATGATTGGTTCAATTTTTAAGTTTTTCATCGCTTGCTCTGCGATTTCAACAATTTCCTTCACAGGCTCAATTTTTTCTCGCATATTATAATATTGGTCTTTCATTTCTAATCGGATAGCTGTTTCTCCATACTGTGACTTCATCTCATTTACAAATTGCTCTACGGTTGCTTTTCTTGCTTCAAACTTTTCACGATCATGATCACGAATAATGTAGTAAACCTTTGTCTGTTCTACATCGCCATTAACAGAAATAAGATGGTAGAAGCCCTCATAGCCTTCTGTATGTTCTGGTGATTCTTGATCTGGAAATTTGTTAATGAACGCTGCAGCTAATTTACCGGAGTTAACCATTTTATTTTTAGCTGTACCAGGATGAACACTATTACCACGGAAAGTTACTTTAGCTGCCGCTGCATTAAAGCTTTCGTATTGTAATTCACCTAGTGGACCGCCATCTACCGTATAGGCATATGATGCATCAAAACGGGATACATCGAATTTATGAGGTCCTCGACCAATTTCTTCATCTGGTGTGAATGCAATACGGATTCGTCCATGCTCAATTTCAGGATGCTGAATTAAATAGTTCATCGCAGTCATAATCTCTGCAATTCCTGCTTTATTATCTGCTCCAAGTAAGGTTGTACCATCCGTAGTGATTAACGTATGTCCTTTATAGCTTGGTAACTCCGGGAATTCATTTGCAGATAGTACAACATTTAATTCCTGATTTAATACGATATCGTTTCCATCAAATTTCTCTACAATTTGTGGATTGACATTTTTACCAGTGAAGTCTGTAGCAGTATCCACATGTGCCAAAAAGCCGATTGTTGGGACATCTTTATCAGTATTGGATGGAAGGGTAGCCATTAGATAACCGTTTTCATCAACTTCCACATCTTCCATTCCTATTTCCCTTAGTTCATCTGCTAACAGGTTAACAAGCTCAAGCTGGCCTTCTGTAGTCGGTGTTGTTGTAGAATCTTCATTTGATTGTGTATCTATTTTTACATATGTAGTAAAGCGTTTAATAATTTCTTTTTTCATTTTTGTTTGCTCCTTTAGTTTCAATTATGTATATTTTAACATATTAAATAACGGAACTCGAAATAAATAGAAAGAGGAATAAGTGAATTTTTGTCGAAATAAATTTAAAATAGGGTAATAATCATACAAGTGGCTAAATCCTTATTCTCAATATTCTTCATATTACAGAGTATAGGAATATTTGGTAGTAGGGAATCTGTGAGGAGGATAATAATGAAAAATATAATCAGTGTCAGTCGTTTAAAAAAACGGTTAGAAAATGGACAAGATAATACAGTGATTGTTGACGTGCGCTTCCAATTGGAAGATCCAGATGCAGGGAGAAAAATGTATTTAAAAGATCATCTGCCTGAAGCAGTGTATATGGATTTAAATAAGGATTTATCGGATCGTGCAGAAAAGCATGGTGGAAATCATCCGCTTCCCAATTTAGAAATGTTTGCTGCAAAAGTGGGGAACATTGGTATTGATAATGATACGACAGTAGTTATTTATGATCAGGGAAATGAGATGTTTGCTGCAAGACTATGGTGGTTATTGGAAGTGATTGGCCATGATAAGGTATATATTTTAGAGGGGGGTTATCATCGTTGGATAGAGGAAGGCAATAAAGTAACAGACGAAATACCATCCTTAAATGAAAAAGAATTTCATACTGTAATTCGCAATGAAAACACAGTAGATATGGAAGAAGTGAGGAAGAAAACAGAAGACAATGCAGCTGTACTTATTGATTCCAGAGCACCCGAACGCTATCAAGGGAAAACAGAGCCATTGTACCGCAGGGCAGGACATATTCCTGGAGCTGTAAATTATTTTTGGAAGGATTTAGTAGCTGCTGATGGCACATGGAAAAAGGGGGAGGATCTCGAGCGGCATTTCTCTGACCTTTCCAAGGAGGATGAAATTATTGTATCCTGTGGTTCTGGTGTATCAGCATGTCCGAATATTTTGGCGTTGAAATCTGCTGGTTTTAAAAATGTAAAGCTGTATCCAGGGAGTTTCAGTGATTGGATTTCCTATGATGAAAATGAAGTTGAAGTAGATGGATAAAAAGCGGTGTGCATGGGTGACAACAGACCAACTTTATATAGACTATCATGATCATGAATGGGGAAGACCTGTTCATGATGACAGGAAATTATTTGAAATGCTCACGCTGGAAGGTGCGCAAGCAGGATTGAGCTGGATTACAATATTAAAGCGCAGGGAGCATTACCGAGAAGCGTTTGATTATTTTGATGTAAAAAAAATCAGCGTGTACAACGATGCTAAGATTGCGGAGCTTGAGCAAAACGAAGGGATCATTCGTAACAAGCGAAAAATAAGATCCGTAATTACAAATGCACATGCGTTTATCAAGGTTCAAGAAGAATTTGGTTCGTTTGATAACTATATTTGGCGATTTGTTGGAGAAACTCCCATTATAAATGAATGGTTATCGATTGAGGAGGTGCCGGCAATAACACCTGAATCTGAGGAAATGAGTAAGGATTTGAAAAAGCGTGGTTTTACATTTGTTGGACCAACGATTTGCTATGCATTTATGCAAGCAACTGGTATGGTAAATGATCATACGAAGGATTGCTTTTTGGCAGATGCCAAAGCATAAAAACATTCTTATCGGCATAAGCGCAACTAAGGCATTCATCTGAAGACTTGGTAAATGTCAAGTTTTCTAGTATAAAGGCAACTAATATTGAAGCAATACCAATATTTTATATTATGGGAAATAGCTTTTCGTTATAGATAGCAGATTCCTAAAGTAGCAAAGGCAGACTCAATATTAAGTTGCAGTCTGCCTTTATTACACGTATTAAGGGGCTGTAATCCCCCACTAATAAAACGAGTGAAGGTGGAGGATGAACAGTGTTCAAGAGTCTGCAGTTCTCCCTTGCGCTGCTAACATTCAGCGGGAGAGGATAGGTACCCTCCATTGAATGTAGTATCACTTTATATAATACTAGAGTTTAAAGCTAGTTAGCTGTTCATTTAATTGTTCTGCAAGACCGGCAAGCTCATCAGCACTATGGGAAACCTCTTCCATGGAACTAGCTGTCTGTTGTGCAGAAGCTGCTGCTTGCTCAACTCCTGCAGCAGATTCTTCTGATACAGAGGCAATTTCTTCAATAAGATTGTTCATTGCATTACTATTCCCAGCTATGTCTTTTAAATTAGCTGAAATAGAAGTGATTTTTGTTGTCATCGCGGTAACGGCCTCTTTAATGGTGTCGAAGCTTTGTCTCGTTTCTTCTATATGGTCAGATCCTGTCTGAACCTCGTTATATCCTGAAGACAGGGACTCGACAACGTGCTTCGTATCGGACTGGATGGCATTCACGATAGAAGTAATCTCTACTACGGATGTAGCTACTTGTTCCGATAACTTCCTAACCTCATCTGCAACAACAGCGAATCCTTTACCATGCTCGCCAGCTCTAGCAGCTTCAATAGCTGCATTCAATGAAAGCAGGTTGGTCTGGTCTGCAATTTCCTTAATAACAGAAACAAGATTCGAAATTTCCTTTGATTGCTTATCGAGATTTTTCACTCGATCAACCGATTCGGAAACAATTGTGTCAATCCGTTGCATTTGTTGGACAGATTCATTCATTAGTGTTGTTCCATCTGTTGTAAGTGCAAGCACACCCTGTGATGCAGTAGCAATCTCCTGCCCGCTTTTCTCAGATTGAATAACGGTTTTCACAAATTCATTCATGTTTTCCGCGAGGTCAGAGGCACCATTTGCCTGTGTTTCTGCACCAGAAGAAAGTTCCTCCATTGTTAGCGCAATTTGTGTGTTTCCTTCTTTTACTTCGTTAGCTGCTTGTGTCAGTTCTTCACTTCGGCTAGAAACAGCACTACTAGCTGCTGTTACATTTTGTAGTACATGCTGCATATTTTCTTTCATCTGGTTAATGGATGAAGCTAACTGCCCTATTTCATCTTTTCCGCTGTAATTCAGTTTAGCTACGGTTAAGTTACCGTTAGCTACTTCTGAAGTGATTTTAACAATATGCTTTAAGTTGGACGTTACATTTCTGCTTATGAATGTAAAAATAATAATTCCAGCGATGATAGTAGTTATATTTGCAATTAGCAAAATTGTAGTTACGCTTTCCATGCTTCCGATTGCATTTTCCGTCGCTTCGATTTGCTCCGCTTTCATCGTCTCGATAAGACCATCTACAATTTCTACATTACTCGTTCGAAATCTGTACGTTGTCTCGCGTAATGTATTAGCAAGTGTGGCCTGGTCGTTCTCTATATATGTAACAATTTTATCTGTGAAAGTAGAATTAATCGCAGCATCAGATAGAATGAGTTCTTGATACATGGCTCGTTGTTCATCCGTTACCATAAGTGGTTCCATTTGCTCGACAATTGCATTGAACTGGCTTTGATAATTGTCAAAGCCATCAATGTAAACTGCATTTCTCGTTAGTAAATAATCAGCAATTTGAACATCTTTCGCCTGGATGACAGATGATAGCTCTGTTAGTGTATTAACACGGTCAATATATTCATTAGCTGCCTCTACATCTTGCTGACCCTGTTCCAATTGGAAATAAACCAATAGACTTGAACATGCAACTAATAGGATTGTTGCTATAAATGCATATAAATATTTCTTGCCGATTTTGATATTATGCAAAAGAAATCTTCGCTTTCTTCCAATTTTTTGAGCTGATTTCTGTTTCTTTGTTTGTTTAGTTTTTTTCATTTGCATCTCCATCTCCCCCCTAAGTTCCATTTAGTATATCGGTATATAGGTCAAAAGTATGAAGGTAATTATTAAAAAATTTTTACAAGGAAAAAAATTCTAATACACGTAAGGCTTTGGTTCGGAATAATGGTTAATTTAGCATTGGTTAGGTAAAATAGTGATTGTAGACTGATGGAAGGGAAAGATGAGAGATGCAGCATATAACGTTGAATAATGGTATACACATGCCACAGTTAGGTTATGGTGTTTGGAAAGTTCCAAACGAAGAAGTGACAACCCCGGTTGAACAGGCGCTGCAAGCTGGGTACCGTTCGATTGATACAGCTAAAATATATGGGAACGAATCCGGTGTTGGGGAAGCAATTGCAAAGAGTGGTATTGCACGTGAAGAGCTTTTTATCACGACAAAAGTATGGAATAGTGATCACGGTTATGAGAACACGTTAAAGGCATTTGATGCAAGCTTAGGAAGGTTAGGGATTGAATACGTTGATCTGTATCTCATACATTGGCCAGCTCCGAAATTTGACCAATATGTTGAAACATATCAAGCACTAGAAAAGCTCTACAAAGAAGGTCGTGTAAGAGCTATTGGTGTTTGTAATTTCGATATCGAGCATTTGGAACGAATTTTAGAAGTGTGTGAGGTTGTACCAGCAATCAATCAAGTGGAGTGTCATCCATACTTACAGCAAAAGGAATTGCGAGCATTTTGTGAAAAGCATGGGATTAAAGTCGAAGCATACAGTCCACTGATGAATGGTAAAGATGTTTTGGAAAACGATGTTATTAAGGAAATAGCGAAACATCAGGGGAAAACACCTGCACAGACAATTCTTCGCTGGCATCTGCAATCGGATATGGTTGTGATTCCTAAAACAGTAACACCGTCTAGAATGAAGGAGAATCTGGATGTATTTGATTTTGAATTAAATAAAGAAGAAATGGATAAAATTGATCAGCTAGATAAAGGCATTCGTAGTAATGCTGTTCCAAATGAGATGAATAGACGATAATAGAGCAAATCGGCGCATTCGTTATAGCGTCGATTTTTTCTTTATAAAAAGTTGTTCCGATACGCCAGACATGAGAGAGCTCCAATTATGGGATGGCGAAACAAGATCAAAAGGCTAAGCAAGATGAGAAAAGCAGATGGAAGCATATCTCAATACTGTAAGCATCATAAAAAGCGATAAAAGTAGCACCTTTCTTATTTCTAAGGAGGGTGCTTATGTATTGGGATTATTGCAAAGCTGCCTGCAATTCCAAACTATTAGCTATCCAAATACCCGATCTACAGCTTTCTCAAATTCTTGAAAATAATCAGGAGCATTCTCTTTGTTTAATCCAACATACATTTTGGAAGCAATCGATTTGTTATACCATCTTTGCTTTTCTCTGCCAGCGTTAAACTTTTCCCAGACAGCTTCTCCTTGTTCTCTCAAATCCTTTTCTAAACCAAGCAGGTTATCGAGTTTATCTGCGACAACTAAATATTTCACCTCTGGATCAGCATTTTTTATCATATCAATTGTGTGCTGTTTACGCTCTTGCCATGATTTCGATTTATCTTCCGTGTGTGCTGCGACGAGGCGAGATACCTCCGGTCCAAATTCGAGTTCAATATCCTCTAGCTCTACCAGTGTATCCTCCACAACATCATGCAGGTATCCGGCACAAACTAGCTCCTCCCGAAATCCAGCCGCCTCTAGACGTTCAGCTACACGAACAGGATGGGTTATATAGGGGGCATCGGAATTCTTTCGCTTTTGTCCTTCATGTGCTTTTGCTGCGAATTGTTTGGCCTTCTTCTTCAATGTGACTGCCTCCCTGTCAGGATACGGTTTGTTTCTTTTAATATAACATATAATAAAAATAGAATGCGGATATTTAAAAACATGTTGCGTTCTGTCAATTATACCTATTGAAATGATAAGCGTCACTTCGCTTTCTTTTCACCAAGGAAACAAGTAAACTAGAAGGTAACGTCAATTTAAATTTTGCGGGGGTACTTCACATGGAACAAGGAATCAATCAACGTAAGACCGAACATATTCGTCTTTGTCTAACTGGAAATGTTGAAGGAGTTAATAAGTCAACTGGTTTGGAAGGAATCAGTTTTATACATAATGCGTTGCCAGAAATAAACTTTGCTGATATTGCACTGGATACGAGCTTTCTTGGAAAGGATCTAAAAGCACCATTCTTAGTTAGCTCCATGACGGGTGGCTCAGAGCTTGCAACAACGATTAATCAAAACCTGGCATTAGCTGCAGAAGAGAAACGTTGGGTATTTGCAATCGGTTCGACACGAGCCTTCCTAGAGAGTGATACACATAAGGAATCCTTTTTAATTCGCGAACAGGCCCCAACAATACCAATTATTGCTAATATTGGTGCCGTGCAATTTAATTATGGTTATGGTGCCGAGGAATGCCAACGAATTATTGATAAAACAGGTGCAGATTCAATTGTGCTTCATTTAAACAGCCTACAGGAAGCAGTGCAAGATGGTGGAGATTTAAACTTTGAATCACTTCTACCTAAAATTGAACAGGTTTGCAAAACATTAGATAGGCCTGTTGGTGTAAAAGAAGTTGGGTTTGGCATTGATGGTACAGTTGCTGAACAATTATATAATGTTGGAATTTCGTATATTGATGTTGCTGGTGCGGGAGGGACATCCTGGAGTCAGGTGGAAAAATTACGCTCGCGTGATCCACTTCGTAAAGCGGCTGCTGAGGCATTTAATAATTGGGGAATTCCAACAAAGGATTGTATAGTCTCAGTTCGCGGCAAGCTCCCTGAAGTCCCTTTAGTTGCTAGTGGCGGAATGAAAACAGGGGTCGATGCAGCAAAAGCAATTACGATTGGAGCAGATGTGATTGGCTTTGCACGTCATTTGCTGCAGGCCGCAACAGAATCTCCAGAAGCAGTGATTGAAACAATGGAGCAAATTGAACTCGAATTAAAAATGACGATGTTTGGCATTGGCGTGAAAAACTTGACAGAATTAAAAAATACAAAACGCGTCAGTATTATGGGTCAATCTTTATTAGAGGAAAACAGCTGAGACAAAGCTGTTTTCTTTTTTCGATGTCTAGGGAATTAAAAATTTGAATGCTGTGAATAACTTAGTTACCTGGACAGCCATGTCCACGAAGCGCTAAAGCCTCAGCAAGACTCCCTCACCTCATAACACGATAAAGAAGACTTGTCGATTGTCAAGACATGAGGCGTAGTCGCACTTATCCCCTTGCGGTGAAAGCGGGCACCTGACTCCAAGTATAAGGATGGCCGATTAAAACCAGGCTATGCCTAACATCGGCATACCCCTAAAGGGGCATGTTTCCTTTTAGATGAACTTGACTTTCGCCCGTAGAGGAGAAAGTCATCGATCATCTTATACTTTGGAGTGGATCTCCTACGTAAGAATGTTCGACTAGCCGCAGTCTTGAACGCAGTCCCTACGTCGCTACCCGGATGCTTGTGCTTTTCTTCTTTGTTTAAGAGGAAGAGAACTTGAAGGATTTGTTTTTCATGTTTCATTGCTCGCCACAGGGGAATAGTGATGAAAAATGAGGGAGTGATGAATAGTGCCTTGGACATTAAATGATTACCCTTCTTCCATGAAAAACTTGAATGAGCTTACGAGAAAAAAAGCAATTGATATTGCCAATTCTATGGTGGATGAAGGCTATGAAGATGATCGAGCAATCCCAATAGCTATTACGCAAGCAAAGGAATGGCGTGAGAATGCTGAGAAGGATGAGATTGAAGATTATAAGAAGCATGGTAAGCCAACAGAGAGGTCAAAGGAAGGTAAAAAATATGACAGTAATCCAGAGCGTTTGGAAGAAGGCGAGCAAGTGATTGCGCATGAGGATGGCTGGGCAGTGCAATCAAGCGGTGCAAAACGTGCTAGTGAGGTTTTCGATAAGAAGGACGAAGCAGTTAAGCGAGCAAAGGAAATTGCCAAAAATAAAGGCACGTCTTTAACGATTTATAAACAGGATGGTACTGTTCAAGATAAACAAACGTTTCATGAATAAGACATTTAAGTAGATAGGCTAATAATAAAAGGGCTGCCAGAACGGGCAAGCCCTTTATTATAATGTTTGGAAACGTCCTTACCACAGTGCACGAATAACTTCATTCCATGCTTCAATCCCAACCAGAATGAAGCACATTGTTTTTAGATCGTGTGCCGGTATGGTACACTATTTTACAGAAAAGTGAGGTGCTTATAATGAAAATCGAAGTATGGTCCGATTTCGTTTGCCCGTTTTGCTATATCGGAAAACGCAGGCTGGAAAACGCAATGGAAAAATTCCCTCATAAAGAGCAGGTTACACTAGAGTATAAAAGCTATCAGCTTGACCCAACAGCTGAGCATATACCGGGAAAAAACTTCTATGAAACATTTTCTGAATTAAAAGGAATTCCACTTGAGCAAGTTAAAACAATGAATCAACAGGTTGGCCAACAAGCTGCCACTGTAGGATTAAATTATAATTTTGATGATATGAAATATGCAAACACGTTTGACGCCCATCGAGTAGCTAAGTATGCTGAGGAAAAAGGTAAAGGGAAAGAAGTTACCGAACGCTTTCTTCACGCGTATTTTACCGAATCTGAGTTGCTAAGTGATTATGACACACTGATTAAACTTGCAGCTGAGGTAGATTTGGATAAAGAAGAAGTGGAACATGTATTGCAATCGGATAAATATCGAAATAAAGTAAACGAAGATATTGATGTTGCGCGTCAAATTGGTGTCCAGGGAGTACCATTCTTTGTATTCAATGAGAAGTATGCTGTCTCTGGAGCTCAGCCAGCTGAAGTATTTGAAGAAGTGCTAAACAAGGTTTGGGAAGAGGAGCAAGAGAAGCCAATTCTCCAATCGTTAAATCCAGAGAAATCTAAGACATCCTTTTGTACAGATGAGGGATGTAATTAATAAGGTTCAAAAAGTCCGGTAATAATGAAGCATCGAGAGCAGTAGACCTTCGGCTAAGTTCCGACATGTCCTGTGTCGAACGTCGAAGTCAGCATATCGAGTTTAAGCCCGGTACGGGGAACTTACGCGGCCTCGAACTCCGACGCACAGTACGTGCTAGTGTCGGCTTTGTAAAAGGACGTTGCAAATTTAGCTGATCTCGGTTCTTTTTATCCCCCTTTTTGAACGCGCACTAATTAGAGCCTAAATAATTAAAAACATGATGCGATGAACTGCACCTCCAATTGTTAGAGTGTCTCTAACAATGAAGTGCAGTTTTTTTATTTTGTATTCGTAATGCCGATGAATTCAAAAACCTTTAAGTTCGTATGATTTTATTACTATTCGAGGATGGACTAGTGAAGAAACATTGATTTTAAAATGCGTGTCATCTATAATATAATTAATAATGATAATCATTATTAGTTATACAATGAGCGTAACACGAATGTTGTTCAATAATGAAATATCTTTACAAAAACATGTGAAGGCTACAGATAACGTCTTTCCAAAAAGAAGGAGCAGAGGTTAGATGAAACTTCACAGATGAACAGAATCACCTTCCATTGGAAGCGGATTTTTGGAAAGATACGAAAACAATGTTGGTGAGAGAGTTCTTGTGTGCATGTCTAAATTTTAAATATAACATACCATCAGTATATTATTATTGCTGATAATTACTTCACTTATTTAATACTTAAAGAAAGCAGGGCTACGACATGATCGAAATAAAAGGATTGACAAAGAAGTACGGAAATAAATCTATCGTAAAAGATGTATCGGTTCAAATTAAGCCTAACAAAATTACGTCGTTTATAGGGCCAAACGGTGCAGGAAAATCAACGCTACTTTCCATGGTAAGCCGACTGCTAGATTCAGACACTGGAGATGTATTACTAGATAAAAATAATATAAAAAATATGAAATCAAATGAATTCGCTAAGCGTATTGCCATTTTAAGACAAGCAAACTTTTTAAATGTGAAACTAACAATTCGACAATTGGTATCGTTTGGTCGGTATCCATACTCGAAAGGTCGTTTAAATGCTGAGGATAATCGAATCGTCGACCAGGCAATTGAGTATCTGAACTTAACAGATATTCAACATAAATTCTTAGATGAACTGTCTGGGGGTCAAAAGCAACGTGCATTTATTTCCATGGTTATTGCCCAGGACACAGAATATATTTTACTGGATGAGCCATTGAATAATTTGGATATGAAGCATTCTGTACAAATCATGAAAATATTACGCAAGCTTGTCGATGAGCTAGGTAAAACAGTTGTGATTGTATTGCATGATATTAATTTTGCTTCTGTTTATTCAGACCACATCGTAGCTTTAAGAGATGGACGTCTCGTAAAAGATGGGCCAACACACGAAATTATTAATTCAGAGGCATTAAATGAAGTCTATGATATGCATATTCCAGTTCATATGCAAAACGGTTGTCGTTTTTGCGTATACTTTGACTCCCATTAAGATAATTTTAAAAGTAGTTAACAGTTCCGTGCTTCCAGCTGCTAAGTTTAGTCCATAATTGTTTTCTTGTAAATGTCTAAACCGCATACCTTTTAAATGTATAATCTAGGAAAAACATCTTCTCTACGGCAATTTAGCTTCAGGCTGGTGCAGCTAACTGAGAACGATTAACCTAACCATGCGTGCTTCCTTCATAGGTAGCACGCATGTCTATGGTGCGGAACTTAGTTTTTAATCAATTGGTTGTATCTTTTCAGGAAGCTTGTGTTTAAGCGGTTTCTTTCATTGTTTAAGTGACTATTCTCATACGAATCCTTCTGTATCGCATCTGCAATTGAGAATGGGATGGGAATAATTGGATTTTTGAGCTGATGATTTATGCACAAGGTATAAGTTTAAAAAATTTAAGCTTTCAAAATACAGTTGACAACGCTTCTTGATTTGATATACTTTAAATAGATTTATTGAGATTGATTATCAATATCAATTGTGTCGTGTTGCAGCTATGCACTATAGTAAAATGAAATAATAATTCTTTAACTCACGCACTAAAATATAACATAGATATTAATTTCATCAATTCAATAGTCTACTCGTCTATAAAACTTACATAAGGGAAGAGGTAGAAGAAATGAGAAAGTCTAATTTTAAATCAGCATTTATTATAGCTATTATTGCAATTTTTGCTTTGGTGTTGGCAGCTTGCTCAGATTCAGGTAATGATGAAACGGATGAGGGAGCGAATGATTCTGCTGAAACAGAAGAGCAAGCAGATGATTCTGCTGAAGCTGCAACGGTCGAAATCACGGATGCTCATGGAACTGTTACAGTCCCAGTAAATCCAAAGAATGTCGTTGCTTTAGATAATAGAACTTTTGAAACATTATCTGATTGGGGTATTGAATTATCTGCTGCTCCAAAGGATGTAATGCCTGCAGATTTACCATATGTAGCTGATGAATCAGTTCAAAACATTGGAAATCACCGTGAACCAAACCTTGAAGTTATAGCAGCTGTAGACCCTGAAGTTGTAATTGTCGGTCAAAGATTTGCTAGCTATTATGAAGATATAAAAGAATTAGTGCCAAATGCAGCTGTTATTGATCTTAATATTGATGTTTCCGAGGAAGCTGCTACCCCTGGAGAAAACTTGGTAAATGGATTTAAGGATTCTACGTTCGCTTTGGGGCAAATTTTTGATAAAAATGAAGAGGCTGAACAATTGGTAGCTGATTTTGATCAAGCTATCGAAGAAGCTCAGTCTGCATATAACGGGACAGATACAGTCATGAGTGTTATAGTATCTGGTGGAGACATTGCTTTTTCAGCTCCACATTCTGGACGTGTTTGGGGACCGTTGTATGATATTTTTGAATGGACTCCGGCTTTAGAAATTGACCAAGCTTCTGCAGACCACGAAGGTGATGATATTTCTGTTGAAGCTATTGCACAAACCGATCCTGATTGGATTTTCGTACTAGACCGTGATGCTGCGGTATCATCTTCAACTGATGCAGTTCCTGCTCAGGATGTTATCGATAATTCACCTGCTCTTCAAAACACAACTGCCGTTTCTGAAGAACAGTTAGTTTATGCACCAGCAGACACGTATACAAATGAATCAATACAAACTTTTATAAAGTTATTTGAAGATCTTGCAAATACTTTAGCTGAGTAGTATAGAGGAGTATAACTATAGTGCCTAAAAATATAATAAGAATGTTTGGGGCTGAGAACTCTCAGCCCCAACGTTCTAATCATCATAAAGTATGGACGAAACCTTTTATATTAGCAATCATAGTTGTTATTATTCTCGGTATTATTTCAATGTTTACTGGGGTTTATGATATACGGGGACAAGAGGATGGAATGGAAATGTTTTTCATCACTCGTATTCCAAGAACAGCTGCATTAATGTTAACTGGAGCTGCAATGGCAATGGCAGGACTCGTAATGCAACTTATTACACAGAACCGCTTAGTTGAACCAACTACAACTGGAACAATTGAATGGGCAGGCTTGGGATTGATTTTTGCTTATTTATTATTCCCGGCGCCAACTTTAGTCCAAAGAATGACTGCGGCAATCATTTTTTCCTTTATTGGAACGATGGTTTTCTTTTTGTTTTTAAGAAGAGTTAAACTTCGTTCGTCTTTAATTGTCCCGATTATTGGGATAATGCTAGGAGCGGTCATTTCTGCAATTTCCACTTTTGTTGGGCTCGCTTTTCAAATGTCACAAAATGTTGAAACCTGGTTTGTAGGTTCTTTTGCATCGATTCAAGTTGGAAGATATGAATATTTATGGCTGATTGTTGTCATTACTATTTTTATTTTTATCTATGCTGATAGATTGACTTTAGCTGGATTAGGAGAAGATGTTACAACAAGTCTAGGAGTAAGCTATAATAAGATTGTTCTTATTGGTACGGGTCTTATTGCTGTGGCAGTTGGAATTGTCGCAGCTGTTATTGGAAATTTACCTTTTTTAGGTTTAATAGTACCAAATATTGTTTCCATGTTTAGAGGTGATGATCTTAGGAGTAATTTGCCTTGGGTATGTGTGTCCGGGATGGGTGCTCTAACCATTTCTGATATAATATCCAGGACAATTATAATGCCATTTGAAGTACCTGTCTCTTTGATACTTGGAACAGTGGGCGCAGTCGTATTTATTGTAATTTTATTAAGAAGAAGGAGGCTAGGATAACAAATTGGAATATACGAATAAAAAAAATGTCAAAATTGTTTCTAGCCTTCCTAATAAGAATAGAGCAGCTAAAGCTTTTCGTTCTAAGAAGGAGGAAAAGCGTTATTGGATATTGTTGATAACGTTGATTGGATTAGGTGTTCTTTCTTCATACGGACTTTTAGTTTATAACAATCCAGTTCCAGTAGATTCCCCTTCCTTTATCCCAGTCGTTGAAAGAAGAATGGTAGCTATTGTTGCAATGATTATTGCTGCGATTTGTCAAAGCCTGGCGACGGTTGCTTTCCAATCGGTTACGAATAATCGGGTAATCACTCCTTCACTTTTAGGATTTGAAGCACTTTACTCCACCATACATACGGGTACAATGTTTTTCTTTGGTGCCAGCGTATTTATAGGTTATAGTGGCACTGGACCATTTTTATTGCAAGTGGTTGTTATGGTCTTAATGTGTTTGATACTTTATGGATGGTTGCTATCCGGAAAGTATGGAAATTTACAGCTTATGCTATTGGTTGGAATCATTATTGGTACAGGTTTAAGGTCTTTGTCAACTTTCATGAGAAAACTGCTTGCACCGGCTGAATTTGATATTTTGCAGGCAAAATTGTTTGGTTCTGTCAATAATGCGGACCCAGAGTATTTTTCTATTGCGATTCCAATCGTAATAATTGTTGCATTACTTCTTCTTGCTTATTCAAAAAATTTAAATGTATTATCACTTGGAAAGAATATTTCTACATCTTTGGGAGTAAATCATCAATTTAGTATCATTTATGTTCTTGTATTAGTTTCCATTTTGATGTCAGTCTCAACGGCTTTGGTTGGACCACTTACTTTCTTTGGGTTTTTGGTTGCAACGTTGAGTTATCAGCTGGCGCCAACTTATGATCATAGATATATTTTCCCAATGGCTCTTGCAACCGGATTTTTGATACTAACTGGTTCATATTTTATCATGAATCATGTATTTAACGCGCAAGGTGTAGTTTCAATTATTATCGAAATCGTTGGTGGATTAACATTCTTAATTATAATTTTAAAGAGAAAGACTTTATAATAATTTGAGTTTACGATGTACTTTTATATCCTCATCTGTTAAAGGCCGTGTGTGATTGCCTTCAACAGATCGGAGGGTATTTTTTTGCTATCTGTCTTAGGAAAAGAGATCGTCGAGAGCCTTTCTCTACCTTTCAAAGCAAAAGTAAGTAATTTTTGTTATGGAAATGTAAATAAACGCTTTAAACCCTGCTACAATAGCAATTACTGAATTAACAGCTATTTTGTTTCCACTTGAAATCATATATAGATGTGTGGTTGAATGGAAGAAGACTTAATAGAAGCGAGGGAGTCCATTATGAAAAAGTTAAGTGTGCTATCACTGGCGTTCTTAGTCATCATCATGCTAGCTGCATGTGGGAATGATGAGACGAAGGAAAATGAAAATACAGAAGGCGACACTTCAGAACAACCTGCTGCACAACAGGAATTAGAATTTACGGATGAAGAAAAACTGGATGAAAAAACTCCGGTTGCTGTTGTTAATGGAGAAGAAATTTCAGGATCGGATTATAACCCGATATATACACAAGTAAAATCAACAATGTATCAATATGGACAAGATGTAAGTAATCTTGATATGATCAAAGATCAGACTGTATCCATCCTTGTTGAACAGACTCTTATTAAACAGGATGCCGAAAATGAAGGTATCAAAGTGACAGATGAAGAAGTACAAGAAGAACTAGTTAGTATTAAGGAAACAAGTGGTGAAGACCAATTTACCACTCTCTTGGAACAGTTACAATTGTCAGAGGATGAGTTCAAAGAGCAGCTCACGGGTGAGTTAGTAACAAGAAAGTATATGGATTCGGAATTTGAAGTAGAAGTGACAGACAAGGAAGTACAAGAGTACTATGATCAGCTAAAAGAGCAAAATGGAGAAATTGGTAAGCTAGAAGAAGTTGAAGGACAAATTAAAGATGTGCTTACAAATGAAAAGCAAAGTGAGCAACTGCGGACAAGAATTGATGAATTGAAAGAAAACGCAGAAGTTGAGAATGTATTGTAAAAGAAAAGCATCGCATCTTTTAGTAAATGGTTTCGTTTTGAGGTGCATATTAGTTAAATGACAAGCTAAATGGCATACGAATTGACGTATGCCATTTTATTGTTATATCAAGGTATAGATTATATATTATGTTGTTTTGACACTCAAATATTCAATGTTTTTCAACCAGAGATATTGTACGGAAAATACGAATATTGGAATGGCAACACTTCTCAATCTGTGCATAAAATAGAAAATAAAAGTGTTACAATTGAGTAAGACGAATTGAAAGAGCATACGGATTTAAATTATAGTATCGTATCGAGCATTTTGAAAAATTGTGCCATCTGTTCATCTGTGCCAATCGTAACCCGAACATGGTTATCAATCATAGGTACCTTAAAGTATCGAATAAGTATATCTTTTTCTTTTAAAGCTGTATATAACTCCCCTGCGTCTTTGTTAGGATGTGTTGCAAAAATAAAATTTGTTTGGGAGGGCAGGACAGTAAATCCGCGTTTTTCCATTTCAACAATGGTCCATTCCCTTGTTCGAATTATTTTCTCTGTCGTCTCGTTAAAATAAGACACATCAGCCATAGCAGCTTCTGCTCCAGCAATAGCCAATCGATCGACTGTATAGGAATTCACTGAGTCTTTAATGCGGGTCAATCCTTCAATTAGATTCGGGTGACCTAACGCAAATCCGACCCGCAGTCCGGCCAAGGATCTCGATTTGGACATGGTTTGAATAACAAGCAGATTTTCATAGGAATTGATTAAGGAAACAGCAGATTCTGCTGCAAAGTCGATATATGCTTCATCCACAATGACAACTTGTTCAGGGTTGTTATCCAAGATTTTCTTTACCGTATCAATTTCCATATAAATACTGGTTGGCGCATTTGGATTTGGAAAAATAACGCCTCCATCTGATTGGTAGAAATCCTCTATCGGTATCGTAAAATCATCCTGAAGGGCAATTTCCTCGGCTGGAATACCGAATAGCTTCGCATATACGGGATAAAAGCTATATGAAATAGCTGGATAGCGAATGGCTTTGTTACTATCAAAAAAAGCCATAAACGAAAAGGCAAGAACTTCATCTGATCCATTTCCAACGAAAACATTTTCCTTGGATAAGGAATTGAGTGCTGCGATAACCTCCCTTAATTTGTCTGTTGTTGGTGAAGGATAGAGATTTAATGTTTGTTCACTTTCTTTTTGGATTGCCTGTATAACTTTTGGTGATGGACCATACGGATTCTCATTCGTATTAAATTTAATTACATTAGCACGATTGATTTGCTCCCCAGGGATATAGGGGGTACATCGCTTTGCCATGTCGCTCCAAAATTTACTCACGATTTTGACCTTCCTTTTGAATATGTCTTTTCACTAATTCGTTTTTTATATCGGAAAGGGATACATCCATAAGTTCCATCAATACGAGTGTATGATACGTAAGATCAGCTATTTCGCTAGTAAGCTCTTGTTTATCGTTATTCTTTGCCCCGATAATGACTTCTGACGTTTCTTCTCCGACCTTTTTAAGCACTTTATCGATCCCTTTTTCAAAAAGATATGATGTGTACGTACCGTCAACAGGATTATCGCGGCGATCCTTAATTTTCGCAATTACGCTATGGACGATATCGTGTGCCGGGATATTATTTGTATAAAGTTCATTGTAGAAACAGGATTCATTACCGGTATGGCATGCTGGTCCGAGCGGATTAACCTGAACCAATAATGCATCCGCGTCACAATCATAAGAAATTCTTATGATTTGCTGTTTATTTCCGGATGTTTCTCCTTTATTCCATAGCTTCTGTCGCTTTCTTGAGAAAAACCATGTTTCATTGGTTTGGATTGTTTTGTTTAATGCATCCTGGTTCATATATGCTAATGTTAAGACGTTTCCTGTCCCTGCGTCTTGTACAATGGCAGGGATTAAGCCATTATCATCAAAGACAAGCTGTTCGATATTTACTCTCATTTTCTTTCCCTCCTGACGATAATATTATTTTCCTGAAGATAGATCTTGAGGTCAGGTATTTGAATCTCATCATAGTGAAATACAGATGCAGCAAGTGCCGCATCCGCACCTTGCTCTAATACAGCAAGAAAATGCTCTTTTATACCAGCTCCACCGCTTGCAACAATTGGAATATTAACGGTATCGGCAATAGTTTTGGTTAATGAAATATTATAGCCATCTTTCTCCCCGTCTGAATCCATTGCATTAATGACAAGTTCTCCAGCACCAAGCTCTTCTCCTTGCTTGGCCCATTGAATGGCATCTATTCCCGTATCGTAACGACCACCTTTTGTAAAAACGTTCCACTGATTTGGTGCTACTTCCTTTGCATCAATCGATAAGACAATGCACTGGCTGCCAAATTTCAAAGCGGCATCCTTGATAAGTTGCGGATTTGTTACAGCTGCACTATTGATAGATACTTTATCTGCTCCGGAGCGGAGAACTTGATGGATATCCTCAACCGTTCGTATGCCACCACCAACTGTAAATGGAATTGCGATCTCTTTGGCAACTTGCTCAACGACATCGAGAAATATATCGCGTTCTTCATTGGATGCTGTAATATCATAAAAAACAAGTTCATCAGCGCCGGCTTCGTTATATCTTTTGGCTAATGCCACTGGGTCATCAACATCCTGGATATTTTGAAATTTTTTTCCCTTTACCACCCGTCCTTTATCAACATCGAGACAAGGGATAATTCGTTTAGCGAGCATAGAAATCTTCCTCCGTTAACGATTCAAAATTCAATGTGCCGTCGTATAATGCTTTGCCTATAATCGCACCATACATGTTCAGTGATTTTAGCTTGCGTATATCTTCCTCTGTTGAAACACCACCAGATGCAATGACATCCATGCTTGTTGCTTCATTCACAGCTTGCAGCTCTTCAAAATTCGGTCCTTGCATCATGCCATCCTTCATGATGTCCGTGTAGACAATTGTTTTAACGCCAATCTGTTCAAGTTCAGCGATAAGATCGATGGCTTTGACGGTACTTGTTTCTGTCCAACCATCTGTAGCGACATAGCCATTCCGCGCATCAATGGAAACGGCGATTCGAGATCCGAACTTTTCCACGGCCTCTTTTAAAAAGGCTTTGTCGTTAATAGCTGCTGTACCAATAATCACGCGAGCGATGCCTGCAGCAAGGTAACCTTCTATCGTATCAAGTGAACGAATGCCTCCACCGACCTGAACAGGGATTTCCGTTTGTTTGGCGATTGCTTTAATGGCGTCTTGATTTAAGGAGTCACCAGTTTTAGCACCGTCTAGGTCAACCGTATGCAGGTATGCTGCTCGCTTTTTCTCCCATTGTAAAGCCATATCCGTTGGGGAATTGCCATAGATTTTTTCTTTGTTATAATCCCCTTGGATAAGGCGCACACAATTTCCGCCGCGAATATCAATTGCAGGGAATAAAATCATGAAATCATCTCCTCGTAGTTTGCAAGTAATTGAATGCCGATATCACCGCTTTTTTCCGGATGGAATTGCATACCTGTAATATTCCCTTGCTGGACAATAGCAGGAATGCGGCCACCATATTCGGTGCTGCCAACAAGTGTAGCTTCCTCCAATTCCTCGACGGCATAGGAATGAACAAAATAAACGTAAAAATCATCTGGTAGATGTAGAGTTAACAAACTTTTATTATGCTTTGTAATGGTATTCCACCCCATATGCGGGACTTTGACCGTTTCCTTAATCCGACTGACATTCCCTTTTAGTAGCCCGAGACCATCCCAATCGCCATCCTCATAGCTTTTGTCATAAAATAACTGCATGCCGAGACAGATGCCGAGTATTGGTTTTCCAGCTTGAACCTCTTGTTTAATTACATCTGATAATCCTATTTTCTTGATTGCATCCATTGCATCCTTAAAGGCGCCTACACCAGGAAGAATGATTGAAGAAGCATTCCTGATTACTTGTGGATCGGTTGTTAATACTGATTCCTTATTTAGTTTTGCAAGCGCAAATTGTAGGCTTTTAATATTTCCAGCACCATAGTCAATGATTGCGATCATCTTGTTTCTTCCTTTCCGTTAAAAATCTCCTGTCTGTTAGTCTCTCTTTATTTATAAGCTGCCCTTTGTGGAAGGGATTCCTTTCACTCGTGGATTTAATATCGTCGCTTGATCTAATGCACGACCGAAGCCTTTGAAAATGGACTCAATCATATGGTGAGTGTTATTTCCATAAGCCAGGTTAATATGAAGTGTTACCTTGGCATTGCTAACAAATGCTTGGAAAAATTCCTCGACAAGCTCGGTATCGAAATCACCGACTTTATCTTTTAGTCCTTCTACGTTGTATACGAAGTAGGGGCGTCCGCTAATGTCTAAGGAAATAGTTGACAGAGCCTCATCCATAGGCGTTGTTACCGTTGCATATCTTGTAATTCCTTCTTTATTCCCTAAAGCCTGCTGAAATGCTTGACCCAATGCAATACCAATATCCTCAACAGAGTGATGCTGATCGACTTCTAAATCCCCATTACATGTGACTGCTAAATCAAATAAACCGTGCTTTGTCAGTAACAAAAGCATATGGTCTAAAAAACCGACACCTGATCGGATAGTGGCATTCCCAGTTCCATCAATGGTTAAGTCTAACTCGATGGATGTTTCGGCTGTTGATCTTTCAATTTTTGCTTTACGCATTCGGGTCATCCTTTCTAATCTGAATGGAATTGGCATGGGCAGTGAGCCCCTCCACTGTAGCGATTTTGATAATTGAATCAGTAGCTTGCAGCAGTGCCTCTTCGGAATAACTAATAATGCTCGATTTTTTCATGAAATCATATACACCAAGTGGGGAGGCGAATTTTGCCGTCCCATTCGTTGGCAGGGTATGATTTGGACCTGCAAAATAATCTCCTAATGGTTCTGGTGAATAATTTCCGAGAAAGATCGCGCCAGCGTTTTTAATATTAGAAAGACTATCATATGGTTTTTCAATCATTAGCTGTAAATGCTCTGGTGCAATTTCATTTACAACAGAAAAAGCTTCTTTTAGATTCGCTGTGACGATTATTTTTCCATTTTGCTTTAGTGATTGTGTAATTATTTCGCTTCGTTCAAGTACGTTTGTTTGCTTTTCAACCTCTGCTAGAATTTGTTCGGCCAATGCTTCACTCGTTGTAATGCAAATGGAGCTTGCCAATTCATCGTGCTCTGCTTGTGAAAGTAAATCGGCTGCAACAAAGCTCGGTGGGGCAGTCTGATCTGCAACAATGCAGATTTCACTAGGTCCTGCAATCATATCAATCGCTACATCCCCATAAACCCATTTTTTTGCTCTTGCCACAAAGGCATTTCCGGGACCAACGATTTTGGCGACCTTTTCAATTGTTTCTGTCCCATAGGCCAATGCAGCAATAGCTTGTGCCCCACCAACCTTATAAATCGTGTCAACTCCCACAAGCTGTGCAGCAACAAGTACGTGAGGATTAATCTTTCCATTCGCTTGTGGAGGTGTTGTAAGTACGATTTTCTCTACACCAGCAATTTTGGCGGGGATGACATCCATTAACACCGTGGAAGGATAGGCTGCTTTTCCCCCTGGAACATACACACCAACTTTTTCAATCGGGGTTACCTTTTGGCCGAGTAAGATACCAGGTGCTTTATTCACAAACCAGGATTGTTCCTTTTGTTCTTTATGAAATGCTTCAATATTTTCCTTGGCTTGCTTTAAAGCATCAAGAAATCCAGCATCTACTTGTTTTTTTGCCTCCAGTAATTCCTCCTCAGATACGATGAGGGAATCTAATACTACATGGTCAAATTTATTCGTGTATCGATATAATGCTTCATCTCCATCTTTTCGAACCCCGCTAATAATTTCTAGCACATCTTGGTCAAGCTCTTGTTCCTTCAGCTGATCTGAAGTACTAGCTTTATAAACCTGTAAAAATTCCTCTTTTGTTTGTATGTTCATTGCTACCCCTCCAATGCTGACTTTAACTGGGAGATAAATTGCTGTACTTCGGTTGATTTTGTTGCAAAGCTCGCTTTATTAACAATTAATCTCGTACTAATAGGTTCAATATTCTCAAGAACGGTTAGTCCGTTTTCTTTTAATGTGTTTCCAGTTTCTACAATATCAACAATCAAATCGGCAAGCCCGATTAGTGGAGCCAATTCAACAGATCCGTTTAGCTTAACAATTTCAATTGCTTCGCCCTTTTTATCGAAATGTTTCTGTGCAATGGCTGGATATTTTGTTGCAATTGTCAGCAGCTGTCCTTTTTCAGGGGTATAATTCTTTTTTCCTGCGACTGCAAATTTACATTTCCCAATTTTTAAATCCAGTAGTTCATAAACATCTGCTTTGGATTCAAGGATATTATCTTTGCCGACAATTCCAATATCAGCAGCCCCTTTTTCGACGTAGGTCGGGACGTCAATTGCTTTAACGAAAAGAAGTTTAATCGATCTGTCATTGTTATAAAAAACAAGCTTTCTACTATCCTCGTGAAAATCATTAAATTGTACGTCCGTCTTTTCCAATAGGGCAATCGTGCTTTTAGCTGGACGTCCTTTAGCAAGTGCCAATGTTATAGGTTGCAATTAGAAGCCCTCCTTGTGAGCCTGAAGCAGCGTAACGAGTTCATCTGCTTTTGAAAATGTCTGTTTGATTTGTTCGTTGGAAAAAAGGTTTTGTTCTTTTTCGAAGCGGATTATCGAATTAGAAGAAATGGGATTTCTATTACTTGGATCATTCCGAAAACTTAAAACCTGATATCCCTTATTTCTTAGTTCAAATGCAGCTGTTAAAGCTTCTCGCTGTTTTTCTTTTGTATAATAAATGACTGTATCTACTAGAGCTTTAGGAGCTTTTGCTAATCTTTGCTCTAAAATTGCTTGAATAAGTAAATCTACTTCAAATGCGAAACCGATCGCAGGCATTACGCTGTCTAGTTGTTTTCCTAAATGATCATATCTCCCACCCATTAATACAGGCTGACCAATTCGGTAGACAAATCCTTGAAAGATGATGCCGGTATAGTAATTCATATTATTAATTAATCCGAGATTAATAGCGACATAATCCTCAACACCGTAGTCCTTAATTAATGCAAATACGTCAATTAAATTTTGCAAAACATGCTGCATATGGGCGCTGCGAATAATCTTTTCTGCTTGCTGAATAACTTGAAGCGGATCCCCGTATAGAAGAGGAATCGATTGGATTGCTTTCTTTAATTCTTCTTCAATCGCCATTCCTTCAAGGAATAATTCCATATCCGCTATATTTTTTGATTGAATTAGGGCCTGTAGTTGCCCTAAGTCTTGTTCGGAGAGTTCGGCTTGTTGGATAAGCTCCTTAAAGAATCCCGCATGCCCAATTTCAATTTTGAAATTTTTAAAGCCTAAATCTTTTAATGTATGGATGGCTAGCATGATAATTTCTGCGTCTTCCTCAGGTGTATTCTCCCCGAAAAATTCAACGCCTGCTTGTGTGCTTTCTTTTTGATTTGGCATCTCCTGTGATTGACGAAATACATCCATTACATAGAAAAGCCGTTGCCAGAAGGTATTATTTGCTTGGTTTACTGCTGCCATCATCCGGGTAATTGGAATGGTAACATCTGGACGTAAGACGAGGATTTTCCCTGTCGTATCAATGACTTTAATCATGTCATCTTTTTTTACCGTACCAGTAATGTTCGAATACATCTCATAGTTTTCAAAGGCTTTCGTCCGTACTTGTTTATAGCCATAGGTAGTAAAGCGATTTTTCAATGTTGCAATAAGATTATCTCTTACTTGAAAATCTTCTACATGCTTATTTCGGCCGTTCAGCGTGTATCGTTGCATCTATAAAACTCCTTTTTAACTTTAATACTTTATCGCTTTAACTAAGTAAAGTTATATAGTATTATAATTAGTATATTCATAAAAGTCAACACCAAATAAAAGCAGAAGCATCTGGTTAGCAAATGGGGAGTCCGCTAAAGCTTCAGCACTGGAACTGACGAAAAAACAGGAGATGATAAAATGTTTGATTACCACATTCATAGTGATTTTTCAGCAGATTGTAAGACGCCGATGGAAACTACGATTGAAAAAGCGATCAGTATCGGCCTTGAAGAAATTTGTTTTACCGAACATATTGATTATGATTATCCAGATAAGGATTGGATATTTGAGTTTGACTTGAAACAGTACGATAAGAGAATAAAACATTTGCAGCAAAAATACAGCAAGCAGATTCGCATTAAAAAAGGTGTAGAAATTGGTGTGCAACCGCACTTGTTAGCGCGATATGAAAGATTAATGCAAGATGAAGTGTTTGATTTTGTTATTTGCTCCATGCATGCAACTGCTGGCATGGACCTTCATTCCGGAGAATTCTTTAAGAGAAAAACAGTTGATGAAGCATTTCAAATGTATTATGAAGAATTACTTGCATGCATTAGCAAATTTAAAAGCTTTAGTATTCTTGGTCATATTGATCTTGTTAAAAGATATACGGAAGAAAAGAGTACGAATCATTTCCACGAGATTTTAGAAGTCATTTTTAAAGAAATTATTCCAGCTGGGAAAGGAATTGAATTAAATACGTCAGGCTATCGCTATGGTTTAGAAAGTGGGATGCCAAGCACTGATATTTTAAAATTATATAAGGAATGTGGGGGAGAAATCATTACGGTTGGATCGGACTCTCATGTGGAAACAACATTAGCATATCAATTTAAGGACGCGTTTGAGTTGCTAGACACTATCGGCTTTAAACACATTGCGACATTTGAAGATGGAAAGCCAGTATTTCATCCGGTTGCAAGCCTCATTAAATAGATAAGAAATTTCTATGAATTTTTACGTGTTGAGGCGATTGTAGGGGTGTGAGATGGTATAATAATGGTGTTCAATTAACATATGTAGCTGGTGGTTGTTTATGAAATCTATTAAAAAAATGTTTTTAATAATTGCAGGCACTATTTCATTAGTGCTTGGTGTGTTGGGGATAATGCTGCCATTATTGCCGACAACACCATTTCTTTTGCTTTCAGCTGCTTGTTATGTTCGGAGCTCTGATAAATTATATCAATGGTTAATCACGAATAAATATGTCGGCTCTTATATATTGAATTATCGTGAGGGAAAAGGGATACCATTAAAAGCTAAGATTGTTAGCGTTAGTCTATTATGGGTTTCGATGCTGTATACGATTGCGTTTGTGATTCCTTTAGTAATGGTAAAAATTCTGTTATTCCTAATTGGTTCTTATTTTACATGGTTTATTCTGAAACAGAAAACACTAAGGAAAAGTATGCAGGTGAGGTAATGTATTTTATTAAAAAACATAAGGTAAAAATAACAATGGTATTGGTATTAATTGTCGGGTATATCACGTATATTTCGATGCCTAATAAGGCGAAGTCTGAGCATTATACTGGTGATCCAACCGTGTTTATTCATGGTTATAAAGGGACGAAGAATTCCTTCGGCTATATGCTTGATCGTTTCGAGCATGAATACGGGTGGGGGAATAAAGGGTTTATCTATTACGTTACTAAAGAAGGACGAATCCGTGATTACAATTTAAACAAAGGAAGGTATGCTCCTACGTTTATTCAAATTATTTTAGAAGATAATCGGGCAAGTTTCGCTGATAGTGCTGAGTGGATATCAGCAGTTCTATTGCAAATGAAGGAAAAATACAAAGTTGATTCTGTAAATATTGTAGGACACTCAATGGGTGGAATACTTGCGCTTAAATATACAATGGAATATGCAGGTAATGGTTATCCAGAAGTGAATAAGCTTGTTTCCATTGGGAGTCCGTTTGACGGCATTTATAGTGAAGCATATTTCCAAATTCATAAAGATGCTGCAGCTGAGGATCTAAAGCCGGATTCGCTGGCATTTCAACTGCTACGAGAAAGTTCATTTCCTGAAAGTGTTCAGGCACTGAATATTGGGAGTACTGGTGATGCTGTTGCACTCCCAGAAAGTGTGCAGGCTTTACGAATGACTGTACCAAGTGACCAATTACAGGAAATTATAATTGAAGATCATACACTAGGCCATAGTGCATTACACGAGAGTATAGAAGTAGATAAAATGATTTATTCATTTTTGTGGCAAGATGAAGGACAATAACTTACAATGGATAAAGATTGTTTGTGAAAAGTCACCATGTATTTAATTGGTGATTTTTTAAGCAGATAGTGAACAATAATAACTTTCTATCTGCGTCCACGTAATAGCATTCACTATGGGAGGCTTGGTGAATGTAATTTTTTCTAAATAGCCTTCCCGAAAAAATGATAACTTGTTAAAGGAATGATAGGAGTGGCAATGAATCATCATCTGTACGAAAAACTAATAGCATTAACATCTGAGCGTAATGTGATGGTGAACGAACACTTGAAAAATCATACGTATACCCGTTTAGGTGGGCAGGCAGATTTTTATGTAACGCCGGAAACATATGAACAAGTACAGCAGATTATTAAGTTAGCAAATCAAGAAAATATAGCTTTTACGATGCTTGGAAATGGCTCCAATCTAATTGTGAAAGATGGTGGGATTCGTGGCATCGTCATGAATCTGCAAAAACTTTCTGCGATAAAAACAGATAGCAATAGGATGATCGCTCAAAGCGGTGCGCGAATTATTGATGTTTCACGAGAGGCATTAAAAGAAGAGCTAACTGGCTTGGAATTTGCGTGTGGTATACCTGGATCTGTTGGTGGTGCATTATATATGAATGCCGGAGCGTATGGCGGTGAAATCAAGGATGTACTAACAAGTACGTTGGTCGTTAACCGAGAAGGAGAGCTTCTCACATTAACTGCAGAGCAATTGGATTTAGATTACCGTACAAGTAATATACCGGAACATGGGTACATCGTTTTGGAAGCAACCTTTACTTTAAAAGCCGGTGATCCAAAAGCGATTAAGGAAGTAATGGATGATTTAACATACAAACGTGAGTCAAAGCAACCATTAGAATACCCATCCTGTGGAAGTGTATTTAAACGTCCGCCAGGCCATTTTGCAGGAAAATTAATCCAAGACAGTGACCTTCAAGGAAAGCAAATTGGCGGTGCGCAAGTCTCGCTCAAGCATGCGGGCTTCATTGTTAATAAAGAGAATGCAACAGCAAAAGAATATATTGAACTGATCCATTATGTACAGAAAACCGTAAAAGAGAAATTTAAAGTCAATCTAGAACGGGAAGTAAGAATAATTGGTGAGGATCCAGTAGAATAAAGCTAAGCTGTAATCATCGGGTGGTTGCAGCTTCTCTTATGTCTTGAACAATCTCTCTGCCCGAACAGCTATGACACCAAAACCCGAAATAAAACACCTACCTGCACAGCTATGACACTAAAACCCAAATTAAAGCACCTACCTGCACAGCTATGACACCAAAACCCAAATTAAAACACCTACCCGTACTGCTATGACACCAACCTCAAAAAAACAGCCTCTCCACGCACTCACAATATCCAAATCAAATTTAAAAGGTATTACCCCAACCGAACGGAGTAATACCTTTAATCTATCCTCTAAACCGGCGCAAGAATCCTTGCAATCTTTCATTCTCAGAATGCTCGATAACCTCGCTTGCCGTTCCTTGCTCTGCAATAACACCTTCATCAAGAAACAGCACTTTATCTGCGATATCAAGAGCAAAGTCCATTTCGTGTGTAACAAGCACCATTGCCATATCCTCATGTTTCGCAAGATCACGTATAACCTCAAGCACTTCGCCGACCAGCTCTGGGTCAAGTGCTGATGTTACTTCATCAAATAACATAATCTTCGGCCGCATGACAAGTGCACGGGCCATAGCGACACGCTGTTTTTGCCCGCCGGAAAGCTGATTTGGATAGCTATCCAATTTGTCCCCAAGCCCCACACGTTCAAGCATTTTAACAGAGCGATCGCGAACCTCTTCTTTATTTTCCTTTTTCACATGAATCGGAGCTGTCATGCAGTTCTCTAAGATTGTCATATGCGGGAAAAGGTTGAAATGCTGGAATACCATTCCGATATCTCCACGAACTTCTCTTAAATGCTTTTCATTCGCTTTTACCATCTTCTCTTTCTTTTCCATCTTCCACAGATTTTTACCATCCACAATAATATCACCAGAGGATGGCTCCTCCAATGTCATCAGCATGCGTATGATTGTTGTTTTTCCAGACCCACTTGGCCCGATAACAGCTACTTTTTCAGCTGGTTTTATATCTAAATTAATCCCTTTTAAAACGTCAAAATCACCAAAGGATTTATGCACATCTTGGAATCTCACGATAGGTTCAGTCATAAAGTCATTACTCCTCTTCTGTACATACTATTTAATCGCTGCATTTTTATCAAAACGTGCATTCATTTTAACTTCTAATTTCTTAATCAGTACCGCAGATGGATAGCTCAGTACTAAAAATATAATTCCAACAATAGTTAGTGGTTCTAGATACGACCAGTTTTGAGCGCCATAACTATTTGCCATTAACATTATACCAGCAACTGTTATTGTGGAAGCAAGTGGAACCTCTTTAAACATAATAATGAAATAGTTACCGAGCATTGGAATTGTTGGTGGTATCGCTTGCGGTAAAATGATTTTCCTCCACTTATCAATGGTAGAAAAGTTCAACGCTTTGGATGCCTCCCATTGCCCCTTATCGATACTTTCAATACCGGAACGATAGATTTCTCCGATGTATGTACTGAAATGTATGCCAAGACCAAGTACAGCACTTGTAAAAGGACTTAATGTGACGCCAATCCCTGGAATCATCGGCCATGCATAGAAAAGGAAGAATAGCTGAACAAGTGGGGGGGTAGAACGAATAAATTCCATGACCCAAGTAACCACCCAATTGAAAAATTTATTCGGCACTTTTCTGAGAAATGTCCATACAAAACCGAGTAGGAGTGCGAATAAATAACACGTAATCGTTAAGCTGACTGTAATCCATAGCCCTTGCAATACAAAGGGGAGGGCGTCCATAAATGTTTCCCAGCTCCAGTTATTATTCATCCGTTAGCAACTCCTTTCTTAGAGATATGTTCACCTTTTCTTGTCAGCCAAATAAGTGGAAGCGCAAGAATAAAGTAGAATACAAGAACTAATAAGTAAACAATTGGTGCTTGCGACAAGTTCGAGCTTCGGAGAATGTCGCCGTAATATAAAATGTCCGTCATCCCAATTAAGGAAACTAATGAAGTTCCTTTTAGCATTTGAATGGTATAGTTACCGAATTCAGGAAGCATCATCCGGACTGCTTGCGGGAAAATAACAAGCCGCATGCGTTGAAAGCGTGACATGTTTAGAGCTGTTGCTGCTTCAGATTGACCTTGTGCAACAGAAAGAATCGATCCACGAACAACCTCCGAAAGATACGCACCGTAATTTAATCCAATTGCAATTACACCCGTCCACCAGTTGGAACCTAGCTGAATGCCAAATAGCATTGGGATGGCGTAGTAAAGCCAGAATAACTGAACAATTAAGGAAGTACCTCGAAAAACTTCCACATAAAATCCTGTGAATTTGCGGATGATGATGTTCCCGGAAAGACGGCATAACCCAGCAATAAAAGCCATTAAATATGCTAGAATAGCTGAAGCAAGAAGGACGGTGATTGTTACATGAAGTCCTCTTGCAAGCTGTGGGAAAATCTCTATGATCGCATTCATTATAATCACTCCTTCAAGTTTCGGTTTTGGTTCCGAATAGAATTCTAGATTAAACATTTTTTGCAACCTGCTTAGGAAATACAAAGGGCCTGCTTCCCCGGGACCAGGGAATCAGACCCTATGGAGTCATCCTTTATCACGCATGAACGGCTGTAAGACTCGATCATTAAATTAAACATGAGAAAGGCAAAAGCATAAAGCTGAGGGATAAAACATCCCATAAATTCCTGATTCTGTTCCATTAGCACCTAGTGGGGAAGAAAGGAACTTTCCACTGAATGAAATATCACATTATAATATAATATATGTTTATACTTCCCCGTTACAAACTTCCTCTGTTGTCACTTCATCTACTGGCACAAAATTACTTTCGCTGCTAAAGCCATTTTCATCTAACAGATCCGCAATTGTACCATCTTCCTTTAATTCTGCTAATTTTTCATTGTATGCATCACGTAAATCCGCATCATTTAGGTTAAATGCTTCTGCACCATAGCTTGGTACGCCCTTAATATCTGGCTGCTCAAAGGATTCAACAAATTCAAGTGCATCTGTATTTGCCGATTCAAGCGCCATTTTAACTGTCATCTCAGTTCCGGTTGTAGCATCTGCCCGGCCAGACTGTACGGCTGAGAAGGTTGCAGGAATATCAGGTGCGGTAACAATTTGACTAGGATCTACACCTTCTTCTTGTAAAAATCCAATTTCTGTAGCACCTTCCATTACAACAACGGTTGCATCTGGATTATCAGCAATATCTTTATAGCTTTCTAAGCCCAGTGGATTACCAGCTTCTACAATTAACCCTTCTCCATATTGCATTGTCGGTTCACTAAAAGCTGCATTTTCACATCGATCTGGCTGAATCGCCATTCCTGCTGTAATAACGTCAAATTGTCCGGCTTGAAGTCCTGGAATTAATTGACTCCAATCAGATAGCTGGGATTCAACTGTATCAATTCCAAGCTCTGCAAAAACAGTTTCTGCAATAGCAACAGCTGCGCCTTTTAGTTCTCCGTTTTCTTCATACGCATATGGAGCTTCGTTGGCAAAGCCAATCGTAACTGTTCCTGATTCTTGTAATTGTTCTAGCTTGCTTCCATTTCCGTTAGCTGTATCATCTGATCCACATGCAGCTAAGAGTATAAGCATGAAAGCAAAAAATAATATAAAGCCTGTTTTTTTCAAAATGAAAAGACCTCCCTGTTTAATATAAAACCCAATTATTGTTTTTTTGCTTGGTGATATAGGACTAGATGTATATCACCGTATACATGAAAAAGGGGTTTTTTTCCGCATTCATATTTATAATGTTATAGATTTATTAATTTTCATTCAAATGCTGTATATTTAGATTATTTATAATTAACCGTTATATTTCGTGCTTATATTATGTAGGCTCTCTAATACAGAAAGATGCTTGGAAATAAGCCCAAATACTCTTCAATGCCCAAGATTTCATAAATGTAGTAAAGCGGAAAGGATTATTAAAAAAACCTATACTATGGCTTTATACCCTATTTGCACGAAACTATTGAACTAGTTAGGTTAGTGGGTTAATCTAGAAGTAATTTAAAGGAATATTAAAGCATAATGAATAGAAATAAGGAATAAAGAGAGGTTTTATAAGGTGGGAACGTACGTAGTTGTTGGTGTAGTGTCTGTAGTAGTTGTTGTGCTTGTCGTATGGCTTTCACTTGTAACGCTGTCTAAAGGCTATGGATATAAGCATTCGGTGGATCCAAAACCTGAAGATACAGAAAATGATCAGATAAAACAGGATGAATAGTCAACGAAAAAGGGTCGCACAAATGTGCGACCTTTTTTCGTTACTGGAAATTAAACGACTATATGAAGCCTTTAGGCTATAAATTTCGGCAGGGAGTTTTCACTTAACTCTTTTCTCACTCTCGTAATATGCTCTTCCATCAGTGATTTGGCTAATATATCATCACCTGATGCAATTGCAAGATAGATTTCTTTATGTTCATTAAATGTTTCTTCGTATCGATCAGCATCTTTAAAGCGATTTTGTCTTGTCGTACGAATGGTTTCTTCCATTTGTTTAATTAGAGTTTGTGCGAGGTGGATTAAAATAGAATTATGCGATGCAGCCACGATATACATATGAAAATGCAAATCTGCCTGCACCCCAATTTCTGTTTCATCAATGGTAACAGCCATCTGTTCCAAAGCCTTACGGATGTTGTTAAGATCCTCTCCCGTGGCTCGCTTTGCTGCGAGTGAGACTGCCTCAATTTCTAATGCCCGGCGAACTTCCAGCATCTCAAATATCAAGTGATTTTCAGCTGTCACTACTTTCTCGAAAAGCTCATCAAGGATTAATTGTGCGTCTGATTGCTTAACATAACTTCCGCCGCCTCGCTTGATTTCAATAATATCTTTTAACGCTAAAATTTGTAATGCTTCTCGAACTGAGTTTCTGCTGACACCAAAAAGTCTTGCTAATTCACGTTCAGATGGTAGCTTATCACCTGTTTCCAAATGATTCTTTAGAAAATTTCCTACTATTTTCTCTAAAACAATCTCTGCTGTTTTTCGCTTATCCGAGACCACAATCCTCCCGCCTTCCAATAATCACTTAAAGTTTAAAAAATATAAAGTTATTTTCTGAAATATCATTGAATTAATGTTGGAAATCATTATAATAGACTTAATAAACTGGTTGTTCCAATATTAACACAAATTAGATAAAAAATAAATTGGTGCTACCAATTAAAAGCTGGAAGGAGCAGGGGAATGGAAAAAGTTATCCAGGCATTAAAAGCAAAATTAGCAGAAGAACAAATTTCAACGAATGAAACTGTTAGAGAGTTGCACAGCAAGGACGAAACATATCATCAAACAAGTCTTCCTGATGTTGTGGTTTTTCCAAAAACAACAGAGGATGTGAGTTATATTATGGAGGTGTCGCAGGAATTTAAGACACCAATAACCCCCTTTGGAGTTGGGTCAAGCTTAGAAGGACATGTGATTCCTTATCAGAAAGGCATCGTTGTTGATTTTTCCTTCATGAATAAGATTATCGAAATCAAACAAGAAGACTTGCTTGTAACGGTTCAGCCTGGTGTCACAAGAGAACAGTTGAATAAAGAACTTAAAAAATATGGTTTATTTTTCACTGTGGACCCTGGTGCAAATGCAACACTAGGTGGTATGGCAGCAACTAACGCCAGTGGAACAACTACTGTGAAATATGGAGTTATGCGTGACCAGGTGCGGAACTTAGAAGTTGTTCTCGCTGATGGGAGTGTCATACAAACTGGCAGCTTAGCAGCAAAATCTGCATCTGGTTATCATTTAAACGGGCTGTTTGTTGGTTCAGAGGGAACACTTGGATGTTTTACAGAATTAACATTGCAAGTATATGGTATTCCAGAGCATGTTGTTGCAGCTCGCGCAACCTTCCCTAGCCTTACACAAGCAATTCAAGCCGTTACATCAATTTTGCAAGCAGGTATTCCAATTGCAAGGGTCGAATTTGTGGATGAAGCTTCGATTATACAAATCAATACGTTCAGTGAAACAGATTATCCAGTAAAACCAACCCTCTTTTTAGAATTCCATGGTAATGAAGCTGGGCTAAATGCAGATGTTGCATTTACAAAAGAAATTATGCAGGACCACGCTTGTGATAATTTTACTTCTGAAACCGATAATGCAGCGCGTAATCATCTATGGGATGCACGACATAACTTAGCGTATGCCTATATTCATGGTCATGCTGGCAAAAAAATGATGCTTACCGATGTAGCAGTGCCGATTTCTGAATTAGCAAATTCCGTCATCTACGCTCGAAAAGAGCTGGATAAGCTAGGAGTTCCAGGTGGTATCCTAGGACATGTAGGTGATGGTAACTTTCATTGTCTCATCATGATTGATATGGCAAATGCTGAAGAAATTAAAAGAGCAAATGAATTTAATAAAAACGTGGTTCTGTATGCCTTAGAGCGTGGGGGAACTTGTACGGGTGAACATGGTGTAGGAGTTGGGAAGATGCCATATCAGCGTCAAGAGCATGGAGCTGCCCTCGATATAATGAAGCAAATCAAAAAGGCATTAGATCCAAATAACCTATTAAATCCCAATAAAATCGTAGAAATAGAAGAGGAGACCTTGAATGAAATTTATTGAAAAAATAAGTGCGTTAGCAGGAAAATACTTTGCTGTTTTAGTTATTCTTGCTGCTGTCGTTGCATTCTTGTATCCTCCAGCTTTTCTTATCTTCGGCGGTTATATAACGATTTTGCTTGGGGTTGTTATGTTCGGGATGGGATTAACATTAAAGCCTGTAGATTTTAAATTAGTATTTACAAAACCGATACCAGTAATCATTGGGATATGTGCGCAGTATACGATCATGCCGCTTGTTGCTTTTGCACTTGCTTATTTACTAAGGCTTCCTCCAGAGCTTGCAGCTGGGCTAGTGTTATTGGGCTCTGTTCCAGGTGGGACGGCATCCAATGTAATGGTGTATTTAGCAAGAGGAAATGTTGCGTTATCAGTTGCGATGACTTCTCTTTCAACAATGATGGCACCTATCATGACGCCATTGCTTATCTATTTATTAGCTGGACAATGGTTACCAGTTGATCCAGTTGCAATGTTTATGTCGATCATTCAGGTTATCATTATTCCTATCATTCTAGGATTCTTGATACAGAAATTTTTCCCTGTTGCTGTTGAAAAAGGTGTAACGGTTGTTCCTCTTATTTCAGTAGCTGCAATTTTGATTATTGTGGCAGCGGTTACAGCGGCTAATGCTGGAAATGTTGTGGCAGCAGGGTTCCTAGTGTTTATCGCTGTTTTCCTCCATAATGGCTTTGGTTTATTGCTAGGCTATTTAGTTGCTTTAATGATGGGATTGGGAGAAAATGAACGAAGAGCTATTTCCATTGAAATAGGTATGCAGAACTCAGGCTTGGGTGTTGCCCTTGCAACAGCACACTTCAGTCCTCTTGCGGCACTTCCGAGTGTATGGGGTGCAATCTGGCATAATATTTCTGGACCAATCCTAGCAACTTACTGGGCAAATAAATCGATTCCAGAAAATGATGAGAAGATTAAAAAGGTGATGTAATAAGCTTTTAATCTTCTGTTACTATATTCTTCTATGAACAAATGATAGGATTAGGGTAACTAGCAGGGTATCATAAATGGAAAAATGGACGCCTTTGTCCATTTTTCTTAATTCACCGTTTTCCCGTGTGGCTAAACCAAACAATTATCACAACCATACCAAATAATAATAGTAATTCAGACGGGTTACGGGTTACTCATCAGATAAATTGTCTTCTGGAGGTCGGTAGCCTCTCTGTAATTCGCTAAGACTTAACCCGAACGTCATTTGCAGGTGTGGGTAATCTTTAAAATTACTCCAATCACCACCCCAATCAAACCCCAGCTCTTTTGCAATATCAGCAACCTCAAACCAATCGGAATGACCATTGTTATTCCCATCATAGTGAATGTCCCAGATAATTTCACCATTTTGATTCCGTAGTGCATAATCAATTGCAAGCCCATAATTGTGATAGGATTGCCCGCCTTGTGCATTTGTTATAATATCGCCAGGCTTTGTTCTTCCTTGTTCATAAAGAGAATCCTGTTGCTCAAATGAACGGAATCCTTGGGTAATGATGACATCAATCCCAACGGATGCAGCGATTTCAATAAGTTCATTCTGATTTTCCTCAACGATTGGATGTAATCCGTCTGGAAGGGGCGCATCATCATCAATATATAAACGATGCTCACCACTCCACTCGTTATAAACATAAAATAGAAGAACTAGAAAAAGTATGATTATAATCCATGATACAATTGTTGCGTTCCATCGTTTCATTTTTATAAAACTTCCTTTCGAGTATCGGCATTTTTAACACAATGCCAGTACTCACTGTAAGGCAGAATGAATAGTTTATTTTAACACGTATTAACGGGACTGTAATACTTCCACTTTTATATGTGAGGGAATCAAAAAGCCTAAACAATCCATAAATACTGTTCAAGGTTCTGCAGATCTCTTGTGTGATGCCATTATTCCGTGGAGAAGGAAAACCTCCACTGATGAAGTTCCACTTTATCATAACTCAACCCTCAAACCAATAACATGAATTCTAATAACAAAAGGATTTAAACAAAACTGCGATTATAAAGATTATTTTGATATAATAAAGGTGCTTTTATAACATTTTTAGTGAAATTAAGTGACATCCTTCAGCTGGAATGAAAGGGGAATGCATATGTATTTTTTGATTGCCGGAATTATTGGCTACTTGTTTGGGTGCCTTCACGGGTCTCAGTTAGTTGGGAAAATTAAAAACGTAGACATCAAAAACAGTGGTGTGAAAAATGCTGGTGCTTCAAATACGACCATAATATTAGGGTGGAAATATGGTATTCTGGTAGCACTTATCGACATATTTAAAGCTACATTAGCTATTTTACTCGTACTATTCATCATAACGGAGAATGGAATTACAGGGGATTGGAAATATCTATTAATCTATACGACCGTATTTTTTGTGATTATTGGGCATAATTATCCAATTACGATGAAGTTCAGTGGTGGGAAAGGGACTGCCTCACTGGTAGGTGCACTTATCGCAATTGATTGGAAAATAGCACTTATCGGGATAGCAATATTACTTATCTTTACATTTGCAACCGACTACCTCGTAATTGGTGTTCTTTGTATGTATCTATCATTCCTGATCACGACCTTTCTGTTTTTTGGAATCGAACCAACATGGATTGTTATTTTACTTTCTGTCTTGAGTATTATGAAACATATGGAGAATTATAAACGTATTATGAGAAAAGAAGAGACAAAGCTATCGAGTATGATTCGTAAAAATGTCTCCTAAATGAATTAATAAATGGAGGAAATCATGTTAGACATTCTAATTTGGATTGTTATTGCAGGTTTATTTATCCTAAGCTTTGCAGGAATTATTTTTCCGATTGTACCATCTGTACTTGTGCTATGGGGTGGTTTTTTACTGTATCACTTTGTGTTGAATAGTGAAGAGCTGAATTTGATTTTCTGGATTGTTATGATTGTCTTTACCGTGCTACTAATTGTAGCGGATATCATTGCAAATAGTTATTTTGTAAAAAAATTCGGTGGCAGTAAATCTGGAGAACGCGGTGCCGCAATCGCAGTAATTGTTGGGTCATTTATTACACCGCCATTCGGGATTATTTACGTTCCTTTTATTACAGTATTTCTTATTGAAATGGTGCAAAGGCGAACAGTAAAAGAAGCGTTCCGTGCATCCATTGGTTCACTTCTCGGATTTTTAGGGGGATCAGTTGCGAAAGTTGTCATTCAAATTGTTATGATTATTTGGTTTTTTATTTTAGTGTTGTTTTAAGCAGAAAATATAGTAAAACTTTTTTGTGCCGGATTTTTTATTATCGTAGTTAGGAGCAATGAAGAATTATGAACTATCCAGTAAGAGTAATGACAATTGCCGGTTCTGCAGCAGGAGGTAGTGCTGGGATTCAGGCCGATTTAAAAACATTTGAAGAATTAGACGTATATGGAATGAGCATTATAACAGCGATAGTTGGGCGTCACCCGGAAACGAATAAAAATGTCCATCTCCAATCCGTTGAAGCGATTGAAGCGCAGTTTTCGACAGCGATAAACCAGGTTGGTGCAGATGGCGTTAAAACTGGAATGTTATTTTCAAAAGAGGTAATCGAGGTTGTTGCACGGCTGATTCGAAAAGAAGAAATTCAGACAGTCGTTGTGGACCCGGTTATGATTGGGAAAATGAACTCCAAATTATTAAAAGACGACGCGATTGAGGAATTGGTTCATCAATTAATACCGATGGCAACGATTATCACACCGAATGTGCCCGAGGCTTCCATTCTTTTAGGTGGAAGAGAATTAAATACAGTTGAGGATTTAAAGCAAGCTGCAATTGACTTACACAAGCTAGGGGCAAAAAGTGTCCTCGTAAAGGGTGGAAGACTGGAAGGGCCAGCAGTTGATGTGCTGTTTAATGGAACTGCATTAACGACCTTTACAGCACCACGAATTGATACGGTAAATACAAGCGGAGCAGGATGCACGTATTCCGCAGCGATTACAGCGAATTTAACAAAAGGACAAGCCGTAGCAGAAGCAGTTGGTTTGGCAAAAAGCTTTGTTACAACAGCGATAGAGCATGGTTTTTCCTATACAGATATTGTAGGGCCAACTTTTCATGCTGCATCGCGTAAATTTGGAGAAGCACACCCAATTAAAATCGAAACATTAACATGAAAAGGGGAATAAAACATGGTAAAACGTGCATTGATTAATGTCGATTATACAAATGATTTTGTTGCAGCAGATGGCGCACTTACAGCAGGTGAACCCGGACAAGCTATTGAAGAGAAGATAGTGGCATTGACAGAGGAGTTTATCCAAGCAGATGATTATGTTGTTTTTGCAATTGATATCCATCATGAAGGGGACAGGTTGCATCCGGAAACTACTCTTTTCCCAGCCCATAATATTGCTGAGACTCCAGGACGCAATCTATACGGAAGGCTTGCAGATGTATATGAAAAAAGCAAAAATAACGTAAATGTTTATTATATGGATAAGACGCGTTATAGTGCATTTGCTGGAACTGATCTGGAAATAAAGCTTCGTGAGCGCGGCATTGGAGAAATCCATATTGTTGGTGTATGCACGGATATTTGTGTCTTGCATACAGCGGTTGATGCATATAACAAAGGGTTTAACATTGTTATTCATCAGGATGCGGTGGCAAGCTTTAATCAGGAAGGACATGATTGGGCTTTGGGGCATTTTATCAATACATTAGGTGCAAAAGTGGTATAGTTCGTTGGAGAGGAGGGGGAATCAGATGCAGGAGCTATTTCGAGAAAACACATTTGGAGAGTATAAAGTAAGGAAAGCAACGAATGAAGATGCAGAGGCGGTTATTCAACTATTGCAAGATGCCGCTCGTTGGTTAGAAGGTAAAGGTATATCCCAATGGGAATATTTGCGAAATGGCGGAGAAACTGCCGAGATTAAACAAGGAATTTTAGTTGGTACAACCTATATCGTTGAGCGTAAAAAGGAATTGGCTGCAACCCTGAATCTGTCAGATGTACAAAATGAATGGGATATGGAGCTGTGGGGAAAATGTCAGGAGCATAGTTTTTACATTCATCGACTAGCAGTGGCACAAGCGTTTCGCAAGCAGCAAATTGGCAGGAAGTTACTCGATTGGATCGATCAAAATATCCGATTGGAAAAAGGTAGGATTCGTTTAGACTGTGTGGCTGATAATCCAGCTTTGAACAAATTTTATCAACAAGCAGGCTATACGTTAATGGACGTTGTAGCAAATGGAGAGGATATGTTTTCTCTCTATGAGAAGTTGATTACCAGTAAACCTTGACTTTATAATTTCATACCTATATATTAAATATGAAATACATGAAACGTTGATGAGGATTAGTACAATTGGCTTGTCTTTCCAAGAGAGGAAATGGATGGTGTGAATTTCCGTAAGACGCAATTGGAACCTGCCTCAGAGTTCGCCATCAGAAAGGCAAAGACTAGAAGATGTGCGCGGTTTATAACCGTTATCAAGTGAAGTGTGCAAAGGGGGAGTCCCCGTGCAAACAAGGGTGGTACCACCAAGCCTCGGTCCCTTTTTCGGATGGAGGATTTTTTGTATTTAAGAGGCTGTTCAAAAAGTCTGCTGAAAATGACGCATCGAGAACAGAAGACCTTCGACTAAAAACTGACATGTCCTGTTTCGAACGTCGAAGTCACCACTTCCAGGCTGTGGAAGTACGATACGAGGAGCTATGCTCGAATTTCGACGCACAGGATATGCTAGTATCGGCGTTGCAAAAGGACGTTGCGATCTTAGCCGACCTCAGTCTTTTTCATCCACCTTTTTGAAGCCTATTTAGTAAAGTAAATATTTATCATAATGAGGTGTTACGTATGGGTAAAAAAAATAAGCAGTTTGTTGAGAAAGTAACTGCAATGGAAGACGACTTCGCGCAATGGTATACCGATGTCGTAAAACAAGCAGAATTAGTTGATTATGGGCAAGTACGTGGAACGATGATTATTAAGCCATATGGCTATGCAATCTGGGAAAATATTAAGGATGAATTGGATCGTATGTTTAAGGAAACAGGACATTCGAATGTTGCTTTTCCCTTATTCATTCCTGAAAGCCTATTGCAAAAGGAAAAAGATCATGTCGAAGGATTTGCACCAGAAGTTGCTTGGGTAACACATGGTGGAGACGATGAATTAGCAGAGCGAATTGCTGTCCGTCCGACATCAGAAGTGCTTTTCTGTGACTATTATTCAAAAAATATTCATTCCTATCGCGACCTGCCAAAGCTTTATAATCAATGGGGAAATGTTGTGCGCTGGGAAAAGACAACTCGTCCGTTCTTGCGTTCTTCTGAATTCCATTGGCAGGAAGGTCATACTGCACATGCCACAGATGAAGAGGCATCTCAAGAGACAAACCAAATGCTTGAGGTTTATGCATCTCTTGTTGAAGAATATTTAGCAATTCCGGTTCTTAAAGGACGTAAAACAGATAAAGAAAAATTTGCAGGTGCAAAATATACATTGACGATTGAAAGTTTAATGCATGATGGTAAGGCGCTACAATCTGGAACTTCTCATCATTTCGGTTCTGGGTTTGCAGAAGCATTTGATATTACGTACCTGGACGAAAATGGAGAAAGCCAATTTGTTCACCAAACATCTTGGGGACTTTCCACACGAATCATGGGTGCCTTAATTATGGTGCATGGGGACAATCGTGGTTTAGTCGTACCACCACGTATTGCACCAACACAAGCAATGATTGTTCCAATCGCACAGCATAAGGAAGGTGTATTGGATAAAGCATATGCATTACGTGATCAGTTAAAAGACATTGTTCGTGTCGATATTGATGGTAGCGATAAAATGCCAGGCTGGAAGTTCAATGAATATGAAATGAAAGGTATCCCAGTTCGTATTGAAATGGGACCAAAAGATATTGAAAAAGATCAAGTTGTTCTTGCACGCCGTGATACTGGGGAGAAAGAATTTGTTCCATTAAGTGACTTGGAAGAACGTTTACCAGCATTATTGGAAGAAGTGCAACAAAATCTGTATAACAAAGCATTAGCGCATCGTAATGAAATGACTACCATTGCAACAGATATGAATAACTTCAAGCAAACATTAGATGAAAAAGGCGGATTCATCAAAGCAATGTGGTGTGGCGACATGAAGTGTGAAGAAAAAATCAAAGAAGATACAACAGCAACATCGCGCTGTATCCCATTCGAACAGGAAAAGGTTGCAGATACATGTGTGTGCTGTGGCAAAGAAGCGAAAGAATTAGTCATTTGGGCAAAAGCATATTAATAAATATTTTGAATCGAGCATTGCGTAAAGCGGTGCTCGTTTTTATTTTATCTGCTGCAGACCAGAGAGGTGAAAGCGATCTGCTTAGGAGCGTAGAATTTAATAGTAAAAGATTTAAAGCCGCGGTATTTAAATTAATGGATTAATCCGAAAACATTGACTGTATTATTTTTTGCGATTACCTATTGGCAATCTAGTAGATTTGTGCTATAAATATACATATAAACTAATAAATATACATCCTATGGAGGAAATAATGAAGCAGCAGTTGATAGAAGAAATAGGAAAAATTAAACAACAACTATTGAATATTAGTGATTCTTTATATGAAAATCCAGAGCTTGGAGATCAAGAATATCAGTCGATGCAAAAGCTAGTTGCATTTTTGAAAGAACATCAATTTGAAATTGAAACAAATATCGTAGGAAGAGCGACAGCATTTAAAGCAGAATTTAATAGTGGTAAACCAGGTCCTAAAATTGCATATTTAGCAGAATATGATGCATTACCAGGCGTCGGTCATGGCTGTGGTCATAATTTAATAGGAACAATGAGTACCGGTGCAGCAGTAGCACTTAGTAAACTTTTACATGTGGTTGGTGGTAGTGTTATTGTACTAGGCACCCCAGCAGAAGAAACAAATGGGGCTAAAGTACCGATGAGTGAACAAGGAATATTTGATGGCATCGATGTAGCAATGATTGTTCATCCTGGTGGGACATCTCATGAGAGTGGAGAATCGCTGGCGATGGATGCCATCCAATTTAGTTATTTTGGAAAACCGTCCCATGCAGCTGCTTCTCCGGAGCAAGGGATTAATGCACTAGATAGTGTGATTCAGCTATTTAATGGTATTAATGCACTTCGTCAGCATGTCACTTCAGATGTTCGCATCCATGGAATTATCTCTGAAGGTGGCCAGGCGGCAAATGTTGTTCCGGATAAAGCAACAGCACAGTTTTATGTCCGAGCAAAAAGTCGTGACTATTTGAATGAAGTTGTTGAAAAGGTAAAACATATCGCAGAGGGCGCAGCGAGTATGACTGGTGCATTACTCGAAATAACGAACTATGAATTAAGCTATGATAACATGATTACGAATCAAGTTTTATCCGATGTATATACGAAAAATCTGAAGGAAACGAGTAATCAAGCTGTTCTTCCGCCGAAGGAAACGTACGGTTCAATTGATATGGGGAATGTAAGCCAAGTTGTACCAGCAATCCACCCTTATATCGGCATGAATGAAGCAAGGCTCGTTCCACATACAAAGGAATTTGCTGATACTACCATTACAGAAGAGGGACATCAAGCACTTCATGATGGCGCGTTATCATTAGCAAAGACTGGCTATGATGTATTAACAGATAGTAAATTATTTAAAGCAATACAAGATGAATTTAAAAAAACGAAATAATAAAAAACATAATTGGACAAAGGGGCTAATCACATGAAATTTTCATTGGTTAAATTATTGATGGCAGCTTCAATCATTGCATTGCTTGCGGCATGTGGAACAAGTGAAACCGGGACTGGTGACGAAAATAATGCGGAGTCAGATGAAGCAGGAAATAAGGAAGTACTTACCATGGCAACATCAGCTGACTTCCCACCGTTTGAGTCCTATGATACAGAAGGTAATTTTATTGGATTCGATATTGAATTGGCACAATTAATTGCGGATGAATTAGGGTATGAACTAAAGATTGAAGATATGAATTTTGATGGCTTGGTTGGAGCGCTGCAAGCTGGACGTGTGGATATGGTTATGGCAGGAATGAGTGCGACAGAGGATCGCAGGAAAAATGTGGACTTTTCAATCGAATATAATCGCTCAGGAGAAATGTTTGTTACGAAAGAAGATGCACCAGTAGAAAGCTTAGAAGATTTAGAAGGGAAAATCGTTGGGGTTCAGCTTGGAACCATTCAAGAAGAAGGTGCTGACGAGTTAAGTAAAGAGTATGGATTTGAAGTGAAAAAAGTAGATAATGCAGGTATTTTAGTACAAGAAATGAATTCCAATCGTCTTGATGTAATGTATATGGATAAAGAAGTAGCTACAGGTTACATTGAATCTCAAGGTTTTGTTGGTTTTGATGATCCAACAACCGTATCTCCAGGAATGGCAATTGCATTCCCGAAAGAAAGCGAATTGGTGGAAGATGTCAACGGTGTGTTGGAAGAGCTTCAGTCCAACGGTAAAATTGAAGCATTACAAGAAAAATGGTTAACAGAATCAGAATAGTAGGGAATTGAGGTGATAGGCATGAATTTGGACTTCAACCAAATCGTGCCTTATATTCCTTTTATATTGGAAGGAATAGTGGCAACATTAAAGTTTGTAAGTATATCGATTATTGTAGGATTCATTCTAGGTACATTATTAGCAATATGTAAAATTACAAAGGTACCATTATTAAAATGGATAGCAGATGCATATACGTCTATTTTTAGAGGGACGCCGCTTATTTTGCAATTAATGATTATTTATTTCGCGGTACCGCAGCTAACTGGATTAGATATTACGGCATTTGTGTCAGCAGTGCTTGCATTTGGATTGAACTCGGCGGCATATGTATCTGAAATTATTCGTGCCGGAATTATGGCAGTTGATAAAGGACAAACTGAAGCAGCAGAAGCACTTGGAGTACCTTATAAATCCATGATGCTGAATATCATCCTGCCGCAGGCTTTTAAAAATATCCTTCCTGCATTAATGAATGAGTTTATTACATTAACAAAGGAATCAGCTATCGTATCTACTATTGGTTATTTAGATTTAATGCGCCGGGCACAAATTGTCGGTGCAGATATTTATCGTAATTTTGAGCCGCTTTTATTTGCTGGGCTAATTTATTGGGTAATGGTATTCATTCTCACGAAAATTGGTGGACTTGTAGAACGGAGGATGAGACAGAGTGATTAATACATCGAATTTATCTAAAACATTTGGAAAGAATGAAGTGCTTAAAGGTATTTCAACAACGATTAAGCATGGCGAAGTTGTTGCGGTTATTGGACCATCTGGTTCGGGTAAATCTACGTTTCTGCGATGTCTGAATCTTTTAGAACAACCGACATCAGGTGAGATTCATATAAACGACATAAATATTACAGCAGGAAAAGTGGATAAATTAAAAATCCGTAAAAATATCGGAATGGTATTTCAGCATTTTCATTTGTTTCCTCATATGACGGTTTTGGAAAATGTGACGTATGCACCGCAAAAGGTAAAAAACCTCTCAAAGCAAGAAGCAAATAGATTAGGCAAAGAGTTACTTGCAAAAGTTGGTTTAACGGATAAGGAAGATGCTTATCCAAATCGTTTGTCAGGTGGGCAAAAGCAGCGTGTTGCAATTGCTAGAGCACTTGCGATGGAACCAGAAATTATGCTGTTTGATGAACCGACATCTGCACTAGACCCGGAAATGGTAAAAGAAGTGCTTGATGTTATGAAGGATTTGGCTACAACTGGGATGACAATGGTTATTGTTACACATGAGATGAATTTTGCAAAAGAAGTAGCAGATAAAGTTTTGTTTCTGGATGGCGGTGTTTTGATGGAAGAAGGGGACCCGAAGGAATTCTTCACAGAACCGAAGACGAGCCGTGCGAAAGACTTTTTAGATAAAGTACTATAGAAGATGAAAAACTCCTTCCAACATAATTGTGGGGGGAGTTTTCCTATCGCTATAGGGTTTTTGAAGTACACAAATTCTCAAATTCTCAAATTCTCAAAGCAATGCTTCAATCTGTTTTTCAAGCGTTGCTGGTTTTTTCTGTGGAGCAAACCGTTCAACGACCTGTCCGTTTTTATCAATGAGGAATTTGGTGAAGTTCCATTTGATTTGTTCCGTTAAGAGCCCTTTCTTTTCTGAAGTAAGATAAGAGAATAGCGGATGAGCGTTTTCCCCTTTTACATCGACCTTGCTAAACATCGGGAATGTAACACCATAGTTCTTCTTACAAAATTGGGCAATTTGTGTATCTGCTCCCGGATCCTGTTCACCAAATTGATTGCAAGGGAAGCCAAGAATTTCCAACCCTTTTGTATTGTATTTTTTATATAGCTCTTGTAGCTCTTGGAATTGAGGTGTGAAGCCACATTCGCTTGCGGTGTTCACGATTAGTAATACCTTACCATTATAATCAGCAAGCGATTTCTCATCACCCTGGATTGTTTTTGCTTTATAATTGTAAACAGACATATGAAAACCCTCCCTTTATTAAGAAGGATAGCAAGTGGATGATAACTAGTCAATTAACTCATAAAATGGAAAGGAAGTATACAATGAAAATCACTGAAATTGAAATATTTGCGATTCAGCTTCCACTTATTCAGCCATTTATTATTAGCTATGAAAGATATGATTCCATGCCCTCTATTATTGTGAAACTGACAACAGATACTGGAATCATTGGCTACGGAGAAAGCGTGTTTGATGAACATATCACTGGAGAAACATGGGATAGCACATATGCGCTTCTGCGGACGAAATTAGCCCCAGCCATGATTGGAGAAAATCCATTACATATGGAACGGCTCCACGATAAGATGGACAGACTGGTTAAGGGGGTACCGACAGCAAAGGCCGCGATTGATATTGCCTGTTACGATGCTGCTGGCAAATCACTCGGTGTCCCTGTTTATACGCTGCTAGGCGGAAGATATCATAAGAAATTCCCAATCACACATGTTCTTAGTATCGGCGCGCCAGAGAAGATGGCAGAAGAAGCTGCTGAACGAGTTGAACAAGGATACCGTTCCTTTAAAATCAAAGTTGGAACAAATATTGTAGACGATGTTAAGCGGATTCGCAGCATTCGTGAACGTGTAGGAGAAGATATCGCACTTCGGGTTGATGTGAATCAAGGATGGCAAACAAGTGCTCAAACATTACAAGCATTGGAAAAACTAAAGGATTTGTCCATCGATTGGCTGGAGCAGCCAGTGCTTGGTGATGATCTTGATGCAATGGTTGAAGCAAAAGCGAAATCAACCATTCCAATGATGATTGATGAAGGCTTGCAAGGTATGAAAGATATGCGAGATATTATTACAAAGCGTGCCGCAGATAAAGTGAACATTAAACTCATGAAATGTGGCGGTATCTACCCGGCAAATAAGCTGGCACATATAGCTGAAATGGCAGGAATAACATGTCAGGTTGGTTCAATGGTCGAGTCCTCCGTTGGATCAGCAGCTGGATTTCATGTAGCTTTCTCGAAAAAAATAATAACAAGTGTTGAATTAACAGGTCCCTTAAAGTTCGCAAAAGATGTTGGTAATTTAACATATGATGTACCATTTATTAAATTAAATGAAAAACCAGGTCTTGGAATTGATATAGACGAAGCAATATTAAACGATTTAACCATATATTCAGAAAGGATTAGTCGATGAGTGAACAATTAGCAACAGGAGCACTTCGTAATGGACAAATTTTTTATGCCAGGTATTTACGTATTGGAGATTTGGCGAGAATCCTGGAATTACAAAAGAAAGTCGTAAACGCTCTACCGCACCCTGATGTATTAGAACCGCTTACCACGGAGGAATTTACGAATATTCTAGAGGATAAGCAAATGATGATCGGTATTTTTGTAGAGAATAACCTAATAGCATTTCGTGCGATGCTTGCCCCTGAAAATGATGATGAGGGATTAGGTGCGGATATCGGGTTAGAACAAACAGAATTCCATCGCATTTTATATTCCGAAATCTCAAACGTCGATCCTAGGTTTCGAGGAAATGGGCTGCAGACATATATGGGCAAGCTGTTACTGCGTAATGTTGACCGAAATCGCTATCGCTATCTATTATCAACGGTTGCTCCTTTTAATTTTCCCAGCTTAAAGGATAAATTTTCTTTAGGTATGAAAATTGCTGTCCTTAAAGACAAATACAATGGTAAGCTTCGCTATGTATTTAGGAAGGATTTAGCATCAAGTGAGACCGAACTGCAATCGGAAGAGTGGATTGAGGTCCGTATGGATGATATAGCAAAACAGCAGGATGTGTTAGCGTTAGGCTTTTATGGTGTATCGATGAGGATGGACGGAGAAGAAGTCTATGTAAGGTTTGAAAAATAGTCCATGTTTGAAATGGAAGCGGACTTTAAAAAAGGCTGCTGCACGAATGTGTTTCGTGCAGCAGCCTTTTATATTATATTGATTACGCTTCTTGCTTAAAGCTTTCACCAAGAAGTGCTAAGCGCTCTTCCACTTCTTCTTGAGATAGGTTATGCTCTTTCACGTACAAGTTACGTGGTGTTACACGGCAAGTATGTGTGCATCCGCGTAAATATTTATGCTCATTTTCTTCAGAACTAAGGATTTGTTTGTTACATTCAGGGTTCGCACAGTTTACATAGCGTTCACACGGCTCACCATCGAAATAATCAACGCCGACTACAACGTGTTCTTTTCGATTTATAGGTACAGCGATACGTTCGTCGAATACGTACAATTGTCCATCCCATAGATCTCCTTGTACCTCTGGATCTTTCCCGTAGGTAACAATTCCGCCATGTAATTGACCAACATTTTCAAAGCCTTCTTCTACAAGCCACCCGGAGAATTTCTCACAGCGAATACCACCTGTGCAGTACGTTAAAACTTTTTTGCCATCTAATAGCTCTTTATTTTCACGTACCCATTCTGGAAGATCGCGGAATGTTTTGATGTCTGGACGGATCGCGCCACGAAAATGGCCAAGATCGAATTCATAGTCATTACGCGCATCCAACACAACAGTATCTTCATCCAATAAAGCTTCTTTAAACTCTTTTGGACTTAAATATTTTCCTGTTGTTTCAAGTGGATTAATATCATCTTCTAAACGAAGTGTAACTAATTCGTTACGTGGACGTACGTGCATCTTTTTAAACGCATGTCCATCGTGTGCATCAACTTTAAATACCATGTTTGCAAAACGTGAATCATGATGCATTGCTTCCATGTATTTATTCGTTTGTTCAACTGTTCCAGAAACGGTACCATTGATGCCTTCCTCTGCTACTAAGATACGGCCTTTTAACTCAAGGTCTTTACAAAACTTGAGGTGTTCAGCAGCGAAGCTTTCTGGATCTTCAATGTGAACATAGTTATAGTACAATAAAACCTGATAATTGTGATTGCTTTCCATTTCATTACCACCTGTTCATTCATATTTGCAAGATATAAATGGTTGGTAGTCGGTATTCTCTTTTTATCTTGCAAGAAGTTATTTTATCACTTTTTTTGTCTCTTTGCCACCCTCTTCTGAAATCCAAAGATAAAACGTATTTGTACTTTGCTCAGATACATCTAATAGTCTACAATCACTAAGGTTATTACTTAGTAACAATGACTTGTCAGAAGGTGAAAAAGAGGTATTATTATCAATGCAGTCGGTATTTCGCTATACTGAGGACTTCTTATTTCGTTCATTTCATCTCCAGAATAGTAAGGAAGGGAACTCGTTTAGAAAAAACTCTTGTCCAGGAAAGAGATTAATCCAATCAGGGTATGATGTAATAAATGAATTAAATAGATTGAAAGTGCTTATTGATTCAGTAGAAGAGAGACCTGAGAGTATGACACCTAGTGTTTTCAACAGAATAATGGATGAATGGGATTTGGAATTAGCAGACGAATTAAATTGTGAACTATTGTAAGTTATTTTATTTGATAAGAGGGTTAAAACTCATTTAATATACTTCAAACTTTAACCCTCACTTTTATCAATCTTAAGTGTCAAGTTAAAGAAATGGAAGAGGTTTTAAATTACTAACATAGTGTTTTATTTTCGGGAATTAGAGAGCTCAATACCTAAGGTTTTTTGTCTATTAAATCTCTCGTTTTCTATTTTCTCTTGGCTCCTTCCGGTATTTACAGGTCATTGAAAATTTTTATGTGATTTTAATATCAGTTTGAATGTAAACGGGTTCGTATCTTTTTTTATTTCAGGTTTATATACCAGAACATTTAGCTTATGATATCGTTTATCCAAGTGATTTCATCTGGTTCAGAGCTTTTCTCCCATTTTCTCAATACATGAAATACCTTCGTCACAATTTTGATGCAACCTTGAAGAAAAAAGATATTTTCACTAATATTGCTTACATTGATAAAATATGCGTTTACATGCGTGAAAACTGTTGGCAAGTATGCAGTAGAAAGCTTTATAAATATATCTTTTAGTCTCACCACAAATCGGTAAATAGCTTTCCGTTCGCAATTTCATACTGCCTGATGTAGTACGCTCACTCATCATAGACAACAGCATAGTCAATTTCTAGTTAACTTCCATAGTATAAAATATATTAAATGGAAGAGGGTGAAGTGAATGAGTGATGCACCGAAGCAGCAAATACCGGAAAAAGTAGTTGATCTTATGGTCGATAGTATATTCAGAAAAAATGGCATTAAGCCAGATGAATTAAAGAAGAATTTGACTGATGAGCAGAAGCAGATGCTAAAAGAAATGGTAGAAGATTTAAAAGACCAAGTTGATCAATTCAAAAAGAGAAATGCAAATCAAAATGAAGAATAAATAGTATGAAAACACCTACACGTAGGTGTTTTCTTTATTTATAAGATTACTAGTACAACTATACAATCTTCTAGTTTTAAAAACCATAAATTATCTTATAACTAGAAGAAAGGAGTGTCAAGATGGGAGTTTACAGACGGTCAAGAGATTATAGTGATAACAGCAAGCAACAGTTTTATGTAGATTCCGAAGAACGTCGCAGGAGCAGTGGTAATTATTGTGGCGAGTGGTGTAGGAATGGGTCAAGAAACGAATCAAGATTTGAAAACAACTTTTTTTATAACAATGATGCAACAGATTCACAATCCGGTGATGAATTTGCATTTATGGAACAAGAGTCAGCGGAGCTAATTTGGGTAAAAGAGTCCTGTAATATCGAGATTAATACTACGGATACGCAAGCAGGAATTTCTCTGCAAGCAGGATTACAACTTGCGATTGCACTAGTATTACGAATTACAATCGGAGATTCTGATCAAAGTGAAGCAGTATCACAAGAGTTAATACAGCAATTTGATTTGACTCAATCAAACCGACAAAAAATCTATATTTACAATACAAAAGATGCAAGGGTCACTACAACAGATTTAGACTTAGCAGTCAATATTCAGGCTTTGCTGCAGTTATTATTAGCACTGGTCATAATCGTCGACATTTTATAAAATGAAAAATTTTACTGAAAAGAGGTGTATAGAATATGTCGAAGTATAAAGAATGGAGAGCTTTAGATCACTGTGATGATCATAGGGAGGACAATAATGCTGACGTGGAACAAGAAGCTGTACAGCGTGATTCTGTTAAGCAGGTATCAGATGAATGGATAATCATTAAGAACTCTGAAGATGTTCATGTATCTACAACAGATGCGCAAGCTGCAGTCTCCTTGCAACTTGGTATTCAAGCAGCAATCGCAGTAGTTCTTAGTATATCAATTGGTGATTCTGAACGGGCAAAGGCTGTCTTGCAAGACTTTAAACAGATTTCTAGAACAAGACAGAGCAATCGTCAAAAAACAATTGTTGATTGTTCAAAACATGTCAGAATCATTACACTGGACGCAGATGTAGCGATTAATATTCAATTGTTGATACAAATTCTTATAGCTATCGTAGCAACTTTGGATGTATTCTAGAAGAATATCTTAAGACACAAAAAAATAGATGTTAAGAAGAAATAGATTTTATATGGATCGAATTTTCCCTCGCTTTCTATGCAGATTATTCGGAAAAATTTAATACCTTATACTCCGGTTTTGTACCGGAGTATATTTGCTGAGACTTGATTTAGGCTTTATTATCTTTGTATATATCCAATTTAAAAGAAATAATTCTTCATTTTAACCTTTTTTGTTATTATTGAAAAAATCAATTAGTTTTAACCGTAAATTAATTTATAAACGCTTGCATTTTTACTAAAAAGAGGTTAAAGTTAAGATAGCAAAAGGAAATTGGAGTTTGAATAATACTTTACGATCTCTTTTTCAAGATGGTGTAAAAGTATTTATGATTCAATTACTTTGCACGATATTGTATAGGGAGGTCAATCAAATGACTGGTAAAGTAAAATGGTTTAATGCAGAAAAAGGTTTTGGTTTTATCGAGCGTGAAGATGGAGACGATGTATTCGTACATTTCTCAGCAATCCAAGCTGAAGGCTTTAAAACGCTTGAAGAAGGTCAAGAAGTTGAATTTGAAATCGTAGAAGGTAACCGCGGGCCTCAGGCTGCTAACGTTACGCGTTTATAATCAATATAATTATAATAAAGACTTGTCCCTTTTCGGGATAAGTCTTTTTTTGATTATGGACTGGATACATTTATACGAGGGGGATTGAGATGGCTTCATTTAACTGGAAATACGAGGCAGAAACCGAGTGGGATAAGCGTGCAGTATTTTGGAACAAACGAAGTAGAGATATGTGGGACAATGGAAGCAGAAAAGATGTTCTTCCATTTATGAATAATTTTGTTAGTCTGGGCAGTAAGCTACTTGATATCGGCTGCGGAGATGGATACGGCACACACAAACTGTACAATAGTGGTTATAATGTAACTGGTATTGACCTGTCATCGGAAATGATTCGGATTGCGAAGTCTAGTGAAAAGGATAATATTCATTTTTTTCAAGGTGATGTTAATAAGCTTCCATTTGCAGCTCGAGAATTTGACGGGATTATGGCAATCAATATACTCGAATGGTTAGAAGATCCACTCTTTGCTTTGCGGGAAATGAAGCGGGTTGTAAACATAAATGGAATACTCTGCGTTGGTGTTCTTGGGCCGACAGCTGGACCAAGAACAAATAGCTATCCGCGTTTACATGGACAAAAGGTAATTTGCAATACCATGATGCCATGGGAATTTAGTCAACTTGCTTCAGAGCTTTCCTTAAAATGTATTGACAGCTACGGCGTTTATAAAGCAGGGGTGGAAAAAAGACATTATCATGATCTTCCGTTAAAATTAAAGCAATCACTCTCTTTTATGTGGGTATTTATGTTAAGAAATGCAGGTGAATACAATGAACGAAAAAGACAAACAAGTTATTGAGAGCTATCAAAACGATGAAAAAATGATGATATTGATTTATTCGCAGTGGTGTATTAATAACGAGCTGGATCCAGTTGAACTTTATGAAAAGGCATATCCAGGTCAGCTGAAAAACAATGCTCTAATAGAGATCATAGGGGAGACGGTACCCGCCAAAGAATCAGCTGAGATTACTGATCAAACCGTATTAAATGTACTGCAATTATTTGGTAATGATGATTTAGCCTTTATCGTTCAAGAACATATAGAAAAGCGGGATAACTGATTTGGTGTATTCCCGCTTTCTTTATCTCCTGCGTATGAATGTTCGATCAGCTGAACCACCCCAATGTACGGGGGCAGTCCATACTTCCGCTAAACGGGCGTATGCGCTTTGCTGCTATTCAAACCATTTAATTAGTGCCTGCGTTCCACTGTCTTCCTCACCATTCTCAGCAAGTTCCTTATATAGCTTTAATGACAGGGATAGCCCAGGAGTCTCAAGTCCCAATTCTTCTGCAGATTCCAGTGCAATCGTCATATCTTTAATGAAATGCTTAATGTAAAAACCAGGAGCAAAATCGCCTGCAAGCATACGGGGACCAAGCACTGAAAGTGAAAAGCTTCCAGCTGCACCAGATGAAATGTTTTCGAGAACACGCTCCGGGTCAAGGCCAGCCTTTTTTGCATAAACAATGGCTTCGCAAACACCAATCATTGTAGTAGCAATCGTTATTTGATTTACCATTTTCGTATACTGGCCGGAACCTGCTTCACCTTGTAGCATAATATTCTTACCAATTACTTCAAATAGTGGAAGAAGTGTTGAAAAAGCTTCTTCATCACCACCAACCATTATCGATAGCTTGCCGTTTCTCGCGCCAATATCTCCACCAGAAACAGGGGCATCTAAAGCATGAATATCTTTTTCTTTTGCTTTTTGATAAATGGTCTTTGCTAACGATGGCTTAGAGGTGGTCATATCGATAACAAAGCTATCCGCTTTTGCATTTTCCAAAATACCGTTTTCGCCGAAATATACCTCTTCTACATCAACTGGATACCCAACCATCGTAATAATGACGTCCGAAGATGAAGCAAGCTCAGCTACAGAGCTTTTCCAGGCAGCTCCAAGCTCCAATAATTCTTTCGCTTTTTCTTTTGTGCGCGTATAGATGTTTATCGTATATCCAGCCTGGTGCAGATTTCTTGCCATACTTTTCCCCATAACTCCAGTTCCGACAAAACCTATTGTTGTATCTTTAGTAAGCATAACTAGTCTCTCCTTATAATCCATTCTATATAAGTATTCGACAATTCTTGCTTGAATCCTTTTTCACAGGCTGGAAAATATAAAACAGATAGAATAAGTTGTAGTTTATAACAATAGAGAAGGGGAAGATTCCCCGCATTGACATGATTTGGGAGCGGTATTATAGAATCAATACGCTCCATCTACACATAGTATAGTTAGCAGTAATCATATTGATGGAAGGGGATAGCAATGATCCGTAAAGAGCAACTATCCAAATGCAAAGAAGCTTTAACTATCCGGCAATCGGAATTAATTAAACACGTTCAGGATCACTTTGGAATGAAATATGAATTTGCTCAGGAAACGTCTGGTGAATTGTCAAATTATGACAATCACCCTGGCGACACAGGGAGCGAACTTTTTGAAAGAGAAAAGGATTTAGCACTTAATGAACATGCTGAAAAGGAATTGGAAGAAATCAATAAAGCCCTTCATGCGCTAGAAGAAGGAACGTATGGTATATGCAAGATATGCGGTGCAGACATTCCTTACGAGCGTTTGGTTGCAGTTCCGACAACAGATACATGTATAGAGCACGCAAAGTCCGAAGCGTTTAACCGAGGGCGTCCAATTGAAGAAGAAGTATTCAGTCCAAACATAAATCCAGACGAAGTCACAGATGAGGAGCAAGTTGGGTATGATGCTGAGGATGCATGGCAGGAAGTTAGTCGCTATGGAACTTCAGAGACCCCATCTGATTTCTATGGTGATAAAGAGCATTATAATGATATGTTTCCAAACAGTGACGAAAATGTAGGATCTGTTGAAGATTTAGAAAATATACTTGCTGCAGATATTCATGGAAAATTTACTGGTGTCGCACCAAATGATGATAAACATGAGGAATAAAGAAAAGGCTCCTGTAACCAGCCAGGAGCCTTCTCTTAAATAGGTTTTTTTGCACTTAATGAATCGTTATTTAAAATAAGTCCGTTATACCACCTAAAAATGCAAAAATCATTTGTTGGATAAGATAACCAGCAATAAGCATACCGACAATATAAATTCCAATCAATACATAAATAGAATCAAATCCGTTAACTGGCTGTTCAAGCATAATAAATGTTGGAATAAGCAAAATTGGAGCTACTAGGCTAATTAAAATCAACGTTCCAGCAAATGGGAGCCCTACAAATGCAAGTAGTACACCTAAAATTGCAATGGTAAGGAAAGGAACAAGATAAGCTCCTACTTTAGCGGTAGTAGCCGTAATCGTTGCTTTGTGAGCAGCTACCTTTAAACCACCAAAAATCAAGGCGATAACAACTGCGAATAAAATTAACAATCGTAAAAATGGCGCTAGGAAGCCTTCAACAAACGTCGTACCGAAATAACTGCTATTCAATGTGATAAAGGTACTAAGGGAGAATAATAAAATAAAAATGGCGATCGTTATAGTTCCGGAGATCCATTCCTTACCATCAATTTTCTGTGCATGGCTTGGATTCTTTAACAATGTTAAGAAGAAGTTTCCAAAGTTACCAGCTACTTGTTTTCCTTTTTCCAATGCTTCGTTGGTCGATTGATTTTCCGTAGTAGCAGGTTGTTTCGGTTCAGCAGCTATTACTTCTGATGTAAGATTTGGATTAGGATCTGAAGTTGCTGCAGCCTCCTCGTGTGTCAGTGATGCTCCACAATTCGTACAAAATTTTCCTGATTCTGTTTCTTCTTTACAAGATGGACAGATCATTTTTACACTTCCTTTCTAATTTGATAAGCAGATGACTTATACCATCTACTTTCGACAAAGTTCTACTAAATACCTTGTTCAAAATGAGTTTACGGAAGAATGTAGCCAAAAGCAACTATATCATTCTTATTCAAGGGCTTATGCTATATGTACGAAAAGTGGACGACTTTGGTTTCGTCATCATTCATTTAAAAAACGGGTCTGCCTTAAAAAATGTATTTTAAGGCAGACCCGTGCTCATACTTATTAATTCTCTTCAGTTTGCTCAGTTTGTTCAACAAGCTTTATATTCGTTGTTTGACGTTCACCGTCACGAATATATTCTATTTCAATTTCATCGCCGATATTTGTTTCGGAATATAAGTACTTCCGCAATTCAAGGATGGATGTTACTTCCTGACCATTAATTTTTGTAATGACATCAAATTGCTGTAAACCTGCCGCATCTGCAGGAGAGCCTGATTGTACATCTGCGACAACCATACCACCTTTAATATCTTCTGGGAGATTGATTTCATATCGGTATTGTGGTGGCACTTGATTTAGTGATGCGGTGCTTATCCCGATTAATGGACGTGATATTTCACCATTTGTTTCGAGCTGTTCCATAATCGGAAGTGCAGCATCTGCTGGAATGGCAAAACCAATCCCTTCTACAGCACCTTGAGCGATTTTCATGGAGTTGATACCAATAACTTCTCCATTCGAGTTCACTAATGCTCCACCACTATTACCAGGGTTAATTGCTGCATCTGTTTGCAGCACTTCCGTTATCCAATCCGCTTGGCCATCTTTGTTTGTATCAACCTCTACAGTTCGATTTAGCCCGCTAATTATTCCTTTTGTAACAGTGTTTGCAAAGTCTAGACCTAATGGATTTCCGATTGCAAGTACTGTTTCACCAACTGCTAATTCATCGGCAGTTCCAAATTTTGCAACCGTGTCAATTGATGCACCGTCAACTTCTAGCACAGCTAAATCGGTAAGCGTATCCCCGCCAAGTACAGTTGCTGGTATACGTTCATCATCATTTAATACAATTTCAACCTCTTTGGCATTGGCAACAACGTGCTGATTCGTTACGATATATGCTTTTCCATTTTCTTTTTTATAAATAATTCCAGACCCAGTGCCAGCCTCCTGACTACCTTCCCAAACATTTCCCTGCTGCATGTTAACGACACCTACTACTGCTTCAGAGACCTCACTTATATTGGTCGAAACATCCGCCTCCTCTGTGGCAAGTGTTTCGACAATGTTTGGTGTTGAAGTCTCTTCTGTTGTTTCATTGTTATTCGTTTCAACTGTGTCTCCTGGAATCAAATTATTTGTGAACAAAAGCGCAACAATAACAGCCGAAATTATACCACCAACGAGTCCGCTGCCGAGTCCGCTAAAAGTCCGCTTCTTATTGGAGGTCGGTTCATTCTTTTCTGACTTGTATGTGTGTTTATCTGTATTATTTTCTTCCGATTTACTTGCTTCTGCTTTTTCCTCTTGTACGTCTGGATGATCAAGGAAATTGGAATCACGATCGTCTTTATTATGAAAGTCATTGTTATTATCCATTAAAGTGTCCTCCCTTGTTTGTTATAGAAACTATTGTATAGTTTTATTATAGAGAACCATGTTGGGAACTATTTGGGATAAATGTGGAAAAAATGTGTAATGGTACATATTGGTGTGAAGAATGGTCGGTTTATGTAAAAATAGAACTAGAATAAGTTTCTGAACCTATTTATCGGATTTTTAAACAACCTCTATTATTAATTGAAAAAGGTGACATAACATGAATTATCATATTGGACTTGTTGAAGATGACGCGAACATCCAAAATATTGTTTCTGCTTATTTAAAGAAAGAAGGCTATGACGTAACGATTATGGATTCTGCAGAAAAAGGCTGGGAGCTCTGGGAAAATGACCCGCCTGATATGTGGATTCTTGATATCATGCTGCCAGGAATGGATGGTTATGAATTTTGTAAAAAAATACGTACGAGAAGTGATGTACCGATTATCATTATCTCTGCGAAAGATGAAGAAATCGATAAAATTCTAGGACTTGAATTAGGCGGTGATGACTATTTAACAAAGCCTTTTAGTCCTAGAGAGCTTATTGCAAGAGTGAAGCGACTTTTCCGGCGAACGCAGCCAAAACAAAATCACGCTGAAGAAGAGACAGACAGGCTGAAGGTGGACCATCTTTTAATCTACAGGGAAGACCGTCGAATTTTCTTCCAAGGAAAAGAATATGAAATAACATCTAAAGAATACGAGATGTTGTTGCTATTTGCCGAAAATCCGAACCGGGCTTTTTCGAGGGAAGAGCTATTACTAAAAATCTGGGGGAATGATTATTTCGGAAGTGATCGTGCTGTAGATGATTTAGTAAAAAGGATTCGTAAAAAAATGGACCATATCCCGCTGGAAACGGTGTGGGGCTATGGATATAGACTGCGTAAAGAAGAGGAGTAATGATGAAACTTCAATCACAGCTAAATGCGGCCTTTACAACGCTGCTACTAGTCATTATGGCAGCAGCTAGCTATGTTATTTACTCGTTGATTCTTGATTTGCTAATCCAAGACGAACAGCGGCAATTGAAGGAAACGGGAGAGCTTTTAGTTAGTTTTCTTAACGAACAGTTTGAAACGGTTGGTGATTACAGACAGTTTTATGAATTTCTGGAGGATCAGGACTTGCAGCTTTTTCTATATGATCGAAATCGTGACGCTGTATTAATGTCTACAATGTCCGCTCCAGTTGCCAGTGATTTCTTTGAATCGAATAATTTCTCGGCAACCGATCAAACACTTTGGGAGTATGGAAATGAGCGATTTGTCACGTCCAGAATTTTGTTCTATCCGGAGATATCTGGATTAGAATTGATCTTGCTTACACCGATGCATGATTTAACAGTTGTACAGCAAAGCTTTTTTGTCCGCTTACTTCTCGTTTTCTTAATAGGAGCTGCTGCCGCTGTTTTACTTAGTTATTTTATGACAAATAAGCTCGTTACACCACTTTCCCAATTAAAGGGAGAGCTAAAGAAAATTGAAAAGCGAAAGTTTAACGAGATGAATCGAGTAAAGGCAACTGGAGAAATTAAAGAAGTAGAGCAAAGTGTGTATGAAATGGCCAAGGAACTGGAAAGATATATGAATTCACAGCAAACCTTCTTCCAAAATGCCAGCCATGAATTGAAGACACCATTGATGACTATCCAAGGCTATGCGGAAGGGATTAAAGATGGAATATTTGAGGATAAAGAGCAGGAAAAAGGGTTAGAAGTCATGGTCTCCGAGGTGAAGCGCTTAAAAGAAATCATAAATGAAATGATCCTACTGGCGAAACTCGACAGTGGACCATCCTCCTATACCCCAACAGCGATAGAAGGAGAGTTATTGATTGCCCAAGTTGTTGATCGTGTTATTCCATTAATCAATGAAAGAGGAATTCATTTGCATCATCATGTGGATGAAAACATTGAATTTGTTGCCGACGAGGAAAAATTTTTAAGAGCTCTATTGAATATTGTTTTTAATGGTATTCGTCATGCGAAATCAGAGGTTTCTATTCGAGTCATTCAAGAAAAGCGATATGTAGCGATTATCATTGAAGATGATGGAGAAGGTATTGAAGAGGAGCAAGCAGAACAAATCTTTCATCGGTTTGTTAAAGGAAAAGACGGGGAAACTGGTTTAGGACTAGCAATTGCACGCGCAATTGTGGAACAGTCAAACGGGAAAATAGTAGTTGGAAAATCGGAGCTTGGTGGTGCAAAGTTTGAGGTTCATTTATTTCAAGAAAGAAAAGGCATGGATAAAGGCTAATGCTTGCAATAATTGTCACCAATGGAGAACAGTTTTTTAAAGAAATTGTAAAAAAAGCTGTTCAAATGAAAATAATATGATATAATTTTCTAGTTGAACATCCTGTGAATAATAGAGGGGCGTACTTTTTATGCAATTAAGAGAAGATATTCGTAATATCGCAATTATTGCCCACGTTGACCATGGTAAAACGACATTAGTAGATCAGCTTTTAAAATATTCCGGAACTTTCCGTGAAAATGAACAAGTTGATGAACGTGCGATGGACTCAGGTGATATTGAGCGTGAGCGTGGAATTACGATTTTGGCGAAGAACACTGCAGTAAAGTATCAAGAAAATACGACAATAAACATTTTAGATACACCAGGACACGCTGATTTTGGTGGCGAAGTAGAGCGTATTATGAAAATGGTTGATGGTGTAGCACTCGTCGTAGATGCTTACGAGGGAACAATGCCACAAACACGTTTTGTATTGAAGAAAGCATTAGAACAGAAATTAACACCTATTGTTGTTTTAAATAAAATAGATCGACCAAATGCAAGGCCGAACGATGTTATTGATGAAGTGCTTGATCTCTTCATCGAGCTTGGTGCAGATGACGACCAGCTTGAATTCCCTGTCGTTTATGCATCTGCATTAAATGGAACTTCAGGGTTTGAACCAGATGATCAGCAGGAAACAATGGATCCGATTTTCACTACTATTATGGAGCACATCCCAGCACCAGCTAATAATAGTGAAGAACCATTACAGTTTCAAGTAACATTGCTTGATTATAATGATTATGTTGGACGGATTGGCATCGGGCGAATTGTTCGCGGCACAATCAAAGTTGGCCAGCAGGTTGTTGTCCTGAAAGAGGATGGAACGAATAAATCCTTCCGTGTTACGAAGCTATTTGGCTTCATTGGATTAAAACGGATTGAAATTGAAGAAGCAAAAGCAGGGGATATTGTCGCTGTGTCTGGTATGGAGGATCTTAATGTAGGAGATACAATTTGTCCAGCAGATCATCCAGAGGAGCTACCGCGTCTACGCATTGATGAACCAACATTACAAATGACATTCCTTGTTAATAACAGTCCATTTGCTGGTCGCGAAGGAAAATATATTACTTCTCGTAAAATCGAGGAGCGGTTACTGAAGCAATTAGAAACAGATGTGAGTCTGCGGGTTGACCCAACAGAATCACCAGATGCATGGATTGTTTCTGGGCGTGGTGAGCTTCATTTGTCCATTCTAATTGAAAACATGCGTCGTGAAGGCTACGAGCTGCAGCTTTCTAAGCCGCAGGTAATCATTAAGGAAATTGATGGTGTGAAATCCGAGCCTGTAGAACGTGTACAAGTCGATGTGCCAGAAGAATATACTGGAGCAGTTATGGAGTCACTTGGGGCACGTAAGGGTGAAATGCTTGATATGGTAAACCATGGAAATGGGCAAGTTCGTCTTGAATTTAAAGTTCCATCTCGTGGATTGCTTGGCTATTCTACAGAATTCATGTCACAAACTCGTGGTTATGGTATTTTAAACCATACGTTTGATGCATACGAGCCAGTAATCAAAGGGCAAGTTGGCGGCAGACGTGAAGGTGTACTTGTTGCATTGGAAAATGGAAAAGCTTCAACATATGGAATCATGGGATTAGAAGACCGCGGAGTCATCTTCGTTAATCCAGGTACAGAAGTTTATGCCGGAATGATTGTAGGCGAGCATAACCGTGAAAATGATCTAACCGTTAATATTACGAAAGAAAAACATTTAACGAATGTCCGCTCTGCTACAAAAGATCAAACATCCACAATCCGCAAAACGCGTGATATGTCTCTAGAAGAGGCGTTAGAGTATCTAAATGATGATGAGTATTGTGAAGTAACACCAGAATCAATTCGCTTGCGTAAGAAGATTTTAAATAAAAACGAACGTGAAAAAGCAGCGAAGAAAAGTAAATAAGTCACAGAAACAGCAATGGTGAGTAAATTACCATTGCTGTTTCTGTTTTTGCCAATCAATACACACATTTCTATTCATTGTTGCCCGATATTTCATAATAATCAATTCTAAATGATTTTAAAACAGCGATTAATTCGTTAGAATGAAAGCAGCTAAAATATTCGATAGGGAGTTGGGTTTTATGGATAGGGATAAAAAAGATCATAGAGATACATTTGACAGAGCGTTTATTGGAAGTCCTGGTTTTATGATAATAGTTGTTTTAGTTATCATAATAGGTAGTTTGTTTATTAATTATTTCAAGTAAAATTAAGATGTAGGTGCAAGGGGAGATCTAGTTCCTCGTTTATATAAAAAACAAGGGGTAGACTTATACTGACTTATTTACCAAAAAGGAGATGATTCCATATCCGTTACAGAGTATTTGTTATGGCCTTTATCTGTTTAAGTCTTGCAGGTTGCACAACAGAAAATAGTACACCAGGTGAAAAAAAACCCGAGGAGGAACAAAACAATACGGAACAAGCTGTCCCCGAAGAAGAAAGAGAAGTGCTTGCTGAGAATTTAGATTCCCCATGGTCAATCGCAAAGCTTGGTGATACTTTTTATATTAGTGAGCGAACTGGCTCAATTGTCACAATTGATGGGGAGGAGCAGACAAGAAAAGAAGTTCAATTGGAAAGGGAACTATCTGATGAAGCAGAAGCTGGACTCTTAGGTACTGTAATTCCAGAGGATTTTCCTGATTCGAATGAAGCGTATGCCTATTATTCCTATCAGGAAAAGGGGGAAACCTATCAACGTGTTGTAACGATTGAAGAACAAAATGATAATTGGATAGAAACAGATGTCCTATTAGATGAAATTCCTGGCGGAGCCTTTCATCATGGTGGAAGAATGGAGATTGGCCCAGATGATAAATTATATGTGACGACTGGGGATGCATCAATTCCGGAATTAGCACAGGAACAAGATAGTTTAGCAGGAAAAATACTTCGGCTTAATTTGGACGGCTCAATCCCGGAGGACAACCCAATTGCTAATTCATATGTATTTTCCTATGGCCATCGTAATCCTCAAGGACTTGCATGGAGCCCAGAAGGTGAATTGTTTGCTTCAGAGCACGGAAATCAAGCACATGATGAAATCAATCAAATTAACCCAGGTGCTAACTATGGTTGGCCAATAATTGAGGGAGATGAAGTGGAGGATGGGATGGAAACCCCAGTTATTCATTCAGGAGATGAAACATGGGCACCATCTGGTATAGATTACTATGAAGGTAACGTTTACTTTGCTTCGTTACGAGGGGAAGGACTAAGGAAAATGGATCCGGTGAATGAAACGGAAGAATTGATTGTATCCGATGTGGGAAGAGTGCGAGATGTGTTAGCAGCAGAGAATGGTCTATACATTATTACAAATAATACCGATGGTAGAGGTGACCCTGCAGAAAACGATGATCGCCTGTTGTATATACCTATTCCGAAAAATCAATTACATTAGTTTGAAAGCCTTTTGTTCGGTTAACGGACGAAGGGCTTTTTACTTGCAGGAAATTATAAAAATTGAATGCTGTGGATAACTTGCTACCCGGGTGCTTGCGCTTTTGTTCATTGAAAAATGATGGGTTTTAGTTGCGCATTATAAAGGGAAAGGTAAACGTGACACACCTTTTCCAAAACAACTCCTATGTAAGCACTTGCAAATCTTGTATATACAAGTTATACTAATTAACGTAACATGTATATACAAGATTAGGAGTATAATATAAACAAGCATTATAGGAGGTTTAGGATGGTGAACGAGGAGAAAACGCGAGCAGTAGAGTCAATATATGCACCGCTTACTGGTAAGCGCATACCATTAAAAGATGTTCCAGACCCAACCTTTTCTGAAAAGATGATGGGTGATGGACTTGCAATTGAGCCGACGGAGGGAAAAGTAGTTGCGCCAATTGATGGTGAAGTAACACTTACGTTTCCAACAAAGCATGCAATTGGATTAAAAAGTAAATCAGGAATTGAGATCCTTATCCATATTGGATTGGAAACAGTTAATCTTGATGGAGAGGGCTTTGAGGTTCATGTGAATGAAGGCGATCAAGTAAGTATAGGAGATCCGCTTGTAACCTTTGATTTTGAATTAATTAAGCGGAAAGCCGCTAGTGTCATTACACCAATTATAATTACAAACGGAGATAAAATTGAGAACCTGGAGAAAACGGGTGAAGAAAGTGTTATAGCCGGAGAGAGTCAGTTTCTAAAGGCTAACATAAAAGAAGAAAAGAAAGAAGAACGTTCAACAATCACAAAAAAGGGAACACAGTATAGTGAGGAAGCCGAAGCCATTGTTACAGCTGTTGGTGGATTAGGAAACGTGGAAGCGGCAACACATTGTGTTACCAGACTTCGATTTGCTTTAACAGATGAGGATCAGGTTGATAAAGCAGCATTAGAACAGATGGATATTGTAAAAGGAACTTTCTCTGCTAACGGTCAGTTTCAGGTTATTATTGGACAAGGGACCGTAGATAAAGTTTACCGGGCGATGGTCAATGAAACCGGCATCCAGGAGGCATCGAAAGAGGATGTGAAAGCTGCTGGTGGCAATAAGCAAAATGCATTACAGCGAGGAATTAAAGTACTGGCAGATATCTTCATTCCAATTCTTCCTGCAATTATTACAGCAGGACTATTAATGGGGATTAATAATATCTTAGCTAACCCTGGAATCTTTGGCAGAGAAGCACCGTCAGTGATTGAAATGTATCCACAGTGGGCTGGCCTGGCAAGTATGATTAATATAATCGCGAATACTGCATTTACCTTCTTACCTGCCTTAATTGGTTGGTCTGCAGTGAAACGATTTGGTGGAAGTGAACTGTTAGGTGTTGTACTTGGTTTAATCATGGTTCATCCAGACTTATTAAATGCTTGGGATTATGGGGCAGCACTAGAGGCTGGAGAAGTACCAATATGGAATTTATTCGGGTTCGAAATTGAGGCGATTGGTTATCAAGGCCAAGTATTGCCAGTATTATTTGCATCTTGGGTATTAGCAAAGATTGAACTATTTATGAGAAAACGTGTTATTGATTCGTTGCAATTATTAATCGTTGCTCCAGTTGCATTACTCGTTACAGGCTTTTTAACCTTCATTATTATTGGGCCAGTCACGTTTACAGTGGGAAACTGGATTACAGACGGTTTGATCGCTATCTTTGAAGCAGCACCAATCATTGGTGGTCTCGTATACGGAGCAATCTATGGACCATTAGTTATCACGGGAATGCATCATACCTTCTTAGCAGTAGACTTACAGCTGATTGGCAGTACAGAAACGACATTCTTATGGCCAATTCTTGCACTATCTAACATTGCGCAAGGTGCTGCAGCATTTGCGATAATGGCAGTTGCAAAAGAGGAGAAATTAAAGGGACTTGCAGGTACGTCTGGGATTTCGGCTTGGTTAGGAATTACAGAGCCAGCCATGTTTGGAGTTAACCTGCAATATAAGTATCCATTCTATGCAGCAGTTACAGGGTCTGCTATTGCTGGTGCCTTTATTACGATGCAAAATGTACTTGCAACCTCCATTGGTGTTGGCGGAGTACCAGGAATTCTTTCCATTGTTCCATCTGGATGGGTTTCGTTTGGTATCGGAATGGCAATTGTAATCATTTTACCTTTTGTCATTACGTACGTTATTGCAAAACGAAAATTAAATACACATTAATTCAACTAGATTAGGAGTGAAAATATGAGCGAAGCATGGTGGAAAAAGTCAGTCGTTTATCAAATTTATCCAAAAAGTTTTCACGACACAACAGGAAATGGAACAGGAGATATTCAAGGTATTATCTCGAAATTAGACTATTTGAAAAAACTAGGTGTCGATGTTATTTGGTTAACACCGGTTTATAAATCACCGCAAAATGACAATGGATATGATATCAGTGATTACTATTCCATTGAACCAGGCTACGGAACCATGGAAGATTTTGAGGAGCTATTAGAAGAAACACATCGACGTGATATGAAGCTGATTATGGATCTTGTTATTAATCACACATCAACAGAGCATGAATGGTTTCAAGAGGCAAAGAAATCCAAGGATAATCCATATCGTGACTTCTATATTTGGAAAGATCCGGTTGATGGGGAAGAGCCAAACAATTGGCAATCCAAATTCGGTGGCTCTGCTTGGCAATATGATGAACAAACGGAACAATATTTCTTGCATTTATTTGATCGAACACAAGCTGATTTGAATTGGGAAAACGAAAAGCTGCGTGAAAAGCTTTTTGATATGATGCGTTTTTGGGCGGAAAAAGGAATTGATGGATTCCGGCTTGATGTTATTAATTTAATTTCAAAAGATCAAACTTTTCCAAATGACGACATTGGGGATGGTCGCAGATTTTATACAGACGGACCCCGCATCCATGAATATTTAAATGAAATGAATCAGGAAGTATTCTCAAAATACGATATGCTGACGGTCGGTGAAATGTCGTCAACCTCACTTGAAGCTTGTGTGCTTTATACACAACCTGAGCGACAAGAGCTTTCGATGACATTTCAATTTCATCATTTGAAAGTGGATTATCCACATGGAGAAAAGTGGACAAAAGCTCCATTTGATTTCTTAAAGCTGAAGAAAATTCTTTCGGATTGGCAGGTTGGGATGCACGAAGAAAACGGATGGAATGCTTTATTCTGGTGTAACCATGATCAGCCGCGTGCTGTATCGCGATTTGGTGATGATACGAAGCTGCACCGTGAATCAGCAAAAATGCTTGCCACCACACTTCATATGATGAAAGGTACGCCATATATTTATCAAGGTGAAGAGATTGGGATGACAAATCCTAATTTCACTTCCATTGATGAGTACCGTGATGTAGAGTCGTTAAATGCGTACAAATCATTACGAGACAGTGGAAAATCAGAACAGGAAACAATAGCGATTTTACAGCAAAAATCACGTGACAATGGGCGCACACCAATGCAATGGTCTAATGAAAAGCATGCAGGATTTACATCTGGAACGCCATGGATCAATGTTGCAGCTAATTATCCTGAGATCAATGTTAATCGAGCTTTAGAGGATAAAAATTCTATCTTTTATCACCATCAGCAGTTGATTCAATTACGGAAGAAATATGATATTATTACGTATGGGGACTACCAGCTACTATTTGAGGATGATCCTAAAATATTTGCATATACAAGAAACTGGAATGGCGAAAAGCTGATTGTTATAAGTAATTTTTCTGGAGATAATGCAACGGTAGATTTACAGCTGGACAAGAAAATAGCAAATCCAGAAATTTTGTTATCCAATTACGCTGATTCACCACAGTCGCTGGAGCAGTTAAGTTTAAGACCTTATGAATCGATTGTTTATCACGCATCACCGGGGATGTAATATCCCTTCTCCAAGCGTGATAAAATCGCTGGGATTTTATTTTAGGTCATATTCTTGCTGAAACAGAGCCCTTGCTGAGTGAAGCAAGTTCCTCTTGATTATGCAACGTAATGAGGTTTAAGACATGCAAAAGAAATATCTAGCAATTTACGATGATTTAGTAAACAAAATACAAGCAAATACATGGCCGGTATCTACGCTGTTACCTTCTGAAAATGAATTATCGATTCAGTATGACACCTCACGAGAAACAATACGAAAGGCGTTAAATCTGTTATCGCACAATGGCTATATTCAAAAGGTGAGGGGAAAGGGATCGGTTGTGATTGATATTCATAAGTTTTCTTTTCCTGTTTCCGGTATTGAAAGCTATGCAGAGCTGGCAGAGAAGCTTCAATTGGAGAGTAGCACAGCAGTGCATCAGTTGGGGTACCTGGACGCTAATCATGAGATAACTAAAATGTTAGCAATGACGCAAGGTGAGCGCATTTGGAATGTTGTGCGAGTGCGAGAGATTTCAGGAGAGAAAATTATTTTGGATAAAGATTACTTCACGGAGCGTTATGTTCCCTTGCTTTCCCTGGATATATGTGAGAAATCAATCTATCATCATATCGAGAATAATCTAGGACTGGAGATTGGTTTTGCACAAAAAGAAATTGTCGTGGAAGATCCAACAGAAGAGGACCGGAAATTATTGGACTTAGAAGGTTTCTCAAATATTGTCGTTATCCGAAGTCAGGTTTATTTACAGGATGCTAATTTATTTCAGTGCACAGAGTCCAGGCATCGACCGGACAAATTTCGATTTGTTGACTTTGCGAGAAGAGTAAAGAATTAAGTAGCAGGTTTTATTCAAATGAAACTATAATATTAAAATACCAGCCTTCACTAGAAGGCTGGTATTTGTTTTAGCATACATTAGCGAGCTGTAATATCCCCAATGAATGAAATTTCACTTTATCAGGACGTTCGAATTAATGGTAACGTACAGCAGCGAAAGGATCCCCCAGACTTAATAATTTCAGAAAACGGTACTTCGGTGATTCGAAAGCCCATTTCGGTTAATTTTTGGTTCATGCGTTTATTTTCAGGCAGGCTAATAACGTGTTTATTTCCAAGTGAAAGTACATTGGGACCTAAGTGGAATTGTTCTTCCTCTGTTACTTCAATGAGTGTATATTCTTCTTTTAACATAAGATAAGCATCAGAATCCATAGCTGGTGGATATATTAATGCAGTTTGAGCATCGATAATATTGAAAATACAGTCTAAATGAAGAATATCTTTTCGTAACTTAATGGGAGATACTTCATGATTCGGAAGCTGGCTTTGTAGAACAGCTACTGCCTCTTTAGAAGTACGGTCACTGATTCCGACCCAAACCTTTGAATGATCAATAATGACATCTCCACCTTCAATTGATGCCGTCTCGAATGGAAAATAAGCAACTTTGTTTCGCTGTAGCCAATCTAATAATATGTTCTGCTCTTTTTTACGAATGTCTTCTTTCATTGCAGATACAAAAAACGTATTTCCAATCGTAAAACCGATATCACGCGTGAACACCTGCTCATTCAAGTGCTCTAATTCGTTCAGTTTGATAACCTCAATCCCAATGGATTCCATGTGATGGATAAGGTTGGCATGTTGCTCTACTGCTTTTGTTTGATTAATATTATCGTTTACATAATACGCTTGGGTTTGATTGATCACTTCATTAATTTGCATATAGCGTGGAGAAACCGTAATTACCTTTTTCAATGGATCATATTCATTATGACAGTAAGCAGTATCTCTGTTTTTTTCTGTGTTCACTTCATCTCCCCCAATCACTAGTCGATCGTTTACCTCATAATATGTATGCTTCGGATAATTGGATTGCTGTAGTAACCGGTTAGTAAGTACTATTGCTTAAATATTATTATTTGGATTTCTTACGTTTTTTTTCATTGGGGATATATTTGGTATAATACGCTGCGGTTAGTAAGCAAATAATAGCTAATCCCCAAGCTGCAACACCACCCCAGTATATGTCAGACATAACCCCAATGAGAATAATAATCCCACTTAAAGCAATGAAAATGGATGTAAGATATCGTTTCACACGCAACACCTCAGTAATTATATGTATGAATTGGGATTGGTAATATAGGAATTTTTTCTTATTACTAATATTATAGCAAAAGCTGAAATGAATTACACACGACTTACTTTCTGCTAACAAAAGAAATTTATGCTTATGTCCGACATCCCTTCCATAAAACTATTTTAAAAAGAGCCCTATATTGCTATCTGCAATGTGTATATGAAAGAAAAAATGAATTATAAAAAATCCTATTATCGAATTTTAGATTTTCTAATCACAATTTGTCATAACGATGGTAGAATGGAGACAAATACAGGTTAGGAGATTATTATATGAAAAAGCGGATAACTATTTTGCTTGCATTATTATGTGTAGCTGCTTTTATTTTAGTTGGATGTGCAGATAAAATAGTTGTAACGAATGGTAAAGGCAATGCAGTTAGAGGTTCAGTCGTTGCTTCTAAAGAATTCCCGAGCTTTAGTAAAGAAATTACAATCTCAGCGATTGGTGATATTCTTATCCATAGTCCAGTCTATATGGATGCAAAGACAGAGGGAGGATATGATTTTCTTCCTATGCTTGAAAGGGTCAAAGATACATTAGAGACTTCAACGATAACAGTAGCAAACCAAGAGACGATGATTGGTGGAGAAGAGCTTGGATTATCCTCATATCCTTCCTTTAATAGTCCTTTTGAAGTTGGTGATGCATTGAAAGCGGTAGGTGTCAATGTTGTTACATTGGCTAATAATCATACGTTAGATCGTGGTGAGGCTGCGATTCAAAATGCAATTAGTCAATGGGAAACAATTGATATGATGTATACAGGTGCATATAAAGATCAGCTGGATCGTGAAAATCTACGAATCTATGAAACAGAAGAAGATATATCCATTGCGTTTCTCTCTTATACGTATGGAACAAATGGAATTCCTGTGCCAGAGGGCAAAGACTATTTAGTGAATATGATTGATAAAGATCGTATTGCCGAGGAAGTAGCGCTAGCAAAGGAAAAAGCGGATGTTGTTACATTAAGCCTCCATTTTGGGAATGAAAATGAGCGAATGCCAAATGAAGAACAAAAGGAGCTTGTACAGTTTGCAGCTGATCAAGGAGTCGATATTGTAATTGGCCATCACCCACATGTCCTGCAGCCAATGGAGTGGGTGACAGGTAAAGATGGACATGAAACCTTTGTAATGTATTCATTAGGAAATTTCCTTTCGAATCAACAGGATCTGTACCAGCGAATTGGTGGAATATTAACACTTTCCATTAAAAAAATAGTCAAAGGTGATGCAGAAGAATTGGAAGTTCATTCACCGAAGTTCATGCCAACCTATGTGACATTTAGTGAGGATTTTACAAATTATGAAGTGACACCAATGTACACTCTAACAAAGGATGAGCTTAAAGGAGCGCATCAACACTATAAGGAAATAAAAGCGCATCTGTCACAATGGATGCCAGAGCTTGAGTTTATGGAATAATAATGGCCCCCATCTTTTCTCCAGAAGATGGGGATTTCGTATACAGGTTTTTCTATAATTTGTTGGTGTTTTTTGGTATGATAAACATTGCAGTTATTATAGTTCGTGTACATAAAGGAGATCGTTAATAGATGGAATGGAGAAATATATATCGTGGCCTATTAATGGGAGCTACAGATTTAGTTCCTGGTATAAGTGGTGGAACGATAGCTGTTTTACTAGGAATATATGATAGGCTGATTGCTGCGATCAGCGGCATCTTTAGTAAGGAATGGAAAAAACATATCGGATTTTTAATTCCCTTAGGACTTGGGATGGTAATAGCCATCTTTTTACTTGCGAGTTTGATTGAATGGCTGTTTGAGCATTATCCGGGACCAACGCAGTTCTTTTTTCTCGGATTAATCCTTGGGGTCCTGCCATATTTATTTTATAAAGCAGAAGCTAAACAGAAATTTAAATCGAAGCATTATGTGATGTTGGGGATTGGGGCAATTGTTGTTGCAATGTTGGCTTTTCTAAATCCAAATGAAGGAACAGTAATTGAAAATGTTACAACTTCTACTTACATCTTGCTTTTCTTTTCAGGGTTTATTGGAAGCAGTGCAATGATTATTCCGGGTATTAGTGGGTCGTTTATGCTATTGCTTATTGGTGTATACTCCACAATCATCTCAGCTATAAGTAATCTTTATTTCGATATTATTATTGTTACTGGGTTAGGAATTGCGATAGGATTTATTGTGATGAGCAAGGTTGTCGCATTTTTCCTGAATCATTATTATACCGGTACATTTGCTGTAATCATTGGATTGGTTATAGGCTCGAGCTTTGCTGTCTTCCCTGGATGGCCAGAGAGCGTGCCGATGCTGCTCGTTAGTGTGGCAACCTTTATCGCTGGTCTTCTTGCTGCCATTACGCTTAGAGGAATTGAATACAAGTAACGTGAAAAAGAAATGAAAGAAGCGTATAATCATTGTTAAAAGGAAAAAGGAGTGAACAGTTATGGAAGCTATTCAAACGGCTGAGCAGTTTAATGAAATCATTCAAAGTGACGAACCAGTAATTGTTAAATTTTACGCAGACTGGTGTCCAGATTGTAAAGTGCTGGACATGTTTATTGGTGATGTTATAAAAGAATTTAATAATTATAAATGGTATGAAGTGAACAGCGATGAAGTGGCAGGTGTTGCAGAAAACCATCAGGTAATGGGAATTCCAAGTATTTTGATTTTCCAAAATGGTGAGAAGCTTGCCCATCAGCATAGCGCATATACGAAGTCACCTGAGTCTGTATCAGAATTTTTACAGCAGCAATTAGGTTAATAAAACGCCCGATCATGATTGGAAATGATCGGGTGTTGTTTTTTATATCGTTATTGTTAATGAACCATTTAAGCAAACGTAAACGTTAAATTTTTACCTTGCTTTATAAATAAAGAAGCATTTTCTAAATTCACAGCACCGTTTTCTACACGTAACGAATATGCCTGAACATCATGAGGAGTCATAACAGTATGAAGCTTTTGTTCATTGATTAAATCGTTATCTTCGGGGACATTTTTCTCAGTACCCCATTCAATTAAAAAGGGAAGCGCGGTGTTTTCTGAGAGTGGGAACAGCATGCGCCAATTTAATGTCGAACCATTAGTTCTTTTCCTGCTGCCAGGAATTGGGCCATTATAGCTTATATCCTCTGCATTAAAATGCGCTATATATGCATCGATTTGATTGGTGCGAAGGGCATATTGAATCGGCGCTTCCACATGATTATCTAAAGCTTTGACAAGCTGGTGAATCAATGGGTTACCAGATTTTCTTGCGAGGGCTTCATCGAAAATACCAAGCCATTCGAGATAACAATCATTTTTAAAATAAGAAAGATAATTATACGTTCCCCAATTATGGTGCTCTCCTCCTTGGATGACTTTAACCCCATATTTTTGTGCGAATTGCTGTGCTGCCTTTTCAGGATCGTTTGCAGCGATAATTAGGTGGTCTAATGCTAACATAGTGAACACCCTTCCTTTAAAATGTGTAATAGGGACTGTCGTTCCAGCGATGGTTTCTATAGTATAATAATAGCAAATAAAATTATAAAATTAAAAAAGTAATAATACCTAGAATGAAAGTTGGTGGGGATTTTGAGTGAAATTAAAATATTGATTGTGGAGGACGAGCAGAAGATTAGCCGTGTTCTGCAACTTGAACTAGAATATGAAAACTATCAAACTGAAATTGCTGCAAATGGGAAAGAGGCACTTCGATTAATGGAAGAAAAATCCTGGGATCTTGTATTATTAGATATCATGATTCCGGAATTAAGTGGATTAGAAGTACTGCGAAGAGTGAGAAGAAACGACGAAACAACGCCGGTTATCTTATTGACAGCAAGGGATGAGATCCACGATAAGGTGAGTGGACTAGATCTTGGTGCAAATGATTATATTACGAAGCCATTCCAAATTGAGGAATTGCTTGCACGCATCCGGGTGCATTTAAGAAAGCCAGTTCAAAAAGACGCTACCGGCGAGCTGTTATCGGTTGGAGATCTAGCTGTAAACTTAAATGGTCACGAAGTTAAACGAGCAGGTAAATTAATTGAACTAACACCTCGTGAATTCGATTTACTTGTCTGCTTATTAAAAAATAAAAATATCGTATTAACGAGAGAGCAATTAATCGAGCAAGTATGGGGATTTGACTATTATGGCGATACGAATGTGGTAGATGTATACGTTCGTTATTTGAGACAAAAGATCGATAAAGACTATGACATAGCATATATTCTAACTGTTCGAGGTGTCGGATATACGATAAAGGATAATGAGAAATGAAATTACGGACGAAAATACAGCTTTTTACTAGTTTATTTATGCTTGTACTCGTCTTATTAGTTAATACATCGATTTACTTTTTGTTTTATAAAATAGCTGCAGATAGTGATCTTGAACAAATGGCCGTTCAAATGGATGCACTTACCGAAACGCTAGCAGATAATCCAGATATATCGAATGAAGAAGCCAAAAGGTTGATCAAAGCTTACCTCCCTACAAACGGGATGATTCGTGTAATTGATGAAAATGACAGACCGTTCATTCTACAAACGAAATCTGGAGCATATGAAACCTTGCCATGGGAGTATGTGACAACAGAGAGTAAAACAATTGAAACTCAGGCAAATGGACCGGATGTAGCTATTATTACAAGACCAGTTATATGGAATAACGGTGAGATTGTGACCGTGCAGCTTTCCAACCATCTCAATCATTTAGAAGAAACGATGAAGACGCTATTCTATGTACTCATCGTAGCAGGTGCGATTATGCTGATACCTTCTATCATTGCCGGTACACTATTAGGGCGATTTTTATTAAATCCGATTCAGAAATTAATCCAAACGATGAAGGATAATACGAAGCATGCCAAGTGGCAAAAAATCAATCTAGAAAACCGCTCTAAGGATGAGCTATACGAAATGGAAATGACGTTCAATGAGATGATCGATTACTTGAGAGATAACTTTGAAAAACAAGAAATTTTTGTTTCGAATGCTTCACATGAACTGAAAACACCAATACAGATTGTCAAAAGCTATGCACAGCTGTTAGAACGTCGAGGAATGGAAAACCCCGAGTTGCTGCAAGAGTCAATTGAAGCGATTGATTCAGAGGCAGATCGAATGAAAAAGCTCGTGGAACAGCTTTTATCGCTCGCGAAAAATCGCCAAGCACAAGAAATGAATCGTGTTGATCTCGGAGAGCTTACCGAGGAGACGGTAGAAACATTTGAGAAGGCTTATGCACGTAAGATTAATTTCCAGCAAAATGCAGACGACTTAATGGTTTATGGTAATCGTGATCAACTTGAACAAGTTATTTATATACTCATCGAAAATGCAATAAAATACAGTAATGATAAAATAAATGTCAGTGCTTCAAAATTGAATGATGATGTGATTATTCAAGTAAAGGATCATGGACAAGGAATACATGAAGATGAGCAAAAGCGGATATTCGACCGTTTCTACCGCGTGGATAAAGCGAGAAGCAGAGAAACTGGTGGAACAGGACTCGGTTTAGCAATTGCAAAGGTAATTACAGAGGAGCATCATGGAGAAGTTTCTGTATCCAGTAAAGTTGGAGAAGGATCGACCTTTACGCTTTGTTTGCCGTATAGGGAGTAGCACAGGTTTTATTTTTATAATAGTAAAATGGATTCTATAACGAGAGGAGTGAATCTATGAGAAAAAAGCTAATTATTGCTGGAGTCTGTCTCGTTGGAGTCCTTGCTTTAGGGTTTGGTATCTATCAATCGGGTGCTTCATCCTCCGAGCCAGAGTTGTCGAAGGAAGAAGTTGAAAATCTTGTTCAAGAGCAATATCCAGGAACAATTACAACAACGGATCTAGAAAAGAATGAAGATGGGGCAATTTATAAAGTTAGAATTGAAAGCAAAGGAAATAACTATGCTGTTACATTAGATGGAAATACTGGTGAAGTGACTGACTTAGAAATATTAGGTGAAGCAACAACTGAAAGCAGCGAACAAAATGATAATAATCAAGCAGAAGAGAACGATTCTAATAAAGAACCAAGCACAAATGAACCTGGACAAACGGAAGAGAAAAAGGAAAACGGTGCATCCAATGCAATGCTAAGTCAAGATGCAGCTAAAGAAATTGCGCTTAAAGAATTTGCTGGAACTGTCGTAGATTTAGAGCTAGATGAGGATGACGGAAGAAAAATTTATGAAATAGAAATCGAGAACGGAGAAGATGAGGCAACGGTCGAAATCGATGCCTACACAGGGGAGATTTTGGTCTTAGACATTGATATCGATGATTAAGATACAGACTGGCAGCGATTGAACGCTGTCAGTTTTTTTTAGTGGAAAAGTCTTCTGATAAAAACTTTATTTTTTTCTCATCAAATTCTAATCTTATTCACAGTGCACTTTCATTCCACCTGTTTAAGATAAAGGTAACAAGAAAACAAGGAGGAATTACAAATGAAAAAGAAATTAGGTATTGCAATTGGTACTGTAACAGCGGCAGCAGTTATTGGGATGGGGGTCTATCATTCAGATGCAGCACAAGCAAACCCAACTTTATCTTCGGAAGAAATTAGTGATCTGATTCAAAATCAATATCCAGGAACGGTTACAGAGTTGGAAGTTGATAAGAAAGGTAATAAAACTGTATATGAGGTAGAAATTCAAGGTGATGGTGTAGAATATGAATTGAAATTAGATGGCGATACAGGTGAAGTTCTAAATGAAAAGCACAAAGAAACAAATTTCAACAAAAAGAATGAAAGTGAAACTACAGCTGCACAGAATAAATCCGTTGAGAATTTAATCGGAGATCAAAAAGCAAGAGAAATTGCATTGAAGGAATTCGATGGAACAATCAAAGAGTTTGAGCTGGATGAGGATGACGGACGTTACGTGTATGAGATGGAAGTAAGAAATGGCGATAAAGAGGCTGAATTTGAAATTGATGCATTAACCGGAGAAATTTTAGAAATGGAAATTGATACAGAAGACGACGACTGATAAAGTCGTTCTGAAAAAGGGGGGGCCTAAATGAGAAAGAAGCTTATTATATTGCTAGGTGCGATCATCACGGTTACAATCCTGGGGCTTGGCATTTCACATTCGCTTATTGTAAAAGCTGAGCCTAACCTTACCAGAAAAGATGTTATGACACAGGTGGACGATCAATATCCAGGGAAAATTACGGAAGTAGGGTTGGATGATGAGTCAAAAAATCCCGTTTATAAAGTCAATCTAGAAATTGATAGTCAAAAATATAATCTGTTAATTGATGGAAATACTGGTGAGGTATTGGATTTAACGGAAAAGTCGAAAGCAAATAAACAAGAGACTGATCAAGAAGTTAAACCAACCGCAAATAAGCAGGAAAAACAAGATGAAAATGAAATCACTATAAAAGAAAAACAACCTTTAAACCAACTGAACAGTGACAAGAGTGAAGATTCTAAATCTGAAGCTGAAAAAGCAGCTGTAAAGTCAACTAATGATGAAACGAATAATTCTGAGCCTAAATCGAAGCAACAGCAGGCAAAAAAAGCAGTAATTGGAACGAATAAAGCGCGAAGTATTGCATTAGCTGAATTTTCAGGAACGATAGAAGGAATTGAACTCGACGATGATGATGATCGGCTTATCTATGAAGTAGAAATAGCAGATGGAGACAATGAGGCAGAGATAGAGATCGATGCATATACAGGAGAAATTCTGTTTATGGATTTAGAAATTGATGATTGATGCAAGGAGCGCCTGCCTTTAGGTCAGGCGCTCCTTGCATTTTATTCAATTCGATTTTAGATCCTGAAATAAAGCACCATCCCACCTCGCTAAAGCACCAAAAGCAGAAATAAAGCACCATCCCACCTCGCTAAAGCACCAAAAGCAGAAATAAAGCACCATCCCCCACATTAAAGCACCAAATGCAGAAATATAAGCAACAATCCTCTCGAGGGAGTTATACAATCACACGAAAGTTATCTTTTACGGTTGCTTGCACGGTTTTATGCTTTTCAAAGTATGCTCGTATCAACTCAACGGTATCCTTTTGAATTTCTTGAATAACGGGCTTATTTTTAAACATGTCGTAATTCCCTCCACCAGAAGCACGATAATTATTTAATACAACCTGATACGTCTTACTGTGATCAAGCGGTTTACCATGATAGGTGACAGCAGTTACACGTGAACCGACTGGATTAGAGGCATGAATGGTGTAATTTATTCCCTCCCACATATCATAGTTGTAATGCTGCGGCTTCGGGTCAATATAACTTGGATTAACGGCTAGTTTATTGTCTAAAACAGTGAAGTATTCGGCGCTTTTTTCCAAGGCAGCTTTAATTGCTTCACCAGTCAATTCAAGAACGACAAGTGTGTTTGGATACATATAGTTTGATACGATATCTCGCATGGTGACAACAGGTTTAAAGCCAGTTGATGCATTATTAAGAAGTGACGTAACTGAAATATCAACACCACTTTCCGCCATTTGTACATCCTGAATAAATTGGATAAATGGATGTTTTTTAACTCGTGCGTCAAATGGAGAGGTGATTGTCATATCCCCTTCAATGGATCCGATCGGCTGATCCAGCCACTGCTGTGTCGATGCCTCCATTTCCTGCATATAATCGATTATATCTGTGTTTGATTCCGTGTTTTCGAATGTATGAAGAGTGCCTCTCTTTTCGATAATCTTCCATTTTCCATTCTTTTTTTCTAGATCGATGTGAACTTCTCCATATACTTGTCCATTATTACCAGGCTGTAGAATTAGTATGTCATGAAGCATATCGTTTAATTGACGATGCTGATGCCCTGTTAAAAGAACATCAATCCCTTTAATTTGTTCGCACATTTGATATGCTTGGTTCTCCCCTGTGAAAGGCTCCGTTGGTTCACCAGTTTCTAAATCTCGCTCAAATCCGCCATGGTAAGAAGCAATGAGAACATCTGGATCTTCAACATCTCGAATCTTCTTAACCCAACCTTCTAAAGTGGTAAATGCATCTTGGAATTGAATCCCTCTAATATGTGCCGGTGCTTCCCAATTAGGGATAAAATGGGTTGTGACACCAACAATGGCAACTTTAATCCCGTTTTTCATCGTTTTTATAATATACGGAGGACCAAACTTCGGTTCCTTTGTTTCTTTATCCAAAATGTTTGCCGATACCCATGGAAAGCTAGATTGGTTGACTGCATCTGTTAGTATTTTTTCTCCAAAATTAAATTCATGGTTACCAACCACAGCAGCATCAATACCAATTCGATTCATAATTCCAATCATCGGATTCTCATGATGTTGATGTTTCTTTACATAATGTGTCATTAACGGTGTGCCTTGAATAAGATCTCCATTATCAACTACGATTAAGTTTTCTTCTTGTTGCCGAATTTGTTTCACAATGGTGGCATATTTGGCTAAACCAATTGGAGCTTCCTCATTTGTTCCATACAAAATAGGCATTGCGTTGCCGTGAATATCACTTGTGTAGAGCAGTGTGATTGATGATTGCGTATGCAAAATAAAACATCCTTCCTACAGTAAAGATGTCCCAAAGGAAACCTTAGGGACATCGTAATTGTTATAACGTCTTAAACAATTTTACGTCTGATTCTTGCCGAAGCAAAGTCGATGATTGTGACGACAATGATAATCGCAAGTAAAATTGTACCCATTTCATTCCAGTTTCGGTTGCTGGATGCAAAGATAATCATGGTACCTATACCGCCCGCTCCTACGATGCCGAGAATGGAAGAGGCTCGAATATCTACCTCAAATCGATAGATAGCATAAGACAAGAATTCCGGTGTAATCTGCGGAAGCACTCCGTAAAATAGAATTTGCAGTTTGTTCGCACCACTTGCTTCCATTGCTTCAACAACATTCATATCTATGGATTCAATAATCTCCGAGAACATCTTACCTAGCATCCCAGTCGAGCCAATTGCAATGGCTAGAACCCCAGCGAATGCATTTGGTCCTACAGCTACAACGAATAGGATCGCTAAAATGATGTCTGGAAATGCACGAACAGCAGAGAGTATCCATTTCCCGATTGTTGAAGCAATGACGCCGCCCATCATATTACGGGCAGCAAGGAATGCCAATGGAACAGCAATAACGGCTGCCATTAAAGACCCTGCAAATGCAATAAATACGGTTTCGAGCATGCTCATTGCTACATCACTAGTCGCCGCCCAATCCGGGCTGAACAATCTTGGTATCACGCGAGAGAAGTTATTTGCTGCACGTTCGATGGCACGTCCCCAATCAATATTAATACTGAGAAATGTCCATACATACATCGCGACGACTAGTATTGTGATACCGATATTTCTAATCTTTTTAAAAGCTGAATTTTTTGGTTTTGGAGGTAAAGAATAATGTTTCATTACAGCAATGCCTCCCTTATTTTCGTACTAATATATTCAATAACAATGACAACTACAAAGATAAGAATAATAATCATCATGGCATTTGGGTAATTATAAAAGCCCAGTTGCTGGTTTAATATTAAACCAATCCCACCTGCACCAACTAATCCCAGTACAACAGAAGCACGAATATTAATTTCAAAAACGTAAAGCACTAATGAAGTAAACTGTGGCAGCACTTGCGGAATTAATGCATACCAAATAACCTGTAATACGTTCCCGCCAGATGCTCGCATTGCTTCCAATGGATTCATGTCCACCGATTCAATTGTCTCACTTATTAACTTTGCTAATATCCCTAATGAGAAAATGATAAGGGCTAAAATTCCAGGAAATAACCCAATTCCAAATAGACCAACAAAGATAACAGCCAATACTAAATCAGGTATCGTCCGCAATAAATTTAAAAATGTTCGAGTAATGTAATATAATGGCTTAAATGTCGTAACATTTTGTGCCGCTAAAAGAGCGAGTGGAACCGTAAGAATTGCGGCAACGGTTGTAGCAATAATTGCCATTTGAATGGTTTCTACCATTGGTCCCCAAATAGCTGATATGACGGCTGTATTTGGCGGGAAAAACTTTTCAATAACTTGAAATACATTTTGAAATGCACCGCTAAAACCACCGACCATTTGCTGTTGGGTCCAAGTCATGCTAAATAAATAGATACCAAGCACAACAAAAAATATAACGGTTACTTGTATTTTTGTTTTAGCTGGATAGATGGATGGTACTTTTTTGGTAGTCACAGAATTGTTTTCGTTTGTCACGATTCGTCTGCCCCCCCACGCAAGTCATCCTCACGTATCGAACGTCCATAAATTTCCTCAAATGTGCTTTCTGAAACTTCAGAAACAGGCCCGTCAAATACAACCTCTCCTGCCCGCATTCCAATAATTCGATCAGCATATTCCATTGCCATATCAATAAAGTGCAGGTTAACAATTGTTGTAATATTATCTTCTTTATTGATTTTCTTTAAATAGGTCATGACTTGATGGGATGTTGGTGGATCGAGTGATGCAACAGGCTCGTCTGCTAAAATGTACTTTGGTTGTTGAGTAAGTACTCTGGCAATGCTGACACGCTGTTGCTGACCACCACTTAACTCATCGGCTCGATTGTAAATTTTCTCTGCAATATTTACACGCTGAAGGCTTTCGTATGCTAAGCCAACATCTTCTTTTTTATGCAAATTGAAAATAGATCGTAATGTACTTGTATGACCAAGGCGGCCAGCTAACACATTTTTAAGTACATTCGAACGCTTAACTAAATTGTAGTTTTGGAAAATCATTCCTGTTTTTGTACGGAGTTTTCTCATATCAGAACCGCGGTACTTCAGGATGTCCTCGTTATCAACGAGAAGGGAACCAGATGTTGGTGTAACCAAACGGTTAATGCTGCGGATAAACGTGGACTTACCGGCTCCAGATAAACCTACAATAACAACAAACTCACCATCGTTAATTGTAACGTTAATCTTTTTTAATCCCTCTGTACCGTTTGGGTACACAAGGCCAACGTCTTTAAATTCGATCATCGTATGTATTTCCTCCAATATAAATAAAGTGAAGCTTGTACAAGCTTATTGCTAGTATACTAGATTTTAAAATAAAAGTATTATGAAATGTGAAAAAAGGAGGAGCTGCAACTCCCCCCTTCCTCTAGCTTAAAGTTCAATATTATCTTTGAATTTTTGGTACGTATCTTTTACAACCTGATATTCTTCGTCCGTTGCTTCGTCAATTTCATCCCAGTTGTATACTTCGTTCATAATTTCAATCATTTCTGGATCATCGTTAAATGATAAGAATGTGTCTTTAATTTTTTGCACAAATTCTGCGTCCAAATCTTTTGTCACGGAAATTGTGTCATTTGGTATTTCATCTGTATAATCAATAATAGTTAAATCTTCCATTACAGTTGGATATTCTTCCTCAAGCTCAGTACGTACATCGTCAAATGTAGTTGCAACGTCTGCATCACCTTCTAACACTGCAATTGCAGCATTATCATGGCCACCACTTTGGACTGTAGCACTGAAGAAATCACTTTCTAATTCAGTTGCAGTATCATAACCGAATTCTTCCATTAATTGATTGGCAGGGAATAGGTATCCAGATGTAGACCCTTGATCAGCGTATGCCCAAATTTTTCCTTCTAAATCTTCAAGACTCTCAATTCCAGAATCTGTATGAACTACATATTGTGCTTTATACGTACCTGATCCGTAGCGAATGGATTTTAGAATAACTTCAACATCATATTGCTCGTTAGCTAGAACATAACCGAACGCAGGAATAAAGCCAATGTGTACTTGATTCGCTCCCATTGCTTCAACTAAAGCGTTATAGTTCGTCATAACTTCGCCTTGAACTTCAATCCCTAATTCTTCACCTAAACGCTCTGCTAATGGTTCAACTGTATTAGCAATGGTATCTGAGTCCTGTGATGGTACAAATCCCATAACCAATGTATCTGGAATCATACCTTCACTGCTTGCTGAATCATCACCGTTGCTGTTCGAAGATTCTTCACCTGAATCTGAATCGTCTGACCCGCCGCAGGCTGCTAATACTAGTGCTAATGCGAGAACAAGCAACAAGCTATAAAGTTTTTTCATGTAGACCCTCCTATGTATTGTAAAAATTGTGTTACATTTCTATTAAATAGTATTCTTATATAAAAAGCTAGTCATATTTTGGAATTTTACACATTATTTACAAAGCTTTAGTCCTATATTTTCGAAATATTTATTCATTAAAATGTAAGCAATTAAGTGTGGTGAAAGTTCAGACTTTTAATTATTGTTTTGAAACATTAATGGGCTAAAGTTCGTATAGATAGAGCCGATAAGAAATAGAGGACATCAACTGAATGAAAAAGTTGTATGTAATATAGATACTGTGTGTGAGTAGATAATTAAGATAACGAGAGAAGGGGACTGTCTTGACAGAGGAAACATTAATAGTGAAGAAACAAGATTCTTCACTGAAGCTTTTTGTTGTATTAGCAAAGGCATATCGAGCTATTATAGAACAAGCTGAAATGGATATTAAATCAAAAGGTTTGAACTTAACGGATTTTGCTGTATTAGAGCTGCTTTTTCATCGAGGAAAACAACCAATGCAAAAAATTGGGGATAAGATTCTAATGACGAGTGGCAGTATAACATATATCGTTAATAAGCTTGAGAAAAAGGGGTATCTCGTTCGAGAGGCCAGTCCTAATGATAGACGTGTAACATATGCAAGTATAAGTGATCAAGGCAGAGAATTATTAAACAGTATTTTTCCGGCACATTGGGAGAAACTTAAAACGATTATGAATGGTTTAAATGATGAGGAAAAAGACACTGCAATAGAGTTGTTAAAGAAGCTGGGAACCACAGTTAAGAAAATTTGATACTGTACTTGAACAATGAATCTCAATTAGTCATCTGATTAAGAGATTCTTTTTATATTTGAAATAACCTTTTTCCTTACTAAAATGCAATTACAAGCATGTTGTGAAGCAAAGTTTTCTAGTAATATGATTGTTAAATTTCGCAAATGTTTTGGTTTATTGGAAGCCGTCACTGGGTATAAAAGTAGTATGGTAAATACTTGTTTTAGGCAAATTTTCAGGAGGAATCATTAATGCGTTATTCACATGTTACGGTATATATTAGTGACAATAATTTGAAGTGCGATAAAGTGCTATCATTGCTGGATAAATATAATATCTCCTATGAAAAGAAAAGTATAACAGCTGATCACGCGAATATGGAGGAACTTCAGGGGATGGGGGTCTATGGAACTCCAGCTACATTTATTGATGAAAACGATCCTATCCTTGGATATCAAGAAAGTAAAATCAAAAATGAATTAGGTATAAGTGATGATAATTCCGAATTTGGATCAAAAATCAAACGGTTTTAGAGAATAGCTGGCCATGTCATCTACACACTTTTTCACAATCGAGCATAAATTATTGTAAATAGGAAAACGAAAAAGAGGTGTGTACGAATGCACTATCGACCTTACAATCAACCACATTATTCCCCTCCAGTTAATCATAATCTGTACCCATATCACACATCCTATTCGAATCAGAACTGGAGCGGAGCGGAACAGCATCAAACTCCATATGACTTTTTTGCAAAGCCTGAGCTACCAAGTCAGTGGACTAATCAGGTCCAAACGAATGCGGAATTTGCGGATTCTGGAAGTAATCCTAATATGAATCCAAATGCCAATCATGATCCTAATTTTATGCAAAACATAAATGGTAATCCAGGACAGTCTGCAGCAAATCCGATGTCCTATTTCCAAAATGGAAATGGGCAGCTTGATTTTGACAAAATTATATCCACTGTAGGACAGATTGCAAGCACGTATCATCAAGTTTCTCCAATTGTACAGCAATTCAGTTCTCTAATTAAGAATATAAGGTAAGAGGTTGCGCGATAAGTGGATAATTATGGAGTAAAAGGGAATGAAATGTGAGCAAAAAGGAAGCAAAAACAAATAGAATATGAAAAAATTGAATAAGATATAGATAAGGGTGGGAGAGTGACCAAAGGAGAGCAGCATATGATTGGATGTTTAATAATACATGGATATACTGGCGGTCCTTACGAGGTTAATCCATTGGCTGATTTTCTAAAGGAAAATACAGACTGGCATATTGAGGTTCCAACATTACCAGGACATGGAAAAGAACTAAACTTAGAAGATGTTTCTTATAAAAAATGGATAATGGCTGCAGAAACAGAGCTGGAAAAACTGCAAAGTAAGTATGAAGAAATTTATGTAATTGGTTTTTCCATGGGTGGAATGATTGCTGCTTATTTGGCGGCTAAATATAAAATTGATAAGCTCGTCCTATTAGCGACATCTGGGAAATATTTAAATTTTAGACAGATCGGATTAGACATAGCGGAAGTTATTGTTGATGGGGTAAGAGGAAGTTTAGGGGAAAATAAACTTTACCAGCATTATAAAGAAAAAATAGGAACTGTTCCTTTTAAAGCCAATCTTGAATTCATGAAGCTTGTTCGGTTTACGCGCCGTTATCTAGATAAGGTTGATTCACCGGTACTTATTGCACATGGACAACAGGATGGAATGGTGCCTTATAAAACAGGCTATTATTTAGATAAAGAAATCCACTCGGAAGAAAAGGAAGTTGTTTTTTTTGAACGATCCAGACATTTGATATGCCTTGGAGATGATAAGGACACGTTAAATGGTATGGTTTATGACTTTCTAGTAGAGAAAACAGAACAAAAAGAGGAAGCGCCCGGTTAGCGACGTACGGAGATGAGGGCAGTCTCGCTAGTCGTTGGGCGCTGGAGCTAGACGTGGCTGATTGGCAACTAAGTTATCCACTGCAATCAAATTTTATAGTTTTCTATGCGAGAACAAAAGCCTACTCCCTAAAGACGTTAGGGGGTAGGCTTTTATTAATCTCTAAAAAAGGCAATTACAAGTGCTCCTTCTCCACCATATGTGGAAATAAGAGGTCCAGTTTCTGTTAAATAAGCATCCTTGAAATTATACTTATTACGTATATTTGCTAACACATCCGTAGCTCGTTCGATGTCATTACAATGTGTCATAGAAATAAGTTTGTCTTCTACATGCTTTGTATATTCTCCGATTTGATCAACAAATCGCCGGATCGATTTTTTATCACCACGGATTTTCTCTGTCACTTCAATTGAGCCCTCACTGCTTGCACGCATTAACAATTTAATGTTTAATGTTTTAGCAATTTTACCTTTCACTTTATCGAGTCGTCCCCCTAGTACGAGGTTTTCTAACGTTTTTAAAATAAATAGAGTTGTCGTTTGCTCGACACGTTTCTGAAGGTGCTTCGCTAGTTGTTCATAGGAATATCCTTCGCTTAGTTTAACCTTTGCTTCATGAAGCAATAGTGCGATACCACAAGAAGCAGTTTTTGTATTGATTACTTCAATTTTTCTTTCCGGTTCTTCTTCAAGAAGCATTTCTTTTCCAAGCAGTGCATGATCATACGTACTGCTAAGCTCCTTGGAAAGACTCAACATAATAATTGGCTTCGCCGGATCCACTGCTTTATATGCTTCATAAAAGTCATTTGGACTTGGAGCGGCAGAGCGGGGAAGTTCCTTTAAATCTTTAACCTTTTGATAATAACCTGCTATATCTAATGTTATCCCGCTTTTATAGTGACCATCACTAAAGTGTAAGTACAATGGAACAACTTTAATATTTAAAGAATCATGTAAGCGCCCAGGAATATCAGCGCCACCGTCTGTCATTAGTTGAATCGTCATAAATTCACCCGCTTTATTATTAATAAGTTTTAGTATATCAGCATTTTGCGGAATAGGTATGGTTGAATTCCGAACGATATCCGACAATGCAATACTTTCCTAGTTACTGGTTGTTTTTCGTTGCTATCGTAACCTTTGTTTTTCTGGACGTGCTTACGATGAATAAAAACAGTCCAACTATAACAATGGTACCACCGAGAAATTGTGACCATGTAATTGTCTCGTTTAAGACAAGATATGCAAGAATAGTCGCCCCGATAGGCTCAAGCACAATCCCCATCGAAATGGTAGAGGTACTTACCCACTTTAATGCCCAATTGAATAAGCTATGCCCAAAGAATGTAGGGATAATCGCCAAAGCAATGAATGCCCACCAATGGTCCTGTGGATACCCAAAAAAGGAATTCCCCAGCACGATATTATAAAGAATTAACACGATGGAGCTAATGGCATAAACAATAAAGGTATAGGTGATAAGGGATAGGTGTTGTCTTGCGCTTTGACCAAATAGGAAATAAACAGTAACTGCGATTGCACCTAAGAGTGCAAGTATATCTCCGAACAATGCCATTCCGCCTAGTTGAAAATCTCCCCATCCAATAATGAAACTTCCAAAGAGAGCGATTATCAAACTTATAACCGCACCGTAGGAAAATCTTTCTTGAAAAAGTAAATATGTCCCAAGAAATGCGAAAATCGGCTGCATCGTTACAAGAACGACTGAGCTTGCTACTGAGGTATAATTCAACGATTCAAACCAAAGAATAAAGTGAAGTGCTAAAAAGATTCCCGCCAAAATAGAAAATAACCAATTTTTCTTAGAGATAAGCCGAAATTCATATCTATATTTCGATAAAACAATTGGTAACATGATAAGTACAGCAAACAGCAATCTATAATTTGCGATAATACCAGCAGGGGCGCTATTTGCAAGCTTTACTAGTACAGCTGAGGTAGAAACAGCCAGGACACCAATAGCAACTGCTGCATATGGGTTGAATGGAGGAAGTCGCATAAAAAACATCCTTTGCAAGTTCATTTGGCCAATCAATTTAAAGTTAGCCATGTATTTTAAAAAAAGAGGAAATGTGGTTTATAGGGTAAGCAAGGATAAAACAGAATATTACACTGTTCCATTCTAATTCCCAAATTATCTATTTTTATAAACTATAGTTTTTTATTAGAATACGAAGTGAAGCCGTACTTTCAATTTTAACATGGGAAATGAAAAAAATCATTTGGTGTGAAGTAGATATAAATGCATCATGTGTGGTATGATAGTTGAAGCATTAGTTTCGAGGCCTCTTACCACGTTAGGTGAAGCCTTTTTTGTACTTTAATATGAATAAAATATAATGATACGAGTTTAGGTCTTATATTCCCTATAAATAGCTGGTATTGTTTTTTACTTACGATTCAGCATATTATCCACGTTTCATTCTGCAGGCGGAGTGGTGGAATGAAAATGTGAGATTGTTACGTCAAAGACGGTTTATCTGCATGTCAGGCGGGAAGATTATTTAAAGAATAAAGTATGAGAAAAAATTCAGGGCCTCTTTTGCGAATAAATTTTCACAAAAAAAGGAGTCGACTATTAGGTGACAAAATTTAATGAACTAGGTGTATCAGCCTCAATTATGAAAGCTTTAGAAAAAATGGGGTTTGAGGAAGCTACACCAATTCAAGCAGAGACAATTCCATTTGCATTGGAAGGTAACGATGTAATCGGACAAGCACAAACAGGTACAGGTAAAACAGCTGCATTCGGTATTCCAATGATTGATAAAATTGATTCGAAATTAAGAAAGGTTCAAGGTTTGGTCGTTGCGCCAACACGTGAGCTTGCAATTCAAGTTGCAGAAGAATTAAACCGTTTAGCGAAGTTCACAGGTATTCGTGCACTTGCAATTTTCGGTGGGCAGCATATGGATCGACAAATCCGCGCTTTAAAAGATGGTCCACAGATTGTTGTAGCAACTCCAGGAAGATTAATGGATCATATGCGCAGAAGAACAATTCGTACGGATGCTGTACAAACGGCTGTATTGGATGAAGCAGATGAAATGCTGAACATGGGATTCATTGATGATATTCGTGAAATTCTAAAAAGTATTCCTGAAGATCGTCAAACATTGTTATTCTCAGCAACAATGCCAAAAGAGATTCGCAATATCGCTACAACGTTAATGAAATCACCAAAAGAAGTTAAAGTAAAAGCGAAAGAAATGACTGTTGAGAATATTGAGCAGTATTTCATTGAAATTCCTGAGAAATTTAAATTTGATACACTGAATAACCATTTGGATATCCACTCTCCAGAACTTGCGATTGTATTCGGCAGAACGAAGAAACGTGTGGATGAAATTACAGAGGGACTGCAGGCAAGAGGCTACCGTGCTGAGGGAATCCATGGTGATTTAACCCAAGGTAAACGTATGTCTGTATTAAATAAATTTAAAGGCGGCCGTGTTGATGTACTTGTTGCTACAGATGTAGCAGCGCGCGGACTTGATATCTCTGGAGTTACACATGTATACAACTTTGATATTCCACAGGACCCAGAAAGCTATGTACACCGAATTGGACGTACTGGTAGAGCTGGACGTACTGGAGAAGCAATATCCTTCATTACACCACGGGAAATGGCGCATTTACAATTAATTGAAAAAACAACGAAAAGTAAAATGAAACGTCTTGTGCCGCCAACAAACCAAGATGCATTGCGAGGACAACAGCAAGTAACAATCGATAAGATCGTGAAAACAATTGAGAAAAAAGATCTAAAATCTTATCATGCAGCAGCGAATGATTTACTAGAAGATAATGATTCAGTATCTGTTATTGCAGCAGCACTAAGCTTATTAACAAAAGAGCGCAGAGATGCTCCTGTTAAAATCTCGTCTGTTGCACCAATCAGCGTGAAAAAAGCACAACGTTCTAAAGACAACAACCGTCGTTCCAACAATAAACGTTTCTATGGTCAACGTAGAGATGGTGGCGGCGGACGTGGCCAAGGTGGGGGAAGAGGTCGTAAAGGCAATTTCCAGCGCAGAAACCGCGATAAATAGTTAAACGAAAAAGCCCCTATTGGGGCTTTTTTTGTTGTGCCCAATCTGTTGAATATAATATATTTGAGTACGAATGCAGCAATATTGAAACTTTAATTTGCCTAAAACGTAAGTACCATAAGAAAGAAAAGAGAGGAGAATGAGGTTGTATGAGAGAGCCACCAATGAATACAATTGCCCCCGATGCGATAAAAGCTTGGAAATTAACAGGCGTTTTCTATGAAGGCTTGTTATGGTTAATTACGATTGCAGTTGCTATTATAATCTATCTATTTGACTGGCCATATTGGATTGGAATTGTACTTGTGATGATTAGTATTTTATCCACTATTTTTACTGTTTTTATCCTTCCTAAATTACGATTTAGAAAGTGGCGCTATGAATTATTTGAGCAAGAAATATACATACAGCATGGTATTTTAATAATGTCACGTACGTTAGTGCCGATGATTCGTGTACAGCATGTTGATACAAAGCAAGGACCATTTCTAAAAAAATATCAGCTTGCTAGTGTAACAATATCAACAGCAGCTACAACACATGAAATTCCTGCTTTGCGTGAAGAAGATGCGTCAGCACTTCGTGATCGTATCTCAGCATTAGCAAGGGTGGACGAAGATGATGTCTAATGGCCCGTCATATCGGCTGCATCCAGTATCCATCCTATTTAATTGTATCAAGACGGCACGGGAAGGGATATTTTTAATTGTATTTGGTTTTATTACGTTTGATCGGTTCTACTTTATCCTTTTACTAGCTATTTTTTCATTATTAGGAATACTTTTAAGTGTTTTATCCTGGTATCGATTTACGTATCGACTGGAAGCTGGAGAGTTAAGAATTGAATATGGCGTTCTAATACGAAAAAAGCGCTATATCTCAATAAACCGAATCCAGTCCATTGACTTAACAGCAGGTATTATTCACCGTATGTTTAAACTGGTTAAGCTGCAAATAGAAACAGCTGGAAGCGGAAAGAGTGCAGAAGCATCGCTGAATGCTATAAAGCTCTCTGATGGTGAAAAGCTTCGAAATGCACTTAAGGGTAGAAAGGAATCGCATCCAGATATAGAAATAGAAGGGCAAGAGGAGTTGGTCAATCCTTTACGTGAAATCACTCCGAAGCGCCTTTTGCTAGCTGGCGTAACATCAGGTAGTGTTGGTATCATTATGGCATTTGCAGCTATTGCTTTTTCTGAGCTAGAGCAATTTATTCCAGAGCATTTCTATGATCGGACATTTGATTGGATAAGTGAGTTAGCAATTGCATTCATAATTGGACTAGCGATCGTCGTATTATTGGTATTTTGGCTGTTAGGCATTGCTGGGACAATGATAAAATATGGGAAATTTGCAATTACCAAGGTAGGTGATGAGTTATTCATAACAAGAGGGCTGTTAGAGAAAAAGCAAATAACAATTCCGCTTAAACGAATTCAAGCAGTTGGGATAGCTGAAAGTGTTATCAGGCAGCCTTTTGGATTTGTCACTGTATTTGTCGAAGTTGCAGGGGGGGCATTAGATAGCGGTGAAGACTTTTCTACGGTTTTATTTCCAATTATGAAAAAGACGGAGATTGAGTCGTTTTTACAGGAATTTTTGCCGGGTTACTCGATGGAATCAGTGCATTTTACTCCCTTGCCTAAGCGAGCAATGAAATTCTATTTGATTCGTGCATGTGTATCTATATTAGTACTTGGGATAGTGGCAACCTACTTTTATCCGCAATTTAGTTGGCTTGCAGTAATTGTCTTGTTAGTAACTTTCCTGCTTGGGTTTATGCGTTATCAGGATGGAGGCTTCTCTGTAGAACCAGAACGGGTTATTATTCGATTTCGTGGATTTAGCAGGAAAACAATGTTGCTTTATCACAAGCGTATTCAAGCATTTGAGAAAAAACAGCATCCGTTCCAAAAAAGAGAAGGACTGGCAACGATGAAACTATCGATTCTTGGAAAAAACGGAACAGGCAAGCATTATAGACTCAAGGAGCTGGAAGAGGAGCATGTTGATAAGTTAGGAGACTGGTACTCGTATCGAGAATAGCAAATACAAGTCAGTACGTTATCTAAGAAGTCGGCCTTAAAGGGAAGTTTTCCTTAAGGCCGACTTCTTAACTTTTTCTTTTAGAATCTGCTTAATAATCCTAGTAACACCAGAATTCCTAAAACAATCCAAATGATATTTTTCTTTAATTGCGACGGAATCCTTCTTTTCTTATTCCAACGATTTGGATCAAACTGGATAGAATCATCGTCATCATAGCGGTATCTCCTTCGCCTCCACGGTGAATAGCTTTGGACATTTATTAAGACAAGAGGAGCGATTGCGAAGCCGCCAATAAATCCAAAGATATGTGCATAAATGTTAATATTGCTTCGTAGGAAGGTCATCGCCAACCCGATAATTAAAATCGTCATTACGATTTGAGAACTTCCTTGATCAATAAGATGTTTTCGAAATGAAACCATAAAGGCGTATATCCCGAATAAACCAAATACAGCTCCAGAAGCACCAAGATGAAAATAATTTAGGTCTTCGAACATATAAGTAGCAATGTTACCGATAATACCTGCTCCGAGGTATGCAAGAAGAAATTTAACTTTACCGAGCATTTGCTCTAAGGCAGGGCCAAATAATGCAAGTGAAAATGAATTGAATAAAGCATGCATTAAATCCCCATGCAAAAATATTGGTGTAACAAATCTCCAATAATCACCAAGGTAGATCATGAAATTACTTCCGACTCCCCATTGATAAATCTCTCTGCCGATTGGCAGCTGAAGTAAATTAATTATGATCCATAGGATGAGATGAATAGTAATTAGTGTAGAAACAACTGGATAAGATTGAAAAAACTCTTTTAAACTTCTTTCGTTACGGATAAACAATGTAGGTCCCCCTGCATATTGGATTATTTTTTTGCATATTAACATCGCTTTTGAAGTAAAATCAATGTCACGTAAATTATTTTCTGTTAGAAAAGTTTGAGTAGCGCCGACCGTCCGGGCTCGCTTCGGGCGGAAGCTTTCCGCGGGCACGGCTTCAGCCTCTCCGGAAGAAAACCACTTCCTACGAGTCTTCAGACACGTGCTGTTCCCGCAGGAGTCATCGCCCTACGCTCACCCGGACTGGTGACAGCAACGACATTTTTCTCGTGGATTCCACTATTAGAAGTTCGTGAAGCAATACTAGCGGAGGAAATACACGTAGACTCCTGCGGGATACGTGACCAGAGTGAGACTCTGAAGAACGGAGTTCAAGGAGGCTCACGGGTCACCCGCGGAAAGCGAAGTGTAATTCCGTAGCGGGTATACGTACAATCCATCATTGTAAATCACGCCGCCGCATTTTATACCTTTTGTGTAAATAACAATCTTTATCTTTACCAAGTCTGTTAAGAAAGAAACATTCTAAGTGTAAATCAATGAACTTTATTTTTAGTCGTGCGAAAGTGGAGTAGATAAGTTACTATTACTATAATAATACGTAATTTCATTTAATATGACCAATCTAACATGCGTTGAAATACTATTGAATTTATAGAAGAAAGGGTAAGGATTAATAATGATTAAAGGAATCGGAATGGATTTAATTGAATTAGATAGGATCCAAGCTAGTATGGAACGAAATAATAGGTTTGTCGATCGGATCTTAACTGAAAGTGAAAAAAAAATATATCAACAACTTACATCACCAAAACGTCGCGTGGAGTATATTGCGGGCAGGTTTGCAGCAAAGGAGGCTTTTGCTAAAGCGGTTGGTACCGGAATTGGGCGTTTGAGCTTTCAGGACATGGTTGTAATGAACGATGAATTTGGTGCTCCATTTATTGCTGTGAAGGGGTACGAGGAGGATATAACTATATTCCTTTCCATTACGCACAGCAGGGATTATGCTGCGGCTCAAGTAGTACTGGAAGAGAAATGAACTTCGGATACATTGCATAATTAGCAGGTTTGTCTCATATATTTTACTGCGGGTAGGAGGGAACGAATTGTATATTGTCACCGCAAAGGAAATGTACGATATTGACGATTACACGATAAGTGAAATTGGACTTGAAGGAAAATTACTGATGGAGAATGCAGGACGAGCAGTAAGTGAAAGGGTCATAAAGCTGATAAGAGAAACAGAGCCTGTCTGCATTTTTATTGGCGCGGGTAATAATGGCGGAGATGGTTTTGTTATTGCAAGGGTATTGCTTGATAAAGGTTATTTAGTCCAAGTTGTACAGGTCGTTCCGGATGACAAAATTACAGGTGATGCTCTCTTTCATAAACGTGTATTTATTCAATGCGGAGGAGAGGTTAGCTACCTCACGGATCTTGATTTAATACGTGAAAAGGTGGAACGTGTACACGTTGTAATTGATGCAATAATTGGTATTGGCGTAAAAGGAGTATTGAGGGAGCCTATCCAAGAGATAGTTCGCATTATTAATCATTCAAAAGCTTGTGTTATATCCGTTGATATTCCATCTGGCTTACCAGCTGATGAAGGAATAGGAGAATTTACTTCTATCCAGGCGGATTATACGTTTGTCATCGCTGCAGCAAAAGAAAGTTCCTTCATGGTTGATACAGCAGATTTTTATGGGCAGTGGGAAATCGTACCAATTGGTATACCGAATATCGTATTCCAGAACAATACTGCAAAGAGACAATGGGCAGAGGAGGATTTCGGAAAAACAATCCCTTCCCGTAATGTACATGCCCATAAAGGGAGTCATGGTAAAGGGCTTATTATTGGAGGTTGTTCAGAAATGCCAGGTTCGCTTGCGATGGCTACGAAGGCCGCTTTAAAAGCAGGTGCTGGCTTGGTAGCGGCTGGAACAACCGAAAAAGTCATTTCTATGATTGCTGCGATGTGTCCGGAAGCAACGTATATGATATTGCCTGAAAAAGATGGCTATATTACAGGTTGTACTGCATCACCTATAAGTAATTATGATGCAATTGCAGTTGGGATTGGATTAGGGAGAAGAGAGGAAACCAGGCATGTAGTTGCAGAACTCCTTAACAATGCACCCTGCCCACTACTTATTGATGCAGATGGACTTTATCACCTAAAATACCAGCTTGAAATGTTAAAACAACGAAGCGAGCCAACGATTATAACACCACATCCAGGTGAAATGGCTATGCTTTTGGGTATTTCAATTTCTGATCTTTTATCAGCACCTTTTCATTACACGCGTGATTTTGCAAAAGCTAATAGAGTTTATATTATTTTGAAAGGAAAGCATACCATCATTACATCGCCAGAAGGTAGACAGGCTGTGGAATCTAGTGGAAATCCAGGTCTTGCAAAAGGAGGAACCGGTGATGTGTTAACCGGAATTTCACTTGCCATGATGATGCAGCAGCAAGAATTATTTGATGCATTGTGCAATGCCTGTTTTATTCATGGAAAGTCTGCAGACATACAGATCGAAGAGAAGCAAACGTATTATGATTTGATGGCCACAGATGTTATCGATGGTATTTCGAAAGTATATCGTGCATTTCCTTGTAAACGTGTGTGACGTTGTTCCCTTTGTTAATTGAGACAAGGGAGATATGTCAATGAAAAAGTTATTTTCGTATCGGATGGCTTGTATTTTAGCCTTATTAATAATTGTATTAGCTGCTTGTGGGGAGAAATCGCAAGAAGATGTTGTTGCACAATTACAAAAAAATGTAGAAGATATGTCGGGATATAAAGCAGTTGCAGAAATGTCAATGAACACCGGACAAGAAGAGCAGAAGTTTAATATAGATGTATGGTATAAAGAGGGAGATTATTATCGAGTAGCTTTGGAAAATGGCTCAGAACAAAATGAGAGTCAAATTATTCTTAAAAACGATGATGGCGTATTTGTTTTAACACCGGCACTTGATAAAAGCTTTAAATTCCAAACAGAGTGGCCCGATAATAGTAGCCAACCGTATCTTTATCAGTCTCTTATAAATGATGTGATGAAAGATTCCGAAGCACAATTTGAGACAACTGACACGCATTATATTTTCCGGACAAAAACAAATTATCAAAGCAATAGTAATTTGCCTTTCCAAGAAATCCATTTTGATAAAAAATCCTATGTCCCAACGATGGTGAGAGTTTTAGACAAAGATAACAACGCATTGGTTGAGGTGAGCTTTTCTAACTTTGATATGGACCCTGCGTTTGAAGATGATGATTTTTCAATGGAAAAAAACATGGGTAGCAGGGATGCGGATACTACTACCTCCGCTGAGGCAGAAGGAGACGATGCTGAAACGGAAGAATTAGCAGTGTACTATCCTTTATATACTGCAGGTTCAGAAGTTTTGGAGAAAAGGGAAGTTACCATGGATAATGGTAAAAGGGTTATTTTGACTTATGATGGAGAAAAGAATTTTACCTTAGTGGAGGAGCGAAATCAAACGGCTCCGGTTTCAGCAACTCCACAGGAAGTGCAAGGAGAAATTGTGAATTTAGGTCATGCGATAGCAGCGCTTTCTTCAAATGCAATAGAGTGGAGCTATAATGGTGTTGACTTTAAACTGGCAAGCGATGAATTAACACAGGAAGAAATGATTCAAGTAGCTCAATCCGTTCAAGGGCAAGCAGCAAAATAACAACAAGACAGTCATTTGGCAGGCTCATAAAAGAGGAGGGTCTGCTTTTTTGTTTTTTTACTCGTGGTTCAAAGCAAAAAGTCAAAATTTAAAAAGCGGGCATGTTATACGTTCAGTCGCATATATATTACAGGAGTGCTATTGAGAAATTAAGTCAAACCACTTTTATATTCCCGACTAAACAGATATTAAACGACAAATATACGGATTTTTTTTATAAAAACTCCAGAACCCTTTGCAATCGGCCGAATTCAATGCTATTATTAAATAGAATTTTATCGATCGTTTAACAGTTGTCGGAGGTGTATGGTTTTGTCGGAAAGCTTGCAGGAGATATTAGTTAAGTTACCAAAGAACCTATTGAATGAGGTGGATGGATTAATGAAATATGAAAATAGCGATTTAAGCGATTTTATATGTAAAGCAACACAAAATTATCTAAACCACAAGAAAGAGGAGCATATTCAGCGATTTCACGAAAACATGCAACGTGGATATGAAGAAATGGGTCGAATTAATTTAACGATAGCTTCAGAAGCCTTTCAAGCCGAAGAGGAGGCTGAAAACACCCTTGAGCGCTCTGTGATCGGGGTGTAATAATTTGATCGTTCAAAGAGGCGAGGTATATTTCGCTGACTTATCCCCTGTAGTAGGATCAGAGCAGGGAGGCGTACGCCCTGTATTGATCCTTCAAAATGATATTGGAAACCGTTTTAGTCCCACGGTGATTGTTGCAGCAATTACTGCACAAATTCAAAAGGCGAAGTTGCCTACGCATGTAGAAATCGATGCAAAGCGGTACGGATTTGACCGCAACTCGGTAATACTACTAGAACAGATCAGAACGTTGGATAAGCAGCGCTTAACGGATAAAATAACAAAATTAGATAATGAAATGATGACAAAAATAAACCAAGCTTTAGAAATTAGTCTTGGACTGAAAGACATTTATAGCAATAACTAATGATGCCCTTATCGAACTGAGAAAGGGTATTTTTTGTGTCGTTAGCCAATTATAACCAGGGATTTATTACCAATAAAATATAGGTATTTCGAATCAAATACTAAGAAAGCGTGTCAGACGGAGGGAAATGGCGTTATGTAAAACTTTTTGAAGGATTATTTGTATGTTAAAATAGATGATAGTTTATAGATGTATCCGTACTATTTTGATTTGCACTTTTAATATGAACGTGTAACAATATTCGTGACATTACCAGTTGATTACGGAGGGAAGATGATGGAATTCAAAAGGTTACTGATTGAGAATAGTGATTCAATTGTACAAAAATGGATGGAGGAAATCGAATCACTTAAGGATAGCAACTATACTGCGACAATATCAGACGAACTATATGAAAGCACAAACCGTGAGTTTGTTAATGTTATTTTTACCAGCATTCGAAATGAAGGCTCCACGAAAGCGGTGGAGGATTTCTCTGAAAAAATTATTAACCTCGGATGGCCATTAAGTTATATTACAGACGGTTTGCAAATATTTAGGAGAGTATCTACTGAATATTTAATAACGCAATCGGAAGTAGTAGATTCTAACTTTTTCACTGAACTATCATCGAGTGTTAATGATTGGGTAGAACCATTGATACGTGAATTAGTGAATGAATACTCTGGAAGCTGGGAACACATTGTTTCCTTGCAACGAGTAGCGTTACAAGAGTTATCTGCACCACTAATTCCAGTTATGGAAGGTATTACAATTATGCCGTTAATTGGAACGATTGATACTGAGCGTGCAAAATTAATAATGGAAAACCTGCTAGAAGGAGCTATAAAGCATAATTCAGAGGTTGTTTTAATTGATATTACTGGGGTTCCAGTTGTTGATACAATGGTAGCTCATCATATCATACAAGCTGCTGAAGCTGTAAGGTTGATTGGCTCAACATGCATCCTTGTGGGGATTCGTCCAGAAATAGCGCAAACTATTGTGAACTTAGGAATCGATTTAAGTAATTTCCCGACGAAAAGCTCCTTAAAGAAGGGATTCTCAACGGCCCTAGCGATTACTGGTAGACATGTAACAGACCTGAATGTAAAAGAAAATAACATTGAGAAAATGATGGATTCTTTACGAGGAGAGTGAGATGAATGCGAATTCCGATTCTGAAACTACACAATTATTTATTGATTTCGATTCAGACGGAAATAGATGATCAGACAGCAATACAATTTCAAGAGGATTTATTAGATAAAATTCATAAAAGTGGTGCGTCAGGTGTTGTTATTGATTTAACATCTGTTGAAATCATTGATTCATTTATTGCAAAAGTATTAGGTGACGTAGTTTCAATGTCAGATTTAATGGGGGCAAAAGTAGTTTTAACTGGAATTCAACCTGCTGTAGCGATGACACTAATTGACTTAGGTATTCATTTAAAAAATGTACCTACAGCATTGGATCTTGAACAGGGGCTCATTAAGCTGCAACAGGAACTGGGGGTATAATAATGGAACCACAGTCCTGTGTTAACATTCATAAAGAGTGGGATATCGTTGGTGCGAGACAGCTTGGTCGTGAAATGGCTAAAAACCTTGGATTTGGTACAGTCGATCAGGCAAGAATTGCAACTGCGGTATCAGAATTAGCTCGAAATATATACTTATATGCCGAACAAGGGCAAGTTTGCTTTGAAATAATCGACTCAATCGAGCGCCGAGGGTTATGCATGATGGCAATTGATTCAGGACCTGGAATCGCCGATATTGGTCAGGTTATGCAAGATGGCTTTACAACTTCAGGTGGGCTTGGCGCAGGACTTCCAGGTGTTAAGCGGCTAATGGATGAATTCGATATTCGTTCAGAAGTAGGAGAGGGAACAAAAATAATAGCGACAAAATGGATTCGTTAATTAAGGGGGCGGTGTTTGTTAGCTAGGCTAATAAACACCTTTCTTATAAGTGCGTGTTTAAAAAGGAGGATGAAAAGGACCGAGAAGTTCGAGGCGGTGACACTTTGAGTACCGGAACGTATGCAATTAATACGTGAGGAACGGGCTTGCACAGGATGTGCTGACTTCTACGTTGCCCACAGGACGTGGGCGTACTTAGTAGAAGTTCCCCTCTCGCCAACGAGCTTCCACAGGATGTGGTGACTTTTGCGTTGTCCACTGGACGTGGGCGGTTTTAGCAGAAGGTCCCCTACGATGTGTCATTTTCACCGGACTTTTTGGACAACCTCTGTAAATAAAAAAATACTTCCTGTTATTTGGCTTTTAGGGGGAATCGAGATGGAAGAGCTTATTAAACTACACGCTGCAACGTACAAAGAGTTATTAAAGAACTATGTAGATACACAAGATGAGCGAGCTTTGTATGGTGTTGAGAAGGTCACGAAAGCTTTTATTAAAGAGAATATATTACCAGAAGAAATTGTCAACCTTCATATTGATGCGATGGAGGAAGTGTCGACAAAGCTTAATAAGGATTACAAACATTCAATGAATTTTTTACTAGAAGCGATGATTTCTTATGGACTTGCAATGCAAGAAATTCAAATGCTTCGGGAAGAAAAGCATGTACTTGAATCCGAAATTTCTGTTGCAGCAAGCATGCAAGAAACACTTTTAGGAACAACGAAGCCGTCTATTGAGGGATTAGATATTGGGATAGTCAGTGTTCCCGCTCATCAAATGAATGGGGATTATCACCATTTTATAAAAGGTAAAGACGGTTCATTAGGAATCGCAATTGCAGATGTCATCGGAAAAGGTATCCCGGCAGCCTTATGTATGTCGATGATAAAATACGCGATGGATAGTTATCCAGAGGAATCAATGAGTCCAAAATCGATATTAAAAAATTTGAACCGGGTTGTAGAAAGAAATGTGGACCCCAGCATGTTTATTACGATGTGCTATGCTCAATACTTGCCTTCAGAACAAAAGCTTCGTTATTCCTCAGCCGGGCATGAGCCGGGCTATTATTATAATGCAAAAAATGATACGTTTAAAGAAATAGATGCAAAAGGGCTTGTTTTAGGCGTATCCCCGGATTCGGAATACAGTGAGTACGAATTAGTGATTGAAAAAAATGATATGATTATTCTATTGACTGATGGTGTAACAGAGTGCCGAGATGGAGAAAGGTTTATTGAAAGTCAGGAGGTACTCAGCATCATTAGAAAATATGCCTATTTACCAGCTCAAGAAATGGTAGATAATGTGTACAAGCATTTTGAGCGGTTACAGGATTTCCAGTTGAGAGATGACTTTACATTACTTATTCTGCGAAAAAAGGTTTAGCTTTTTAAAATAACGGGTAATACAAGAGTTATGAAGAAAAAATGGCAGTTCTATCAGATGATCAATGTCGAATAGAGGCATGAATGTACTACATAGTGATAGACGTATGGGAGGTAAACCATGAATTTAACAGTTAATGTAGTTGAGGAAAATGAAAAGTCTGTTTTGAATGTATCAGGTGAAATAGATGCTTATACCGCTCCAAAATTAAAGGAATCTTTACTTCCCTTAACGAAAAAGGAAAAGAATAAAGTAGAAGTTAATTTGGAGAATGTTACGTATATGGATAGTACGGGACTAGGAGTTTTTGTTAGTGCCTTAAAGTCTACGAAAGAAAATAATAGCACGTTAACATTATTAAATTTACAAGACCGTGTACTTCGTATTTTTAAGATTACAGGATTGGATGAAGTGATTACGATTAGAGCGGCGATTCGAGGTGGAAATGAGTGATGGAAAGATTTGATTTTGTCGAGTTAAAGATCCCTGCGGAAGCGGAGTATGTGGGTGTTGTTCGTTTGACAATGTCTGGGATTGCAAATAGAATGGGTTTTTCTTATGAGGATATTGAAGATTTAAAAGTTGCAGTTTCAGAAGCGATAACGAATGCAGTTACACATGCTTATGACGATACAGGTCAAGGTGAGATAACGATTGGATTTGGAATCTATGATGACCATTTGGAAATTATGATTGCGGATCGTGGCAATAGCTTCAATATGCAGAAGGTAAAAGACGAAATAGGACCATATGAACGGGACGAACCCATTGAGAACCTTAGAGAAGGTGGGTTTGGATTATTTTTAATTGAGGCTTTAATGGATGAAGTGCAGATCAATAATAATTACGGTGTCATTGTACTAATGAAAAAGTACCTTAGCGAAAAAGAGGTGGATTTTGATGGCGACCAAGTCTCAACCACACAATAGAGGAAGAGACGAGGTATACCAATGGATTGAACATCTCCAAAAAGAGCCAAAAGATGAGGAAATTCAAGAGAAAATTGTGCTAACTTATAAGGATTTGGTAAGCTCCATTGCTAGGAAATATTCCAAGAATAGTGCAATTCATGAAGATTTGGTGCAAGTAGGGATGATTGGGTTGTTGGCTGCTGTCAGAAGATATGATCCAACGTTTGGCAAGTCATTTGAATCCTTTGCAATCCCAACAATCATTGGTGAAATCAAACGATTTATTCGTGATAAGACATGGAGCGTTCATGTACCTCGTCGTATAAAAGAATTGGGACCGAAAATAAAAAAAGCAGTAGATGAATTAACAACAATGAATCAGAAGTCTCCAACTGTACATGAAATCGCGGAATATTTGGATGCGTCTGAAGAGGAAATACTGGAAACGATGGAAATGAGTAAAAGTTATAAAGCATTATCTGTTGACCGTAAGATTGAAGCAGATTCAGATGGTAGCTCTGTAGCTATATTAGATTTAGTAGGAAATGACGAAGCAGGATACAACAATATTGATCAAAAAATGTTGATTGAGAAAATTTTCCCTATCTTGTCAGAACGCGAACAACAGATACTAGAATGTACGTATTTTAAAAATATGAGCCAGAAAGAAACAGGTGAATTATTGGGAATTTCCCAAATGCATGTTTCCAGACTTCAAAGGCGTTCTTTGAGAAAGCTTCGCGAAGCAATACAGTCCGATAAAACGGAGGTTTTCGATTGAACGGGAACAGTAAAGTAGAAGTATCTGTTTTTCAGAAAGCTAAAAAAGGTAATTATCTTTGTGGCGATAGTTATTTTTATACAGAAACGGAAAATGAATTTGTTTGTGCGTTAGCAGATGGTTTAGGTAGTGGTGAATTTGCAAAGGAATCTTCACAAATTGTTATCAATATTATCCGAGACAATATTGGAGCGACAGTGGAGGAATTAGTTAAAATATGTAATGCTAGGTTAATGGGAAAACGTGGGGTTGTACTTGGAATTTTAAGGATGGACTATCGTACGAAGATATCTGCGTTTTCCTCCATAGGTAATATAGGTATTATGTCGATTACAACGGATAGAAAAAAAAAGCGAAATATCCCAAATGCGGGTTATTTGGCTGGGTACCATCGGCCGTTTAAAGTCATGACACAAAAGCTTGAACCTGGGATGACTTTTGTCATTTTTTCTGATGGCGTATTGGATAAAGAATTATCGCAGCACTTTTTTATGAATAAAGATGTTCGATGTATTACAAAAGCATACGAACAGACAAGTGATAAAATTAGAATGGACGATACCACGCTAATTGCAGTGAGATATATAGCAGAGAAACAACTTTTGGCTGACTAAAATATAAAGTCAGCTTTTTTGTTACTTAGAGAATAAAGTTTGAATACTGTGGATAATTTAGTTATCTAAACGGCCACGTGGACGAAGCATCAAACGACTAGCGATACTTCCCTCATCTCAATGACGCGATAAAAGAAGTCAATTAGGAATTCACCTATTTTTTTGATAAAATAATATTGGTATATAAAGGAGGAACAACTTTGACAGATCAGTTAGATAGCAATCTTATAAAATGGGTTTCCAAGGAAACAGAAGTGAATACAACGACAATAAAAAAAGTAATTGAACTATTAGATGAAGGTAACACCGTTCCTTTTATTGCGAGATATCGTAAAGAGGTTACAGGTGGTCTTGATGAGGTACAAATTAAAGCTGTGCAGGATAAATGGCATTATGCTGTTAATCTCTCTGATAGAAAGCAAGAAGTTCTACGCATTATTGAGGAACAGGGCAAATTAACAGAAGAACTAGAAAAAGAAATTAAGCAAGCTACACAATTACAGCGTGTCGAAGATTTATATCGACCATATAAACAAAAGCGCCGAACGAAAGCTACCATTGCTAAAGAGAGAGGATTAGAGCCTTTAGCAGAGTTGATTTGGAATCAAGAGCCTTTCAACATCGAGCAAGAGGCGGCAAAATATCTTTCAGAGGAACATGAATTACATACTAATGAGGATGTATTAGCTGGAGTTAATGATATTATTGCGGAATGGATTTCAGATGATGCGGCTTACCGTGACTACATTCGCGAGGAAACATTTAAACGCGGTACTATCCAGGCAGAAGTAAAAAATGCCGAGAAGGATGAAAAAGGCGTTTATGAAATGTATTATGCTTACAGTGAAGCAGTTCGTTCACTTGTATCACACCGTATTCTGGCATTAAATCGTGGCGAAAAAGAGGACGTTCTAAGAGTGGCAATTGAGGCACCGGCAGAGCGGATCGTCCAGTTTCTACAAAATAAAGTAATTAAACGAAGTGCGGACACTGCATTAGCAGCGATTTTAGAAGTTGCTATTGAGGATAGTTATAAGCGATTAATTCAGCCATCGGTGGAGCGAGAAATTCGGAACAGCTTAACAGAAAAGGCCGAAGATCAAGCAATTGAGGTTTTTTCCGTAAACTTGAAAAATCTATTGCTTCAGCCACCATTAAAAGGCAGAACGGTGCTTGGTGTTGACCCGGCTTTTCGAACGGGCTGTAAGTTAGCTGTTGTTGACGAGACTGGAAAGGTTCATGAAGTAGGTGTTATGTACCCAACTGCACCAAGGAATGATGTTGTTGGGGCAGAAAAAATAGTGATGAGCATTATTCGTAAATATGGAGTGGAGCTTATCGCTATTGGTAATGGAACCGCATCACGTGAAACAGAGCAATTTATTTCTGATGTAATCACAAACAATAGCTTGAGCATTCCTTATATTATTGTGAATGAAGCGGGGGCTAGTGTGTACTCTGCATCTGCATTAGCCCGTGAGGAGTTTCCTGATTTTCAAGTAGAAGAAAGAAGTGCTGTATCCATTGCGCGCCGTGTTCAGGATCCTCTAGCAGAGTTAGTAAAAATAGATCCGAAATCAATTGGTGTGGGGCAATACCAGCATGATGTTAGTCAGAAGTCTCTAAATGAATCACTGGGTTTTGTTGTTGAAACGGCAGTTAACCAAGTTGGGGTTAATGTGAATACAGCATCTGCATCTTTACTGCAATATGTGGCGGGATTAAGTAAAACAGTTGCACTTAATATCGTGAAGCAGCGAAATGAAGAAGGTAAGTTTACTGATCGAAAACAATTGAAGAAAATTCCTCGACTAGGTGCAAAAACGTATGAGCAGGGAATTGGTTTCTTGCGAATTATTGATGGAGATAATCCATTAGATCGAACGCCTATTCATCCAGAAGTATATGCGCACACAAAGAAACTTTTAAAGATGATTAGTTGTGAGCTAACGGATATTGGTACAGAGAAACTTCGCACAAAAATGAATGAATTGGATAAAAAAGAAACTGCTGAAAGCTTAGAAATCGGAGTGCCAACATTGATTGATATGATGGACGCCTTGAGCAGACCAGAACGTGATCCGCGTGATGATTTTCCACAACCGTTACTAAAGCAAAATGTCGTTGCCCTTGAAGATCTTCAAGCAGGTATGGAAATGCAAGGAACGGTTAGGAATGTAGTCGATTTTGGAGTATTTGTAGATATCGGTGTGAAACAAGATGGTCTTGTTCATATCTCGAAAATGGCAAACAAGTTTGTGAAGCACCCAATGGATATTGCTTCTGTTGGAGATGTCGTAACAGTATGGGTAGAGCAAGTTGATGTCAATAAAGGAAGAATCGCTTTAACGATGGTAAAAAGTGATAAATAATAAAAAAACGTTCCTAAAGTTGTTTTAGGAACGTTTTTATTTTATTCTAGTTCACTTGCTGCTTCTACTTCACTTAAGGAGATGCCAAGTGCATTTGCTACACCTTCGCCATACGCTGGGTCAGCTTTGTAGCAGTTGTTGATATGACGTAACTGAACTTCTTTACTAGTACCTTGCATGTTTCTTGCGGTATTTTCAAAAAGTCTTTGTTGTGATTCAGGTGATTGAAGACGGAATAACTTACCTGGTTGTTCATAGTATAGGCTATCATCTTCATCGAAATCCCAGTAGTTTGCATCTCCACCTAATTCTAGTGCAGGCTCTTGGTGTTCTTTGCTATCTTCCCACTGACCATAGCTATTAGGGCTGTATGATACATGTCCACCTTGGTATGGATGGATGCGCATTGCTCCATCGCGGTGGTATGGATGAAAGTTCTCCGCATTTTTCGGGAAGTTAACAGGGATTTGCCAGTGGTTTACACCTAAGCGATACCGCTGTGCATCACCATAAGAGAATAATCTTCCTTGCAGCATTTTATCTGGTGAGAAGCCAATACCAGGTACAATATTTGTTGGAGCAAATGCTGCTTGTTCTACTTCTTCAAAGTAGTTTTGCGGGTTACGGTTAAGCTCTAACTCACCAACTTCAATAAGTGGGAAGTCACCTTTATACCAAACTTTTGTTAAGTCAAATGGGTTGTAAGGCATGTTTTTAGCTTGCTCGTCTGTCATAACTTGAATGTACATTTTCCATTTTGGATTTTCGCCACGCTCGATTGCTTCGCGTAAATCTCTAGTATGACTGTCAAGGTCGCCACTATGGATTTCCCCAGCTTCCTGGTCAGTCAAGTTTTCAATACCTTGCTCTGTATAGAAATGGAATTTAACCCAATGACGTTCGTTGTCAGCGTTAAACATACTGTACGTATGGCTTCCAAACAGGTTCATATGTCTAAATGTTTTTGGAATTCCACGATCAGACATGATAATTGAAACTTGGTGCAATGCTTCTGGGAGACTAGTCCAGAAATCCCAGTTAGCTTGTGGATTATGCATATTTGTAACCGGATCTTTTTTAACTACGTGGTTCAAGTCAGGGAAACGCTTAGGATCTCTAAAGAAGAATACTGGTGTGTTGTTGCCTACAAGATCCCAGTTACCTTCTTCTGTATAGAATTTCATAGCTGTACCACGAATATCACGATCAGCATCCCCTGCGCCACGCTCGCCAGCTACTGTTGAGAAGCGTAAGAACATATCCGTCTTTTTACCAACTTCAGAGAAAACCTTAGCTTTCGTGTACTTCGTAATATCATTTGTAATAGTTAACGTTCCATAAGCACCTGCTCCTTTAGCGTGCATACGACGTTCAGGAATTACTTCTCTATCAAAGTGTGCTAGTTTTTCAAGAAACCAAAAGTCTTCCATTAATAGTGGACCTCTAGGACCAGCTGTTTTTGAATCATCATCATTAGGTACTGGAGCACCAAAAGCCGTAGTCATTTTCTTTTTAATTTCTTCACTCATGTTATCCCTCCTGAATAGTTAAATACAATAATTATAATATCACAATCATTACCAGATTACTATAAATATAGTTTGTTAGATAAACACGGTTTATACATGTTAAATAAGGATTAATCCTCTTTCAAATTAGGATTTTATAAAATCAATAAATACTTAGTTACGGGTTATCATATGCTGTTTTTAATAAGGTTAATCAAGATTCTTTATTCGTAAATATTATCATTTATAATCATTAATTGAGAAAAATAGAAGCTATGGTAGATAGGGGAAGGTATTTTAAACAAAACATAGTAATATAGTAGAAGGAGAGTTACAAAGAGAACATTCATACGTAAAAAGCATAAGTAATATTTTTATGCTAAAATTAGAAGAAGGTTAAAGTGACTTATTCATATAGAGAAGGTAGTTATGCAAATGGAATTATTAAATGAAAAGGAATTATATGAAATCGTTAATAAACTCTCGATTACTTATTTTCATAAACCTTTCATAGATGAAGTAAGGTTCAATCATCGACTAAGAACAACAGGTGGCAGATATATCCCTGCGAAAAGGGTGATTGAATTAAATCCGAAGTATGCGGTAGAGATGGATAAAGCTGAATTTATAGGCATCATTAAACATGAACTTTGTCATTACCATCTTCATATAGAAGGGAAGGGTTATCGTCACAGGGATGAAGATTTCAGGAAATTACTAAAACAAACAGGATCTCCAAGGTTCTGTAGTCCACTACCTTCACAAGAACAAAGGTACAAATATGAGTATAGATGTAAAAAATGTAATCAAGTATACGAAAGAAAAAGACGTATCAATATAAAAAAATATAGGTGTGGTAAGTGCCGAGGAGCCTTAACATATACTTCTATAAAATAAAAATGTGACGTTTAGTATCCTTCTTGCAAATGTCATTATTCTACGTATTAAGTTGTAAGTTTAATACGTTTATATACTAAATAAAGATTTTGTTTGCTTTTGTAAAATATTAAAATAAACCATTGACGAAATATGTCATCCATGTTAAATTAAATAAGCTAATAAGTCAGTTTTCGATTGTGAAAAACTTTCTAGAAAGTCCTTGACAACTAAAATAAGTTGTTGTATGATATTCAACGTCGCTGTAATTATTCCTTGGTTTTGCTTTGAGAGAAAATGAGCCTTATCAAAGGTGAAGGATACTTAATTCAGTGAATTACATAAGTGCATCAATATTATTCCACAGTAGCTCAGTGGTAGAGCAATCGGCTGTTAACCGATCGGTCGTAGGTTCGAATCCTACCTGTGGAGCCATCCGGAGAAGTACTCAAGTGGCTGAAGAGGCGCCCCTGCTAAGGGTGTAGGTCGTGTAAGCGGCGCGAGGGTTCAAATCCCTCCTTCTCCGCCATTTCAAAATGGCCCGTTGGTCAAGCGGTTAAGACACCGCCCTTTCACGGCGGTAACACGGGTTCGAATCCCGTACGGGTCATCATTTCTTTAAAAAATAAAATCATTTGGTCCGGTAGTTCAGTTGGTTAGAATGCCTGCCTGTCACGCAGGAGGTCGCGGGTTCGAGTCCCGTCCGGACCGCCACAAGTTGGGCCATAGCCAAGCGGTAAGGCATCGGGTTTTGATCCCGTGTACCCTAGGTTCGAATCCTAGTGGCCCAGCCAATTTTATTTATAAAAGAAGAAGTTAATACTATTTCATTAAATAGTATTTTTTTATTCCTTTCTATAAAATAAGTATATTGCTACTTCAAAACAGGATAGTGATATTTCAATCATGAGCCATTAGCTCAGTCGGTAGAGCATTTGACTTTTAATCAAAGGGTCGAAGGTTCGAATCCTTCATGGCTCACCATTTCATTAATCTATTGTTTTTGCGGTCGTGGCGGAATGGCAGACGCGCTAGGTTGAGGGCCTAGTGGGTGAATAACCCGTGGAGGTTCAAGTCCTCTCGACCGCATCATTTATCTGATAGATTTTTTCTGCGCCCGTAGCTCAATTGGATAGAGCGTTTGACTACGGATCAAGAGGTTAGGGGTTCGACTCCTCTCGGGCGCGCCATAACGGGAAGTAGCTCAGCTTGGTAGAGCACTTGGTTTGGGACCAAGGGGTCGCAGGTTCGAATCCTGTCTTCCCGACCAGTAATGTATGTATGAAAAATTATTTTATTATGCGGGTGTAGTTTAGTGGTAAAACCTCAGCCTTCCAAGCTGATGATGAGGGTTCGATTCCCTTCACCCGCTCCAACTTACCAATATGGGCCTGTAGCTCAGCTGGTTAGAGCGCACGCCTGATAAGCGTGAGGTCGGTGGTTCGAGTCCACTCAGGCCCATTCATCTTTTTTTTAAAAAAAGATGTTGACATCTTTTTACGAAGATGATAAGATATAAAAGTTGTCGAAAGCGAAGAAATATTTCGAAAGTAAAATATTTTAAAAAGTTATTGACAACAAATCGGAAGACATGATATATTAATAAAGTCGCTTCAAAAGAACGACAAACAAATTTGCTCTTTGAAAACTGAACAAAACAACCAGTATGTCAAGAAAAAGGAAACTCGTTTTTCTTTTTAAAACAAGTAGAAGTCAGCTTCTACAAAAGCTAAGTATTACAAACTTTTATGGAGAGTTTGATCTTGGCTCAGGACGAACGCTGGCGGCGTGCCTAATACATGCAAGTCGAGCGCAGGAAATAAACAGAACCCTTCGGGGTAATGTTTATGGAATGAGCGGCGGACGGGTGAGTAACACGTGGGCAACCTGCCTGTAAGATCGGGATAACTCGCGGAAACGTGAGCTAATACCGGATAACACTTTTCATCTCATGGTGAGAAGATAAAAGACGGTTTCGGCTGTCACTTACAGATGGGCCCGCGGCGCATTAGCTAGTTGGTGAGGTAACGGCTCACCAAGGCGACGATGCGTAGCCGACCTGAGAGGGTGATCGGCCACACTGGGACTGAGACACGGCCCAGACTCCTACGGGAGGCAGCAGTAGGGAATCTTCCGCAATGGACGAAAGTCTGACGGAGCAACGCCGCGTGAGTGATGAAGGTTTTCGGATCGTAAAACTCTGTTGTTAGGGAAGAACAAGTTGGGTAGTAACTGACCCAACCTTGACGGTACCTAACCAGAAAGCCACGGCTAACTACGTGCCAGCAGCCGCGGTAATACGTAGGTGGCAAGCGTTGTCCGGAATTATTGGGCGTAAAGCGCTCGCAGGCGGTCTTTTAAGTCTGATGTGAAAGCCCACGGCTTAACCGTGGAGGGTCATTGGAAACTGGAGGACTTGAGTACAGAAGAGGAGAGTGGAATTCCACGTGTAGCGGTGAAATGCGTAGAGATGTGGAGGAACACCAGTGGCGAAGGCGACTCTCTGGTCTGTAACTGACGCTGAGGAGCGAAAGCGTGGGTAGCGAACAGGATTAGATACCCTGGTAGTCCACGCCGTAAACGATGAGTGCTAGGTGTTAGGGGGTTTCCGCCCCTTAGTGCTGAAGTTAACGCATTAAGCACTCCGCCTGGGGAGTACGGCCGCAAGGCTGAAACTCAAAAGAATTGACGGGGGCCCGCACAAGCGGTGGAGCATGTGGTTTAATTCGAAGCAACGCGAAGAACCTTACCAGGTCTTGACATCCTCTGATACCTCTAGAGATAGAGTTTTCCCTTCGGGGACAGAGTGACAGGTGGTGCATGGTTGTCGTCAGCTCGTGTCGTGAGATGTTGGGTTAAGTCCCGCAACGAGCGCAACCCTTGATCTTAGTTGCCAGCATTCAGTTGGGCACTCTAAGGTGACTGCCGGTGACAAACCGGAGGAAGGTGGGGATGACGTCAAATCATCATGCCCCTTATGACCTGGGCTACACACGTGCTACAATGGATGGAACAAAGGGAAGCGAACCCGTGAGGTCAAGCCAATCCCATAAAACCATTCTCAGTTCGGATTGTAGGCTGCAACTCGCCTACATGAAGCCGGAATCGCTAGTAATCGCGGATCAGCATGCCGCGGTGAATACGTTCCCGGGCCTTGTACACACCGCCCGTCACACCACGAGAGTTGGTAACACCCGAAGTCGGTGAGGTAACCTTTTGGAGCCAGCCGCCGAAGGTGGGACTAATGATTGGGGTGAAGTCGTAACAAGGTAGCCGTATCGGAAGGTGCGGCTGGATCACCTCCTTTCTAAGGATTATTACGGAACCCTACCTTCGGGTAGGAAGGGCATACTGTGTTGTTTGGTTCAGTTTTGAGAGAGTAAAAAAGATCTCTCAAAGGATTGAAGGATCTTCTGTTAAAACCCGTCACGTCCTGTGACGAACACAGAAGTCACCACATCCTGTGGAAGCTTGTACCTTGAAAACTAAATAAGAGTAACAACGACATCAATATTAATGTAAAAGGCTGAAGCGACTGTTCAGAAACGGACGCATAAGCAAGAGACTGGAAAACGCTTGGTTTTTAGCGTTTGGAATGTCAATTGCTTATGACGGTAGTTTCTAGGAGCTGAAGCTGAATTAAATAAAAGCAAGGCTAATAAATTAGTACGCTTATTTACTGTAACTTAGTTAAGTGAATAAGGGCGCACGGTGGATGCCTTGGCACTAGAAGCCGATGAAGGACGGGACTAACACCGATATGCCTCGGGGAGTTGTAAGTAAACTTTGATCCGGGGATTTCCGAATGGGGGAACCCACTGTTCGTAATGGAACAGTACATGCATCTGAATACATAGGGTGCATGAGGTAGACCCGGGGAACTGAAACATCTCAGTACCCGGAGGAAGAGAAAGAAAAATCGATTTCCTGAGTAGCGGCGAGCGAAACGGAAAGAGCCCAAACCAGAAAGCTTGCTTTCTGGGGTTGTAGGACACTCCACTCGGAGTTACCAAGGAATTCTTTAAATGAATCGACCTGGAAAGGTCAGCCACAGAAGGTAACAGCCCTGTAGTTGAAAAAGAATTCCCTCCGGAGTGTATCCTGAGTACGGCGGAACACGTGGAATTCCGTCGGAATCCGGGAGGACCATCTCCCAAGGCTAAATACTCTCTAGTGACCGATAGTGAACCAGTACCGTGAGGGAAAGGTGAAAAGCACCCCGGAAGGGGAGTGAAATAGAACCTGAAACCGTGTGCCTACAAGTAGTCGAAGCCCGTTAATGGGTAACGGCGTACCTTTTGTAGAATGGACCGGCGAGTTACGATCGTATGCAAGGTTAAGTGGAAGACACGGAGCCGCAGCGAAAGCGAGTCTGAATAGGGCGAATGAGTATGCGGTCGTAGACCCGAAACCGTGTGATCTACCCATGTCCAGGGTGAAGGTCAGGTAACACTGACTGGAGGCCCGAACCCACGTATGTTGAAAAATGCGGGGATGAGGTGTGGGTAGGGGTGAAATGCCAATCGAACACGGAGATAGCTGGTTCTCTCCGAAATAGCTTTAGGGCTAGCCTCAAGAAATAGAGTACTGGAGGTAGAGCACTGATTGGACTAGGGGCCCTCACCGGGTTACCGAATTCAGTCAAACTCCGAATGCCAGTTACTTTTACTTGGGAGTCAGACTATGGGTGATAAGGTTCATAGTCGAAAGGGAAACAGCCCAGACCGCCAGCTAAGGTCCCAAAGTATACGTTAAGTGGAAAAGGATGTGGAGTTGCCCAGACAACCAGGATGTTGGCTTAGAAGCAGCCATCATTTAAAGAGTGCGTAATAGCTCACTGGTCGAGTGACTCTGCGCCGAAAATGTACCGGGGCTAAACGTATCACCGAAGCTGCGGATTGTTCTTACGAACAATGGTAGGAGAGCGTTCTAAGTGCTGTGAAGTCAGACCGTGAGGACTGGTGGAGCGCTTAGAAGTGAGAATGCCGGTATGAGTAGCGAAAAAAGAGTGAGAATCTCTTTCACCGAATGCCTAAGGTTTCCTGAGGAAGGCTCGTCCTCTCAGGGTTAGTCGGGACCTAAGCCGAGGCCGAAAGGCGTAGGCGATGGACAACAGGTAGATATTCCTGTACCACCTCATGATTGTTTGAGCGATGGGGGGACGCAGTAGGATAAGGAATGCGCACTGATGGATATGTGCGCCCAAGCAGTGAGAAAGTCAGATAGGCAAATCCGTCTGGCAATTTCAAGCTGTGATGGGGAGGGAAATTTAGTACCGAAGTTCCGGATTTCACACTGCCAAGAAAAGCCTCTAGTTAGATCATAGGTGCCCGTACCGCAAACCGACACAGGTAGGCGAGGAGAGAATCCTAAGGTGAGCGGGAGAACTCTCGTTAAGGAACTCGGCAAAATGACCCCGTAACTTCGGGAGAAGGGGTGCTTCATTTACATGGAGCCGCAGTGAATAGGCCCAAGCGACTGTTTAGCAAAAACACAGGTCTCTGCGAAGCCGAAAGGCGAAGTATAGGGGCTGACACCTGCCCGGTGCTGGAAGGTTAAGGGGAAATGTTAGCCGCAAGGCGAAGCTTTGAACCGAAGCCCCAGTAAACGGCGGCCGTAACTATAACGGTCCTAAGGTAGCGAAATTCCTTGTCGGGTAAGTTCCGACCCGCACGAAAGGTGCAACGACTTGGGCACTGTCTCAACGAGAGACCCGGTGAAATTATACTATGCGTGAAGATGCGCATTACCCGCGACAGGACGGAAAGACCCCGTGGAGCTTTACTGTAGCCTGATATTGAATGTCTGTGCAGCTTGTACAGGATAGGTGGGAGCCTTGGAAACCGGAGCGCTAGCTTCGGTGGAGGCATCCGTGGGATACCACCCTGGCTGTATGGACATTCTAACCCAGGACCGTGATCCGGTTCGGAGACAGTGTCAGGCGGGCAGTTTGACTGGGGCGGTCGCCTCCCAAAAGGTAACGGAGGCGCCCAAAGGTTCCCTCAGAATGGTTGGAAATCATTCGTAGAGTGTAAAGGCACAAGGGAGCTTGACTGCGAGACCTACAAGTCGAGCAGGGACGAAAGTCGGGCTTAGTGATCCGGTGGTTCCGCATGGAAGGGCCATCGCTCAACGGATAAAAGCTACCCCGGGGATAACAGGCTTATCTCCCCCAAGAGTTCACATCGACGGGGAGGTTTGGCACCTCGATGTCGGCTCATCGCATCCTGGGGCTGTAGTCGGTCCCAAGGGTTGGGCTGTTCGCCCATTAAAGCGGTACGCGAGCTGGGTTCAGAACGTCGTGAGACAGTTCGGTCCCTATCCGTCGTGGGCGTTGGAAGTTTGAGAGGAGCTGTCCTTAGTACGAGAGGACCGGGATGGACACACCGCTGGTGTACCAGTTGTTCCGCCAGGAGCATCGCTGGGTAGCTACGTGTGGAAAGGATAAGTGCTGAAAGCATCTAAGCATGAAGCCCCCCTCAAGATGAGACTTCCCATCACTTCGAGTGAGTAAGATCCCTCAGAGACGATGAGGTTGATAGGTTCGGTGTGGAAGCGTGGTGACACGTGGAGCTTACGGATACTAATCGATCGAGGACTTAACTAAATTCTTTATTTGATGTCTTGTTTACTCTTATTTAGTTTTTAAGGTATAAATTCAAAAAAACCTTGCATTTTTATTCGGAAATGCATATAATAAAACTTGTCCTTGTTTTTGAGGATTGTCTGGTAGCAATAGCGAAGAGGCCACACCTGTTCCCATGCCGAACACAGAAGTTAAGCTCTTCAGCGCCGATGGTAGTTGGGGCTTTGCCCCTGCAAGAGTAGGACGCCGCCAGGCAAGTTTTTATATGATTTTCCAATTGAATTAGGAAGATCAACATATCGCGGGGTGGAGCAGTCTGGTAGCTCGTTGGGCTCATAACCCAAAGGTCGTAGGTTCAAATCCTGCCCCCGCAACCAAAAAAAATAACTTGAAATAAGTTGAAGCTAGAAGTACTGGATTAATGTACCTGTTAGGTTTTCAACATATATTAGTATTGGTCCGGTAGTTCAGTTGGTTAGAATGCCTGCCTGTCACGCAGGAGGTCGCGGGTTCGAGTCCCGTCCGGACCGCCATTTACATATTATATTAGCTATTAGACACATGATTCCAGAAAATGAATCATGTTTTTTTGATTTATAGCATTCATTTAGCAATACTATAAATTATCTTTCAGAAAGCTTATTACATAGATAAACCTTCGCTACTGCCCTCAAAAAAGTTTTCCCATTTTGACTTAATTAGGAGAGAAGATTCCTCCTCAGGCGAAATAGGGTTATGGTGGAGATGAATCGTACTCAATAAGGGAAGTAGCTTTAGCGTTCATACTCATCTTACAAAATAGTATTTTCACCTTCAGTATAATCTCCAATATAGTATCACAGGAACGAATTAGTGTTAGGAAAGTTAAATAAATGTGCGTGAGAAAAGCATATATGTTTTAGAAATCATTAGGTTGCTTTACTCAAGAATCTCCATCAAAAATTTTTGTAAGGAATTAAGGTGGAGTAGTTCAAATCTTTTTGCTATCATAGTTGTAGTCGATAAAAAGAATGGTGATTAATGTGGACGAATTCTCTTTTATAGAATCAATAAAGCAACATACGTACAACCAATCATCTTTGATCAAAGGAATTGGGGATGATGCAGCTGTTTTTAGTTCGTTATCACAAAATATTGTTTCTGCAGTAGATACATTTGTCGAAGGAGTGCATTTTTCAAAGGAGACGATGTCACTTTTTCATGTAGGCTACCGGGCGCTTGCTGCAAACATCAGTGACTTAGCGGCAATGGGAGCAACCCCTGCATTTTACCTTGTTTCGATTGTAATTCCAAAAGGTTGGTCACAGGAAGAACTGTTACAAATATTCAATGGAATGCGTCACTTAGCCCGAGCATATAAAATGGATTTAATCGGTGGAGATACAGTATCTGGAAAGGAAATGTGCATTTCAGTTACTGTAATAGGCTTTACGATGAAAGATAAGGCTCGCTATCGAAGTACAGCCGAGTCAGGCGATATAGTCTTTGTAACTGGAACATTAGGTGACTCAGGGGCAGGGTTACATATTTTAACCCATTCAAATAACTATAAGGAAGCTTCTTATTATATAAATAGACATAGAATGCCAAGTCCTCGAATTTCTTTTGCAATCGGTTTAGGTCACTTAGCTCGCGTAACATTAAACGATATTAGTGATGGAATAGCGAGTGAGGCGAATGAAATCGCCGAAGCTTCGAACGTTACTCTTCTATTAAATGAATCTGAAATTCCAACAAACAGCTCTTATAATCAATTTCCTGTGGAATTACAAGAAAAATGGAAGTTGTTTGGTGGAGAGGACTTTGAATTGTTAGGTACAATCCCTCCAAAGGATTGGGATAAGGTTCAGCAAATTGGAGAGTTAACGAATACAAATGTTACGAAAATAGGTGAGGTTGTGGAAGCAGGCAAAAATGGCAAAGTCATTTTAAAGCAAAAACATAAATCTATCCTATTAGAAAAAAAAGGTTATACACATTTAAAGTAGGTGAGTATATGGTACAAATACAGACAAATACAGTAGCAGAGACACAGGTAATTGCAGAAAAGCTTGCAACTTTGCTCAAGCCTGGAGATGTTATAACATTGGAAGGTGAGTTGGGTGCTGGAAAAACAACTTTCACAAAAGGCTTGGCGAAAGGACTTGGTGTCAAACGTAATATCAGCAGCCCCACATTTACGATTATAAAAGAATATGAAGGAACTCTCCCTTTATATCATATGGATGTATACCGACTTGAACACTCTGATGAAGATATTGGATTTGAAGAATATTTTCATGGAAATGGAATTACAGTTGTTGAGTGGGCACAATTCATTGAAGAGTTTTTGCCAAACGAGCGTTTAGCGATTAGAATTGGCTATATAGATGAGGATAAAAGAATACTTGAATTTACAGCTTCAAGTTCTCATTTTGAAGAGGTTATGAATGAATTGATTAGTTAGGAGTTACGAGAATGAATATACTTGCAATAGATACCTCCAATCAAGTCCTAGGTGTGTCAATACTAAAAGGCGATCAGATTATTGGAGAAGTGATGACGAATCTTACAAAAAATCATTCGGTTCGTTTAATGCCAGCTATTGAGAAGTTAATGAAGGAAGTATCGATGAGGCCGGAGGAACTGGATAAAATTATAGTTGCCAAAGGTCCCGGTTCCTATACTGGTGTCCGAATTGGAGTCTCAACAGCAAAAACAATGGCTTGGGCTTTAGATATACCTGTGGTAGGTGTTTCTAGCTTAGAAGTTCTGTCCTATCAAGGAAGGTTCTTTGATGGCGTAATTTGTCCGTTTTTTGATGCTAGACGGGGATTAGTGTTTACAGGGTTATATCAATGGAGGAATAGCCATTTAGAAGCCGTTTTTGAAGAAAAAAATCTATTAATGGAAGATGTGCTTCAGACATTAAAGGAGCAAGAGACAAACGTTCTTTTTTTAAGTCCTGATATTGCAATCTATAAAGAAGCGATTGAAAAGGGGTTAGGTGAAAGAGCGATTATTCCAGAAGGACCATATCATATTCCAAAGGCAGGGCATTTGGGTCTTGCTGGACTAACAAAGCAACCAGATACTACACATGCATTAACACCAAATTACTTACGTTTAGCAGAAGCAGAGGCGAATTGGTTAAAAGCGCAAAAGGAAAATGAACACCATGGCTAAATGTGTAATACGGAAAATGGAAGTTTCTGATGTAGATCATGTAATGGAAGTTGAGCGTGCGTCTTTTACAACGCCGTGGACAACAGATATTTTCTACCAGGAGCTTCTTGATAATAAACACGCGCATTATTTTGTCTTACAATTAGATGAGCAGATTATAGGTTATATTGGAACATGGATTGTTATTGATGATGCACAAATAACGAATATTGCTATTATGCCTGGGTTTAGAGGTCATAAACTTGGAGAGAAACTTTTTGGGTATACCGTTCAATATGCATTGCAATTAGGTGTAAAACGATTATCATTAGAAGTAAGACAATCCAATATTCCAGCCCAACGTCTATATCAGAAGTTTGGACTTGTGCCAGGTGGGATTCGCAAAAATTACTATACAGATAATCAAGAAGATGCTATCGTTATGTGGGTGAATTTAAAATGAAAAAAGATACAATTATACTTGGAATTGAAACGAGCTGTGATGAAACAGCAGTATCGATTGTAAGAAATGGTACAGAGATAATAACAAATGTCGTCGCTTCCCAAATTGAGAGTCATAAGCGATTTGGTGGTGTCGTGCCTGAAATAGCTTCCAGGCATCATGTAGAACAAATGACGGTCGTTCTGGAAGAAGCATTTGAAAATACAGATATAACGTGGGACGAAGTGGATGCGATTGCTGTTACAGAAGGACCAGGGCTTGTAGGAGCATTGCTAGTTGGAGTGAATTCAGCGAAAGCATTGTCCTTTGCAAAACAAAAGCCGTTAGTTGGTGTGCATCATATCGCTGGTCACATCTATGCAAATCGATTAGAAAAGGATTTTGAGTTTCCATTATTAGCATTAATCGTTTCTGGTGGTCATACAGAGCTTGTCTTAATGAGAGAGCATGGCTCCTATGAACTAATCGGGGAGACCCGAGATGATGCAGCAGGTGAAGCCTACGATAAAGTAGCGCGAATGCTTAACCTGCCATACCCAGGTGGACCACATATCGACCAGTTAGCTGCAATTGGTAAAGAAACGATTGATTTTCCAAGAGCATGGTTAGAAGAAGGAAGCTACGATTTTAGCTTTAGTGGATTGAAATCTGCAGTTATTAATAAAATTCATAATGCCAAGCAACGTGGCGAGATATTAAAAAATGAAGATATTGCTGCTAGCTTTCAGGCTAGTGTTGTTGAGGTGCTGACAACAAAAACATTAGAGGCTGCTAAAGAATATAATGTTAGCCAAGTAATTGTTGCTGGTGGAGTCGCTGCAAATAAAGGATTGAGAAAAGAACTGGAAGCTGTTTTTTCCGAAACGGATATTCCTTTACTCATTCCAAATATCAAGCTATGTACAGACAATGCTGCCATGATAGCTGCAGCAGGAACGATTGCTTTTGAGCAAGGGAGACGGTCTGGGCTTGATTTAAATGCAAATGCATCGTTAATGTTAAAATAGAAGTAGATTATTCACAGGGGTGTGGATAATTTAGTGAAATACCTTAAAAACACTTATCTTGATTGTGGATGAAAACTGTTGATAAGAGATAAGTGTCTATGTGGATAATGTGTATAACTTTGTTAATAACCTTGTTTTCAGCTTTTTTTCTTTTGTTTTTATGTGGATAACTAAAACCTATCTATTATGATTACTTACTGGGATGAAGTATTGAAATGAGCAGGGAAGAAATTTGGTGAGGCTATTATGAATAAAAAGCAATCGTACTATATGCAAACGGATTTGATTTTTTTATTTACTTTGTTCGTTTGTGTAAGTTTACTTTCGATATATAATGCCCAACAGTTAGAGCAATATGAAGGTGAAAATTTTGTTTTGAAGCAGATTGTTTGGTTTACGATTGGTGCATGTATCGTTGCCGCAATTCAGTTTCTTGATTTAGAACAGTTGCAAAAGGCGAGTATCTATATATATGGAATAAGCATATTCGTACTAATTGTATTGTTGATAAGTCCTGATTCAATTGCTCGTACAATAAACGGGGCAAAGAGCTGGTTTACATTACCAGGATTATCGCTTCAACCGGCAGAATTTACGAAAGTAACGACCATCCTCTTTTTGTCTGCTGTAATTAGTAAGCATAAAACAAAATACGAAGTGAGCAGCATAAAAAGTGATACCTTCTTGTTAGCGAAAATCTTACTGTTTACAGGGATTCCGGTAGGTCTAATTATGTTACAGCCAGACTTTGGAACCGCGATGGTATACTTATTTATATCAGGTATGTTAATTATACTGTCAGGTATCAATTGGAGAATTATACTGAGTTTAATTGTCATTATTTCTTCTGCAGGTGCAGCTATTATTGGGTTTATTATTAAATTTCCAGTGCTTGCTCAAGAGTTAATCGGGATTAAACAATATCAAGTTAACCGTATTCTAACTTGGTTTGATCCAACTCAGCAGTCGAGTGATGCCACCTTTCATTTTGATCGTGCATATATGGCTTTAGGATCTGGCCAATTATTTGGAAAAGGCATGGGAAGCCTTGAGGTGAATTATCCAGAAGCCCATACCGATTTTATCTTTTCGGTAATCGGGGAAAGCTTCGGTTTTATTGGAAGCGCAATTGTTATATTTTTGTACTTTATGCTACTATATAAACTAGTTACACTAGGATTGAGTATTTATAAGCATTCTCCTTTTGGTACGTTTTTCTGTTATGGCTTTTTAAGCTTGTTGCTAGTTCACGTTTTCCAAAATATCGGAATGACACTTGGGATTATGCCGATAACTGGTATTCCGCTCTTGCTTGTTAGTTATGGAGGGAGCTCGGTTATGTCGACGATGCTTGGTTTAGGTGTCATCTATCGCGTTGCGGTGGAGTACAGTATACAAAATGATTATTTATTTAAATAACTTGTACAAACGCTCAGATTAAAAAATAAAAAAATGCAGTATCGCTACGGCGATACTGCATTTTTTATGGTGTGTCCTGATCTTCTATTATTTTTTCTATATCTTCTTCATGAATTGTTGCAATTACTTTTTTAATACGATTATCAGCAACCTCTGTAACTTCAAAGATGATATTTTTATATGAAATAATCGGTCTTTCTTCTATCGATGGAATAAAGCCAATCTCTCCAATTAAAAAACCGTTTAGTGTATCGAATTCCTCGGTAGGCAGATCTAGTTGAAGGAATTTCTCTAATAAATATAAATGGGTGATTCCATCGATAATGAACTTATTTGGTTCAATTTGTTTAATTTCCTGCTCAGGTGCGGTTGCATCACTTTCACTAAGAATCTCTCCAACAAGTTCTTCAATAATATCTTCTATTGTAATTAGTCCTTCTGTTCCGCCGTATTCATCCAATACGATAGCAATATGGGAGTTACTTTTTTGCATCTCTGCAAATAGCGTGTCTACCCGTTGCGTTTCTAGGACGAAATGTGGTTTTCGAATAATCTCGCTTAAATGAAAGGTCTTATCCACTTCCATATAATGAAGCAAATCTTTAACATGGAGGATACCAACAATTCGGTCAATATCTTCTTCATAAACCGGAAATCGAGTGTATCTTTTTTCATTTACGAGTTCAATGGTTTCTTTCAAGCTTGCATCTATTGAAAGTGCAGACATATCTGTTCGGTGCGTAATAATGTCTGAAACCTGGCGATCATTAAACTCAAAGACATTATGGATCATAACTTTCTCTGTCTTTTGAATTGTCCCGGTATCGCCGCCAATATCAACCATCATTCGAATTTCTTCTTCTGTTGCTTCATCACTCGTTGCATTTGGATCAACTCCAAAAATACGTATGACAGTATTCGTTGAGAATGTGAGCAATTTTACGACAGGATAGCTAAGCCTTAACAGCCATGTGATTGGTGTCGCTGCGAAATTTGAAATAGCTTCAGCCTTTTGCAGTGCAAGCTGTTTTGGAACTAATTCACCGAATACCAGCGTAAAATAGGAGAGGATAATGGTTATGACAATCACAGATATTGTTTGCAGAACAGGAAGAGCTATTGGAAATCCTAATTCATATAAAGTTTGAGCTAATGGACCAGCAAAGAAGTCGGCAGCGAATGCACTGGCTAAAAATCCTGCAAGTGTAATGCCAATTTGAATCGTACTTAAAAAACGGCTAGGCTCTTCAATTAGCTTATAGAGCATACCAGCTTTTTTGTCACCTTCATCCGCTTTCCGTTTTACTTTATTACTATTTAATCCAATTAATGCGATCTCAGTCGCAGCAAAAAATGCATTTAGAAAAATAAGCACAATGAGTGTAACGATAGCAATCGTCAATTTGTGTAACCTCCAACTGATTTTAAATTTAATAAGAAGCCATCATTAAATATTTGATTCCCAACAATGTTTGATTTTACACTCGAAACACTCCATTATTATAAAATGATACAAAATAGGCAGCTGTTTAGCTGCCTACTGTTTATTATAATGGACTATATGAAATCGTTCAACTATTCTCCTCTTGAAGGGCAGTCCATTCTTCTATAAGTTGTTCAATTTCGTATTTCAACTTATTCACTGTTTCTGTAAGCTCCAATGACTTTTCATGATCTTGATAAACTTCCGGTTTTGTCATTTCTTCTTCAATCTGTGCAATATCTAGTTCCTGATGTTCAATCATTTCTTCAAGTTCTGAGATACGACGCTGGACTTTCCTTTTTTCACTTTGCAGCTGCTTGCCTTCCTTATAGCTTAGCTTTTTTGTTTCAGAGTTGGATGTTGTTTCCTTTTCCTGTTTTAGCCTTTCGATTTCTGCCTCTTCTTCTTTCTTCTCCAAATAATAATCATAGTCCCCAAGATAGATCGTAATTCCATCTCGTTCCATTTCAGCAACCTGATCAGCTATTTTATTAATAAAATAGCGGTCATGTGATACGAAAAGGATGGTTCCAGGAAAATCAATCAAAGCTGCTTCCAGCACTTCTTTACTATCGATGTCCAAATGGTTTGTAGGCTCATCCATAATAAGGAAATTTGCTTGCTGCATTTTAAGCTTAGCAAGGGCTAGTCTTGCTTTTTCTCCACCACTTAATGTATGGACCTGCTTTAATACATCATCTCCAGAAAAAAGAAAGTTTCCTAAAACCGTGCGGATATCTTTTTCATTTATGGTGGGGTAATCATCCCATAATTCTTGAAGAATCGTCTTAGTAGAATTAAGATCAGCCTGTTCTTGATCATAGTAGCCAATTTGTACATTTGTACCAAGCTGGATGTTTCCTTTTTCTGTCTGCAGTCTACCTAAGATGGCCTTAAGTAATGTAGTTTTCCCTACACCATTCGGACCAACAAGTGCGATACGGTCACCGCGATTTATATCCAGTCGTATGTTGGAAAAAATAGGGTCCACTTCTTTTTCATAACGTAAGCTAAGCTCTTCAACTTTTAATACATCATTTCCACTTCTGCGATTAATTTGAAAGGAGAAGGAAGCGGATGACTCATCACCTAGTGGCCGATCAAGACGCTCCATTTTTTCAAGCTGCTTCCGCCTGCTTTGTGCTCGTTTTGTAGTCGAAGCACGTACAATATTCCGCTGGATAAAGTCTTCCATTTTTTTAATTTCAGTTTGCTGCTTTTCAAATTCCTTTAATTCCTGTTCATAATTTAGTGCTTTTTGCTCCAAATACTTGCTGTACGAACCATGGTATTTTCGCGTTTTATGCCGTGAAATTTCATATACAATGGAAACTGTTTTATCAAGAAAGTACCGATCGTGTGAAACGATGACAATGGCGCCTGGATAACTAACGAGATAGTTTTCCAACCATGACAATGTATCAATATCAAGATGGTTGGTCGGTTCATCAAGAATAAGCAGCTGTGGTTTTTGAAGCAGCAATTTACCCAGGGCAAGTCGTGTTTTTTGTCCACCACTAAGTTCTGCGATTGGAGTATCATAATCAAAGGACTCAAAATTTAACCCACTAAGTACAGCTCTAATATCAGATTCATACGTATAGCCCCCATCAGTCTGATATGCTAGTTGAAGTTTGTCATATTCTTTAAGGACTTTGTCATATTCTTCTCCAGATAATTCGCTGGCTTTCTCCATCTCTTTCTCTAATGCTCGAAGTTGCTTTTCCAATGATTTTAAATGGGAAAATACCTCTAGCATTTCATCCCAAATGGTTTTCCCTGATTCTAACGTCATATGCTGGGATAAATAACCGAATGTAAGATCCTTCGGTTGAAAAAATTCCCCTTCATCATACGATAATTCTTGTGCCATAATTTTAAGTAATGTTGACTTACCTGCACCGTTTCTGCCGACAATAGCTATACGGTCTTTATCTTTAATTTCAATTTTAATATTTGATAAAATCTCTTCAGCACCGAAGGATTTGGAAATTCCGTTTAGTTGCATTAATATCATCTTTTTCACCCCATCATGTACAGTGTATCTTATAGTTATTTAACGAGGCAACTGAATTGTGAAAAATATCACGACTTATTTGACGTTTTCTGTTAAAATAGAAGGAAAGAACTTATCATATACAACTATTGGATTGAAAAGAGGAAGATTGATGGAACAGAATAAAATTCCACAAGCTACTGCCAAGCGGCTGCCTTTATATTATCGTTTTCTTAACAATTTAAATCAGCAAGGGAAGAAGCGAGTTTCCTCAAAGGAGCTGAGTGATGCAGTAAAAGTGGATTCTGCAACAATTCGAAGAGACTTTTCTTATTTTGGCGCATTGGGAAAAAAGGGATACGGCTATAATGTAGAGTATTTATTAGGATTTTTCCGAAGTACGTTGGATCAGCATGAGGTTACAGAGGTTGCATTAATCGGAGTTGGGAACTTAGGCACAGCCTTCCTTCATTATAACTTTATGAAGAACAATAATATCCGGATTACTACGGCATTTGATGCAGATACAGAAAAGGTTGGCACGGATATTGGCGGGGTACCCGTTTATGATATTCGTGATTTAGAGGAAAAGTTAGAAGACATTAAAGTCGCTATCCTAACTGTGCCAGCTGTTGAAGCACAAGTGATCGCCGATAAGCTTGTAGAAAAAGGGATTTCAGGGATTCTTAACTTTACTCCTGCAAGGATTAGTGTACCGAAGCATATTCGGGTCCACCATATTGATCTTGCTGTTGAATTGCAGGCCCTTGTTTATTTCCTAAAGCATTATTCGTTAGATAATCCAGAGTAGATATTACTCATTGTGAATTTTTGTTTAATTACAAGGCTATTGATTTTAGGTCAAAAGCCTTGTTTTTTTATGGTTGGATTTGGATGTCCTTATATTGGTAAATACCATAATTTATTTGCATCAATTCCATAAAATCTCTGTTTTAAACAACCACTGGAAATAAGCTGATAAATATTAACTAGATAAATGGAACTAATATTTTTCTGAAAATTATTGGTTCTTAAGACATCTATCCATTTACTGATTATTACGTTAATCTGTATTGGGAATATATTGAGAAAGAGGAGGAATTTATTCGTGAACGTGAAAAAGGTTTTAGGTATTATGTTTGTTTTATTTATTAGTTTGTTCATTGTTGCATGTTCAAATGAAAGTGACAATGAGAGTGAAGGGACTAACGATGCTGAAGCAACTGAAGAAACAAATGATGCGGAAGCAAACGAGGAAAATGGGTCTGAAGAAGCAGAAGAAAATGTAGTTCCAGAAGATGAGGCATTATTTGCAGTACTTGAAGCAAACTTAGAAGCATTAACAGAAAATGACTTGGATGCTTACATGGAAACCATACATAGTGAATCTCCTTTATATGACTCAACACGTACGACAATCGATCAATTATCTGTGTATACATTAGATATGGAATTATTTGATTTAGTTGTGGAGGAAAAATCAGAAGAAGAAGCAACAATCTCTTATAAACAGACGACAATGAAAGTCGATGGTCCTGATTTTATGAATAATGAAACACACGGGGTTCATGTCTTGCGACCAGATGATGGTGCATGGAAAATTTATAGTTCTGAAGAACCAAGCGAAATAATTCCTCTTGATGAGAATGGGGATGTTATCGAAGAGACTGCTGCTGATGCAGCGGCAGAAGGTGTTTACATTGACACAATTACGAGCTTAGAAATTCCGTTTGATGAAGGAAAGTGGGAGCTTGAGAACTATGAGGAAGGAGACGGTGAAGCAACCGCTGAATTTCTTTTAGTTGATGAGGATCAAACGAATTTCACAGAGCTGTTTACGATTCATTATTATCCAGATGGTGATGAATTGTTAGGTGCTGAAGGCTTTATCGAAATGATGGAAATGAATTTAACAGAAATGACTACAGGTGAGCTTGAATTTAATTCTGCGGAAGAAGGATTTTTTGATTTTTCATTAACAGAAGATGATATTCAGCTCGATCAGGAAGAAGTAGCAAGGGTATTTGCGAAAGACAATGATTTGTATGTTGTTCGCTACACAACGTTTGAAAAATCAATCGAAGATAAAGATGAATGGATAGATAAGTTGAAGTCTATCCAATAAAAATAAAAGAAGGCTGTTTCAGTATTAATCTAGAAACAGCCTTCTTTTTTATTAAGAAGATCTATATAGTATCTATTTAATGCTTCTTCTTTTTCAATCGAAAATACTTATTAAGCAATCGAACTGCAACTCCAAAGGCAAGCGTTGCTACAGCAGCAAAAATGAGCGTGGTGGGATTCCAGATTGTTTGCCCTTTGCTTTGGACGGCAACGTAAATAAAAATCATTGCCATTATGAAGTAAATGAACGCTTTAACTAACAAAGAATGAATCATTCATTAACCTCCAATAAGGATCATTTGCAATTGCTCAACCTGACGTTGCATTTGCTCAAGTTGTCGCTGCATTTCTTCTGGATCCATCGATAATTGCCCGACAACAACTAATGTGTTCATTGCTGCATGAACGATAATCGGAACGAGAATTCGTTTTGTCTTTACATAAAGAAACGCAAATACAAACCCCATCGAAGCATAAATTAGGATATGTTCCATCCCTTCATGAATAAAACCGAAGATAAGGGCGGAGACCAAACCTGCGAAGAAGAAATTCATGCGCTTATAGAGACTGCCGAAGATAATTTTTCGGAAAATGATTTCTTCCAATATTGGGGCAATCACTGCAGGAATAATAATAAATAATGGGGCTGCACGAGCTATATCCATGATACCTTGAGTGTTTTCTGATCCAGGTGAAATCCCTAGTATATTCATTTCAATTGCTACTGCAATTCCTTGTGCAAAGAAAGCCATGAATACACCGAGGATTGACCAGAGTATCATTGAGCTCATCGGTGCTGCATTGCGTGTATCTCTCATCTGCATATCGGGCTTCATAATCCACAAAATAATAAGAAGTCCGAGAATAAAGCTAAAAATGGACCAGTAAATCACACCTTGTACTGGGATATAATGATGCTTTGCAAGCAGAGCAACGGGAAATGCAGAAAGCTGCATCAGTATATAAGTTAAAATGACATACCAATATCTACGTGCCAAATAAAACGACTCCTTTTGCTTTGTATAGTTTAGTATATGTATTACATATTCCATCTATTGATCATCAATCATCATAAAAGATATTTTATCATATTATACAGGCTGTTAATATTATGAGCCCCTTTACATAAAATTTTACTAGAAATTAAATAAAATTATAGACACATTACTTGCATTTTTTTATGGGATTAATTATTATGAATATAGAAATTAGCACTCAATCATTGAGAGTGCTAATAAATCTAATACGTTAAAGAATTGAGGAGGCATTCTACATGATTAAACCACTAGGAGATCGTGTTGTTATCGAACTTGTTGAGCAAGAAGAAACAACTGCAAGCGGTATCGTACTACCAGACTCTGCAAAGGAAAAACCACAGGAAGGTCGCGTAGTAGCAGTAGGATCTGGCCGTGTAACTGAAAATGGGGAAAAAGTGGCACTTGAAGTTGCAGAAGGGGACCGCATTATATTCTCTAAATTTGCTGGTACTGAAGTGAAATATGAAGGTACAGAATACTTAATTCTTCGTGAAAATGACATTTTAGCTGTAGTAAGCTAATCGTAACACAAAACCAACACATACATGAACGACGACAAATAAATTTTTCGAATGATTATTTTAAAGGAGGAATTTTAAGTGGCTAAAGATATTAAGTTCAATGAAGAAGCACGTGGAGCAATGCTGCGCGGTGTAGATGTATTAGCAAACGCTGTAAAAGTAACGTTGGGACCAAAAGGACGTAACGTTGTTTTAGATAAAAAATTCGGCTCACCTCTAATTACAAATGATGGGGTAACCATTGCGAAAGAAATCGAATTGGAAGATGCTTTTGAAAACATGGGAGCACAGCTTGTATCTGAAGTTGCATCGAAAACAAATGATGTAGCTGGTGACGGTACAACTACTGCAACAGTTCTTGCACAAGCAATGATTCACGAAGGTTTGAAAAACGTTACAGCTGGTGCAAACCCTGTAGGTATCCGCCGCGGTATTGAGAAAGCTGTAGCAACTGCTGTTGAAGAATTAAAAGCAATTTCTCAACCGGTTGAAAGCAAAGACTCTATCGCACAAATCGCAGCTATCTCAGCATCTGATGATGAAGTTGGTAACTTAATTGCTGAAGCGATGGAACGCGTTGGCAATGATGGCGTTATTACAATTGAAGAATCAAAAGGCTTCAACACAGAATTAGAGGTTGTTGAAGGGATGCAATTTGATCGTGGATATTCTTCACCATACATGGTTACTGACCAAGATAAAATGGAAGCAGTATTAGAAGATCCATACATTCTTATTACAGATAAGAAAATTGGTAATATCCAAGAAGTATTACCAGTATTAGAGCAAGTTGTTCAACAAGGAAAGCCATTATTATTAATCGCTGAAGATGTTGAAGGGGAAGCTCTTGCAACATTAGTTGTAAACAAACTTCGCGGAACGTTCAACGCTGTAGCTGTTAAAGCTCCAGGATTCGGTGACCGTCGTAAAGCAATGCTAGAAGATATCGCTATCCTAACTGGTGGAGAAGTGATTACTGAAGATCTTGGATTGGATCTTAAGTCTGCTACTATCGAACAATTAGGACGTGCTTCGAAAGTTGTTGTAACAAAAGAAAACACTACAGTTGTTGAGGGTGCTGGCAACCCAGAAGCAATCTCTGGCCGTGTTGCACAAATCCGTGCACAAGCAGAAGAAACAACTTCTGAATTTGATAAAGAAAAATTACAAGAGCGTCTTGCTAAATTATCTGGTGGTGTGGCAGTAGTTAAAGTTGGTGCTGCAACAGAAACAGAATTAAAAGAGCGCAAACTGCGTATCGAGGATGCATTGAACTCTACACGTGCTGCAGTTGAAGAAGGCTTCGTATCCGGTGGTGGTACTGCCCTAATCAACGTTTACAACAAAGTAAGTGAACTAAACCTAGAAGGCGATGAAGCAACTGGTGTGAAAATCGTACTTCGCGCAATCGAAGAGCCAGTTCGTCAAATTGCACAAAACGCTGGTTTAGAAGGTTCTATCATCGTAGAACGCTTGAAAAACGAAAAAGTTGGCGTAGGATATAACGCAGCAACAAACGAATGGGTAAACATGGTTGAAGCTGGAATCGTTGACCCAACAAAAGTAACACGTTCTGCACTGCAAAACGCAGCATCTGTAGCAGCAATGCTATTAACTACAGAAGCTGTTGTAGCTGATAAGCCTGAAGAAGGCGGTGCACCTGCAATGCCTGATATGGGCGGCATGGGTGGAATGGGCGGTATGATGTAACAAACCACCCTTAAATGTTGATTTATAAACGTTTGGGATGCTGTTGCGAACCCCGTCAAACTAAAAAGTAACATAAAGGTAACATTTATTATAAATTTAAGTTTAAAAGGGCGTTTTCGTATAAAGTTCTCACTTATGCGGAAGCGTCCTTTTTCATTTTTTCCATTTTTATGTGAAGATCGTTCTTCTTTTTAATCCATTCAATATTGATGTTTCGCTACCCATATTATATTTTTGGTCAATGATTTATATCCTAGGTTGCCTTATAAATACTCTGTAACAAGCTTTATCTTAAATTCCTCACCATATTTAGCCAAAAAAATCCCCCCGAAAATTAGAGGTGAAAATCTAATTTTCGGGGGGAGGCACCATTTCTTACTGCACCGTTTTATATTACACGCTCTTAGTCTTCTCATTTTTTCTGATCGGTCTTTGTTTCATTTGCTTCATTCTTTGCATCACCAAAGGTGTCCTGAACCTCACCTTTCACTTTATCCTTTTTGCCGCTTGCCTGGACTTTCTTATTATCTGTTAGGTTACCAACTTGATCTTTCATTTCACCTTTAGCTTTATTTGCTTTACCTTTTATTTTGTCAGCATTTCCGTTACTCATTTTGTTTTCACCTCTCTTTTATCATTTATTTCCTGTTATAAACCCACATTAAACATTCTTGTTCTGTTTAGTACTATTTTTTCTGTTTCCGTGGCTTGTTTTTCCTTACATTATTGACCCATGCTCGATCCTCATCCATCATTTTCTTAGCGGCATATATGGTCAGAAACTGGACGAAAATAATCGGTATCCCCATTATTCCTGAAACTACCTCCAGCGGAGCAAGACCGCCTATGCGCATTAATAATAAGGAGAATACGGTAATGATTGCCGCGACAATCAGACGCAAATTCTTAGAAGGTTCTGATTTACTCATGTTCCTTGTTCCTGCATAGGAAGCAATCGTATATGTTGTTGAATCCAGTGTCGTAATCATAAAAAGCATGGCGATGACGACAAAGGCTGCAATTGCAAAGATAGCGAAAGGCAATGAACTTATAATTGCTGGTATGGCAGCCATCGCGTCTTCCTGGATAATATCTAATACAGGTAATTCTCCACTTAGATACCTTTCGACACCAAGACCTCCAAGGACGGCTGTTGCACCCCAGGATATGAGCATTGGAGCCAATAGATAAGTCAAAATCATTTCCCTGATCGTTCTGCCTTTTGATATTGTTGCAGCGAAAACACTATGCAGCATGGCCCATGTTGCATTATAGGCAAACCAGAACACAGTATTGCTTTGTATATGTGTACTTTCTCCCGGGTATACGGCGTTTGTATTTAAAGACATATCAATATAATGTGTAAATAGAAACCCGATGGAGTCCGTAAAATAATTAAGAATGAATACACCAGGTCCAGCTACCATGATAAACACAGCAAATATTCCAGCAAGATACATATTAAGGGTGCTTAATTTCTTAATACCCCTTTCGATCCCTAAATAGGCACTAATGGAGAAAAACAATACCCACACGATGGTCACGATCAATGTTAAACCAAATGTGATTTCGATATTAAATATTTCTGCTAAACTATAGGTAACAATCGGTGTACCCAGTCCTAAAGTAACAGCAGCACCTGAAAGGATACTAACTAGAAAAATAACATCCAATATTTTTCCACCAATCCCATCTGTAAACGTATCGCCAAAAATACTGCGGCATGCTTCGGAAATCCGCATATGGGGTTTCTTGCGGACATGCACAAGATATCCCAGGGCAGGTGCAGCCATAACAAAAATAGCAAAGGTTTGGAAACTCCACAGGAACATACTATAGGCGTTACCCCACATCAACGCTTCCGCTGATTGTGCTTCCACACCAAAAGGGGGATCAACTGCGACATTTCCCCATTCAGTCATACCGGTTCGCATAATAGTGGACCCAAGCCCCATGGCAATTAGAATGGAGGAATATTCAAACAGATTGAATCTCGGCTTTTCCATCGGATCTCCTAACACGACATTCCCGTATTTGGAAAATGAAAAATAAAGACCTGCGGCAACCATTAAAATGGCATACCATAAATAGCCCCAATTAAAAATATCGACAATCTGATTAAATATGCTATTTAATAGTTTCAATGATTCATTTTCATATAACGCAAATGGAACACAAATTGCAATCATAATTAATATGGATGGTGCAAAAATGCGATGATCAATTAATCTTCTCTTCTCTTTGGATCTGTTTTCTTTATCCATGAAGTTACCTCCTATACTTCTACAAACGATTCAACTATTAAATTTTGTTTTTCTAGGTACGCTCTCCACTTCAATTTTACTGAATGGGAGCCTGTTTAAAAGTCTATTCAAGCTTTAATTTCTGCTCCATAATCCGAGGTGAAATGAACTTAATTTCAGAATGCGCTGAATAATGTCTACCACACCTACTACTATTAACAATGTGACCAACGAGTGAATAATCCAGGCTAAGAGCAGATAGGCAATATAAACGAGGACATCAAAAATTAACCATGAAAGCAACGAAAGATATGTTCCCCACTTCTGGAAAACTTAAACGATTGATGGATAGTTTTTTTATTAATTCTATAGTGAATATAGGAACCGCCTGTTATCAAACGTAGAAAATGGTTAACCTTGTATTTAAGGAAACACATTGCTATACTATTTCTCAGGGTGGGAAAAATAATGTTTCTGCCTATAAAAAGGAATGACTATTAATGGAAAAAAACTCTGTACAAGCTGAAATAGCAAGTTATATAGGGAAGCTTTTAAGGGATAACTTTGGGAAAGGACCATCTTCCGTTTATGTTTCCTTAAAAAAACCATTTATCACCATACACCTGAGAGATTTTCTAGCTCCGATGGAACGGGTGTTATTGTCTCAAGGAGAAACAATGAAAGTGGAAGAAACAAGAGATCTTCTCATGCAGGAGCTTATCCCTGGGATCAAGGTTACCTTAAAGGTTATTGCAAGTTTAGAAGTAAAGGAATTGTACTATGATTGGTCTCTTCATAATCGTTCGGGCATTTTAGTCGGGGTTTTGGAGAATGAAGAGGATGAAGACAATGCGTTAGAGAATTACACTGAAAAAGAATCAGTCCATAAAGATATAATGCGTATAAGTAGACAGGCGGAGAAATTACCGGAATTCGTAGATTCTTGTTTTCTTAATGAAAGAACGCTTTTAGTGATAAGAACAGGTATCTTGGTCAGAATTGAAAAAGAATTAATTAAAACCGGGTTTGAAGAACATCTTAAGCTTACGAAAAGGCAATTAGAAAAAGGATTATTACACGCCGGCGATTTTGAAAATATTCTTCAAAAAAGCGTGGTTGATATCTTTGTTGATTGGGATTTCAAGCTGGATAAAAGCTATATTATATTTATTTTACAGCCAAATAACAATTAAGGTAGAAGTGAGCCGGACAATAGAGCTGGACATAAGCCGAAAGGGATCGTTATAAGATCCTTTTCGGCTTTTTTATATTAATAAGAAGCTTTTTCTATGAAGCAGATTTCATAAATTGCAAAAAATACAATCTTGGAGTTATGCCTTGTTTATTATCATGCAACTTATATCGCCTTTTCTATTGTCGGGAAACCGTAATTTTCACAAGAACCACCGACAAACAGAACGGGTAACTATTTCCGCAATAAAAAGGATGTAAGTTAATTAGTTAAGGAGAAGAGGTTTGTCATGTTTGGTTTATTTGATTTATTACGATTGTTAATGTCGGTACTAATTATCCTGCCACTCTCGTCCGTGCTTCGTGAATCAGGGTATTATTTGGCAGCCACTATTTTAGGTGCGAAGGAAAAAAAGCTTATTATTGGGAGTGGGCCAGTTCTCTTTCGACTGCCCACAATCGAGGTTCGAAAATATTTCTTTATGTACAGCTGGATGGAGTATGAAGAATTAAATCCCAGTAATCGTTTCTGGCATGGGGTGATTTATGCGGCCCCTATTATTAACCCTTTAATTGCTGGTTTGCTTATTAATTCACTCTTAGCGGAGGGTGTACTCTCGAGCGGAGTGTTTTGGGATACGTTTTTATTTTACATCTTTTATTATATCCTCTTTGATCTTCTTCCAGTCTATTTACCTGATGGACAGCCTACAAATGGCCGAGCAATTTTTGATTTGATTTGGCATGGTGAACGGTCTGACTACATGAAAAAATCAGAAGAAAACACAGATATAGAGGAAAAGACTCATGAAAATCATGAGGAGGGCCAAGGTTACACGCAGGCCCAAGAAGAGACGATGGAAAACCGGGACAGAGACCAACGTGAGCGTGGCGACCATACAAATCCGGATGATTCGGACGAGACTGAAGGAAATCGGAACAGCGAACAAGGTAGGACGAAGCCGCAAGAAAAGACGGTAGAAAATCAAAAAAGAGATTAACAAAATCGTGGTGATCTCAGTGAACCTGCTAAGTTATGAAAGGAGATAGTAAATGGAAATCTACAATCAAGGGTGTAAAAAATATACAAGCTCAAACATGATGATGTCGAATGACTCTAATATGTGGAAAAAAGTGCAGGGTTCCAATCAAATCATATACCCATATAGAGTTCACAATAAACTGAAAGTACAATCCTATATGGAAAAGGAGGTGAATTTATCCCATGCAGTATAAGCTAATATCAGAAGGGACAAAGCCTCCCAAAGTACTTTGTCATTCCGGCACAAATACCGTGAAACTATTTGATACGCTTGAAGATGCTAATAAGATGAAAAATAAGTTAAATGACATTAGTTTCGATGAGGTATATTGGGAGGTTATTCCTGCCTCTCATGAATAAAAGCTAGAAAGGATACGCTAGCTTTTATATCCATAAGCACATTACTTACTATTGCAATATTTGGTACAACCATATTTTTTTCGCTTGTTACATGTAAATATGCTTGCCTCAACTTACGAAAAACAGCTACCTAAAGGTTTTAACAGTTATTTTTACACATCATATACACAATTCATGTCAAACATCATATTCTACGAAAAAGGATGTTTGACATGAATAAATTTAATAAATATTGCTTTGCACTTTTCCTCTCCAGCTCATTCTTATTACTACTCAGCTTTTTAACTACTGTAAGTGCAGCAGGATATTATGATTCCTATGAAGATTTAATGGAACATGAAGTACTGAATGAAGATTACGAAATTAACTATAAACAACGTGGCAGTGATATTACCGTCATCGCTATCCACGGCGGAGGAATTGAACCAGGGACCTCGGAGGTAGCAAAAGGTCTGGCAAATCAGATGAACATTTCGTATTACCTTTTTGCAGGTATAAAGTCAACGAACAACGAGATTTTACATCTAACCTCTAAGCGTTTTGACGAACCGACTGGACGAAGGATGGTGCAAAATTCTGTAAGCGCTTTATCTATTCATGGGTATCAAGGAGAGGAACCTATTATATACCTAGGTGGAAGAAACGAAGAATATAAGGAATTGGTACGCGATTATCTTCAGAATCGAGGATTTCAAGTTGAAGATGCTCCTGACCATATATCAGGAATGAGTGAAGAAAATATTGTCAATGATAATCAGCTTCGAGCGGGGGTACAGTTAGAACTAACAGCAGAATTGCGTAAATCTTTCTTTAAAAACCACGATTGGTCACGAGAAAATCGGCATAATACAACGAATATATACGATAAGTTGATTGATGGCCTAAAGGAAGCAAGTGATATTTACAAAGAACAACTTTAAATCTGATCAGTAGTAACCCGGTTTAAGCTGGCTGCGGATAAGAGAGGAAAATATTGTGAACACCTATGAATTACTTAGTTAATTAGGGGTATTCATTATCTAAAAATATTTTAAAAAGGGCGTCATAAACCCTGTTTTTCTGTCAAAATATGTTAGATGCTTTTCAACGTATCCTTTAAAAGGTTAAACGATTGAAGGAAGAAAGCAAAATGTAGTAGTAAATACAAAGAAAAACTGCTATAATAGCAATCTTAGTAACCACTCGAGGGGTTACTAATTCAAGTTTAGCAGCAAAAAACAGACATTAAAGCCTAACTAGATTGCAAGTTAAACCAAAACGGACTTACTCAAAAAGGCAGTTTGTGTCTAGTGAGGGTTTTTTTAAAAATGTGCGAAAATTTACATTGGTTGAGTCAAAGCATATGTGCATTTTTGTACTAGCGCAATTCTCACTGTGAATCCGTTTTCGCCTTTGCAATCACGGAACCATGGTTTAGACTGTTTCTTCGGCGAAGCTTGATTTAATAAATAGATCTATTAATAATATTATCTAAAAGGAGAATACATCATGAGCAACTATAACACAGTACTAGCAAGAAATACGGAAAATGCTCCAAACGGTAACGGTCTATATTCACAAACTGTAGCTTTCTCTCATTACAATAATCTATCAGCTCAATTACCGATCGAACCCCAAACTGGGAAATTGGTAGCTGGTGGAATAAAAGAGCAGGCTGAACAGTGCTTTAAAAATATCAAGTCAATTGTTGAAAGCATCGATCATGTTATGAGCGATGTTGTTAGAATCACTGTATTCGTTAAGGACATCAAAGATGTTGACGCTGTAGACGAAGTTTATAAAACATTCTTCCCAACCTATGTACCTTCACGGACAACGGTTGCAGTTGCAGCTTTGCCTATGGATGCCTTGGTTCAAATTGAAGCACTTGTTTCACACGGTGAAGGTACAATTCCAAACGCACCACAAGCAGGTGACCTCATCAAACTTACAAATAACACGGCAAATGCACCAACAAGTTCTCTATCTGCACAAACTGTAGCTTTCTCTCATTACAATAATCTTTCAGCTCAATTACCTATCGATCCAAAAACTGGAAGATTGGTAACTGGCGGAGTAAAAGAGCAGACAGGACAGGCCTTAAAAAATATCAAGGCAATTTTAGAAAGTATCGACGTTCCTTTTGACGATATTGTTAAAATTAATATCTTCCTTAAAGACCTATCGGATATTGATGCAGTAAATGAAGTTTATACAACATTTTTCCCAGACTCAGCTATCGCTAGGACTGTAGGCTATTTCCCTGCACGCACAACAGTTGCAGTTGCAGCTTTACCGATGGATGCTTTGGTACAAATTGAAGCAGTGGTATCACACGGAGATGGTACACCTCCACAGGCTATTGAAGACAGACATGGAATCGTTATCTGGGCAAACGACACGGAAAATGCACCAAAGAGTTCTCTATCTACACAAACTGTAGCGTTTTCTCATTACAATCACCTTTCAGCTCAATTACCTATCGATCCAAAAACTGGTGAATTGGTAGCTGGTGGTGTAAAAGAGCAGGCTGAACAATGCTTGACAAATATCAAGGCAATTGTAGAAAGTATCGACCACGTTATGGATGATGTAGTTAAAGTAAATATCTTCGTTAAAAATATTGCAGATATGGATGCTGTGGACGAAGCTTACAAAACATTCTTCCAAGAAGGTGTTCCTGCGCGAAGAACAGTTGGAGTATCAGCTTTACCTAAAGATGCTTTAGTCCAAATCGATGTCATTGTATCAAATGCTGAAGGAACACCTCGAAAAGCATAACAGGCATTTGTTTGTAAATACAGGAACTATTATAGTTACTTGTTAATACCCAAGGTGAATGCGAAACCGCATAATCTATTCATAAAAAGGAGCTGTCTCAAATGTAAATTGAGACAGCTCCTTTTTTTAACAGCGTAGATGAAAAAGCATCGAGATTATTAGCCGATTTGTAGCTTTGGAATAAAGTCGATCAAAAACACCAAGCAAACCCATATTTTACGTTAAGTGAAAAACGTTTTGATAAAAGATTGATTAAAACGGGTTAATTCCTTGTGAAATCCTTTGCGATTTTTATAATAAAGTTTGTCATCTTCTACTTTTAATCTGCAACAAACGCGCTTCTTTTGCGGAAGATAATTTCACGATTTACTTTGTTAAATTAAAGCTTTGCTCAATTAAGTTATAAACTTCTTCTTCTGAATCTATACGTTCTAAAACAAGTGATATCCAATTTTCCTTATCCATATGATATCCAGGTAAAATACTCTTTCCATTCCTTAAACTGTCACTTATTTCGGGGGGGCATTTTAAATTCAGAATATCTATTTCGTCATCTCCATCTAAACCTAATTTTTCTGGGAGAACATTCATTACAAGACCATACCATTTTTCGTTAGATTCATGTCTTAAAGCGGCATAGTTTGGGAATTTTTGAAATGGGTAATCAGGGGATGTACCGAAGTTTTCTTTGACGTGCTTAAAAATATCTTCTCTTGTTAACATACTGAATAATTCCTCCAATAATATTTAAATAGATTTTCGGCATTTGCCGATCCAGATGGAACAATGGAGAATTTTTTGAAGTCATCTTCATAATCGATGTGAAGGTGGACACGTTTTAGTAACTGTCAATATTAAGGCTTTTATTTTGAAATTTGTTGTTATTTCCATTGGATAAAATTTACTTCTTTTTTCTTTACCACAATTTCTTTTATATTAAACAATCTGGCCCGTTTCGGAATACTGACTTTTATAAAAACCCATTAGTGCGAGTATAATCAGTGGCAAGAAGTGGAGTTAGTCCCATAATACCATGCTGCATTTCAATACAAAATAGTAATGTTGTTCCACCCACCTGAACCCCCTCTGGCATATAAGTCCAGAAGTTATCTTCATATACAGAGGTGGTTGTAAAATTCATAATAATGGCAGCGATTAGAAACAGAAAAAATATCGTTAATGACCATTTCTGAAGTTTATCTAATTGCTTAATTCCAAACCGATTAAGTGGAATGACGATCAATCCAAAGAAAACAATTAGCACCCATTGTGGAATACTAGGTAAAAAATGATGTACAGATGCTACGAGAATCATTCCTTCTAGTGCACAATACATAATAAAATTAGTGGCATAAGCCTTATCATGCTATTTCATTAGCCATCAAAAAAGCTAATATTTTATTTAACACAATCCACCGGATATACTGCAATAAATGTAGATATTAGAATGTACATTTTTTATTTTATTAAAAATGGGGTTTATGACCTTGACATACTCTTAAAACACTCTGGGGTAACAAAAAAAGGTAACATTTTCTTAGATTAGAGGTTTTCCATGAGTTCTTTGAACTTTTGAGAGGCCTCTTTTTTTCATCTCTTTGGTCACAAATAAATATACATTTCTTTGTTGTATCTCCATCCTTTTGTCCTAATTATCTAACAAGAAAGGTTAAAGTTTAAAATGACGGGTAAATACTAGTATCTTGAATCCAACAACTGAATTAAACACCAAGGAGTGGAATAAGTTGAACATCTTATTGACATCAACAGCAAGAAGAATAGACTTTGTGAAATTTTTCCAGTTCGCTTTAAAAAATGCTAGTATCGACGGGAAAGTAATTACTGCTGACCCTGAATACAATGCTCCATCGCTCCAAGCAGGGGACGAAAACTATGAAATTCCACAACAAATAGATACAAATTATATGGAAGCAATAATTGAGATTTGTAAGAAACAACATGTGAATTGTCTTGTCCCATTAAATGATTGGGAAGTGCCCGCAATATCAGCACATAAAAAAGAACTGGATAAATTAGGTGTATCCGTATTTGCACCGGATTCCAATATTGTCGAAAAGGTACGAGACAAAGGAAAATACCGTGAACTGCTGGATCTGTTAGATGTTAAAACTCCGCTTTCTTACTTCAATGTTGAGTCTGCGAAGAAGGCGTTGGAAAGAAGAGAGGTATCTTTTCCGTTAATCGTGAAACCACGTAACGGTTCCGCCTCAATAGGTATTGAAATTATCGATAATGTAGAGGATATGGAATTTGCCTATCAGCATGCTGTTCGACAGATTAAAGAAAGTCCATTGGATGGTGCTACATCCAAAGCACCTGAGGATAATATTATTATTCAGGAAGTGATTGAGGGTGAGAAATTTAGTGTGGATATGTTTAACGATTTAAATGGCCGCTTTCTAACTTCATTCGCTCGGAAGCAATTAGATATGAGAGGCGGAGATAGCGATCGGTGCATTACGGTAAATGTTCCGGAATTAACAGACATCGCAAAGCAATTAGGCAAAAGCTTTGGCCATGCAGGTTATATGAACACGGATATCTATTTCAATGGTACCGATTATTATGTTATTGATATCAATCCCCGCTTTGGTGGCGGGTATGCATTTACCCATTTAGCGGGAGCAGATATTCCAGCTGCAATCATTGCACTAACCGCTGGTAAAGAGGTGCAAGAGGATTGGCTGTGTCAAAAGCCTGATATCGAATTAGCGCGCCATGACACTGTTGTTTCGATAAATAAACAAAAGGTGATGCAAGCACTTGATGCATAACATTGAAAAGTTGATCAAATTTCAAAAAATGCAGGAGGGATTAGATGGGGGATCCAACCCACTTATTAGAAGAACTGATAAAAATAGACAGTTCTACAAAATCAGGGGCGAACCAAGCGATTGCTTATTGTGAACAATGGTTAATAGACCAAGGTCTCCCTGTAGAAAAATTAGAGAATAATGGGTTTCATATGCTTGTTTGTGAAATAGGTCAGGGTGATCATACGATTGTATTAAACGGACATATCGATGTCATTGAAGCAGAGGAAAGACAGTTTCAGCCCTCCATCAGAGATGGAAAAATGTATGGTCGCGGCGCAGTCGATATGAAAGCGGGAGTGGCTGCTTCTATGGTGACAGCAGCACAATTGAAAGACAGGGAATTAACATCCAGGGTCATGCTTCAAATCGTTCCAGACGAGGAGACTGGCGGCATCAACGGAACCAAATATTTAACAGAAAAAGGCTATTTGGGAGATTTCATTATTTGTGGTGAACCAACCAATATGGGAATCGCTATCCAATCCAAAGGTGTGCTTCAGCTCGATTTTACCGTCCGGGGGAAATCAGCCCATGGAAGTCGTCCGTGGGAAGGTACGAACGCAATAACCAAAGCAATTAGTCTCTACGAAGAAATTTTAGAGCTTCCTTTTGCTCAAGAAAGCTCTCCTATGTTTACTCAGCCTTCTATCAATCTCGCGAAAATACAAGGAGGAACCGTCTATAATAAAGTACCCGATTACTGTCAACTGTCGCTCGATATCAGATATCTGCCAGACCAATCTCCCGAGGATATCGTTTATCAGATTCAGACAATAATAGAAGGTCCCATAACAATCCATAATAGCAATAATCCGGTCAAAACAAGAGCAGACAATCCTTATGTAGAAGCATTGGGAGAATCCATTAAACGAATCACTGAGCTTGAAAAAGTATCCATATTCGGTCAGCATGGTTCCAACGATGGGCAGTTTTTTACCAAGTACGGAGGTTCAGCCATAGAATTTGGCCCGGTGGGAAGGGACTGGCACGGAGAGAACGAAATGGTTTATATCGATTCGGTGAGAGAATATCAAAATGTGCTGGTAGATTTTATTTTGTCTTTGGATGATACTCAGCTAAAAATTAACTGATGATATTCTTGAAGGAGAATGAAAAAGGAACCGGTTCTATAACAATGATTACATGAACTATTTGCGGTTCTGTTAAAATTATTTACATTCTATTTCGTTTGCCCCCCTTCTTTCCACATCAATACGAATACTGTCTTTGATAGAATACCTATAGATAGGACACTTGGAAAAGAATGTTTCATCTATAGGTGCCTTTGGTAGGTAGTCATTGAATAACCTTTCAACATAAGGATGGAGGAGATAAGGATGCATCGTAGTGTTTTACTATTTTTGTTTAATATATTGTTATTTTTTGTATTGGTTCCTGGCTTTGCTGCAGCTGAAGAAAGGAATGACCCGGCTGCAGAACTTGCATTGGATATGGTTGGTAGTAATGATCAAGGTTTTTTAACGTCTGAATTTGTACAGCATGTATATCAGGAATCAAAGTCAATTTCCTTGCCGAGATATGCTAAGGATCAGCAACAGGTAGGTGAGGAAATAGAGCGAAATGAGCTGCAACCAGGTGATGTTGTTTTTTTTCAGGGAAGCAGCCTGATGTCGGGGATTTATATTGACGATGGCCGTTTTGTTATCGTGACGAGTGATGGAATTTCTGAACGCAATATGGAAACAAGTGAATATTGGTCGAATGCCTACGCAGGAGCTGCCCAATTTACAGAAGAGAATATTGATGATTCAGCAGCTGCAATGGCCCTGGAGGAATTAGGAGAAAATCAAGAAGGGTGGACAACTGCAGAATTTGTGCAATATGTCTACGAGGATGCTAAAGGAATTTCCCTATCCCCATCAGCTGCCGATCAATGGATCCAGGGAGAGGATGCCAGTGAGCTTCAGTCAGGAGATGTTGTCTTTTTCCAGGGAACTTATTTAATGTCAGGGATTTATATAAATAACGGACGCTTTATTATCGTTACGAGCGAAGGAATCACCGAGCGGAATATGGAGACAAGTAAATATTGGTCAGATATTTATCAGGGTGCTAAACGTTACAGCAAAGAAAATTCACCACCTCCTTCAGAGAATGAAATTGTCGCACAAGCTCAAGACTTAATTGGGTCTCCGTATAACCAATCGGGAAGCAGCCCGGAAGAAGGATTTAACACAGGCTCTTTCGTTTACTATGTATATAAAGAGGTGACAGGCAGCTGGCTCTCCAAACAGGCATCACCACAGCTGGAAGTTGGTAAGAGCATCGAAAGAGATGAATTGCAGCCTGGGGACCTTGTTTTTTTTGAAAATGACGAACAGGAATTGATTTCAGGTATTTATTCTGGAGATGACCAATTTGTGATTGCTACTTCCTCTGGGGTACAAGAAAGGCATTTAGATTATCATACCTACTATGCAGAACGCTTTGTAGGAGGAGCCCGTTATACAGAGGAAATATTGGAAAAATCAAATCCGGAAACATATAGGAACCATAATAGCCCTATTGTAAGGGAGGCAATGAATTATATTGGAACGCCTTATTTAATGACTGGCAGTACGTTGGACGCTTTTGATTGTTCATTTTTCGTTCAAACCGTCTTTCGTGAGGCGGAGGATGTATATTTGCCCCGAATTAGTTACCGACAGTGGGAAGTTGGTGAGACGCTGCTTCCAGAGGGAACAGATATAAATGCAATTGATCTGGATGAAGAACTTCAGCCAGGAGATGTCCTGTACTTCTCAGGAACCTGGCAGGAAGGTATTTCCCACACTGCGATTTATTTAGGGGATGATTATATTGTTCATGCAACAGGAGAAGAAGGGCAGACGACGATTTCGTATATGAGTGAATATTGGCGGGATCATTTTACTGGTGCGAAGCGTTTTGATGATCTTACTATTCAATATGATAATGATGCAGTTTTTGAAGCTCATCAACTAGTAGGAACCGAGTATACGCTTGGGGGAACGACACCTGATGAGGGATTTGATACAGGCGGTTTTGTCCAATACGTTTACAATCAAGCATGGCAGTATGACCTGCCGCGATATGGAAGACAGCAATGGAAAGAGGGAACAGAAATCCCAATGGAAGAGGCTGAGCCAGGAGATATTTTATTTTTCCAAGGTTCAAGTATCATTCCAGCCATTTATATTGGAAATAAACAAATGATTGTAACGACAGCTTCAAAAGGTGTTACAGTCATTAACTTAACAACAAGTGATTATTGGCCTTCTCGTTATATGGGCGCAAGAACGTATGACACCGAAGTTGAGGAAAGTGAAGTAGCACAGCTGGCTGAGCAATATGTCGGCGAATCGTTTAATGAGACCTCAACGATGTTTATGAAGCAGATCTATGCAGAAGCAGCTGGCATTGATCTCCCATCCAATCTGGAAGAATTGCGCGAATATGGGGATAAACGTCATATTGAGGAGCTTCAGTCTGGAGATCTCATGTTTTTCTCTGACACAGAACATGGAACAGATCCAGTCATGACCGGTATTTTCGTAGGAGAGGGTACATTTATTACGGTGATTGATGGTGAAATCGTGTCCCGAAAAATCAATAATGAAGTGTATTGGATAAACCGATTGATTGAAGGACGTACCATTTCAACTGCTGAGACTGGAAATGATCGATGAAAGAACGGCAAGGTGCTTAATCTGATCTATTAAATCTATCTATTTAACGCAGCTATGTATTAGAGGGTGTACCGATAAAATATAACAAATGTATATCAATTTCTACCTTGATTATCGACACTTCCAGTATATCCATCTAAATAAAGTATACTAAATCCCCACCTGAAAAAGGTGGGGATTACTTATCTGATACAAAGGTTTTAAAAATAGTACAGAAATAACCCAAATTCACCAAATTTTTACACGATTGTTATTTGATTGATATACGACTGATATAGTTTTTGATTATTACGTATTATATGATGTAGACAATGGAGTTATGCTTTTCATCGCTTATAAAAATGATAGAAATAAGGCATTCTCATAAGCGTAGATCAGTCGATAACTTCTATATGGGATTTACTAGTTAAAGGAGGTGACTGCTCTTGAGAAGCTTGGGGCCTGAACCCCGCTGCTAGAAATCTACATTAGTACTAGGATAGCAAAAAAGTGCTGTGTGGGTTGAACAACTGCCATTAAAATGATTTTCCTGATTAAGAATGGCAGAAAAATGAAGCGTTCTATTGAACTTAACTGGACATGCTCTGCTTCGATAGGCAGATGACAAAAAGGTAGAAGAACAAAAGAGATGAAGAAATTGAGTTAGTAAAATGGTAAGTCCCAGGTAACTCCTGCATTCCATAGTGGTGTACCGGGGTTATTCCAATTTAGTGTGAAATGGAGATAAGATTTTGAAAGTCGTATTAGCAAAAAATTAATGATGTATTAATTTGAGGAGGAGTAACCATGAAAAAATCTTACAAGATATTGCCTGTCTCTGCATTATCAGCACTCATTGCGGTAACGGCATTTGTAACACCTACGTTCGCACAAGAAGCAACATCTCAAGAAGTTAATTCTGAAGAGGAAAGCAGTGAAATCGAAATTGATGCTCCGAATAAAGCACCAGAGGAGTTAGAGATTGTAAAGAAAATTGACGAACCAACGGATGAAGAAGCAGGAGCAATAACAGTAGCAAATGGTGCAACAGTAAAGGAAATGCTAAGAGCGATTGCAGCGCCTGATGGTTCCGACCAAACCTATAAAGTAACAGATGAAGACGGTAAAGTGAAAAAAGGCAAAAGAGAATTAGCAACAGGTGATCAGCTAACGGTAACAGCAGAAGATGGAACAACAGCAACTTATGAAATTTATGAAAAAGAAAGCAGTGAAATCGAGATTGATGCACCCAATAAAGCACCAGAAGAATTAGAGATTGTAAAGAAAATTGACGAACCAACGGATGAAGAAGCAGGAGCAATAACAGTAGCAAATGGTGCAACAGTAAAGGAAATGCTAAGAGCGATTGCAGCGCCTGATGGTTCCGATCAGACCTATAAAGTAACGGATGAAGACGGTAAAGTGAAAAAAGGCAAAAGAGAATTAGCAACAGGTGATCAGCTTATTGTAACAGCAGAAGATGGAACAACAGCAACTTATGAAATTTATGAAAAAGAAAGCAGTGAAATCGAAATTGATGCACCGAATAAAGCACCAGAAGAATTAGAGATTGTAAAGAAAATTGACGAACCAACAGATGAAGAAGCAGGAGAAATAACAGTAGCTAATGATGCAACAGTAAAGGAAATGCTAAGAGCAATTGCAGCGCCTGATGGTTCCGATCAGACTTATAAAGTAACAAATGAAGACGGTGAAGTGAAAAAAGGCAAAAGAGAATTAGCAACAGGTGATCAGCTAACGGTAACAGCAGAAGATGGAACCACTGCAACTTATGACATTATAGTTAAGGAATAATACGGTCATTACTTCATGGACTCGTAATCTAGTGAGAGAAGTAGAATAGGCCACCCATGGCGATATCTTTAAGATATCGCCATGGTTATTCTAATTGTTACGTTGAACGTTTAGAATAACTATTTATTAATTCGACTTTTATAAGGAGTGAGGAACTAACACCAGAATACTTGTTTCAACTTTTTCATTATTATTTTGTACGTGGTACCTAGTTTACAAAAAATTATGATTGTTAATAAATAGAGATTTGTACAGAAACACCCATTGGTTATCAAATAGTAAACGAACCTTTGCACTGTCGGACATGGAAACCGATGCGCCGTGTGACTAGCGTATATAACAGCAGATTATTACTTGGGCTGGAATGCTGATCCGCGTGGTTAATAATATCTACATATTTCCATTTGAGGGCTACTAATTATTCAACCCTGATTCCTGTGTAGGACAGAATGCGCAACATCAAGTAGACTAGTTCTGGTTATGTCGCAATATTTTTAAAAAATGAGTTCTCCCTTCTCCAGATCCAATGGAACCACTTCTTACTCTAGCTGGCCAGAATTGGTTTAATTCACTGTATAGCAGTAAGGGCAACATGTCAAAATTGAGCATGACAGTGATGAATAAAGATTGTAGGAGCATTTGTTGACGTTGAATAACAAATAAATCTAATTAAATAGGCTGAATACAAAGGAGTCAAATAGTTACAAATTGTTTATTTAATGTCACTTAATGACCATGTTTATATGGGAGGAATAAATAGAAAATACTATTTTGAACAGCAGAAAAAATGCGTCGCAAATACTATTTTACTATCGGAAAATGTCGGTTATAGTGAAGCTGTAAAGTTAAATCGTCTGTTTATTTAAGTTTAACGGACCCATTGTTTCAGGCGAAAAATAGACATACAAGATGTTTATCTAGGTCCTAATTTAAGTAAACACAATCTATATATCCAAACCAGATGGAAGGGCTGATGATTTGACGTTAAATCGTGTTTGAAGTATTGACATTACGTATATTCGTTACAATTCAATTGGATGATAGAACGCTTTTAGCGACTTTATATGAAAAGGTTCTATTTAAAAGAATAGAATATGAAACACTAACGGAAACAAGAAAGGGGCTGAAATAAAAGATGCTTTTACAAATTCTAATTCCCGCTTATTTTTATCCAGATTGAATTATATAAGTAAGTCCGTCTTTCTTTTACATCGATACGGGCTTATTTTTTGGGTCTATTATGTAATAGCGTAAATTAACAGAATTGATATACTCTTGTTATATTAGCTTAATATAGTTCTAGTATAGTAGGTTACGAGATAGATAATACAATTATTTACAATTGAGGGTTATTATGGGAAATATCGATTCATGAATCGGCAGCCCGATGATTGAAGCCTTGATGATTTAGTTGGGTTTCTTTTGTAGTTATTTAAAATACTGAAAAAGGAGGATAGCCACGAAATAACTGAATTTAAAACATGTGATGTCGAGGTGAAAAAATGTTAGACGAATTTTTGCTCATTCTGTTATTAGCTTCATTAGCTTTGTTCTTCGGGGTTAAGGACAAAATGATTAATGACAAAAACATTACAAGTATCCCAGTCCGTGTAAATGTAAATGGAATTAGGGGTAAATCAACAGTCACTAGATTAATAACAGGTGTTTTACAAGAGGCGGGATACCATACAGTTGGAAAAACGACTGGAACCGATGCAAGAATGCTCTACTGGTTTGATTCCCAAGAAGCTCCGATTAAGAGAAGGATGGAAGGTCCGAATATAGGGGAACAAAGAAGGGTCTTAACGAAGGCTTCTGAGTTAAAAGCTGACGCTCTTGTGAGTGAGTGCATGGCAGTTAAACCAGATTATCAAGTAGTTTTCCAAGAAGAACTATTAAAAGCAAATATTGGTCTAATTGTTAATGTATTAGAGGATCATATGGATGTTTTAGGACCTACATTAGAAGAGGTGGCAGACTCATTTTCAGAAGCAATTCCCTATAACGGTGATTTGATTATTAACGACAGTCCCTATGTTTCTTACTTTAAGCAAATGGCTAAGCAGCGGAATACGAAGGTACACGTATGTGATACATCCGCAATTTCCGAGGAATTTCTTAAAAAATTCGAGTACATGGTATTCCCGGAAAATGCAGCACTAGCTCTTTCTGTTGCCGATGTTCTAGGTATTGATCATGAAACGGCAAAGCGAGGGATGTTAAAGGCTTGGCCGGATCCAGGTGCCATGCAGATCCTTCCAATTGGTGATGCGAATAATCCTAGCTTTTTAGTTAATGGATTTGCTGCTAATGACCCTATGTCAACAATCAATATTTGGGAACGCGTGAAGCAACTGAGTTATCCTACAGAGCAGCCAGTTGTTATTATGAATACTCGTTCGGATCGAGTGGATCGTACGGAACAATTTATCCAGCAGGTTCTGCCAAAAATACAAGCAGAAACACTAGTGGTGATGGGGGATAATACAAGCCTCATCGTAAAGGCATATAAAAGAGGAGAATTCCCGGTCCGAAACCTTTTAGACCTGGAAAGTGCCAGCACTGATGAAATTGTGCGTGTCCTTCAGCCATTCTTATCCGGTAAAACCATTTACGGGGTTGGAAATATTCATGGAGGCGCGGATGAACTGGTAACTCGACTTGAACAAATGAAAATAACAAAAGAAACTGCTTAGAGAGAAGGGAATTGAAAAATGTTTGTATTTGACACAGGAGATATTTATTTGGCAATAACTGCGGGAGTTATTCTCAGCTTATTTTATACAGAATTTACAGGAGTTATTCCAGCTGGATTAGTTGTACCGGGATATATTGCTATGATGTTTACCACGCCAGCAAGTATTGTTGTTACGTTTTTGGTTAGTTTTTTGACATATCTAATTGTCATGAAGGTCATTTCAAAATTTACGATCCTATACGGAAGAAGAAAGTTTACAGCGATGATAACGACCGGAATCATTATGAAAGCAATTTTTGACTTTGCATTTGCTGAATATTCCATTCCTGAAGCCGTTGGTGGATTAGTGGCTATCGGAATTATCGTTCCTGGATTGATTGCAAATACCATTCAAAAGCAAGGTGTTTTACCTACAGTTGCTAGTACATTATTACTTAGTGGATTAACTTTTGGCACAGTTTTTGTATCTAACTATATTTGAGGAGGAATTTAAATGGAAGCTATATTAGACTATCAAAAAAAGCAAAAGGTAAAAAAAGCACAATCAAAACTGACTTTTAAGCAATGGGTTTTAAAATCAGTGAAAACACAAAAGAAACGGACAAGTATGGATTCTATGATGGGGCTAATCATTACCGCTATCGTCTTTTTGATAACTTTGGTGTAACCTAAAACATGCTTAACAACAATAATCGTTTTTACATTATTATAGGTTTGATTGTAGTATTATTCGTAATAATACTTGTTAGAGATAGTGGAATTTTTGATGAACCCCAATCAACAGATCAGAATGCTGACTTCACCCTGAATGATACAACAAGCGAGGATGAGGGTTCGTATGGTGTGTCAACGGATAGTTCAATTGCCACTGAAGTAGGTATGAAAATATTAGAACAAGGCGGAAATGCTGTCGATGCTGCCATAGCAGTAAGTTTTGTATTAGGGGTTGCGGAGCCGCATGGATCGGGAATTGGCGGAGGAGGAACCATGCTGATTCATCCCGGTAAAGGCGAAGCACCAGTCGTCTATGATTATCGTGAAACCGCACCGGATGATACATTACCTTCAAGTGACATAGGTGTGCCAGGTTTTATTAAAGGGATGTACAAGGTCCATGAAGATTTTGGCACAATGAATATGGATGACTTAATTGACCCTTCGATCAATTTTGCTGCAAATGGTGTGACGGTTTCTGAAACCATGCACGATGCATTGGAAAACGAGGCTGATCACCTGCCTGAATTAGATCATTTCTTTCCAGAAGGTGAGCCTATAGAAGTAGGGGAATTATTGGTACAAGCCCAACTGGCGGAAACCTTAGAAGATATCCAGGCTGAAGGACCAGATGCTTTCTATAAAGGAAACATTGCAAATGACATTAGCGATGAGGAAGAGAAAATAGATGAGAAAGATTTGGAATCCTATGAGGTTGAAACCAAGGAACCCATACAAGGTGAATTCGGTGACTATGATGTCTTAGCTCCACCACCGCCTTCAGGGGGAATTATGTTAATTCAAGCTTTAGAAATGGCCGAGTCACTGCAAATTGAAGATACCAAAGATAAGCCGTTAGCTTTTTCGTTATTAATGGGGATCATCAATAGAATAAGTTATAGTGATCGTTTAGAAAATGTAGGGGATCCTAACTATTCAGATGTTCCAATAAATGAAATGATTTCTCAAGATCATATTAATGATCTCGTATCCGAAGTCGATGGAATTGAATTGTCTGAAGAATATCGCAGGAACCTGGAATCAGATGCTGATAGAGAAGATCATGGAAACACGACACACTTTGTGGTGGTGGACAAGAATGGTATGATGGTTTCCGTAACGAATACGCTAAGCAATTTTTTTGGATCAGGAGAATATGTGAATGGCTTTTTCTTAAATGATCAATTAAAAAACTTTAGTACTCGTGAAGATTCACCAAATAGTCCTGAGGCTGGCAAACGTCCATTTAGTTATACAACACCGACAATATTAACGAAGAACGGATCTCCTGTCATAGGTATTGGAAGTTCAGGAGGAAGAAGAATTACGTCAATGGTTGCGCAACAATTAGTAAAAACGATTAAGTTTAATGAACCAATTCAGGAATCTGTAAGCGATCCTAGAACCTTTCTGGAATTTAATGAGGATGTTTTACAGGCAGAGCAAGATTATCTATTTCTAAAGGACCCTGAAGAGCTTGGTATTGATGTTCAATATACGGATGATACGTCCTATTTCGGGAGCATCCAAGGGTTAGTCATTGATGAAAACAATAAAATTCATGGGTTCAGTGATCCGAATAGAGATGGTTCTTGGATGGCAAAATAATTCATTTATCTAAAGTCTTCAAGCCGGAAAAATAAAAATAAAGTAAAAAGAAAGTCTCTCCTCATTCGTTCTGAATGAGGAGAGACTTTCTTTAACGTAATAACCTTGTCTGTCATGATTTGTTGATTTTCTACATTACTTGAAAATCATCTTCCAAAATATTGCCGTAAGTACGATAAGAACTACCAAATAACCATAAATTGCGAAAGGTAAAAAGGTAACGATTAAATGTAAAATCGTAAATACCCCAACAATAAGCATTAATACAAAAATTTTCCCGGCAGGTCCTCCGCCTTGTTGTGCGGTTTCAATTGGCTCGGTAAACGGATATTTTCCGTTATTAAACATCTTATAAGATATAAGCAACTGTAATAGGGCCGAAACTACAACAACCGCTAAATCGGGTAAGATACGGAAGGAAAATACCCAGATGTATAATACGGCCAGTACCAAAACAATCGGTAAGTATAGTTTTACAAAGACTGCCTTTAACGTTGCACTGTACACAATGGCATGTTTTTGAATTGGTGTTGTTTGAAAGATCCATGCTCCTTTATATTTCGCAGAAAACTGCAGCATGTAAACAACCGTACCAACAATAATGTTAGAAAAATAGATTGTTAAAAATGATCTGCCTTGCCCCAATTCTTCTAGTGTCTGAGAGCTCAAATTGTTAAAAAGGAAGATTATCGGAAAAACGAGTGACATTCCGACTGAAGGATATACTTTTAATTTAAAATCTCTCTCCCGACTAATCATAATAGAAGAAAAGCGGTAAAATATCCTTTCCTCTCTGCTGGAGCAAATAAATTTTTCTATCAGATCATTTAGGGTCCATTTTTTTTTGCTTTTTGTGCTCGATTCTTCCATTAGCTTTTGTAAATTCCGTTCGAACGAAGGCATTAATACGTAATATAGGAAAATCGAGACGATTGGTCCTAACAATGCGAATAGGGAAAGGAGAATAATCTCACTGGAATAATTTTGGTTTAACACCATTTCAAATGGTGCACCAAACCATACTGGTGGAAGCAATACATGCCACCAGCTAAAGTCATAAACATATTCGAAATCTACAAAATCAAATAATCGTATAATGATTTGATAGCCGATTACAACTGCTACAGCTAGTAATATCTGCACATAATTAATAATATCCTTCAGCTTTTCCCCGTCGAAAAATCGTAATACAACCATATAGATTAGTGCAGTAAAAGCTAGTATTAATAGGTCTATTAAAATTATTTCAATAAGGAATAAGAGAAAGTAGATAAATCCTTTAGTAAATAGAAATACAATTGCTGGTATGGCAATAAACGCACCAGTAAGCAGAGTTAAGTAAATCGCGATATGGAGAAATTTGGCTGCATTAATGGTTCGATTGTTTACTGGTTTTGTATTCAAAATAACTTTGTCTCGAACATCTAGAAGTACCGAAGAAAAATCTGAAATCATCGACGTGCTAAGGATGAACATGGCAATCCCAGTTATAATACTGATCTGGAATAAATAATTATCCCCAAGGAATACAAATGGGACGAGCGTAAGACCGTATAAAACATAAATCCATAATGATTTAAGAAATTGATTCCCTTCCTTTTTCTTCGTATTTTGACTAAGAATGGTTGGAACACGACGCTGGTCCATCGTAAGTTTTAATTCAAGAATTTTCCGCATCACAGTATAATCAATATTTAATTTGCGGAAAACCGATTGAAAGGTATCAAGCACTTTTAAAATACGGATGTCACGCATCTCATGTCTCCCCCGTTACAATGGAGACAATCTTTTTCGCTGTTTCTTGATGCTCATCAAATCCAGTTAATTGATTAAAAATAGCTTCAAGTGAACCTGCCTTACCTTTTTCTTTTAGCTCTTCAAAGGAACCATCCGCCGCAATTTCCCCATTCACTAATAGTACAATTCGATTACTTATCCTTTCAACAACATCCATAATGTGAGACGAATAAAAGATAGTCTTTCCCTGATTAGCTAAAGCCTCTAGTATATCTTTAATAACCATAACACTATTCGCATCAAGTCCACTTAATGGCTCATCAAGAAAAATCAAATCTGGATTATGAAGAAGGCTGGATGTGATTAGAACTTTTTGTCTCATTCCTTTAGAAAAAGAGGAGATTCTTGAATGGAAAACGTCCCCCATATCAAACTCTTCTAAAAGACTTAATGCCTTCGTCTCGGCGGCGCCCCGTTCCAAACCATATAATTCACCAATAAATGTGAGATATTCAGCTGCTGTCAGGTTATCATAAATCTCTGCATTTTCCGGAACATAACCGATTTTTTGTTTATATGTATAATCGTTGGATGAAATATTTTGGCCGAAAATTTCTACAACCCCGCCATAACCATCCACTAATCCGAGCATGATTTTTAATGTCGTGCTTTTCCCCGCACCATTTGGTCCAATATATCCTATGATTTGTCCCCGGTAGACATCTAGATTAATCCCATTTAAAACGTCCTTCCCAGGATAACTCATATACAGATTTTGAAGTGATAATACTTTCTCTTCCATCCCTTGTGCCTCCCTTTTTATTAATCTGTTTTTCTTCTTTTAACATAACAATGTGCAATTTGGAATGCAATGGAAATTGGAGAGTATAAAAATTTTCCCCACTCATAATGAATAGGGAAATTCTAACTTGTTAATCAAGATTGTTCCTCAAATTGGAGCATCTCCAGCCTTGAAATCTTTAATTTTTGTCCATCCTTCAGTTGAATCTGAACGTTAATTGCCGATTCAGGTGAACTATTCAAAAATTCAAAGACCCTTGGAAGTTCTCCTTCCTCAAAAATTTGTAAATATCCAAATGAAAAATCAGCAGGAATAACAGCGTAACTACCAGCTTCAATATCTTTTCCAACCTCCCAAATCCCCGCAGTTAATTCATTCGAAATCTCTGTAGCTGCTGGAGTTAAAAAGGCTTGGTCCAGCCCATCCACATGAACCGTATGGGAACCATTCAGATCAACCGTAACACTACTAACTCCGTAAGAAAAATCTAATAATTCATCAATTAAAAGTACTTCATTTTCATCATATACAAGAAGTCTGCCTGATTGTGGAGGATCTTCAAAAACACCAGCGCTAATTGTGTATCTACCTTCTGATGGAATAATAGACTCTCCTATTCTATCGGGAGGACTAATCATAAGTTCTTCCGCGTCAGAATTACTACGGTCAACCGAATGGTAAATAGTGTCACTAATTTCCCCAATAAGATCCTCTCTTTCTTCTCCGATGATTTCATTATTTTCTTGGTAACGTGACACCTTTTCAGAAGGTTCTGGGCTACAACCAATTAAAACGAATAAATAAGAAATGAAAAGGAAGAGAAACATTCGTTTCATTTAATCCACACTCCTAATAGCCTAAATCTCTGAATCGTCATGATAGAATCTTTCATAGTATTCAGCTGTTCCAAGTGGCCCAATTGTTAGTTCTCTTTCCTCATAAGCAGTCAATCGTTGGATCCATTCGTTCTGTTCATACTGATCCATATTTGTGAGTGGAATGCAGCATAGATGACCTGCGATATAGAGATGACTTTCAGGCAATGGAAAAGTTGAATTGAACTTTTCGTATTCTTCAGGTAGTAAATCTATTTTCAAATATTTATCCGCACTATTATTTGTATCTTGTTGATGGATAATGTCGCCATCTTTTAGATACAGCACACGGTCAGCATATAAATCGAGATTTGAAAGTAAATGGGATGCTACGAATATCAGTTTTCCTTCTTGTTTCATTTGCATTAAACGCCTGGAAATGAGGGACACATTTGCTACATCAAGTCCGTTCATTACTTCATCCATTAGCATGATAGGCGTATCAGCTGCAGCAATCATTCCAAAGCATAACCTTTGTCGCATACCAAGGGAATACGTTTTTACTTTCTTTTTTACATAGCTTTCCATCTGTAGTTGGGTATAAATTTTCTTCACATCCCTGGCTGTACCTTTCCACATATTAGCGTATAGCTTCATATGATCAACGCCAGTCAATTCTTCAAATAAATCAGCCTGATCTGGGAAAGTGGCAAGTTGTTGATGGATAGATATTTCTTTCCTTTCCGTTTTGTACTGGAGCTTACCATTAAAGGTGACGGTACCTTGATTTGGTTTTAGGAAATTTGAAATAACGTTAAACAATGTTGTTTTACCAGTTCCGTTCGGTGCAACTAAACCGATAATTTCGCCACTATCCGCAGTTAAGGAAAGATTATCCAGGACGATTTTTTCTTTATATTTCACGGAGATGTTTTCCAACTTAAGCATGATAGACCTCATTTCTATTATTTTTAAGGCTAATAAGGGATGATTCAGAATGCTTTTTCCAATGGAGAATTTTTAGGAACCCTTTGATAAGCGTATTTGTTTAAAACATAAATAATAGCGATTAAGAGAATCGTGCTTATGCCTAAGGTCGCCATCGCATTCCAATAATCAATGGAGCTATTACCCAATTCTATTGCAAGCTCTCCGGAAAGAACTTTATGTATATCAATAAATTTGATAGGGTGTATGAAGGTCGCTTTAAAACCTGCAGCCACGGCTATATCAGGTAGCAGGAAAATACCTAGACCAATCAGAATATTGGCGAACGCATTTTTAAATAACATATTTAGTAAAATTGATAATAATAGCAATAAAATTGTAACGAGCGCGAGTCCTAAAAACATATACAGGAGATATTGACTAGCAGATATAGCAAGATAGCCTTCATTCCTATAAATAAGTATCGGAAAAGAAAACTCACCTGCTTCCATTGTTCTTGCTAAATAGATACTCCCAATAAAAAATCCGAGGAGAAGGAAAATGAAAATATGGATACTATGAATCATTATTTTGCTCACTATTTTTTGTATGAAAGCTAAAGGGAATCCGCGCATAACGGATTGGTGTCTTTGCTCATAGATTAGCATTTCGTTGCCGTTAATTAAGACAATTACAAGGAATAACAGACCCGACATCATCGCGAGTGCATTCGTAAAATAGTGATTTGTTGCAAAAGAGTCTGACTCAATCGGTAAATTGTTATCTTTAATAAAATGCAACAACGCATTCTCTTTCAATATCTCTTCTGTAGGAACGATTAAATGATCAGGTATTCCTTCATTGCCTAATTCATGCACTTTCAGTCGCAGTTGATTGAGTTTCAGCCCATCTTCAACATACTGTTCACTATCATTTCCACCGCTAATATGCCAAACTTGCATCCCTAATAGGGATTGGATTTGTGTATGATAATCATAAACTTCCGCAACTTCAGGCAGATCATGGCGCTGCTGATCTAAGTAATCAAAAACCGCGTAAGATATTCCTGTTTCCATTTTTTTTCTGTCTGCTAAGGATTGAGGAGTATCCTGACTATAATATAAGAAAAATAAAATAAAAAAGAGCAGAAGAAATACAGCAATAAACCAACTTTTACGGTTTTTTAATAAGAGTTTCAGTTCAAAAAGCGTAAACTTCCAAAACATATCGATTATCCTTTCTGGCTAATGCATACTTTCAGCCCAGTGAATAAGTTAAGCTGCTTTACGATAGAAACGGCGCTTACTAATGATTCGAGAAACGATAAAGAGGATAATTTCAACTGCAAAAAGGGTACAGAGTAATACGATAATTCCTTTTTCATATGTAATAGATTCTAGGTGGACTAAATAATATTTTTCCCCTGAAATAATTCGGCCAAAATCAAAATAAGTCTGTGGAAAATAACTTATATCTACCCCAAATAGCTCGTTTAATGTTCTAGAATAATAGATTCTCTCAGAAAACAATAGAACTGTACTGATCATTAGAACAAGCCAGGAATTTTTAAATAATAAGCTTAAGATAGCATTTATGCGAATGAACAGGTAAACAAGAATCGGTATGATCCCAAGTGCTAAAAGTAAAAACCTAGCGATGGTGATGCTGTCATATTCACTAAATCTGTAGCCGAAATAATCATCTGGCTGTGTACTTGGCACCGTAATCGGCACAGAAAGCTTAAACGAGCCGAACCCATTTTGAATGGACAAGATAATAACTCCCAATAGCAATAATCCAATAAGTATCATGAGCATGTAGAAAAATGCAACCATAGATTTGACGTTGATTAAGCGATACCAGCCAATCGGCATGCCTTGTAAGACTGTTCGATGTTGTCTGTCCTTGGAAAAGATGTCACTACTAAAATAAATTGCACAAAATATCACGCTGGCAGCAGTTGTGCCCAGAAGGAAATTAACAAGGCTCTGTAAAGCTGTTTTTTGCTCAATCATGTTATATGTAATGGGGATATTTGCATCTAAATAACCTTGATAACGGAGATTTCTTAAACTAACGTTGCGTTCCTGATCATAAGCAGGAAAACGAGCATCAGCAATTAACATCCAATCGCGGCTTGCATTTACTGCACCAAAATCGAAGTTTTTCATTCGTAATTGAACAAAGCGGTTGAAATTTTTATCTTCAAAGGCGTACAGCATTCTACTTTTCACTCTGGAATCATGGACACTATTGGCATAAGGGGAACCAGTCATTTCACCATATCCTGTGCCACCTCTAGCAATCATTCCCTCTTGTACAGCTTCAAGGTTTTTGATGTCTGCTTGGATTTTTTCCGGATTAAACGAATCAGCTGTTTCTGTTGCTGGAAGAACTAGAAAGCAATAAGTTAACAGTAAACTAACAAGAGCAATAATAAATAAGTAATTCTTTTTGCTTCTCATTATCATTTTGAACTCATGTATTATGAGTGAACGATTCATCTCCATACCTCTCTAATATCACTTTATTTTAATTCATTCTCTATTAAAACTGGATTTGAATTTATAGAAAATTCCCGCTTGTATTTACATTGTAATGGAATGGAAATAAATTGTAAATAAAATTTAAATATTTTGTGTTGTGTAAAAATAAGGTCTCCGAATAAGGAGAGGATAGTTATTTAAATTTTTGTGGAGATAAAGAACTTATCACTTGGTCGTGTAGTAATTTAAAATACTAACTCTATTATTTACAGACATCTTAAGATCAAAGCTGACTATAACTTAGGTTATATAATCACAAATGTCATCTACTTCACAGCAATGATCTCTGTTATTCGCCGATTACCATTCCACAGAGGCACCCGAAATACGTTTGACTCCCCGAATTGCAGCTATTTCTTCAATAAGTCTATGCATAGCCAGGTTCTTTTGCTTTGCTTCTATCATAATGTCAACGTCCTGATTAAGCTCTTTTGCCATCTTTAAGAAGGGGAGAATAAAGTCTAAAGATACAAAATCTGCGTGGGAACGATAGGCCTGATCAGATTTTGGTGAAGAGATGTGGACTTTCGGTATTAAATGAAAGTTATTCCAAGTCGCGAAAATATGGGGTAAATAAAGTGCGAGGTCGTTCTCTTCTTTATTCGCCATATAATGGTGGTAATCGAGTACCATTGGTATATTTTCCTTTTCACACGTAATTAGCGTTTCTCGAACATCATATGTTTTATCATCATTTTCTAGTGTCATAAGCTTTTTAATTTCGTTTGGTAATTGTTTTAGGTTTTTATGAAAACGATTCAATGACTCATTTTTATCGCCATAGGCTCCACCAATATGAATATTAATTAATGCGCTATCAAGTGCATCCATTGCTTGGAGCATCTTAAAATGATATTCCATATTCTTTACAGCATTCATGGTTACTTCTTCTCGTTTGCTTGTGAAAAGGGTAAATTGGTTAGGATGAAAGCTTATACGAAGCTTAAACTGTTTAATCAGGTTTCCAATTTCCGCCCAGTCGTTTTTAAATGGAGTTAAGAAATCCCACATCACTTCTGGGTGGGTAGCTAGAGGAACAAGCGAGCTTGAAAGCCGATATAATTCTATTTCGTGCGCGATATTGTAATACAAAATTCTTTTGGTGTGATGTAGATTTTGTGCTGTAATAGATTTCAGCTTTTCCATTCTCTCGTTTTTAGAAAGCCTCGAATACCGTGCAAACGTCAATGTTTTTGATGGACTTGCATCCCATAAACCTAGTGCATTTGCTACATAGCCGAATCGAATCTTCATTTACTTTCTCCACCTCTTGTTAATACTGGAATGTAACTTATTCTAGTAGGTTTATTTAAAACTTAAATTATTTTTTGCAGCATTCCATTAATGTATACAGAAAAGTGTCGGCGGGTAAAATTACCTTAAAGGCTGCAAGTTGATCGTTGAACTATATTACGTTAACTGGCACATTAGCCATAAGTGTCTTCTGATAATTTAACGCAACACAAATCTTTACATTTTCTTTAAAGTTTTTATAAAACCTGTTGGTTATAATTAGAATATAAGAGGAGATAAATGCATTTATTTAGTAATGGAGATCGTAAAATTATGACTTGTCTTGCAAAGGAAACGCTTCAATCCTAAAGGAGGAATCGTTCATCTAATGGCAGAATTACATGTATATAATTTTTCATTTCAAAATTTAAGCCAGAAAAATATGTCTTTCACTCAAGTGTTTCAGCATATTAAGCGATTTATGGAAAAGGATCGGAATGGAAGCTATAAATTAATGTTCGGAACGGATTCGCAAGTGCATTCCAGCTATACACGATTTATTACTGGAATTGTGATTCACTGTGAAACAAAAGGTGCTTGGGCATGTATCCGCAAGGTCATTATTCCAAGGAAAATGATGAATTTGCATGAGCGAATATCCTATGAAACAACCTTAACAGAAGAAGTCGTATCGATGTTCAGTGAAGAAAAGAAAGAGGAGTTAATTAATATCATTTTGCCAAACATTTATAGGGGTGCTTCTTTTTCTATTGAAGGACATATTGATATCGGATCTGAGCGGAAAAATAAAACAAAAATATTTGTTAATGAAATGGTTTCAAGAATGGAATCATTAGGAATTGAGCCGAAAATTAAACCGGAATCCTTTGTTGCAAGCTCCTACGCGAATCGTTATACAAAATAGAATGTATACATACGTTTAAATTAGGATAACTCCTCACCTCCAATACATGTTTCTGTTACATTTTTCAAATACTAACGTAGAGACTATATACAGTTGGTGAGGAAAATTTGAAAACTTCTACGTACACTAAAGAAATGATTCGCTTATTAAATATGGATATTTATTGTGAATACATACTCCATAATAAGCCGCCAATTATTTTTATTCACGGGTTTGTATCGTCGGTTTATACATTTCGCAGAATCATTCCACTTCTTTCTAAACATTTTTCAATTATAGCAATTGATCTACCAGGATTCGGCAGGAGTGTTAAGTCCATTTCATTTATTTATACCTATGAAAATTACGGGAAATTGATTGCTGCTTGCATTGAACATTTTCAGTTGGAAAAGGCCTTTTTGGTCGGTCATTCGATGGGTGGCCAAATTGCATTAAATACAACCAAGATAGTACCAGAAAGGATCGATAAACTTGTGCTATTATCAAGTTCAGGCTATCTAGAGAAAGCAAAAAGATGGCAGCGCTATTGTTCTTATCTGCCTTTTTGTGAGATAGCAGTCAACTATGTGCTGAACAAAAAATCTGTTCCAGATAATTTGAAAAATGTATTTTATGATCATTCATTGATTTCTGAGGATCTCATTGAAGAATTTGGCCGCCCATTAAAAGAAAAGAATTTCAATAAATCCATGATGCGTCTACTGCGTTACCGAGAAGGCGACTTAACGAGTGAACAGCTTAAAAGTATAGATAAGTCAATCTTATTAATATGGGGAAGGGAAGATAATGTAGTACCGTTTCATATTGGGATGAAATTAAAGGAGGACCTACCAAATTCCGAATTAATTGCTTATGATAAGACTGGCCATTTAATTACAGAAGAAAGGGCCGAAGCTGTTTCTGAACAGATATTTACATTTTTTAAAGACTCATAATATCGTTATATGGTGTGATTACTCTCTGAAACATATACCATAAGAATAAATTCAATGCTAAAATCAATACTTTGATAATTGACAAGGGGAAGAAGCATCTATTGCTAGTCTTATACAATGTGATAACCCATATAATTTGGTTAACGTAAGATGTTGTACACATTGGAATAAAAGTAGCATAAATAAAGACAAGTCTTTTTTCTTCAATTAATGCTTGTTTTTCGCCGATAAGAAGGTATAAACTTTCTTAAGCCTGTATAAGTGCAGCTAAGCGTTTGCCTAAAGGCTTGTATTCCAAAGTATATGGGCTTCTAAGAAAGCATAGAAGTAATTGTCTCAATATGTTCATAAATTTCCTTAGAATTAAAAAAATTCCATGCTATACTAACGATAGATATAGTTACATCCATTTGAGAAATTTAATAAACCTAACGTGATGTAATTATATATTTTTACTCATATTTGTGAAATGATTCACAAATATAATTGTGAATTATTTCACAATAAAGTGGAGGGATATATGATGAAGCGTAAGTTAGTGATGATTGGAAATGGGATGGCTGGAGTTAGATGTATGGAAGAAATATTAAAAAGGAATCGTGAAGCATTTGATATAACAATTGTTGGTGATGAACCTTATCCTAATTACAATAGAATTATGCTATCACATGTTTTACAAGGGAAAACAGAGATTAAAGATATCAACATTAATGACTGGAAATGGTATGAGGATAACGATATTACGTTATTTACGGGTGAAAAAGTAACCGAGATTGATCCTGAAGAAAAAGAAATTAAAACAGATAAAGGTAGTGTAATTTCTTATGATGAATTAATTATAGCAACAGGTTCCAGTGCCTTTATTCTACCTGTTAATGGGAGCGAGCTTGAAGGAGTAATAGGCTTTAGAACGATTCAGGATACGGAAGTCATGATTGAGACAGCAGATCGTTATCAAAAGGCGGCCGTTATTGGTGGTGGACTTCTCGGCTTAGAAGCAGCGAGGGGATTAATGGATCGTGGGATGGAAGTGGAAGTCGTACACTTAATGCCAAATCTAATGGAACAACAGCTGGATGCACCAGCAGCAAAAATGTTGAAAAAAGACTTAGAAGCCCAGGGCATGAAATTTTTAATGGAAAAGCAAACAACTGAAATATATGGAAATGAGCGAGTGGAAGGGATTAAATTTTCAGATGGTACTTCCGTTGAATGTGATCTTGTCGTGATGGCGGTAGGAATACGTCCGAATACACAATTAGCAAAGCATGCAGGTTTAGATGTAAATAGAGGTATCATTGTGGATGACCATATGCAAACGTCAACTCCTTCTATTTATGCAGTAGGAGAGTGTGCGGAACATAATGGCATTACCTATGGATTGGTTGCACCGCTTTATGAGCAAGGAACAGCGCTTGCTGCATATCTAACAGGAGCAAAAACAACTGGCTATCAAGGGAGTATCTTATCAACACAATTAAAAGTTGCTGGCTGTGATTTATTCTCAGGTGGGAAAATTGCGGAAGATGATGAGACAGACGCTATTATCGTTCATGATCAGTTTGCCGGCGTTTATAAAAAGGTGCTTGTAGCAAATAACAAGGTTGTTGGTGTTGTCCTTTATGGAGATGCATCAGATGGAACAAGATTATTTACAATGCTGAAGAAAGAAACAGATATAAGTGAGTTTACAAGTGCTGCTGTTCTCCAAAAGGCGGGAGAAGATGCTGTCGATGAAATGATTGCAGATATGAGCGCAGACGAAACAGTCTGTGGCTGTAACGGTGTAACGAAAGGCACAATTGTCCAAGCAATTTTAGAGCAGGATTTGAAGTCATTTGAAGAAGTGAAAACTTGTACAAAGGCTGGTGCGTCTTGTGGAAAATGTCGAGGAGTTGTTGAAGGGATTCTCTCTCATACACTAGGGGACAACTTTGATCCGACAGCAGAGAAAACAGGCATGTGTGCATGTACGCCACTGACACGTGATGAAGTAGTTGCAGAAATTAAAGAAAAAGGATTGCAATCACCGAAAGAAGTCCGCAATGTGCTCAAGTTTACGAATGAAGAAGGCTGTCCCGCTTGCCGACCAGCACTCAATTACTATATGAGAATGGTTTGGCCAGAGGAATATGAGGATGATAAAGCTTCCCGGTTTGTAAATGAACGGATGGATGGAAATATCCAAAATAACGGTACTTTTTCTGTCGTTCCTCGGATGTATGGCGGAACAACAACAGGTGACGAATTAATTCGACTTGGAGAGGTTGCTAATAAATATGACGTGCCATTAGTAAAAATTACAGGTGCAAGTCGAGTCGGGCTATACGGAGTGAAAAAAGAAGATGTTCCACATGTATGGGAAGATCTAGGCATGCGTTCAGGATATGCCTATTCTAAATCATTACGAAATGTAAAATCCTGTGTTGGATCGAGATTCTGTCGCTTTGGCACACAAGATTCTCTAGGGTTAGGAATAAGGCTGGAGAAAGAGATAGAAATGGTAGATACACCACACAAGATGAAAATGGGTGTGTCAGGATGTCCTCGTAACTGTGCAGAGGTTTTAACGAAAGACTTTGGAGTTGTCTGTGTTGAAAATGGCTACCAGCTCTACTTCGGTGGTAATGGTGGAACAGAAGTACGTGAATGTGATTCCTTTATAACAGTAAAAACGGAAGATGAAGTTATTACGATGGCAAAGGCTTATACGCAATATTATCGTGAAACAGGTATTTATAATGAAAGAACAGCTCCGTGGGTAGAGAGAATTGGCTCGGAAAATATTAAGCTTGTTTTATTGAACGAAAAACGGAATGCTGAATTGGTTGAACGATTCAACAAGGCAAAAAATACGTACGAAGAAGCTTGGTCAAGCACACTTCTTAACATGAAGAAAAAAGAGATGTTTGAAATTGTGAAAATATGAGCAACTGAAAATAGTTCATGGCTGAAAAATAGGAGGTCATCTACTGATGAAAACAATAGAAATAGTTAAAATCATGGAACTTGAAAATCTGCCGAAACAAATAGGAAAAGAAGTTCATGTAGGCGGGGAATCCATTGCTCTGTTTCATTTGAGCAATGGGGATGTCCGGGCAATAGGGAGCAGATGCCCACATACAAATGGACCTTTAGCAGAAGGAATCGTTTCCGGAGAGTTTGTATTTTGCCCCCTGCAAAACTGGAAAGTCTCACTCGTCACAGGTGAGGTTCAAAAACCGGATGATGGTGCTGTACCAACGTATGAAACAAAAGTCATTGATGGCTATGTATATATAGCGGTGTAGACGATGGAAAATAAAAAAGGTTTTGTTTCATTTGTCGGTGCAGGTCCTGGAGATATCGGATTAATTACAACAAAAGGCTTGGAATGCTTAAAACAGGCAGATATCATTTTATACGATCGTCTTGCTAATCCAAGGTTATTACGTTTTGCAAAGCAATCTTGTGCATTTATCTATTGCGGGAAGCTGCCGAATCGACATATCATGCGACAAGAGAATATCAATCAATCACTTGTTCAGTTTGCAAAACAAGGAAAATACGTTGTTCGTTTAAAAGGTGGAGACCCTTCCGTATTCGGAAGGGTCGGTGAAGAAGCAGAGGAACTTGCAGCATCTGATATACCTTATGAAATTGTCCCGGGAATCACCTCTAGTATTGCAGCGGCTGCTTATGCAGGAATACCTGTTACACATCGCAATTACAGCAACAGTTTTACACTTAGAACCGGTCATGCTTGTATAAATAATGAACAAATGAATGAAGACAAAAACCATACAGGGGATACAATCGCTTACTATATGGGAATGAAAAAGCTGGTTGAGAACTGTGATGAACTGATTAATCAAGGAAAATCGCTTGATACTAAAGTAGCTATTATCCAGTGGGGAACTTTAGGGAAACAAAAAGTGGTAAAGGGAACATTGGAAACAATTAAAGACATTATTAAGAAAGAGAATATTGGTAATCCCGCTATGATGATTGTTGGTGACGTCGTAGCACTGGGCGACTCGCTTGCTTGGTTTGACAATAAAAGATTTCAAGGGAAACGGGTGGTGATTGCTAAAGCATCAGGAAGTCCATTTGATTTAGAACGTTATTTTACAGAGCTAGGAGCTGAAGCATATTCATTTCCAGTTTTTAAGAAGAAAAGCAAGCAATTTAGCGAAAATGAATTAGAAACAATAATGAATGCGAAAAAACTAATTTTCGCCGCTCCAGAAAGCGTGGAACCGCTGTTTAATCAATTAGCAAAGGCGAATTTTGATATTCGCGACTTGCCTCGTAACATTGAGTATCAAACGGTGAAGGTAAAGCAAGCATTAGCTGCGAAAGGAATTATTGCGGCAAAAGCACAGGGAAGTAATGCGGGTGCAATCGTAATTGGTCCCGAGGGTTATGAAAATAAGGAAGCGAAGCTGTACTATTCTCATGAGTGGCTTGTCGATTCACGTTTTGATGCAATCAATAAGCGACTGCTGATGGAAGACAAATGGGAGACCGTTATTTTTCCAAATAAAGCTGCTGTGAAGTGCTATGTAGAAGAATTAGAGAAACTCGGAGTTCACCACCTTGATGCTATTCCATTTGCCTATATCGGAGAAACTGTAAAGGAATATGCTTTTGGATTAGGATTTAATGCAATTGATGAGTCAATCCAGTCTGAATTGGAGCGGATGGAATGGAGGCGTGGAGAATGATTGATGCCGTTGTGTATATTGGGCATGGCAGCCGGCGCGATGAGGGGAACGAGCAATTTAAAACATTTATTGAATCGGTTAAAGAGGATGTTCCATTACCGAATCAAGAAATAGCATTTTTGGAATTGACGCATCCAACCATTGCTGAAACACTTGGAAAGCTAATCGAAAGGGGATCCGAACGATTTCTTATCGTGCCTGTTCTTTTATTTTCAGCAGTCCATCACAAACAAGATATTCCAGAAGCATTACAAGCGATTCGCTCTAAACACGAGCATATATCTTTTCGAATAACAGATCCATTTGGTGTTCATCCGAATATGATAAAGCTTGTAGTGAAACGGATTAAAGCTGAAATGTGTGAAAAGAACGCAGCAATTTTGCTTGTAGGTAGAGGAAGTAGCCAACCTGGCCCGATTATGGGATTACAGCAAATCGGTCGAGTCGTTGAACAAAGCCTGAATAAACCAGTATACGAAGCTTTTCTGACAGCTGCTGTTCCAAGCTTCGATACAGCGATCGCAAAGCTGAAAAATCAATATGAGAAAGTCTATGTCATGCCTTACTTATTATTTACTGGATTATTGCTGAAGCGGATAGATCAAACCATCAAAAATAACAATAACTTTATTTTATGCAAGAATCTAGAGTTTAATGAGTTAATGAAGCAAACATTAATCGAGCGAATGGAGGAGGCGTGTTATGGAGCAGCTATATCCAATGATAATGAAACTGCATGGCAAGAAAGTTGTCATAGTTGGCGGAGGTCAAATAGCTCTGCGTAAGGCAAAAGGACTTGCAGGAACAGGTGCAGCGATTACAGTGATTAGTCCACGTATCCTCAAGGAACTGGAGCAATTACATGATGTTGCATGGAAGCAGAAGGAATTTGAAGAGAAAGATATCGAGGGAGCACATCTGATTTTTGCAGCTACGAGTAACAAATCAATTAATAAAAATGTTTGTGCGTGCGCCGATGATTTTCAATGGGTCAATGATATAAGTGATAGTGAAAACTCTAGCTTTATCACGCCGGCAATCGTTCGGAGAGAGAAGTTCATTTTGACGATATCAACATCAGGAGCAAGTCCAATATTAGCGAAAAAGCTGAAACAAGAGCTAGAGGAACGCTACGATGATCAGATGGGGGAATTAGTAAATGCGTACGAGAAAAGGAGAAATAAAAAATGATGGAGACGATAACTGCATTTAGTAATACAGCCGCATTAAAAGTGAACCAACTAAAGAATAGTAAAAGCAAATATTTTCTGATGGCGATGCTAGCTGGACTTTTCGTTGGACTTGGAATCATTCTGATTTTTACAATCGGTGGGCAGCTTGAAGCCTCCAATGCACCAGGCACTAAAATTATCATGGGTATTTCCTTTGGCATTGCGTTGAGTTTAGTCATCATGGCTGGAGCAGACCTGTTCACAGGGAATAATATGATCATGACAATTGGACTTTTGATGAGAAAAACAACTGGCTTAGATGCAGGTCGAATTTGGTTCTATAGTTATTTTGGAAATTTTGCCGGGTCCATTCTTGTTGCAGCACTTTTCTTTTATTCGGGACTAGCATCGGGTGATACAGCCAGTTATATTACTTCCGCAGCAAGTGTTAAGATGAATGCACCATTTATGGAATTGTTTGTTCGTGGAATACTTTGTAATATACTCGTTTGCTTGGCAGTTTGGTGCTCGGTCAAGCTGAAGGATGAAACAGCGAAATTAATTATGATATTCTGGTGTTTATTTGCTTTTATTACATCTGGATTTGAACATAGTGTTGCGAATATGACATTATTATCACTTTCCTTAATGGTCCCGCATCCGGAAACTGTTTCATTTGCAGGTCTTGTCGCGAATTTAATTCCAGTATCAATTGGTAATATAATTGGAGGTGCTCTGTTCATCGGAGCTGCTTATTGGTACGGAATAACCGATAGACGTTCAAAGGTGCAGCCTGCAGTCAAACAAGGACTTAGAAAGGAAGCTTAAAAATATGGTGAACCTTCCTAAATATTCTATGTGAGCAGAGAATAATGCAATGGGCTATTTCTATTGATTATTTGTATGAAATTCTGCTAACTAAGGTACTGTAATCTGCCTGCAAACATTTAAGTTCATTATTAAATTTATTTTTAAATTATGGTAGACTAAAAAAGTAAAACAAGCCCAAAAATGAAAAGGGGTAAACCATGTTTAAAAAAATAATGAAGCAAATGAAACAACTTTCCCAAGGCAGCAGTGAACGAAGACATAAACGTTATCGGCGAGGCAGCAGCGATCGAAAAAAGCGTTATTATCACCGGGGCAGCAGTAGCAGCAATCGGCGGTATAAACGATCGCCAATGAGTGGAAGCAGCTACTACAAACGGAGAGGAAGAAGCAGCAGCTAATTTTTACTCAAAGGCTCTTGTGCTTTAAGTGCGCTCTGAAGATCAGCTGAAATTTCATTCATATTTGAGTATGGTTCATTAATTTGTACTAACCTTTTCAATAAATAAACGGTTTCCTTTTTTAAAGAAAGTTCTTCTGTCCAAGGAAGGGCTTTTTTATTTTTTGAAGAGTATGTTGTATAAAGCAAAAATAAAAGTATTTCTCCTAAATCGTAATAATCTTGTTGCTTCAATTTTAGAATACCTTCATGTGAGTGATGAGGATCGACTGTAGCGCTATACTTTGCCAAACCAAAATCGATCAAAAATAAATCCTTCTTGTTTAGTAAAATGTTTGGGATACGTAAATCTTGATGGTAAATGCCCTTGCTGTGAATGTAATCAACTAATTCAAGCAGATAAGAGAGAATTAGTAATGAATCTTTCTCATTAAAAGCTTTTTTACTTGAGAAAATTTGGTCTTCCAGATTATCACCTTCCATTAAACTCATGACATAAAATAAGTTTCTGTTCGATGAAAAGGATTCAATTAACATCGGAATATGTTTGTGGCTCAGTGTACGCAAAACAACGATTTCATTTTCAAACAACTCCATTTCATTTTTACTGCGGTGCTTACTTGGTCGAAGCTGTTTGACTACTCTTTTCTCGTTAGCTTTTAAATCTTTACACAGATAAACTATTCCAAAGCTTCCAACTCCTATAACACTTAAAACTTCGTAGCGATCGTTCAACATTACTCCATTTTTAATCGGTCTATCTACAATAAGCTGAAATATTTTTCGAATTATACGCAAAGTTAGATTCAAACCTTTCCAAATTAAATCCATATAGATAACAATTTAAATATATTGGTAGTACATTCAGTAAGTATACATCCATATTTTTCTTATGACGATACTTAATCGGAAGTTCCTCTTTTGTGATTTATGGTAACGCATGATGAAACAAGGTGATGATTACTTATCTTTCTATATATTTTACACAAAATCCTCGTGAATTTAGATATAGATTATTTTGTTGTACGTGTATAAATATAGAAAAATAAACCAACCTAAACCGAATGAACAATAGGGAGGAATTTTGTATGCCACAATTTGTAAGAGACATCATGACATCTAATGTTATGACAATCAATGAGACTCAATCTGTACAAGAAGCCGCGGCTATTATGAGTCAGTATAATGTTGGGGCTATACCAGTTGTGAACAACAGTGGGCAAATGGTTGGGATTATAACAGACCGTGACATCACGTTGCGTACAACTGCACAAGGTCAAAATGCTCAAACACCAGTTTCTCAAGTAATGACAGCCCAGCAAATGGTACAAGGTACCCCGGATATGGATGTGCATGCGGCTGCACAATTAATGGCCGAGCAGCAAATCCGTCGGTTGCCAGTTGTAGAAAATGGCAAATTGGTTGGGATGATGGCATTGGGAGATTTAGCTGTACAAAATCAATATGCTAATGAGGCTGAACAGGCACTTGCCAGCATTTCCACACCATCTTCTCCACAGTCTTAGAATAGAACAGAGTTTTTTTGCAGTAACTGACAGATCTCGAAAAAGTGTTTCTTAAAATGCTTTTTACACCAGGTCAGGCTTCAGGCTAATCCTAGTGAACAAGTATTTCTGCTCCTATTAATTTTTGAAAGATCTAATTTTGGTTAATGACAAAATAAAGAAATTATGTGTTAAAATGAATAAAGAAAATGGAGAGTAAATCAAGATTTAGGATTTACTCTCCACTTTTATTTTGACATAATTTCTAATGAAAGATAGCGATCATTAACTTAGGAGTGGAACGAGATTGAATAAAAAAGATATAGCAAATATTCGAAAGCAATTCAAAGTGAATAATGATTTATTAAAACTTAATGAAATCTTTAATGTATATATCATGAAAGAATCGAGTGATATTTACCATCATCAAAGTACACCATTTGAGATGCTCGAAGTTGAACAGCAGGAATTATTTATGGCTAATTTTAAAAAAGTATTATCTGGCCAATTGGATGAGAAAGTATTTGAACTAAAATTCCAGCGAGATGTGGAGAATAGCAGTCAGCTTATTCTGCATCAAGGTCTGCTTAGTCCAGATACAGAGGACTGGAAGGAACAAATGCTCAAGCTTGTTGAGAAAATGCTAAAGGATAAGCAATATGAAATGGATATTGTCGTTACGTTTATTCGTGGAGAATATAGAAAGCCGATGAAGCGCCAAAGTGAAGAAGGCGAAGAAAGTGAGAAAAACACCGTTTACTCCCATCCCTTTATCCTATGCAGTATGAATAAGACACTAGATCCGAAAAAGGAATTACTGTTTGATTATGTGGAAAAGGAATTTAAATATAACTTTGTTGTGGACCCAATTATTAATTTAAACGCACCGATATCCGGATTTTTATTCCCTTGTTTTACGGACAATGCGGCAGATGTAAATTATATTCTCTATTCAGCTGGGAAAGCGAACGAATTAAACTATCATTTTATTGAAGAAGTATTAAATGCGGAAGAGGCTATGACTGCCGGGGAGGATAAAATTGTCTTTGAGGAAATTGTGAAAAAGGTTGTAGGCGATCAAATCGATACAGCAACGCTTTCAAATGTATATGAGGAAATCCATAGAGTCGTAGAGGAAAACGAAGAAGAGGACGTGCCAAAACTAGATTATAAGGATGTAGAGAAGGTTCTGAAAAACAGTGGGATAGAAGATATTGATACAGAGAAGGTCGAAACAGCTTTTAAACGAGTGATTGATGATGAATCCTATGAATTAAAAGCGAGCAGTATCATGCCGAAGTATAATTCAAAGTCAATTAAAATTAAGACGAAAATAGCGGATATTTCGATTAGTCCACAAGATTTAAGGTATGTCCGTCAAATCCAATTCGACGGCAAGCTCAGCTTAATGATTGAAGTAGAAGAAAACACGGTCATTGAAGGATTTGAAGTGATTCCAGAGGTTTTATTTGAAAAAAAACAAGAAAATGAAGAATAATGGAGACCCAATTTTAGTTAGAGCCAGCTAGAAAAGCATCATACTTTTCTAGCTGGTATTTTTTAGTCTGCTATTAATTATTCTCCGCCATTCTGCCAAGCGGACCATCTTCAACAATAATATCCTGAATGTTATAAACAGAGATTGGGAACATTGGGAAACCAAATACATATGGGGTAATATCATATAGCTGAAAATATATGACAAGGGTTTTGTCTGCAATGTAGTAGTCTTGGTTCGGAGCGATTTCCTTAAATTCATTAATTAATTGGATATCACGTTGTTTAATCTGTTCTTGAATTAATTGGGAGAGGCGTTCGACATAATTGCTGCCAGGTTTAAATAAATCTTTCAGTTCACAAGGCTTTTGCTTTTTAAGGTCGTAGGTTAAGGAATTAATAAAGGTCATACCATGGGCAGCGTGATAACGGTAAGCATAATTCGTAAAGGTAAAGCTTAGAACATCACGTTGATTATTTTTAATTTCAAAATAACCTAGCATTTCTTCAAGTGTTGTTGGTGAATCTCCAACTTGCTGGTCAATTAGCTGTTGTGTTTTTAGAACAATGCTTCGGTTGATTGCTTGCTCAAGCTCTTGATTATGCGTAAGGAAAACTCGTGGATAATAAATAGTCTTATTCACTTCATCGCTTATCTGAAGTGTTTGTATCTCTGTTGGGAGAGAGATAGGCATTTTTCTCATCCTTTTTTAACACATCTTATTCCTAAAAGATGTAAGATGTGAAAACGGTATCGGCAGCACCGTCCTTATTGCAAATTTATATTGTTAATAACAACGAGGTTATCCATGAAATTTGCTTAGATAACCTTTTTTAAGTCAAGGATGGGTATAAAACACGTAATATTTTGTTTATTTAGTGCTGAATTCAAAGGTTTACTTGTTCTTATGTCGAATTATTTTATAAAGATTATTAATAATAGGAGCTGAGCCGATTGAAAAGTACTGAGATGGAAAAGCATTTTAATAAATTAATCAAGCAGCGAGAGGCTTTTTATCATAATAGGACATTGAACTTTGAGCGGGGTTGGAATAGACCTTTTCCTGACAAGTGGTCAATAGGTGAAACGTTATATCATTTGTTCTTAATGGTAAAGTTGTTTAGGCGATTTTCGAATTTCTATATTCCCGTCATGCTGCCACTTGCTTATGTTCGAAAGCAACAATCCTATAAAACAGAAATACATAATATTTATGAAGAATATAAGGACAAAAAGAAAAGATCAATGCGTGCCCCTTTACTGATTATGCCGCCTTCTGGTCTGGATAATAAATGGAATGTTACTGAAATTGAATGGTTTTTGGAATATGAGACAGAACAGCTAAAAAATATACTGAAACATATTCCGCAGGATGTGGCGGGACAAATTTATTATCCAGATCCTATTGCCCATTATCCGAACTTAATTCAAAGCATTCATCTTATCGCTGTACATGAAAAGCATTATTTTGATTTAACCTTAAAATACTTTTCAGAAAGTGATAAAATGTAAATCGCTTACGACCCACAAATTTAGAAGAAATCGTTAAACCTGCTAAAAAAGCTGACTTGACTAAATGCTCCGTCAGCTTTTTTTCATTAAAACGTAAAGCGCATAACTTGTTCGCCTTCATTAATTATTCCTTCTACATCTTGGAAACCTAATTTTTCGTAAACATATTTTGCATGTTGATTAACTGGCTCATAAGACAGGGTGATCGTTTGATGGTGCTCTTCTTTCATCGTCTTAATATCATCGATGATAAGTTGAATCGCTTTTACTCCATAACCTTTTCCTTGATGCTTTTGATCAATCATCATTCGATAAATCCAGTACTCATTATCCTCTTCGTCCATTCCATAGAGTGCAAATCCAATCATTTCCTCATCAAGATAAATTCCTTTTGCATGGAAGTTTTCAAGAAAATTTAATTGAGCCAGTGAAACCGCATTTGATGCCACAAACCCCACTTGATCTTCCCGAACACGCAGTGAAATAGCCTTCAGCCAATTGTCCTTCGTAATCGTTTCTAAATACACCATATTTATTCCCCCTCTTTTGAATTATACACAATATTTACAACATTTATAGAAATATTTGAAGCGTCTCCTGCACTATGTTTATTTCTATTTTATAGTACCTAGTTGGTTTTCATAAGCTTGGTTGCTTTCTGACTTTGTATGAAACCAATTTACACAGCTCAAATAATGCCACTTCCCTGCATCGTTCAAAAAGCTGTCACGAAGACATCCTTCTGTGCTCTAAATCACTTCTTAAGTGTGATGTGCTTCACTTAATTCATTGCTTATCCATTTTAAAATGGACTTAAGAAGGATAAGGGAGGCGTCATGAATGGAAATAAACAAAGATATGAAAGAAAAAGTAAATGTTACGGATGAGGAACATTCTTTTAAAGGAGCATTATTTTCTTCTGTTGTTTTTGTTGGAGGATCTATCGTCGCTTTTACATTATTACTCATTGTATTTTATATGATCAGAATTTAACAAGGGAGGTATAAGGATGAAATTACATCGTGCTGAAGAGATTTGGTTAATTGTCGGTGTTGGAATTATTATTTTAGCTATGGTTTTTACTGGTTACCAGGCTTTTGCGCATGGAATGGCACCCCCAAGTGGGATGGAAACACTTGATCCTCAGAAGGTGGATGAAACGGCACCATTTGATAATCCTGGCATTTTTGAGGTTGGAGCGGATGAGTACGAGGTTGTTATGACACTGGAAGCATTTCGGTTTAATCCAAATGAGATTGAAATTCCTGCTGGTTCAGAAGTACATTTTACGATGACATCAAAGGACGTTGTGCACGGTATTCAAGTAATTGGTACAAACATCAATGCGATGGTAACACCTGGACATGTACAACGCATTTCGCAAAAGTTTGATACTCCTGGTGAATATCTAGTCATTTGTAATGAGTACTGTGGTGTTGGGCATCAAATGATGGCAATGACAATTGTTGTGAAATAAAGGAGGGAAGCAAAATGGATTTAGCTGAAAAAAATGTGTTTCATCATAAAATCACGGAAGCATTAGGAGTGAATGCAAAAGATGCAACGTTATCATTAACTTTTTTAGTCGTTTCTTTTACAGCACTATTAATTGGTGGAGTTTTAGGATTGCTGCAAGGTCTAAATCGAGCTGGGTTATTCGAATTGCCAGCATGGTTTGATTATTATCAGACGCTGACAGCACACGGTATTTTATTGCTGCTCGTATTTACGACAACATTTGCTGTTGGTTATTTTTACGCAGCATTATCCCATACACTCGGAGGACTTCTTCCTAAAGTTAGAAACATGGGCTGGATTGCTTTTGGATGCATGGTAATCGGTGTTGTCTTTGTTGCAGCAACTATTATTACGGGTGAAGCTTCGGTTATGTTTACCTTTTATCCCCCAATGCAAGCATCTCCATGGTTTTATATCGGATTAGTATTTCTAGTAGTAGGAATCTGGATTGCTGCATTTGGAGCATTTATCAATGTGGCGCATTGGAGAAAAAACCATAAAGGACAGCATATCCCATTGCTGGCATTCTTTGCAACCGGTGTGTTCGTCATGCTTGTATTTGGAAGTATTGGGGTTGCTGTTGAGGTATTAACGTTGATTCCATGGGCTTTCGGCTGGAAAGAGACCATTAATGTCATGCTTAGCCGGACATTGTTCTGGAGCTTTGGTCACACGCTGGTAAACATTTGGTATTTAACAGCAATTTCTGCATGGTATGTAGCCGTGCCGAAAATTATTGGCGGAAAGGGATTTAGTGATGCATTAACACGTTTAGTCGTTATTCTATTAGTTATACTGAATATTCCAGGAGGCTTCCACCATCAAATTGTTGACCCAGGAATTACAGAAAGCTGGAAATTTATCCACGTATTTATGAGTTTATCCATTGGTTTTCCATCACTCATGACAGCATTTGCAATGTTTGCTGTATTCGAACGTACTGGCAGAAGAAAAGGCGGAAAAGGTCTATTAGGTTGGTTTAAAAAATTACCATGGGGAGACGTTCGTTTCTTAGCTCCATTTATTGCGATGGCTGCCTTTATCCCTGGTGGAGCTGGTGGGATTGCGCAAACAAATAATCAGTTAAACCAAGTCGTCCATAATTCATTATGGGTTGTGGGACATTTCCATTTAACAGTTGGCGTTACCGTTGCATTAACATTTTTCGGGATTTCGTATTGGTTAATTCCATATTTATCAAAACGTAAATTCACATCACAGATTAATCGATTAGGTATTATCCAAACGATTTTATGGACAGTTGGTATGTTGTTTATGGCTGGATCTATGCATGCAGTTGGACTCTTAGGCTCACCACGGAGAACCTCCTATACAACTTACGGGGACCATCAGGCAGCATTAAGCTGGGATCCATATCTGATTTTCCTTGCGATTGGAGGAACACTTCTAATTGTCGCAGTGTTGCTCATGGTTTATATCGCTGTTCATCTGATGTTCTTTGCGCCAAAAGGAAAAACGGAATTTCCAATTGCAGAGCAAGAAGCGGATGCTTACCCTGCACCAAAATGGACGGAAAGATGGGGGCTCACAATTGTATTACTAATTGCAATTGTCGCCATGGGATATGTCGTTCCAATCATTGAAATACTCGATGTACCAGGATCTCCGCCATTTAGAACGTGGTGATTCATTTAAAATCGAAAAGGTAGGGACGTAACTAAAGTGTTAGGCGTGAAAAACGAACGATGCACAAAAATAGCGTAGGAAATATACGTAGACTCCCGCGTGAGGGAGGGCATAGGTGAGACACCGAAGTGCGATAGCACAAGGGGGCTCACCAGCCGCCCTAAGGTGCGCAGAGCATATCTCTGGAGCGGGGCGTTCGGATTTTTCCTATATTAAAACAAGCCCCAGCCTCATGATTAAAAAATCATTGTAGGACGTGATTGTATGATCAAAAAGCGGAGTACATTCGCACTCATCATTGTTATCGTGTTTGGTTTTGGGCTGTTTTTAATTGGTACAGACGGATTTACAGCTTATACAGCTGAACAGGCAAGAACAATGAAGCTGGTTGAAGAAAAGCCAGAGTTTCCTAAGGTAACATTAGAGGATAGCAAGGAAAGGGTATACTCACTTTCTGAATTTCAAGGGAAATACGTCATGTTAACCTTTATTTATACAGCATGCACGGATGTTTGTTTGTTGCTTGAAATGAATCTTGCACAAGTTTATAACCAAATTCCAGAACAATATATCGGTGAGGATATTGTATTTATGAGTATTAGTTTTGATCCTGAAAATGATGATCCAGCAACATTAGAACATTATCGCAACTATTTTAATAGTGATGGGGAAACATGGCGGATGGCAAGAATACCTGACCAGCAAGAACTAGATGGACTATTGGATCGTTTTGGTGTAATCGTCATTCCAGATAATAATGGTCACTTCGCTCATAATGCTGCATTTTATTTAGTCAACCCAGAAGGAAAGCTTGTAGATGTGATGGATTACGAAAATATTGATCAAGCAGCAAGTAAAGTTAATGCTATCCTGCGAACTGAAGTGGGGGATAAGTCATGAAACAACCAATCTATGGATTAGGTATCTATCTATTCTTAATGCTTCCACCTGTAGTTACACTATTGGAATCGATAATGGTTGTTCATATGCATATGCAAATGCCATTACTCGTGATGGTGGGGATGCTGTTCACCCCATTCCTCCAACAAACCTTCCCAGCGTTTTTTGAAAAATGGAATGAAAACGGTGTGCCTGGAATTGTGTTATTTATGATTATCATAAGCTACTGGATGATCCCGCGTACGATGGATGAAGCATTAACCGTTTCTGCCGCAGAAATTTTCAAGTTTATTAGTCTGCCATTCTTAGCTGGAGTCCCACTGCGTGATAGTTGGAGTAAATTAACAATAAAAGGTAAAAACAGCATCTTTATTCTTCTAAGTATCCTTTTTGGAATCATGGCTTGGATTTATATCTTATCCCCGAATCAAATTTGTAATAGCTACTTAATAAAAGAACAAAAGGCACTAGGTTGGACATTTTTATTAACCGGACTATGTATCGTGATTTATTTTATTCAAATGCTATTTATTGATAAAGAAGAATATGGTGAAACATGAGGCAATGAAAAGGAACGCATTCTTAAAATAGAAATGCGTTCTTTTTTCGTGTTATTGCCTGTCATTTCGATTAAACTAAAGGTAGATCATTACCTGAGGGGATTGAAACAGCACATGTCAAAGCAAATAATTCAACAGGAAGAAAAAACGGCTAAAGTAAAAAATCGCAAAAAGCGAAAAAGATTAGCGCTCATTATTGGGGCTTTATGTATCCTGTTATTCTCAACAAAAGCATTTATGGATACCAACATATTTAAAGTGAATCGCGTCCATTTTCAGACGAATAAAATACCAGCTGGCTCTGGCTTCACCATTGTTCAAATTAGTGATGTACATAATAAAGTTTTTGGTGATAACAATGAAAAGTTGTTAGAAACCGTAGAAGGAATAGATGCTGATATTATCGTATTGACGGGTGATCTTGTAGACAGACGGACAACTAGTTTCGATTATGTCTTTTCATTGGTTGAGAGACTGACAGCACTGAATCAGCATGTCTACTTTGTCTCCGGTAACCATGAATGGGACAATCCGAATCGAAAATCTCTCTTGGATGGCCTTGAAAAAAGGAATGTAAAGCTATTAAACAATCAACATACTGAGCTTGCAATAGGCAATACAACACTTAATCTAGCAGGGGTTGATGATGCATCAACTAATCATGAAAATCTTGATAGTGCGTTTGGAAATTTGGATCAAGAAAACTATACGGTTTTACTATCCCATACACCCAGTATGTTGGATAAGCATAATGATATTCCAGCAGATTTAATTTTAAGCGGACATACCCATGGAGGACAAGTGAGAATCCCGTTTATCGGCGCTTTAGTTGCCCCAGACCAAGGGTTTTTCCCTAAGCTTGAGAAGGGGATATATGAATTTGGTACGAACCAGTTTCTTTATATTGATAGTGGTCTTGGCACAAGTGTTGCACCCATCCGTTTCCTTAATCAAAGTCAGCTTAGTGTAATTAAGATTACTGGAGAATAATCAAACAGTGCCTTTCTAGTATCTTTTGGATAGAGTTGAAAGGCACTGTAAGGTTTAAAATAATTCTTCTTTTAATTGTTTTGTATTTAACACCGTATTTCCACTGCTATCTGTTGATATGAGTTGTTTTTTCTTTAGTTGGGTGAGAGTTCTGCTAACGGTTTCTCTGCTTGAACCAATCATGTTTGCTAAATCCTTATTGGTAAAATGCGTCGTTAGTGTAAGCCTTCCTGCCGCAGTTTCTAATCCGTGTTTTTTCCCAAGTCGAAGTAATAATAGAATAATTTGTTCATAGGTGTTACGCAGTATTTTTTCCTCAAGACGGTTTTGCAAATCAACAATTTTATCTCCTAGAACCCGGAAAATTTTAATGCTTACCTCAGGGTTGTTAATTAAAAAGTCTTCAAATAATGGAATCGGAATGAAAGTAAGCACCGCTTCTTCCATTACTTCGGCATGTGCTGGGTAATTATCGTTGCGAAAAAACCCTTGATGCGGAAACATATCTCCACCATTCAAAACATTGATGATTTGTTCTTTGCCGTGGATATCCGTTCGATATATTTTCATTTTTCCTTGATGGATAAAGTATACATTGGTCAGTGGTTCATCTTGCATAAAGACATGAGTACCCTGTCTATATGTTCGATTTTGAGCAATATTTAAAATCGGAGCAATTTCATAATCCGTTAAACTTTTGAAAAGTGGAAAACGCTGTAATAGATTTTTCACTGAATCTGGGTACATTAGGATACCTCCTCCAATTACCTTCTATAAAGCATATCATACCATTCTTTTTCAATATGCATGTGAAAAATGTCACTGTATATCCGTTGATTGTGATTAAAATCACAGAAAACAAGTGCTGTACCTCACAGTCTAGTAAATACAGTGAGCGTATACTTAAAATGTAATAAAAATTAAGGAGGCGTCATCATGAAAAAAGGATTATTATCTATCCTATTTATCGGATTACTATTTTCGCTCGTTGCTTGCGGAGGGGATGAAAATGGTTCAGCAAGTGAAGAAGCTGACAATACGAAAACGACAGCAGAGCAGTCTAACGAAACCAGTGCTTCTGATGAATCGGTGGAAGTAACAAATGAAGTCAATATCGTTGCAACGGACTTTGAGTTTAACCAGGATAAATTTGTCGTTCAATCTGGAGAGGAAGTAACGATTACATTAACAAATGAAGAAGGACACCATGGAATTGCAATTAATGAACTTGGCGTTAAAATTGAGGGGGATGGGGAAGCAGTTATCATTCCGGAGGATCCAGGTGAATATGAAATATACTGTAATATTTTCTGTGGGGAAGGTCACGCAGAGATGGTTGCAACATTAGTTGTTCTATAAGAGGAAGTTCGATTATAAGGTTATCGGGGGTCATTAAATGAACGAAAAGCAATATGCTGCAACCATACATGCACCAGATATTAGACCAAAGATCCGTCATGTAAGGATTCTAGAAACATTTGATCGTTTAAAGTCTGGAGAAATGATGCACCTTTCGAATACGCATGATCCTAAACTGTTATACTATCAATTTTTAATTGAACGAGAAGGTACTTTTCATTGGGAATATGTTGAAGAAGGCCCGGAGGTTTGGAGAGTAGAGATAGAAAAGAGATAATAATTAAAGTAGCCCCTGTCTTTGATGGTCAGGGGTTTCTTATTTATGAAGATAAGTGATAAACCTCACATAAATAGTTATCGAATTAGTCTACACTGAAGCTAAACTACCTGAAAGGGACGAAAGCGATGTTTAATCGAGATTATAATGAAAACCCGTTTATTGTTATATGGGAACTAACCCGTGCTTGTCAGCTGCATTGTCTGCATTGTCGTGCAGAAGCTCAGTATCATAGACACCCATTAGAATTAACGTTTGATGAAGGAAAGAAATTAATCGATGACATATACGATATGGACAATCCCATGCTTGTTTTTACAGGGGGGGATCCGCTAGAACGTCCAGATGTGTTTAATATTGCTGAATACGCAATCCAAAAAGGTGTCTGTGTGTCTATGACACCATCAGCCACACCAAATGTAACCAAAGAGGCGATGCAAAAGGCTAAAGATATTGGACTTGCCAGATGGGCATTTAGTATTGATGGACATTGTAAGGAAGTGCATGACCATTTTCGAGGAACAGAAGGCTCCTTTGACTTAACGATGAATGCGATTAAGTATTTACATGAATTGGATATGCCGCTGCAAATTAATACCGTAATATCCCGATATAATTATGAATACTTAGATGAAATGGCAGAGATGGTTGAAAACCTGAACTGTGTATTATGGAGTGTGTTTTTCCTTGTGCCGACAGGACGAGGGAAAGAATCAGACATGATTACACCTGCTGAACATGAAAAGGTATTCCGATGGTTGTACAAATTATCCAAACGAGTTCCATTTGATATTAAGACAACCGCTGGCCAGCATTATCGGCGTGTCGTTATTCAGCAAAAAATGCGAGAACATACAGGTATGAGTGACAAAGACCAAATTTTCTATGAAGATGCGATGAACCAAGGAAAAACAGGACAGATTGATGGACTTGGACGTGCACCAAAGGGTGTTAATGATGGAAATGGCTTTGTGTTCATTTCCCATACAGGAGATGTGTATCCAAGCGGATTACTGCCAATTCGTGCTGGAAATATCAGACGCACGCCACTTGCAGAAATCTACAGAGAATCAGAGGTCTTTCAAAATTTGCGTAATCCGGATAAATACAAAGGAAAATGCGGGGTATGTGAATTTCGCCATGTTTGCGGAGGATCAAGATCACGCGCATACAATGTAACGGGAGATTATATGGAAAGTGAACCGTATTGTGTTTATATTCCAAGAGCAATGCGTAAAAAAAGAAAAGTATAAAGAACAAAAGTGCAAACGTCCGTTATCGTGAGAAAAATTCGCTAGTCTTTGGGCGATGGATCTGGCCATGGTGTTAAAGTAACGAAGTTGTCCGCAGCATTAGTGCGCTAGCCAATAAAAATCCTGAGTAATATCAACTCAGGATTTTTTCAGCTTGTGTTATATCATTAAATACACCAACATAGTACTTAATCTCGCCAACATTATTCTTCACTGGACTAATGGTAAGTAACTCCGGATACATCTCTCCATTTTTTCGTTTGTTCCATATTTCACCTTCCCAAAAGCCATTTTCATTAATCGAATTCCACATTCCATCATAAAAGCCTGCGTCCTGTTTACCGGATTTTAGAATTGCAGGTGTCTTTCCGAGTACTTCCTCTTTTGTATAACCAGTGATTCGCTCAAAGGCTGGATTAACATTTTGAATGATGCGTTTTTTATTCGTTACCATAATTCCTTCCGCAGCACTTTCGATAATTTTACCTTCAACACTCACTCGTTCCTGATAATACATAAAAATAACAATAACAAAACTTACGAAGGCAAATTCTGACATTAACATGAAAGCAATCGCATGATGACCAGTAATATTTGCAACAGCAGTCAAAAGCAGTGGCGGGAAGAAACCGCCTAGGCCTCCCATTGCGGATACAATACCATTTACAATGCCAGCTTGTTTGGAAAAATACAACGGTACTAATTTAAAGACAGTACCATTTCCAATACCAACCGTAACTCCTACAGCCAGTGCACCAACGGTATACCAAATAATATCAGGTGAGAAGGATAATAGGATGCCCGAAAAGGCAACACCGATAAAAACAAACATTAAAATAATAAATGGATTAAACTTATCTGCAAGCAATCCTCCAACTGGACGAAGCAGGGTGGCAATAATAATAAATACTGCTGTTCGAATCCCAGCATCCACTGGGTCTAATCCAAAATTATCAACCAGAAAACTTGGTAAAAACATAGTGAAGGCTACAAAGGCCCCGAATGTAATGAAATAAAATAAGCTTAGGAACCACAATGTCGTATTTTTATAAACACCTCGAATTTGTTCAACCATGGATTTTTTTACTTTTGCTTCTTTACGATCACCAAAAATAAAAACCAATGCTGAAAATACGACCAAAATAACTAGGAATATCCGTATCGTTCCCTGCCAGCCAATGGAACCAGCTATAATTGGAGCTCCAAACGTTGTAATGGCGGTACCAATATTACCAACACCGTACACCCCATTAATAAAGCCGTGTTTTTCTTTTGGGTAATATTTCGGCAGTGATGTAACTCCGATGGAAAAGGTTGCTCCACCAATACCTAGTATGAGTCCTCCAATTACAAGATCGGTAAAGGAACTCGCTGCACTTAGGTAAAAAACAGGAAATAAAAGAATGAGAAAGCTAATTAAGAAAATAATTCTTGCGCCAAATCGATCAGCATAAAAACCAATTGGTATGCGCATGAGGGAGCCCAAAATAACTGGAATAGCCGTTATAATTGACGCTTGCCCAGAAGTCAGCGGAATATCTGCTGTGATATATGGCATTAGCGACGAAATGAGTACCCACACCATAAACCCAACAACTAAACTGGATGTTTGTAATGAAAGCTGTAAACCCGGTTTCTTCAAAATAAATCATACCTTTCTCTGGATAATCTTTAATTTACTTCTGTAATTGGTTATAAGTTTAACGAGGCTTGCCGGAATTAGTAGTGAAAAACATCACATAATCTGTGACCGATTTTTGAATAAATTCACACACAACCATTTAAATATTATTTATGTCTAAAATTTGACATCTCATAAAGGTGTGATGTATTTCACAACATGTATGGGATGGGATGTTTAACATTGGAGTTAGAAGAAAGCAATTTACATGGAGGGACAATGATGAAGAAGAAACCATCTCCACTTTGGCAACGATTGAACTATTTAAAACCAAAAGAAACATATTCCAATAATCATAGTCAATTACAAGAAGGTAACCGTGACTGGGAAAATGTATATCGGAGAAGATGGCAGCATGATAAGGTTATTCGATCAACACATGGGGTCAACTGTACCGGATCATGCAGCTGGAATATTTATGTGAAAGACGGGATTGTCACATGGGAAGGCCAACAATTGGACTATCCAACAACAGGTCCAGATATGCCGGAATTTGAACCCCGCGGCTGTCCAAGGGGAGCGAGCTTCTCTTGGTATATTTACAGTCCATTACGTGTGAAATATCCATATGTACGGAAAAGATTATTGACATTATGGAGAGAAGCATTAGCAACTTATGATAATCCTTTGGAAGCTTGGAAGAGCATTGTCGAGGACAAAGAAAAAGCGAATTCCTATAAACAAGCAAGAGGGAAGGGCGGACTAGCCCGAGCAGACTGGGAAGAGGTAACAAAGCTTGTAGCTGCATCTTCCTTATATACGATCGTGAAATATGGACCAGATCGAAATGTTGGTTTTTCTCCAATTCCTGCGATGTCCATGATCAGCCATGCAGCCGGAAGTCGCTTTATGCAATTAATGGGCGGTCCAATGCTTAGCTTCTATGATTGGTATGCCGACTTGCCACCAGCCTCTCCGCAAATTTGGGGAGATCAAACAGATGTACCAGAGAGCTCAGACTGGTTTAACTCAAGCTATATTATCACATGGGGTTCGAATGTGCCGATGACACGTACACCAGACGCTCACTTTTTAGTGGAAGCTCGTTATAAAGGAACGAAAGTTGTATCCGTTAGTCCGGACTATGCTGAATCAACGACCTTCTCTGATGACTGGTTATCAGTAAGGCAGGGAACTGATGGTGCAGTTGCGATGGCAATGGGGCATGTAATCTTAAATGAATTTTATGATAAAAATATGACACCATACTTTGAGGATTATGCAAAGCAATATACCGATTTTCCATTCTCTGTTCGTTTAAAAGAAGATAATGGAATGTTTGTGGCAGACAGATTCCTAAATGAAGCTGATCTTGGCACTGCTTCAGAGAATAATGAATGGAAGCCTGCTATGTATAATCAAGCAACAGGTAAATTCTCTATTCCGCATGGAACGATGGGTTCTCGTTGGGATGATAAAGGAAACTGGAACTTGAAGCTTATTGATGAAAACACAAATGAAAAAATTGAACCTGTATTGAGTTTTCTAGGAATAGAAGACGAGGTGGTATATGTCAATATGCCATATTTTGATGCGGAAACTAGAAAAGTTTTGCCACGTGCGGTTCCAGTGAAAAAAGTAGAGTTAAATGGAAAAACTGAATACATTGCGACCGTCTATGACTTGATGCTTGCCAACTATGGTATTGACCGTGGTCTTGGTGGAGAAGTGGCAAGCTCTTATGATGAGATTGCACCATTCTCACCAGCATGGCAAGAAGAGATAACAGGTGTTGACCGCAACCTCGTCATTAAAATTGCACGTGAATTTGCACAAAATGCGGTGGATACAAAAGGTCGTTCCATGATTATCGTTGGTGCCGGAATTAACCATTGGTTTAACTCAGATACGATTTACCGTGCAGTTGTCAACCTTGTTCTAATGGTAGGCGCACAAGGTGTAAATGGCGGAGGCTGGGCCCATTATGTTGGACAAGAAAAATTACGGCCTGCAGAAGGCTGGAATACGATTGCAACTGCTAAAGATTGGGGCGGCCCAGCTAAACTGCAAAACGGTACATCCTTTTTCTACTTTGCAACCGACCAATGGCGCTTTGAGGAAACACCAGTTAGTGACCTTACCGCTGCAAATGAAAAGGCAAGATACGAACATCACGGGGACTACAATGTGTTAGCTGCTCGCCTTGGCTGGCTGCCATCTTATCCAACATTCAATAAAAACGGAATTGATCTCTATAAGGAAGCAGTAGCAAGTGGCTATGAAACAACGGAAGATATTGGGAAATATGTGGCTAAGCAATTAAAAGAAAAAGAGCTGCAATTTGCAATTGAAGATCCAGATAACCCGGTCAATTTCCCAAGAAACTTATTTGTGTGGCGTGCCAACTTAATCTCCAGTTCAGGAAAAGGGCATGAGTACTTCCTTAAACATTTACTAGGAACATCCCATGGACTTTTAAACGATGATGAAGAGAGCATTCGTCCTGAGGAAATTAAATGGCGGGAAGAAGCACCGGAAGGGAAACTTGATTTATTAATTAACCTTGACTTCCGGATGGCTGGAACGGCACTTTACTCAGATGTCATCCTACCTGCATCAACTTGGTATGAAAAACACGACTTATCCAGTACGGATATGCATCCATTTGTACATCCATTTAATCCAGCAATAGCATCACCATGGGAAGCGAAATCGGACTGGGATATCTTTAAAGCTTTAGCCAAGGGTGTTTCTGATTTAGCTGAGGAAATTGATATGGAGACAATCAAGGAAATCGTAGCAACACCATTGCTGCACGATACAAAAGCAGAAATGGCCCAGCCATTAGGTCGAATTAAAGACTGGTCCAAAGGTGAATGTGAACCTATTCCGGGTAAAACAATGCCACAAATTCATGTGGTGGAACGTGATTACAAACAAATTTATAACAAGATGACAGCACTTGGACCAAATGTTGCAACACAGCCTTATGGTGGAAAAGGTATCAACTGGAATATGGAAAAAGAGTACGAACAAGTGAAACATACACTTGGAACGGTGGATAATGGAACGATTGCCGATGGCTGTCCAGATATTACACATGCTAAAGATGCATGTGAAGCAATCTTAATGCTTTCCTCTACAACGAATGGAAAAGTAGCTGTAAAAGCATGGGAAGCATTAGAAGAAGTAACAGAACTTGAGTTAAAAGATTTAGCAGAGGAAAGAGAAGAAGAGTTATTTACATTTGAAAAAATAACGGCACAACCAATGACGGTTATTACGTCACCAGCTTTTAGCGGCTCCGAAAAAGGCGGCAGAAGGTATTCCCCTTTTACAACAAATATTGAACGATTGATTCCATTTCGAACCATTACAGGAAGGCAATCATACTTCCTGGATCATGAAATGATGAAGGAATTTGGGGAATCATTTGCCGTATTCAAGCCAATTTTGAACCATAAGCCATTCCGTTCAAAAAGACCAGAAGTGGAAGGAAAAGAAATTACGCTGAATTATCTTACCCCGCATAATAAATGGTCGATTCATAGCATGTACTTTGATGCACAGCCAATGTTAACTCTATTCCGAGGTGGTCCAACGGTTTGGCTAAATAAAGATGATGCAGCGGAAATTGATGTAGAGGATAATGATTGGATTGAATGCTTCAACCGTAATGGAGTCGTAGTAGCAAGAGCGGTTGTTTCCCATCGTATCCCAAGAACAATGGCTTTTATGCATCATGCTCAAGATCGTCATATTCATACACCTGGAACAAGCCTTACGAAAAATCGTGGTGGCACGCATAATAGTCCAACGAGAATCCATGTAAAACCAACCCATATGATTGGTGGATATGCCCAATTAAGCTATGGATTTAATTACTATGGGCCAACAGGAAACCAACGTGACTTGAATGTTGTGATTCGGAAAATGAAGGAGGTAGATTGGCTTGAAAATTAAAGCACAGGTCGGGATGGTAATGAACCTCGATAAGTGTATTGGCTGTCATACATGTAGTGTGACATGCAAGAACACATGGACAAACCGCCCAGGTGCCGAATACATGTATTTTAATAATGTAGAAACAAAGCCTGGAATTGGCTACCCAAAGCAGTGGGAAGATCAAGAAAAATATAAAGGTGGCTGGGAGCTTCACAACCATGAGTTAAGGTTAAAATCAGGCTCAAAAACGAATCGGCTACTAAACTTGTTTTACAACCCAAACCAGCCAGAAATGGACGATTATTTTGAACCGTGGAACTATGATTATGAAACATTAACAAATAGTAAGGAACGCAAGCATCAGCCTGTTGCTAGAGCCAAATCTGCGGTGACAGGAGAATTCATGGATTTGGAATGGGGACCAAACTGGGAGGATGACTTAGCTGGTGGCCATATTACAGGACTGCGTGATCCAAACGTCGTGCAGATGGAAGAATCCATTAAAACGGAATTCGAAGATGTATTCATGATGTATCTGCCACGTATTTGTGAGCATTGCATTAACGCACCATGTGTATCCTCCTGTCCATCTGGAGCAATGTATAAACGGGATGAAGATGGAATCGTACTAGTGGACCAAAATGCATGTCGTGCATGGAGACATTGTGTGACTTCTTGTCCGTATAAAAAAGTGTATTTTAACTGGAAAACAAACAAAGCTGAAAAATGTACGATGTGTTTCCCGAGAATCGAAAATGGCCAGCCAACGATTTGTGCAGAAACATGTGTTGGACGGATTCGTTATATCGGAATCATGTTATATGATGCAGACCGTGTGTTGGAAGCAGCATCTGTAGAGGATGAAAAGGAATTATATCATGCACAGCTTGGTATTTTCCTTGATCCAAATGACCCGGAAGTTATCAAGCAAGCCAAAAAAGATGGAATTCCAATGGACTGGATTGAAGCAGCTCAAAAATCTCCACTTTATAAAATGATAATAGACTGGAAGATTGCTCTGCCATTACATCCAGAATACAGAACAATGCCAATGGTATGGTACATTCCGCCACTAAGCCCGGTTATGAACATGATTGAAGGAAAAGGAAGTACTGCAGATACAGAAGACATTTTCCCTGCAATTGATAACATGCGGATTCCAATTGAATACCTTGCAAATCTATTAACTGCTGGAGATACCGGGCATATTCGTACGGTTCTAAAGAAAATGGCAGTCATGCGTAACTTTATGCGAGCTGAACAAACTGGAAAGGAATTTGATTCTGATGTCCTTTCCGATCTCGGTTTAACTGAAAAAGCAATCAAAGAAATGTATCGCCTCTTAGCGATTGCTAAATATGAAGACAGATTTGTGATTCCGCATAGCCACAAAGAAGAAGTTGCTGATTTGTATGAAGAACAAGGAGCTTGCGGCTTAGACTTTGCCGGAGGCCCAGGAAGCTGCGGCGTGCTGCAATAATAAGATATACGGTCACTCATGAAGATGATGAGTGACCGAACAGAGGAAAATAAAAGAGAAGCGGTCACTGATAGAGGCGATGAGTGCCCGAACAGAGGAAAATAAAAGAGAAGCGGTCACTGATAGAGGCGATGAGTGCCCGAACAGAGGAAAATAAAAGAGAAGCGGTCACTGATAGAGGCAATGAGTGACCGAACAGAGGAAAATAAAAGAGAAGCGGTCACTGATAGAGGCGATGAGTGCCCGAACAGAGGAAAATAAAAGAGAAGCGGTCACTGATAGAGGCAATGAGTGCCCGAACAGAGGAAAATCGAAGAGAAGCGGTCACTGATAGAGGCAAACAGTGACCGAGCATAAGAAAATCAAAGAGATTTGGTCACTGATAAAGGCGATGAACACCCCAATGGAGGATTGGTAAAGCCGTTTTACCAATCCTGATTTCTAACAATGAAGGAGGTCGTGGTTTATGAATCAACATATCTATCAGCTAATATCCTTTCTCCTTAACTATCCAACGGAAGAAATGATAGACATCTTACCAGAAATAGAAAGGGAAATAGAAGAACAGTCAAACAGTCAAATCACAGGAAATATCAAGCAGTTTATTCAACAATCAAAAGAGATGTCCTTAGACGATTGGATTACACACTATATTGAGCATTTTGATTTTGGAAGATTAACGAATCTCTATGTAACCTATTTGAAACTAGGTGAGCAACGTGAACGAGGTTTGGAATTACTTAAACTTAAAAAGTATTATGAGGCGCATGGGTTTGAAGTAACTGACAAAGAATTACCAGACTATCTTCCTGTTATTCTAGAATTCTGTGCGAATGTTTCCGTAGAGGCAAGTAATGAGCTGCTCTCCATGCATCAACAGGCTATTGGCGAAATTCATGGGAAATTACAAGAGAACAATAGTTATTACAGTTTATTATTTGATGCACTCTTTCTTTACATGGAAGAAAACGGAGTAACAGCTGTGGCTCTAGAAGAAGCCTAGGAGGGAGCTAAAATGGATTTATTACTGTGGGGGATCTTCCCTTATATCGTGTTAACTGTATTTATTGGCGGTCTTATTTATCGTTATCAAAAGGACCAATTCGGCTGGACGACAAAATCGAGTGAATTTCTTGAAAAAAAACAGTTAAGAATTGGTTCGCTTTTATTCCATGTGGGGATCATATTTGTATTCGGTGGTCATGTATTAGGTTTGATTATACCTGTTGAGTTTTATAATTCTCTGGGAATAAGCGAGCACACATACCATATTGTGGCCATTGCTTTTGGACTGCCAGCAGGTATTGCTGCATTTATTGGGATTATCTTGTTAACCTATCGTCGAATTAGTGTCAAACGGATTCTGGCTACAACGTCTGCGAGTGACTGGGTTTCCTTAATTTTTATCATCCTTGCCATTGGTTCAGGATTACTTGCAACTTCTTTTAATGTGGATGCACAAGGTTTTGATTACCGGACAACTATCGCACCATGGCTGCGGGGATTATTTATTTTTAATGTCCAGCCAGAGTTAATGGCAAGCGTTCCAATCTGGTTTAAAATCCATATTTATTGCACATTCTCTTTATATGCCGTTTGGCCATTTACAAGATTGGTCCATGCGTTTAGTTTCCCGATTAGATACCTAAGCAGGAGCTATGTGATTTACAAACGCAGGGCTGCAAGGTAAACCAACAGAAGAGAGTAGCTTTTAAACACTGGCTCTCTTCATTTATATGAGGAGAGTCATAATGAGTAAATGGTTTTATTTCAATATCATCCTATTAATACTTTCAGTTTGGCAAGTTGTAAATCACTTTTCTTTTCCAGCTTTAAGCACCCCTATTTTATTTGGGCTTATTGGCTTTTTATTATTTTTGTTTAATTGGACAAGGAACGCTGTATTTTCTACTATTCGCAACACTCCTGATCGAAAAATGAAAATTAAATTCGTGAACATATCGAAAAGAGTAATGCCCTTCCATCGCTGGACAGGAACTTTAGCATTGGTTTTTATTGTATTGCATGCTATTTCGATTCTTCATTTGTATGGGTTTTCCTTTCACAACAGCAAGATGGTAGCAGGCCTGCTTGCCCTCCTTAATTTAATCCTCATGGTGATAACAGGGTGGTGGAGATTGATAAAACCAACAGGAAAATTGAGAAGAACACATTTGCGATTGGGAATAGCATTGTTTTTCCTGATTGCAATCCATTTACTTTTATAGTTCGTGCCCAACAGAAAGGATGTGGAAGATTTGATAACGAATCTGGATTTGATTAGACAACAAACAGATGGAATACTTTCGCTTTGTATGAAAGTGAGGGAACAAATAATAAAAGATTCAACGAGTGGAATAAAAGAGAAAATTAAGGAAATGGAAGGACTTTTGGCTTCTAAAGGCGAATATAGCACCAAAGAGCGTTTTTTTATGTTAAGTACCGTGGCAAAGTATTACAGAAAAGCAAGTAACTATGATAAAGGCGGTAATTATAGTCGGCAAGCTATTCGTTTAACGAAGGATCTCGGTGACAATTATATTGAAATGGTGATTGACACGTACCTTGATTATGCTGCATTAGAGAGTGATTACGGACAGCTATCCAATGCAAGGATAGAGTTAGCTAAATTATTGGCATTGTTAGATTCTAAGAATTATCAGGATACCTATGCATATGGAGTTATTTTTAGCCATTTAGGAAAAGTTGCTCTTGCTGAAGAAAATATGGAAAGTGGCTTAACTCAGCTTGAGAAAGCATTAAGCTATTTTCAGAAGGCAGTTCCATTTACACATCCCATTATTGCTCAAACTATTGATACATTGTCCGATGCATATATCAAGGTGGAAAATTACACGAAAGCACTGGAATATTATCGGCAATTGTTAAAAGCATACCAAGAGGAAAAAGATAAAGAAACAACAGCACGAACATTACTAAAAATTGGTGAAATCCAATTTTATATTGATTTAAAGGACGCTCGAAAAACGCTTACACAGGCAATCAAGCATATGGATGATTTGTATCAGGGGAATCATTTAGATATTGCTAAAGCTGTTCTGATGCTTGCGGAAATAGATGAAAACATGAGTAACTTCCCTCGTGCTATCAATTATTATAAACAAGCGCTGGCGCAGCTAACGACTTTTTATGATGACACTCATTTTATGATTGTTTATGTCTACTCTAAAATAGGCACGATTTCGATGAAGATATTTAAATTAAACGAGGCGAAGAAATATTTAGAGAAGGGATTGGAATTAGCCACTCAATTTCCAAAGATCCGGCAGCAATATCTGTATGCACTTGGGAAGATTTATTCCGATGAAAAAAACTATGACAAAGCATTCATGATGTTCAAGGAGTTTCTGGCACGACTGGAACAAGAGGGGCGGAAAAAATCCATTGCTTATGGGAATACATTACAGGCTATTGCTTTTAATTATGTGCAGCAGGAAAAAATAGAAGATGCTTTTTCTTATTATAAGGAAGCACTAGCAATCTATGAAACGCTGCCTAGCTGCAAGGAAGAAAAAGGGCTAACCCTGATTCGCTTAGCATATTGTTATGAAAATAAAAAAGAGGAAGATGTAAAAAAAGCAGAAATCTGTTATGAGAAAGGGTTTAAAATCATTGAAAAAGTCCAGCAGCCGGAGTTAGTTGAAGAAGCATTGGCAGGTATCATAGAATTCTTTACAAGGAATCATAATCCGCAAAAGCGAAGGATTTATGAAGATAAATTTGTGAAGCTGCAAACGAAGAAAGCAACGGTTTAAAGCTGTAAGTTCTTCAAAGAAAGTGATATTTGTTACAGACCCGAACTATAAATAGTAGATATAATGTTCTTAGAAGGAGAGATGATCCGAATGACAGTACTAACAGATAAATTTGGTCGGCCAATGAAGGATCTTCGTATCTCTGTCATCGATCGTTGTAATTTTAGGTGTACGTATTGTATGCCAAAAGAAATCTTTGGCAGAGACTTTGCGTTCATGCCTAGAGAGCAACTATTAAGCTTTGAAGAAATAGAACGTATTGCAAAGCTATTTGTAGCATTAGGCGTAAAAAAAATCCGATTAACTGGTGGGGAACCTTTACTGAGGAGAGACTTGCCTGTATTAATTGAAAAGCTGGTGCGCATCGAAGGGTTAGAGGATATTGGGCTGACAACAAATGGGTCCTTGCTTTCTCACATGGCACAAAAACTGAAAGATGCAGGTCTAAAACGTGTCAATGTAAGTTTAGATGCACTGGATGAGACGTTATTTAAATCGATTAACGATAGTGGCGTGGGTCCAGACCGTATATTGAAAGGCATCCAAAAAGCGAAAGAAGCAGGCTTGGAAGTAAAAGTAAACATGGTCGTAAAAAAAGGAATGAATGATGGAGAAATTGTTCCAATGGCAGCCTATTTTAAGGAACAAGGAATTCAGTTAAGATATATTGAATTTATGGATGTTGGACAGTCAAATGGCTGGAACTTCAGCAAAGTGATAACGAAAAAGGAAATTTTCAAGGAGCTTTCGAAACATTTCAAAATGGAAGCTGTTGATCCTGCATACGTAGGTGAGGTAGCAAAACGTTATCGCTATAGTGGCACAAACACGGAAGTTGGGTTTATCACATCGGTATCCGAATCATTCTGTTCCAGTTGCACAAGGGCAAGGATTGCTGCAGATGGAAAAATGTACACCTGTCTGTTTGCAGGGAATGGTTTTGATTTCCGTGAACTGCTACGTTCTGAGAAAACAGATGACGAAATAAAAGAAGAAATTAGGAACATATGGAGTAGCCGGACCGATCGATATTCAGATGAGAGGACAGCAGAATCAGCTAAACATAAGAAGAAAATTGAGATGTCTTATATAGGTGGGTAGGAGAAAAAATGATGGGAAATCGATATTCACGACAAATGCTTTTTAAACCGATTGGTGAAGCTGGGCAAGAGAAGATACAAAACAAGCATGTACTCATTTTAGGCTGTGGTGCATTGGGATCTGCTAATGCGGAAAACCTAGTTCGTGCTGGAATAGGGAAGCTGACGATTATTGATCGAGATTATGTCGAATTAAGTAATTTACAAAGGCAGCAATTGTATACCGAAAAAGAGGTCACGGAGCAACTTCCAAAAGCAATGGCGGCTAAACAGCGCCTGCAGCAAATTAATTCTTCGGTTGTTATCGATGCTTATGTTATGGATGCCACACCAGTGACACTACTTCCTTTATTAAAAAATGTGGATATCCTAATCGATGCAACGGATAATTTTGAAACGCGATTTATCCTGAACGATTTAGCGCATAAAGAACAAATACCGTGGATTTATGGATCTTGTGTTGGAAGTACAGGCATGAGTTTTACGGTTTTGCCAGATGAGACCCCTTGCCTCGGTTGCTTAATGGATACGATGCCAGTCTCAGGAGCGACTTGTGACTCTGTTGGAATTATTTCACCAGCAGTCCAAATGGTTGTTGCCCATCAAACGGCAGAAGCCTTAAAACTGCTTGTTGGTGACAACAAAGCCTGCCGAACAAAGCTTGTGACATTTGATTTATGGAATAATCATTATCATATGATGAAAGTAGATCGTGCTAAAAAAGCAGATTGTCCGACATGTGGTGAAAATCCAAGCTATCCGCATTTAAACTATGAATCACGCACAAAATCGGAAGTGCTTTGTGGAAGGAATACGGTACAAATACGAACACCTCAGAAATTAAATCTAGATGAATTAGCACATCGATTGCAAAAAATCGCCCCAGTCAGACATAACCATTTTTTATTGTCATTGGAATACGAATCCTATCGTCTCGTTTTCTTCCAGGATGGCAGAACATTAATACACGGTACTGATTCGATCGAAAAAGCGAAAACAATTTACAATCAATTAGCAGGATGAAGGTGATGACACATGGTAGAAAGACGGAAACCGATTAAAGTAAATGAAGCCATTGAAAAGGTAATGGATTTTGCCCAGCATGGCAAGGGCGAATTCGTATCGATAGAGGAAAGTTATGGTCGTTTTCTTGCTGAAGATGTTATTGCAGATCACCATGTACCTCCATTTGACAGGTCTCCATATGATGGGTTTTCTGTAAAATCAGCGAACACAAAAATGGCTTCCGGTAAAAATGCTATATCATTTGAAGTCATTGGTGAAATTGGGGCAGGGAGTGTGTTTAACGAGCATGTTGGTGACAATGAAGCGGTTCGAATCATGACAGGGGCCCAAATTCCAAACGATTGTGATGCAGTAATCATGTTTGAGTCCGTGAAGGAATATATACAAGATGGAAAGGATTATTTCCAGTTAAAACGAAAATTAAATGCTGGTGACAATATTTCCTTTGCTGGTGAGGATACAACAAAAGGAACGGTGCTTGTCTCCAAAGGCACCTTTATAACCCCGGGAATTGTTGCCGTCTTAGCAACATTTGGCTATAAGAAAGTTCCGGTTAGTGTAAAACCTAAAATCGGTATCATTGCTACAGGCAGTGAATTATTAGGTGTCGATGAACCGTTAAGGCCTGGGAAAATCAGAAATAGTAATGCTTATATGGTATACGCTCAGGTTATTAGAGCGGGTGGCGAGCCAATTTATTTCGGCCAGTTCAATGATGATTTTGAAACTTGCTATCATAAAGTGAAGGAAAGCCTGGAAAAGGTAGATGTTTTAATTACAACAGGCGGGGTATCCGTTGGTGACTTTGATTTCTTGCCAGCAATTTATGACCAATTAGGAGCTGCTGTTTTATTTAATAAAATTGGTATGAGGCCAGGAAGTGTGACAACAGTTGCGGAGAACGACGGGAAATTATTGTTTGGTTTATCCGGAAATCCTTCTGCCTGCTATGTTGGATTTGAGCTTTACACAAGACCAATCATTCGTACATTTTTACAGACAAAAGCAGCTTTTTTAAAGAAAGAAGTAGCCATCCTTGGCGCAGATTTTCCAAAGCCGAATCCGTTTGACCGCTTTGTTCGTGGACATTTATCCTATGAAACTGGAAGGTTAGTAGCAACCCCGGTTGGCTTAGATAAATCAAATGTTGTTACTTCCTTAGCTGAAGCAAATATTCTTATTGTATTGCCTGGAGGCACAAGAGGGTATGAAACGGGCATGGAGGTTTCTATTATTCTCTTGGAAGATCAAGAAGGTACAACGTTTGAAAATTTTACGACAGCAGATGTGAATTCAAGAAGGAGCCAGCGCACCTATGAATGAATTATTTGAGATTGTTGAAGAACCTATTGAAGTAGAAGCTGTAATAAAAAAAGTAGAGCGCAGAGAAGCAGGTGCTATCACCACATTTATTGGAACTGTCAGAGAATGGACAAGAGGAAGAAGAACGGTTTATTTGAAGTATCAAGCCTACGTTCCGATGGCGGTAAAAATGCTTGCTAAAATTGGAGAGGAAATAAATGAGAAGTGGCCAAATACAGAAGTAGCTATTTCTCACCGAATTGGGCATTTAGATATTTCGGATATCGCGGTTGTTATCGCTGTTTCCTCACCACATCGCAAAGCTGCTTATGAAGCGAATGAATATGCAATTGAAAGAATTAAACAGATCGTTCCGATTTGGAAAAAAGAACATTGGGAAGATGGCGAGACCTGGATTGGTGATCAATTGGAAAAGGTTCCTTATCCCAATGGAAAACCAGATGTAAAGGATGAGAAGCATGATTAAGATTCTATTATTTGCCCATTTACAAGAAAAGGCAGGAAGCGATCAATTAACGATAGACAAAGAGCAAACGACGATTCGTGATTTAAAAAATATCCTTAAAGAGACGTATCAGCTTATTGAATTAGATCAAGTCATGACAGCAGTAAATGAAGAATATGTAATGGATGATGAAATTGCTAAAGCTGGTGATACGGTTGCTTTTATTCCACCAGTAAGTGGTGGGTAATAGAAAATACAGCATAAATGGTGAAGGAGAAACATGAATGGAAATCATTCAAATCGTTGGCTTTAAAAATAGTGGGAAAACGACACTCGCTTCCAAAATGATAGCGATGTTAAGTGAATCGGGGCATACTGTGGCATCTCTTAAACACCATGGTCATGGTGGTGCTCCGATCGGATTAGAAAATACGGACAGCGCAAAACATAAGCAAGCAGGCGCTGTCATCTCAGGGGTTGAAGGGGAAGGAATCTTACAGCTTTCAGCTGCATCTTGGGATGTTGAACAATTAATCGCTATTTATCAACTGATGGGTGTCGATGTGCTTGTTATGGAAGGTTTTAAAAAAGAACCTTTTCCAAAAGTAGTTCTTATTAATCGAGAAGAAGATTTTTCGTTGCTGGAACAAGTAAAAAATATCCAAGCAGTAATCACCTCCTTATCATTCGACACCCCGGTGATGTATCCTGTTTTTAAAACGTCAAAGATAGATGAATTTTATGAATGGATGAAACGAAATTTTTTAAAAAGATAGGTTAAGGATATCTAAATTCTTGTGTTCTAGATCGTTTTCAAGGGCTAGAATATGACAGAGGGTTAGAAATCACCCGAGAAACAAGCAGTCAGGGTAGATAAGAGTGAAAAGTATAAGCGATCAACCGAGAGAGCATACCACGATTGGGAAGAAAAAGGCTGCGAAAGATAATCATCATTTTAGAGAAAAAATCCCTCATCTACAAGATGAAGGACTAAGAGCATCATAGCTTAATTAGAGCAAGGTTTACTTGCCATATTCAAGCTGCAAAGCTGAGATATTAAAATATTTCCTAATTAATATTGCATATATCAACCGGACAATTTTCACATCCAATTTGTTCGCGTAAATAGTCAATATCCTTAATGAGTATTTTGCCAGACTTATCAATGGAAATGACGTTGAGCTTTCTAAGTTCGACAAGCATACGATTGACACTTTCTCTCGTGGCTGCAATAAACTTAGCCAATTCTTGATTTGTTAAGGTTAAATTAATTAAAATGCCATCAACCTGCTTCGTTCCGTAGCTATTGGATAAACGGATGAGTGTCGAATACAGTGCACCTTTTTTTCCATTTAACAATAAATCTCTTATTTTAGACTGGAATTTACGCATGTGGTTACTCGTCCATTTCATAAATTCAAAGGTTAGTTGGCTATTCGTCATTAAAGCTTTTTCCAGTTGATTTTTATTAATAACAAATACTTCTCCAGCTTGTAAAACCTTTGCGCTAAGTAAATATTTGGGATGATCACTAAACAGAGTTAACTCACCAATGATATCGTTATCCTTACAAATTCTTAAAATCATTTCTTTTCCATCTGCTGTTAATTTAGAAACTTGTACAAGTCCTGATTTAATAATATAAATATCATGTGCATCTGCACCTTCGTGAAATAGGAAGGTGTCTTGATTCATTTCTTTAAGCGTACTGATTGAATCCATCAATGTTCTCAGTTCAGGAGAAATCGTATCTTCGTTCTGACGTGCACTTAATAATAAACTTGTTCGCATATCAGTAGCCTCCTTGTTGAATGCAAACCATATCATATCTATTTTACCATTAGAGATGATGTAAGCGTGGTTACAACATTGTGAAATTTGTACAAACTTCTATTACAAAGGAGTTTTTAATGTGAATGAAAAAATAGCAGGCATTATATTAGCAGGTGGAAAGTCGATGAGGTTTGGGCAACCAAAGGCCTTTGCGACGAAGGATGGAAAAGCATTTTATCAACATTCAATGGATGCTTTAACCCCAATAGTGGAAAAAATGGTTATGGTGACAAGTCCTGAACTGAAGCATCGTTTCCAGTCCAGTGAAACAAAAATGACGATTATTCAGGATAGGGAGGAATATCAGGGACATGGACCATTAGCAGGTATTTTGACTGCTATGGAACAAATGAAAGCCGAATGGTATCTTGTTATTCCGATTGATGTTCCGTTTATGAATCAATCTATATTTAGAACACTAATGAAGCATATGGATCAAGACGTTGACGCTATTATCCCAATCGCTAAAGGAAAACTCCAGCCCCTGATTGCTATTTATCGTAATTCAGTCAAGGGATTAATTAAGTACCAATTAGACCACGAGCATCGCTCATTAAGAAAGCTTTTGGATAAATGTAATGTAAAGTATGTAGATATGGAAGAAGAACAGTCTTTTATAAATATTAATCATCAGGCAGATTATCAAAAATGGGTAAAAAAGCAAGAGGATAAATAAATAGGGAAGTGAGCGGAATGTTAGTGAATCATAAAAAAGATGCTGCACACAATATTTCGATTGCAGTTATTACAGTCAGTGATACACGAACAAAGGATACAGATAAAAGCGGCAAAAAGATTATGGAACTATTAAAGGAAGCAAACCATCAAGTTTCTTTGTATAAAATCATCCCGGATGAGCGGGAGCAAATTCGTATGACAGTTGAAAAGGCTATTTATAGTAATAGAATTGATGCTGTAATTGTAAATGGCGGAACTGGTATATCCTATCGTGATGTCACGATTGAGTCAATTGAACCTTTATTTGACAAGCATCTCCCAGGATTTGGAGAGCTTTTTCGCTATTTGAGCTATCAATATGATATTGGTACTGCCAGTATTTTATCCCGAGCAACCTGTGGGGTTGCCAATCATCGCTTGATTTTTTCCATTCCTGGTTCAACAGGTGCTGTAACATTAGCAATGGAGCGTTTGATTTTGCCTGAAATCGGACATATGGTGAAGGAAATTAAGAAGGATTTAGGATGAGACAGATGAAAAAAATGACGATTATATTGACTTTATTATTCCTGTTAGTTTTAGCTGGTTGTGCCAATGATTCAGAATCTGAAAAGACTGCAGAATTAACGGTTTCTGCTGCAGCTAGCATGACCGATAGTTTATTGGAAGTTAAGGAAGCCTTTGAAAAAGAGCATCCTGCAATTAAGATTTCTTATAATTTTGGAGGATCTGGAGCACTAAGAAAGCAAATCGAACAGGGGGCACCAATTGATTTATTTTTTTCTGCTTCGAAAACAGATTATGATAAACTAGTGAAGCAGGATATGGTACAAGATGGAACTGCTATCTTTCAAAATGAGCTTGTACTTATCAAATCGAATCAAACGGATTTAAATTCTAGAGATGATTTAATGCAGCAAGGTGGAAGTATAGCAGTCGGTACACCTGATGCAGTTCCAGCGGGTACATACGCAAAAGAGGTATTGGAAAATATAGGTGTTTGGGAAGAACTGCAAGACAGACAAATGCTTGTATTTACAAAAGATGTTAGTCAAGTTGTTACATTAGTGAGCCAAGGAGCGGTTGACGTTGGTATTGTCTATGCTAGTGATGTAATTGCTCGGGATGATGTGACAGTAATTGATCGATTTGACCCGAGTCTTCACGCTACGATTGAATATTATGCAGCAATTATTGAAAGTGAAGAACAACAATCTGAGGTTATGCAAGCACGCGAAGCCTTTTATCAGTATGTGTTAGAGAATGAGGCAAAAGATATTTTCCGTAAATACGGCTTTCTAATCATGGAGTAGGTGAATTCAAATGGAATGGTCATGGCATCCAGTTCAATTATCTTTTTATGTTTCCACCATTGCAACGGTCTTTACCTTTTTATTGGCAGTTGTTTTAGCGTATTGGATGGTTCGAAAAGAGCGAAAAATAAATGCAGTCCTTGAAACAATCTTTTTTTTGCCGCTAGTTCTTCCTCCAACCGTCATTGGATTTCTGCTTATTATTATATTTGGAAAAAACAGCTGGATTGGACAAGCGGTAGAAAGTGTAACTGGAAATAGTATTTTATTTACATCAACTGCTGCAATAATCGCAGCAATGACAGTTGCGTTTCCTTTAATGTATCAATCCATTAAAACAGGTTTTCTATCTGTTGACACGAATATTATTGGCGCGGCACAAGTTGATGGCGCAACAGAGTGGATGGCTCTGGTGAAGGTAGTCATTCCCCTAAGTATCCGTTCGATATTAACAGGAGTTGTTCTTGGGTTCACCCGTGGATTGGGTGAGTTTGGTGCGACGCTAATGTTTGCTGGAAACATCCCAGGGAAAACACAGACGATTCCAACGGCAATTTATTTGGCAATTGAAACAGATGCAACAACAATTGCTTGGTATTATGTATTAATAAGTATTGGTTTTTCCTTTGTCTTATTATTCGTAATTAACCGTATGCGTACGGATGTATAAAACGAAGCCTTAATGGAGGAGAATCGGTAGTAATACCGATTCTAAGACTCACCCCTTTTAAAATCACCGCTTTTCCCGCCACTTTTTTCCAACAAATAAGTTTGACCGATAATCATGCCTTTATCAACTGCTTTACACATATCGTAAACTGTAAGTGCAGTTACGGATGCCGCAGTCAGTGCTTCCATTTCAACTCCAGTGGCACCCACCGTTTTTACTTCCGCATCAATAATAAGTTCATACACCTTGTCTTCAAGTGCATTCCATTCGAAGGATAAATCCACTCCACTGATTGGAATAGGATGGCACATTGGTATGAGGCTTGAGGTTTGTTTGGCAGCCATGATACCAGCGACTTGCGCAACCGATAGGACATCTCCTTTTTTATTCTTTTGCTCGGTAATATTCTCATAAACTTCTTGTTTCATTTGCACACTGGATCGTGCAATTGCTTTACGAGCAGATTCCTCTTTGGCAGAGATATCCACCATTTTTGCTCGTCCATGTTCATTAAAGTGTGTAAAGTTTGTCATTTTAGTCACCTGACTTTAGGATATTTTTAACGCTGTTCACAAGAAATTAGTTGTTATATGATAGATAGTGATATCAATCTTATAAGTCTTCTACTGTAATCAGTTTAAAGCAAGTATCCAGTAAATTCAATGGACGGCAAAATCTAAAAAGCAGCAGTATGGTAAGAGGTGATTTGATGAAGGAAAAAGTAAAGTCGCATGCTGTTAAAAATTCTCTTTTAGAGGATCTTAAATTATTGGTTAAATTTAGTGTGTTGGTTGCTAATTTTTTACCTGTTCTTGCAGGATATATTTTAGCATTACATTTTACGGGGCAGGATTTTCAGTGGCTGGATTTTGTGCTTGTAAGCTTCGGTTCCACACTTGTTATGGCAGGAGCATTAATATTAAATAATTGGTATGACACGGATATTGATTCTGTTATGGATCGCACGAAAAAACGGCCAACCGTTACGGGAAGCTTTACATTAAAACAAGTGCTGACGATTGGGATTGTAACGACCGTATTCGGATTTATAATGCTCGTTTTTATCAATCTGGAAACAACGTTGTATGCCTTTATTGGTTGGTTTACGTATGTATTTTTATATACGATATGGTCCAAACGCAGATACACCTTAAATACGGTCATCGGCAGTGTTTCAGGGGCGGTAACACCATTGATTGGCTGGGCTGCAGTCGATCATGCAATACATATCGTTCCACTAACGCTGTTTCTTTTACTATTCATTTGGCAAATACCGCACACATTTGCAATCGCCATGAAAAAATGTGAAGAATACCGGGCAGCTGGAGTTCCTATGCTACCAGTTGTTTATGGTTTTACGATGACAAAAAGACAGATGTTTATTTATATTGCTGCATTATTACCGCTTCCGCTTTTTTTAACAACTTTAGGAACGGTGTTTGTTGTGATTGCAATGCTTCTTAATACTGGTTGGATTGTGCTTGCCATCGCTGGATTTTTTGTGAAAGATGATTTGAAATGGGCACATTGGAATTTTCTCTATTCGGTTAACTATCTAATGATTATTTTCTTATTAGGCATGGTAACTACACTTCCTATGTTTCGGTAATAAGCTTTAATAAACTTTCTCTTTTACATTGTATATTGAGCTAGTCAAGATTCGTAACTAGCTCAATTTTTTACTTCAGAATCACCTCCATCAAAATCTCCTTAATCATTCTTCTCGGCAAATAAGAAAGTATAAAACTTACCAATTTGCATAAATGCAACTAAGGCATTCGCCTAAAAGCTTGCACTCCAAAGTATAAGGGCTTCTAAGAAAGCAAAGAACGCTTTCGTAAGAATCCCTTTAACGAATGCCAAGTTTTCTAAAAATTTTCTCTGAATATGAAACTTTTCTCCAAGACACTCGTATATTAATAAAGCGTTTATTTTTAAGATATCGCTTTATTAGTCTGAAAGATTGTTAGATAATAAAATTAACATAAAAAATGGAGGAGAATGTGGAATGGAGATTTTAAGAAGGTTCAGGGACATTATGTCAAGTAATATCAATGCATTGTTGGATAAGGCCGAAAATCCGGAGAAGATGATTGATCAGTACTTACGAGATTTGAATCGAGATTTAGGAAAAGTAAAATCTGAAACTGCATCCATTATGGCAGCTGAAAAACGGGCACAACGTGAACTTGAGGAGTGTCAGTCAGATATCGTAAATATGCAGAAATACGCTGTTAAAGCATTAGAAGCAGGAAATGAAGATGATGCAAGAAAGTTCCTTGGGAAGAAAGCAGAGCTTACAGCGAAAGAAGCAGATTTGAGAACCTCCCATGAGCTAGCTTCTGCAAACGCCCTGCAGATGAGACAAATGCATGATAAGCTTGTTTCAGATATTGGCGAGCTTGAAGCAAGAAAGAATATTTTAAAAGGAAAAGCAGCTGTTGCAAGATCACAGAAGAAAGTAAATGAATTTGCTACTTCAATGGGCGGAGCAAATCGCTCGATGTCAGCCTTTGATCGAATGGAGGCAAAAATCAATCAGTCACTTGATGAAGCAAATGCGATGGCAGAGCTGAACAAAGGAACTGGTGAAGATATCAATGATCTAACTGCTAAATATGATTCGAATGCTCAAGTTGAGAATGAACTTTCTGCATTAAAGGCACAGCTAAATGTTGATGATGAACTGGAAGAGTTGAAATCACAATTACATGGTCAAGAACCAGTACAAAGTGAAGAACAGCTTCAAAACAAAAAGGAACAAGTAAAAACTGAAGAACAATAAATTGCAGGCTACAGTATAAACTGTAGCCTGCCTATACATCGGAAGGAGGGGATAACATTGGTTATTCATTATAAATGTCCGAACTGCGGATCTGATATGGAGTTTGATGCTGTATCGGGAATGTTATCCTGTGGTAGCTGTGGAAGAAAAGATAATATTGAAGACTTCTCTGAGGAATTTATCACCACAACATTTTCTGAAGATGAAGCGAAGCAGTATAATTGTAATAACTGTGGAGCAGTTATCATTACAGAAGCAGACACTACAGCAACCAATTGCAGTTTCTGTGGAGCGGGTGTCGTTCTTGGAGATCGACTTTCAGGTGATTTGGCCCCAGCAAAGGTTATTCCCTTTACAATCAGTAAGGAAGAAGCAATGGCTGCATTCCGTAAATGGTGTCGCAACGGTCGTCTGACGCCTAAAGGATTTATGACGGCGGATCGAGTTAAGGGAATTACCGGACTATATGTCCCATTTTGGTTGTATGATTTAGATAGTAAAGCAGATGTAAAAGCTGTCGGAACAAGGGTGAGGACGTATACGCGGGGAAATTACATCTATACGGAGAAGAAATTTTATGATGTGTACCGTGATATTGATTTAAGCTATGTAAAAGTACCTGTAGACGCGTCTGAAAAGCTGGATGATACGTTAATGGATAAATTAGAACCATATGATTATCAAAAGTTTAAAGATTTCAAGACCCCATATCTTGCTGGGTACATTGCAGAAAAATATAATTTTAGTGATGAAGAATTGTTCTCTCGGGTAAAAACAAAAGTGCAGCCCTACATAGACTCCTATATTCGTTCAACCATCAGTGGATATTCTTCGGTAAATTATAAAAGTAAAAATATCCGTACGAAAAAAACAAAAGCACATTATGTTCTTTTACCTGTTTGGATGGTTTATTATGATTTTGATAAGCAAGAGCATACCTTTGCGATGAACGGTCAGACAGGAAAGATAGTTGGGAAACCACCAATTAGTCTAGGGAAAGTAGCTAGCTGGTTTGGTGGAATCGCTGCAGCTGCATTCGTCACCTTGAAAATTATCTCCTATGCTATTGGAGGTGTTCTTTGGTGAGCAGACGCTTTCTTACATTATCAATTTTATTTACGAGTTTATTTATTTTCACATCATTTTCATTACAAGTAGTGGAAGCAAGTTCGAAACAATATATTTATGATTCAGCTGAACTTTTATCAGAAGAACAAGTCATGGAATTGGAAGGTAGCATAAAAGAATTTGGTGAAAAACAAGAAACCGATTTTATTATTCATACTACGAATGATACAAGTGGAAAAAGTATCAAAACGTATATGGGTGATTTTTATGATGAACATGCTTTCGGCTATGACCAACCTAAAGGGAATACGATTTTGTTAACTGTAAGCGTGGATCCAACTAAGAGAGAGGTTTTTCTGGCAGGGTTCAAGAGGGGGGAGGAGTACTTAGATAATGAAAGAATCGAGCTAGTACTTGATAAGATTACTCCCCATCTTTCGGATAAGAATTTTTATCAGGCATTCCAACAAGCAATAAGTACGTCTAATGATTATATGGAGTATAGACCTGGAGTAAATCCAGAAAGTGTACTGTTAAAAACGTGGTTTCAACTCGTGGTTGCTCTAGCTGTTGGTGGTATTATAGTTGGTACCATGGTTTATAATTCTGGAGGGCGCGTCACAGTTACCTCCCGCACGTATTTTAACGAGAACAATACAAGAGTAAACAGCAAAAGGGATATGTTTGTTAATAAAACCGTTACGAAACGTCGAAAGCCTTCCAATAATAATAAAAGTAGAGGTGGAAGAGGTGGTGGCGGAGGAATTACCGGAGGAGGTAGTTCATTTAGTGGCGGTGGCCGCAGTTTTTAATTAAGTTTTATAAAGTAAGTTTAGAGAAAGGAATGATCAAATGTCTTTTTTTAGAAGTCAGCTCTCAGATGTAGTGGAATGGGAAGAATTTAGAGATGATATGATTTTTTGGAAATGGAGCAATCGTGAAATAAAAAAGGGCAGTAAGCTTATTATTCGCCCTGGTCAGGATGCTATCTTTTTAAATAGTGGTCGAATTGAAGGAATTTTTGAAGATGATGGAGATTATGATATTGAATCCCAAATTATTCCTTTTCTATCTACGTTAAAAGGGTTTAAATTTGGTTTTAATAGTGGCATGCGTGTGGAAGTACTATTCGTCAATACGAAAGAGTTCACCGTTAAATGGGGAACGAAAAATGCAATTAATATCCCTACCCCCACACTTCCAGGAGGCATCCCGATTCGAGCAAATGGGACGTTCAACTTTAAAGTAAATGATTATATGGCTTTGATTGATAAGATTGCTGGTGTGAAGCAAAGCTATCTGGTTGAAGATATAAAAATAAGAATTACGGCAATCCTTGATCAGCTTCTGATGAAATGGATAACGCGAGAAGGAAAGGACATCTTCAACCTGCAGGCGAATGCATTTGAGATTTCACAAGGAATCAAAGAAGACCTTGACATGCAGATTATGGATAACGGCATGAGAATTACCGGATTCAATATTATGAGCTTTAATTATCCGAAAGAAGTGCAGGACATGGTTACGAAAAGCGCCTCTCACGGAATGGTTGGCGATGTAGCGAAGTATCAGCAAATAAAAATGACAGATGGAATGGCTTCTGGTAAGGTTTCTGGATCTGGTACAGCCTCTGATATGGCTGGGATGATGATGGGAATGAATATGGCAAATCAAATGATGCAAAACATGAATCAGAATACAGGGCAGCAGTCCGGGCAGCAGCAACAGCCAAATCAAAGCAACAATTTCAATCAGAATAACCAATCAAATTCATCTAATCAACAAGACTCCAGCAATAAGCAAATACCTAATTTCTGTCCGAATTGCGGACAAAAAACAACTGGAACAAACTTCTGTCCGAACTGTGGGCATAAGTTTATCTAAAATTAGAAGCAAGGGACATTCTCTTGCTTCTTTTGAATTTCGTTTGTATCAAACTTTTCAATCATATACGCCCTTACTTTCCACATGAACTGTAACCGAAATCTCGTTAAGACTATCCATTGAAAGTTGATAATTGTTGACTTCTTCAAGAGTCATCCCGTTACGAAATAACCAATGCTTTAAATTATATACATCAATATCCTTATCTACACTAGCTTGAAATGTCTGCATAATATCATCTTTAACTTGCTGCGAGATTATTTTTTCTATTTGTTCTGAAGACATCTTTTCCTCGAGATCTGCAACATGTCCTCTCATTTTTAACTGGAATTGAAACATTGCCTCTTCCCCATCATTTACTTGTTTTATGGTTGCCTTTGGACTTGTAATTTGCACTACTCCTATGTGCTCACCATCCACGATAATATCAACCGGTGTATTTTTGACTTTAGCATCCATCCATCTTAGACCTATTAGTTCTTCATAGGACATCCATTCCGTAAGTTTACCTTGGTCTATAGGGAAGCTCCCATTTATTCTTAATGTTTCTTTTTGATCTTCTTTTGCAGCTATCTCCTGCCAAGCATGTGTATCAATCGATATAGAAGGGAGCAGAGCGGTGCCACCGGGCTCATTATATGTTGAAATAAACCGATGCATCCGCAAAGGCTTAATATAGGAATATACGTTATAAATTTGCTCGGGCTGAAATAAAATTGTGTAGATTGGTGGTAAATGGAAGAATCCAGAAACGCCAAATATTTTCTCAATGGATTCCTTTGTTCCGTATACCCAAGGTGTGTATCGAAACTCTCCATTTCTTCGGATTGCTTGATCAACCTTTTTGATGCCTTGTTCTAAGACTGATTCTGAATAAATAATAGATCCAACCTGCCCCCAATTAATGGGTGCTTGAGCAGTTTTATATAAATTATTCATTGCTTCATTAAAGGTTTTTCCTGAACTTTGTCCGACAAACAATGGTGCATCTGCAGATTGTTTCGCTCCCTCTTGTTTGGCTACATTGGAAAAGTCCATCATTTGCACATAAAGTACATAGTTTTCATCAACAAAATCGATTCCAATAGCGGTAGCGAAATTAACTTCCCCAATTTCCTTTTCATCCCAGCACCCGCTTAATAGGAGTAATAGTATAATCCCTAACGATAAAGCATGACATACCTTCAATTTATTTGTCCTCCTGCCTATCATCGTCCTCTGTTTTGAGAATTTTAGCACGTTCATCTTGCTGTACAACAGGAATCTTTAAAAGTGATTTAGCAAAATCTCCTTTAACAAATGGAGAGACAGGACTTAAATATGGAATTCCAAATGACTCAAGCTTTGCTAAATAGCCTACGATTAAAAATAGACTAAGGAAAAATCCATACATCCCCAGCACGCTCGCACAAAGGATAGAAAAGATTCGTAAAATCGTTACCGTTCCAAATAATGATTGATTACCTAAGGTAAACGTTGCAACGGCGGTAATGGAAGAAATCACTAGCATCGTAGGAGATGTCAAACCAGCTCGAATAGCAGCATCACCCACAATTAATCCACCTACTACAGCAACAGTCTGTCCGACAGCCTTAGGCAATCGGACACCTGCTTCACGAAAGAGCTCAAAAAGACCAATCATTAATAATAATTCAACAGTAGTGTTAAACGGGATTCCTAAGCGTGAAGCTCCAATTGTTGCAAGTAGTGAAAAAGGGATTTGATCTACATTATATGCAGATAAGGCAACCCAAAATGCTGGGAGGAAAATAGATATTCCCAATCCGATCACCCGAAGAAGAATTTCAAATGAAGCATAATAAAATGGCATATGTGTATCCTCTGACGACTTTAATAGATATCCTAAATTAGCAGGTCCCACAATGACGTTAGGAACATTATCGATAAATATTGCAAATCGTCCACGTACCAAACCGCTGACAACGCCATCAGGACGAGAAACACTTTTTAGTAATGGAAATATGGAGTAACGGGAATCTGTTAATAGCTCTGCTAATTGATTGTCACTGTTTAAAGCGTCTAAATCAATGTTATTTAATCGTGCAGTTACCTCATTAATTATCTCTTTACTTTGGATATCCGTCATATAAACGAGACTAACTTTTGTATTACTGCGTTTTCCAATTGTAAATGACTTTGTAACGAAGGAATCTGTTTTCAGCCGTTTACGAACTAATGCGATATTGGAGCTAATATCCTCGATAAAAGCATCGCGAGGTCCCTTCACGGAGACTTCCGTAGTCGATTCCTCAGGAGACCTTTTTGGAGGACTAGATGTATTAAAAAAGTATACTGTTTTTGCTATTACAATGGCTGTGTACCCATTAAAAATCATATCTTTTATAGAGTTCTTAAAAGAAGGGTTGTCCGGATTCCAAGGGATTGAAATTGAATCACTTAATTCATTAAGGTCATTAGTATGGTGGCATTTTCGAATTTCCGGAAGGATGCTTTCTACTAATAAATCACTATTAATTAGGCCTTCGCAATAGGTAATGACAATTTCTTTATTTTTTTTTTCACGTGTTAACGGATATCTTTGAACTTTTATATCAGAAGAGTGTTGAAATAGATGTTTAAAATATGTTTCTTTTAATGCTGCATTATTATTTTTCATCTGTTTCCATTCCATTCTTTGAAGTTTTGATAAGCAGTGTTAAAAATAGAATCATGACTACGGCAAAAGCGCCAGTTCCTGGATAAAAATAGTCTTTTAAAAATAAGGAAAAATGTTCATCTGATATAGGAGCTAAAACTAGCATTAAATAAAGGATACAAATGACAGCTTGAGCGATAATTCGCTGTTTCTTTTTTTTGAATGGGAAAGCTCGTGTGATTAAATACAAAATAAGAGCTAAACGAATAAATGATCCAGACAGCCATTGATAAATAGATAAAAAGTCGACATGATTAAAGTACTGACCAATATTAAGGATTCGCCATTGCAGAAATGCTGGATAGCGAAGTCTTCCAGCCTCATCCGCTCCAAAAACAGCAATACTTCCTATTAGTGGTCCTAATGTTAAAATGAACAGAAAAAAGGAAAGCAGTAAAATGTGCTTGAATGTTACTCTTCTTGCGATTTCATGCTGGATCATAATTAGCAGAAATATTTCTAGTAATGAACCAAAAACAAATATAGAGCCGTTTATGATATTGACCCAGCCATTTTCAACAAGTACAGGTGTAATGAGTGAGTAATTTTTATTCGGTATCGTACCAATCGTGACAAGCAAACCAAATAAAACGACAAATGGAAGTAGGACACCAGCACATATGGCAATAACATTTAATTTTCCATAAGAAATATATAGTGAGGTTGCAAGAATGGAAATCCCCACGACAAGCATAGGAGTATCTTGCAAATAGGTCTCATGCGTCCAGGTAACGGTTTCTTTTAATGTAATAAACCCAGTGATAAATAGGAAAATACTAATGAGAACGGCAATTATACGACGAAATGCTATATTATAATTTGTTTCAAGCCATTCAAAAATGGATATGCTTTTGAAGTGTTTTGTAACATATACCATTAAAAGAAGGATTGGGATACTAATAAAATATCCAACGAAAACACTGATCCAAGCATCACGTCCAGCAGCATCGATTAGTAAAGGGATGACTAGTACATGATTGCTCAGACCAGTACTGATTAGGAAAATAAAAAAGAACTGGGAAACGCTAATAGGATTTTTCATGATACCTCCGCGGAATGGTGTACTTATCATATATTGTGTAAAGAAAATCTTTCGTTATGCATGCGTTATATGAAGAAGTTCTGTTAATTGAAGTTAGATGGAGGGAGAGGTATAAATTAGTGTAAATAAGCGGCTGCAATATATAGTTCGTTTCCAAATCCATGGATTTAGCTGAAGAAGTTTGAGGGTGGGGAGGTACGATGCTCTTCAAACTTTAACCAGCTGAAAAATAGCGATATCGTAAATAGGGTGATGTCTGGGGGACAGAAAAGCTATTCAACCCTCCGAATTGGCCAAATCAAAACACGCTTGCATGAAGCGTAATGAAATAGTTGTATTTCACCATTATCATCAAAAGGGAAGGGTAACATAGTATTCTTTTCAATTATGACTTCTGCGTCATGAACTTCCAATGGTGTATGATGAATATCACCTCTGAAAAGCACCCCGTATTTGTATGTCCATAAGGCATAGCGTTCGAGCAGCCAGTTACTAAGACTGTGTTTTTCCGGATAATAGGGCTTGGAAATAGGCTGGTAACTTCCATTAAAACTATATTCAGAATGACTTTTTCGATTGGATTCAAAATAAAAAAGATCTTTCTGTTTTTTCATTTTCATATTTGCGTGAAAATACGGTAACGTAATCATTCTGGCACCAAGAACCGGAAGCAGTTTATCAGCATCCAAGCTAAAAAAGTAAACACCTGATGTTCCTTCTCGCTTTACATATGTTCGAACATTTAATTCTAAATACGCGCTTAAATAAGGAATGGCTGGCATATTGCGCAGACGCATTCCAGTTACCTTGAATGGAATAATACTAATCCATGCCATTCCGTCGTACGTATCTAATTCCAATCCTTCTGGAAGGTGGTCTTTGATTGCGTCTTTAGAGAATGGCAGGTGAATGAAAAGCAAATGATGCCACCGCTGTGTCAAAATCCAAGATCGATTAGGGAGCGGGAACTCCCGATGCTTTGTGCTTTTTAAAATAGCTTGATACAAATTTGTCACTTCCCCCAACATAATCTTAAGTTTAGTATGCGAAGGTGAGTATTCTTCATACAGGTTTAATAAGAAGAAGTAATTTGTTAAGATGGTACTATTACATGGCTGAAGTTTTTCATAATCGATAACCCAACTTGTTTAAGCAATAGAACTTGAAAAATTTACCTTAAGCTTGGTTTAATAAAAAATTTAATTCTATTCTATGAATCTGAAAAGGAATACACATGTAGGAGGAGAGTGGCATGTATTTCCTTGTGAATTATAAGTCTATTAATAAATTAGGAATGGTAAATCTACCAAAAAAATGGCGTGCTGCATTAGGATTTCAGGATGGGGAGCGCGTAGAAATACGAATGTTAAGAAACGAAATATGGATATTTCATGGAACGAATGAAAATTACGAGAACCAGCGCTTTATATCTTCAAGAGGGATGGTTAATATACCAGCCGAATTTAGAAGAATATTGGAAATTGATACAGACACAGAGCTTTGTATGTATGCAGAAGTGACACAAAATGCATTTATTATTAAGCCGTATTCTTAACATGAAATTGTTGCCCTATCTGCTTTGGTAGGGCTTTGTTTATCTTAATGTTATAGGAAACGTAGAACATATACCTCATCATAAAAAAATGGCTATCCTGCCGTTACTGGGAGGACAAGGCATTCATAAGCTATGGTGAGGAGGTGTTACCAATGTTTGAAGTCTATGATGTTGCTTTGATCGCTCTTATTGTAGGTCTAGTAGAGATTTTAAAAACTGCTGGTCTGCCTAAGAGGTGGCTTCCTATTGCGTCTGTCCTATTCGGTTTAGCTGGAGGTATCTTTTATGTGAGCCCTGGCGATTTGAAAAGCGGTATAATAATCGGACTGATATTGGGGCTTTCTGCAAGCGGACTATATTCTGGGAGTAAAAATATAGTTGTAAGGAAAAAATAACCTCCAATGAATATGAAGGCATTCGCCAATTCTTCTGGCGAATGCCTTTATTCATGCATAGGAAACTATAAAATTTGAATGCTGTGGATAACTTAGTTACCTAAACGGCTACGTCCAGCTCCAGCGCCCAGCGACTAGCGAGACTTCCCTCACCTCCGTACGATAAGTCAACATCGGCTCCCTGCGGTCGCCGTGTTTCCTTTATCTCCTCCGTAGGAATGTTCGACAAGTCGAACCACCCCAAAGTACGGGGCGCAGTCCGTACGTCGCTAACCGGGCGCTTGCGCTTTTGTTCATGAATTTATTGCCTTCCTTTATTCACTGACATTGCCCTCTGCAGGAATCGGATTATCCGCTAGAATCCTTGCTAGGTGTACAAGGTTATGGCTGGCAATTTGTGCATTTTTTTGGGTGAATTCATTGTTTTGTCCCTCTGCCTCAATATAGGAAGCTCCTGGACCTGCCTCACCGACCCAATAAGATAGAGGGTTAGGTGGTAAGGAGAAACCAAAGTGCCCTAAGCTAAAGAGAATATCTCTAGCTGCATGTTTGGCACCATCCTCATTTCCGGTTACCACGGCTCCGGCTACTTTATTGTAGTAGATCGGTTGGCCTTTATCGTTCGTTTCTGAACCCGATCCACTAATTCGTTCCATGACCATTTTAGCCACACTGCTCTTTTCACCAATCCATAAAGGTGTGCCAACGAGCAGGATATCTGCCTCTTTTATCTTATCTGCTATTACTGGCCACTCATCACCATTCCCCATATCTCCTTCAACACCGAACGCTATGTTGTAATCAGCCACCCGAATGGTCTCTGTAACTACTTTCTTTTGATTGAAGACATCGATGAATTCTTGTAACAAAGCGTTTGTATTGGAAACTTCATCAGATGATTTTAGAGAACAATTTAAGATAATTGCTTTCACAAAAACACTCCTTTTTTATGCTGTATAGTGTCTTTTCCCTATTTCAGCAGGATCTAATCCTATTGCCTGGTATCCCCAGATGTATAGAAAAATACTGATTTGGGAAAAAGAAAAGGAGTGACTATTTAAATGACTTGAGGGGATTAAATGGTAAGTCGGTATTTTTTTAGAAAAAAAGAGAAACAGGAAAGGAAGAATAAAGAAGAAAACTTTTCTGTGAAAAAGATTGCAAAAAAAATAGAGAATAATCTGGATAATTTAAAGGAAATACTGGATAAACCAAACGACCTTGTTATTCGAGAGTTTACAATCAAAGGATCTAAACATAAGTGTGCAATTGCTTATATTGACGGAATGGTCGATAGTAATTTAGTACATAACAATATAATGAAAAATGTGCAGCTAATTACAGGCAGAGATTCGTTGCCTAAAGCAGAATCTGAGCTGTTTGAGGAAATTTATCAGGAAATACTCTCAGTCACCAGTATTAAAAAAGGGTCTACACTAGACGATATTTCAAATGCAATTCTCAGTGGGAGCACAATTTTCTATCTAGATGGCATTGATAAAGTAATTATAATGGATACGAAAGGCTGGAAGACCCGCTCAATTGAAGAACCGATTACAGAAACGGTTATTCGAGGATCAAGAGAAGGGTTTATTGAAAATATACGTACAAATATGGTTATGATTCGTCGGTATATTCGAGATCCTAATTTGCGTTTTAAGACATATCAGGTAGGAAGACGCTCGAAAAAAGATCTTGTTCTATCGTATATAGACGGAATTGTAAATCCAGATATTGTAAAAGAGGTTAATCGAAGGCTGGAAACGATTGATATGGATGATGCACCAGAATCAGGCTATATTGAAGAATGGATTGAAGACAGTTTTTTATCTCCATTTCCACAAGTCTTAAATACAGAAAGACCAGATAAAGTAGCTGCAGCACTGTTAGAGGGAAAAGTTGCAATCTTATTGGATGGTACTCCATTTGTATTAATAGCACCAGCAACCTTGGGAAATACCTTGCAATCGCCTGAGGATTATTATGAACGCTGGACAATTGGAACCTTGCTTCGAGCTTTACGTTATCTTGCTGCTTTTATTGCTATGTTTTTGCCCGCATTATATATTGCACTCGTTTCTTTTCATCCGGGAATGATCCCATCAGATTTGGCCTTTTCTATTGCTGCTTCAAGAGAGGGGGTCCCTTTTCCTGCATATGTTGAAGCGTTGCTAATGGCGTTAACAATGGAACTTTTGCGTGAAGCTGGAACAAGATTACCAACACCAATTGGACAAACAATTGGTATTGTTGGTGGTCTGGTAATAGGAGAAGCTGCGGTATCTGCTGGATTAGTAAGTCCTGCCATGGTAATTGTTGTTGCACTTAATGCTATTGCATCATTTTCACTACCATCCTATAGTGTTGCTATTTCGTTTCGAATTCTTTTATTTGGTATGATGCTTGCTGCTGCAACATTTGGACTTTATGGAATTATTCTCAGTTATATTATGCTCAATGTCCATCTTGTGAATTTGAAAAGTTTTGGAGTTCCGTACACTACTCCTTTTGCACCAAACTTCTTAAGTGACTGGAAGGATCTTATACTACGTGCACCAATTACTACAATAAAGAGACGTCCAACTTATATGCAGCCATTGGATAAAAAGTCATTGAATAAAGGAGACTCCTGACAGTGAAAAGTTTTAAATATGCAGATGAAAAAATCGGTGAGAAGGAGATTATGATTGCTGTACCATCCATGGTAATTGGTGTAGGAATTCTTTCTCTGCCCAAAGATCTGGCTTCCGCTACAGTAGCTTCTGATGGATGGATACCTTTAATAATCGGTGGATTCATTGCAATACTTATGACATGGCTGGTAGCTAAATTTGCATCGGGTTTTGTTAATCAAACATTTCTTACCTATGCATCCAGTATAACAACTAGACCTGTAGCAATCGTTCTAACGTTTCTATTTGCCATTCTATTCTTATTGATAACTGCATTTCAAGTTCGACAAATTGCAGATATATCCAAGCAATATTTATTTGATCGTACGCCACTAGAAATCATCTCACTCGCATTTCTACTTGTTGTGATGTATGCGGTTTCGGGATCGAGAGCAGGTTTGTTTCGTTTAAATGTGATGTTTCTGCCGATTATTCTCTTTATAGCGCTTTCCGTTTTTGTATTTAATTTAGGTTGGTTTGATTATGGGAAATTATTTCCAGTATTCAAGACGGGCTTTAATGATTATGTAAAGGGATTAAATACAAGTGTTACTTCATACCTTGGCTTTAGTATTCTATGGTTCTACATAGCATTAGTTGATAAACCAAAGAAGGCACCGAAAATGGCTGCAATTGGCATGTGTATACCAGTTGTATTATATATCATGCTGTATATCCTGTGCATTGGGGTGTTTGGTCGTGAAGTAACAGCAAATTTGCTTTACCCAACGGTAGAATTGGCGAAAGTGGTCGATATTCCGGGTGGTTTTTTTGAACGATTTGAATCCATTTTTTTTGTCATTTGGATTATGGCTATTTTTAATACGGCATCGATGGCTTTAGATGTAGCAGTTCTAGCTATTAACTCTATCTTTAGCAAGATGCTGAAGGCAAAGATACTTTTTATTTTAGTGCCAATTGTATATATCATCAGTATGTTACCTCAAGAGATAGTTGAAGTGAATTCATTTGGAGCGGCGATGAGTATATCCATGTTATTTTATAGTGTACTTGTTTTTGTTCTGTTGTTTGTTATCGCTAAAGTCAGGGGAGTGAAGCGGGATGAATAAACGATTACTTATCCATTTATGTTGGATGATGCTTTTGCTTTCAGGGTGCTGGGATGAAAACGATATAGAAGAGCGTGGATTTGTGATTGGTACCGCTATTGACTTAGTTGAAGATCAGCAAGCAAATGACAATCCTACGCTGAAAATGACCAATCAGTTCGTCGTGCCAGCGGGAATAGGCCTGCCCACTGGAGCTGGTAGTGAAAAAAAAGCATTTACCAATTTATCAGAAACCGGTGAAAGTTTGTTTGAGATCATCCGTTTGATGTCTACGGCAGTAGGCCGTGCACCTTATTATGAGCATCTAAAATTAATTGTTGTTTCTGAGGAAGTGGCACGCCAACCTGATTTATTTGCAGGCATAATGGATTTATTTATTCGTGATCAGGAAATGCGGAGAGAAATGAGGGTAGTTATTTCCGAGGATAAGGCTCAAAAGATACTTGAGATAGAGCCCGAAACTGAAAATCTTCCTGTCATGTATATTACGAATGTTATGGAAAACACTACTAAATTAGCGGGGTTAATTGATCCTGCCAGAATTGGAGAGATACATGAGCATTTATTGGAGCCGCAAAGTTATGTTATCCCAAGGGTCTTTTCTTCTGATGATAAAATAATTTTCAACGGGGGAGCCGTCTTTCATGGGGAAAGTAATAGACTGGTTGGAACAATAAATCTTGAGGAAGCAGCAGGATTGAATCTAATAAAAAATAAAATAGAGGGTGGATATTTCAAAATTGAAGTGGATAATAAATTAATGGTTTATGAGTTGAAGAGGGTAAAAAGTAATATAGAAATCAATGCAAACGACCCAGAGGATATTAATATAGAAATAACAATTGATGCAGAAGGTAATATTGGTGAGATGTTTGGGCAGAAAAGCCTTTTAGATAAAGCGTATCTTTCAAAAATAGAACGAAAAGTAAGCGAAAGAATTGAACAGGTAGTAAACAATACCATTAAAAAAGCACAGGAGGATCTAAAATTAGATTTTTTTGGTTTTAGTGAAATTTTAAAGCGAAAACATTATGAGATATGGAATGAAGTAAAGGAAAACTGGGACGAAGGCGATAATATTTTTGCGAATAGCACGGTAAAAGTAAAAGCAGATGCTATTATTCGAACAACAGGTGCTACTGATCGGGTCAAGGATCAAGGAAGTGAGTGACGATTATATGTGGGAAAATCTAATAGGAAGATTACCTGAAAAGTTAATCCTTCTCTGTACCGTATTGTCTTTTTTAATACCATATCTCATTTATAAGATTAATCAGAAGTTGCACAAATATGCCGATCCTCCTTGGAAGAAGGACGAAAGAAGGTAGTGATTGAAAATGATGATCATTTCAGTAGTTAATCTTATATTACTTGTTTTACTGCTTAGTATCTTATTAATATTCTTGCTAGGTTGGAGGGGTCTGCTAAAGCGGATGACGAAGAAAATGGGGAAGATTCTCTTTACAGATAGCTATCAGGAGAATTTAATCGAATTGATTCCAGGTATTAAACATATGGGATTACAAAATGTTCTTGAAAACAATTTACGTGCAGAAACAGGGGATGTCTTACACCGGCCATTAGGGTCGTCTAAAAGCTGGCCACATATGGATACGTTAACATTTATACCAGCACAGGTGGCTTCATTTCCCATAGATGGTGATGAAGATGTTGATATAAAAGTTACCATCGGTCCAAACGCTAAAAAGCCACTCGAAATTGAAATCCCGTTACTTATTAGCGGTATGGCTTATGGTATTGCTTTAAGTGAAGAAGTTCGACTTGCATTAGCGGATGCAGCAAAGCAGACAGGTACGGCGATTAATTCTGGTGAAGGAGGGGTTTTACCAGAGGAACTAGATGCAGCTGATAAGTATATTTTACAGTTCTCCAAAACGGAGTGGTCAAAGGATGAGAGCCTATTAAAGCGTGCTAATATGATTGAAATCAAGTTCGGCCAAGGAGCGCTTGTCGGAGTAGGCGGGAGAATTTCGCCGGAAAATTTAACAGGGCGCGCACGGAGCGTAATGGGGTTAAAGGAAGATGAAGTGGCAGTAATTTATGAGCATTTTTTTGATAATCAAACGTTAAAGGATTTAAAAGAATTAGTTGAGGAATTAAGAAACTTAACGGGTGGAGTTCCAATTGGAGCCAAGCTAGGTGCTGGCGGAAAAATAGAGCAGGACATCGATCAATTAATAGAAATGGGAGTTGATTATATTGCAGTAGATGGCGGGCAAGCTGCAACCCACGGAGCGCCTCCAGTATTATCAGATGATTTTGGAATACCGACCCTGCATGCAGTTGTACGTGCGAACAATCACTTGAAAAAACGTAACAAAAGAAAGGAGGTCAGCCTCATCGTATCTGGTGGTCTATTTACACCATCTGAATTTTTAAAAACGATCGCACTTGGGGCAGATGCCGTTTATCTAGGATCAGCGATGCTTTTTGCAGTAGCACATAGCCAAACGCTTGACGCTATACCGTTTGAACCACCTACACAGGTTGTATGGAATGAAGGCAAATTTAAAAATAAATTTAATAGAGAAGATGGCGCACAATCAGCAACAAAATTTTTAACGGCAAGCATAGAAGAAATGAAAGTAGGTCTAAGAGCAATGGGGAAACGTTCGTTAAAGGAAATGACGTTAAAAGACCTAGTATCTTATGACAAATTAACGAGTGAGATGCTAGGTATTCCTTTTTCATTTGAACCATGGCAAGAGAAGAATCAAGCAAAGGAATCGAATAAACAAAAAAATGCTTCCGAATCATAGTACTGGAACCAATCAACAGGTATGGTAGACTAGGGTAAAATGCTTCTGTGAGGAGTGTACATATGGATTTGGAAACATACTTAAAATTAGATGCCATGGAAATGGCGCAGTTGATTCAAATGAAAGAGGTTACCGCAAAAGAATTGATGACGGTTGCCTTCGAACGATTAAACGAGGTTCATCCTATCTTGAATATTGTCGCACACTCAAGAATGGAAAAGGCCTTAGAAGAAGCAGAGCGCATATCGATAGAAGATGCTCCGTTTAACGGTGTCCCTATTTTGCTGAAAAATATCTCTCAAAGTCTAGAAGGAGAGCTGATGACAGCAGGTAATAAACTGCTCAAAGGGAATCGCTCGAAACATGATTCCTATTTTGTGAAAAAGCTTCGCGATGCTGGTTTTCATTTCATGGGTCATACAAATGCACCGGAGTTTGGCCTGAAAAACATTACAGAGCCTGAAATTTACGGTTCCACAAGAAATCCATGGAATACCAGTTATTCGCCAGGCGGTTCTAGTGGTGGGGCTGCAGCAGCAATCGCCTCAGGCGTTGTACCATTTGCGGGTGCGAGTGATGGTGGTGGCTCCATACGGATTCCAGCTTCGTTTTCTGGTCTATTTGGTCTAAAGCCTACACGAGGAAGGACGCCAGTTGGTCCAGGAGTTGGCAGGCAATGGCATGGTGCATCGATTGATTTTGTTTTAAGCAGAAGTGTCCGAGATAGTGCAAGCATGTTGGATTTACTTCAAGTTGTGCAGCCAGAGGCGGCATTTCAGACACCATTATTCCCAGGAAGCTATCATCAAACGATGCTGGAAGATTTGAGTAGACCGCTGCGGATTGCTTATACGACGAAATCTCCTGTGGGCACCCCAGTAAGTGCGGATGCAAAGCTTGCAGTGGAAAACACGGTAAAGTGGCTGGAAGCACAGGGACATGATGTAGAAGAAAAGGATAACGGTGTTGATGGTATCCAGTTAATGAGGGATTACTTTATGATGAACAGTGGCGAAATGAGCCTTACTGTTCAAGAACTGGAAAAAGCAATTGGTCGCGCAATTACTGCTGATGATGTAGAGATTGAAACATGGGTGCTTCGTGAAGCAGGGAAGTCCCTTTCAGCGGCAGATTTTTCTGCAAGTCTTGCATCATGGGATGTAGCCGCTGCTCAGATGGCATCGTTCCATCAAATATACGATTTTTATATTACGCCAGCTACAGCGAGCACTGCACCGGAGGTTGGCGAGCTAACCCACTCAAAAGCAAGCCAGGAAAACCTGCGATTACAAGTAAGGGAAGCAAACAAAGAAAAACAACAAGATCTTATCTATGAGATGTTTTTACCTAGCCTCACCTATACCCCGTTTACCCAGCTAGCTAATTTAACTGGTCAGCCAGCGATGTCTGTGCCTGTATACCGTTCAAGCGAGGGGCTGCCATTAGGGGTACAAGTTATGGCACCAAAAGGCGAAGAACACCGCCTATTACAGCTAGCAGTTCAACTTGAGAAATCTGACTTATGGGTGGGGATGAAGGGAAATCCATATTTTGAAGAGAGTCTGAGTAATCGGAAGTAGAGGTAAAAATTTAATCGTGTAAAACAGTCCATTCACCTACAAAAGCACCACTTAATTCTAAAGCGAAGTGGTGCTTGATATGTTTTGCATAAGTCTAGTATATAATTATCATTTTCTGGTAATGTTAGTTATATAGATGAGGTTTATAAAGATGATTAACTTCTACTTTTACTTCAACTTCTTTTCTTGATATAGTTGAAGTAGACGAATTATTTAAATAGTTTTATTAAAGGAGGGAATACAGCTTGATACATGGGACAAGTATATATAATGATAGAATTGAACGTGTAATCAATAATATAAATAAAGTAATGATTGGTAAAGAGGATGTTGCAACACTAAGTTTAGTTGCTTTATTAGCACAGGGTCATGTGTTATTGGAGGACGTTCCTGGTGTTGGGAAAACAATGCTTGTACGTACACTTGCCAAGTCACTAGACTGTGATTTCAAAAGAATTCAGTTTACTCCGGATTTATTACCATCAGATGTAACTGGCGTTTCGATTTATAATCCGAAAGAACTAGCATTTGAATTTCGCGATGGACCAATCTTTGGGAATATTATTCTCGCAGATGAAATTAATCGTACTTCACCAAAGACACAATCATCACTTCTCGAAGCAATGGAAGAACAAAACGTGACCATTGATGGAATAACGAAACCTCTTAAGCAACCTTTCTTTGTTATGGCAACTCAAAATCCAATTGAATATGAAGGCACTTATCCATTACCAGAAGCACAGCTAGACCGATTTATTCTGAAATTGAAAATGGGCTACCCTACCTTTAGTGAAGAACTTGAAATGCTAGACCGAACCTCTAGTAATCACCCAATTGAATCAATAGAGGCAGTAATTGATAGAGATCAGTTAGTAGAAATTCAAGAAGAGGTAAAGGACGTCTATATCGATCGCAATGTACAGCAGTACATTATTAATCTTGTAACACGTACAAGAGAAAATGATGCTATCTATCTCGGAGTAAGCCCAAGAGGGTCAATTGCCTTAATGAAAGCAGCGAAGGCCTATGCTTACATATATGGAAGAGACTATGTATTGCCTGATGATGTAAAATACCTTGCACCATTTGTTTTATCGCATCGGATTATTTTAACTTCAGAGGCGAGGTATGAAGGGGTTACGAATGAGGAGACGATTGCAGCTATTGTAAAAACCACGCATATCCCGATTCGAAAGGAATTTCATTAATGAGAGGCCGGTTCAGGGTATTTGGCAATGCTGCAATAATTGCTACACTTTTTGTCGTATTATTCTCCTATGCAATGTTTCAAGGGGGATTTGTCAGTTGGTTTCTCTTTTTTAGTTTTCTTCCAATTTTCGTCTATCTACTTGTGTTCTTATTTTATCCGATGAAGAAGTGGAATGTAACGAGAGAGGTAACGCGACCTATTATCCAAGCTGGCGACAAGATTGATGTCATGCTAAGGATAAAGCGGAATATCCCATTTCCAATCTATTATTGTATTGTTGAGGAAGTTTTTCCAGTGAGCTTAATGAAAGCTGACAGTAGTACGGAAAAATATCGCCATATGGATCACCCTGAGAAACGATTTGTAGAACGAAAAATTAAAAAGGTAGTTTTCCCCGGATTTAAACGAAGCTTAGCATTACCCTATACAATTGAACAAGTTCCACGAGGGGAGCATCAGCTAAAGGGAATTCGTGTGAAGCTTAGTGATATATTTGGTTTTGTAAAACGAGAGCATTTATTCCATGTATCAAATGAACTGATTGCTTACCCGACCATTCGTCCTATCACGATGCAAGAGCAATATCAAAATTTTGAACAGGGCTCTGTTTCTTCTAGTTCACATCAATTAATGAATACCAATGTCGCAATCGGTGTTCGTGAATATGTGCCAGGAGATCGATTCTCTCGAATTGATTGGAAACAAACTGCTAGACGAAATAACGTGATGACAAAGGAGTTTGAACAAGAAAAAAGTACGGATATTCTACTGATTTTAGATAGTTGTCATTATGAAGGTATGAATGCATTAGCTTTTGAAGCTTCTGTAGAGCTTAGCCTTTCTTTAATGAATGTTTTTCGAAAACAGGGGAATCAAGCAGGATTGCTTTCGATTGGGGCAGAAGCGGTCTATTTCCAATCTGAACAAAATGCAGGGGCTCAAGCGCGTATCAATCACTTTTTGGCACGAATTCAGCCAAATGGAGAGCGGTCGTTTTCGATAAGTGTGAAGGAAGAAATGAAGCAAATTAAGGCGGGACAAATGGCAATTGTAATCACAACAAGGATCGATGACTTTTTTAAACAATCGATGCTACAAGTGAAGCGACGAACGAAGCGTATTGCTGTAATATTCATTCAAGCAACTGATTTGATTTCAGAAGCGGAAAATCATGCTGTTCAGCAGCTTCGCTATGCAGGTATTGGTGTGCAAATCATGACAGAACAACAATTGGTTCATAATCCGATTGAGGTGAATATAAGATGAGCAAACAGCAAAATAAAGCAGCAATCTTATATGCCACGATTCTTTACTTTTGTGGATTCTTTTTGTTCCTTGAATGGCTCTATCCATTAAAAGATATATCGGATACAAATAATATTTTTATTTTTATTATTTATACGATGTTTTGCTTTATTATTTCAGCATTGCAACTGAAATGGTGGATTGGTTTTTTATTAAAAGGATTCGGCTTGCTTTTCATTCTAAATGGTCTCTATTTTAACGTACCAATTGTAAGTGCTATGTGGATAGAGCAAGTACAAGTCGAATTTGTCTTCAACATACAGGCATTGTTATCACAGCAATGGTATTATTTAACACCGTTGTTCCGCAGCTTTCTATTCTTATTATTAATTTGGCTAATGAGTTATTTATTGCATTATTGGTTCGTGCAGATGAAACGGATTTTTCTGTTTGTCTTGCTGACATTCATCTATATCACAATTCTTGATACATTTACCGTATACGATGGTGCTATGTCAATTGTAAGAACTTTTATAGTTTCATTTATTGCACTTGGTATAGCTAACCTAATGAAAGAATTGAGTCAAGAGTCTATTCATTTTGCATGGGTAAAGAAATCACCAGTATGGCTCATTCCGCTAGTTGTTGTTGTGTTTTTCTCCAGCCTGATTGGTTTTGCCGCACCGAAGGCAGAACCAATTTGGCCGGATCCTGTTCCGTTTATTCAAAGCGCTGCTGAAAACGTTGGCAGTAATGGTAGCGGACCCGTGCAGAAAGTGGGCTATGGAGAGGATGACTCTAGACTAGGTGGATCATTTATTCAAGATGATACACCAGTGTTTTATGCCAGGACTCCAGAAAGACATTATTGGCGAATTGAAACAAAAGATGAATATACAGGGAAAGGTTGGGTGCCTTCTTCTGACTCAGAGTATGAATTACAGCCAAATGGTTCCATCGATTTAGAGACATTTTCTTCGAACGTAGAGACAGAGAGACGGGATGCTTTGGTTGAATTTCAAGAAAATGAATCGATTAATAAGCTAGTTTATCCTTATGGGATCAGTCAAGTAGAGGGGTTAGAGGGGGAAGAGGCAGTCTTTCTCGACCAACAATCAGATGCAATAGAGGCTAGAAGAAGTGGAGAGGTTACTAACTTAACAACGTATCAATTAACGTATGACCATCCGTCCTTTGAGTTGAATGAGCTGCGTGAAAGCAGTGAGCCGTACAGAGATGAACTGTTAGAACACTATACGCAATTGCCGGATACATTACCTGAGCGGGTAGTTGATTTAGCCGAGGAAATAACCAATCCACATGAAACAAGGTATGAAAAGGTAAAAGCGGTCGAACGGTATTTCGCAAGCAATGATTTTGAATACCGTACAACAGATGTCCCTGTTCCAAGGGGAGATCAAGATTATGTGGACCAATTTTTATTTGATTCCAGGATAGGCTATTGTGATAACTTCTCAACTTCGATGGTTGTTCTGCTTCGTGCTATCGATATTCCAGCAAGATGGGTGAAGGGATTTACTAGCGGCCAACTAATTGGAGGAGAGAATGCAACAGAACTGTATGAAGTGACGAATGGAAATGCCCATTCGTGGGTAGAAGTGTACTTCCCGGAAATGGGCTGGGTGCCATTTGAGCCGACACAAGGGTTCTCTAATTTATCTGATTTTCATGTGGATATTGATAATGCTAGTAATACAGACTTACCGCAAACAGAGGATGATGCATTAGAAGCTCCAGAGAGGAATGATCTCCCGGAACAGCCGGAGTCAGATGTACCAACGGATGAAGCTGCTGAGCAAGAATCTGATCAAACCGATGGAACGAATTTTACATTTAAGTGGTGGTACGCAGCAATTTTGGTGGCTTTAATCGTTATTATCGGAATCGGTATCTATAAAACAAGATTCCGTTGGCAAACAAAGGCACTAGCGGTGAAAATGAAAAACGGGCAGGATGCTAAATCTTTCCAAGAAGCCTATCATCATTTAATAAAATTGTTGCGGCATTATGGATATACAAAAGCCCCTGATCAGACATTGCGTGAATTCGCAAACCGTATTGATATCCATTATTCTACAGATGAGATGGGACAGCTAACTAGCTACTATGAGCGGCTGTTATATAAAAATGAGCTAAATGAATCACAACTAAATGAACTAACTCAATTATGGAAAAATTTAATTAAACGCATAATGGGTTGACCTGGTGTGGGTTGATTAGTAGAATAAATACATGCAAAAGTGAGGGCTTAGAAGGACAACCTCTATAAGTGTGTGTTCAATAGGAGGATAAAAAGGACCAAGAAGTTCGAGGCGGCGCAGCTTCCCGTACCGGAACGTATGCAGTTGATACGTGAGGAACGGAAAAGCAAGCCAACGAAGAAATTCGAAGTGTCATTTTTACCGGACTATTTTGGACAACCTCTAAAAATTGAAATAAAATGCGTTCGTATATCCTTGACAATATGGGTCAAAAGTTTCTACCGGGGCACCGTAAATGCTCTGACTATGAAGGCAGAATCTAGATGATGTAGTTTATATCATGAACCTGGATTTCTGTCTTTTTGTAGCTATATGAGTATTTATATAGCTTGCGGAAAGTAGAAATGCAGGTTTTTTCAGCAGGAAAAATGTAAGTGTTGCAGTGTGCATGTCTGGGTTTATCGCGACTCAGCATGGTTTTATTAAACATTACACAACAACTACTTACTTAAAACCTAATGGTTACCTTATTCAATGGAGACACCTTACAGCAGATAGGAGCGGAATCAATGGAAAACAACGAAATGATACTTGTACTTGACTTTGGAAGTCAATACAATCAGCTGATTACACGTCGAATCAGAGAGTTCGGGGTGTATAGTGAACTACATTCACATAAGCTGACAGCAGAAGAAATTAAAGCAATTAATCCAAAGGGAATCATTTTATCTGGTGGACCACACAGTGTTTATGATGAAAACAGCTTCCGTTGTGATGAAGCAATATTCGACTTAGACATCCCAGTATTAGGAATTTGCTATGGCATGCAGCTTATGGCGCTGCATTATAAAGGAAAAGTGGAGAAATCCAAAAACCGTGAGTATGGAAAAGCACTTATCGATCTTAACCATGATCCAATTCTTTTCAAAGATACACCAACAAAGCAAACGGTGTGGATGAGTCATGGAGACAAGGTAACAGAGGTTCCTCCTACATTCCAAATTGATGCAACAAGCCCATCAACGCCAATTGCAGCAATGAGTGATCCCGAAAACAGATTATACGGCGTACAGTTCCATCCAGAGGTTCGTCATTCAGAGTATGGAAACGATTTGTTAAATCAATTTGTATTTGATGTGTGCAAATCTAAGGGTGATTGGACAATCGAAAACTTTATTGACATGGAAGTGGAGGCAATCCAGAAAAAGGTTGGCGACCGCAATGTGCTATGTGCATTAAGTGGCGGGGTTGATTCATCTGTAGTTGCAGCGTTAATTCATAAAGCAATTGGAGATCAACTGACTTGTATTTTCGTTGATCACGGTCTACTAAGGAAAAATGAGGCAGACGATGTGATGAAGGTCTTTGCTGACGATTTCCATATGAACATCATAAAAGTAGATGCAAAAGATCGCTTCCTATCTAAATTAGCTGGTGTCGATGATCCAGAGAAAAAACGTAAAATCATCGGAAATGAATTCATCTATGTATTCGACGATGAAGCGGCAAAATTAAAGGATATGGACTTCCTTGCACAAGGTACTCTATATACGGACGTGATTGAAAGTGGTACCGAAACAGCACAAACCATTAAGTCACACCATAATGTTGGCGGACTGCCTGAGGACATGCAATTTGAATTAATTGAACCACTAAACACATTATTCAAAGATGAAGTACGTGAATTAGGTACACAGCTTGGTATTCCTGATCATATCGTATGGCGTCAACCATTTCCAGGTCCAGGACTGGCAATCCGTGTATTAGGTGAAGTAACGGAAGAAAAGCTGGAAATCGTGCGTGAGTCCGATGCGATTTTACGTGAAGAAATAGCAAACGCAGGATTAGACCGCGATATTTGGCAGTATTTCACCGTACTACCGAATATTAAGAGTGTTGGAGTGATGGGCGATGCCCGGACATATGATCATACAATCGGTATTCGTGCCGTTACATCCATTGATGGAATGACATCTGACTGGGCACGTATCCCATGGGATGTTTTAGAAAAAATTTCAACTCGTATTGTGAATGATGTGCAGCATATTAACCGTGTTGTGTATGATGTAACGAGCAAGCCGCCCGCTACGATTGAGTGGGAGTAAAAGTACAACTTAACTTGAAGAGAGAACGCCTATATATCGGCATTTATCTTAATCTAATATGGAGAAAATAAGTTAAAAATGATATAGTTCCCTGCCAATATCCCTGCCAAAAATAATTTGGTAGGGATATTTTTTGATACAATAAAGATAATTCCGTAAAAATTTTTAAAATAGTTAATATATGATAATGTTTAATTGTAAAATTTTGTACTTAAACTAACGTCGCAGGTTAGTTTAAGTAGTACTTTAGAGAAAGGGGAAATAATATTGAAGGTGAAACTTAAAACACAGTATTATTATAGAGAAACTACAAACGGACCTGTAATACCACTAGAAAAACCTGGATTAGATATGGTAAAAGAGGGTTTTTTTACCAAATATTTCAATGAACAAATTTTAATTGATGGCTTGGAAGGGATGGATGATTTCTTGCTTAGCGGACTCCCAGGAGGCCCTCCTAGGAGTCCGAAGGAAATTTGGATACTCGAACCTAGTAAAGAAGAGATATTTCTCTTAGAACTTGATTTTTATAAATCGGACTCTAGTAAATCATATGAGGATTACAAAGAATTTTTTAGAGAATATACATATACTCCTAAATATGGTAAAGGAAAAAAACATAAGCGTATAACGTTAGATTTAAATAAAGTAAGAGAAAAGAACTTTGATGCAGTAAAAGTTGATTGGTACGCTCTCGATTATTATTTTATAAGAAAGTACAATCTGTCTTTTGATTATGGTGGATACTATAATCGCAATGATATTTTGTGGGTAAATTGGGTATTTAATGAGCCAATTAATAAGTTTATTGATCTACCAGTAAAGGAAAAAACAGAAAATAATAAAAGCTGGGAAAGCAAATATAGGGACGAATCATTAGATATATCAATAGAGACCGCCTATGAAGCTGATGATGTAGGATTTACTGAAGATGATGAAGGTTTCCCAGAGGGTAAGCTAATATTAAAACAACACTTAGTAAGGGAACGTAATAGTAAAATTATAAAATTAGCTAAAGAACGTTTTATTCAACAACATGGTAAACTATTTTGTGAAGTATGTGAATTCGACTTTAAAGCCCGTTATGGTAATATTGGCGAAGGATATATAGAAGGGCATCATACAAGACCTATCTCTGAAATGACTGAGAATGAAGAAACAAAGGTTGATGATATAGCTCTTGTTTGTGCTAACTGCCATCGCATGCTACACCGTAAAAGACCATGGCTAACAATTAATAAATTAAAAGAATTATTAAAGTAACTGGTGCATTACTTGAACAACGAAAAGCTATATCGATTATTGTATTAAATAGCAGTACAGGGTAACAAGGGATCCAAATCTTTTTGGTATCTCGCGCGCTTATAGTGATAAGATGGAATCAATTATTTAATAAAATGTTTTATTGATATAAAGGAGGATACGAATGTCTTTTACATATCACTTGCCATTCAGTAACGAAAAATTTTTAGATGGAATTATTTTTACACTTAAAAGAAAAAAAGAAATTGAAATTGCCCAGTTATTAAGAGGGGCTAGTTTATCAATAGAAACTGGTGGATATTCCTATTATGATGGCAGATGGGGTAGGTCAGATGCTATGGCGACTTCAATTTATTTATATGTTAACCCTGTAAGTATTGATGGACTTGATACTAAAGAAAATAAAGAACTAATAAGGTCTATTTCAGATACTCTGATTCCAGCAGAGGTCGGATTTGATGTTAAAAGAGTAATAATTGAGATTGATTTAACAAAAGACTTTGAAATGGAAGATGACCTTATTACAGATTTAGAAAAGCAGTCAGATAGAGTCTCCGGAAAAATTTTAACTACAATTCTTCCAAATGATATAAAAGAAAAAGGATATTATATGGCGGAAGTCTATACATACTTATATGCAGTAGAAAACTCTTTAAGGTTGTTTATTGAACAGGTCTGCAAGGAAGAACACGGGGAGAATTACTTTGATGAAATCAAGGTTCCAAAAGCTCTTCGGAGCACGATAACTAATAGGATTGAAAAAGCAAATGCAAATAAATGGTTAAGTATCAGGGGAGATTCTAAGCTCTTTTATTTGGACTTTAAAGATCTTGGATCATTGATAGATAACAATTGGGAAATTTTCAAAAAATACTTTCCAAACAGAGATTTCATAATTCCTAAAATCGATGAAATGGCTGAGTGTAGAAATTTAATTGCTCATAACAGCCTTGTTGAAGAAACAGAAAGAAGTGTTATAAAAACTTACTATAATGTAATCTTAAAACAAATAACAAGAGGATCAGAAGATTAAGCAAAAGAAACTGTTAAGGCCTCCTTTTAATGTATCAGGCATAGAAAACACGGCTGGAAGAGTAAACGAACACCAATAAAAGGATTGTTTTTTTCATATTTTCCATACTCCTTTGCATTGTTTTGTTTTAGCTTTCCATAAAATTTAAATATTATTTGGGAAAATTGTCTTGAAACTCAACAAGAAAATACACCACCAACCAAACGATGTTACAAAGTTAACAATCGAGATAAATATAGTAGGATATTAATTAAGAAATAATGCGGTACTTCCAATGTGGAGTATCGTTTTGCTTTTGGGATAATAATAACTAAATTATAGTTAATAAATTATTCTAAATATGTAATTTACAGTTACAATAAAAATGCTATAATTAATATAGGTTTTTAGAACTGAATATATTTACTTATTATAAGAGATGTCGCATAATTATATTAATCTTTCCAGTGTAAGGATATAAATGGAATTAGATTTTGAAAAAGTGTTAAAGTTGCATCAGAATTAAAGTTAAATGTAGGGAAGAAGGAAGTTAGTACATCAATTGCTGATAAAGGGTTAAGAGTTAATAGTAGTTCTCGCGGAGATTCCGTAGGTGCGAGTATACGAGGAACAGGGATATCTTATAACAAGAATCTAAGCAGTAGAAAAAACGACCTCAACGTACAATTCATGAACGATTACTTATAAAATAATAGGTAATTTTTTAATATAACAAACTTAATATGTTTCATTTTATTAGAATGCGGTGATGTTAATGTATTCATTAGAAGAGTTATTTCTTTCTTTTGTAATTGCTGTTGTCTTTATTTTTATTTTTAAATTACACAGGGAACTATTTAATGAAAGTTACTGGGCAACTAGTGACATTCTCTCTGATATTGATCAGGCACCCTCTTTGAAATCCGTTCTAGTTCGATTTTTTATTATACTTATCTTCGGTATTATTTTGAACTTTTTTGTGTTGCCTAAAATAATTATACTTGGTATGACTTTAGGAAGCTTCTTAATAGTTTGGCCGGTCTTTTTAAGTGATGAAAATATTATTGAGGAATTGTTAGAACAAAAACTGGTACTTCGTACTTTACTAGTATTACTAGTTGTGATTACATATGTAACAGCAAAGCTTTCTATTGTTCTTTTTAATCTACTGAATGAAGCTGTAAATATTTACTTACAAGATTTTCACTACGAGAGATTAGTAAATTTAATTGGTGATTCTTTAATTTGGGCTTTACTTATAGTTTTATTAAGGAATTTAATTACCTATATGAGCAAAAAACTAACTAGAAAAGTTACTTTTCCCCAGAATATTCTCTCACAAGAATATGACCAAGATTATGGTACAGATAGTTACCATATAGAAAGCGCTGCTACTGAGGAGCCTGAAATTGACGAAACAGTGGATACAAACGAGGCTAGATAAAAAAATAACTTATTTTAAGCATAAAGCTATATTAAATAAAAAATATATTGATAGAAGAATAGACATAATTGATAAGTACGCAAGTACTTATTACTTGGACAGGAATGAACTATATGGAATATTACTACTTGAATATCTAAATCGTGGTAGCTGGATAACAAGAAACACTGAAAGGGTTTTCGTTTCTTTATTTACCCGAAGTGCAATTAACCTTGACCTAAGTATTGGAATTGCTCAAATCAAAATCAGTACTGCAAAAAAATTTTACCCTAGTAGTGACTTTAAAACATTAGCAAAAAAATTATTAATTGATGAATTCAATATACATTTATGTGCACAAATTATGAATAAATATTATTTGTCTCCTCAAAAAAATAACAAGCTTTTAGGTTTAGTAAAACAGTATACAACTGGAAATAAGAATGCAAAGGAAAACCTTTCGATCTACATATATTACAAGCTATTGAAGTGGATAATTGAAGAACAGTATTTTAAAAGTTGATATGGAGAGTGAATAATTATGTGGTATGAATATGATGAAAAAAATAAAACTATTTATTTCATGGAAGATGAGAAAGAGGTAAAGGTAATAGAGAATAATTTTCCATCAAAACCAATTTTATCACCAAGCAATGATAAAATTGCTTATATTTCACCTGATGAATGGGAGACTATAAGTAAACTTTACTTATTTAATTTAAAAAATGGTAAAAAAAGATTGCTTATTGATCCAATTGATGGTGAGTCAATTCCAAAAGAAATATTATGGATTAATAATAGTACATTAGCTATCATTATGGGTTATGGGTATGGAACAGTTGCAGTAGGTGGAAATGTAATGCTATTTGATATAATTAAAAACAAGACAAAATATCTCACTAAATATACACCAGAAATTCAAGCGACTCAAATTTTGCTTGCTGAAAAAAATGTACTTCAAATCAAGGGTATTGAATATATTGATGAAAATTTTGTTTCAACACGGGAATTTTTAGATGTAATGAAGATTACTGAAATTTAATCCAACACTAGATCAAGGACGAATAGAACCACTTGCTGTAAATACGCCATTAGGTAGAATTGCTGAAGCAGAGGAGATACAATTAGTCTTATTTCTAGATTAAGATGATTCCAAATATAGCTCAGGAACAGTCTTTCTTATTAACGAAAGTTGGCTTTCCCATTAATATAATTCCGAATAAAGTTAAAGTACCTGTCGCTTCTTGATTTAAAGGGTGTGTTAAATTAAATTGTTCCCTCTGCTTCTTTTGTTTTAATTATGATTCTGCTACAGTTAAGATCATAAATAAATGGAAATTGATTCATACTTTTTTGATTTTAAAATTCTGTTATAGACAAACATTCGTAGCCTAAAAGCTACATCTAATGCATTATCTGCCTCAGTAAATGAAGCATTATACCCCGAATGTATTATTTTGTTTCTTAGACTATAACAATCTTTATACCATCTTCCTACATCTTTTCTAATGTTTGTTATATCCCAAGATCCACCTATTCTTTTAGAAAAATCTCTCTTTACCATAGTAATAAAGTTAGTGCTTTCTTGAAATTCATTGATTTCCTCTGAATTTAAACCTTCAATTTTTAAACATTCCTTTATAATGGTTCTCAAAAAAGTTTCAATACTAGTTTGAGCATTAAGTACAGCTTCCTTATAAAATCCTTGCTTGAAGTTTCTCTTTGCAGTTAGCATTAACTCTTGAGAGAGTATAAACGGATTAATGTTATCTTTTACAACAATAGCGTAATCTGCTACTTCACTTTGTGTGGTAAAGTCCAGAAGATCCTTCATATGTACTATATTATGGTTAAGCATAAATAAACCATTTTCATTATTGTTAAATTTGTTATTTTCTATATTCACCTTTCTATAAACACATATAGGCTCAAGCATTTCTTTTGATACTTTATATATATCAACATCTTTCTTCTTGATTAAATATGCAGTAATAAAATCATTTAGTCCATCTAATAATACATTAAAAATATCAGATAAAACTTTTTCAGATAAATAGTAATAGTTTTTACTTGTAAAAAATGACATCTCAACTTTTGTTAAATGATATTCAATAACATGTGAAGAAACCAAACTACCACCTGTATATTCTTTTTCATTTATATGATTTGTTAGAGTATATGATAAAATGGAATCGTTTTCAGGAAACGAAATTATAGAATTGTCTTGAAAAGGAATTTGAAAAGGTAGCAGTATAGAAAATTGTATAAGATTTCTTATTTTTACCTTGTATCTATCTTTAAAGACAGGAAGGTATTGAAGTTGATATGATTCCTCATCTATTAGAAACGGATTTATTTCCATATATTAATCCCCCAAAAAAGTTAATTTCTTTTTATTTGTTTTAGCCTAAACTTGCTTCTAAAATGTCCAGTTTACGGAAGACTGCTCTTATTAAAATCAAACAAATTTGTATAACGAGTATAACATTTTTGATTCCAAAAACTATGATTTTTATCTTTGATTACACCAGAAGTATAAGTGTTAAACAGTCTGTCATTCATGGTTGTGACCGTCAAGTAAAATGGAACAGTTAATGCTAAAATAACTGACACACTTTACTGGAAATTATCTTCCCTCTTTTGTGGTGAATTGTAGCCTCTAATAACAAGACATCTGTTAATCATTGTTCTGATTTTATACGGTGAAGGAGAATAACAAAGAGCCAAAATATACATTCTTATGAATAAAATAATGTATATTTTAGCTCCTCTTAGATATCAGAGTTGTTGAACTAACGCACCTATTAGTTTAAGTACATTTGTTCACAAGTTTAAAGTTTTTAGAACCTGCCTGTTATTTTTTGAGTATAAGTTTAAATGCAGTTACAAATAATACCCCTATAACAAATGAGGGGGTTAATAAAATGGAAGAAGCACCTACAAGTAATAATGGAATGAACACAAGCAATAATGGAATGAGTACATCTAATAAGATAAACCTTTCAGGTCTTGGTGTTGGAGCAATTGTACTAACCACTGTTTATACGGCGGTTTTGGCTTCACAGTTAATGGCTACCAAGCATAAAGTCGATTACCTTTATTACAAAGAATTAACACAAAATAAATAGCTAATTATAGACGGTGCGTTTTCACCGTCTTTTATTTATATAAAACAGAATTTGAACTAACCTGCCCCGTTAGTGCAACAAGCACAACTTCGTTAATGTGCATAATTATTAGTATATATACATTTTTTTCTTGAGCATCGATTATGCAAAAACAAACAGCGGTTGCATGACCGTTAAGACCATCATACACACTCTTCCATAAAAAAGGGAAGTCCTTAACTGGAAAAAAGTGTTGCATTTTATCAAGCAAAAACTGTGTCATATCTTTCAAGCGGTCACAATGGTACACTTTTTTACATTAAGTAGTAAAAACTATGTCAAAGATGGTACATTTCTTGGCTGTAATTAAAAAATTTACTTTGAAAAATAGACTAAATAATAAAAAGTCCCCACTCGAAGGGCTTTAGTTAAACTATGGTAGAAAAGAGTTAGACTTAATTAATTGATTTCTAAAATGAATTAATTTTTTTTCTGCAATTTCCTGTCTTACTTGAAATTTGTTTGTGATAAAAGGTATTCCATCGGTAATGGTAGCGATTTTATATTTTTGTAGCATAAAGGTAGGCACACAAAAGTGAAGTGCAAAATTATTCGCTTTCCATTCCTGATATTCTAGGAAAAGGCTATTTATATATAGTATTTGATTTCCGTATTGTAATAATAAATGACAAAGTTCATGTCCGAAATCTTCCCATTGTTGTTCGGGGGATAATCTGGAATCAATTATAATTTCTTTTTTATAAATTCGACTTGTTACATTCCAAAAATGTACTTTAATTTCAAGGTACTCAGCAATTGCCAAAATATCTAATTGATGTGGGTAATAAATACCTAGATTAACATACAGATGCTTTACTGCATCTTCAAGTAATGTTGAATGATATTTCATGGCTTGTCCTCCGCGATAGAATATATGTTCTGTTTTAGTTTAAAAATAAAGGCCCTAATATTAGAGCTCTATTTCTTTTTATCTCGATCTTGAATAAATTCCCAAAAACGAATTAATTCTTCTACTTTTTCTTCGGGTGCATCTTGTAAGTCCTTGAAAAATACCTGAGTTTTAGGATTTAAAAACTCTTTCCACATTTCGTCAGGTGAATCACTGTACTCGTTGCCTGTAATTAAATAGTCAATGGAAACTTTAAATAATAAGGATAATTTTTTTAATGAATCAAAGTCAGGTTGAGCAGTTGCTTTTTCATATTTTGCATAGCCTTGCCGAGTAATACTTAAATAATCTGCCACCTCTTGTTGAGACATTTTTTTATTTTCTCTTAGTTTTTTTAATCTCTTAGAAAACATTACTTATCCTCTTTTCGTTATTCTATATATTAATTATATAGCAACAAAAAGTTGCTATCCATAAAAGTAACAAAAAGTTGCTTAAAAGGGTTGACAGAAACTAAAAGTTGCGTATAATTGTAATTGTAAAGCAACTAAAGGTTGCTACAAGGAGGTGAATAAATGAATAATCAAGAACTACAAAGGTTGTTAACTAAAAAAAGGACATTGTTAGGTTATACACATCAAGAAGTTGCTGATTCTTTAGGGTTAGGAATCACTAGGCAGTATTATGGTATGATTGAAAAAGGAGAACGTAGACCTTCAGTAAATGTAGCAAAAAGAATTGGTGAACTTCTTGGTATTAAATGGACTATTTTTTTTGATTAATTTGCAACCTGTAGTTGCGTGGAAATTCTTAATATTTATTGAACAAAGTGTGATTGCTCTTTGAAAAGTATATATAGAAAGAAAGCGCATCTGACAAGTTTATCAAATACGCCATCATAAAAACTAGACACTTTTATTATAGGGTATTTTGATAAAAATGTCATGTGTAAGTATTAAGTGTAGACAGCTAGACACTTTTGAAAATGCTGTAGCAGGCTAGAAGAAGCGTGCTAATGGTTATAATGATAACCTACTAGGTTGCCGTGATCTTTAATAGTTAGCGACTGATAAGCGCCGTTATGGGTGCATACCCTAGCGAATATTCGATAATAGTATTTATAAAAGAATTATAAATATATAAATAAAAAAATAATAATATTAAACTATTAAAGGAGAGACTATATAATGGAATTTAGAACTGGAATTATACCTGATGAATTAACTTTTGGTGATTTATTTTTTATGGGACTAAAACGTGAAAGAATGTTTTTTGATCGTGATAAGAATCAACGTACTGATATATTAGAAGCTCGTATTTATAATCTTTCTTCTGCAACTCAAAAAGAACAGATTGAGGTTACGTTACCGGAAAATATAGATTTGAAAGAAATTGAATTTAATAAGCAAGTCAAATTAAAAAATCCTGTTATCAGAGCGAGAGCTCAAGCAAATGGAAACTTTGCTAATGTCGTCTGGACAGTAGAAGCAGAAGATATTATAGAAATGGGTGCCAATTCAAAGAAAGATGAATTGAAGAAAGAGCCTGTAGGTGCAGGTGCGGATAAAAAATAGATTGATAGCGTGCTAGTTGAATAATTAGCACGCTATTATATTGAGGATAACTAATAACAAACGTTTATTCTGGAACAGAGCTTTAGGGAGTAGGTGATAAAATCGAATTTATAAAAAAGCGTCTTTGGAAATACAGGGGAATTAGGATAACACCTAGTATGCAACATGGTGTATTGAGGGCTGGTCTATCCATTTTTATCTCAGTTTTCCTTGTGACTCTTTTCCTTTATTGGAAAGACGGTCTATTTAAAGTGAAACAATGGTTTCGATGGGATGTATTGAAGTCTATTGACATGTGGAACTGGGGTTATATAGGAAAAGGGGTTTTAATAGCTTTAATTGTTGGGACTGTTGCTGTTGCGATAGTCTATTTTTTGTTTTATGAGCAATTTAAACGTATTTGGCATAGGCAAAAGATAGCGAGAATGTTTATTTCTAATAGATTTATAGAAAAGGAGAGTTATAAAACGGAATCAACATGGGGATTATCTGATAAGGTTGTTACAAAAACAAAGATAACCTATTATCCACGTGCTTATTATCTGGTAAAAAAGGGTTATATTTATATACGAATTGCATTAGATATGAGTCGATTTCAGAGAAAATTCCTAGAACTTGGTGAGGAATTGGAAAATGGGTTGTTTTGTGACTTGGTGGAAAGAGAGATAGAAGAAAACTTTATATGTTTTAAATTTCTCTATGATGTGCGTAAGAATCGAATAACTATAAAAGATGTTGTAGTAAAAAATGGTTCTATAAAATTAATGAAACATATCAATTGGAAGTTTGATAATTTACCACACATGCTTATTTCTGGTGGAACTGGTGGAGGGAAAACTTATTTCATATTAACAATGATAGATGCATTGTTTAAGTCTGGTGCAGAGTTAAAAATTTTAGATCCTAAAAATGCAGACTTAGCAGACTTGGAGACAGTAATGCCTGAAAAAACCGTATTTAGCAAAAAGGATGGAATCATGATGACATTAAGGAAATCGGTTGAAGGCATGTTAAAACGTTCAGAGGATATGAAACAAATGCCTAATTATAAAACAGGAGAAAACTATGCTTACGTAGGGTTATCTCCTGTTTTTATTGTATTTGATGAATATGTGGCATTTATGGAAATGTTAGATCAAAAGGAAAAAATGCAGGCGTTAGAGTATATGAAACAGTTGGTTATGCTTGGTCGGCAAGCTGGATATTTTATAATTTTAGCTTCGCAGCGACCAGACGCGAAATATCTTGCGGATGGCATCAGAGACCAGTTTAATTTTAGAGTAGCTTTAGGAAAAAATAGTGAAACGGGATATGGGATGATGTTTGGTGATACGGATAAAACTTTTGTGCATAAGTCAATTAAAGGGCGTGGATATACTGATACAGGAACCTCTGTAATATCGGAGTTTTATACACCCTTAGTACCGAAAGGTTATGATTTTATAAAGCAAATAGGGCATATAGCGCAGGGGCGAGTGAGCGGGGCGACGGCAGTCGCCAACGGCAGTGATTAGCGAGCGTCACAAGTGGAATGCCCGGAGGAGTGAGCGAAGCGAATGACGACTAAAAACCCCCCCTACTCTAACAGGGGGGTAGAGATAATAAAAAACGATGAAAACCCTTTAACAGCAATGATTGACTATTTAAGGGTTTCATTCAAAACGCATGATGTTGATCTAATATTAGAAGAAGTTGTGCATTTAAAGAAAGACTATATGGAACATAAAGAAAGTGGCTTTTATGGATATATTGGGACTTACCAATTAGATAATATAAAAGTTTTCTATTCTCATAGTTTAGATGAAAGAGGAATCCTTGTAGAAATGTCGGGAAAGGGTTGCCGTCAATTTGAATCCTTTTTGAAGGCTAGGAAGAAAACGTGGTTTGATTTCTTCCGTGATTGCTTGGAGAACAAGGGGAGTTTTCCAAGATTGGATATTGCGATTGATGATAAAAAAACCTACTTTGAAATACCTATGATTTTGGAAAAAATAAAGCATGGCGAAGCTATATCGCAATTTAGAAAAAGTGATTATAACGGTTCTTTGAATATTGAAGATGGCGATTATAGAGGTACAACGATATATTTTGGTTCAAAACAGTCAGAGGTTTATTTATGTTTTTATCAAAAAAATTATGAGCAAGCTAATAAGTTTAATGTACCAGTTGAGGAATTCGGAGATTGGAACAGATATGAATTAAGATTAAAAAATGATAGAGCACACAATGCTATTTTAGGGATATTAGAATATGAGAATTTGTTGCATGTGGCTAAAGGTATTATAAAAAACTATTTGAGATTTGTTGAAAGGGGAAATAGTGAAAGTCGTCAATCTTGGGTAACTTCATCTTTTTGGGAAGAATTCCTTTCTGATGTAGAAAAATTAAGGTTATTCACAAAGCCAGATGACAAGTTCTATGAGAAATCAAAAAATTGGTTTATGAAATACGGTGTTAGAACGATGAAGATGGTAAAGATAGTTGAGGACACTTTGGGTACAACTGATTTACAAGATGTCGAAGAAGAAACAGAACTAAATCCAAAACAAGAACATATGATGAAAGTTTATATGGCAAAGGTTATGGATATGGTTGTTTGATTTTCCCCCTTTTGAGGTAGTGATATTGGCTGGCAGTGTGGTGGCCAAACACCACGAACTTAAACGTAGCTTATTATTGCATAGGCATTTATTTTCAAACGATAACTCAAACGTTTTTGTCGGTACACTTGGTAAAGGCAAGTCAATATTATTTTATTTCCTTTTGAGTATAGTTGACTTGGCATCTTTCAAACACCGACAAAAAAACGGAAATCAAGGGGGAAAAGGTGGAGATTTTTTGGGTGGTCTTCTCAAAAAATACTACCTGAACCTTGATTGTAGTTTAGTGCCTAAAAAAGAGGAGTGAATATTAGTAGATGTTTAGTCTTACTGAACGTTTTAAAAGCCTCGGTTTTATTGTCGGTGTTCCGGAGTTGAGGGAGGGAAGATTTACAAAACTCCAACAGGTCTATGTAAAAGATTTAACGAAACATACATCTTTAATTATTGAAGGATTTCAGAAAAAAGGCTATTCAACTTATCGCTATACTTTTTATAAGGCAACATATATTAAAGATGGTCAGAAAATAAATGAAAAGGTGTTTGTTGAAGATGCTTCACCAATGGAGGTGTTACGAAAAGTAACATCTTTTTTAAGTTATATAGAAAGGGGATAATTATGGCTGAAAAAAATGATTCCATGAAGAATAGATTTAAGGGAAAGTTTAGGCAAATAAAAAAGCCAGACAAAGAACGAAGCAGTGTACGCAAAGATAATTCAAAGCGCACTGCTTTTTTTGTTTGGTTATTAATAATTGGTATGTTGTTTATTGCTACAGTGTCCATTTTATTATCAATAAATACACGTTCCACATTGAATGAATCAAATCAATCGATAGAAGCAAGAGAAAACGAGGAAGTGAAAGAGGAAATACCCCATGCCTCGGCAAATGAATTTTTATCATCTTTTGTCCGAGAGTATATAAATGTTCCAAATGAGAGTGCAGCGTTAGATGAAAGAGCCAAGAATATAAAAGAATACATGGTTTTTAATGAGGCATTTAACGATGATAGAAATCCTTTGTATAACTTGGATGGAGTGAGTGGTACAAGAACTTTAGAAACTTTTAATCTTTTTAATATAGAGGATAAAGGTGATGTGAGTCTTTATCAGTACAAGGTAACGTTCAAAAATCAAGTGGAACGAGAAGTAGAAAAAGAGGTTAAAAAAGGAAAGAAGAAGGAGGTTGAAATAGAAACGGAAACAGAGGAAAAAGAGAATACATTGTTATTAAATATTCCGATTATCTATGAAAATGGGTTATTTAGTGTTTCTGCAATACCATACTTTACAAAAGTTCCTTCATTGGCGGGAAATATTGAATATGAAAAAGAAACAATTGGATTAGATGAATATAACGGAAATGAAAAAGAAAATATTGCCGTATTCATGAACACTTTTTTTGAAAAGTATTCTACTGAATCTATAGAAGAAATGGCGTATCTGATGGAAGAACCGCAAACGTTAAACGGTTCTTTTTTGTTTGAGGAAATAAGCGATCTGATGGTTTATATAGATGGTGGAAATTATAAGGTTTCCTTGGAGGTGATATTTAGAGACGAACTGACCAATATTCAACAAGTCAATCAAGTGGAAATGACTATTTCAAAAAATGGAAATAACTTTTACGTGGAGGAATTTAACTATATTTGATTAGGAGGAAATAAAGAATGGAATTTATGAATGCAATGTTCTTAGCCGGTGCAAATTTACCTACGTTGGATGGAATAGAGAATTGGGGCTTAGAAGTGATACAACAAGCTATTCTATTAATTGTGATCTTTCTTGTAACAAAGCATTTAGCGAAATTTAAAGTTGGGGCTATTATTATTTCTTGCGTAGTAGGTGGAGCAGTTTACTTCATTGTTCGTAACTGGAACACGGTTAGTGGATGGATAGAAGCCTTTATTAATACGCTTTAAAAGAGGGATATATATGAGAGAGGTTTTCAATTATCGTAGAGCATTAAGAGAACCGAAAAAAATAAGGCAATTAACAGATAATTATTATTTACCTTTTACGATTGAATTAATACCAGCTATAAATTTCTTACTATTTCTTGGGGTAACTTTTTTAATAGGCTGGATGATACGAAGGGTATACCCTTATGCGTTTTCTGATACATGGTTTGTTTTTCTAATAGGTATTCCATTATTACTAACGTGGTTTGTTACAAAAATCAAACCCGAAGGCAAAAATATCTATGTGTATATGTACGATTATGTTAAATATCTGGTAGCAATAAAAATACCGAGAAGAAAGTTTTGCAATGGGGAGGAAGTAGTTTGGATGAATGATAGAAAAATAACATTTAAGCAATGTGTGTGGGTGGTGGAGAAAAAGAATGGTAAAACTGAAACCAGCAATAAAAACAATAAGAAACAATATGCTCTTAACGAGAATGGGAGACGTGTTGGCATATTATCGGATAAAGAGTGAATCTATTCCGATACAAAATAAGAAGGTGGTGGAAAACTATAAGCGTAAATGGAGAATGTTCTTTGAGGAAGTATCAGAATATGAGGATTTCCATTTAAAGATGTATCCTCAGGAATTTCGTTTAAGGGAACGTTTTAATGACTTAAGTTTAGATTTATCCAAAGATAGTGAGGATGTTGGATTATATTATTTGGGAGAAACGGAAAATATCCTGACTTCTCGACTGGGGAATATGACAAAGAATGATTTTATTGTAGGGATTAAATTGAAAAATGCATTTGTAAAGCTAGATGAAGGTCTGAAAGAGAATGCTTTCTCTATTTTTTCCAATGTGACAGATGCGTTTGTTAATTTGATTGGGTGGGAACAAAATGTTCCTGCCTCCTTTTTTGAACAATTTGAGGAAATGGAAGATACGGTTTATAAAGTGGTGGCAGGAGTCAATGGTTCACGTTTAGATGAACAAGAATTGATCTACGTTAACCGATACGATTTTATACGAGGTCTGAATCATGATGTAGCAGAAGAGATGGAAAATGGAAATTTCAAAGCAATCACAAACACTATTGTTGATCCAGGAGAATCATCATGCTTGAAGTTGAGTAGTGAACAGGATGAAGGTTATTTATCTTTTGTTGTGATTGATGAATTTCCCGATAATATGGCTGAAAGTGATATTTTTTATGAAGCACAATCCTTGCCGTTTGAAGTAGGAATAGATTATAAAATTCAAGCCGAAGGAAGAAGTAAAACGAAATTAAAGTTAAATTTAAAAGGGAAGGAATTAAAAGAATCAGCGAATGAACAGGCAATGACAGGAGATTCAATTGATTCATCTGTAGTAGATAGTCATTATTTGATTAGAGACTTACAAGACAAGATAAAGAGTCATGATGTTTCTATGATGAACTGGCTTGCAACGATTGCGGTTACTGGAAGAGATAAAAAAGAATGTTTAACACGTGCTAAACAAGTAGTACGATATTTTAAACAGTTGAATATTATCTGTCGTATTCCGACTGCCGACCAATTAAGTTTGTTTTATCGAATGCTACCGGGTGAAAAATTGGAAGCAACAGATAGAAATTGGTTGCAACCAACCACACAAAATGGATTAGGAGAAAGTTTATTTGGTGTAAATTCCGATATTGGTTCAAAAATAGGCTTTTTTATTGGATGGGTAGATAGGTTTAATAAGCATAAGGATTTGGAAAGTGCAAAAATGGCAAGTCGTGACCCTGTTTTCTTTCATCCTATGTTAGCGAATCAAAATATAAAAGGGAGCAAATATCGTTCACCACATGTATTAATCACTGGCGATACTGGTGGTGGGAAATCGTATCTTGCAAAGTTATTATTTATCTATGTAACACTGCTATATATAAAAGCATTATATATTGATCCAAAAAAAGAGTTTAGAAAATGGATAGATAAAATCATAAACGATAATATTATTAAGCGTGATTTTCCTATGTTCGTAGAGCATTTGGAAAAGTTTAAGTTTATCACATTGGACTTTGAAGAGAAGGAAAACTGGGGAGCATTAGACCCTGTTGCATTTCTTCCCTCTCACCAAGCAAAGGAATTGATTCAAGATATCTTTTCAGAAGTCTATGATTTTAAAGGGAAAGATGAAATTCACACAGCTTTTTTAAGAGCCATTTCAGAAGTGCTAGAGAGGAAACAAAAAGGGGAACAAGTTGGTTCTATGCATATTATCGATATTATGAAAGACAGTAAAGAATCATCTGTAGCAAAAGCAGGTGATTTTTTATATGAGGTTGTTTCTGATAGTATTTTGAAATTGTGCATTCATGACGGTTCGAATGCTGCGCTTTCTTTGAATGACCGTATAAGTATTATTGAGATTGAAAATATTGATTTGCCAGAAGCAACAGCAAGTGTATACACGTATACGAATAGTCAAATGAAATCAAATGCGATTATGTTAGCTTTAGGGAAGTATTGTGAACTGTTTGGAAAACAGGATAAAGATGAAAAAACAGCGGAATTTATTGATGAAGCATGGGTTATTGTTTCTTCACGTCAAGGGAAAAAAGTTGAAAAGAGTATGAAACGCGTTGGGAGAAGTTATAACAATGCGTTGTATTTCATTTCTCAAAGTACGAAAGATGCTTTACGAGAGAAGGAAAATGAAACTGGGAATTTCGGAGTAGCTTTTGCTTTTGATGAAGAAAACGAACGACCCGATATATTAAAGTGGATGAATATGGAACCAAGTGAAGAAAATATAGAAATGTTGGATAACATGTTGCAAGGGCAGTGTTTAATGAAAGATGTGTTCGGTAGAACCTCTAAAATAACTGTGGAGTGTCTCTTTGAAGAATGGGAAGGGGCATTAGAAACGGTGAATAAATCTGCGGTTGCATATGCAGAAGAAAAATATTTATAAAAAGAAATGGCTATCAAAAATTGGTAGCCATTTTTTTAATATAAAAAAAGAGAGGGAGTGTCTATGAATGACTTATGTAGTAGATGTTGAAAATTGGATTAGATTTGAGGAAGAATTGGTCGAATTAGAAATGTTTCGTAATAACGAGGAAATCCGTATACAAGCGATTCAGACCGCGAATGACATGAGAGAAGGGGAACTAGGAACAATTGAAATTGTTTCGCATGCTAAAGAGGATGAAAGTTATAAGTTTATTTTCAACGTGGAACTAGACGAAGATGGAGAGGAAGAAAAAAAGCTATATTATTGTTTTTGCTTTGAGGTGTAATGCCTATAAAAGAGTGTCTATCAGCTGGTAGTCACTTTTTAATCTTTTTAAGAAGGTTGGTGATGTAAATGATTAGTTTCGATATTCTAACAAATTTATTAAATGGGATTAAAGATCATCATGAGTTTACATGTCATTTAGAAAGGGATTTAGTAAGGAAACATGAAGAAGAAGGGGTTCGAAAGGATTTGGATGTTGAGTATATATCCTATTGTAACGGTGTAATAAATGCATGTGAAACCATACTGGCTTTTTTAAAGGAACATGGAAATGTTGAAAAGTAGAAAATTATTTATGGCTGTTTTTGGTAGTTTAATTTTGTGTATCTTTTTATCAGCAACAACTGTTTTTGCTGATGATGAAGCAGATACAGGTGACAATATTTCTGATTTGATAGATATAGAAAATCCGGTAGGGAAATGGTTGATTGATCTATTTGGGGATATGTTTGATATTAAATATGAAGCACATGAATATATGGATGACGCAAAAAGCGGTGATGATATTAAAGAAGGCGGAGTAGAGTTAGAAATAAAAAAATACCCTGTTGAGCGGTATATGGTCAATAATGAAGATACGAATGGGATATTCGGCTTTAATTTGTATGGAATCAATAACTTTTTTATGGGTATCATTCAGCACATGGTTATGGTGACAGATACTAGTTTAGAAAAGTTATTCTCATTACAGATATTAGATGATTTTGCAGGTGACTTGCAAAGTATTTCAGATGATATTTATAAGACCTTAAAAGATTACTTTGCTGAATTGTTGTTTGCATTTTTGTGTGGTTACCTTGTCTTTTTATTTTTTGCAAAAGGCAATGCAAAAGAATCTATAAGAAAATTCCTCTTATTCATTATTGTATTGGTTGTTGCTGGGTATTGGATGGCAAATGCTAGTTTTTTAATAAAGTCAATGAATGCAATATCAAATGAGACGCAAGGTTATTTAGTAGATGCTGGTAACGATTTATTAGAGATATTCGAAAATGATAGAGAAGGTGTATATGCTGGTATCAATAATATTGATGAAAATGACAAATTAAATGGTGCTTTGTCTGTCATGCGTAATGTCTATTTTGATTTAGCGCTAAAACGACCGTATCTCTTAATCAATTATGGTACAACAGAGCAAAAAGATATTAATAATAATGATAAAGTTAAGGATTTAGGTTTCGGTTTCGATCAATATAATCGTGTGGATAGAATGTTAGCCTTTAAGTTAAATTCGGCAGGTTCGGGTTACCGCATCAGCCACTCTTATATAGAAGTGAATAAAAATAATAATTCAGCCATGGCTTCGGGGGGAGCATTTAAACAATCAGGTCTAGTCTTTTTGACGTTTATTATAGTTATTGGATTGTCCATTCCATTTCTATTATTAGGTTTATTGAACTTTGCATTGCAATTGTTAGCGATATTGATTGCTTTAGTGTTGCCTTTTGCGTTTATCATTAGCTTTATTCCTCATTTTGTAATGAGTGGTTTTAATACACTAGGAAAGCTAGTAACGACTTTTTTAATTAAGGCGTTGTTAGGGATATTTATATTCGTTTCCTATTTTTTGACGTATACTATGTATAGGTTAGTACCGCCAGAAGATACAGGATTGTATCTCTTACATGTGTTTCTATTAATTTTGTTGTTCTTCTTTATCATTGTGAAAAGAAATTCCATTATTCTTTTTGTGACAGCAGGGCGTGTTCAATCGATAGATAAAAATATCATGCCAAATATGAATCAATATTATAGTAAGCAATTCAATGACGCACGAGAAAGAATAAATAAAAGACGTAGTAGAAAACGACAATCACCAATGCATAATGGTGAAGGTGATGAACCAGAGAAAAATCCAAAGAATCGAACCAGTATGAAGGAAGAACGGAATAGTTCTTTGAATGGTGAAAGGATAAATGTTCCACGTACTCCACAAACAAGTAAAGAAGAGAATGATAAGGAATCTAAACGAGTTGTTCCCTTAAAAAATGCTGATAATCCAATAAAACGTAGAAAACAAAGTCTAGATAAAAAGGTGGCTACTGAAAATAAGCTAGAGGGAGGAAAAGATAGAAACAAAGAGTATATGTCACTTAAGCCAACCGGAAAAAATGGTCGTATAAAAAATTTAAAGGTAAATAAAGAATCAACAGAACGAATTAGGCAAGGTGAATTGTCTAGAAATGGTCGAAATTTTAATTTGAATGGTGCACGTAAAGAGGAAAGAAATGAAATGCTTCTTTATGGTTCGTATAACGTTGGAAATGGAAAGGATATTGACCCAAAAGAGAAATTAAAGCCAACTCGTGATAAGCAGAATTTAAACTTCAATAAAGCAACAATGGAAAGCTTTAATAAGAAAGATGTGAAACGAAATAAAAATCTTTCTTCTATAGAAGAAAGAAAAAAGGAAAGGGATATGGATAGAGGAATGTCATAGAGGACATTTCTCTTTTTTACTTTTATGGAGGTAAAGTATGAATTTGAAATTAGAAAAAATACCTGCTGTAAAATTGGTCAAATGGAAAATTAAAATCTATATAGCTATCTTTTTATTGGTCGTCTTTTTGTTATTTGGTATGGTTATTCTTTTTGTAATTATGACTAGTACAAGTGATGACATGATAGGAGAACATTTAATGCAAGAAGAAAATCAAGAAACTACAGATATGTATATTATTAGTGGAGTTGCCCCCGAAGTGACAAGATACGAAAACTACTTTAAAAAGTATGCAAAAGAATATGGTGTTGAAGAACATACAGAGGTTCTGATGGCAATGGCAATGCAAGAATCGGGAGGAAGGTATTTAGATGTTATGCAGTCCTCTGAATCTCTTGGATTGGCACGTAATACCTTAACAGACCCCGAAAAGTCGATTGATCAAGGTGTAAAATACTTTTCCAACGTGTTAGAAAAGGCTAGTGGTGATGTGGAATTAGCATTGCAGGCTTACAATATGGGGGATGGTTTTATAAACTATGCAAAAGAACATAATAACGGTAAGTATTCAATAGAATTAGCTTTAGATTTTAGTAATTATATGGCTCGAAAAATGGGGTGGTCAAGGTATGGTGACCCTAATTATGTCCAAAATGTTATGCGTTATTTGGAACAAGGTGAGAGTATCGCTGTCTCTAATGGTTACTGGACTTTTCCATTAAGGGAAATAAGGGTAACTAGTGAATTTGGACAGAGAACTCATCCAATTACAGGGGAGATTAATAGCTTTCATGGCGGATTGGATTTCGGCTGTACACCTCAAGATGACATATTAGCTGTAGCTAATGGTGATGTGGTAGAAGCGATTCATAGTAATGTTGGTTATGGAAATTACGTGACAGTAAAACATGGAGAAGGTGAATTTAGTCGATATGCACATATGACATCATTATCTGTTTCACATGGTGATAAAGTGTCACAAGGTCAGTCATTAGGAAAATGCGGTACAACAGGAAGCAGTACAGGGAATCATCTGCATTTAGAGCATTTAACCAAATTAGGTCAACCACATTCTGAAAAGGTAGACCCTAGAAAATCTTTAGGACTGGAATGATTAAATGAAAAGATATTGGTTGCTGCTTGCAGTTGTTGTTTTGCTCATTGGATATTTATTTATTAAAAATGAAAATTATAGAAATGAGTTAAAACAAACGGAAAATAAAATAGCTCAAATAGAATCATCAGAGGAAATTATTCACTTTGAGGCTGTTGAAGTAGCAGAAAAATTTATTTTAGCTTACTTTGATTATCAAGGAAAACCAATAGAAAAAAGTGTTGAAATGTATGTATCTAAAGATATTTTAAAGGAGTTAAATTTTGATTCCAATGAGAAATATGATGAGTATATAAGTGAAATAAACTCGAATGTAAGTAACTTAGGTGTATATTTAGGTAAATCGGTAAGAGGTAAGCAAAAGGTGCTAGGCGTTTTTATCAATCAAATTGAAGTAGATAATAAAGAAAGTTTGGTAAACTCATTTATCGAATTGGACTTAGAAAATATGGACGGGGAATGGCGTATTGTAGATTTTGACTTTTTCCAATATTAGTTCTATGTTATCATAGGTTAACTAATTATAATTTTAATGGCGGTGATTTTATTGTATAAACACATGTTAAAAGTGAGTTTGTTGATGACTTTATTAACAGTGTTTGTAGCATGTGGAACTGTAGATGGAAAAGATGATGAATTGACCTATGAAGAATTAGTTAATCTAACTATTGAAGAATTTGAATCGGATATGCCTGAATTTGGTGATTCGGATTATGAATTTTATAATATAGATTATGGAGACGATTTAAGAAGTAATTCTGATATAACAATTTGGGATGATGGAAAATATATAAAAATAGTTGTTTATGACCAAAATGAAGATTCTACACGAACGCAATATTATGAATTAAGTGATGATGGACTTTCAAGGGTAAATAGTAGTCCTAAAGTAGATTTTGATTCTTTAGAAGAAAAAGATCCCGATTATATTGAGAAACAAAGAGAAGTTATAAAGGAGTAGGAGAAACGCTTGACTGCTTAATATCAGCATTATTATTCGGTGCTTTTGTTTATCCACTATGGGAGAAAATACACTCAAGTAACAATGGGGAGAAGTAATTACAGCAATAACAATAAAACTTCAGCTAATGGGCCTGATTGCCGAATAACTTATAAGTAAGTAAAACCTCCCAATCTTAAGGGAGATTGAGAGGTGGGTTAGCTATTAACCAAAAATTATTTTTTCACAGCATGGATGTAATGAATCGTTTCAAATGCAGACAAATAATCTGAACGATCATCAAAGAACTGATTATTAATAGCAACTGGTGATAAATGTTCATAAATGAGTAGACCTGCGTTTTCCAACATTTTTTCCATTTCTTCATAAGTAAAACATGATTTCATTGGCTCACCACTTGCTGAAGCCATTTGAACCATATTTTGAACTCGATTGGACATTCCTTTTTCTTCAAAAAGTTTGTCGTCTGCATAATCAAAAACGATGGAACTTCCTGATGGAACTTTTGTAAATAACTCATTAATTAAATTGCTATTTTCTTCTTTTGTTAAATAATATGAAACACCTAAAAGACTAAAGAAAGTCTTTTTGTGAGGCATAAAACCTTCTTCGATAAGATTTTGCATAATAAAATCTTTGGTGAAATCCATAGAGACAAAGTGAAGATTCTCAGGAATTTGATAATTAGCATCTGCTAACCTTTTCTTTTTAAAATCTTGTGTGGACGGATAATCGACTTCAAATATTTCTAAGTCGTTGTTTAATTCTTGGTTTCGGAGACAAAAGGTATCTAATCCGGCCCCCAGAATGACATACTGTTCAGCGCCTAGTACTATTTCATGAAACAATACATTTTCACAATAGGCAGCACGTGCTAAAGGAGTTGGAGAAAGTTGGACTTGTGTAATCCATTTTAAAATTTTATCAGGATGATCTTGAAACTTCTTAGCAATTTCATTATTAAAGAATTGAATTCCTTTAATCATGTTTGCACGGATATCACTAAATTCCTTTTTGGTAATTAAATCTTTTGCAATAAAATCATCAAAAATTTTTGGTGTATCATGTTTACTGTGGTATGCTCGACCAAAAGCTGATATTAAGGAAGTTAAACTTGATTCATTTTTCTCCATACATTAATCCTCCCATAAAACAAAAATAAGATTCCCCCGGCCAGGAGAATCTAATTATACACAAATAAAATTTAGCTGTAAATTATAGCATAAATTAATTTTTTTGTCAATTTAAATGCTTATTTAGGGATGGTTTTATTTGAGCTATAATAACTGCGTTAAAATGGAGAATCAAATCAAATAGTGCAGCAAATCGGGCGCGATTGTTGTATAAAAAGTATTGCATAAACATACAAATCTAGTTTAATGAGAGTATCACGACAGGCGTATTTTGGAAAGAAGAATAATGTTCTGAATTAAATGCTTTACTTTGTGAAAGAGCAGATGAAAAAATCTGTTCTTTTTTTATGTTCATTATTAAAAAAAATGAGGAGTATAACAAATGAATAAAACCATTTCAAAGAAAGAATTGCAAGACATGGGTTTTCTACCATATCAAGCAGTTGATATTATTAGACAAGCTAAGTATTATATGGTTCAACAAGGTTATCCATATTATAATAATAAAAGGTTGGGAAGAGTACCATGTCATGCTGTTGAAAATATTATTGGCGTTTCGTTTGAAGGCGATATGAGTGGCTAAAACAAAATATTCAGGAGTATATCAAGATGGAAAGGGAGGATTCTTTTACAATATTGAACTTGGTGTTGATAAGGTTACTGGTAAAAGAATTCAAAAGAAAAGCAGAAAAGACAGCAATGGTAAAAGGTTTACTTCAGCAAGAGAGGCTAATAAGGAAGCGACTAGAATAAAAAATGAATACCATATGCAGAATGGTTATGCTAATTATAGACTTACCTTTGGCGATTTTATGAACTCCTATTATTTACCATACTATCAATCCAATGTAGAAGAAAGTACATGGGAAACTAGAAGACATGTTTTATCGGAAATTCGAGATAGATTTTTCGATAAAGAACTTAGGGAGTTTGATGTATTAGATTGCGAATCCTATAGAACTTGGCTTTTAAAAGAAAGTGGGTACTCACAAAATTATGCCGCATTGGTCTATGGAGCTTTTAGACAAGCTATGGATTATGCTGTAAATTTGCAGTTTTTGGATAAAAATATTTCAAAGAAAACAAAATCAATCCCTAAAGGTAAAAGTCTTGTTGCTTATTGGACAAAAGAGGAATTCGAAAAGGTTATTTCGGTAATTTATACGCATAATTTTTATGAGCATATGTGTTTTATCGCTATTTGGTTATATTATATGACAGGAGTTCGTGTAAGTGAAGGGTTAGCGCTCTATTGGAATGATGTCGATTTCAAGAAAAAGAAGTTACGAGTTCATCATACTTTACAAATGAAATCACAAAAAGACTATAAGAGAAAGCCATATACTAAAACAGAAGATGGAATGCGAACAATAGCTTTAGATGATGATAGTTTGAGTATATTAAAAAAATGGAAACGGGTTCAATCAGATCATGGAATAGAAGATTTCATATTAAGTTATACAGGTTTACCTGTTTACAGGTCAACGATTCCAAGAATTATAGAAAGATATGCTAAAGTTGCAAAGGTTCCTAAGATACAAGCCAAGGGTTTAAGGCATTCTCACGTTAGTTACTTAATTAATGAGTTTAATGCCGATATCCTTGTTGTTTCAAAAAGGTTAGGACATAGTTCACCTGAAATAACATTGAAACATTATGCGCACTTGTGGAGTAGGAATGATGAACCAATTGCTAAACAAATGACAGGGAATGTTAAATTTGTCCCTGCCAAAAAAACTATGATTAACTTTAATGGTAATCAAAATGTTAAAGGGGATTTGATTCCCTGCCAAAACCCTGCCATAAGTGAAAATAACCAAAATGAAAGCTGTAATAGCAACGATTCTTAATGGCTTGCTACAATTGAGTGGGAGTAAAGAGCTAACTTGATTTGAAGAGAGAACGCCTATATATCGGCATTTATCCTAGTCTAATATGGAGAAAATAAGTTAAAAATGAAATAGTTCCCTACCAAAAACCCTACCAAAAATAAAATTTGGTAGGGAATTTTGTTTTTGTATCAAATTTTGGTAGGGAACATTTTAGCGCATAAACGAGTAAGAGAATTCGGGAATAAAATCGAAAGTGTATAATTATAAATGAATTTTGTAAATTACCATCAAATAATGGAATTTTACACTTGACTTGCTTAGTTGGTAATTACACAAACTACCCACTCCTAATAAAAGAATTTTCCGTTATAAGAATAAACCCTAAAGTAATTATTAGTGCTGATATATAGACATTAGTTTATTACCTACCATTTAAGATTGCATACAATAGGAATGAATAAATAAAAAGGAAGCGTTTCGGATGATGAACAATATAACCCAACATCATTGTATTAATGTAATGAAAGTATATGATTGGATTACAAATGAAGCAAAAATTCATAGTTGCGTAAGTCTTGTAGAATGCTGTGTGATTACAGACGAAGTCTACAATGATTTCACATTAGATTGCTCTTCTGATATTACAAGTCTATGGGTAGCCGATAGTAACAATACACCAGATGCTGGAACAATCTCCGTTTCCTTTGAGGAGGGATGTGGGGATGTGCTTGATGTATTTGTAAATGGTAGTTTTTCGTTTTATGTTGACAAAGGAGGAACAAGGTCCGTAACCGTTGAATCATTACGTTCCTTAGAAGTGAGGTGTCCTAGTGGTGAAGGGGCTTGTAAAGGTAATTATTCCTTAAGTATTCATCAAAAATTGGAGGAAATTTCCCTTCCTAATCCGGTAGATAGCTTAGATTGTTACTTGACAGACCCATACGGAAACAGATTCGATGCTTTCTCGCCTGATGCGATTGAATGTGTTGAAATTCCCCAAGACAACGGTAGAAAAAATGAAAAATTATTAATCTCAAATGGTCACTTTGTTACCTTGCAAAGAGTCATTTTACGTAAAAAGGGGTGTTTAGCAGTTGAATTTAAGAGAAATGGCCAATTATGCAAAATATTAGTGCCCTTTAAGTTCAAAGAACAATTATTTTTATGCGCCCCGGAAGGAACAAGGATCAAATGTGAAATTAGTGCTGTTGATTGCTTAGCAATTATACAGGAAAATGGTTCAGGAGCTTGGATTGAGGTTATTATCAATGTTTGTCAAAGTATACAAAGTGAAGTGGATATTACCACTGTTTTAGAAGGAGAGCTTTGCAAACCTAGAGTAGGTTAAAACATCATCTATATTTTGTATATTTCTTTTACTTCTAAAGGGGGGATCTGTCCAAACAGTAAAGTCAAATCAGACGTACTATGGTTAAGGTAAAGGAAATAACATAACAGGAGGTAAAACAATGGCTAAATTAGGAAATTGCCGAGCACAAACATGTTGTGTAAATGATTCGGTGTGTTGTAATGTTCAATTAACGACTGAAGGCGCAGCTCAATTAATCTATACAGATACTACCACTTTTATAATCAATGGAACAATTGTTGTAGAAAATAATGGACCTACAAATGGACCCTCAGCTACCCTCATAGTTAATGGGGTTGCAACGGCAGTTGTAGTTGCCCCAGGTGAATGTGAATCCGTCACTGTAAACAACATAAATACCATATCGGTTCAAGCAACTCCAGGGACAGGGACCACTGGTATTATATCACCTGTGACAGTTTCTTTCTCTCTAAACTACAAATTTTAGGATTTATGTAATATATCATTTTTTAGTAAAAAGTTTAGTTAATGATATAACTAAGTTTACTAGTCATATTATAATCCACAGTTTCCCATTTTAAGATAGAACACAGACAAACATTCCAAAAGGGCATAAAATATATAAAATTCATTTGAAAGTGGTGTAATTTTACTATGGCACAACTCTCTTCAGGCTGCTGCAAATGTCCGCAAGTACCTTTTTGTGTAGAACCGCCTCCTACAGCAACGCAGATTGTTTATGTAAATAAAGCAGGTAATGATACGACTGCTGACGGTAGTGAATGTAAGCCATTCTTAACAGTCACTGCGGCAATGGCATTTATTACAGATGCTTCTCCAACGAAGCGGTATGCTATTTCAATTGGACCAGGTAACTATACAGAACCATTAATTCATTTAAAAGCAAATGTTCAATTGATTGGAACGAGTACGTTATTAACTAGGTTATCGATACCATTCGATATTAATGATCCGTCATGGTTTGAAACAGGATTTCAAAATGATAACCGATCTGGATTTGTGGATTTGACTTTGTTAACTGCCCCGTTAGATTTTAACTTTGTAACTGCTAGTAGTTTTAGTGGTAAACTATTCTTTGTTAGTGTTAACTTTACTCCTTCACCAACCTTTACAGCTTTAACTACTTCTGTTAATCAAGTCAATATTCGAGATTCTATGCTATCTAGTGGTTACACTCAAAATGGAATTAACATGGTTATGTTCGCTTCATTCGTTTCAAGTGGAAATATCACTATTAATTCACAAGCAACTACAGATGCTCAAGTGAATTTAGTTGGTGGCGGAATAAATGGAAATGTCGTTATTAATGTTCAATCCGGACATATACCTATCGATCCTTTGAACTTAACCAGTTTTGCTATTACCGAGAATATTTTCAATCCTTTTCCTAATTCCGGGAGACTAATTGTAAATGGTGTTAATAATGTAATTACTAGGGTCAGAGCCACAGTAGACTCGATTCCTATTCGGTCTCGAGTAACTCTTGTAGGAACGAATACTTCATTAATTAGGGTGGATGATGCTTTTGGTCTCGCCTATACACCTACTATACCTGCGGATTACAACCTACCAATTCCAACAACTGTTCAAGAAGCCCTTGACCAATTGGCTGCGCGTGTGAGAGCTTTAGGTGGTTAATTATATATTTAAGAAATACTCCATATGCACTGCTATCATTTGTGTTATTTTAAGTTAATAATTTTGCAAAAAGCCCCGTTAAATAACAGGACTTTTTAGGAAAATGAGTGTTTAATATAATTTCGAAATAACTATCTTAAATAATCAGTTTAGTGTTGATTCTAGGGAAAGTTAAGGTATTTATTGCCCACAAAAATTTTATTGATGTGCGTTATATGCTAATTTAAAATTGGTATAAAATAATATAGTTCCCTGCCAAAAATAATATGGTAGGGATTATTTTTTTCAAATTATACGTTCAAAATTCGATGTATTATATCAAAAGATTTTTCTGTTTTTTAAATAAAGAGCCCTTTGAGGGAGGGCCAGATATTCAACCTTTATATACCACCAAAATAAACTTGTAAATAAGAATTATATTTCTAATTGTCACGATAAAGCTATGAAAGATTATAGCAATCCATAGTGTATACAAAGTATAAGTAATCAATTGTTTTGTAATGTTTCTTACTTGTTCAAATATCTCTATATCCAATAAATTATTTATATTAATGTTATAGAAGAAGCCTAAGTTGTTAGCCTTTGGAGGCAGCAAAGACATAGAGAAGAAGATAGTGTTATACACCAAAACCGCCCGAATAATGAGGAATTTGCGTCTAAAAAAGAGATTCGAAGAGTTTAAATTAACGAACATATGCTAACGGAAAAGCAATATCTGGTCAATATGACGAGAGAGAACCCAGAAATGATTGTCAATTTCCGTAATAATATTAATAATACTCAAAGAGGTAGCAATTCAAATAAAATGGATGATGAGGAATTGGAGAAATTTATTGATGATTCTTATGAACTAGCGGAAACTAACGAAAATTAATAGAATAGATTTATCTAATTTGAAAGTGTAAACATAGATGTAAGGAGGCACCCAAATTAATTGGGTGCTTTTTACCCTTATAATATACCTTTTGAGATTTTAAAGGAGCATAAGTAAGGCATCTTAGTTATCACAGTAAGATGCCTTACTAGTTAGGAAAATATCGCTGAATAGGCTAAATTGTTTTATTCTCCTCCTTTATAGCTATAACTTCCCTTACTGCTTCTATGAAAGATAATATGATTGGTGAAAGCCACTTGTCTTTATGCCATGCCATATGTGTATATACATGCAAGTCCGGAATTTGCCATGGAAGAGCAACAAGATCACCCCGTTCAACTTCTGCTTCCACTGTGATTTCCGGAAGAAAGGCAATACCGATTCCAGAAATTGCACATTGTTTAATGGCTTCGGCATTTTGAAACTCTAAATAAGTAATATCATCAATGCCTTTTTTCTCAAATGACCGATCAAACATGGTTCGATAGGGACAGCCCTTTTCATTAACCAGTAATACTTCTCCGTGAAAATCTTCCTGCTGCAGTACTGGTTGTTTCGCAAGTGGATGATCAGGAGCGACGAACAAGCGGAAAGTTTCTTCCAGTAACGGTTCCACTGTAAGCGCCGTTGAGAGAATGGTTTCGTCCAGCATAAAGACGATATCTGCGGTTCCCTCAAAGAGCGTTTGCTTAAGTTCCTGATTTGGAACAGAACGGAAGATAAGACGAACTCCTGGATAGCGCGAACGAAATAGCTGGAAGACAACTGGAAGCCGATAAGCGCAAAGAACCTCATTCGCACTAATCGTTATGGTGCCGCTTGGATTTTCATTATCATGAATGGCACTACGAGCTTCGTCCAATTTGTCTAGAACGCTTTGGACATGATTTAAAAAGCGTTTACCCGCAGTTGTGAGAACGAGCTGCTTGCCCAAACGGTCAAAGAGACGAACACCAAGCTCTTCCTCCAGTGCTTTTATTTGCATTGTGACGTTGGAAGGGACGTAGTTTAGCACTTCCGCAGCACGACTGAAATTTAAAGTTGATGCAACCGTTCGGAACGTAATAAGTTGACGCAATTCCATCATGTTTCACCCTTCGATTTCAATATTATTGAATACTACTTTGAATTTTATTCACTTTTCTTGAGACTACCACAGGTTTATACTAACAACAAGAAATACATTTTGGATTTCAATTTGAAAGGAGCAACAATACAATGGATTACGAAATTTTTGATTTGGGTGACGTTACCTTACAATCAGGAGCGACACTACCGAACGCTTTTCTTGCTTATAAGACTCATGGGAAATTGAATGAAAAGAAAGATAATGTCATTATCTACCCAACTGCTTTTGGAGACCAACATGTTCAGAATGAATGGCTGATTGGAAACGGAATGGCACTAGATCCACAGAAATATTTCATTATTGTTCCAAATCTGCTGGGAAACGGATTATCTTCGTCTCCTAGTAACACGCCTTCTCCATTCGACAAGGCTAATTTTCCGCAGGTAACCATCTATGACAATGTTAAATTCCAATATCGGCTGGTGACCGAAAAATTCGGCATTCAAAAGATTGCCCTCGTAGTTGGATGGTCAATGGGAGGCATTCAATCATTCCAATGGGGGGCAAGTTACCCCGACATGGTGGAACGAATTGCACCTTTCTGTGGAGGTGCAAAGACTTGGCCGCAAGCGTATGTGGTCCTGGACGGGATGAAAGCTGCGCTCATGGCTGCAGTTGGTTTCGATTCAAGTAAATTAAACCAGTTGACTTCTGCGGACATGCGAACCGTTGGTCGTGTCTATGCGGGATGGGGTTTATCGCAGGCGTATTACAGAGCGGAACTTTATCGTGATATGGGATTTGACTCATTAGAACATTTTGTGGCTGGCGTCTGGGAAGACAGCTTTATGAAGATGGATCCGCACAATGTCCTCGCCATGTTATGGACAGGCCAAAATGCAGATATTAGTGCAAATCCTATCTATAATGGAGATTTCGATGAGGCGCTTAAAAACATTAAAGCGCTAGCCTGCGTCATGCCAGGGAGTACGGATCTCTTCTGTACTGCAGACGAAAACGAATACGAGGCTAAGCTTATACCTAATGCTGTTTTTAATCATATCGAATCTATCTGGGGCCATTTTGCCGGTCGCGGAATTAACAGTGTTGATAATAAATTTATTGATGACAACCTGAAAAGATTGTTGGCACTTAGTACAAACAGATAGAGGAAAATGTCATTCCTGAAATATAGCAAAGCAGCTAGAAAGCTTTTTGCCATTTTTTCTATAACTATTCGGGCTGTTGTTGCATAAAAAAACAAGGTAAAGGACTAGTAACTAATCCTTTAAACCCTGCTTCTTTCAAATATCTGATTACAGAAGGACACTAATATCAAGCTGTTATTTTCTTTATTCGGATTTATACGACCAATAAAAAGAAAAATACAATAATTAAAATAACCCCTAAAGCGATTAGTAAATTGCTTAAAGGGTTTTTCCTGTAAGTTAACCCAACTAAGGAAACTAATAAACTAGCAATAGCCAAAGCGATAAAACTATTCAACGGAACTGGTAATAGTAGAATAATTCCTGCAATGAGTATGAGAATTGGTGCAATAATTTTAAGTTTTTTTTCTGTCATATAAAATCCTACCCTTCAGAAATATTAAATATGATAGGATTTGGGGAAGGGAGAGGTTATACGAATATTTTACCAAAGAGATCCATTTTTGATAGGATTAGTTTCTATCATCACAATCGGGAGTATAAACTAAACCGTGTAAGTAAGAGAGCGTACGGCTCTTACATTTACTAAAACCTTTAGTAAATCGCGAAGGTTTTTATGCATGGTTATCGCGATTTACTTTTTGATTTTGATACGTCAATTGACAACTAAATTTCATCGTACAATATCTATTGTACAGGTTGAAAAACATTGAATATTGGAGTGTCAAAACAACATAATATATGGTCTATATCTTGATATAACAATAAAATGGCATACGTCGATTCGTATGCCATTTAGCGTGTCATTGAACTAAAATGCACCTCAAAACGGAACCCTTTATTACTTTAGATGCTGATTTTTTAAATGCCATAAGTTATCCGTCTTGCTAAACTGGTTCCATCAAGTGATCCTTTTTGTGTCTATCTTGGTTTTGATTCTACAACATCTCCATTTTGATACACATCATAGAATCCGATCGTTCCAGTACCTCCATTATCAATATAATCCTGACTTCGTGCTTTTAATGAATAAAATAATCTTCCATCTGAGTCCTCATAAAGTACACCATTGCTGCTAAACACTAAATCGTCATTATCAAGGGCAGCCTCTGCATAAGCAACCGCCGATTCTACTGTAAACAACTCTGCTTGATATTCTTCAAGTAATACAGTCCATGTATTAACACCGACAATCCCGTCTTGGGCTAACCCATTCTCAGCTTGCAACCCGCGAACCTGTTGGTCTGTGTGAGAATCAAAAATCCCATCAACTTCTGTTTCAAATCCAAAGTGATTTAACATCACTTGAATAAATTCAACTTCAAAACTTCCTTGGCTTCCCTGTTTGACGATGGGCTGTTGTTCAGGTGGCCAATTTAATATTGTTTCATATCCTGCTGGTATTTCTGATTCTGCTTGTTGAACCGATTCATTTTCCGGAGCTGCATCTACTGTTTGATTAAAATCAGGTGAACCTACAAGCGCAACCGCAACTGCGGGAACTGCCAATAACCATTTCTTCTTCAACATCATTCACTCCTTAAATAATTTGGTTGTTATTCAGATACTCCTTTTAGGGATGCATAAAACGCCTTCTTATAAACCTCTCTGTTTTTTTACATTGAGATCACCTCCTAATCTGATTCATTACCTTTCCTGGAGTAACTTTGAATGATTAGCATTCGTTTTATAACGTTCGGGCAGCTTACCGTACGTTGCTATTTTCCATATAAATTCCATGGGACCGATCTTGAAATATTGAAACCAAATGGTGCTGTATATCATTTGGATTATTAAAATTATGAAGGCAATGTTCATTAATGTTGTTTGATGCACATGACCTTTTAAATCGAATAGGCTACTAGCTGTTAAAATCAGAGCGGTTTGAACGAGATAGTTCGTTAACGCCATTCTTCCAATATACTTAAGAGGTGTTAATAACTTTTGAATCATATCGTGCCGGAGCAATAGTGTTAAAGTAGTCACATAGAACGCACTTACAACGGGCGCAGAAATTGCACCAGCTAGATCGATTTGTCCATTTTCCTCCATTAATAAATATTGAATAAAAAGTACTGCAGGCAAGAGACAAAGAGATGAAATTTGCACGATACGAAATGCTTTTTGATGTGCTGTAATATTTTCAAAAACGCCCCATTGCCCCATGCATAAACCCAGTAGAAACATAGGTAAGATCATAAAATAACTTCCGCCAAGAAGTACGGCAAGGATTAATAGTATGACAGTGATAATAAAGTTAATCTTCGGTTTAATCCTGTAAAAAGGAATAAGGATGAATCCGAAAAGCGCATAGGGGAGCAAAGCTTCTCCTAATTGGAAGAATTGATGGATCAATCCAAAAATGGATAATACGATCAATCTTTTTATAAACAAGGCTGTACTTTTATCACCGCGATTTACTGCTCGTGTCATGAAAATATAGAAACCAATTCCAAATAAAAAAGAAAAGATAATAAAAAATCGCTCGTGTACCGCATAATTTAAGATTTGGCTCCAAAAATAGTTTGATTGAACGGAGGAAGGTAATATTATTAGTGTGATATTGGCGAATATTATGCCTAATAGAGCAAAACCTCGCAAGAAATCTAAAGTATCAATACGTTGTTTCATCATAAACTCATCCTTTACTTATTGATAAAGCTAAATCATTGTGCTCGGGTCAGAAGCTAGAGTAAATCCAAAGGCGCGGCAACGGTATGACCTTTCCTATTGATAAAGCTATGATGACGGAAAACACGGAAACCAACATCGATTTTCCTTACAACAATTTACCGAATAATAGTATGGAAATATTAATTGTTTCGTTTTCCCCAGTTGTATAAAAGCACATTGACATATTCTGTTGAATCTCTTTCTTTATATTTATCTAGTTTCCCATTTTTCCATAGATTCATAGATTCTTTAAAAAGTCCTGTCTGTACAATTAACCGTTTACCTTTCAATGCTTGATAAAAAACCTCAAACACTTGTTCATTAACAAGGTGATCGTCTTTTACCGAAGATATGGTGAGCTCAGACATCTTTTTATCGCTATCCTCTCTCACTTTGAGAACATCAACTTGTTTGTTATGAGAGCTGTCCGCCCCTTGTTTCCATAATTCAAGCCAACGATCATATGTTATATAATAATTCTTATCTGTAAAATAACTTTTATTGACGACAATTAGCACATGGATACGTGGTTGATAATCATCACGGTCTTTATTGTAGATGACTTCCAATTTACTCACATAACCCTTTATCTTCTTTTTAACCTCTTTCTGTTCCATTAGTTTTTCACAAGCTTTACTATGCAATTCAACTTCATTTTCCAATTCATCAGCTAACACGTGAGGAGCTATCAACGTAAGAAAAATGAACTTCTTTTGATACTTCTGTTTGATATATTCCATTTGAATTGCCAGTGCTAAAGCATCCCTTCTTGCTTTAAACCAGGAACAAATCGTCTGACAAGAATTGAGCTTATGCTGTTTCCTTTTTTTCGGCTTTTCATCACTCGCAAACATGATAATTCTATTCTTATCCATGCATATTCCTTTCTGGTTTATCGTTAAGCTAATGTGTTCGTTTGTTAATTTCTTCAACAGCACGGTTCTTGAAATATAAATCCGAGATGGACGCTGCGAAAGTCAGCAAGCTGATTCCCTTTCATTTTTGCAATATTATCATTTTCTATATAAATATCACCTTTAGAAGGGGTATCAATTGTCGCTAGTACATGAAGTAATGTTGACTTTCCAGCACCGGATGGTCCCATGATTCCTACAAATTCATCATGATCTATCGCAAAGGAAATGTCCTCCAGTGCTTTAAACGTATTCGTTCCTTTTCCAAAGACTTTCTCAACATTTTTCACCTGTAATAAAGATTCCATTATTCCTTCACCTCTTTCGTATGTTGTCTTTACTGTATCCCTCCATCCTTAAACTACAATCACATGAACCTTACAAAATCCTTAAATACGTTTTTTTATAATTCCTGTTAAGATAGAATAAATCAGATGATAATAACAAGTATGAAAAGGTAATAAACATGGAAAAACCACGCATACTATCGTTGACGATAAACAAGACTTATGCTAATTAATGAAAACAAGCTTAACAAAGGAAGGGTTTTTTGAAATCGAAATGGCAGGTACCATAGAAGCAGGATGGAAAAGATTTCAAGGTTTCGAATTCGTACCCTGGAGCTTTGAGTTGAACATATTTTTAACATCTTACCTCTTGTTAGAGATGGTTTAACTACTTGGTCTGGAAATGAACGTATGATTCGTGTAGGGGAAAAATTAGTTGAAAATGGAAGCTTGTATTAGGAAAGTTCGCTACTACGAAGGTAATTATTATGATTCAATTCGTATGGGGATTTTACGGGAAGTAGGAACAAGGGTTGAAATGCAACTCTTGTTTTTTAGATATGATATTGTGAAGTATTGTACTTCAACTATAGGGTCTTTTTTTACCTGAAATGTCCCATAAAAAACCTTGCTTTTCTACAAAGTTAATTTGCTCAATGTTAGGTAGGCATGGATCTCTAATATATAATCCTTTTGATAGCAATAAATCCTTTGATATCTCGTATAATTCCATTGTCTCTGATAGACATTCTTTATAGAAGGCAGTGAAGTCTGACCTTACAGCTTATGACAACGAAAAGCCGCATTCTTCCGTTAGAAAATGCGGCAGTTTCAAAAGAATAGTTGTTTACTTAAAATCAGACGTTCAGGGCTGAACCCAAAATAAGTTACAAAAATGGACCAGCTGTTAAGAATATGGAAGTTCCTTTCCTTCAACAAACGCTTTTAAATTTTCCAGAGAATGATCAAAGCCCTCCATGTTTAAAGTTACTTGGGTTTTCCCTGACTGAATGCTTAATTTATAGGAAAAAAAGATGTCATCTTCCTTTGAGGAAAATGAGAATACCTGATTCGGAATCACTTCTTTAATTTCAAAGCTCATTGGAATGCTTTCGCCATCTTTAAGATTGTTGTGTTTACTTGGCATCAGAGTGAACGCCGCTTTTTCTCCCACTTCCAGTTTCGGAATTGACCATTTAGAACCCGGAGCGTACCACACTGAAAATTTCTCGTCATTTGTAATAGCATCCCAAACTTTTTCTCGATCTGCATCAATTAATATGGAGCTAGTATCACTATTCATCTAATAAGCCTCCTTTGCCATTAATATTAACACATACTGGATTGTACTCTTAATTTCTTTCCACACTATTTTTCGATAACCCTTTAAAAAAATCCAAAATAGAAATTATACATTAAGTAGTTGTAATTTTGATACTTGTAGCTGATTTCTAAAATGAATTAATCTTTTTTGTGCGATTAGGATCAACCCCCGCTTATTGTTATTTATATAAAGAGAATGTAATAACTGTCGTATGGGATAGGCACTGGATAAAATTTATGCATAAGTTTTACCTGGCAAGCTTTTCAGGGAACGATTATAATAAAATTTTTGGAAAGCATGTTTAAATTTAGATGTGCAAGTAATTCCTTTTTACTTTGGTATTAAAAGATATGATTAGTTCGTTTAAATATCATCAATATAGGAATAAGAAAAAAACGCCTTCCATTATGGAAGGCGTTTAAAATAGAAATTAAGGGATTAATATTACCATTGATTACTAAGAAACTTCTCCGTATAGAATGGTTGATTTTCTTTATTAAAGTCTACACCAATTCCTAATTCGGTAAAGCCATTGTGTACGATATTCTCACGATGCCCTAGTGAATTCATTAAGCCTTGGTGAGCGAAAACACTGCTAAATTGCCCGTAAGCTAGATTTTCTCCAGCACTTGTAAAAGCAACCTCATCTTCTTTCATTCGGTCAAAAGGAGACTGACCTTGTAAATTCGTATGACTGAAATATTGATTATCAGCCATATCGGTACTGTGTTTTCTTGCGGTCTCTCTTACAGCTTCGTTCCACTCTAGTACAGGTAGGCCGTGATTTACACGAGTAGCATTGGTTAAGTCGAATAATTGATATTCAAATCCTTCTTTTAATGCGTCACTACCAGGAGTGTAAAGGGTATCTTTCGCAGCTTCTAAGTCCTGATCAATTATTTGAATAGCTGTAACCTCATCACCTTCATGAATATCGTAAAATATCGTTACATAGTTTCTATCTATTTGGTAAACATTGTATTCCCCATCACTGTTTACTTGATAATTAAACCAGCCATTGCGAATCAATTCTTCTGGTTCACCTAACGTTTCGTTCACAGTAGCTTTTGTATCACCTAAGACAATATTAAACTGTGAAGAAAGTAAGTCTTGATTTGTAAATAATCCACGAACAACTTCTTGTTCATCATACGCTACCATCATAAAATTTTGGTAGTTTTCATGGTAGGTGGACCAATCTACACCATACTCATTCTCACTCTCACGCATAGGTTCTCCATACATCTCTTCAACCGATTTTTTTGTATCACCCAGCTCCACATTTCCGACAGAAAAGGATTGCTCATCTGGCGTTGTCAGTTCAGGTTTATCAACTTGTTCGTGTTCTGGTTCATGTACTTGTACAGAACCGACAATAGAAGAGTAAAAAGATGTTGCTTCATCTTTTATTTTGTCAAAATCGAAGCCAAATTCAATGTCATTATCTATCGCTTGGGTGGTAAATTCCTTTACAGATTGAAAAGCATCACTAACGGATTTAGGAACATATCCACGAATGGAATCCTCCCAAAACGGTTTTGTCCAAAAAGCTAATAATATGATTAACAGCATAAAAAACAATCGCTTTAAAATATTTATCCCAACCTTTTTCTTTGGCATTGTTTCGTTATATCAAGAAGCAATCCTGTTCAGGAAACAATTATAAATACTATCTTATTTTTATTATTATAGTCAATTCCTCCTTAGTATTTAATATCTTTAATTTTACAACATAAAGTTAACTCTAGGGCAACCTCATATAAAAAACTTATCGAATTTTGCGTTATGCTGAGGAAATAAGATTTCAAACTTAACTGAATGAATGATGAAATAAATATAGAATCCAGTATATCCAAATTTAGATATACTAGATTCTATTATGTTGAAAATATAATTTTCAATTTATTCCCTTGGTTATATTTTATAGCAAAATTAGTCTGAAATTTGTTTGCTGCAATGGATAATACGTGATGTTCTTGTAGGTAATTTTTAATTCTGCATGTAATTTAAGCTGCAAAGGTTTAAAACAAAGATTGCGTTCTCCTATGTGGTAAATTTTCAATACAAGAGTCGCCATAAATAAAAAGTTGCGTAGGATTCCCACCCTTTCCAAGGTGCAGCTAGTTTCATTATTTCTTCTTTCGTTGGTTTCTCTTTTGCACCTGTTACATGTTTAATTGCATTATGCAGCCCTACATCTGCAATCGGGAATGCGTTCGGAAATCGGAGACAACGCATTAACACATAGTTTGCAGTCCATGGACCGATACCACGAATATTGACGAGCATTTTTTCTGCTTCTTTAAAGTCACCAGTACCCATTATAAGTGATTTAGACAGACTTCCTACTGCGATAAGCTTAGCTACCCCGATAAGGTATTCACATTTTTTTACCGTCATTTTTAATGGTGCTAGATCTTCAACTGTAAGCTTAGCAATGTCTTTCGCTTTAGGAAAAATCCAATATTGATGACCCTTCCATTCAACCTGGCTTCCAAATGTTTCTACAAGTCGCCTTTTTAACGTATACGCGTATGTCAAATTAATTTGCTGTCCAAGAATCCCCCAAGCTATTGCTTCAAATAAATCTGGGATTCCTATGTTGCGTAATCCATAAAATTCAACAATAGACTTTTGAAGCAGCAAATCATTTTTAGCCATTTCATAAAAAGGCTTTAAGTCAGTATCCAAATCAAACCAATCTCTTATATACAATTGCACTTCTTCACGTATTTTTTTACTTATCGGATAAGTTTTTTCTAAAAAGCGAACCAGAAGATTTCCATCCGAGTTTTCACTGATTTCGACCAAAAGAGTTTCATCTAAGGCAGGAATCAACCTTATAATCTTATTATCTTGGATTTCAAACATACACTCATTTGGAGACCGCCCGATATAACGCATATTTTCTTTAAAGCTGAATTCTGTTGGAGCCTTTATAACAAAATTATCACTTTGATTAACGATCATTCAGAATGCTCCTTCCTATTTCCCATATAACTAGTTGTATCATATTTTTACAAATAAAAATTTTGTTTTCTTGCTCATACATTGTGATATCCTTTTATAACAAAAAGCAGCCGAGTATAATGTGAAGTAGAAAGAGGTGATTCCATGATAGATAATCAAGCGATGCAACTGACTAATGAACGATGGCAAGCGATTATGAATAATGACAAATCCTATGATAATATTTTTATTTACGCAGTTAAGTCGACAGGGATTTGTTGCCGACCTTCTTGTAATTCGAGAGATCCCAAAAAAGAAAACGTCCTTATTTTCAATAACGCGGATGAAGCAATATCAGCGGGATTTCGGCCTTGTAAACGGTGCAAACCAGGTGGCATACGCTTGCCGGATGAAGAATGGATAATCCAAATGAAAGAGTATATCGAAGGAAATTATCATGAAGCCATAACATTAGAGATATTAGCAGACGTGTGTCATGGAAGCCCTTATCATTTACAACGTACGTTTAAGAGGATTACAGGTTTGACACCTGCCGAATATATTCAGCAAGTACGAATGTCACATGCAATGAGAGAGCTCGAAACGACCGATAAATCAGTTGCAGAGATTGGATTTGCTGCAGGATTTCCAAATACGCCCTATTTCATAACGTTATTTAAAAATAAAACAGGTCAAACCCCTAAACAGTATCAGAAAACAAGGATGGAGGTGTAAGAAATGGAGAAGATCAATGGTAATATCGTATATTGGATGCTACTCAATCACGGGCATTGGGAGATGTATATTGCAGCAACTTCAGAGGGGCTTTGCTATGTTGGTTCACAGCATACACCATTTGAAGAACTTGCGGCATGGGTGAAAAAACAACTGCCCTCTTCTGTACTTTTGGAAGATGAGCATAAATTGAAACCATATGCAACAGAACTAATTGATTATTTGGAAGGACGACGTAACGTATTCACGTTACCCGTGAATCTTCATGGGACAGTATTTCAGCAAGCTGTCTGGGAGATATTGCAAGAGGTTCCATATGGACAGACGGTTTCATATACGGATATTGCGGAAAAACTGCAAAAGCCAAACGCGGTTCGCGCTGTGGGAACTGCAATTGGCGCGAACCCTGTCCTAATCATGGTTCCTTGTCACCGTGTCATCGCTAAAAGCGGAAAGTTGGCTGGTTACAGAGGTGGATTAGATATGAAGGAACAATTACTGGAAATAGAAAAACATAAATACGGTTGTGAAACAAATGATTAAACGTATTCAAGAATGCATTGTTTCTTGAACGGGTAGGGTACATACAATTGAAGCAGGAGAGGGACTTATTTTTACGACAAATTATCGCCCGGTAAAAGGGACAAATGGGTACTATCGGTCAAAAATGCGGTATGGGTATGTACATTCACTTCTGAAACAAGATATGGACTAGGCGTTATTTTTCACGATGCAAAGTAAAGAAAAGGGGCAGATTTTGTTTGAAGAGACAAATAATTTATAAATATCCAAAGACGATACTTAATAAAGGAACGGGTTATCTCTCGGGATATAGCCACTCATTGAATCCATATACTGGCTGTGCATTTGGCTGTTCCTATTGTTATGTAAGGCAAATGCCAGTATCATTGTTTCGCAAAGAAGAATGGGGAACATGGGTAGATGTTAAAATGGAAACTGCTAATCTGTTATATAAAGAGCTTCAAAAGGCAAAAACTAAAGGAAAAGTGACGATTTTTATGTCTTCAAGCACAGATCCTTATCAGCCCGTCGAATATAAAGAAAAGGTGACACGTTCATTGCTTGAAACCTTGGTCGACTTCCACCCTGATTTTTTACTCGTCCAAACACGCAGCCCACTTGTCAGTAGGGACATTGATTTATTAACACGCATGGGCGATAAGGTCCGGGTGAGTATGACTATTGAAACAGATCTTGAGTCTATACGAAAACATTTTACACCAGGTGCACCACCGATTGCAGCCCGCCTAAAGGCGCTTCGATTATTGAAAGATGCCGGCATACCGACACAGGCCGCGATTGCACCTGTACTTCCGAGCAGTGAAGCATTTCCGCATCAATTAGCAGAACTGGTTGATCGTGTTTGTGTGGATGATTATTTTATGGGAGACGGTAGTGGTGGAAAAAGGACAAAGAGAATGGGGATTTATAATTTATATGAGTCCTTAGGTTTGGCGGAATGGTATCATCCATCTGCATTTCAGATTGTTTACGACAGGCTCAAAAATGCTTTCTCTGAAAACCAGATTTATTTAAGTCAACAAGGTTTCGAACCTTGATTATAGGTTGAGTAAGAAGTAAAGTGGTACGTTAAAAGAACAATTAAAGTTACTCAATCGAAAAGTGGGTCATTCAGGACAAGACAAATCCTGATGACCCAATCTCTCTGAAATCAAGTATTTCGATACCTTATTACAGAAGCGAGTATACAGGTAGCAATCGCTTCATCACTTTAATTGAGTTGTAAATTATCCAATCGTGTAAAAAGCTAACTTCCTACCTTATCATAAAGGAAAAAAGATTAAATATAAGATTTTTCAATAATTTTTCCGGTATGATGTTCTATATCCGATCTTATTCATGTATTTGCTTTAATTTGCAGTTTGAAAATGTTATGAAAGAACTGTAACATGTTTAATTGTACTTAAATTTATCTCTCCTTAATGCTTGAAAAGTTTTTGCCCATTTTTAGGAAACTAAATATATAAACGTATGAAAAGCTAAAGATTAATAGCTTTTTGATAAGGAGATTTGAAGAATAGTCTACAGGAGGAGTAAACATTGAAAAAAGTAAAGCATCTAGGAATAATTTTTGGAATTTTGGCTATATTTATGCTTGCAGCTTGTGGCAATTCAGATGGAAATGCAGCTGACAGTAATGGTGAAGCTGACTATAGTGAAGAAGTGGATTATACCATTACAGGGATTGAACCAGGAGCAGGGATCTCTGTTACAACGGAGAAGGCGATCGAAGAATACGATAGTTTGCAGGGCTGGAACGTAGAATTATCTTCTACTGGAGCGATGATGACTGAACTTAGAGGTGCAATTGAGAATGAGGAACCGATCGTAATTACTGGATGGAATCCGCACTGGATGTTTGCAGAGTATCCAGATATGAAGTATTTGGAGGATCCTCAAGGTATTTATGGTGGGGAAGAAACCCTTAATTCATTGGCAAGAATTGGGCTGGAAGAGGAAAAACCAGAGGCTTACAAGCTAATTGATCAATTCGAGTGGAATGTAGAGGATATGGAAGAAATCATGTATGAGTCTGAACAAACTGGCAAAGCAGTAGAAGAAGTAGCAGTTCAGTGGGTTGAGGATAATGAAGATAGAGTAGCCGAATGGGTAGAGGGCGTAGAAGATGTTGATGGAGTAGAAATCGAACTTGCCTCAACACCATGGGATTCAGAACGTGCATCTTCAGGTGTATTAAAAGAAGTAATGGAGCAAAAAGGATTTAGCGTAACTGTAACCGAGTTAGATGTAGCTATTATGTTTGAATCGATTGCAACAGGAGATGCGGATGCCACTTTAGGAGCTTGGTTACCGATAACACATAAAGATTTTTATGAGGCAAATCAAGATAACATTGTTGATTTGGGTCCTAACTTAACTGGTGCTAAAATTGGCCTTGTTGTTCCAGAGTATATGGATATTGATTCGATTGAAGATCTTAATTCTAAATAAAAGCCTTAATAATTATAGGAGAAACGACTTTTTAGTTGTCGTTTCTCTTTTTAGTTGTTTATGGTAACAGTTAACAATGATACACCTTTTGTTCCATCGGATTTCAGCCCTTAGTCTGAAGAATTTGAGTTTAAATAACAATATAATCTATATTAACGACATATTATAAAAGGTGTGCATTATTATGAAAGAGAAAAAAGCATTAAAAAGCCCATTGATAAGTTTTGTTATCACAAGTTATGTCATATTTTTTGTGTTTTTTACGGTAATCGGTATAAGTATTGTATTAGGTGCACCTGAGAGCATAACAAACATATTGCAAATCATCTCTGCGTGGTCATCAACATTTGCATTCGTTGTTTTATTTAAAAAGATTTATCCGGGGTTAAAGTTAAAGGAATTTGTAAAGGAGCAATTTGCTTCAAAACTTAAGCTTTCAGTTCTTAGCACTATAGTGATTATTCAAGTTATAGTCCTTGCGGTAACTATATTTCTTCCCTCCATTATAAACAATAATCAAAACGTAGCATTATCATTTACAGGAATTGGACTATTGTTTTTTGCATTTATAGATACTTTAATAAGGGGTCCTTTAGGCGAAGAATTAGGTTGGAGAGGATATGCATTAAATGAACTTCAAAAGAAATACTCTCCCTTGAAATCAGCACTCATTGTAGGTGTTTTATGGGGATTTTGGCATACTCCACTATGGTTCGCTTCAGGGTATACCGGAGTAGATTTAATCAAGTACATTGTACTTTTTATGATTGGTATTATTTCTTTTTCTATTATTGTGACGCTGTTCTACAATCTAAATAAGAACCTTGTGATACCAATTATTACGCACCAAATATTTAATTTTTCTCTGGTGCTGACTAAAGGAGACTTATTAGACATTTTGGTGTATGTGATGATTTCCTATTTTGTTGTCGCAGTTATATTAATTGTTGTAAACCCAATGGGAATTCTATACAAAAAATATATGTAAATTCAACTTGTTATGAATGAACCGTGTACAGATTGGAAAATGGATAAAACTTTACGGCAGGAGATAATTTAAACAAATCCACTTTTAAAAAGAAAAAGCAGAGGTTATTGTGCTATATTGAATAAGTAAGTTATCGAAATATTAGTTTTATTTTACAAATGATGTTAAGTTAAATTACAAGTCTAGGTAAATTCAGGAGATTACAGCAACTTTTAATTGCTTGATAAAGATAGGGGAGAAATGTAAATGACCATTGAACTAAGACCTGTTACAAAGGATAACTTAATAGAGGTATCTAAATTAACAACAAATCCAGATAATAAACCTACTGTGTTCGAGGATTTTGTTGCTTCAAACGCCTTTTCGATTGCCCAAGCTAGTTTCTACCCTTCCTATATAACAGAAGCTATCTATCATGACGATGAGGTAGTTGGTTTTGTGATGTATGGTATAGATGAGGATGATGGTCTTTTGTGGATTCCTAGATTTATGATTGATGTAAAACATCAAGGAAAAGGACTTGGAAAAAAGAGCTTTCATATAGTCTTAAAGAAACTTAATCAACAATATCCTGAGTCTGACATTTATATTAGCTTTGAACCTGAAAATATCATTGCCAAACAGCCATATACTTCATTTGGATTCAAAGAAACAGGAGAGATAAATGAAGGAGAAGTGGTTTTTGCTCTGAAAAATTAAAAGACACCTTTTCGTAGAACAAACGGCATGATTTGATTTATAGAATTTCATAACCAATATAGATGAGAAGAAACGAAAAGTAAACTATAATTACATTGCCGGAGTAGTGAAAGAGAACAAAGCTGTCTCATTTTCAAGAGACAGCTTTGTTGTACACTTCTATTGAGTTACACAAACTACTTCACTAGTATCTCGTGAGCCATATTATCAATAAACATGCTCCACCTCATACCCCTCTTCTTCCAAAATCGAAACTACATGAGGCTCCATAATTAAGTGCAAGCTACCGACAATAACAAAGTATGTATCGCCATTATCTTCCTCAAGAAACTCCGTAATTGTATCGGCCATTCCATAGTTACGTTCATCATTCAATGCTTCCATAAATGCTTGTTCTTCAGCTGTTGGCTCTGCCTCTTCCTCGGTTAAAGCAGTTAATAGTTCATCGACATCCCCTTCTTTATAGAGGTTGAATAGCTCTAGCATATCTTCCTCATAATCATCGATATCAACTAATGATTCCTCTAGCATTTGAATTTGATAGTCATCCGATGTATCAGCAAAAATGCTCAGCTGTTCCTCAACTGTTTCGAGGGCAATAATTTCTTTGTCATCTTGAGCGGCTCTGTCTAAAAAGTATTGATCGACCCCATTCATAAAACCAAGTTGTTCCGTCATGAGCTGTTGAATGGTGGAGGATAGGAACCATGGCTTAAAGCCTTCAACCATCTGTAATGGCAATCCAAGTTCATCTAGTGTCGCAGATAAATCAGAATACACATCTTCTGGAATATGATCTTCTATTGTGGTCCCGTCTTGATAGGCGCCAATATCCATTGTTAATTGCTGTACCTCCATTACATTTAAATCGGTTATATCAATTTCAGGCACAACGACATCAGCTTCTCGATATGCATCTTCAATTTTTTCGTTTAATGGATAGAAGTCTTCTGTTCCAGCATGAATGGTTCCTTGCAGATAAACGGTTGTATCACCATTTTCTACTTTCCACAAAAAGCCACCCGGACCATCCGGACTTCCGACGACCTCTGTTTCTTCCGTGAAGTGAACGACAACGTCTTGTTCGGTTAATTCATCTAATAGTGCTTGTTGCTCCTCATCAATTGGATTACTCCTTACATTAACTTCTTCGAGACTTTCTAAATCCTTTAAAAGAGAGAAATCATTAATTTCATTATCTTCTAATGATAATACTTTCAAATCATCTAATAACTCTATTCCAGTAAGGTCCTGAATACCTAAACCAGAAAGGTCAAGCTCAACTAATTCATCGAAATCTGACTCGTATAACTCTCCGTCTGTTTTTTCAACTTCCGCACGTAATCCTTCCTCTAATTGTTCATCGGAAAAAGAAACAGCTTCTTCTGATTGACATGCCGTGATAACAAGTGCAAGCGTCACAATCAGTAAGTTGGCAAATAGGCGTTTCATAAGAACAGCTCCTCTTGTATGTTGTGTTTTTATCATTGGGATGAAAATAAGTGATGGTGAAGTTTTGTACTAATATTATCCCTGTCTCGATTATAAATGATAATTGGTATGATTAGGAAAATAATATGAAAAAACTCTGGTTATGATTAGTTTTATAAATCAGATTAAAATTTAACGAACGTTAATATATTTTTACATAAATAATGTACGCATTTTGTTGACAAATCGTTACTGAGTTAGTAATCTATTGATGTGAATTAAAAGAAAAGCGTATAATTTCGGGGATAGGGCCCAGAGTTTCTACCAGACTACCGTAAATGGTCTGACTACGCAAAGATGAAAGTAATCAAGGGATTGATGTAATCTCTTGTATTACCCCTTCTTGCATAGTTAATGGGTAGTGCTCTTGGTCAAATGATCAAGGGCATTTTGGCAAGCATAAAAGTATAAAACTTTTAAATTTGCATGAGTGCTACTAAGGCATCCGCTTAAAAGCATAGCGAATGCCAAGTTTGCTAATTTCCGAAAAAGCTGAGGAGGACAATGAATGAAAAAGTATTTTCAGTTTGATGAACTGCGGACGAATTACAGAACGGAGTTTATGGCTGGTTTAACCACGTTTTTAGCGATGGCATATATTCTTTTTGTTAACCCATCAATACTTGCTGAAGCGGGAATGGATGAACAGGCTGTCTTTGCAGCAACTGCCATAGCTGCAGCTGTTGGTTCGTTATTTATGGGAGTGATTGCGAAGTATCCAATTGCATTGGCGCCTGGAATGGGATTAAACGCCTTTTTTGCATACACGGTTGTATTAGGCTATGGTATTCCTTGGCAAACGGCATTAGCAGGAGTTCTAGCATCAGGAATTATCTTTATTATTTTTACATTAACAGGTTTACGTGAACTGATTATAAATGCTATTCCTGCAAATATGAAATTAGCAGTTGGAGCAGGGATTGGGTTATTCATTGCTTTAGTTGGGCTTATTAACTCAGGAATTATTGTTAGTGATGAAGCCACTTTAGTTGCACTTGGTGACTTAACTTCACCAACTGTTTTATTAGCTATCTTTGGGGTTGTCGTATCTGTCATACTTCTAACGCTCGGTCTAAAGGCTGGGATTTTCTACGGGATGATTCTAACGGCAATTGTGGGAATGATCTTCGGGTTAATCGCTGCACCTTCCGGAATTGGCAGTATTGTAAGTTCTGTTCCAAGTCTAGAGCCAACATTTGGTCAAGCGTTTTTGCATTTTGGTGAAATTTTTACATTAGAAATGCTCGTTGTTATTCTAACGTTCTTATTTGTTGATTTCTTTGATACTGCAGGGACACTGTTAGCAGTCGCAAGGCAAGCTGGTTTAGTGAAAGATAATAAACTGCCTCGTGCAGGAAGAGCATTGTTTGCAGATTCGACTGCAACTGTAGTTGGAGCAGTTGTTGGTACATCTACAACAACTTCTTATGTCGAATCAACGTCTGGTGTTGCTGTTGGTGGACGCTCTGGATTCACCTCGGTTGTTACAGCTGGATTCTTCTTATTGGCTTTGTTCTTCTCACCATTATTAAGTGTTGTAACAGCAGAAGTGACAGCTCCTGCATTAATTATCGTCGGTGTGATGATGGCGAGTGCGCTGAAACATATTGAATGGGAACAATTTGAGATCGCAGTACCTGCTTTTTTAACAGTACTCATGATGCCGTTAACCTATAGTATTGCAACAGGAATTGCAATTGGATTTATTTTCTATCCAATCACAATGATTGTAAAAGGGCGGGCGAAAGAAATACATCCAATCATGTACGGATTATTTGTTGTCTTTGTTCTATATTTTGTTTTCTTAAGTTAGCCAAGAGAATGTTTCTTTTCTCTTGGCTTTTTTTATGTATCTATCCAATTACTGATGGTCACAATGAAATGGCTGATGTTTTAAATGAAAAAGCTGATGTTCACAAATAGTTTTTCACGAATACTTACTCACATCAAAAAGTTGAATCAATATGTAATACGTTGGATTATTACCACGAAATAAACATAAAAAAGGACTACTGTTGCAGATTTGAAATAAAGTTAAATCGTTTGTAAGAAGTTCGACCATTTATTCAAAAGGTTGCACCGTTTTCCCCCTTTGGATAAGATGAATCCAAAGGGTTTTTTACGGAAAACCATATTCCGCAATCAGGCCATTATGCGGAATAACGTTATGAAGGATTTTTATTTTTGGAGGGAGGGTATCTAATGAAAAACTTTCATTACGAAATTAAAAAGCTTCCTGCCTATCGTGCTATGGGAATTAAATGCGACGTTGCATTTACTGAAATGAAAAAGATTAAAGATGTGATTCAAAGTGGAATTAACAGAGTGGATGAGCTTGAATATGCTGTAAATAAAGATACAAGATTGGGCTTTTCTTATCATATTCGATCAGATGGTTTCGTTTATTATTCTGCCTATGAAGTACGGGAGGAACAACAACTTCCAGAAGATATGGTTGAAATTCATGTGCCAGAAATGACCTACTTGGCCACAAAACATGATGGTGGAAGTATTGAAGAAACTTATGGAAAAATCATGGAATGGCTAAATGAAAATGAATACATAGTTTTTAAAGAGCAAGGTGTTGATTACTATGATGACTTGCCGATAAAGCATGAAAAATACCCAATTGATGTAGATACAAGGGATCCACATTTTGAAATCTTAATACCTATAGAAAAGCTATAGACAATCTAAATGAGGTGCTTTTGCGGAACAAGCGCTTTGCAGGCCATTTAATGGATTAATAAGGTAGCTTAGTAACAAATCATTTGACATTCAAAGGAGGAGTTTCTTTGAAGTTTAACACTGAAAGATTAACAATTCGACCGTTTAAAAGTAATGACTTACATAATGTATTTAACATTTACAAAAACGATGATACATGTAAATATCTCCTGCATGATAAATGGACACATGAAAATATGGAAGAAGAGTTTAATAAAAAGCTAGAAAATAGTGCACTTACTAAAGAATCAATGTTAAGTGTGGCGGTAGTAAATCGTTCTAAAGTAATTGGAGATTTATCTGTATGGTATACAGATATGAAAGATACTGTTGAAATTGGTTATAGTTTTTCTAATGAATCTTCAGGAATGGGTTATGCAACAGAAGCCGTGGGCAGTTTAGTCAAGAAGCTATTTGATGAATTTGATGTGCATCGTATACAAGCTAACCTTGATGCAAGAAATGAAGCATCACAAAAATTATGCGAGCGTATTGGTATGAGGAAAGAAGCTCATTTCATTCAGGATTTTTGGAATAAAGGGGAATGGACAGATAGCATTGTATATGGAATGTTGCTTTCAGATTTAAATTAAAGCTAAAATCAAGAATACCTGCTAATATCAGTTTAACCGAACTTAGGTAAATAGAGTGGGATTGTCGAAAATCACATAAGAAAGTGGTCAAGCTTTTTTATAAAAATTGAACAATCCCTCACAAAGAAAAGAATCCATTTTGATCAGTCTTTTTTCAAAATGGATTCGTAATACTAGTATTTTGATCGACCTTTATTTTAAACCTACTACTAACAAAATAGAAGCTCCTAATACATTATTCCACTTCCCGAACCGCACCCTCTTTTCCGAATGGCAGCAAGTGATAAAGAATAAGCGAGACCGTTCCGATTGCTGCGAGAGACCCCATAACTAGATACATCATGCTTCCACCAAATAATTCGATAATTGGACCACCTGCTAATGAGCCGATAATCCCGGAAAGACCAAAGTACACAGAGAAGAAAATGAGATGACCAGTTGATTGTAGTAAACTCGGAATTAATCGTGTCACATATTCAAAGGCAGCTGTGTAAAATACACCAAACGTTAATCCATGCATGAATTGAAGTGCGATAACATGCATCGGGTCATCAACATATGCGTATAAGAACCAACGAATCGTATAAAGGATTGCTGCAGCTATGATAAAGATTAATGTTCGGTACTTTTTGAACCAAAAGCCTGCAAGTGCAAATACTGCAGCTTCTGAAATAACTCCCATGAACCAAGCAAGTCCAACTAACGATTCGCTTCCGCCAAGTTCTGCAATATAGAGTGCTATATAATAATCATTCATGCGGTGGGTTATGGTAATAAAGACAATGACAACCAGAAAGAGAAGGAAAGGTTTATTTGTAAAAATTTTGCGAACATCTTTCAACTTTACAGGCTCTGATTCCACTTTCACATCTTTCATTGGAATGAGGACAAATAAAATAACGAGTCCGAAAAATAAATACGGCCAAATCATATATTGAACACCGAATTGGTCAAGAATTCTACCAACAATTAATGCTGAAATTGCAAAGCCAACAGAACCCCACATCCGAATTGAACCAAAGGAAATATTTAATTCATCTGCTCGTCTTTGGGCAAGGCTGTCACTTAGCGCTCCAATTGGTGTCGCGAAGAAGTAAAACGCTGCGCCTGTAATTAAGATAGTCGATAATGTATCCATCTGAAAGAAGATAGAGCTTCCAATTAGGAGACCAATCACACAAATGAACAATATTTTTCGTACTGTTTTGAATTTATCGCTTAAATATCCCCAAATTGGCTGTGCAAGAAGGGATGCACAAGATTCAACTGCGAGCACCCAGCCAATTTCAGTTCCGTTTAACCCACGATAATGTAAATAAAGTGGCAAAAAACTAATCAGAATGGTGTTGGAGGCATGAAAGCTTACAAATAATGTTTTTAAAGGTATAAGTGATTTTTGTATGGACAAACGTCTTGGGCCCTCCTTATATAAAGTCTACGATTAAATAGTAAGCATATAAATGAATGTGTTAGACTACTATACCATGATTTTTTAGTGTTAAATAGAATTGTTAAGAAAAAAACAAATAACAGATTAATCAGAATGTATTGGTTGCACAGACCAATTAGGAGGAGTTGTAATGAAACCAATTATTGGAGTAACAGCGTCCATGGAAACGGACCGGGCTTACTACAGTACAGCTAAACGAAATGTGAAAGCAATTATCGATGCAGGAGGTATCCCTGTCATTCTACCATACATCATAGAAGGGGAGGATGTTGCAGAAATTGTTAACCGGTTGGATGGTCTTTATGCCACAGGTGGGGGAGATATCGACCCGATTCTATTTGGAGAAGAACCGCACCCTAAGCTTGGTTTGATTATACCGGAACGCGATCAATCGGAACTTATTCTTATTCAAAAAATGCTAGAAATGAAAAAACCAATTCTTGGTGTTTGTAGGGGAAGTCAGATTTTAAACATAGCTGCTGGTGGAGATATGTATCAAGATATTTATTCGCAAATCGATAAGCAATTGCTCCAGCATTCGCAAAAAGCGCCTTTTGATTATGGTTCCCATTTTGTTTATGTCAAGAAAGACTCGCTATTACACAAGCTGACAGGTGAAGATAAATTACGTGTGAATAGCTATCACCACCAGGCTAATCGTAAGGTTCCGAAAGAGTTTCAGATTAGTGGGGCTGCAAGTGATGGTGTGATTGAGGCAATTGAGAGTAAAACCCATCCTTTTGTACTTGGCTTGCAATGGCATCCGGAGGGGATGACGGAAGTAAATGATGAAGCATCGCTTAAAATTTACGCTGGCTTCATTAAGGCAAGTATTTCTAAATAGAAGGAGAGCTGTCTTTTAAAGACAGCTCCCTCCTCGCAATTATTTCCAAACGCTATCAATAAACTCATCTCTTCCAGATTTCGCACGGTCTTCTTCATATTCCGCTTTATGCGTTTTGTAAAAATCCTGATGGTAATCTTCTGCATGATAAAAGGTGGTAGCTGGAAGAGTCTCTGTAACAATCGGTTTTGAGAATTTGCCACTTGCAGCTAATTCCTGCTTAGCAGTCTCCGCTAATTCTTTCTGGTTTTCATCGTGATAAAAGATTGCAGTACGATATTGGTCTCCACGATCATCAAACTGTCCCCCAGCATCTGTAGGATCAATTTGTTTCCAAAATAAATCAATGATTGTCTCGTAGGAAATTATATCTGGATCATAGGTGATTTCAACTGCTTCATAATGTCCCGTTGTACCAGTTTTTACTTGTTCATATGTCGGGTTTTTCACATGTCCACCAATATATCCGGAAATAACACTATGTACGCCATCCCATTGATCAAATGGCTTTACCATACACCAAAAGCAGCCCCCTGCAAATGTCGCCTTTTTAATTGTCATTCATGATTCCTCCCTGTATGAATTGGAACGATAATCTAGTAAAATATACTATATCACAAATAAGCAGGTGACATAATGGAAGAACCTCACGTACATAAAATATTTACAAATCATAAGGAGTTAATGGAATCCTTTTTATTACAGAAAACGGGATTTTTGAGTGATGCAGAGAGTCAAGATGCTAATAAAAGCAAAATGGATAAAGCAATCTTTGCTTACCCAATTAAACATTATACGGAGTTGCAAGACATGGGGTCGAACGGTGAAAATTTTGCTGTGCTTGAAATGGATGAATTTACTGTGTTTATTGGAGATACGTTTAAAATTGGTGATGCCATTATTCAAGTTTCGCAGCCCGGCCCTGTATCAAGGCAACATCTTCAAGGTGGATTACAAACAGGCTGGTACTTTCGGATAATACAGGAGGGGATGATTCAAGGCGCGACAGATTTTGAATTACTTGAGCGCCCATATCCAGAATGGTCAATTGCGGCATGTACAGAAGTAGTATATTTGCATCAAGATGATTTTCGCGCTGCAGATGATTTGTATGCCTGTGAAGCACTTGGTGATATTTGGAGACGTACATTGCGAAAGAGATTACGGGGATTTTAATTGACCTTAAGTGCGTGTTCACCAGATTTTTTGAACAACCTTCTATAATCAAATATCGATGCACAAAGGAATGGTTATCTTGCTAGCCATTCCTTTTATGATATTAGAATATACAGTGCTTGTAATTCGTAATTCCAATAACTTCCACGTAAGTGTTACTTCGCGCATTTCTACAAGTTCTCGGGCGGCACCTCTACAAGAATTTAGTTTTATTCCTATTTAGGAAGGGTAGTAGAAAAAGGATGTATCAATTACATTTGTTGACGAATTGTTATACATATACATGCAATTCGAAACATAGGGATTAAAAAAATGAAAAATTAGAGGTGAGTCAATGGGGTTAACCCAGCAAGAAAACGATGATTCAGACGGTAGGAAGGATACAATTATTGACAAGATAAAGAGCGTTGGTCCAGGGGCCATTATTGCCGCGTCATTTGTTGGTCCGGGGACTGTGACAACAGCAACGCAGGCTGGTGCATCATTTGGCTACGCGCTTGTCTGGGCGGTTGTGTTTTCGATTATTGCTACCATGGTTTTGCAGGAAATGTCAGCTCGCCTAGGAATTATCGCACAAAAAGGTTTGGCAGAGGCGATAAGAGATCAATTTGCAAATCCTATTATTAAATATAGTGTGATTTGGTTTGTGATCATAGCCATTTCGGTAGGCTGTGCAGCGTATATGAGTGGTGATTTGAATGGCACATCATTGGGTATATCTGCTTTAACAGGTGGATCGGTTAAAATGATTGGTCCGATCGTTGGTGTTATTATCCTAATACTTGGATTAACGGGAAGTTATAAATTAATTGAGAAATTAATGATTGTATTTGTCGTTCTCATGAGTGTTATTTTCATTACAACCATGTTTATAGCAAAGCCAGATATTGGAGGGATTCTTACTGGAATGTTTGTGCCGACTATTCCGGTTGGTTCCATTATAACGGTTATTGCTTTAATCGGAACAACAGTTGTACCGTATAATTTGTTTATTCACTCTACATCTGTGCAGGAAAGATGGAATAAGCCTGAGCATTTGAAAAAGTCACGTTGGGACATTTATTTATCGATTGGCGTCGGAGGATTGATCACAGCAGCTATCTTAATTACATCCGGTACATTAATGAGAGGAATTGAAGTTCAAAGTGTTGTCGATTTAGCGGTACAATTAGAGCCGCTTTTAGGAACCTATGCAGAAGCTTTTCTTGCAATTGGTATCTTTTCAGCAGGGTTTTCTTCTGCTACTGCATCAGCACTAGGGGCAGCAATCACAGTCAGCAGTATGCTAAAGTGGGAGAATGGGATGAAAAATTGGCGTTTTAAAGCGGTCTTTGCTTCCGTTATCCTCATTGGAATCATTACCTTTACCTTCAATTTCCAGCCGATGGATGTTCTACTTTTTGCTCAAGCACTAAATGGCATCCTTTTACCTGGTATTGCGATCTTGTTAATGATTATTATGAACAACAAAAAAACACTTGGCAGCTATCGCAACTCCATAAAAATAAATGTGATCGGTTCTGTTGTTGTGTTAATCTGTCTTGGTCTCGGTATGTATAGTTTTGTTACCGCTATTCAATCATTCTTAGCATTATAATAGGTGAGTTAGCATGATAATCAAGAAAAGTTCCATTATTGGTGTCTCTGTGCTTTTTTTGCTGGACACCAATTTGGTATGCTCGGATGAAAAAGGAAATTACCCACAGGTGGAAAGATAGCTCATAAAAAAATTAATGCGATGGTACAAATTATATTTAAAATGAGGTATTCTAAAAGTGTGTATTTAAAATGAAATTTTACAACCTCTAAAATGGAAATAAATCTAAGGAGGAATTCTATTGCTAAGTAATGCATTAATCATGCTTGCAATTATTTTTGCTGTTAATGTTGTCTACGTATCATTAATGACTATCCGAATGATTTTGACACTTAAAGGACGCAAATATATTGCTGCTTTTGTCAGTGTGTTTGAGATAACTGTATATATTGTTGGTTTGGGACTTGTACTAGATAATTTAAATGAAATTCAAAACTTAATTGCTTATGCACTTGGGTTTGGAACGGGATTAATTATTGGCTCCATAATTGAAGAAAAGCTGGCACTCGGTTACATAACAGTTAATGTTGTTTCCACTAATCCTGATCTTAAATTTACAAAGAGAATTAGAGAAAAAGGATATGGAGTCACAAGCTGGTCATCGTATGGGATGGATGGAGATCGGTTATCGATATCAATTCTCACCCCGAGAAAATATGAGTTAAGGCTATACGAACTGATCCAGGAAATAGATCCGAAAGCATTTATCATTTCCTATGAACCAAAACGGATTCATGGCGGGTTTTGGGTTAAGCAAGTACGAAAAGGAAAGCTAATGAATCCAAAGAAAAAAGCTGCTGCAGAATCGGCGAAAAAGCAGATAGAGCGGGAAGAGCTAATGAAAGAAGATTCCAGTTCAGTAAATCAAGAAAAGAAATGAGTAGACGTTCATAAGTCTATTCATTTTTTTATGCATTGTTATAAGATATGGATTCTTGAAATATAAATCAATTTATAGGTAAACAATGGTATGATAAAATAATAGAATATAAAAATAATTTGGAAAGGAGGATGAAAATGAGACATATACCAATTGTCCATAGCCAGCTTTCTCCACCGCCAATACGTGACCGATTTGTACAGCGCAGTCATTTGAATAAAAAGCTCATGCAGATACCGAACTACCCGTTAACATTATTGTATGCTGGAGCTGGATATGGCAAAAGCACGGCATTATCTCTCTTTACCAAAAATAGAAATGCAGCTGTCTGTTGGTATTCCATTTCCAAAAATGATGATGATCTCTTTCCATTTCTAACAAAACTCATTAGCTCTATTCGGCAATGCCATCCGCGGTTTGGCAACTCCATCGAAAAGGAATTAATGCGGCTGGATAATTATATGAATACAGAAGAAATTTATTCACTCGCAACGTTCTTTATCAATGAAGTAATTCAGCTTAATGAAGAAATCCTGATAATCTTAGATGATTTTCACCTTGTGATGAATTCGAGTGAAATTGAAAATATGCTCTTGTATGTAGTCGAATATATACCATCAAATTTGCATATGATTGTCTCGAGCCGGAAAAAACCACGTTGGAATATTCTGCCCAAATTAAGGGGACAAGGGGAATTACTAGAGCTAACGCATTTTGACTTTGTTTTGTCGCCTGCTGAAATGTCCTATATTTTAGAGGAAATATACAAGACTGATGTTTTGGAGGAAGAGGTAGCGCAAATTTATCGCGCTACAGAAGGGTGGGCAATCGCATTCAATATGTTAGCCCAACAAATTGCTGAAAATACGTCCATAACTGCGATTTTACAAAATAAAAAGAAATCATTAAAGGACTTGTTTGCTTATTTGGCCTCGGAAGTATTGTCCAAACAGTCGTTAATTACACAGCAGTTTCTCATGCAGTCCAGTATATTTCATGTTTTATCACCTGAGATTTGTGATCACGTCCTTGAAATTAAAGGATCAGAAGAAATTCTAGTTGGACTCGTAGAACAGAATTTGTTTATTGAAGAAGGGGAAGGAAATGTCTATCGTTATCATGCATTGTTTCAAGCTTTTTTAGAAAACTTATTTATGCGTAAATATGAAAATGAATTCAACCTTTTGCATAAACGGGCAGCTAGCTACTATAAGCAAGTAGAGGACTTGGAATCTGCACTATATCACTATAAAAAGATAAATGAATCACAAGCAATTGCTGTCTTATTAAATGAGCATGGCCGTACAATGCTCCAATCTGGTAGATTGCAAGCTTTATATGATTTACTAGTTGAACTTCCTGACAATTATAAAGGGCAGTATCCACTGCTTTATTTTTATCAAGGGGAAATTGAGCGGTACAGATCATTATATGATCAAGCAGAGCACAACTATAATGCGATAAGTGATGCAATCACAAAAGGTGATAAAGCAAAAGACTATATTATGAGTCTTGCTTTAGAGGGAAAGGCACGTATCTATTTGGACACGATTCAGCCGGACCGGGCAGAGCATTTTGTAAATCAGGCCATTCAATTGCGTGAAAAAGCCTCCGCATCAAAGGAAGAGATGGCACGGCTATATGTATTAATGGCTGAGAATTTATTGAATGCCGGTCAAGCAGTAAAGGCAGAGGTTTGGTATGATCGTGCAAAGCGTCTAAACCTGCCGTTGGAAGAGAGTGAAAGTAATTTACAAGCGAGAATATATTTGAGGACAGGAAGGCTTGCACAAGCGAAGGAGATTTTAATTGCACGTAAACAGCAAAATGCAGGAAGTGAGAAAGAGCATTTGCCACAATCGCATCGAGAAACGGATTTAATTTTATCGATTATTGAAGCTTTTATGGGCAATGAAAAAGCAAGTAAACAATTAGCATCAGATAGCATTCAATTAGGGTTGGCGATTAAATCACCTTTTGTAGAAGCATGTGGCTGGATGCGATTAGGACATGCAGTTCAATTAATCAATCAATATAATCACAAATTAGCAATTCAATGCTACCAAACTTCCCTTGATATAATGGAGAAGATTAATGTATCTCGGGGCAAGGCAGAGCCATATATGGGGCTTTCTATTCTTTATGGGAAGCAGCAAGCATACAGCCTCGCGATGGATAATGCAAAACGAGGATTGCTGGAAACAGAGAAGGTAAATGACCGCTGGCTAAGTGCATTAATTAAGCTAGGAATTGCGATTACAGAAGTGTATCGGATGAATTACGATCAAGCAGTAAAAGCGATTGAAAAAGTAAGAACAGATATGATTGCTTGTGGTGATCGATATGTTATGATGGTTACCTCCTTTTGGTCAGCGTACATCGCATTTGAAAAGGGAGAGGCGGATGGATTTAAAGAAGAAATGATTGCGTTTCTTACAGCGGTTCAAGCTGAAGCATACGACTTTTTTCTGAAAAGAAGAACGACCTTTGGTCCGCTTGATATGCAAAACATGGCACCGATGCTGCTCAAAGCAAAGCAATTAGATATCGAATCTACCATTGTTACACGCATGCTGTCTGATCTTGGACTTGATAAAACTGTTAAAAATCATCCTGGCTATACGTTAGTAATTCAAACGTTAGGTCAATTCAAGCTATGGCTAGGTACAAAGCAAATTGAGTCAAACGATTGGCAACGTGGGAAGTCGAAGGAGTTATTTGAGCTTTTTATAACTAATCGAAATATAAAATTACAAAGAGAAGAGATTTTCCAAAGTCTCTGGCCAGACCAAGATGAAAAAACAGCAACTAAAAACTTTAAAGTAACCCTTAATGCTCTCTTAAAAGTACTAGAGCCACATCGAAAAGCAAGAGAGGATTCCTTCTTTATTATACGAGAAGGCAGCTCCTACGGGATTAATCCTGATGCGGTCTATGAATTAGATACGATCACGTTTGAAGCGCTTATCTTAAAGGGATTAGAAGAAAGTAATCCAAAGCACGCAGCAGAGTTATTAGAAAAAGGGTTAATGGTATATCAAGGTGATTACTTAAAAGACCTTCGATTTATTAGCTGGTGTACCACTGAAAGAGAACGCTTGCGTCAGTTGTTTTTACGTGGTGCAGAAAGGCTAGCGCAGCATTCGGTTCGATTACTAGACTTCCATCGGTGTATAGAATGGTGTGAGAAAATCCTAAGCTTGGACTCCACGTGGGAGGAAGCATATCGCCTAATGATGTATTGCTATTATCAAAATAATAACCGTCCTCAAGCGATTCGATGGTATGAGAAATGCTGTAATGTGCTGCAAGTGGAATTAGGTATCGAGCCAATGCAACAAACAGAAGAAATATATGATTTGATTATGGAATCAGAGGAATTAGACAAATATTGAGGAAGTTCTAAAGTATGTTATATCGAATGAACATCAAGCATCCGATTTCTTGGATGCTTGATTTTTTAAATGAATTTAGTAACTTTTAATATTTAAAATAAAATACACTTGATAATTTTTAGATAATTATTTATAATCAAAAACTGAGGGGTGATTCATATGTCAGAAATTAAAGCGACACAATTAACTAAAAAGGGAATAAAAACAAGGCAAAAAATATTAGCAACGGCAGAGCAAATCTTTGGTGAAAAAGGATACTTTGAAACATCGATTGCTGAGATCACTGTACGAACAGGGGTAGCACAAGGGACGTTCTACAATTATTTTCCAACGAAAAAGGCGATATTTGATGAGCTGATTTATCAATTAAGTTCGGATTTCCGTTATGCGATTAAAAAGAATATGGATGAGGCTGACACATTTGAAGAAAAACAACGTGCGGGGTATTTTGCCTTTTTTAAATGGGTAATGAACCATCGTAATTTATATAGCATTATACAGCAATCCGTATTAGTTGATAACGAGCTTTATCGATGGTATTACGAAAAAATAGCCGATGGATTTATCAGAGCCATTGAGACAGCGGTTGATAGTGGAGATTGTAAACCGTTAAATCCAGAAACCGTGGCATATTGTTTAATGGGGATTGGACAATTTATTGGAATGCGCTGGGTGCTTTGGGAGGATAAGCTCGTACCAGAGGATGTATTTGATGAAGCAATGGAAATAATCTTTCATGGAATACGTGGCAGGGGGTAGACGAAATGGAGTCAATTGCTAATTGGATTCATAAGCGAGGATTAATCACGCCGAATCGCACCGCATTAATAAGTGAACATAATCAATATACCTACAAATCCCTTTCTACTAAAGTCAAATCGATGGCTGGTTTATTGCAAAACAAGTATCAGCTGGAAAAAGGAGATCGGGTCGCAATTCTTTCGCACAACCGGGAAGAATATATTATTTCTTATTTCGCAATAGCGCAGCTTGGTCTAATTGCAGTTCCTTTAAATATCCGTTTACGAGCTACTGAAATAGCTTTTCAATTAACGGATAGTGGCACAAAAATGATTCTCTTTGAAACAGAGACAGAAGCATTACTTGAGGAAATAAAAGACTTGTTCGTTTTTGAAAACGCTTACTCGTTTGATGAGAGAATAGCAGATACCGAAGAAACAGTAGTGACAGTGGAAGTAGACGCGAGTGTGGATCCGTTTATTATTTGTTACACATCGGGAACAACTGGAAGGCCAAAGGGAGCTGTATTAACACAGGGAAACATGTTTTGGAATGCGGTAAATAATCAATATGCAATAGATATTACTTCAACAGATATTGTTCATGTGCTGCTTCCATTGTTCCATATCGGAGGAATTGGTTTATTTGCTTTTCCAACATTACTTGCAGGTGGATCCATCGTTATTCCCGGTAAATTCAATGCAGAGCTGGCGATTCGTTCCATTGAAACCCATCGTGTAACGATCGTTATGGGAGTCCCTACAATTCATGATGCAATTAGAAAGCATGCCTTATTTGATACAGCCGACTTTTCATCCGTGAGATGGTTTTATAGTGGAGGAGCCCCTTGTTCAGAAGAGATTATCCGCTCATTTATTGATCGTGGTCTTCCGTTTGGCCAAGGAATGGGGATGACAGAAACTGCTCCAACCATCTTTATGTTGTCTAAGGAGGATTACAAGCGAAAGATAGGATCCATTGGAAGGCCAGTCATGTTTTGTGAGATTGCTCTCGTAGATGAAATGGGTCAACCAGTTGATACTGACGAAGTTGGCGAACTGATTATTAAAGGACCAAATGTGATGAAAGAGTATTGGGGGTTGCCTGATAAAACAAAAGAAGCAATACGTGATGGGTGGTTCTATTCAGGTGATTTAATGCGTCAGGATGCGGAAGGCTTTATTTATGTGGCTGGAAGAAAAAAAGATATGATCATTTCTGGCGGGGAAAATATTTATCCATTGCAAGTGGAACAAACCATTTATGAGCTTCAAGCAATCCATGAATGTGCTGTAATTGGGATGGCTGATGATAAATGGGGAGAGGTACCGATTGCATTTATCTCATTAAACGATGGGAAAACCATAAGTAAGACAGAAATTATGGCACACTGCAGAGCGAACTTAGCAACTTATAAAGTACCGAAAGACATTCGGATTATCGAAGAATTACCGAAAAATGCGACTGGAAAAATAGATAAGGGAAAACTTACTCCTTTATTCAATTTCCCAATTTAAATTTATCAAACTAGCCTAAAGGGGGAATTACATTGGATTTTGCAGTTGGTGATGCAGCAGCTTTTTCGAGGACAATAACAGAAACAGATTTTACTATTTTTGCAGGTTTAAGTGGAGACTATAACCCGATACATGTGGATAAGGAGTATGCAAGGGAGACATTTTTTGGAGAACGAATTAGTCATGGGCTACTAACTGCAAGCTTCCTATCGAGATTATTAGGAATGCATTTGCCAGGTCCTGGATCTGTGTATGTATCACAAACCTTAACCTTTAAAAAGCCTGTCTATATTGGCGATACGATTACAGCTAGAGCAGAGGTCATCAAGGTAGAAGATGAAAAAAGGCTGCTAACGTTGGCCACGACCTGTTTAAATCAACATGGAGAAATCGTATTGGATGGCGAAGGGGTTATGAAACTACCAAAAAAGGAGCGTAATCGATGATTGGCATACAAGCAACCAGTATTTATGAACCAGAATTGAAAGAAACTGCAGTAGATTTAGCAGTTAAAACTGGGATACCAGAGCAGGTTATTGTGGAGAAGTTTGGTCTTTATGAAAAACGAATTGCTCCGGATCATTTGCATGCATCCGATTTGGCAATTGCAGCAGGTAAGAAAATTTTAAGGCATATCGATCCGAAAGCAATTGATGTTGTGATTTATTTTGGTAGCCCCTACAAGGACTATCCAATTTGGACAGCGTCCTCTAAAGCACAATATGAGCTTGGAACAACTAGTGCATATGCCTTTGAAATGATGAATGTAAGCTCTTGTTTTCCAATCGCAGTCAAAGTGGCGAAAGACATGATTCGTTCCGATGAAAGTGTTAACCATATTTTACTCGTTGGCGGATCAAAAGAGTCCATGACAATCAATTACGAGAACCCTCGTTCACGGTTTATGTTTAATTTTGCGGATGGTGGGACCGCTGCATTAGTATCGAGAAATGCGACAAAAAGTGAGATTCTTGCTTCATCGATTATCACGGATGGTTCGTTTAGCGGTGATGTACTTGTTCCAGGAGGAGGGTCTGTCCAGCCTGTTAGTACGGAAGTGGTAGAGAAGAAACTACACTTTCTTGATGTACCCGACCCACTAGGAATGAAAGAGAGGCTTGATCCGGTCTCCATACCGAACTTTACGCGTGTGATCAAACAAGCGGTAGAAAGGAGTGGAGTAAGACTAGATGATTTGAAAATGCTCTTTCCATTGCATACAAAGAAATCCATGTTCCGTGAGATGCTTGAAGGAGTTGGCTTAAAGGAGGATCAAGCTGTTTACTTAACACATCACGGACATATGTCTGCACTTGATCCATGCTATGGGCTTCATCTGGCAGAACGAAACGGATTATTGAAGAACGGGGATATCGCTGTTATTGTTTCCGCCGGAACTGGCTATACGTGGGCTGCTACTGCGATTCGTTGGTTTGGGATGGCTGTGTAAAAGACGTAGGTTTACGCAATGCACTGTAACTTCCTTGTAACTTGAAAATTTTATGATGATTGTAGGTAAAACGATTCTATTCAAAGGGGGCAAAAAGTAATGATAGCTAGGAGATTTGGAGTTGTTTTGATTGCAGTGTTGATCATTGGTGTACTAGCAGCTTGTGGAGATAGTGAAGGGGCATCCAGTGAAACAAAGGATACAGTCAAGGTTGGTGTACTTATTTCAGCAACTGGGGCATTAGAAACATACGGTGGCATGACAGAAAGAGGATTTAAATTAGGAATGGAATATGCTACAGACGGAACGATGGAAGTTGCAGGCAAGAAAATCGAATATATTTTTGAAGATACAGAGACAGACCCGACGATTGCACGGCAAAAGGCATTGAAGCTACTGGAAGATGATGAGGTAGATTTTCTTGTTGGATCATCAAGCTCAGGCGATACGCTAGCTGTAACACCATTAGCAGAAGAATACGAAAAAATCATGATTGTTGAACCAGCTGCAGCTGATAGTATTACAGGCTCTGAGTACAATGATTACGTATTCCGTACGGCAAGAAATTCCTCACAGGATGCCATTGCAGCCGCTGCAGCAGTAGCGGGTGAAGGAGTTAAAATAGCAACGCTTGCACCAGATTACTCCTTTGGTCATGATGGGGCAAAAGCATTTATCGAAGCTGCAGAGGAATTAGGGGCAGAGCTTGTTCATGAGGAATATGCCGATCAAGCAGCAACCGATTTTACAGCGAATATCCAAAAAATAATTGAAAAGAAACCAGATTATCTTTTCGTTGTGTGGTCGGGAGCAAATACACCATGGAATCAAATTGTAGATATGCGTGTGGAAGAGCAAGGAATTAAAGTAACGACAGGTGTTGCCGATAATGCAACATTGCCATCTATGAAGCCTTTAGTAGGGATGGAAGGTTTTACGCTTTATTATCATACACTACCGGATAATGAAGTGAATGACTGGTTAGTTGAAGAGCATAAAAAACAATATGATGGTGAAGCACCAGATCTATTTACAGCTGGAGGTATGAGTTCAGCTCTCGCAATTGTGGAAGCGCTTAAGCAAACGGATGGTGATACAGACGGTGCAACATTAATTGAAGCGATGGAAGGAATGAGCTTTGAAACACCAAAAGGAACAATGACATTCCGTCCAGAAGATCATCAAGCATTGCAGGAAATGTATTCGGTAACATTAGAGGAAAGTGATGAATTTGATTATCCAGTTCCAGTATTAAAACGTGTTCTAACACCGGAAGAAACAGCACCGCCAATTATGAATGAGTAGTTGTAAAACGCGTTACAGGCAAGATAAATTGCTAGAGTATTATACAGAAAATAGGACAAATCTTTCATATCCTTACCTAAAGGGATTTCTCTAAGGATAAGAATGTATAAAATTAGGCGCAATCATGCTGATTTATCATAATTTACCACGTCTGGCTCCAGCGCCCTAAATGGGCGCTCCTTGAGCCTTTGTAATACATCATGCTGTAGGGGAGGAAGAAAATTGGCAGCAATTTTGGAAACAAAGGATTTATCGATAGCATTCGGTGGGCATGTAGCAGTAGATCGTGTTTCTGTACAAATTACCGAGAAAAAGTTCACCTCGATTATCGGGCCTAATGGTGCAGGAAAAACCACCTTTTTTAACCTGCTTAGCGGACAGCTCTCACCCACAAATGGTTCCATCTATTTTAAAAATCATGACATAACAAAGCTTTCTACAACCGAACGTACACGTATGGGAATTGGAAGGTCGTTTCAGATTACGAATGTTTTTCCAAAACTAACCGTCTTAGAAAATGTCCGTTTAGCAGTTCAATCACAAGCGAAGGTTCGATATCATATGCTTTCTCATTATTTACATTATAAGAAATTTGAAGAACGGGCCTATGAGCTACTGGAAGTTGTCTTTTTGAAGGATAAGGCAAAATCGATTGCAGTTAATTTGGCACATGGAGAAAAACGAAAGCTTGAGATTGCTATGTTACTAGCCTTAGATACAGAGATTATGCTGCTGGATGAGCCAACGGCAGGTATGTCTTTAGAGGAAGTCCCGGCAATCATCGATGTAATTAATAAAATTAAACAACAAGGAGAACAGACAATCGTCCTCATCGAGCACAAAATGGATATGATTATGGGATTATCAGATGAAGTGCTCGTTCTATACCACGGAGAATTAATTGCGCAAGGTTCACCACATGAAATTGTGGAGAATGAAACGGTTCAATCCGCCTATTTAGGAGGTGGTGTCTAATGGAGAGCTTACTCGAACTAAAACAAGTCGAAGCATTTATTCAGCATTATCATATTTTACATGATATCTCTTTTGAAGTTCCAAAGAGTGAGGTTACTGTTCTATTAGGAAGAAATGGTGCTGGGAAAACAACCACATTGCGTACGATTATGGGATTAAATCAAGTATCTAAAGGGACGGTGCGATTTAAAGGAGAGGAAATTTCAAATCGATCCACACATCAAATTGCAAATAGAGGTATTGGTTACGTACCGGAGGATCAAGGGATTTTTAATGGCCTGACCGTAGGAGAGAATATGCGCGTAGCGATGAAAAAAGAAGACGAAGAAACAACAAAACGGATGGAATGGGTGCTTGAACTGTTTCCGGATTTGAAGAAGTTTTGGAAGAAAGAAGGCGGCCAATTAAGTGGCGGGCAAAAACAGATGCTTGCTATCTCCAGGGCATATGTCAATAGAAATGATCTATTACTGATTGATGAGCCGAGTAAGGGACTCGCACCAATCATCGTTGATAAGGTGACTGAGTCGATTCAGCAAATGAAGGAGCAAACGACAATTGTTTTAGTGGAACAAAACTTTATGATGGCAAGTAATATCGGCGATCATTTTTATATTATTGATGATGGCGCTACGGTCCACCACGGGAAAATGGAAGAATTGAAGGAAGACAAGATAACAATGAAAAAATACCTTGGTATTGCATAGGAGGGATTGGAATGGATTTATTAATAAGCTTAGTAATCAATGGGCTTGCGACGGGCATGCTAATATTCCTCCTTGCAGCCGGATTAACACTTATATTTGGTTTAATGAGCGTGCTGAATTTTGCTCATGGTGGCTTATTTATCTGGGGTGCTTATACAGGTGTTTGGGTTTTTCAAATGAGTAACAGCTTTATCTTAGGAATTATTGCTGCAATCAGTATAGGATTGCTTCTGGGACTCGTAACGGAGAGGCTGATTGTTAGGCCAGTATACGGAAATCATATTCAGCAGATATTGATTACCCTCGGATTTATGCTTGTCTTGCAAGAGTTAATTAAAGTGGTGTTTGGACCAGATCAAAAAGCAGTTTTTCCACCGGATATTCTTGCAGGAAGCTTTATTGTTGGTGACATTGTCTTAATTAAGTATCGATTGTTTATTATTGCAATCGGCATACTGATCTTTGTTATTTCAACCATTATCTTAAAAAAATCACGAATTGGATTGATTGTACGAGCAGGTGTTATGGATAAGGAAATGATTCAATCGCTTGGGATCAATATTAAGCTCGTATTTATGCTTGTCTTTATGGTTGGAGCTGGGCTTGCAGGATTAAGTGGCGTGCTTCATTCCGTGTATTCTGGTGTTATTTATGCAGAAATGGGATTGGAATTCTCCATTCTCGCATTTATCGTTGTTGTTATCGGTGGGATGGGCAGCTTCTCTGGCTCTTTATTTGCGGCTATATTAGTTGGCTTAGCACAGGCTTTTATGGCTTATTATGTACCAGCACTTTCCTTGGCAGTGAACATGTTATTAATGACGATTGTACTCATTTTCAGACCACAAGGCTTGTTTCAGGTGAAGGGGTGAGGACGAAGTGAATTTACGTAATGTAGATAAAAGTACCTGGATTTATTTAATTGCTAGTTTGTTATTGTTTATGGTGCCATTTATTCTTACGGGCAGAAGCATGCAATTTATTTTTATCCAAATATTTATTTTTGCGATCTTTGCCATGAGTTATGATATTTTGCTAGGATTTACTGGGATTATTTCATTTGGGCATGTGATGTTTTTCGGAATAGGAGCGTATTCAACGGCAATTACAATGAGTAAGTTTGATTCAACAATAGGTTCTTTTCTTTTTGGGGTCGTTATAGCGGTGATTCTCGCAGCCTTTGTAAGTTTTATCGTCGGTGTTTTAACATTAAGGCTGAAGAGCCACTTTTATGCGATGCTCACATTGGCTCTTGCCGGGTTATTCTTAGTTGCCGCTGAAAAATGGCGCACCTTAACAGGAGGAAATGATGGATTTACATTTAGACTTCCAGAGATATTCCGTGATTCACAAAGTATGTATATGTTCTGCTTGCTATCTCTGATTTTAATATTTTTTGGGCTTAGACGATTTACGAAATCTCCATTTGGCAGAGTATTAATGGCCATCCGTGAAAATGAAAACCGTACAGAATCATTAGGCTATAAAATAGTTCATTATAAAGTGATTGCCAGTGTTGTAGCAGGGGTAGTAGCTAGCTTTGCAGGTGTTTTATATGCACTTTCGCTTCGTTTTGTAAATACGGGTGTATTTGCGACCGACCTTACGATTGATGTCCTCTTGATGACGATTATTGGTGGTGTTGGGACATTAGTTGGACCGATACTGGGTGCCGGTTTAGTTGAATTTGCGCATCATTGGTTATCTGGTTTAGCAGATGTACACTGGATATTCGAGCGTTGGATTATCCTGTATGGAACTGTCTATATTCTAGTTGTTATTTTCTTTCCGCTTGGCATTGTTGGGACCATTCAATCGAGGTTTTCAAATCGTCCATTAAAAGGGTTACGCGATAATCGAAAACCAAATGAAAATAAGGGGAGGAGGGCTTCGTGATATGCAAATAGGAATTTTAAGTACGGGTGTCTATATTCCGGAAAAAAGAATAACATCAGGTGAAATAGCAAAGCGGGCAGGACTTCCACTAGAGGTTGTCGAACATAAAATGGGGATAAAGGAAAAGCCGGCCCCGGGTATTGCAGACCACACGGTGGAAATGGGGATTCGTGCTGCAAGGACAGCAATTGAAAAAGCAGAAATCGATCCAAAGGAAATTGACCTTGTCATCTATATTGGGGAAGAATATAAAGAATACCCCGTTTGGACAGCCGGAATTAAGCTGCAATATGAGATTGGTGCAAGTAATGCATGGGCTTTTGATACAGCATTGCGATGCGGAACGACGGTAATGGGATTAAAAGTTGCTAAAGATATGATGATTGCAGATGATAGTATTCAAACCGTACTGCTCGCAGGAGGCTATCGAAACGGAGATCTGATAAACTATGAGAATCCCAACACAAGGTTTATGTTTAATTTAGGTGCAGGTGGTGGAGCAATCATTCTGCAAAAAGGCGATGTGAAAAACCAGTTGCTCGGCACGCACATGATTACCGATGGGGCATTTTCCGAAGATGTGATTGTTCCAGCTGGTGGAACAAAGAACCCAATGACCAAAGAATCATTAGAGGAAGGTCTCCATCAATTTGATGTGCCAGATCCACTTGGAATGAAGCAACGATTAGAAGAAAAATCAATGGTTAACTTTATCGCATGTATCGAGAAAGCATTGCATAAAAGCGGCTATCGTAAAGAAGACATTGACTATGTTGCGATGCTTCATATGAAGCGATCTGCACATACATATGTCTTAGATCAACTTGGAGTTTCACTGGACAAATCGGTTTATTTGGAGAACTACGGCCATATTGGCCAGATAGATCAGATCATTTCGTTAGAGCTTGCTGAACAACAGGGAAAGCTTAAAGATGGATCTATTGTTGTCTTTGTGTCTGCAGGAATTGGCTATGCATGGGGTGCAACGATTTTAAAATGGGGAAATTAGAGGTGAGTAAAATGATTGATGTGAAAAAGGTTTTACTAGCAAACGGTGAGGAGATTGCTTATCAGGAAAGAGCTGGTGGTGAGGATGTTGTAATACTTGTTCACGGAAATATGACATCTTCGGTCCATTGGGATGTCGTGATTGAAAATTTATCACCTCATTATAAGGTGTATGCCATTGATCAGCGAGGATTTGGAAATTCCAGCTATTATCAACCGATAACAGAGATTAAAGATTTTGCGGATGATCTGAAGCTTTTTGTAGATGAATTGCAATTGAGAGATTTTGCACTTGTAGGCTGGTCACTTGGTGGAACGGTTTGTCAGCAATTCTGTGCCGATTATCCAGGCTACTGCAATCGTTTGTTTTTGCTAGCTTCAGGTTCATCCAGGGGTTATGCTTACTATCCAATTGGAGAAGACGGGCTTCCAGATACAATCAACCGTCTTCGTACGATAGAAGAAGTACGTGAGAGTGATAAGGCGAAAATTGTACAAACAGCGTATGATACGTTAAATTACGATTTCTTAAAGCAAATGTGGGATATGGTTATCTACATTGACAACAAGCCTGATTCGGAACGCTATCAGAAATATTTAGAGGATATGACAACGCAACGCAATTTAGCAGAATGCTATCAAGCATTAAACATATTTAATATTAGCGATGTTCATAACGGTCTTGTTGCAGGTACGAATCAAGTCAAGGATATTGATATCCCTGTCATGATCGCATGGGGTGAAACAGATATGGTTGTAACAAAGGATATGACAGATGAATTAATTGCGGATTTTGGTGACAAAGCAGTGCATAGGGAGTTAAAGAAATGTGGACATTCTCCTTTAATTGATGATCTTGATCAATTATTAGACGCAATGGAAACGTTCTTCGTTGGATCGACTACGAATAAAGGAGTTTTATAGATGGGGAGACTTGAGGGGAAGGTTGCAATTATAACCGGGTCCGCAAATGGAATCGGACTGGAGGCTGTCAGGGTGTTCGCAAGTGAAGGGGCAAAGGTTGTACTTGCAGATTTTGACCATGAAGTTGGTGAGAAACGTGAGCAGGAGTTAGCTGCTGAAGGGATAGAATGTAAGTTTATTCCAGTGAACGTATCAGATGCGGATAGTGTGAATTCAATGACTGAACGTGCCAAAAGTGAATTTGGAAAAATTGATATTTTGGTTAATAATGCCGGAATAACAAGGGATGCGATGCTTTCAAAAATGTCAGTAGAACAGTTCCAGCAAGTAATTGAGGTGAATTTAACCGGTGTTTTTAACTGTACGAAGGCAGTTCTTCCAGCGATGATAGAGCAGGGTAAAGGAAAAATTATTAGTACGTCCTCGGTATCTGGCGCATATGGCAATGTTGGACAAACAAATTATGCTGCAGCAAAGGCTGGAATTATTGGGATGACAAAGACGTGGGCAAAAGAGCTTGGTCGCAAAGGGATTAACGTGAATGCTGTCGTTCCAGGCTTTACAGAGACAAGCATGGTGGAGGCAGTTCCAGACAAAGTCATTGAGCAAATGAAAGCCCAAATTCCACAACAGCGCCTAGGAAGACCAAGAGATATTGCGAATGCATATCTGTTTCTTGCATCAGACGAATCAGATTATGTAAACGGGCATGCATTACATGTTGATGGAGGAATTATGATGTAATTGAATACAGGTGATTTACAGTCTGGTGGGCTGGTGAATCACCTGTTTTTACTTGGGTTTGTAATTCTTGCTCCCTTTATACTAAACGTACTTCATCTTGATCAGTTACTGAATGATCTAGCTTATGCCCCCAATGAATTACCAACTGGCCAAGAAATCCGTGATTTCGGGCGCTTATGCCCCCAATGAGTTACCAAATGACCAAGAAATCCGTGATTTCGGACGCTTATGGCCTTAATGAGTTACCAACTGGCCAAGAAATCCGTGGTTTTGGGCGCTTATGCCCTCAATGAGTTACCAACTGGCCAAGAAATCCGTGGTTTTGGGCGCTTATGCCCTTAATGAGTTACCGAATGGCCAAGAAATCCGTGATTTCGGGCGCTTATGCCCCCAATGAGTTACCAACTGGCCAAGAAATCCGTGATTTCGGACGCTTATGCCCCCAATGAGTTACCAAATGACCAAGAAATCCGTGGTTTTGGGCGCTTATGCCCTCAATGAGTTACCAACTGGCCAAGAAATCCGTGATTTCGGGCGCTTATGCCCTCAATGAGTTACCGAATGGCCAAGAAATCCGTGATTTCGGGCGCTTATGCCCTTAATGAGTTACCAAATGATCTAAATATCCCTCCGTTCGGTAACTCAACGCCCTAAGAGTTATCAAACACGCTAGTGAAGTACCGAGACCCTGGTGTAACTCCCCTGTAACTAGATCGATTTATACTGAACGTAATTACTTAGTTGGGCAAGGGGTGGCGAGGATGCTATATGATATTAATTGGTTTGAGAGCCGTGTTCAGTTAACACCGAAGGATATTGCGATTATTGATTCAGAAACAAAAGAATCATGGACATATGAAGAGTTATATGAGCGTGTAATAAAAGTTTCAAATATTTTTCATACAAAAGGAGTGCGGAAAGGTGACCGAGTTGCTATCTTAGCTCCTAATCATATTAGTTATTTTGATTTTTTCTTTGCTTCCATGAAAATTGGCGCAATCTTCGTCCCGTTAAACTGGAGAGTTGCAAAAGCTGAATTGCATTATTGTATAAATGATTGTGACCCAAAGGTTATAGGGGTGAATCCAGATTTCAAGGCGAATCTAGATGCTGCTGAAACAAATGGAACGTATATTACTATTGATACGAGTAATTATATCGACGATCTATATTATGAACAAGCTACTTTTGATGGAACTCTGCATGAGGAAGATCCACTAGCAATGATCTATACTGGTGGAACTACCGGATGTCCAAAAGGGGTTGTGCTATCCCATAAATCGATTTTATGGAATGCTTTAAATACAATCGTTAGCTGGGGGCTAAGTAAAGAGGATACGACGCTTACTTGTTTACCGATGTTTCACACTGGTGGTCTTAATGTATTGTCCTTACCATTATTATTAAGCGGCGGTAAAGTAGTTCTCCTAGCAAATTTTGATGCAAGTCAAGTAATAGAGGAGTTACTCCAGTATAAATGTACAATTGCTATGTTTGTGCCCACAATGTACCACATGATGATTGAAACAAAAACCTTTAAAACAGCAACATTTCCTGATATGAAGGTGTTTGTGTCTGGCGGAGCGCCATGTCCTTATAAAGTTTATGAGGCATTTTCGAAAAAGGGGATTGCTTTTAAAGAAGGGTATGGGTTGACAGAGGCTGGTCCGAATAATTTCTACATCGATCCCAAGGATGCCATGCATAAATTGGGCTCCGTTGGCAAACCAATGCTTTTTAATGATATTAAAATTATGAAAGATGAAGAAGTTATCACAACTGTTGATGAAGTGGGGGAATTATATATTCGTGGAAGTCATGCCTTTACATACTATTGGAATAGACCTGAAGAAACAAAAACAACGTTGATTGATGGGTGGATCCGAACTGGGGACATTGCAAGACAGGATGCAGATGGCTATTTTTATATCGTCGGGAGAAAGAAAGACATGATTATAACAGGAGGAGAAAACGTTTATCCATTAGAAATAGAGCATTGGCTGGAGGCACATCCTGCTATCGATGAAGCAGCAGTAATTGGATTGCCGGATGAAAAGTGGGGAGAGGCTGTTGTGGCATGTATTGTCACGGAGAAGGTATTGACTGTAGAGGAATTGGAAGACTACTGTAAACAGCAGTTAACACGGTATAAGGTTCCGAAACAGTTTTTCTTCTTAACTGAGTTGCCGAAAACCGGTGTTGGTAAAGTAAATAAAAAAACGCTAAAGCTTAAGTATAGCAATCATACCGACAGCACAATTTCATAATTAAAATTGTATGTTATAAAACTAGCTATCCCCGTAAATGGAGTCAATGAACCCTATTTTACGGGGATATATTAAAAGCACTGCGAAACTATTCAATAAGCCTTTTTATGTCATGAATATCTTTTATACTTATTTGAGTTTGTAAACTGTTATTTAACAGTATTAACATCTCTTCAACCTGTAGTTGCCCTTTTTTTAATAAAAGAACATAGACTGATCGTTTATCATTTTCATCTGTTTGACGCTGCACTAAAGATTCTCCACGATGCTTTTCCAATCTTGTTACCAACCGAGATAAAGCACTATGACTAAGCCCCACTTTTGGCACCAAATCCAAAAGCTTCATTTTTTTGTTTTCGGATTGGGCAAGAAAATACAAAAGATAAAACTCATTAATCCCTAATTGAAAGTGATCTTGAAGTGTATAATCTATCGCTTTTAAGAGACGATTATGATATTTAGTTAACTTGAGCCACGTATCAAATAATTCATTATCATACATGTTGATATTCCTCTCCGATTTAAATTATTGACTTCATTATATCATATGCTATATTATATGCATGCGCAAACAAATAATAAAGTGTAGATAGGTGGTTAAAGAATCTTTTAATGTTATTTATATGTATGCGCAAGCAAATTAAAGGAGTGATGCATACATAGAGATATTTCAACCTTTTATATTTAAATTTTGGATTCATTAATTACTCTCCATACCTTAGCTAAATAGAACAACTGATGAACACTTTTATTACATTGTAATGAAAAAATAGTTCTAAAAATAATCTTAATCAATAAGGAGTTTTCATAATGAGTAACATGTTTAGTCCCTATTCTATCAAAAACTTAACTATAAAAAATCGTATTGTTATGCCACCGATGTGCCAGTATTCGGTTGATAAAGAAGATGGTGTTCCAAATGATTGGCATTCTGTCCATTACGTTTCAAGAGCTGTTGGGGGAGCCGGATTAATTATCTTGGAAATGACAAGTGTAACCCCCGAGGGACGTATTACAAATCGCGACTTAGGTCTATGGTCAGACGAACAAATTCCACATTATCAACGGCTTGTTAGCCAGATAAAGAAATATGACGCTAAAGTTGGAATTCAAATTGCACATGCGGGTAGAAAAGCAGAAGATGCAAATCAGCCTGTCGGAGCTTCCGATATTCCAGTTGAGGTTCTGCCGGAGGAGACTATAAACGGTGAACTAAAACAACCGAGAGCTTTAACAACCCAAGAAGTTAAGGAAACCATTCAACAGTTTAAAAATGCTGCTGAAAGAGCAGTGAAAGCAGGTTTTGATACCATTGAGTTGCATGGAGCACACGGATATCTTTTACATCAATTTATGTCACCGAGCATTAATAACCGTACGGATGAATATGGAGAAGACTTAGCCTTATTTGGGGAAGAAGTTGTAAAAGCAGTGAAGAGCGTAATACCTTCTGAAATGCCTTTAATTATGCGTTTATCTGCTATTGAGTATATAGATGGAGGTTATAACTTACCGCATGCTATTAATATGGCGAAACGATTTAAAGCAGCAGGTGTCGATGTATTCCATGTTTCAAGTGGTGGTGAGGGACTTCCTGGGAAGTTAAAACCTAAAAACACACCAGGTTATCAAGTACCATTTGCACGTGAATTTAAAAATCAATTAGGTCTCCCAGTTATCGCTGTTGGGAAATTAAGTGATCCTGATCTTGCAGAAGCAACGATTTCTAATGGAGATGCTGAACTGATAGCTATTGCAAGAGGCATGCTCAATGATCCTTACTGGGCATTACACGCAGAAAAAACATTGACCCGTAAAGTTAATCCACCTTTTCAATATTCAAGAGGAATACGATAAAAAGTTTTCCCTAATTAGTGTTGTCCCCAAAGTTAGATTTGGAATCTACTTTGGGGGCTACTATTGTAAAACTAACCAAAAATATTTATGAACCAGCTTCATGACGAACAAAAAATAGGCAGTTAGAGCTTGCGCACTTTATTTTACAAGATTCTAAAGAGTTTCGTATCTACTACTCATAAACCTCTGTCATCCAATCAACAATGCCCATTTGCTTCTGTTCACGCAGTTCTTCCACATTATGATGTCCAATAATGGAACCGGCTTTAATCGCTACGACTTCATCAAGAATATTTTCAACTTCTCTAATTTCATGTGTCGTGATAAGAACAAGCTGCTTTTCAAGATCAATGAAGGAAATCAGCCCTTTCACAATTGAATTGCGGACCATTGGATCAAGTCCGGAGAATGGTTCATCCATCAAGATGACTGGTACATTCCGTGCTAGAGAGAGTACGATTTTTAGTCGACCGCGGTTTCCCTTTGATAAATGTTTTAATTTATCATTTGGATCCAGCTTCATAAATTTCAAAATTTCATAAGCCTTTTCCTTATCGAAATCCTTAAATTGACTAGATTGGAATTCGATTGATCTTTTCACCGTGAAAAATCGATAATACTCATCGAGCTCTGATAAATAGGATACGGAATCCGCAATTTTGCGGGTAACTTTTTCTCCATTCACCCTTACTTCTCCATTTGTTGGGTGATTGAGCCCCGCGATTAGCTTTAGGGTTGTTGATTTGCCACTTCCGTTCTCACCGACTAGACCGATTAATTTCCCCGGTGTCAGCTCTAAATTCACATGGTCTAATGCTTTTTTAGTGCCATATCTTTTTGAGACATTTGTTAATGTAATCATCCCTTTTGCTCTCCCTTCTCATTCAAAAAATCAATTAATCCACGCTCGATTTCCTCGTTCGTATAGCCCATTTCATGCATTCCTTGAAAAAAGGTCGTCATCAATTCTGTTTTCATTTCTTCACGGATGGATTCAAGCACTCCTTCATCTTCTGTTACAAAGGTCCCCTGACCGCGCCTGGACTCTACGATATGCATCGATTCCAGCTCCCGATAAGTGCGTTGTACTGTATTTGGATTAACACTCACTTCAATTCCTGTCTCCCTAACAGAAGGGAGCTTATCACCTGGGGCCAGTTCCCCTCTTATTATTTGTTTTTTCATTCGTTCCGCAAGCTGCTGGTAAATTGGCTGGGATGAATGGAATATGTCTGCCATAACTTACACCTCAACTTTTTTCTCAATAATCCAGCAAGCAGCAATAAACATAATGACTGCAACAACAATATCACGAACAAAATGCCCGATATAGAAGATAGATGATTCGCTCATTGCTTGTGCTTCAAATGCATTCTCTACATAACCAAACTCAAATCCAACGATAATATCATTGACTTGAATACTTCCCCAATTTGTTAATGTTTGCATAAAGGATAGATCCATCAAAGAACCATAGATCCAGGATATGAATAAGAAGAGAATAAACGTTAGGATGAAGCTGATAAAATCATTCATCAGCTGACTAAAGGTCAGGAAAATGGACCAGAAAAATAGGAAGAGAGCTGCGATGAAGAATCCTAATGTAAACACAAAGACAGTAATTGATCCTAACAAATTAAATATTGTTTCCTGATTAAAAAAATCGAAAGTATGAAGGAAAAATTGCGTTGAACCGATAATGAATACGGCAAAGGTAGATACCATAAAAGTGATTCCTGTAACTACTTTTGAAGAAAGCAATCCTGCAATCGACATCGGCGTGTGCAGCCATAAGTGTAATCTCTTTCTTTCAGCGCTCAAGCTGTAATATAAATAAAACGGTAGAAAAAAGATATGAAGTGTTACCACAAACCCTAATGCCACTGATAGCAAGCCTTCTCTGTAACCAGCATAATTACCAGTAAAATATCCACCACTCAAAATACCTAAATATAATATCAAAGCAATGAGAAAAGCTGGAAAACCAAGCTGGAATTCTTTCTTTGTTAACGACAACCATGCATTCATTTTTCATCCTCCTATAACAATGTATTAGTGTACTATTTAAATAGTACACTAATACATTGTTATAGGTCAATAATATTCAGAAACAAATTTAAAATAGGACTGCATTTAGAAGTATGGGTTATTTTGCCGAAATGCTCATTATAAATCAATCTAATTATTACACTGTATAAATTTAAGCGAATTACAACATCTATATCAGTAAAATCCGTACGTTAATTAAATATGACAAAACATCGTATGAAATTCAGTTGATTTTTTAGTTTTGTTTTGTTATGCTTAATCCGACAAATAAATAGAGTTCCTCATATATTTACTGAGAATATGGCTCAGAAGTTTCTACCCAGCACCGTAAATGCTGGACTATGAGGGAAGGTGAATCGTTGTGTAAGAACAATGAAAAGTTTTCACTTGATCGAAGGATTGAAAAGTCTATTCATCTTCTCTCATTTTGAGGGAGACGAATAGACTTTTTTAATTGATTATTTTTTGATGTTTCAACATGACTCCATGATAGAAAGAGGGATTTGATGACTCAGGTAGGCGTAATTATGGGGAGTATCTCAGATTGGGACACGATGGAACATGCGTGTAACATTCTTGAATTATTAAATGTCCCATATGAAAAGGATGTTATTTCTGCGCATCGTACACCGGATGAAATGTTTACGTATGCTAAAACAGCACGTGAACGTGGTTTGAAGGTGATTATTGCAGGGGCTGGGGGAGCTGCTCATCTTCCAGGGATGGTTGCGTCCCAAACGACATTGCCAGTCATTGGTGTTCCCGTTCAAAGCAAGGCATTGAATGGACTTGATTCTTTATTGTCGATTGTACAAATGCCTGGTGGTGTGCCGACTGCTACTGTTGCAATAGGGAAGGCCGGGGCAACAAATGCAGGTATTCTTGCTGCGCAAATTATAAGTACATTCGATGAAGAGATTGTTGGAAATCTAGAAAACTATCGTGAAACAATGAGAAAGAATGTATCGGAAATGAGGGAAGGTCTTGGAGAAAAATAAAACCATACTTCCACCACATACAATTGGAATCATCGGTGGTGGACAACTAGGAAGAATGATGGCAATCGCTGCTAGATATATGGGATATAAGGTTGCAGTGCTTGATCCTACGCCTGACTGTCCAACTGCCCAAGTGGCTGATATTCAGATCACTGCCGCTTATGATGATATGAACGCAATTAAAGAATTAACGGAAATTAGTGATGTTATCACGTATGAATTCGAAAATGTTGATTTGACAGCGGCTGCTTATATTGAAAAGCAAGGAAAGCTACCACAAGGTACCTATGCACTTGAAGTTACACAGAACCGTGAAAAAGAAAAAGACTTAATGCAGGAAATGAACTTACCAATTCCCGACTTCGCAATTGTAAAAAATGCAGAAGAATGTAGAAATGCATTACACACATTTACGATTCCAGCAGTGATTAAAACATGTCGTGGCGGTTATGACGGCAAAGGACAAATTAAAATAAATTCGATTGAAGACACAGACCGAGCAGCACAATTTGCAGAGGAACATGGCTATTGCATTATTGAACAATGGATAACGTTTGATAAAGAAATTTCAGTTGTGTTCTCAAGGTCTCACGAAGGAAAAATTACAATTTTCCCAATTGCAGAGAATAAGCATCGTGACCATATTTTGTATCAAACAACTGTTCCAGCAAAAATTAGTTCTACTGTTAAAAATAAAGCGTATGAAGCAACGAAAATCCTTGCAGAGAAAATGAATATTGTTGGCACATTTGCAATTGAAATGTTTGTACAAGGTGATGACATTTTCTTAAATGAAATGGCGCCAAGACCACATAATTCTGGACATTATACGATAGAAGCTTGTAATGTATCTCAATTTACCCAGCATATTCGAGCTATTTGTGGTCTTCCATTAGTAGAGGTTCAATTACTGAACGAAGCAGTAATGATCAATATTTTAGGCGAGGATATGGACGGCGTATTCAAGGCATTGCCACAGGCAGAGAACGGTTTTGTTCATTTATATGGCAAATCCGAGCCAAAAGAAAAGCGAAAAATGGGACATATCACATTTATTGCAGCTAACGAAGAAACGTTACAGAAACAGATCGAACATTTCAAGGGGGCAATGGCATGATTGAACGCTATACAAGAGAAGAAATGGGAAACATTTGGACGGAAGAGAATAAATTTAAAGCTTGGCTTGAAGTGGAGATTCTTGCATGTGAAGCATGGAGTGAGTTGGGTGTTATTCCAGCTGATGATGTAAAAAAAATACGAGCGCACGCTTCTTTTGATATCAATCGAATCTACGAAATAGAACAGGAGACACGTCATGACGTTGTTGCCTTCACACGGGGAGTATCGGAGACACTTGGAGAAGAACGGAAATGGGTCCATTATGGATTAACATCAACAGATGTTGTCGATACGGCATTAAGTTACTTAATTAAGCAAGCGAATGAAATTATTCGCAAAGATTTACATCGTTTTATTGAAATTTTGAAAAACAAAGCGATTGAACATAAGCATACGGTGATGATGGGACGAACGCATGGTGTCCATGCAGAACCGACTACTTTCGGGTTAAAGCTTGCCCTCTGGTATGAAGAAATGAAACGTAATCTGGAGCGATTTGAGTTGGCTGCGAAAAATATCGAATTTGGTAAATTGTCTGGAGCGGTAGGGACATATGCCAATATTGATCCGTTTGTTGAAACCTATGTATGTGAAAAGCTTGGGATCACGCCTGCACCAGTGTCTACCCAGACCTTACAGCGTGACCGCCATGCTGGATATATTTCTGCATTAGCGTTAATTGCTACATCAATTGAAAAGTTTGCTACGGAAATTCGCAGTTTGCAAAAAACAGAAACCCGTGAAGTAGAAGAACGGTTTGCTAAAGGGCAGAAGGGTTCCTCTGCTATGCCGCATAAGCGTAATCCAATCGGGTCAGAAAATATGACCGGAATGGCACGTGTGATCCGTGGTTATATGATGACTGCATATGAGAATGTAGCCCTATGGCATGAACGTGATATTTCCCATTCTTCCGCAGAACGTGTCATTCTGCCAGATGCCACAATCGCACTGAATTATATGTTAAATCGCTTTGCGACCATCGTGAAAAATTTAACCGTATTTCCGGAGAATATGAAACGAAATATCGATAAAACACATGGTGTTATTTTTTCACAGCGTGTCTTGTTGAAATTAATTGATAAAGGGATGGCACGTGAAGCAGCCTATGATATCGTTCAGCCAAAAGCAATGCAAGCTTGGGAAACAGAAACACCTTTCAAGCAGCTTGTGGAAGCAGACGAAGAAATCACAGCTAAATTAACGCAGGAAGAAATAGATGATTGCTTTAATTACACCTATCATTTGAAAAATGTTGATGTCATTTTTGAGCGAATTGGATTATCAAGAGGTGTACAGGATGAAGGCTGATCTAGTGTATGAAGGAAAAGCGAAAAAGGTATATCAGGCAGAAGGAAGACCTGGAGAACTTGTTCTTTCCTATAAAAATGATGCAACAGCATTTAATGGAAAGAAGAAGGAATCCTTTGAAGGAAAAGGAGAATTGAATAATTCTATCTCAACCTTAATCTTTCAGAAGCTTCATAAAAGTGGAATTGAAACTCATTTTATAGAGAAGTTGAATGATACCGAACAGCTTGTGATTCAAACGGAAATCATTCCATTAGAGGTCGTTGTTCGCAACATAGCCTCCGGTAGTATTGCGAAGCGTTTAGGGATTGAAGAGAAGACAATTTTTGAAAAACCAATCATCGAATTTTACTATAAAGACGATGCACTAGGGGATCCGCTGATTAATGATGAGCATGCATTATACGTAACAACGATTACAGAAGCAGAGATTAGTGAAGTGAAACAAAAAGCATTACAGATTAATCACCAATTATTGGAGCTTTTTCAATCGATCGGGATTACATTAGTTGATTTCAAATTAGAATTTGGAAGAAAAGCGTGTGGCGATATTGTTTTAGCGGATGAAATCTCGCCAGATACATGCCGCTTATGGGATAGAACGACTGGAGAGAAGATGGATAAGGATGTTTTTCGTCAAGGAAACGGAGATTTAATTGAAGTTTACAATGAAATATTACAACGGCTGGAGGCTAAAGCATGAAGAAGGTAACTGTCTATATTACATTAAAACAAGGTGTTCTGGATCCACAAGGAAAAGCAATTCAGGAATCATTAAATTCTTTAGGTTATAAGGAAGTAGAAGAAGCTCGTGTTGGGAAATTTATTGAATTACAAGTAGAAGAAGGACCCGATTTAACGGAACGTGTTACGGCAATGTGTGACAAGTTACTAGCTAATCCAGTAATCGAGGAATATCGTTTCGATGTGGAGGAGGCTGAAGCACTGTGAAATTTGCAGTAATTGTTTTTCCTGGATCTAACTGTGATCGTGATATGTATCATGCTGTTAAAGACGTTTTAAAGACAGAAGCTGACCTTGTATGGTATGAAGGCAGCAATTTAGAGAACTATGATGGAATATTGCTGCCAGGCGGTTTTTCTTATGGTGATTATTTACGCTGTGGAGCAGTTGCTTCCACTTCCGATATCATGAAGCAAATTAAAGTACATGCTGCAAAAGGAAAGCCAGTGCTCGGTGTATGTAATGGATTCCAGATTCTAACGGAAGCTGGTCTGTTGCCTGGTGCATTGCTGCGTAATGAGAAACTTTCGTTTATGTGCCATCAGGAACCACTTGTTGTGGAGAATAACGAAACTATCTTCACTGCTGCATATGACAAAGGAGAAGTTGTACATTTTCCAATTGCTCATGGAGAAGGTAACTATTTCTGTGATGAGGAGACGTTAAAAGAGCTTAAAGCGAATAACCAAATTGTTTTTACCTATCAAAACAATCCGAATGGATCGGTTGAAGATATTGCTGGGATTATGAATAAACAAGGAAATGTACTTGGAATGATGCCACATCCAGAGCGTGCTGTGGAACAGTTACTCGGCAGTGATGACGGGTTACGACTATTCCAGTCTATGATTCAGAATTGGAGGGACATGTATGCTGCAAACGCATGATATCAGTCCAGAGCAAATTGAACGTGATAAATTGTATCGTGAAATGGGTTTAAGTGATCAGGAATTTGAAATGATAAAGGATATTCTGAAGAGACTTCCTAACTTTACAGAGACTGGAATCTACTCCGTCATGTGGTCAGAGCATTGTAGTTATAAAACATCCAAACCACTTCTTCGTAAATTTCCAACAAAGGCATCACATGTGCTGCAAGGGCCTGGAGAAGGAGCTGGAATTATTGATATCGGTGATAACCAGGCAGTTGTGTTTAAAATTGAAAGTCATAACCACCCATCTGCAGTAGAACCGTATCAAGGAGCCGCAACTGGTGTTGGGGGAATTATTCGTGATGTGTTTTCTATGGGTGCACGTCCAATTGCATCGATGAATTCATTGCGCTTTGGAAACTTAAATACCGATCGAACGAAATATCTCTTCTCAGAAGTTGTGAACGGGATTGCTGGCTATGGGAACTGTGTTGGTGTTCCTACCGTCGGAGGAGAAGTTCAATTTGATGACAGCTATGAGGATAACCTACTTGTAAATGCAATGTGTATTGGGTTAATCAACCATGATGAAATTCAAAAAGGGATTGCAGCTGGAGTTGGGAATACCATTCTTTATGCAGGTCCTCCAACTGGACGCGATGGAATTCATGGGGCAACCTTTGCATCTGATGATTTAGGGGAAGATGCAGCCAAGGATCGTCCTGCCGTTCAGGTTGGTGATCCATTTATGGAGAAGCTTCTGATTGAAGCGTGTTTAGAAGTCATTCATTCCGATGCATTAGTAGGAATGCAGGACATGGGTGCTGCTGGTCTTACGTCGTCTGCAAGTGAAATGGCTAGTAAAGCAGGAACAGGACTTGAAATGAACTTGGATCTTGTACCACAACGAGAACAACATATGACAGCTTATGAAATGATGCTCTCGGAATCGCAAGAGCGAATGCTTCTATGTGTGAAAAAAGGGCGCGAACAGGAAATCATTGATATTTTTGAGAAATACGGATTAAAAGCAGTTCCTGTTGGTGAAGTAATCGAAGAAAAAGTATTCCGTATTAAGCATCACGGGGAAGTTGTGGCAGATATTCCTGTAGACTCACTAGCGGATGATGCACCAGTGTTTCATATGCCATCAAAAGAAGCAGCTTATTATAAAGAATTTCAGAAAATAGAAAATACGGCCCCGTTTGTAAATGATCATGCGGAAATACTAAAGCAATTATTACAGCAACCTACAATCGCTAGTAAGGAATGGGTCTATGATCAATACGACTCAATGGTACAGACAAATACAGTCGTAACACCAGGTTCTGATTCGGCAGTTGTTCGGATTAAAGGAACAGATAAAGCATTGGCGATTACAACGGATTGTAATTCTCGTTATATTTATTTGGATCCTGAAACAGGTGGGAAAATTGCTGTAGCAGAAGCGACGCGTAATATTGTTTGTTCTGGTGCAAAACCACTTGGCTTAACCGACGGATTGAACTTTGGAAATCCAACAAATCCAGAAGTGTTTTGGCAAATGGAAAAAGCAGTAGAAGGAATGAGTGAGGCTTGTGAAGTCTTAGAAACTCCTGTAATCAGTGGAAATGTGTCCTTATACAATCAGTCAAAAGGTAAATCCATTTATCCAACACCAATTGTTGGAATGGTTGGACTTCATGAGTCATTGGAGCATATTACACCAAGCTTCTTCCAAAAAGCAGGGGACGCTATCTATTTAATTGGTCATACAAAAATTGAATTTGGTGGAAGTGAGCTGCAAAATCTACTTGACGGAGAATATAAAGGGAAAGCACCTGCTATCGATTTAGAAGTGGAAGCAACAAGGCAGAAGCATTTGTTAGAAGCAATTCAAAGCGGATTAATTGTATCTGCGCATGACCTTGCTGAAGGCGGGCTTGCGGTTGCTTTGGCGGAAAGTGTATTTGCTGGAAAAGGACTAGGTGCAGACGTACACCTGAGCGGAGAAGCTACCGTTGAGCTATTTAGTGAAACCCAGTCAAGATTCATAGTTACAGTAAAGGCTGAGGATCAAGCGCGCTTTGAGAAAGAAGTAAAAGACGCTAAGCAAATCGGTGTTGTAACCGATGATCAAACATTAAGCATAACTGTCAATGAAGCAGCAGTTATCCAGGAAAATGTTAACCAACTAGAGAAACTATGGAGGGAAGCGATCCCATGCTTGCTGAAATCAAAGGCATAAACGAAGAATGCGGTGTGTTTGGAATTTGGGGACATGACAAGGCGGCTGAACTTACCTACTATGGGCTTCATTCTATGCAGCATCGTGGGCAGGAAGGAGCAGGAATTGTTGTTAGTGATGGCAAGGAATTAACAGCACATAAAGGGCTCGGTTTGGTTAATGATGTTTTTAAAAAGGCAAAATTTGAAGAGCTTGCTGGCAGGAATGCAGTTGGGCATGTACGATACACTACCCAAGGCGGGAAAGTAATCGAAAATGTCCAGCCCCTTCTTTTCCGTACACAAACAGGCAGTATGGCCCTTGCGCATAATGGGAATATCATGAATGCTCACCAACTGCGCGGGGAGCTTGAAGATGAAGGAAGTATTCTACAGACATCATCTGACACGGAAGTACTTGCACACTTGATTCGAAGAGGAGGACAGCGAACAAATGAAACCTCCATATCAACTGCTCTCAACCAAGTTGTTGGAGCATATGCATATTTAATCTTAAAAGAGGATCGTATGTATGCAGCCCTTGATCCCGCTGGAATTCGTCCACTTTCCATTGGCAAGCTTGGTGATGCATATGTTGTTGCATCAGAGACATGTGCATTTGACCAAATCGGTGCAACCTTTGAACGGGAAGTTTTACCAGGAGAACTTGTAACGATTAGTGATGATGGCATAGAGATTAGGCGATTCGCTCCTCGCGGTGGCCGTAAATTGTGTGCAATGGAGTATGTCTATTTATCAAGACCGGACAGTGATCTGAATCATGTAAATGTCCATGCATCACGAAAACAAATGGGTGTGGAACTTGCAAAAGAAGCGCCAGTAGATGCAGATATGGTTATTGGAGTTCCTGATTCCAGTATTTCTGCTGCAATCGGCTACGCAGAAGAAAGTGGCCTTCCATACGAAATGGGAATTTTAAAAAATCGCTATGTTGGAAGAACATTTATCCAGCCTTCACAAGAGTTACGGGAGCAAGGTGTTAAAATGAAACTCTCTCCTGTTCGTGGCATCGTGGAAGGCAAACGGATTGTGATGATTGATGATTCCATTGTGCGTGGTACAACGAGCAAGCGAATTGTGAAAATGTTAAAGCAAGCCGGTGCAAAAGAGGTCCATGTTCGGATTGCATCACCATCCATTCAGCATCCCTGCTATTATGGAATTGATATGTCGACGAGAAAAGAACTTATAGCTGCTAATAATAGCCCAGAGGAGATCTGTGAAATAATTGGAGCTGACAGTATTGCTTATTTATCAGAGAGAGGTCTCGAACAAGCAATTGTCAAGGACAAAACGATTAACCAAGGAGTTTGTATGGCATGCATGACAGGGCGATATCCTGTGATGGAAAATGGAGAAACTGAAATAAATTATACAAAGTGCTAACAGCACGTTTTGACCAAAAAGCTATAACCGAGGCGAAGACACGTGACACCGTAGCTGGAAAATTGATCGTTGCTAATGATTGAGCATTCCGATTTAAATGTGGTGACTGTGTTTGAAAACACATATACGTGGCTGGTCAAAATTGCCAAAATCTAATCCAACATTAAAGGAGATATTCATTCATGTCAGAAGTATATAAACAAGCTGGAGTAGACGTGGAAAAAGGCTATGAAGCTGTGGAAAGAATGAAAAAGCATATTGCAAAAACGACACGCCCAGAAGTAATGGGGGGGATCGGCTCATTTGCAGGACTATTCGACCTTTCCAGTTTTACTTATAAAGAACCAGTGATGGTATCAGGTACCGATGGTGTTGGTACAAAATTGAAACTTGCCTTCGAATTAAATAAGCACGATTCAGTTGGAATTGACCTTGTTGCGATGTGTGCCAATGATATTGTTGCGCAAGGTGCACAACCTTTGTTTTTCCTGGATTATATTGCTTGTGGAAAAAATGACCCTGCAATGATTGAACAAATTGTTGCCGGAATCTCTAATGGTTGTGTTACTGCAGGAGCTGCATTAGTTGGCGGAGAAACAGCAGAAATGCCTGGGATGTACGAAGAAAATGAGTATGACCTCGCAGGCTTTGTTGTAGGAATCGCCGAAAAAACAAAATTGATTACAGGTGAGGCAATTAAAGCTGGGGATATTGTTATTGGCTTAGCCTCCAATGGTATTCACTCCAATGGCTACTCACTTGTACGGAAAATCATTGAGCAGCTTGATTTAAACTCAACATACCACGGGCTGTCAGTAAGTCTTGGAGAAACGGTAATGACACCTACGAAGATTTATGCGAAACCTGTAGCCGCAGTATTAAAGGAAGTGACGGTAAAGGGTATTTCACATATTACTGGTGGTGGATTCTATGAAAACTTCCCACGAATGATGCCAAAAGGGCTGGGTGTGGAACTAGATAAGAAAAGCTGGAACGTACCGGAGATTTTCACCTTCTTACAAGAAAAAGGAAGCATCCCAGAAAAAGAAATGTATGGTGTCTTTAACATGGGGATTGGTATGGCACTTATCGTTGATGAAGCAAATGTTAACCGCACACTTACGATTTTAAAAGAAGCTGGTGAGGAAGCCACTGTTATTGGAAGTGTAACCACTACTGAGGGAGTGCAATTTCAATCATGAGCAAGATAAAAGCAGCAATTTTTGCCTCTGGTACAGGAAGTAACTTCGAGGCAATCATGGAAACAGAGCAGCTCGCATGTGATATTGCATTGCTCGTTTGTGACAAAGCTAATGCGGGTGTCATCGTCAAGGCAGAAAAATATGGTCTTCCTACATTCGTATTTGATGCAAAACAATTTCCTGACAAGGCAGCCTATGAAAAAGCTATCATTGACAGATTGGAAGAATCCGAGATCTCTTGGGTTTTTCTTGCGGGCTACATGCGGATTGCAGGAGCAACATTACTAGATCACTATGAAGGTAGGATCGTAAATATTCACCCATCGTTATTACCATCGTTTCCTGGGATTGATGCCATAGGGCAGGCATTTCGTGCTGGAGTGAAAACAACTGGAGTTACGGTTCATTTTATTGATGAAGGAATCGATACGGGTCCAATCATTGCACAAGAAAAGGTAGCGATTCTTCAAGATGATACAGAGGAAACATTAAAGAAACGAATCCAAAACGTGGAGCATCAATTATATCCAAAAGTAATTAATCAACTTTTACAAACAAAGTGAGGTATTCGTAATGAGCAAGAGAGCGCTAATCAGTGTTTCAGATAAAAGTAATCTTACAGCATTTGCAAAGGGCCTTATTGAAGCGGGATATGAAATTATTTCAACAGGTGGTACACTAAGCACCCTTGTAAATGCTGGGATTGAGGCGAAGCCAGTTGATGATGTAACAGGTTTCCCGGAAATTATGGATGGTCGTGTGAAAACATTGCACCCACTCGTTCATGGTGGCTTACTAGCAAAACGTTCCAATCCAGATCACATGAAGCAAATGGAAGAAAACAATATTTCACCAATTGACATGGTTGTTGTTAATTTATATCCATTTAAACAAACCATAGAAAAACAAGGTGTTTCCAATGAGGAAATTATCGAAAATATCGATATAGGTGGACCAACCATGCTTCGTTCTGCTGCAAAGAACTTTGAAGACGTTGCAGTAGTTGTTGATCCTGCTGATTATGATAAAGTACTGCAAGCACTCCAGTCTGACCAGCTAGATGCAGAAATTCGTAAACAATTAGCTGCAAAGGTATTCCGTCATACAGCGAACTATGACGCTATGATTGCAAACTATTTTATGACAGAAACAAATGAAGAATTTCCAGAAACCTATACCATTACATATGAAAAAGTCCAAGATTTACGTTACGGAGAAAACCCGCATCAGCAGGCAGCTTTTTACCGAAACCCAATAAATAAAAGCACGAGCCTTGCGACAGCTAAACAGTTACATGGCAAGGAATTATCCTACAATAATATCCAAGACGCTAATGCTGCACTTGAAATATTAGCGGAATATAATGAACCAGCGGCAGTGGCAGTGAAGCATATGAATCCTTGTGGAATTGGTGTTGCTGAAACAATCGAAGGAGCATTCAGCCGTGCTTATGATGCAGATCCGATTTCTATTTTTGGTGGTATTGTTGCTTGTAATCGGGAAATCGACTATGCTACCGCAGTGAAGCTCAGTGAAATATTCCTTGAAATTGTTATTGCACCTGGGTTTAATGCAGATGCAATGGAAATTTTGACAAGGAAGAAAAATATCCGCTTGCTAGAATTAGAACTAACAAACGAGTCAACTGCAATGAAAAAACTAACAACAGTTAGTGGTGGTGTCTTGATTCAAAATAGCGATAACGGAAACATCTCTATCGATGATTTAAAGGTTGTAACGAAACGTCAGCCCTCAGAAGAAGAACTGGATAACCTATTATTTGCATGGAAAGCTGTAAAGCATGTGAAATCTAATGCAATCTTACTTGCTAAGGATAACCAGACAATTGGTGTTGGTGCAGGGCAGATGAATCGGATTGGTGCAGCAAACATTGCGATCGAACAAGCTGGTACTAAAGCGGAAGGATCTGTGATGGCATCTGATGCATTTTTCCCAATGCCTGATACAGTCCAAGCGGCAGTAAAAGCTGGAATTACAGCAATCATCCAGCCAGGCGGTTCAAAACGTGACCAGGATTCCATTGATGTTTGTGATGAACATGGCATCACAATGGTCTATACAGGGATGCGTCACTTTAAACATTAAACACTAAAGTCATCAGATCAAGGAAGGCTGTTCCAACGGTTCTGGTGACTTCTCTACTCGATTTAAGGAGGGTTCCAATTGAAAGTGTTAGTAGTCGGACGTGGTGGTCGTGAACATAGTATCGTTATGAAGCTTGCTGAAAGTAAAGCAATCACAACCCTTTATACAGCGCCAGGTAATGGTGGAATTCGGGAGCGGGCAACTTGTATTGCGATTGATGAAATGGATATTGAAGGGCTTTTGTCCTTTGCAAAGGAAGAAGCAGTTGATTTAACCATTGTTGGTCCAGAAAATCCATTAAATGAAGGAATTGCCAACCGTTTCCAGGAAGAAGGATTGCGAATATTTGCCCCAACAAAAGAAGCTGCACTGCTTGAAGGAAGCAAAAGCTTTGCAAAAGAATTTATGAGAAAATATGATATCCCAACAGCAGATTATGCTGTATTTACAGAAGCTCGTGAAGCAAAAGCGTATATTGAGGAAAAAGGTGCGCCAATCGTTATCAAAGCAGATGGACTGGCAGCGGGAAAAGGAGTTATCGTTGCTTTAACAAAAGAAGAAGCCCTAAATGCAGTAGACGATATGCTTATATCTAAAGCTTTTTCGAATGCTGGATCTACTGTGGTTATCGAGGAATTTTTAGATGGAAAAGAATTCTCACTTATGGCATTTGTTCATGAAAATCAAGTCTATCCAATGGTAACAGCGCGTGACCATAAACGTGCATATGACCATGATGAAGGGCCGAATACGGGTGGAATGGGAGCATTTGCACCTGTGCCAGATGTTACAAAAGAGCATTTAGATTTTTCAATCGAGCATATCTTGCAAAAAACAGCTGACGGAATGATGGAGGAAGGCAGAAACTTCACAGGTATTTTATATGCTGGATTAATCATGACTGTAAAGGGTCCAAAGGTGATTGAGTTCAATACACGCTTCGGAGATCCAGAAACACAGGTTGTTTTGCCATTGTTAAAGAATGACCTTGTTCAAGTTTTCAACGATGTCTTGGATGGAAAAAATCCAGAACTAGACTGGGAGGATGCCGCATGCACAGGTGTTGTTGTAGCATCTAAAGGCTATCCAGGTACATATGAAAAAGAAGCGCCAATTCCATCATTTGATGTCACGGACAATACGTTTGTTGTTCATGCAGGAACTAAGCTGAAAGGTGACACAATCGTTTCGGATGGTGGCCGTGTCCTCTTGGTGGGTGCTAAATCTACCTCTCTAAAAGCGGCAACGGAGGATGTCTACCAGTTGCTTCATCCGCACGTGGAGCACTCAGCATTTTTCTTTAGAAATGATATAGGTAAATAGTTAACCCTCTCCCAGGTTTTATTCTAACAAGGGAGAGGTTTTTTTCTGACCGTCAATTTTGCAGATAAATCTACTCTCGCAGTTCTTCAGATTCTTGAATAATCCACACCCTACTAGAACTACGTCCATTCGACGGAATCAGTTATGTTTGCAGATGATTAGACTTAATTTTCAATTTTATTAAGTTAATTTAAATTTATAATTAATTAACCCTTTTAAAGTGAAAATATGGTAAAATAAAGCAAATGGTTGATGAGAGAGTTGGGATATGAAATGATCAATGGATTGAATTGGCGTAACCGTGAACTAAGACAGCATGTAAAAGTGATTGATGGCTTAGTAGCACCAACACTTGTACTGAAAAACAGCACGTATTTAAATGTATATACAAAACAATGGTTAGAAGCTAATATATGGATTTTTAATGACCGCATTATTTATGTTGGTGAACAATTACCAAAGCAGCTTGATGGTGTAGAGGTAGTTGATTGTACTGGGAAATACTTGGTTCCAGGATATATTGAACCCCATGCACACCCATTTCAATTAGCGAACCCGGAAGCATTAGCATTTCATGCTGCGAGATTCGGTACAACAACATTGGTTAATGACAGCTTAACGTGGAATTTGACATTAGACAAAAAGAAAGCGTTTTCTATAATAGAGGAGTTCAATAAATTACCGACTTCGATGTATTGGTGGGCGCGATTTGATTCACAAACAGCCTTAAACGATGAAGAAGAATTTTACAACACTCCAGATGTTCTATCATGGTTATCACATCCAAATGTCGTGCAGGGTGGCGAATTAACAGCATGGCCTAGTCTTCTTGCTGGAAATGACCGGCTGCTCTATTGGATTCAGGAAGCAAAGCGGCTTGGGAAACCAGTGGAAGGGCATTTGCCAGGAGCATCGGAGAAAACATTAACAAAAATGAAGCTGCTAGGTGTGAGTGCAGACCATGAGGCGATGACAGGTGAAGAAGTCATTCGCCGCTTGCGACTCGGATATAGTGCTGCATTGCGTTATTCTGTTATACGTCCAGATTTACCGATTCTTATAGAAGAAATTCTTGAATCGGGTCTCAAGCATTTTGATAATTTGATGTTCACGATGGATGGACCAACACCGGCATTTATGCAAAAAGGAATCATTAATGTTTGTCTTGAAATTGCGTTAGACAAAGGGATTCCGCTGGAAGAAGCATATCGTATGGCAAGCTATAATGCAGCAAAACACTTCCATCTTGATGAACAGATTGGTAGTATCGCACCAGGGCGCGTCGCTCACATTAATATATTAACAGACAAAGCCAACCCGCATCCGGAGAGTGTTTTGGCAAAAGGACAATGGATAATGCGTGAGCAACAAGTGCAAGTTTCCGAGTCGAAGATTAATTGGGAAAAGTATGGAATCGAGCCAGCAGCCTTTGACTGGGATTTAGATGAAGGGGATTTGCAATTTTCCGTTCCGATTGGATTAGAAATGGTTAACAATGTAATCGTAAAGCCGTACAGTATTGAGGTAGATATTAATGTCGAAGATTTATCAGAAGCTAATGGTGATCAATTTCTACTATTAATGGATCGAAAAGGTACATGGCGAGTCAATACGACAATTCGTGGCTTTGCACCAGGCTTAGGTGGTATAGCAAGCAGTTTTTCTGCTTCTGGTGATATTGTGTTTATCGGGAAAAACAAAAAGGATATTCTACTTTCATGGCAACGCTTGAAAGAAATTGGCGGTGGTATTGTCCTTGTACATGATGGAGAAATATTAGCGGAGATACCTCTTGAGCTTGATGGATTTATATCAAAAAAATCAATTCAAAACCTTATCGAAGAAGAAGAAAAATTAAAGGGATGCTTAAAAAAGGCTGGTTATGCTTTTAGTGATCCATTTTATAGTCTTCTATTTCTATCATCAACCCATTTACCGTTCTTGCGCATTACGCAACAAGGGCTGGTGGACATAAAGAATCGGACAATTCTCTTCCCAGCAACGATGCGATAGCATATAATAGAACATAGACTAAATTAGAGAGTGTGGACATAAATGAAAAAATTACTTTTGTTAACACTAACGGTCTTTGTTCTAGCACTTGCAGCTTGTTCGTCGGATAATCAAGCGTCAGATGATAATAAAAAGAAGGACAATGTTCCCGAACAGCAACCAGAGGGGAATGATCGTTATGCAGCTACATTTCCATTATCAGGAATCGAAACTGACGAGTCTGTAGACAATCGAACGATTGGTGTCATGATAAATAATCATGCTGCAGCAAGACCACAATCTGGGTTATCAGAAGCAGATATCGTTTTTGAAATTTTAGCTGAAGGAACAATTACTCGATTTCTTGCTTTATATCAAAGTGAATTGCCAGAAGTCGTCGGACCAGTTAGAAGTGCGAGAGAATATTATTTCGAGCTTGCTGAGGGATATGACGCAATTTATGTGTATCATGGTGCAGCAGATTTTGTAAATGATATGATTGTGAATCGGGGCATTAATTTCTTAAATGGTTCTACCTATGATAATGATGGGATTCTATTTAAAAGAGAATCCTTCCGAAAAGCACCACATAATTCATATCTACAGCTGGGTGCTGTTTATGATGTAGCATCAACGAAAGGATATGAAACAACAAGTACGCAAGAGTCGCTGAACTTTCTAACGGAAGAGAAAATCGAAACGCTTGGTGGCGAAAAAGCTGCACAAGTTAAGGTTGAGTATGGCGATAATACATTAGAAAGCGTTGAATACACATATGATGAAGCTAGTGGAAAGTATGCACGCTCCAGTAATGGAGAGCCATCAGTTGATTTAAATACAGAAACTGCAATCCAAGTGGATAATGTTTTTATAGTAGAAGCCTTCCATGAAGTAATCGATGATTCAGGACGCAGGGCGATTGACTTGAAAACAGGCGGAGATGGATACCTGATTCAAAAAGGCCAAGTACAGGAGATTCAATGGGAAAACAAAGATGGAAGAATCATTCCTGTAAAAGATGGCCAGCCGATTGGTCTTGTCCCTGGAAAGACATGGGTCAATGTTGTACCAACAGATCCTGGAATCAAGCAGTCTGTCACAATATCAAATGAGTAGAATAGTCAGGAGGGTTTTGTCTTGCAAATCGATAAACTACGTGGAAAACAGTTAGATCAATTATTCGAAGCAATCCTATCACTGGAAAATATAGAAGAGTGCTATCGCTTTTTTGATGATATTGCAACAATGTCTGAAATACAGTCTATTTCACAGCGCTTGCAGGTTGCTAAGATGCTGACAGAAGGAAAGACATATAGTGCAATTGAAAATGAAACAAAAGCATCAACAGCAACGATATCCCGTGTACGAAGATGTCTCAATTACGGCAGCGATGGTTATATGATGGTTTTAGATAGAATTAAGGAAAAAGAATAGAAACCGTGTCCCAGCTTGGGCTACGGTTTCTATTCTTTTGTTCCTGCATAGGGAACTATAAAATTTGAATGCTGTGGATAACTTAGTTACCTAAACGGCTACGTCCAGCTCCAGCGCCCAGCGACTAGCGAGACTTCCTTCACCTCCGTACGATAAGTCAACATCGGCTCCCTGCGGTCGCCGTGTTTCCTTTATCTCCTACGGCTCAGTCCAGTCCGTACGTCGCTAACCGGGCGCTTGCGCTTTTGTTCCACAGTTATCTATCCTATTACTTTATTTCGATTTCATAAACATTCCTCAAATTGCTAAATTCCAACCTTGATTTTTGGTATAATAGACTAATGTAAAATGATGATGGAGGAATCAACCTTTGAAGACAATTAATGAATGGAAACATATATTTAAGCTTGATCCAGCAAAAGAGATTTCGGATGAGGATTTAGATCTAATTTGTGAATCAGGTACGGATGCAATAATCGTTGGCGGAACGGATGATGTAACATTGGACGGTGTACTTGATTTATTATCACGGATTCGCCGCAGCCATACGGTTCCATGTGTTTTGGAGATATCGAATGAAGAAGCACTTACTCCCGGATTTGATTACTACTTTATTCCAATGGTGCTCAATTCCAAGGAGAAAAAGTTTATGATGGATATCCAGCATAAAGCGATTAAAGAGTATATTGATATGATGGAGTACAGCGAGATATTTTTCGAAGGATACTGTATATTAAATGAGGACGCGAAAGCATTTACGCATACGAATAGCTATTTACCAGATAAAGATGATGTGAAGGCATATGCATATATGGCAGAGCATGTCTTTCACTTGCCCATCTTTTATGTAGAGTATAGTGGTACATATGGAGATCCTGAACTTGTGAAAGAAGTAAAGAACGAGCTTGATAAAACACTGCTTTTTTACGGTGGGGGAATCGAAAATCCCAAGCAAGCGAAGGAAATGAAAGAGTATGCAGATGTAATTATAGTTGGGAATAGTATCTATACCGACATCAAAAAAGCACTCAAGACAGTAGAAGCGGTAAAAGATAAATGATTCAAGGAGTGATGTAATCATGAGTCAGGCATTTGACGAAATGATAAATAGATTAAATAAAGAGCAGCAGGAAGCTGTTAGACATACAGAAGGACCATTATTAATTATGGCAGGAGCGGGAAGTGGAAAAACGAGAGTACTCACACACCGAATCGCTTACTTAATGGATGAGAAAGAGGTTTCACCGCGAAATATTCTGGCAATTACGTTTACGAATAAGGCTGCAAGAGAGATGAAGGATCGTGTGAGCAGACTTGTAGGAGCTCAAGGGGAGCAAATGTGGGTTTCAACTTTCCACTCGATGTGCGTGCGAATTTTACGTCGTGATATTGATCGGATTGGATATAGCAGCAGCTTTACAATCCTGGATAGCAGTGACCAGTTATCGGTGATTAAACAGGTGTTAAAGAATTTAAATATGGATCCGAAAAAGTTTGACCCCCGTGCTATGTTGGGACAAATAAGTACAGCAAAAAACGAATTAATTACCGATGAAGAATTTAGTAAACATGCGGGTAATTTTTACGATAGACAAGTAGCACAGGTCTATGAAGGCTACCAGAAAATGCTTCGAAAAAATCAATCTCTTGATTTTGATGACTTAATTATGCAGACAATTCATCTATTTCAACGTATCCCTGAAGTGTTAGAATACTATCAACGTCGTTTTCAATATATTCATGTGGATGAGTATCAGGATACCAACCATGCACAATACTATTTAGTAAAACAGCTGGCAAGTCGTTATCAAAACCTTTGTGTTGTTGGGGATTCAGACCAGTCGATTTATCGCTGGCGAGGAGCAGATATTAAGAATATCCTTTCTTTTGAAAATGATTATCCAAGTGCGAAGACAGTGTTTTTAGAACAAAATTATCGTTCGACAAAATCAATTCTTGCAGCTGCGAATAAAGTCATTGGAAATAATGCTGGACGTAAACCGAAGAATTTATGGACAGAAAATGATGAAGGTCAGAAAATAAGCTATTTCCAAGGTGCAACAGAACAGGAAGAAGCTCTTTATATAACAGATAAGATTCAGGAGCTAACTCGGAATAAAGAGTATTTACCAAGTGAAGTTGCGGTTTTATACCGAACCAATGCGCAATCCCGTGCAATTGAGGACACACTATTAAAGTCTGGTATTTCTTATCAAATGGTTGGAGGTATGCGATTCTACGACAGGAAAGAAATTAAAGATATGGTGGCCTATTTACGATTAATTACCAACCCGGATGATGACTTAAGCTTTGAACGTGTGGTGAATGAGCCCAAAAGAGGAATTGGGAAAACATCTGTTGAACGACTTCGTGCATATGCAGCAGAGCACGGCATTTCCTTCTATGAGGCAGTGAAGGAAGTAGACTTTACAGGTGTTTCAGGCAAAGCAGCAAATGCACTTGCAGCCTTTGGTAATTTAATCAAATCGTTAAATCAACAACAGGATTTCCTGACTGCAACAGATATGGTTCAAGCAGTTTTAGAACGAACTGGCTATGAAGAAATGCTTTTAAATGAGAAATCAATCGAAGCACAAAGTCGTTTAGAGAACTTAGAAGAGTTTATGACGGTGACAAAGGATTTTGAAGAGACAAGTGAAGATAAAACACTAATTTCATTTCTAACGGATCTAGCCTTAATCGCAGATATTGATCGTGTGGATGAAGAAGATCCGGACAATGAGGAAAAAATTACATTAATGACGCTCCATGCTGCAAAAGGGCTGGAATTCCCGGTCGTCTTTTTAATCGGTATGGAGGAGAATGTTTTTCCACATAGTCGTTCATTAATGGATGAAGAGGAAATGCAAGAGGAACGACGCCTCGCGTATGTAGGAATAACCCGAGCAGAAAAAGAGCTTTATTTAACACATGCAAAAATGCGCACTCTATATGGCAGAACGAATATGAACCCCATCAGTCGATTTATCAATGAAATCCCGAGAGAATTGATTGAGGGAATGGAAGAAACTAGAAACACGATGTTTGGCAGCATATTCAGTAAACCTAAGGATGTCCAAAGCCCAGCACCTGTGAAACGAAAAGCAGAGCGGATGCAAACAACAACTGGAGCAGAAGATAAGGATTGGTTCCCAGGAGATAAAGCGAATCATAAAAAATGGGGCATTGGCACAGTTGTGAAAGTTCAGGGAGATGGAGACAAAATGGAATTGGATGTTGCCTTCCCAGCACCCGTAGGTATCAAACGATTGCTTGCAAAATTCGCACCAATCACGAAAGAATAGGAGTCAGCTAATGGATAAACAAAAAGCGCAGGATCAAATACAAGCACTGATCGAATTACTGAATCAATATGGTTATGAATATTATGTGCTCGATAAGCCAAGCGTACCGGATGCAGAGTATGATGAAAAGCTAAGAGAATTGCAGGAACTCGAAAAGCAATTCCCAGAGTTCCTTTCTGAGAACTCTCCAACACAGCGTATTGGTGGAGAACCATTGGACGCATTTAAAAAAGTGCAGCACAATGTGCCAATGCTAAGCCTTGGTAATGCATTTAATGAGCAGGATCTTAGAGATTTTGCTAGGAGAGCAAGTAATGGAACGGACGAACCCCTTACGTTTGTATGTGAGCTTAAAATTGATGGACTTGCTATTTCTCTAACCTATGAAAATGGTAAGTTTGTTCGTGGTGCAACTCGTGGTGATGGAACAACGGGCGAGGACATTACTGCAAATTTAAGAACGATTCGCAGTATCCCGCTCTCCATTAAAGATGAAGCAACACTAGAAGTTCGCGGAGAAGCTTTTATGCCGCATAAGTCATTCCTTGCATTGAATGAAAAGCGAGAGAAAAATGAAGAAGAGCCATTTGCTAACCCGCGGAATGCTGCGGCTGGGTCTTTAAGGCAGCTTGACCCTAAAATAGCTGCCCAGCGTAATCTTGACATCTATTTATATGGTGTTGGTGAGTGGAATGATAGCTCCATTACGTCACACAGTGAACGACTTGAGAAATTGAAAGAGCTTGGATTTAAGACAAATCCAGAATGGAAAAAATGTGAAACAATTGATGAAGTCATCGAATTTGTTAACTATTGGGCGAAAGAACGTCCGAATTTATCCTATGAGATTGACGGGATTGTGATAAAAGTCGATGATTTAAATCAGCAAGATGAGCTCGGTTATACTGCAAAAAGCCCTCGCTGGGCAATCGCTTATAAGTTTCCAGCGGAAGAAGCCATCACAAAGCTTCGAGATATAGAGCTAAGTATCGGCAGAACTGGTGTGATTACACCAACTGCAATTCTCGATCCTGTAAAGGTTGCTGGATCTACAGTACAACGTGCTTCACTGCATAATGAAGATTTAATTCGTGAGCAAGATATCCGAATTGGTGATACAGTCGTTATTAAAAAGGCAGGCGATATCATTCCAAAAGTCGTCCGTGTCGTGGAAGAAAAGCGGAACGGGGAAGAGCAAGAATTCCATATGCCAACAGAGTGTCCTGCTTGTGGCAGTGAAGTTGTTCGATTGGAGGAAGAAGTGGCGCTTCGCTGTATTAACCCGAATTGCCCAGCACAGCTCATGGAAGGACTCATTCACTTTGTATCTAGAAATGCAATGAATATTGACGGGCTTGGAGAAAAAGTAATTATACAGCTTTTCCAAAACGAGCTCATTCACACAATGGCAGATTTATATCGATTGGAACGAGAAGAATTACTCAACCTGGAGCGAATGGGTGAAAAATCTGTATCTAATTTGCTGGAAGCGATCGAAGCATCGAAAGAGAATTCATTGGAGAGACTGTTATTTGGCCTGGGCATTCGTTTCATAGGAGAAAAGGCAGCTAAAACGCTTGCGATGGAATTTGAAACAATGGATAATCTACAGCAGGCTACATTTGAAGATCTTGTAGCTATTGATGAAATTGGCGATAAGATGGCTGATTCCATTGCGCAATATTTTACCGAGGAAAAAGTGGTTGAACTCTTAGATGACCTACGCGGATTACAGATTAATATGGAATATAAGGGTCCAAAAAAGTCAGCACAACAGGACGAGGGTGACACTGTTTTTGCCGGTAAGACAATTGTATTAACAGGGAAGATGGAAGAGTTTTCTCGAAATGAAGCAAAAGCCTTCATTGAATCGCTCGGTGGGACAGTTACTGGAAGTGTAAGTAAAAAGACAGACATTCTCATAGCTGGGGAGGATGCTGGCTCGAAATATGAAAAAGCCGTGAAACTCGGTGTTGAAATATGGAATGAACAGCAGCTAAAAGCAGTTGTGGAAGAATAAGGAGTGTTAAACTTTGAAAAAAATAAGTGCTGTTTTGTTATGTACACTCCTAATTATAACGGGCTGTGTACAAACACCAACCGAAGAAGAAGTGCTGCAAAATGATGATACTGAACAAGAAACTTCTATTGTCCCTAGCTATCAATTATCGGATGAAAATTATAAAATGATTCTTCCTTACAAAACGAGTCAGGCGAGAGGTGTTATTGTCAATCAATTGGCAAACCGAGTAGACATTGATGAGATGGAGCAAGGCCTGCAGCGGTTATCAAAGGACGTTTTCGACCCAAATGATTTCTATTTTCAAGAAGGACAATATTTAACATCAGGACGAATCTATGAATGGATCGATGGTTTGAATCCACAGGTGGAAACAGGATCAGATGAGGATACGTATCGCGACAATCCGCGCTATCTATCGCATATATTGGAGCAAAATTATTTGAAACAAAATGATGATGGCACCGTTCAAATCGCAGGAATGTCTATCGGAATTGCGCTTAAATCCGTTTATCGCTTCCAAACCGAAATCGGTGGACCATATTATTATGAAAATATTTCAGAGGAAGATATGCTCGAGCAAGGTAATCGAATTGCTGAAGCTGTTGTGGAGGAGATTCGCCAAGAGGAGGGGCTAGGTGAGATTCCAATTATGGTTGCATTGTATCGAGAAGCAGAACAAGCATCACCTGTGCCAGGGAGCTTTGTCGCTAAAGCAAATGTATCAAGTGGAAGCAATTCGATAGGTGATTGGGAAGACGTGGATGAAGAAAATATTTTATTCCCTTCAGCTGAAGGAAGAGAAAAGTATTACGATGACCATGAGATTGTAACTAGTTTTGGCAATGAAATCGCTGAGTTTTTCCCTAACTATGTTGGTTTAATTGGAGAAGGATTTTATGTTGATGGTGAATTGCAAAAATTAACGATTGAGGTTCCGATAGAGTTTTATGGAAAAGCAGAGGTAATAGGTTTCACACAATATGCATATGGACTTGTTCAAGACATGTTCTCAAACTATTATGACCTTGAAATAAACATTACATCCAGTAATCAAGCAGAAAGTTTGATTTATCGAAATGCTGGTGATGAGTCGCCAACAGTTCATATTTTTCATTAAATAAGCATGTAAATGTACAAATAAGAGTGATACGTTATATGTTATAAAATATGAAAAGCTCGTTTAAATACTTGTATTTAAACGAGCTTTTTTATTGGATTTAATGCCTGGTTTTCTAAACGAATGGATTATTTAAAACTTTAGTCGTAATACAAGACTAATTATTCATATTTATTCGAATAAAATAATGGTATAATTATTTTTTAGGTGAGAAAAATCTTGTTAAATTTTTACCCCGAAAAGTTAGGGTTACTGTACCTCATTTAGTTTGTTTTTTTATTGCAGCCCTACATCCACTTCATATGATGAGCATTTAGGATTCAAGGTCAGAAAAAGAATAAACCGCGTAAATTTTCCTCTCTCAGGAAAATCAAGAAAACTAAAGTGCTGTTATACGTGCTTTTGACCTATGATTTTCCCAATATGCATTTCCGTTAAATATGATATAATACTAGTAAATAGAAATATTTCTGAATATGAGGGTGGGTATTTTGATAGAGATAGGATCATTTATAAAATTACAGCGTACAAAACAGGAAATGACCTTAAACGAACTTTCTGAAGGAATCGTATCTGTCTCCTATTTATCAAAAATTGAGAATCAGAAAACCCAGGCTAGTCCCGATATTATTCAATTATTATGCAATCGCCTTGGGATTGAGAATGATAACAGTCAAGAGGAACAGATTAAAGAAAAATGTAACAGATGGTATAGCATGCTGTTTGAGGTTAACAACAAGGAAGAAATTATAACTACATATAAAGAAATCCAGGAAATGCTGGACAAAAACCTTTCGAATAGCTTGCTAATGTTTGAGATTCATAAGATTAGATACTATCTCATAATGGAAAATTTTGATGAAGCATTGAAAAAGATTAATGAACTGAGTGAGATTGCCAGTACATTCGATAGTTTACAGCAGTTTTATTGGTTTAAATTCAAAGGGAATTATTATTCAACTGCAAGTGATTTTCAACAGGCTTTGCAAATGTATAAACTTGCAGAGGAAAAAATAAATAGAATAGATATTACTGAAGAAGAAACAGCAGATCTTCAATATACAATGTCCGTTACGCATAGCAAACTAAGACATACATTGGAGTCGATTGATTATGCAAATCGGTCTTTAGAAATTTTTATGAAACAATATAATTTCCAACGATGTGCACAGTGCCATATTATTTTAGGTATATCTTACAGACGAATCAAAATGCATGACCGTGCAATAAAAAACTATAATTTGGCAAAGCACTTGGGAGAATTGAATAAAGATAAACAAATTATTCAATTAACGAATTTAAACCTAGGTTACTTATATTCTGTAATCGCTGAGACAAACGAAGCAATTAGCTTTTATGAGAAAGTAGCAAATGACGAAGAAGTAAATTTAGAACAACGTTTAATCGCAATAACATCGATTATTAAAGAGTTTTATAATATAGATAAAATAAATGAAGTGAGAGTAGCTATTGTCAAAGCCCAGAATATACTGGACTTGGCTAAGGATAAAGGTTATTCCAAGCTATACTCCTATATTATTCATACGTTTGAATATGCAACCAATGGTGAGAATGACAGATTTGTATCATTTGTTAAGGATAAGTTTATACCTTTTTTAAAGAATCATAGTGATCATGCTAACTTGGTATTCTACTCAACAATGTTGGCTAGACACTTTGAAGAACAATATAAGTATAAAGATGCTGTAAAATATTATAAGCTTGCTAATTCAACTTATGATAATTTAATAAGCCTGTAAAGGAGGGGAGAAAATGAAAAAGCTGTTTTCAGGTGTTGCATTAGCTGCGGTACTGGCTACTGGATTCTTTTTTGCCCAGGGAGTACAGCAAGATAATGTTGAAATTGCTGGTGAACATGAGCCAAGTATCTTTAGTGTCAGCAGTTCAAGTGTATTTTTCTAAGTTTTTACTTTTACATTAATTATTTCAATTTTTTACCCTATTACTATATGATGGATTTGCCTGAAACGGAGTGGAACCTGTTTCAGGCCTTTTTTTGCGTAGATATATATAAGTAGTTTTCCAATATCCTACATAATATGCTAAGGAACTTTCATATACAACATAATTTGCCTATCTAGACCTATCTTTGCTATTATCAATAGTGTTATAATGGTACAATGAGAAAAAAATAAAGCATCACCTATATAAATTATTGATTTGGAGGTAATCACATGGCGGATATTTCAAAAGAGCAAGTGAAGCATGTAGCACACTTAGCAAGGCTCGCTGTAACGGACGAAGAGGTAGAGCAGCTTGTAGATGAACTGAGCGCAATTATCGATTATGCTGAACAATTGAATGAATTGGATACAGACGGCATTGAGCCAACAACGCATGTGCTTGATTTGAAAAATATAATGCGTAAAGATGAACCGAAGGAATGGATTACGCAAGAAGAAGCATTTAAGAATGCTCCTGATCACGAAGACGGTCATTTCCGCGTACCATCAATTCTGGGAGATAGTTAAGTTTCGAACTTTTCTATCCGTAAACAAAGACATTTGCCGCAGAAGGTCAGGCAAATTCTTTAGTTTTCTAAAACAAGGAGGGAAACCCTAGATGTCATTATTTGACCATACAATTAAAGAATTAGAAGCAAAGCTACATAATAAAGAGATTACGGTTCAGGATCTAGTCGATGAATCTTACCGTAGAATTAAAGAAGTAGACGGACAAGTAAATGCCTTTTTAACCTTGGATGAAGAAAATGCTAGGGCGAAAGCAAAAGAACTTGATGAAGCAGCAGATGCTACAGCGAGTCTATTTGGGGTTCCAGGTGGAATTAAGGATAATATCGTAACAAAAGGTGTTCGTACTACATGTGCAAGTCAGTTTTTAGATAACTTCAATGATCCGTTATATGATGCAACAGTTGTACAAAAATTAAAGAACGAACAAGCAATTTCTATTGGAAAACTAAACATGGATGAGTTTGCAATGGGTTCAACCAATGAAAACTCCAGCTATACACCAACAAGAAATCCATGGAATACAGATTATGTTCCAGGTGGATCTAGTGGTGGTTCCGCAGCAGCGGTTGCAGCAGGTGAAGTATTGTTCTCACTAGGCTCTGACACAGGTGGTTCGATTCGCCAACCAGCATCTTTCTGTGGAGTTGTAGGAATGAAACCTACTTACGGACGTGTGTCTCGTTTTGGATTAGTTGCATTTGCATCTTCGCTTGATCAAATTGGACCAATTACAAGAACAGTTGAAGATAATGCACGAGTATTAGAGGTCATTGCAGGACATGACGAAATGGATACGACAAGTGCTAATATTGACGTGCCGAAATATACCGAAGCATTGACGAAGGACATTAGCGGGTTGAAGATTGCTGTACCAAAAGAATACTTAGCTGAAGGTGTGGCACCAGAGGTTAGAGAGTCTATTCTTGAGGCATTGAAAGTATATGAATCACTTGGTGCTACATGGGAAGAGGTTTCTTTGCCGCACTCTAAATATGCTGTATCTGCTTATTACTTATTATCTTCATCTGAAGCATCTGCTAACTTAGCTCGTTTTGACGGGGTACGCTATGGTGTGCGCAGTGAAAACGCAGATAATCTGATTGATGTATTTAAGAAATCTCGAAGCGAAGGCTTTGGACCTGAAGTGAAAAAACGAATTATGCTCGGAACATTTGCATTAAGTTCTGGATATTACGATGCATATTATAAAAAAGCGCAAAAAGTACGTACTTTAATTAAACAGGATTTTGACAAAATCTTTGAGGACTTTGATGTTATTGTTGGACCAACTTCTCCTACAACAGCATATAAAGTAGGCGAACTTATTGATGACCCATTAACAATGTATGCAAATGATATTTTAACCATTCCAGTTAACCTTGCTGGCGTTCCAGGAATCTCCCTTCCGTGTGGATTCTCTGAAAATGGACTACCTATCGGCTTGCAAATTATTGGTAAGTACTTTGATGAAAGTACGGTATATCGTGCAGCACATGCATTTGAACAGGCAACAGAGCATCATAAAAAACGACCTCAGCTTGGAGGTGCCAACTAATGAATTTTGAAACAATAATTGGACTTGAGGTACACGTTGAATTAAAAACAAATTCGAAAATATTTAGCCCGAGTATTAATGCATTCGGGTCTGATCCAAATACGAATATAAACCCAATTGATCTTGGCTATCCAGGAACACTTCCAGTTTTAAATGAAGAAGCCGTTAACTTTGCAATGAAAGCAGCTATGGCATTAAATTGTGAAATTGCGACACACACAAAGTTTGACCGTAAAAATTACTTTTATCCAGATAACCCGAAAGCATATCAAATATCTCAGTTTGATCAGCCAATCGGTGAAAATGGCTGGATTGAAATTGAAGTAAATGGGAAAAAGAAACGTATCGGCATAACGCGTGTTCATATGGAAGAGGATGCTGGTAAATTGACTCACGGTGATGATGGTTATTCGTATATTGACTTTAACCGTCAAGGGACACCATTGATTGAAATCGTATCTGAACCAGATATGCGCTCTCCAGAGGAAGCATATGCATATTTGGAAAAACTAAAAAATATTATCCAGTATACAGGCGTTTCCGATGTGAAAATGCAAGAAGGTTCACTAAGATGTGATGCGAATATTTCATTACGTCCAATTGGACAAGAGAAGTTCGGTACGAAAGCAGAGCTTAAGAACTTGAATTCATTCTCCTTTGTACAAAAAGGTCTTGAATTTGAAGAGAAGCGTCAAGAGAAAGTACTCCTTTCAGGTGGCGAAATTCTTCAGGAAACACGTCGTTACGATGAGAAAACAAAAGAAACAATTCTCATGCGTGTAAAGGAAGGTTCGGATGACTATCGTTATTTCCCAGAACCAGATTTAGTACCACTATACATTGATGATGTATGGAAAGAACGTGTGCGCAGTGAAATTCCTGAACTGCCAGATGCTCGCAGAAAACGTTATGTTTCAGAACTTGGCTTATCCGAATACGATGCAAATGTATTAACGAACTCGAAGCAAGTGTCCGATTTCTTTGAGGAAGCTGTCTCGCATGGCGGTGACATCAAGCAAGTATCGAACTGGCTGATGGGTGAAGTTTCTGCATACATGAATAAACACTATAAAGAAATCCAAGAATTAGCGATTACACCAGAAGCATTGGCTAAAATGATTCAGTTGATTGAAGACGGAACGATTTCCTCTAAAATTGCGAAGAAAGTATTTGCTGAGCTCGTAGAAAATGGCGGAGATCCAGAACAGATCGTAAAAGACAAAGGTCTCGTACAAATCTCTGATCCAGAGCAGCTGAAAGAAATTGTTAATAATGTGCTGGATGAGAATGAGCAATCCATTATTGACTTTAAAAGTGGAAAAGGCAAGGCGCATGGTTTCCTTGTTGGTCAAATTATGAAAGCTACAAAAGGACAAGCGAACCCGCCACTTGTTAACAAGATTCTTTCTGAAGAACTCAGCAAACGTTAAATATATATGGAAGGCTGTCATTTGCTTGCAAATGGCAGTCTCGATATGTTTTAATCCTTTTCAATTGATATGAAAAAGGCTATGATATTTATTAGATGCAAAAGTACGAGTTCTAAATGGATAAAGCCTTCAGAGTGAACATATTGGGGGAGGAAATAGAATGAAAAAGGCCCGAATAATATATAATCCGACTTCGGGGCGTGAAGCAATCAAAAGAGCATTGCCAACGATATTGGAAAAGTTTGAGGTTGCAGGTTTCGAGACATCCACACATGCTACTACTGGCGAAAATGATGCGATTGCAGCAGCGAAATCAGCGGTAGAGCGTGGCTATGATCTAATTGTAGCTGCAGGTGGTGACGGCACTATTAATGAAGTAATTAATGGAATAGCTGGTTTCGATAACCGGCCAAAGCTTGGAATTATCCCTGCTGGAACAACAAATGATTTTGCCCGAGCATTGCGAATCCCACGAGATATCTATAAAGCAGTGGATATTATTTTATCGAATAAATCGATGCTACTGGATATTGGAAAAGTCAACGAGCATTACTTTATGAATATTGCCGGTGGCGGGAAGCTAACGGAATTAACCTATGATGTACCAAGCAAGCTAAAGACAATGCTTGGACAGCTGGCATATTATATCAAAGGGATTGAAATGCTTCCATCACTAAAACCAATTAAAGTAAAGATTGAATATGATGATGAAGTATTAGAAGATGATATTATGTTATTTCTCGTATCAAATACCAATTCGGTTGGGGGATTTGAAAAGCTTGCCCCAAGTGCGAAAATGAATGATGGATATTTTGATTTGCTAATTTTGCGCAAAACAAACCTAGCTGAATTCATTCATATTGCCTCCCTCGCTCTACGAGGCGCACATTTGGATAGTAAGAATATTATTTATAAACAAGCGAGGTACGTAAAAGTATCTGCTGATGAAAAAATGCAATTAAATATCGATGGTGAATATGGTGGGTTATTGCCTGGTGAATTTGTAAACCTACAGGAGCACATCGAATTTTGTGTGCCAGAAGAATTTATTGATATGCAGGAAGACTTGGATTAGAGTCTTCCTTTTTGGTGTTATTGACCGTTCAACAATGCTATAATAAATAATAAAATTTGCTAACTTGGGGTGATTACATGTCATTACCAAAGGAAGATCGCATTTATACGTATAACGACTATTTATCATGGCCCGAGGACGTAAGAGTAGAGATTATTGATGGTCGTCTTTATATGCAGGCAGCCCCTTCAAGAATCCATCAAGAAATTCTATCGGAGTTACATCGCCAACTTGCTAATTATCTAGTTGGAAAAGCGTGTAAGGTATATCCTGCACCATTTGAAGTGGTGTTATATCTTGATGAAGAAGATAAAGACGATAGCAGAAATGTATTCGAGCCAGATATTACGATTGTTTGCGATACCTCTAAATTAGATGATGCAGGTTGTAAAGGGGCTCCAAATATGGTCATTGAAATTTTATCACCATCGACAGGAAGAAAAGATAAACTTGAAAAGTTCAATAAATATGAGCAGGCTGGTGTTCAGGAATATTGGATTGTTGAACCCCAAGAAAAGATGGTTAGTGTTTTTACCCTCGAAGAAAGTCAAAACTACGGTAGGCCAAGTTTGTATTCAGATGAGGAAGAAATTCAAGTATCTATTTTTGATGATTTACGGATTGATTTGAAAACCGTATTTGCTTATTAGTAAAATAAGTATCTGTCCGCTTTGCCGGTGGGTACTTATTTTACTGCTTGCTGAAGAGGAAATAGGATAAAATAATTATAAATAATGTAATTGAAGGAAGATATAAATGGTAAAACAAACCACACCGGTGAAAAAAAACGAGACAATCACACTACGCTTTGAAGACCTGACCCATGAAGGGAATGGTGTCGGGAAAATTAATGGTTATCCATTATTTGTTCCAAACGTACTACCAGGGGAAGAAGCGATAGTAAAGATTGTTAAAGTAAATAAAAATTTTGGTTTCGGAAAATTAATGGAGCTTACCAAGTCAAGTCCTGAACGAGTGGAGCCAACCTGCCATGTACATTGCGGTGGTTGTCAGCTACAGCATATGAGCTATAAGCTCCAGCTTGATATGAAACAAAACCAAGTGAAGAATGTGATGAAGAAAGTTGCCCATCTTCCGTATGTACCAATTCATCCAATCATGGGGATGAAGCATCCATATCATTATCGCAACAAAGTACAAGTCCCTGTTGGAGAGAAGAACGGTGAGCTTATTGTTGGCTATTACCAAAAACGAAGTCATCGAATCGTTGAAAATATGGACACATGCAGTATTCAAGCTGAGACAATCAATGAAATTCTGCCAGTAGTTAGACAGCTTGCTAACCAGCTTGGGATTGAACCTTATCAGGAAGAAAACCATTGTGGGGACCTTAGACATATTATGATTCGAACCGGTCATGCAACCAATGATGTCATGATTGTGCTCGTTACCCGGACGAATAGATTGCCAAATAAAGATGTCTTAATTGACGAGTTAACGAGACGATTCCCTCAGATTAAATCGATTGTTCAAAATGTAAATGAGAAGCGTACAAATGTCATACTTGGTGAGAAAACAAAAGTGCTTTGGGGCGAAACATATATTTACGATAAAATCGGCGATATTACTTTTGCGATTTCAGCTAAGTCTTTTTATCAAGTAAATCCAATACAGACGAAGGTGCTTTATGACAAAGCATTAGAGTTTGCAAACATTGGAAGCGATGATGTTGTCGTCGATGCATACTGTGGTATCGGCACAATTTCTTTATTTTTAGCGCAAAAGGCGAAAAAGGTTTACGGAATTGAAGTTGTTCCAGATGCTATTGCGGATGCTAAAAAGAATGCTGCACTTAATGGAATTACGAATGTTGAATTTACAGTAGGACAAGCTGAAAAAGTAATGCCAAAATGGAAAGAACAAGGCCTTACTCCAGACGTTATTGTAGTTGATCCACCACGTAAAGGCTGTGAAGCTGATTTCTTACAAGCAATGATCGATATGGAACCGAAACGAATTGTGTATGTATCCTGCAATCCATCGACATTGGCAAGAGATCTTCGTATTTTAGAGGATGGTGGCTACGTGGCGAAGGAAGTGCAGCCTGTAGACATGTTTCCTAGTACGAATCATGTGGAGGCTGTTACCTGGTTGGAGAGACGCGTGTCAAACTAAAATAGACTCTTGTCTGTTAAAATAAACATTTGCTATTCCGACCCTGATTTCGTTAAAATAAACATTTTCGATATCAGGGTCTTTTTTATGCCAATCCCTTGTCTTTACTCGGTTTTCTCTTCTTTCCACAATGCAACATTCTCGGAGAACTTTATTCCAACTTCGGAAAAAAAGGTGAAAAAACAGGTGAAAAATCGGCGAAAAACGGGCATTTTTGTATCAAGAATCGTCCAAAATGGGGGTTCTGTAGGTAATCTTTATTTTAACTGAAACGGTGGAATGCGGGTTTGAGGTGGGGGATTTCGGAGGAGATTAAATTAACGTCACATAGTAGAGAAAAGAAGTGAAGTTTGGTTTGTAATATTTCCAACCTAGACTTAGAGATAGAAGAAAAGAGTAAAGTATTTCTGTTGTTTTACAATGCAACTTTGCTAAGAGTGTAACTGTAGAATAAAATATCAAATCTAAGTGGAAGCTGTTGCCTCCCTGTAACTCCCTTGTTCCCAATGTAACTTTGTTCTTCCCTTATGGAACTTAGTTGGTATCCGAATTGGAAGAGGACGAAGAGAACAGTAGGGAAAACAATATTTAATTTGATGGCTTTTTAATCATCATCCAATAGGGGTTTTCAATCCCAAATCAATAAAAATTCGGACTGAATCCAATAGTGATTCAGTCCGATTCTTTTTGCTTAATACTTCTTCAATCCCTTATCAATATAGGCTTTCAGACAGTTTCCAATCGCTTTTCAGTAGTTTTCCTAACCCTAAATCCAACGGATTTTCAATCTATATTCAGTGTATTTCCTAACTGTAACTACATCCTGAAATTGTTGCATATCCAATCTTTTATCCAGTTTCCCCTGATACTTTTACCCAATTCTGGGGAATAACTTAGTTACAATGGCAGAATATTCTACACAACCCAGAAGGCTTAATTCGGGTCATTTTCGGTGTTTTGGGGAAGAACTTAGTTCCATTGCTTTGTGGCGTAAAAGAGGGGGTGAAGACTTGGGGGATAAGGGATTGAGGGGAGTTTGGTTGGGGAAGGACAAGTTACAGGTACATATAGTAGATGAGTAGAAATGGGCATTAGAGGAATGAGGAAAGAGTTAGGATATAAATATTTTGAATATATGGTAAAATAAGAGCGGACTATAGAGTTTGTGAAAAATGTAATTACACTAACGGGGCAGCATTAGTTGAAGATCGTTGTTAAACTTGTGTTCAACAATCAGACCATATAGTTGAGTAACTTAGTTTCTATAAATGGATAATTATGTTAAATTATAGTGAATACCCTCTCCGATAAGAGCAGATTATCAAACGCAGCTTCTATCATTTCTTTGTTTCTAGACAACTCAAGGATAATTGATAAAGGAGTCTACGTGCATTTTTGCTTCATTTTGGGATTTTATTGTAGAACCCAAAAACAGAAGAGACTTATCTCTTCTGTTCTTCATGATTTTAAAGCTTTATAATCTTGAACGAAAGACGAATAGGAACTTTCCTCTGAAAAAGAAAATTGATTATTGACGATAAATTCTCCAAATGCTAAGAATCCCTCTATTATTGCTTTCGAATACTCATCTTTAGGAATTGTATTTGAAATTTGATTGTCTTTACTTGATGTATTATTAATACAAAAAGTAAATCCTGAGTTATTGGTTAATATCTTAACTTCATATAAGGAATCTAAAATTGATATTTCATACTCTTTATTTCCTGGTGTTAATATAGGTTCAACTAATGTTTGCCATGTAAATAACAAATCTGTTGTTTCCATGTTTTCGGTTAGGATAACTTCAGAGTTGCATTCTAATCTGATTGCTCCTTCTAGATAATCATGGTCATTTTCATCTAAGGTTTGATTCACTAAATCACCAGATAATGGATTATTAATTGATAAAAAAGTAGACTTGTGACCTATGTTGATATTTGTATCCTTAATCAAAGTTTCAATCTTTAGCATATTATCACCTCATTAAACTGGATATGCTGATTTTACATACCCATCTTTCCCTATATTTACTTTATATTTTATTCCATTTATAGTCTTATAAGCATTAACAGAGTTTCCTTTTTTAAGAGCATTTCCAATGGTAGTTTTATTACTGTTAATAACATTAGTAACAATGTTTTTTACACCATTGACACTTAAACTAGGGTCAAACATTGATTTCCCACCTTTTCCTGTCCAATAATTTGGGTGGTGGTTTTGTAGAATATGTTGCATTTTAGCCTTAGTAAAATAAACATTTTTTCCTCCAGCTTTAATGGTTACATTAGAAAAATTGACTGTTGCTTTCTTGGCAGCATCTTTAGATTTCGCTTGGAATGTTTTTTTACCAATTTTTAAAATGGCTTTTTTACCAATATGTTGAACTGTTATTCTGGCAACTTGTGAACCAATAAAATAAACAATTACAGGTAAAGCAGATGCTTCAATTTGCGTGGAGTCAACAATATATTCTTCTCCTGTGTTAAGATCAATAAAATTAAAAACATATGAATCTTCGTTTATTTCTAGGATTTCTATTTCATATTCCCCTTCAACTACTTGTCCTTCTTCGAGATATTCACTTGTCATAATGATTTCTTCTGTTTCAAATGAAAATTCCAACTCAAATTTTGCTTCATTTTCATCATCTTCATAAGTTGTTTCTACAACTAAGGAATCACTTGATACATCAGCTACTTCAACATTTAAATCTTCATTATTTTCAGCATCTAATTCTGTAAACAGTTCATCGTTTAAACTTTCCTCTACTTCTTCTTGTTCTTCATTAGTCAGTGTAAATTCAGAATCAGATGCACCATCATCTGCTTTAACATTGTGAAGTGAATCTAGGGGCATAACTGTAGTTAATAAACAAGTAATAATAAGTACGGTAAATATTTTCTTTACTATATTCATAATTAGTCCTCTTTTCTTAATTTTAAAATGCCAAATCCATAATCACTAAATTTCCAATCATTGTTTGAAAAGGAATGCTGTTTTAAATAATCTTCAAAACTAGTATTCTTTTTAAGTTCACTATGTTCTTGTTTATAATAATCGAGGAGGATAGAGATAATACCTGTTGCATGGGCAGTAGCAAAACTTGTTCCATCAAAAAACGAATAACCACCATCTTTATTAGTCGTGTATACATTTTCTCCTGGCATGGCATAGTCAATATCATGTTTAGAGGCAAAACTAGAACGGTTTAAATCTTCATCAACCGATGTTATTGAAATAACATCCTCATAAATTGCAGGATAATCACCACGCATACCAAATCTGTTGCCAACCGATGCAACTATAATAATGCCTTCTGATATAGCTCTATCAACAGCCTCTTTTAGTGGTTTGCTTTCTGTTTGAAAACCAAAACTTAGATTAATTATTTCTACATTTTGTTCAATACACCAATGAATTGCTTCAATTAGGTGTTCAACCTCGCCTTTTCCATTTTCATTTAGTATCTTCACATCATAAATTTCTACATTTTGAGATAATCCAATTACTCCAAATTCATTATTCTCTGCTGCAATTATCCCAGCGATAGCAGTTCCATGACCAAACTCATCAATAATGGCGGTTTCTTTATCTAGAACATTAAATTCCGTGAATTTAATGTGTTGTAAATCTTCATGCTCTTTGTTTATTCCACTGTCAATAATAGCGATCTTAACCTTTTCATTATGTTCTAGATAAATGTCAGATATCAATAAATCGTATCCCCATGATGTGACTTGTGATTCTAGTTTCAATTCATCCTCAGATTGCTTGGATACTACGAAACTTTGAAAAAAAACTATTGCCATAATGACTAATAATAAGATAAGTAACATTACATAAAGTTGTCTTTTTTTCACTACATCCCTCCCTCTTATTAGTGAAAAAATGGAAATAAGGTCGGAATTATTATAATAAATACGGATACAATATTCAACATATATACTAAAAATTCGTCAATTTCATTCTTTTATATTAGAAAACATTAAGCAAAAATGAATAAATTCTTAACATATTTATTGCAGGGGTTGAATTGGTTTTTTATAGTTTCTCCAATAGCTATTATTATAATTTTATGTTAGCTTTTATTTAAATAAATGGTACGTTAATTCAAGAAGGATTAACGCACCTTCGTGTTGAAATTGTTGTACTAACGTGGCAGGTTATCGGAAGAAGGATTTTATATATAAACCTAAAATTATTTGAACTGTTGGTCATATTTATGGTGAAAATCGTACAGTAGTATTGTTTGTTGTTTCATTACTCTAAATGCCGTTATTCTATAAAAGAGACACTTTTACTAATAGCTATAAATTGATGAGAAAGGAAGTATTTCTTTGAGTGAACGGACTAAGCAACATATTCAACAAGGATTTTATACATTATTAAAAATAAGACACTTCTCTGACATTACCGTGCAGGATATTTGTGATCAGACACTTATTCATCGTAGCACGTTTTATCGTTATTATAGTGACAAATATGTACTATTAAATACACTAGTTGAGAGCGTAACTAAGGAATTGTATGACAAACTACCCTTTTCTGAGGCGAAGACAACTATTGTTACATATGTAATTGATTATATTGACAGTAATATGTCACTTCTTTAAACATATAACAGCAGAGGCTTCAGGTTATTTATATGAATCATTAGACAAATTTATCAGTCAAATGCTTTTACAAAATGCATCAAAGTATGAAGATGCTATATCACAAAACATTCGTAACGCTAGGTATCCAGAATTGTTATGTGATTTTTATAGTAGTGGTATGCGTACAATTTTGAAAAAATGGGTTTTTGATCGTGGTAATCAATATACAAAAGAATATATTATTGAATTTTTCGAAGATGTATTTATATAAAATGAAACAAAAAATAAATAATGTCGCAAATTGAAACAGTTTTCTATCTTTGTTCGTTGAGGGTCCCCCTTATCATTTTTATAATGGAATTATTAAGAAAAACATTTCTTAATGAGCGTTAATATTAAAGCAATAATAATTCAATACTTATTCAATAAAATTCATCTTTTCTCAAAGCTGTGTTTTACAGGTGAAATAATAGAAACAAAATTATTGTTGGAATATAGCTTAATAGCTCAAGATTCTAATTCTCATCTTGATACATAGTCAAAATTTCTTCAGCTTGTTTACGTAATCCAACTATTAATTCCTTCGGTTCCAAAATTCGTGCATGACTTCCAAGCCTCAAAAATAGTGATGTTATAAAATTAAGTTCACCTCTATCAATGATTGTATCTATGTATCCAGTTCCATCTTCTTGTGTGCCTACAAAACCATCGAAATAAGGAACACTTTTACATTGACGGACACCTTCCACTGTTAAGATCACATGCAGTCGAACAGGGTTTTTTACCTCATGAAAGTTGAACCATTCTTTTAAATTCATGAAATCATCTTCATTTTTCTCAGCTGATAAGATTGATAGAATGCGATCTACACGATACAGTAATATTTTTTTCTTATGATAATCGTAAGCAGGTAAGTACCATAATCCATCATGAGCATATACACCGATAGGATGGATGTGTTTTTTTCTCATTCCTGATTTAGATTCATATTGAATATGTAAATTTTTATTTTCAATAGAATGCTCTAGAATATCTTTTAAAAATGGGGTATCAATCGTTCTTTTAGGATTCCAAAAAGCAATATAAGAACGAATTTTATCCACTTTTATTTTAGCTTCACTCTGAAGTGAACTATATAATTTATGTTCAACCGAGGTAATTTCAGAATCAAAAGGCAAGTTGCGATAGTAATTTAGAGATTGAAAAGCAAAGAAGATAGAAACAACTTCTTCTTCTGTAAATAAAATAGGGGGAAGAAGTCTACTTGTTAATACTGTATACCCTCCATTTCGTCCTTGTTCAGAGTAAATTGGCATTCCCATATCAGATAAATCTAGTATGTATCTATGTACAGTACGAATGGATATATTAAATTCATCTGCTATTTCTTGTGCTGTAAAATTTTTCTTAGCGGTGACAAACATAAGAATATCTAATAGACGCTTTGCTTTTGACATTTTGCTCACCTCTTTTCAATTAATCATGTCATTACTTGTCATGTTTTACGTTTAGTATAGTTTATACATTATGATTTTATCAACAAGGAAAATCTATAAGATAAAAGGAGATAAAAATATGGGCATTAACGAAAGTGCAAGAAGAGTAATTCTGGATTTAGCAGTTACTTTAGATGGATTTATTGAAGGACCGAATGGAGAAGTTGACTGGTGCATCATGGAATCGGATATGGGTTTCACAAATTTCTTGAATCAAATTGATACAATTTTATATGGAAGAAAAAGCTACGATTTATGGGGACAATATATCCCCAAAAATGATGATTCAGATAACGAAAAAGAAATTTGGAAACTGGTTCATAGTAAAAAGAAATATGTATTTTCCAAAACACAAAAAGAGTCTGATAATCAAGCGATATTAGTAAATGATAACATTGTTGAAGAAGTTAATAAATTAAAGAAAAAGCCTGGTAGAGATATCTGGCTATATGGTGGGGCGAGTCTTATTACAACTTTTATAAAATTAGGGTTGGTTGATGAATTTAGGTTATCTGTTCACCCTGTTATTTTAGGGGAAGGAAAACCTTTGTTTATAGACATAAAGGAGAAAGTGAATCTAAGACTGATTGATACAAAAAGATTTTACTCTGGTGTTGTTCAACTTTGCTATCACCTTAATGACAGTAATTGATAAGTTTATGCTAAAGCTGAGGTAAAAGTAAATTTTCTTCTCAACTAATGAAAGAGTAAATAATTATTAACATCCTTCCATTCTTAATGATGGGAGGATTTTTCTTACTAAATAGTCACTAGAACTTCGGTTAAATACATAGTTGCCGAACTATATAAGCAGAGTTATCTTCGTCATTTGTAGATCTTTTTGTTCAGACTGATTTAACGCTTCAAAGTGGAAGAGAATGAAGCAAGATTATTCATTAATTTTAATTTGTCTCGTTATATCAAGGCATGTCTGCCTAGTTCGATCTGCGAAAGTTGAGTTATCAAAGCGGAGGTAAAGATACCTTTTTTAAAATTAATATGTATTTTTTAAGACAATAGAAATATGATTTTATATGTGAATGAGATATATTTGTATTAGAGGATAGTTTTTTTATGAAAAAAATTTTACTATAGAAGATGATTCAAAAACTGTTTTTTGTTTTGAAAGAGTAAAAAAAGATTTTGAGGGTGCAAATCTTTTATGGTAATGAAATTTCAATTTAAAAGGAGTTTAAAGAATGGATTTCGTTGAGTTAATAAAAGCAATAATATTAGGGTTAGTGGAGGGATTAACAGAATTCGCACCAGTATCCTCTACAGGACATATGATCCTAGTTGATGATATGTGGCTAAAGTCTACCGAATTTTTGGGACAATATGCGGCAAATACGTTTAAGATAGTTATTCAGCTCGGATCTATTTTAGCCGTTGTGATTGTATTTAAGGATAGATTTATTGATTTGCTTGGATTAAATCGTATTTTTAATAAAAAGGGTGAAGTATATAATAGGGAACATCTAAAATTAACCCACATTATTGTTGGTTTGATTCCAGCAGGGGTTTTAGGATTACTATTTGAGGACTATATTGATGAGAACCTCTTTACAACCAAAACCGTTCTAATTGGTTTATTAATTGGTGCATTCTTTATGATTGCAGCGGATTTACTTCGTTCTAAAAATCCAAAAGTTGTATCTGTGGATCAAATAACTTATAAACAAGCATTTTCAGTTGGATTAATTCAATGCTTATCATTGTGGCCAGGGTTTTCTAGGTCAGGTGCAACCATTTCAGGTGGTGTATTAGTGGGGATGAATCACCGCACAGCCTCAGACTTTACATTTATCATGGCTGTCCCAATTATGGCTGGTGCAAGTTTCTTGTCATTAATAAAAAACTGGGAGTACTTTACCTTAGATGCTTTACCATTTTTCATTGTTGGGTTTATTAGTGCATTTGTATTCGCATTAATATCTATTCGTTTTTTCCTGAAATTAATTAATAAAGTTAAATTAATCCCATTTGCAATTTATCGTATTATATTAGTAATTGTAATCTACTTTTTATATTTCTAAATCTGACATAGGACAATACAGATGATCTTATTTGTTTATTAATGGAGTCTATTTCATTAAAAATTGATTTTTCTTATGCTACTGAAACACTTTCTTTTCCTATGTAATACAATAATACTTTGCTAAGCAAATAAACATCCTCTATTCTAATCCTGTCTTCGTAAAAATAAACATTTGCGAATTCGGGATCTTTTTTTATTCGATCTCCAATCCTTCCTGGCTTACCTTTGGATTTTTGTTCCTAAATCGAATCTGATCGAATCCCATTTTTAATCTAAAATCGTAATTATGGAACAATATAAAAATTGTTTCGCACTACAAATAAATTCTTCTGCCCTCTGCTAAATATTTGGTAGAGTCATACAATTCTAGTTGAAGATATGTGGTTAAGGTCTACCGAATTTTTGAGGAACGGGTGATACAGATTTGTCTCTGGTTTGTTTCCACCACCAGTTTAATCGTCTTTACCGATCAAATCAAAAATCAATATCGTAAGCTGGATTCATTAAGAGGTCTAGCTTTATTTCTTCATCGATAGTGTTTCGAACATATTTTGTCAGTTGAAACTTTTACCTTTTTATTTCGTATGAAAAAAGTATAACGCATTATTTTAGGGAGGTGCTTCTAATGGAATCAATTGTAAATTTAGTACACTCAATAATTACAATAACTTCCTTCTCATATGAGGAACGTGGTATTGCAGGTCAATAAAACAGAAAGGAGGGAGAGATAATGAAAAGAACAGTCGAAATTGTATTAGCTATAATTGGAATTTTAGGTTACGGACTTCTTGGAGCTTTTGGAGTTGTTATGTTAGTTCTGCAAAATAATGAAGCTATCCTTCAAGATATCGTAGAGCAAACTCCAGAAATGGGTCTTGGTGATCTGGACACTCTAATTGAAGGATTGAGTACAGGCGGATGGCTTATTCTCATTGTATCTGTGCTGGCTATTATATTGAGTATTGTCGCTATTTTCTTAATTAAAGGTAATAAGCACCCTAAAAGTGCTGGTATTATTTTCATTGTGACTTCTGTCTTGGGTGCTGTTATTACTGTTGGGTTTGGTATTTTTCCAGGTATCTTCATACTTATTGCTGGTATTATGTGCTTTGTTCGAAAGCCGCCTCAACTTATTCAGTAACACAATATTACTGGAATCCTTAGTCTCTTCTTACTACAAATGCGTGGTCTAACGCCACCGCCTTTAAAAGGTATCAGCTTTTTGGTCTTTTTTAGGGTTAAGGCATGTTATGTACACATAGTTAAAAATCCCATCAAAATGCAAAGTAAAAAAAACAAGTGGTTTTCATTATTCCACTTGTTTTTTACTTCTAAATAAAGGATTGACAAAAGATAGTGGTTATGACTATAATTCAACTATTCAATAAAACACTTGAATAGTTGGTGATTTAAAATGCTAAACGAAAGAAATTTAAAAGATTTATTATATCAAGAGTTTGCAAGACTAGGTAAAAGCCTTTCCAGCCCAAAGCGTATAGAGATTCTTGATATCTTATCTCAAGGCCCAAAATCGGTGGAAGCATTGGCGAAAGCAACTACCATGTCTGTGGCAAATGTATCTCAACATTTACAAACTCTCTCTAATTCCAGATTGGTAAAGTTTCAGAAGAAAGGTAACTATGTAATCTACGAATTAGCAGATACAGCGATTTCCGGCTTTCTAAAGTGTCTGCATACTTTGTCAGAAAAGCAGTTTGTACAGGTGCAACAAATAAAACAAGAATTCTTAAATGCCAATCTTGGCATGAATGGTATTTCACTTGTGGAACTTAAAGACCGGATGGAAAAAGGTGAAGTTTTATTGTTAGATGTCAGGCCGAAAGAAGAGTATGAAAAAGCTCATATTCCGGGTGCTGTTTCGATGCCAATTGAGGAATTAAAGGAAAAACTCTCTTCTTTACCAACCCACTGTGATGTAGTTGCCTACTGCAGAGGACCATACTGTTTGATGTCAGTAGAAGCAGTAGAGCTTTTAAAGACGAGAGGAATACATGCCTTTCGTTTTGAAAGCAACGTTCAAGATTGGTATCAATTTGAAGATAGCTTAAATTAATGGAGGAAGGAGGGGTAATATGTCTCGTGAAACGAATGATTTGATCCAAAGTTATATAGATAATCCAGCGAAACAAAGACAATTATATAAACGTACATTAATCATCGTTGTTATTTCTCAAATGTTTGGCGGGGCAGGATTAGCTGCTGGAATAACAGTAGGGGCACTACTTGCTGAACAAATGCTTGGAACAAACGCATTTGCAGGGCTTCCTGCTGCTTTATTTACGTTAGGATCTGCAGGAGCTGCTTTAACAGTAGGGAGACTTTCTAACCGTTTTGGAAGACGTATGGGTCTAGCAACAGGATTTATAACAGGTGGACTTGGAGCAATAGGTGTTGTGTTTGCTGCTGTCTTAAATAGTGTGTTTTTATTATTCGCTTCTCTACTTGTTTATGGTGCAGGTACTGCAACCAATTTACAAGCCCGTTATGCTGGTACAGACTTGGCTTCGAACAAACAGCGAGCAACTGCAGTGAGTATAGCGATGGTTTCAACTACATTCGGTGCAGTTGCAGGTCCCAACTTAGTAGAGGTGATGGGGAATGTCGCTCTTTCAATTGGTGTCCCAGAATTAGCGGGTCCTTTTATTTTATCCGCGACAGCATTTATAGTAGCAGGTATTGTATTATTTGCCTTTTTACGTCCTGATCCATTCATTATAGCGTTAAAAATAAATGAAAATAAGCAAAAAACAGAACCTAAAAAAATACCTGAGAAGAATCACCTAAACAAAAAACGAATTACAGTTGGTGCTCTCACAATGGTACTTACGCAAATTGTGATGATTGCTATTATGACAATGACACCAATTCATATGGGGCATCATGGTCATAGTTTAGGTGCAATTGGGCTTGTTATTGGCTTTCATATAGGTTCCATGTATCTTCCATCACTTTTCACTGGAATTCTTGTTGACAAGATAGGTCGAACCGCCATGGTAATTGCTTCTGGCGTTACATTACTCGCCTCAGGTATTGTAGCAGCGCTTGCCCCGGGAGATTCTTTATTGCTTCTAATTGTTGCACTTTCATTACTTGGAATCGGATGGAATTTTGGTTTGATAAGTGGAACAGCTTTAATTGTTGATGCAACAGAACCTTTAACACGGGCCAAAACTCAAGGAACAGTTGATGTCTTTATAGCATTAGCAGGAGCGTCTGGTAGTGCCATGTCAGGAATGGTTGTCGCTGGTTCAAGTTACGAAATGCTATCACTTGCTGGAGGGGTTTTATCTTTAATCCTTATTCCGGTTGTGATTTGGTCTCATAAAAGTAAAGCTGTATTAACTTCGGACAAAAAAGTAAAAGAGTTATAAAAGGTACCTGTTGCAGTTGATATAACACTACGTATTCAATCTTTCTTTAAATGATTTTTTTACTTAAATATCATTTTATATTAGGGCTGGATCCAATATGGGTTCAGTCTTATTTAAAATGTCGTGAATAACCAAATCCCAATATCTCATGTAATGTTTCATTTCTCTTTTTTCATTCCATTTCATCTAATATTGCTTTTGACAACCATTGATTTGAATCTGGAAAACTCTATTTTATTTAAAGCAAGATTTTCTTCCTTCGAAAAAACAAAGCATAAAGTAAGTAAATGACTGCGGTGATACCAAATATAGCTGCACTCACTTTTATCGTCGTTATGGTTTGATTTTGGTTGGCTAAAACGCTGCCGATGGTTGGTCCAATCATGACACCAAAGCCTTGTAAGGCGGAGAAGATACCCCAGCCAGCTTCCTTTAAATTTTCAGGTATAAATCCAGCAATAAATGCATTCCAAGCTGGTAAAAATAAGGCGTAAAACAATCCGAGCGAAATGACGATTGCAAATGTAGCCACAATGTTAGGGCTCGTAATTAGGATTAATAGCGACAGAGCAAACAAACAAAATCCAATAATAAAAAGGACGACTTTATTTGAAATTTTATCAACCAATTTTCCAATTGGAACAAGGAATAATAACGCACTTCCACCACCTAGCAACATTAATAAGGAATATTGATCCGTTGAAACGTGCAATACATTAATTGCGAATGCCGGGAGAATTGGGATAATCATTCCCATTGCAACACCCTGCAATAATAATCCAGGTACGACGGCTTTACTCTTTTTTATTAATGTAATGGTATTGTCTTTTTGTTCCTTAAGGTTAGAGAGCCGATATGATACGTCACCCTTATTCACAAGCGTATAAATTAGCCAGCCAAGTAGAATGAGTGCAGGAAGAAACCATAAAATATACTTAAAGTTGAATTGTAAATAATGGTTCATCGTTATTAACCCAGCGCCAATCCCAGCAAGCCAACCAAAATAAACAATACTAATATTTTGCCCACGCTGTTGTTTACCTGCTTTGGATAATAAAATGATCCATAGGGGACAAATGCCAATTCCTAAAAATAAAGCACTAACAATCAGCGTTATACCATTCGTCCATATTGCAGCCATCACAAGACCTATTATCGAAAAGATAAAGCTTAGATGAATGACAACATTACTTCCAAATAGCTTCATAAAATAGCCAACAATTAAATTTGTCGCGGAATCACCTATAAAATGAATGGATATAGCTAGTCCAATGATCGTTAAAGCAATACCCCCAGGGTGGATAGATAAACCTGGAAGGTAGCTAAAAACAAATGCCCCCCTAACAAATTCAATGAGAAAAAGAGGGATAATGAGTAATAAAAATTCTTGTTTTGCGGTAATGTTCTTTAAGATTGTCATCTGTTAGATAATTTCCTTTATACGTTTTTCCTTTTGTTCTTCCAACATATTGCTAACATCGTCACAAATAACCTTTGCAGCATGAGGATGATATAGGGATTTCATATTTTCTTTCATTGTCGTTTGCATCTGTTCCTGAGAAATGAGATTTGTGATCGTTTCGATTAATGAATTTGGGTTGTCAACATTGATACAAGCACCTTTTTGTTCAAAAAATAGAGCATTTTCTCTTTCTTGACCAGGTACAGAACGGTAAAGAATTAATGGAACCTGCACTGCCAGCGCTTCACTTAATGTAATGCCACCAGGCTTCGTAATCATCACATTTGATAGCTTCATTAAGTCGTCCATGTTATTCGTATAACCTAAAATTTTCACATGATTATTTTCTCCGAATTTACTAGTTAAGCTCATTTTTAGTTTCTTGTTATGGCCACAAACGATGATAACTTGGTTGTCCTTTATAGCTAACAAGCGCTGGACGATGTCAACCATGTTTTTCATTACTCCATGAGCACCAGCGGCAAGAAGCGTAACAGGCATTTTTTTCTTTAAACCATAGGATTTGAGCAATAAATTTTTATCATCATCACTTTCAAAACTCGACTGGATCGGAATGCCTGTAACTTTGATTTTTTCAGAAGAAATTCCTTTTCCGATCATTTCAGCTTTTAAATCATCGGAAGCAACATAATATCGTCCGATCTCCTCATGTATCCAATTATTATGCAGGCCGAAGTCTGTTAACACGTTTACCATTGGAATCGGTGAACCTTTTTTCTTTAAGAATTCCGGAACAACAGTCATTGGAAATGTATTGATGATGATATCGGGATTAAATTCTTTCACTAAATTTGCTAATGTTTTTCTACCATAGTAATTGATGAAATCTAATGGAGAGACACTTTTTTCTTTCTTTCCTGCATAATAAAAACTGCCATATAGTTTCTGTCCATAGGTAAAACTCTTAATATATAAAAATTTGGTTGCTTTTGTTAATAATGGATGCGCTTCTAAATATAAATCGGATTCTATTACTTCATTGCAGCCATACGCAATCAAAGTTTCCTTTAATGTATTAGAAACTTTCAAATGGCCATTACCGTAGCTTCCAGTTAAAATTAAGATTTTTGAGTTTTGTATCATCAAATCACCTTTCAGAAAACTAGTATGAGTGTGTTTGCCTAATAATATCAAAATTCAGTCATTACATTGTGATTATATCATATGAATATTAAGTTAGATTAAACAAATCGTAAATTTATTATAAGAAAGGACGGAGCTCTTGAGTTTTGTGATCGACAGACAAGCTTGTAGCGAAAGCTGAGATCGTGTTTGAAAACAAATAACTCCGCATTATATTCTGGTTTTGTCGGAAATAATAAAGAGGTTGATAAGTTAATGTTGTACGTTATGAACAATGGGAATACGACACAGGGTTTTATCAACTCATTCCGATATGTTATTACATCTTTGCTACTAAGATGTTTACCCAACTAATTCCACTTTTTAAACGCAACATCGATTCTGAATTCATTTTTATGAACATCTGCAACTACTTTTCCGCCCTGTTTGTTAATAAGCTGTCTGACAATATGAAGGCCTAATCCAAGGTGCCCAGCTGTTCGGCTGTTATCCAATCTAAATGTTCGATCAAAAATTCGATTGATCTCAGTACGATTAAACTCGGTAACATCATTTATTGCTCTTAACCAGACATATTTCTCATCTTCAATTAAGGTAATGGTTAAATAGCTTTTTGCATATCGTAACGCATTTTGAATAATATTTGTTACAATTCGGTTTGTTGCCTTCTTGTCTGCAATAATGGGTGGTAAAACAACTTCATCCACATGGATTCTTAACTGGCTTTTCTCAAAATCGTCGTAAAACATTAGCATAGCTTCTACGACAAGTTGATCTAAAAACTGCTGTTCCATAATCAATTGCTTGTCCGCAGAGTCGATCTGGGAAAGTTCATAGAATAGATCCACCATCATTGTGAGATTGTCAATTTTTTTTTGGATAATAGCTAGAAACTCTTCCTTTTCTGTTTCAGATAAAGATCGATCAGTTAACAATTCCGAAAATCCTTTAATTGATGTTAACGGTGTTCTCAAATCATGAGAGATATTAGTTATTTCTTGCTTTAGTTCTTTTTCTCTTCTTTGGGTGTACTGTTGATCTTCCTTAAATAATTGAATGAGCTGATTGATTTTGGTGGCAAATCGAATTAGGCTTTTACTATGTGTATTTGTGCGAACTAATTCATTTGTACCGAAATTTTCAATGATTTCTTCTAATTGGTTTGTCATCTTTTTGATATCCCAATGAAAAAGCAGAAGCATGCCGATATTAACAATTAGTAGTAACATCAAAGTAATGATTATCAACAAGCTACTCACTTCCATTCATCCCATCTCCATCAATCGATATTTTGTTTAGTGAACTTTCTCGCTCCTACTAGTAAAGAAACCACCGAAATAACGATGCCAACAACCCAGTAATGATAATCGAATTGAACTGCTTTGTTCAAGAAGTTCAATAGGTTTTCGTTTAATAGTGTACTGGGTGCATATTTGTATAGCTCATTTAATCCTGAAATCGGGCGAAGTAGCATCCGTAATAGATCACCAGAAAATATAAAGATGAATAGCAACGTGATAATGATATAGACTTCACCGAACTTCAACATTTTCAGCACATGAATTATAAAAAATCCACTGATCACAATCGGGAACATGTTTATACTAGCTGTCAAGAAATACCTGACTGATTGTTCCTCGCTAGCCAAAAGATTCTCTCCCAATCCAATCATTAAGAGAAGACCAACGGCACATATTGCCAGAAAGTAACTCAATGTTAGAATTAGCTTTGACCAAAAGATCGTGTTTCGAGATACACCAAAGGATACAGATTGTTTGATTAGAGACGTATCCTTGCCAGTAAGAGCCAAATTAAAGAGAAAGGCAACGATTATAATTAGTACCCCACTACCAATTACGTTCGAATAAAAAAACAAACTAGTAGCGTAGGGGAAATTCTGATCTTGTTTCCCGGAATAGTACAAGACAGCCGCTGCTGCAGCAATTAACACTAAACAGATAACACTCGTAATATGAAGTCCTTTTTTGTGTAATAAACGATAATTTTCGCTTTTTAAATAATTAATCATTTTTCATTCCCCTCCACTAATCCTAAGAAGTACTCTTCCAAATTCAGTGCCTCCATACGAAACTCCATTACTAACACACCATTGTCGACTAAGAGGCGATTGATTTCGCCGCCCTCCTCTACATGATTTTGGATGGTTATGATATGATTAGGAAGGACTTTATACTGAATATCAGCATAGGTTTGTTCCAACAATCGTGATGTCTTTGCTGCATCATCGACTTTAAGTTGAATTTGCTTCTTGCTTTTATCGTTTAAATTCTCCTTGCTTAAATCATCGACAATTACACCATTTTTGATAAATACAAAACGTGTAGCTAGTAATTGTAGTTCAGTTAAAATATGGCTGGAAACTAAAATCGTTATTTGTTTTTCTTGATTTAACCTCAATAATAAATTACGAATCTCTATAATCCCTTCAGCGTCTAAACCATTAATTGGTTCATCTAGCACTAGACAATCTGGACTGCTTAGCAGGCAAAGGGCGATCCCTAAACGTTGCTTCATTCCCATCGAGTAATCTTTAAATCGTTTCTTCTTTTGATTTGCTAAACCAACGATTTGCAAAACCTCATAAATGCGTTTCTTTTCAATAACGCCGCGTTGAATTCGAAAATACTCTAGATTTTGAGTTGCAGTAAAATCTGGGAAGAATTCAGGTGTTTCTATCATAAAACCCATTCTTTTTTTTGAGTGAATCATCTCTTTGCCTGATTTTCCAAATAAGTGAATGTCTCCTCCAGTTGGCATTAGTTGTCCCGCAAGCACTTTAAAAAACGTCGATTTTCCAGCGCCATTCTTACCAATTAATGCACAAATTTCTCCTTTTCTTAATGAGAAATCAAGGGGTTTGATGATTTCTTCTTCTTTAAAGGTCTTTTTTAATTGATATGTTTGAATAATGGTATCCATTTTGTTGACTCCTTCACTAAATTTCTTGATATATTTAGTTTAGCTTAGGTGCCTTTAATTTCCCTTAAACAAAACATAAAGAAATCATAAAGAAATTACACCAGCATGAAGCCTACTCCCCATATTGTCTTTATATACTCATCAGAAGTGATTTCGGCCATTTTTTTGCGAAGATTTGAGACATGAACACTAATCGTATTATCATCACCTAAATAGGTACCTTTCCAGATGCTTTCATAAATCTCCCTTTTGGAAAAGGCATGCTCTGGATGACTTACAAATAAGGACAAAATATCAAATTCTGCATTCGTCAATTGCAGCTCTGTGTTATCTAAAGAGACAGATAGTTTTTCAGGTTGAATCTTAAGTCCGCGCCATACATTCTCCGCTGTTCGTGATGTAATGGTTGATTTTCGTAATTGAACTTCAACTCTGGCAAGAACCTCTTCTTGATTAAAGGGTTTGGTTATATAATCGTCTGCCCCCATTTTCAATACGTGCACTTTATTTTCTATATCAACCTTGGCTGAAATCACAATTATGGGGATGGAATTCTCTTCTCTGATCTTTTTTATTAATTCCTCTCCACTCTTACCTGGTAACATTAAGTCTAATAAGATTAAATCGAACTTATTATTTTGTAGTTGCAGGAGACCTTCAGTGCCAGAATAAGCCGCAATCGAATCCAATTCTTTTTTTGTTAAAATAACGCTTAGTAGTTTACTTATTTCTTGATCGTCTTCAATTATTAAAATCCTTTTCCCTTCATTCATAATCATCACCCGTCTTTTTCCTATTGATTATAACTAATTATAGCTTATTTTGTTTGACTAAATTAGGGAATGTTGGTGCAGGTTGGAGAGTCGAAATTCGGAATAGCTTATTTTAAACGTACATCAGGTGTCTAATTAAAATAAAATAACTCCTACTCGGATTGATAAAAAGTACTTAAACATGGTATAAATATAAAAGGAGCAGGAGCCATTTTCTGCTTTTTAATTTTGTGGTAAGGGTTTGTCCTGGTTTCCCGGAATGAGAGGATTTGAATTTGAAATGGTAGATAATTTTTGGCGTGATTTACCACGACCGTTTTTTATATTGGCACCAATGGAAGATGTGACGGATGTTGTTTTTCGTCATGTTGTAAGTGAGGCAGGTAGACCCGATGTGTTCTTTACAGAGTTTACAAACTCGGAGAGCTATTGTCACCCAGATGGGAAACAAAGTGTCCGTGGGCGTTTGACTTTTACAGAGGATGAACAACCGATTGTAGCCCATATATGGGGCGATAAGCCTGAATACTTTAGGCAAATGAGTATTGGTATGGCGGAAGAAGGATTTAAAGGAATCGATCTCAATATGGGCTGTCCTGTACCAAATGTGGCAGGGAAAGGGAAAGGTTGTGGCCTTATCCGCCGTCCGGAAGTTGCAGCAGAGCTAATACAAGCCGCAAAAGCAGGTGGATTGCCTGTAAGTGTGAAGACAAGGCTTGGTTACACGAATGTAGACGAATGGCGCGACTGGTTGACACACGTCTTGAAACAAGACATTGTTAATCTTTCCATCCATCTTCGTACGAAAAAGGAAATGAGTAAAGTAGATGCTCATTGGGAATTGATTCCGGAGATTAAGAAACTTCGTGACGAGATAGCGCCAGATACGCTTTTGACGATCAACGGGGATATTCCTGACCGTCAAACTGGCTTGGAACTTGCCGAGAAATATGGTGTTGATGGGGTTATGATTGGGCGTGGAATTTTTCAAAATCCGTTTGCCTTTGAAATGGAGCAGAAAGATCATAGCAGTCAGGAACTGCTTGAACTTTTAAGACTGCATCTGGATCTCTTTGATAAATATTCAGCAGTAGAACCACGTGCGTTTAAGCCTCTACGTCGTTTCTTTAAAATATATGTCCGCGGGATTCGGGGTGCAGGCGAGTTAAGAAATCAATTGATGAGCACAGAGTCAACAGATGAAGTGCGTGCATTGCTCGATAAGTTTGAGGGAAAGCGTACTGAGGGTACGGGGAGAATTTAGATTTTTACCAATTCATGGTAAAAACTAAAGTGGAGCGTTGAAAGAATGTGCTTTACAGTTAGCGTCTATATAAGCTGTTAATTGGCATGTGTGAATACGGTAATCATCCGTGTTCACACATGCCAATTTGTATTTTAACGTTTGTTGTAGGAAGTTATTTTATTATTCTGGGGCCATAGCCTGCTTCCTGAATAAAATTACATAAATAAATCATTAATCCATAAAATAAGGCAGAAAATTAGGAGGGATTTTGTGGATTATATAGAATATCGGGATGAATTATATGTGAAGACAGAAGAATTTAATGAGCTTATATCGAACTACTGGAACGATTATTCCAATTTTGGTACATGGCAGTTCTGGGTAACGTTGCTGGTTTTTATTCTTCCATTGGTTCTGCTTTTCTTTGCAGTGGATCGAAGTAGAATTTTTGAAGTATTTTTCTTTGGCTTTATGGTACATATTTTATGGACTTATGCCAGTATAATTCTTGAAAGATATAATTTCATGTTTCATACATTCTTTCTCGCACCGGCACTGCCATACTCTTTGAATATAACAGTGTCCATTCTTCCTGTTGGTTTTTTACTTCTATATCAATATACAACAAAGCATAGGAAGAATTTTTACGTATATGCTATTCTGTTAAGTGCAGTGTTTGCATTTGGTTTTGCAACACTGGAAGAATGGATGGGCTTATTGGAGCTTCATAAGGGAACTAATAATTTCCACATTTTTCTTGTCGATCTTGCAGTAGTCTTTATATCCTACTGGGTTACATTGTTTATAAAAAGTTTAAAAGATAACAATGTCAAATGAAAACGCAACCTTACCTACTCAAATGCCATTATAAATAAAAAAAGCCGTCTAAATTTAGATGAATTTTTATTTATAATGGCAAGTTTACCTTGAAATTTTAAGATGTTTCTAATATATGGCAAGATAACTATGTGATATTATGTACTTAAAGGAAAAGCATAGTGAAACTTCAATTTTTTCCAATTCGTATATAAGGTATAAAGGTAAATATATCTAATTATTTATCAGAACATTAAAATTAATAGGACTTCCACTATGCTGCAGATTTTATTCCCATGCTATCTATAGTTTCTTTAGTTATATGGATTGTGGTGACCCGAAAAAAAATAGTAACTTTAATGTCTGCGAGTGCCTTATGTACTTCGTGAAAGATTCAGATTATATTGCTGAATTTAAAGGCGATATTATCAGTATTATCATTCTAATTATAAATTTAGCAAGGCTATAAAGAAACCAGATGATAAAACTATTGAAAAATTGAATTTATAATTATGAAATCATTTATCAGGAATCTAAAGGAGGGGATTAAATGAGTAATACTACAAGAGACATTTATAATAAACTAGCTCATACCTATCAGAACGATATTGATGAAGGGAGTCCTTATAACGCTTATTATGAACGTCCAGCTATGTTAGCGGCTTTACCCACCGAGTTAAATGGAAAAAAAGTTCTTGATGCTGGTTGTTCGGCTGGATGGTATGCTTCGCAATTATTGCAGCAAGGAGCGGAAGTTACTGGTATAGATGTAAGTCCTGAAATGGTAAAGGCAGCAAAGCATCGTTTAGGGGAAGAGGCTACATTCCTTTGTCAAGATCTTCAAGAACCCCTTCCGTTTAAAAATGATTCCTTTGATGTGATTATAAGCTCACTTACACTTCATTATTTAAAGGATTGGACTTACACATTTCACGAATTCAACCGCATTCTAAAAGCAGAAGGAACTTTTTTATTTTCGCTTCATCATCCTTTTATGGATTATACAAGATTCGATTGTGAGGATTACTTTAAAACACAATACTTATCAGAAACTTGGCACAAACCTAATATTACAATTGATGTTAGCTTCTACAGAAGACCCATGCAAAGCATCGTAAATGAAACAACTGCTTTTTTCAACCTCGATAAACTGATTGAACCTAAACCGCAAAAAAAGATGAAAGAAGTAAAAGAAAAATCGTACTACTATCTAATGACCAGCCCTCATTTCCTAATAATAAAAGCTACGTCCAAAAAATAAATCTAACTATAAGATTGGGTATCTTATATTCTGCAAATGGGTGTTTTAGTGAAAGAAGGAAATGTAGTTTTTCATAAAAAGTTGTAGGTTATTGAGTTGTTCTTCAAAATTTAATAACAGGGATGAAAATGTGAGCAAAAATAGATTGTTGATGAAACATGGACATAGGTAATACGGATGCAAGCATTAAACAAGTTGTTCATCAAAACGAATGGAGAACATTTCCATCCTAAAGTGAAGGGTGCACTTTAGGATGGTGCTTTTCATTAAAGGTTGCCGTTAAATACCTGTCCATGATTGTTCAAATCAATGATTTTCAGAAGGTTGTCATGTTTTACGAAAATGGTTTTAAAGTGCTTTTTTCCCTCTTCGTCAACAAGGAACATGATGCGATTTCCTGGATTGTCAGTAACCAGATGAAAAGACAAATCTTCTGCATTTACCTGATCAATAATGGTGTCGTACTCTTCAAGTGAAGTAACATTAGCTGATTCAATCGAATAGTTACTGTCATCAAAAGAGCGTTTCTGTCCAGCTACTTCCTGTTTTTCTTCTTCTACAGTATCTTCAATTTCCTGCCCTACAATTTTCCCTGTTGTTGCATCAATGTTAAATTCATACTCGTTTACGCTGCTTTCGATTTGAACTGCATAATAATTTTCATCCTCTTCGAAAGAAAGGTCCACTTCCTGCACGAATCCTTCCACTTTTTCGAATACTGTCTGGATGGCTTGTTCTGCGGTAAATGCTTGATTATCCTTGATGTTATTGTCATCCGATGCCCCCACAACAGCGGCACCACCCAAAATGACTGTTGCTGCTGCTGTTCCAATCAAAAGATTTCTTTTCAAAATACTTCCTCCTTTATTTGTTTTACGCATTAATATTAACTTTTAAAAGTAAGAGAAGAATGATAAGAATATTAGAATTTGATTAGAATTGGAAAGAATACCAAGAATGTATTTTAAATAAAGAGTGCAAGACTTGAAAAATGAGATTATCAAATGGTGAACTTTTTGTTCATGAAATAATTATTTTAGGCACCAGGAGATTATAAATTAAAGTGGTGGGCTTTATATTATTATGTTGGTAAATGAATGGTCCGATTAAATGGTTAGTGATAGTAAAGTTAATTTAAATGAATATAACAACTTCATTTGGAGAAAATCTCTACTAAAAAGCAGGTGAAAAAGTGAGAAGTATTTTTATGGCATTTTTTTGCTTTCTCTCTTTGATAACGACAATAGCCAATGCTAACCAGTCAACAAAAACAGAAGCAACAAGAGAAAATTTGTTGGAAGATGCAGTAATTGATCTCCTGCAACCACAAATGTATGAAGCGGTTAAAGATTATTATGGTACAACAAAAGAAATAGGGTTTATGTGTTTAAATGTGATTGATATTAAAAAGTTGGAACATCCAGGTTCATGGTATTTTGAAACCATATTAGAAGGAGTTACATACACAGGCCCACATACACCGATGGATATATTTACTGTAACTGTTGAAAAAATGGATGCAACAAAAGGGATATGGGAAATGAAGGATTATAAGGTGGGTAAATTTATTCCAGAAGAAAAACATGAATGTCGGGACCCTGCATAAGTAAGTATTTTATTCAACGAACTGGTGGCTTAACCTAACAAGTAAATCGTCAATAGCGAGTTCTCTCTTTGGTCAATGCACAGAAGGTGAGCTTTAAGATTTTTCGGCTTCGAGTGCCTAGAAATAACGATTTGTCATAAATTCTGTGCATGAAGATCATGAGAAGTATTCCTAAGATGAATGACAGATGATAATTCATCTGTCATTCACGAATACCTTTAATCAATTTTTTTAAAGATAGAGCGTGATTATGAAAAATGAAACCTATCAAGTTTCTGAACGGAACGTTTTTCCTACTTCTCTTCCTAATTCAAAGTAATGCCTAAAATTATAAATTAGAGGACTCCATTTTGATGGATTGATATAATTTTCATTTTGTATAATACTTTCATTAGCATGGAAATGTAATACTTGTGTTTCAACAATAGCAAACAATGAATTATATTCAGGGATGCGAATATTTTTAACTGCTGCTTCAATTTGAATCGGACATTCTTCAATACGAGTAGGTAAAACAGTTTTTGATTTTAAAGGTGTTAACTCTGCTGATACGTATTTATCCTTTTTATAAGTGAATCCAATCTCTTTCTTATAAGATGGTACATTCTTTTTACCAGTGTAAGAAGAGATTTTTTCAATGTTTTCCCAATGGTTTGGGCTGGGTAAATTGATGACACACTCTTTATGTCTATCTAAGTTTTCTATCGCTTTTCCTTCAAGCCCTATTCCGAGAACAATGCAGTCACCTAATGCCCAAGAAGAAGACATTGGGCTAATGTTCGTTGTTCCATCTTCATTTAACGTGTTAAGAAGCAGTGTTGGTGTCCCATAATACATAATGTTAGGTTTTATTTCTTTAAAACTATCCGTATCCTTTTCTTTAATAATCAAGTGTTTTCTTCCTCCTTTAAATTTAGCTCACAATTGGATTATAATAGAATAACATTTCCACTATCATCGAAATATGAATGCGAGGAGAATAAAAGTGAATCCGAATATCTCAAAAATAGCTTCGCTAATATCTGATCCAACTCGCTCTTCTATTCTGCTTAGTCTTATGGATGGAAGAATACATCCTGCTAGTGAACTGGCTTATACTGCAAAAGTAAAACCTCAAACAGCTAGTTTTCACCTGCAAAAAATGCTTGAAGCAAATCTTGTTAGTGTGGAAAGGCATGGAAGACATCGTTATTATAAGTTGACTAGCAGTGACGCAGCAAAAGTGATTGAGCAGATGTTAATTATCTCACCGAACTCTCCTGTAACCTCATTAAGGGATTCAAGAGAAAAAAGTGCTATACATTTCGCTAGAACTTGTTACGATCATTTAGCTGGTTATATTGGTGTGCAAATTACAAATTCTTTAATAGAACAAGGTTTTATAAAAAAGGTAGATATGAATTATGAGGTAACATCAGAAGGCTTCCAATTTTTTCAGGAGTTTGGAATTGATTTAGAAGAACAAAAGAAAAAGCGTAGAGCATATGCCCGGTGTTGTCTAGATTGGAGTGAGCGTGAGCATCATATTGCGGGAGCTCTGGGTAATGCGTTGCTACTAAAGATGCTCGAATTAAATTGGATAACACGTATGCCTAAAATACGTGCTATTAAAGTAACGCCAAGCGGAAAGGTTGAATTAGAGAAACATTTTAAAATGCAATTATGAAGATGATCTATAACCTTTTGAAGAAATAGGAATGGAGGTAATTTATAATAGATTCTAAGTTATGTCTTCATACTAATAAAAGAGAAAAAGGAGTGAAATGCTATCGAATTGCGACATTTAGAATATTTTTTAATGATTTGTAAAGAACTGCATTTTACAAGAGCAGCTGGAAAATTAGGAATTTCCCAACCAACTTTAAGCCATCAAATTAAGATGCTAGAACAAGAGGTAGGATATCCACTATTTAACCGTGTTGGCAAGAAAATTGAGCTTACAAAGGTTGGGGAGATTGTACAACAAGAAGCATTGAATATTAAAGGTTCGCTGCAAAGCATGTCGTCTCAAATTGAAGCATTTACGAAAGTGGAAATCGGAGAATTGAAAATTGCTGTGTTACCAGGAGAAATAACCGATTTGGTATCAACTTTGTGCATTCAATTTAACCAGCTATATCCGAACATTAATGTGTCCATCCTAACAACTGATCAGGTGGAAAAGGCCGTTCTAGAAAATCGAGCTGATTTTGGTATTAGTTTTCAACTTAATCAATGTGATAGGTTGCAAGTGACGAAGCTGTATGATGAAGAATTTTACCTGATTAGTAATCAGCGCAATGAAGAGGATCGGGTTTCATTTTCCACAGTTTCAGAATTGCCTCTGATTTTATTTCCAAATATGCATCAATGCAGAAAAATACTTGATATAGCGAGTAAGGAGGTTGGCAAACAATTACATCCTATTGTGGAAACATCTAGTATTCAATCTATCTTGAATCTAGTCCGAAGTGGTGTTGGCCGTAGTGTTGTTTCACGTACATTATATGAGTTTTATGACACAGGGGATTTATTTTTTCAGCATATTGAGAAACCGGTTTTGGCAAAGGAAGTTTATCTCGTGATGAAAAAGAATTGTTTTATTAATTATGCAGCACGTAAATATATTACGTTATTAGTACGTGAAATCGAAAAACTGCATTTTCCCACAGAGAAAGATGCGGTTACTTCTATACAGAGCTCTGTATTATAGTTTTTATCTATCATTATGATAGATATGATGTAATAGACAAATGATGAAGTCCTCTTTACAATGAAGACAACTCATGGAATGAGAAATTATATTGTAAAGGGGTTTTAATCATGCAACAAACAATAGCAGGTATCAAAATTCCAGATTCCAGGTTGGCAAAAGATGCAGCCGATATATTACGTGAGTATGGGAATGACCTATTGTGGAATCATTCCAATCGTGTATTCTTATTTGGTGCAGTAAACGGGGAAAAAGCGAAGCAGAATTATGATTTAGAGTTATTATACATTAGTGCTTTATTCCATGATTTAGGCTTGACTAAAAAATACAGTAGTGCAGATTTACGGTTTGAAGTAGATGGTGCAAATGCAGCAAGAAGTTTCCTCCAGCAGTATAAAATTCCAAATGATTCGATTCAGCTTGTATGGGATGCGATTGCTTTGCATACAACACCCGGAGTTGCTGAGCATAAAGAATCTGAAGTTGCATTGCTCTTTCATGGCGTTGGTTTAGATGTTATGGGTGATGGCTTTGAACAGTTCCCGGAAGACTTGCGTGAAGATATTATAAAAGCGTTCCCTCGTAACAATTTCAAAAAGGAAATTATTCCAGCGTTTTATGATGGATTTAAACATAAACCCGAAACAACTTTCGGCAATATGAAAGAAGATGTTGTTCAATATTTTAGACCTGAATATAAAAATAAGAATTTCTGTCAATGCATTTTACATTCCCCGTGGTCAGAATAAGCAATTGAATTGACAGAAGGTTAACGATAATCTACTTAAAAGTCGGTTTCCACTATCAATTCGATTATACTATTAATAAAGAATAGTCAAAAGTAGGGGCAGATTCGATAAGAATTTGCCCCACTCCTTTAATGTAATCCTTCAATCCATTGTGCAATAAGTGTCTCAAGCTTCCTTTTTCCAACCTCTTTTCCTACTGCTCTCTATTAAGAAACACGCTTTACATTTCAGTAGAGTGATGAAACAAAATCTATTGATAACTCTCTGCAACATGCCAGTCCCAACTGTTAAATAATCAGCTAGAGGGAGTTCCATATAGGAACTCTCTGAATGAATTTACTAGGTAGTACATTGAAAAATGATATACTGAAAATAGTTAACAAAAACTTTGTGATCAAATTCACTTAAACTATAAGGGCGGTTTATTGGGAGAAAATAGATTAGATGACTAATTTCCCTTATTAAAGAGAATAGAGATGTATATGAGAAGGGAATGTTTTAATGAAGATAATCTATTTTATCCTCTTGGCTGCAGCTGCTATCATGATTGTTTTTGTCTTTAGCAATATATTTGATAACCAAGATCAAGCTATTTACGTTGCTAAAAATGGGGATGATCAAAATGCTGGTACAAAATCAAAACCATTTCGCACACTAAAAAAAGCAGCGTCAGAAGCAATTGCGGGGACTACCGTCCACATACGAGAAGGAAAGTATAATGAAAAGCTTCTTGTTAAACATAGTGGCACCAAATCAGAACCAATTACTTTTAAATCCTACAACAATGAGAAAGTTGTTCTTAGTGGGATAGATCTAAAGGATGCTGAAGGGGATACATCCTTAGTTACGATAAATAGTAAAAACTACGTGACGATTAGTGGACTAATTATCCAGGATTTATCTACTGATTTGGCAGATGAAACAGTGATGGGGATTTATGTAACAGGATCTAGCAACCATATTACATTAGAAAATAACAATGTGCAGCGGATTGAAACCAATGCAGATGATGGGAATGGCCATGGGATCGCTATATACGGAACAGTTCCAATGAAGGATATAAATATTTTGAATAACACGATAGAAGATTTAAAACTCGGTTCAAGTGAATCTCTTGTTCTAAATGGAAATATTGACGGTTTTAAAGTGGAAAATAACATAGTTCGCAGGAGTGATAATATTGGGATTGACCTGATTGGTTATGAAGGCGTCTCTAATGATAGAAAGATGGACTACGTGCGCAATGGAGTAGTAAAAAATAATCAAGTTTATGAAATATCCTCTTACGGCAATCCGTCTTATGGGGAAGATTACTCTGCTGGCGGAATTTATGTAGATGGTGGAAAGAATATAATCATTGAAAAGAATACGATTTATAAAAGTGATATTGGAATTGAAGCAACCTCTGAGCATGCTAAAAAATACGCTGATAACATTAAGATAATGAACAATATTATTTACGACAACTTTTACACTGGGATATCGATTGGTGGGTATGATGAAAATCGGGGTGGTACAATAAATTCTACTATCTCAAAAAATATTCTTTATCGAAATGACACGAAGGGGCTGGGTGGGGGACAGCTTTTATTACAACATGATACAAAAAACAATGTAATAGAAAGAAATATATTAACCGCTGGGCCATCACGGATTTTTATTGCCAACGATTTCATAACCAATCAAGAGAATAAACTGCAAAAGAATGTATTTCATAATGAGAAAGAAGAAAAGGGTATTTGGATATGGAAAGAGGAAGCATATACATCTTTTTCTAAATTCAAAAAGGCTTCAAAAAGTGATGAGCAATCCATTTATTTAGATCCAAGGTATCAAAATGCAAACAAATATGATTTTAGGCTGAAAAAGGATTCACCCGCAAGAAAAATTGTAGACTAATTTTGTATTCTAATAATCTAGCTCTTTTAGATTTTAAAACGGCGATTACTACATATAGGCTTTGTTATTATTTTACATTGTTTTTCCTAGATGTATATAAATGTTAAATCATCCTCTTTATTTTGTTTTAAATTTAAGATAACGGGTAGAGGGCTATGTAAAACAAAAATTAAAGGAGGAGATCGAATGAGAAAAGCGAAACGAGTTGTTGTAACTTCTGCATTAGGGATAGCCGTGTTAGCGACGCCATTAGCTCTGCCGACTTTAGGGGGTTCTACAGGTTCCGCAGAGGCAGCAGAGGTCAGTGGAGAAATAACTGTTGATCCTGTGGCTATTGGACAAGCTATTGAAGATGCTAAGAAATCAGCTGACAATAGAAGTGGCTTTGTAAAGGGAGCGATGGAAAAAGCATTCTTTGAAGCAGGCCAGCAATATAATGTAATGGTGATGAATTTGAGTCAAGGTTATAATTCCAATCAATTGCAAGGTGTACACTTCTTTGATACGGTAAATTACGATGGCATTACATTCGGAGTCTGGGTGTTTGAAGAAGGAACATTCATTAACGAAGGTGATGGAGGTTACGATAATTGGGCCTTCAGAGGTTGGTTTGAACGAACTGGAGACGACGAGAAAACGGTCAATTTTCATAGACCTTAAATACAAATAGAATTGAAGATGAAGATGGAGTAGTGTCGGGAAAATGCAGGTTTACAAAGTTAAGGAAATCCAAATAACAAAAGCCAGATTTCTCGCACTGAGAAATTTGGCTTTTGTTACTTTAAAGTACTACCCTTCACCAAATGAAACACATTTTTGAAATATAAAGTAGGATTCCAATTAATGATAATTTAAAAATCAATATTATGTTAATATGGAACTGGACTGATTAAAAAAGGAAGGCAATGCACAATGGAATTCAATTTTGGTGATTTTGCTATCGTTCTCCCACCTTTACACATTACGATTATCGCAATAATTATTATTTTCTTTTTAGTAAGGTGGAGCAGGCAATTAGAAACAAGGCGTTTTACGGTCTTCTTATATTTTTTGATTAGCACTTACATTGCTCCGGTTTTCTATCGCAGTACAGAAGAAGGTGTTTTTGAGCTGTGGATTCCCTTGGGGTTTATAGTCGTTTTCTTTTACTTGTTCCGCAACAAAAGAAACCATCCGTCTAAAATAAAGGCAAGTCTTTTAGGGTTTTCCATAGCATTATATCAGTTAATTCTTCAATATATCGGGTAGTTTTTAATTCTACTAACAGGTAACTATTACATATTACACAGAGCTATTTTAAGAATTTGGAGTGATATGATGGCACGATATTATATTGCAGTGACATATGATGTTTGCGAACATGATAATCTATATCAAGATATGAACGAATATCCTTTAGATTTGTCCATTGATATAGATAAGCAAATAAGGGGATTTGCAAATGTGGATGTAGCTCCCTTAATAAAGATTTATGAATCAGATACATGTGACCTTAAAGAGTTAAGATTGTACAGAGAGTATAAATTCAAAGAATATGAATGTAGTTGTAAACAGTAGCTTTTTATTAGGATAAGAATGGATAGAACGGGATCATCAATCGATGGTCTCTTCTTTCTGGTAAATTTCAGAAATTTGCAATTAAAATGTTGTTTATTATGATATTATTTTTTTATAGATATGAACGGAGCGGGACTGTTTAAGAAGAATTTTAAAATGGAAAGAAGGTTTTGAGATTGGCAATTATCTCTGAAAGACTGGTATTTCGTCCCTATAATGATGATGACTTTGAATTTCTTATGTCCTTGCTGTCGGATCCTGAAGTAGTCAGATACATTGGAAACGGAAAAACAAGGGATAGAAACGGTGGTAAGGACTTTTTAAATTGGATTTATAATACATATGAATTTTGTGAAGATATGGGTTTAATGGTTTTAGTTAATAAAGAAGATAATACTTTAATTGGACATGCGGGTTTAGTTCCACAAACAATTGATGGTAATAAGGAAATCGAAATTGGTTATTGGATATCTCGTAAATATTGGGGAAAAGGATACGCAACAGAATCAGCTAAGGCATTATTAAAATATGGAAATAAACAATTTGACAGACAACGATTTATCGCATTGATTCAACCTAATAATTTTACTTCTCAAAAAGTAGCAATAAAACTAGGAATGGAAATAGATAAAAAAATTATATTAGGTGGGAAAGATGTAAATGTATATGCTACCAAGTAGGCAATGTTTGTTTACTATTAGTGTAATAACAGGGGTGCAGCTTGTTAAACACTATAATGAGAAATAAGGATTAAGGAGATGTAAGAACTTCTTAACCCTTTTTCAAGGCGTTGTAAAATAAATTCCTATTAGTGTTAGGGATTGGGTTACTGAATATAAAGTATAATATTCATCCATAAGAAGAAATCTACTCTCTATAATAATTATATATTGAATAGCAAATACCCATGACTAAATTTAGAGGAATTATTGCTCTTTTTATAGAAATGAAATCATTAGGTATTAAACTATCTAGTAGATATAAAGAATAAAGGAGATAAAATAATGCTATCAGAAAAAGTCCATATTGCTGTGCCAACAGCTTTTTTTGAAGATGAATCTGTAAATATTCAAGGGACAATCAGCCATATAAGAGACCTGTTTAAAAAAGGAGTAAAATCTGTTCTTGTCTCTGGTAGTACTGGAGAACAGCATAGTCTTAGCCTCCAAGAGAAAATTGAAATAATAAATGCTTTAGAACTGGAAGAAGAACTTATTGGTAATATGGAAATTATATTTGGAGTGGCTTCAATTAGACAGAAAGAGGCAGAGGAATTAGCTGAGAAGATTCGTCATACAAAAATATCTGGTATCATGCTTGGGTATCCGCCGTATGTTTTACCTACACAAGAAGAAGCATGCGTTTATGCAAAGAGGATTATACACCTTAGTAATAAACCTACAATTTTATATAACAATCCAAAAAGGACTGGATTTGATTTATCAGAAAAAAGTATTATTCAATTAAGTAAGGTAGACTTAGTGATTGGCATAAAAGATGCTGGCAATAAAGAAAAAGTTGAACGAATAAAAAATGGTATCCATAGAAATGATTTTTATTTTTATGCTGGTGGAGAAGTGGATGTAGAAGAAAAAGTATTACATGGATATGATCGTCTTTCTTCTATTGCTGGGAATGTTTCCCCGGCAGAAATTAGTCAATGGTTTCAAAAACTGCTCATGAAGCAAAAAGTAAGCAAACAAGAAAGCGATACAATAGAAAATATAATGGAACAAGTTTTTCAAGGAAATGCTATTGTAAATCTGAAGAAAATAATAAATCATAAAGGTATTCCAATAGGGATTTGCAGGAGCCCAATAGGAAATATTTATTAGATGGGAATAAGGAGCTGCAGCAGCTGTTTCGGAAATTCTTAAGAGTACGGTAAATAATCCAAAAGAGATGTTTGCTCTATGCTTGCATCTCTATTTAGGTACTCATATATTTCTAAATTTTCTTTCCCAAACTCCTCTATTAATTTAGTCATATTTTTTATTTATTACTCTACCTATGAACATAAATAGACGAATAAAAACTACAGTTAAGATACATTTAAAAAGTCTATCTCCCCAATTTATCGGCTGTTCTCTTAAATAGTCTATAAAACCTGCTACTCCCAATATAAATAAAACACCAAAAATAAAGAGTAAAATTTCTTTTAAAATGACATTTGCCTTTAACATGAAGTTCAACTCCAATTGTAATAAAAATTTCCCTTAGTCTGTTTAGTTTAAACTATCTTTTTCTAGAATTATAGGGTTGGATTACAATTTTAAGATGCTATAATAGATGTGATTTTGTTGTAAATACAACAATTATAAGATAAAATCATTAAAATCAGTACATGCAATTTATTGCATTTGCAACAAAATGAGAAGGAGCGTATTATGAAAGAAATTCTTAGAGAAATTGGAATGATAGCAAGAGCGTTAGATTCTATAAGTAATATTGAATTTAAAGAATATGAGCTAACAAAAGGACAATATTTGTATCTTGTACGAATATGTGAAAATCCAGGAATCATTCAAGAAAAGTTAGCTGAAATGATAAAAGTAGATCGAACATCGGCAGCTCGTGCTATAAAAAAACTTGAACTTAATGGCTTTATTCAAAAGGAAAAAGATAATCATAACAAAAAAATTAAAAGGCTTTTCCCAACCGAGAAAGGGATTAACATTTATCCTTTTATTAAAAGAGAAAATGAATATTCAAATAGCATTGCATTAGAGGGACTATCCGAAAGTGAAACAGATACCATGTTGAATTTACTTCAAAGAGTTAGAAAGAATATAGAAAAAGACTGGGAACTTGTAAAAAAGGGAAACAAGCGGAACTATTGATTTATGAAGGGAGACATAAAAAGTGACTATAAGTTTTACAAAATGCACCCCTGAAGAGTTACATACACTTCAAGAGATTAGTTATGAAACATTTAATGACACATTTAAACATCAAAATTCACCTGAAAATATGAAATCCTATTTGGATAGTGCATTTAGCATAAAACAATTAGAGAAAGAATTATCCAATACTGATTCAGAATTCTTTTTCGTTTATTATAATAATAAAATCGCTGGTTATTTAAAGGTCAATACCGATGAGGGACAATCTGAAGAGATGGGTGATGCATCTTTTGAAATTGAGCGAATTTATATAAAGAAAGAATTCCAAAAGCATGGTCTTGGTAAATATCTATTAAATAAAGCTACCGAGATTGCTATGGAACGCAATAAAAATAAAATCTGGCTAGGTGTATGGGAAAAAAATGAAAATGCCCTTGCTTTTTATAAGAGAATGGGGTTCGTTCAAACTGGAGCACACTCTTTTTATATGGGTGATGAGGAACAGGTAGACTTTATAATGGCAAAAAAGCTTCAATAAAGTTAATGAACATACTATAGAAATAATGAAAACCAAAAAAGGAGAGTGAGCCCTTATCTCCTTTTTTTTATTAGTTTGATAATGCATTTCATAATTTATTCAACGTGATAATGATCCCCCTTAAATTCCTTAATCCCTATTTTCCTTAATGAGTTGTGAAAGTTTTATTAGCCCTTCTTCAAGTTGCTTAGGTGTCGCATACGAATAGGAGATTCGAATATGAGAAGAATCATTCCGATCATAGATATTGCCTGGATTTAGTAATATACCTTCCTTCAAAGCCTTCTTAAACAATTTATCCATAGGTCCTTTCACATTTAATTTGAGCCAAATATAAAAACCACCTTCTGGATTATTCCAGGTTGCAACCTCTGAAAAATATTTATCGAGAATATGAAGTGTTAAATCTCTGCGGACTTTCAACTCTTTTCTTATATGAATAATATGTTTATCATACAAGCCACTTGCAAGCCATTCGGCAACAGCAAATTGCGATAATGAACTAGATCCATAATCGGTTTGCATTTTAATATCAGACAAGCGGTCTATTACTGGTTCTGGTCCGACAAGCCAGCCAATTCGTAAACCAGGACTCAATGTTTTGGACATGCTCCCCATGTATAAAACAAGTCCTTGTTTATCCTGCGCTTTTAGTGGCATTGGTATAGGTTGCTCAAACCAAAGATCGCCATAAACATCATCTTCCAGAATCGGTAGCCTTTCTTTACTACAAACATCCAAAAGTTGTTTTCTTCTATTATTAGACATTAAAATGCCTGTGGGATTGTGAAAGGAAGGAATGGTATAAAACAACGTACCATTATGTTGTCGTTTTAATCTCCCTAATGAATCTGTTTCAACACCCTCATTATCCATTGGAATTTCGAATAAATTCATTCCAGCAGATTGAAATACATTGACAGATGTTAAATAAGATGGTGTTTCATGAAAAATGGTAGAACCTTTATGTAATAGACCTAGAGAGACTAACTGTAACGCTTGTAGTCCACCAGAAACAATTAAAACAGATGGTGGAGTTACTTCAATACCTTTTGTTTTCAAATGGTTGCAAATCGTTTCTCGTAAATACAGAGTTCCTTTTGGTTCGGTATAGCCAAGCGAAAGAGCCTGTTCGGTATTATTTTGAAAGACGCTTTTCATCTTCTTAGATGGCAAAAGTTCGGGTGATAGTTCACCTGTTCCGAGACGAATAATATCGGATCTGATTTCTGCTTTATTGATATCTTGTATAATTGATTGATTTGGTTGATGTGTACCTGATTTTACATAATTTCTCCAATCAGGTGGTGAAGTAGAGGAAATGATACTCCACGTATTATTAATCACTACGGTGCCTCTACCCACTTTCGATTCAATTAACCCATCAGCAGTCAATTCGTCAAGGGCGGTAACAATGGTACTTCGGTTCACTTTAAACTCATGAGCTAATCTTCTTTGTGGGGGGATTTTTGTACCTAATGTCCACTCTCCATTCATAATTTTCTTTTTCATAAATTCGTATATTTGTTGATATAAAGGAATTTTTGAAGATTCGTTTGGTTTCCATTCAAGGTTATACATATCCATATGCGCTCCTGTTTTTCTTTTATTATAACTGATTGGTTGGTGTTACTTCCAACCAATTGGTTGGAGACTTCACTTTATTCTTTCTTTAGAATGTTTTCATAGACAGAAGGAGGATAAGTAATGATTGAAGCGTTTATTCATGGAGCAGCATTAGCTTTAGGTTTAATTTTACCTCTTGGGGTACAAAATGTATTTATTTTTAATCAAGGAACTACACATGAAAGATTTCTAAGAACAATACCAGCCATTTTAACAGCGGCTATTTGTGATACGATTTTAATACTTTTAGCGGTGACGGGTGTATCGATAATTGTGTTTCGTTTTGAGTGGCTAACGAATCTGATATTTATAATTGGGTTTTTCTTTCTAGTTTATATGGGGTGGTCTATATTAAAAAGCGATATTGAAAAAGGAGAAAAACAAAACAAGCATATATATTTTACTACGAAGCGCCAGATTACATTTGCAGCCTCCGTTTCATTACTTAATCCTCACGCTATTATTGATATCATAGGAGTGATCGGGCCCAGTTCATTGTCTTATAATGGATATGATTTGATGGTTTTTACAATATCTTGTATTGGTGTTTCTTGGATTTGGTTCTTCGGATTGGCAACTGCAGGGAGACTTTTTGGAAAGGTTGATTCAACTGGCAAATTGGTGAAGCGATTCAATCAAGTATCAGCATTTATTATATGGGGGATGGCTGTTTATATTGGGATTAAAGTTATAGGTGGGTAGTAGCGATTACCATAATTAAAATCATCGATTCCGTATATTTATTAATCAAATTGGAAATTACTTATATCTAAATTGATTAATAAAGGATCGATGGTATACAATGTCTAGTCATAATTATAAAAAGGCGATATTGTACTCTCAAAGAATTATGGAAGAAAATTGTAATGTTGCTGAAATAGAGGATGATATTATAAAGCACTTGCATGAAAAAAATTTTGAAGTAGTTAAGAAATTTTCAGACCTTGGCTATCAAAACCGCATGCGTACTGGCTTAAATGAATTAATTAAATATCTTATGAATACAGATCAAACTATTGATTTAGTTGCATTTTATTCATTCGATTATCTAGGAAGAGATAAAGCGAGACTTAACTATGTAATGCCAAGAATAAAAAAGTATGTAACACGGGTAATGTTAATCGAAAACCAACCTAGTTTGTATCGTAATGGCAAACTGAAACTTCAGTTCAATCAAGATATATGGGAAAAGGTTATATAACCGATTGCCTTGCCAGATTAGGTGGTAAGGCAATTTTTGTGGTTTCAGGACAGCAAAATGGATGTATTTGAAGTCTTAATTTGAGATTAATTTCCAAATAATTATGATAAAATAAGCGTAAGGTTTTTACAGAATTATTTTAAAAGAAAACGACAGTAAATATAGAAGTGAGATTTTTAGAGTCATAGTATGTGTAATTAAATAGTCGGAGGAGTGAATAGATTTGTTTGAAACGGAGAGATGTTGTATGAATGTCTTTAAGAAAACAGATCATGCCGATGTGAAAAAACTATTTTTGAATGAGGATGTAAGAAAATACCTCGGTGGTATACGCGATGAAGTATCAATCTCAGGGGCGTTAAATAGTATGCTGAATCCTCCTGACAATGCTTTTTACTGGGTGGTTAGAGAAAAACAAAAAGATAAATTTATTGGCTTAGTTTCTTTAGGTTTGCATCATGATGGTATATTTCATGAAGTTTCATATCAACTATTGCCAAATTGGTGGGGGAAAGGATATGGGAAAGAAGCAGTACAATTGATTATTCGTTTCGCACTAAATGATTTAAAACTAAAAAAGATAGTTGCTGAAACACAAACAGCTAATAAAAGTTCTTGCAAGCTCTTAGAAAAATTAGGAATGCAATTAGAATACAAGGTTATCAGGTTTGGTGCTGAACAAGCAGTTTACTCGATAAAATCATCTTAGAAATTTGTCTCTAAACAACAATATAGAATTATCATGAATCCTTAGGAGGTCATCATGAAGTTTTATATTTTTAATAAAGATAGTGGTAAAAAGGTTCCAAAATCTAATTCAGATTTTATTATGTCTCGTATTATTCAAACAGATAAGATAACTAACATTGGATGTATGCACTTAGATAGAAAAGGTATTTATTGTGGGCTATCATCAAGCGGTAGTGCTTCAACTACTTTTAAATGGAGAGGGTAATGTCCGTAATGAAGTAGATGAGTATTTTAAGTCTTTAAAGAAATAGGAAATCTTTATAGTTTATAGGCTTAGCTTCATTAGATTCACATCATGAAGGTGTTTTTTTGCAGAGGAGGTGTTCTAATATTGCTTAAATAAAACCTAATAAAAGCATTTCTATACCTGACTACAAAGCTAGCAGGTGCTGGATTTTTATATCTCGTAATGTCTGGTTATCTATTAATTTCAACTGGTTTTGATTTGTATGAGTTTGTGGAAGAAATATCTCATGGATTTCTATGGTTCGTTGTTTACGTGTACGGCATTTTGTGTTCCATAATTATTGATTTACTTACATATAAGATTTCCAAGAAACACTTTTCTGTAAAAATCTTGCTCTATGTCGTTGCAGGTTATGCTTTTTTCATCGTACGTGAGATAAATGTCATAATGCTCATTGCTGGAACAGTCGGAGCGTTGTGCTCAATCATATTTTATGTTGGGGCTTATAATTCTTTCCGTTTTCAATCGTTTAAATATGCAGTGATCATAGCGCCTTTATTTGTTACCATGCTAATGAATTTTGACTTTACGGAAAAGGAACAGTGGGTTGAGGTAAGAAGTGATCATACATATATAGCAACATTTGAATATTTTAATGGAAAACATGAAATACCATTTCATGTAAAGGAAGGTCAAGCCATTACCGTTTTTCATGATTTTAAAAATACAAATGGGGGTGGACATGGATTTCATTTCCTGAGTGGGAAAAATAATGTAATCGGAATGACAGAAGTTAGTGAGAAGAAGGTGAAATTAGAGGTTCAGGATTCTGGTGTTTACAGTATGGTTGTAACGGGGGATGATGTCAAAGGAAGCTTTCTCGTAACTTGGGAAATAGATGAAGATGGTTAATAATAAATAGACGTAGCGATAGTAGTGGATGAAATAAACCAGAAAAAGGGCTGCTATAATGAAAATAACATTTCGTTTGAGGTCCATTACTTTTTAGTGAGAATTGTTGGCGGGAAAAGAAAAATCCAAGATCCAGATAATTTAATTTATGATATTGCTTGGAAAAACATAGAAGATTTAAAGAAAATCGATTTATCTTTTCCTGAGGATAGAGGTTTCCTGATAAGCTATATGAAAAACGACCCATATTAAGCCAGAAAAGTTACTAACAGAGCAACTATTGTACCTAGTTAGGAAAGAGGTTAAAGGCAAGATGATATCATTAAGAAATGTGCGAACGACAGATTTAGAGCAGCTGTTACAGATTGAGAATGAAGGCTTTTCAAAAGAAGAGGCTGCTACAAAAAAAGCATTTATCGAGAGGATTCAACTGATACCCGATACGTTTATTGTGGCGGAAAAAGAAGGAGAGCTACTTGGTTATATTAATGGTCCGATTATTCACCAACCGTATATAACCGATGACCTTTTTGAGCAAATTAAGGAAAATCAGACAAAAGGCGGATATCAGAGTATCTTAGGATTAGCGGTGTCCAAACATGCAAGGAATCAAGGAATAGCAAAGATATTAATGGAGAAAATGGAAGAGGTTGTAAAAGAAAATGATAGGGAGGGAATCACATTAACCTGTAAACAGGAATTAGTTTCTTTTTATGAAAAACTTGGATTTGCTAACCATGGTGTTTCGGAATCAAAGCATGGTGGAGTGCGTTGGTATAACTTGGTCAAATTAAAAGAAAATATGAATTAAATCTTTTCTGAGTGTATTAAGAGACTTAGGAGGGCTTAAATTGAAAGATACAACAGATACGTTAAATGCGGTGGAGAATCTAACAGAGGAAGATGCCAAAGCATTTTTGAAATTAATATATGCTAATATAGATATTTTCAAAAATGGAAATGGAAACTATACAATTGAAAAACTAATAGAAGAAATCTCGTCTTTTTACAGTCAAAAGATAATAAGGACAGTTGAATTAAGAAATGCTATAAAAGAGGAATCCAGATAGGACAAGTTAGGGTTTCTAATGAAAATAATTAGAGGTCCTAATTTATAAAAAGTTTGATACAATGATGCTAAATGATGAATTACATTAATTAATGTACAAGAATAGATTTGTAAACTGAATCTATCTATTAGGAGGAAACATATGACACAGAAAAATACAAACAGCGTTAACAAGGACATAGCTTCAGAAGAGCGTGAAGACCTACTCAACGTATTGAAAGCTCGTTTTGAGAAAAACATGCATCGCCATCAAGGGATTGAATGGGAGGATGTCCAAGCAAAGCTGGATGCCAATCCCCAAAAGCTTTGGTCTCTAAATGAAATGGAAAAAAGCAGTGGTGAACCAGATGTTGTTGGTTATGTTAAAGAGACGGATGAGTATATTTTTTATGATTGTTCAGCGGAAAGTCCAAAAGGTCGCAGGAGTGTTTGCTATGACCGTGAGGCACTGGAGGCTAGGAAAAAGCACAAACCAGAAAATAGTGCTATGGATATGGCAACAGTCATGGGAATTGAACTTTTAACAGAAGAACAATATCGCGAGCTGCAGAAACTTGAAGATGTCGATAAGAAAACATCGAGTTGGGTGCAAACCCCTGCTAACATTAGAAAACTTGGCGGAGCTCTATTTTGTGATCGCCGTTACGACACTGTCTTTGTTTATCATAATGGTGCAGATTCTTACTATGGTGCAAGGGGATTCCGTGGCTCACTGAGGGTCTAGGTTTTACAGGTAGCAAAAGTCAATTTTGTATGTCGAAAATGGATTTTCGATAATGAAAAACGAACTTGCAGAGCAGAATGCCAGAAAGGAGAAACATGTTCTTATTTAAAAGGAACGTGTTTCTCCTTTCTTTATCAGAAAATCCTCGTCTACATTTTAATGCAAGTGTATCAGAAGAGTTTCCACTTTGTAACATAGTCCTGCAATAATATACTATATCCAATAAAACCTTTAGATGTATATTTATATGAAAACTACACACTTGAAAAGGAGTTTTCATCATGGATATTACATCTTTTATTATATACTGCTTTATTGTGACGGTGACCCCAGGGCCTACGAATATCGTCATCTTATCCACCGTACATAATTACGGATCCAAAAAAGCAATGGAGTATACGTATGGAGCAACGATTGCTTTTGGATTGTTACTAGGAATTTCAGCTATGTTGAATACGGTATTGATAACGGTCATACCAAAAATTTTAATTGGTATGCAGATTATCGGAACTGTTTATATGTTATATCTTTCTTACCAAATTTATAAAATGGATACATCCGAAACAAAGGACAATAAAACAGGAACCTTTACTACTGGTTTTCTGATGCAATTTTTAAATCCAAAAGTAGTACTATTTACAATGACTGTCATTCCCAGCTTTATTTTGCCATATTATAACGACATGCCAGCGGTAACGATAAGTGTTATAGTTATAACGATCATAGGTTTATTAGCATTTATTATATGGGTTCTTTTTGGTGCAATCTTCAAGAAGTTTCTACAAAAGCATAATAAGGTTGTTCATGTAATCATGGCATTAAGTCTAGTTTATGCTACAGTCATGATCTGGATATAGGACAGCGTACAAGAGGTGAGTCAAGTGGATAAATTTATATATAAAAAAGCAGCAGGAATCATGGCGTTGTCAGCTAGTTTCACAGAGTTTAAGTATAAAAAGCACGCTCATCAAGAATATGCAATCGGTGTTACATTGCGTGGCATCCAACAATATCATTTAGATGGCAGCTTACAGTTATCATATCCGAATGGTGTTATGCTTTTTAATCCCGAACAAGTACATGACGGAATGGCACATGATGAGAATGGTCTTGATTATGTCATGTTATATATTAATCCACAATTGCTCTTAGAGGTAACTGGAAAAAAAGAGATCGTATTGTTCCGGACTCCCATTGTGTATGATTTTAAACTTGAACAAAGCGTCTTAAATCTAGCCAATGCAATATCCAGCGGAAAAGATGAGGCGTTGTGCAGTGAATTATTCTACTCCCTCACAGATAGTCTAATACAAACAGATCTCTCGGCAGATTTTAAGAAAGATCATAAATTAATAAAAAAGGCGAAAGAGATACTTCATTCGGACTTGGGAAAAGTCCTTAAATTGGAAGCGATTAGTAGTGAGTTAAATCTATCAAAATTTCAGTTTATCAGGTTGTTCAAATCTCATACTGGAATTACGCCATACCAATACTTTCTGAATTACAAGATTGAACGTGCTAAGCAGTTAATAGATGAAAAACGAGATATTTATGCGGCAGTAGCTGAATGTGGTTTTGTAGATCTAACGCATTTAAACAAGCACTTTAAAAGTGTATATGGAATAACAGCATTTGAGTATATGTCTTATTTAAAATGAGGAGAATCTTTATACATCACCTAAATTTCAGGAGGATGAATTTATGAAACATCCTAAAATTATTTTCTATGAGCGAAAATTCCCAAGTGCAAATATGATTCTTATCAAGGATCAATTTCCAATCCTTGTTGATACAGGATTTGGAAGTGAGGCAAAAGAAACAGAGCAAATCATTAAAGATGCAGGCATTTCCCCAGAAGGATTACATTTGATTGTGAACACGCATTATCATAGTGATCATGTAGGAGGAAATTCTCACCTCCAAAGAAAATTTGGAGTGAAAATTGCTGCCCATAAATGGGAAGCAATTTTAATTAATACTCGTGATACAGAGGCTTGCAGTGCTGGATGGTTAGAGCAGCCTGTAGAACCTTACGAAGTTGATTTGCAGCTTTCTGATAACGATGAAATTCGTACAGGAAACAGAAGTTTTAAAGTCTTGCATACACCAGGACACACGCTGGGACATATTTCTTTATATGAACCTGAAGAATAGGTATTCATTTGTGGGGATCTTTTTCACAGTAATGATGTCGGCTGGTTGAACATCTTTAGGGAGGGTGTTTCATCCATTCAGCGCTCTTTAGAAAGTGTAGAGCGGGTGGCCAAGCTTAATATTAGGCAGGCATATTCCGGGCATGGGCCACAAATAAAGGACCCTATTCATTCGATTAATACAGCAAGGAGACGACTTGAAAAGTGGCTCAAAGATCCAGAGAAAGTTTCTTGGCATGCTTGTAAAAGGATCTTTGCATTTACATTAATGATGGAAAATGGATTGCAAAAAGGTGAGGTTGATAATTACTTATTAAATTGTGGTTGGTTTCAAGATTTTGCTCGCTACAGTTTCAAGCTTCAAGCAGAAGAATTTATCCCAGTTCTGATAGATGAAATGATTCGATCCGGAGCAGCAAGCTGGCATAACAATTATTTAATTGCTACAGCTCCCTATACGGCTCCGCAAAAGAAATGGATCGATAAGAATAGCAAGCCGAAAGATTGGTGAGCTAAGGTTTTTATTTAAAATATTTTTCAGATTTTTCTGTTAAATAATCACTTAGGAGGAATTTTATTGAATTTAAAAATTGGAGATATTATTCAATTTGAACGGACATTTACAAAGGAAGAGGTTGAACTATTTACAAAAATATCGATGGACGAAGGGAAACACCATACGAATCCCGATGAGTTAGGAAGACTTGTCGTTCAAGGACTGCTAACTGCTACATTACCAACAAAAATTGGTGGAGATTACAACGTACTGGCTCGCACCATGAATTTTGAATTTTTCAGACCTGTTTTTACAGGAGATACAATAAGTTGTGCGGTAACGATTGAAAAGCTAGAAAAGAAAGATACGAAGAGAATGTCGATTATGGCAACTTTCAAATGTATGAATCAAAATGAGAAACAAGTATTAGGTGGGAATTTTGCAGGAGTTATTTTAACGAGGGATTAGTTCAAACATCAACCAAAATATTATATTAGTTCAATTACACTTCCTATTTCGTGTTCATATCCAATAAAATCCCGGGCTTTTGTTAAGAGCCCGGGAATTTTTATGATAATAAATATTTTGAAAATATGATAAACTGGATTTGGTTTATAAAGATTTGCAATTACGTCCTTAATAGAAAATTTAATAAGACAAGGTGAGATCAAAGAAATAAAATTTAAGCTGTTTCAATTCTATTGTATGAAGTAGTAAATCTTTGTAAATAATCAGATCTAAGATTATAGGAAGCAACTTTCTTCTTCCGTTGTTTAACTACTAAAATATGGTCATCGTTACCGTCACAATAAACAAAGAAATTCATTTCTTTGTTTCTGCCTTTTATGTTGATGACAAATGGAATAACATCTGTTTCTGGATTTAGAAACAGTTTCTCATTTCCTTGGAATATCGGATTACGATTTAAGAACAGAGCTTCATTAAAATAGTCAGTAAATCTATCTTTTTCTTCAATATGTAAGTCTTTTCCGTTAATTGATACAGTAATATCTTTTGAATCAAGTTTTGGGTGAAGTTCGAATTTACTTAAAAACCATCCAACAAGTGCACTTGGGGGACATGTTAAAAATTTTAAAATTGCACCAATCACGATAACGAGAATAGTCGTCCATATCAATTCATATCAACTCCTTGAAATAATATATGGTTAATTGATCGGCCTATAGGATCACTTTAGATAATAGATTAAGATTATCACAAAAAATGTATTTTAAGTTTGACAAACTTTCAACATTTAAGTTGAAAGTAAATAGTAAAGTCTAAAAATGCTAAAAGTAAAGGAGAAAAGTATATGCTGGGTTACTATAATAAAATTTCTTCAGAAGTTTACGATATAGACAAATATATAGGTCTTTCATTTGGAGATGTAGAATTTTATAGCGATAGATTAGCTGCTTGTAAGGGCAGCATACTTGAACCAGGTGTAGGGACTGGTAGAATTCTTATTCCACTTTTAGAAAAGGGGTTGTATGTTGATGGCTTTGATGTTTCTGAAGAAATGCTAAAAATATGTCGTACTAACTGTGAAAAAAGAGGGGTAATCCCTAAAAAACTATTTAAAGGGAAAATGGAGTCAGTTTCATTAGATGCACAGTATGAAGCCATTATTGTGCCAACTGGAACATTTCTGCTATTGCATAGAAGAGAAGATTCAATACAAGCATTAAAAAATTTTTATAATCATCTTTCTAATGGAGGCAGGCTAATCTTAGATATCTTTTTGCAAACTGATTTGGAGATTGACAAAGTCTCAACAAGAACTTGGGAATCTAAAAATGGTTATATTATCACATTAGAACATAAAGTAGTTGAAGTTGATTATATAAACCAATATTCAATATCGCATCATCGGTACGAAAAATGGAGTAATGGTGAACTTCTACAAACAGAACTAGAACGATTTCCAGTTCGTTGGTATGGAATTGAAGAATTTAAACTACTTCTGGAACAAATTGGGTTCGAAGATATAATAATATCAGCTGATTATAAGTATGGGCAACATCCAACTAAATCAAGTCAAATAATTACATTTAAAGCTGTTGCTAATAAGGCGTAACAATTTTTATTAATTAGTGTTCTTACGAAAGAGTTGTCGTTTCTAAAACTTCATTACTATTGTGCCAAAAGGTGAGCTGAATCAAATAAGCCTAAAGAATGGAGGGAATTAAACAGATGAGACAAGTGATCGCTCTTGGTGGCGGTGGGTTCTCAATGGAGCCAGAAAATCCATTGTTAGATTTATATGTGCTTCAGCAATCAGGCAAGATAAATCCAAAGATTTGCTTCATTCCTACTGCAAGTGGAGACTCGGATAACTATATATCAAGGTATTATAACTTCTTTAATAAACAAATATGTATACCATCACACCTTTCATTGTTTAAACCGCAAACAAGAGACCTGGAAAGTTTTATATTAGAGAACGATATAATTTATGTTGGTGGCGGTAACACCAAAAATTTACTGATTTTATGGAAAGAGTGGGGATTAGATACGATATTAAGAAGGGCTTGGGAACAAGGTGTTGTATTAGCTGGAATTAGTGCTGGTTCAATTTGTTGGTTTGAAGAAGGGGTTACGGATTCATTTGGGGATGGTCTTGAGCCATTAACTTGTCTAGGTTTCCTAAAGGGCAGCAATTGCCCGCATTATGATGGAGAATTAAATAGAAGACCTGCTTATCAAAATCTTGTAGCTAAAAGTAAAATAAAACCTGGTATTGCTACTGATGATGGGGTTGCACTTCATTATATTGACCAAAAATTAAGTGAAATCGTTAGTTCAAGACCCAATGCCAAAGCTTATAAGGTTTACTTTGATGAAGAAATAAAAGAAGTAGAATTGAAGACAAAATTTCTAGGTGTTCATTGATGAATAGGCTGGAGAAGGAGAAGATGCAAAAGTACATAAACAGAACGAATATAATTATATTTTTATTGGGAATTATAACGTATTTTATAATTTCTATGATCGTAAAACTAATATGGTAATATCTTTGAAACGTAAAAGTTAATATGTTGGTTTCAGAGAAAACATTTCAAGGTTTATTCTGCAGAAGCGGGAAGGCAAAATGTATTTTCGTAGCGAAGCTAAAAAAATGGAGGAAGATATGAAAATAATTATCTATTTATATAATGGAATAACAATGCTTGATGCCATTGGCCCGTATGAAGTTTTAAGGAACATGCCGGATGCAGAAGTATACTTTGTTGCTGAAAAAACAGGTGAAATAAAGGCTGATTCTGGGTTTATCGATCTGAATGTGAAATATAGCATCGATGATATGAAAAGTGCAGATGTTTTAATAATACCGGGTTCAACGATAGCGTTTGTTAAGGAAATGAAAAACGAGAAAGTATTGAGATGGATCAAGGAAGTAGATAAAACGAAAAAATGGACGACATCTGTATGTACGGGTTCTATGATACTGGCTTCAGCAGGTTTACTTACTGGATTAAAAGCAACATCACATTGGAAGCCAATCAATCTTCTAAAGGATTTTGGAGTTACACCAGTTAGAGAGAGAGTCGTTGAACAAGGAAAGTATATAACAGCTGCAGGAGTCTCCGCAGGTATAGACATGGCGTTATATCTAGTGAATAAAATTGTGGGAGAAGATGAAACGAAAGCTATTCAACTTGCGATAGAATATGACCCACAGCCGATAGTTGACTCTGGAAATTACTCGAATGCAGATGAAAGAATTAGAAAAATAGCAGAAAAGAAATTAACAAAAGATGCAACAAAAGGACTTGGATTACTGGGTATGATAAAAAACTCAAAAGATATTCTTAAAATGATTAAATAGATTAAACGGATAGATTTTTTGGGAGTGATAAAGGTGTCGATAAAAGGTCTAAATCATTTTTTATTTTCCGTTTCTAATTTAGAAAAGTCTATTGCATTTTATCAAAATGTATTCCATGCGAAGCTGTTAGTAAAGGGGAGAAGCACTGCCTACTTTGACTTAAATGGAATGTGGCTTGCTCTCAATCAAGAGAAAGATATCCCCCGTAATGAAATAAGCCACTCTTACACACATATTGCTTTTTCAATTGAAGTACAGGAATTCGATAAGATGTACGACAAGCTAAACAGATTAAATGTAAATATATTGTCAGGTCGACCGAGAGATGAGCGAGATAAAAAGTCTATTTATTTTACGGATCCGGATGGGCATAAATTTGAATTTCATACAGGGACATTACAAGATAGATTGGATTACTATAAGCAAGAGAAAACACATATGGAATTTTTTGATTGAATAGGTTGGTTGGTATTTAGATTAAATAGCTTTAACTAGGGGGGAGAAATATAAGAAAGTTTTTGATAGTAAATAATAACAAGATAGAAATTCTTCAAAAAGGGGATAAAGGTACCCCCATAATTATTCTTATTGGAATGGGTTGTTCTTTTTATGAATGGTATGAGGTAACAGAATCAATAAGTAGATCAAACAGAATCATAATGTTTCATAGACCTGGTCTTGGTCAAAGTGAAATTGGTAATGAAATTCGTAATACACAGGCCGTAGTGAATGATCTAACTGAAATCATATCTCAGCTCAAAATCTATGAACCTGTCATTTTGGTTGGTCACTCATATGGTGGGCTATGCGCTCAGCATTTTGCAATTGAGTATCCTGATAAAGTTAAGGGATTAGTATTAGTAGATTCAACTTCTGTTGATTTGAAAGAATTAGACGACTTAAATTTGCCTGTTTTAGATGAAGAGGGAACAGATGAAAAGTGGATGGAAAAATGTTCTTCCTATTCTATTATGGAACAGGAAGAATTAAGAAAAGTAATAAACCCTTCTCTTACTGAAAAGCAGAAGCATCTCCCTATCTATATTCAACAATTGCTAATTGACTTTCAAATAAATCTGGATAGACCAGAAGTAATCGTTCATTCACTTAGAAGTATAATTAACAATTATTAAGTACTAGAATATCCCGTGGAGCATTCACTAGGAGGATAAGTCTGTGAGAAAAATAACGTTATCAAATGGAAAAACGGTTGAGGTTGCCTGTTTAAGTTGTGCAATAACAAGTAATTTGATTGAACCAGATGGTGGTATTGTATTTGAAACGGAGTATTTTCACGCGCATCAAGATGTTGCTTATCCTATTAAGGGACTTATAATTTTAGCTTCTAAACGGCATATCAAATGTTTTGATGAACTAACAGAGATAGAAAAAATAGATTACATCCAGCTTCTGTCAAAGATAAGAAAAGCTCAGAGAGATGTTTTAGGAATTGAGTACGTTTATTATTTCTACAATGAAGATACAACACATCATTTTCATACGTGGATGGTTCCGAGATTTGATTGGATGTACGAATTTGGTCGCTCGGTTGAATCAGTTAGACCCGTACTTCTATACGCCCGTAACAAAATGAATACGAAAGAAAATATTCAAGAAGTATTGGATGCTATTGATTCTTTAGCTAAGGAATTAAATAAGTGATACTTTAGTTTACCCTTTCTAATTTAGAAACAGATTGTTGTAGTAGGTGGATAGTTTTTCATTAAAATCAGTATGTTTTTTTAGCTGAACTTAGTGAGTTTAATGTTAAAATTGAAAGTATTGTAAAGTTAATAGAGAAATCAAATACGAAGATATCGGGATTTTTCTTTCAAACAAATAAAATGAAGTAGGTAATGTCTTGGAATATTTTACAACACAATTAATAATGATAGCATTGTTTACCCTAATCATTCATTCAATCGAAACTTTAGCATATTCAGTGCGCTTGTCAGGAGCAAGAGTAAGACTATTAGCATCGGCTCTTTCCTTGTTTAATGTAATGGTGATGGTTTCGAGGTTGGCTAATATGATGCAGCAGCCTTTCACAGGGAGCTTGATAGATAATGCTCCAAAAGAAAATGCTTTAGAATTCGTTGCTAGTCAATATCGGATTTTAATTGGTTCTGCCACAGTAGGAACCATTATCGGTGTACTTTTATTGCCGACATTTATTGCTATTTTTTCGCGGGCAATCATTCATTTAGCAGAGGAACGCGGTTCTATCCCGACGTTAATGAGAAAGGGATTTACATTACCTTACTTAAAACGTGCAAAAAAACATATTCATTTACCTAGGTATACATATTTGAAAGATATGAACTGGCGAGATATACCGATTAAGTTATTCTGTATTAATATGTTGATTACCGCAATCTATACAATCGGTGTATTATCTGCATTATATGCTGCATTGCTTGCACCTGAGCGGGAAACTACGGCTGTAATGGCTTCAGGTTTAATTAATGGGGTGGCAACTATCTTACTAATTGTTTTTATTGACCCTAAGATTTCAATCCTTGCAGATGATGTGATCAACAAAAAAGGAAGCTATATTAATTTAAAAAACGCATCTATAATGATGGTGACATCACGTTTATTGGGTACACTTTTAGCACAGTTATTGTTCATACCAGGTGCGAAGTATGTAGCATGGTTTACTCAGTTTATTGTATAGTTAGGAAAGTACATATATAAGAATATCAAATCTGATAAGTGGACCTATGTGAAAAGTATAAGAAATAATGGTTGAAATAAAATCAATATCACGATATAATAAATGAAATTTTGAGGTGAGTAAAAATGCTTCCGTTCAAGCTTTCGTTCACACAATTACATCATCATATCAATTAGCCTTGCTATTGGATTTTAAAAAATCGCAAATAGGAAGGCTATTTATCATTAACCGTATTTGATTAAGTTTACACTTCAATCAAGTGCGGTTTTTTATTTTATAAAAATTTGGAGGTTAGCGTCATGAAAAAAATGGATTATCAAAATGTAAAAGGTACACAGGATTATTTGTCGAATGCGGAGGTTGTACGTCGGAATATTAGAAGAACATTAGAAGACGTCTTTATTCAATATGGATGTAAACCGCTGGAAACCCCAATATTAAATTACACGGAATTATTAGCTTCTAAATATGGTGGGGGAGCAGAGATATTAGAGGAAATGTATACATTAACGGATAGAGGGGAGAGGGATTTAGCATTGCGGTATGATCTCACTATTCCGTTTGCAAAGGTTGTTGCAATGAACCCCACATTGAGGATGCCTTTTAAACGCTATGAAATTGGGAAAGTATTTCGAGATGGGCCAATCAAAACAGGGAGGCTTCGGGAATTCACGCAATGTGATGTTGATATTGTAGGTGTTGAGTCACAAATAGCTGAGGCAGAATTAATGGTGATGGCTCTTGATGCATTCAGTAAGCTTGATTTAAAGGTAACTATACAATATAACAATCGAAAATTGCTCACAGGAATGCTTGAAGTATTTGGTGTAGAAAGTGAAAAACGCAATAAAGCAGTGTTAATACTTGATAAGTTAGAAAAGATCGGATTAGAAGCTGTTATCACTGAGCTAAGTGAACAAGGATTAGCAAATTCAACGATAGCATCCATTCGGAAATTCTTGAGGGATGAGAATAATATTACCTTTAACTATTTTGAAACTTACGCTAACCAAAATGAACAGGTACGGGAAGGGTTAAATGAATTAAAAGAGCTAGCTTCCTATCTTGACTATCTAAGTGTTGATAACCAATGTGTATTTAATCCTTTTTTAGCAAGAGGCTTGGAAATCTACACAGGTACCATTTATGAAATGTTTTTATCAGATCAAACTATTAAATCAAGCATTGGCAGTGGTGGAAGGTACGATAATGCAATTGGTGGTTTGCTAGGGACAAATGAAAACTACTCAACGGTAGGAATATCATTTGGCTTAGATGTAATTTACACGGCAATACGTAATTCCGAGAAGCGTTTAGAAGTCAGTCAGGATGTAGATTATTATATCGTTCCATTGGGCACTCCAAAAGAATCATTAATGGTAGCAAAGGATTTAAGAAAGAAGGGATTTTCAGTCGAATATGAAATGAGTAACAAGAAACTAGGAAAGGCACTTAATAAAGCAAACAAAGAAAAGATTCGTAACGTCGTTATTATTGGGGAAGATGAAGTGAAAAACAATCAGATTAAAATTAAAGATATGATTACTGGAGATGAAAATATTGATACCTATTTGTTTAGGTGAATTAAAGGATAATTGTTTTGAAAGAAAGGGGATATTTTCTAGACGAATGGTTTATTTGTTTTTTTCATACTCCAATCATTTCTTGCGTTCATTTAAATTGAAAAGGTAGATAGTTTAAAGTTTAAATCAGAGTCAGGTTCACTAGAATCTTTTCATTTAGGCAACAACTTCGCGTTTATAAAGATAGAGATATATAATATTTTATGAAGAAGGTTGTACCCTTGTAAGGTTGAGATGCAGAAAGGAATGATCGAATGAAGAGGGGAACAAAGATTTTTTATTACAATGTAGCTCTACTAATGCTGGTACTATTACTTGTTGGGTGTTCTGACAGTGCGCGCGAAGAAGCAGACGCAGGTACTAATGAGGATGCTTTGGCTTCAGAACCAGTAAAAGAAACTGAGGAGCCAAAAGAAAATAATCAAGTAGAAGAAAATTCAAAGAATGGAGAGCCGTCTGCAGAATCAGAAGAGACCATAAGGAATGATTCAATTGAAACACCTTCAGAAGAAACTAAAAATGAAGAATCAACTATTGCAACAGGCAATGAAGAAGAAAATTCATTGTCGACATATTCTTCAGAGGAAATCGAATATGCTCGAGTTTGGTTACAGCTTGGTCCAAATCAAGAAATAGATGAATTGAATGTTTTACATATTCCAGCTGGCGAACCACTGAATCCTGATGATAATACCGACGTTAAATATCCAGAGGATGTTATCCAGCTTAGCGGCTCTCGCTTAGTTGATGGATCAGTAACATATAGTGGTAATGGAGACGGCACGATTAATATATATAACGTCCCATTACGTTGGTACGGTGGATTCTCGCCACCTGATGATTTAGATAAGAATGATGTTATAGCAGAAATGGAGAATATTATTGAGAATACGGAGTTAGTGTATATTGAACCAGGTATGGATGAGGAAGTCATAGATTTAATTGAATTATTAAATATTCATTGATTAATGTAAAGCATAATTGTTTAAAAGTATGGATTTATTTGTATTTGCTATTATGATCACCTTAAAAAAATTAATCAGTAATTGTAATTGGAGAGGGAAAATATGCAGAAAGCACTAATCTTTGATATGGACGGCACACTCTTTCAAACAGATAGAATATTAGAGTTATCTCTTGACGACACGTTTAACTATTTGCGAACGCAAGGTAAATGGGAAGGGGAAACCCCCATTGAAAAATATCGGGAAATTATGGGCGTCCCATTACCTAAAGTATGGGAAACACTGCTGCCTGATCATTCTATAGATGTAAGAGAACAAACGAATGTTTATTTCTTGGAAAGTTTAATCGAAAATATAAATAATAGTAAAGGTGCTTTATATCCTAATGTTAAAGAAGTCTTCAGTTATTTAACGAAGAATAATTGGTCCGTTTTTATAGCGAGCAATGGTTTAAAGGAATATTTAAATGCGATTGTAAGGTATTATCATTTGGATAATTGGGTTACCGAAACATTTAGTATACAACAAATAAAATCATTGAATAAGTCCGACTTAGTGCAAGATATTGTAAAAAAATATGGTATTACCAATGCAGCAGTAGTAGGAGATCGTCTATCAGATATAAAAGCAGCGAAAGACAATGGTTTAGTTGCAATTGGTTGTAATTTTGATTTTGCGCAAGAAGATGAATTGGCCAAGGCTGACTTTGTTATCGATGATTTAATTGAACTAAAAGAGGTTTTAGCTAAATTAATCTAAGATTCCGGCTGTAATTCTATATAATAGAAGAACACGTATAGATAAGCTACTTGTTCTTCTTTCCTTATATGGTAATAGGGCTAAACCTAAGTAAAGGATTTGTTCGAGATGAAAGTGTTAAAAGAGACAGAATATCATCGCGTTCTACCTGTGTTAATAGAGAATTCGAGAAGGTGTCCAACATTTGCTTATTCTGTTGCGGAAAACATAATCCCTGGAATTGTGTATGCAGATGATCAAATTCAACCGAGAACAGTTTTAATTGGCACTAGAAATGGTGTATATTTTATTGCTGGTAATGAATGCAACCCTACATTTAATGATGCATTTTTCGCTTTGTACAAACAGCATACTAGGGAAAGTGCTAGATTCACGTTGTTTTCAGCCACAGGAAATTGGGACAGGGTCATATATAACCTTCTCAAAGAAGAAATAATTCAAATGAAAAGAAGTTCATTTGAATATAATCCAAGAAATTACCCGGTTAAGAAAAAGCAGTTACCTAGTGGATTTACGATCAGAGAAATTAGCCAAAAGACCATTGAAATGAGTTCTAGTTTTAATGAAAGTTATTATGATCAGTATTGGAATGGCATACCAAACTTCCTGAAATATGGATTCGGTTTTTGTGTAATAAATAATGATCGGGAAGTAGTAAGTGAGTGTACTTCTATCTTTACCAGTCAATCTTTTGTAGAAATTGATATCGTGACACAGAGTCAATATACTGGTAAAAGTTTCGCTTTTATTTTAGGAATGTCATTTATCGATAAATGTTTGGAAAAAAGGCTAACACCTAGATGGGACTGTGATGTGGAAAATATTAGCTCTATAAAATTGGCTGCTAAGTTAGGGTTTGTTAATCCAGTTGAGTATTCAATATTTGTTCGAAAATAATATAAATATATCGGTGAGACAAAATCATAGATTAATCTGAGAGAAATGGACGATTTCCAGATAACTCTCCATTTCTCTTAAAGGGATTCTTCATTTAAAAACGTTTCATCAATCTCCGGCTTTTGATATAAATTAATTCGCTCTTGAACATTATCACTTTCATTAGGATCCCACCACTCAATTATCATATAAACACCACTTAATTCATCGAAATCAATGGGGGCGCCACCTTCTAATGTTCCGGTCGTTTGCTCTTTAATATCTGCGCGTCCAGAGACTGAGCCAGCATGAATTTTATGATCTACGCCATTAATAACCGCATATGTATCAAAGCTAAAGGAATCTGTAATATATTTATTTTCTTCCTTCATTATCAGCTTTCCATTTCCGACCTTTATTTCATCTGGGGTTAATATTATTTCATAACCAGACAATCTCCAAGTCTCACTATCGCCCAACAGGGATAAATAATAATTCGTTTCCAATTGCTGATCCTGACATGCAAATAAAATGAAAAGCAAAGGAACTAAACTAAATAAAACCTTTTTCACTATCGGAATCCCCCTTTCATTACAACCGTTCCTTTATCTTAAAGAAATAGTTTAAATCATTCCAAAAATTCTATTTTTAATATAACATAGATTTAAGGGGAAATTTGGTAAAGGCGATGAAGGATACTGAGAAATGAAAAAGAAATTATGGATACTAATTCTAATTTAATTAATTACAATTGGTGGAGGTTACACCACTCAGACTTCAACGTTTAATTCATTTTCTAAGAATGTGATTAACCTTAATAGAAAGTATAACGACAGGGTGATTTTATGGACATTAAGTTATCATTTATTTTAAACACTGTTAAACCAAATGAAACTGAATCACAATATTCTTCTTACGACATTGGATTTATTGAGGGCGAGTTAAAGATTTCGCTAAATGAAAGAGTATTTTTCTACGACCCATACATCAATCTTGCGGAGCTGGGAATTCAATTGGGAGAGTGGATCCAACAAGTACAAAAAGGATATAGAGTAAATATGAATTATGAGACAATTGATCACGATGAGGTAATTCTTAACTTTCTTCATGTAGCTAAGGACAATTGGCATATTTTTTCAATCTGGCAGGATTTTGAGTCTAAAGAATTCATAACTACTGCGAAATTAGTGGAAGCTGTTAAGGAATATTTATATGGTTTAAACAATGAGCTCAAAGCAATAGACTATGTTGTAAAACTTGATAAATACCTAAATTAAAATGGGATTTTAGTAGGATAAACCTTGCTCTCAAAGGCTTTCCTTAAAGTTTAACAAAGCCTTAATTAAAAAAGGATTAAAGCCAGAAGCAATTTGATTGAGGGGAATGTATGATTTTAAAATCATTTTATGTTGAAGCTCCAAGTGGATTTCGGATTGAAGCTTTGTCAAAGTGAAGTTATTGAACAACAGACACAAAAGGGCTAATTCCGAGCCCTTTTATGCCAACTCAATCTTATAAACTCCACGATTCGTTGTAAGAACAAATGTCTCCCCATTAAATTCATAGAGGGAGTCATCCTGCAGGGGGATTTCATAATTCGGTGATGGGAGTGATACATTACTCATAGTAGTCAGTGTTTCTATTTGGCCATCTCCATGTAAAAGTAAGCTATGTTTCGGTACGTAGTCATCGATTCTGCGCAAGTTTTGGTCATAGGAAATATTTTGCAGATTCAATACTGTTTGATCGACATCATCTAATTCGTGCTTGGTAATTTTAATTGTTCTTCCGCTCCACTGTTGAAGCAATACATTAAACTCTTCAACAGATAAAAATTCATGATCCATAGAATCCCTCCTGACTTTAAATTCTCCTACATTCAAAGTAAATATGCAGATTAAAATTTTATTCCAAGTGAATAAAGATAGTAGAATAATTAGCTTCCGCCTTTCAAGCTTGTTACAATAAGAATCCATCTATATTTTCTGTATAATGTGAAACTTAATGAATTATCAATTCGTAAACAAATACAGGTGGTGATCATTATAAATAACAATATTCTATTAGAGGGTGCAAAAAAATTTGGTGCTGATCGTTCAGACTTAAAATTAATTGGAAGATTTTCAAACAATACAGGCCAATAGAATTTATGAAATCTAGAAGTGCCTAACAGTCACAAACGAGTTTACGTATCTAAAAGCTATAATAGATAAAAGGAGAGGAAAAGATGCATCATCACATAGGACTTTCTGGAAGTACAATTATGTCAGATCCTGAGAAAATCCCTTTATTATTTAATAAGGATAATGTGAGTCATATTGAAATTGGCGAATTTCCAAGTGAGGATTCCTTTAATTATTTCATAGAGTTAACGAATAAAGAAAATAAAACGTTTGGACTGCATTCTCCATTGTACAGAAATCAAAGTAAATACGATTTGCTGGAAAAGGTAAATTACGAACCGGAGCAGGCTTGGAGACAGTTTGAATCGGAAGTTAACTATATGTCCAAGTTAGGCGCGGCTTATATTTTAGTACACTTTCCTTACTTCAAAGAAGAAAAAGACATTGATTCTGCTGAAATTATTGAAAGCGGATTAAAAAGATTGCATCAGCTGCAAGAAAGATATTCTATACCAATTGTGTGCGAACCAAAATTAGGTCTTAACAGATCCGCGTTTGGTATAAAAGCACTGGATGCATTTCCAATTGAAATCTGGGATAGGTATGGAATAAAACTTTGCATTGATATCGGGGATTATGTATTGGCGGTTGGCGATGAAGCAATAGATTATATCGAAAAGTGGAAAAAGCATGTAAAGGTAGTACATTTACACAACGTAGAGTTTCACAATGATAAATATATTTGGGTGCCTGTTCATCCATCTCACGAAAATAGCAATTCGCATTTTAAAGTAAAGAATTTAATTTATCAGCTATCGACAAATTCGGATGTGTTTTTCATTTTTGAACATACGCCACATACAAATCCGACAGAAGCCTTTGTTAATGAAGGGATTGATTGGGTGAAAGATATAATAGGCATAATAGGCGACTAACCAAATTCAAGACCCAGCAATGATTATTTAGAGGAGGAATTTATCATGGAATTTACGCACACTCGATTGCTTGTAGACAATTATAAAGAATGTTTTTTATTTTATAGAGATGTATTAGGGTTTGACGTGTCTTGGGGCGATGAGAATTCTAATTATGCCGATTTTAAATTTAATGGAGCTACTTTAGGTGTTTTTGATCGTAAACAGATGATTAAAGCAATTGGTGGAGATTATTCTACTGATATTGAAAAAGTAGATAGGACAGCTTTAATTTTTAGTGTAGAAAGCGTGGAAGAATCATATCAAGCATTAAAAAATAAAGTGAATTTTATTACGAAACCAACCGAACAAAAGAATTGGGGTATTAAGGTAGCGCATTTTAGGGATCCTGCTGGGTCACTGATAGAAATTTATGAAAGCATCGAAATGAGCACAGAATTTTAATTGTGTTAAAGGACAGATTTTCAAAAATAATATAATCATTTAGTAAGTAAAAATAGAGAGGGAGCGTTTAAATGGTTGGTATTACAGACGCTTGGTTCACAGTGACGCAAATAGACGATACTACGTTTGCTATTAGTGAGTTCGGACATTGGGAAAAAGTCCACTCCTACTTGTTAATAGGTGAAGAGAAGGCAGCATTAATTGATACAGGACTGGGGATTGACAATATAAAACGAATTACTGACCAACTAACAAGCCTGCCAATTATTGTTCTAACCACCCATGTTCACTGGGATCATATCGGAAGTCATTCTGAATTTAAGGACATCTATGTCCATAAGGATGAAGAAGACTGGCTTATCAATGGAATTAAGCAACTTTCCATAGAGCAAATAAGAAAAGATGTAAGTCGTGATATTACCTTACCTACTCCAGTGACATTTAATCCTGCTACATACAGACCATATCAAGGAAAGCCTACTGGTCTATTAAATGATGGGGATGAAATAGAGATAGGAAATAGAAACTTGACGATTTACCATACGCCAGGCCATTCCCCAGGTCATATATCTATCTTAGATAATCATACTGGTTATTTGTTTACAGGAGATTTACTCTATGATGAGACTCCAATCTATGCTTTCTTTCCTACAACTAATCCGATGGAGTTAGTACAATCATTAGAAAGAATCTCAACGATTCCCCACGTAACGAAGATTTTTGGTGGACATAATACGATAGGGCTGAATCCCGATCTTTTACAAGAAGTGAAAAATACAGCAAAAGAGCTAAGAGATGAAGGACTTATAAAATTTGGAACTGGTATTCATCAATTCAAAGGGTTTCGTGTTCAATTTTAAAGAAATTCTTATAGCTAATAGGGCATCTTAAGAGAAGTATTAGAGGTATCAAAATCATCTAAACTTCAGTTTTTGAGATGGTTTTTAAATGCCAAATATTAAAGGGAATTATGTTTTAGTTGCTACATTCACAAGCTCGAGTGGTACTGCTCAATATGTGGGAAACATGTTGATTCAATAAATGTAATTTACTTGTTAGAGTAAAAGGAGAATTATCTATCATGATTAAAGGATTATACGAAGCGCATTTACCAGTCAGTAACTTAAAACGGTCAATTGAATTTTATGAAAATCTAGGTCTCGTGCTTGATCATATTGTTGAAGAGAGGCTGGCATTTTTATGGATTGAAAGAGACAAAAGTTGGCTTGGATTATGGGAATCAGAAAATGTACAGCTAGAATACCATCCTTCGATAAGACATATCGCATTTCAAGTAACATTAGAAGACCTTAAGAAATCAGTTGGTTGGTTACAAAGTATAGGATATGAACCAAGGGAGGCATTTGGTTTTAAACCCGTAGAACCGTTCGTAATGCCACATGAAAGCTACGCTCATGCTAAAATCCATTTCAATGATCCAGATGGCAATAGTTTAGAACTAATTTGCAAACTAGAAAATCCTAAAAAGATAGCCAAACGGATGTATTTAAGCGAATGGGAACAATTGAATTCACATACATAAAATTAATTAAATGATGAGAGTTTGAATTTTGTAATACATTCCATATATATATTAACGTACTCGCTATATTTTTAGCGGGTCTTTTTTCTTTGTTGAAGCGGTTATAAAAAAACTAAAGTGAAAGCTATCATTCACTTTAATTAATTCTATCACACCTTCCTGAAACCAATTGACGACTATTCTTCACTTGATTCTTCGTGTAAAAGCAACATGCCCTCACTCACCTTGTTTACAAACTCCAGTTATATTTTAAATTTTTTAGTAAATACTTTCATATAAAGGAAAATAAGGTGGTGAGGGATTTTTATGGAAAGTCGTAGTTTCCAAATAACCGTAAATGACATTACAATCGAAGCAAAAGATGGGCAATTTATTTTAGAGGCAGCTTTAGAAAGCAATATTTATATTCCCGGTATTTGTTCGTCACAACCAGATCTAGGTATAGGAACTATTCAAACTTGTGACACATGCTTTGTAGAAGTCGATGGGCAATTAAGACGAGCATGTGCGACAAAAGCGGAACCCGATATGGTTGTAAACTCTGTGTCAGAAACAGCAAAAGAAGCACAGTTAGAGGGTATGTCACGTATTCTGAAGGACCATGAGCTTTATTGTACTGTTTGTGACAATAACAATGGAAATTGTGTGGTACATAATACTGCAGAATACTTAGAACTAGAGCACCAAAAATACGAATTTACACCCAAACCGTATCCTCCAGATAATTCACATCCATTTTATCGATATGAGCCTGATCAATGTATCAAATGTGGGTTGTGCGTGGAGGCATGTCAGGACTTGCAAGTAAGTGAAGTGCTTAGCATTGATTGGGATCGGGAACACCCAAGGGTCATTTGGGATAATGATGTGCCAATTAATGAATCTTCTTGTGTATCATGTGGACATTGTGTTTCCGTATGTCCTTGTAACGCTCTAATGGAAAAATCCATGCTCGGTGAAGCTGGGTACATGACGGGAATACCAAATAATATCCTTGAACCAATGATTGATCTAACAAAAGAAGTGGAACCAGGATATAAGGAAATCTTCACCATCTCCAATGTTGAAGCGGCGATGCGTGAAGATCGGATTAAGAAGACAAAAACGGTTTGTACCTATTGTGGGGTAGGTTGTAGTTTTGAAGTATGGACAAAAGGTAGAGATATTCTTAAAGTTCAACCTCAGAGTGATGCACCGGTTAACGGTATTTCTACTTGTGTCAAAGGGAAATTCGGTTGGGATTTTGTGAATAGTGAGGAGCGCCTTACCAAACCATTGATTCGTAAAGGAGATAAATTTCACGAGGCAACCTGGGAAGAAGCGCTGAGCTTAATGGCCGAGAAGTTTATGGAAATTAAAGAAAAAGAAGGTGGCGACAAGCTTGGTTTTATTGCATCTTCTAAATGTACAAACGAGGAAAATTTCCTATTCCAAAAACTAGCTCGTTCCATTTTTCAATCTAATAATGTTGATAATTGCTCGAGATACTGTCAAACTCCTGCATCAGCTGGACTTATGCGCACAGTTGGTATTGGTGGGGATTCTGGAACAATCAAGGACATCGCGGCAGCTGATTTAGTAATGGTTGTTGGTGCAAATCCTTCCGAATCCCATCCCGTATTGGCAACAAGGGTGAAACGGGCACATAAATTACATGGTCAGAAACTGATCGTATCAGATTTGCGGAAGAATGAACTGGCTGATAGAGCTGATTTATACATTCATCCAAAACCAGGAACAGACTTAGTATGGCTGTCAGCTGTTACGAAGTATATTTTTGATCAAGGATGGGAAGATGAAGCGTTTTTACAAAAACGTGTTAATCAAGTAGAGGAGTATAAACAATCATTAGAAAAATTTACGCTTGATTATGCGGAAAAAGTGACAGGTATCTCGAAAGATACATTAATACAAGTAGCGGAAATGATACACGAATCAAACGGTACATGTATCCTTTGGGCTATGGGTGTTACACAACACCTTGGTGGTACAGACACAAGTACCGCAATTGCTAACCTTTTATTGGTCACAGGAAATTTTGGTAAACCTGCAGCAGGTGCTTATCCGCTTCGTGGTCACAATAATGTACAGGGAGCAAGTGATTTTGGAACGATGCCAAACTGGCTGCCAGGATATGAACCAATTGAAAATGATTTAGTACGTGGACGCTATGAAAAAGCATGGGGAACAAAGCTGCCTAAAGATCCTGGTCTGGATAACCACCAAATCGTGGATGGTATTATGGATGGCAACATAAAAGGCATGTACTTATTCGGTGAAGAAATGGCATTGGTTGATTCCAATATTAATTTCGTACATGAAGCATTTGAAAAACTGGAATTCTTCGTGGTGCAAGATATTTTCTTCTCTAAAACGGCCCAATTCGCAGATATTGTTTTACCAGCTGCTCCTAGTTTGGAAAAGGAAGGTACTTTTGTAAACACAGAAAGAAGAATCCAACGCTTTTACCAAGTATTAGAACCATTAGGTGATTGTAAACCAGACTGGCAAATCTTCCAGGAATTTGCAAATAAATGTGGAGCTGACTGGAAGTATGAACACCCATCAGAAATTATGGCGGAAGTAGCTAAATTAGCTCCTATTTTCGCAGGTGTAAGCTATGATCTTCTTGAAGGGTGGGATAGCCAAATTTGGCCTGTTAAACCAAACGGAGAAAGCACACCATTGCTATATGAAGAAGAATTTAAATCTAAAGATGGTAAAGCAAAATTATTCCCAGTTGATTGGACTCCACCAATGGAGTTTGGGAAAGAATTTGATCTTCACCTAAACAATGGACGACTTTTGGAACAATTTCATGAAGGCAATATGACTAATAAATCAGCCGGAATTAATCAGATGGTTTCCGAGCCATGGCTTGAGGTTTCGAAAGAACTAGCAGAAGAAAGAAATGTCGAGACCGGTTCACTCGTCCGTCTCATTTCCCCTTATGGAAAGGTGAAAGTGCGTGTATTGGTATCTGAAAGAGTAACGGGGAATGAACTGTACCTGCCTATGAATACCGTGGAATACGAAAAAGCAGTAAATGCGTTAACAAGCAGTTACTATGACAAAGACACACATACACCAAATTATAAAGAGGCACAAGTAAGAATGGAAGTGCTCGAGAAAACAGGCGAATCTCCATTGCCAAAAAATAATCACCGTTTCGGTAATCCACAACCACATATCGGTGTAGAAGTAGAGAAAAAATGGAGAAGAGATGATTTTACGCCGATACCTGAAGTGATAAGAAGAGAGGGTGGTTTACGTGGCAAGGGCAATAAGGCAAATTGAGAAAAAACAACTTAGTGAAGAGGAAGAACGTGCACAAGACCTGCAAGCTATAATTAAACAAATTGCGGAAAACCGTGAAGCTATTGAAGATACCCTTATTATATTAAAAGAACTCCATGATTTTGGAGTTCTTGATATGCTCAAAGGTTTGCTGCGCACACGTGAAAAAGTAGGCGCAATTGCCGTTGAACAACTGAACCAAACTGGGATGCATAATATTATCAAAAATGGAATGAGCACCATTCAATTGCTTTCCGATATGGATCCCGATCAAATAAAGGCAATCTTTAATGGGGTAAATAAAGGATTAGAAAGAATGACAGAAGCCTCCAATTACAATGAAAATATTGGAATGTGGAACCTCTATAAGTCAACAAAAGATATTGAAGTAAGAAATTCCCTTAATGCGATGATTCAATTTTTAAGTGGTATGGGTGAAGGATTATCTCAAAAACATACTTCTTAAGTGAAGGTGATGAAAATGATAACACATAAACTTTCTATTCCAGATCTAAAAAAGGAAGATGAAAGGAAAGTAAGCGATGCCTTGCATGACGTGTGGGGAGTTCGCAATATTAAAATTAATACGCAAACCAATGAAGCGATTATTTCTTATGACGAGGATGCAGGATCACTAATCGATTTCGAACAAGCAGTAAAAGACCTAGGTTATGAAGTAAATAAACTGGAGGATGACATGTAAAAGTGTATGTTCAAATAGGAGGATAAAAAGACCTAGAAGTTCGAGGTGGTGAAGTTTTGAGTACCGGGCTACCACAGGATGTGGTGACTTCGACGTTCGACCAGGACGTGTCGTTTTTTAGTCGAAGGTCCTTGTTCTCGACGTGTCATTTTTACCGGACTTTTTGAACAACCTCTAAAAGGGAGGTTTTTCATTTGCCTAGAATTTGTGAAGTATGTGGCAGGGAAGAGGAAACCGAAAAAGAACAGCGCCCATATAGAATATTAGACGTTTGTTCGGATTGCGCGGATAACCTTATCCACCCTACTTCGCTGCAAACTGATGAAAACCCAGGTATAGAATAAACCTGGGTTTTTTGATGTTTTAAGCAAGCGTTCTCAGATCCCTTTAGTAGTTCTCCTATGTGTTTAAACCTTTTCACGAATATATGCTAAATAATATAATCCACCTACGAAAAAAGCTCCTCCAACAGCATTTCCAAGAAAAACAGCTACGAAATTTATCAAATACTCTCCCCAGGTAAAATACCCGGCAAAGATAGCGGCTGGGATAACAAACATATTTGCAACAACGTGCTGAAACCCGATTGCTACAAAGGCCATAATTGGAAACCAAATACCAAGGATTTTGCCTGTAACATCATCGGCTGCGTAGCAAAGCCATACTGCCAAACAAACCAGCCAATTAGCACCAATACCGGATAGAAACGCAAGCATAAATGGATCCGCTATTTTTGCCTCAGCAATGGCAACGGTCGCTTCTAGATAAGGGCCAGTTTCTGTTAAGCCTAGAAGATGACCAAAGAAATATGCAACAAATATAGAACCAATAAAATTAGTAATAGCCACAATGGTCCAGTTCTTAATTAAGTATGTTGTTTTAATTTTACCTGCAAATCTTGCTGTTGTTACAGCCATCATGTTTCCTGTTAATAGCTCTCCACCGGCCAATAGTACAAAAATAAGACCCACAGGGAAGACAGATGCTCCAATAAATGATCCCATTGATCCCCAAATTTCCACTGGAAGATTACCTGTAACCCGAATATCTAACAAAAAACCAAAAGCGACAAATGCTCCTGCTAAAAATCCCAATATGGATTGAGTTAAAATCGGCAAATTTGCCTTTTTTGCACCGTGTTCAACAGCAAGTCTAGCCGTTTTCTTTGGGGGATTAAATGCCATTTATATCACCTATCCTCTTCTTTTAATAGCAGAGATAATCTTATTATTTTCAAGGCTAGGCTAATCATACATAAGTTAAAACCCCAGAAATTATGATTATTGAACTGAAAGGGAATTTTACAAGCCATAGGCTATATAGTTAAAGCTGAATGGACAAATTGAGCAGTTTAATATAAGAAGTATTTTCAATACGAATCAATAATTGTACAATTGATATTGTTGTGATGGTTTTGTTTCTTCGCTCAGAAATTAACTATTGACCTTGGAGTTTTCTCCAATGTTATTATTTTTATGGGAGGATTGCTGCTATGCAAATTAAAGACTTTGCTGCAAAATACCATATTCAACCGGATACTGTTCGTTACTATGAGAAGGAAAATATTTTAGTTCCGAAAAGGCGGGAAAATGGTTACCGGGAATATGATGTAGCCTGCGAGAAACAGTTACAATTTATTATTGTATTAAAGCAATTAGGTTTTACCATTAAAGAGATTCAACAAGTACTTCTGTTAAGAGATCAACCAATTTCAATCGAATGCAACGTTTCTACCGTCTCGTTATTAGATGAAAAAATGATTAACCTTGAAGAAAAGATTCGGTTCTATCAGCAAGCATTAAAAGTAGTGCATCGAATTAAGGAATTAATCAACGAAGGAAAATACGAAAGAAACAAAGAAGTTATTGAAGAATTATTGTTTGGATTTTTCAATAATATTCAATCGGGGGGATTTAATGACTAATCAGCGAATGGTTCGAATAGAAAATGGAATTGCTTTTGTATTCTCATTTTACATGTATGTTTTGCTGGATTTTCCAATATGGTTATTTTTTGTGCTGTTATTTGTTCCCGATATTACAATGATTGGATATGCATGGAACAATAAAGTAGGTGCAACCGTTTATAACATTGGTCATAGTTTTATATTGCCTTTATTATTTATTTTTTGCTCGGTCATTTTCGCAAAAGATTTCTTGCTTTTATTATCTATCATTTGGTTTGCACATATCTTTATGGATCGATTATTCAGCTATGGATTAAAGTATTCCGATGAATTTAAGCATACACATATACAAGAGATTTAAGGATATTTATGTATATAAAAGACGGAGCTTGGTGAAAAGTATATAATCAAAAGATAAATCTAAATGAAGTCGTTTATGCAAATTGCTCCAGAAAGTTTAGGTCTTTTCTTTCCTTTCTCACAAAGTCATATCACGAAAGAGCTGACAGTTGCAGTTATGCAGATAGGAAAGTTCTATACTTTCCTATCTGCCAAGCAAGGTAAGGAATGTGGGTTATATGCCATGGAACTTCCACTCGAGCACTACTCGAGCACTGCCTGAAAACGTTCATTTTATAAGTTATTTTCATGTTTTCTTATGTCGGCTATACAACATGAAAAATCAATTCAAGCTTTCCTCTGTTTCTTTAACTGGAAACCAACCTTGAACCTCTAAAATTAATTTCCACAATGGTGTTGGGATGACTGCGTTTTGTTGATCATTTTCTGTTAGGTGATGAATAATCGTGTCTTCTTGATCAGCATTTGCTTTCTCAACCCAATGTGGGTCAACGACAATAGCTCGTCCAAGTGCGACAAATTCTGTCTTTCCTTTTTCTAACACACGTGCAGCATCATCCGGTGTATGCACATTGCCGACACCGATTACTGGCACACGCCCGTCAACATATTCAGCAATTAACTCGGTACGGGATTTATCGCTAACAATGCCTCGGCGGGATTTTGCCCATGCATTCGTCGTTGCAATATGCAAATAATCAATGTCTGCCTGAATTAAGTCATCCATTAAAGCAAATGTTTCCTTCATCGTGATTCCTGGTGTTTCTGGCTCTTCCGGTGAAAAACGATAACCGATTAGGAATGGTTTTGTTGCATGTTTTTGGACGACTTGTTTTACTTCTTCGATTAATTTTAATGCGAATAGGTGACGACCCTCAAATTCATCTGTTCTTAAGTTAGAATGTGGTGAAACAAACTGCTGAAGTAAGTAACCTGTTGCTCCATGCAGCTCAACACCATCAAATCCAGCCTCAATTGCACGGCGTGTTGCCTCACCAAAATCTGTGATAATTTCATAAACTTCTTCTGTTGTTAATGCTCGAGGTGCTTGATCGATACTATAAAATCCGCGATCTCCAAGAGGCGGAACTGCACTAGCACTAACGGTTTCACCATTTGGAGTAAGCCGAGGTACTGCTAAACGGCCACCATGATAAAGTTGAACAATCCCTTTTGCTCCACCGGCGTGGATAACTTCAGCAAGCTTCGTAAGACCATCAATTGTCCCATCGTGATCGATACTCATTTGGCCATCAAAGCCCTTACCATTTTTGGAAATATAGGCACAAGCAGTAATGATTGTACCTATCCCATTTGCGCGTTCTTTATAATAATCAATCTCTTCTTGTGAAACATAGTCATTGCTATCTGCAGAAAAAGTCGTCATTGGTGCCATCGTCAACCGATTCCTTACATGGACACCATTTTTAAATGTAAAGTCTTGAAATAAGTGCTGAACATTGCTTTTCATGTTATTCCTCCGTTATATAAATTAATGTATATTATCTAAAGCCTCTAATTCTTGTGTGATTGCTTTACTACCGACATTTAGTTTTAAAGCAATTTGTTTGACACTGCTACGTGATAGTTGATCTGTTGGTGCCGCAATAGCTAATGCAGCAATGACTTTCTTATTGCGAAAAACTGGTACAGCAACGCAACGGAGACCAACAGCTCGTTCTTCGTCATCAAAAGCGTATCCATCTTCATGTATCGCCTTTAAATGATAACGAAATAATTGGGAGTCTTGAAACGTATTGACTGTGGCAGGATCCAGTGCCATTTTATCGAGTAGGGGAGTTAATTTAGCATCATCTAAATGTGCTAAAATGACTTTGCCTAAAGCAGATAGATGTAATTTAGAGCGGTTACCCATTTCTTCGTCTGCTGATTGCTGGAAAGGAGCGTGTAATACCTGGGTCATAACTAAGTCGGTACCATCTACTTTTCCTAAATAGGTACTCATTTGCAGGTTTTCTGCTGCTTGGTAAATGGAACGTAAAGATGTCCAGCCCTTTGAGGAGCGTTTTTCAGATTCATCAAGGAAAACCTTTGGATTAAAGAAATACGATGTTTGAATTTTATAGATATACTTCATTTCTTCTAAGGTCGTTAATAATCGGAATGCTGTAGACTTACTTAAATGAAGCTCCTTCATCACCTCTGCTAAAGTAATTCCCTCATTTTGTTTAACCAGTTCTAATACGAGAAGTCCTTTTCTTAATGTAGAAACTTGATTTTGTGCCATTTTTATCACCCCGTCTTCTGTAGTATAGGTGTTTGGATAGTTTACTACAAAATAATCATAGTGAGTTTCATTATTTGAAACTTTACCAAGAATATTTGTAGTTTTTACATGTAGAAATTATGCTATAGCTACTCAAATACAAGGAGGGAAAAACATGAATTATACAAAGCTAAAGAAATCAAATTTGGAAATATCGGCGATTGGACTTGGTACAAATGCTGTTGGTGGTCATAATCTATTCCAAAATTTAAATGAACAAGATGGAAAAGATTTAGTAAGGGAAGCACTTAACCTTGGGGTAACATTTATTGATACTGCTGACATTTACGGTCTTGGACGTTCGGAAGAATTAGTTGGTGAAGCATTAAAAGAATTTAAACGTGATGATTTTGTTATTGCAACAAAGGGAGCACAAAACTTTACGAATTTAGATGATGTGAAAACAGATAATCGTCCTGAATATTTAAGGGAAGCAGTTGAGAAAAGTTTACAAAGGCTGCAATTAGACTATGTAGACTTATATTATTTGCACTTCCCAGATAATAAAACGCCTTTTTCCGAATCAATTGGTGAGTTAGCGCGTCTAAAGGAAGAAGGAAAAATTCGGTCGATTGGGGTTTCAAATCTATCTATTGAGCAGTTAAAAGAAGCGAATGCACATGGTGACATTTCTGTCTTGCAATCACCATACAATATGCTGGATCGATCTGCTGAGGAAGCATTATTGCCATACACAAGAGAAAATAATATTTCATTTATTCCATATGGTCCATTAGCATTTGGATTACTAGGCGGAGGATTTACAAAGGAGACTAAATTAGATGCGGGTGATTGGCGCCAGTCTGTTCCATTGTTCCAAGGAGAGCAGTATATTCAAACGCTTGATAAAGTAGATGAATTAAACAAGTTTGCTGTACGTAAGGATACGAACTTGCCGAATTTAGCACTAGCATGGCTGCTTGCTCAGGAAGGCGTAGATGCAGTAATTCCAGGTGGAAAACGCAAAGAGAGAATTCGCGAAAATGTTAAAGCAAGTGACATTCGATTATCGAAAGAAGAGCTACAAGCAATCGATGAAATTTTAAATAAAAACGAGTAAGAAGAAAAAGGGTTGTCCTCCAAAATCAGCCAACATGATTTTGGAGGACAACCCTTCCTTATGATTAAGTGGATTTCCAATCTGTCATTTCTCAGATTCGGATTGAAACCAATCTTGTGACCAGCTCTCGATCGTTCGCAATATTGGCTCCATTGAACGCCCTTTTTCTGTTAAAGAGTATTCAATAATCACTGGTGTATCTGGTATAACTTCACGTTTCACGATATCTTGCTTTTCTAAATCCTTTAAACGGTCGGATAATACTTTTCCACTTATGCCGATAGCTGATTGGATTTCACTAAAACGTTGTGTTCCTAGCAATAATTGATAAACTACTAATGCCGTCCACCTTTGACTTAACAGTGAGATGGCTTTTTCAAACTTTGGACAGATTGTTGGTTGTGCCAATTATATTCACCTCGCTTACTTTAAGTATAACATAAAAATTCATTTTGTTATAAAAATAAAATTTATTACTTGACAATATGTAGTTCTGATTATAAACTTAGTTACATAAAGTAATCTTATTAAAAAGATGTTATAAATGAATAAAATACAATGTTTAATTCTAAACAACTGCTGAAGAATTAGGCTTATTTTAGCAAACAAACTATTTAATTGAATTAAAAACGAGGAGGATGATTATGGGGTTCCATACTAAACCAACGACATTCGTTGGCCATGTCAACATAAAGGTAGAAAATTTAGCAAGGTCTTTACAGTACTATCAAGAAATAATTGGTTTCGATATATTAGAACAAACAGCTAATACAGCAAAATTAACAACAGACGGGAAGACGAGCATCTTATCATTAACGCAACCAAAAGATGTTATTCCAAAACAAGGAAGAACGACTGGGTTGTATCATTTTGCCCTGCTATTGCCTGAGAAAAAAGATTTGGCTAATATTGTTGTGCATTTTTCAGAAAAAGGTATTCGTTTTGGTTCCTCAGACCACCTTGTAAGCGAAGCACTTTATTTACATGACCCTGATGGAAACGAAATTGAAATCTATATTGATCGTAATCCATCAGAATGGAGTTGGACTGATGAAGAAGTTGCAATGGCAGTTGACCCATTGGATTTTGAAAGGTTACTAAAGAATCGTGTACCAGGTGAAACATGGGAAGGACTGCCTGAAGACACACTAATGGGGCATATCCATTTACATGTTTCTGAATTAGACAAGACAGAGGAATTTTATGTGAAAGGTCTTGGATTTGATGTTGTGAATCGTTATGGAAGACAGGCGCTATTCCTATCAAAAGACAACTATCATCATCATATTGGCGTCAATACATGGAATGGAGTTGGAGCACCGAAGCCAGCTGAAAACAGTGTAGGTATGGAATTCTATACACTTGTTTTACCGAATGAAGAAGCGATTAAGGAAACAGTCGCTAACTTGAAAAAAATCGGCGTTTCGGTAACTGAAGAAGCAGGAAGAAGAATGACGTATGATCCGTCCGGAAATCGGATTGAGTTAACGATCTAAGAGGTGGAAGAAGCATTGTCAACATTAAAAGAAAATGGGATTGAAATAGGGATTTACACACTTGCGGATATAGGACCAGATCCCATCACTGGAAAAACAATCAGCATGAAACAGCGAATAGATGAAATTATTAAAGCGGCAAAGCTGGCAGAAGAAGCCGGTCTGGATGTATTTGGGATAGGGGAGCATCATCGCTTAGATTATGCGGTTTCCTCACCAGCTGTGGTATTAGCTGCTATTGCTAATGCGACAAATCAGATTCGATTAACGAGCGCTACCAGTGTTATCAGCACACTTGACCCTGTTCGCTTATTTGAAGACTTTGCTACATTGGATTTAATTTCAAATGGACGTGCAGAAATTTTAGCTGGACGAGGAGCTTTTATCGAATCTTTCCCATTGTTTGGTTATGATACAAATGATTATAATGAACTGTTTAGCGAGCATATGGATTTACTTTTAAAGCTCAATGAAAATGAAATCGTTTCGTGGAATGGAAAGTTTCGTTCAGCATTAAAAAATGCGGAAATTTCACCACGTCCTGTACAAAGGAAATTGCCAATTTGGATTGGAGTTGGCGGGACACCGGAAAGTGCTGCTCGTGCGGGGAGACTCGGTGTAGGTATGGCGATCGCGATATTGGGTGGAGATCCAATGCGTTTTAAGCCGTTGGTTGATATCTATCGCAAGGCAGGATTGGAGGCGGGACATTCTCCAGATACATTAACAGTTGGTGTGACAGGGCATACTTACCTTGCTGAAACAACAGAAGAAGCGAGGGATGAGTTTTATCCGTATTACGCCAACTACTGGAATTATGTCAATCGTCAGCGTGGCATGGGAACGCGAATGTCTAGAAGTGACTTTGAACAGGTTGCCAGTCCCGAAACAGCATTATTTGTTGGAAGTCCAGAACTAATTGTTGAGAAAATCCTCAGGCAGCATGAGTTATACGGACACACACGTTTTCTGGCGCAAATCGATATTGGTGGACTGCCGTTTGAAAAAGTACAGAAAAATATAGAGTTACTTGCAACTGAGGTTGTTCCAAGGTTAACGAAAGCGATGAGTCAAGGTAAATAATTTATGTATAGCGTGGTTACGATAAAATTCATTCAACTAAAATTGGAGGAATAAAAAATGAATATTGCAGTTATCGGTGCTAGTGGAAAAGCCGGGAAATTAATTTTAAATGAGGCGATGGATCGTGGACATCAAGTTACGGCTATCGTAAGAGATGCTTCAAAGCTAGCCGTTAAAAATATTACCATCATCGAAAAAAATATTTTTGATCTGAACACAGAAGACCTTCATAAATTTGATGTAATTGTAAATGCATTCGGTGCCCCACTTGGTGAAGAGCAAGCACATGTTGATGCTGGACATCACCTAATCAAGCTACTGCATGAAACAAACGCTAGATTAATCGTTGTCGGAGGAGCTGGGAGTCTTTATGCTGATGAAAACAAAACAATCCGCATAATCGATACGCCAGATTTTCCAGATGTATTTAAACCAACTGCAAATGGGCAGGCACGAAATTTAAAAGAATTACAGGAGACAGATAAATTAGCATGGACGTTTGTCAGCCCTTCCGCTATATTTGATGCAGAGGGAGAACGAACAGGTTCCTACAAAACAGGAAAAGATGTCTTGCTTCTTAATGAAGCAGGTCAAAGCTATATTAGCTATGCAGATTTTGCTATTGCAATTGTCGATGAAATGGAAGATGCAAAACACGTAAATGAAAGATTTACGGTTGTAAGTGAATAATTGATAAATGATTAAAAAGCTGGAGCCATATGGTTCCAGCTTTTTAATTGCTTAATCAAATAAGTAGTAATTAACTCTTTGTACAGCGGAACGAGCTTTATGCCGTCACCTAAATTTGAGTAAATTTGTATTGATTTTTACTCGTTTTGATCAGTGAAAAGGAATACAATATAAATAAGAGTTTCTTTTTCTGATAGAATAATATTATTACTTGCCCTAAAATATATAAACGATTTTGAATAGATATAACAGAAATACACGAATACGGGGACGGGAAGAAGATCCGGAAACTATAAAGATAAAAATAAAATTCAGGTGGGAGTAATGTGAGAGAGATTAGCTTAATAAATTGGTTGTTAGAAGTTGATGTAAATCAGACAAAAGAATTATATAGGGAAAATGTAGAGGTTTGCGAATGTTTATACTGCGAAAACTACATGGTTATGTGCAAACATTTAGATTCTACTATCATTGACATTTTTAACCTACTGGGAATTCAACCATCCATGCCAAACAATTTATCGGAATTCGGAAAAATGGAAGATGGGCTGCACTTATATATGGGGAATTATCCTATAGTTGGCAGACTAGTAGAGGGCGAATATTGTACGGATTCTTCATGGGATGATACAACTACCACTACAATTAAAAACTTCACATTTGGATTTGGTAAGGGTTCATTTTTATTACAAGATAGGTCGACTCATCCGTTCATACAATTAGAATTTGAAGCTAGAATTCCTTGGGGGTTACACGAAGAACCGGAGGATTGATTTTACGAGGGTATTATTTGCGATAGTAATAATTGAGGGTTCAGAAAATCTTTTTAGTTAAAAGAGGAGAATTATTCAATGGACAATTACTGATTTTACTATCGTATATCCTAAAAGACTTTAAAAAAGAGACCTACTATAAAAGGAGTGAACACGTGAAAAATCATCTTTTACTAGGAGCGGGTGTGATGGTGATTGCCCTGGTGATAATGGCAGTAATCTATCATCAGAGTTCAAATCGAGTCTCGCTCCCACAATCAGCTCTGGTAAATAATTCGCAGGAAAACAGCTTAGATGAAATAGAACAAGCGCAACCAGAGCAATTACAACCTGTTACCGTTGACGATGCTGTTACGTATTCTTTACAAAATGATCAGCTTAACCTTCGTTTTAATAATGGCGAGGATTGGGTTGAGGTTCCGGTTGAGAAGAACCAGCTATTTACTGGTGAGTATAATGGGAGCGAGCAGGAGCTAATTGATAATAGCTATGTTCTGACGGAAGAGCGAGTTGGTTTTCTCTATTCGGAAGGAACCGATTGGGAAGCACAACAAATCGTTTTTCTTTTTTCTGTCGATCAGGGTGAAACATGGGAGAAATCTGTTGTAACTGAACCATTTTCGGTAATGCGTTTTAGAAAAGTAGATTTTTTAAACGATCGTTTTGGGTATGCAATTATCTCTGGTGGTCGAACCATGTCTCAAGAATATTCCGCAGTCTTTCTAACACATGACGGAGGAAAGAGCTGGGAAGAAACAACCTATACAGAAGTGACAAGACTTATTTCGGATGGTGGCTTTGTGGATGAAACTACAGGTTTCCTGTCCTATGGAACGATTAATCCGGTAGAACCGATGCTTTATGTTACTGAGGATGGGGGAAATACGTGGAATCAGGCATCCATTATTATGCCAGAGGAATATCATGAGGTCTTTGTAATCGCAGAAATTCCAGTAAAAGAGGGAGAGCGGCTGAAGATGTTGATAAATCAAGGGCCAACCGGAGATTATGCAGGCGGACTTGTCAAAGGGGAATTTATCTCAACGGATAACGGTCAAACATGGGATTTTTCAAAGGAGGTTCCGCCAGATGAAGCAGAACACGAGTAAATGGAAAAAAGTTATGGGATGGATGTTATTTCTCGTAGCAATTGGCTTTTTCTGTATGCAAATAGGATACCTTGTCCTTCACGAAAGATTCCAAGTAGAGTATGTGGATAATCGGTTATTCTATATCATAAATATCGTTTGTTTGGTTTGTCTAACGTTAGCGATCTTACTGCTTCTTCAATCAACTAGAAAATTTATAATGAGTATCTCCAGCATTTCGGCACTTCTTATTATCGGGCATGTTTTTCTGCTGATTAGCAGCAACAATGAGATTAAAAATATCACAAGCATATCGCCTGATTGGAAGCATGTTCTCTCCATTAAAGAGAATATGGAAAGTGGTGAAGCTATTTATTATCGATCCTATTATGGTATTCTTGCTCGTCCAAAGGAAGTATTGCCAGAACAGACAATAGGTGAATATCAAGTTGAATGGTTAGCGGAAGATGTTGGAGCAGTTACGTATAAAGCAGCAAATAATACAACACAGCAGTTCATTGCTACTTATGGAGATCGTGGAAGTGGCATTTCCTATTATTATGTTGGAGCACAAACACATGGCAACTGGCAAGGCGATAACGTTGAGCTGGTTAGCGGTCCCGAGGGAATTACTGTGACCGAGAATGGAGAAGCAGAAATATTCCAATGGGATGATATACATCAGTTTGGGACACTTGCCATTGTTTTAAAAAAGAATGGTGAAGCAGCTTGGACGATCGCATTACATGAAAATTTTCAAGTAGATACAGGAACAATAGAAGCGAACGAAGGCAATATTCTTTTATACAAAGCAACTATGGAGAATGCTGAGCCAATCGTATTATCAAGATCCTAACAAGATAGTTATTCTCCTAATGAAATATGAATTACAACAATTGATTAAAGGGGATGACGTAAATATAGTACAAATAATATTGCTTATGTTGTTGCAAAACATGGTGTGGTAGGTATGACAAAGGTAGCTGCACTAGAAAATGGGGATTAAAATATCCGCGTTAACTCTGTAGCGCCAGAAGCAATTAATACACCTGTTAAGAGGTGCTATAGAGGAAACCGGTCAAACAGAAGAGGAATTTGTACAAGCAAGTCTATAGTTAGCTTCTGATCAGTCTTCTTATGTAACTGGAACCGTTATTCATGCAGATGCTGGTTACACATGCCGTTAAATCAATAAAGAGATCCCCGTACCTAGGAAAGGTACGGGGATCACGTTTACTTATAGCTGCAAAAAGTCATTTAAGAATATAACATTTCTTTATCTCGAACAGGCTGATTAGAAATTTTGTTTAAAATGTAATGATAATAATCAGCTTTAATGCTTGCGATTTCACCTGTGCCAAATTCTACACCTGGTGCAGAGTTTACTTCAAATAAGTAAAGCTCTCCATGCTTATCAATTCCAATGTCAATACCCATGGAAGTAGCTTGCTTCGATAATTTCTCAATTTTATATGGCAGCGTCTTTCCTATCCGTTTAATTGAATCTCGGATTGCTTTCCAGTTCTCCCCGTAGTTTGCTTTTAAGAAGGGTGTTAACGTACTGACACTACCACCCTGCGCTACATTCGAAACGACCTTTTGGTTCGTTCCGATCCTAACGAGGTAAATAGGGACACTCCACTCGCCGTTTCCATTCTTTTCAAGTCGAATTCTGCAATCAAAAGGATCACCAGCTTCTGATTTGGACTCTATATATTTTTGAAACAAATAGATCTTTGGGTTAATCTGGTTCTCAAAAAAATCTTTTAGTTCCGTTAAAGAAATGTTTCTTTCCTGATTTTCATAGCTCAGTATATAGCTGTCATCTTTCATAGAAATCAGAAATATACCCTCGCCCTTTTGTCCATTTCGAGGTTTTGCTATAATTTCTTTATGTTCATTTAAGAAGCTATAAAACGCTTCGAAATGTTGAGCAGTTTGGGAAGGAATGAGTAAGTGTTTAAATTCTCCATCATCTCCCAACATTTTATATACCTTTTCTTTCGAGCCGAATTTACCATAGCTAGATAGAATGCTTCTTTCCTTTAAAAATTTCATTTCTTCTTTATATTTATAGCAATAGCTGCTTAAATCAATAAATGGAGGGATAGAAATATCTTTTTTTACCCACTTGTTATGCTTTAGTATTTTTCCGTGAATAATTTCCTCTTCCATATTGATCTCGGTTGGATGACAATAAATTAAGTCAATACCATAATATTTAGCAGCTTTTGATAGTAGTCTTGCGAATTTTGCTGGTTTTCTACGATTACGCATAAAGCAAATTTCCAACGTCACACACTTCCTCTCTCTTAAGGAAATTCCAGTTTGAAATGAATGATACACTATATACTACCCTAAATTGCAACCATGACAAACAGGTATAAGTTAACAATGTGATGAAAATTATTGCAAGTTAATGATGGATGTTTCAATGGTATAACAGAATAGGAAGAGTTAGGAATGGGAGGAAATATATGGTTATTAACAAATGGAATTTTGAATTTAAAGCGTTTTTAATAACAAAATAAATTTAGTAACTTGACAGATGGGATATAACATGATAAACGTGTAGAGGATAATCTTTAATGGCAAGTTTATAAGGTTGTCGCAATATCGAAACCTAATTATGTTAAATAAAGTAGGTTTCAATTAAAATTAAGTGAAGTTACTGTAAAGATATTGTAAGATTAACTTGAGTGTTAAAATAAGGTAAATACAATGCACTGCCGATTAATTTAGTTGGTTTAGAGGAGGAATTGGACATGTCAGAAGAGAATAAAACAGCAAATGTTGATAAGAAGGTAAGCGAAGGGGATAAAATCCAAATCGTAAAAGGTGAACAAAAGGGAAAAACCGGAGAGGTCCTCATGATTCGTGAAAACTCTGTAATCGTTAAAATTGGTGATCATAAAGGAACTGGAGAACCAATTAAAACAGTTGTAAACCATAAAAATTATAAACGGATGAAATAAGTATTGGTTGAAAAATATTCTAATAACTAAAGATTAACTGAAAGTGGATCGTAATAAATACAACGATCCACTTTCAGTTAATGCGCCCGCTTAGAGGGAAAGAGCCCTATTTCCAATTGAATCCCCTTGGATAATTTTTACAAACCTTGTCGAAGCAGGAGAAAGTGGAACACTCTTTAAGAAACAGATTCCAATACTTCTTTTCGGTATCTCTTCTTCTAATTTCACTTCATATAATAAACCGCTATTCAAATAACTAAAGGAAAATTCTCTTGTTACACATGCAATCCCTAAATTTATTTTGGCGAATTCCAATAACAAATTATACGAGCCTAATTCCATTTCAGGTGCGATTGTTATTCCTTTTGATTTCAACTGATTTTCTACATATCTTCTTGAATTAGACTTTGGTTCGAGAAATATTAAAGGGAGCTTTACTAATTCTTTGAAGCTCAATGGCTTGGATAAAATATATTTAAACTTTTCCCCGCAAACAAAGATGTCATGGGTATCCATACAAGGGATTTGCTCAAATGTTGGATCGTTCAGCGGGAAATTACAAAGAATAATGTCGACTTCTCCTGACTTTAAAGCTGAAGAAAGCTCTAAAGTCGTTCCGTTAACAATATGAAATTTAATTTTAGGATACTTATGACGAAAATCTTCTAAATATGGAAGTAAGAAATGCTGGGAAATTGTATCCCCCACTCCGACCTTTAACTCTCCTGTCGTTAAATTTTTAAATTCTAATATTTTTTCCTCTCCAGCATCAATTAAATTAATTGCGGAATTTGCGTATTCGAATAAAAGCTCGCCTTCAAGTGTCAATGTTACGCCTTTGGGGGTTCTCTTGAAAAGTCGGGTATCCAAATCTCTTTCTAACTGCATAATTGCCTGACTTACAGCTGGCTGTGTCATATAAAGGCTTTCAGCTGCCTTCGAGAAACTATTCGTTTTTCCTACTTTGCAAAATATCTTATATAAATCTAATTTGCTAGCCATATAAGTGCTCCTTATATCTGATATTAGTTATATTCATTTTACTTATATCATTAATACCATGTATATTACAAGTAAAGAGATACATAATGACATTAACATTGAAGGAGCGATTCGATTGGAAAGAGTAGTTGGAACTGTAGTTAGAGGTCTTCGCTGTCCGATTATCAATCAAGGTGATCAAATAGAGGAAATCGTTGTTGATAGTGTGTTACATGCTGCAGAAACAGAAAAAATTCAAATTAATGATAAAGATATAGTTGCTTTGACAGAATCAATTGTTGCTCGTGCACAAGGAAACTACGCTACAATTGAAGCCATAGCGAACGATGTCCACGCGAAATTTGGAGATGATACTGTGGGTGTTATCTTCCCAATCCTAAGTAGAAATCGCTTTGCAAATATTCTTCGCGGAATTGCAAAAGGTGCAAAAAAGATTGTGTTAATGCTCAGCTATCCGTCAGATGAGGTTGGGAATCACTTAGTGAGTATTGATATGCTTGATGAAAAAGGAGTTAATCCTTGGACAGATGTTTTAACAGAAAAACAATTCCGTGATTACTTTGGATATTTGAAGCATACATTTACTGGTGTAGATTATATTGAGTATTATAAATCACTTATTGAGGAATTTGGGGTTGAATGTGAGGTTATCTTTTCGAACAATCCGAAGTCAATTCTAGATTATACAAAGAGTGTGCTTGCTTGTGATATTCATACGAGATTCAGAACGAAAAGAATTTTGGAAGCGAATGGTGGGGAGAAGGTTTATAGCCTTGATAATATCCTGGCAGAGTCAATTGATGGCAGTGGATATAATGAGGAATATGGACTGTTGGGTTCAAACAAATCAACAGAAGATAAGGTAAAGCTTTTCCCGCGTAATTGCCAGCCGACAGTGGACAGAATTCAAAGTATGCTGCAAGAGAAAACAGGAAAAAATGTGGAAGTAATGATTTATGGAGACGGAGCATTTAAAGATCCTGTAGGTAAAATTTGGGAACTCGCAGATCCAGTAGTATCTCCTGCTTTTACAGCTGGACTTGAGGGAACACCGAATGAAGTAAAATTAAAATATCTTGCAGATAATAATTTTTCCGATTTGAAAGGCGAGGAACTGCAGCAAGCAATCTCAAAATTTATTAATGAGAAAGATGAGGATCTTGTTGGAGCAATGGAAGCACAAGGGACAACTCCGAGAAAGCTTACGGACTTAATTGGTTCTCTTGCTGACTTGACTTCAGGAAGTGGCGACAAAGGTACGCCGATTGTCTTTATCCAAGGATATTTTGATAATTATACGAAATAGGGATTTTAGTAAGCAATGCTGGTTATTTTCTGGCATTGCTTGTTTTAGTTTGAACATCATTATAAAGTAGATTCGCGGAACTTTCATTATACAATTCGGGGAAGGTTGTTAATGCAAGACGTATATGGCATGATAAGAGCATATATAATGGATGGAGGAAGCATGTGATGAAAGAAGTACCAAACTGTCCGAAGTGTAATTCGGAGTATACATATGAAGATGGAAATCTATTTATATGTCCAGAGTGTGTGCATGAATGGACTATAGAATCAGGTAAGGAAAACAATGAAGATGAGCATGTGATTCGAGATGTAAACGGAAATGTCCTAAAAGACGGGGATACAATCACTGTAATTAAAGATTTGAAAATAAAGGGAAGTTCATCTGTTGTAAAGGTAGGGACGAAAGTGAAGAATATTCGATTAGTTGATGGCGATCATGATATTGACTGTAAAATCGATGGCTTTGGAGCAATGAAGCTGAAATCTGAATTTGTTAAAAAAGTTTAGATGTTTAGGCTTTGAAAAAGGCATGATGTTTAAAATAAATTGCTTATATGAAGATAAAAAGGACTTAGCTTTTACTGCTAGATTCAAGCATTGAGTCAAGTCCTTTTACCAGGTTTTTCATGATCGATGCTAGCATCGTTGATATAGATGTCGTTGCACAGATAAGGGTGCTTTTCTTTTATAACACCTATTGACAGAAAAGTCTATGTAAATGGAAAATTTTACTTAAAACTACCTCTTATGCTGTTTTGTGTAAATTGACATATATATAATTCATCTATATAATAAACTCGTAAATATGCGAAAGAGGTTCTTAGCTTTAACCCTCTATAAAAAACTAAGGAAAGTGATGCGATTAAAGTCGTGTGCCTTAGGGGTACACGGCTTTTTTTGGTAGGTCTGCAAGGTAGATTTTTATCTGAAAACAAATAAGTGGAGGGAATTACATGAAGGAACAAGATTTGTCAGGATTGACTTTACTAGGAAACCAAGGAACATCCTATGTATATGAATATAATCCAGAAGTGCTGGAGGCATTTGAAAATAACCATCAAGATCGGGATTATTTTGTAAAATTAAATTTTCCAGAGTTTACGACGTTATGTCCGATGACAGGGCAACCTGATTTTGCAACGATTTATATTAGTTACATACCTGATGTAAAAATGGTAGAGAGTAAATCGCTCAAACTGTATTTATTCAGCTATCGCAACCATGGCGGATTTCATGAGGATAGTGTAAATGTTATAATGAACGATTTAATTAAGCTAATGGATCCGCGATATATTGAAGTATGGGGGAAGTTCACGCCGCGTGGTGGTATTTCCATTGACCCGTATTGCAACTATGGTAAACCTGGAACGAAATATGAACAAATGGCAGAGCACCGGATGATGAACCATGATATGTATCCTGAAAAGGTTGATAATCGTTAAAATTAGGTAGGATCTAGGATTGTCATTAAATATATTCAATGCTTTGTTAAGATAGTATGGGGGATTCGTCAAATCGAAGAGTGATGACGAATCCCTTATTTGTTTGCGTTTATTTAACTTAATCTTAGGATAAGGGTTTTCATTAAAAGTTTCTATTTTCTTGACGATCTACCTTTTGAAGCTGCTGCCTTAAATTATGCAGCAATTCCTGTGTTTGTTGAAATTGAGGGTTCTGCAGGGCTTGCTCTCCGTATTGGTTCTGTGCTTGCTGCAATACATCTTCAGCCCGCTGCAGCTGCTCAGTAGCTTGTTCGTATTGCTGATGGTCTACGCTTGCATGATCTTTTGCTGATTGGATCGATTCCATGGACTGGTGGACAAGTTGAGTAGCTTGTTGAATCTGGTCGTGTGGGTTATGTTGAACCATAAAAAAGCCTCCATTCTTTTGTTTAAAAGTACCATAAACTTGGTTAAACCATTGTTGTTATATTTCCAAAGAAAGTTTGTATTATGTATGGAAGACAGTTAAAAAGGTGGACGTTAGGGATAAATAATTTAAATGAGAAGAGCAATCATTATCTGTATTTCGATTATCCAATTAAAAAATAATGAACATCCCCATCTGCCCTAGACTTTTATGTTAAAATGGTATATAGTTACTTAGGTAACTTTTTAGGAGGGGTTTGAATTGTCCCAGCGATTTTTTCAATTAAACATGCAATTTACAAGAACGTTTAGGAAAAAATTGAATGAGCATCTAGTTGAAGTAGGTTTATATTATTCCCAATGGAGCATTGTTTATTATTTAAAGCAGTGCGGATCGGCTACTCTTGTAGAGATAACGAATTATTTGGATGTTGAGAAGCCGACGATATCTCGTACTGTCAAACGGCTGGAGGAACAACAATTAATTGAACGTCTTCCAAGTGAGGATAAGCGAGAGCGGAAGATGCAATTGACAAAAAAAGGCTTGGAAATGTATGAAAAAGCTTATGATGTTGTCAATAAATTTGAACAATCATTACTAGCAGAAATTCCTGAAACAGAAATGGAAGCTTCGTTTCGAACAATTCAGCAACTAAGAGATAAACTTAAGTAAGGAGAGTAAGTATCAGTATGAGTCAAAAACCTAAATTATGGACGAAGGACTTTATTATGGTCGCGACATCCAATTTTTTGTTATTTATTTCGTTTTATATGTTAATTGTAACGTTAGCTATTTATGCTGTAGATCAATTCGATGCCTCCCAAAGTCAGGCAGGGCTTGCATCGAGTATTTTTGTGCTTGGAGCAGTGCTTGTCCGTCCAATTGCCGGAAGAATTATAGATAAGGTAGGCAAAAAGAAATTGCTGCTCTTTGGGCTCGCTTTATTTTTGGTCTTTATGCTATTTTATTTCCCAGTCAATAATTTGGCTGCATTATTAGTCATTCGTTTTATTCATGGTTTTGCTTTTGGAATTAGTACGACAGCTACGAGTACAATTGCGGCAGATATTATCCCAATTGTAAGGCGTGGTGAAGGAATGGGGTACTTTGCAACAAGTACAAATTTAGCCATGGCAATCGGTCCATTCCTAGGATTGTATATTAGTCAACACTTTAACAATCCGATGATTTTTATCGCTACTACTGTCTTCGCAGCTGTTGCATTGATTGCAACAGTTTTCTTACGTGTACCAAAGGTAGATATTGTGAATGAACCGACCCCAACGCGAAAAGGATTTCATATTAATGATTTCTTTGAAAAAACAACTATTCCAATCGCGATTCTTGTAGCTACTGTAGGTTTTGTTTATTCTAGTATTTTATCCTTTTTCTCTGCATATGCAGCGGAAATCAACTTGGTAGATGCGGCTAGCTTTTTCTTTATCATGTATGCAATTTTTCTGGTAGCTTCTAGACCTTTTACTGGCCGATTATTTGATGCAAAAGGCGAGAACAGCGTAGTATATCCATCGCTTTTACTATTTGCTGTGGGATTAGTTATTTTAAGTCAAGCAAGTGTTGGAATCAGTTTACTTTTAGCTGGAGCGGTAATCGGAGTCGGTTTCGGAACTTTCCAATCAAGTGCTCAAACGATTGCTGTCAATCAGGCTCCAAGGCAACGAATTGGACTTGCAACATCTACATTCTTTGTGTTCTTTGATTTCGGTATCGGTGTCGGACCTTTCTTGTTAGGGTTTGTTTTACCTCTTATCGGATTTAGAGGATTATATATTGCAATGGCGGTTATTGTTCTATTAAGTGTAGGAATTTACTATATCGTTCATGGAAAAAAAGCAGCAGAGCAAAGACGAATCAATATGGACAGTACGGAAATGAAAATATCTTAACGGGCGGGGAGGAAACTCTTCGCTTTTTTCTTTATTTTTACAGTAGAGTTGTAGTATTCTATCAACCTCTTTTAAAACGTGGAGTTGATAACATTTTTATATAGAGTACAGGGTCTTTTCTAACGAAACTTAAATACACAACGTTATCTGAATTTTCATGTTTTAGCACCATTTAAAATAAGCAAAATTTTTACTTGATTTATTATTTTGAAATTTCCCTTTAGTGTGTTATCCTTCCGTTAAGTCGCGACTTACTATAAAATTTGGAGGTTGTTAATATCTTTAAAAAAATACTTATTATGGGAGTAGTAGCATCGTTTTTAGTCTCTGCGTTCGCTTTTAATGTCTCAGCAGCAGTTAGTCGGGTAATTGGAGTGACACCTTACGAAGCTCAAGAAATTGGTCTAAGCTTTGAAACTAGTGAAAGCATAACGAGAAGTGAGCTAGTTAATTTCCTTCACGAAATAGAATATGCAGAATCCTCTGAAGATGCATTAGACAATGTACGCTTTGGCATTGCTGCTGGAATAGTGACATATCCACTTTCCAATTTTGGAATTAGCATAGGAGCAAGTGGAGCTTCAGGGTTGCTATCTAGTTTTATAATTAGCAATGACCTAGGCTCAAGAGGTATTCAAACTGTATTAAATAGTTCTACGGCAGATAACTTTTTAATAAGTATTGAATATGAAAGAGGTAATAGGGGACAAGATTATTGGTATGAGGCATCAGATATAAGTGTAGTTCCCAACTGAGGATAACCCTAGAACAAGTTAATTTAATAGAAAATATACTCAAAAGACCGTTGAGAAAATCCCAACGGTCTTTATTATTCAGATAAAAGTTTACTAGCTCTTTTTATTATTAAATATAAATAACTCATATACAAAAATGTTAAAGACAACAAGTACACCTAGCGTTATAAAGCTACTAGTTTTGGGTAAATCAAAAATAAATACTATAATGATTAAAAAAAGTAGAACTGGAATTGCTTGCAAATAATTTTTCTTGCGCTTACTCATCTGGGTCAACCCCTTTGCCTTTCATAGATACTATCGGTAAATAGCGTTCTATTTGATATTAATAAATTCAAAGTTCCTATGAATAAATATTATATTACAGCAAGTCTATAAAATCAAAAAATTGAACATCAATCGAAGGTGGAATCCCTTTCTAAATCTTTGATTTAGTTGGGGGTTAACCTTCGCGTAGTACGGAAGTAATTTAATGACTAAACATTAAATCACAGAATGGAAAAGATCTATGACTCTGAGTCGCAGATAAGATGTAATGATAACAACCAATTTAATTTGGGAAAATTATTTGAAGGTCCATCAAGGAATGGCGAGTAATACTATACTCCTCACTGACTCCAAAAGATGCAAAATGCCTGGAAGGTATCTTATTGATAATCACTGTAACATACTGATAAGCCAGATGCCTTAATATTAATAGGGCACGTTCGGTTTGATAAAGGGGAAGCCATGGGAGTGGTTTCCCTACTTTATTTTTTGTTTTCCAGTAGAGTTGTAGTATTCTATCTACGAAGATATTTTACAAATAATTCAGTTTTTCTGCAGGGGGGCTAGGGCTTAGCAATGTTTCATACAATTTGCTATTTAAAACAGGGAAACCCGAGGCAACAGCAAGCGTATAAGGCTATAAAACAATTGAACATGATGCAAGATCTAATTGATTATACACCAATACTTTGTGGAACGATTCCAATTGGAATAGATGTGAAAGATTCTGATTTGGATATTATTTTGGAAGTGAATGATTTTAGTGATTTTAAAACACGTATCATAAGATTGTATGGGGAGCATGAAGGATTTACAATAAAGCAAATACGGATACGAGATACTCCAGTAATCAAGACTAACTTTCATTATGGCGGGTTTGAATTTGAATTATTCGGTCAATCAAAAGCCGTTTATGAACAGTACGCCTACCTACATATGATCGTCGAACATCATCTATTGAAAGAAGTATCGAAGCTCCGGGAAAAGGTGATTCACCTTAAACAACAAGGGATTAAAACAGAACCAGCCTTTTGCGAAGTTCTAGGGATTAAAGGTGACCCTTATGAACGTCTGATTGAAATGGGAAGAGAAAAGGGGATAATCTAATGAGCGTTGTGATAAAAGAACTGCAAACACAGGAAGACATATTAGAAGCATATCCAGTTATGCGGGAGCTTCGTACACACCTCAGTGAACAATCTTATCTTGATTTGGTCAAGGAAGCACGAGAAAAGGATAGCTATAAAATTATCGCTTTGTATGATCAAGACGAGATTGTAGCGGTTGTTGGATTCAAGCCGATGATAACACTCTATTATGGTCGATTTGTTTGGGTTTGTGATTTAGTTACAAGTCAGACGAGGCGTTCCAAAGGGTATGGTGAAACGTTGCTTTCTTATGTGCATGAATGGGCTAAATCAAATAAATATGAATGTGTTGCGCTGTCATCAGGTCTCCAAAGAGAGGGTGCACATCGTTTTTATGAAAGTAAGATGAATTATAATAAGGTGAGCTATGTGTTTAAAATGGATTTAGAATAAGTGTTTTAAGGGATATGCGCTTACTAAAATCAAAGAAAGTAGAAAGGAAAGTATTCTTTTGAAAACAAAAGAAGAATTAATTGACACACTAGAACGGTTTATACCATGGGTAAAAACGTTGCTAGCATACGATTCTGATGTACTATTTCATCCTACAACAGAAGGGAAGTGGTCTGTTGCTGAAATTATTGCACATCTAGCATTCTGGGACAAATACATTGCTGAGGAAACGATTCCAAAAATGAAACCCAATGCAAGGATTGAAAGCGTTGAATTTCAAGTATTGAATGATCAGGCTTCCGAATATGCATTATCTGGTGTTTCTTTCAATACACTCATTGAAGAGCTAATCGAAAACAGGATAGCATTGGTTTCTAGTTTGAAGGAAAAGACCGATGAAGTATTCTTTGCGAAATTTGTATTAAATCGGGAAGAAATTGATCCGTACTCGGGTTACCCCCATACGTTATATAACTATGTGTGTGGTTTTATCTGGCATGATCAGCATCATAAACGACAGATCGAATCGTTTCTTCGCAAACGTTAAAGTAGTTTTCAAAACTTAGCTTTCTGCATATCTCTCAAACCCGAGAATTTGCGAACGAAAGCAATCTTTCATTCCATGGATTAGTAATGATAATTGGTCACTGTATATTCTCAAAAGCTAAATTGACAAAGCAAGTTAGGTTGCTTTTTTACAAACCTAACTTGCTTCTTTATTAAGAGATGATTAATTCCTTTTTGTATTCTGTAACCATACTAACAAATAGCTCCAGGAAACGTGTATCCCCAGTTAGTTCGGGATGGAAGGAGCTGACAAGTAAGTGCTCTTGTCTTGCAGCAACAATATGCTCGTTATATGTAGCTAAAATTTCCACATGAGTTACTGCGCTCTCCACATAAGGAGCTCGAATAAAGACTGCTGTAAATGGGTCAGCAATACCTTTAACATCGAGCTTCGCTTCAAAGCTGTCGCGCTGCCTGCCGAAAGCATTCCGTTTTACGCAAATATCCATTAATCCAAGATGTGAATCCTCTGAACCTGAAAGCTCTTTGGCGAGCAGTACCATTCCAGCACAAGTACCGAAAATCGGTTTTTTGCTCTTTGCAAATTTCTTTATTGGATCAGTGAATCCATAACGATGAATAAGTCTGCTTATTGTTGTGCTTTCTCCGCCTGGTAAGATTAAACCATCAATTTCCTGAAGTTGTTCGGGTTGCTTAATTGTTATTCCTTCTAATCCTAAAGCGGTAATTTGCTTGATATGCTCTTCAACCGCACCCTGTAATCCTAAGACGCCGATTTTCATGACTTTCATCCTTTCTTAAGAAGCTTACCTTTCTTGCATTCTCTCTTCAGCAGCAAGTGTAGCAATATCGATTCCTTTCATTGCACTTCCAAGCTCTTGGGAAAGCTTACCAATTAGGTCATAATCATTGTAATAGGTCGTTGCTTGTACAATGGCATTTGCGAACTTCTCTGGGTTTTCTGATTTGAAGACCCCGGATCCTACGAATACGCCATCTGCACCTAATTCCATCATTAAAGCAGCATCAGCTGGTGTAGCAACCCCACCGGCAGCAAAATTAACAACTGGTAACTTTCCTGCTTCCTTAATTTGTTTTAATATTTCATAAGGGGCACCAAGGATTTTTGCCTCCGTCATAAGCTCATCATCGTTCATTAAGGTTACTTTGCGGACCTGTGCATTTACTTGACGCATATGACGAACTGCTTCAACGATATTCCCTGTTCCAGGTTCACCTTTTGTACGAAGCATGGCAGCACCTTCCCCAATTCTGCGTGCAGCTTCCCCTAAATCACGGCAGCCACAGACAAATGGTACTGTATATGCGCTTTTCAGCAGGTGGAATTCTTCATCCGCAGGCGTTAATACTTCACTTTCATCAATATAATCTACTCCCATTGCTTCTAAAACACGAGCTTCTACAATATGCCCGATACGTGCTTTCGCCATGACAGGAATGGATACAGCATTCATTACTTCTTCAACGATGCGAGGATCAGCCATTCGAGCAACTCCACCAGCAGCACGAATATCGGATGGTACTCTTTCTAATGCCATAACAGCAACCGCACCTGAAGCCTCTGCAATTTTCGCTTGTTCCGCATTAACAACATCCATAATGACGCCGCCCTTTTGCATTTGCGCCATCCCTCGTTTTACCGTTTCAGTGCCTAATAATTTTTCCATTTTTACCACTCACTTTCTGTGTTGTTTTTTTCAGAATTTAGTTTATTATAAAAAGTATGTGGCTGTATTAAAAGTGTCAGTTTTTATAAAAATGATAGGGTCAGAAAAAAGGAGTGCTAAAAATTATGGATATGCTGTCCTGCCATTTAAACCGAACGAGTGATGTCCCTTTATATGAACAATTATATATATTTATCAAAACAGAAATTATAGATGGGCGTCTGGAATATGGAAGCAAGCTGCCTTCAAAACGGAAGCTTGCTGAGTTTTTAAAGGTTAGTCAAAATACAGTTGAAACCGCCTATGAGCAATTAGTGGCTGAAGGGTATGTGGATGGTATACCGAGGAAGGGATATTTTGTATTGGCGTATGCCGACTTAGAATATGTGCATCAGGCAGAAGCTTCAGCAGAGGATGAAAAAGAAGAGGAAACTGTGATTTATAATTTTCACCCAAGCTGGGTGGATACGGAAAATTTTCCATTTTCCAAGTGGAGGAAGTATGCAAAAAACTCCATGGATATGCAAAACCATTCCTTGCTTCTGTTAGGTGATTCCCAGGGGGAATTTGAGCTCCGCCGGGAAATTGCGCACTATTTATATCATGCCCGAGGTGTAAAATGTGCTCCAGAAGAGATTTATATCGGTGCAGGGAGCGAATTTTTATTGCAACAGCTTGTCCTATTATTTAAGCACCAGACAGTCTATGGTGTGGAAGACCCTGGTTATCATGTGATTTCTCGAATATTAAGCAACTATCCAAATGAAGTACATCCACTTGAAGTTGATGATGAAGGAGTGGACGTGAGCACAATCGAAAATAAACAAATGAATGTTGTCTATGTAACGCCATCGCATCATTTTCCATATGGATCTGTATTGTCTGTGAATCGCAGAGTTAAGCTTTTAAATTGGGCAGCAGCTGCAGTAGATCGTTATATTATTGAGGACGACTATGATAGTGAATTTCGTTACAGCGGGAAATCAATCCCTTCGTTACAGGGGATGGACCAGGCGGGAAGAGTAATCTATTTAGGGAGCTTTTCCAAATCGCTCATCCCCTCACTTCGTATTAGCTATATGGTGCTCCCTAAGCTATTGCTGCAAAAATACAAAAACAAGCTATCATTTTATCATTGTTCCGTTTCAAGGATTGATCAGCATATCTTAACACAATTTATGAAAAACGGAGATTTTGAAAAGCATTTAAATCGCATGCGAAAAATTTATCGCAGGAAATTAGAGAAGACATTAGAGATGTTAAAGCCTTACCAAGAGAAGCTGCAAGTAATTGGAGAACATTCAGGACTTCATATCGTTCTTGCTGTGAAAAATGGGATGGATGAAAAAGAGCTTATCCATCGAGCAACAGAAGCAGATTTGAAAGTGTATGGCTTATCCTCTTATTCGATGGAAAAACGTTATCGTGGTGATCCAAAAATAATTCTTGGCTTTGCAGGAATACCTGAAGAGGAGTTGCCAAAAGCTATCGAGTTGCTGTTAGTTAGCTGGGGTTTTTTCTCAAACTCTATAGATGTAGGTTAATACCAAGCATTGCACTAACTCCTTTATATAGGTACAAAAGGATGGTTAATTAGGACTTTATAAGTCTATTAAAAGGTGACAATAGACCTTCATTTTGCTATACTAATTCTTGTCGTCTTTGGCAGATAGTAAAATTTTCCTCATCTGTCAAATGTTCGATTAAGCTTATAAGGTTAGGAGTTTTGAAATTGGAAGAAAAATATTATGTAAGATTAAACCAAGCAAAAAAATTAATAGATTGTATGGTTAGTGGGACATTTGTACCAGAAGATGCGCAAAGCTTTGTAGATGATTATCATAAAGCTGTAAACTCGATTAACCCAGCAGAATACACGCTTGAATTCGATTGTACGTCGATGCAAGTTGTTTCGGCAGATATGGTTCCCCATTTAGAAGCATGCTTCGGTTTATACAAAGAATCTGGATTTAACAAGGTAATTTTCAAGGTGCAGGATAATGTAGTTTTAAAAATGCAATTTAACAGACTTGCTAGAAACACAGGGTTAACAAACGTAGAAGTTACGTCAGACTAAAACTGAATGAAACGAGAAGAAGAACAAGGTTTCGTTAAAAATCTTGTTCTTTTAGATTGAGCAATTATCATGAATCAGATATAGAAGAAGGGATTTTACATCTTATGAATATCAGAATAAAGGAAGTAGGAATTTATCATCCACAAACATTAGTGAATAATGAATTTTACCTCGATCATTTCCAAAAGCAAGGCAAAGATATCAGACGATTTGTCCAACATATGGGAAGGAAAGATCGCTATATCATTAAAAACAATGATGAGAATGCACTTACGATGGCGATTGAGGCAAGTAAAACGGTACTGGAAAAAGCGGGAATGTCAGGAAAAGATATTGATATGCTTGTCTTCTCTACACAAACACCAGAATATACATTTCCAACGAATGCATTATTTCTGCACAATGCCATTGAAGGAGATGAGCACACGATTGTACTGGACTCGAATGCAAACTGTGCAGGAATGACAGCAGCGGTTGAACAGGCATCACGTTATATGAAAGCAAATCCAAACGTAAAAACTGCCCTCATTGTAGGTTCAGATTATAACTCACTTCTCTGTGATCCAGAAGATGAAATTACATATTCTAACTATGGTGATGCTGCTGCTGCGGTAATTTTAGAGACGACAGAAGAAGATACAGGCTTCATCGACTCAGTTTATGCAGTAGATTCGAAAAGCAGAAATAATATTGTTTATCCTGAACAGGGATTGTCGAATACACTACGAGGGGTGGCTCAAGGCAAATATATTAAATGGATTCCTTTTGATGGAAGTGAAAGTATGAAACATGTTGAGGAATCCTTCGAAACAATCTTTGAAAGAAATAACCTAACGAAAGCGGATATCGGAATATATTGCCTCTCGCAATTTTCACTTGCAACAATTCTAGAGATTCAAGAAAAATTCAATATTCATGATGATCAGATTGTTTACGTAGGAGATCAATTTGGTTACACAGGCACTAGTAGCCCATTTATTGTTCTGCATGAAGGCGTTAAATCCGGCAAAATTAAACGCGGAGATTATTTATTATTCTGGACCATTGGTGCAGGATACCAGATTGTAACGATGGTATTTAAATATTAAATCGCAAAAAAAACCGGCATCCTTATAAGTGGATGCCGGCTTTTTATTAAAGTTTATTTTCCTTGACCAACAGCTGGCTTTTTCCATAAGCCAAGCAATACAGCTGATACAACAGTACCAATGGCAAGGGAAAGCAGGAAGAATAAAGGATTCTCTGCTAAAGGAATTACGAAAATTCCTCCATGTGGTGCTGGGATAGCACTATTCCAGAATTGCGTTAAACCACCAGCGATTGCTGCTCCTAGAACCGAGGATCCGATTACGCGTAATGGATCTGCAGCAGCGAATGGAATCGCACCTTCCGTAATAAAGGAAATTCCCATCACATAGTTCGTGACACCTGATTTGCGTTCATTTTCATTAAACTTGTTTTTAAAAAATGTTGAAGCAAGCGCAATGGCAAGTGGTGGCACCATTCCTCCAGCCATAACTGCTGCCATCAGGCTGCCATCTCCAGTGTCCGTGAAAATACCAATCGAAAATGCATACGCAGCTTTGTTAAATGGGCCACCCATATCGATAGCCATCATGCCACCAAGTAATGCTCCAAGAATAACTGCATTTCCTGTTCCAAGGTTTTGTAAAAATTCAACCATCACATGGTTAAGACCGGCAAAAATTGGGCCAAACACAAAATACATAAGAAGGCCAGTGAAAAATAGACCTAAAACAGGGTAAAGCAAGATTGGCTTTAAACCATCCAATGCTCGTGGTAAGCCGCGTAAACCTCTTTTTAAAAGTACAACGATATATCCAGCTAAGAAACCAGCAACTAAGCCACCAATAAACCCAGCTTCACTTTGAACAGCAATTAATCCACCAACCATACCTGGCATTAATCCAGGGCGATCTGCGATACTCATTGCGATAAATCCAGCGAATATTGGGATTAAGAAGTTGAATGCATTGCCACCAACTTCATTCAGGAAAAGAAAAATTTCACTGTCACTGCCTAAAATACTTTCAAATAGGAAGGAAATCGCTAATAGAATACCACCACCAATAACAAATGGCAGCATATGTGATATCCCATTCATTAAATCTTTATACACAGTGTTTAGTACAGATGATTTTTGCTTTTCTTCGTTATCAGAACTGACAGCAGACTCTTGTGCATGATAAACAGCTGCATCATGATTCACTGCTTTGGTAATCAGTTCTTCTGTTTTCTTAATACCGTCTGCTACCGGTCTTTCCAATACACGCTTGCCATTGAACCGAGCCATTTCTACTTTCTTGCTTGCTGCTACAATAACGGCATCTGCACGTGCGATCTCTTCATCGGTTAAACGGTTTTTCGCTCCATCCGAGCCATTTGTTTCTACACGAATGTCGACATTCATTTCAGCTGCTTTTTTCTTTAAAGCATCTTCAGCCATATACGTATGAGCGATTCCAGTCGGGCAGGCGGTAACAGCAACAATAAATGGTTTAGTTGAATCGGTATCAACCATTGTATCCGCTGGGGATTCAGTATCATCTTCTTCAGACTGATTGAACAGCTGATGAACTTCATCAGGTGAGTTTGCTTGTTTGAGCTGCCCGACAAAATCTGGGTCAATTAATAATTTGGAAAGTGATGCAAGTGTTTGCAGGTGAGTATCATTGGCACCTTCTGGAACAGCAATCATAAAAAATAAATATGCAGGCTGACCATCTAGCGACTCATATTCAACACCTTTTGTACTCTTGGCAAAAAGCACTGCAGGTTCATTTACTGCTTTTGTTTTAGCATGTGGCATTGCAATGCCATCACCAAGACCTGTAGAGGATTGTGCTTCACGGTTTAATATAGCCTCTTTAAATTCCTCTGCATCCTGGACAACGCCATTTTTATGGAGGCTACGAATCATTTCGTCAATTACGGCCTCCTTGGTTGTTGCCTGCAAGTCCATAATCATAATATCTTTTCTTAATAATTCGGTTGTTTTCAAGGTTATCATCCTTTATTAATATTTTTACACAGGGGAAATTTTTACTTGATCAACTAAAGCGAGAATATCGTTTCGCTTCGCTAGATCATCAGAAAAGGCTGTTGCGCTGCCAGAAGCTATCCCCATCTTAAATGCTCGCTCTGCATCCTTTGTTTTGATATATTCACCAACAAATCCGGCAATCATGGAGTCACCTGCTCCTACAGAGTTCTTAACAACTCCTTTTGGACTTGTTCCTTTATAGATGACTTCTTTTGTGAAAAGAAATGCGCCATCACCAGCCATGGAGACGATTGCGTGCTGTGCTCCAAGCTCGAGTAATTTCTTGCCATATTGCAGGATAGTTTCTTTCGTGTTTATCTTAGTTCCGAATAGCTCTTCCAATTCCTCGAGATTCGGTTTAACGAGTAAAGGATTATAAGGCAATGCAGCCTTTAAGTCTTCACCAGTAGTATCGATAATAAATGCAGCATTGGATTTCGTAATCACATCAATTAATGTATGGTAGTAATTATCTGGGAGAGAAGGTGGCTTGCTTCCCGATAAAATAACACTATCTTCACTGGAAATATTACCGATTTGTTTTAAGAGAGCATCGGCTTCTTCAGTGGAGATGGCAGGTCCTTGCCCATTAATTTCAGTTTCAAGCTCTGATTTTAGCTTAATATTAATTCTCGTATCATTTTGAATTTGGATGAAATCTGCAGAAATATTGTCCTTTTGTAACCAATTGGAAATAAAATCTCCGGTAAATCCCCCTAAGAAACCAAGTGCGGTTGAATGTACATCAAGTTCTTGTAAAATTCGAGATACATTAATACCTTTGCCTCCAGGGAGTTTTAGATCGTTTGTCATTTTATTCAATTTTCCAAGGTCCATATTCTTCACTTGTACGATATAGTCAATGGATGGATTTAAGGTAATTGTGTAAATCATTGATTCGCCTCCCAAATTGTTGTTTTCGCTTTATAGGGTCTAAGGTCCTCATGACAGGAATCCGTAATCAACGTAACTTCTTCGATCCCGCATACGTTTACGAAGTGAACTTTATCCCATTTTGTATAATCTGCTAAGACATAAGCTGTCGCAGAATGCTGATGGGCAATTGTTTTTAATGCCGCTTCTTCTGGGTCGGGGGTTGTACAGCCGAATGTTGCATCGATTCCATTCATTCCTAGAAAGGATTTATTGAATTGGTATTTTTGCAGTTCATTTTGACTTGGAGTACCAACAATAGCTTTTGTTGATGGCTTTACTTTACCACCTATTAAAATGGTGTTGATTTCTTTATCTGTAAGTAAGGATGCATGTACGATTCCGTTTGTTACTACAGTAATATTCCACTTATTTATGAATTCAATCATTGCTAATGTTGTTGTTCCGGCATCTAAATAAATCACGTCATTATCTTCAATAAAAGAAGCTGCTAATTTTGCAATGGCTATTTTTTCTTGATTGTTTTTGATGGATTTTTCCTGAATTGACTGTTCGCTATCCAATTGATAGATACGCTTTGCTCCTCCATGGATACGTGTTAATTCTCCAGCTTCCTCCAAATGTTGCAGATCTCTTCTTATTGTAGACTCTGAACTGTTAAGTGCATTCATTAAATCTTGCGTTTTAACAATGTTCGCCTGTTTTAATTCATTTAATATGAATGTATGTCGTTCCTCAGTTAACATATACACCCTCCTAATCAGTATAATAACATCAAAAACAGTCAAAAACAATCAAGTTGATAGCGTTGTCACAAAAACGACTTATTGTTTAAATGTTCATAATAAAATTACTTTTGACTCTAAGTAAAAATCGTAATATGATAGTAACAATTTATTACGAGTGAAAAGAGATAATTTGGGAAATAAAAGGCAGCAAATTTATTTGACTAACTTATAGACTGGCATTCGTTAAAAAGAATTTGTTTGGTAGGGTTTGGACACTTCGTGAAGACATTCTATCTGCAATGAAGACAATGCATTCACTGAAATGTCGGAATTGTCCATCATTTTACATTGAATAAAATATAAGGGGATATACATCATGAAACAATCAACGAAGAAATATATCATTGATCGAATGTACAAGGCTTCTATCGGGCTTGCAAACGCCGTGTTGGTAACACTCGGAATTGGTTTGTTGGTTGAAGCTTTTGGAACCATTACTGGTTGGGCAGGATTTACAACAATTGGTACAGCTGCTCAGCTAATGCTTGCCCCAGCTATCGGAGCTGGAATTGCATATCAGTTAGGTGGAAATACATTAGTTATCTTTAGTGCAATGGCAAGTAGTACGGTTGGCGCGAATGCTCTGCAGCTTGCCGCTGACGGTGGATGGGTCCTGACAACTGGACAGCCTGTAAGTGCCGTTTTGGCAGCAGTTATCGCAACATGGGTTGGTAGAAGAGTAACTGGAAAGACGAAGTTGGATATGCTCGCTATTCCATTTACTGCAATCATGATTGGGGGCGTGTCAGGTGTATTCCTAGCATGGGTCACAACTCCTGTCCTTGTATGGTTAAGTGAAAAGATTGCTACTTCTGTGGGAGGATCACCATTGGTTGGTTCGATCGTTATTGCCCTTATATGGAGTGTATTTCTTATGTCGCCGGCTTCTTCAGCAGCTATCGCGATTGCACTCCAGCTTGATCCTGTTTCTAGTGCTGCTGCATTAATCGGCTGTACGGCACAATTTGCTGGTTTTACTGCAATGTCGTTTAGACAAAATGAACTTGGAGCAAATATTGCACAGTCATTCCTTACACCTAAGGTACAGGTACCCAATATCGTGAAGAATCCACGATTAGTAATTGGCCCATTTCTTTCATCAATTATTTGTGCACCAATCGCTATTATTCTATTTGATTTCCAAGTTCCATATCAGCTTGCTGGACTCGGGTTAAATTCCTTTATCGCTCCGCTAAATATTATAGCGAATCAAGGACTAGGAACATTAATAATGTATCTTGTAGTAGGTGTCTTCCTACCGATTATTATCTCTATTTCGGTTTATCATGCATTGAAAGTAATTGGTTGGGCAAAAACTGGTGATTTGCGAATGGAAGTACAATAAGATAGAAGAAAGCCACATATTGTATAAAAAAAAAAGCGTGATCAGTTTCGCTACGTGCGAATCGATCACGCTTTTTATAATTGGCAGGAAACTATAAAGTTTGCATGCATTTGATAACTTAGATACCGGAGCAGCCACGTCCAAGAAGCGCTACAGCTGTAGTCAGACTTCACTCCACCGTAATTCGCTTGCCGGACGCTTGCGACTATGTTTTATTATGGATTGGATGATTCTATTTCAAACTGTGTTGTCACACGCTCTAAAGATTTAGACAATCCAGATATTGTTAACCCCACCTCATGTGTACGTTGCATTTGTTCGTATTGCTGTTCACTTTTTACGCGCATTTCTTCAGCGCTAGCTAACGTTTCTTGAGAAACAGAAGCAAATTCATCTGCCGCATATTCTAAAGCAGGAATTTCATTTTTTAAGCTTTCTAGCTCTGCGTTCATATCCTGAAGTTTTGTCCCAACCTTTGCGATTTCCTTCATAAGATTATCCAATGATAACTTTGCATCGTTTGCTGTCGTAATATTTAAACCTATCTTATTTAACATTTGTTCAAATTCTTCAGTAGCATTGGAGGTAATATTCCCCATATTGCTAATAGATTGAGTGATTTTAGCAGCAGTTGCGGAAGATTGCTCTGCAAGTTTACCAACTTCATTGGCGACAACGGAAAAACCTTTACCAGATTCTCCAGCACGAGCAGCTTCAATCGTTGCATTAAGTGCTAATAGTTTTGTTTGTTCTGCAATTCCTTGAATTAATCCTACTGAATTTGAAATGGACATCGAGTATTCATTTACTTGCTGAATTGTTTTGGTTAAATGCTCAAAGTCATTTTCGAAAGCTTGTGTTGTATTGATTAATCGTGATATATGTTTTTCGCCAGTAATTGCTGTATTCCCCATACGTTTGGAATTGCTAAATACAATAGCCATATTCGTGATGATATCCTCTGTTTTGTTTTTCATCGTAATAAAGCTTGCTACACTGCTTTCTGAGCTGTTCGCAGTTTGTTCTGCACCTAATTTTACAACATTAATAGACTCGGTTAAATCATGGCTGTATTGTAGTGCGTCATCAGAGGAATGCTCTAGTGTCTTTCCTGTACGCGACAATTCAACTGCAGTTTTCTTTAACTCATTAAACATGGTCGTCATCTGGTTAATCATGGAATCATAGCTTCTATGTAATGATACAAATTCTGGTATTGTAGTTTTCATTGCTACCGAATTCTGAAGGTTTCCATTACGAACTTCCCGCATTGTGTCTCGCAGAACAGAAAGCGGCTTGGTTAAGGTACGAACAAAAAGGATAATCAATATAGTAGAAAGAATAATACTTGTAGCGGTAATTAAAATAGATACAAATCCCATACTATTAACAGGTGCCATAAATGATTGTGTCGGCACAAGTAATACATAGGTGCCGTTAATTTCGTCCATTTGTTGGAAAGTTATTGTGTACGTTTCGCCATCAATTACGCGCTGAAGCTGCCCATCCTGCGATTCTGTAATGGTTTGAACCAAAGAATCAGGAATATTTGGCAGTGAATCCGCACTGACTGGAAAAGGTGTTACACTATTATCAGCAATATAAAAGAAATCCGATTCCATCCCATCGGTTTCTAATTGGCTCTGCTGCGTACGAATGTTAGAATTCAATTGCTGCATAAAATAATCTTCATCACTCACGTAGAGAAAGTGGAGATTTTCTGCTATGTAACCAATTAATTGAGCTTCGCGAACTAATCGATCTTCAATCGTAGTTATTGTCATTTGCTTCGCTTGTATGTATGAAGTAACTCCAACCGCAGTGACGGATAAAAAGATTAAAGATAAAAACAATATACTCAATCTAGCATGTAAATTTGTTTTAGTAAGTAAGAGATGGTAAAACCGTTTCACAAAATTGATGCCTCCTTAATTTTCGCAAAGATAAACAGGTCTTTCGGACTGCTACTATTTCAGTATAACAATCTATTGTTAAGTTACTGTAAAGTGAATGTAAAGGATTATTTTCCTTTCTCCATCAAGGGATTGAATAGAATTGATATTATTTCCACCACAATTGTTTGACAAGTGAGGTATAATAGAGGGTGGTAGACGTAAATTTGAGGAGGATAAAAATGACTACTATTAATAAAGGCGAAAATAAATTTTATGTAGGAGACAATATAAAAGAACCACTTGCAGAAATTACGTTTGTGCAAATTGGAGATTCGAAAATTGTAATTGATCATACATATGTTTCAGATGAATTACGTGGTCAAGGTATTGCTGGAAAATTAGTAGAGCAGGTCGTTTTGTTTGCCCGTGAAAAAAACAGAAAGATAACACCGTTATGTCCTTATGCGAAAAATAAAATCGAAAATACTCCAGAATTTCGAGATGTGTTAGGCGCGTAATTTCATGTACCTAACAATCGAGGAAACCGCGGAATATATAGCAATGAATCCCTCAAGTGTTACAGCGCTGGTTATGCAAGGACGTATACGTGCAATTCATGATGGGGAGCAGTATTTAATTAATAAAGAACAGTTTACAACACATTTTGAACAAGTAGAAAAGTACAAAAAAATGATTCAAGAATATCTAAATGAACCAATACCAGAAGATATAGATGTGAAAGATGAAGATTAAAAAAATGGCAAATTTCAATTAGTGTTAAGTATATGCTAGACTTTATTGAAGGAAAGTGTAGCATATACTTAACACTTTTTTGGCAGTCTGCATATTTCTTTCTGCATAAGTGCAACTTAGGCATTCGCTAAAGGCTCTGAGAATGCTAAGTTCTCTAATATAACTGCTATTCAACTATAGAGGAGTTTATCATATGGCTAGTAAATATCATTCAAAAAATAAACAGCAACCAAAGTCACTTCAATTTAAAGTAGAAGAGGCAAGTGAATTATTACCTTTTTTAATAAAGGTCATGTCAAATCGTAGTCGCAATTCCGTTAAATCAATACTTGCCCGTGGTCAGGTAACGGTTGATGATCATATTGAAACGAAGTACAATTATGCCTTGCATCCTGGACAAAAAGTTACGATTTTAAAAAATAAAGCTGCGATTAAGCAGAATGTATTAATAGGCATGTCTATCTTGTATGAGGATGATGCCGTTATTGTTATCAATAAGGAAGCAGGACTGCTTGCGATTGCAACAGAAAAGGAAAAAAAGCAAACAGCTTACCACCAGCTGATGGAATATGTAAGACAGGAAGACCCAGATAATCGAATATTTGTTGTGCACCGTTTAGACAAAGGTACATCCGGCGTAATGCTGTTTGCCAAGCATAAAGAAGTAAAGCAAACCTTACAAAATAATTGGAAACGGGTGGTTAAGGAACGTACGTATGTTGCGTTAGTTGAAGGAGAAGTAACGAAGCAGGACGGCTATATTTCATCCTGGCTTAAGGAAAGTAAGGCGCATAGAGTCTATTCTAGTCCTATTAAAAATGATGGGCAGCTTGCAATAACGCGTTATAAAGTAATGCAATCCAATGAGGATTTTTCATTGCTTGAAGTAAAATTAGAAACTGGCCGTAAAAATCAAATACGTGTCCATATGGAGGATCTTGGACATCCGATTGTTGGCGATAAAAAATACGGGTCTAAACATAATGTGATTGGAAGATTAGGTCTCCATGCGAAAGTATTATCATTTCAACATCCAACTACTGGACAATTACTGCTGTTCCAAGCAGATGTGCCAAAATCATTTTTGAAGAAGTCGAAGTAAAAAGAACAAAAGTGGAAGCGTCCGGTAAGCGACGTACGGACTGCGCCCCGTACTTTGGGGTGGTTCGACTTGTCGAACATTCTTACGCAGGAGATTCACTCCAAAGTATAAGATGAACTATGACTTTCGCCGTTATGGGCGAAAAGTCAAGTTCATCTAAAAGGAAACATGCCCCTGTAAGGGGTATGCCGATGTTAGGCTTTAGCCTGATTTTAGTCGGCCATCCTTTTACTTGGAGTCGATGTTGACTTTCACCACAAGGGTATAAGTGCGACTAACCCTCTGGCGCAGCCAATCGGCAAGTCTTCTTTATCGTACGGAGGTGAGGGAAGTCTCGCTACAGCTTTAGCGCTGGAGCTGGACGTGGCTGTTTTGGGTAACTAGTTACCCAAAGTATTCAAATTTTATAGTACGCTAAGCAATGGGAAAGGGAGTAGAGCAAAATGCTCTCCTCCCTTTCTACAATGGCGCTTTTTTGAGCATTCTACCTCTTCTTCCCACAGTAGTTTCCGCGTGTTTTAGAGAATTCATAATTGCTTCTTCTGTTGCTTCAATAACGCCTTGGAACAGCTGACCCATTGCTGGATGGTCATCTCGAATAAAGGAGATTGATCCAATAGTATGATCTGAGTTGTGTTCAAATGTTGCTGCGGTAGAAAAAGCAATGGCGATGTCGCCGCTCCCGTGGTCTATGGTACTTCCTGTTCGACCTAGTCCAACTGCAGAACGACTGGCTAGTCGTTTTAACTGTCGATCATAAAGTGGTGCATCTGTGGCAATTATAATCATAATCGAACCATCAGGAGTGTCCAGACTGGCTTTATTCCAATTGGCAAATAGTGCTTGCTCCCGTTTGCCAAAATTACTTAATACCAGACATCCGACGGTATAATTTTCCTTGCCTGCTGAAATGATACGAGAAGCGGTGCCGATTCCGCCTTTATATTCAAAGCATGCCATACCTTTTCCAGCGCCAACAGCACCTTCTTGGACAGGTTCTGTGCTCGCCTTTTTAATTGCCTGAATCGCGTGTTCTGGTTTTACTGCTTGAAGCCGAATGGAATTCAAGTAGCCATCATTACATTCGCCGACAACAAGGTTAATTGTCCCTGTACTTACACCAATGTCCTCATTCTCTTCAAGCATGTATTGTAAAGTTCCTTGCATAACAGAACCAACACTAAGGGTATTTGTTAGCATGATGGGTGACTCTAATAATCCAAGCTCATCAAGCTGTACGAGACCAGTTGTTTTTCCAAAACCATTTATTACTGCGTTTGCAGCATGTGTTTTTTTCTTGAATAAATTGCCTGAATGAGGAAGAATAGCGGTTACCCCAGTACATATCGTATCGTGATCATCGATTTTCTCATAGAGTGTGACATGTCCGACCTTCACATCGCCTACATCTGTAATACAATTGTATTTTCCCTTTTGCAGTACCATAAATTCTCTCCTTCTGTAGAACACGTTTCTTATTACACTACATGTATTATATATCAAATGGGTGAAAATTATCGATAAGCATGCATGGATATTGGCTAACGAGGGAAACTAAGATGATTACTTATGGGTGGTGATAACAGGATGAAACGAATCGTTTCAGCACTACTGTTTATCGGAGTTTTCTTTTCAACTATAGGATTGGTTGCAGCAGAGGATATTGGTACTGAAGTTGGTCAGAAGGCGCCTGACTTTAAATTGATTACAAGTGATGGTGAGACTGTTCAGCTATCTGACTTTAAGGGAAAGCGCGTATTACTTAATTTCTGGGCGTCTTGGTGTCCGCCATGTCGAGAAGAGATGCCTGATTTGGAACGATTCTACCAAGACAAAGATGCTGTGGTGCTTGCGGTTAATTTAACAAACATGGAAATGAATAAAAAGACGGTAAATGAGTTTATTGAAACATATGGTCTAACCTTTCCGGTATTAATGGATGAGGAAGGGCAAGTATCCAGGTTATACAGAATAAGCCCAATCCCTACAACCTATATGATTGATACAAAAGGAATTATTGGGCAACGCGTGTATGGGCCTTTGAATTATGAACAAATGATAACTGAATACGAAAAAATGAATTGAGGAAATCGGCACTAAGCCCGATTTCCTTTCCTGTTTTATAACATAAATAATGAGGAGCTTGGTAAGGAATAGAGCAGTCTGTTTTTATAAATGGAAAATTAAGCGCCAGTACGCTAAACTATTACATAGACTAGTAAAGAAAGTCGGGGGAGATTATCATAAAACTATTACTTGGACAGCTCGTCATGATTGGAGCGATATGGATCGGAATGGCCACCTTTTTTTCAGAAATGAATGAAGGAGCTAAACTTATTTTTTATTTAGTGACATCATGGCTTTTATTTTTAATCGTTATAATTGTAAAAGCTTGGATAAAGCAGTTGATACGGAAAAGAAAATGACGATAACATGAAAACGCGAACTATAATTGAAAAGCGTGAGGAAGGTTAAACAATGCTTATTATTGAAAATTTACATAAATCTTATGGTGATAAAGTTCTTTTTAATGACATCAGCTGTACAATTACTGACAAAGAGCGAATTGGACTGATTGGTGTAAATGGAACAGGGAAATCAAGCTTTTTGAAAGTGATTGCTGGAATAGAATCACCCGAAAAAGGAAATTTGAAACATGCAAAAGATTACCGAATTGAGTATTTGGCACAGGATCCAATTCTTGATCCTAACCTAACTGTTATTGACCAGATTTATTACGGCGGGTCGACGATTATGAAGTTGATGCGGGCATATGAAGCTGCATTACTCAAGCTGCAGGAGGATGCTGAGAATAGCACCTATCAACAGGAGTTGCTAAAACTCCAGCAGAAGATGGATGAAGCGGAAGCATGGGAAGCGAACACTGCAGCTAAAACAATATTAACGAAGCTTGGGATAACAGATTTTGGCAAAAAAGTCACCGAGCTTTCGGGTGGACAACAAAAGCGTGTTGCTATCGCAAAGGCGCTTATTCAGCCAGCTGACTTACTGATACTAGATGAGCCAACCAACCATTTGGATAATGAAACGGTAGAATGGCTCGAAAAATACTTACAGTCCTATAAAGGATCTCTTCTCCTTGTGACACATGACCGTTATTTCCTAAATCGGGTAACGAATCGAATCTACGAGTTAGATAAAGGAAATTTGTATATATACGAAGGAAATTATGAAATATTTCTGGAAAAGAAAGCAGAGCGAGAAGCGCTTGAAGTTAGTAATGAGCAGAAACACCAGAATACATTACGTCGTGAATTAGAATGGCTAAAACGTGGAGCAAAAGCAAGATCAACAAAACAAAAGGCACGAATTGAACGCGCAGAAGAAATGAAAAAGGAAACATTTGATACGAAAAAAGACCATCTAGCGTTTCAAGTAGGTTCTACACGATTAGGTAAAAAGGTAATTGAGCTGAAATCCATTGGGAAGACCTATGATGGTAAAACGCTCTTGCGTGATTTCAGTTATCTCGTAATTCCAGGGGAGCGCCTCGGTATTATTGGTGCCAACGGCTCTGGAAAATCTACTTTGCTTAATATAATGGCGGATCGAGTCGAACCGGATGAAGGTGAAATTGAAATCGGTGAGACGGTAAAAATCGGCTACTATACGCAGGGTGATGAGGAACTAGATGGAAGTATGCGGATGATTGATTATATTAAAGAGGTTGCAGAAGTCATCCATACAAAGGACGGTCAAGTTATAACTGCTGAGCAAATGCTGGAACGCTTTTTATTTTCCCGTTCAGAACAATATAACTATATTCGGAAATTATCTGGCGGGGAAAAACGCAGGCTTTATTTATTGAAAGTGCTTATGACAGAGCCGAATGTACTCTTTTTGGATGAGCCGACAAATGATTTAGATACACAGACACTTAGTGTTCTGGAAGAATATTTGGATCATTTTCCTGGTGTCGTCATTACCGTATCCCATGATCGCTACTTTTTAGATCGTGTTACTGATCGTTTGCTTGTCTTTAAGGGACATGGAAGGACAGAACGCTTCCAAGGGAATTACAGTGCGTATTTAGAACAACGTCATTTCGATATAAGCACAGCGCAGAAGACTGAAAAAGCAATTGAAAAGCCGAAGAAGCAAAAGAAAAAACTTTCCTACAATGACCAGCGAGAATGGGAAAAAATTGAAGATCAAATAATGGAGTTAGAGGAAAAGGTTGAAGCATTGCAGCAGGCCATTATCGATGCCGGAAGTGACTCGGAAAAAATACAGAAATTATATGAGGACCAGCAAGAAACTGAGGCAGCACTGGAAAAGAAAATGGAACGCTGGGAGGAACTCTCCGTATTAATTGAGGAAATGGAGAATCAATAAAGTGCAACGTCATTCAGTGGGGTATTACTATCTGTTCATGCATGATAATTTCAAGTGACGTTATAAAAGTAAACAAAACAGGGTGTACCCGAAAAAATCGGGGCACCCTGTTTTCTATTGTAAGCCATCGATTTCAATAGCTTCGACAATGGCAGTACCGTTATCCAATTTATTTGCTTCTAGCTGAACATGATCCCCTTGTTGTAAAAAGACCGCTAAAGGAGCCTTAGTTGAGCTCAATGTGTAAATGGTTGTGTCATTTGTTAATAAAAATTGAATCAGTTGTCCAGTTGTTTGGGTTGTAATAACAACACGTTCAATCTCACCACTGACGCTTTCATGTCCTGCTGCTTCACCGGTAGATTCCACATTACTAGGATCCTGTGCAAGTGCAATTCGATAGGCACCTAGTGTCTGTTTTGCAGTATCACCGAAAACAACAAAATCGGAATCAGCGGCCTTAATGTAGGCATATTGTTTAAATAATCCATTCGGATCTAGTACATTGACTACCCAGGTTGGATTTCCGTCAATATTATACAAAATCGGCATGGAGCCTTTCCAGTTTTTCTCTGGGAATTCTTTATCAACGATTTCTCTTGCACCTTTACTATCCATGATTCCATTATTTTTTTCTCCATTGTAATACACTAATTCACCTGTACGAGCATTGATTAGTGTGTAGCCTAAAGCAGAATCAATATTCTCTTTAGGAGAGGACATATCTGTAAAATAATGCATGTTTCCTTGTTCATCAAAAATAGGTGTTACATTACTTTCCGTTCCAGATTCGTTTGGTATTTTTACATCCCGTTTTCCAAAAATAGAGTTCAGCCAGCCATGCACGTATTTTCCGAAATACTCATTTTGATCAGAAGCCATTTCAGAACTAATCGAACCATCGATAAAAACAGGTGCATCTTCTGTTGTATAAAGGGATACATCACTTGTTACCGGGTCAACAACTGCGACATGCAGCCTTGACATGTTTGGTTTATTTGTAAGGCCAATTGGTTTATACAACGTCTGTACATACCATGGTTTCCCTTCCTCATCTACCTCGATTTGTGCGCTGCCACTTTGAATATAAGCTGGATATTCCCCATAAATCGTTCGTTGGATATTATGTTGAAAGTAGCTGGAATTCGTATACTTCATTTTACTTTCAATAAATTTCGGTTGGGCATTGATATCTGTAGCAGATATGGTAAAATATCCTTCTGTTTCTTTACCGCGGAAATAACGCCAGAAACCACTAAATTCAACTGGAGCAATGAATACGATATCGTCATTTACCATTTGTACCTGTAATTTACCTAGATCATAAAACTGGGTATTTGGAACAACACTCATTGCTTTTTGAACCTTGTTACGTGCAGATTCTGGTGATACAACAATTGGTGTAGCATCTTTATCGAGTGGCTTTGCTTCTTCCATTTCTTCTTTTTTAATGGACTCATAGCTATTATCTAAAGCAGAAATGCCAAGGATAAAAAATGTCGGAACTGCGATGACTGCTAATACAATAATTCCAGATGAAACCACATCGATTGGACGACTTGCTTTTGTAAGTGGTTTGCTCATCGTCAATCCATATAAACCAAGTGTTCCAATGAAAGCGACAATTAAGTTTGCAATTGACATATTTGGAATAGTGATGGTAGGCATGAAAATATAGACGATGATTGCTGTAATAATGAAAAGACTAATAAACGTAAATCCAGCAGCTTTGATTGTCGTTTTCCGCTGTTGCTGATTTTTAAAAATAAAGTAAACAGCAATTATGATATAGAGAATAAAAGTAAGAATCGTAGTTGTTAATATTCCTGTCATGTTCACATCTCCTATGTTCGTTTCTAATTGGTAATACGAAATGGGAAGACGATTAGTTTCATAAAATAAAAATAAAAGTGAAACTGACAAAATAAAGGTTTAAAAATGGACTGCATATGGGAAAATAATCACAGAGCTATATTATCGGGTACTGTTTAAAATAAGGTCCGTAGATGACATCATGTGAAATAAGGTGGAATGAAGATTCACTTTATGATAGAAACTAGTTATAATGGAAATAATGCTTTAATTAGGAGGGAACGGAATGAAGCTTTATCAAGTGAGGAAAGGCCAGTTTGTGTTTTATCAAAACGAGCTCCATAAAGTGTATTCAGTAAAGCCGATGTTTAAACAATCTGTACACTTGTATCGTTTGAAGGATATGAAACAAATTTTAACGAAGGCAAGTGAGATTGACTATTATAGACCGAAGCATAATGATACATTTATCTTTTATGGCAAACGTTACACGATTGATCAATATGCGAAGCCAGAGCCAGGCGACTATATTTTAATCGTTAAACCTGCACCAGACTTTTTAGATCATTATTCATTGAATGAAATCGAAAAAGTGGAAAGTGTTGAGAACGGAAATGTGAATACAACACGTGATAATGGTGTGAAACATAATGAATATGTTGTCATGGTTCCAGGTCGGCAGGATGCAAGTCAAGAAATCGCTTATTATGATAAAAATCTTGTACCTGAAGAACAACAGCTAAAAGATGAATCGATTAGCTACCTTGCTGAAAATGATGATACATTAAAGCCTGCTGTTGGAGATATATATGTTGATACTCGTAGTAATACGAAAGCTATGATTGTGGCGATGACAGAGGATGAGGTTATATTCGGACATGGTTTACGCGTCCATGTTGCAGAGTTATTGGATGAAACGAGCTTTGAACTTATTTACCAATTTGAAGATAATATTTAAAAAAGTAAATCCCGGCCTTTAGCCGGGATTTACTTTTTTAGCATATCGATTGCTTTATAGCCAAGAATATTGATGGGGTCCTTTGAACTGGAATAAGGTGGTGCATATCCGAGTTCCAGCTCTGGTAGGTCATTTACAGTTAAATTTCCTTTGATAGCAGTAGCCAATACAGCCATCCGCTTATCAACACCATCATACCCGACAATATTTCCTCCAAAAATCAGCCCTGTTTCTGGATGGAAAAAAAGTTTTAACCAGAGTTTCTTGGAACCTGGATAATAGTTAGCGTGGGAAGTGGAGGCAAGGACTACATTCTCGAATTGTTTGCCTTCCTGCTGCAAGCTCTGTCGGTTATGTCCGGTTGCTGCCACTGTTAAATCAAATACCTTCAAAATAGAAGAGCCTGTATTGCCGCGATAAGGAATTTGTTCTCCATCTAAGTGTGCAGCAATAATAGCTGCTTGACGATGTGCAAGCCAAGCTAGTGCGATATGTCTTGGTGAGCCGGTTAATAGGTCTCTTGTTTCTACGGCATCTCCTAACGCATAAATATCAGGATCTGTTGTTTGCATATATTCATTCACAGAAATAGCACCAGTACTACCTAACTCCAGTGCCGTATTGATAGCTAAATCAGTATTAGGCTTTATTCCAATAGCGAGAATTGTCATGTCTGCTTCCAGTTGTATCCCGCTATTTAAAAGTAATGTCTTGCCATCATTTTTAAACCCCTTCAAGCCATCATTCAGAATGACCTCAATTCCTTTATCCTTCAAATGTTCTTCAACTATTGCCGCCATATCATCATCAATGATTTTGCTTACTTGTGATGAGCGATCGATGATGGTGCAATTCAACCCAAGGGCATGCAAGTTTTCGATCATCTCTAATCCGATAAACCCAGCACCAACTACAGCAACTGACCTCGGTGTATTTTGTTGGATGAATGCATGAACAGCATCCATATCCTCAATCGTTTTCGCTGTAAAGGTTCGATTATTATTGATACCCTCTATGTCTGGAACAATTGCAGATGCACCAGGAGAAAGGATCAGTTTGTCGAAGGTTTCCTCCTGCACTTGTTTACCTTTCCGATAGTGCACGGTTTTATCTGAGCGTGAAATTGAAATAACTTCTGTATTCGTATGCACGGATACATTGTATTTTTTCGTGAATTTCTCAGGAGGATACAGGAGATCCTTTCTATTTTGAACCACATCGCCAAGATAATAGGGGATACCGCAATTTGCGTAAGAAATATACCCCCCTTTATCAAAGATGATGATTTCGGAATTTTTATCGTTTCTGCGGATTTGGGCGGCAACCGTAGCGCCGCCACCAACACCGCCAACAATTACAATTTTACGTGGCATGTATGTCACTCCTCCAGCGGAATCTTTCCTTTTCTCCTTGTGTAAAAATCTTCGTACTATAAAATTCCGACAGAACTTAAGAAAACGATGATGATTGTAGCGGGAACTAACCAACGCATGATCTGGAACCATACGTGGAACAATCCATCAGCTAACTGGTTTCCATAAGAAAATTCCTGCTTTAATAATGATTTATCCAGTTTAAATCCGATAAACAATGAAATAAATAGGCAGCCACCAGGAAGCATGATATTACTCACAAGGAAATCACTTGCATCGAATACAGTTAAACCGAATATAGTGAAATCCGTAAGCACGTTGGTAGAGAGTGCAGATGGAATGCCTGCGAGAAATACGAGTAAACCGGCAATGAATGCAACTTTCTTTCTTGAGCGCTGTTTATTTTCTGTGAAAGCTGCTGTAATAATTTCCAGCATACTGAAGGATGATGTCAACACCGCGAATAAAAACAGCAATAAAAATAAGCTTAAAAACAATTCACCGAACGGCATTTGTGCAAATACCTCAGGCAGCACGATAAACAATAATCCAGGTCCTTCTGCAGGCTCCAAACCAAAGGCAAATACAACAGGAAAGATAGCTAAACCTGCAAGCAAGGAAACAAATATATTCATAATACTTACCGATCCAGCTGATGACGGTAAACTGACATCTTTTTTCAAGTAAGAGCTGTATGTCACCATCACCGAGATTCCTACTGCTAATGAAAAGAATGCTTGACCGAGTGCATATAAGACATTTTCAGCACTTAGTTTGGAAAAGTCTGGCTGCAGGAAGAAGCGGATACCTTCCATTGCTCCTTCGAATGTAACGGAACGGATGACAAGTATAATAAAGAAAATAAAAAGTAATGGCATTAACACCTTATTTGTTTTCTCGATTCCATTTGTAATTCCGAGAGATACAACAATAATATTTATTAATACAAATAATCCAAGACCGACAATTGTCAAGGTTGGACTGCCAGTTATATTAGCAAATAGTTCGGGATAATTTGCGTTTTCTTTTATAATTTGTCCAGGCAGTGACATGAAACTATATAGAAGGACCCAGCCGCCTACGACACTGTAAAATGCCATCAGGATGAATGCACCAACAACGCCCCATTGTCCAATGAATGACCAAGGAGTTTTTGGTGCTAATGTTTTGTAAGCTGTGACTGCTTCCTTTTGTGAACTTCTTCCAATAATAAATTCCCCAACTAAGAGAGGAAGACCTAGAATGATGGTAAAGCCAATAAATAATAGGAAAAAGGCACCTCCACCATTCATTCCTGTCATATATGGGAATTTCCAAATTGCTCCAAGACCGACTGCCGCTCCAGCAGATGATAGGATAAAGCCGAGCTTTGTCGACCATTGTTCTTTGTTTTTGTTCATGCTGTAATTCCTTTCATGTTTGAAAAAGTTATCTTATTAGTATAGCATAATCAATTCATTTTTGAAGGAAGTTCTATCGTTGTTAAAGCTTTGTTCGAATTTCCCAAAGTTCAGGAAAAAAGTAATGCTCCAGTACTTTTTTTAGATAGCTGACACCAGATGATCCTCCAGTACCTGTCTTGTGACCAATAATGCGTTCAACTGTTTTCATATGTCTGAAACGCCATTGCTGGAACCAATCTTCAATATCGACGAGCTTTTCAGCCAATTGATAAAGGTCCCAATAGCGATCGACGTTTTGATAGACCTGTAGCCATGCCTGCTCAACACTAGCATTTTGTTGATATGTTTTCGAAATATCTCTATCTAAAACTCCTTTATCAATTGGCAGACCTGCCTTGTCTAAAGATTGAATGGCAACATCATATAGACCAGGTGCATGATACGCATCCATTAGAATTTGATGAAGTTCTTTGTCTTTTTGATATATTTTTAAAATAAATGGTGTTTTATAGCCTAGGACAAATTCGACAAGCCGATATTGATAAGATTGAAACCCGGAAGCATTTCCTAGTTTATCCCTAAATTGCATGTACTCTGCAGGTGTTAATGTTGAAAGCACATCCCATGCTTGAATGATTTGGGATTGGATTTTGCTGACACGTGCAAGCATTTTATAGGACGCTTGCAGTTCGTTTGCTTGAATCTTTTTGATTGCTGCCTGCATTTCATGAATAATTAGCTTTAGCCATAACTCGCTTACCTGGTGGATAATTATAAATAGCATTTCATCATGGTGACTGGATAATCGTTTTTGACTTGATAATAAAGGATCGAGCTGAAGGTAATCTCCATATGTCATTTTCTCCATAAAATCCGTATGAATTCCTTTTTCCGACTGAAATGTTTTGTTGGAAGAATCCGTCATGATTCATTCTCCTCAAGTGGACGTAATACGGCGCGGACTGGACTGCCATCCGCACCATGGATAGCTAACGGCAAAGCGATTAAATCATAGGATCCTGGAATGACATGTTTTAGCATTATATTTTCCAGAATGTGAATTCCATGCCGATGGAGGGCGTGATGTGTGGTGAGTTCTTTACTGTCCGGTGCATCGACAGAGGGGATATCAACGCCAAGTAATTGTATACCCTTTTCACTTAAAAACTGGGCAATCTCTGGATCCAGATAAGGAAATTCTCTTGGGAACCGTTTTGGATTGTTCGGTAGTGATGTTCTCAGCAGCAGTCTTGTTGCATAATCAAATTGGTAATTTTCTAGTACTGCCGCTGTAATATTATCGGTATGACTGACATCAATAACGATTGCTTTTCCAATGTAAAGATCAAGATCGAGCTGATCTACCGTTTTACCATTAGAATTAAAATGAAAGGGTGCATCAATATGTGTCCCAATGTGCAGACTTGTTGTGATTTCTCCAATATTGGCAGAGCCGGTCTGCTCCTTCGTGGCTGACAGTTTGTAGTTGAATGGTGTATCTCCTGGCCAATGTGCGATATCATTCGTTAAGGCTTGAGAAATATCAATCCATTTACTCATGCGATTACACCTCGTTTATTTTCGTAGTTTTTATAGCTTTCTTTCTCCATAATGGTTTTCAGAATATGAACCATTTGCCATACCTCTTCAAATGTATTGTATAAGGCGACAGGGGCTATCCGTATTCCATTTGGGTTGCGAAAGTCAGGAATGATGCCGTTTGCTTTTAAAGCTCTGCAAATCCGTGCTGCTTCGGAATGCAACAGTAAAACGTGTCCACCTCGTTCATCATCTTGCTTCGGATTGGCAATGGAAAAGGAATATGCAGCTAATTCGCTTTCAATCAAGTCCATCAAGTACGCTGTTAGTTGTAATGATTTTTTGCGGATATTTTCAATGCCGGCTTCCTCAAACATTTGCAGTGACCCGAGTAATGGCGCCATACTTAATACATGTGGTGTTCCAATTTGGTAGGAACCTGCATGATTTGCTGGGGTCAGATTATGCTCCATATCAAATTGCTTTTCTTTGGAAGAACTAAACCATCCAGCAAGTCCAGGTGTTTTGCCGAAATGCTTTTGATTAACATACAGCCCCCCAACACTTCCAGGGCCTCCATTTAAATGCTTATACGTACACCAGAAAGCAAAGTCCACATCCCACTCTGATAGACTGTGAGGGATGGCACCAATCGAATGGCATAAATCAAAGCCAATAAGGATTCCTCGCTTATGAGCTTCTTTTGTTAACCTTTGCATGTCTAGAATTTGTCCGCTGCGATATAGGACACCTGGCAGGACAATTAATGCGATTTCCTCTGTCATGTAGTCGATGATGTCTTCTGATTTCAACGTATTCTCATCAGCACTCGGTACTTGAATAAGATGTGTGTGGGCATCATATCCTTTTTGTGCTAATTGGCTTTTTAATGCATAAATATCAGAAGGGAAATTCAATACATCAGCAAGAATCTTCGTTTTTGCGCCTTTTGGGTGATAGAAACTCGCTGTCAGTTGATGGAGGTTGGTTGTTGTTGAACCAGTAATAATTACTTCCTCTGGTTTTGCACCAACAAGATTGGTGGACATTTTCCCAAGCTTTTCAGCTAAATAAAACCAAGGATGATGACCAAGTGTCCAACCATCGATTGCATGGTTTTTCCAATCATTCATAACTTCAGTTACAAATTGTTCCGTGCGTTTGGATAATAATCCGAGTGAGTTACCATCAAAATAAATCGTATTGTTAGGTGTGTGGAACTCGGTTCGAAAATGTTGTAAAGTATCCTCTTGATCCAGTTGCTGTGCATATTGACGTGTACGCATCATAAATATAGCACCTCTTTTGTATTAAATTGATATATGTTCAATCTAACATAAGGAATAAAAAAATATCCAATAAATTTAGTATATTAATAACAATTGTACAATTAACATATACTCATTTATACTAAAGATAGAAAATAAATATATATAGAAATAGGGTAAAAGCACGTCATTTACTGCACTATTTTATTCGGGAGGGATAATTTTGACAACGCTATCATTGGAAGTTGAAAAACTTAATAATTTTATTAATGGAGAATGGGTGAATGTAAGTAAAACCCAAGCAGTAATAAATCCGGCAACTGGGGAAGAAATTGTGCAAGTGCCTTTATCTACGGAAGAAGCGGTAAACGAAGCGGTAGCTGCTGCAAAAGCCGCACAAAAGGAATGGGCGCTTGTTCCTGCACCACAACGTGCAGAAGTGCTATACCGTGTTGGCTACATTATGAAAGAACGTAAAGAAAGACTGTCTCAGCTGCTGACTATGGAAAACGGGAAAGTAATTGAAGAAGCTCGCGGTGAGGTGCAAGAGGGTATTGATATGGCGTTTTACATGGCAGGGGAAGGTCGTCGTTTATTTGGTCAGACAACACCTGCTGAGTTGAAGGATAAATTTGCAATGAGTCAACGTGCTCCCGTTGGAGTTGTAGGTATTATCACACCGTGGAATTTTCCGATTGCAATTGCAACATGGAAGTCTTTTCCTGCAATTGTCGCCGGAAATGCAGTTGTTTGGAAACCGGCTACGGAAACACCAATCATGGCATATGAGCTTGCCAAAATTTTTGAGGAAGCTGGCCTGCCTAAAGGGGTTGTCAATGTTGTATTTGGTGCAGGATCTGTCGTTGGAGATGCGATGGTCCATCATGAGGCTATTCGTGTTATTTCCTTTACGGGTTCCAATGATACAGGTCGAAATATTGCAAGTGAATGTGGAAAGCAATTAAAAAAGGTTTCCTTAGAAATGGGTGGGAAGAATGCTGTAATCGTAATGGATGATGCTGATTTAGATCTTGCAGTCGAAGGAATTCTTTGGAGTGCCTTCGGAACGAGTGGTCAGCGATGTACAGCATGCAGTCGGGTTATTGTACATGAAAAAGTAAAACGTACATTGGAAGAGAGACTGCTTGCTGCTATGGATAAGCTGACTATAGGCAATGGACTTGATGAATCAATTAAAGTAGGACCGATCATTAACCAGTCAGGCATTGTTAAAATTAAGCAATATATTGAAATCGGCAGGGAAGAGGGGGCCAAACTGCTTGCGGGAGGCTACGAGCTGACGGAAGATGCACATGAAAATGGCTATTACTTTGCGCCGACCCTGTTCACCAATGCTACGGCAGATATGCGAATTGCTCAAGAAGAAATTTTCGGCCCGGTTGTTTCGATTATCCCCGTTTCCAGCTTTGAAGAAGCAATTGAGGTAAATAATGGTGTGACGTACGGACTGTCCAGCTCGATTTTTACAAACGATGTGAATCGGGTTTTTAAAGCGCAGCGAGATCTCGATACAGGAATTGTCTATGTGAATGCTGGAACCACAGGAGCAGAAATTCACTTGCCGTTTGGAGGAACAAAAGGAACAGGGAATGGTCACCGAGATTCAGGCATTCAAGCATTGGATGTTTTTACAGAATGGAAGGCAATTTACGTGGATTACAGTGGGAAATTACAACGCGCACAAATTGATGTAGAATCATAAGCTATTTATGATGAAGGCTTTTTGAATAGTTATATAGATAGAGGTTGCTTTTACCAGTCTAAGCAGGGAGTGAATCGAATGAAAATAGGTGTATTAGGTTCAGGCTTGATGGGAAAAGAAGCAGTACGTGATTTGGTATCGAGTCCAGGTGTAACACATGTCGGGCTTGCAGATATTGATATCGAGCGGGCGCGGCTCGTAAGTAAGCAGCTGGATACTAAGAAATTAAAAGCATATCAAGTAAATGCGGGTAATAGAGAGGAGCTTGCAGCGTTTATTCGGAAGTTTGATGTGGTTATAAACGCACTATTTTATTCGTTTAATGAAATCGTTGCTAAAACTGCAATTGAGGTAGGGGTCAGCGCAGTAGATTTAGGCGGACATATTGGGCATATGACAGATAAAGTGCTGGGGCTTTCAGATGACGCGAAAACTGCTCAAGTTACACTCATTCCAGATCTTGGTGTAGCTCCTGGGATGATCAATATTTTATCAGGCTATGGTGCAAGCAAGCTTGATCAAGTAAAGTCGATTAAATTATATGTTGGTGGAATTCCTGTAAAGCCAGATCCTCCAATTGAATATAATCATGTATTCTCAATGGAAGGGGTTTTCGATCATTATACAGATCCTTCCCTCATTATTCGTAATGGTATCAAGCAGGAAATCCCTTCATTAACAGAAGTAGAGCAAATTTATTTTGAGCGGTTTGGCCCGTTGGAAGCTTTTCATACATCTGGCGGCACATCAACACTTTCGCTATCTTTTCCGGATATTGAGACACTTGAATACAAAACAATTCGTTATCCCGGTCATGCGGAGAAATTTAAACTGCTTGTTGATTTAAATTTAACGAAGCTAGATTATGAGGTCGAAGTAAATGGTCAGATGATTCGACCGCGCGATGTTTTTCTGAAAGTACTTGATCCCATCGTTGAATTAGGTGAGAAGGAAGATGCAGTCTTATTAAGGGTAATTGTTTCTGGTGAAAAGAATGGGACGGAAGCAACCTATGCATATGAGATGACGACGTATAAGGATCGAAAAACACATGTAACAGCGATGGCTCGAGCGACTGCGAATACAATATCAGTTGTTGCACAGATGATTGGTGATGGAACTATTGCGAAAAAAGGCGTATATCCGCCAGAACAGATTGTCCCTGGCCATACCTATATCGAAGCGATGAAGAAACGCGGTGTAAATATTACAGAAACAGAGTCAATCTTAGAAGCGAATTCAGTAAAGGTAAAGTGAGTGTAATAAGATGAAGGGATTGGACCAATCGTGAATACCATATTTATTGCAGGTCACGCAAGGCTGCCCGCAGGAATGGCAGCTAAAAGTATTTATGACACATTAACTATTACAGCAGAAATTGATAAAAAATATGGTGTTATCGTAGCTGCAAATTGTACTTTAGCCACGGAGCATGGGAGAGAATTTGTTCAACAATTGCTAAGAGGCTACAGCTTGCAGGATGGGATGGAAAAGCCAATTGAAATGGTAAAACAGCATTACTTAGGGAAAGCAGGCAATGCCCTTTCGTCCGCCTTAAATGATTTGTATAAACAATATGTGAATTATATAGAGACAAAATAAGAAGAGGAGATGGTACTGACTGTGTACCATCTTCTTTTATTTAGAATTTATTGAAACTTGATTTTTCCGCTTCTATACAAGTTGCTTATTTATTGGACTGTAATTAGGTGGCTTTTTTTGAACGCTTCTTTTAGTTGAAACATAGGATGTAGAAATAATAATTCTGTTTCTGTTCTACTAACATTCAGTGGGCGGAAGGGAACTCTAACTGAATGAAGTTTTACTTTATAAAAAGAGGTAGGTGGCCAAAATAAAACATAATAAAAAGCATATTGTCTCTACTCGTCGTGTATATGATATGGTCAATACAACTTCCGAATTTCGTATTAAAATTCCTATAAAACCTGCTAGGAAAATCAATAAAGTTGATACTTACCAGTATAATGCATTGTCTGATGGGAAAAGTCTTCTATATACGAATAAAGATGAATTAAAACAATACGGTAATCGCGGGATATTAGATCCAATGAAGGTCTCCTATGTAAATCTCTTTATTAATGGTGTATTACAACCTCCAGTTACCTATGAGATTAAGGAAGGTATATTGCAATTAAAAACAAGTGATGTACCTCCAGAAGGAGCTCCAATTAATTTGCAATTCATTACTATTCACCAATCGTAATCGATTAATTAAGGGGTGGCATAGACCACCCTATTTCAAATGAAGTTATGTTGTAATATCTGTAGTAGAAGTCGTATCGAAGTTGGCTATTTCTAATACGATTGGTGTTTCTGCTACTATGGAGTCTGTACCAGTGGGTACCACAATACTAAGTGATCCTACACCAGTTGCACCAGGCGTATAAGTTGAAATATCCTGCATTTGTAATACACCATTTATATATAGGTTATAGTAACTGTTATTCGCTATTAACTCGGGGAGTTCAACGACTTCAGCACCTAAATCATCAAAGAAATCAGCTGCATCAATTGTTAAAGTGCCTTCTGGTGCAGTATCAGCTACCGTTACATAGAAAAACTTATCAACCGTTGGCGTAACCTCCGTTTCCGTTGTTGCAGAAACAAATAATTTCATAAGCTGTAATGCCATTAGTGTCTCTCCTTCCTATCAATAAATTGTTTCATCATAGTATATGAATAAGAAATCATTCTGCATAGATACGTTCATCATTTCTATGTTGAATGATGTATTTGTACACGTTTTAGAAATAGATAAAAACCCTAGCATTTAATATGCTAGGGGAAATAGATTATTGTTTTTTAAACGCGCTCCTTCTCTCCATCCCAGGCAGGAAGCATTTTATTCAACTGCTTATCTTCCCGATACCCTAATACATATTCTGCCTGCATAATCGTGTGAATTTCTCGAGTTCCCTCATAAATAACCGGTGCTTTCGAATTCCGTAAATAGCGTTCTACTGGATATTCATCGGAATAGCCATAAGCACCGTGGATTTGCACGGCATCATCTGCTGCTTGATTAGCGAAGTCACAGGCCTGCCATTTGGCAAGAGAAGTTTCTCTGGTATTGCGTTTTCCTCGGTTTTTAAGCTCACCTGCACGATAAACAAGCAAACGACTCATTTGATAGCCTGCTTCCATCTTCGCAATCATTTGCTGCACGAGCTGATGTTTTCCAATCTCTTTGCCGAATGTTTCTCGTTCATGGCAGTATTTAACGGAAGCTTCCAGACAAGCCATAATTTGTCCAACAGCACCTGCAGCAACTGTGAAGCGCCCATTATCTAATGCTGACATGGCAATTTTAAATCCTTCTCCTTCTTCGCCCAGCAGATTTTCTTTCGGTACTTTAATATTTTCAAAAAATATTTCACCTGTGTTACCGGATCGGATGCCGTGCTTGCCTTTGATTGCCTTCGATGAGAAACCTTCCCAAGAACGTTCAACAATGAAAGCAGAAATAGCTTTATGCTTTTCGGAACGATCTGCAGTATAAGCAAAAACAATAAAATGATCGGCAATATCACATAGTGAGATCCATGTTTTCTGACCGTTTAAAATATAGTGGTCACCATCTTGTACAGCTGTCGTTTGTAAAGCTGCAACATCCGAACCAGCGCCAGGTTCGGTGAGACCAAATGCACCAATTTTTTCACCTTTTGCCTGTGGTGTAAGGTATTTTTGCTTTTGCTCTTCTGTTCCCCATTGAAGTAATGTCATGCTATTTAACCCCGTATGCACGGAAACAGCTGTACGAAAGGCGGTATCGCCTCGCTCCAGTTCCTCACAAACAATAGCTAATGCGTTATAATCCATTCCACTGCCACCATATGCTTCAGGGATACAGACGCCCATTAGTCCAAGCTCTGCAAGTCTCGTTAGTATGCTTAAGTCAAACTTTCCTTCCCGGTCCCACCCGTCAATGTATGGCATAATTTCTTTGTCTGTAAAGCTTCTTACCGTTTCACGCAGCATCTTCTGTTCATCATTAAATTCAAAATTCATTAGCTCATCTCCTTGTTTACTTATTTTTTACTTCTTTATCGTCTATACGAAATTCCTGATTATGTTCACCAGCATCAGGAGGATGCAGATTGTAAGCGACAGGTGTTCGTGAAAGTTTTAATGGACTTCCAATCATTGTGATAGGACCTGCTGTAGGGTGTTCGTAATCAACGAACATTTCTCGCTCATGCAGTTGTGGGTCATTGCTTACATCTTGTAAATCTTGAATTGGTCCACATGGAATGTTATTTGTATGACATTGTTCTAACCAATATGCCGTCGGCTTTGTTGCAAAAATTTTTTGTAAACGTGAAACAAGCAAATCTCTATGTTTTACCCGGTCTGCATTCTTCTCAAATCTCCGATCGTTACTGAGATGAGGGACATTTAATAGGCTACAGAGCTTTTTAAATTGATTGTCGTTACCAACGGCAACTACCATTTCTCCATCCGCTGTGATGAAGGTCTGGTATGGCACGATATTGGCATGATGATTACCGAGAGCCGAGGGTATTTTCCCGGAAATCAAGTAATTACTTCCGATATTGACCAAGGCGCTGACAGCTGAATCATATAATGAAAGGTCGATTTTCTGACCTTTACCTGAATTGGTTCGCTCAAGCAATGCAGCTTGAATTCCAATACAGGCGTATAGTCCGGTTAAGATATCGGTAATAGCAACTCCCATTTTCTGTGGACCGGATGCTTCTGTGCCCGTAATGCTCATTAATCCACTCATTGCTTGGATAATGAAGTCATAACCTGGTAAATGTTTGTATGGGCCGGTCTCCCCAAAACCGGTAATAGAGCAGTAAACGATGGAAGGATTCAATTGTGCGACGGTTTCATAATCGAGTCCGAAGCGCTCCATCGTCCCGGCTTTAAAATTGTTCATGATTACATCTGATTCGGCTATTATTTTTTTTATCTGATCAATTCCTTCTTTTGTTTTCAAATCCACGGTAATGCTCTTTTTATTACGATTAGCACATAGGTAGTAAGCGCTGACGCTGTTTTGAAAAGGGGGGCCCCATCCGCGTGTTTCGTCACTTCCACCGGGTGCCTCGACTTTGATTACTTCTGCACCAAGATCGCCGAGAATCATTGAGCAATAAGGACCTGCAAGCACCCTTGATAGATCGAGAATTTTAATGTTGTTTAATGCACCAGTCATGTAGTTCCTCCTTTCTCATGTTATAAAAAAAGCCAGCCCAAACAAATGCAGGATTGCTGCAATTTTGTTCGAACTGGCTTTTGTTTGTTGGAACATACCTGATTATAGGAATGTGAACAAATTAGGCAGTTATGGAAATTCAATTTAATGTAGAATAACGTGGCATACGTTTTTCACAGTATTATTAATAAGTATACTTTATTCTGAAAAATATGTAAATAGATATTGGCTGTTGACTAAAAAATAGTATAAAAAGCTAACCTCAAAGATATTCTCTTTGAAGCCAGCTTTTATTCATGAAGCGCTATAAACATAGCAAGTCTGCTTTTGTTTCTTATTTCGCTGCTTTTTGTAGTTTTGTAATCATCTTTATAGCACGTCCAGTACCGATGGCTACCGATTCAAGCGGGTTTGGAGCCATATGAACTGGTACACTAATTTCATTAGCAAGCCATTCCTGCATTCCATTTAAAAGGGAGCCTCCACCTGTTAAGACAATGCCATGGTCAACAATATCTCCACTTAACTCTGGAGGGCAATCCTCTAATGTAGCGCGAATTGCTTCTAGTATTTGCTCTAGAGATTCTTTAATCGCATTATAAATTTCAGTAGACGTTATTTCAATCGTTTTAGGCAAACCAGTTACCATATCACGACCGCGAATATCCATCGTGACTTCCTTATGATTCGGGTGTGCATAACCGATTTCCATTTTAATATTTTCTGCAGTGCGTTCACCAATTAAAATATTATACGTTTTGCGGATATGCTGTACGATTTCATCATCCATTTTGTCTCCGGCAGTGCGTACTGAATTACAAGAGACAACTCCTCCGAAGGAAATAATACCTACCTCAGAAGTTCCTCCACCAATATCAACGACTACATTGGCAATTGGTTCATCAACGGGTAAATCTGCACCAATTGCAGCTGCAACAGGCTCTTCAATTAAATGCACATGCTTTGCACCATAGCTTGTTACCGCATTATGAATTGCACGTCTTTCAACTGTCGTACTACCTGAAGGAGTACAAACGACAACAGTTGGTTTGCGCATAGACATCCCAAGCGTTTTACTTACTTTTTTCAATAGTTCCCTTAGCATTTGGGCAGTAACATCATAGTCCGCAATCACACCATCCCGTAAAGGGCGGATAGGTACAATGTTTTTCGGTGTTTTACCGACCATTTCTTTTGCTTCCGCACCAACTGCTACAACTTTTTTTGTTTCAATATCGATTGCCACAACAGATGGCTCGTTTAAAACGATTCCTTTTGTTTTTGAATAGACAAGTATATTTGCTGTTCCAAGATCAATTCCGATTTCCGCGTTTGAAAACATAATAGGTTCCTCCAATGATGACAATTTATTGTATCGTAGATTAAGGGGCAGTATTCCCGTTGTTTATAAGTTCAAATTTATATGATAGGGGTTCTGCCCCTAAAAGCTGTTTCGTTCTATCAGAATCATTCTGATAGAAGTATCGCATTTGTTTTTAATTGAGAAGTTTTAATAGTTATGTACATATAACAGCATAAACTTCCGATGCTAGTGTAAAGTGCTTATTGAAGTATATATAAATAGGATATGACTATTTCAAATTATATACCCGAATTTAGTTTAAATATTGCATCCATAATTTAATCGTAAAATGCATTTGTTAAATTAAATAGAGATAAAGTTTTCACTATCCTATCTACTATAATAAAGAACGTTACTCTTAAAATTAAAACATTTAGTGGGGGAAATGCAAGTGACAGTTTGTTTACAAATCATTGCAACCTGTAATATAAACCCTTTATTTAAAAGGTGTCAACCGTAAAATTGTACTAATTTTTTCCTGTATGTTGAACTTTTACCTGTTTAGTCGAATTTAGGGATTTAGAACTTTTCTATGGAATACAAGGTTTCGAGTTTAATAGGTAAATTTATCGATAACTATTTTTCTAGTTTGGAAAAGCTTTCCTTAAATATTACAAAAATCCCGTGCTATGATGATTTTGCAAGAAACAACAAAACCAAAGGAGAGTGTAACAAAGATGTTTAAAAAAGTAGGAATCGCTACTGCATTATCAACTGCGCTATTACTTGGCGGAGCATTTACATCTACTGCTGATGCGTCAGCAAATCAAGATCAATCAACTAACCCTTCATATAAAGTCTATTATTCAGTAAATGGACAAACGGGAAATGTATCAGAGGGAGATATCCAAGGCCTTATTAATAAGGTATTGAATGGCGAGCTTGATTGGAAAAATATAGACTGGAAATCCATTCCTGCAAAAGAACAAAATCAAAAGCAAGCTGATGCTCCTGCAAAACAAGAAGCATCAGAACAAGCTGAAACGCCAGCAAAACAAGAAGCGCCAGCAAAAGAGAAAGCTCCAGCTAAAGAACAAGAGCAGGAAGCTGCAACACCTGTACAGCAACCAGCTCAAAAAGAAGAGCAATCTAACCAAAATCAAGAAACTTCACAGCAATTAAGTCAGTTTGAACAAGAAGTAGTAGAGTTAACAAACCAAGAAAGAGCAAAACAAGGTTTAAGTCCATTGGAAGTTGACACAGAATTAAGTAAAGTAGCTCGCGAAAAATCCCGTGATATGGCAACAAGCAACTACTTTGATCACAACAGCCCGAACCATGGTTCACCGTTTGACATGATGAAGAGCTACGGTATCTCTTACCGTACAGCTGGAGAGAACATTGCTAAAGGGCAACAAACTCCAGAAGAAGTTGTGAATGCGTGGATGAATAGTGAAGGTCACCGTGCAAACATCCTAAATGGTGAGTATACTCACATTGGGGTAGGTTATGTAGAGCAAGGTAACCACTGGACACAGCAATTCATCGGAAAATAATATAGTATTAGGGACTAGCTTTTAGCTGGTCTCTTTTTTTTAGGCTTAAAAACGGATGTGCACAATTTATCACGCTTAAAACAATAGGATGGATGCTTCATATTCAATCGTGTAACTAATTCTTTCTTGCAGTATAGTAGAAACTATATGAAAAGCTGTTATTATAAAAGCTATATAGTAGCACGTTTTAGGGTATACATAGATACAAACTTGTTTGGATGCACATACTGTTAATGAGGTGGGTAATGATGGTACAAGGATCTGTTAACTTAAACACAGAATTGTCGAAGGAATGGCTTCAGGATTATGTTGACAGTTGGATTAATTTTTATAAAAAGCAAACAGTTGATGGTGAAGTTGCTACGTATATACCGATTTTGGCAGAGGCTGATCAACACGCACTAGGCATATCGATTATTGGAAAAAATGGTGTTACGATTAAATCAGGTGATACAGAAGAAAAATTTACAATCCAAAGTATTTCCAAAGTATTGACCTTTATTGCTGCCTGTATGGATAGGGGACTTTCCTATGTATTAAATAGAGTGGATGTGGAGCCTACTGGTGAAGCGTTTAATTCTATTATGCATCTCGAAATGAAGCAGCCGAAGAAGCCGTTTAATCCATTAGTTAATTCTGGAGCAATTACCGTATCTTCGCTATTAAGTGGTAAAACATCGGATCAGAAACTAGATTCACTTTTTGTTCTAATGGAAAAAATGATTGGCTATCGACCGCAAGTAAATGTAGATGCATATGAATCAGAACGTGATACATCGATGAGAAATCGATCAATCGGTTACTATTTATTAGAGGGCGGCTATTTGGAATCTGATCTTGGAATTACGTTGGAGACATATTTTAAACAATGTTCGATAGAGATAACAACAAGTGATTTAGCAAAAATCGGATTAGTCCTCTCCAATGATGGACGTGATCCAAATACAGAAGAAGAAATTATACCACGATCAGTTGCGCGTTTAGTAAAAGCATTGATGCTTACGTGTGGAATGTATGATGCTTCAGGGAAATTCGCTGCATATGTTGGTATTCCTGCCAAAAGTGGTGTATCCGGTGGAATTGTAGCAGTCGTTCCACCACGAGTAAGGGATGAGGAACTTCCGTTTTTAGATGGATGTGGCATCGGCGTTTTTGGACCTGCTCTTGATCTGCAGGGGAATAGTATTGGTGGTATTAAATTGTTGAGGCACATCGCTAATCAGTGGGATTTAAGTTTGTTTTAAGAACAAAGGTGCAAGTGCCGAGTCAGAGACACGGAGACGAGGGAAGTCTTACTGTAGTTTTAACGCTTTGTGGACATGTGAGAACCGGGGATATTCGAATGAACGAATATCCCCGGTTCACGTACAGATCCAGCTTCAGAGCACAGCGACTTGGCGCTTCCGCTTTTGTACTTTAAGCAGATTTCGATTTCGCAGCTCTTTCTTGCTTTTTTTCTTCTTTCGCTATTTTCAGGAATCGTTTTGTTTCATAAGCTACGACGCCAGATAGCCCGAGGAGTCCGATTAAGTTAGGTATCGCCATTAATGCATTAAAAATGTCTGAAAATAGCCACACGATATCAATAACTGTAGTTGCACCAAAGAAAACAGCAACAACCCATACAAACCGATAGATTGTAATTGCCTTTGGACTCTTGAATAAATAGTTAAGGCACTTTTCCCCGTAATAGGACCAGGCAATAACCGTAGAATAAGCAAATAGGATTGTCGTGATACTTACAATTAAGACTCCAGGCGTTCCTAAGAAAACACCAAAGGACTCACCAGTTAAGGCACCACCTGCTACACCAGTTTGGTGCAGATCTGCCATAACAATCGTAATTCCAGTGATACTGCAAACAATGATTGTATCGATAAATACCTGTGTCATTGAAACGAGGCCTTGTCTTCCTGGGTAGTCTGTTTTTGCTGCAGCAGCTGCAATGGGAGCAGAACCAAGACCTGCTTCGTTTGAGAAAATCCCACGTGCAACTCCGTATCGGATAACCGTACCTAGGATACCACCACCGACAGCACTTGCAGTAAATGCATCTGTTAGGATGAGGTTAATAGCGGCTGGAACAATATCAAAGTTAAGCGTCATGATAATTAAGCCACCGATAATATAAAATACAGCCATGATTGGTACAAAGAAAGCAGTTACACGTCCAATACTTTTAATTCCACCGAGAATAACCAATGCAGTAACAATAGCAAGAATAATTCCAGTAACCCATGTTGGAATGTTAAATGAATTTTCAGCAGCAGCGGACACGGCGTTTGTTTGTACCATGTTACCAATTCCGAATGCTGCAATTGATCCAAAAATCGCAAATGCAACAGCTAGCCATTTTAATTTTAAGCCTCTTTCAAGGTAGTACATCGGTCCCCCGGACATTTGTCCGTCCTCACCTTTGACCCTGTACTTTACAGCCAGCACGGCTTCCGCGTATTTTGTTGCCATACCAAAAATCGCCATGACCCACATCCAAAATACAGCTCCTGGCCCCCCGGCAATAACAGCTGTAGCTACCCCTACAATGTTACCAGTCCCAATTGTTGCCGCCATTTGCGTGGTTAAGGCTTGATAATGGGAAATATCTCCATCTGACAACTTATCTTGCTTTTTGCGACTGAATGCGTTTAATAACGCTGTTGGTAACGCAAGAATTTGCACAAAGCCAAGTCTGAAAGTTAAATAGATCCCTGTTCCAACTATAAGAATTAATAATGGCGGTCCCCAAACAAACGCACTTACTTGTTCTAAAAAACCTATCATTGAATCATCCCCCTTAATTACTTATACTTACTAATATTTCGAAAATTGGATGAGTTGTCAAGAGGAAATAAAAGTTATTTTAGTCTGCAAAAACTTCTGAACTACTTAAACGCTATAAAATCGATTGACAAAATCCCTAGTTAATAATGATTTATCGAAAGGGTTCGACATAATAAAACAAAAAATCATCCATTCCTATTTATAATTTTTTGCTTATGAACCACTATATTGCTTATAATAGAAAATGGAGAAGGGAGTTATCATCATGGACATTCGTGTACTATTTGTTTGTTTAGGTAATATTTGCAGGTCGCCAATGGCAGAAGCTATTTTTCGTGATTTAGTGGAAAAAGAAGGACTTTCTGATAGAATTAAGGTGGATTCAGGGGGGACTGGTGATTGGCATGTTGGAAATGTACCACATGAAGGAACAAGAAAATTATTAGACCGTGAAGCAGTTTCGTATGAGGGCATGTTCGCACGACAAGTGAAGGAACAGGATTGGGATGACTTTGATTACATTATTGCAATGGATGATCAGAACATAGCTAATCTGAACAAGATCCGAAAGGTGCTGGATGACTCGGTAACAGTCGCGAAATTAATGGATTTTGTCGAAAACCCAGAGGATGTAAACGTTCCGGATCCATATTATACGGGGAATTTTGAATACACCTATCAGTTAGTTTTAACAGGTTGTGTTCATTTACTAAAATCTATAAAGCATACATACCATATTGTTTAAAGGAGAGAATGAAAATGGGAAAACGTAGAATCATTTTAAGTATGACTATTGGGGCTGTAGTAGGTGGGGCTGTCGCTTTATTCGACAAAAATACGAGAAGCTATGCGAAAGGAAGATTTGACGCAGCGAAATCATGCTCATCTCACTTTATTAGTAACCCTTCTGAAGCAATTCATAGCTTGCGTAATACCTTTGATGAATTAAATCAAACGATTGCAAGTGGTGCAGAGAATGCAATCAATGCTTTAGAGCAAGTAGAATCAACGCTAGAAAAGGTTACGAATAAAAAAGGGTTAAACTAAATATAGTAAAGTAGAAGAACGTATTGAAAATGATTTACTATATTTAATTTATGGGAGCGAGTGAACGTGAAAAAAATACTAATTCTTGGGAAGCAGTTCTATCAGCGCGTCGAAAATGTGGATGTGTTTGGTCTTGCTGCACAGTTAGCATATTTTTTTCTGTTGTCACTGTTCCCATTTTTATTATTTCTATTAAATTTAATTGGATATTTACCGCTTGATGCTCAAGTAATTTTAGATACGATTGCAACCTATGCGCCCCCGCAAGTAATGGAATTGATCAATAATAATATTGGTCAAATGCTCAACCAGCAAAATGGTGGTCTGCTTTCTATTGGGATTATCGGTACACTTTGGGCTGCTTCGAATGGGGTTAACGCCATAACCAAAGCATTTAATCGAGCGTATGAAATCGAGAATAACCGTTCTTTCTTTTTTGGGAGACTAATCGCGATATTACTAACCATTGCCATCGTAATTGTCATTATCATCGCATTAATTTTACCGGTTTTTGGAAGAATGATTGGCTTGTATTTGTTTTCCATATTTGGTTTATCAGAAGACTTTTTGCAAACCTGGGAAACATTTCGCTGGGGTATTTCTTCTGCGATCTTCTTTATTGTGCTTCTCTTTCTCTATAAATTAGCACCTCATAAACGGATATACTTTAAAACTGTTATTATAGGTACTGCATTCGCTACGATAAGCTGGCAGTTCGTATCATGGGTATTTTCCTTCTATGTCATTACGATTGGTGATTACTCTGCTACATACGGAAGTCTAGGGGTAGTCATTATACTGATGTTCTGGTTTTATCTATTTGGCATCATTATTATTCTTGGTGGTGTATTAAACGCATTTATAGAAAAAGTATATAGACGCCCATGATCGGTGAAAGAAAATAGCTACCCCCTAAAAGGCAGCTATTTCAGTAAACGCAAACTATTTAAAATAACGAGGATAGTGCTCCCTTCATGACCAATAACACCGAGTGGTAAATCAATAATTTGAAAGTAATTTGTAAGAACAAGCAACAAAATGATGCTTAAAGAAAAGATGATATTCTGTTTAATAACACGATTCATTCGTTTGGATACTTGAATTGCGTTTGTGATTTTTGTTAGGTCATTTTTCATCAATACCATATCTGCTGTATCGAGTGCGATGTCTGTTCCTTCTCCCATTGCAATACTTACATTGGCATTCGCTAAAGCAGGAGCGTCATTAATGCCATCTCCGACCATTGCCACCGTTTTGTATTGCTTCCTAAACGATTTGACGTATTCGACTTTATCCTGTGGAAGACAATTGGCCTTGTATTGGTTTATGCCAACTTCCCCGGCAACAGCTTTAGCCGTCAATTCATTGTCACCAGTAAGCATAATCGTTTCAATGCCATTTGACTTTAAGTTATGAATCGCTTCTTTTGCTGATTCTCTTGTCGTGTCTTTTAGGATAAACATACCGATAATTCGCTCATTTATTTGAATGAAGGTAGATGTTTTTTCAGCAGTGGATTGTTTGTCTGCGTATTGTTGTTGAAAGGCCACTGTTAACTCTTTTCCTACAAAGTCTGCTTTACCAATTCTCCACTCATTACTTCCTACTGTAGCGATAATTCCTTTTCCACTAATATTTTTTAGATGCTTAATCTCAAAAGTAGGAGCTAGGACTCCAGCTTTATCCAAACAATACGCAGTTATCGATTTGGCAATAGGGTGTGTCGATTCTTTTTCAATAGCCCCGATAATAGACAAGATTTCCTTTTCATTAACAGCTTCGTCCATATATACATTTGTTACGGCTGGCTTCCCTTTGGTAAGTGTCCCTGTTTTATCCAATGCAATAGCTTGGATGTTGCTTAAATTTTCAAGGTGTACGCCACCTTTAAAAAGAATCCCTTTCCTTGCAGCATTCGATATAGCGGATAAGGTTGCAGGTGAGATGGAAGCTACGAGTGCACAAGGAGAAGCTACAACTAGTAACACCATTGCCCGGTAAATACTGTCAGAAAGTGTCCAGTTAAATAAAAGATATGGAAGAAACATCATAATAGCTACAATTGCTAGCACTCCATATACGTATGTGCTCTCGAACTTTTCAATAAACAACTGTGAGGTTGATTTCTCCTCTTGTGCAGATTGGACAAGCTGGATAATTTTTTGGAATAAGGTTTCATTTGGTTTTGTTGTAATCTTTATTGTTAATGTACCATCTAGGGCTACAGTGCCTGCGTACACATCATGCTGATTTTGTCTGTAGATAGGCAGTGATTCACCAGTAATCGTGCTTTCATCAATCGTAGAAGCACCCTTAACGATAACTCCATCAGCTGGAATGCGTTCGCCAGCCCTTACGAGAATAGTATCGCCAATTTTCAGCTGGGAAACAGGTATTGTCGTTTCTCGTTTGTCTTGCAAGAGTAAAGCCTCTTCAGGTTGTAATTCCATTAATGATGAGATTGCTCGATTGCTTTTATTCATCGAATAGGTTTCAAGAGCACCAGACAATGCAAAAATAAAAATTAAAATAGCGGCTTCTGTCCAATAACCGATTGTGATTGCTCCAATTGCGGCAAGAATCATTAAGATTTCTACATTTAATTTCTTTGTTTGAATCGTTTCTGTGATGCCTTCCTTCGCTTTCGCATATCCACCAATTGCAAATGCAAATCCATGAAGCGTAAACCAAAGAACAGAGGTTAATTGATCTTTAAAAATCCATGCTAGGAGTAGTAGGAGCCCGCTAATTAGCGCAGCAATTAATTCGTGATGCTCATAAATAGCTACTGTTTTTAACTTGGAAATTGGAGTCTTCCAAGTTGTACGTTTCATTTCTAAAGTATCAGTAGACATGACAGTTACCTCCTTTTAATAATGTTTACCTTTTTATAATAATTCTAATTAGATATTTATTATTATATCAGCAAAGAGGCAAGAGTCAATATAAATTTTGCAAATAATAAACTTTCCTTTTTTACATGTACAACTAAGCCATTCACCAAAGTTTTAGGTGCATGGCTAGTTTTCTAAAAATAAATTTACAGAAACAGATTAATTGTTACAATTTTTTAGTAAAATCATTTAAAACAGAATTCATTACGTTGTTTTATCAACTTAATTCTGTTACAATTGCATTTGAAAATTATATATAACAAAGGGGTGCTTTTGGTGAAAAAGCTTAAGTTATCTTTAATGCTTTTAGCTTTAGTTATGATTGCTGTGCTAAGTGCATGTGGCAATTCTGGAGATACAGCAGGGGAAGATTCATCAGATGAAAGATGGGAAGCAATTCAAGATGCAGGTGAGCTTATAGTCGGAACTTCCGGTACATTAATTGCTGCATCCTATTACGATGAGAACGATGAATTAACAGGTTATGATGTGGAAGTAATGCGTGAAATCGCAGAACGTTTAGATCTTGAAGTAAGCTTTGAGATAATGGGAATTGACAGTATGCTTCCAGCAATTCAAAGTGGAAGAATTGATGTGGCAGCGAATGATATCGAGCCTACTGATTCAAGAAAAGAAGAATTTAATTTCAGCGAACCATATAAATATTCCTATTCGACAATGGCGGTTCGTGAATCCGATAACTCTGGAATCGAGTCATTAGAAGATTTAGAAGGCAAAAAAGCAGGTGGTGGAGCAACGACAATTTACAGTCAAATTGCCGAGCATTTTGGTGCTGAGGTTGTGACATATGGAAACGCTCCAAATGAGGCTTATTTAAGCGATGTTAGCAATGCGCGTACTGATGTTGTTATTAATGACTATTATTTAACGAAATTTGGTGTCGCAGCATTTCCTGATTTCGATTTGCATTTGCATCCAACATTAAAATTCCATCCAACTGAACAGGCGGTTGTTATACCAAAAGGTGCGGATAAATTAACGGAAGAGATAAACCGTGTATTAAGTGAGATGCGTGAAGATGGAACATTATCAAAGTTAGCAATCCAATTTTATGAAGAAGATGCTTCTGAAAAACCAGAAGGCGATATTGAAGAAATAGAAGGCCTTGATCTGTAAGGGGAATTGATAAATGAACTTCAATGGATTTGATTTCGGAGGATTATTTGACATTGAATTAGCCATTAATAGTTTACCCTTTGTCCTAGAGGGATTGCCAATGACATTGATTGTATCGATAGCCGGAATGGGAATAGGTCTTGTATTAGGCCTGTTCCTAGCTTTAGCTAGAGGATCAAAGCATGTTCTATTACGCATTCCAGCACGTGTTTATATTTCTTTTATGCGTGGTACACCAATGCTCGTATTTCTTTTTATACTTTATTTTGGTCTGCCGGTAGTTGGTATTCAATTCACAGCAACAGCAGCAGCTATTATTGGTTTTGGGCTGAATAGTGCGGCATATATTGCTGAAGTGGACAGGGCCTCGCTTAATAGTATTGATACAGGACAATGGGAATCGGCAAAGGCATTGAATATGCCATACTGGACAACACTGCGAAAGATTATCTTGCCTCAAGCAACGAGGATAGCAATCCCGCCACTCACAAATGTGTTCATGGACGTTGTAAAAGCTACATCATTAGCAGCTGTTATTACCGTTCCAGAGCTATTTCAGAAGACACAGATTGTAGCAGGAAGAGAATTTGATGCGATGACAATGTATGTCCTTGTAGCACTTATTTATTGGCCAATATGTATATTAATTGGCGTTTTACAAGAACGATTAGAAAAACGATATAGTCGATTTGTTTAGGTAGGGTTGCTCAATCTTGGGCAGCCTTTTTTAGTGCAGCTGGAACATGAATAGGTTGAAAAGAAAAAAAGCAGAAAGTAATTTAGTCAATTTCATGAAGTAATGTATAAATTCCTCCTCAATCGAAAAAAATAGGGAAAAAGAAAGGAATGGGAAACATGAAATTAAATAAAATGACCAAGTTTGTCATAATTGCTTTCTTATTAAGTATGCTTTTCCCATCGGTCGGATCGGCTGCGAAAAAATCAGAGGACGCTGTTGAAATTCCAAACCATGTGTTGAATATAGCGAAAGAAAATACGTTTCCAAATTCAACAGAGGACCAGGAAGTCATTGAGCCAAGCGAACTAACCCAGGAATTGCTTGACGCATTATCCATACCTGTTGAAAACCCTGATCTGATTAAAATGCTAAATGAAACATCATTAAAGCCTTCACCGGTTGCTATCGGTTACCGGGGAATGGTCTATCTTGGACGCTGGCCGTTAAATTATCAATCAGATGAATCAAATATCAATTGGGAATACCAGCCAATCAACACAAATGAATTGAGTAATTATGGTGAGGAAGCGCCACAAAATATGAATTATATTCAACAGGAAGAAAAGGAAATTAAAGGTGCCTTAACCAATAAAATTACAAATCCGGAAGATGTTAAAAAAATGATGCTGCTTAAATCAAAGGAAAAAACAAAACTTCCACTTTCTTATCAGACGATAATCGGCAAAAATACGAAGAAAGATAATTCCTATGCAATACCAGCTAAGAAAAATGGAACTTTGCAAGCATTTGCTCCTGCAGTGAATGAAAAAGGGCAGGTTACTTTTGGAGAAGTTTATCTTCAGTTAAAAGGCTCGAAGAAATCCCTAGTAGTTAAAAATGTTACGAAGCAAGGGATTGGTGCTTGGATTCCCGTTCAGGATCATGTATCCTTTTCATTCCAATTAAAATAGTTACAAGCCCTGTGAATTTATTTACAGGGTATTTTATTTTCATAAAAGGGTTGAAAAATCCGTTTTAATGCTTTATCATATTAAAGTATTAAAGTTAAATTCAATTACACAACATAGATAAGAACATAGGGGGAAGCTTGAGATGGAATGGATTGTAATTGTTTCCGTGCTTGTAATGACAATTTTATGTTTACTGCGCGTGAACGTAATTATAGCCATTATTGCTGCGTCGATTGTAGCAGGATTAATGGCGGGATTAAGTCTGGTAGATTCAATTGAAATGATGGTAAGTGGAATGGGGGCAGCATCGAATACTGCATTGAGTTATATTCTTCTAGGTGCGTTTGCTGTTGCAATTAGTTATACCGGCATTACAACGATTTTAGTGAATTTTTTAATTCGCAAATTGACAGGTAAGAAAACAATGCTGGTACTTGCAATAGCCGGAGTTGCTTGTTTATCACAAAACGCAGTGCCAGTGCATATTGCTTTTATTCCAATTTTAATACCGCCTTTATTAAAATTGTTCGATGAAATGCGTTTAGACCGCCGTGCTGTGGCATCAGCCCTAACATTTGGTTTAAAAGCTCCATACATTATGATACCAGCAGGATTTGGGCTTCTCTTTCAAGGAATTATAGAAGAAGGCATGATACAAAATGGCACTTTTATTACTGAGAACGAAGTATCACTAGCGATGCTTATCCCAGGAAGCGGGATGATTGTTGGCTTATTTATCGCTATTTTTATTACTTATCGAAAAGATAGAGATGCAATACCTGGAGCTGGTGGAACAGAATCTACAATTACAACAGCAACGACAGAGAGCGTCCCATTTAATAAGCAGCATTTGTTTACAATAATAGCTATTTTGGGCGCATTAGCTGTACAGCTGGTTACCCAAAACCTTATCGCAGGTGCCTTAACTGGACTTGTGCTTATGTTTTTATTCTTCGTTATCCCCTTTAAAAAAGGTGACAAGGTGATGACAGAAGGAATTGGCATGATGGGAACAATCGCATTTGTTATGCTTGTCGCATCAGGATATGGAGAGGTTCTAAATGAAACAGGAGCGGTAGAAGCGCTTGTTGAATTGAGTTCTGGCTATTTAAACAACAATAAAGTACTTATTGCCTTTATTTTATTATTAGTTGGCTTATTAATCACAATGGGGATTGGTTCTTCATTTGGAACGATTCCAATTATTGCAGCTTTGTATGTACCAATTTGTATTGCTGCTGGATTTTCGCCAATGGCAACTGCGGCATTAATTGGAACAGCGGGAGCACTTGGGGACGCAGGTTCTCCTGCATCGGACAGCACACTTGGACCTACATCTGGTCTGAATGCAGACGGAAAGCATCACCATATATGGGATACTTGTGTGCCGACCTTCCTCCATTATAATATTCCGTTATTTATATTTGGATGGATAGCAGCACTTATTTTGTAATGTGAATAATTAAATAGCATGTAGGAAAAGGTAAGAAAAAAACTAGGTGGGTTGTTATGCGGAAATTTACGTTAAAATCAATCATCGTTTTTCTGGCCTTTTTCATTTGCTTTATGGAGCCGGGCACTACCAGCGCATTTGGCTGGGGGTATAAAAAGAATTCCGATCACCAAATTCCAGAAATAGGTCATTATAAGGAAATGCTTGATCAATATGGCGCCTATTATGTAGATGATTCCGGTGCGAAAAATATATACCTTACATTTGATAATGGATATGAGCAGGGATATACAGCGGATATTTTAAAAGTGTTGAAACAGGAAAAGGTACCGGCAACATTTTTCATAACCGGGCATTATGTAGAAAGTGAACCCGATCTTGTGAAGCGGATGGTTGATGAAGGACATATTATTGGAAATCATTCTTACCATCATCCTGACTTTACGATTATGAATAAAGAATCGATTAAAAAGGAATTGGAAACCTTAGAGGAATCAGTAGCAGAATTAACGGATCAAAAGGAAATAAAATTTCTTCGACCACCCCGTGGTGTTTTTAATGAAAACACATTACGATGGTCAAATGAACTAGGGTTAATTCATGTGTTTTGGTCACTAGCCTTTGCTGATTGGAAAATTGCAGATCAAAAAGGCTGGGAGTATGCTTATGAGCAAATAATGAAGCAAATGCATCCAGGGGCAATTATATTGCTTCATGCTGTGTCATCAGACAATGCCCAAGCACTCGAGCAAGTCATCAAGGAATTAAAAAAACAAGGATATACGTTCAAAAGCCTTGATGATTTACTATTAAATGATATGCTGCCAAATGGAATGTTTGGACTGTAGCGGAAACACTCGAGGAATGTTTATTGTGGAATGAAGGACAACTGCTTTTCCTAAAAACTTTATCACGGTTGATCTTTCTCAGTTTATGTTATTAATCGACCGTGACAGCTCATCTCTCGGTCGATACTTTTTGCTGTATCAAATCAATCAGCCGTGATAGCCTATTTCTTCGGCTGATTGAGTAATTATATAACAGCAGTTACTTGAGATTTAAAATGATATCAATTTACAGGATCAAATCGAATTATCGATTTGGTCTTTTTTAATTAGTAGGAAACCCCCACTTCAAAAACGGACGTTTTAAGTGGAGGGTGGTTCATTCAGTGCTCTTTTCAGCACCACCAAATCAAATAAGTTGAGAGGAATTTTCCAAAGACTTTTATGTTAAAGTTAATGGAGAGAATGGATTATTAAGGGAGGTATGCTTTATGTACAAGGTAATCATTAATGAGGACACTTATATCTCCATCTTTGAACCAAGGCATGCGGAAGCATTATATCATCTTATTGATGGAAGCCGTGACAGTATAGGGGAGTGGCTCTCATTCCCCGCAAAAACAAACAATATTAAAGACACAAGATTATTCATAGAAAAGTCACTGAAAAGACTATCCGAAAACAATGGGTATTGGGCAGGTATTTGGTACAATGCTATACTCGTCGGTTCGATAGGGTATTTATATATTGACTGGACTGCGAGAAAAACTGAAATCGGGTATTGGCTGGGAGATGACTATGTAGGAAAAGGACTGGTTACTTGCGCTTGTCAAAAGCTTATTAATCATGCATTTATGGATTTAGAACTTAGAAAGATTGAAATCAATGCAGCATCAAAAAACACGAAAAGCAAAGCAATACCAGAGCGCTTAGGTTTCAAAAAAGAGGGAGTTATTCGCAACTTTGAGTATTTAAACAGTGAATACCTAGACAGGACTGTTTATGGATTACTCAAAGAAGAATGGACTATAAACAGAAGTCCTTAGTTTTTATTTATATAAATATTCTTAATTATTTGTTACAATAAAAATAATTATTGTGGGAGGGGATACATGGTGAATCGGAGAGACCTAATCGCGCCAACAGATTATAATATTGTAATGGAGATGGAAAAGCATGCTACAAATACAGAACGAACGGCACTAATATGGGAAAATGAAACAGGTCATACAAAAGAAGTGACCTATGAACAATTAATGAAAAACGTTAATAAAATAGGTAATGCCCTTCTTGAAAAAGGACTAAGGCAAGGAGATAAAGTACTTATAATGGTACCTCGACTAATCGAGGCTTATGAAGTATATTTGGCAGCAATCAAAGTCGGGGTTATTGTTATTCCAAGCTCTGAAATGCTAAAAACAAAAGACTTGCAATACCGTGTAAGCCATGGTGAAGTGCGTGGAATAATCAGCTATTATCCTTACGTAGAACAATATAAGGATATTGAGGAGTATGATGAGCTAATCAAATTTGTGGTTGGTGAGACTCGGGATGATTTTTATTTTTTAGATGAACTACGAGAACAACAATCTGATGTACTAGAGATTGCATCGACAACAAAGGATGATATTGCTTTTATCTCCTATACTTCTGGTACAACAGGAAGTCCAAAAGGTGTTGTTCATACACATGGTTGGGGCTATGCGCATTTAAGGACGGCTCCAGAGCACTGGCTTTCTATTAAAGAGGGAGATAGAGTATGGGCAACGGCTGGGCCTGGTTGGCAGAAATGGATATGGACTCCGTTTTTATCTGTGCTTGGTACAGGAGCAACTGGCTTTATTTATCACGGAAAATATGATGCACAAAAATATTTAAGCATTTTAGAGAAGCAAGCAATCAATGTCCTGTGCTGTACGCCAACAGAATATCGAATGATGGCAAAAGTAGATACGATTAGCAACTATAATCTCTCGGCTTTAACAAGTGCTGTATCTGCTGGTGAACCATTGAATGTGGAGGTTATTGATGTATTCCGCAAGTATTTCAATATCACAGTTCGCGATGGCTATGGTCAAACTGAAAACACATTACTATTAGGAGTAATGAAAGGAATGAAAGTGAAACCTGGTTCCATGGGAAAACCAACTCCAGGTAACGATGTGGAAATTGTTGATGACAAAGGTCAACCAGTCTCAACGAATGAAGTTGGTGATATTGCTGTGAAATTAGATAGTCCAGCTCTTTTCAGAGAGTACTATAAAGATATAGAGCGGACAAAGCATTCTCGCCGTGGAGAATACTACATCACTGGAGACAGGGCACGCAAAGATGAGGATGGCTATTTTTGGTTTGAGGGAAGAAGCGATGATATTATAATTAGCTCTGGCTATACGATTGGTCCATTTGAAGTGGAAGATGCTTTGGTCAAACATCCATATGTTCAGGAATGTGCTGTTGTCGCAAGTCCGGATGAGATTCGAGGAAGTATTGTCAAAGCATTTGTCGTATTAAAAAATAATATAGATCATGACGAAACAGCATTGGTCAAAGAATTACAAGAGCATGTTAAAGCATTAACAGCACCATATAAATATCCAAGGGAAATTGAGTTTCTGGACGAGCTTCCAAAAACAACCTCTGGAAAAATCAGGCGTGTTGAATTACGCCAAAGGGAAGCTGTTAAATAAAGTATATCCAACGATCTCGACTAATAACTAGTCGGGATTTTTCACTTTTTATAAAAAAATTTATCAAAACACTTGAAAGTCAAAAAAGGTCAGAGTATAATGTAGTTAAGGTCAAAGATAGTCAAAGTCAAACTTGAGAACGATATGGAATATTTCCAAGGAGGAATGGAAAATGAAATGTCAACAATGTGGAACAAATGAAGCAAATATAAATGCGCAAATGCAGATAAATAATCAGCGAGTGGAAATGCACTTATGTGCTACATGTTTCCAAGAGCTTCAAGGAAAGATGATGAATTCAAATGACTTCTTTTCAAATTCTCCGTTCGGGGATTTCAATGAAGCATTTTCAAATAACTTCTTCCAAGGTAATGGAGCAAGCAAAACGGGAACACAAACAAAACAAAAAGCAAACAAAGGGAATGGCTTGATTGACCAATTAGCAAAAAATCTAAATGATGCAGCACGTGCTGGTAGCATTGATTCTGTAATCGGCCGTGATAAAGAAATTAAACGAGTTATTGAGACTTTAAATAGAAGAACAAAAAATAATCCGGTTCTTATCGGGGAGCCAGGTGTTGGTAAAACAGCAATCGCAGAGGGACTAGCAGTTAAAATTGTAGAAGGCAATGTACCTGCCAAGCTGCTCAATAAAGAAATTTACTTGCTTGACGTTGCTTCACTTGTAGCGAATACAGGAATACGCGGACAATTTGAAGAACGTATGAAAAAACTGATTGAAGAATTGCAAGCACGTGAAAATGTTATCTTGTTTGTCGATGAAATTCATCTAATCGTCGGTGCTGGGACTGCAGAAAGTTCCCAAATGGATGCAGGAAATATCCTAAAGCCGGCACTAGCTCGTGGTGAACTGCAATTAATCGGTGCTACGACATTGAAAGAGTACCGTCAAATTGAAAAGGATGCGGCACTAGAACGCCGTTTGCAGCCAATCATGGTCAATGAACCTTCGCAAGAAGATGCTATTCAAATCTTAAATGGAATCAAAGATCGTTATGAAGCATTCCATGAAGTTCGATATTCAGATGAGGTTGTTCGTGCATTTGTGACACTATCAAGTCGCTATATTCAAGATCGTTTCCTGCCAGATAAAGCAATTGACTTGATGGATGAGGTTGGATCACGTCTAAACCTGGCAAATGCCCAAAAAGATTCCGATTCCTTGCAGAAACGTTTAGATGAGGTAGTCAAAGAGAAACAAGAAGCGGCAGAAAAAGAAGAATATGAACGTGCTGCGAATCTAAGATATCAGGAAATTCAATTACAAAAGCAAGTTGAAAAAGCCGTAGACGGTGAAAAAGTACTAGATGTCGACATCTCAGATATTCAATTAATTGTCGAAGAGAAAACAGGCATCCCAGTAACGAAAATGCAAGCAGATGAACAAGCAAAAATGAAAAATATTGCCGAAAACCTGCGTAAGAAAGTAATTGGTCAGGATGAAGCAGTTGATAAAGTTGCTAAAGCAATCCGCCGTAGTCGTGCAGGACTAAAAGCGAAAGATCGCCCGATTGGATCCTTCTTATTTGTCGGACCAACTGGTGTAGGGAAAACCGAACTGACAAAAGTATTAGCAGAAGAATTATTTGGTACGCGTGACTCGATGATTCGTCTTGATATGAGTGAGTACATGGAAAAACACGCTGTGTCTAAGATTATTGGATCACCTCCAGGCTATGTTGGTCATGAAGAGGCAGGACAACTAACTGAGCGTGTTCGCCGCAATCCATATTCTATCCTGCTTTTGGATGAGATTGAAAAAGCACATCCAGACGTACAGAATATGTTCCTGCAAATTATGGAAGATGGTCATTTGACCGATTCACATGGCAGAAAGGTCAGCTTCAAAGAAACTGTGATTATTATGACAAGTAACGCAGGAACTGGAGTAAAATCAGTCAATGTTGGCTTTAACAGTGATCGTCATGAATCTGTATCAACATTGGAAAACCTAAGTGACTACTTTAAACCTGAATTCTTGAACCGTTTCGATGCAATTGTTAACTTTAATGAGTTAGCAGAAAAAGATCTATTAAAAATTGTAGATTTAATGCTAAAAGATCTTGAAGAAACGATTGAAGAAAATAATATTCACATTACAATTTCAGATGAAGCGAAGCAAGAGCTCGTTAAACAAGGCTATGATGTACGATTCGGTGCAAGACCATTACGTCGTGTCATCCAAGATAAAATTGAAGATCAATTAACAGATTTAATTCTAGAAGAAGAAACAGTCGATAATGTGCATGTCGATGCTGTTGATCAGGAGATTGTCGTTCAGAAAAAGTAATAGCTTAAGTGAAACCCGCTGCGTGTTTGCAGCGGGTTTTTTTGTTTATGTAAGTTAGGGAATTAAATTTAACGGCTTTATATTATTTGAAAGTGTGGACCAGTTACCCGTGGTATAAGATCTTGTGACCCCAGATGGAGAGACCTGTGACCAGATAAAGAGAAACCGCGGCCATTCGGTAACTCATAAAGGAGATGAGTGCCCGAATAAAGAAAAATCGAGGTAATTTGGTAACACATAAAGATGATGAGTGCCCGAATAAAAAGAAAACGAGGCCATTTGGTAACTCAGAACCACGATTCTACATTAGGCTGTGTCTAGGAATCCATCCTTTCCTAATAATCTCTCCAGAATAAAGTTATTTTACCGTAATTCGAAAATGCTCAGACCGCGTTATTTTTGCTGTAACAAGTGATAAAAACACTGTTGTCGCAGCCTTCAATACTAATATTCAACCCAAAATATCCCTACAATAAAAAGCTAATAACATATGAACATTCGTAAAAGCTATAACAAACAGCGAAAAAAGGATGTTTTTTATGAAAAGATGGCTATCAGTAATTATCATTATTCATATTTGCCTAATTGCTTATCCTAATAATAGTTATAGTGAAGATACCCCAAATATGCAGATGCATTTTATTGAAGTTGGTCAAGGAGATAGTATTCTAATTGAAACGCCTTTAGATAAAACAATTCTAATTGATGGTGGGCCACCCGGGTCTGGGAAAAAAATCATCTCGTACTTAAAAAGCCAAGGTATTGCTGAATTAGATTTATTAGTTGCAACACATCCAGATATGGATCACATTGGCGGTCTTCCGGAAGTGATGAAAGCTGTCACTGTCAATGAAATTCTCGATACGGGAAAGCTGCATCCAACAAGAACTTTTGCCAAATATATATCGGAAATAAGAAAACAGAATATCCCAGTTCAAATCGCAGAAAAAAATGACACGATTGAAATTGATCCACTGATTAATATTGAAATCTGGAATGCCTATGAAAAATTTAAAAACAATAATAAGTCATCGATTGTATTAAAGGTTTCCTATAAGGAGATGGATTTTTTATTAATGAGTGATGTAGAGAAACAACAGGAGAAAAAAATAATGGAAGATTATGATGTTGAATCCGAAATAATAAAAGTTGGACATCATGGGTCAAAGACAAGCTCATCATTAGAATTTTTACAAGAAGTCAATCCTGAGATAGCTATTCTTACCTATAGTAAAGATAATAATTATGGACATCCAGTAGACCAGGTGATTGACAATTTATATAGTGTAAATGCCCTTATTTATTCGACTGCGGCGCTCGGCGATCTGGTCATTTATACAGACGGTGGAGGTTATTTTGTAATACCTAAAAAGGATCCGATTTCAAATATAATTAATGCTGCTAGTTAATTATTCTGACATTTTAATTTACAATTTAATACAAAAATGATATCATATTAATATAAAAATAAAATCATTTTGGAAGGTGTGTTAATATGATTCATGAGAAAAAGGCTTGGATGATAAATGGCTTCATCGGTATTCTTCTCGTTGCATTGCTTTTGGCAGGTACGGTATTCAGTTTTGTTCAAGAACAGTTTGTACTAGGTGGGATTTGCTTAATCTTAGCTGTTACCTTAGGCAGTGGAATAACGCTTGTGCAGCCTAATCAGTCGGTTGTCGTTATATTTCTCGGTAAGTACATGGGGACAATACGACGAGAAGGTATTGTAGTTACGATTCCATTTTCAGTGAGGAGAACCATTTCACTACGTGTGCGAAACTTTAATAGCAATCGTTTGAAAGTAAATGATGTGAACGGGAATCCGATTGAGATAGCTGCAGTTATTGTGTTCAAAGTAGTGGATGCAGCAAAAGCGGTTTTTGATGTTGATAAATATGAACAGTTTGTCGAAATTCAAAGTGAAACAGCTATTCGAGCGGTTGCTACAAAATACCCGTATGATACGTTTGAAAATGTTGAGCTTACACTACGCGGGAATGCAGAAGAAGTATCGAATGAATTAACAGTAGAACTCCAGGATCGTTTGAAAGTAGCTGGCGTTGAAGTGATTGAAGCACGATTGACACATCTTGCCTACTCAACAGAAATTGCTCAGGCAATGCTGCAGCGCCAGCAAGCAAGTGCAATTATCTCTGCACGTAAGCAAATCGTTGATGGTGCGGTCGGAATGGTGCAGGATGCGATTGAGCGAATTGAAAAAGAGGGGATTGTTGACTTAGACGAGGAGCGCAGAGTAGCGATGATTAATAATTTACTCGTTGCGATTGTGTCAGATCATGGGACGCAGCCAGTGATCAATACTGGTTCATTATATCAATAAAAGAGGGGGTATTTATGGCTAAAAAAAAGAACTTTCCATTGCGGATAGACCCCAAATTATATGATATCCTCCAGTCATGGGCAAAGGATGAGTTTCGAAGCGTCAACAGTCATGTAGAATTTTTGCTTCGGGAATCCGTAAAAAAAGCAGGACGACTCCCAAAGAGTGAAGACAAGAAGATTGGTGAGGATTAAGGTCCAGTTGGATACAATATAAGACTTAAAACAGTTTGGCACTTGCTAGGCTGTTTTTTTATTTTTTCAAAAAACTATTGACAAAAATGTTCATTAGTTATAGGGTTAGTTACATAAGTAATTAACCAAATAGGAAGGAACTGAATATGAAAAATTCATTAGATGATAGTAAGCCAATATTCCTTCAAATTAAAGAACAGCTAGAGGATTCCATCATAAATGAAACGATAAAAGCAGAAGAACGCGTTCCATCTACAAATGAATTTGCAGCTTATTACAAGATTAACCCAGCTACTGCAGCAAAAGGAATCAATGAGCTTGTCGCAGAGGGCATTCTATTTAAACGGAGGGGTGTTGGGATGTTTGTTACCGAAGATGCACAGCAAATCTTAATTGAAAAGCGAAAGAAGTCATTTTATGAAAATTACATGCTTCCCCTAAAAAGTGAGGCGGAGAAGCTACGTATTAGTGCAATGGAACTTATCGAAATGGTGGAAAGGGAGGATACTTCAAATGAAGATTGAAGTGAAAAATCTATCTAAAAAGTATAAAGAAAAAGCTGCTCTGAACAATGTTTCTTTCACATTAGATGAACCAAAAATTTATGGATTACTCGGGAGAAATGGTGCTGGTAAAACGACATTTATGGATATTCTATCTGGACAGATATTACCAAGCGGTGGTGAGATTTTGATCGATGGAGAGAATCCGTTCGATAACCAGCGACTAACCGAATCGATTTGTTTAATTAAAGAGGGAAACAACTTTAAAAAGGATTTAAAGATTAAAAATGTCCTTAGAATATATTCGTATTTCTACCCAAATTGGGATCAAGAACTAGCAGAGGACTTGATTCAGGAATATAACTTAAGCTTAAATGCAAAAGTAAAAACGCTCTCCAAAGGAATGGAATCGGCTTTAGGTATTACAGTTGGCCTTGCAAGTAAAGCTCCAATTACAATCTTTGATGAACCGTATATCGGACTTGATGCACCATCAAGAAAAAGATTTTACGAAATTATGTTAGAAGAATATCAGACAGAAAAGCGAACGATTATTTTCTCCACCCATTTAATTGATGAAGTGAGCTTGCTGTTTGAAGAAGTACTTATTTTAAGAGAAGGGTCACTGGTTTTACAAGAAGAGGCGGAGACACTTCGTGATAACACAATCTCCGTTTCAGGAAGCATTGAGAAAGTTGAAGGATTCCTAGCAGGTAAGGAAGTAATTGAGCGAAAGCAACTTGCAGGAGTAATGACTGCATACGTTTATGGAACGGCATCAGATGCAAATGTGCATGGACTAGAAGTGGAAGGTATTCCAATCCAAGAGTTAATGATTTATTTAACAGAAAGAAAGAAGGGTGCTTAAAATGGGCAGGCAGATAAATGGATTACTTTATTTCTTCATAACGGATATACGCTACTCACTGATGATTTTCTGGACAATTTTACTCGGTATACTAGGCGTTTCATTAACGATTTCTTACTTTTTACTTGGGGTGGAAGATGGTAGTCTCTACTTCATGTTTCAATTCATCTACGTATATTGTGGTATTTTAGGGTTTATTACAGTAAGAGAAAGTATTCCTTTTGCTCTAAAGATGGGCGCAACGAGAAAGAACTTATTTATAAGTCTTGGTCTGTTTTTTGCTGCAATAGCTTTAATGAAAGCAGTAATTGCAAATACGTTACACACGATTATTTTATATTTTACTGATGTAACAAATCTCCATACATTTGGTTTTATGCACGTGGCACAGCTCATGGAAGATACATGGGTTAATAGAGTAATTATTGATATGTCCGTAATGTTTCTTTTTCTAACTGTAATGTTCTTAACTGGTCTGATATTTTATAGATATGGACTGTTAGGGGGAGGAATTGTTGTCGGGATTGAAGTGATTATCTTATTTGTTGGGATTGCACAAGGTTGGTTAATTGACTTTTTTACCGATTTATTTTCAGATTTAAAGCTAACCTTGTTCCTGCAAATTTTCGGCATAGGCATTGTAATTTATCTCATTTCATTCTTATTGATACGAAGAGTAACAACTGTAAGTACAAAATAAAAAAAATAAAGGACTGGCTCGCCAGTCCTTTCTGCCCTGAATAAATTGCTACTGTCAAACCAATAGTACCATCGTGCATATCAATCAAATAAAGCACTACTCCGCTCAAATAAAGCACCATAACGTAGAATAAAGCACTACTCCGCTCAAATAAAGCACCATAACGTAGAATAAAGCACTACTCCGCTCAAATAAAGCACCATAACGTAGAATAAAGCACTACTCCGCTCAATTAAGACACCATTCCACAGAATAAAGCACTATCGCGAATGAAACTAGCACCATCCTCAAAATTAAAAGCATCATTTTGTTGAAAACCGACACCCATCGATCAATCCAATGGCACTTCCGTACACCTCTACAGCAATTAACCAGCCAATTCCTTCGCCTTAAACGTAAATATCGAAGCAACTAGCAAGATGAGGGAGAACGCAATCGTAATCGCCGAGGTTGCAACAAGATCAGATGAAACTTCACCAGCAATTACCATCTCATAAATATAGCTTGATAAATTATTCGGACTCCATTCAAGAATGTGCCCGAATATTTGTGTCACAATGCTCATTCCCATTATCGTCAAAATAGATAGAAATGCGACAAGGCCAGGAGTTTTTACTAATGTATTGTAAAAAATGACGATGGAAATGACAAAAGTAAGCCACAGTCCATAGAAAATAAAAATAAGCAAAAAACTTTTAAAAGAAAGATCACCATATAAAATATTCGTATAATACCAGCTTGCAAGTAAGCCAACGAACAGTGCAGCCCAAACAAGAGCAAGCAATGCTGCCCATTTAGCGGTAATATAGTTTCGATAGGAGACAGGCTTCACAAGTATTAATTCAGAAACACCGCTTTTTCGCTCACTCGCAATTGTCCCCATTGCCATCAGTACAATCACTAACACACCTAGGCTGCTTAACTGACTTAAACTCATCATCACAACGTCAGCTGGTGCAAATTCAGGGAGATTAATAATCGCTCCATCTGGTAAACCACCAACCGCTTCAATAATTTGCGGTAAATAATAATTAGAAATCGGATCTAAAATGGCAAGTAAAATCAATACTAATGGTACCCAAATCCATTTTTTATTACGCCAGTTTTCCATCATTTCCTTGTTAAAAAGTGTCATCCATTGCATCAGCTATTCACCACTTTCATAAACATATCCTCAAGTGAAGCGCGGTTAAGTTTAAAGTTTACGAGCTCCCAGTTTTCTTTTGCAGCAGTAGCAAGAATCTCCTGTCGTGCGATCGCAATATCTGTTGCATTAACTTGGAGAACGTTTCGTTCCACGTGACTACCTGAAACACTTTCTAGAGCATTTACTTTGGCTTGATAACTAGGCAAATCACTTTCGAATTCTAACGCAATCGTTGAGGTCTGGTATTTTTGCCGTAACATTGCCATCGACCCAGATTCTACAATATTTCCCTGATGTAAAAGTAATAACGCATCACTTACTTCATCTGCATCAGTTAAAATATGCGTAGAGAAAAGAATAGACATCTCTTTCTTTAATTCTTCCATTAATGTAAGAACCTCTCGACGACCAATTGGATCAAGTGATGAAACGGGTTCATCCAGTATTAGTAGCTTTGGTTTATGAATAATTGCTTGAGCAATTCCAAGGCGCTGCTTCATTCCACCAGAATATTTCCCAATTCGCATGTTCCTTGCATCGGCAATACCTACTTTCTCAAGTAGTATCTCTGCACGATTTTTTGCTTCCTTTTTTGAAAGAAAAGCGAGCTGTCCGCTATAAACTAAAAATTCCATACCTGTCATCCATGGATGGAATACAGGATATTGGGGCAGATACCCAATATATTTTCGAACATCATCGTTACTTGCCACATCAGAAATGCGAATGGTCCCTTCTGAAGGCTTTAGAAGCCCCGCAAGTGTGCGGAGAATTGTTGTTTTACCTGCGCCATTTGGTCCGATGAGTGCAATACACTTTTCATACTCAAATTCAAAGCTTATATTGTTAACTGCAGTCTTTCCATCGTAAGTTTTTGCTAGATTGTTAACGGTTAGCAAGGTCATCGATCACCGTCTCCTTCCGAAAATAAAGTAAATAATTGGGCCAATTGTGTTTAAAATAACGATAATAAAAAACCAAAGCCATCTCGCACCGCGAAAATCATCCGCTTTTGCCCAGTCAAGAATAGCAACAATCATTAAAATAACTTGAATGACGATAAAAGGAGCAACGATACTCCAATTAATAGATTCAATAATTGCTTGCATTAATTCACCTCCGATAGTTACATTAAGCTCCAAGCAAATAAGGGATAATAACTGCCAGCCCAATAATGCCTAAGAAAATAATCCAAGCGAGCGGCCGTGCCAAATTGATTGTCCAGCCGACACCAAATCGTTTTTCAAGAAAAAGTGAAGGGTCTTCCCGATTAAAATAAAATATCCCAAGCTTCCAATGTGCATCATCATCCCGATTCATTATTGCGCCATCGGTTGAAGCATTTGAATTATTTTTTATGCGGCTGCCACCTTGCCCAGTTGTAACCGAAAGTATGATAGCTCCTAATGTCAACGCGATACTGAAAGCAAGCGGAATAATAATTAACAACTGCTGATTTATTGGATAGATGAGAGACAATTGAATAAGCGAGAATAACAGTGTTAATGCAATCCCAGTAATAATAATGTAAGCAGACCATCTCCTCCTAAAAATAACATTCTTCCGCATTGATTCCTCAGGTGTGTCCGCATTAATTTGTTGTTTTGCTTTTGCAATCATGGTATTGATAAAGACAAAAAGCAGGGTTAAATATAATTGCATAATCGGTAAGATAAGAACAGAACGGTATGATTTTTCTGCCCAGTTCGTAACCTCTCCAGCAAAATTATATTGTAGTGGGATTCTATCTGGAATTTGGTGATACGATTGTAATGTCAGGACGATCAACCCGATTGTTGCTATAAAAGAAAGAAGAAACCATAAATTGGAATGATTAAGCTTTTGGGAGCGGAATTGGATGCTAACAAAAACCTGCTGTGATTTTTCTATACCCCATTGTTTCCTTTTCTTCAGCGATTTCATTTCACGATGAAAGGTTAAATAAATGATAAAAGAGCTAATAAGATATCCAAAGATTAGGACGCTGAATAATAAACTAAACATATTTTCGTCCAAGGTAATGGAAGCACCTATGGATAAAAATATTGCCGTTACAATGAATCCACTTATCCCAGTAATTCGCATATATCGTTTTCGCATTTGCTTTAATTCTACGCTTTGGTAAATTTCTTCTGGAATTGTTACCCCAAAGCTTTCTGTTTTACGCGTCCAGAAAGGGATAAACATAGTAGAAATAAATACCGGAATTAGAATAAGCAGAAATATAATAATCAGAAAACCATTCAATTCTTTTCACCTTCCTCTTCATTGAATAATTGAAACAGTTCTTTACTTAATTGACTAAACTCAACCTCGCTTAACCCTCGACATATGGAATCGGCTATAAGGGGACGGAGCTTAGCTTTTAGCTCTTGTCTATATTCCTCATCAGCCTGTGGAACCCCATCCGGATGAACAACGACACCTTTTTGTCGGTGAATCAAAATAAACCCGTCTTGTTTCAATTGCTGGTAAGCCTTATTAACTGTATGCAGGTTGATGCCAATATCTGCTGCTAATGATCGAACAGAAGGTAACGCATCTCCAGGTTGAAGCTGTTTTTTAGCTATTCCTTCAATAATTTGCTGCTGTAGCTGAATGTAAATCGGTTCACTGGATTCTAAATTTAAGTTTATAAACACATTCAATTAGCACCCTTTCTCTAATAGTTATATCTGTTATATAAGTAGTATAACAGATATAACTAAAAAAGTGCAATAAAAAAGAGACTGAATTCAAATTCTAGTCTCTTTTAAAGCTTTTCATACTGATCGATTAAATTACTGAATAGCTGTTGCACAGATAGTTGCTTTTTAATTGGCAACTTCTTTAGCTTATATATTTGTTCTTTAAACATGGGGTGTATCATGATGTATTCCATTAGTTCAACAATCTCATCATCAAAGGGTTTGTCTTTTGAACTATATATTCGTTTAAAGTCTTTTAATAAGTCATTACGAAACGAATAATTCCCTGTTAAATGATCAAGTGATACATCGAATACATTACTGAGCTTTATTAATGAAGCTATATCGGGAGTAGCTGTCGAGTTTTCCCATTTTGTAACGACAGAACGAGATATCATTAATTTATCTGCTAGCTCTTGTTGTGTCCAGTTATGCTGATCACGAAAAAATTTAATATTATATGCAATTTGTTCAAGACTCATTTTTATCACACTCTGCATTATAGATTAGGATTCCGTTCTTTACTTTTAAGCTAACTTTAATCCTATCACGGTTACGTGAGATAAGAGATGGATTCCTTGTTCGGTAATGTAACATATAGTAAAATGTTCCAAAGGGGAACAAAAGGGGGGGATAATCATGAATTTAGGCTGTATGATTTTGTATCATCCAATGATAACGAGTAAAACGAAAATAAAGCTAATACAAGCAATATTCCCGGTAGATACTATAGAAATACTGGAAGAAGAAAACAATACAGTCATTCTATATGCTTGGAATATAAAGCAAGAACAAATTTGGCAGGCGGTAGCTGAATTAGTTTCAACAGATATTATCTGCGGTTATGGCTTTGGCAGAAGAAAAAAGGAAGCAAAAAAAGAGGCGGTTAATAAGTTAAAAAAATGGATTGCGATGGATACAGAAGCAATAAAATATTAAATTGCACTAAGCTTCGTAACCCTTTTGAACAAAAAGGAAACCAAAGCAGTCAGCTTCGGTTTCCTCTTTGTGACAACTGTTTGTAAATACGGTCTGCATGCTTGAATTCCTTTTGGTACAGAACTTCTTGTGTTTTATTGAGAAACTTCTCACTTTGACCTGGTCTTAACCTTGGCATGGACATCCCTCACTTTACTACTAGGATGCCCAAAATGAATCAAAATATGCTTCCTTAGGAAACTTCTTCATCTGTAGATTCTGTTTCCATCGATCTGAATTGTTGATAAGACACATAATGATCTTTTGTAATGACGAATAAATCATATATGTCTTCTTCCGGATTAATTTGATTGTAAACATCAGAATAAATTTCATTAGCTAAAGCAACGTAGGGTAATTTTAAAACTGCCTTCATGGAACGTATATTTGTCTTTCTTACCTTCATAAAAATACCTTCAATATTATAGGTGAAGAATAATAAATCAAAGAATTGCTCTTTTGCTTGTTTATTATAACCTTTTCCGAAGTAGGGCTGGCCAATCCATGTTGCTAAAAACCCGTGATTATCCTGAATATCAAATAAATTGATTGTGCCGATTGGCTGTAAATATTCGTCGACAATGGTACGAGAAATGAGCTCGCCGTTTTCTTCGGCTTCGATTGTCATCTTCGTAAGGAAATAAAATTCATCGCTTGTTTCTGCTTTATGTCTAACATAGGGAAATACATCTGGATGTGACATCAGTTCAAAAAGTACTGGCACCTCATGCAAATCACGTATTTTCAACATAAAAAATACCCTCCTCATTCCAGGTGGGTATACTTGCTGACTTTCCAAAAGGAAATCCAGTAAGTAGCCCACCCTCGAATTTTTATTTTCGCGTTCAACAAAAATTCGGGGTGGGAATCGAACCCACTAGAACCAGTCAATGCTGGTGGCGCACCATTTGCCTTCCCTATTTAATTCAGTGTTGTATTACGATTTTATTCATCTCTTTCGTATTTTAATAGAGGCAGTAAGGCATTGTAGCATAACCAACCCAGGACCTTTTTGACCTCTTTTTAAACTCAATTTGATAAGGTTATTTTACAACCTTTTTCTTAAAAAGCAAATACTTTTTTTGTAAAAATTTTGTTCAGAAAAATTAACTATGATTTCTTCAGTTCTTTCAAGGCTTTTACTAACTCTGGATACTTAAACTCAAATCCATGATCCAATGCTTTTTGTGGTAACACATATTGACCCTTCGTAATTAGTTGCCCCATTTCTCCAATCGCAGCATGTATTAGTGTGGAAGGAGTTGTGGTCCAGTGTGGTCGCTTTAATACTTTTGCTAACGTACGCATGAAATCCTTGTTTCGCAATGGATGAGGCGCTGTTGTATTGACTGCCCCTTCCATTGACTTATTAAAGAGACAATAATCAATCAATCGAACAACATCTTCTATGTGAATCCATGACATCCATTGTTCACCGTTTCCAATTTTCCCTCCAGCAAATAATTTTACTGGAAGACTTATTAATGGCAGCGATCCTTCTTTACCAAGAATCACGCCAAATCTCGTGTAAACTGTACGAATTCCAAGAGTTTCTGCTTTTTTGGCAATCTGCTCCCATTCTACAACCACTTCAGCTAAGAAATCTTTTCCAGATTTTGCAGTAGCTTCCGTAAAAATAAGATCTTCAGAAATGCCATAATAGCCAACTGCCGATCCACTAATGAATACATTCGGCTTTATTTTCATCTGTTTCATTAATTGTATTAATACATTTGTCGTTTCTAACCTACTGTTCTTAATTTGATCTTTCTTCTTTTGTGACCAGTAACCAAAGAGAGATTCTCCTGCTAGGTTGATAACACCTTCAATAGGTGGTAAATTATCCACCGGATAATTATAATCTATGTAAGTAGTGGCCTTCGTGTTCATATGATCGAGAGGGGACCTTGTAAGTATATACGTATGATGTCCTTTCTTTTGAAGTGCTTGGCAAAGGTGTTTTCCGACAAATCCGGTTCCACCGCTAATTAAAAAATTCATATCCATCCTCCTAATCAAATTTTGTGTTATATGTTTAGTATATACGCTTCCGATAAAAATCTAAGTGTTTTGTTAAACAAATTTTAGAGGTTGTTCAAAACGAACTCTCAAGTCTTTTCCTTCCCCCTTATTATTCTGTTATGATAAGAGGAAGAGGTGGAATACGTGCGAAAAATAACGAAGATAACAACTCAAAAGAAACATAAAAATCGGTTCAATATCTTTTTAAATACGAAGCAAGGTGAAGAATATGGGTTTAGTGTAGATGAAGCGATATTAATTGAATATCGACTTCGTAAGGGTATGGAACTTGATGGCGAAATGATAGCTACGCTTGTTGAAAACGATACAGTTCATAAGTCATATACCCAGGTTATTCACTTTTTAAGCTATCGAATGCGTACAAAAAAAGAAATTAGGGATTACTTAGTAAAAAAAGAAGTAGATCCAGAGCATATCGAACAAATTATGAAGCGATTAATAAACGAGAAGTTAATTGATGATCAGCAATTTGCTCACTTTTTTGTCCAATCACGAATCAATACGACAACAAAAGGTCCTGTTTTAATCAAAAAGGAATTGATTGATAAAGGAGTTTTGGCGCAACAGGCTGAGCTTGCATTAGAAAATTATCCGCTGGACATCCAGCTTGAGAAAATAAAAAAGCATATCCAGAAAAAGCTAAATACTGGAAAAAAAGAAGCGTTTCGTAAAAAAATTCAGCAATTGCAAGTAAATCTCATTCAAAAAGGTTTTACACAGGATGCAATCACAAAAGCACTAGCAAGTATGGAAGAAGGGAAAGATCAGTCAGAGGAATGGGATGCACTCGTGTTTCAGGGGGAAAAGCTTTTACGTAAATATCAATCGAAGCATGAGGGATTTGCATTAAGGCAAAAAATGACAGAATCCTTGTACCGGAAAGGTTTTTCCTTCGATTTAATCAACCAATTTTTGGATGGAAAGAAGCAGGATTACCAGTAGTCATAGCTGCAATTCTGTAAATTAAATCAATCATGGGTGTTTAGCTATCTGAATGTGTTCCCATTCGTCCACACAATTGGTAAGATAGAATGGGAAGGGGAGAGAAGGATGAATTATCGATATAGCGATTATTCGATCGAACAGCTACATAGGGAAATTGGTGTTTTAAAAGAAAAAGCACAGAAAGCAGAACAATTAGGAAATATTTCAGAGGTGCAGATTAATGAGCGTAAAATGCAAGTTGCGCTTGCATATACGATGAATCCGGAAGATTTTCAGGCGAATGAAGTATATCAATTAAAAATGGAGCCTGGATTTACATTTAAAATTAGTTATATAAATGGTGTATTTGCATGGGGATACCGAATAAATTTACTTGAAGAAATGTACGAGCAGATAGAAGCATTGCCTATTTCGTTGTTAGGTAAAAAGGTAACAAAATAGAAAAAAACAGCAGGTAAGTGCCTGCTGTTTTTTCTGCGATTCTGTTCAAGGGTCCGTGGGGCACCCTTGTGCTGTTAGTTAACATTCAGCGGGAAAAAGAAATCAACCCCAGCGAATGAAGTTTTCCTTTACGTAGTTGGATCGCCGACATATAGTTTACTTTGCAGTTTGTGTTCTGAGAAGATCCATCCTGTATAGGAACTGATTATTTCCATATTCTCGTCAATTTTTACGACCGCTACAAAGGGGTAATACGTTTTAGAGCGGTAACGTAAATCGATGAAGCGAACTTCTGTAAAAGAATCGAAGTAATTAATTTCCCACCGGTAAACAGGAGAGAAGTTTAGAAAGGCTTCGATATTCTTATCTGTTTTCGCTACTTCGATTATTGGAGTTTCAGGTAAGGGAACCTTCCAGAATTCATCCACAATTTCAATATGCCGATTTTCAACAGTGCCTACATAAAATTTATCTTTCGTTGTAATTGCTACACGCCAATAATTTTGCTTCATCGTAGGAGATGTGGCAACTTCTACCGTATCTGGATAATATTCATGGATTTTTTTTACAATCTCTCTTTTGTCCATATACCGTTTAATGTAATATAATACAATCACAGTATAAATGGTAATCCATGTATAACCAGGATTAGCTCCTAGCGCCCAAGCACAGATACCAGCAACATTTAAGAAGAAAATATATGGATCAAAGGTATTAATAAAGCCCTTCGCAATCCATTTACTTGAAAAAGGCCTAAAAGCCTGTGTTCCATATGCATTAAATAGATCAACAAACACATGGATAATCACTGCCAAAAATGTCCATAGCCATAGATGCAAATAGCTAACCTGTGGTACGAACATATAGATAACACTGGACACCAATAGTCCCCAAAGAATGATTGCAGGTAAAGAATGTGATGCACCACGATGATGGCGTATATAGGTTGCATTATTTTTTAGTTTAAAAACTGTGTCAAAATCAGGGGCATGTGAACCAACCACTGTCCCGACTAATACTGCATGAAATAGTGTAGGATCACTTTGCACTACAGGGTCAAGTGTAGCTAAACCGCCCAGTGCAATCCCCATAACTATATGTGTGCCAGTATCCATATAATAAGGTCCTCCTTAGGATAGCCTTGAATACAAATTTGAAGATAATACTACCTAACATATTGTAACATAAAAGGAAGTGCCTTGATGACTAATAATATATTACAACATTTTAACATTGATCAATTTCAAGCAGATTTGCTGCACTGGTACAACGTAAGTAAACGGGATCTTCCATGGCGCAGAGAACGTGATCCATATAAAATTTGGGTTTCTGAAGTTATGCTGCAACAAACAAAGGTCGATACCGTTATTCCATATTTTAATCGTTTTATGGAGAAATATCCAACGGTTTACGAGCTTGCGAAAGCAGACCAGCAGGAAGTATTGAAAGCATGGGAGGGCTTAGGTTACTATTCCCGTGCGCGCAACCTTCAAAACGCAGTTCGTGAAGTCGTTTCTGAGTACGGAGGAGTAGTTCCCTCGAATCGTAAGGAACTTGGAGGATTAAAAGGGGTTGGTCCATATACGACAGGAGCTATCCTTTCTATCGCGTATAATCAACCTGAACCAGCGGTTGATGGAAATGTCATGCGAGTATTTTCACGTCTATTGAAAATTGAAGCGGATATCGCGATGCCACGAACAAAGAAACTGTTTGAGGATTATGTTCGGCAAGTAATTTCAACAGAGGATCCCTCATCCTTTAATCAGGCAATTATGGATCTAGGTGCCACAATTTGTACACCGAAATCCCCAACTTGCTTATTTTGTCCGGTACAAGATCATTGTCTTGCTTTTTCAGAAGGCATTCAAGAAGAGTTACCGATAAAAACAAAAGCAAAGAAACAAAAACCGATTGCGTATGTTGCATTGTTAATAAAAAATGACAAAGACGAATACGTTATTGAAAAACGCGGAGAAAATGGATTATTAGCAAATCTCTGGCAGTTCCCAATGGTACCGATTGAAGAGATCGGAATGGAGCATCTTGAAACCTGGGTTTATAGTGAGTATGGAATACGTATTCAGCTTGGTGAACGAAAAGGAAAATTGAAGCATGTATTCTCCCATATTATCTGGCAACTCGAGATATTTGAAGCATATACACTGCAAGCAGAAACAGATGATGAGCGAGTAATATTTATTGATAAAGAAGCTATTGGGAAGTACCCATTCCCTGTTTCGCATCAAAAAATGATGAAATATTTATAAATCCTTAAGACTTCCTTATGTATATTGGAAGTCCTGTTATGCAGAGAGTGAAGGTAAAACTTTCCTCTCTGCATAAGTGCAACTAAGATATTCGTCTAAATGCGTACCAACGAATGTCAAGTCTTCTAATCCGCCCGGTTGTAAATTTCTTTATTAATTTCATGCAGAATTGTTAAGCCCTCTGCATTAATGTAAGGTAAAATTTGTGAAAGTGCATGCTGAAAAAATTGTAATTCTTCATCCTGCCACCTTGTTTTGCTTATCATAGATAGTTCAGTGAAATCTCTAGGTGTTTGCATTGCGGCTACCTCCAATAATGAAGTGAAATGCATTCATAAATTGCGCCAAATCCAGATTATTATCCGCTGGTAGTTTTTTCATGAAAAATTTACAAATTTAATGGATAACAATTTGTTATGTGGTTAAATTAATCATTGTTGGAGGTGATACTGATGGCTAAAAAACCTAACAAAACTGCTGCTGGAACAAATGTTCAGCATGTAAAACAGCAGAATCAACAGGCTGCTCAAGGTCAAGGTCAATTCGGTACTGAATTTGCTTCTGAGACAGATGCTCAGCAAGTAAAGCAACAAAATCAACAGTCACAAGCAAAAAAGAAGTAAATATTTGTGTATGACAGTGAAGAAGAGTTTCCTATTAATTAGGAAGCTCTTTTTCATTGAATTCAATTCATCTTATCCCTAACTAATAACACATAAAAATTGCCCGAGCTTTCCATTTAGGATTCATAATACTTTATATTTAATTTGGTTAGCATTATAATGAATGATAATTGATGGCGGAAGAGCGGGGAAAGGAAGATAGGATGGTTACTCCGGGAGCAGGTTCAAAAATGCAGATACAGAGCTATAAACATAATGGACAGCTTCATCGGATCTGGGAGAACAGTACGGTATTAAAAGCTACAGAAACTATTGTAATTGGGGCGAATGACCGAACACAAGTTACGGAAAGTGATGGTCGCACCTGGGTCACAAGAGAACCAGCAATATGTTATTTTCATGCGAAGCATTGGTTTAATATCATCGGTATGCTGAGAGACGATGGTATTCACTACTATTGTAATATCAGTTCTCCATTTGTATACGATGATGAGGCATTGAAATATATCGATTATGATTTGGATGTGAAAGTATATCCAGATATGACATATGATCTTTTGGATGAGGATGAATATGAAGACCATCGCCAAAAGATGAATTACCCAGTTGTACTAGATCGAATTCTTCATAATAATATAGAATATTTATTGCGGTGGGTACGTCAACGAAAAGGTCCCTTTGCACCAGATTTTATTGATGGTTGGTATGAACGATACTTAACCTATCGGTGAGTAAGAAATATACATGAAATACAAAGGGACTTGTCCTTGTTACCTTATTTGTAACAAGGATTTTCTATTGGACTATAAGTGCAACTAAGTCATTCGCTGAAGGTTTGCACTTTAAAGTATAAGGTAAGGGATTCTAAGCAAGTAAAGAAGGCATTCTAAGAATCCCATTAACGAGTGCAAATTTTTTCTAAGCAAAAGATGAATTAAAAAGATTGGGAATGATAATATGAGCAGTGTAAAGCAATACATGAAATTTGTTGCCCCGTATAAGTGGAAAATACTTTGGACAATAGTCATCGGTATTATTAAATTTGGTATCCCATTATTAATGCCATTAATTTTAAAGTATGTAATTGATGATATCATCGTTGCAGAAAACATGAGTGATGCTGACAAAATAAGTAAATTGCTATGGGTAATGGGAATTGCCTTTGTAGTATTTTTATTATTACGGCCACCAGTTGAATACATTCGTCAATACCTTGGACAGTGGGTAGGCAATAAAGTCTTATATGATATTCGGGATAGACTTTTTGATCATATCCAGAAGCTAAGTTTGAAATTCTATTCTCAGACAAAAACTGGCGAAATTATTTCCCGGGTAATAAATGATGTCGAACAGACGAAGAATTTTGTCATTACAGGTCTAATGAACGTTTGGTTAGATTTAATAACGATACTCATTGCAATAGGTATTATGCTATCAATGGATATTGGATTAACCATTGTTTCGATTATATTGTTCCCATTCTTTGGGTTTGCGATTAAATACTTTTATGGGAGACTCAGGAAATTGACAAGGGACAGATCCCAGGCGTTAGCGGAAGTTCAAGGACATTTACATGAGCGTGTTCAAGGTGTACCTGTTACGAGAAGCTTTGCGTTAGAAGACTATGAACAAATACAATTTGTAGAGCGCAATGGGAATTTTCTTGATAAAGCGCTTGTTCATACAAACTGGAATGCCAAAACATTCGCTGTAACAAATACGATTACTGATCTTGCTCCGCTTTTAGTCATTGCTTTTGCGGGCTATCAAGTCATTATAGGTAATGTAACGATGGGAACAATGGTCGCTTTTGTTGGCTATTTGGAACGCGTATACAGTCCACTTCGGAGGTTAATTAATTCATCAACGACATTGGTTCAAGCAGTCGCTTCGATTGATCGTGTTTTTGAATTTATGAATGAGAAATATGACATTGTCGATAAGGAAAATGCGATTGATCCTGGAAGAGTTAATGGCGCTGTCGATTTTGAAAATGTTTCCTTCCAATATGACGAAGCGGAGCTAAAGGTGTTGAAAAACATCAATTTGCATGTCGAGGAAGGAGAAACGATTGCTTTTGTCGGGATGAGTGGTGGCGGGAAGTCTACCTTAATTAGTTTGATCCCAAGATTTTATGATGTTACGGATGGTTCGATTAAAGTCGATGGGATGGACATTCGTGATATGAAAGCAAGAGCACTTCGGAATAACATTGGAATGGTTTTACAAGACAATATTCTTTTTAGTGAATCCATCGCTATGAATATTCGAATGGGAAATCCGGACGCAACGGACGAAGAAGTAATTGCTGCTGCAAAGGCTGCTAATGCGCATGACTTTATTACGAACCTGCCAAATGGATATGACACGTTAGTAGGAGAACGCGGTGTAAAATTATCAGGTGGACAAAAGCAGCGGGTTGCCATTGCGCGCGTATTTCTCAAAAATCCACCGATTTTAATTTTTGATGAAGCAACCTCCGCGTTAGACTTGGAGAGCGAACATTTAATCCAGGAAACAATGGAAAAATTAGCAGCAGATCGTACAACCTTTATTGTTGCACATCGCCTTGCAACGATCACGCATGCCGATAGAATTGTTGTGATTGAAAACGGCGAAATTACAGAAGTCGGGTCTCACCAAGAATTGATGGAAAAACAAGGGGACTACCATCAGTTGTATCAAATTCAGAATTTGGATGAAGGAAGCAAGTCCAAATAAAGAAACAGATAGGAAAGCTTAACTTTCCTATCTGTTTTGTTATCTTAAAAAGAATTTGGGACAAACTACAGTGTTTTTATTTACCTGTCATGACACTAAAGGCGTGACTAACAGCGTCTATTGTTTGAGCAATATCAGATTCCTTATGCTCTGTTGTTAAGAACCATGCTTCATATTTTGATGGTGCTAGGTTAATTCCCTGGTTCAGCATTAGTTTAAAGAAGGTTGCAAACGCATCTCCATCTGTAGCTTCAGCTTGTTCATAATTCGTAATCTTTTCTTCACCAAAGTATACTGTCAGTGCTCCACGCAAACGATTGACTGTAATAGGCACACCATATTTTTCAGCTTGTTCTAAAATACCATTTTCCAGCATTTCTCCAAGCTGATCTAATTTTTCGTATACGCCATCCTGTTTCAAAACTTCTAAGCACGCAATACCAGAAGCCATTGATGCAGGATTACCAGCCATCGTTCCAGCTTGATATGCAGGTCCAAGTGGTGCAACTTGTTCCATAATATCTTTACGACCACCGTAGGCCCCAATAGGAAGTCCTCCACCAATGATTTTACCCATTGCTGTCATATCAGGTTCTACTCCATATAGCTGCTGTGCACTTCCATAGGTGAAACGAAAGGCAGTAATCACTTCATCATAAATAACAAGTGCTCCTGCTTCGTGTGTTAAATCATTAACAGCTTGTAAAAAGCCTTCATGTGGTTCGACAATTCCGAAGTTCCCTACAATTGGCTCAACTAATACAGCAGCAATTTGATCTCCCCATTTATCTAGTGCTTCCTTATAAGCATCTAAATCATTAAAGGGAACGGTAATGACGTCGGCAGCAGTTGATTTAGGAACTCCTGCTGAATCTGGAGTGCCAAGTGTAGATGGTCCTGAGCCAGCTTGTACGAGTACCGCATCAAAGTGTCCATGATAACAGCCCGCAAATTTAATAATTTTTGTTCTACCTGTATAAGCGCGAGCTACACGGATTGTAGTCATAACTGCTTCGGTTCCTGAATTGTTGAAACGAACCTTTTCCAGAGAAGGAATTGCTTCCTTTAACATTTTAGCAAATTGATTTTCTAATTTTGTCGGTGTACCATACAAGACACCAGTAGTCGCAGCGTGTGCAATAGCTTTAGCAATATGTGGGTGTGCATGACCAGTTATAATTGGGCCATAAGCTGCTAAATAATCTATGTACTTATTTCCGTCAACATCCCAAAAATAAGGACCTTGCCCACGTTCCATATATACAGGCGAGCCACCGCCTACCGCTTTAAATGCACGAGAAGGTGAATTAACTCCTCCAACAATATGTTCCAAAGCTTCTGTGTGAAGCTCTTCTGATTTTGTGAAATTCATTTCTGAAATCCTCCCTTGATTTCTCCGTACTGACATTAACTAATATAACATAAAATGGAATACAGAATGATTACGAAGTGGCGAACGTCAAATTTCACATTTTCGTTTTTTCTAAGACAAGCTTTTTCAGTATGAAGCATACATATATCATATAACAATTATAAATGAGGGGTCCTGAATGGTTATACCTTGGCTAGTTATGATTGGGATATGCCTTATCGTGATAAAAAGCTTCTTTGACTTTTTCCATGGGAAAAGCTTTGCTCAAGTTCTGGAAATGAAGGAGAGTCGGTTTTCGATAGAGATATTTATGGCATTACTCATTATTTATATCATTCTTATGTTTGGCTATGGCATGATTTATTTCATTTTATCTATTGAAGGAATTGTTCTCGTAGAAAACGGGGAGCTGCGGCAGGTAAGTATTATAGGATCTATTATCCATTCCGTTTATTTCAGTGGCGTTACATTACTTTCGGTTGGATATGGAGATATTACTCCAGTTGGAATTGGGAGATTCATTGCTTTAACACAAGCATTGATCGGATATATTTTACCGGCTGCATTTGTGGTTAGAGTGCTTCAATCTCGAGATAGAAGCAGGGATATATGAATCTATCAGCTTGATATGATATAGTTGCAATAGAATGTTTTAAGTTGGAGGGAAATTTTCATGACAATAGAGATTGGAAAAAAAGTAGAGGATTTCACGTTGCCAAGTCAATCTGGCGAGCAGGTGCATCTATCTGATTTCAAGGGTAAGCATGTGGTTTTATACTTTTATCCTAAGGATATGACACCAGGATGCACGACAGAGGCTTGTGATTTTCGCGATCAGCATGAGAGCTTTGCGGAATTAGACGCCGTAATTATTGGTATTAGTCCAGACCCGGCTGAAAGCCATCAGAAGTTCATTAATAAACATGAACTGCCATTTTTATTGTTAGCTGATGAAGACCATAAAATTGCAGAGATGTTTGATGTGTGGAAATTGAAGAAGAACTTCGGAAAAGAATATTACGGAATCGAACGCTCTACGTTCATCATTGATAAAGAAGGAAAACTCCAAAAGGAATTTCGAAAAGTAAGAGTCAAAGGGCATGTAGAAGAAGCGTTAGAATTTATAAAAGAAAATCTATCATAAAGCGTACGAAGGAAGCAGTCCAATTTTGGGCTGTTTTGCTTTATTGTTTTCAGTTTTAAAAAAAACAATTAGTATAGAAGAAAGGGGTTTTAGGGGGAGGGCTTTCGTAATGATTTTATTTTCAGCAAAAATATCAGGCAAGCATCAAGAAAAGTTAAAACAGGACTATTCCAATCAACATTTTTTATTCTCCGAAAGTGATGAGATGACGAAGAAATATTTAGCTGAGGCTGAGGTTCTTGTCACGTATGGTAGTGATGTTAATGTGCAGGTTATTCAACGTGCAGCCAGCCTTAAATGGATTATGGTTCTATCGGCTGGAGTAGATGAATTACCTGTTGAACTCATTAAGGAAAAAGAAATTATCGTAACGAATGCAAGAGGTATTCATAAGATACAAATGGCTGAATATGCTATATCAATGTTATTACAAGTTTATCGCCAGGAAAAAATATTGATGCAAAATGAAAAGGCCCATCGATGGGACAAATCTGTAAAAGTAAAAGAAATAACTGGAAGTACAATTGTTATTGCTGGAACTGGCGCAATCGGTCAAGAGGTTGCTCGTCTTGCAAAAGCTTTTCAAATGAAAACGATTGGTGTATCCAGAAGTGGAAAAAATGTAGCGTATTTTGATGAAAATGTTACAAATGATAAGCTTAAGCATGTGTTAGCTGAAGCAGATTTCCTTGTATCAGTACTACCGAGAACAAAAGAGACAAGCGGATTTTTTACGGATAATCATTTTAATGCAATGCCAAATCATGGCGTGTTTTTAAATATGGGACGAGGTGACGCAGTTAGCAGTGAAGTGATTCTTAAAGCTGTACAAGAAAATGAAATTGCTCACGCGATTTTGGATGTAACGGAGCAAGAGCCATTACCGAAAGACCATCCATTTTGGTCAGAGGATAACATTACAATCACCCCTCATATATCAGGTCTTTCACCAGATTATGTAACACGGGCATTAGAGATTTTTACAAAAAATCTTGACCAGTATATAACTGGTGCGGGCGATTATACGAATAAAATCGATTTATCTAGGGGGTATTAGCAATGCGAATTTATACGCGTGCTGGTGATAAAGGACAAACGTCATTAGTTTATGGCGAACGTGTACCAAAAAATCATTTACGTGTAGAGGCGTATGGAACATGTGATGAAGCAAATTCTATAATTGGTCTTGCGCTAAGTTTTCTCAATCAGGAAGACTGGAATGAGAAAGAGCAGTTCTTAGAGCAGATGCATCGTGTACAGACGATTCTATTTCATGTAGGGGCTGAGCTCTCTACGCCAGCTGATAAAGAGGTAAACTGGAAATTAAAGCAGGAACATATTCAAGAGATGGAGGACCAAATTGACAATTGGGATGGTCAATTAGATCCACTGAGAAACTTTATCCTTCCGTCTGGTCATAGTGCTTCAAGCGCCTTGCATACTGCGAGAACGGTTGTTAGAAGAGCAGAACGTATCGTGGTTGGTCTAGGTGATGAATTGAAAAATGATCTTGTATTATCCTATTTAAATCGATTATCCGATTTTCTATTTGTTGCAGCTAGATATGTTAATAAGAAGCTAGGTGGCGATGAATTACCGTTAAAGGTAGATATTTAATTCAATTTGTATAATATACTTATGGTATGTGTTCGAAAAGGAGGATAAGAAGGACCAAGGTCGTCTAAGATCGCAACGTCCTTTTGCGACGCCGACACTAGCACGTCCTGTGCGTCGAAGTTCGAGGCGGCGTAAGCTCCCCGTACCGGGCTTCCGCAGGATGTGGTGAATTCGACGTTCGACACAGGACGTGTCGGTACTTAGTCGAAGGTCTACTGCTCTCGATGTGTCATTTTTACCGGACTTTTTTGAACAACCTCTAATATTGACAGAACACTAGGTAAGCAGTTACACTAATTATAAAGATTACAATCTAATAACGTTGTTAATTGAATATATTATTAATTTGAAAGTGAGGTGTTTGGCGGTGTCTGAAAAGCGGCTACGGAAAGCAATTGATACATTAAAAGAATCAGGCGTCCGTATCACACCACAGCGGCACGCAGTTCTAGAGTACTTGCTTAACACGATGGTTCATCCAACAGCAGATGATATATATAAAGCGTTGGAAGGGAAATTCCCTAACATGAGTGTGGCAACTGTTTATAATAACCTCCGTGTGCTTAGAGAAGTAGGGTTAGTTCGTGAATTAACCTACGGAGATTCATCAAGCAGGTTTGACTGCAATACTTCTGATCATTATCATATTATTTGCGAAGCGTGTGGAAAAATTGTTGATTTTCATTATCCATCATTAGATGAAGTAGAATCCCTAGCTGAACAGGTAACTGGATTTGAAGTAAGTCATCATCGACTTGAAGTTTACGGGAAGTGCCCTGGTTGTCAAGGAATGCTAACACAAAAACACTAATTGCTAAAAGCCAATTGTAAGATTAACTTACAATTGGCTTTTATTATGGCTCTAATATTATTTATCATTATAATAGATGAACAAGCATCCATTTTCTTACACTATTAATGAGCCACATTTTAGATATACTACTGAGTTCCCCAACTAGTAACTTTCTTTCTAAAATAATTCTCTCATTAAGTAATACTTCCCTGTACGTGCCAGCAAGTAAGCCTGAACTTAATGGTGGTGTATATAATTTGCCCTCTATCTCTACTACAATATTACCTGTCGTAAATTCTGTAATTTCATCCTCCTGATTCCACATTAGAACGTCGAATACTTCAGGGTGTCGTTGTTTCACTTTTTCATAAATGTTTCTGTTCGTTGTTTTATAATGCAGAAAAGGGTTTTCCTTATCTACTGCATGATGAGCTAGCTTGACTGGAACAGAATCGGTAAGTTCAGTTATTTCCTTTCCTTCTATTGTAATTTGCCCATCACGATCGGAAAGTAGTCGGACCTTCCATTTTCCGTGTTGGTGGGCAATTGCAAAATCCTGAAGTTTCTCTTTTGCGCTTGCTATGTCTACATGATAGTTAAAATAAGAAGCACTCTTATTCAATCGGTTTAAGTGATTTTGTGAAATGAAATAGACTCCGTCTTCAAGCCCAATTGTTTCTAATAATTGAAACTGCATCGGCGAGACGGCTAATACTTTTGCTTTTGTTAGTGCTTCCTTGTATTCATCCTGATCATTTGAATCCCAAGTAATCCCGCCGCCAATTCCGTACGTTGCATCACCACTATGATTATCGATCATTACTGTTCGTATTGGTACGTTAAAAATAGCCTCCTTGTCAGGAGTTATGTAACCAATCGTTCCACAATACACTTCCCGTGGAGTAGGTTCAAGCCGATTAATTATATTCATTGTACTTATTTTAGGTGCTCCTGTAATGGAGCCACAAGGAAATAACGCGGTGAATATATCGGCAATTGTTTTTTCTTTTGAAATCTCTGCAGTTACTGTGGAAGTCATCTGATAGACTGTTGGGTATTCCTCGATGGAATATAGCTTCGGTACCTTTACACTGTTTGGCTTTGCTATCATTCCTAAATCATTTCGCAGCAGATCGACAATCATCACATTTTCAGCGCGGTTTTTCTTCGAATGATAAAGCCAATTTGCATTTGACTGGTCCTCTTCTGAAGTAGTTCCTCTCTCAATCGTACCTTTCATCGGCTTAGTAGTAAGCTTACCTTCTTTTAAGTGAAAGAATAATTCGGGTGAAGCAGAAACGATTGTAAAATCACCAATGTTTAAATAGGCACTGTAATCTGCTGCTTGAGCATTGGCTAGTTGATTGTAGTATGCAACAGAATCGCCGGAAAACTGGGCCAGCATACGAATGGTATAGTTAACTTGATAGGTAATGCCCTTTTTAATGTAATTTTTAATTTGCCCGATACAATTGTTATAATCGAATAAAGTAGTTTGAGCTTTCCATTCGGAAGTATGAAATTCTTGAACGGATTGAAGTCGCTTCTTCTCCGGCTTCTCATAAATTCCGAACCAAAGAAGTGGCATGACTGGGTTAGAATGAACTTTTAAAGCTTTTTCAAATGCAGGAGCAGCTTCATAGGAAAGATATCCTGCTGCATAGTAGCCTTTGCTCGTTTCTGCTTCAATTTCATTTAATAAAGGAATCACTTCGTCTATTTTAGTAGTGGAAAAAATTTTGATCGGATCTTTAAAAAGAAAGGGACTATTTTTTCTCGTTTCACTTATAAAATCAAAATGCAATAGGGGTTCCATTGAAATATCTTTCCCTTCGTTAGATCGTTGATATGCAATGTTGTCTGTCGGTAAAAAAATCCGTCGATTTCGACGGATTTAGTGCGTGCAGTAATTTAACGTTTCTTTTGTGATTTTGCATAGCTACGTTTATTATATTTTTCATCGAATGCTTCACCTTCTAGGTTCTTATCCATGGTCAATGGTTGTTTGCAATGCATACAAGCATCAACACGACCTAACATCTTGGTTGGCTTGTCACAGCTTGGACATACAACAGGTACCGCCTTAAGGGATAGAGTTCCTATCCAGACATAGACAACACAACTGAAAACAACCATCAGTAATCCTAATATAAAAAATATAACCATTAACCACTCAATATTTTTAGTGAGAATACCTGCGTACATTAACAGAATACCTGCAAAAACTAGAATCAGCGCGAACGTACGAATCTTATTTATTTTACTTGAATATACCAATTGTTGTGCCATGTTTTTCCCCCTTATTTTACAACTGTAGTATAGCATAAAAACTAAAAAAATTAATTATGAAAAAGGTTTTTCAATCAAATGTAACGAATTACTCTAAATAGAAATCGAAAATGGAGGAAACCGTAGAATGGAAAATTCGCTGAGACCTATATATCAAGAACATGCAAGTAATCCCAATACATTGGGGATATTATTAATAGAGAAGATTCAACATGACAGTCCAGTTACCGACGAATTCGATGTTATTCTACTTATTATCGTGGATCAATATGAGCAAAACTGGTATGTGAAGCATTATGAAATAGAAGGAAAAACAGCGGCGCTGCATATTGTCCGTATGGATGTTTTGGTGGAATGGATTGATACAAGTGGCTATCGAAGAGCAGTTGAATGGATTATTCTGGGGAAACCCGTATTTGATAGAAATGAATACATTGCTCGGTTAAAGGAACAACTACGAGATTTCCCTAAAGAGAAACGAGATTTAAGGAAAATGATTGATTTCGGCAAATTAGTTAAAAGCTATAGTGAAGCTAAGGCTCTTTATGAAACAGGGGAATTTAATGATGCACATAGTAAAATACTTAATTCCCTTCACTATTTAGCAAGATTGGCTGTAATAGAAAAAGGCTATTATCCCGAAGTAACTGTTTGGAGCCAAGTAAAGAAAATTGATTCCGAGGTATATAAATTATATGAAGTTTTCATTGAGAGTAATGAAGCAGTATATAAACGAATTGAATTAATGATAATAGGTATGGACTTCGTGATACATAATCGTGCCATGATATCAGCTAAGCATTTGTTAGATATTATGAAAACAAAGGAGAGTGCTTGGTCATATGCTGAGATAAAAAGTCATGTTATGATCCAACCATATAGATTAGACTTAAGTGCGATCCTTTCTTACCTTGTTGAGAAAAATATAATTAACGTTGTTCTCGAGCAGACAAAAGGACATGCTGTATATCAAAGAAAATATATTTTAACCGATGAAGTAACACATAATAATTAATTTGCATATGTAATAAGAGTGGGCGGGAAATAGCGTAGAACCTAATAATCCGTCCCTTTCTTGAAACAATTGTTAAGTAACAGATATTTTTTTGTAAAATAACCGTTGACTTTAATATAGAGCCGTGATAAAGTTAAATCCGTCGCAAAAATCCACTAAAGATTAGCGGCAAAAATTTAAAATTAATTGTTGACACAACGTTAACAGTTATGTTATATTAGAAAAGTCGCTGCTAAACAACGCGACAAACAAATTTGCTCTTTGAAAACTGAACAAAACAACCAGTATGTCAAGAAAAAGGAAACTCGTTTTTCTTTTTAAAACAAGTAGAAGTCAGCTTCTACAAAAGCTAAGTATTACAAACTTTTATGGAGAGTTTGATCTTGGCTCAGGACGAACGCTGGCGGCGTGCCTAATACATGCAAGTCGAGCGCAGGAAATAAACAGAACCCTTCGGGGTAATGTTTATGGAATGAGCGGCGGACGGGTGAGTAACACGTGGGCAACCTGCCTGTAAGATCGGGATAACTCGCGGAAACGTGAGCTAATACCGGATAACACTTTTCATCTCATGGTGAGAAGATAAAAGACGGTTTCGGCTGTCACTTACAGATGGGCCCGCGGCGCATTAGCTAGTTGGTGAGGTAACGGCTCACCAAGGCGACGATGCGTAGCCGACCTGAGAGGGTGATCGGCCACACTGGGACTGAGACACGGCCCAGACTCCTACGGGAGGCAGCAGTAGGGAATCTTCCGCAATGGACGAAAGTCTGACGGAGCAACGCCGCGTGAGTGATGAAGGTTTTCGGATCGTAAAACTCTGTTGTTAGGGAAGAACAAGTTGGGTAGTAACTGACCCAACCTTGACGGTACCTAACCAGAAAGCCACGGCTAACTACGTGCCAGCAGCCGCGGTAATACGTAGGTGGCAAGCGTTGTCCGGAATTATTGGGCGTAAAGCGCTCGCAGGCGGTCTTTTAAGTCTGATGTGAAAGCCCACGGCTTAACCGTGGAGGGTCATTGGAAACTGGAGGACTTGAGTACAGAAGAGGAGAGTGGAATTCCACGTGTAGCGGTGAAATGCGTAGAGATGTGGAGGAACACCAGTGGCGAAGGCGACTCTCTGGTCTGTAACTGACGCTGAGGAGCGAAAGCGTGGGTAGCGAACAGGATTAGATACCCTGGTAGTCCACGCCGTAAACGATGAGTGCTAGGTGTTAGGGGGTTTCCGCCCCTTAGTGCTGAAGTTAACGCATTAAGCACTCCGCCTGGGGAGTACGGCCGCAAGGCTGAAACTCAAAAGAATTGACGGGGGCCCGCACAAGCGGTGGAGCATGTGGTTTAATTCGAAGCAACGCGAAGAACCTTACCAGGTCTTGACATCCTCTGATACCTCTAGAGATAGAGTTTTCCCTTCGGGGACAGAGTGACAGGTGGTGCATGGTTGTCGTCAGCTCGTGTCGTGAGATGTTGGGTTAAGTCCCGCAACGAGCGCAACCCTTGATCTTAGTTGCCAGCATTCAGTTGGGCACTCTAAGGTGACTGCCGGTGACAAACCGGAGGAAGGTGGGGATGACGTCAAATCATCATGCCCCTTATGACCTGGGCTACACACGTGCTACAATGGATGGAACAAAGGGAAGCGAACCCGTGAGGTCAAGCCAATCCCATAAAACCATTCTCAGTTCGGATTGTAGGCTGCAACTCGCCTACATGAAGCCGGAATCGCTAGTAATCGCGGATCAGCATGCCGCGGTGAATACGTTCCCGGGCCTTGTACACACCGCCCGTCACACCACGAGAGTTGGTAACACCCGAAGTCGGTGAGGTAACCTTTTGGAGCCAGCCGCCGAAGGTGGGACTAATGATTGGGGTGAAGTCGTAACAAGGTAGCCGTATCGGAAGGTGCGGCTGGATCACCTCCTTTCTAAGGATTATTACGGAACCCTACCTTCGGGTAGGAAGGGCATACTGTGTTGTTTGGTTCAGTTTTGAGAGAGTAAATCTCTCTATTTGTACCTTGAAAACTAAATAAGAGTAACAACGACATCAATATTAATGTAAAAGGCTGAAGCGACTGTTCAGAAACGGACGCATAAGCAAGAGACTGGAAAACGCTTGGTTTTTAGCGTTTGGAATGTCAATTGCTTATGACGGTAGTTTCTAGGAGCTGAAGCTGAATTAAATAAAAGCAAGGCTAATAAATTAGTACGCTTATTTACTGTAACTTAGTTAAGTGAATAAGGGCGCACGGTGGATGCCTTGGCACTAGAAGCCGATGAAGGACGGGACTAACACCGATATGCCTCGGGGAGTTGTAAGTAAACTTTGATCCGGGGATTTCCGAATGGGGGAACCCACTGTTCGTAATGGAACAGTACATGCATCTGAATACATAGGGTGCATGAGGTAGACCCGGGGAACTGAAACATCTCAGTACCCGGAGGAAGAGAAAGAAAAATCGATTTCCTGAGTAGCGGCGAGCGAAACGGAAAGAGCCCAAACCAGAAAGCTTGCTTTCTGGGGTTGTAGGACACTCCACTCGGAGTTACCAAGGAATTCTTTAAATGAATCGACCTGGAAAGGTCAGCCACAGAAGGTAACAGCCCTGTAGTTGAAAAAGAATTCCCTCCGGAGTGTATCCTGAGTACGGCGGAACACGTGGAATTCCGTCGGAATCCGGGAGGACCATCTCCCAAGGCTAAATACTCTCTAGTGACCGATAGTGAACCAGTACCGTGAGGGAAAGGTGAAAAGCACCCCGGAAGGGGAGTGAAATAGAACCTGAAACCGTGTGCCTACAAGTAGTCGAAGCCCGTTAATGGGTAACGGCGTACCTTTTGTAGAATGGACCGGCGAGTTACGATCGTATGCAAGGTTAAGTGGAAGACACGGAGCCGCAGCGAAAGCGAGTCTGAATAGGGCGAATGAGTATGCGGTCGTAGACCCGAAACCGTGTGATCTACCCATGTCCAGGGTGAAGGTCAGGTAACACTGACTGGAGGCCCGAACCCACGTATGTTGAAAAATGCGGGGATGAGGTGTGGGTAGGGGTGAAATGCCAATCGAACACGGAGATAGCTGGTTCTCTCCGAAATAGCTTTAGGGCTAGCCTCAAGAAATAGAGTACTGGAGGTAGAGCACTGATTGGACTAGGGGCCCTCACCGGGTTACCGAATTCAGTCAAACTCCGAATGCCAGTTACTTTTACTTGGGAGTCAGACTATGGGTGATAAGGTTCATAGTCGAAAGGGAAACAGCCCAGACCGCCAGCTAAGGTCCCAAAGTATACGTTAAGTGGAAAAGGATGTGGAGTTGCCCAGACAACCAGGATGTTGGCTTAGAAGCAGCCATCATTTAAAGAGTGCGTAATAGCTCACTGGTCGAGTGACTCTGCGCCGAAAATGTACCGGGGCTAAACGTATCACCGAAGCTGCGGATTGTTCTTACGAACAATGGTAGGAGAGCGTTCTAAGTGCTGTGAAGTCAGACCGTGAGGACTGGTGGAGCGCTTAGAAGTGAGAATGCCGGTATGAGTAGCGAAAAAAGAGTGAGAATCTCTTTCACCGAATGCCTAAGGTTTCCTGAGGAAGGCTCGTCCTCTCAGGGTTAGTCGGGACCTAAGCCGAGGCCGAAAGGCGTAGGCGATGGACAACAGGTAGATATTCCTGTACCACCTCATGATTGTTTGAGCGATGGGGGGACGCAGTAGGATAAGGAATGCGCACTGATGGATATGTGCGCCCAAGCAGTGAGAAAGTCAGATAGGCAAATCCGTCTGGCAATTTCAAGCTGTGATGGGGAGGGAAATTTAGTACCGAAGTTCCGGATTTCACACTGCCAAGAAAAGCCTCTAGTTAGATCATAGGTGCCCGTACCGCAAACCGACACAGGTAGGCGAGGAGAGAATCCTAAGGTGAGCGGGAGAACTCTCGTTAAGGAACTCGGCAAAATGACCCCGTAACTTCGGGAGAAGGGGTGCTTCATTTACATGGAGCCGCAGTGAATAGGCCCAAGCGACTGTTTAGCAAAAACACAGGTCTCTGCGAAGCCGAAAGGCGAAGTATAGGGGCTGACACCTGCCCGGTGCTGGAAGGTTAAGGGGAAATGTTAGCCGCAAGGCGAAGCTTTGAACCGAAGCCCCAGTAAACGGCGGCCGTAACTATAACGGTCCTAAGGTAGCGAAATTCCTTGTCGGGTAAGTTCCGACCCGCACGAAAGGTGCAACGACTTGGGCACTGTCTCAACGAGAGACCCGGTGAAATTATACTATGCGTGAAGATGCGCATTACCCGCGACAGGACGGAAAGACCCCGTGGAGCTTTACTGTAGCCTGATATTGAATGTCTGTGCAGCTTGTACAGGATAGGTGGGAGCCTTGGAAACCGGAGCGCTAGCTTCGGTGGAGGCATCCGTGGGATACCACCCTGGCTGTATGGACATTCTAACCCAGGACCGTGATCCGGTTCGGAGACAGTGTCAGGCGGGCAGTTTGACTGGGGCGGTCGCCTCCCAAAAGGTAACGGAGGCGCCCAAAGGTTCCCTCAGAATGGTTGGAAATCATTCGTAGAGTGTAAAGGCACAAGGGAGCTTGACTGCGAGACCTACAAGTCGAGCAGGGACGAAAGTCGGGCTTAGTGATCCGGTGGTTCCGCATGGAAGGGCCATCGCTCAACGGATAAAAGCTACCCCGGGGATAACAGGCTTATCTCCCCCAAGAGTTCACATCGACGGGGAGGTTTGGCACCTCGATGTCGGCTCATCGCATCCTGGGGCTGTAGTCGGTCCCAAGGGTTGGGCTGTTCGCCCATTAAAGCGGTACGCGAGCTGGGTTCAGAACGTCGTGAGACAGTTCGGTCCCTATCCGTCGTGGGCGTTGGAAGTTTGAGAGGAGCTGTCCTTAGTACGAGAGGACCGGGATGGACACACCGCTGGTGTACCAGTTGTTCCGCCAGGAGCATCGCTGGGTAGCTACGTGTGGAAAGGATAAGTGCTGAAAGCATCTAAGCATGAAGCCCCCCTCAAGATGAGACTTCCCATCACTTCGAGTGAGTAAGATCCCTCAGAGACGATGAGGTTGATAGGTTCGGTGTGGAAGCGTGGTGACACGTGGAGCTTACGGATACTAATCGATCGAGGACTTAACTAAATTCTTTATTTGATGTCTTGTTTTCTCTTATTTAGTTTTTAAGGTATAAACCTTATAAAAACCCAACTTTATACTTGATTTTTTTTCAAAAACGATTATAATATTGGTTGTCACTGATTTTCTTGAGGTTCACTTGGGTGATAATTATATTGTCTGGTAGCAATAGCGAAGAGGTCACACCTGTTCCCATGCCGAACACAGAAGTTAAGCTCTTCAGCGCCGATGGTAGTTGGGGCTTTGCCCCTGCAAGAGTAGGACGCCGCCAGGCAAGTAAATTCCTTACCATACAAGAGCTGTATGACAGGAATGAAGCTACTCTAAAATATCTCATTTGGTAGGACGAGCAATTTATGTTTGAAAAACCAAATAGATTTCATTTTGGATTATTCCACAGTAGCTCAGTGGTAGAGCAATCGGCTGTTAACCGATCGGTCGTAGGTTCGAATCCTACCTGTGGAGCCATACGGAGAGCTGTCCGAGTGGCCGAAGGAGCACGATTGGAAATCGTGTAGGCCGTTTACGCGGCCTCGAGGGTTCGAATCCCTCGCTCTCCGCCACTATTACATAAAATAAGGCCCGTTGGTCAAGCGGTTAAGACACCGCCCTTTCACGGCGGTAACACGGGTTCGAATCCCGTACGGGTCACCAATATGGAGGATTAGCTCAGCTGGGAGAGCACCTGCCTTACAAGCAGGGGGTCGCAGGTTCGAGCCCTGCATCCTCCACCATATTTCATCTTAATACTTTATTTCATACCGCGGGGTGGAGCAGTCTGGTAGCTCGTTGGGCTCATAACCCAAAGGTCGTAGGTTCAAATCCTGCCCCCGCAACCAAAAATGGTCCGGTAGTTCAGTTGGTTAGAATGCCTGCCTGTCACGCAGGAGGTCGCGGGTTCGAGTCCCGTCCGGACCGCCATTTAAAATATTTTAATTATGGCTCGGTAGCTCAGTCGGTAGAGCAACGGACTGAAAATCCGTGTGTCGGCGGTTCGATTCCGTCCCGAGCCACCATTTACTTCAATTTAGTTGGAGGGGTAGCGAAGTGGCTAAACGCGGCGGACTGTAAATCCGCTCCCTCAGGGTTCGGCAGTTCGAATCTGCCCCCCTCCACCATTTTAATAAATAATAGGGGTATAGTTTAACGGTAGAACTACGGTCTCCAAAACCGTCAATGTGGGTTCGATTCCTACTACCCCTGCCATTTACAATTATATGGCGGTCGTGGCGAAGTGGTTAACGCACCGGATTGTGGCTCCGGCACACGTGGGTTCGATCCCCATCGATCGCCCTCATATAATTAACAAATTTATTGATTGGGCCATAGCCAAGCGGTAAGGCATCGGGTTTTGATCCCGTGTACCCTAGGTTCGAATCCTAGTGGCCCAGCCATATGCGGAAGTAGTTCAGTGGTAGAACATCACCTTGCCAAGGTGGGGGTCGCGGGTTCGAATCCCGTCTTCCGCTCCATTTTATTTTTGGCGGTATAGCCAAGTGGTAAGGCAGAGGTCTGCAAAACCTTTATCACCGGTTCAAATCCGGTTACCGCCTCCATACCTATGCCGGTGTGGCGGAATTGGCAGACGCGCGGGACTCAAAATCCCGTGTCTTCACGGACGTGTCGGTTCGACCCCGACCACCGGTATCGATATTATGATTTAAGTAAATTACAAAAGGCTTTTGGCTCCTAAACCTTTATATCTAAGGGTTTAGGAGTTTTTTTGTGGATTTTAGAATCTAATAGTAAAAAATCTTTGTTAGATTCAAGCAATAGAACGAGATGAACTAGATGTTCTTGTATAATCTACCTGGTAAGCTACTATTAAGAAAAACAACATTCGAATGATAGATAGGAGAGATAGCGGTTGGCAAATGTATGGCCATTTTGAGGTTTCATAGATTATATTATTGATAAAAATAAAAATAAGTACACAATAAAGTGTTTCACACATTTTTAATAGGGTATATGTAAAATATTCAATTAATTACCTCTTGGAATAAGAAGGCGAAGGAGGTGGTCGAGAGCGAAAGGAAAAAGGGAAATAGACCTATCGCTTGTGACCAAACTGGCCTCACCATGCACCATCTGTATACAGACGTCGATACATCGGGATAATAGTGCGGGCTATCAGCTGAGGATAACAAAAGATATGACAAGGGATCGACTGTCGTATCTGCCTATGCGAATGCCGAAGTCTATATTATTTTAGGAGGAGATTATGTTGAAAAAGAAATGGTTAGCAGTAATACCTGCAGTTATGCTTGTAGCAGTGCAAGTTGTTCCCTTTCAAACTGTAGACGCAGCCTCGGAAAATGATTCGATTCAACTATCAGAATCAGAAATACCACCAGGATACGAAGCGATATTAAATTGGCCGCCTGAAGAACAGCCGATTGTCAAACAGGGTAGCCAAAGTTTTGAAGTTGAATTTATACAAGTGATGTTAAATCACTTTGGACATGAAACAGAAGTCGATGGAAATTTTGGTCCACATACAGACCAACAAGTCCGTGAATTACAAGCAGAGCATGGTTTAGTCCGGGACGGGATTGTCGGTGTTGATACATGGACACTACTACTTGACGAATACCAAGCAGAGTTGTTTACAGTAGAAACAGCGATTGCTTATGCAGAGGATGCCCTTGATAATGATGATTTAGTATTTAGTAGCGCTGGCGAGCTTCATGAGGACTCAGACGGCAACTTGTTTTATTCTTTAAGAGCACAAAGTCAGGATTTTATTGATGACGGAGGTACTGGCACGGTTGGATTCTATGATGTTTTTCAAAATGGAGATGTTGTGGAATCGGAACCAAGATAGACATCGACTTAATAGATTGAATTTTTAATAGAAAGTCCCTGATTATATCTCTCGGGGCTTTGACAAAAGCTTTTTAAATCAGTGTTTTGATATAATCTACGACCCCGCACATTGGTATCTATCACTTAGGCTATCAAGGCTTTCAACGTTTATGTTGAGAGCCTTTTTTACGCAGTAACTATAAATAATGATCAGTTATTTGTAATGAGCTTCAACAAGAGTTTAAGCTTGTCATCAATCATTTTCTCTTGATTCCTCGACCTGTAAAATGTCCCCATATTCCCTCGATAGGATTTAAAAAAGCAATAGGTATAAGCCTAGTCTCGTATTCGTTATCGTTAGCTGTGCAGAAGAGATGCATGTTCTTTTACATAATGCAGGTACGTGCTTTAATGCTTGGATTGCCTTATCGAAATCCCTATTAAAGGAGGGATTTACGCTAATATGTGAAGGAGGCATTCTTAGCCATTAATCTGTAACAGGTTAAGAGCCTTACTACTTAAACCGTCATTTTAACAAAATCCGGGGAGTGACAGCCACTTACAAAGGGAATTAGCTTATCAGGAGGGATTTATAATGACAGCAATTACACATATAGGTTTATCCGTTCCCGATATTGAGGCAGCTATCAAGTGGTATGGGGAGGTCTTGGGCTTTAAACTAATTGCTGGGCCATATACCTTTGTCTCAGAATTAGAAAAGGAACATAATATGACCAATGACTTATTGGGTAAAAACATCAAAAAAATGAGGAATGCGCATTTGGTTTCGCAGAATCAGGTTGGTCTCGAGCTTTTTGAATTTCAAGAACCAAAAATGGAAGACAGAGGAAAGCAGGATTATCAAGGCTATTTTCATATTTGTTTAATAGCAGATGACTTGGAAAAACTTGCGGATAAAATTGCAAAAACAGGTGGGAAAAAGCGGAGTGAGATCTGGAATACATGGGAAGGAAAGCCATATTATTTAGTTTATTGTGAAGATCCATTTGGGAATATTATTGAACTTTACAGTCATAGTACCGAGACTATGTATGCCAATAAGGAATAAACGTTACAGCAAATTTACTTGTATTTAGTAATTTTTAAGAATGAAAGATTATTAAGGGCGAGATTTGATTAGAACTCGCCTTTTTGTATGTAAAGGTTCTGATATTATGTCTAAGCTGTAATTTTTAAAAATATGACTTAAATGTAATGATAATATATGGTAAGATAACTTTGTGAAATGATGTACTTAATGAAACGAGCAGGTTAGTGTAAGGAGAATATTGGCTCTTTCTTATTGAAGTATAGGAGTATACTATTTCAAAATTAAAATTGTGTTTAGTTGAGGGGATTAATGATATTATTTAATCAACTAAATGGGCTGTCCTAAAAGAAGGATATGCACTCTTTTTTGTTGAATTTATAGAAAGGCAAAAAAAAGGGAATATAGATGACCTTTACTAAAATTATGTTACTGGGTATTGCACGGATTCTTGTTGCGTTATATGTACCACATAAAGCTGTCTTTAGAATATTTGATTATGAAATTTATTTTTTTAATAGTTGGTCTCATCAAAAAGGATAAGCAAGTAAATTCATAGATAAGTTACTAAAGTAGCTAATGCGATAGGTAATTCAGTAAGAATGATAATATTGTATTAATGTTGGTTGAGAGGTGATTATATAAAATTTTTACGAATTATACTACCAGTACTTCCAATTCCATTCCTATTTCATTTTTATGAATATAATAGCCATTTGACGAGACAAGAGCCAGTTTTCCTATTCCCAGGATTCTTACTATTCATAATAATTGTTGGATTACAGCTAAGAGAGGTTAAACTACTTCGAATATTCCTATCAGTCATTTTTATGACCATCCTTTCATTGTTATTAAGTTATTTCTTTATATCTGATGACGGAGGCTGGTTTAAACCCTTTGGAAGAGATACTGTGGTTTTAGGTACTTCAGTAATTTATATTTTAGGGCAGGTTATAGTAATCTCGATCAGTAACTGGAAGACTACTGGAAAAAAGTAAAGTTATTCAACTAATAGGTAGCATAGTATGACTAAGAACTTGTAGAATTCACGTTAGAAATAGGAGGGAATATGAAATATAGAAAGATCGTTACCGTTTTAATAATTCTATTAATATTATGTTTTGGATTTTATCAATATATGGATAAACAACACTATGTAAGGTATATGTCTCATCAGTTATCAGGTGCTGTTTCGGGTATGTCTTCTGCTTTATATAATAACCAAATAATGTATGAAGAAATTCTTGATTCCAGAAGCATTACATTGGAGCAAATGGATATGATCTTGAGTTATAATGGTAGTTTCGGAGTAAAAGTTCGGGAATTAAAAATGATAGCGGTTAACTTTTTTGAACGTGCATCGGATGAGGAATTAAATTCCATAACTGCATTTACAGCGTCTGATATTAATTCATTTTTTTATGAAATACAGTGGGATATTGTCTATGAAGAAAAACTTGATAATTTATCAGATTTGACGACTATACTGAGTAAAAATGAAAGGATTAAATTGAATGAGGATGAACTAGAGCACATACATACTATCCAGGCATTAAATTCCTTATGGAGGGAGGCCCTGATTAATAATATAAATGGAATAAATCCAGATACAGGAACGGTAAATACTGATTTATTCTTCGACATATACCGTGAAAAAGGATTTATAAAGGATGATTGGATAAATCTACTAATAGATTTTGACTCAATTACAACGGAGTTTTTAGAAGAACACGAAAAATTTGAAGCAAAGATTACGAAGTAAAAAAATTATCAGGTTGCCTTAAATTATGTATTAAACGATCTGGTGCACGAGATAAATAAGGCAACCAGAATGTGAAATTCTTTTTTTAAATAAACGGATTTTAAGCTATCGAGGCAGGTTTATTGTGTAGAACTATTTTTTATATAGGGTGTTATATTTTTTACTTCAATTATGAGGGTCTTAAATTCTGTATCGATGGGAGAAAATATAAAATGTTTATTCGTGAATATAAAGATACTGATGAAATCAGTTGGGTTCGATGTAGAACCCTATCATTTTTAAATACAGCCTACTTTGATAATGTGTTAAATAAAAAAGAAAAATACGAAAATCCTGCAATTGAATTAGTAGCCGAATTAAACGGACAAATTATCGGGCTCATTGATGTAGAGTATGAAAAGAAAGAAAAGACTGTCTGTTCAAGAGGACAAGGCTTAGGGGGGATGATTTGGCATGTTGCAGTACATCCAGACTACTATCGCCAAGGAATTGGAAAGCAACTTCTTCAAGAAGCAGAAAAGCGAGCTACTAATTTAGGATTAAATCGATTTGAAGCATGGACTCGAGATGATTGCTGGGTACGGAATTGGTATGAAAAAGTGCAGTTTAAAAAAGTCTATTCCTATTACCATATTTACTTCGAAGGATATGAAATGAAAAATCGAATTCAAAGTACCATACCTAATCTCCACCTAGTAAATACATTCGCTCACTATGTAGGAGAAGATATTGAGCAATTTGAATCAGACAACGAGCGAATTTATGAATGTGTTTGCTATGAAAAATATTTTAAGTGATTTTAAATAGCAAAGATAATTTTTCTATAGTTTATTTTAATTTATATAGTACTTTTTCAACTATAGCGTGCAAGAGTACAAAAACGATCCTAGAACAATCACCATGTTTAAAATCTTTATTTTGAATGTTGCGTTATTATTAAAGGTGGAGTTAATAAACGAAAGAGGTAGGACTATTGGAAATCAGGATTTGTTTTGAGAATGTCTAGTTGTCCCAATAATGGAGGGGGTTCTCAGGTGTCAAATTATGAAAACGAAGAAATGCTAACTGGAGGGAACGTCTCAAAAGTATATCGTTCAGGGGATACTGTTCGACGAGAATTAAAGCGAGAAAGCACTAAAACTCACAAGATATTAAAGCATTTGGAAAACAAAGGATTCAGCTATGCACCAACGTTTCTAGGTATTGATGAAAAAGGTAGAGAGATATTATCATTTATTGAAGGAGAAGCTGGCAACTATCCTTTAAAAAAATACATGTGGTCTAATGATGTTTTAAAGGAAATAGCGAAAATGCTTCGTCATTATCATGATGCCGTGAGTGATTTTTTAATTGAAGCGAGTTGGCAATCAATAGATAATACCCCCCAACCATTTGAGGTACTATGCCATAATGATTTTGCAATATACAACATTATTTTTAATCATAAAAGACCAGTAGGTATTATTGATTTTGACCTTGTTGGTCCTGGTCCAAAACTTTGGGACATAGCCTATACTCTTTACACGTGTATCCCATTAAGTAGATTTTACTATTCTGAAGCAGGTGAGGCAGTTCATTATAATTCCTCACTGCATGCCGATCGTATAAAACAAAGAATTACACTGTTTTTTGAATCCTATGGTGAAGGAATTGAGGAAGGTTATCTGGAAATGGTATTACTACGATTAGAGGGGGTATGTCAAACAATAAGAAGAAAAGCCAAAGAAGGCGATATTTCTTTTCAAAAAATGATAGAAGCAGGGCATCTTGAACATTATCATAATGATATTAAATTTATTCGTGAAAATGGAAAGGAGTGGATTTAAGAGGAATTTTTTTGAACTAACGAGGTTTCTTTAGCTTCATAAGAAATTGTTGTATGAATAAATAACGGTACTTCCTAAATGACAATGCAATTGACATCGATTTGTCTGTGCGTAATAGCTATATATTATCTGAAAAGAACTTTAATATTTTGATGGCAAAACAGCCTGAATTAGCTATTAAACATTGAGATAACAGCCCAAATGACGTAGCCAATTCATACGTCATTTGGGCAATTTCATTTTATATGATATGGCACCTCAAAATATATTCCTTTGAAACTCCTAACCCCCTGTTTACGTGAATTTAGCTTGCTGTTACCCTTCTTGCTCTCATCACATACACTTGATTTAGTGCCAGAGCTCCAATCAGCTGAATAACGGTTTTCGCAATTACCTGGCCTGTAATTGCTGCTGGAACGGCCCCCCAAGGGATAAAACCTGCACCTAGTGGACTTAATCCAACAATTACGAAAACAACGGAATCTAGTAATCCACCAACAATTCCGCTATAAAATACGCGCCATGCGATTGGCAGTTTTAACCTCGTATAAATCTCTGTATCTGCCGTTTCAGAAATAATAAAGGATAGGGCGGAAGCTGCAACAATCATTAATGTATCTCCCAGTAAAGAGGAGACCACACCGGATAATATCAATGCGGTAAGAATGAATAAATAGGTCTTTGCTCTTCCGTACTTGTTTTGCACCAAGTCACGAAAGATAAATGTCGCACCGATTAGAAATGTTCCCATAGGAATAATAAATATACCAATCTCTAAAGGCATCATTGCCGCAGTAATAACATTAGCCGTGACAATTGAAATTAAATAAAAGAATACACGTAACATATTTATTTCTCTCCCTTTTTCAGCAAGTATTGCTCTAACCCATTATTTCGAAGCTTGCAAGCTGGACATGCTCCACAGCCATCAGCCTTTACACCGTTATAGCAAGTCAGTGTCTTTTCCCGAATGACATTCAATACGCCTAACTCATCTGAAAGCCCCCAGACTTCCTCTTTATCCAACCACATTAGCGGTGTATGGATTACAAACGGTTCATCAATCGCCAGATTTAGCGTTACATTTAATGACTTGATAAAATTATCTCGACAATCTGGATAACCACTAAAATCCGTTTCACTAACCCCTGTCACTAAATGCTTAGCACCAACTTGTTTTGCCAACACACCAGCGAAGGATAGAAAAAGTAAATTTCTTCCTGGTACAAAAGTGTTTGGTAGCTCCGTTTCATCTCCATCAGCTACCTCAATATCGTTTCGCGTTAAGGCATTTGGTGCCAGTTGATGAAGCAGCGACATATCTAAAATATGATGTTTTACACCAACGTCTTCTGCAATCTCTTTCGCACATTCAATTTCTAATTTATGGCGTTGCCCATAATCAAACGTAACTGTTTCAACTTCTCTAAATTGTTCCATTGCCCAGAATAAACAGGTCGTGCTATCCTGTCCTCCGCTAAAGACAACAATGGCTTTATCTTTTTTCATGTAAAAACTCCTTTTAAAAAGAAAATACAGCACTAAGAAAGGCTGTTTTCTTAGTTTTTTTAAGAGGGTAGCTAAAAACCTCTTTTTATTCGTTTTAAAGATTATATTCTTCTCGGAATATGTATGACCATACCTTTGTATAACCTAGATTTTAAACAGGAAAGGACCAGTCGAAATACTTGTTTGTCTAATTCTTTTAACTCCTATATATGCCTATTTCCAGACATGAAAAAACCTCCCCGTATTTTTCAAAAACACTAAGAGAGGCTATAGCAAACTACGATTTTAACAAAAAAAGCCACATCCAATATGGACATGGCTAATCGTCAATGTATCCATAGTTTTTTATAGAGGGTATCAGCTATGAACCTCTTCCGATTCTGTGTTTCATTCCTAATTATCATAGCTGAGAAAGCGGAGGGTGTCAATATGGTTGGTTGAGGTGAGCACTATTAGTAGGGTGAAATTGCTAAAAAGCTGTCCCGTTGCTTACACCTTCCCAACAAACTTAACAGAAGCAATATGCGTTCGCGATAACTGAATAACTTCTTTAATAAATGCTTCCTGAGAAATCTTAAAACCTGTATTAATCCAATGGGCTACTGTAACGTTTGCTGAATGGAGAAAAACAGTAGCAGTTGACTTGAGTGGTGATCAGCATGAGTGAATATACATAGTGATGTTTAATAGTTCCTTAGGTTAAGATATAAGAATACATGCCGATTGATATAATCCAAAAAGCTGATGATACCTGGCGATAGCATTCGTTATCGTCGTAACAGTTCATCAGCTTTTTACGGTTTAGGCGGTATTGTAATAAATAAACTAACGCATTGAATAACTTATTTGCAAAGTGATTGAAGGTGATAGTTTAAAGTCTGGATCATTTTTTCTTGAGTAAGTTGCTTCGAATTCAATACGTGATGCATAGCCATACCGTCAACGATTGCATGAAGCCTGTTTACTTCCATATTGAGATCAAGTTCGTCCTTTGCAAATTGTAATAATTGCAAGGTCTCTATGACTTTCTTAAATCCTTGATGCATGTCGTTGTACATTTTATTGCTCAGTTCATGGAGGGTGTTATCGACAAGTACTTTTGCAGAAAAAGCCAGCCATACCTCCATTTCTATCTTTCGCTCATCATCGATGGGTAGAACTTCACACACACCATCTGCAATAAATTCCAACGATACCGGATCCTTTGGAAATTTTCTTGTTTTTACCCGTTGCTTGACACGATCTGAAACCAATTCCATGGAAAAGCGCAGCAATTCTGACTGTGATGCAAAATAGTGTCTTACCGCACCAACGGACAGTCCAGTAGTCTCGGCAATTTTCCTTACTGTTGCTTGTTCGATTCCCTCCTCTACAATGACTTTCCATGTAGCTTCTGCGATCTGAATTTTTCGTTTATAATGATCAACTATTTTTGGCATATTTTTATTTTAACACACTTGTATTAAATAAACCATTCTGTTATTATTTTAATGCAAACGTATTAAATAAAATGTAGAGGAAGTGTTCCTGTTGATTGGTTGGTTGATTATAGCCTGTGAGATTGGATTTTGGGTGTTTGTTTTAGCTGGATTGACATCTAGATATATTTTTAAGAAAAAGCGATTGGGAACATTTTTACTCATTTGTTCACCAATTGTCGACCTCATATTGCTTATTGTAACTGTATTTGATTTGAAAAATGGAGCAGTTGCGACTATCTTCCATGGAATTGCTGCGATTTATATTGGAGTAAGTGTAGCCTTTGGCCATCAAATGATTAAATGGGCGGATGCGCGTTTTAGTTATCGATTCGGAAATGGTAATGAACCGATGAAAATAAAATATGGAAAAGCACATGCCAGAAAAGAACGGGAGGGATGGTATCGTCATTTGTTGTCCTGGTTAATCGGTGGGGGAATATTAGTGGGTATTATTCTTTATATCAACGATCATTCACAGACTCAAGTATTGTTACGTACCATACAGTTCTGGACGCTGGTTTTGGTCATTGATTTTATAATAAGTATCAGCTATACGTTATTCCCGAAAAAGCAAAAAGGCACAATGTAAAAAATATTTCGACTGAATTGTAAGAAAGCAGTACTTGGCTATTTGTTTTACAATTATGATTGCCGTTAATCCAATGAATAAAATTACTTTTAAAGGTGGATGTCTGTGGATATCAATCTATTAATTTGGTCCTTTTTAATCATCTTCATGCTTCATAATTTTGAAGAAATTATCCTGATTGAAAGATGGTAAAAAAACATACCCAGTTGTCCGTTAGCGAATACTTCCGTTCGTCAAAAGAGAGATCGATCAATTCGAAACAATGACTGCAGCTCGTTTTTCCTTGGTTGTGGGTATACTCTTTATTCTCGCATCTGCTTTAATAACAATAACAACCAATCAATCAATCAATATTACTTATTCCTAGGGTAGGGATCAACATTATTTTTGCTTTAAATATCTTTATCTATCCCCTTCAGGCATCTGTATTAAAATGTTATGTTCCAGGATTATGGACAACAATATTACGTATTATTCCATACAACATCATCTTTTTTCACGAACTGTATCATCAAAAAATCTTTGATTTGACTACAAATTTAAAAGCTTTAGTGGTGATTATACTATTTATACCAGCCTTTATAATGAGTCCTAAAATAGCGGAGAAGTGGGTTTGAATCGTATGGAATCATGTTAAAAGGGTTTATGTTAAGGTAATCAATAACATTAAGAAATCCATTTTAAATTTTATTGCTCTTTTTAAAATCCCTAAATACCATTCATGTTTCCTAAAATAAATATCCTAATAATTTGTAATAACTTGAAGAAAATAGTGTAAGGAAAGGAGGGATTATATGTCTATCAAAAAATCCTTAGCTGGATTACTTGCGTTAATGATGGTTATGTCTATTTCAGTGCCACTCCATGTGTTTGCAGCAAGCGGGGCTGGAACAGAGCCAATGGAGCCGGTAAATGAGATGATAGTCGAGTTGCACGATGATTTCTTTAATCCAGATGCGATTACGATTGCTAGTGGGGAATCGACAGAACTATTATTGGAAAATGTAGGTCAGAAGCAACATACCTTCACCGTGGAAAAGCTTGGTATTGACGCCGAGCTTCAGCCGGGAGAACAGAAAACCATTACCATAGAACCGCAAGAAGCCGGTACATACGAACTTATTTGTCGGTTTCATGAAAATGAAGGAATGGTTGGTGAAGTAAACATCAAATAATAAGCAGGATTAAATGATCTTACTTTTTGTTAATACACATTAATAAGCGATAGTCTAGCTTGAGAGCTATTCTATCGCTTTATTTTTTATGTCTTCTTTACCATACGTTTTCGATGCAAATTTGGGTTTAATTTCCGCGATTTAATTAGCGGCTATAATAAGACTAGTACCAGTAATCTTATTCATGTAAGCATCACATGTAAAAATAGGAGGGACAATATCATGCCAAAAAATGATTCGCTAATCGCTTCTTTTGTTGCAGTTGTAGACTTGAAAGCAATATCCCTGACAAATTGAGCATACTGTTAAGTAGATGATGGAATATAGTGGTTTGGCCTGGGGCGAGTTATTGGTGGCTGATTGGAGCCTCGCTCATAATAGGTGTAGGAACTGGTATATTTAGTGTAGTTTTTAGTTATATATTACAAATGGAAAGTCCAGATGGAAAGGTAGGTCAGATGTCGGGAATGTACAAATCCCTGAATGGAATCATTTTACTGGTTGCCCCATTACTGGTGGATTCCTTGTACAATTATTTGGTGTGTTCACTATTTTCCAAGTGATATGAATGATTACAGCACTGATTGGGCTTTTTGGTATTGTGATGCAGAATGTGTTATGGGGAAGACGGGACACTGAAAAATCAAGTAAGGAAGAACGAGACATTGTTTAATTTCATATTATCTATATAATCATCCAATTTAGTTTTACCATGTCATATTGTATTATACCCGTAGAGTAGGTGATTTAAGGCAAGTTCAATGAGCAACAAACAATCTCCTCAGCAAAGTTTTTTTAAAGCCTAAAATCGGGTATCAATATATATCTATAGTCATACAATATAAAAAAGGCTTGGTGCTGTAACACCAAGCGGGTTTGTGCAGAAGCTTTTTAAAGGGCAGCTCACAAATCAGCGAAAAATAACCACACGAATTGCTGGCTGGGCGATATGGGTGGTTATTTTTTTTGGTGAAAAGACAGTACGGATACGATCAAAGAAGCAAATGACATACAGATGACCAAGCTTTCAAATACCGTCATTATCTCAGCCCCTTTCTTCTTGAATCAGAGGGATGAGCCACCAGGTAAAGTCCTGCACACATTAAATTTATCTAGAATCTTCAAATTGCTGTTGCTGCAATACAACCACAGTGATTCAATTAGTTAATAAACCCCTGAAGTTTAATCATTAGAAACTTTTGCTTTGTTTTTATTTAGTTTAGTTAAACGTATGGTGAGGATGACTTGTACTATTCCAAAAAAATAAAAAAAACGAGTTTTTTTACTCGTTCTATCTCCATCTCAGTCGGATTTTTTAATATATAAACACTCATGAATAGGTGGACAGCCTAATGCCAGCCAAATAGCAAAAAAAGTGTCCGCTCTTAACGTTTTTTCATTATTAAAGATCAAACTAAGGTTTGCCTTTTTAAGTCCAGTCCTTTTACAAATATCAACTTGTCTAATTTTCTTTTCTTTCGCAATGTCCTTAAATCGATTTTTAACTTCTAAACTATCCAAGCCCCCAGAATTTAGTACAGGGGACATTGCTTCAACATCCAATAATTTAGAAATGGCTGCTCCTTTTATAAAATCCTCAATTTTGGCTTCTGGAGTATCACTTCTCCCACGGAATGAATTATCTAAATTAATCCAGTCAATTACATTCTTTATCTTTTCATACGTTTCATCTTTCATTTCAATTTCTATTCTCATGTATAAAAACCTCTTTTCAAGTACATGATATTCAATAATTAAAGGCTTTAAAGGAGTTGTACCCTGTGTTTTGTAAAAATAATGATGATTTAAAGGAATATGTTGAAGACATATTAGATAAGGGAAGAAAAGGATGAATTCCATTTAACTATATGAGTGATTTTGTTTAACTATGCTAAACTTTTTTGATAAAAAATATAGCGAAATTGAAGATGATGACGTCTTTTATCATGAAATTCAAATTTTGTTTCCACTAGCACCTGTCCTAAAAAAACAAAAACAGGGGCTAGTGAATTTTGCTTAGTTTATTTAATAACAGCAATTTTATACCGAATTACTTTTGAATAGTCTAATCAAAAATAAGAAGAATAATCCGATTGTGACGCCTGTAATATCAAAACCAGCAATTTTTCGAAGCATCGGCTCAATAAATGTATAAGCGGTAAAAATCCCCGAAAGACCAAACACAATAATCGCAATCACCATGATGACATTTCTATTTTTTAAGTTTCTAAGTTCCTTTTTCAAATTTGCTGTTATAAAATACAATAAATGCAACACGAAAAGCTGATGACACCTGGCGATAGCGTTTGTTATTGCCATTAGATCCATCAGCTTCTTTTGGGATAATTCCGTTTTGAGGCGTACATAAAGAATCAAATTAAATGGAACGATCAAATGGCTAATAAAAGCTGCCTGAAATTAGACAGCTTTTATAATTATAATGACAGGAATGTTAAGTTTTTTTATAATTAAAGACATGAAATTGTATTTATCCTGACAACGAAGGTTATCTTAAGAGTGTTGTTTAACTTGTGTTCAACTATCGGCCACATTGAAAAAGAAAGGGCAGTTCCATTTCTGCTAAAATTTAAAATTATAAAATACTTAAAGAAGTGAGGATCCACGATGATTGCAAAGACGGAAGAGGATTTTAATGGACTAAAAGAAATTGGTAAAATTTGTGGAGCTATTCGAGATGAATTAGTTCAATGTACGAAACCTGGAATTACGACAAAAGAACTCGATGAAATTGCTGAGGAGATGTTTAAAAAGGCAGGAGCTCAATCTGCGCCAAAAGGAGAATACGATTTTCCAGGGATTACGTGCATTAGCATAAATGAAGAAGTAGCGCATGGGATTCCCAGTGAGCGGATCATACAAGAAGGGGATCTTGTAAATATTGATGTTTCAGGCTCTAAAAATGGATATTTCGCAGATACTGGTATTTCCTTTGTTGTTGGGAAGGGAGATAAAACTTTGCAGAAAATATGTGACGTTGCTAAAGAAGCATTCGACGCTGGACTTGAGAAGGCAAAACCGGGTGCGAAAAAAAGTGCTCTCGGAAAAGCTGTACATAATGTAGCGAAAAGGCATGGCTTAACTGTCATAAAAAATCTCACCGGGCATGGTGTTGGGCGCTCGATTCATGAAGCACCAGAACATATTTTCAATTACTTCTCTCGTTGGGATGACGAAATTTTACAAGATCGTATGGTAATTGCCTTTGAACCTTTTATCTCTACATTTGAAGAAGAAGTTTTTCAATCCGAAGATGGATGGACCTTCCTAACTGATGAAAGCTTTGTAGCTCAATACGAACATACGATTATTCTTACGAAGGAAGGACCGATTATTACTACATTGTAAGAACTTAATACAACACAATTGGCTCTCTGTTTCTTCTTTAGAAACTAATATGCCGATATAATTAGAAATATCCTGGATTAAGATAAAAGGCAGTGAATGAAATAGAGAATTTAAATGCAGGTGGTTTAGATTCTCTTATTGTAAACGATGTTAGCAAAGACAAAATTAATGATGTCTATGTGTCCGGCAGCATAGACGTGACATTCAAAAAAATTTCTCATCACCACTTGTGAAATGATGAACAAAGTGATATAGTATATTTACGATGTAAATATGTGAAGTATTGAACAAACAATTGGAGGATGATGAATAATGAAAGTAGCAGTTATTGGATGTACACACGCTGGAACAGCAGCGATTAATAATATAGTGAACCTTTACCCAAACGCACAGATTGATGTTTTTGAAAAAAATGATAATGTTTCATTCCTTTCTTGCGGTATTGCTCTTTATGTAGGTGGTGTCGTGAAGGATCCGAATGGACTGTTTTACGCTTCTGTGGAGCATTTCGAGCGACTTGGTGTAAACATGCATATGAATCATGAAGTAACAGCCTGCAATCTAGATGGGAAACAAATCCAGGCAAGAGATATGAAAACAGATGAAACAAAAAGCTATAGCTATGATAAGCTGATCATCGCTTCTGGTTCTTGGCCTGTAACACCGCCAATTCCAGGATCTGATTTAGAAAACGTATTGCTATGTAAGAACTTTGAACATGCAAAAGAGATCATTAAATGTTCTGAATCTGCTCGAAATGTTGTCGTTGTTGGTGCAGGATACATTGGTGTGGAACTCGTTGAAGCGTTTGAAGAAAACGGAAAAAACGTCACATTGATCGATAGTGAAGAAAGAATTCTAAATCGTTATTTAGATGACACATTCACTTCCCCTGTGGAAGCAAGCTTCAAACAGCGGGGCATTGAACTTGCTCTTAACCAAACAGTTTCCCAATTTGAAGGAACCGGGACTGTTAAAAAGGTAATCACGGACAAAGGAGAATATAACGCAGACTTAGTTGTAATGTGTGTTGGATTTAGACCGAATACAGGACTATTTAAAGGGCAAATAGAGATGTTGGATAATGGAGCAATTATCGTTGATTCGTATATGCGAACAAGTGTGCAAGATGTGTATGCTGCGGGTGATTGTTGTGCTGTGCCAAATAATGCAACAAAACAGCATAGCTATATTCCATTGGCAACGAATGCAGTAAGAATGGGTACACTTGTGGCTCATAATCTGGAGAATCCTATCTTGGAACATCCTGGAACACAAGGAACATCTGGATTGAAAATATACAATCATAACATTGCTTCAACAGGATTAACCGAAAGTGCTGCAAAATTAGCAGGATTATCTGTAGCAAGTGCCACTATGGAAGATAATTATCGTCCGGAATTCATGCCGGAAAATGCGGTGATCCAAATAAAGCTTGTGTATGAAACAGAAACACATCGTATTGTTGGGGCGCAAGTCATTTCTGATGCCGACTTTACGCAGGCAATCAACACGATAAGTGTCGGTATTGCCAACCATATGACGATTGAACAATTGGCATTAACCGATTTCTTTTTCCAGCCACATTACAATAAACCAGTAAATTTCCTAAATCAGGTAGCACTGAAAGCAATGGCTAAGGAAACTGAAAAGGTTAGGAAACAAGAACAAATATTAGTGTAAATACAAATCTAACCCGAGCATGTGAAGTCACTTTGCATGCTCGGGTTTTTATTTTTGAATATATTAAAAACTTTAAATATATGATAAGCTGAACAAAATACTGTGAAAAAGATGTACTTATAGTATATGGTGCGTTAATTAAAAAGGATTAACGCTATTTGACATAGAAGTTATTGTACGAACGGGGGAGGATAATTGAATATAGAAGATTGAAAGGAAAGTAATTCACAACAAAGGGAGGTATAAAAGGTGGACTTATTACTCTGGATAACTATTGGTTTCATAATAATCGGATTTGTTGTTCTTACTTCTATGAAAAAAGGTATGGAAAGTAAGCTCGCTTTTATAACAACAAGTATGGAAGACGAGGAAAGTTCAACAAAAGCTACATCCATAATTTGGTGGATAGTGATTACCACAGCTTGGGGAATAGTGAGTATGATTCTTATTGTTTGGTGGTTTCATAATCACTTTGGATAACTGTTGGTTTCAAAAAGAACTTAAACAAATGGGTGCGATCCTATCCTTTTTTGTTTGAATATTTATAATCAATCAGACAGGTAATTTTAAACATCTTTTGATATTGCACCGTCTAATACGAAAAGGAGGCAAATTGACTGTAAAAGACGTATTTTCTTGATCATTCTTTTATTAATTACAGTTGGGTGCGGTCATGATGTTTCAGAACCTAAAATTACTCAAGCCAAAGCAGAAGCAATTGTTTTGCAATATCTTACAGAAGACCGAAACAAAGTCGAAATTAAAATTAAAATAAAATCAGTGAGCAACAGTAGAGGAAAGTACATCGTTGAATGGGAAATCGATAAGAATTGTGAGTTTGGTGCTGTTCAAGTAGATGACCAAAGCGGTGAATTACTAGAAGCCGAGGAAACAAATTGTTAGGGTAAGGAAAATTTAAAGAAGATATTTTTTAACTAACATCTGTGGTATTACCAGCTAAAAGCAGAAAAAGAATTCAAGAACTGGGCACGATTGTGAAATAAACTTCTCTTTCCTACTTCAACTATACGGTGCTTTAACGAAAGATCGATTGACGTTCGATTATTGTACTAAATGGCAGGTTTGTTTTAACAAGGGAATTACTGTTTAGTGAATGACTATAATATTTGTCTAAAGTGCTTGAAATTATCTAGAAACAGAATAAGTCATTAAGTAATCTGGAGGTGGACAATGACATTTGTTAAGTTAAACAGTAAAACAACAACGTTTTTATCTAAATATAAGCTCTTTGAAACAGATAAAATACAACAAGTCCAACTGCAACACCGTTTGGATTTAATGGAAGCATTTGAAGTTAAAAAGGGAATGAGTGTACTAGAAATTGGCTTTGGACAGGGTGATACATCCGTAGCATTAGCAGATACAGTAGGAGATTATGGGAAAGTTATCGGCATTGATATTGCTAGTCGGGACTATGGAGCTCCGTTGACATTAGGACAAGCAACAGACGTAATCAAGAGTTCTGTATTGGGAGAGCGTATTACATTCCATTTTGAAGTGGATCTTGAATCATTTGAATCAAGTGAAATATTTGATGTGGCAGTGTTGTCTCATAGTTCCTGGTATTTTAAAAGACCTGAAGATTTACTCCGTTATTTTAAGAAATTGCGTAGAATGACGAAATGTATATGCTTAGCAGAGTGGGATCTTGACTTTACTCACATATCGCAGCGTGCCCATTTTTGTGCTGCTTCCATTCTAGCCTTGTACGCGAATTTTGTGGGGAATGATGGAAATATACAAAACGTGTTTCATAAAGAACAAATTCGGGAGTTGCTTGAAAAGGCAGGTTTTCAAATCGTTAAACAAGGTATGGTCGATGCCTCGTATTTACAGGACGCACAGTGGGAAAAGAGTTATGCCAATAGCATTCGTAAAGAGTTCGCCAATGTCCCCTCGATGATTCAAACATTGGTTACCAGCTATTATGAACTGATGAATGTGTCAAATGAAAATGAGAAGTCATTAAACAGTTTCATTCTATATGCAAAGTAATTGGATGATTAAGAAATATTGCAACTAAAGACCAAATGAGCCTTATTTTCTTATTGTATTAATTGGTGCAAGAGTTGAAGATAAGATCAAACTGCAGCTATTGTGCTAAGGCGACAGGTTACTTGAAGAAATAGTTAAAAAAACAAACGTTGAAGATAGTGTAATTCAATATTTAACAAAGGAAAAGAATATATTAAAAGTTCACCATCGTAACGCTTATCCATAATGCATCAAAATTAGCAAGTGGTCGTATCAATTTACTAAAAATGATATTTATACTACACTATTGTTAACTTATAATCAGGGGTGGTTGACAATGGATGTAAGAAAACTTGTATATGTATCATTATTTGCAACAGTCATTGGGGTATTAGGGTTATTTCCTCCGATTCCATTGGGGTTTTCACCAGTTCCGATAACGCTGCAAACATTAGGTGTTATGCTTGCTGGAAGTGTGTTAGGTGCTCGTTTTGGACCCAAGTATGCTTCGTATAGTTTAATTTTATTTTTATTATTAGTTGCTACAGGACTGCCATTATTGTCAGGTGGCAGAGGCGGTCTGGGCGTGTTTGTTACACCCTCAGGTGGTTTTCTCATTGGCTGGGTTGCTGGTGCATTTATCATTGGCTACATATCCTATAAAATGAAAGAAACTTCCTTATTTAAATTAATGGTAGCTAATCTTGTTGGCGGTATGTTGGTTATCTATTTGTTTGGGATACCGTTTCAGGCTTTTGTGATGGAAATCTCGATTGGGCAAGCAGCTCTCTTAAATTTGATCTATCTACCAGGTGATTTCACAAAAGTCATGATTGCTTCGTTACTAGCTATTAAATTACAGAAGCGTGTTCCGCTTTTAAAGGAGGTCAAAGCTTAAGTTGAAAGTGACAAGTACATATAAAAAACATAACGAATTATACCCTAATAAGCCTGCAATTATTACAGAACAAAAACATCTGACCTATGGGGAATGGTATGAATCCGTACAACGAACAGCAGCCGCTTTTTCGATGGAAGCGGGCACAACAAAAAGGGTTGCACTTTTTTTGCCAAATGATGACGTGTTTTTACAAGTATTTGCAGGTGCATGTGAGGCTGGCTGGGCTAGTATTATTGGTGATATGAGATGGAAAAAGAGAGAAATAGAAGCACGATTGAAACAAACGTCACCCGATTTCATTATAGCTGATAAAAAAATGAGAAAAATTCTGGCTGATTTCCCTATCAAGGTTGTGTTTTCCGATGATTTGGCTCAATGGGTAAATAGTAAAAGTCTTCAAAAGGCAGATTTAGAAGAAAATATCCCATTTTATATTGGATTTACTTCCGGCTCAACTGGAATGCCAAAAGCTTTTGTACGTTCGCATGCTTCGTGGATTGAGACATTTACATGCAATCGAGAAGATTTGGGGATGAATGGAAGTGAACACGTACTGATCCCTGGGTCATTTGTAAATTCAACGTTTCTTTATGGGGCAATAAGTACGCTCTTTGATGGTGGTACAGTTTATTTGCTGAAGAAATTTAATGCTCAACATCTGATGAGGACCATTGATATATATCCTATATCGACAGTTTATGTTGTTCCGACAATGACACAGGCAATGATAAATGAAGGATATCAAAGTGACAGAAAGGTGACCATTATTTCAACAGGGGCCAAGCTGTTGCCAAGTGTGAAGAAGGCGTTTCGAAAACAATTTCCCAGTGTGCTCATTCATGAATTTTATGGTGCGTCAGAGCTTAGTTTTGTTTCCCTTATAAAAGACGATGCGAATGAAAAATATGATACATCTGTTGGCAAAGCTTTTCATAACGTAGAGATTTGCATCATGAAGGAAGATGGTAAAAAAGCGGAAGTGGGAGAAGAAGGAATATTATATGTGAAAAGCAATATGTTTTTTGATGGATACATTGATAATCCAGGCGAAACGAAAAAGGTTCTTCAAGGAGATTGGGCGACAGTGTATGATGTTGCCAAAATGGATGAAGATGGGTATATATACATTCTTGGTCGGAAAAATGACATGATTTTATATGGAGCGTACAACATTTATCCACAGGAAATAGAAAAGATGCTTAAAAGCCATCTTGGTGTAAAAGAGGCTGCAGTCATTGGAATCAGTGATGTGTATTGGGGAGAGAAGGTGGCTGCTTTTATCCAGGGCGATGTTTCGATCCAATCCTTAAAAAACTATTGTCTTAAAAACTTAGCGGCATACAAGATACCTAGAATTTGGAGGAAAATCGACTCTTTTCCGGAAACAGCTGGTGGCAAAGTTTCCCGTCAAGAATTGAAAAAGCGGTTCGAACAAGGTTTTTATGTATGAGAAATGCAGTGATTGTAAATGCGAAACGAACGGTAATTGGAAAGAAAAATGGTGTTTTGAAACACTATTCTCCAGAACAGTTAGCATCTTTTGTTATCCATGATCTTACAAAAGAACTTAACGAATCAGTTGATGATATCATTTTAGGAAATACGGTTGGTCCAGGTGGAAACCTTGGGCGACTTTCAGCATTGGAAAGTGGTCTGCCATACATGGTTCCAGGATTATCAGTTGATCGGCAATGTGGTTCCGGGCTAGAAGCAATCCGTCTTGCCTGTCATCTCATTCAGGGAGGCGCAGGCGATATCTATATTGCTGGTGGTGTGGAAAGTGTGAGCACGTCCCCCTTTAAAAGTCGAGCTCGTTTTTCGCCAGCGTATATCGGTGACCCTGATATGGGGATTGCAGCCGAGAATATTGCTGAAAAATACGGGATTACAAGAGAAATGCAGGATGAATTCGCGAATTTAAGCTATCAGCGATCACTTGATTCCCATGAAAAAGGATACTTTTCTGATGAGATGGTCCGGATTGCAGATATTTCGTTTAGAGATGAAGGATTAAAACCAGATTTGAATTATGAGCGGATGTTAAAGCGCGTGTCCCCCTGTTTTAAGAAGAATGGAACGGTAACAGCGGGTAATTCTTGTGGCGTTAATGATGGGGCGGCAGCTGTTCTAATTATGTCAGAAGATAAAGCAAAGGAGCTAAATCTGCAACCAATCCTTCGCTTTGTAGATAGCAGTGTAATCGGAGTCGATCCGAACTACCCTGCGTCAGGTCCGATTCCAGCCGTTTCGAAGCTCCTATTTAAAAATAAATTATCCATAGAAGACATTGATCTCATTGAACTAAATGAAGCATTTGCGGTGAAGGTTGCATTATTTGCTCAAGCGCTTTCGTTTTCGTATGACCGTATAAATCCAGAAGGCGGTGCGATTGCGTTAGGACATCCATACGGTGCATCAGGAGCGATTCTTGTGACAAGATTGTTTTATGAGGCACAAAGACTTGAGCCCAATTACTGCATTTCAACTATTGGAATTGGCGGTGGCCTTGGTATAGCGGTGCTCTGGGAGAGAATAAAATGAAATCAAAAAGGGTTTGTGTGACGATTACTGAAACAATGGTGGAAAGGTATGAAGCGATTTTTGGCAAACAAAAACAATTGCCACCGACTTTTCCGATGTTATTTTATAAGTATATCGAAGTACCATGGAAATACGAAGCAGAACCTATTCATCGAAAGCAAAAATGTGTTTGTCATTCTCAACTTATGATTGGCGAAAGTTACGAATGTGAAGTTTTGCTTGATCGAAAAGTGAGAAGAGGAATGAATACATTTTATACACAAACCCTTGTAGGTTTCGACTTAGAAGGAAAGGAGAGCTTTCGATGTGTATCCGAACTAATTGTAAGGTCTTCTTAACAGAAGAAAAAGTAAAACAATATACGCTATTATCAGGTGATCAAAATCAAATTCATCATGATGAAAAGATTGCAAAGCAATACAAGTATAGGCAGCCGATTGCCCATGGAATGCTAATCATGGGTATTGGTGCTGCGCTTTGTTCTAGTCTTTTGGAAAGCAATGTGATAATTTCCGATTATGAGATGAATTTTCTGCAGCCAGTATATGTGAATGATGAACTGCAACTGATTGTAGAAGAGAAAAACGATTTACAATGGCTTGAAGTCAAGGGAACAGTCCAAGATGTACAGGTGGCACGAGGGAGAGTGCAATTTCAGAAGGCAGATAAGAATACATAATTGTTTCAGGTAGCTCTAAAATCGTTATAGTTTGCTATAATAATAGCAGAATGTATAAATGAAAAGGAGGGCTTTGGATGCTGCAAAAGTTATTCGCAGACAAACATAAACAGCCCTACAAAGGCTATTTCACAATAACTCGTGTGCATCCAGGCGATATTGTTGATCAAAAGTTTCATGATACTGCATTTGGTCCTTTAAGCGTTATTGATCATGCTGTTATGAAAAAAGGGTTAACGATAAAAATGCATGAGCATATGAACGATGAGATACTAAGTTATGTTTATAAGGGGACATCAAATCACAAAGACTCATCAGGGTTAGACGCTCCAATATTTCCTGGGAAACTTATGATGATGAATGCTGGTTCTAGCTTTTGGCATGAAGAGAAAGTAAAAAATGAAGACGTAGAGATGCTGCAAATTTTCGTGCGGCCGAGAGAAGCAGACCTGGAACCTAGAATTCAATTTCATGAGAAAGAGGTAGCTAATCGAAATTGGTATGTGATGGTAGGGCCAGAGGATAGTCAGACACCGTTGTATGTTAGAAATAATGTATATATTCTTGACGCACACCCAAAAAAGGGAGATGTCTTGGATATTCCTGTTTACCCAGAGCTCGTGCCTTTTTTATATGTACTAGATGGAGAAGTTGCAATCGATGATGTTCAGTTAAATCCGAAGGAAGCGGTAACAGACTTGGATAACCCACTTCCAGCCATTACAGCAATAGAAGACACGACTGTTGTTTTATTCTTTGTCGATATGGATGCAGCGATGACTATGTCTGGGACGATTAGTGGGAATGCAAGTAATTGATGAAGAAACTATATTCCATAAGAATTAATGAAAGGATAGGAAATATGTTACAAAAAATGAAATCGTATAGTCAGCTTTTCATCGCAAAGAAATCGTTGAATACACTGTTAAAAACGAATCGTTACGAATCTGAAGCGCTCATGAGAAATTATCATACCATATTGGTGGAAAATAATCAGCTCCATGAGGATTTAACAAAAGGATCCGTCGAAGGCAAGAATAAGCTTTCCATACAGTTGATCGATTCTTTTATTAAGCTTCGTGACCATCGTCATGATGAAGATTTCTATACACAGGTAGCAAAGGAATGGGTAAAAAAGTAAAAAAAGATGAAGTAGCGCGGCTTTATATTTCGAGGAACAGACTCTACATTTGAAAAAAGGAGTATGGATATAAAGCATTTTTTATGGTCACAGATGGGGGAGGTTAAAATTAATTATCCACTTCGTTTAGCGTTTTATTTCATAGGCGTTATTGTGTTCAGTGCAGGTATTACATTAACAATTAATATGCAGCACTTGGGGATTCATCCGTGGGATGTGCTAAGCGTCGCCTTTTTTGAAAAGGTGGGGCTATCGATTGGATCATGGAATATCATCATTTCTGCTGTATTAATCATAATAACCTGGATCATAGGTAAAAATTATATTAAGCTTGGTACGTTTTTGAATGCAATTTTAGTTGGTTTGTTTGTCGATCTGTATCGTTGGATGGATATTTTGCCAAACGCGACACATACATGGATTGATATTCTGTTCATCATTCTTGGTATTGTCATTATGGGATTTGGTGGTGGAATGTACAATGCGGCAGGCTTGGGGGCAGGACCAAGAGATGGCTTTATGCTTTCGATAGCAGAAAATCTGGGAGCGCCGATTGGCAGGGTACGAATAATTACAGAGTGCAGTGTACTTGTTATTGGACTTTTAATTGGTGGACCAGTCTTTATTTTTACATTTATCTTTACGTTTATTCAAAGTCCAATCTTTCAATTTACATATTTAAGGCTTGGTAAGGTTGTGCTTCGACGGGATTATAAGCATCCGGAAAGAGCATCTAATTCAAAATAAAATCTCCTAATATAACAGGGCAACTATGGGTATAGCTATTTATATAGGAGGTATGTGATGGGTATTATTGAAAGATTGAAACAGGGAAATACATCATCAGGTATTGCTGCACTTGGAAATACGTTTCTTGCTGCTATCAAAGGTGTAGCTGCTGCGTTCAGTGGCAGTGGTACGATGTTTGCATCCGCAATGCATTCCTTAGCAGATGCGGTTAATCAAGGCTTTGTTTATTTTGGAAGTGTTCTTGCTGAATTGCCACCCTCGAAGCGTTTTCCAGCAGGATTTGGCCGTGTTATTAATATCTTTTGCATGATTGCCGTAGTTGTCGTTACGATAATGGCGTATGAAACAATTAAAGAAGGCTGGCATTTATTACAGCATCCAGCAGAATCAACGCACTTTTGGCTTAATCTAATTATTCTATTGGTTGCGTTATTGGTTGACGGGTTTATCTTGTATAAAGCAATGAAGGAAATCAGGATGGTGACTGGAGGCGACAAAGCTGTCGCTATCATTCCTTATGCATTTAAAAATGTAAATAAGGCTTCACCTGCAACAAGGCTTGTGTTTTATGAAGATTTGGTTGCTACGGCAGGTGCAGTATTAGCGATTATTGGGATTGTATTGGCGCAATTTTTCAGTATACTTGCCGCAGATGGAATAGCGTCTATGATTATTGGGATTCTAATGTTATATGTTGCCTTTCGGGTTGGCTATGATAACATGGTTGGTTTAATCGGTGTATCTGCTCCAGCGGAGATTCAGGATAAAATATATAACATCGTATTAAAAGATGAAGATGTCGTTGATATTAAACGGATACGAATGATACAAGAAGGCAGGCTTTATCATGTGGAAGGCACGGTTGAACTGAAAAAAGGACTAAGTTTAGATGAGGCGGATGATATTAAATATCGCTTAAGAGACGTTTTATTAAGGGAGCCAGAAGTTGCCGATGTTTTGTTAGGGATTGTCGAAACAGATGATATAAAGAATTGGAATCCAGAAGAAAAAAAATAGACATGTCCTGCATGTTTATTTTTTTTGCAATATAGAAAGCAAAGGCACACTCCTAAAGGAATTAGATGCCAAGATACTGGAAATTTTATATAAAAGTTAAAAATTAATAACTTTTATTTATTGGAAATTTAATTTTAACAAAGGAAAGAATTCGATTTGGTAGGGATAAGCAAACTGATAATGATATTTACTATTCTGGAAATATATTTTAGCTATGCTAGAATGAAGGAAATAATTAAAGAGGGGGAGAGGTATGTGAATGTGGTTTATGATAGAGATAAGCTTACAGAAGAACTATATGGTATTCTAGACGATCTGTTATTCTTTGCTAAAGAACATTATCGAGTGCGCCTTTATAAGAAAATCGAATGGATGATCCTGCAACTTGGTATTCGTGAAGATTTTCAGGGTGGATTATTTAAATCATTTATCTGGATTGTTATTTTTTGCGATCGTGATGCAGATGGTTTAACAATATATCAGCATTATTTAAACAAAAGAAGGAATTGCTTGGAAGGTATCAATATAAAGCTGCGTAATGTTCTATTTAGCTGGCTTGAGCTGCGACCTGGTTTTTATCGTGTAACGGAAGCAGGCAACAGGAGTGGTAGTATCTTTATTTTTCAAGATGTGATTCACCAAAGGATAAGTGTTGTGTATTGTAATCACTATCCATCTCTGAAGAACGGGGATCTTATCAGTGGTTTGTTAATGCCATTTGGAGAAGACTTTTATTGTACGATCAGCAGTTTAATTGAGGTAAATACAGATACTCCAATACTATTGGATAAGGATTCTAAGCAAGCTGATATGAAATCGTTAAAAGAGTATATCAGGATAATGAAGCTCGCCTTATAACAGCTTTGGGGAATAATGAATTAACATTTGAAAAGTGTTGGATAATCGAGTGTTATTCAACGAAAGAATCGCAGTATTACCACAGGCATAATGATACTGGTTTTAATTAGAGTGTGCGAGTGGAAGAAGATAAAATCGAAAAACCAAAGAAATAAACACTTCTCTGGCTATCTCAAATGAAAAGCTCTGTGCTTTCTTCTAATGATTTTCTATCAACATCATAATCCTCAATGATATTCTCCATAAACCACCAGGTTAGAAGCATAGCAATTACAGTAACAAGCACAATGATAAGTATAACAACTTTACCCTTCATGGAAGACACCTCTTTCGTCTACAGATAGGTTATCAAATTCGTCATTACCTGTAAATATAAAATTCCGAACACGAAGAAATCACCCGTGTATACGCTAAATTATGACTTTGATAAGAAGCTTGTATTATGGTATGATAAGCTTTTGGAAAATGATAATCTAGGTAGTTTATAAGCAATAATATATAAAATAGAAAGAGGTAAAAAATTGAAAATTGAGCAATTAAAGCAAGAATGGTTTGGAAATGTGAAGGGTGATATTTTGTCTGGAATTGTTGTTGCACTTGCACTTATTCCAGAAGCAATCGCATTTTCGATTATTGCTGGTGTAGATCCAATGGTAGGTTTATACGCATCTTTTTGCATTGCGATTGTCATTGCCTTTGTTGGGGGAAGACCAGGCATGATATCAGCTGCAACAGGTGCGATGGCATTATTAATGGTAAACCTCGTAGCAGAGCATGGGCTGCAATATCTATTAGCAGCAACTATTTTAACAGGAATTATTCAAGTTGTTTTTGGGGTATGTAAATTAGCAAAAGCAATGAAATTTGTACCGCACTCCGTCATGATTGGTTTTGTTAATGCATTAGCTATCTTAATATTTGCAGCTCAGCTTGAGCACTTTGTCGGGGAAACATGGATTATGTATGCACTTGTTGGCTTAACGTTAGCAATCATTTATCTTTTTCCACGTTTTACAAAAGCAATACCTTCTACATTGGTGGCAATTGTAGTTGTGACTGCAATTGTGATATTCGGCAATGTTGATATTCGAACGGTTGGTGATATGGGGGCATTGACACAGCAATTGCCAGTCTTTCTGATTCCGTCTATTCCATTAACATTGGAAACATTAATGATTATTTTCCCATATTCTCTTGCATTGGCAATTGTTGGTTTATTAGAATCGCTTCTAACAGCGAATATTGTGGATGATATGACAGATACGGAAAGTGATAAGAATAGGGAAAGCCGCGGTCAAGGAATCGCAAATATCGTAACCGGATTTTTTGGCGGTATGGCTGGATGCGCGATGATTGGACAATCTGGTATCAATGTTAAATCAGGTGGAAGAGGTCGGTTATCGACATTTGTTGCTGGTGCATTTTTAATGTTTCTTATAGTCGTTTTGGGTGACCTTGTTGTTCAAATACCGATGGCAGCTTTGGCTGGGGTAATGGTGATGGTTTCCATTAGTACGTTTGATTGGTCTTCGGTACGCAATATTTTCAAAGTGCCAAGAACCGATGCGTTCGTAATGGTAGCAACGGTTATAATTGTTGTTGTAACGAATAATCTAGCCTTAGGAGTATTTGCAGGTGTAATATTAAGTGCAATCTTCTTTGCAGCGAAAATTTCGAAAGTAACGGTGACAGATAGTCTTGATGAGGCAGGAAATAAACGAATCTATCATGTAGTCGGACAATTGTTCTTTGCTTCTGTTAGTGACCTTCCAAAGCGGTTTAACTATGAAGATACAGTGGAAAGTGTTGAAATAGATTTGCTGAATGCGCACTTATGGGATGATTCAGCAATAGCTGCATTGGATAAAATCGAATCAAAGTTTAAGGATGCTAACATTCGAGTTATGTATACTGGGCTAAACAAGGAAAGTATGCAGTTGAAAAACAAAATACATGGTATCTCTTCCGAATATTAAGCTGATTGTGCTATGATGGAAAAAATGGGGGTGGTGCGTTTGTTTAAACGAATTTTGCTAGCGGTTGATGGATCAGATCATTCCGTTCGCGCGGTAAAATATGCGATCGAACTGGCTGAAAAGTTTGATGGTGTCATTGAAACCGTTTATGTTGTAGACGAAAATACAGCTAAGAAAGATGTATTGTATGCTGCAAATAAGCTTGAAATTGAAGCGAAGCGGAAGGAAAAAATAAAACCGATTCGGAATTTATTGGAACAATCGAATGTTGTTTTTGGTACACACGTACTCCATGGAGAACCTGGCCCATGTATTGTTCAGTTTGCAGAAGAAAGAGAAGTTGATTGTGTGGTAATCGGAAGCCGCGGATTAAATCAAGTACAATCCTTTCTTTTGGGGAGCGTCAGCCACAAGGTTGCTAAACGAACAGCATGCCCGGTCTTGATTGTTAAATAATTATATTGAAAAACTGCCCTATCATGAGGGCAGTTTTTTGTTTATTATTAGAAATAGGAAGGATTAAATACCCAACCTATTTAACAGCACCAGCTACTGGATAGTTGTCTAAATTAATTTCAGGCGGCTTCCCTAATGCCAGGCTTGCTAATTGGTTACCAATATAGGGTCCCATTGTTAACCCGGTAGAGCCTAGTCCATTGGCAAGCAGTAGCCTTTTAAAATTAGGCAGTTCCCCAATTACAGGTAGAAAACCAGGGGTAACTGGTCTAAAACCAACTCTTGTTTCTAATATGGTACTACTCTGTAAGCCAGGAGCTGCATCAATTGCTTTATTTAAAATTTCCTGTATGCCACCAGCAGTATTTCGATAATCAAATCCAGTGTCATCTTCGTATGTTGTACCAACCACAATTCGTCCACCATCAAATGCTAGCAAGTATTGGTTATTCGGAGGCATGACAACAGGCCATGTGGATGTATCCATATCAGGAACTGCTAAATGCATGATTTGCGCACGTTGTGGGGTAACTTGAAAAGTCACTCCAAGTGGTTCGATTAGTTCATTCATCCATGCACCTGTTGCTGCAATTACGCAATCTCCATCAATGTTTGTACCATTTACAGAAACTCCAGTAATTTCAAAGCCATTTCTAACAAGGCTCGCATTTCCAGTTATAAATTCAGCACCATTCTTTTTTGCAGCTCGAAGCAGCGCATCCCGTAGTTTGCGCCCATCGACTCTAGCTGCACCACTCACATGCACGGAACTATACGCTTCTGAAATTAAAGGGAACATTGATGTAGTCTGTTTCGAATCAAGTAAGGTAATTTCACCAATTTCAGGGGCGGTCTCCCGGCGTTTAAGTGCTCGATCACGCATTGCAAGAAGCTTTTTTTCATCCGTATGGAGACTAATCGCACCGATTTGAGCATAACCAACGTCCTCTTCACCATCTTTTTGCAATTCATTGATTAACTTATGGTACATCCGCGCCCCGTTTTTCGCTAGATTATACCATGCTTTATTTCGGCGCTGGGAAAGCCAGGGGCAAACGATTCCCGCGGCGGCATCTGTTGCTTGTCCTTGATCATTTCGATCAATAACAATAACATTGACGCCTTTTTTGGCGAGATGGTAGGCAGTGCTTGCCCCTAGTATTCCAGAGCCAATTATAATGCATTTCTTGACCATGTTACCCAGCTTTCACAACTTGGTGCATTGCTTTGATTTTTCCAATATGCTCTGCTTCATGATAAGCAAGCATGATTAACAAATCTCCATGTGTTTCGATGCTGCCAAACGGTACCTTAAACTTAACGTTGGATTTCCAAAATAAATCATCAAATTCATTTACACGATTTTGCTGATCTTCGAGTGCTTCAATTAATACATCAAGTGATGGTGCTTCTGAAGTCCAATCACTCGGCTTGGTACCCGAACTAAAAAGCTCTGCAAAAACCTTTGGAATATTTGTTGACTTTGCAGGATATCTAAATAAAAATTTCTCAGTTACAACAAGTGCATGTCCAATGTGCCAGCGAATCGTATTACTAAAGTATTCCGATTGGCGATCAATGGTAGATTCGTCTAGCTCTTTTATAAATGTCAGTAAAGAAGTTCTTGTTAAATTGAATTGTTTTCGTGACATATTTATCCCTCCAATAGTATTGATTATAATAGAAACAGCACTACTTTAACAATTATATGGATTTTTATAAAGGAAATTGTAAACTTTTCAAGAATAATAAAAGAAGGGAGATGTTTTGATACAGATTTTTCGTGAATTCGTTTCCAATGACTTTCTTAAAATGGAGATATGTTACACGGATGAAAAATAAACAGGAAGCATAAGGAACGAAAGAAGCACTTGGATGGAGTGGAAAAACTGTATTTTATTAATTGCAACAAGGGGTGGCTTTTTTGAAAAAGAGAAAACTGAAAATGGGTTGGTTTGGTTGGACGATGACTTGGGTCGTCGTAATTATAGTAATTGCATCTAGTCTCTTCTTTTTTAATGTATTCCATCTAGATATAAAGTCCCTATTCCAGGATGAGGATTTGGTTGGCTCAACTAATCAGAAGGATATTTCACAAGAGTCAATGGAAGAAATTGATCGGGTACGTGCTACCGTTGGGAGTGAAAATACGGAGATAAGCCGTTTTATTGCCACGATGCACGAGTTTTATAATAACACAACTGGATATGGTGGGATTAATAATCTGGATTGGGATGAGCAAAGGGGACAAGCAGAAACTGTCATCGATAAGATCGAACAGCTAAAAACAGAAGTTACAGATGAATCACTACTTGCGGATTTAAATCATATTGTTGATATAGCAAACCGTATATCGGATGAGCAAGATAGTGACATTGTTCGTGATTTGCATCGTTATTTTCATGATTTAGATATTGCACTGAATAATTACACAACCTTTGACCGAATCTGGAATGTAACGGAAACATTAAAAGACATAGAATAAGTCAAAAAATAATACATAGCGACAAAAAATATGGTACTCTAGTATTGGAAAACTTGATTGTTACCAAGAGTCTAGGTGGCAAACCTCAGTTGCACCTGTTTATGCAGTAAGAAAATATTGGACTTTCTTAACTGCCAAGAGAAAATTCACATTAAAGGAGTTATAAAAAAAGTATGACTAAACCATTCATTTTTGGACATCAGAATCCAGATACAGATACAATTTGCTCGGCTTTAGCTTTTGCGGATTTAAAAAATAAAATTGGCGAAGAAGCAGTTCCGGTAAGACTTGGAGCCGTTAATAATGAAACGCAATTTGCATTAGATTATTTTGGTGTCAAAGCACCTGAACAGATTGAAAAAGTAGAAGACGGTGCGAAGGTTATCTTAGTGGACCATAACGAATTCCAGCAAAGTGTGGAAAACATTGAAAATGCGCATATTCTAGAAGTTGTCGATCACCATCGTGTCTCTAATTTTGAAACGAGAGAAGCATTATATTTTCGTGCAGAGCCAGTAGGCTGTACAGCTACGATTTTAAATAAGATGTATAAAGAAAAAGGTATTACTGTTACAAAGGAAATTGCTGGTTTGCTTTTATCAGCGATCATCTCTGATTCTTTATTGCTAAAATCTCCAACCTGTACGGATGAAGATGTGCAAGCAGCACATGAGCTTGCAGAAATCGCAGAAGTGAACATTGAAACCTATGGTCTGAAAATGCTTCAAGCTGGAGCTGATCTAAGTGATAAGTCTGCACGTGACTTAATTACGATGGACGCTAAAGAATTTTCTATGGGTGAGGCAAAAGTCGAGATTGCTCAAGTAAATGCGGTTGACACGAGTGATATTTATAAAAGCCAGGACCAAATTGAAGCGGAAATAGAGAAGGTTGTAGAAGCGAAGGGATTGGATCTATTTCTATTTGTTGCAACGGATATTTTAAATAATGACTCCGAAGTACTTGCAATCGGTAGCGGGAAAGATAAAGTAGCATCTGGATTTGATGTAACATTTGCAGGAAACAATAGAGCAATGTTAAAAGGCGTCGTATCACGCAAGAAGCAAATTGTTACAACGTTAACAGACGAGTTTTTAAAATAAGTAATGGAAAAGGATCTCTGGTCCTATCTTAGGTTAGAGATCCTTTCTATTTAGTCGCATATAAAATAAAAAAGCTTTCCCAAATGGGAAAGCTTTTTTATCAATACTTACGCTTTGTTAACGTTAGTAGCTTGTGGTCCACGGTTACCTTCTTCGATATCGAAAGTTACTGTTTGACCTTCTTCTAAAGTTTTGAATCCTTCGCCTTGAATTGCTGAGAAATGTACGAATACATCGTCTCCACCTTCAACTTCGATGAAACCGAAGCCTTTATCTGCGTTAAACCATTTTACTGAACCTGTGTTCATTAAAAAAACCTCCATGTGCATTTTGCACGTTTATTACTATTTTTGTTCAAGATACAACTCAAGACGAAATCACTAAAGAGATACTACTGTCTATCCTGTATTTCTCACGAACAACAATAATTATTTATATTATAGCATAGATTTCTTAAAAATATCCACTTTTTTTCAAAAAAGTTTTGAGGAGATTTATATTGTTACTTAAAGTACTGATATAGCAGTATTTTGCGTTGGTTTGCCAATTAAAAAATATGCATAATATCACACTTAAAATAGAAACTAAGAGAAAGGGGAAAGGAGTGATACATCATGGCAGGAAAACCAAAGGGACCAAAGCAGCAAGAGAAAGTGAACTTACCTAAAAGTCCAGTTCAGCCATATGGTGAGCCATTAAGTGGTTCTAAAAAGGATAAAAATGCAAATCATTCTAGACAAAATCATAATCCACACCATGGTTTATAATTGTTTTTCTTCTATTAAAAGAGCATAATCAGTTACGATTATTGCTCTTTTCCATTCTATCCCCTAAAATTATAATTGTGCTGCGAATTGATATTTAGTGGTAGGTATACTTTTTAAAAGGAGAATTTATTAATGTGGAAAGATTTTAAAAAATTTGCTTTTCAAGGGAATATCTTTGACCTAGCTGTTGCAGTTGTAATTGGTTCAGCTTTTGGTGCAATTGTAACATCCTTTGTTGAGAATATTATTACGCCTCTCGTAGGAATTTTAGCAGGGGGTATTGATTTTACCGGATTAAGTATAACTGTTGGAAATGCGGAAGTATTATATGGCAATTTTATTCAATCCTTTGTTGATTTTTTGATTATTGCATTTGCAATCTTTATGGCAATCCGCGTCCTGTCTAAATTTAAAAAGAAAGAAGAAAAAGTTGTTGAAGAAGTAATCGATAAGCAAGAACAGCTGCTTACTGAGATTAGAGATCTATTAAAAGAACAAAACGTAAAATAAAACCTGCAGATTATGCTTCTGCAGGTTTTTCGCTGTTTTTATAAGAGTTGTACATTTTCTTAGCAATCAGTTGTTGCACAATCATGAATAGTCCACCAACTGCCCAGTATAGCGGCAATGCTGCTGGGGCATTTAACGAAATTACGCCGATCATGATTGGTGAGAGGAGCCCCATGATGGTCATCTGCTTTTTTGTTTTTGGGTCCATACCGAGTAGAGACACTTTGAACTGGAAATAGTAGATGACCACAGCCAGTATGGTTAGGATGATATCCGACTGCCCAAGATTAAACCAAAGAAAAGAGTGGGCTGCAATTTCAGGTGTTCGAAGAATCGCATAGTAAAATCCAATTAATATCGGAAACTGTATGATCATCGGTAAACATCCACCAAGTGAAGCTAATGGATTTACTTGGTGTTTTCCATAAAGCTGCATTAATTCCGCCTGCATTTTCTTCTGCTCGTCTAAATCCTGCTTGTTGCGGTACTTCACTTGTATCGCATCCATTTCAGGTTTTAATACATTCATTTTCTCTTTCATTGCAGTATTATTTTTAATTTGTTTTAGCATGATAGGCATCAATGCAAATCGAATAAATAGAGTCAATAGGATAATGGATAACCCGTAATTGTCATTGAAAAAACCGGCTAAACCCTTGATTAGTACAGAAAACGTATAGACGAAATAATGATCAAACCAACCAGTGGAATTAGCGCTTATTGGCTCGGTTGTGCCTTGGCATCCAGCAAGTAATACAATTGATAAAAGCCCAAGTATGATGAAGCTATATTTTTTAATTTTGATGAATACAGAAGTTGTTTCCATTTTAGCCCTCCTAGATTTTTATAACGATAAAAAACTAGAGAAGAGCTGTCTTCTTCATTATCATCCGGTACCTCAATACGTTTCGTTCTATTGGTAATCCAATTACGTATATCCAGAGCTGTTGCGGTTAAGTCAGGTAAGGAAAGCAATTGAAATTGCAATGCATGTGATCTTCGAAGATACACATCTGTTTGATAAGTATTTGGTTGATTGTAAATTCGCAATGGAATGATGGAGAGCAATAAACCGATATAGAAATAGATTGGCGAGAACTCGTTAAATAATTCGGATAAGAGCTCGATAAGCATCTGTATTCACCCCCGTTCTAAAAAGTACTATTAATAAATACGATTCAAAAGTGAGTTAGGTTTCGTTTTTCTTAAATAATGTCATTTAGTTCTGATAAAGTAACATCTTGCAGATTTTGTACGATAGTGAGGTTGATTGATATTCAACTCCATGTCATTCGGTCACTCATCAAGGTGATGAGTGACCCAAAAAAGAGAAAGCCAAGAGAATCGGTTACTCATCAAGGTGATGAGTGCCCCAAAAAAGAGAAAGCCAAGAGAATCGGTTACTCATCAAGGTGATGAGTGCCCCAAAAAAGAGAAAGCCAAGAGAATCGGTTACTCATCAAGGTGATGAGTGCCCCAAAAAAGAGAAAGCCAAGAGAATCGGTTACTCATCAAGGTGATGAGTGCCCCAAAAAAGAGAAAGCCAAGTAAATCGGTCACTCATCAAATGAAGCAATTGCAATTAAACGAATCACTGCACTGCGTAATATGTGAATATCAGTCTTTAGACGTAGATGATTTACAACTTCGGGTAGTGGATGCAGGGCCAATTCCTAATTAGAATGAAAATAGATTGAAGAAAGGATGAAATAAATGGAATCGATTATCGAAGTTCAGAATCTTAGGAAAACGTACAGAAAAAGAAGATCAAAAGAATATGTACACGCGGTCAGTGATATCTCTTTTAAAGTAAATCGAGGTGAAATTCTAGGGTTGCTAGGTCCAAATGGAGCGGGAAAAACGACGACAATTAAAATGATCTGCGGATTGCTGATACCTGATTCAGGTATGATTCGGATTAATGGAATTGATAATAAGGAGAAACGGCTGAAAGCATTACGGCATATCAGTGCAGTGCTTGAAGGGAATCGCAATCTATACTGGCGTTTGACTGTCAGGGAGAATTTGGAGTACTTTGCAGGAAATCGGGGAATGTCGCGGAAGGACGTCATTGATCAAGTTGAGGATCTGTTACTAAAATTCAATTTAAAGGGGAAGGAAAATGAACTTGTTAATCGACTTTCTAGAGGAATGCAGCAAAAGCTGGCAATAGCAGTGGCAATGCTGGCCGAAAGTGATGTTATTTTACTGGATGAGCCGACTCTTGGATTGGATGTTGAAACAGGCTATGAGGTACGAGAAATTTTAAAGGCGATTGTTCGGGATTACAATCGAACCATTATTATTAGCTCGCATGATATGGATGTTATTCAGGATATTTGTGAGCGCACAGTGATTATTAATCAAGGGAAAATTGTAACAGATGATCGAGTAGAAAACCTATTGAAATTATTTGAGATTCGCGCCTACACCATTACACTTGGTGACATTTTGAACAGTCAGCAACAACAATTACTTCTACAAAAATTTCCACAACATGACTATCAACAAGATACTTATCAATCCATTTTAAATATCGAATTAGCAAAAAGTGAAGGAATTTATGATTTATTCGATGTGCTCAAATTGAATAATACACCTGTAGAGGCAATTGATCGAAAAACCATTAATTTTGAACAAATCTTTATGAAAATTGTAAAGGGGGAAAAGCAGGATGCGTTGGCTCAATCTTCTTAAAGCAAATACAAAAAAGGAATATATTGAATTAAAGCGCTATTTACCAAATACAATTGCGATGCTGCTTACCTTTTACATTATTTTTGTCGGAATGTTTGCTGGAATTCAGCTAATTGGCGATCCAAGTACACAGGATAGCAACATCCAATATGCGATTGTAAATTATATTTTCTGGTTTTTATCCTTTATGGTTATCAATAGTATTGGCTATGAAATTATTAATGAGGCGATGAAAGGGACGCTGGAGCAGCTCTCGATGTCACCGATGGGAATGTGGCGTATTATGACGGTACGGCTAATTTCTACGACGTTCATAAATTTAGTTATTGTGATTGTGCTATTATATTTGTCGATGGCAACTGCGGGACAATGGCTGAATATCGATGTGATAACGATAGCTCCAATTTTATTGCTTACCGTGATTAGTATGTTTGGTGTAGGATTCATTATCGCAGGAATATCCATTATTCTAAAGCAGGTTCAAGCATTCTTACAAATCCTGCAATTTATTTTAATGGCACTAACCTTTATTCCCTTATCCGTGTCACCAGTTCTCGCTTTCTTACCTTTTGTGCAAGGGATTGACATGGTTCGTGAAGTGATGATCCATGGGGCTGCATTTAACCAGCTTCAAGTCGGAGATTTTATGATATTAGGATTTAATGCACTTTTTTATTTTGCAATAGGCATTGGGGTATTCTTATATTGTGAACGAGTTGCGATGAAGAAAGGATTAATGGCACATTATTAGTAGTAACAGAAAAGGCGTTTTCTTAGAAAAATTTCAAGAAATAGGTACATGTCTCATACAATCCGCGATTAACTAACATAGGTTAGAAGTGAACCAATAATAGAAAGGGGATTATTCAATGAGACATCGTCATGGACGTCATTGTGGTTGTAATTCTTGTAAAACAATTGTACATCCGACAAAGTATAATTGTGTTGATACTTTCTCACAAAGTACAGTTAACCATGTGCATCCTTCTCATACAACTGTTACAAACCATCATTTAGTTAAAAATAATCATTTCTTCCCGCACTCAACATCTTTTCAAAATACAACAAATAGTGTTGATGCATACGGTGGATCTTTCCAAGTTCCGGGCGGTCCGGGACAAGTAGCAGGATCTATGTCACCAGGATATGGTCAAGGAGGCCAAGTTGCGGGAGCTATGTCACCGGGATATGGCCAAGGAGGCTATGGTCAAGGAGGCCAAGTAGCAGGATCTATGTCACCAGGATATGGGCATGGAAACCATAACTGTAAAAAGCCACAAAAATGGTGCTAACGAAAGAAAAGGGCTGGCAAATTATATGTTGCCAGCTTTTCCTTTTGACAAATTGGAAGGAAAGTAACTATCCTATTAATAAGTGTAAAGAAGGTATTTAAATGAGGTGTTCGTACATATGAAGATTTTAACCGTATCTGGATACAAACCAATGGAATTAAATATTTTTAAAGAAGATGATCCACGTATTACTTTTATAAAAGCAGCAATTGAAAAAAGGCTAATCGGCTTTATTGAAGAAGGCCTGGAATGGGTATTAATTTCTGGACAAATGGGTGTTGAATTATGGACAGCAGATTTAGTGCTCGAATTGAAGGAGATGTATGATATTAATATTGGTGTCTTTCCTCCATTTGAAAATCAGGATAACCGTTGGCCCGATTCTATAAAAGAAAAATACCAAGAATTAATGATGATTGCAGATTTTTATAAACCAATTTATCAAGGAGATTATAAAGGACCTTATCAATTCAAGGCCAAAAATATGTGGTTTGTGGACAAGAGTGATGGCTGTCTCCTTTTAATGGATGAAGAATATCCAGGAAGCAATCGATTCTTTTATGAAGCAGCAAAAAACGCAAATAAGGATTATCCTATTTTTACGATTACACCAGCAGATTTAGATGATGCTGTAGAGGAGATTCGAATGTCTGATCCTAACTACTGGGAGTAAGCATTGATAGTCAAATTAATTAAATTTAATCTTTTCCCTTTCCTTTGCATATTATCTATGGAAGCTAAAGATAATGAGGGGCGGGATAAGGATGTATTATTCGTATGGACCTCCATACAGACAGCCTGTTTCCAGGCAACAAGATCGTATGCTTATAGTGACTGGAAATGGTAGAGTTTCGGTTGAACCCGATATAGCGAGTATTCAGCTTGCTGTTATTACAGAGGATGAATCGTTAAGTAAGGCTCAACAGGACAATGCGCAAACAATGAATCAAGTTATTCAGTCGTTAGTAGATTTAGGTATACCAAGGGAAAATATCCGTACAACTTCATATCAAATATTCCCTAGGTATGATTTTGTAGATGGTGAGCAGTTATTACGCGGCTATGAGGTTACAAATCAGATTACGGTTCGTATTAGTCCGATTTCTGAGGTTGGAACAGTTATTGATACTGCAGTACAAAACGGTGTAAATCGGGTATCATCCATTCAATTTTCAGTTACGAATGTAGAAAACTATTACCAGCAAGCACTTATCCAAGCACTGGAGAATGCACAAGCAAAAGCTAGTACGATCGCGGAAAGCTTGCAAGTAGACCTTGATCTTACACCAATCAAAATAACGGAAGAAGTCTCAGAAACGCCTGCTACATTCAAAACAATGGCAGTTTCAGCAGAAAGCTTTTCTACACCAATTGAACCTGGTGAGGTTGGTATTAGGGCTGTTGTGGAAGCTCGATTTCATTACTAAGTAAAACAAGGGACTGAACGAACGTCCCTTGTTTAGCTGCTTTCACAGGTAGTTTATAATATCTTTATGAAATTGATTTCTATCCATAGTACAGATCTGCATCAAGATATAATAGTCATAAAGCTGAACAATTTCTGAATCTTCCAGGTTGTATGTAGTGGCTTTTTCCTTTGGAGTGACTTCATCCCGGGTATAAGCTATTATCTCTTTTAATGAGTTCTGATTACTTTATTTACATTAATAGAGAAAATAGCATATAGTAATGCATTTACAGATGATTCTAATAAACATTCCCAATAATAGGTATTTTGAGATACATAGACGATATGAACTTCCTTTCTCTGCAGAGGTAATAGGTAACGGAAAAGCATTTGGAAAAAGGGAATAAAAAATAAAGAAAAATCGTTAATAGATTAAAGCATTGCAAACAGCTGCAATGCTTTTTGTATGTAAAAAATTGTGATTGCCTACTCCTTTTTAAATTAATTGATGATATAATGTTAGAAACTATTCGAATTAAGCAACAATTAAAAAGAGTGTTCAAAAGGATGAGTTTTATGGATTATTTGATTCGCAAAATGAAAAAGCGAGATATGAAGCAGGTGCAAGACGTTGCGAAAACAAGCTGGAGTGCCACTTACGAAGGGATTATTCCTATGGATATTCAAGAGCGCTTCCTAAAAACTGTTTACAGTAAGCAAAATTTAAAATGGCGTCTAAAAAACACTACCTTTTTTGTTGCTGAGATAAATCACCGAATAGTAGGGTTTGCTAATTTTTTTCAAGTTCCTGAAAGTGGGCGAGTAGAATTAGGAGCGATTTATATATATCCGGAGTATCAAGGGGCAGGAATTGGTACTGCGTTTTTAAGAGCCGGTATTGACCAATTTGGTTTGAGGGAACTTCATTTGAATGTGGAGAAAAATAACCAAATTGGAATGAATTTCTATCATGCTAAAGGATTCGAAGTGGTAGCTGAGTATGATGATAACTTAGAGGGGCACATGTTGAATACGGTTCGAATGGTATTGCGTCTAGGGAAATAACCTATCTAATTAAAGGGAGAGAGAAACAATGATGATAAGAAAAGCAACGATTGTTGATGCAGAAGATATTGCTAAAGTACATGTAGACAGCTGGAAGACAGCTTATAAGGGGATCTTACCTGACGAATTTTTAAATCGTTTATCCTATGAACAACGAACAATGCTTTGGGAGCGTAATACATTGGAACAGAATGTATACGTTGCGGAAAATGCTGAGGGCAAAGTTGTTGGTTTTTCTATCGGTGAAAAGGAAAGAACAGAAATGTATGACGGGTATGAAGGGGAACTTAATGCGATTTATATTTTAAAAGCATATCAGCGGCAAGGTATCGGAAAGCTGCTTATTCAACCTGTCGTGGAAGAATTGCTGCAAAAAGGAATAACTACAATGATTGTTAAGGTGATTGAAGAAAATCCATCAAGGGTTTTTTATGAATCATTAGGGGCGCATATTGTCGATCGTTTAGAAATCAAAATAGCTGGTGCGTTCATGCATGAAATTGTTTATGGATGGTCGGATTTGAAACAGTTGCAGAAGGTTGCTGAACGGGCGTATGAAAAGTGAATGGTTAACCTCTGTGGAATAATAGACGATAGAAGTTGTGCAAGCAGAAGTGAGATGTGATAATGATTGGTTTGGATGGAAACAGATGAATATTGAATCATGGATCGCAATTTAGGTGTTGCAGGTGCGGTTGCACTGATTTGGTAAACAGAAAAAGAAGAAAAAAAAGCGCTGCTCCTCTCTCTAAAACAGGAAGAGAGGAGCTGGTTGAGTAATCGGAGGGAAATAAATGATTTTACATACGGAAAAGTCAAGGGAAGGGGAAACGATTATTTTCCTGCATACAGCGCTACAGACAGGTGGAACGGAGCTTGCGGAACAAGCTGCTTATTTTCGTGGAAATATCAGGTGATTTTACCGGATTTATGTGGTCATGGTAAATCCGATTCGGAAGCGTATGTGGATTATTTTAACGAATCTGCAAAGGTTTTGTTGGAGACGATGGATTATTTAGAAATCGACACTGCTCATGTTGCAGGCTGTTCACTAGGGGCACTCGTTGGTTTCAAAATGAAGGGAAATGAATAATGTTTAAATATACCATTTGTTTCATTAGACGGGGTGATGAACTATTAATGCTAAATCGAGAAAAGTCTATTTGGATGGGCAGGTGGAATGGTGTAGGAGGGAAAGTCGAACCTGGGGAAACGCCAACTGATTGTATTTTACGTGAAGTGAGAGAGGAAACTGGAATCCTCTTATCAGTGGTTCAGTATAAAGGAACGGTTACATGGGGAGACAAGAGCCATTATTCAGGCGGCATGCACGCATTTATTGCAAAGGTGCCTAAAAATTATACTTATCAAACGCCATTCAAAACTGAAGAAGGAATATTAGACTGGAAAAAAATCGATTGGATTCTGCATCCCGAAAATACTGGCATAGCTAATCTGCACTATTATTTGTCGCAGATGCTAGAAGAAGAAAATACATATGAATATCGGTTTGCTTATGAAGGGGAAGACGTGATAGCATATAACGTTTTTCCGCTTGAAGAATATGTGCCAATAAGCTAGAAACATGGGGGAATATATGTTAACGACAAAACAATTACGCGATATCAAAGCGCTTCAGTATCTCTGTGAAGCAGACGATCAAATAACGTTAAAATTGAATTGGGATATGCTGCAAAATAGAGAGGCAAACGAAAAGAATGACTTTTTTTATTATGAAGATGAAGAACTGATTGCATTTTTAGGTTTGTATGGATTTGGGAATAAAGCAGAGATATGTGGAATGGTTAAGCCGGCGTATCGTAGGAAAGGTATATTTTCAAGGTTGCTTGATGAAGCACTTGCCATTTGTAAAAAACGGAAGTATAGAGAGATTTTATTGAATGCACCAGCTGCATCTGCAACAGCAAAGGAATTTTTAAAAACAATTAAATGTGACCATACATCAACAGAATATCAAATGAAGTGGTCGAATATGGACCTTCATGAAGACATAGAAGTTATAGTTAGACCTTCTCTATCAGAACAGGATTTTAAAACAGAAATACAATTAGATATAAGCTGTTTTAATTTCTTAGAAGACGAAGCAGTTGATTATAATCAGCGGATAAGGAGAGATGATAAACAGCGTTTTTTTATCATTGAACATGAAAAGAGGTCCGTTGGAAAAATACGTATTTCTCATGAAGAGTCAGAAGCTTGGATTTATGGATTCGCTGTTTTTCCTGAATTTCAAGGAAAAGGAATTGGAAGAAGAGCTTTAAGGCAAGTAATAATGAATGAATATAGAAATGGTTACGATGTATTTCTAGATGTAGAAGCGAAAAATTCCAATGCGCTGAAATTATATGAATCCTGTGGCTTTCGAACATTTCAAGCGCAGGAATATTATACGTTGGGTACAAGTTGACGGTTCAATAATGAAAAAGCTATGATGGAGTTTAAATAGCTGTGACGAAAGAAGTATTTCCAGAACATGAATAGGAGTTGTTTTGATGAGCAATTCAGAAGCAATTAAAAAAAGAATAGCAGTAGCTGGCAAAAGAACTCCTGCCGATACCGTTATTAAAAATGCTGATATTCTAAATGTTTTTACAGGAGAAATGATGGATGGAGATATTGCGATTGTCGATGGCTATATTGCTGGAATTGGATCGTATGACGGAATGGAAGTAATAGATGCCAGTGGGAAAACAGTGGTACCAGGATTTATTGATGGTCACGTTCATATCGAAAGTACGATGCTCACTCCACGGGAATTTTCCAAGCTTTCGTTACAACATGGTGTAACGACAGTTATAACGGATCCACATGAGATTGCCAATGTAGCCGGAGCAGAAGGAATCCAGTTTTTTTGAATGACGCCGAAGATCTGCCGATGGATATTTTCATCAATTTGCCATCCAGTGTACCGGCAACTATGTTTGAAAACAATGGTGCAACATTAGATGCGAAAGGTTTACAGCCCTTTTTGGCTCATCCAAATGTTCTGGGTCTTGCTGAGGTCATGGATTTTTCTTCTGTGAAAAATGGAGAGAAACAGATTATTAACAAGATAGCAATGGTTCAAGCGAATGGAGGAGTAATTGACGGACATGCAGCAGGAGTTGATAAGGAAGATTTAAACGTCTATATGGCTGCGGGAATTCGCACGGATCATGAAAGTGTAAGCAGTCAAGAAGGAAAAGCCCGTCTTGATTTAGGGATGTATCTAATGGTAAGAGAAGGTACTGTTGCCAAGGACTTAGAGGCATTACTTCCGATTATCACAGCACAAAATTCCAGAAGGTGTATGTTTGTAACAGATGATATATTGTTAGATGATCTTGTAGAGCAAGGAAGCATTGATCATATTGTCCGACTTGCAATGGAAAAGGGACTAGACCCGGCAATTGCGATTCAGATGGCAAGCTTGAATGCTGCTGAATGTTTTGGTTTACGTCATATTGGAGCTGTTGCATCAGGATATCAGGCAGATTTTCTGCTGTTAGATGACTTACAGTCTGTCTCCATTCATCAAGTATATAAGGGTGGCAAGTGTGTTGTAGATAAGGGAGAAATTAATAAAGCATCATTTTCTGAGGTGCGATCAATTCAAAGCACGATGGCTTCTCTTCCCGCATTTCATACAAAAAAGCTAACTGAAAATGATTTAGAGCTTCCTCTTAAATCAACTGATTGTAATATTATCGAAATTATGCCGAACAGTATTGTGACGAAGCATTTAAAAGAAAGTGTACACGTAGAAAATGGATTGTTTGTTGCTTCAGCAAAAACTGATCATCTGAAGGTGGCTGTGATTGAAAGACATAAGGGTACCGGAAATGTTGGAATAGGGATTGTGAAAGGATTTCGATTGCAAAAAGGGGCAATTGCTACTTCAGTGGCACATGATTCTCACAATATTGTTGTTGTTGGAGTATCTGATAAGGAGATGCTTCGCGCGGTCGATGAAGTTTTAAAAACAAATGGTGGATTAGTAGTTGTAGATGGAAAAGAAGTGTTAGCTTCCTTATCTTTACCTGTTGGAGGATTGATGTCTAACACTACTTATGAAGATACTTACAAAACGCTACAAAAAATGAATGCTGCAACAAGCAAGTTAGGTGCAAGTGAATCATTTAATTTGTTTCTAACTCTATCTTTCTTAACCTTACCAGTAATACCTGAATTAAAGCTTACGGATCAGGGGTTATTCCATTTCGATTCCTTTTCCTTAATTGATATAGAAATTTAATGCATTAAAAATCCCTTGGAATTTAGTTGAATTTCAAGGGATTTTTTTGTTATATCAGTTATTATCCTGCAATTGCTTTATCCGCTTCCTTTTTCTTTACATTCCTTTTTTCAATCGTACCATCTGATTTAACACGACGAATAAAGAAAGCCAGAACTAGTGCTACAGCTCCGATTATGGTGGAAACAAAGAAAGAAAAATTGATTCCATGAAGCATTGCTTCATTGATAATTTGTGCCTGTGCCTCTGCAATTGCTTGGTTAGATTGTGCTATACTAGAATCTATTGTTGCCATCGCATTTTCAGTTAATTCAAGTGCTTTTGCTTCTGTACGATTATTCATTAAGGTAACTAATAATGCAGCACCAATTGCACCAGAAACCTGTTGAAGCGTATTATTCATTGCAGTCCCGTGTGGGTTTGCTTCCATGGGTAACTGATTTAATCCATTTGTCATGACTGGCATCATTACCATAGACATTCCAAAGCTACGGAAAGTAAATAAAAGCATGAGACTCACATAGGACATTTCCATATCTAGTTGACTGAAGAAAAAGGTCGTTGTTACGACAATAATTAGCCCTATAATGGCAAGCGTTCTTGCTCCGTATTTATCAAAAAGACGGCCGGTGATCGGGGACATGAATCCCATTACGACTGCTCCAGGAAGCATGAGTAATCCAGCGTCCATTGGAGAAAAACCACGAATGGTTTGAATATAAATCGGTACTAATATCATCGCAGAGAACATTGCCATGGATAAAACAATGGAGATTGCTGATGATAATGCGAACATTGGATATTTGAATATCCGGAATTCGAGCATTGGGTCATCCATTCGAAGCTGACGAAGTATCAAGGCAATTAAAGCTATGATACCGACGATAATTGTGCTGTATACAAGTGGGTGATCCCATCCCTTGTCACCAGCTGAACTGAAGCCGTATAATAGTCCGCCAAAGCCGAAACTAGATAAAACAATGGAAAATACATCGAGCTTTATATGACGCTGTGGTGTAATATTTTTCAGTTTGAAAATGGAATAAATTAAGGTAAAGACAGCAAAAGGTAATACAATGTCGAACAGCATTCTCCAACTGTAGTGTTCAACAATCCAGCCAGAAAGTGTTGGCCCGATTGCTGGTGCCACAAACATAACCATTCCAAAGATACCCATCGCAGTACCTCTTTTTTCGATTGGAAAGGCAGTTAGCATGATATTCATTAACAATGGCATCATCATCGCTGATCCTGCTGCTTGAATCATTCTTGCAGTAAGAAGTATACCGAATGTTGGAGACAAGCTTGCAAGCAATGTGCCTATCGTAAACAATGTCATTGCAGTCAGAAATAGACTGCGATTCGTAAAACGTTGAATAAAAAATGCACTCGCAGGAATTAAAATTCCGTTAATAAGCATGTATCCTGTAGACAACCATTGGACAGCTGTAGGATTTACTTGAAATTCATCCATAATAGATGGCAGAGCAATATTTAACAGGGTTTCATTTAAGATGGAAACAAAGGCGCCGATAAATAAAATTGCAATCATACCATATGGAGGTTTATGTTGAATAGGATTTATTTCACTCATTATTCCTAATCCTTCTTTCTATAATTAAATAGTCCTGCATTTAGGACAAAGTATATTCTATACTCACAGTCTAATAATATCAAGTATATAATTTATTTTCTATGTAAAAATTGATATAACAAGTTTAAAAGACTATATTATAACTAGACGACTATTATAAAAAGGTGATTAAATGAACCGTAAGAAAAAGCAAATTATAAATGCTGCACATCGTTTGTTTATTGAAAAAGGATTTGTAGCAACATCAATTCAAGATATTTTAGATGAAGCGGAAATTGCAAAGGGGACGTTTTATAATTACTTTACTTCAAAAAATGAATGCTTAATGGCAATATTGGAATTTGTATATGAAGAAACGAACCAAAAAAGAAATGAGATTGCGCATGGGAAAAATATAAATGATGAGAAGGTTTTAGCTGAACAAATAGCTATTCGGATGGATACGAATCGCAAGCATAGCATGATGGCGCTTTTTTCTTCGATATCGCTTTTGGATGATGAAGATTTACAAGCATTCATTGGAAAGCAACACAGAAGGGAATTACAATGGGTTGCAAAAAGACTAAAAGAGGTTAATGGAGCGGATACAGAACGCTTTGCATTGGATCATGCTGTCATTCTTTTGGGGACTATCCATCACGCCGTTCATCTTTTGAAAATCAATGAGAATAAAGAAATAACGCCAAGAAAAGTGATACAATTTGCTATCGATTCTATAAAGCCCATTGTGAAAGGACACTCCCAGGAAGTGCTTTTTCATGCGGATATGATTTCAAACGTTCCAGAAGATATAGGTGAGAATATCATGTCTTTAAAAATACAAACAATTTCTCAGTTAGAGACATTACTTAAAGAAGTAAACAAACGAGAAGGGAATCATACAAAGAAATGTGAATATCTGCAATTTTTAATCGGTGAATTAGAAATGGAAAAACCACGACTCTTTTTAGTAGAAAGTGTTCTCATGTCTTTGTCAAAAATAGTTGATGAACGAGAAGTAATTGGCAATGAACGACAAGTCTTCCAGCTGCTATGGACTTTCATTGAAAAAATTAAAGAAGCAGAAGCGGAAAAATAACTTCTTTATGTGAAATAATTAGATTAGTTTAATTATGTTGATTCAAAGGAATGATAATGATATAGGATTAAAATCGACTACTGTAAGGGAGATGCATATGAGCAGATTACTACGAAGACTTATTCGATATGGTCCGATTCTTTATCCAATCATTAGAAAACTGTGGAAAAATCGGAAAGCTAAAAGAAACTATAATTAATTGTTGTAGAGGTGGTTCAAATTGGGCCGCCTCTAAAATATTAATGGAGAGCTGGCTATCATTTTTTAGACAATCATCAATTCTCCTTGTTATAATTAAGTATATATTGGGATAATACATACCGCAGAAAAAGCGAGGAAATGACATGCAATATACGATAAGGAACATGACAGAAACGTATGCGATTGAGGTTCTTTGCTGGAAATATGAACGACCATATAATTTCTATAATCAAGTATTAACAAGTCATGCAATTATGGAATTGACGGGAAATAAATACTATGTTGTCTTTGACCAATACGATGTGTTGATAGGATTTTTCTGTGTTGGAGCTTCTGCTAAGGTGCCTGCTGGCTATCCACATGGTGCATATCAAGAAGCTTGTGTAGATGTGGGATTAGGTATGAAGCCAGCATTTACTGGAAAAGGGCTTGGCTTTTCGTTTTTTTCAGCTATTCTTGATTTTGTAGCAGAAAACTATGAAGGAATAGATATAAGACTAACCGTTGCTACCTTTAATAAACGAGCCATTCGTCTTTATGAAAAAGCGGGCTTTGTTGAACAAACTAAATTTCAAAGTGAGCGGGCCGAGTTTAGTACCATGATCAAGCGGATAGTCTAGCTAGGGAAATTTTATTTCTTTGGCATAAGACCAGATGAAAAATAAACCGGCTATGAACGCAGGCGATGCATCATAACCGATTCATATATTAAAATCCAAGGTCTTCGATTTGATTTTGGAGTTCAGTAATCGTTTCAATCGTTTGGAATAATTCCGATTCCTCTAGCTTCTCAACAGCGACTTCTCCATTTTGAATAACATTTGATGTAATGTCCAAGAGTTGTTGATTTTTTTCTGTGAAATTTTGGTGCAGACCTTCTGCGAGTTCAGGAACATCTATGGCATTAAAATCAGCAATGGATTCCTCTAAGGCTATGAAATGACTTTTTAAATCTTCTTGTACTGCCGGGTCGGAAACTGCTTGATCTACAAGTCCTGGAACCTCTTCTGTAAAGCTGCTCAATTCATTTAAATACTCCGTTGCCTCTGTTGCATAGTCCAATGTATTATTCGTCTCCTCAATGAAGAAACAACCGGAAAGTACGGTCGATATTAATAAAAGCATTATTAATTTTTTCATATGAATCTCCTTTCAACTAGATTTATTTTAGCCTATTTTCTACAATAATTAAACATTTCATTTTGTAAGCGTTTTATTTTCATATCTGAAATAACAATTATTTTGAGTGAAAGCTGAAAGTGAGTTCGAGAAGTCACATTACTTGAATATATGACCTCAATTTGATAAACATATAGTTATGTAATTAAAGTATTACAATAAGATACGTAACTATAGATGGAGGAATTATAGAATGAAAATTGTTGCGATGGTAGGAAGTAACCGTAAAGAGTCCTATAACATGAAGCTTGTTCAGTTCATGCAGAATAGATATGCAGGAAAAGTTGATATTGAAATTTTACCGATTGATCAGCTGCCGATGTATAACGAAGATGACGAACTAAATCCGCCAGAGGTTGTAAAAGAAATCCGTGCGAAAATAATGGCAAGTGATGGAATCTTATTTGCAACTCCAGAATACAATGGCTCTATTTCTGGAATGCTAAAAAATGCAATTGATTGGTTTTCTCGTGTAGAAAAAGTAATGGTGAAAAAGCCAGCAATGATTGTTGGAGCTTCAATGGGGGCGTTAGGTACAGTGAAAGCACAACTGCATTTACGTCAAATTTTGAATGCGCCAGGAGTAGCAACATTGACATTGCCTGGAAATGAAGTTTTTGTTGGCTCTGTTCATGAAAAAATTGACGCACAAGGGAATCTGACAAATGAGCCAACAGTTCAATTTATTGATTCCGTTGTAACGAATTTTGTTAGCTGGACTGAAAGTTTTAAAGTAACTGCTGATGTAAAATAATGATTAATAGTAAACTCCGCTGCTTGTATCGTATACAAAACAGCGGAGTTTTTAGTTGAAGCTTATGCTGCAAATGGTTTACTGTTGATATTCGACTTCCGTACCACCAGCATACTCGATGTCTAGTTCAACATTCTGCGCGTCAGTTGGGATATTGAAAGCTTCAAGGACAGTACTTAGAACCTCTTCCTTTGGCGTATTTTCATCAAAGTCAAAAGTAGAGAAGATGCTATCAAGCTCTTGCATCGCTTCATCGCCTCGTAATTGAATTCCTTGTGTTTCATTTCGATAGGATGCTTCCGTTTCGTTCGTATCCTGCTCATATTCTACTTCGACAATATCTTCTGTTCCTTCGAAATCTGCTTCTAAATCAAAGCTAGTAAACGCGTAATCGGATTCCGTATCTGTTGTTACATTATCACTGTCATTCGTTGCATTATTATCTGTCGCTGAACCACTGTCTGTATTGCCATTATTTTGATCGTTAGAAGCATTATCTTGATCGTTTGTGGCGTTGTTTTCCGTCTCTCCCGCATTATTATCCGCTGGAGGATTTGTATCTTCTTCCGTAGTTCCACATGCTGCAATAAGAAAGGCTAATGTTGTTATTGTTATTAGTACCATAAACTTTTTCATGGTGCTCACTCCTATCTAATAGTTTATACCACTATATTGCCCAAAAGCCTAAAAACTAAACGATGTAATAGCATTTTGTATCTTTTCACCTATGGTAAGAATCTTAATTGTAGATTCGAATGATAGAACTAGAATATTCTAAGTAATTTGTATCAGGAAGTGATTGTGAATTCTAATGCTTATTAAAAGCCTTGAAAATCGAATGCATTCGTTTCCAAGGCTTGTTCTAATATTTATTTGTTGTTTGTTACTTTGTTGTAGGCACCATGCATAACTGGGCCAACATATTCATTTAGCTTCCAACCATTAGCAATTGCTGCAGTAACAAAATCCTTAGCAGCAAATACGGATTCCTTTACACTTTTGCCATTTGCTAGATTTGCTGTGATTGCTGCAGCAAATGTACATCCAGCTCCATGATTATATGTGGTATCGACTTTTTCTTTTTCAAGTATTTCAAAGTCTGTACCATCATAAAATAAATCAATCGCTTTTTCATGATCCAGCGCCTTGCCGCCTTTAATGACAACATTCTTGGCACCGAGCTCGTGGATTTTTAATGCAGCTTGTTTCATATCTTCAATTGATTTTAAGGGCTTAGTCTGTGCTAATTGACTAGCTTCAAATAAGTTAGGTGTTGTAACGAGTGCGCGCGGAAGAAGATATTCACGCATTGCGTCTGTATTTTCCGGCTGTAATACTTCATCTTCGCCTTTACAAACCATAACTGGATCTAGTACGAAATTATTAATTTTATATGCATCGATTTTTTCTGCACCAAGCTTAATGATATCAACCGAGCCTAACATACCGGATTTCATCGCGTCTACTCCGACGGATAGAATCGTGTCTAATTGTCTGTTTACAAGATCCAGGTCAATTGGTGTTACGTGATGATTCCATCCCTCTGGATTCATTGTAACGATGCAGGTTAATGCAGTCATACCATATACATCATGCTCCTGAAACGTTTTTAAATCAGCAGCGATACCTGCACCTCCACTTGTGTCCGAACCTGCAAGTGTTAACGTTTTTTTCATTGTCATTGATAGAACCTCCTCTAGAATGCTAATTTTTATTATAGCACTTTTGAAGGGTCTGTCACTAAACACATACTCATGGATTGTTAAAAATAACTTGACGTTTGGTGGTCTAAATCATATTAGTTTGATATGATTAATACAGAAAATAAGAATAAAGGGAGAGAGGTTGTACGATGGATGTTTTTCAAGCGATACAAGAAAGGCGCGAAATTACTGCGTATGTTAACCGTTGCATTCCGAATGAAGTACTAGAAAAAGTCGTGGATGCAGGTTATTATGCACCATCAGGAAATAATCTTCCGTCAAAGTCGTTAATTGTAGTAAGGAATCGTTCTACCTTGGACAGTCTTGCTGCAACAACACCTTATATGAAATGGTTAAAAGAGGCACAGGCGGCGATTGTCGTTACGGGAAAGTCCCAAATAAGTAAATACTGGCTGCAGGATGCATCAATTGCTTGTGCGTTTATTTGGCTCGAAGCAGTTGAGGTTGGGCTTGGTGCAGCGTTTGGAGCGGTTTATCATTCCGAGGATGAGAACGAATCCATCGATAGGGAAAACCATGTGCGAAAGCTGCTTAGCATACCGGAAGAACACCGTATTGTCGCTATTTTGGGAATGGGGTATCCTCAAGAAGCATTAAAACCGAAAAAACACCTAGCAAGAGAAGAAATTGTACATTATGATACATTTAGCTAAAATGCATGAAACTGTTCTCTAAACATAAGTTTGGACAACAGTTTCTTTGCTTAACATGCAACTATGACTTCCCGTGATTTTGATCTTGATATAGCATATCTATCTTTTTTTGCAAGTCTGTTATTTGCTGCTGCATCAATAGAATCTGCTGATCCATCTGTATCTTTTCCTGATTTACTTGTAGTTCCACTTCTTTTTCCTGTTCGTATGTGATAAAGGAACCAATAACTGCCAAATTACTTCCAATGGTACTAATTAAACCACCTACTAGAATTAGCTTATCACCGAAATTTGCAGGGAGGTCACGATATGAATTTCGCTCCATCTTAATTACCTCCTCAGAATTAAGTTATGTAATAGCGTATGTTTTGTTCGCTTATCCTGCCCATCATTTTGAAAGTAATGCTGTTCTTTTCATGTGGTTCAAATGCTTGTTTTCTAGATATATCCCTGTTATAATACACATAATAATTAAATACTTTCTTATTTTAGATTTGTAAAGTAAGGGTAGAGGTGCAAAGACCATTAATACTTACATGGAGGAGAATGAGCTCTGAAGAAATGTGAGGAAAGGGGGATTTGCCGAAGTGGAAGAAGACTCATCTTCTGAAGCTGGGCCTGTTATCAAATAGATACGGGACTGTCATATAGGAAACTATATGGAGGGCTATCAAGCTTAGAACGGTAAATAATGTTCTATAAGCGGCAGCGAGCTCTCTCTCGTTGCTGCTTTTTAATTTGGTCCTAAAGCATCAATAAAATATTGGATGAAAAGGGTGTATTGATATGAATTTTGGTAATGTATTAACAGCAATGGTTACTCCGTTTAATGAGGCGGGAGAAATTAATTTTGAACGAACAAAGGGCTTAGTTAATTACTTGATAGCAAACGGTACAGAAGGTTTAGTTGTTGCTGGGACAACGGGGGAATCACCAACACTCTCTAATAATGAAAAAGTGAAGTTATTTCAAACAGTTGTAGAAGAAGTAAATGGAAGGATTCCTGTTATTGCAGGAACTGGTACGAATAATACAAGAGCATCTATTGAATTAACGAAAGAGGCAGCGGCTACAGGTGTTGACGGGATTATGCTTGTTGTTCCTTACTATAATAAACCGTCACAAGAAGGCATGTATCAGCATTTTAAATCGATTGCAGAAAGTACAGCACTTCCTGTCATGCTTTATAATATTCCAGGTAGAAGTGTGGTAAACATGGAATTAGAAACGATTGTTCGACTTTCTAGAATCCCAAACATTGTTTCACTAAAAGAAGCTAGTGGGGATTTAGATAAGGTTTCGGAGATTATAAGCCATACTTCTGATAATTTTACTGTTTACAGCGGGGATGATAGTCTGACATTGCCGACACTTGCTGTAGGTGGAACTGGGGTTATTTCTGTAGCATCACACATATTAGGTAATGAGATGCAAGAGATGGTAAAGCTTTTTCAGAATGGTGATGTAGCTAATGCCAGTGCTATACACCGACATATTTTGCCAGTAATGAAAGCATTGTTTTCAGCTCCAAGCCCTACCCCAGTAAAAGAAGCACTGAACCATATTGGAGTACCAGTTGGTGGTGTTCGTCTACCACTTGTACCATTGACGGAGTCAGAAAGAGCGTCTATTTGTAAACTAGTAGCGGCCTATGAAGTGAAAAACGCAATCGGATATTAAGTTAGAGAAAAGGAGTAAGCAGTGAAGCTTATTCCTTTTTTTGATACCAGGGAATGCTGTGGATAAATACCTTATGACACGATAACGAAGACTTACCGACTTGGGAAGACATAGATTAGTAGCACTTATACCCTGGAGTGAATCACCTGCGCAGGAATGTTCGATAAGTCGAACCTACTCCAAAATATGGGGCGCAGTCCGTACATCAGCGTCAACTTACCAAATATGAAGTCTGACGAAAGCCATTAAAAAATTAACCTCTCTAGACGTATCCATGTATAATAAATTAAGTGGATTAAGTAGCTAACCTTTAATAAAGTGAGGAATGCAAATGAATCGAAAAATTCTCGTATCGTATGATGGTTCAAATCGTAGTAAAAAGGCGATTAAAGAGGCAAAGAATCAGGCGTCAATTACAGAAAAAGCAGAAGTACATGTTATTTCTGTTGTGACACCGGGAATTAAAAGTAACGAGACAGCTATTGCAGGCAACATATCCATGGCAGATGCAGAATTTCTTTTACCGGAACTACATCAAATCAAGAAGGAAATGGAAGCATCAGGAATTGTTACGATAACGGAAATTCGGACGGACTTTTCACAGCGTAACCCGGGGAGAGCGATTTGTGAATATGCTTTAGCTAACGAAATAGATTTGATCATTGTAGGCAATCGGGGGCTTAGTAATATAAAAAGTCTTCTGTTAGGTAGTGTGAGCAATACGATTGTACAGAACGCCAAGTGCCCTGTTTTGATTGTTAAATAGAATGAAGCATAAAGGAGTATGAATATGGCTGAATTAAATTATAAAATTGTAGAAACAATTGCTGTTATTTCGGAGTCGCCAAAAGGATGGACAAAGGAATTGAATGTGATCAGCTGGAATGGTCGCCCACCAAAATATGATTTACGAGACTGGGCACCTGGTAAGGAAAAGATGGGTAAAGGTGTTACTTTAACAGAAGAAGAGATTGTCCAATTGAAGAAAGCATTGGCAAATTTAAACGCGCTTTCGGAATAGAACGATTATCTAAATCACTGACTTTGGGAGATGGCTGATGATTTGGATAAATTGTAATAAAGACAAATGAAAAGTGGGAGATAAAATGAGAGAAATCGTTATTACTCTTGCGGAAATTGTAAATAATATTCATGACATCCTTACAGACATGTTCGGTCTACATATGACAGATAAAGAACTCCATTTTTGGATTATGGGCTTTATGGGAATGACGATTTTCTTCTTTGTCTATATCTTTTTCAAGCTATTGGAAAAGCTTAAATGGAGTACGACGATATTTTCCTTTATCTATACGTTCACCATTATGGTTGTTATCGTTTTTGCAATTGAATTGCAGCAAGCAATTACGAATCGGGGAAACATGGAGTTTGCAGATGCAGTAATGGGACTATGGGGCTTTTTTGTCATGTTTTTCATTTATGCTGTAATTGCATGCGTTATTTACTTTGCTATAAAATTTATTAAGAAGTAGCTGACTGCCCAACAAAGTGAGACTATGCGATCGCTCGTTTTGTTGGGCAGTTTTTACGTGAATTCTACTTCCTCTTTTGGAGACGGTGAAAATTCTCTAACGTAAGGAGCAAGGTTAATTTTATCACCCTTAAAATCGACAACTATGTTAACACCCTAGCTATCCGTTTACTTCGGTATTTTAAATCATGTATACTTATGTGAAGATGTTCACTAAAATAGCTTTCGTTAGGGGGAGAATCAATGAATAGATTGAAGAATATAGCAGCAGAACAGAAAGGAAAGCTCATACTTTTTATTGTGCTTGCGATTCTTTCTGCGTTTGCTATTATCGGTCAAGGTTATTTATTTGTGATAATCATTGATCGTATTTTCCTAAAAGGCTATTCATTTTCAGAAATTAGCCCGTTAATTATAGGCTTAGTCGTAGCGCTTTTTTTACGGACAGGACTAAATTATTTGAATGGAAGAGCAGGAGCAAGAATGGCTACTCTTGCTAAAAGAGAGCTGCGCAGGCTGTTTGTACATACATTTTCAAGAAATTCAATGCAAGCTTCATTGGAAGGACAGTCTGGCCAAAAGGTTGGGCTCCTATTGGATACGGTTGATGAAATAGATTCTTATTTTAGCAGCTATATTCCACAAATTATTCAATCAACGATTGTACCGCTTTTCATCCTTGTTGTTATTTTAATGGAACATATGGCAACAGGAATTATTATCCTAGTTACCGCACCATTTATTCCTATATTTATGATAATTATTGGCTTTAATACGAAAGACAAATCCGAACAGCAGCTAGATAAGATGAATGCGTTCTCCGGTACGTTTCTTGATACGCTGCAAGGGTTAACAACATTGAAATTATTTGGACGGTCTAAAGAGCAGGAGAAAACCATTCAAAAAAGCAGCTTAGATTTCCGTGATGCAACGATGGAAGTGCTTAAAATTGCATTTACGAATTCTCTGGCTTTAGAGTTTATTTCTATGCTAAGCATTGGGCTTATCGCGTTAGAAGTTGCTGTTCGAATGATTATTTTTCAAGATATCACGTTTTTTACTGGCTTTTTAATGCTTATTCTTGCTCCAGAGTTTTACACGAAATTAAAGGAGCTAGGAAATTCATTTCATACGGGAAGGACGAGCATGGCGGCAGCGAATAAATTAGATATAGAGCTTTCTGCACTCGAAGATGATGAGACACGATGGGGAGAACTACCCTTGGCGAAAAAAAAGCCAGTCCATATTAAAGTGAATGATGCAGGATTTTCTTACAAGGAAGGCGGTTTTGCATTAAAGCATATTAATTTAGAACTCGAAGCTTTTGAGCAGATTGCGATTATCGGAAAAACGGGATCAGGAAAAACGACATTATTGCATATGCTAGCAGGACTAGTCCCGCTAACGGAGGGAATGATTCAAGTAAATGAAACTTCCTTAAAGCAATACAGAGAGAAGGATTGGTTTGACCAATTAAGTTATATTTCACAGAATCCGTATATATTCTCAGGTACGATTGCAGAGAATATTGCAATTGGTTCTACAAAAAGCGCATATCAAGAAGAAATTATCAAAGCAGCTGAAAAGGCAGGGATTAATGATTTAGTGGATTCGCTTGAACATGGATATGACACGTTAATCGGTGAAGGAGGAAGAGGCCTTTCTGGTGGGGAGAAACAGCGAATAGCGCTAGCCAGAGCATTTCTCAAACGCCCATCTGTCATTCTTTTTGATGAGCCGACGACAGGGCTGGATTTGCAAACGGAACAAATTCTTCAGAAATCAATGGAGGAACTAGGAAAACATTCGACAGTTATTACGGTTGCTCACCGCCTTCATACGATTCAAAAGGCTGATAAAATCGTCCTTTTAGATAACGGTGAAATTAAGGCAGCAGGAACACATGATGAGTTACTAACAACGGTAGAAGCCTATCGGAATATGGTGACTGTACAGCAGGGAGGGATGACTAAATGAAGGGATTACGTTCTGTCATCAAGATCGTGTTGCAGGAAAAAAAAGATGTCATTTTTTCAATTGCTTGTGGATTTCTAGCTGGAGTAACTGCCGTCGGGCTATTCTCATCGAGTGGTTATTTAATTTCCAAGGCAGCCTTAGTGCCACCGATCTATTCCTTGATGGTACTTGTTGCGATCGTTAAGCTACTCGGAATAATATCGGCATTAAGTCGATATGGTGAAAGATATTTTTCACATCGAGCGACTTTTACAATGCTAAGTAATTTGCGTGTTTCGTTTTATAAAAAAATGGAGCCACTCGCACCAACTATTTTTCAAAGTCATCGCAGTGGAGACTTACTAGCAAGAATCGTTGGCGATGTAGAATCGCTGCAAAATTACTTTTTACGTGTTTTTTACCCACCGATAGTGCTTGTTCTTGTATTTCTTGTTACCATTCTTTTCACGGCTTATTTTTCCATTGAAGCAGCCTTGCTTCTGCTACTTGGATTATTATTAACCACTTTGGTTGTTCCGTTAGTCATCGGCATGAAGCAACGGAAAATCGATTATCGTGTTAGGAGTGAGCGAGGCAATTTATCAACGGAAGTAACAGAATTCCTGTACGGGTTTCGTGATTTAAAAATATATCAGCAAGTAGATGACAAAGAGGAAGCATTATTAAAATCAGCTGATACGTATTTGTTGGAGCAGGAGCGGGAAAATGTGCATCGTTTATTTAGTGAATCGGCAAATACGTTTCTATCCCTACTTGTTTCCGTATCCGTGCTAACGGTAAGTGCATATTTTGTATCCGTACAGCAGCTAGATGGTTTGTTTCTTGCCATGCTTGTGATGATATCCTTAACACTGTTTGAAAATACTTCTCCGATGGCGGCTTTTCCAAGCTATCTTCAAGAAAGTCGTCAGGCAGTAACAAGGCTAGATGAGGTAATGGAGAGGAAAGGAAATGAGGATGATTCGTTCGAAACGCTGCAAATTAAACGGGCTCCTTCCATTACTTTTCATGATGTGTCCTTTGCTTTTCCGACAGAATCACGTGATACATTAAAAGATCTAACGTTTCATTTACCTGCTGGTTCAAAAACGGCAATTGTCGGTCCAAGTGGGTCCGGGAAGTCTACCATTATGCAGCTTTTACTGAAATTATACCAGGTACGAGATGGTGCTATTTCACTTAATGATCAATCGGTAGCCGATCTAAAAGCTGAGAGCATTTGGGAGCATGCGAATGTTATGCTTCAGTCGAACCATTTTTTCTATGGAACAATTCGAGATAACTTAGCGATTTCTCAGGATGGATTAGCTGACAGAGAGATGGAAGACATTCTTTTTCACGTACAGTTAAATCATTTTGGATTGGATGATCAAGTTTTAGAAAAGGGAGAGAATCTTTCAGGCGGCGAAAAGCAGCGATTAGCACTGGCGCGAATACTGCTAAAACAAGCACCATTATGGCTGCTGGATGAACCAACCTCGTCCATCGATGCATTAACAGAGGAACAGCTATATAAACGGCTATTTGAAGTAGCTGAAAATGATACAGTCGTTTTAATTAGTCACCGTTTAACAGGGCTTGAGAAAATGGATCAAATTATTGTCATGGATCAAGGGGAAATTGCAGAAGCTGGCACCTTTGAAGAATTGATGAAAAGTAAAGGTTATTTTTATCAAATGAAGAAAATCGAACAAAGTGTCTTTTTGGCAGATCTGTAAAAAGAAAAAGAAGCTGACAGAGAAGATTAGTCCTCGTCAGCTTCTTTTGTTACAGGTTTATCCTTACCGGCTCCCCAAAATGCAACCGCAATCGCAATTAGAATAATGAGAATGGGAGCGACAAAGATTAGAAAATCATGAAACATTTAGCTCACTCCTTCTTATTCTTGATTCCTTGTACATAATTTTTATCGAACAGAAATAGCCGTAATAACAAATACAAGGAGGGAAGCAATAAGGCTAGGCCAAGAATAAACACGAATACTAATGAAATTGCCATCGCCGTATTAGTGAACCCTTCATAAATGGTAAGATGCGGGTAAAGCAAGTACGGATAATGGGAAACTCCATACGCGAAAAATGCCATTGCAAATTGACCGACAAGCAGCCAGAATGCCATACCGTAGTTTCTTCTTTTCCAGATGAGCCATACTGTTGCAAACCATAATATAAAGGAAAGTGCAAACATCCACCACAAATCCATAATCCGTTCAAAGTGGGCTTCATTGTGAGAGCTTAATTCATAAACAATGCCACTAGCAGTAATAATCAATGGTAAAGCCCACCCAAGTGCGTATTTCCGCATCAAATCAGTTGCTTTTGTATCACCAGTTTTATATGCGTACCACGTAAGGAAGACAGCGGATATATATAAAACAGCAACAATGCTTAATGCCACAATAGACCAGGTTAATGGGCTAGTAAATAGAGCTGCGTAATCAAGCACTGGGTTATCGTTCACGATGGATACGAACCCACCCTCAGAGATGGTTAAGACAATCGACAATGAAGCTGGAATTAACAGTCCGGAAGCTCCATACATAAAGGCATATCCTTTATGACCTCGTGCTCCATACGATTCAAACGCATAATAAGAGCCTCGGATTGCCAGCAAAACTAGCGCAATACTTCCTGGAATCAGTAAAATTGTTCCGAAGTAATATGCCGATTGTGGAAAGAACCCAACAATCCCAACGAAAAAGAAAACAAAAAATACATTCGTTACTTCCCAGACAGGAGATAGATAACGCTGAATAATTTTAGATAAAATATGTTGCTTACCAGTTATAATGCTTTGGGCGTTAAAAAACCCTGCACCATAGTCGATCGAGCCGACAATGACATATCCAAATAAAAATAACCAGAGTACGGAAATTCCTAGAACTTCTAAACTCATTCAGAATCACCACCTTGCTGTTTGGCGAGCGCCTTTTCAATCGGATCGTTTTTAAACATTCGTCTTAGCACGACAACCGTACCAACACCTAAAACGAAATATAATCCTACGAAAAGGATAAACATATGGCCAACATAATCACTTGATGTTGCTGCTTGATCAACCGTCATGATTCCTCTGAGTATCCAAGGTTGACGACCAACTTCCGCCATCCACCAGCCAGCTTCAATTCCTAAGAATGACAATGGCCCACCAAGGACAATAAGTGATCGGTACCATGCTGTCTTAACGAAAGACCAGCCTCGTTTTGCTCCAACCCAATAGACGAATGAGAGAGCCAGCATGAACATACCGATTGTAACCATTAAATCAAAATAATAATGGATAATTAACGGTGGCTGTTCTTCTGCTGGAAATTGATCTAATCCAATTACTTCTGCATTTGGATAACCATGCGCAAGAATACTTAATCCAAATGGAATTTGCAGCGCGTAATTCACTTCCTGATTTTCATCAAGCATTCCATAAAGAATGAGTGGTGCAGCTTCCTCAGTTTCAAAATGCCATTCAGCTGCAGCTAGTTTCTCAGGCTGATATTCTGCCAAGTACTTTCCAGACAGGTCTCCAATTAACACAGTTGCAATGGAAAAGATAAGTCCGATTTTCATCGTCATAAACAAAGCTTTTTTGTGGTATTCATGTTTCGAACCTTTAAGCAATCTGAATGCAGCAATGGCTGCCAGCATAAATGCAACGGTCATATAAGCAGTAGCAAGTACGTGGGACACTTTCGTCGGCATTGCTGCAGTAAACATTGCTGCAATCGGATTTGCATTTACAAGTTGTCCATTCATAATGTCAAAACCTGCTGGGGCATTCATAAAGGCGTTGACAATCGTAATGAAGACAGCAGACATACCACCTCCAAGTGCAACCGGGATCAATAATAGTAAGTGTTTACGAGGGTTATCAAAACGATCCCATGTATACAAATAAATCCCTAAGAATATTGCTTCAAAGAAGAAAGCAAAAACTTCCATAAATAATGGCAATGCGATGATATTACCAGCAAGCTCCATAAAGTTAGGCCACAATAGTGATAATTGTAAACCAATTGCAGTTCCTGTCACGACACCTACGGCAACCGTCACGACAAACCCTTTTGCCCATCGTCTAGCCATCAGCATATAGTGCATATCGTTCTTCTTGATTCCAACCCATTGTGCAATCATGATCATGAGGGGCACCCCTACACCGATGGTTGCATAGATAATGTGAAACGAAAGGGTTAAAAGGGTTAATAATCTACTGGCAAATACCGGATCATCAAATAACAACGCAGATCCTCCTCCTTAATTTCACAAATAAACCACCTAAGATTAGGCTCTACTTAGATATGTAAAGGCACATCTAAGTTCATTCTAACGTGTTGACGTACCTAATTGGATATTAGATATGACAATATTTCAAACGGGAAATGAATTAATTGTGAACTCTTTAACAATCTTATAATAAATCGAGAAAATGACAACCAATATGTATTTTCCCCAAAAAAATCGTTGTTAATCTATATTTAATTGGAAAGGTATTTCTTGAAAAAGAGGACCATTTCTATGGAAAGCGTTTACTAGAGGAATTAGATAGATATGTTAAAATAAAAAGAGGATGATCTAATCAAATTAAAAATAACGAATAAAGGAAAGGGGATTAAAAATGGATGTCAAATATCCAATAGGGAAATTACAGGTTCCTGAAAAAGTAACATTAGAAAATACACATGAATGCCTAAAAGAAATTGAAACTTACACGATCCGTTTAAGGAAAGCTGTTGACTCATTAAGTAATGAGGAACTCAGCAGACAATATCGTGATGGCAGCTGGACAGTTCGTCAGCTTGTTCATCATATTGCAGATTCCCAGTTGAATATGTATCAACGTTTGAAGCTTGCTTTAACAGATGAAAATCCCACAGTACCAAATTTTGATCAAGACAAGTGGGCTATTCAACCGGATACAAAACTTCCTATAGAAAGTTCCATTAAAATGCTAGAAGGCATAAATGAACGCATCGTATCTTTAGGGAATAATTTAACTGAAGAGCAATTAAATCTGGCGTTTACTCACCAAAAAAACGGTAAAATCACGGTTGCAACAAAAGTTGCAAAATTAGCTTGGCACGAAGAGCACCACTTAGCCCATATAAAAATCGCTTTAGCAGAATAATACATTATATATGGAATTGGCTTATCGAGCTACGATAAGCCAATTCTTTAAAAGTGGGCTTAATTTTTTATTCATCCAGTAGAATCTTCTAGCTGTCTTTTTTTAGTATTATCGAGCAACACGTCCTTTACTTTCATAATAACCTTCATCAAATTAAAAATTACCAATAAAAAGAACTGAATATTTTACCTATTGACAACGGGATTTTTTCTCGCCATAATAGAAATCAATATATTGAACGTTAATAAAGGACTAGTATGCGGTACTTGCTATGAAAGAGAGCGGAATTTAGAAGCTGAAAGATTCCGTCATAGACAACCTGCAGAACCTACCTTTAGAGTCCCATGCCAATACATGGGCGCATTTCCAGCGTTATGGATGAAGTGGAATGTGCATACATTCAAGTAATGGTGGTACCGCGGAAGAGAGCTCTTTCGTCCTTATAATATAGGGCGATTGGGCTTTTTTGTGTACATAAGGAAATACGTTTAATGGAGGTAATCGAAATGCGTAAGCAACGAATCGTAGTCAAAATTGGCAGTAGCTCCCTAACAAATGATAAGGGTGAAATCGATCAGCAAAAACTAAATGATCATATTCACGCGCTGGCTGCGCTTCGAGAAGCAAACCATGAAGTTATTCTTGTATCTTCAGGTGCTGTTGCAGCTGGCTTTAGAAGGCTTGGTTATTCATCAAGACCCGTCACCTTAAAAGGAAAGCAGGCTGCTGCTGCTGTTGGGCAAAGCTTATTGATTCAAACTTATATGGAAAAATTCAGTGTCTATGGAATAACGGCGGCACAGCTACTATTAACGCGGGATGATTTTTCAAATCGAGAACGTTACCGGAATGCTTATGCAACCATGACAGAGCTGCTGGAAAGAGGTATTCTTCCAATCATAAATGAAAATGATACTGTGTCAATTGAAGAATTGACATTCGGTGATAATGATATGTTATCAGCTTTAGTTAGTGGGTTTATCCATGCGGATCAGCTCATTATTTTAACAGATATTAATGGAATCTATAGTGGGAATCCAAGAACGAATTCTTCTGCGGTAAAATATGATTTCCTGGATGAGATTCCAAATGAAATGATCGAAGCTGCAGGAACGAGCGGTTCAAAAGTTGGAACAGGTGGCATGAAATCGAAGCTAATGGCCGCTAAAACGGCAACAATGATAGGTGTTCCTGTCTTTATCGGTCATGGAAATGGCCATGATAAACTCCTTCAAGTGTTGCAAGGAAGCGGAGATGGTACGTATATTGCCGGTCATGCTAAGGAGCACATAAATACACGGAAACAATGGATAGCAATTCACTCCGAATCAATGGGTAAGCTTTATGTTGATAAAGGGGCAGAAGAAGCAATATCCCATCACGGTAGTAGTCTGCTTTCAGCTGGAGTACTAAGAATAAGCGGGACATTTGAAAAGGGTGATGTCGTCCAGGTTTATGGAATACATGAATTACTTGGCAAGGGAGAAATATGCTGTTCGTCCGTTGAATTACAAAAGGCAATTGAAGATCATATGGAAAATGAACGCATCACGCCATCTATAGAAGCCATCCACCGTGATGGCTGGGTGAGTGTACAAAAAATTGGGGAGGAACTGTCATGAGTGAAGTTATTCAAAAAGGGAAGGTTGCTAAGAAAACAAGCTATTTGATGACTGGAGTTACAACAAAAGAGAAAAACGAAGCATTAGCTTTGATAGCAGAGCAATTAATAATAGATCAGGAAATGATTCTTATTGAGAATGAAAAAGATTTAGCAACAGGAAAAGAAAAGGGTCTGTCGGAATCTGTATTAGACCGGATTATGCTGAATCAAGAGCGTATTGAAGGAATTGCTGCTGCAATCCATCAAGTAATTGACCTCCATGATCCGATCGGTGAAATCTTAGAAACGATCAACAAGGAAAACGGACTCAACATAGAGAAAAAGCGAGTACCTATTGGAGTCATAGGTATCATTTATGAAGCTAGACCGAATGTGACAGTAGATGCCGCAACACTTACGTTAAAAACTGGTAATGCAGTTATTTTGCGAGGGAGCTCATCAGCTAAACATTCGAATATTGCATTAGTCAGATCAATTCATCGTGCGTTGGAGAATAGTGCTCTTCCAAAGAATGCTGTCCAATTAATTGAGGACACAAGCAGAGAAACAGCAGGAGAGTTGTTTCGTTTGAATGATTACTTGGATGTATTAATTCCTAGAGGCGGAAAAAACCTGATCGATACGGTTGTGCGTGAAGCTACAGTTCCAGTAATTGAAACAGGCGCTGGAAATTGTCATATCTTTATTGATAGGACAGCTGAGAAAGAAATGGCAGAGCAAATTGTTCTGAATGCAAAGCTGCAGCGGCCATCAGTGTGTAATGCAATCGAATCTCTATTAATCGATGCTAATTGGTTCAATCAACATGGTAGTGACCTAATGAAAAAACTAGAGGATAACGGTGTACAAATTTATGCTGACGAGCTTGTTCGAAAAGTTATTCCAACTGCTATCGAAGCAACAGAGGAAGATTGGTCGAGCGAATACCTTGGGCTTTCCATTAGTATTAAGGTAGTGGATTCGGTTGAGGAAGCAATCGGTCATATTAATCAATATGGAACGAGACATTCAGAGTCGATCATTACGGAGAACACTGCACATGCCGAAATGTTCCTGCAGCATGTCGATGCAGCGGCCGTTTACCATAATGCCTCAACCCGATTTACCGATGGATTTGAATTTGGATATGGAGCCGAAATTGGAATCAGTACACAAAAGTTACATGCTAGGGGTCCGATGGGACTTGCGGCATTAACATCAAGTAAGTTTCAAATTAAAGGTAGTGGTCAAATTAGAAATTAACACTGTCTATGTAAAGGGGCTGTTCCGTGCTGGAGCAGCCCTTCCTATTACTCGAATTATTGAATGGATGAAGAATGCTGTTTGAATTGGATTATCCAGCGCTTTCTTCTGACAATTATAAGGACGATGAACGGTTGGTATTTCATTTTATAAAGGCTGAATAATTTCTTCCTTAAATCGCTCGTAGTGAACATTGCCACCAGGCTCAGACATCCGTTTTTCTGTTTTCATTTCAAAGGAAGGAAAAAGTCATCCATATGAAAAAGGGTACAATCGAACTTTGAGGCAAGTTGTTTTCCTAATGTCGTTTTTCCGCTTCCGCATCGTCCATCAATGGCAATGATTTTTGGTTTATCTGTATGATCTAATTTTTCGAGTGTGCTATATAGTGTTGAATAGATTGCCTTGTATTCACTGGTCGGCAACTCATTTCAACTCCTTATATATGTGCTATTCCTTGGTTACAGCTCTCAAATCTCCTACGATAATATCAATTTCACTTGAGCTTATACCATCATACCCTTTAATAACCTCTCCCTCAGGATTAACAAGAAAGAATCTAGTCCCATGCATGACTTGATTATCTCCTTCTAGTGGTTCTTTGACCAAATTTTTAAAGGATTTGATTGATAATTCTTTGATTGTTTGAAAGTCATATCCAGTTAAAAATGACCAGTTTCCAAAATCTGCCTGATAACGCTCGCCATATTCCTTCAGAACCTCTGGTGTGTCATAATCGGGATCAACTGAAAAAGATACAAGCTGGACATCGAGGTTTTCGTCCTTCAATCTGGATTGCAACTCAGCCATATTTGCTGTCATTGGAAGACAAACGGTCGTACAATTCGTAAAAATAAAATCGGCTATCCACCATTGACCTTCCAAGTCTTTAAGGCCTAAGCTCTCATTATCTTGTGTTGTGAATTGAAAATCATCTACTTTTTCCGACATGTTTGTTTCAATAGCTTCTGAACTACAGCCGATAAGAATGAAAGCTAATAGTATATGTAGCAGGAGTATTTTCTTCATTTGAATGTCCCCTTTTATTTATGCTTCTTTTCGAACGATCAATCTATTATGTATGTAGCGCTAGTATAACATTATATCACGAATTAAGTGTTGGCGATTCAGTGAAACCATTGTGAACGATTTCTCGCTGGAGAATCAAAGAATTTGAAAATTTCAGAGGCATAACAGCCAAGTTTGATTTTATAGTAGCTGGTTAGTATTCTTAAAATAATGTGTTTTATGAAGAATGTTATAGTGGAGAAACAGTATATAAGGAAATTTCAAAAGGAGCGGGGAAAATGCGGAAGTCATCAGAGAAACAAAACATCCGCCCAAGAATAAGGATTAAGCTAAAAGCAAAAATGATTGCATTAATAAGTATCTTAATTGTAGGGGTTTTTATCATTTTCGCATTATTCCTTGAGAACTTTATTGAGGATACGATGGAAGAACAGATTGGGAAAAGAGCGCTCGGTGTTGCCACAAGTGTCGCAAACATCCCTGAATTGAGGGAAGCTTTTCAATTGGAAAATCCGGCAGCTGTCATTCAGGATATTGTTGCCCCCATTCGGAAGGGAACAGAGGCAGAATTTATTGTAGTTGGAAATACAGAGAGTGTTCGTTATTCACACCCCAGTACAAATCACATCGGAAAAAGAATGGTTGGAGACGATAATGAACGGGCCCTGAAAGATGGAGAGTCCTACGTTTCTGTTGAAGAGGGGTCGCTCGGATTATCCATTCGGGGAAAAGCGCCAGTTTTCTCTGATGAAGGAGAAATTATCGGGGTTGTATCGGTTGGATTCCTAAATGATGATATACAGAAAGTGATTGCAGATCAGAATCATTCGCTTTGGATTACCTTATTTCTTATAATATTGCTCGGTGTTCTTGGAGCTATTTTTATTTCACATTATATCAAAAAATTACTGTCCAATATGGAGCCGGAAGAAATATCACAATTAATGATCGAAAAGGAAGCTATCTTGCAATCAACACATGAAGGGATAATTGCTGTTCATAATAATGGGCACATTACAATGATGAATGCTCAAGCCCAGCAACTTTTATTTAAACAACGAGTAGGGGAAAAGGATTACAGTGGAAAGTTAATTCAAGAGATAATCCCTTCTTTAAATATACAAGATTTTCTACATCATAATAGAAGCTTCTATGACAGAGAAGCGATTCTTGGTGAAAAAGTGGTACTAATAAACCAAACCCCGATGTATAACGAGGAAACAATTATTGGAACCGTTCTGACATTTCGTGAAAAAACAGAGCTAGAAGGTGTTATCCATGAGTTATCGAGGGTAAAGCAGTATGCAAATACGCAACGTGCACAAACACATGAATTTTCCAATAAGCTTTATACCATTCTTGGTCTCCTGCAGCTGAATCAGAATCAGGAAGCAATTGAATTTATTAAAAAAGAAAGTAAACTAAGGCAAAAATGGCAGCGTTTTTTGACAGATAATATTGCAGATCCACTTATTCACGCCATTCTTCAAGGGAAATTCAATCAAGCGAATGAACTTGGTGTGAACATGTCGATCCATCCAGATAGTCAGCTTTCCTATCGCTTTTCGGAAGAGGAAAAAGATGTATTATTAACTGCACTTGGGAATTTAATCGAAAATGCTATCGAAGCAGTGAAAGATCAAAAGCCTAATAATCGTAATGTATCCATTTTGTTTACAGATATTGGAGAAGATGTGTTAGTGGAAGTAGAAGATTCCGGCCCGGGTATTGCTGAATCAGATATTCCATGGATTTTCGAACAAGGCTTTTCGACAAAGAATGGAACCCATCGAGGAATTGGATTAGCTTTAACGTATCAAGCAGTCCAACGGATTGAGGGTCAATTAATTCTAGAAGAAGGTGACCTGGGAGGCGCCTGTTTTATCATGATCATACCAAAGAAAGGGGAAGATACAGATGCATGAAGCTTATCGTGTCTTAATCGTGGAAGATGATTTTCGCATTGCAAATATAAATCGCCAATTTGTTGAAAAAGTAGACGGATTTATCGTAAGTGATACGGTAAGGACAGGGGAAGAAGTATTGGCATTTCTTAGTGAAGGTAATGAACTTCCGGATATTATTCTTTTGGATATCTATATTCCGGATGTAGAAGACTTAAATTTATTCTGGGAGATCAGAAGCACATATAAAGAAATAGATATTATTGTTATCACAGCCGCAAAAGAAGTAGAGACAATTCAAGAAGTAGTTCGTGGCGGTGTGTTTGACTATATTATCAAACCAGTTGATGTGACTCGATTTGAGCAAATGTTAACGAGGTATAAAGAAAGAAGGCATTTACTATCATCTGTAAAGGAAATGGAACAAGGAGATATAGATGCAATGTTTTGGTCAAAGCCAGCTACAATACCAAAAAAGCAGCGTGCTGGTCTGCCAAAAGGGATTGATGCGATTACGTTAAAGGAAATTACAAGCTTGTTGAAAACCGAACAATCTGGGGGGGTTACGGCTGTTGAGCTTAGCAAACAAATTGGGACGAGTCGTTCAACAGCAAGACGATATTTAGAGTATTTAGTCAGTATAGATCAGGTTGAAACAAGACTGAAATATGGGACTGTAGGAAGACCAGAGCGAAGATATTTCCCTTGTGAAACTTATGAACAAAATGATTAATATGAAAATTAGACCGTTTATGATAAGAAACTTCCTTCCTAAATTCATTTATGTTACTTTTTTCAATAAGTAAAAAATACACACTATTTTTTACTTATACGTTTTGCTAACGCTTACATAAAGGGTATGGGAGATAAGATGATGTATTGCGTTTAGTTAGGAAGGGGAATTAGAGTGAGTTTAAGTATAATAGGTTTTTTGACGATTTTAATTATTGTGGTACTACTGATCAGCAATAAAGTAACACCAATTGTAGCCATGGTGCTCGTGCCATTAATCGGTGCGCTTATTGCAGGCTTTGGATTTTCAGAGATTGGAGACTTTTTCACAGAAGGTGCATTAACCGTAATTGAAGTTGCGATCATGTTTATTTTCGCTATTTTGTTTTTTGGCGTCATGCAAGATGCGGGACTTTTTGATCCTTTAATTCAAAATATGATACGACTTACAAGAGGAAACGTTATTACAGTTAGTATTGGTACAGTTTTTGTGGCAGCAATTGCACATCTGGATGGTTCTGGAGCTTCTACATTTTTAATTACAATTCCAGCACTTTTACCGTTGTATAAGCATTTGAAAATGAACCCGTATTTGCTTTTACTATTAATTGGTGGAAGTGCCAGTATTATGAATATGGTTCCGTGGGCAGGTCCCTTAGGACGTACAGCTTCTGTACTGAATATGGATGTCACCGAGCTTTGGAGACCATTGATACCAATTCAAATTAGTGGTCTTGTGTTGATGATTGCTTTAGCCGCTTTCCTTGGAGTTATGGAAAAGCGAAGAATAAGCAAGCATTATGGACTGGTCAGTGCGAAAGAATCTGCAGCCGCAATTGAAAGAATAAATGGTGATTCGTCTTCTGCAAAAGATGAGGAGTCATTGACCAGACCTAAATTACTTTGGGTAAATGCGATTCTTTTTCTTGCCGTAATTGGCATACTTGTATGGGGAATTATTCCAGCAGGCTTTGCATTTATGATTGGGCTTAGTATTGCCTTGCCGCTTAATTATCCAAATATGAAACAGCAATCGGAAAGAATACGCAGTCATGCACCTGGTGCTTTAATGATGGCAACGATAATTCTCGCAGCAGGCTCCTTTTTAGGTATTCTTACCGGAACTGGAATGCTGAATTCGATTGCAGAGGATCTTGTTACAATTATTCCAGCATTTATTGCACCATATCTGCACTTAATTATCGGATTTTTCGGAGTACCATTTGATTTACTGTTAAGCACGGATGCTTACTACTTTGCTTTATTGCCAGTTGTTGATCAAATTGCTACTGGATTTGGAATTGAATCACTTTCTACAGCATATTCCATGGTAATTGGTAATATTGTAGGTACCTTTGTTAGTCCATTTTCACCTGCACTTTGGCTCGCATTAGGCTTGGCAGGCCTTGAAATGGGAAAACATATCCGTTATTCTCTTTTATGGATGTGGGGACTAAGTATTGTACTTTTAATTATTGCTGTATTAATTGGTGTTATTGCAGTTTAATAGATTGTATCGATTAAATAAGGCGGAGCCCATTATTAAGTGGGCTTCGTTTTTTGCAGCAAGTGAAGTTACAAAAAATCAACAAAGCGGTAGAGAATAACAAGCGTTAAAGAAAATACTATATAATAGATTTGAAGTATTTATTAATTTTTTTGCTATTCAAGTGTGGTACGAATTAAGGAGGGCACATGGTGGTAAGTGCAGGAATGATTGTTCTTATTGGTGTTGTATGTCTGATTGCTATTGTATTGACTTTGTATGGAATGAAACAGGAAGAAGACAAACAAAAGAAGTATGAAGAAGCTGGAGAAGAGGCCGCAAGTGAATTAGAACGATCGCTTGAGTACGAGACAAAATCGCTAAAATCCAATTTGCCTTCACTCATTTGGATTTATGTGGTTACAATTAGCTTGTCATTATTTGCATTAGTATTATATATTTTTTAGTTCGAGTAAGGACAGCTATTAAGGTCAATCAGGTGGCGAGATGTATCAGCTAGTACAATAATTCTATCAACCATTATAGAATCCCCTGGTTGTATTTCCATTAGTTGTGATTCTGGCTGAATTCGTTTTTGGGTGTCCCGTGTTTTTCGTGATTAATTTTATCAAAGTTGTTTGCTAAATTTTCTAACTGCTTTTCTAATTTATATAGTGATCTCATATAGCCATATAAGTTAAAAGATATAACCCATCATTGCGATACATTCTATTTAGAAGGTAAACAATACGTGCTGGTAAAGAAATAGAAGAGATTACACTTGAGAATTTATTTCTTTAACGAAGAATATGTGATAAAAACTTTTTCAAACCTAAATATGGACAAAAAGACTGGAAGAAAAAAGCTGGAGTAAATTATAATAATCAATAAGGAGCTGAATTTAGATGAAAACTTATACATGTCCAATTTGCGGATACGATGGGGTAGAAGATGAAACACCATACGAAGAGAATACCAATGCTCCCTCTTATGAAATATGTCCTTGTTGTCGTTTTCAATATGGGTACAGCGAAGATCATGATGTAGATTTAGGATATATTGTCACTCCAGATGAAATGAAAGAAGCCGCTTTTCAATTATATCGAAAACAGTGGATTGAAAAAGGTGCAGTAGTCGGTCACCCAGAAAGCTATCCAAAAGCATTACAAGAAGATGGGAAAGTAAAACAAGAGATAGTCGTTAAACAATTAAAACGTTTAAATCTACCATTAGATAACCTCGCATTTCTTGATTTATAAAGACTAAGAAATAACTCTCTATGAAGCAATACTTGATGGAATAAGATATGTTATAATAAACACAGAATATTTTAATTGTTAAAAAGGAGTGTTCTAGGTGAAAAAATACCAAAGACGTTCTGTTTATATTTCAATTGTAACACTTGCTTTCTTCTTAGTATTATCTTTAATGACACACCGTTGGGGATTCTTCTTATGGAGTTTATTACCTGTTTTTATAGTTTTGATGACTACGTTTACCCCAAAGATTGACACCGGAAATAATGAAAAATAAAGAAATCTTAGTAAACGAACTGCTGCTCTAATAAAAGGAGTAAAATATTACAACAAGAAAGAAAAAGACAATGAAAGCAAAAGGAAAAGCGCAATTTAGAAATGAGGGCGTTTTTAATAATTTTATCTGAGTGCACAAAAGGGAAGAAAGGTATGAACTCCCTTTAAGGAATTTACAATTTTAGTCATCCGTAAGTCAACCACCATAATAGCATATGCATAAGCCACTGCATGAGAAATGTCATACAAGTATGATATAAATTATAGCATATCACCTAATGCCACCCACATCGCTTCTTCGAAATCCTCATGGAATGCCATGGTAGTCCATCCATTTTTAGTTTTAGCTCTTGGTCTCTGTATTGGAAGATCGTCTAATATTTATTGCTGTAGATTATTTTTTGATTAAGTTATTTCAGAAAAAGAAATGAAAATATATAGTTACTAATTTTTACTTAATTAACTGGTGTAATTGTTCAATAAGAGCAGCCTCCTATTGTGCTATATGTCTGGATAGTTTAGTAAGATACCTTCCATCTGTTTAATTGTGTTTCAGCTCATGTTATAATGAGCATCTTAAGAGAATTACGACTTTTACTTTTAATAGAACGGATGCCAATAAAGCCTCCGCCTATCGATAAAATATGGAGGTGTAAGAGAATGAATAAACGATGGACGATTGATAAAATTAAAGAATTTGTTGAGAGCAATTCAGAAAGTAAGTTGCTAACGACGGAATATCACGGTTTTTCTCAAAAGTTACTATTGAAATGTGCATGTGGCAGTAACTTTGAAAAAACATTTAAGAAATTTAAAAATAATAACCAACGTAATTGTGATGTTTGTCAACCTCCAAATGCGTCACGCTAAACATATTGCTGCGAATAAATGAAGTTCCGATTTCTTTTAAAGAGAAGCCGGAACTTATTTCGGTTCTGGATTTTTATAGTATGGTTTGTACTCCAACTTATAATGAAAGAATTGAGTAAGTGAGCTCATCAAATGATGGTACATAACAGAGGCGTTAGTTCAAAAAGAAGTTATGATTAAGACCTACCGCAAAAGGGCGCGATTCCAGTGTAAAATAAAAGCTGTTATTATTACTGATTAACTTATTGAAGGTGATTAGATGAAATTTATTTGTCCCTGTTGTGGTTATAAAACATTAGATGATGAACCCCCTGGAACATATGCTATTTGTGAGATTTGTTTTTGGGAAGATGATGCGGTTCAATATAATGATCCTGATTATGAAGGTGGTGCAAATACGCCTTCTTTAAGGGAAGCACAGAGAAATTACATTGAATTTGGGGCATGTGAGAAAAGGTGTATTGAATTTGTAAGAAAACCAAACGAAAAAGATATGAAAGATCAAAATTGGAAACCACTATAACTTAATTTATAGCTATTCAACAAAAGGGCGCTTATCTTAGAATAGGGATAGGTGCCCTATCTTTGTTCTTGCGATTGTTCTAGAATGGTAGAGGATAGATCCGTGCAAGGAAAGCAGTAGATTCAAAAAATGTGACCATTCTTGTTGAAATGGTACGATGATGTTCCCGATTTCCCTTATTATGTTATAGTAAAAGTAATAAAAGCTGAAGCTATAGATGATAAATATTAAGATCTGGGGATAGGGTCCAATAGTTTCTACCAAGTTGCTGTAAATGGCTTGACTACGATATAAGTGTTAAATGTTAGAAACGATTGATTCTTCCTTTTGTATTTTACACATGCTTTAGTCAATGCTCTGGTAGCTATCGGAGCATTTTTTATATTATAAGATGTTATCATTAGCAGTGACGCGTCAGGCAAATGGGAAACAAAGAGTCATTTTATCCGAGTGTTCAACAACAAAACAGTTGGGTGAATCTCCAAGCAATTTTAAAAAATTAATCATGAAGGGATCGAAAAAATTATGAATAGAAAGATTTACTTTAATCATGATGGCGGAGTTGATGATCTCGTTTCGCTATTTTTATTACTAAAAATGGATACGGTTGAACTCACAGGTGTTTCGGTCATTCCAGCAGATTGTTATTTAGAGCCAGCAATGTTTGCGAGCCGTAAAATTATTGATCGCTTTGGTTATGGCGGTCTTGATGTAGCAGCATCAAATTCTCGTGGGAAAAATCCTTTTCCGAAAGACTGGCGTATGCATGCATTTTATGTTGATGCTCTGCCGGTTTTAAATGAATCTGGAAAAGTTGTAACACCGGTGGCGGAAAAGCCAGCACATCTTCATTTAATAGATACGGTTTTAGCAACTGAAGAAAAAACAACTTTATTATTTACAGGACCGCTCACTGACCTTGCTCGTGCATTAGATGAAGCTCCTGAAATTGAAGAGAAAATTGAAAAGCTTGTTTGGATGGGTGGTACATTCCGTGAAGCAGGAAACGTACATGAGCCTGAACATGATGGAACAGCGGAATGGAACGTGTTTTGGGATCCTGAAGCAGCCGCTCGTGTATGGGATACCAGCATAGAAATTGATTTAGTGGCGCTTGAAAGTACAAACCAAGTGCCGCTAACCTTAGATGTGCGTGAGCGTTGGGCTAAAGAACGCAAATACCTGGGTGTTGATTTTCTTGGACAATGTTATGCGATGGTACCACCACTTGTTCACTTTTCAACGAACTCTACATACTATTTGTGGGATGTGTTAACGACCGCATTTGTTGGAAATCGTAATCTTGTGAAAGTACAAACCATTAACAGCATAGTGCACGCTGATGGTCCAAGCCAAGGCCGTACAGTTGAAACCGCTGATGGACGACCTGTTAATGTCGTTTATGATGTAAATCGCAATGCATTCTTTGATTATATGACTGAATTAGCAAAAAAGTAATAGAGGGGACTTCTGGATGTAGGCAAAAAACGAGCTATTATTGATACCGATACATCTTGGTGATGGTACGATTGCTTTAAGATGCTCTGTTTTTGCACTACAACAATAATCGAAAAAAGAAGCAAGTTCCAAAAAACGGCCATTAGCGCAAAAAGCACTATTTCTTTAATAAGATTTTCCGCAACTATCAACGTTTTAATAGAGCAACCAAGAGCCTAATTTCTAAATATTAATACTGAGAAATTAGGCTCTTAATGATGGGAATTTCCTTCTGCTGTAAACACACATTTCCTGACACTGCCAAAAGGTCGTGCAAAATATTGTCTAAATTAAGTGCAAACTAACGTCAGCTGCCTGAAGCAATATAGTCTTTTTAAAATCAAATACAGGGTGACATACATTCGAAAATATGATAGTATAAATTAACTGAAAAAAGGAATTACTTCTTTTCTTTTGATAAATAAAGGAATTCCTTTATTCGCTGAATAATGAGGGATTATATGGAAAATATATACCAAAAAGTTTATGAACAAAAAAATACATTTACGAACAGTTTACAGAAGATTGCATCATATATCTTAGAGAATCCCAGGTTGTTTGCAGTTTCTTCTGCCACGGAAGCTGGAAAACAAATTGGAGTTAGTGAAACAACTATCATACGATTTTGTAAACAACTTGGATATAAAGGATATAAGGAACTTCAAGAGGAGGTTCAAAATATCCTATTACAAAGGAGTTCATTATCTGATTATGTAGAAGATAAAAAGGTTGATGGCGGAACAGAGAATTCCATTAAACAATTAATGGCGAGTGATGCAGGAAACATTCAAAAAATGATGCAGCAGCTGTCAGAGGAAAGTCTTTCAACAGCTGTAACGAAATTAACAAATGCAGATCGTGTTATTGTTGCTGGAGTTCGTTCCTCTCATGCACTAGCAAGCTGGTTTTCGTATTCACTCGACTTAATCCACGGAAATACAAGGATGTATAATCCTGGCACAGATGATATTCTATTGCGGCTAAGTGAGCTCACTGAGAAAAGTGTGTTTGTAGGATTTTCTTTTCATCGCTATGCTGTAGATACGATTAATATTGCTAAGCATGCTAAGGATAAGGGAGCGTTTGTAATTGGAATTACAGATTCAAGCTTTTCTCCAATTACAGCATATTGCGATTTAGTATTAAATGTGCAACTGTCTGGTAAATCAACATTAGATGCAGCACCAGCAGTGATGTCATTGTCAAACAGTATCATTGCTTCAATATCACTTGAAAATAACGAAAAAGTTAAACAAAGAGTGGAATTGTTTGATTCTATAAGTGGAAAAGATTTTTTTGACTGATAAGAACAGCTTTCTTATTTTGTACGACGCCAAGTTTTTTAAGCTTAGATGGGAGTTAATTAAAATGAACGCAACATTGAAAAAAATAAATCCATTATTAGAGGATATATTTAATCATTTACACGAACATCCAGAGATTAGCTGGGAAGAAAGGAAGACTACGGATTATATTGAACGGTTGTTTCAAGGGAAAAACTGCACGATTAAACGTTTTGAAGATTCGACGGGATTAGTAATTGATATAGGTAGTGGCAGTCCTGTTATTGCCCTCAGAGCAGATATTGATGCCTTATGGCAGGAAGTGAACGGGACATTCCAAGCAAACCACTCTTGCGGACATGATGCCCATATGACGATTGTCATTGGTGCTCTCCTTACAATCTTAGAAGAAAAGAAACAGTTTAAAGGAACGTTTCGGTTTATTTTTCAACCGGCAGAGGAGAAAGGCAATGGTGCGTTAGCTTTTGTGGACAAGGGTATTGTTGACGATGTGGATTATTTGTATGGAATGCATTTGAGACCGATAGAGGAGTTGGGATATGGACAATTTGCTCCGGCTATTGAGCACGGTGCAGCTAAGTTTATCCAAGGCCATATAAAAGGGCATGATGCACACGGAGCAAGACCACATTTAAATGCAAATGCCATTCAGGTTGGTACGGAATTTTTTCAAGCAATAAATAGCATTCATGTGAATCCAATGATTCCTCACTCTGCTAAAATGACTGCATTTCATGCAGGTGGAAAAAGCTCAAACATAATTCCCGGAAATGCTAGTTTTTCAATTGATGTTAGGGCTCAGAATAATGAGGTGATGGAAGAAATCACAGAAAAAATTTATCGCATTGCTTCATCGCTAGCACAGCTTCATGACGTGGAAATTGACTTGTCAGTTGGTGCAAATGTGGCCGCTGCGGTGCTTGATCAGGATGCAATATCTTTTATGAGACAGGCAATAGTTGAATGTGCGGGAGATGAGAATTTATCCCCGGTTATTACAACAACAGGTGGCGATGATTTTCATTTCTATACGATTAAACGCCCAGCTTTAAAAGCAACAATGCTGGCAGTTGGCTGCGATTTGGTGCCAGGTTTGCATCATCCTGAGATGACCTTTAATCATAACGCTATTCCAAAAGCAGTTGAAATTATAACATGCGCCTTATATAAAACAATGGAATCATTATAGTAGAAGGAGTCATTCTTGTGGTAAAAGGTAAACTCGAAATTAGGAAATTAACGACGCTGGATGAATTAAGAGAAGTTCAGAAGTTAGAAGAAACAGTTTGGCATATGTCGGCGATCCCGTTGCATCAAACATATACAGCATTAACGAATGGCGGCATTATTTTAGGCGCCTATGATTCCGAAAAGCTAATTGGTTTTCTATATAGCTTTGCAGGATTTGATGGGAAAAATGCTTACCTATGCTCTCATATGATGGGAATACTTCCAGCGTATAGGAAAGATGGAATCGGAAGAAAGCTAAAACTGAAGCAAGCAGTATTGGCAAGGGAAATGGGCTATGAAGTAATAACATGGACATTCGATCCATTGGAAAGTGTAAACGCCTATTTAAACTTGCATAAGCTTGGTGCCAAAGGAGTTTATTTTAAAGAAAATCACTACGGTGAACTAGGCGATGAGTTTAGCCAAGGCCTGCCATCTGATCGTTTTCAAATTATATGGGATATCAGTCAAACCTGCGAAGAGAAGGAAACCATATCAGTTGATGCAGTAAATATATTATTACAAATGGACTCTGAGCGTAAGCCTGTTCTAACAGACAATTATCATGCTAATGATAGTATGGAATGGGATATGTGGCTGGTTGCAATTCCAGCAAATTTTCAAAGTCTGAAAGAGGAAAACTTTAATCTTGCAAAAGAGTGGAGATTGACAACGCAAGAGCTCTTTCGAAGACTCTTCCAACATGGCTATCAAGCTTCCGACTTTATTCATTATGCTGAAGACTATAATTATTATGTTTTTCGCAAACAGTAAGTATTAAAGCAGGTAGAAGAGGTAAAGCTTTTCTGCCTGTACGATGAAAAGTTATGAATTTAAACAGGAGGATATACAATGACAATACCTATAAAACAGTTAAAAATACATAAATTGAATATGCGTTTAAAAGATCCTTTTACAACAAGCTTTGGTACCTTTCAGGATAAGGAATTTTTTATTACAGAGCTCATTGATGAAGACGGAAATCGCGGGTATGGGGAGTCTGTTGCATTTTCAAGTCCTTGGTACAGTGAAGAAACGGTAAAAACCAACTTGCATGTCATGGAAGACTTTCTTATTCCGATTTTAAAAGATAATCAAATTAGCCATCCGGAACAAGTATCTGATTTATTCCATCCAATTAAGCGTAATAATATGGCAAAGTCTGCATTAGAGGGAGCGGTTTGGGATCTGTATGCAAAACGAGAAAAACTCACCTTAGGTGCAGCTCTAGGTGGAGAAAGAAAACAAATTGATGTTGGAATCAGTATTGGAATCCAACCTACAGTAGATGATTTAATTCAAACGATTCAACACTTTGTTGATGCCGGCTACAAACGAATAAAAATAAAAATTAAGCCGGGTTGGGATGTAGAGGTACTTCGTGAGGTTCGCAAGCATTTTCCGGATACACCAATTATGGCAGATGCAAATTCAGCGTATACGATTGATGATATTGAACATTTACAAAAGTTAGATGATCTCAATTTAATGATGATTGAACAGCCATTGGAGCATGATGATATTGTAGACCATGCGAAGCTTCAAGCGGTTATGAAAACACCAATATGTTTAGATGAGAGTATCCATTCACTTGAAGATACGAGAAAAGCCTACGAGCTTGGCAGCTGTAAAATTATTAACATAAAAATTGGACGAGTCGGTGGATTAACCGAAGCGAAACGAATTCATGATTTTTGTATGGATAAAGGTATCGACGTTTGGTGCGGTGGAATGCTTGAAGCTGGTGTAGGCAGGGCGCATAATGTTGCATTAACAACATTAGCACAATTCGTGTTACCAGGAGATACAGCTGGTTCATCAAGATATTGGGAAAGAGACATTATTAAGCCGGAAGTAGTTGTAGAGAATGGACTGATAAATGTTCCAGATCAGCCTGGAATTGGTTATGATATCGACGAGAAAGCGATGGATGAATTTACGGAATGGGCAAGAGTCTATCATTTTTAATAAAATACGGTGTTATATAGAGGAGCGCATTGTAAGCTCTCCTCTTTTACAAGATAAAAATTCATAATATTATGATATATTGAAGGGGATTTACATATGAAAAAGAGTCTTCAGGTTGCTGGAGCTTATGTTGGATTAATTGTGGGAGCAGGGTTTGCTTCTGGTCAGGAAGTCATGCAGTTTTTTACAAGCTTTGGAATCTATAGTGTAATTGGAACCATCATCGCAGGGTTACTCTTTGCATTTCTAGGAATGCATGTGCTTCAGTTAGGAACTTATTATCAAACAGCATCACATCGTGAAGTAATTTATAAAATATGTGGAAGATATTTTGGCTTTGCAATCGATCTATTAATTACATTCTTTCTGTTTGGTGTTGCAGTTGTCATGATTGCAGGTAGCGGATCGATATTTGAACAACAATTCGGTATTCCTCCACTTGTTGGGAACTTAATCATGACTGTAGCTGTCATTGTTACACTTTGTTTGAATGTAAATAAAGTTATTGCGGTAATTAGTAGTATAACGCCTTATTTATTGGTATTAATATTTATTATTACAGGATATTCTTTATTTACGAGTGATGCAAGCTTTAGTCAGTTAAATGCATTGGCAGAAGCGCAGCCTGCTTCAGCCCCTAACTTTATTATAGGAGCATTGCTCTATGTTTCGTATAATCTTGCAGCAGGATTTGCTATGCTGGCCGTCATTGGCGGCACGATGAAGGATAGAAAAACTGCTGGCTGGGGTGGAATTCTTGGTGGAATCGGACTTGGGTTATTACTATTTCTAATTAATTTGAGTTTATTTATGAATATCGGGTCTATTCAAGAAGCAGATATGCCTACATTAGTACTGGCGACAGAGGTATCGCCAATTGTTGGTATCTTAATGGCAATTGCTTTATTAGGGATGATTTTCAACACAGCAGTAGGTATGCTTTATGCTTTTACTGCACGACTTGTGCCGCAGAATACGAGAACGTTTAAAGGAGCCGTTGTTATCATAGGTTTACTAGCTTTTGGTGTAAGCTTTATTGGCTTTACGACACTTGTAGGGACCGTTTATCCAATTACCGGATATTTAGGCTTTGTTTTAATTATTGCGGTTATTATATCTTGGGTTAGATTAAGAAAAGCACAATCATAAATGAGAAAAACGAACAGCAATTGCATGCTGTTCGTTTTTTTAGAAAACTTGGTATTCACCAAGTTTGGGCGATGCCAAGTCTACATGATTATTTCCAAATCTCTTTCGATAACTCAACAATATATTTCAATTTTGTCCATTGCTCATCCTCTGTTAGCTTATTCCCGTGATGCGTGGAAGCAAATCCACACTGTGGGCTTAAAGCAATTTGCTCTAATGGCACAAATCGTGATGCAGCTTCAATTCGCTTTTTGATCACTTCTTTATCTTCTAGCTCACCAAATTTTGATGTAATCGCGCCAATAACAACTTGTGCTCCACCTTTTGGAACATGTTTCAACGGTTCGAAGGTTCCAGAACGCTCATCGTCATATTCAAGGAAAAAGCCGTCCACTTTCTCTTTCGCAAAAAGAATCGGAGCAACTTCAGCATAACTGCCTTGGAATGCCCAGCTAGAACGATAGTTTCCGCGACATAGATGTGTTGTTACAATTAAATCCTCTGGTTTGTCTTCGAGTACACCATTTACAATACGAACTGCTAAATCGATTAATTGCTCTCTTGAATAGCCGCCAGTATCGATTAATTTAAAGTCAGAAGATGAAAGTCCAGCAATGTACACATCGTCTAGTTGTAAGTAACGCACACCAGCATCATAGAATGCTTTTACAGCATCTCGGTATGCTTGTGTAATATCGTTGGCATATTCCTCAATATCTGGATAAATTTCTGGGTTTCGTATCCCAACTTCAAATAGCTGGTTTGGACTTGGAATCGTTTGTTTCGGAACCGCACGGTCACCAACAATTTCCTTAAATTCAATAAAGTCCTTAATAAACGGATGATCGGCATTAAAGGAAATTTTCCCGGTGTTACGCACATGATATCGGTCTGTTTCTACGCCATCGAATTGATAGCCTTTTTCGGTGTTGTAGCCTTCAATCCCATTTAAATGCTCAAGAAAATCAAGATGCCACCAGCTGCGACGGAATTCACCGTCGGTTACTGCTTCTAATCCGACTTCAATCTGTTTATCAACAATACGTTTGATTTCCTTTGTTTCGACTTCACGTAATTCTGCTGCAGTGATTTTGCCTGTTTTAAAATCTTCTCTTGCCTGATGTAGGTTCTCTGGACGTAATAAACTTCCTACGTGATCTGCTTTGAATGGCGCTTTTACTAGCGTTTGTGTCATGATCTATTCCTTCTTTCTTTTATTTTAATAGTAGGTAGGAAAATTATCCCCAAATCTCTTTTGAAATGTCTACGATAAATTTCAGTTTATTCCATTGTTCTTCCTCTGTTAGCTTGTTACCATGATGGGTTGACGCGAATCCACACTGCGGACTTAAAGCTATTTGCTCCAACGGTACATAGTTAGCAGCTTCCTGAATGCGTGCTTTCAATGCCTCTTTATCTTCAAGCTCACCAAATTTAGATGTTACAGCGCCAATGACTACTTGTGCACCGCCCTCTGGGATATACTTCAATGGCTCAAAGGTTCCAGAACGGTCATCATCATATTCTAAGAAAAAGCCATCTACTTTTTCTTTTGCGAATAATGTTGGCGCAATTTTTGCGTAGCTTCCTTCAAACGCCCAGGTAGATTGATAGTTTCCGCGACATAGATGTGTTGTTACAACTAAATCCTCTGGTTTATCTTCTAGCACTCCATTAGCAACACGAAGCGCTAAATCGATTAAATATTCTCTTGTTAATTTACTATCATTAAATGGAATCGTATCAGAGCTCAATCCTGCAATATAGACATCATCTAATTGCAGGTAACGACAGCCAGCATCGTAAAATGCTTTTATCGCATCACGGTAAGCGACGATAATATCATGTGCATATTCCTCAATGTCTGGATAGACATCTGCATTCCGAATCCCAGCATTGAATAACTGATTTGGACTTGGAATCGTTTGTTTTGCGACAGCCCTGTCACCAACAATTTCTTTAAACTCAATAAAATCTTTGATGAATGGATGGTCTGGGTTAAATGCTATTTTTCCAACATTGCGCACGTCGTATTTTTCCGTTTCCACGTCCACAAATTTAAATCCATGATCTGGTACATAGCCTTCAATACCAATAAAATGCTCTAAGAAATCTGTATGCCAAAATCTTCTGCGAAACTCCCCATCGGTTACAGCCTGAAGGCCAACTTCAATTTGTTTATCAACCACTCGCTTAATTTCCTCTGTCTCAATCGTACGAAGCTCACTTGCCGGAATAGCTCCTTCTTTAAAATCCTTTCTCGCTTTATGAACCCTTTCCGGTCGTAATAAACTTCCTACGTGATCTGCTTTAAATGGTGCTTTAATTAATGTTTTCGTCATGAAAATCCCTCCATATTTTTATTAAGGTAATATTGCAAAAGATCTTACTGGGAATCCAGTTGCTTTTTCTGGTTTGGCAACGATATTAAAGATATAAGCACCTTTTGTTGGTACTTTATCTAAATTGGTTAGAAGCTCGATTTGGTATGTATCTTGCTCCAGCACATAATACTCGCCAATGAGTGAGCCATTCTTTCGGACATCGATGGAGGAATCTGTATCAAATGTTTCATGACCGACAGCATTTACGTTTCTTTCTTCAAATAAAAATCGCAATGCGTCAATTCCCCATCCAGGCAAGTGACTATTACCAGCTTCGTCCTTATTTTCAAAAGCAGTTTTATCTGGCCAACGTTTACTCCAGTCGGTTCGTAACGCTACAAATGTACCTGCTTCAATCTCACCATTTATTGCTTCAAATGCTAGAATATCTTCTTTCGATAAGGTGAAGTCATTATTTTCTAAAGCTTCCTTTGACTTATCGATCACCACAAGCGGTAAAACAAGTTCCTTTAATTCAAGCTCTTCAAGATAACGTTGATCCTGTACAAAATGAATTGGTGCATCAATGTGTGTGCCGTATTGTCCAGGAAAGGTAAATCGTTGTGCGAAAAAGCCATCATCATGTGTGAAAAGTGTTTTGAATTCGGCATCGTCAAATGCTGCGAAATGTGGTGAGTTTGGCCCGAATGCGTGCGTGAGGTCTACCCAATTTTTCTTTTTCAGTAATGCAATTGCCTGTTGCAATTCTGTTCCTGCTTGAACCGTTGCCATTTAATCCCCTCCAGTAGTTTTTTAAAACTTCTTTAAAGAAAAGAAAAAACCTCTTCTTAAAAATAAGAAGAGGTTAGGCACCGTATCGTCTAATATCTCTTCTTATCTTCAAGCAATCATTGCTTCTGGAATTGGCACAGTACTTAAAAAGTCTGTTGCCGAGGTATCATAGGGCCAGTCCCTCCACCTCTCTGGATAAGAAAGTTTTTTGTATGAAATTAATAATTAGAATACTCCATACGATTCTGAATGTCAACCATTAAAATTAAGAATATTACATGTAGCGTGAAAAAAATTGCAAAAGTTAGAGATTCTTGCAATCTAACTGATCAACGCTAAAATTAATAGTATAGAAAGAGCTTTGTACAATGGGGATGATATTTTGTTAGTTAATGTAAGTGAGGGTATAGAAAAGCTAGTCGTTCGTTTTCCAGGAGGAATGCAAGAGGTAAATAGCTATCTTGTCAAAGGAGAGAATGGCTATACCGTTATTGATACAGGGATTTATTCAGAGGAAGCAATTGCGACTTGGGAAGCGCTATTTGATACTGGTGTTGAAGTGAAAAAGGTTGTTTTAACACATACACATCAGGACCATATTGGTCTAGCGAGATGGTTTCAGGAGAAAAAGGGAGTTCCCGTTTACACATCGAAACTCGGGTATAAGGAAATGCTGAAACATCGTGATAAGAAGAGAATTAAAGAAAATCTTGCTGATTTGCTTCATATGCATGGTGGGCCGAATTTGCCTGGCAGAATAGGTAATGATTCCTTTATCTATGAATTTGAACCAGATGGATTCTTTGATGAAACTGATACCATCCTGTTAGGGAATCAGTGTTTTGAGGTTGTTTGGACACCGGGTCATGCTCCGGATCACTATTGCTTTTATCAAAAAGACAGGAAGCTAATGCTAATTGGCGACCATATTTTAAATAAGATTTCTCCTGTAATCGGTTTGTGGACAGGGGAGGAATTCAATCCATTAAACGATTATTTTGCATCCGTTGAGCGGATGCAGCATTATCCGACAGCATTAGCCTTACCAGGGCATGGTGAGAATATCCATCGCTTGAGTGAACGTGTACAAACATTGATTCAAGGACATGAGCGTCGGTTAAATGAGGTTGAAAGCATTGTGAAAGCAGAGACTTTGACAGCAGCCGAAGTGTGTGAAAAAATTTATGGCAGCCTAAAATTTAGTCACTTTGTTAGCCCATTTATGGCGACTTTAACAAGACTAATATACTTAGAGTCTATGGATAAGATACACCGATTTTATGATAATGAGAAAGTTTATTTTCAGCATTAACCAGTCGTAATATTTGAGTGTACGAAATCACTGGTATGTAGAAGAGAGAAAAAGAATAAGGAGGGCGGAAAGTGAATCGTGTTAACAATCCGATACTAAAACAAAATGAAACTGTCGTGCATCGAAACTCAGATCGTTTTTTGACGGCGTTCAATCGAATCGAAAAGGGCTTAAAAGCTTTGCTTATTAAGAAAGAAATGGGGTTTTCAAGAGCTGTTAAAGTCCTGGGTAAATCAAATGCGTTGATAAAACAGTTTCAAGATGACCTGCTTGAATTTGCTGAGTTACGAAATGCTATTGTACATAACAAGACGGATCTCATGTATACTATTGCAGAGCCACATGATTCCGTTGTAGAACGGATAGAAGCAATTGAAATTGAACTTTTAAAGCCTAGAAAAGTAGACCCGCTTTTTATTCGTAAGGTCGTATGCTTTCAAGAAACCGAGCCATTATCGAATGTACTAGAAGTCGTTAATAAGCAAGGGATTACGAAGTTTCCAGTATACAGTGGTAATGTGTTTCAGGGGTTAATTACGCATAAAGGAATTAAAAAATGGTTTTCGAAAGGTATCGAAAATCGATTAACCTCTCTATTAGATGCAAGATTAGTAGAGGTCTTGGAATGTGAAAAAAGGGATAACTTTAGATTCATATCAAAGGAGACATCTGTATATGAAGCAAAGGAAATTTTTAAGGAGCAAATTGGAAAAGGCAATCGATTGGAAGCATTATTGATTACAAAGGAAGGAAGCTCCAGTGGAGGACTAGTTGGGATTGTTACCAATTGGGATATTATGGAGATTTGAGTATGCAATACGAAAGGGGACAGCTATGGAGTTTGTAGCAATAGACTTTGAAACTGCTAATGAAAAACGTTTTAGTCCTTGTGCGGTTGGTTTAGTAGTAGCCAATGAGCATGGCATAATAGATGAATTCTACAGCCTTATCAATCCATTAATGGAATTTAAATCATTCAATACGTATATTCATGGGATTACTGAGCATGATGTTGCTGATGCTCCTACATTTGCAGAGGTTTGGCCGACATTGCGGAATTACTTAAACGACCACCTAACAATCGCACATAATGCAAGCTTTGATATGAGTGTGATTCGCAATACACTTGATTATTACAAGCTCTCATATCCTGACATGGACTACCTTTGTACCGTAAATATCGCTAAAAAGCTTTGGCCGGAATTGGAGAACCATAAATTAAACACACTTGCGAACTATCATAACCTTCAGTTTGAACATCACCACGCACTAGAAGACGCTAGAGTCGCTGCGCAAGTGATGATTCAAGCATTACGGGATACCAAAACAAACTCTCTTGACCGTTTTTTAGAAAAGTGCAGCATGACAAATGGAAAAATTTATGACCGTGGCTATTATCCGCCAAAAATGAAACGTGTAAAAGGAAGTACAAGACTATATTTAAAGTAAATTAAAAATGCTAGAATATCTGCAATGATTGTTCTAGCATTTTTTTATGCTTACGAATAAATATACTTGAATGAGTACTGCAACTTGCTATCTTTAATTAACTGAATTAAAATAATAGATAGAATATTCAACAGGCTTGCCATCATGATACCATTGAGGGAGTGGTAGGATGAATACCAATACAAATGTACAAACTGATTTGGATAAATTGCTGCAAAGAGCAAGAAGAAACACATTAGGAGATTTATTAGCTCGTACGAGAGAAAGAACCCCGACTAAATTTGCATTCGCTTATCAAAACAAACGGTTAACCTATGAAGAGCTTGATAACATTGTTAATCAGACAGCACATGCATTTTTAGCAGATGGCATGAAAAAGGGAGATATGATTACGGTCATGTCTAAAAACAGCCTTGATTTTGTTGTAGTAAATTATGCGCTTGCACGAATTGGAGCGGTTATGATTCCAATCAACTATATGCTTAATCGGGAAGATGTGCAGTATATTGTAGAGCATGCTGATGTTAATGGTTTTATTGCTTCAGAGGAATACGCAGGCTTACTCGATCAATCTGTTGGCAAACAGAATATTAAATACCGTTATCTGATGGATATAACCCTTCCTTATAATGATGAAAATAAAGGATGGAAGCCATTATCCCAAGCACAAGAAGGGATGTCCACTCAATTAATGGATGCAGATATTCTTGATGATGATCTCGTGCAAGTTTTATATACAAGTGGAACGGAATCAAGGCCTAAAGGAGTCATGCTTACACATAAAAGCCTTATTAGTGAATACCTCAGCAGTATTGTAGATGGTAAAATGGGGACGGAAGATATCGCAATCCATGCATTGCCGTTATATCATAGTGCACAACTGCATGTTTTTTTGGGGCCGAGCGTTTACCTAGGATCTAGTGGGATTATTCTAGGATCAGCAAGCCCGGAATTAATTTTAAGGACAATTGAGGAAGAAAAAGCAACACAGCTATTTTGTCCCCCAACTGTATGGATTGGATTATTACGCCATCCAGATTTTGATACGCGTGATTTAAGCTCCCTTGAAAAGTGCTATTACGGTGCAGCCATAATGCCAATGGAAATTTTAAAGGAGCTCTCGGTACGTTTACCAAGCGCAAAGTTTTGGAACTTTTATGGTCAGACAGAAGTTGCGCCGCTTGCCACCGCACTTCAACCAGAAGATCAGTTACGGAAGTTGGGTTCAGCAGGCAAAGCGACATTAAATGTCCAGACGAAAATTGTAGATGAAGCAGATAAGGAGGTACCGCGCGGCGAGGTGGGAGAAATTGTCCACCGTACACCGCATGCCATGAAAGGTTATCTACACGAACCAGAAAAAACGGCAGAGGCATTTCGAAACGGCTGGTTTCATAGTGGTGATCTAGGTGTAATGGATGAGGAAGGCTATATTACAATTGTAGATCGCAAAAAAGACATGATAAATACTGGTGGAGTGAATGTTTCTTCCAGAGAAATTGAGGAAATCATTTATCAGTTAGAAGGGGTTTCAGAGGTCGCTGTAATTAGTATACCGGACGCTTATTGGATTGAAGCGGTGACAGCGATTGTTGTTCCAAAAGAAGGAGCAGAAGTAACAAAAGAAAGGGTAATTCAATTTTGTACAGACAAATTGGCGAAATACAAAGTTCCGAAGTATGTTGAGATTACGGACGAACTACCGAAAAATCCTAGTGGGAAAGTGCTGAAGCGTTCCTTGAGAGATAAATATGAAGGATTGGCAGCACAATAAAGGATTAGCCAAATTGTTCGTATACAATGAAACGAATTTGAAACACTAAATCTTGGAGGTGTTTCAAATGGCAAATAAAAATGAAAATTGGAGTAAGAAACGCGTTAATTCAAGTTTGAATCCACAAGGATATTCAGAAGACATAGCTGATCAGGAGCCGAAATCACAGCTGGAGCAGCGTGCAAAGAAGAAAAATACAAAGATATAAGTTAATTTACAACTTGCATAAAATGGTAAGTTCTTACCATTGAATTTTTTCGTGAGAAGATGTAATATATAAATACAAGCTACAATGTTCGTATTTAATTAAGTTTTAACCTCTAATGAATGTATAGGGAGTTTTACATCGAAATTGGAATGTCGCGCCGCCAAAGAAGCGGAAGACAGGAAGGTTTCTGCGAACACCCACTTTGCGAAGTGGTGGTTTAAAACTTTTTATTACAAAATACGGCAATTGTGGCCTGTATACATAGAATATTATAGACCGACTTCCGCAATGGTAGTCGGTCTTTTGGTTGTGTGATAAGGTTAGCTTTAACAAATTGATTAAAAATCGGTATTATTCTAAGCTGATAAAAAAGGATAAGATAGAATTACTAATAAACCGAGGTGAAAACCGATGACTTTTCATTATGAAACGATTGATCATGTTCAATTAGCTGCACCTCCTGGCAGCGAAGAAGAAGCACGTATCTTTTATGTGAAAATATTAGGTTTTAGAGAGGTAGAAAAACCGGAATTGTTGAAAGCGAATGGTGGGGTTTGGTTTCAGGCTGGGACGATAAATATCCATATTGGTATTGAAAAGCCATTTGTTCCTGCGCAGAAGGCACATCCAGCAATCTTAGTCAAAAATATTGAAAAACTAAAAGAATATTTAAATGAAAATCAAGTGGATTTCATAGTTGATTATAAACTGCCGAGTGCAAATCGTTTTTATCTATCCGATCCGTTTGGAAATCGTATTGAATTTTTAGAGTGGGAAAAATAGAATTGTTTTACATGGGGGCAACATGATTTAAAAATATCTCTAAATTGTGCGAATGGTTTTATTTTTTAATTTGACTTGTAATAAGCGACTCACATGCTATACTTATAACAATCTAGTAGTGGTGCTATTAGTAGCATTTACAAATTGAATATGTTTTTTCATATAATAACAGGAATATGGCCTGTAAGTTTCTACCGGTTTACCGTAAATAAACCGACTATGAAAAGTAACGTAACAAATTGGGAACTCTTATTTGTGTGAGTCCATTTTGTTCTATTTCGAATTCGAAAGCTCGAGGTTTGCTTTTATCATAGTTATGGTAGAAAGCAGGCTTCCGGGCTTTTTTAAATTGTTAGGAGGACAAAAAATGGATTTATTGGAGCAAAAAATAAGAGATGAAGGAAATGTATTATCCGATACAGTTTTGAAGGTGGATTCATTCTTAAACCATCAAATCGATCCCAAGCTAATGCAGGCAATTGGGGAAGAATATGCAGCTCGATTTCGTGATAGTGGGATTACAAAAATTCTAACACTCGAATCCTCTGGGATTGCACCGGCAACAATGGCAGGTCTAGCACTCGGGGTACCGGTTATCTTCGCTAGAAAGCGCAAGTCATTGACCTTGATAAATGAATTATATTCAGCACAAGTATATTCATTCACGAAAAAAGAAACAAACAAAATTTCAGTGTCTAAAGACTATATTTCAGAGAACGATGTTGTCTTAATTATCGATGATTTCCTTGCAAATGGACAGGCGGTTTCAGGTCTGCTTGAGATTGTGGAGCAGTCAGGTGCAAAGCTTGCAGGAGTTGGAATTGTCATTGAAAAAGGATTTCAAGAAGGCGGGAAGCAAATTCGCGAGCGTGGTATTCGTGTAGAGTCGTTAGCAATTATCTCGTCTCTGGAAAATGGGAAGGCAACCTTTGAGAAGGAGGCAGTTCCGAAATGAAAACTGCAGCATTAGGATTTCAACACGTTCTAGCAATGTATGCTGGTGCAATATTAGTTCCGCTTATTGTCGGAGATGCTCTAGGGCTAACGTCAGAACAGCTAACATATCTTGTTGCAATTGATATTTTAATGTGTGGGGTTGCTACGATTTTACAGGTCGTTAATAACCGTTTCTTTGGAATTGGACTTCCCGTAGTTCTTGGCTGTACATTCACAGCGGTTGGACCAATGATTGCAATCGGTGGACAATATGGCATCTCAGCTATCTATGGAGCAATTATTGTGACAGGTATTGTCGTTGTGTTAATCAGCGGATTCTTTGGTAGTCTGGTACGTTTTTTCCCACCAGTTGTGACGGGTACAGTGGTTACGATAATTGGTATCACATTAATTCCTGTCGCTATTAATAATTTGGGTGGTGGCCAAGGTGCAAGTGACTTTGGATCGATTGCCAATATTTCTTTAGGTTTTGGAACGTTATTATTTATTATTTTATTGTATCGTTTTGCGACTGGTTTTTTAAGATCAATTTCTATTCTTATTGGTCTAATTGTCGGTACAGCTGTTGCTATGTTTATGGGAAAAGTAAATTTTTCAGCAGTAGCGGAAGCTTCCTATTTCCACATGGTAGAACCGTTTTACTTTGGCACACCGACATTTGAATGGTCTGCAATTTTAACGATGATTCTAGTTGCTATCGTATCTCTAGTTGAATCGACTGGTGTTTATTTTGCATTAGGAGATATTACTGAAAGAAAGCTAACGGAAAAAGATCTTTCAAAAGGATATCGGGCAGAAGGAATTGCTATCTTCCTCGGTGGAGTTTTTAACGCATTTCAATATACCGCCTTTTCTCAAAACGTTGGGCTGATTCAAATGACTGGTGTAAAAACGAGAAAAGTCATCTTTGTTGCCGGAGGTATGTTAATTGCTTTAGGGTTTGTGCCTAAAATTGCAGCATTGACAACGATAATCCCAACTGCAGTCTTAGGTGGGGCAATGGTAGCGATGTTCGGAATGGTTATTTCCCAGGGCATAAAAATGCTAAGCAGTGTTATATCGGATTCTCCGGAAAATTCAATGATTATTGCTTGTTCAGTTGGAATGGGGCTTGGTGTTACAGTTGTTCCGGAATTGTTCGCTCAATTACCATCTAGTATTCAAATTTTAACGAGTAACGGAATTGTTGCTGGTAGTGTAACAGCAATCGCACTAAATATTGTATTCCATATGCTGCCAACAAGAAAAACACGTACCGTTTTAAAAGAACAAAAAGCTTCGTAACATGCATGTGCTTAATTCATGTTGCCTTATTATACAAAACGCATAGATACTAAAGTTTATGCGTTTTTATATAGACTTCTAACTAATATCTATTTGCTAAGTTTGAATTGTTTCGCCGGGTCCGGGATAGTTTTAGGCAGTCGCTCTCGGGGCCCTGTGAGTCACCTTGAACTCGTTCTTCGGATTTTACTCTGACAAATAGGAAAAGGATAAGAAGAATCAACCGATGGAAAGGCTGTCTTGGTCGAATGAAACGGAAAAACAAGCAGAACCAGCTGAGAGAAAAGCTTACACGGTTGATTAGAAACCAAAACGATGAAAATCTACCTAGAAATATTTTAGTCAGAGGAGAAAATCAAGTTGACAACTCAAGCTACGGAAATTCAATTGACAATACTCCAACCATAATTGCACATTACATCGCTATCTCTTGCAAATACAAAGAGATAGCTGTTTTGGCATAAAAAAGCGACAAAGTAATAAATGCTTTCAAATTGGTAAATGAACATTTGGAAAACCCGCCCATGTTCGTCTCCCTCAGTTTCAATAATAGACATTGTCCTCATACTCCCATATAATTCATTATAAACGATAGAAAATGATTCGAGATACGAAGTAAGGGGAGTGTGGCGTCTGAAGAATAATAACATCGAAAATATAGACAAGCTGAATAAATTTCCTATTGTTGCTATACTAATAACCGGAGCGTTTTTGGCAATTTTAAATCAAACATTATTGGCGACGGCGATTCCCCATATTATGCATGATTTGAATTTAACAGAGAACACCGCACAGTGGCTGACAACGATATTTATGCTAGTGAATGGAATTATGATTCCAATCACAGCTTTTTTAATTGAAACATTTACAACTCGCAGGCTATTTTTAACCGCAATGATCACATTTGCCGTGGGGACATTGATATGCGCCATTGCTCCAACCTTCATGCTCTTAATGATAGGGCGTATCATACAGGCTGCCGGTGCTGGTATTATGATGCCTTTGATGATGACAATATTTCTGCTAATCTTTCCAATTGAAAAACGTGGTACAGCGATGGGGACAGTAGGACTGGTAATTGGATTTGCACCTGCACTTGGACCAGTAATTTCAGGTTGGTTGGTCGAGCATTATCCATGGCGTGCTTTATTCTATTTGGTGCTGCCCCTTTCGGTTATAAATATCGTAATCGCATATTTTGTTATGAAAAATGTAACGAAACGAACCTTCCCAAAAGTAGATATCCTTTCTATTATTCTATCAACCTTAGGTTTTGGAGGATTACTTTATGGTTTTAGTAGTGCTGGGAGCTATGGTTGGACGAGTATAGCAGTTGTTAGTAGTCTTGTCATTGGAACTATTACACTTACTGGCTTTATTCTGCGACAATTCAAGCTGAAGCAACCTATTCTTGAGTTCCGGATTTTTAAAAATAAAATTTTTACATTGACAACCATTATCGGAATGATTGCTTTTATTGGACTGATTGCATCGGAGACGATTTTGCCAATCTACATGCAAAACATGGCTGGATTTTCAGCCTTGGAATCAGGGCTTATGATATTGCCTGGAGCTTTATTAATGGGATTTATGTCGCCGATTAATGGGAGGATTTTTGATAAAGTTGGTGCGAGGTATCTGCTGATTATTGGTTTAACCTTGTTAAGCGTTACATCTTTTTTATATACAAGGTTAACTGAAGAAACGACGTTATCTTATCTTACGGTTGTGTTTGCAATACGAATGCTGGGAATATCGATGATAATGATGCCTGCGACAACGGCTGGGCTCAACCAATTACCGACTCGTCTGATTCCGCATGGCTCAGCAATGACGAATACGATGAGACAGGTAGCAGCGTCAGTAGGGACTGCAATTTTAGTGACAATCATGACTGCTTCTGCCCTTCGTACAGGAGAAAAGGCACTCCCAATGGAAATGATTCACGGTGTGAATGTTTCCTTTTATGTTGCGACTGTATTATCATTAGTCGCTCTAATACTATCCTTTTTCATCAAAGGGACAAGCCCTTCTAAAGATAGTAAAAGAATATCTGCATAGTAACAAATCTGGCATTCGTCTAAGGGTTTTGACGAATGCCAGATTTTTTAATAACTTCAAGACTTTTGCGATTTCCAAGCGCAGAGACGATACTGTGCAGGATCATTCCAATGATTACAAACCCTATTCCTATAAAAGAAACAATACTTGGTAATGGGGCACTTAGAATAATGATTTCACCGATTAGTGCAAAGACAACCTCACCTGATTGAGTAGCTTCAACTCCAGCCATTTTTTGATTATCCTGCTGAACTATTTCCGTAGCGTAGAAAAATAAAGCAGTCGCAATAATTCCAGAAGATATCGCTACAACAAATGTTTGGATTATCTGACTTGAATTTGGTAATCCATGTGCTGTAAATCCATAAATCGAAAGAACAATCCAAAAAGGCAAGGAAGCAAGTGTCATACCGAGAATTCGCTGAAAGGTGTTTAATTCTCCGTTTACAACTTGCATCATTTTACGGTTGCCAAGTGGATACGCAAATGCCGAAATGATTAAGGGAATAACGCAAAGCAAAACACTTATCAAAGGTACAGAAGAAGCATGTTCGAATTGCATAATGAATACACCAGCTAAAATAATAAGGGATATAAAAATACTCTGGATCGGGATTTTTTGCTTTATTTTGTTGTTTAAAAATGGCACGAGTAAAGAACCAGCAATTATCGTCAGCTGGAATGTCGCTGCCACAAGCCAGCCGGGCCCATAAATAGTTGCAAAAGTAAGGGGAGCATAAAATAATCCGAAACCGACAGTACTCCACATAAGCCAAGGAACTGGCTTAGCTATCATATGTTTGATTACAGGCTTGATATTTCGTTGATACCCTACAATTAAAATTAGAATAGGCAGCATAAAGAAAAATCGAAGGGTAGCACTCCAAACCCAGCTGCCGCCATCTAACTCCATGGCACGATTAAGTATAAAGGTAACGGAAAAAAACATTGCAGCCAAAATCCCAATTAAAATAGCTTTCAACCAAATCACTCCAATTAATAAACAATAATTACAATAATCATATCAGACATCAATTTAATTTGAATAACTTTTTTTAATTTTTATAAAATGAATGTGTGACTAGGTAAAAAGTATTGTAATTGCAGGTTTTTTAAAGCTTATGTCGAATTGTATACATATAGAAAGAAACGGGAGTGTGTCTGATGGAAACTTTACCAACTTGGTTTTGGGTGTGTTATTATATCTTTTTAATCCTAACATTAATTAGTGGCGTTATAAACTGGGTAAGGCAAGTATATAGTCCGTTAGCTGCCATAACAATCATATTTTCGCTCCTTGCTCCCCTTGTTGGATTTGTATACAGTATCGGAAGGTCAGAGGGACTGAACGAATTTCAATATATACTGGAACAGTTTAAAACAAGAGATACGTTGTCTGTGTTCATTATTTTAGTACATGTTTATTTCGTCGTTTGGTGGTTTTTATTTTTGGATACGTGGAAATGGATAAAGAAGGTTCCATTTAATAAAATAATGGAAGGTAAAGCTGTCATAATGGAAAAAATGAAAAAAAGAAGTAAACAAACGGAAACAACAACGAATCATGAAGAAATAGAAAAGAAATGATCTACTGGGATTTCTAAAATGTGCAGTAGATCATAGAAGTAGGTTATACTTGGTATAGTGATACTGGAGTGGGTGTAATGACAAAAAGACTAAATTCTTTTCCACCGATAATACCAAAGGAGCCTAAAGTTCTTATTCTTGGTTCCATGCCGGGGAAAATTTCATTAGAAAAAGGCGAATACTACGGAAATGCCCGAAACCACTTTTGGCCAATTCTATTTAAATTGTTTAAGGTTGAACCTATAGAGGAATATGAAAAAAAAGTAGCATTCGTAAAAGAACGGGGAATTGCATTATGGGATTCGATTGGTTCCTGTTATCGAGAAGGAAGCTTGGATTCGAATATAATGGATGAGAATCCAAATGATATTATTGGGCTGTTAGACAAGTATCCAACGATACGTTTAATTGCATGTAATGGAACCAAGTCATATAATACATTTAAGAGAAATTTTAATTCAGAAGATCTTGGAGCGATTCGTATTATAAAATTACCGTCCACGAGCCCTATCCCGGGAAGGTATACGAAATCGTTTGAAGGAAAAGTAGTGTCTTGGAGTGAAATTTTAAATCATATCTAAGTACACTTCGTAATAAGATTGATAATGGGTCTTAAAGAGAAGTTTAGGTGAATCGAGTCGTAAGGGGGGACTTACGACTCGGACGGTTTCTTACAAGGTAGAGGTGGCCCTGACTAGGGTACGAAAAAAAGCAATTATCCTGAGCGATTGAATCGTCAGGATGATTACTTTTTTTCATGGCTGTTCACAATTAACAAGACGAGCGTAGCAAATGCGAACATTAACTCAAGCACTTTGTCAATTGGTATCACAGGCTTCAACCCCTTTCGTTAGGGTTTAAGCCACCATGTAAAAAAGTTGAACTTTTTTACTGCTTCTGCCTAAGCATACTCTGCAAGACCTATCTATTAGATTATACTATACAAATATTATAAAAAGTTTAAATTATTTAAAAATGATAACAATTTCCTAGAAATTAACAGCTATTTATGAGTACATAGTAGAAGTGAATGTTTATCATCTAGGTCTTGTTAAGGACAATATAAGGCAATTGGAATAAGCTTTCAATGGTTGTTTTTTTATAATCGCTTGATTTATTAAAAAATTATCCGTATAATGAATTTAATTTCGTAATAAATTAAAAAACGTTGATGGGGAAAAGTAAGATTTCCATTTTTTCAAAGAGAGCTCCAGCAGCTGAGAAGGAGCAAAAAAAGAAATCTGAACAATGGCCTCGGAGTTTCGTAGCTGAAACTATTGTTATAGAAGTAGGTTCCGGCGAGATTTGGTACTCGTTATCCATACCACAGTATAAAGAGCGGTTTAGCTTTTCGTACTTGATGAGGCTGTATGTGTGAGCATACGGTGAAGTAAGGTGGTACCACGTTCATTCAACCACGTCCTTACCGTTTATTCGGTAATGACGTGGTTTTTTAATGCGCAAATAGGAAAGTATAATGCACTTAGGAACTCGCTTAAAAGCTTGCAATCCAAAATATAAGGAATTCTAAGAAAGCAACGAACTTTTTCCAAGAATCCCTTTAACGAATGACAAGTTTTCTATTAAAAAAGTGAATAATTAAGCGTATAAACGATAAAATGGAGGGTCAGAGAATGAGCAAAAATTTAGTGTTGCAAACAGATTTTGGAGTAAGTGACGGGGCAGTAAGTGCAATGAATGGAGTAGCTATATCCGTTGATCCAGCTATTCGTATTTTTGATCTGACACATGATATTCCGCAATACAATATATGGGAAGCATCCTATCGTTTGTACCAAACGATTAGTTATTGGCCAAAGGAGACTGTGTTTATTTCCGTTGTCGATCCAGGAGTCGGAACAGATCGGATGAGTGTTGTTGTAAAAACGAAGGAAGGTCAATATATTGTAACCCCGAATAATGGAACCCTAACCCATATAAAACATAGCATTGGAATCTCAGAAGCACGAGTAATTGATGAAAAAATAAACCGGCTCCCGAACTCTGGAGAATCCTATACGTTCCATGGGCGAGATGTATATGCATATACTGGAGCAAGGCTCGCTGCAGGTGTTATTTCCTTTGAAGAGGTTGGTCCGAGTGTTGCTGCCCACGAAATAATTGAATTACCAAGGACAAAAGCTAGAATTAAGGATGATACAATTAAAGGAAATATTGATATTCTTGATGTTCGTTTTGGTAACCTATGGACGAATATTAATCGTGAACTTTTTATCGAAGCAGGAATTCAATATGGTGATACATTAGAAGTATCCATTCAAAACAATACACGACATATATATAAAAATATGATGCGATTTGGGCGTTCGTTTGCAGATAGTCGATTAGGCGAGCCGATTGTGTTTGTGAATTCATTAGATAAATTAGGGGTAGCTATTAATCAAGGTTCCTTCGCTAAAGCGTACCATATTGAGACCGGCGCAAATTGGATGATTAGCTTTCGTAAAGTTTAAACTACAAGTTGTTTGTGAATTTTCAAATGAATGTTTTTCTGATATGTTGTAAAAGAAAAAGGAGATGTTAAACGTTGACTAAAAATCTATCATTACAGGAACAATTGCTTGAGCAATATGATAAAAGCTATGAAGGGCATGGAATATCGGGTGAACGAATCGCACATCGTTTAAGTGAACTGTCAAAAATTGGCCTAACCGCCGATAATGGTTCCAACCGCCCAGGTTTTTCTTTAGCAGAAAAGCAAGCGAAGGAATTAATCAAAACATGGATGCTAAAGGCTGGACTTTCAGTTTTGGAGGATGGAGCTGGAAATGTGTTTGGCAGATTAACTGGTGAGGAAGATCATCTGCCAGCTATCATGAGTGGATCTCATGTTGATAGTGTTCCAAATGGTGGTCATTTTGATGGACCGCTTGGTGTTTTAGCTGCGCTTGAAGTGGTAGAAGCTTGGAAGGAAATTGACTATCGCCCAAGAAAGCCATTTGAGGTTGCTATTTTTACAGATGAAGAAGGCTCCCGATTTAACAATGGATTAAATGGTAGTGAAGCATTGATTGGGAAATCGAATGTAGAGGAGAAAATAGAACTGCAGGATGAAGAAGGAAGAAGCTTTGCAGAGGTTTTACAGGATGTAGGATTATCTGTTCAAGGTTATGCAGAAGCGGGTCGGCAATTAGATGAAATCGAGTTGTTTGTGGAAGTACATATAGAACAAGGAAAACGATTAGAAAAGGAAGAGCTTCCATGTGGAATTGTTACAGGGATTGCGGGCCCATGCTGGCTTGAATTTACCTTTGATGGAGATGCAGGGCATGCAGGCAATACACCAATGGATGACCGGAGGGATGCGTTAGTTGCTGCAAGTGAATTTGTGATGAAAGTCAATAAATTGCCAAGACAAATAAATGATTCTGCAGTGGCTACCATAGGTAAACTACAGGTTGAACCAAACGGGGTAAACGTTATTCCTGGAAAAGTAACCCTCTATGTTGACATTCGGGATATATACAAAGAAACACGTGATGAGCTAGTAAATTGTGTTCTATCACTAAGTAAGGAAATTGCAGATACGTATCATATTCAAGTGAACCATGAAGAAAAAGTCCGTGTTCATCCGGTTCCGATTGCAGAAGATATTCAACAAGTTTTAGAACAAGCGTTATTGGAGCATGGAATTTCACCCTATAAATTACCAAGTGGGGCAGGTCATGATGCAATGATCCTAGGCGAAAAAATACCTGTAGCCATGATTTTTACACAAAGTAAAAATGGAATTAGTCATAATCCTGCTGAATGGTCGTCTTTAAGTGACTGTGTACAAACAGTTCAAGTGCTCAAAACATTTGTGGAAAGCTTGCAGCATGACAGAAGGTAGACTTGCTTAATGGACATTTTTTGGCTGCGTTTTGTACTGTTTGGCCTGATATGGATTATGATGATTTTGTTCGATAGTATTAATACTGCATATAGTATAGGACTCTTTGCCTTAGCACTTGCATTATACTTTTTGATGTCTCTTCATAATGGATTGTTTTTCTTATTTATCTGTCTCTCTTTTATAATTGGAATACATAGCTTTCTTTATGTCGATACGGTGATGCTCACGATTGTATTGTACGGTTATTGTTTAGCAGATGCAGCGGTTCGTTTAAAGCGAAGGGAATTGATCTTGTATCTATTATTTACGATTGTCGTATCGGCCATCCCCATTTTTAAGCTTGATATGTTTGATGTGCGCTTTGCACTCGTATATCTCCTATTCTCCATGCTGCTGTTTTTATTAAATCGCCTTATTTTGGAGCGGAATGAGCAATGGGAAATTTATGATCAATTATTGGGAGAATATCGTAAATTGAAACGTATGAACCTGAAGGCAGAAGGCCATGCGCGACTAGAGGAACGGACTAAAATTGCCCGAGATATTCATGACTCTGTTGGGCATCGGTTAACGGCATTAATTATGAAATTAGAAATGCTCAGCATTGAAAAAAAAGATAATAGCTTTAACGAGCTTAAACAGATGGCGAAGGAAAGTCTAGACGAAACAAGGCATGCTGTTAAAGCATTAAAATCAGAAGAAAACGAAGGGATTGCAACTGTTGTTCATCTAATTCGAAAATTAGAGGCAGAAAGCCATATTTTAGTTCAATTTACGATGAGACAAGGGGTATTATCGATTCCGCTTTCGAATGAAAAAAGTGTCGTTCTATACCGTGTTATCCAAGAAGCTTTAACGAATGCAATGAGACATGTCCAGTCAAGAGAAGTAAAAATTACGCTCGGAAAAACAGCAACAGAAGATATATCATTTGAAATTAGGAATGCTGTCTTTGAGCCAAAACCATTTCAGTTTGGATTTGGACTTTCAAGTATGAAAAATCGAGTGGAAGAAGTTGAGGGAAAGCTAACAGTGTATCAAACGGAAAAGCATTTTATCGTATCGGGTGTGATCCCAGGTTAGGAGGGGTATGATGTGGAATATTTTATTAGTTGAGGACCAGACGATTGTTCGTCAAGGGTTAAAGGTTATTTTAGAACAAGAAGAAAGGTTCAACGTATCACATCAAGCAGAAAATGGACAGCAGGCAGTAAGAATAATGGAAAAGCATTTAATCGATTTTATTTTGATGGATGTGCGGATGCCTGTAATGAATGGAATTGAAGCAACGCGAATTATAAAAAAACGTTGGCCAGATGTGAAGATTTTAATTTTAACAACGTTTAATGATGATGAATATGCGGTGCAGGCCCTAAGAGAAGGAGCAAATGGTTTTTTATTAAAAACCTCTGACCCCGCAAAATTAATCGATGCTGTACACAGCTGTATGAGTGGTGGATTAACGATTCATGATGAAGTGGCAGCAAAGGTAATGCCGCGGCTATTGCAGACAAGTGAAAAACCGAAGCTTGATATTAATTTTTCAGAGAGAGAACTTGCGATTACAAAACTCGTCGGTGAAGGAAGAACAAATAAGGAAATTGCGGATGAACTATATCTTTCGATTGGTACAGTTAAGAATCATTTGACCTTGATTTTGCAGAAAGCAGGTTTACGTGACCGAACGCAGCTTGCGATCTATGCGGTAACACATGGGATTACGGATTAATGGAAATAGAGAACCTAAAATAGTGTCATTAGATTGTTATAACTCTCCTGACTTGTTAGCTATCATCTACTTTATAATTTAGGGTAGGGCGAACGAGAAAGGTGGGGTTATGGATGCTTGATATTATTCTGGATGAATTTCATTTTTCTACGTTGTGGAATGGTGGAATCTTTTTATTTACAATGTTTGCAGCAATTATTTATTTTTTTCTTTTGCCTACTTCAAAGAAACATAGATGGTGGAAGTCGCTTGCTTTTGTAGTAGGACTAATTGTTATTTTTATTGCTAGTGCTAGTCCATTAAATGTTACGGGTAGAATTAAGTTTAGCACGCATAGCTTGCAGTTGGTTTTATTACTGCTTATTGCTCCACCGCTTCTCATTGCAGGATTTAAAACGGAAATATTAAAGCGGATGAAATCAATTGGAGGCATTAAGAAAGTAATTGTAATGCTTACGCAGCCTATTGTAGCTACAGTTTTATTTCAAGTCGTTTTTTACAGTTATCACATTCCATTCATTTTTAATTTCGCAAGACTTGATCTTTATTTAAATTATTTCTTTTTACTTGCACTTTTTCTTTCAGCTGTATTGCTCTGGATTCCGCTTCTTTCATCAAATCAGTTGTCCCGTGGACAAAAGTGGAAGTATTCATTCGTGAATATCGTATTGCTAGCCCCATTTAGTATGATTTTATTCTTTGCAAAGACTGGACTGTATGCGATTTATTCGGATATTAACTTGTTCATGTCTGCACTTGCTCTTTGCTTACCTGATTTAACAGATGTTCCTCCTGAATTCTTTACCTCACTTCTGCCTTTTGATCCAGTTCATGAGCAATGGCTTGGAGCATTATATTTCTTTGGTGGCATTTTGATCAGCTTTACGATTGTTACTTTTCTGTCAACTAAAAGGATTTAATGAAGGGATCCGCTTAAGAACGCTTAAGTGGATCTCTTTTTTTATGCGTAACAACATACGATGCCCCCTGCGTAATACGGATACTCTGAAAAATGATAGTTCAAGCGTGTGCCTTGTGTTTCAGTAATGGGTATTGCACTAATCATATTTATCGCAATAATGATAAATCTCGTATTACCCTAAACAATAAGTCCGAAATTAAAAGGCAAACCGAGAGAAAGGCTGTCTCGGTCGAATAAAACGGAAAAACAAGCAGAATCAACCGAGAGAATGTTTATCACGGTCTATATAAAAAGAACTCGAGAAGAAACCGACCGAGAAGGAGGCCAAACTAGAAGTTTCTCGTTACCAGTTAGCAAGTACCATCCATAATTGCATATTACAGCGCGTTTCTCACAACCACGAATGAACCCGATATTTAAAGAGTGACTTAAGTCATTTTATTATTTTCCTATTTCATGACCTCAGACAGTATATTCCCTCCCATAAATTTCGTAAACTAAATTTATGGGAGGGATTTGCATGCTGGAATTAGTGGATTTGTCGAAGAAATTTAAACAAATGGATGCTGTGAAAAATTTAAATATGTTTATTGAAAAGGGAGAGATTGTTGGGTTGCTTGGGCCGAATGGTGCAGGGAAATCAACAGCCATTTCCATGTTGTCTTCCTTAGTTGAACCGACAAATGGTGATGTTCGTTTTCATAATAAAAGTATAATAAAGCATCCTGCACCACTCCGAAAAGTAATTGGAGTAGTACCGCAGGAAATCGCGTTGTATGAAGATTTAACGGCAGAAGAAAATATGCAATTTTTCGGAAGGATCTACCGCCTTAGAGGTGTGCAGTTAAAAAATAAAACAGATGAGGTGCTTGAGCAAATCGGGCTAACCGATCGCCGAAAAGATATTGTAAAAACATTTTCAGGCGGAATGAAACGAAGGTTGAACATTGGTGTAGCGATGTTGCATGATCCGGAAATAATTATTATGGATGAGCCGACCGTTGGGATTGATCCGCAGTCTCGAAACTATATTCTAGAAACGGTAAAAAGATTGAATGAAGAAAAGCAGATGACCGTTTTATATACAAGCCATTATATGGAAGAAGTAGAGTTTCTCTGTGATCGAATTTACATTATGGATCAAGGAAATCTTATCGCTTCAGGGACAAAAGATGAGATTAAGCGAATTCTCTCTGCAGAAAAGACGATATCTATTAAAGCGGACCGTTGGAATGATGCGTTTATTGAAGAACTAAAGCAGAATCCAACGATAAATCGTGTAACTATGGGAGAAAAGGAAATAACCATTATTGTCCCAAGAGAAGTCAACCTATTTTCTAAGATTATTCGAATGGCAGAGAATGCGGAGCTTGAGTTGAATTCTGTCGATGTACAGACACCAACACTTGAAGACGTGTTTCTACATCTTACTGGAAGAGCTTTGCGAGATTAGGAGCTGGGATAAATGATAAGTCAAATTGTTAAAAAACAAGCGTTATTATTATGGAGAAACCCTGTTCAAATCCTCCTGTTGGTTGGGCTGCCAATCATCTTAATTGCTATTCTAAGTACAGCGCTTGGCAGCATGATGATGAGTGGGGGAGCATCGAATATTAATATGAAAATAGCATTTGTGGAGCATGGAGATGAGGATGAAGAAATTCAGCGGTTTCTAGGGGATTTGGAAAATAGAGGAGTGCCTCCAAAAGTTGTTGAAGAAATCGAAGCTGGAATCGAGCAGCTCTCACCTGTACAAATTTTAAAGGACTCGGTTTTGGGAAGTGGAGAGGTGAGTGAGTTTATTGAAATTCATGAAGTGAAGCCTTCAGCACTAACTGATATATGGAATGATAATTCTTATACGTCTGTTATAGAAGTCCCAGAGAACTTCACCTATGAATCGTTAGAATACATGGTCCTCGATAATAAATCTCAGGCGGTACTTGAAATTTCACAAAATGATGATCATCAAATTGGTCCAATGATTGTAAATGACATCGTAGAACAATTTCAAGAGCAGCTCACATTGGGCACGTTTTTACAAAAAAATGGAATTGACCAACAAGCTATTCAATTGGAGGAAGGAATGTTAACTGGTGAGGTTCTAACATTGAATCAGAAAAAACCAATCGGATCGCAGGAATATTATGCAGTTGGTATGACGGTGATGAACGTGCTCTTTATAGCGTCAACAATTGGAACGATTGCCTTTATGGAAAAAAAGATCCATGTATTTGATCGGATCATTTTAGGGAATATCTCGCGGTGGGAATATTTTATAGGTGTATTAATTTCTGGTACATTATTCAGTTTTATCCATTTGCTGATTGTCTACGGATTTTCTTGGGTTGTCTATGGTGTCAGGTGGCCAGACCTGCTTTCCTTTTTTACGGTAACCGCGTCTCTTGCAATTGCAGTAGGTGGTATCGCGGTATTGCTTACGGCAATTAGCTATCGATTTAATTCAGAAGCGATCACGAATTTCTTCGCTGGTATCGTTGTAACTATGATGGCGGTATTAGGCGGAAGCTTCTTTCCAATTGGGGATTCGTCTGCCTTTTTTCGATCACTAGGGAACTTAACACCAAACGGTGCTGGAATGTCTTCCTACTTAATGATTTTACGAGGTGATGGGCTTTCTGAAATAAGTCATCATATCCTATTTCTCGTTTTGTTTGCAATCACATCGATTATCATCGCTGCAATTAGTTTTCCTAAAAGGGGGGCATCCGTATGATTGGAATCCTGCAAGCAAAATTTAAGATGTTTTTAAGAAATCCTTGGACGTTTGTGCTTTTTACCGGAATGTCAATTGGCTTCGCACTTATATTGGGCGGCAGTGGTCTGTCAACCATACGTGTTCCAATCTATGCGGAGGATGAAGCGATGCAGCAGTCATTCATTAGTGAAAAGCTGGAGGAGTCAGATGCATTCATATTTTCTTGGATGACAGAGGAGGAATTAAAAGACGAAATCTCAAATGGCAGAGCGGAGATGGGTGTTATTCTTTTAGAGGATGACTACCGCTTTATCGTTGGGGTGGATTCTCCTAATCGTTCAATGCTAGAACAAACGGTTAGAGCTGCGTATGTAGAGATGCTGCAACAGGAAAATATTTTAGCAGCTGCTGATGCAGATAAAGAAGTCGTTTTAGAAAACTTACAAAAAACAATGGCTTCGCCTGTATTCGAAATTCATCAAAGCAGCTTCAGAAACTCCGATGCATTTGTCTATGATAATACGTTTCATAGGTTATTTGGATTTACTTTGTTTTTCGTCATTTATACAATTTCCTACAATGTACTGCCTATATTAGTTGAGAAGAAAGACGGCTTATGGGATAGAATGATCTTATCGCCAGTAAAGAAATGGGAAATGTACGTTGCCAATTTAATTTATAGTTTTTTTGAAGGCTATTTACAAGTCCTCATTATCTTTCTCATTTTCCGCTATTGGGTAGGAGTTGACTTCCATGGCAGGTTTTTAGAAACGTTGCTCGTTCTTATTCCGTATGTGTTTTCAATTGTTGCATTATCGATTTTCATAACGGCATTGGTGAAAAACGCACAGCAATTTAACGCAATCATTCCAATTATCTCCGTGAGTATGGCGATGATTGGTGGTGCTTATTGGCCAATTGAAATTGTCGAATCTGAGTTTCTGCTTGCATTATCGAAAATTAATCCGCTCACTTACGGTATGGAAATTTTAAATGGAATTGCTGTTTATGGTTATCCTTTAGAGCAAGTATTGTTTCCAATCAGTATTTTACTTTTAATGGGAGTTGTCCTGATGGGAGTGGGGATTCACTTGATGGAAAGGCGTCATGTTTAGTTGGATAGGAAGCAGGAAGTTTGTCGCATGCAAGGTTGAAATTGTTTTCAGTCTATAGTCTCTAATACCCCTCAAATTTTGAGAACAATTACGAATAATATAGTATGAACTGTAATAAGAATAAATAGTTAGATTCCGAGTATTATGTGCTCGGAATCTAATTCATGTACTTCTATAAGAGGTTGTTCAATAAAAATAGTACGGGGGATAAAGATGACATTAGAGAAGCAACTAATTAATAAGTGCTATTATAAAACACTTACGGAGGGCAGTGAAAATGAGCATCCAATAAAGGTTTTGGGAGAATTGTCTATTCTTGAGCAACAGAAGGAAGTGAACGATTTATCCTATATCCGCTTTGCTCAGGGAGAGGTATATTTTCAAAATAAAGATTACGAAACAGCGATTTTTAAATGGGGAAATATTCATAATGAGCTAATGCCATGGGCGCAGAAAAATATTGCGGATGCAAATTTCGAACTGGATTTTCTTGAAATTGCGGAGGAATATTATAAACTTGTTGAAACCGATTCGGATGATTTAAAAGTGGAAGTGCTCTTGCAACTATTTTCATTATACATACAACGTGACAAACTTGAAATGGCAGCTGATTCAATAAAGAACGCAGTTGAATTAAACCCGGATTACCCGAATGTAACCGATATGGCGCGTACATTCTTTGAGGAACAAAAAGACTTTGCGAGCGGAGTTGAGTTAGCTGTAGCTGAAGCGATCCGAACAGAGTCTCTATTTTGGTTTGAGGTTTTGGAGGAGTATGTGAAAGATGGGCATACAACAGCAATAGCACCAGCGTATTTTCGGGAATTATTAATGACCTTGTATTTGGTCAATCAAGTGCGTTTCGAAAGTCTCGTTGCAGCGCTTTGGGACAGTTACAAACAGAATGATTTGTATTTCCAATGGCTGAAGGAAATTAACTATCTTTTGTTAGATATAAATCCAAGACGATCCTTGAATTGGCAAGAGCTTTCGAAGCAATATAAAGAAGCGTATCTGGAATTAATGAATGGTACTTATTTAATAAAGGAATTGTCTGATTATATACCTTTCCACTTAACCAATTGGATGAAAATAGCTACTGGTTCTGATATACTGGCAGCTTCATCGGCTGTGTTAGCATGGAATGAGCTGTTTCCTTTATTGATGGAGGATTCGGTAGTAAGTGAGGCTGAAGGCTTGGTAAGCCAGTCTTATAATAGCAAGCGTATGGGTGATATATTCCTTATTTTCGAATCCATTCGGAAGTGGGCGAATGGTAAGGACTTATCCATAGGAGAACGTGCAGAATCGATAATAGATGAGCTGCTTGATTCAAATAACTTTCACCTACTGGTTACAGGTAACGATGCATCCGGAAAAGCATCCATTGTAAATGGATTGCTTGGCAAGGAGATGACTGTAGCTTCCATCACCTCCACTGTCTTATTTAAACATGACGATCAAGAAGAAATTCATGTCATTACAGACCAAGAAGGAAAAAGAAAACTTGAGCTAGATGATTTCATGCAGATTGCAGAGAATGAACAGACACATATTCGCTGTAAAATGCCAATACCGTTATTGGATAAAAATAAACTTGCTTTAATTGATACACCGGTACTTGCCGATCAAAGAAAATCAAAAAAGGATGTAATTCCCTATCTTTATTTAGCGGATAGTCTATTGTTTGTTTTAAATAGCGATTCCATTTTGACTTATAATGAAATAGAGACGGTCGTCAAAATTAGGGAGCGTGTACCAGAGCTGCCGATTCATTTTCTCTTGCATAACATGGAGCAAAGCACGAACAAACTGGAGTCAGTGGAATGGATGGAGAAAACAACATCCTGGCTTCATACGTATTTTCCAAATGCTAAGATCCTCTCCTTCTCGCAATTTGAAGAGCATAGTAGCCAATTAGAAGCATTTATTCAATCCATTATGAATGGCTACAGCTTGGATGAGGGAAGCGAACGTAAAATTCTTTATTATAGTAAGCAATTGATTAAATTGCTGCCTAAAAAACGACTAGAATTGGAAAATAGCATTATAAATACAATAAAATGGAATGAAGAGATGATCACGAAGCTAGATGGTGCAGTTAATCAATTACGTGATACGGAAGAGGAAAAAACGCAGATTATTAAAAGAGATTATACTAAGATAGTGAATAAAGCAAGACAGGATTTGATGACAAGCATCCCTGATTTGCTGAAAGATTGCGCAGAATTAATTAAGGAAGACACAAATCTTGAAAATATACATGTGAAGCTAAATGATGAAATGAATAACCGGATTAATAAACATATTGATGAAACAGTCTTGCCTAAGTTACATGAAGAAATTCAAATATGGATTGCGAGTAGTGAAGGAGAATTCAGTGACTGTTGGGCATTATTAAATGAAACGAGCGTGAGTTTTAATCAGTTATATGAGGAAGAAAAGCTAAGTTTGGCCTGTGATTTTAAAGTGTTAGATGATTGGCGCCGTGATTTGGATCGCATGACGATGCGTAATGTACAATTGGAAAAGTTCGATATCATTAAAGGTTCTGCCTCATCGCAGTTATTTATGAAAAGTGCAGGAAAATTACTCGGCGCCATTTCACAAAATAAAGGAACGCTGCAAAATAAGTTTAAACAAAGCATTAAAAATAAGGATTACACAAAAGATGCACAATCAATTACAAATACGTTCATGCAGCAATTCGAGTTTTTTGGAAAAACACTGGAACGAGATATTACGATATTTTTCACAAACCCTTTTGACGAGCTGAATAGAGCGATAGAAGAAAACCAACAGGAGATTAAAGCTAATGAGGAGTCGCTTCATGATATGCGAAAAAATCCCGAGGTATATACCGATCCGCTTACACTATTTGAATTAAATATTCGTCAATATGAATGGATGAATCATTCGGATGAAAAAGTAGTTGAATATCGTTAAGCTTTTTATGCATTAAACATAACGCATGGGATTTCCAATGTTGGATATCTTATGCGTTATTTTGCCTATTCATAGTGTTGCAGCTCATGAAACAGGCTATTATCAATCTGGATATTTACAAACTATAAGACGCAAAACCGAAGGTGTACCAATATATGGTTATTCCATTACGAGAATTTTCTAGTATAATAGTCTTATAGTGCCTATTCAAAAAGGAGGATATATATTACAAAGTGAATTTCCATCCTTGTTTTGAACTTGTATATAGATAGAATCGAAAGGAGCGTTCGTGTGAAGTGGAAGAAACATTGGAAGAAAATTGTAACAGGAATCATTGTGATTCTGTTGATTATAGATGCTCTGGCAGGTTTATTCTTTTATAATCTGGCCATTGAACGAAATGTAAAAGATTTTTTAAATGGCAATGCGGACTTGGAAGTTTCTGCGGATACGATGGATGTTTTGCTTGCTGGGGATTGGCGTGATTGGTCGCGTGAGCAGGATTTTGAAATATGGGAAATGGAATCCCATGATGACCTGTCCTTGAAAGGCTATTATTTAGAGGCAAAGAAACCAACCAATAAAACAGTAGTATTTGCTCATGGCTACCTTGGTCTCGCAACGGACATGTCCTTATTTGGAGAATACTATTATGAAGAACTTGGCTATAATATGTTTACGCCAGATTTACGAGGTCACGGAGAAAGCGAAGGCGACTATATTGGCTTTGGCTGGCATGATCGAATGGATTTAGTTGACTGGATTGATAGAATCATTGCAGAACTTGGAACGGATACTGAAATCGTCCTTCATGGCATTTCCATGGGGGCAGCTGCCGTATTGATGGCTAGTGGGGAAGAGCTCCCGAGTAATGTCAAGGCAATTGTTGCCGATAGTCCATATACGTCAGTGAATGATTTATTTGCCTATCAGCTTGACCGGATGTTTCACTTACCTGCATTTCCGATATTGCCAGCGACCAGCCTTGTTACGAATATAAGAGCTGGTTACACATTAAAAGAAGCTTCCGCGCTGGAGCAGGTGCGAAAAGCAGAGATTCCTATCCTTTATATTCATGGAAAAAGTGATACCTTTGTACCAACAAGAATGACGAAAGATCTATATGAAAATACAAATAGTGATGCTGAGATTCATCTTTATGATGATGCAAATCATGGGGAGTCTTTTGTTAAACATCGAGATTCATATATTGCAGTATTAAATTCATTTTTAGATCAATATATTCCATAAAAAAGAGGTTCTTCATAACGAGGACCTCTTTTTTTATGCATTCTATATACGTTTAATATAAAAAGATTTAAGGTATTTATAAAAATAAATGTATATTTATTAATATTTTTTTATAAATATACTTGCATAAAGATCGCGGTATAACTATAATAATGAATAATTCAAACTATATGAAGGAGCGGAATTAATTGAAGAAAGTAGCAATTATTGGTGGAACAGGTTATGGAGCAATTGAGTTAATCAGGCTGTTGCAGTTGCATGAAAAAATGCATGTAAAGAAAGTTATTTCCCATTCTCAGCATGGAGATTCGCTTGCTTCCATTTATCCACATTTGACGGATTTTATTGAAGAACCAATGGATGAGCTGCAAATTGATAAACTCGAAGAAGAAGTTGATATTGTGTTTTTTGCAACACCAGCTGGGGTGGCTAAAGATATTCTGCCACAGTTATCTAATTCAAAATTACAATGTATTGATCTTTCGGGTGATTTGCGTTTAAGTTCTCCAACGGAATATGAAACTTGGTACGGAAAAGAAGCTGCTCCACAGGAATTACTGGACCAAGCGGTTTATGGCTTATCTGAGCTTTATGCGGAAGAAATTAAACAGGCAAGCGTTATCTCTAACCCTGGATGTTTTCCAACATCGGCTTTGCTCGGCTTAGCGCCAGCACTGGAGCATCAGATTATATCACCACAAGGAATTAGTATTGATGGAAAGACCGGCATATCCGGTGCAGGAAGAACATCGACAGCTAAAACACATTTTTCAGAGACAAATGAAAATGTTACACCGTATAAAATCGGACAGCATCAGCATATTCCGGAAATTGAACAGTACCTATCGGATAAAGCAAAGACGCCAATTGCCGTAGCTTTTGCAACACATCTTATTCCTATGACAAGAGGCTTAATTTGTACCATGTATGGGCAATTGGTGAAGGAGACAACAACAGAAGAATTGCTTGAAATCTATCAATCTTATTACGAAAACAATCCATTTGTAAGAATACGAGAAGCGGGAGTTTTTCCTGCGACAAAGGATGTGTATGCAAGTAATTTTTGCGATATTGGAATTCATGTGGATGAGCGCAGTAATCAAATTATTATCGCTGCAGCAATTGATAATTTGGTTAAGGGAGCTGCAGGGCAAGCAATCCAAAATGCGAATTTGATGAATGGCTGGGAAGAGACAATGGGATTACACACAATACCTGTTTATCCATAGGAGGCGGAAAATATGACAATTACAATAGAAAGCAAGCTGCACGTATTAAAAAACGGGCATGTTACAAGTCCAAAAGGGTTTACAGCAGGTGGTGTACATTGTGGCCTTCGCAAAACAAAGCTGGATTTCGGATGGATTCATTCAGATAATCCAGCTGCAGCTGCTGGTGTGTATACCTTAAACTCCTTCCAGGCAGCTCCATTAAAGGTGACGAAAGAAAGCATTGAAAAAGAGCAGCTTATTCAAACGATAGTTGTTAATTCGGCAAATGCTAATGCTTGCACGGGAGAGCAGGGATATAAGGATGCACTGGAAACACAGCGTAAAACAGCAGAAAAAATGGGAGTTGCGACCCGTCATGTTGCTGTAGCATCAACTGGAGTTATAGGCGTACCACTGCCAATGGAAAAAATGAAAGCTGGCATTGAATTGATGGATAATCAGCATAGCCCGGAGAAGTTCGAACAAGCAATTTTAACCACGGATACCGTAACAAAACATATTGCCGTTCAATTGGAAATAGATGGTCAAAAAATAACGATTGGTGGAGCGGCAAAGGGATCAGGAATGATCCATCCGAACATGGCGACGATGCTTTCATTTATTACGACAGATGCTGCTGTGGAAGCTGCTAGTTTACAAGAGGCACTGCGTGAAGTGACGGATCAGTCATTTAACATGATTACAGTCGACGGAGATTGCAGTACCAATGATATGGTATTAGTGCTCGCGAATGGCAAGCAAAATAACAATCTACTGAATGACCTGCACCCAGAGTGGCAATTATTTAAACAGGCGCTGCAATTTGTCAGTAAAGAGCTCGCAAAGATGATTGCTCGAGACGGAGAGGGTGCAACGAAGCTCATTGAAGTTCAAGTCAGTGGAGCTTCAACGGCAACAGCAGCCGGTCAGGTAGCAAAAGCAATTATTTCTTCTAATCTTGTAAAAGCAGCCGTTTATGGGGCAGACCCGAATTGGGGGCGAATTGTTTGTGCGATTGGCTACAGTGAACAGCCACTCGACCCGCAAAAGGTATGTGTCTCCTTAGGTGATATCGAGGTAGTAAGGAACGGGCTCCCAATAGATTTTGATGAAGCAGAAGGAGAACTCTATCTTGGTAATGAAACGGTCGTTTTAAAAATTGACTTGCAAAATGGTCCACATGAAGCAACAGCATGGGGCTGTGATTTAACGTATGACTACGTCAAAATAAATGCTTCTTATCGAACGTGAGGTGTAGTAATGAATATTCTTGTTTTGAAAATGGGTGGCAGTGTATTAGCAAAGCTTCCGGACTCCTTTTATGAAACGGTTGTAGCTTTAAAGAAACAGAACATATGTGAGCCGGTTATTGTTCATGGTGGTGGTCCAGAAATTAATCAAGCATTAAAAGAACTTCATGTTGAGAGTAAATTTGTGGATGGTTTACGTGTAACGACGAAGGAAGTATTGGATGTTGCTGAGATGGTAATGAGTGGTTCGATTAATAAGAAAATCGTAGCTAATTTGCAAAAACAAGGTGGTACAGCAATTGGTATGAGCGGTGTCGATTGTAAGCTTCTGCAGGCGGAGCCTATTGATGCGGCAGGTAAGTTCGGCTTAGTCGGTCAGGTAAAAGAAGTAAATGTGTCGTGGCTTGAAACAATCATGGAGCATGGAGCGATTCCAGTTATTTCACCGATTAGTATCGATGCAGCTGGTGAGCGTTTAAATATTAATGGGGATATGGCAGCAGCAGCCGTTGCCGAAGCATTAAAAGCAAAGCTAGCGTTAATCAGTGATATTCCGGGAGTAATGGAGAACATATCTGGAAAAGAGATCGTACATGGGCAATTAACGAAAGTCGAGATTGAAGAAAAAATTGCTTCGGGAGTTATTTATGGTGGGATGATTCCTAAAGTTCTCTCTGCCTTAAAGGGTTTATCTGGAGGAATCAAGGAGTCAGTTATTTTAAATGGCTTAGCACCAGAAGATATCAAAAAGTATATCGAAGGAAAACAAGCAGGAACGAAAGTAGTCATGAAAAAGGAGGAAGAGCAACATGTCTGAAGCTATGATTCAACAAACAAACCATTCTGTAATGCATACATATCAACGCTTTCCACTATCAATTGCAAAGGGGAAGGGAAGTTATGTCTGGGATCAAGATGGAAATAAATATTTAGATTATACTTCTGGCATTGCGACGTGTAATTTAGGGCATGTTCCGGATTCCGTTCATCAAAAGTTAAGTAATCAGCTTGATAATCTATGGCACTGCTCGAACTTATATGAAATTCCAACGCAAAATGAGCTTGCAGCGTTGTTAACAGAAAACAGCTGCTTTGATCGTGTGTTTTTTTGCAATAGTGGAGCAGAAGCAAACGAGGCAGCTATTAAATTTGCTAAAAAATACGCAAAGGATAAAGGTTACACCGAGCGTACGGAAATTGTCACATTCCATCAATCGTTTCACGGTCGTACTGGGTCGACGATGGCGGCAACTGCACAGGAAAAAATCCATCAAGGATTTACTCCCTTAACACCAGGATTCAGATATTTAACGCTAAACGAGGATAAAGCACTTGAATCCGTGAATAATGGAACAACTGCAGCTGTTTTACTTGAGCTTATTCAAGGAGAAGGCGGTATAAATGCAGTAGAACAAGTCTGGATTGAAAAGCTATCTGCACGTTGTAAGGAAGCCGACATTTTATTAATGGTGGATGAGGTGCAAACTGGCGCAGGTCGTACAGGAACGTTATTTGCTTATGAGCAGTTTGGGATTGAACCAGACGTCATGACATCAGCTAAAGGACTTGGATCTGGTTTCCCAATTGGAGCGATGTTAGCGAAAAAAGAATGTGCTAGTACATTTAGTCCAGGGACACATGGTAGCACATTTGGGGGGAATCCATTAGCAGCAACTGCTGGTATTGCAACAATAGAAACGATACTTAAACAAAATATTTTAGAACAGGTTAAAGTGAATAGCAGCTGGCTGCAAGAACAGTTGGAAGCATTGCAAGCGAAAGAAGAAGTAATGGTTAGTGTGAAAGGAATTGGATTTTTAATTGGTGTTGAATTAAAGGAAGAGGCTAACTTTTTTATTAAAGCATTCCGTGAAAAGGGAATTCTCGTTTTATCTGCTGGTTCGCACGTATTGCGTATTTTACCTCCATTAACAACGACAAAAGCAGAATTGACCCAATTTATCGAAGTATTTAAAGAGGTACTAGTAGAGATGAAGGGAACTACAGTATGACAAAGGGCTATCTCATTCTGGAAACTGGTGAAGAATTTGTTGGAGACTGGATAGGCACTGAACAGGAGGTTAGTGGAGAGGTTGTTTTTAATACGAGTATGACCGGATATCAGGAAATGATGACAGACCCTTCCTATGCAGGACAACTGCTCACCTTCTGTTATCCAATGATAGGGAATTATGGCATGAATGCTTATGATGATGAGAGTCAAGGATTGGCCGTTTCTGCTGTTATTGTTAGTGACATGTGTGAAGAACCAAGTCATTATCAAGCAATGACTTCTTTTTCCGAGAGATTAAAGGCTGCCAGTATTCCTGGGTTAATGAATGTGGATACCCGCGCATTGGTTGGCGTCATACGAAAAAATAAAACGGTCAACGGAAAAATCATTTCGGAAAAGCAAAAGAATGCACATGAAATGAACTGGGAAGCGCCAGATTGGCTAGCGGTTATAGAACAAGTTTCTGTTAAGAAACCGATTTCTTATGGAAGTGGACAGCATCACATTGTGTTGGTGGATTATGGCTATAAGAAATCAATTCTCGATCAATTGCTTGCTCTAGGCTGTAAAGTGACAATCGTTCCCTTTGATACACCATTTGAAAAAATAAAGGAATTCGAGCCAGATGGGGTTTTACTTAGTAATGGACCTGGAGATCCGCTAGCATTGGCGCGATATTTTCCGGACATAAAGCGTATAACTAAAAACTTCCCAACCCTTGGAATCTGTCTAGGACATCAGCTTCTAGCATTAGCCTATGGTGGAAAAACAAAGAAGATGCAATACGGTCATCGTGGAGGGAATCATCCAGTTAAAGATATGCAAACAGGGAAAGTGTGGATGACGTCGCAAAATCATGGCTATGTCGTAGAGAAGGATAGTCTTTCCAAGCAAAACTTTGATATCTGGTTTCAGAATGTGAATGATCATTCGCTGGAAGGGATAAAACATCGGCAACTTCCGGTTCAATCTGTACAGTTTCATCCGGAGGCTCACCCTGGACCAAGTGACACAGCTTATATTTTTCTGGAATTTATTCAACAAGCAGCAGCTAATAGACAGAAGGGGGCAATTATTTATGCCGAAGCGTAAAGCAATAAACAAAGTAATGGTGATAGGATCTGGTCCCATTGTGATCGGTCAGGCGGCCGAGTTTGATTACGCAGGCACACAAGCATGTTTAGCTTTAAAAGAAGAAGGAATTGAAGTTATTTTAGTAAATAATAATCCTGCAACGATTATGACAGACGACGGGGTTGCAGATCGTGTCTATTTAGAACCACTCGATGTAGGTACATTGGAGAAAATTATTGCAAAAGAACAGCCAGATGGTTTAATTGGTAGTCTTGGTGGGCAAACGGGTTTGAATTTAACGGTTGAATTGTCTGATAAGGGAATTCTTGATAACTATCATGTGGAGCTATTAGGCACTTCGGTTTCTTCCATTAAGAACGGAGAAGATCGGGAATTATTTCGCAGGTTAATGATTGATATACAGGAGCCGATTGCAGACTCAAAAATCATTCAATCGGTTGAGGAAGGTCTAAGTTTTATCGAGGAAATTGGATTTCCGGTTATTTTACGTCCTGCCTATACACTTGGTGGTGAAGGCGGAGGATTCGCCTATCATAAGGGAGAGTTTGTGAGTTTGCTGAAACAAGGCCTTGCATTAAGCCCGATCCATCAAGTGCTTGTTGAAAAAAGCATTAAAGGATGGAAAGAAATAGAGTACGAAGTAATGCGCGATGAAAATGACACCTGTGTTATCGTATGTAATATGGAAAATTTTGATCCAGTTGGTGTTCATACGGGAGATTCGATTGTGGTAGCACCTTCTCAGACGCTCTCAGATGTGCAATATCAAATGCTTCGTACTGCATCATTAAAGGTTATCCGGGCACTTGATGTTGTCGGAGGGTGCAATATACAATTCGCACTCCATCCAACATCTAATGAATATATCATTATTGAGGTTAATCCAAGGGTTAGCAGATCTTCTGCATTAGCCTCGAAGGCCACTGGTTATCCCATTGCTCGGATTGCTGCTAAATGTGCGATTGGCTATACACTTGATGAAATTTTAAACCCGATAACAGGAAGTACATATGCCTCTTTCGAACCCGCATTAGATTACATTGTTGTAAAGCTTCCCCGCTTTCCATTTGATAAGTTTACGGAGGCGGATCGAACACTCGGTACACAAATGAAGGCTACAGGTGAGGTAATGGCAATTGATCGTTCGTTTGAAGGGGCACTTCATAAAGCAATTCGGTCACTGGAATTGAACTTATATAGTTTACATTTTCCTGGTATGGATCAGAAAAATATACAAGAACTTCTAGACCTGATTGAGATTCCTAATGACCTTCGGCTATTTGCTATCGCGGAAGCATTTAAACGAAAGATTTCAACCGAAACAATTATGGAATTAACGAAAATTGATTATTGGTTCCTGCAAAAGATAAAGCGAATCATTGATTATGAGCAAGTGTTAGTAGCATATCAATTAGCAACGATTCCAGTAGATGTGCTAAAAAAAGCAAAGCAATTGAATATGAGTGATCATCGAATTGCGGAATTACTCGGCACAACCCCGAAGGAATTAAGGGAAAAATATAAAGTGAATGGTATGCAGCCTGTTTATAAATTAGTGGACACGTGTGCAGGGGAGTTTGATGCAGTTACTCCATACTACTACTCCACTTGGCATGGTCATGATGAGGTCCTGACAACTGCTAACAAAAAGAAAATACTTGTTCTAGGTTCTGGCCCAATCCGAATTGGGCAAGGTGTTGAATTTGATTATTGTTCCGTTCATGCTACGTTAGCATTAAAGAAAATCGGCTATGAAGCAGTTGTAATGAACAATAATCCAGAAACAGTGAGTACAGATTACTCTGTGGCAGACCGTTTATATTTTGACCCGTTAGCATTGGAAGATGTGCTTGCTGTCATTGAAAAAGAGCAAGTAGCAGGGGTGCTTATTCAGTTTGGTGGTCAAACAGCTATTAATCTGGCAAATGATTTGAAAGATGAGGGTGTCCATATACTTGGAACATTACCAGAACATATTGACCAGATGGAAGACAGGGAACAATTTTATAACTTTTTGAATGAATTAAGAATACCCCATATTGCAGGACGAATTGTACATGAATTGGATGAACTTCCATCCCTAGTTCATGAACTAGGATTTCCAGTGCTGATTCGACCTTCCTACGTTATTGGCGGTCAGTCAATGTTTATTTGCTATAGCGAGAAAGAATTGTATCAATATACCTCAAGAATTCAACAGGATACGAATGATCGTTGCTGGCCGTTGTTAATTGATCAATACTTACCTGGCTTAGAATGTGAAGTTGATGTTGTAAGTGATGGCAAAGAGGTTGTGATACCAGGAATTGTGGAGCATATTGAGAAGGCAGGTATTCACTCTGGTGATAGCATAGGTGTATTTCCGCCTGTCACCTTAAGCGATAAGACGAAGGAAGCTATCGTGGAAATTGTCCAAAAGATTAGTAGTAATTTACCGGTTATCGGAATGATGAATATTCAATTTGTAATTCATCAGGATACGATTTATGTATTGGAAGTTAATCCACGATCGTCCAGAACGGTTCCAATCATGAGTAAAGTAACTGGTGTCCCAATGGTTGAATGGGCAGTAAGATCGCAACTGGGTATACCTCTAACGGAAATTACAGATGAAGTTAATTTAATGAAGGAACCAGAATATTATACGATCAAAGCTCCTGTATTTTCTGCAAGTAAGCTAAAGGGTGTAGACCATGTGCTTGGACCAGAAATGAAGTCAACAGGAGAAATTATCGGAATAGGATATGATAAAAAAGAAGCATTAAAAAAGACAATGATACGTACACATCACCTAGAAGAACTAACAAAGCCGCTCCAATTATTTGTCTCGATCTCAGATCGGTTAAAACAAGAGAGTCTTCCCATCATTCGTGAATTCTCTGATCGTGGTGCTATTATTACGGCAACAGAAGGCACGGCTAAGGTTATTGAAGAAAATGGAATGGTAACAAAAAGAATTGTCAAAAGCAAAAAAGATATTCTAAATCATTGGCAAGATAATCCACCACATATTGTACTGAACATCCCGAATCAAGGAAGGGAAAAAGAGAAAATTGGCTTTTTAATTCGTGAATTATCGGTACGCTTTCAAGTTCCGTATTTTACGAGTCTTGAAACGTTAAATGTATTTGCAGGCGGGTTAAATCAAGCTTTACATGAAAAAGAGATATTATCTTTACAGGAGTATTTGAGTGAAAGTTTCCGACTGGAAAAAATTATAACAAAGTAAAGTTAGGGCAAGCAGTTGGTTCCTGAATGTGGGACCGACTGTATTTTTTTGACATGGAAAAGTATAAACAGTTATAAAAAATCGCTCTAACGAATGTCAAGTTTTCTAATTAAATGTGAAGTGATTTATCCATATTTTTACCTATTTATCTGTTGTAAAGGATAAATTTGTAGTATAATAGTTATGTTATTTTCAAATAGTTGCGAATTGTAGTAACTCTTTTAGAGCATTAACGATGAATGGAGGCGTACGTTCATGGCTAGTGAACGGATTTTACTTGTTGACGATGATACAGATATGCAAATGGTACTTAAACTGTATCTTGAAAAAAGTGGATATGTTATTTTTACAGCAGAAGATGGTATTCAAGCGATTGCTGTAATTGAGGATAAAAACCCAGAATTGATTATTTTAGATGTTATGATGCCAAACCTTGATGGATTTGAACTATTACCAATCATTCGCAAACATACAGATGTACCAGTCCTTTTGTTTAGTTCGATCGACGACGACATGAATAAAGTGCTTGGTCTTGGAATAGGTGCGGATGATTATTTACCTAAAACAACGAGTATGCCTGTGATGATTGCGAAGATAAAGGCTCATTTAAGGCGCAGTCGAGCAGTTGAAGTGAAGGTAAGGCCAGTAGAAAAAGCAAATTCCGCTATCATTAGCTATCCCGGACTTGAAATTAATTTGACAAGTGCAGTAGTTAAGGTGAACGGATCTATTGTGAAACTATCAGCAAAAGAATATCAACTATTATGTATTCTGGCACAAAATCCAGAGCGTATTTATACAGTGGATAAATTATTTGAACTCATTTGGGGTGAAGAAAGTCTAGGAGACTTTCGAACTGTCATGGTACATTTAAGTAAATTACGAAAAAAAATCGAAAAAAATCCAGATGAACCACAGTATATTCACACATTACGTGGGATCGGTTACAAATTCGCTGATCTTGCTCACTAAAGGTTTTTCCTCTTCTATCGCTAAATGTTTAAGCAGTTGACGCACTTCTGAAGGACTTAATCCTATATATTTTGCTTGTTTCATTAAATGAATCCAATCCTGGTCATACACGTTAGAATGATTTGACGGTAACTGTACATTATTTTCCAATGAAGACCCTCCTTGCACTTTATATAAACAGAATAATAGCAAGAGTATAAATTGCGTTAAAGATTAGTTGAAGTTTCCTTTAAGTTTTCTTAAATACCCCCTTAACTATAAAGGAGCGTGGATTACCATGTTTGAACTGCCTGGTTATCGGATTTTAAATGTACTGATAGACAATGAATCTTGGATTCTATATAAAGCTATTTCACTAAAAGATGAAAAAGTTGTCGCGATAAAGGCAGAAAAAAACCGTTCGAGAGTTGAAATTTCACATGATTTTTATATTGCAAAGGATTTAAATAGTGAGTATATTTTACGTCCACTTCATATAGAGAAATATGGAGAAGAAATGTATATCATCACAGAACCCATACAAGGTGAAACGTTAGAGACGAGACTAGAAAGAACAGCGGGTCCTTTTGATGTAAGGAGCTTTCTTAAGATTGCAGCCAAATTAGCTGGTGTTGTTTCACATTTACATCAAGCACATATTATACATAAAGCTTTAAAACCTCAAAATATTGTTCTTCAACCGAGATTACATGAAGTAAAATTAACCGGATTTCATCACGCGACAACATTTTCAAAAGAAATACAGCATACAAATGGTAGTCCATATCAATTTAGAGAGCTAATCACATATATGTCTCCAGAACAGACTGGAAGAATGAATCGTGCGCTAGATTATCGTACAGATCTTTATTCTTTAGGGATTATTTATTATGAGATGATAACTGGAAGACTGCCATTCTCATCAGAACACCCTGCTGAACTCATCCACGCGCATCTAGCGAAACTGCCAGAAAGTCCGCGTTCAGTTAATTCAGCAATCCCAGAACCAATTTCTGCTATTATCCTACGATTGTTAGAAAAAGCTCCTGCGTACCGTTATCAGCATGCGAAACGACTAAAAGATGACTTAGAAAAATGTCTAAAACAGCTGGATGAAACTGGTGATATACAAAATATTGAATTAAGTGATCAACGATCTGAGCGTATTTACGAAAAATCAAGAAGATTATATGGTCGTGCACAAACCATCGAGCAATTAATCAAAAGCTTTTATCGTGTTCAAAAAGGAAGAACAGAACTGGTGCTTATCCCTGGTCCGTCCGGTGTAGGAAAAACATCTGTTGTTCATGAGCTGCATAAGCCATTGGTAAAGGAAAAAGGATATTTCATTTCGGGGAAGTTTGAACAATTAGAAAAACAAATTCCTTATGCTCCAATTGTATATGCATTCCAAGGGCTGCTCCGTCAGATTGTATCAGAAGGTAAATCTAGTATGGAGCAGTGGGGGAGAAGATTAACGGAATCGTTAGGACACTCTGCAAGCGTAATTGCGAATTTTATTCCGGAGCTTCGCTGGTTAATTTGGGAAAATGGCGAGGTTCCAGATTTGCCCCCACAAGGAGTTCATAATCGTTTTCGGCATGCGATCAGAAGCTTTGTGCGTGTATTTGCAACAAAAGAACATCCACTTGTATTATTTTTAGATGATTTGCAATGGGCTGATGAGGCAACATTGGATTTACTTGATTATCTAGTAAGCAATCCGGATGATCTGTATGTGTTAATTATTGCTGCATATCGAGACAATGAAGTTCATGTCGGGCATCCATTTGAAATCATGTTAAACAAGCTGCAGAAAAGGGATGTCGGCATTACCTTTATACGAATAGCGACATTACTTGCTCAGCATGTTCGTGAATGGGTTAGGGAGGCGTTTTCGTTAGGGGAGGATGACATAGACTTTCTTGTGTCATTTATTTATCGAATTACGCGAGGGAATCCGTTTTTCATCGTCCAAGTAATTCAAACACTTCTAGATGAAAAGGTAATTGAATTCCGAATGGAAAAGAGTGAATGGATACTCAACAGGGATGCAGTAAAGCAGATGCCGATGTCAGACTCGATTATTGATTTCGTATTAAAAAGTATTGGGAGATTACCAAAAGAGACGATTGCCATTTTACAATTGGCTTCCTGCTTTGGAAATCGATTTAACCTCAAGGCATTAGCCAAAATAGCAAACAGAACCTATTTAGAAGTGAGTAAAAGTTTTAGGAATGGACTGGAAGCTGGCCTTATCCTGCCAATCGATTCTAGCTTTAAGTGGGTCTATGAGGATGCTGATTCAAATATCGATCAGGGGTACCCTCCAAGCTATGTATTTGTACATGATAAAATTCAACAAGCCTTTTACACAACGCTTTCAAATGAAAAGCAAATGAAAAATCATCAGCTTATCGGTTTAGAGCTTGTCTATTTATATGGTAAAGCAGAACTAAAATCGCATATTTTTGAGATTGTTAATCATTTAAACCAAAGCAGAGTCCTTTTGACCGAAAAGCAAAAGTTAAATTTAATTGAATGGAACTGGATGGCGGGGGAGCGTGCTAAGAATAGAGCTGCATCTGAATCCGCATTGAATTTCTTTCGGATAGGCAAAGAATTACTTCCAGAAAAACGATGGAGCGCCGCTTATTATCCTTTAACATTTAAAATAATGACAGGGCTTGGAGAGGCCGAGTACTTAAATCATTTATTTCAAGAGGCCGAGAATACATTCGAGGAAATTCTAATAAATGCGAAGACAATTCAAGAAAAGTTACAGATTTATGACTTGAAAATATTACTGAATGTTCATATACACGAGGTGGAAAAAGCCACAAATGCTGGTCTGGAAGGATTGAGTCTAGGTGGGTGGAATTTCAAAAGTAATGCGACAAAGATGGATGTTGCAAAAGAATATCTACTCACGAAGCTTGCGCTAAGAAAGAAAAAGGAAACGGATTTACTGCAGCTTCCGGTTGTGGAAGATAAACTTGTGCATGCCTTGATGCGCACGTTAATTAATTCAAATGCACCAACCTACCATTGGAATCAAAACCTAGCCACCATCTTAATGCTGCGTGCACTGCGATTAACATTGAAATACGGAGATATGGATATTACGGCTCTTGTCTACAACAATTATGCTTTGACACTGAGTGCAGGATTTAACGATTATGATAGCAGCTATCGATTTGGCAAATTAGCCATGAAGCATTTGGAAAAGTTTCAGGATAATAGTTTAAAAGCCCGGGTTTACTTTGTATTTGGCAGCTTTGTTAACCATTGGAAGAAACCGATTCGCGAAAGTCTCGTCTATTTAGAGCAGTCACAGCAGCTTTGTATTGAGTCAGGTAATCTCCATCTTGCTGGAGCTAACAGCTCTTTTATTGCAATTATTCTATTGATAAAAGGTGATCATTTAAACGATGTAAAAAAAGGAATTAAACGGCAGCATGACTTTGCAAAACAAAATGAATATATCATTTCAGATGATTTTTTGGATGAAACCATAGATTGGATTGATGTATTAGCAACTAGGACTGATCCGGTAAACTGGAATTTTCCAGATTTTACAAATGATGTATCTGCAAAAATTGTACATTACACAATCAGACTTCAAATGACATACCTACTGGATAATGAAGATGCTGCATTGGCTATTATGGAAAAGCTAGAATCGATTGTCGATCGTACACTTATTCTTGTCATTGCCCCTGACTATTATTTTTATCACGCATTATGGTTAACGCGACTCATGAGAAGAGGAAAGTTGTCGAGAAATCAAGGACGGCAAAAGCTATTTAAAAGACTAAAAAAGATGAAAATGTGGGCAAAGAACTCCCCAGCTAATTATCGGCATAAATATTTACTATTGGAAGCTGAATGGTTGCACGTAAATAAAAAAGAGCGAGCGATTTATCTTTATAATCGTGCCATACGATTTGCGACGGAATCTGGGTTTATACAAGATGTGGCGATTATCAATCACTGTGCAGCAGAATTTTATTTAGCAAAGAATTTATCAAAATCGGCAAAACCATATCTCGTTGATGCGTATGTTCATTACTTAAAATGGGGTGCAAAACGAATCGCTCATAATTTAGCTGAAGCTTATCCAATCCTTAATCACCAGGAAGGAGAACGTACCTTTAACCTTGAACACCCTCATGAATCGATTGATATGAACACATTATTTAAAACCTCTCGGCTAATTGCTGATGAGGTAATGTTCGATCAATTAGTAGAAAAATTTATGGATCTAATGGTAATTAATGCTGGTGCCGAACGTGCTTTTCTTTTATTGAAGGAAGATGAATTACTTCAGCTTGTTGCAAAAAAAAATGTGCAAGATGAGATTACATTATATAAAAAACCAAAACGGGTGGAGATGTTCCGCGATTTTTCAGAAGCGATTGTTCATTACGTTGCAAATACAAAGGAAGTCGTTGTGTTGGACGATGCTATGAATCAAGGGGAATTTACGAAAGACCATTTTATTAAGCAAACAGAAGCGAAATCAATTCTTTGTTTACCAATTGTGTATCATCGTAAGTTGACAGGTATCCTTTATTTAGAGAACAATCAATCTACAAATGTATTTACTAGAGAAAGGGTAGTTTTGTTAACTTTATTGGCTTCGCAAGTTGCAATTTCTATTGAAAATGCTTATTTGTATGCGAATTTGGAAACCACAGTAGAGGAAAGGACTGCCTTGTTACATGCTGCAAATGAAAAATTAAAGAATGCTAATATTTCCCTAGAGCATGCAGAGGCAGAGCGTACTCGATACCTTTCTACTATTTCACATGACTTACGCTCGCCAATCGCTGCAATTCAAAACTACGTTGATGCCATTTTAGAGGGAATTATTGAAGAGGAACAACGTACAGAGTACCTTCAAATTGTTAAGAAGCGTGTAACTGCTTTAAATGGTCTTATTCAAGATTTGTTTGATTTAGCACAATTTGAATCTGGTAATGTCTCCTTTGCAATGGATGTGATTCCTATTGATAAATTGTTTCTTCATTTATGCAGTCAGTTTGAATTAGAGGTTAACATGAAAGGACTAACCTTTAGATCGGAATTCTCTGGTCGCATAGGATCGGGCTATCCGCTAGTTGAAGTGGATGTACAACGAATCGAGCAAGTCATGGGGAATCTCATTTCCAACGCAATGAAGCATTCGGACGAAGGTGAAATAGCATTAAGGCTATCATTAGAGAATACAGGTGAAGCCGTTATTTCAATTGCGGACGAAGGACGTGGTATTGCAGCCACCGATCTCCCTTATATATTTGATCAATTTTATACAAAAGCAAATGGAAGCAAAGAGGCAGGGCATGGGCTGGGATTAGTTATTTGCAAGGAAATTATGCAGGCGCATCAAGGAAGAATTTGGGTGGAGAGTGAAGAGGGAAGAGGAACAACATTTTATCTCTCTTTAAAGGTATGGGAAGGTTCTGAATCCGAAGAGGAGATGAAGGTGCTACAATTGGAATAGCTGATAAATAAATGCAGTGGTCCTCTTTGCGACACACTGCATTTATTTTTGCACCGTATTTATAGATATTTCTCAAACCAATGACAAATTTGATCAAGTCTTGCTATGCGCATGATAGGTTGACCACTTCTACTTAATTCATGAGTTGCTCCAGGGAAACGAACAAACTCCACTTCCTTACGTAGGTGCTTTAATGTAATAAAAAGCTGTTCACCCTGTTCGATTGGGCACCGGAAATCACGTTCACCATGCAGTATTAATAATGGTGTTTCGATATTATTTGCGTATTTTAGAGGAGAAATATCCCAAAGTTTGGTTGGATCATCGAGCAAGTTTAAGCCGTGTTCTCCTTTCGTGAAGAAATATCCAATATCACTCACACCATAAAAGCTGAGCCAATTGGAAATCGAACGTTGGGTGACAGCAGCTTTAAAGCGATTCGTATGACCAACAATCCAGTTTGTCATAAATCCACCATAGCTTCCCCCTGTAACGCCAAGTCTTGTTTCATCGATAAAGCTATAGTTTTCTAATACATAGTCCACAGCATCCATTAAATCCGAATAATCGCCTTTTCCATAGTTGAATCTAACGGCATCAACAAATTTCTGACCATATCCATGGCTTCCCCGTGGATTCGTATAAAGAACGACATAGCCTTTTGCTGCTAAAAGCTGCATTTCATGAAAGAAAGTTTGTCCATACATCATATGTGGCCCGCCATGGATTTCCAGGATGAATGGATATTTTTTCGTTTCATCAAAGTCATATGGGCATAATAACCATCCCTGGATTTCCAATCCATCTTGTGCTGTAAAGGTAAGTGCTTCTGGCTCGGAAATCGCTACTTCCTGAAGGAACTTCTCATTCGCATTTGTTAATCGCTCCAACTGTAAATCCTTGTTAAGCTGGTAGAAATTGCACGGATTAGTAGGCGTACTAATCCCAAGAATAAAAGACTCGGCTTCTGGGTGATACGTAAAACTAAATACATGATTATTATTTTTATATAGCACGTTTAAGTTTCCGTCCATTGTTGCTTGATAAAGACCTGTGGCGCCAAAGTCTGTTGCAATGAAAAAGATTCGATTCCCGTCTGCCGACCAGATGGGACCCGTTGTTGCCGCGCCAAGTCGTGTATCACCTACCATCACATCACCGAGTTGTATGTCCCAATCGTTGCTGAGGGGCGTACGGCTTTTAGTTGTTACATCAATTAGAAACAGTTTGCTTAACGTTGCAGTGCTGTATTCAAAATCGTGACCAAAGCAGGCAATCTTATTACCGTGAGGGGAAAATTTAGCGTTGTAATAACTGCTTTTTCCATTCGTTAATTTTGTTACTTCTTTTGTCTCCAAATGGAGTGTGAACAAGTCACTAAAACGTTCATAGTCGGCATCCGCATCGAAGTTAGCAGTAAATAAAATGGTGCTCGCATCTGGAGAACTATCTTGAAAACTGTGATCTGCATCTTTTGTCGTTAATTGTGTGAATGCTTTTGTTTCTAAGCTGTATTGGATAATTTGCGTTGTTTTATTATCGTGAAACCCGTTTGCATCTGACTTATATTTTAATCGATTGACGACAAGGGGCTGCTTCGCATTATGCTCCTTTTCCTTTTGTCGCTCTTCCGTTGTCAATTCTTTTTGGTCCTCAATATGATCTCCTTTGTCAAGAGAAGCATGAAAGAAGATGGATCTTCCATCTTTTGACCATAAAGGACTATAGGCGCCATGCTTAAATGCGGTTAATTGTTTTGCTTCTCCACCAGCTTTGTTTATTAGATAAAGCTGCGAAATACCACTGCGCGTTGATTGGAAGACCGCAATTTTCCCATCTGGTGAAAAATGAAGGTTATCGTTTTTAGTATTCTCAAAAGTCCATTGCTTTGCTTCAGTTTCGTCAAATTGTTGAAAATAAAGCTGTGATTGATACTTGTTTTCTTCATTAATTGTTGTGGAAACATATGTAAATGCTTTTCCATCAGGTGTATATTGTGGATCGCTGTATACTTCGATCTTTTTTAGGTCTTCTGATTTAATCGATCGTTTGGTATGAACCATAGAATTTCCCCCTAATTTAAAATTGTCATTCAAAGAGGAGAGAATGCTCCTCTTTGAATGAATTTTCACTTTATAAGAACTGTCTATTAGTTTAAACTATTTCGTGTTACGAATCAATTAGGAAATTCGGCGAATGAAGGTGACTATAAATGTGATGTATACTTATCATACATACGAAAAGTGACCCGAATCCGGGTCACTTATGCATTAAACTGTATGTTTTGTATTGTTTTCTTGTATCTTAGCATCCGTCTCATAAGCTTCTTGTAATTGCCGCGTTATCTTTCCTGGCTTTCCATCAGCAATGTCCAGATTATCTACTTTTACAATTGGTGTAATCTCAGAAGTGCTGCTTGAAAGAAAAAGTTCATCAGCGAGACTAATTTCTTCCACTTCAAAGCTTTCCTCAATGAAGGGAATATTTAATTCACCAGCAAATCTCTCAACTGCCATTCTTACACAGCCATGGAGAATATTTTTGTTAGCAGGGTGTGTATAGATCGTTCCGTCCTTTACCAAATATACATTTGAAGAGCTGCATTCGGTTACCAGCCCATCCTTATGGAGAATCGCTTCATAGCAGTTATTTTCCTTAGCAGCTTGCTTTGCTAATACATTCGGTAATAAATTTAAACTTTTGATGTAACAGTATTCCCATCGAATATCTCTTTGTGTAATTGTTTGAACACCATTTTGTAATAACTCCAAATTTCTCGGCTGGTCTCCTACATATGCATAGATATTAGGTAGAACATCAGCAGGAAAAATATGATCACGTGGGGCAGATCCACGTGTTACTTGTAAGTATACCTTACCGTCTGTAGTCATTTTATTTCGTTCAAGCAATTCTAATAATAAATGTGTTATTTCTTCTTTATTGAATGGTAATTTTATTTTAATTGCTTCAGCAGATCGAAATAAGCGATCCACATGCTCATCGAGTAAATAGTAAGTTCCGTGATAGATTCGAATTACTTCATATATTCCATCCCCGAATTGAAGACCACGCTCTTCAAATGGATAATGTAAATTATCACGGTGTGTAAACTGGGATTGTGTCATAATAATAGGATAAACAGACATACATAAAAGCCCCTTTCTCTAAGTACGGGTTCAAGAAGGGCAGAGGACTAAAATGTTTCCTGTCACATACCTTTTGAACATCCGTTTTTAAAAGCCTATTCCTAGTTTATAGCCTCTATCCTCTAAAGTAAATAATGAATTATTAGAAATTATTTAATAAAGTTTCGTCTTTATAGCAAAGGTTTCTCTTGTCAATTAAATTTTTTGTAAAGAAATGTTGAAATTACTATTGATTTGTTAAGAAGAGGTTGTTATAATATTATCTGTTAGCGAAAAATGAATAATGATTTGCGGGTGTAGTTTAGTGGTAAAACCTCAGCCTTCCAAGCTGATGATGAGGGTTCGATTCCCTTCACCCGCTCCATACATATGTGATAACGCAGTGTTTCGTAAAAGTAGGATTACGAAGCGTTGCGTTTTTAATTTTCACGATATTTCCAACATCTTCATACTTGAATTTATCATTTTTTAAGTAGTATTCTATAGGAAATTAATATTTAAATGATGAGGGATCACGATGAAAAACTTGCTTCAGCAACTAAGACAACTGGATAATAAGAGCTATAAAGGTTATAAAAGCATTCAAGGTCATTATCAATTTGACGACTATGACTTATATATAGATTATGTACAAGGAGATCCATTTGCGACACCGTCCAAGATTCGGGTTGTTATATCAGGGAATAGACGTTCGATTCGTCCGGAATGGCTGCAAACCCGAACTCGAAAAGTAGCTGTAGAGGATGCAATTGCACGAGTTGTAGGGAAGGAAACGGATAGACAGTCTTTTTCCGTGAAAGGTTCAGGGAAAAGCGGTATGATTTTCTTTGATCGCCCTGGACAGGAAGTTTTAGAACGGACGGCATTGCAAATTAGTCCAAAGGCGATAACAATTTGTATTTCTGTTGGTCTACCCGCTAATGGTCGACGCATTAATGCAAGAGAAGCCGAGAAGCTTTTTACGGCAACAATCCCATCTATTATAAAAAATTCTATATTTAAAATAACAAATAGCGAAATAGAGACGGCGATAAAGCTGGCTGATCAGCAGGAAGCAATTCTTAATGAAATGAAGCGGCAAAATTGGATTGCTTTTATTGCGAATGGGTCCATACTTCCGCGGGAAAGCGGCATTCGGAATACACCGCTTAAACATGCTGTGCCGTTTCAAAGTCCGAAAGCGTCTGAGGTTTCTATAACAATTCCACACCAAGCACATCCGCTAAAAGGAATGGCGATTAAAAAGGGGATTACATTAATAGTTGGTGGAGGATATCATGGTAAAAGCACCTTGTTAAAGGCTATTGAACGCGGTGTGTATTTTCACCAAAAAGGTGACGGGCGGGAATATGTATTAACAGATCCAGATGCAGTGAAGATCCGTGCTGAGGATGGAAGACAGGTTACTGCTGTCAATATTTCCTCCTTTATTAATAACTTACCAAATGCACAAGATACAGTATGCTTTTCTACAGAAAATGCAAGCGGCAGTACCTCGCAGGCGGCTAATGTGATGGAGGCATTGGAGGCTGGGGCAAAAACACTGCTGATTGATGAAGATACAAGTGCAACAAATTTTATGATTCGTGATTATCGTATGCAACAGCTTGTTAGCCAAAATAAGGAACCAATTACACCATTTATTGATCGAATTAAACAGCTTTCTAATCAATTTGGTATTTCTACGATTCTTGTTATGGGAGGATCAGGTGATTATTTCTCAGTAGCAGATTCAGTTGTAATGATGGATGAATATGTCCCTTATGATGTAACAGATCGAGCGCGTGTGATTATAGAGAAGCATCCAATAGAACGTCAGGTACGTGCACAATCAGGTTTTAATGAAACAACCAATCGTTATTTTCAGCCTGAATCGTTAAAACTTGAAAAGGCAAATCGAATGAAAATACAAGCCAAAGGACTGTATCAAATTGTAATGGGGAAGACACCAATTACCTTTGATTATACAGAACAATTAATTGATTTATCGCAGACTCGTATGATTGCTGAAATAATACATTATTTGGCGCGTACAAATGACTTTAAGCATAAATCATTACATGAAGTCCTCGATGAGATAGAACGTCAGTTGGATGCTGTTGGTTTGGCTTCATTCACTGTATTTAAAAATCAGCATCCAGGGGATCTTGCACGTCCTCGCAGACACGAAATTGCGGCTGTGTTAAACAGGATGCGAACAGCAATTGTAAAACAAAAGTAGAAGGGAGGTTGTTCAGATGCGAACAGAGCAATTGAAACAGGAGATTATTGATTATGCGAAGGAGATTGGAATAGACAAAATTGGTTTTGCCTCAGCAGATGTATTTGGGGAGCTGAGAGAGCGATTAAGAAGACAGCAGGAATTGAACTTTCAATCAGGCTTCGAAAAAGGAAGTCTAGAAGAACGCACAGAACCACAACGTCTATTACCAGAAGCGCAGTCAATCATTTCCATTGCGATTGCCTACCCTTCTCGTATGAAAGACGCGCCAAGAAGTACAAAAGAGGAAAGGCGTGGATTGTTTGCCCGCGCCTCTTGGGGAATTGATTACCACGTTGTCTTGCGTGACCGTTTAGAAAAGCTCGCAGCTTTTATCCAAGAAAAGGTTCCAGAGGTTAGCAATAAAGTAATGGTCGATACCGGTGAACTTTCAGACCGTGCTGTTGCAGAAAGAGCTGGAATCGGATTTAGTGGAAAAAACACATCGATTATTACACCCGAATTTGGTTCGTTTGTCTATTTAGGTGAAATGATAACCAATATTCCATTTGTTCCAGATGACCCGATCGAGGATAGCTGTGGTGATTGCACGAAATGCATGGACGCGTGTCCTACCGGTGCACTTGTTGAAGGTGGTAGATTAAACGCACAGCGCTGCATTGCATTTTTAACTCAGACAAAGGATTTCTTACCCGACGAATTTCGAACAAAGCTAGGAAATCGCCTATACGGATGCGATACCTGTCAGCAAGTTTGCCCAAGGAATAAAGGAATTGATTCTCATATCCATCCTGAATTTGAACCGGAGCATGATTTGGCAAAACCCAAGCTTGAGCCAATGCTGCGGATTTCCAATCGTTCATTTAAAGAAAAATTTGGTCACATGTCCGGTTCGTGGCGAGGGAAGAAACCATTGCAGCGAAACGCGTTAATCGCACTTGGTCATTATAAAGATAAAACAGCGATCCCGGAAATGATTAGTGTAATGAAAGAAGATCCTCGTCCAGTGATTCGCGGTACTGCAGCCTGGGCTCTTGGGAAAATAGGAACTGTGGAAGCATTCCGGGCAATTGAGGCTGCTATGGAAAATGAAAAAGACGACCAAGTACTATTTGAAATGGAAAAAGGTTTAGAATTCAAGTATAAATCATGAATTAAATAATATTTTGTCATTGAAAGATTATGCCAAGCTTCCCCTCCATATACTTTTTGTGGAGGGGATTTTTTATGGAAGAAATAAAGCAGCTGTGGCTCGATTTTTTTCAAAATGAATCGGATGACGTTCCGGTTTGGTGGACACGTAAGCAGGCTTCTCTGAAAGACCGAGAAGCAGAAATAGTTCGGTTAAAAGTGGACGGAAAAATATTCCAAAGGCTCCATTATGATAACAGCACAAATTTCGATTATACATTACACCTTCGATATGTAATTAAACAAAAAGGACAGTTTCACGTAGAGGAGCAGCTTATACCATACCGCTTTCGATATGAGGATGGCGTTGTGAAGAATCACCAAGGAATTGAAAGAAAGACTGCTACAAATAGAAAAGGAATCGAACAAGAATTGAAAACGAGGATACAAGAGGGAGAAAGATTCGCTTATGATCGTTTAGCTGCTGTCCAATATGCGGAGCGTTGGTGGGATAGTTATAATCCAGAATATCGCGTTTTTGATGTTGACTGTACAAACTATGTATCACAATGCCTGCGTGCTGGAGGGGCACCAATGTGGGGAGTCCCTGTGAGGGAGCGAGGTTGGTGGTACCAAACGGATAATTGGAGTTTCAGCTGGGCTGTGGCTCATTCATTAAGATGGTATCTAAGTGGATCGAATCAGGGTTTAAAAGGAAAGGAAATGGAGCGAGCGGATCAGCTCATTCCCGGGGATGTAATTTGTTATGATTTCCAAGGAGATGGCAGGTGGGATCATAACACAATTGTTGTTGCCAAAGATGCCTATGGAATGCCACTTGTTAATGCACATACGGATAATAGCAGGAATCGCTATTGGTCTTATGAGGATTCAACTGCATGGACACCAGAGATTAACTATAAATTTTTCCGAATTGGGGATGATTAGTGATATAATAGTAGGGTTAAAAATGAGGATGAAAATGACCGAGAAGTTTGAGGCGGCGAAGTTTTGAGTACCGGAACGTATGCAATTAATACGTGAGGAACGGAAAAGCAAGCCAACGAAGAAATTCGATGTGTCATTTTTACCGGAATTTTTTAACAACCTATAATAGTAGGGTTAATAAATTGTTAAGGAGAATGAATGTTGAGTTTACATGTCGTATTATATCAACCAGAGATACCTGCTAATACTGGAAATATTGGAAGAACGTGTTTAGCAACTGATACTACACTTCACTTGATTCGTCCACTCGGCTTTTCGACAGATGATAAGATGCTGCGTAGAGCTGGGTTGGATTATTGGAAACATGTCGATGTCCATGAGCATGATTCGATGGATCAATTATATGAGCAGTATCCAAATGGTGTCTATTATTATATTGAAAACTTCGGAATAAAGCACTATTCTGATTTTGATTATAGCAAAAAAGAAGAAGATATATTTTTTGTTTTTGGAAGAGAATCAACTGGATTTCCGAAAGAGCTTTTAATCGGTAGAGAAGACCAATGCTTGCGAATTCATATGAATGATAAAGTAAGGTCACTGAATCTGTCGAATACGGCCGCGATTATTATCTATGAAGCATTAAGACAGCAAGGCTTTCCAAATTTGATATAAGGTAAAAAAACCCGTTCGGCAAATAATGCTGAGCGGATTTTTTAGGATATGTTACTTTTACTTCATACCATTATTGGTTTTTCTTAGGCACCCCAGGTTTTGCTTCATAGCCAGAAGTGAAAAAAGAAACGACGAATGTTAGAATAACACCCATAAGTAATGCTAATTTCATGAGAATTTCCTCCTTATTATGAAAATAAAGCGTTTTAATTGAATATGCCCCTATTATAACGAAATTATTTCAATAAGGAAACTATCATCCAATTTATTTAGTTGATCCCTCTAATATAAGTACTTGGAAAAGGCATTTTTTCCGATTGATTCCAGTGATAAAATTTGATGAATTTCCTCCTGCAATTTAATTAAAATTTGGAATAAATAAATATATTGAAAAGTATGTACATATATTGTAAGTGGGCTAAAAATAAGGTATATTAGTTGATGAAACGTAGTTACATATCTATAATAAAATTGAACCGTTTACATGGCGGGGGAAGTTAACTTCTAATGGGGGTATCAGACGTGGCAGAAAATGGAGAATCTGTAGAGAGATTCTGGGGGCAATTTCATGGACCAAACTCGGGGTATTTAGAACAACAGTATGAATTGTACAGAGAAGACCCTGAAGCTGTCGAACCATCTATTAAAGAGATGTTCGATAAGTATGGGGCTCCTGCATGGATGTACCAACAAGAAAATGCAGGGCAATCCGTATCACAAAACACATTAGCAAGTAGTGTAAAAAAATTAACCTCAGCGATGCAACTTGTTGAGGCTATTCGTCGTTATGGTCACACGGAGGCAGATATTTACTCGATTGGTGGCTATAAAGGAAGCAAAACGAACTTACTGGAATTGAAAACGTATGATTTAACGGAAGAAGATTTAAAAAGTATTCCAGCCTCCTGGGTATGGGATAAAGCTCCAAGTGATGTGGAGAATGGATTAGATGTTGTAAACCGTCTAAGGAAATATTATACGGGTACCATCACATTTGAATATGATCATGTGAATAACCATGAAGAACGAAAATGGCTTTTTGATTTAATTGAAAATGGAAATGCTAGACTTGAATTAACGGATGAGCAGCGAAAGGTAGTTTTAGAGCGGCTCGTAGATGTACAAGGTTTTGAACATTTCTTGCAAAAAACATTTGTCGGACAAAAGCGTTTTTCAATTGAAGGCTTAGAGGTAATGGTGCCGATGATTGATCGAATCGTACACTATGCAGCTAAGGATGGAATTGAAAATGTAATGATGGGCATGGCTCATCGTGGTCGTCTAGCCGTTCTTGCAAATGTTTTAGGGAAGCCATACGATAAAATTTTCTCAGAGTTTAACTACTCGAAAGATAAAGAATTGATGCCATCAGAAGGGTCAGCAGCAATTAATTATGGCTGGACAGGTGATGTGAAATATCATTATGGGGCAAAGCGAGAAGTCAGTAGTGGGGATGCGTTAAAAACCCGCATTACGTTAGCACATAACCCATCACATTTAGAATTTGTGAATCCAGTAGTAGAAGGCTTCGCACGTGCAGCACAAGATGACCGGTCAGAAAAAGGTTATCCGAAGCGTGATTTCAATAAAGCGCTTGCTGTTCTGATTCATGGTGATGCAGCATTTATTGGAGAAGGTGTTGTTGCAGAAACGTTAAACTTAAGTGGGCTACCTGGTTACAATACAGGTGGGGCGCTTCATATCATTGCAAACAACCTTTTAGGCTATACAACTGACCGGGAGGATGGCCGATCCACTCGTTATGCAAGTGATTTAGCGAAAGGATTTGAAATACCGGTTGTCCGAGTAAACGCTGATGACCCAATTTCATGCTTGTCAGCCATAAAAATAGCTTATGCATACCGACAAAAGTTCCGTAAGGATTTCATGATTGATTTAGTTGGTTATCGTAGGTTTGGTCATAATGAAATGGACGAACCAAGAACGACACAGCCGAAATTGTATCAAGAAATTGATAATCATCCGCCTGTAGCAGAGATATTTGCTAAAGCTTTGGAAGAGAAAAATATTATTGATCCAGGGGACTTCGATAAACTGAAAGAGGATGTCGAAACAAAATTAACCGACATTTATAAAAATATGAAAGAGCATGATATTGGTCAGCCAGAAGCAAAATTAATGCCTGAAGTGCTATTAAATGGGTTGGATCAGTTTGAAACTGCAATTGATCTGAAAACATTAAAATCCTTAAATAAAGATTTGCTGAAACGCCCGGAAGGATTTAATGGGTTCAAGAAAACAGAAAAGATTTTGAAACGCCGTGAAAAAGCTTTCGAAGAAGGAAATACGGCGGACTGGGGTACTGGTGAAACACTGGCATATGCATCTATTTTACGAGATGGAATTCCAATACGCCTCACTGGTCAAGATTCGGAGAGAGGTACATTTGCACACCGTCATATTGTGCTCCATGATACGGTAACAAATGAAAAGTATAGTCCAATGCACGGGTTAACCGATGCAAAAGCATCCTTTGATATTCGAAACAGCCCATTATCAGAAGCTGCTGTTTTAGGTTACGAATATGGTTATAGTGTTCATTCGCCAAACACGCTAGTTATTTGGGAAGCACAATTTGGTGATTTTGCGAATGCTGGTCAAGTAATCTTTGACCAATTTATATCATCATCACGTGCTAAATGGGGAGAAAAATCCAATATGGTTATCCTTCTGCCGCATGGTTATGAAGGGCAGGGTCCAGAACACTCCAGTGCACGTTTGGAAAGGTTTTTACAAATGGCAGCGGAGAACAACTGGATTGTGGCGAACGTTACATCATCCGCACAGCTTTTCCATCTGTTACGCAGACAAGCAGCGTTACGTGGGCGTGAACAAGCAAGACCTTTAATTCTAATGACGCCAAAAAGCAGTCTCATTCGTCATCCTAAAATGGGGGCGCCTGCTGAAGAGTTTACAACAGGGAAATTTAAAACGTTGCGTAACCAGCCAGGTTTAGAGATAAATAAAGAGAGTGCGACTCGTCTCTTAATCGGCAGTGGAAAAATCATGATTGATATAGAGGAAACAATGGAAGCTTCAGAACAAAGCTTTGAATGGTTGCGTGCTATTCGGTTGGAACAGATTTATCCGTTCCCGAAAAAAGCATTGGAAGAAGAGTTAAAACAATTACCGAATCTAAAAGAAATTGTCTGGGTGCAAGAAGAGCCGAAAAATATGGGGGCTTGGAATTTTGTGGATGATTACTTACGAGAATTATTACAAGAAGGGCAGAAATTACGCGTAATAAGCAGGCCAAGTCGTTCAGCACCAGCTGGAGGAATACCAAGTGTTCATAAAACAGCTCAAAACAAAATTATCAATCAAGCGCTAAACATATCTGAAGGGGGAAAATCCAGTGCAAGAAATTAAGATTCCAGAACTAGCTGAATCCATTACAGAAGGTACGATTGCAGAATGGCTCGTGAAAAAAGGGGATAAAGTAGAAAAGGGAGATCCGATTGTTGAGCTGGAAACGGATAAAGTAAACGTTGAAGTCAATTCTGATTTCTCTGGTGTTATTACCGAAATTCTCAGTGAAGAAGGTGACGATGTTTCCGTAGGAGATACGATTGCAAGCTTAGATGAGAATGGAGAAGCAGGCGGAAGTACTGCACCAGCCGAAACACCAAAGGAAGAGAAGCAAGAGGAAGCTGCGAAAGAGCAACCAGTAGAGGCTCCAAAAGCTCCAGAAGCAAATTCTGAAAAGGATCATAACAATTCTGAAGTGATTGCTTCTCCAGCGGCTAGAAAACGTGCGCGTGAGCTAAATATTGATTTGAGTAAAGTGAATGCCCGTGATCCGCTCGGTCGAATTCGTCCAGAAGATGTAGATGCCGCAGCACAAGCACCAAGTGAACCAAAAGCACCTAAGTCAGCTCCTGCTAAAAAAGAAGCGCCAGCAGCTGCAAATAAAACGGAGTTTGATAAGCCAGTTGAGCGTGTGAAAATGACCCGTCGACGTCAAACAATTGCTAAAAATCTTGTAAATGTTCAACACGAAACTGCGATGCTAACAACGTTTAACGAAGTGGATATGACTGCTGTGATGGATCTTCGAAAACAGCGTAAAGATAAATTTTTAGAGAAAAATGGTGTGAAGCTTGGCTTTATGTCCTTTTTTACAAAAGCTGTTGTAGGAGCACTAAAGGAGTTCCCATTACTGAATGCAGAAATTCAAGGTAATGAGCTAGTTGTAAAGAAATTTTACGATATCGGTATTGCAGTATCCACAGATGAAGGTCTTGTCGTCCCAGTAGTACGTGATGCAGATCGTCTTGACTTTGCAGGTATTGAAGGTGAAATTGTCAACCTAGGCAAAAAAGCGCGTGATAATAAATTAGGATTGAAGGATTTACAAGGTGGCTCATTTACTATTACAAACGGTGGTACATTTGGTTCTATGATGTCTACACCAATTTTAAATGCACCACAAGTAGGAATCCTAGGAATGCATAACATTGTTAAACGAGCAATGGTAATGCCGGATGATTCAATCCAAGTTCGTCCAATGATGTACCTTGCATTATCTTACGACCATCGAATTGTCGATGGAAAAGAAGCGGTTCAATTCCTTGTACGTGTAAAACAAATGCTAGAAGACCCATATGATTTATTATTAGAAGGTTAATAGTTGAATAGAATTAAAAAACCTTTGCTGTGAAAGTATCAGCAAAGGTTTTTTACGTGTTGTTTCACTGGAAAATCGCGATTACCATACGTCTCAAATTAATCGCTTAGTCCATATATCCACCTAATCCTCTAATTGAACCATCTGCAATTTCTGCCCAACCATATCCCAATTTAAAAATAATTAACGATGAAAAATCAATGACAATTGCTTTAATCTCAAGTTAACCATTGCAAAATAGTAGTGAAACGAATATTATAGTAAACGTTGGTAAAAATATACGGAAAGTAAGGGGTATTATATGGATAAGGGCTTTAAACTAAAACAAAATAATACAGATATCCGTACGGAGGTTGTTGCTGGAACAACAACATTTCTAACGATGGCTTATATTGTTGTTGTAAATCCTGCTATTTTATCTTCTGTAGGAATTCCATTTGAACAGGTATTTATGGCAACCGTTATTGCTGCTATAGTAGGTACTTTAATTATGGGGATTTTCGCGAATTACCCAATAGCAATTGCTCCTGGTATGGGGTTAAATGCATACTTTGCGAGTATTGTCGCAACGCAAGGGTTGTCCTATCAAGTAGTGTTTGGCACTGTATTTTTAGCTGGAATTCTTTTTATTATTCTTAGTTTGACAAAGCTGCGTGAAACATTGATTGGTGCAATCCCACCATCATTAAAATATGGAATTACTTCTGGTATTGGTTTGTTTATTGCTTTCGTCGGGCTGCGCAATTCAGGGATTGTTGTAGCGAATCCAGAGACGATTGTTGGGCTTGGTGATTTACATGATCCGATGATTGTATTAACCTTAGTGGGGTTATTAATCACACTAATTCTTTTTGTTATGAAGATAAAAGGTGCACTATTCATCGGTATGCTTGCTACGGCAATCATTGCATATTTTACAGGACAGTTAACGGTGACAGGTGTTCTATCTGCACCTCCTGCACCAGTATTTTTTGATATGGATATAGGTGGCGTATTCTCAAACGGTCTTTATACAGTAGTATTTGCCTTTTTATTAGTAACACTGTTTGACACTACTGGAACAATGATAGGAGTTGCCGAACAAGCAGGGTTTATGAAAGACGGAAAAATGCCGCGTGCAAAGCAGGCACTTTTAGCAGATGCAACCGCAACGACTGTTGGCTCGATGTTTGGGACAAGCCCTTCAACAGCTTATATTGAATCTACCTCAGGAGTTGCAGCAGGGGGAAGAACCGGATTAACATCGATTGTTGTGGCAATTCTATTTGCGCTGTCGATTTTCTTTACACCTATAATTTCAGTAATCGCTGGTTTGCCAGCCATTACTTCACCAGTTTTAATTATTGTAGGGTGTTTTATGATGGAAGGACTGGCTAAGGTTAACTGGAAAGCATTTGATGAAGCTTTCCCGGCATTTGCAGTCATCTTAACAATGCCATTCACATCAAGTATTGCAACAGGAATTGCTATTGGGTTTATAACGTATCCAATATTGAAGCTTGTAAGTGGTAAAGGTAAGGAAGTGCATTGGATTTTATATGTGTTTGGTGTGATTTTTCTTATCCAAATGGCCTTTTTCCCAACGCATTGATTAGAAAACTTGGCATTTACCAAGCTTTTATGTAAATCCCATAGTTGCCCTTAGGCAATAAGAATGTTTAAGACATTCTTATTCTTATCTGCCAAATGAATACTGTCTCCACAACCGAAGGGAGACAGTTTTTTACGGCTCAAACAAACAGGAAATTTATATGTTAAAAAAGATAAAAATAGGGAAAAACTATTTTAATACTGTTTCTTAAAGGAGGCTTTACCGTGATGGGTATACTTCTCGGTATTTTAGCGATAATTATTACCTTAGGCCTAGCCTATTTAATGTCCAATAATAAGAAAATAATTAATTACAAGGGAATCGGCATTATGCTGGTTTGTCAGCTGTTAATAACATGGTTTATGTTTTCCACACAGATTGGAAAAGCAATCATTGATGGTATCTCTGCTGTATTTAATAAGCTAATTGAATTTGGTGTAGAAGGGATAAGCTTTGTGCTTGGCGGATTTGCGTTAGAAGATGGTGGCGTATTCTTCTTCAACGTATTACTGCAAATTATCTTTTTCGCAACACTTCTTTCTGTGCTTACGTATTTAAAAATTTTACCATTGATAATTAAGTATATTGGTGCAGCTATTTCTAAAATTACAGGCTTACCTAAAATTGAATCCTTTAACGGGGTGAATAGTATCTTTTTCGGTCAGTCAGAGGCATTAATTGCAATTCGATCCCAATTTCACCATTTATCGGAAAATCGTTTGTACATCGTTTGTGCTTCTGCAATGAGTTCCGTTTCAGCAGCAATTGTAGGTTCCTATATTCTAATGCTCCCACCACAGTATATCTTAGTAGCACTTCCTTTAAATATGTTCAGTGGTTTAATGATAGCTTCAATCATTGCACCAGTTCGAGTACCAAAGGAAGAGGATTATGTTGATATAAGTAATGTAACGCAGGATAAAAGTGTTTTTGAAGCAATGGGGAATGGTGCATTAGAGGGCGGTAAAATTGCTTTGATTGTTGCTGCTATGCTAATAGCTTTTATTGCTTCATTATCCTTGGTTAACTGGATTATTCAATTTATCTTTGCAGGGGTAACATTGCAGCAAATTTTAGGTTATATTCTTGCTCCGCTCGGTATTCTAATGGGGATTGATCCAAGTGAAGTTATAGACGCTGGAGCAGTTATGGGTATGAAAATCGTTACCAATGAATTTGTAGCTATGCTTGAATTTCAACCGTTTCTGGATACAATGTCAGAGAAAACAATTGGTATTGTTACAGTATTCTTAACAAGTTTCGCTAACTTCTCATCTATCGGTATTATTGCTGGAACGGTAAAAGGTATCGATGCGAAAAAAGCAGTACAAGCTTCCGGATTTGGAATGAAGCTATTAGCTGGTTCGATTCTAGCTTCGATTTTATCAGCAACTATAACAGGGTTATTTTTATAATGAAGACCTGGCACGAGGGTTGTTCGTTTCATCCAAACAACTGTAAAGGATTCGTTTTGAGGTGCATTTTCCAAAAATACACCTCAACTGACATTAAAATCCACCGTTAAAATTGGAAACAAAAGTAGACTAAAATGAACTGCACCTCAATTGGAGGTGCAGTTTTCTTTTGAATAAAAGGTCTTGAACGAACGAGGCAGAATACTTGAAGAGTCGTGATTAGCTTCTGTTCAACAATCGGACTATATCGCTGAATGATCAATTGCGAAATTAATGGATAGGTGGGCAGGTGTAACTAACTTGGAAGCCAGAAAACTCTACCGTCTATTTATTGTCAAAAAAAATGCGTGGTTGCTCGACTTAAAGGGTTGTATTGTATTTTCAGTAAGGGAAATCCTAAACCTAAAGAATTTTAGGTGGGTGTATATGAAAAACAAATTGTGTTTTGTACTTTTAATTTTCTTGTTCATTATTCTTATCCAGCCAAATGACACGAATGCCAAACAAAATAAAATAGAAAATAAATTGCTGCTCGACACATTGATTACTTTATTGGATCCGTATATATCAGAAGCAGTAGAAAAGTATTACGGCTATCATAAATCGTATGGTTTGTACGATGCAAAAATACTCGGTATATCAAGAGAAAAAGACGGTGGATTTAGTTTTAAAGTCAAAGTTCAAGTAAATACCTTTGAAGAAGCTCATAATCCCCCTTACGGTAAAGAAACAATAATCCTTGGAGTGGAAGTAGACAAGGTCAAAGTCATTAAATTCATCCACGAGGGAGATGAAGAAGAAAGCAAAATAGCAAATTTCTATAATGAGACTATTACAGATATCAAAGAGACATTTAAAATAAACTTAAACTCCTTCAAAAAAATTAAATATGAACAACTATTATATAAATCGGAAAAACAAAAGGAATACAAATCTCTATCGGATATTGTAACGGACATCATAGTGAATGATTTAAATCCCGAAATAAAACCCCCATATAAAAATATTATAGAGCCAGTTACCTTTATTAAGAATAATCAAGGATACATTCTTTTTAAAAAGGCAGATGGAACTAACATTGTTTTTCAACTGTCTAGGTTAAATGGTAAATGGGTAGTTGTAAAGAAGGAAAGAAGACAAGGTAAAAAAATGAAAAATGATTTACTTTGGTATATGTGATTTATAGCTTGAACCTGTAACGGTTTCAGCGAATGACTCTTAGTTATTCTATTAAAGGGTGCATTGTTAAACAAGGCAATCATAAAAATGGTTGTCTTTTTCTTTCGGTAAATATTTTTGAATATTATGGTATTATTGAAAAAGAGATACTAAACAGATTATAAAACCTGTTAAGAGGTGGTGACTTAGGATGAAAAAAATAATGGTAATTGGAGTTTCGGCAGGTGTTGGGAAGTCAACTTTCGCACAAAAGTTAGGGAAAGAGCTTCATATAAAAGTTAATCATTTAGACGCCTTATATTGGAAGCCAAACTGGGTAGAAGCCACATTAGAAGAGTTTTCGGAAGCACAGCAAGAGATTGTAAAACAAGGTCAATGGATAATTGAAGGAAACTATAGTAATACTATTCAGATTCGCGCAAAACACGCTGACACAATAATTTATTTGGAATTACCATTATATGTTTGTTTATATCGTGTTGTTAAGCGATGGCTAAAGAACATCGGCAAAACACGGCCTGATATGGGAAATGGTTGTAAGGAAAAGTTAGATTGGAAATTCATTAGGTTTATATATACTACTTATTATCCTCGTAAAAGAAAAATGATCGAACAATTTCAGAACTTTCAAGCCTTAGATTCTACAAAAGAGATTATTATTTTAAAGAGTAGACAAGAAATTAAGTCTTATTTAGACAATTGCACTTAAACGAACAGGTGTTTTAATATAACAATGAGCTAGTCAATGCGGCGGTCTTTTTTTACTAAAGAAGCAGGATTTTATACTTAGTATATGGAATATTTAATAAGGTTATTTAAAGGGGGGGATTTTTATGGATAATCCTATCTTAAAACAAATAGGAACAGTATTCATTCCAGTAAGCAACATAGAGAAAGCGAGAGATTGGTACTGCGATATTTTAGGACTAGAAACAGATGGGGAGATTCAATTCGGTCATCTTTACGTTATTCCTATGGAAGGTACAGGGATTGTGTTAGACAGCAAGATCTATTCAGAAGATAGAATATTTAAAGTTCCAGCATTCCACTTCAATACAAAAAGCATTGAAGAAGCATTCCATTTTATGAGTAAAAAGGATGTTGATTTAATTACACCAATCGAACATAATCATTATTTTAATTTCAAAGATCCGGATGGAAACATCTTAATGATATGCAAATGTTAATATTAAGTTAACCGATGCTTTAATTAAAGTTTCTGATATCGTACGAACAGGACAGTTTAATTTAACAGAAGGTGCTATAATTCTGATAGAAAATAAACAAAATTATATTATGAATTTAGTAAGTCAGGAGGAAAATACATGAAAGTAATGCCTATTGAAAAAATGGGAATCACAACAAGCCGTCTCATACTAGGCTGTATGGGGTTTGGGGGAGACAGGGATCAAACTGCTTACACAAAAGAGGATATACTAAAAACAGAAAAAGCAATCGATGCAGCATTATCGCACGGAATTACAATGTTTGATCATGCCGACATTTATAATATGGGAAAAGCTGAAAAAGTATTTGGTGAAATCTTAAAATCGCGTCCGGAACTCAGAGAAAACATAGTACTTCAATCAAAATGTGGTATTCGATTTGCGGATGGCAAGAATCCAGGTCGCTATGATTTCTCAAAGGATTATATCCTGAATTCAGTCGATGGTATCCTAAATAGATTGAACACCGAGTATTTAGATATTCTTTTATTGCATCGTCCCGACCCCATAATGGAACCAGAAGAAGTAGCAGAGGCATTCGAAACATTGAAGAGGTCAGGAAAAGTTCGTCATTTTGGGGTATCTAATATGAGTGCTTCTCAAATCCAATTTTTGAATGCTTACTGTTCTGAACCTATGATTGTTAACCAACTGAATATGAGCTTACAGCAAGTTGATTGGCTAGAGCAAGGTGTTTTAGTGAACCAAAAGGAAGGGACAGGTGTGAATTTTCCAGATGGGACAATTGAATATTGTCGCTTAGCCAATGTACAAATTCAAGCATGGTCACCTTTAGCAAATGGAATCTATTCTGGTCGCTCCATAGATAATCCGTCAGAATCGGAGCTAGTCACGATAGAGCTCGTGAAAAAATTAGCATTAGAAAAAGAAACCTCCGCAGAAGCAATTGTGCTTGGATGGTTAATGCGTCATCCAGCTATGGTTCAGCCTGTCATTGGTACAACAAATCCAGATAGAATTGCTAAATGCCAGGATGCAATCCAACAGGCGGAGATTATGACTCGTGAAGAATGGTATTCTCTGTATACGGCTTCACGCGGTAATAAGTTACCGTAAAATTTTATGAACAGGATGATTATCTTACCCATATGAGTTTAGGTAAACTTTATTGTGGTTTGACTAAACAGGAATTGATATACATAGCTAAATTAGCGAAAGAAGGCACACTTCATATCCACCTTTTAAGGTTGTCTTTATTAAGCCATAGTGAAGGTTGAACAATGTAAGAAAGTAAGATAGTGAATGGAAAAACCAATTTCCAAGATCGTTATAAGCTTTGGGGAAAAATTAGAATTAATCTATTCCGAGGATAGCGATTATCTTATTAACTATATAACGAAGGTGAATCATTTCAGCATTTTTATTCAACTGGTGAGAGTTACGCAGTTGGGTATTAAGTCAATCGTCTTTTCTTTGCATTTATTGTTGGGCTTATAATCCTTTTTTCTCAAATATAATGAAGAGTGTGAGAGGAGACACGGTGAGTGGATCTAAAGGTTATAATTCATTTCAAAGGGCGTGATTTTTTGAATTCAAAAAGAACAGTCTTTTTGATAAGTGGTCCCCCTGGGGCTGGAAAGAGTACATTGGCTGATAAGATATGTAAAAGTATGGATGGATTATGTGTACATATAGAGGGGGATGTGCTATACAATTTGGTAAAGAAAGGATGGGTACATCCTTGTGATGATCACGATAATTTTTTTCTGAATGTCTTATGGGACAATATAGTTGCTCTGGTTGAAAACTTTACACAAAATAATATGAATGTAGTTACTGATTATGTTTTTTCTAAAGAGCAGATATTTTCTGTTATAGATAGAATGAAACATTTAGATATTAACATTAAAATAATAGTAATTAAAAGTGATATAAATATCCTAATTAATAGGGATAGGCTACGAAGTGGAATTGCGTATGTAGGAGAAGAAAGAATTAGACAAATTGTTAGAGATTTTAATTCAAATTATTTTCCTGATGAGTTTATGCTTGATAATAATGATGCTGATTTAGAGGGTCTTGTAGATGTCGTTTTGAAGGAAGACAGGTTTACCGTTAATTAATAAAACCTTTCTTAATTAATGGTGCAAGAGTTGAACAAGAAATTAAACGGCACCTATTGTGCTCAATAAAAAAGTAAATTTAATTAATCTCCCAGAGGAACTTCAAAACAGCCCGTTGGTTATAGAGGAGGGTTTCCATAATTCTTATGCTCGTTTTTTAACGGATAAGAGGTTTATTTATAAAGAAATGAATGTATAAAAAGTAGTTTCCCATCTTTATTGCAGGAAATTGGACTTGTATTCTAGAATGTAATAATGATGACAATATCGTAAGCAATTGTTTACTCAGAGAATTGGAGAGCGCATATATGTATGAACCGAAGATGAAAGAAACCGACAACAGTGTAATTGGATTTATTGAAAGTGTGGAAAATGAGAAGAAGAAGGCAGATGCCTATCAGTTATTGGAAATATTTGAAGAAGTAACTGGTTACGAAGCAAAAATGTGGGGGCCTAGTATTATAGGTTTTGGTAGCTATCACTATAAGTATGCATCAGGACGTGAAGGGGATGCGCCTTTAGTGGGTTTTTCACCAAGAAAAGCGAAAATTAGTCTTTATTTGGACTATGAAAGTGAGAAAAGGGAAAAATTATTAGAAAACTTTGGTAAACACACGAAGAGTAAGGCTTGTATTTATGTAAATAAATTAGCTGATATCGATACCAATGTTTTAAAGGATTTAATTAAACATACAGTAGAAACATATAAAGATCTTTATCCGAACGAATAAAGCTATTGGCATTGTTTTAAATCCGTGTCCTACTGACTATGCTTGTTTCTCCATCTGTATCCATGCCTCGCGAGAATTTTAATAGTGCATTTTCACTTCAACAGGCATGGATAATGAAGAAATATTCGATCGTGATCTTAATGTGTTGGACTAATTCCATTTAGATTCAAAAATGTTTTAAAGTTGGACGAGACGTTAGCTTTTTATAGTTCTGACTTTATTGCTCTCCCTCCATTTGTGAAGCAAATTATATTAAATTACGGGTGCTTTAGAATTTAGGAGTAAATTGAATCCATCGAGGGAGTTTAATAATAAGGAGAAATTGACCTGGATCTTTTAAAAGAGGTTCTTTTGTACTTTATAAACAAAGGTCTATTATCTAAATTGACAGCCAAATTGCCATCGTTTTTTATATGTACAATATCTTGTCCAATAAAAAATAAATGAGATATTCGGATGCCAAAAACCTAATTTAAGCATTAATCGTTAGAATAACAACAAAACTGACGTATGAATTGCCATACGTCAGTTTTGTTGTTTAACTAATATGCACTTATAAACGGAACCCTTTCATTCAACTGGATGTGCTTTTTTAGAAAACGCATATTTCTTCTGAATATAGAGAAGTCGCCATAATAATGCAACTGCGCCAGCGCTGAGGCCAACAATAATTCCAACCCAGTAGCCAAATGGCTCCAGAGCAGTGTAATTTGCTAATAACCAGCCAATTGGAAGCCCGATAGCCCAATAAGAGATTAATGCAATAATCAATGTCATATTTACATCTTTATAACCACGAAGTATACCTTGAATTGGAGCACCAAATGCATCTGCCAGCTGATAAAAAATAGCAAAATAAATAAATTGCTTCGTTAGCTCAATCACTTCTGGATCGGAATTGTAAAGGGCAGCTACAGGACCATTCAATAAATACAAAATAACTCCTGCAAAGAGTGCGATAAATATACCTCCGCTCATTCCGATGTATCCATATGCACGTGCATCTTTATAACGCTTAGCACCTGCTTCGAAGCCAACCGTAATTGTTAACGCCATCCCGACACTCAGTGGAATCATATACAAGAGACTAGCGAAGTTCAATGCCGCTTGGTGTGCCGCTATTGTATTTGTGCTGTAAACGCTCATCAATAACGTTACAGCTGAGAAAATACTTGTCTCAAAAAATATTGCTGCACCAATTGGTATACCAATCTTTAATTGGTTACGCCATTGTTTGAGGGAAGGTTTAAACCATTTAGCAAACACAGCAAATTTCTTGAAAGGCTGAATTCGATGAAGAAAGTAAAGAGCAATAATGCACACGATAAAATACGTAATCGCAGTTGCAATGCCTGCTCCTATACCACCTAATGCCGGCACCCCTAATTTTCCGAAAATAAATATATAATTAAAGATAACATTAAGTGGCAGGGAGATCAGAATGATGATCATGGAAATGCGTGTCTGTCCGAGGCCATCCATAAAACAACGAATTGTATTAAAAATAAACAAGGGAATAATACCAATTCCTAGTGTGAACAGATAATATTTTGCGACATGTCGCACCTCAGATTCCAGATCCATCATAGATAGTATCGGTTCTAAGAAAATCACACCGGCCACCATAATTAAGATAGATAAAATAATTGCCAAATAAATTCCTTGCTGAATAACTTTTGGTACTTCCTGGTCAGCTCGCCCGCCAATCAGATGTGCTATAATTGGCGTGATTGCCAGAACAATACCATTAATTCCGGTAGAGATCGGAACCCAGAGGCTAGCCCCAATTGCTACGCCTGCAAGGTCTGCAGCACTAGAACGGCCTGACATCATCGTGTCAAAGAATGTCATGAGGTTCATACTGATTTGCGTAATTAAGATGGGAATTAAAATGATGATAAATAGCTTCAGTTTTTCCTTAACTGTTTTTGTTTCATACATTAAAACTCTTCCTTTTTTGTATGTTTTCTAATAGGATAGAGAGTAGTGTAATCCTAATAAGACGTAGCCTTTATTATACTCGGTTATACTGATTTGTGAAAGAAGGGAAGTACATTTCAATGAAAAAGAAAAGAATCCTTTTCACTGGTGGAGGAACAGCTGGACATGTGATTGTCAATTTAGCGTTGATTCCATTCTATCAGGAAAAAGGCTGGGAAATTGATTACATTGGCTCTTATAATGGTATAGAAAGAGACTTAATTGGACAGCTCGAAGGAGTAACCTATCATCCAATATCCACTGGAAAGCTTCGCCGTTACATGTCGAAAGAAAATATAAAAGATCCTTTTAAGGTGATAAAAGGTACAATGCAAGCGTATAAGATAATTGGTAAACGTAAGCCTGCAGTTATCTTTTCTAAGGGAGGATTTGTATCCGTTCCTGTTGTTGCAGCTGCAAAATTACGAGGCGTGCCATCCGTTATCCATGAATCAGATTATACACCAGGATTAGCAAATAAGCTCTCCATTCCATTTACGAAAAAAGTACTTGCGACATTTCCAGAAACGATGCAATATCTGCCTGAGAAAAAAGCGGAATATGTTGGCGCAGTTGTTCGCGATGAGCTTTTTAAAGGGGATAAGGATAGTGGCTTGAAATTTGCCGGATTATCGAAAAAATTACCTGTACTACTCATCATGGGAGGTAGTGGCGGGTCATATAAGATCAACGAAACCGTGAGAGAAAGCTTGGATGAGCTTTTAACGAACTTTCAAATCATTCATATCTGTGGACGAGACAAAATAGATCATTCGATTCAAAAAGCTGGATATGTGCAATTTGAATATATTAATGAAGAGCTAAAGGATATTTTTGCTGCTTCAGACTATGTGCTGTCTCGAGCTGGATCGAATGCAATCTTTGAATTTCTGGCATTAAGAATACCTATGCTGTTGGTTCCTTTATCCAAAGGTGCAAGCCGGGGGGATCAGATTATCAATGCGCAGTCGTTTCAGGAAAAACGCTATGCCAGGGTTATAGATGAGGAAAAACTAACAAAACAAACATTAAAAGATGAGCTTTTACAATTAAAAGAATATGCACCGATTATGATAGATACGATGAAGGAATATAAAAGTGAAAAATCGCGGGATCGTGTTATCGAAATTATTAATGCGACAAGCAAATAAAATATACTCCCTGGTTTGGACGCCAGGGGGTATATTTATTAGTCTGGATTTGTTTGTTACTGTATTGTTCCATAATGCATTAAATCTACATTTACATTGAAATCTACTGTAATGTTTGGGTATTTTTCCCTCCACTCTGTATCTGTTAAACGCTCCCCCTTTTTCTTTGTTCGATAAATTCCTCCAAATCCTAATGGGTCGGAATCCATCTCTTGGAGTTTGGCCAATAGTTCGTCATACTGTCGCATAAACTCTTTTTCAATTTCTTCTTCCAGTATGGCTGCTATTTTTTCATTTTTAACACTGAGTAACTCTGATGTTTCATATAGATCTACTTCTAAATGAACATTAGCCTCAAAGTGGAGATCATCGATGTTTTTTAATGTTATATCACCTTCACCTTTCGATATTCTTACTAGTATGGTCAAGTGTTCCTTATCTTCAAGTTTATCTGGTTGCATCGAATTCGTTTCGTTATTAAAGATAAAATCTAAAAATGGTTCTCGCGGAAGTGAAACTTCCATTGGAGTACCTTTAACATTTGTTAAAAAGGTATTAATTAGAAATGCTTGATCGATATGCAGCTCACCAACCAGCTTATCATTCGAAAAAGCGCCTATTCCGACAATCGCTGGTTTGTTATTTCGTAAACCAATTATTGGAGCGACGGGATCCTGTCCAATATCTGCTTCAATATGCAAAAAATTTTGTAAGGAGGTTTTTGGTATACTATACTCCCTTACTTCCTTTTCAATTAAACTTTGGATTATTTGACCGACATCGGTATTCAATTCTTCTTGCCCCACTGTAAGGACCTCATTTGCAGTAATATTACTAATAGCTACTAGCATTGTATCTGATACACGTGCATCACGAACTAGTGTACTTAGGTATTCTAAAATTCCTTCCTCGGCAGTTTCCTTGCCATATAATTCAAGTCGTATTTGTCCGGGGCTTAACTCAAAATTTGTATTATAACCGGCATTCTCACGTGCTCCTTTAATTGTTTTCCCCATTCCAGTAATAGATGTCGTTATTTGTGGGTTTTGCGCATCGAATTGGTAAGCGATGATTGTCGTTTCAACACGATTGTTTTCGGTTACGTCTACACCACGAGTATTAATTATCCCTAGCTCCTCAAGTTGTTTATAGGGTACGCAGGAGGTAAGAATGACAGAGAAAATCAGCAAAAGAATTGTTTTTTTTATCATGAGGATCCAGCTCCTTTTCGCTTCTTCAATCTCTTTTTGAATAAAACCAATGGAAGTAGTAAAAAAGGATATACATAAATAAACCAGAATCCAAACTGCTCAGCAAAATTAATAACTCGTTGCGTTTCAAAATGCTTTTCAAAGAAGAACGTACCAATTAAAAATATAATGGCAGCTACATACAATGTTGGTTTTTGTTTGACCTTATATACTCTTTTCATACTGTACGTTAATCCCCACATAAGAAAGAGCAGGGATGGTACAACAACCATCATCAATTCAGCGACAACGATGTAATCAAACCGTTCAACAAAGGGAAAGCTTTGGGTTTTAAATAATACAAGAACAGCCCACTCTCTGCGTTCAAGCTGTTCAGCACTGAAGAAACCTATCGCCAGCATTGTTGCGGATAGTACAAGGAGAGCAGACCAGGAGACAGCTAATAGACTCGTAATCCTAACTTTATTTTTATTTTGGATAAAAGGATAAACCAAAAATAGAATTTCAAATCCCATAAATGTATAGGAAGTAGCCCTTGCACCTTTTAATAAATCGACAAAAGGTGCTTGAAAAAGTGGCAGGTAATGATTAAAATCGATTTGCAGTGCAGGATGAATTAATAAAAATAGGATCCAATTAGCTAGGACCCCAAAGACGAAACTAACGCCTATAATAACTCGCAAGCCACCTAGGACACCATAAATAGTGAGAGAAATGAGCAGCAGCCCCATTACAAAATTGCTTACATCAGGAAATACAAATACTTTAACGACCTCGATATATGTTAATAGCACAGAGTAAAAAGCAATCCCAAAATATAAGATGTAGACCGTGCTGAATATATTCCCAAGCCACTTTCCAAAAATATCACGATGAATACCATGAATATCCGCATTATCATATTGTTTAAGAATGAGCAGCATTGCCAATAACACGATGATAACGTAAGCAGCCGCCACTAAGATGGATATCCAGGAATCTTGCTTTGCCTCGCTAAAAACTAATCGTGGGACACCTAATATACCAACCCCGATTTGCATGGAAACGATAATAAAAAACAAATAAAATGCTTGAATACGCATATTTGGTTTTATTTTTACATTAATTTCCACAGGAGACACCTACTCATCAATATCTTTTTTCTCTTTAGCATTACGTTTAGAAAAACGAATGGAATCTTTTAAAGAAAGTGATATAAATCGTTTGTACTGAAAATTTTGAGGTAACCGGTATAATGCTTTGTTTAAATCCTCAAAACGAATTGGGTAGATCGGTGACAGATATGGTCTGCCTAAGGATGTCATTTTTAATAAATGGATAATCAGCATACATAAACCGAACATAATTCCAATCAAGCCTAGAATACCTGCTAATACAATCATTGGAAAACGCAGCAATCTGATGGAAGTACCCATTTGATAACTTGGTGCTGTAAAGGAAGCTAGTGCACTTATCGTTATAAAGATAATTAATATATTACTCGTTATTCCAGCTTGAACAGCAGCTGTTCCGACAACAACACCACCAACGATACCAATTGTTTGTCCTACCTTCGTTGGAAGTCTTGCGCCAGCCTCACGTAATAATTCAATCATTAGCTCAAGAAATAATGCTTCAAATACAGGAGGAAAGGGAACTCCTGCTCTTGATTGTCCAATTGAAATGAGTAGTTGCGTTGGTATAATTTCATAATGAAATGTAACTGCAGCAACATACATTGGTGTCAGAACGACCGAGATGAACATAGACATAAATCTTATAAACCTTAAAGGTGAACCTGAATTCCAGCGCATGTATAAGTCTTCCGTTGATTCAAAAAAACTAAAAAAGGTCGATGGCGCAATTAATGCCGACGGGCTATTTTCCATTAATACTGCAATTTTTCCTTTTAAAATGGCATATGAAGTACGGTCAGGCAACTCGGTTGTATGAAATTGTGGAAATATGGACGCAGAGTCGTCCTCGATGTATTGCATGAGTACATTACTATCTTCAACATTATCGACATCTAATTCATTTAAACGTTGTCTCATTGTGTCTACATCCGTATCGTTGGCAAGCGATTTCAAATAAATTAATCGGACCTCACGTGGAGCTCTTTTACCTATTGTTATCTCTTCTATTGCCAGATCTGGTGTACGAATATTCCAGCGAATCACATTTAAATTCGTAACCAATGATTCTGTGAAGGCTATTTTCGGCCCAATAACAACGGATTCCGTCTCGGCTCCTTCTAAAGAACGTTTTTCTTTGTTTAAAAAATCATAGGATACAACAGCTGCTTCATCCTCAATATAAATCATAACTTTACCGGTTATGAGTCCTGGGAGAATTTCATCCATTTGTTGATATTCTTTACCTGAATTTAACGGTATTTTATTAAGAATAGCAGTATTTGACCATTCTTCCTTACTCTCTAATAATGGTGTTAATAGCAGATTTTCTACTCTATCCGGCTGCACTTGATAGGGAATGAAAAATACTGCAATTTTTTTATTTTGATGTTCGTATTTGCTAAAACTTAAATCTGGGCTTTTATCAAACTCACTTCTCATTAGTTGCTCTAGTTCATCAATTTTCAGAGGAAACACGTTTTTGGATGAACGTTTCATTCTTTTTCTCATAGGTCGTCCCTCCATCACAGCTTAGCTTGACTTAGTATGCCGATAAATAAAAGAAATATGAGTAGCAATTGACGTTTATTTAAAAATATTTTTTTGTAAAAGTCTAATTGTGTTAATATTGAATTATCAGAATCTGATTTAAATAAATATACAAATATGTAGTAAAAAGGATTATGATTGATGAAATTTACTTCTAATACAGACTTACATAAGCAGATAAGAATAATTGTATATCTTTTTTTATTTACTTTAGCGGTTACAATTTTTTTGAGTGGAGGACTTTCCGCTTTAGAGGATTTTTCTGTCGATCAACAGTTAACCTTAGGGTTACTAGTATTTGCAGTCTATTTATGGATAGCCGCACCAATTCCAACAGGTGCGAGCAGCTTTTTAATACTGGCACTTATGCTTTTGCTGAACTTAGTAGATACAGTTGAAGAGGTATTGGCAGGTTTTTTATCTCCTGCCATCTATTTTATATTATTGCTATCCATCATTAGTCACGTACTGGTGAAAGTGGGGTTGGATCAGGTTGTTTCTCGATTTTTAATAAGATGCAGTAGGGGTGGTATTCGATTTATTATTATCGGATTGGCATTATTTGTATTGATCTCACCGATTATTCTGCCCTCAGCAGTAGCTCGGTTTAAGATACTTTTTCCATTGATTCAGAACATGAATTATTTATATGGATTTGCAGAGAAGAGTATTTTTCAAAAGTATAGTCTTTATATCATCGGGATGTTAAATCAAAATGTTACCACTGTTATTTTTACTGGTGGTGGCTTCCCGATACTCGCTTCTCAGTTGATTCGTGATTATAATATAGCTGATTTAGGGTGGGTGGAATGGTTTATAATGATAGCCCCTCCACTTTGGTTAGGTTCGATTTTTATGGTTTTATTTGTATGGTACTATCTAAAAATGACGATGCCCGATGAAAAAATAACTACCTTATTGAACAAGGAAAAAGATATTAACGAGGAGAGAGGTGAGGTGTTTTCCACTAAGTTTTGGTTTGTATTAGTAAGCTTTTTTTTAATGATTATCGTTTGGATTGTAACAGATCAAGAGAAAGTTCCGCTCTTACTTCCACCAATGCTATTAGTTGCATTTTATGCTATTCCAAAAATAGGGTTAGTCACCAACCGTATGCTTCGAGCTTATGATTGGGAAAATTTCTTATTGCTTGGTGCATCTTTTTCGTTGGGATTGCTATTAGAAAGTAATGGTACTGCAGAAGCATTAGCCAATTTACTAATTGGTTTTATTCCAGAAGGTACGAGTATTGTTATAAAAGTAGTGATTATTGCCTTGATTGTTTTTGTTTTGCGCTTTTTCTTTATTGTCCCTTCTTCAGCAATAGTTGTTATTTTCCCAATCGTTATTTCTTATTCAGAATTAATTGGAATACCGCCAATACAGCTTGCATTTTTAGTTGTCATGATTATTGGAGGGATGATGATTTTGCCTATTCATACAACAACAACTTATTTGGCATATGGAACGGGGATTTTTTCAAGAAGAGAGCAATACGTATTTGGGATGTTAACTAGTATTTTGTTTGTTATCATTGCTATTTTGTCAGTATTTTTTTATTGGTAATGTTGGTTCGCTTCATCCCTTCCTCGACGGATAACTAAACAGGAAACCTTTACATAAACTAAAATTGTTTGCGCATATTAAGTCTATCATCGCTTTAGGAGGACCAGAATGAGTGAAAAGAAAATATATTTAACATCAGGTGAAATTGCTTCACTTTGGACTGGATATATGAATGATAGTATGTCGAAGTGCGTTTTAGGCTATATGCTGAAGCATATTGAAGATCCAGATATAAAACCTGTTATTCAACTTTCCTATGACATTTCTTCCAAACATCTGGAACTATTGGTATCCATTTTTGAAAAAGAACGATACGCCATTCCAAATGGTTTTAACGAACAAGACGTTAACATTAATGCTCCATGGCTTTTTACAGATGCGTTTTGTTTAACCTATGTAAATCATATGTCTAAAGTGGGAATGTTGGCATACGGTGGTTTTCTTTCAATGAGTACAAGAGAAGATATATGTAATTATTTTTCGATGGGTTTGAGTAAAATCACGAATCTTTATAATGAATCACTTAAAATTGCTGTTAATAAGGGAATTAACGGCAGACACCCATATATTGAAGTTCCGAAAGAAACGGATTATGTGGACAGTAAGAAATATTACAGTGGCTTCAATCCATTTAGTGACAAACGACCATTGAACGCAGTTGAAATTTCCCATCTATATATGAACATACTAACAAACGTGATGGGAGTAAAATTATGTCTTGCCTTTGCTCAAACCTCTCCGTCCAAAGAAGTACAAGATTTTATGCTAAGAGGAAAGGAAATTTCGCAAAAGCATATTAAAATTTTTGTGGATACATTTTTGAAAGATGACATTGAAGCACCGCAAGTACCTGATGTAGCTGTAAGTGATTCTACAACACAAACATTTTCAGATAAATTGATGATGTTTCATATGTCACTTATAAGTGCAGCGGGGATTGGGAACTATGCCACTGCTGCAGCTGCTAGTCAACGATTGGACTTAGCGGTCAATTACGAACGATTATCATTAGAAATTACCCGCTTAGCCAAAAGTGGGGCCGATCTTATGATTAAACATAATTGGCTGGAACAACCACCAGGAATTAAAGATCGGAAAAAATTAGCCAAAAATAAAGAGAAAAGCTGATCAATTTTGGTGAATTAGCTTTTTTCTACGATTCTTTGCAATAAAAGTCTAAAGAACAAACCCGCAAAGGCAATTGATATTGAAGGCAGATTGTACTTTATTTACTATCCTCAATAATATACAAATAGACTACTGCTTTAAAAGAAAAGCAGTAGTTAGTACCTATTTCTATTCTTTTGTAACAACATCTACTTTACCCGTATCAGGGTTAATAACTAGACCATGCACTTTTACTTCTTTCGGCAGCAATGGATGGTTTCGAATGATGCCAACACTTTGCATGACGGACTCTTCTACAGTTTCAAAACCGTGAAATTCCTCGTCAAGGCTGATTCCACTATGGGTTAATGTGTTTATTTTCTCTTCATCAATTCCACGATTTATCATTGTTTTCTTAAGGGCTTCTGTATCTACATTCGACATTCCACAATTATGGTGACCAATCACGACAACCTCTTCAGCTTTAAGGTTAAAAACGGCAACAAGAATGCTTTTCATGATGCTATCAAACGGCTTACGAATGATTGCACCAGCATTTTTGACCATTTTTACGTCTCCGTTTTGAATGTTTAATGCTTTGTGCAATAATTCGACTAAGCGTGAATCCATACATGTAAAAACAATCATCCTTTTGTTGGGATATGTATCTGTTTTATATGCTGTATATTGTTTATTCTCCACGAATTGTTTGTTGAACTCTAACATTTCATCTAAATGCATCCAATCAACTCCTACTTTATCTTTTATAAAACTATATCAGTTTTTTGCGCAATAGGAAATAAAAAAGCTAAAAGGCGTGACTAAAGCATTATTTTTCTAATAATTCCAAATTGTGATTGTTAGTTAAATAAATATGTTGTATTATGGAAGTAATACTTTAAAGGGGTGAGGAAATGAAAGAATTTGTTCGAAATTGTCGATTGTGCAAAGAACCGATGAAAAGCAGTCCGTTTATGATGTGCCCAACATGCTTAAGGGACAGTGAACAAGTTCGCAACTTTGTCCAGAAAAATCCTCATGTATCGCTTGTAGAAATTTCACGATACACCAAAGTATCGTTGGAAAAAGTAGAAGATATGGTCTATTTAGGCCATAATCGCAAGGGTGAATTAGAATCTGAATTACATTGAGGATCCCCTTATAAAATATACCAAAAGAGAATAACTCAAATTATTGAGCCATTCTCTTTTTTCATGTAATAGATTTATATCGTGTGAAGTAATGTAAAACAGATAGAAATTAGAAGAATGTCAATTATGTTATTTACGATCTCCACCTAATAAATCAAATAGTCCGCCTGCAATACTACCTTCCCCTTTAGAATCTGAGCCTGCTCGTTGAGGGGCTGCTGCAAATACTCTGCTTGCAAGTCTGCTAAATGGCAAGGATTGAATCCAGACAGTCCCGGGACCGCGTAAAGTAGCGAAAAATAAACCCTCCCCTCCAAATAATGCCGTTTTAATGCCACCAACATATTCAATGTCATAATCAATATTGCCTGTCATCGCGACGAGACAACCGGTATCTACTCGAAGAATCTCACCTGATTTTAAATCTCTTCGATGAATGGTTCCGCCTGCATGGACAAATGCTAGGCCATCTCCTTCGAGCTTTTGCATGATAAATCCTTCTCCACCAAAGAAACCTGTTCCAATGCGCCGTTGTAATGCGATTCCAACAGATACGCCTTTCGCAGCTGCTAAAAATGCATCCTTTTGACAGATTAACTCTCCATTCAATTCACTTAGATCCATTGGAATAATTTTTCCGGGGTATGGAGAAGCAAACGAAACATGTTTTTTACCAGTTCCTTCGTTCGTAAATGTTGTCATAAATAAGCTTTCTCCTGTAACTAATCTTTTTCCAGCTCCGATCAGCTTGCCCATGATTCCACCAGTTTGCTTGGTGGAGCCATCACCAAAAATGGTTTCCATTCGTATTTGATCATCCATCATCATTAAGCTTCCAGCTTCTGCAATAACCGTTTCGGACGGGTCTAACTCTACTTCTACAAACTGCATATCATCGCCATATAACTTGTAATCAATCTCATGGTTATTCAATTTTTCCACTCCCTTTTTATGAATTAACTGTAATACATCATAGAATACGAAAAGGATTCAAAAAATGATTTAAGTATTATATTTTTGTCCAATAATACAAATCCTATTTCGTAATCTCAAAGGAAATAAAAAATTTTCAAAAAACTATTGACGAAAAACTATCTAAATAATATAATTACTTGGGAATTGAAAATGAAACGGAAAAGGAGGTCACTACCATGGAAAAGGTAATTATCATAAACCGAATGAATTTTATATGTACTGTGACCTTCATGAAGGATGCGAATGATTCTTAGCTATTTAAGTATCGGATGAATCATTGAATGGTTACAGATGTCTGTGACCATTTGTATTATAAAGGGGTATTTCTTGTCAGGTGGAAAGTAAACATTTTCTGTCTGAATAAGGCTAACGAAGACACTTGCTATACGCAAGTGAGACCTCTCGTTTTCTAACCTATTTATGTGCACACGTCATAGGCGTGTGCTATTTTTGTGTCTTAATGAAGGGAAAAAACAAGTAGATTAGAAGGTGAAAAAATGTTTCAGGTATTCAAGAAATTGGATTGGTTTTTTAAGTATTACTGGAAGCGATATGTAATAGCAATTATCTTTTTAATTATTGCAAGTGCGATTGGACTTATCCCCCCGAAGCTTGTCGGGTTAACGATCGATCAAATCCAATTTGGTTCATTAACAATGCAATTATTAGTTGCACTTATTTTAGGATATCTCGTTCTCACTATTATCCATTACGCAATATCCTATTTATGGGATTATACGTTATTTGGCGGAGCTGTAATTCTAGAACGCTGGATGCGAAGTCGATTAATTTCACATTTTCTTAGCATGACGCCAACTTTTTATGGAAAGCATCGAACTGGTGATTTAATGGCAAGATCTACAAATGATCTGAAAGCAATTAGTCAGACTGCAGGATTCGGAGTGCTGACACTTGTGGATTCAAGTATTTTTATGTTAATGATTATTGCAGTTATGGGCTTTACAATCAGCTGGCAGCTAACATTAGCAGCATTGTTGCCGCTTCCAATTATGGCGATTGTCATGAATAAATATGGTTCAGCCATTCACGCGCGTTTTACAGAAGCACAAGCAGCTTTTGGAGAAATGAACAATGAAGTACTGGAATCAATTCGAGGAGCGCGTGTTATTCGGGCATTTGTTCAGGAAAAACAAGATGCAGATCGATTTGAAACCAGAACAAATCATGTCTACGAGAAAAACATTGAAGTTGCAAAAATTGATGCATTATTCGAGCCAACGATGAAAATTTTAGTTGGGCTATCTTATACAATTGGAATTGGTTATGGTGCATTTCTTGTATTTGAAAGTAACATTACGCTTGGTGACCTTGTTACATTTAATGTGTATTTAGGCATGCTGATTTGGCCAATGTTTGCTGTTGGAGAATTAATTAACATTTTACAACGCGGTAATGCATCCTTGGACCGTGTAAACGCAACTCTATCCTACGAAGCAGATGTTAAGGAAACGACCGAACCCAAATCTGTTTTCGGTGTTCATTCCATCGATTTCCACAATGTATCTTTCTCCTATCCATCTGTTGAAAGAAAGCAATTGAGTGAAATACTTTTACAGGTGAAAAGTGGTCAAACAATTGGTGTTGTAGGGAAAACTGGAGCTGGAAAAACAACATTGTTTAAGCTTTTACTTCGGCAATATCCTGGAGTAGAAGGAGAGATTAAGGTTTCCGATATCAATTTAAATGCTATTCGATTGGAGCAAATTAGAGACTGGATTGGTTATGTTCCACAGGATCAAATGATGTTTTCCAAATCAATTCGGGAAAATATTCAGTTTGGTAAAGCCGATGCAACCGATGAGGAAATTTTTCGTGTGATGAAGCTAGCACATTTTCTCGATGATATAAAGCAGCTGCCGAATGGGCTGGACACCCAGGTCGGAGAAAGCGGGATTACTTTATCTGGTGGTCAGAAGCAACGTGTTGCGCTTGCACGGGCTTTTATTAAGGACCCAGAGATTTTAATTCTAGATGATTCAATGTCTGCGGTAGATGGTAAGACAGAAGCGAAAATTCTTGCCCATTTAAGAACAGAAAGGCAGCATAAAACAACCTTCATAGCAGCCCATCGTCTATCTGCAGTGACACATGCAGATCACATTATCGTGTTAGAGGATGGAAGAATAGCCGAAGAAGGAACACATGAACAATTAATGCAGTTGGATGGTTGGTATAAAAAGCAGTACCAACAGCAACAGTTGGAGGATGGGGAGGTGGCGATGTAATGAAAAAGCCATCAACAGAAAAGCGATTATTTAACTATGCTTTACACTATAAAAAAGGAATTATCATTGGTTTGTTCTGCTTAATGATAGCTGTTGCGATGGAATTGGCCGGACCGTTTATTGCGAAAATAGTTATTGATGACCATATACTTGGTGTTGAAGGCTATTGGCAGGAAGTTGCGGAAAATGATGATCGCTATACGGTGGATTATGATGGCGGGTCTTTCAAGCGGGTAGACCGCTTAACTGCTTCTGATGAGACAATAGGCGAGGCTGTTACATTGCTTCAAATAGGCACAGCATATCATTTTATTCATGATAGGGCGCCATTGGATGGGAAACGAGATGCGAATGCGAATGATAATCAAATTAGCATTACAACAGCAGAAGGGACGTTTCATTATGGAGGGGAGCGTCTCGCCTTAACAGAAGCTTATCCTTTCTTTAAACCGGAACAACGGCCAATTTTACTACTGCTTGGACTATATATAGGATTGCTTGTCATTGCTGGGATATTTCAATTTTATAAAACATTTCTTCTGCAAAAAGCTGCAAATCAAATTGTTAAAAAAATGCGAACGGATTTATTTGCGCATACACAGCGAATTCCAATTGATTATTTTGTCGATCAGCCTGCAGGAACAATTGTTGCCAGAATTACAAACGATACGGAAGCAATTCGTGATTTATATGAAAGGGTATTAGCGATTATCGTGACAAGTGCGGTATACATGGGAGGGATTTTTATTGCCCTATTTATTCTAGATGCTAAGCTTGCGATGATGTGTCTGCTCATTCTCCCGTTGCTATATGGTTGGATGAAAGCTTATAAATACTTTGGAACAAAATACAATAAGGTTATCCGGAAAACGATCAGCCAAATAAATGGAAATATTAGTGAAGCTATTCAAGGAATGCCGGTAATTCAAGCGTTTAATCGTGAAAAGAAGACAAAAGAGGAATTTGAGGTATTGAATGAACGCAATTATACGTATCAGAAAAAGCTGATTAAATTGAGTGCGTTGACATCATATAATCTTGTAACGGTTATTCGAAATTTGACTTTTGTTGGTTTTATTTGGTACTTCGGCTCTTCTTCGCTTGAACTGACAAGTGTTATATCCATCGGTATGCTTTATGCATTCGTCGATTATATTACAAGATTATTTGAACCAGTTACAGATATTGTGAACCAGCTGCCGCTCTTAGAACAAGCACGTGTTGCTGGTGCGCGTGTATTTGAATTATTGGATCATGATGGAGAAGCTGTAGAGAATAAGCAAATTGAAAAATATCGCGGGAAGATTGTCTTTGATCATGTTTCATTTGCCTATAACGAAAAAGATTATGTTCTAAATGATATCTCATTTGAAATTAACGAAGGTCAGACAGCAGCATTTGTCGGTCATACTGGATCAGGTAAAAGCTCGATTATGAATTTATTATTTCGATTCTATGATGCGCAAAAAGGTTCAATCAGGATTGATGGATACAATACGAGAGATTGGGCGAGGCAGCAAGTAAGAAGTCATATGGGAATCGTTTTACAGGATCCATTTTTATTCTCGGGTACGATTATTTCGAATGTAACGATGAATGATCCGAAAATCAGCAGAGAAGCTGCAATAAGCGCTTTACATGCTGTCGGAGCAAACCGGTTTATTGATAAATTACCGAACACTTATGATGAGGTTGTTACAGAAGGAGGCACCACATTCTCACTAGGAGAACGTCAGCTTATATCTTTTGCACGTGCACTCGCCTTTGATCCGGCTATTTTAATTTTAGATGAGGCAACCGCAAATATTGATACGGAGACAGAGAATATTATTCAGGAAGCATTAAAAGTGTTGAAGGAAGGAAGAACAACACTTGTTATTGCACACCGTTTATCAACAATCCAACAAGCTGATATTATTTTTGTTCTCGACCATGGAACTATCAAAGAACAAGGAAATCATGATAAACTAATTGAACAGCAAGGTTTATATTATCAGATGTACCAAATGCAGCAAGGAAAGGTTAAAGCTGCTGTGTAAATTTGCGTTTGGATGTTCTAGTCCAGCTCCAGCGCTTAAGTGATAGCGAGATTTCCCTCACCTCATGAGACGATAAAGAAGACTTGCGACTGCAAGACATGAGGCTTAGTCGTATTTATACCCTTGTGGTGAAATCGGGAATCGACTCTAGGTAAAGGATGGCCAACTAAACCTTAGTTAAAGCCTACGTTGGCCTCTCCCCTTTACATGGCATGTTTCCTTTTAGATGAACTTGACTTTGCGCCCATGAGAGCAAAAGTCTTAGATCATCTTATACTTTGGAGTGATCTCCTACGTAAAAATGTTCGATACCTCGAACCACCCTTAAAGTAAGGGGCGCAGTCCGTACGTCGCTAAAACGGGCGCTTTTGTTTTCAATTATGTTTCACGCGAGGTGGCTTATGGATCATAAACAAGATAAAAAAGATGATCAACTTGATGGGGACTTATTTGAAGAGTTTGATGACGAGGAATTATATGAGCTTGTACAGGAAGAGCGTAGAAAGGCTTTAGAGCGAGCTCGTCGTTCTGAGGAAGAAAAAGCTCCAAAGCGTTCCTTTCCGAAATGGGCGTTTTGGCTGATCGCCTTCGCTTTAGTATTTAATCTCTTCGCCCTAATACCGCAAACCTTTTCGATACCTGCATTTGATTTTCTCGTTACATCTGCTAAGCTGTCAGCTGAAGAAGATATCCGAACGTTTAAAGAAGCTGTTGTCGTTGTAGAGACAGATAACAGCAAGGGAACCGGATTTTCTATTTCTGCAAATGGCACTATTTTAACGAACCATCATGTTGTTGAAGGAGAAGAGCAAGTGACTGTTGCATTCCCTGAGGATGGTTTATTTACTGCAGAAGTTACCGAACAATTTCCAGAAATTGATTTAGCCGTTCTTGAAGTGAATGAAACAGGACTGCCATCCTTATCATTAGCCCAAGATCCAAATATTCAAGAAAATGAACCCATTCGATTCATTGGTAATCCTTTGCGATTTAATGGAATTGCAAATGAGGGAACAATTATTGGCGATACCCACTTATCCGATTGGAATGAACGTGTATTTATGCTGGATGCTCCAGTCTATCGAGGAAATAGTGGGAGCCCTGTTATTAATCAGAACGGTGAGGTAATTGGTGTTATATTTGCAACGCTTGAACATGAGAACCACGGTAAAGTTGGACTGTTTATATCGATTGACTACTTTCACGAGTATACCCAGGAATAAGTATTCCTGGGTTTTATTGTTTTTAAGAAGGGTATGTACCTTATAAAACCTTTTGGGGGGTAGACAAAATGATGCGCTTAACATCTCAATTAAAGCAATTTAATATTCACGCAACAGACGGTGAACTTGGAAAAATTAAAGACTTTTATTTCGATGATCGTAATTGGGAAATACGCTATGCAATTGTGGATACAAGGAAATGGCTTCCAGGTAGAAAAGTCCTCTTGTCACCGAATTCCTTTATAGAGGTAGATGAGACAAATGAAAGTGTCAATGTAGAATTCGATAAGCTGATGATCCGAAATAGTCCTCCTGTTCCAGAAAATGAGGATTTAACGAAGGATAAAGAGAATCACTTAATTGATTATTTTGGATGGAACAGTTATACGGATAATGCATTACCTCACGCAGAACGTGGACTGCTTGGTACATTTCCAGTTATTGGATTAGAGAATGAACGGCCACCGGAAGAGCCGCATTTAAATCGAAATGGACGATATCATGAGCATGATAATTATTTGCGTAGTGAGGAAGAAACGAACGATTTTAAGGTACACGCGAAAGACGGTAAGATTGGCCGAATTGTAGATATGATCTATGATACGTCTCAATGGATAATCGAGTATATCGTTGTTCGGAGCAGTAAAAGTATTGTTGAAAATGAATTTTATATTTTTCACACAAGACAAATAAACACGGTGGATTGGTTTGAAAAAGATTTATATATCAATGATTCTCTTGAAGGTATTTTAAATAACAAGCCATTTCAGCAAAAAGAGGAGATTTTGGTAAGTTTTGAGTAATTTAGTGTCGTAACGGTAGAAATAGTTTCCTTTTAAAGAGAGCACCTCCTAAGCTAGTAATATGCAGGTGTTCTTTTGTCCTGCTTTTATGAATGTATAATATGTTAGAATAGTTGGAAAAGTAAAATTTTTGCGTTTAATATATTTAGTTACTGTTTTTTAAAGGAACTGTAATGGAATTGAGATAGCAACCTAATCAGCATTACGTTAACATGGATTAGACTAAAATAATTAGCATTATTTGTCGAAATATATAAAGAAACAAATTGAAAAATACAGATATCGATAATACATGTTTAGAATGATCGTTGTTTTGAAGTTGAATTTTTACCAGACTTTTTGAAATGATTGCTTATAAAATAAAAATAAAAATGAAAATGGTGGGGACATCATATGATACATATACATTGCACTAACGTTTTTAATTCAAATGGACAATTAGACAGCTACACCCAAAAAGGGTATTTAACATACGTATTTTATAATGGACGGAGGTGCTTTTAAATGATGGCAAGTACTTCGGTCCAAGAACAACCCCTTGAAGAATTAGTAGCATCGATTCAACAAGGAGATACAGCAACACAAAATTATTTATTGCGTACGTATCAACCATTTATTGCAAAATGTGTTTCAGAAGTATGCAAACGATACATAGATCCAAAAAGAGATGATGAATTTAGTATAGGGCTTTCTGCGTTTAATGAAGCTATCTTTTCCTATTCTGCAGATAGAGGATGTTCATTTTTATCCTTTGCAAAGCTTGTTATAAAACGGAAGGTAATTGACTACATTCGGTTTAATCAAAAAAGACTCTCATCCATTTCATTTGATGAGAATTTTGATGAGGAACTGATGGAGAATCCGCTTGAGGTTGCCGTTGTAAAGGATAGGTATAATCAGGAATTAGATGCAGTTTATCGTAAGGAAGAAATTATGGAATTTAAGGAAAAGTTGCGTGAATATAAGTTGACATTGGTTGAACTGTCAGAGGCCTCTCCAAAACATAGAGATGCACGTGATTCTGCAGTCAAAACTGCAAGAATTCTTTATCACGATAAGCATTTAAGTGAATACGTATATCGAAAAAAGAAACTTCCGATTAAGGAGCTTGTAAAAAAAGTGGATGTCAGCAAAAAGACGTTGGAGCGAAATCGGAAATTTATTTTAGCAATATTCATTGTGTTAAGTGGAGACTACATCTATCTTAAGGATTATCTTAAGGGAGTGGGGCAATGAAAAAAGGAATTGTGATGGAACTCCATCGCAACTATACGATTATTATGACCAAAGAGGGTTTCTTTTTAAAAGCGAAGCCATGTAAAAAAGGTGTAATAATCGGAGAGGAGGTCGCCTACGAACCGCTAGATCTCGATAAGCGGCATATTTCCATTTTACAATCTTGGAAGATGTTGAATACACCGTTTAAAACTTTTTTCATGACATGTGTCATATTGTTGTTTTTTCTACCTTTCTATATGTTTTCGGGTGAGCGCGAATCTTATGCGTACGTGACATTGGATATAAATCCTAGTATTGAAATGGAAGTAAATGAGAAATTTAATGTGCAATCAATCCGAGCTTTAAATGACGAGGCTTCATTAATTGTGGAACAATTACCAAATTATCAAGATGAATTGCTGGAAGAGGTAATTGGCCGTATTTTAGATATTAGTGAGCAAACAGGATTAGTAAACGATGAAAAAAATATGATCGTCGGCTTTAGCTTTGCTGATGGGGTACCTGATCAAAACATCTTTATCCCTCTGGAATTGGAGGATTTTTTTCAAAGTATATCTGGATGGGAAATAGCCACATTGCTAATCCCGCAAAAAATTAGAGACCAAGCAAAGGAAGAATCTACTTCGATGAATGAAGTAATGGCATTAAAACTTTTAGAGAAAGATGCTTCAGCGAATGATTTAACATCGATTTCTTCCGATGATAGGGCAATTATTAATACTTTTTTTAACGAGGAAGATATAGATGATAAAAATTCGTCGCATCTGGATGATGAAAAAAGATTTAGTAGCCTGATGAATTAAGATAATGGAAAAGCACAACAAGTGCTTTTCCATTTTTTATACTTCCATCATGACTGGTGGGGTATATTTCATCGCATGGTCTATATAATAAAGCAGTGTATCATGCGTGTTTATTACTTTAGACTGATCCAGTGAATAGTGATAAGCATTTAAAAATTGTTCAATTTTTTTGGAAAGCATATCATCCTTTGTTCGAACCATTAGTACGAGTAGATCATCCCATTGGCCCCACAATGTATAATATAAAGCTTTGTCATAGTCTGGAATCAACTTTTCCCCCTCCTTTATTGAAGACACATTTGTTTAAAGGGTTACTAATTAGACTGCCCGCTTTTTATATATAATGCGTGTGATTTATTTGGTGTGAATGCCATTTAAAGGATGTAGATATTTAAGCATAGGAATGCTCCTCTGTTACATACTAAAAGCAAATCCATAAGGAGGGATTTATGATGAAATGGAAAGTTTTAAGTATCGCTGCTGCGACTTTTTTAACTTTGACAGCTTGCCAAGCTACAGATAATAACGCTCGAGACAATGCGACTGGCCCTAATGACAATATTGAACAAACCCGATTTTACAACAATGCTGGAGAGGGAATGACGAATGTTCGAAACTATACACTAGATCGAAATTCGGAGCAATTCCAAAACCGAGACAATGGGAACAATCGAGCAAATGAGCACAACCAATATGATATATCAGAAGAGGCTGCAGAGCGAATTACGAACGAAGTTAATGATATTGATCGAGCGTATGTATTAACTACAGATAATAATGCATATGTAGCTGCAACACTAGACACGGACAATCGTAATGCAAATCGCGGAACACGTGATAATGGTGGCGAACTTACAGATGAAGTAAAAGAAAAAATTGGAGATATTGTGAAGTCTGTGGATAACGGAATTGATAATGTGTATGTATCCACGAACCCTGATTTTATTGATTTAACGAATAACTATGTTGATGATGTTAATAATGGTGAACCGGTCGAAGGATTTTTCGATCAGATGGGGAATATGGTTGAACGACTTTTCCCACAAAATAGACGATAGTCATAAAGAGTGTTCCTGAAAGGAGCGCTCTTTTTCTTATGGATAAAGATATATCCGAATTGTGAAATAAAAAACTTTGTCATGAGTTGGAACCTGTGGTATAGTACATACATATAATCCTTAGTAATCTTAGTTAGTTACTTTGATTTAATAAACTTCGGAGTTGATCATATATGGGGAGAGAGTTTATTGAGCTATTTGAAGAGTGGGCGGAGGATTATGATAACAGTGTAGTGGGAGAAGACCCACAATATGCAGAGGTTTTTGCTAATTATGATGTAATCCTTGATGCAGTAGTGGATCATAGTGTTGGCAGGGTATTGGAATTTGGTGTTGGAACAGGTAATTTATCCAAGAAGTTGCTGCAAGCAGGGCATTCTGTAATAGGAATTGAACCTTCAAAAGAAATGAGAAACATTGCAAAAAGGAAAATTCCAGGTTTGACGATTCTGGATGGTGATTTCTTAATCTACCCGGCCCCCACTGGAAAGATTGAAACGATTACAAGTACGTATGCGTTCCATCATCTAACAGATGATGAAAAGGCGATTGCAATTAAACAATTTGCAGAGTTATTGCCACTGAATGGCAAGGTTGTTTTTGGAGATACGATGTTTAAAACGGAAGCCGATAAAAGGATGCAAATAAAAGAGGCAGTGGAAAAAGGGCATCATGATCTAGCAGAAGACTTGAATCGTGAATACTATCCCACATTGGATACAATGAAGAATGCTTTTGAAAAGCATGGATTTGATGTATCATTTAGGCAAATGAATGATTTTGTTTGGGTATTGACTGCAAACAAAAAATAAAAAAGTGGGGAGTAATGAAATAATGACTAAAAAAATGAATGTAGAAAGTTTTAATCTTGATCACACAAAAGTAAAGGCGCCATATGTAAGATTAGTTGGTGTAACAGAAGGTGCAAATGGAGATAAAGTACAAAAATATGATATCCGTTTTAAGCAACCAAATAAAGAACATATGGAAATGCCAGGACTTCATTCGTTAGAGCATTTGATGGCTGAGAATATCCGAAATCATGCAGATAATGTTCTTGATATTGGGCCAATGGGATGCCAAACTGGTTTTTATTTATCGTTAATCAATCATGATAACTATGATGATGTCTTAACAATGCTTGAAAAAACGCTGACAGATGTGCTCGACGCAACTGAAGTTCCTGCGTGTAATGAAGTGCAATGCGGCTGGGCAGCAAGCCATAGCTTGGAAGGTGCAAAGGAAATCGCTAAGGAAATGTTAAGCAAGCGTCACGGGTGGCATGAAGTTTTTTAATAACCTCTAAAATGTAATGTGAGGCGAAACGAAATGGTTCTTTATAATTCAATACATGAACTGATTGGGGATACCCCGTTATTAGAGATTAGAAATTTTAATCTGCCTGAAGCAGTACGTTTATTTGCAAAGCTTGAATTTTTTAACCCGGGTGGTAGTGTGAAGGATCGATTAGGTGTTGCCTTGATTGAGGATGCCATGAAACGTGGGGGATTACGAGAAGGCGGTACAATTATTGAGCCTACTGCAGGTAATACTGGTATTGGACTTGCAATTGCAGCCCTAAATAAAAAATTGTCTGTCATATTTTGTGTTCCAGAACATTTTAGCAAGGAAAAACAGCAGCTGATGCAAGCATTAGGAGCGGAAATTATTCATACACCGCGTGAACTGGGAATGAAGGGTGCTATTGAAAAGACCGAACAATTACTAAAAGAAATTCCAAATAGCTTCTCACCAAAACAGTTCTCAAATCCAGCTAATCCAATGACGTATTATCAGACACTTGCTCCAGAACTCTGGAGGGAGCTTGATGGGAAAGTGGATGTATTTGTTGCTGGTGCTGGGTCTGGTGGAACATTTACAGGTATAGCATCATTTCTAAAGGAAAAAAATCCTGCCGTTAAAACGGTAATTGTTGAGCCAGAGGGTTCTATTATCAATGGCGGCAAATCAGGCCCACATTTGACGGAAGGGATTGGGATGGAATTCCTTCCAGATTATATGAATCGCGAACATTTTGATGATATTTACACGATTACAGATAAGGATGCTTTTATGATGGTGAAGATGCTTGCGGCAAAAGAAGGATTGCTCGTTGGAAGTTCTTCGGGTTCTGCGATGGCTGCAGCCCTAAATGAGGCAAAACATGCCAAACCAGGAACTACAATTGTTACAATCTTTCCAGATTCGAGTGACCGTTATCTAAGTAAGCAAATATATGAACAATTTTAGATTTTAAGGGGGAATAATCATGCGTGCAAAAACGAAAATGATTCATGGCGGTATAACGGGAGATGAACAAACAGGAGCTGTTTCTGTGCCGGTTTATCAAGTAAGTACGTATAAGCAGGATGAAGTAGGTAAGCATCGTGGATATGAATATTCAAGAACAGGCAATCCTACTCGTCATGCACTGGAGACAGTCATTGCCGACCTTGAGAATGGTAAGGCAGGCTTTGCTTTTGGTTCAGGAATGGGTGCCATGACATCTGTTATGATGTTATTTAACGCTGGAGATCATGTTGTATTAACCGATGATGTCTATGGTGGCTCTTATCGTTTGATGTCAAAAGTGCTTAATCGTTTTGATTTAGAGCATACGTTTACCAATACAAGCTCTTCAGATGAAGTGGAGGCTGCTATACAAGAGAATACAAAGGCAATATTTGTAGAAACACCTACAAACCCATTGTTAAAAATTACGGATATTCGAAAGATGGCTGAGATTGCCAGAAAGCATGATATTCTTTTAATTGTGGACAATACATTTGCAACACCATATTGGCAGCAGCCATTAGATTTAGGAGCAGATATTGTACTTCACAGTGCAACGAAATATATTGGAGGACACAGTGATGTAGTAGCTGGATTAGTGGTTGTAAATACAGAGGAACTTGCAGAAAAGCTTCATTTCATCCAAAATTCAGTTGGTGCGGTACTTGGACCACAGGATTCCTGGCTTATTATGCGGGGGATTAAGACGTTGGCTATTCGTATGGAAGCAATTGAGGCAAATACGAAGAAAATCGTTTCGTTCCTGGAAAAACACGAGAGTGTCTCCACTATTTATTATCCTGGACGCGAGACTCATTCAGGACATGAAATTGCGAAGCAGCAGACAACTGGGTTTGGCGGCATGGTGTCCTTTGATGTTGGAAGTGCTGAAAAAGCAGATGAAGTACTTGGTAAGGTAAACTATTTTACATTAGCCGAAAGTCTTGGAGCTGTTGAGAGCTTAATTTCTGTTCCGGCTAAAATGACACACGCTTCAATTCCAGCTGAGCGTAGACAAGAGCTTGGGATCACCGATGGGTTAATTCGTATATCGGTTGGAATTGAGGATGCTGATGACTTGATTGATGATTTAAAAATAGCACTAAGCAATAAACAGGAACAACTCATTTAAATGTGGTTCCGTTTTGAGTTGTATTGACAAAAAATACAACTCAAATCACATTAGATTGACTAATAAATTAACAAACAAAACCGTCTAGTTCAGACGGTTTTTATTATTAAAATAACGAGGACATTATTGAATTTTTTAAAAGATTATTAATATATGGTAAGATAATTTTGTGAAATGTTGTTCTTAATGTAACTGGCAGTTTAGCGCAAAAAAAGTGGGGATAAATTGAAAAGTGATAAAACAACTAAAGCTTTAAGAGTTGGGACTAACACCTTGCTTATCTTTTTAATTATAGGTGCAATAACAATGTTTTTCGATGACGATTATAGAAATGACCATTTGGGTTGGATAATTTTGATAGCTTTTTGGATGTTTAGCAGTTTATATGGCTTGGTTATATGTATAAAAGAAGGTATGAAGAAGTTAGCAATCGTTAATTTATTATTAGTATCTGCTGCTTTTTATTTTTTACTGACCTGCAGTATGGAATATTTCAATTAAATGGCACGATTGTTTAATAAGTTTCATTTAATGCCATTTAATGCTTCTTCAAATGATGGTGCTATAACTGAATAAATATGTGCTGGAATCGGGTTATGTAGAAGTAACTAAGAAGAGAAATAAAAAATGAGGAGATTACCATGGAAAAGTGTGTTTTTTGTAACCCCTATTCAGAACCTAAACAAAAAGTTGTTTTGAGTAATGAACATTGTCTTTTTTTACAATTAGACCAATCAAAAATAAAAGCTGGTCTACTTGAAGGAGCAGGGCTCATTGTTCCTAAAAATCATAGAGAAACTGCATTTGACTTAACCCAGGATGAATGGGCAGCAACTTACAGTCTTCTTCAAGAGGTAAAAAAATACTTAGACAAAGAACACGAACCTCAAGGATATAATCTTGGTTGGAACTGTGGTGAAGTAGGTGGTCAGCATATTTTTCATGCCCATTTCCACATTATACCAAGATTTAAAGACGAACCACTTGCAGGTAAAGGAATAAGGCATATGGTTAAAAGTAAAGAAAATCTAAGGAAAAGTTATTAGGTTATGATGCAAATGGTAGCAATGGTACTAACGGTGTAGGTTTAGTGTAAAAGGACACCGGCTCTGTCTTATTGAAGTATAGTAATAGGTTTGTTAAAGATTTATTTTCGAAAAGAGGTTAGATTTTGGCTGTTTACCTATTCAAAAGATACTATTTTTCCAAATTAAAGATTAGTTTACCTATGGAAGAGGTGATAATCCGATGAATATTTTCATCATTGGTGGTGCCGTTTTAGTAGTACTTTTCATAATTCTCCCGTTTTTTAACATTGAAAGTTTCTTCTTATTTGTTTTAATTGAATGGATTACTAAATTTGTTTTACCTTGGATAGCTTTGTATTGGCTAATCAGAGGTGTAAAGGCATTAGAGAAAAAATAAATAATTCTTATTGAACGATCTGTTGCTACTTTTCAATTAGAGAAGTGGCTTTTTATCGTTTGCGGGGCGGGGTTGTTAAGTAATTGAAAGGGATATACCTGAGGAATTTTTTAGAGGGAGGGGTAGTTTTGAAGGAAAATAAACAAGCTCTTTATTTCAATATGACTTTGGGAACAATCGGCATTATACTCGTTGCTATAGCTGCAATGAGGTATTTGATTAAAGAAAATGATAATTTAGGATATGCAATTATACTTTTTGGTTTTATATTAACAGTTGGTTATATAAATTACTTAGAAAAAAGAGCAGGGATAAGTAAAAAATTGAGTTGGATTAGAATTATTGTATCTTCAATTTTATTTCTTATTTTTACATATTTCTTATATTTTTAGCTGTCTATTATTATAGTAAACTGATGCAAACGTTAAACAAGACGATCATCGGTTATCGTCTTTTCCTTTGAAACGTTTTTTGCTATACCATGAATGAATTCATTTCTATGTTGATATGTATTCTTTAATCTTAAACAAAAGATATGGTAAAGTAAGATGGTAAGTGAATAATAGAATCTGCGTATTGGCAGGAGAGGTTCGAAATTCCATCCCTCTATAAAAAACTAAGGAGCATGGACAGCATCTTCTTAGTGTTGTCCTTTTTTGTCTAGCTCCAGCGCCCAGCGACTAGCGAGACTTCCCTCACCTCCGTACGATAAAGAAGACTTGCCGATTGGCTATGCCAAAGGCTTAGTCGCACTTATACCCTGGCGGTGAAAGTCAACATCGACTCAGTCCGTTCGTCGTGTTTTCTTTATCTCCTACGTAAGAATGTTCGACACGCCGAACCACCCCACAGTACGGGGCGCAGTCCGTACGTCGCTAAACGGGAGCTCACGCTTTTCCTTATTGGATGGATACAAGCTCCCAAAGATACAAAATAAACGAAGGAGTGATGATTCATGATGCAACAGATTTATCCAGTAACAGAACATCCCTATGCATATGAACTAAATAAAGATTTTCAATTTGCCGCAGCTCATTATGTACCACATGAGGATGCTGGGAAATGCCAAAATATTCATGGGCATACCTATTTTACAAATGTCACCATTGCTGGAGACGAGCTTGATCACACAGGTTTTTTGGTAGATTTTAAAAAAATAAAAGATTTAATTCATAAGCGGTTTGATCATCGTATGATGAACGAAGATACCAAATTCTCCGACCAGGACGCTGAATATTTTCCAACAACAGAAGTGGTTGCCCGTACTATATATGAAATCATTAAGGAATACCTAAACACCCTGTCGAATAACCCAACTTGTGTTCAGGTATATTTAAGGGAAACGCCCACAAGCTATTGTATTTACCGACCGAAGGAGAAAACATTATGAGAAAAATACCTGTACTTGAAATATTTGGTCCAACCATTCAAGGGGAGGGAATGGTCATTGGCCAAAAAACGATGTTTGTCAGAACGGCCGGCTGTGATTATTCCTGCTCGTGGTGTGATTCGAAATTCACGTGGGACGGTTCAGAAAAGGAATCAGTTCAAATGATGGAACCGCAGAAAATAGTGGATGCCTTATTTGAGAAGGGAGGCGGGCGATTTCAGCATGTTACCATCTCAGGAGGAAATCCCGGCTTATTGGCACAATTGAATACATTAGTAGATTTACTTCATGAAAATCAGGTGAAGGTTGCATTGGAAACACAAGGTAGCAGATGGCAGAAATGGTTTACAAAGATAGATGATCTGACGATTTCGCCTAAGCCACCGAGCTCTGGAATGACTACAAATTTTGAAACATTGGATTTTATCATCCGTTCATTAGAGGAAAAGCAACAAGGCAATTTCAGTTTAAAGGTGGTTATCTTTGAGAAAGAAGATTTGCAATATGCCATCAACATACACAAAAGGTATCCTGATGTAGAATTGTTTCTGCAAGTGGGTAATGATGATTTGGAAACAGTAGAACAGGATAAGTTGTTACCATATTTACTTGAAAAATACGAACGATTGGTTGACCTTGTAATGAATAATTCAGAATTGAACGACGTTCGGGTATTGCCACAGCTTCACACTTATTTATGGGGGAATAAACGTGGTGTTTGATATAAGTCCCTTTAAAGTCCATTTCCAATAGCAAATGTGAAACTTTAATAGGTGATCTTGAACTTAAGGGTGCAAATCTTGAATAAAGAATTGTACCCTTATTTATTAATATATATCTAAAACGAAACCCATTAGTTTGACGAACTATTCCTTTTCATTTCCGTTATGCTAAAATAAACTATATATCAATATGATAGGAGAGGAATGTCTAATGAGTGAAAAAGCATTATACTATTTGAAGGACAACCGAGAACGTCTGCTAACCAAATTGAGTGATTTCCTGGCGATTCCGAGTGTGAGTACGGATAGTGCATACAAAGGAGATGTAACTCGTGCGGCAGACTTTATTGTTACATACTTAAAAGAGATTGGTTTTGACAAGGTAGAAAAGCAGGAGACAGAAGGTCATCCACTTGTATATGCTGCGTACAATGGGGCGGGAGAAGATGCCCCAACAGTGCTTTTTTACGGGCACTATGATGTCCAGCCAGTAGACCCGATAGACCAATGGAAAAGTGATCCTTTTCAAGCAGAGGTAAGAGATGGTCGCCTTTATGCACGTGGTTCAAGTGATGATAAGGGACAAGTATTTATGCACTTGGCAGTTTTTGAGGCTTATATGAAAACCGAAGGAAAACTGCCGCTCAATGTAAAGGTATGCATTGAAGGGGAAGAAGAGATTGGCAGCGAGAATTTGTACAACATTTTACAAGAAAAGAAAGAGCAATTTCAAGCAGATTTTGCAGTTATCTCTGATTCCGGTATGGCGGCGAAAAATCAACCAACCATTCTATATGGGTTAAAAGGATTTACGGGCATTGAAATTACCGTAAATGGGCCCGATCATGATTTGCATTCCGGTATGTATGGTGGTGCAGTAAGAAACCCGATTATCGCATTAAGCCACATACTCGCATCAATGAAGGATGAAAATGAAGTAATCACAGTAGATGGTTTTTATGACGATGTAGAACCACTGAGTGGTGCTGAAAGGAAATTAATGGAACAAGCTCCAAGTGAGGATTTTGTTGAAGCAACTGGTATACCTGAGACGGTATCTGAAAAAGGGTATACGGCTAAAGAACACACGATGGGACGTCCGACATTTGAAATAAACGGAATCTATGGCGGATATCAAGGAGAAGGAACGAAAACTATAATTCCATCTTCTGCAACTGCAAAAATAACCTGTCGACTTGTTCCTGGACAAGATCCTGAAAAAATTCAGGAATTACTAGAAGCACATGTCAATAAAGTTGCTCCTGCAGGTGTAACACTAGAAGTGAAAAAAGAAAAACTATCTTCTAAAGCATATAAAGTAGAGCCGAACCATCCACTCATTAAAAAGGCTGCTGCCAGTTATACGAAAGCTTTTGATAAAGAAACAATTTTCATTCGCATGGGTGGTTCGATTCCTGTCGTAGAATGGATTGAAGAAATTTACGATATGCCAATTGTTTTATTAGGATTTGGAACACCAGAGGATCGCTTGCATTCACCAAATGAAAGCTTCCCGTTAGATAGCTTTGATAAAGGGATGGAAACACTCGTATACTACTGGGATGAAATTAATAAGGAATGATTAAAGTACCCCGTTTCTCCTTTTCAGATTCGGGGTAATTCTGTATTAAGATAAATAAAAATATGAAAAACCGTTAAAAGGAGAGAGTGGAAATGAAATATGCCATTGTTACCGGGGTCTCGAAAGGGCTTGGAGAATCGATTGCCAAGTTGTTTATTGATTTAAATATTCATGTAATTGGACTTTCTCGTAGTACGAATAATCAGTTAGAAAATCACGGAGATTTATTCACGCATATCTCTTGTGATCTGGCAAATATCAATACATTGGATTCAGTATGTGATGAAATTAGCGATGTTATTTTCTGGGAGGAAGCGACAACGGTTTATTTAGTAAATAACGCTGCTACGGTTGAGCCAATTGCTCAATCGATGCATATAAAGACTACAGATCTTACAAAACATGTGAATCTCAATACGATTGCTCCGATGGCAATAACAAATTATTTCCTAAAAAAGACAACGGAAAAAGGGGTTCAGTTAATTAGCGTTGTAATCACTTCTGGTGCAGCTGAAAAGCCATCTTATGGCTGGAGTGCTTACTGTTCAACTAAAGCGAGTGTGAACATGTATACGAAAACTGCTGCACTGGAACAGGAAGAATTGGAGAATGGTCATAAAATAATCGCGTTTAGTCCAGGAATTATGGATACAAACATGCAAGAGAAAATACGTTCAAGCTCTGAAGATGAATTTGCCGATGTGGAAAAGTTTAAAGAATTTAAGGATAATAACTTGCTAAAAGATACAGATTTAGTTGGTGGAGTAGTGGTTGATATTTTAACAGATGATGATGTGGAAAACGGAAAAATTTATCATGTGCGTGATTATGTATAAGTATTTTTAGAAAAAAAAATGAGTAAATAGCCCTCCCAATTTGATGAACGCAGCATAAAGTAAAGTAGTCTTGAAAATAGGGAGGGAAAAAAATGAGTAAAGATGTTGGAGGTAAAGAGTTCGGCTCTGGCGGTTTCGCCTTGTTAGTCGTATTATTTATTTTATTAATAATCATTGGCACTGCTTATACAGGCGGGGGCAATGGAGGCTATGGTGGCTACTGCTGCTAAGAAATAGAATACAATAAGATGAGGTGCTTTCGCATTTCGTCATCATAATAAAAATGCAGCAGTTATCCTGCTGCATTTTTATTTGGAAACAAATACATTCCATGTTTTAAACTTTACAGTATTTGAGATTTACCCTTAAACCCAATCTAAAAGTAACACTTAAACAGCACAAACGTTCCCTTTCGTGATATAATTTAAGCAGGAGGTGTATAACGTGCAAACGATCACACTTAAGCTGGAGCTACAAAAACCGACAAAAGAGAAAATGGCAATGTACCAAAAAATGACAGCGATTAATACCGCTTTTTCAAATTGGTTGTTGCATTTTGATGGACTTCAAACAGCTACTTCGAAAGTATTTAAACACTTTTCAGATAAGCCATTTCCTGCAGCTGTTGTCAATCAAACGATTCAAACAGTAAAATCGAAAAAGAAAAAACAGAAAACGAAAACTTTTCGCCGTATGTGGTGTGGATTCAATAATCAAAACTTTAAGGTTGAGAGAGAAAACAGATTATATAAAGTCTCTTTTCCAACACAAGAAAAGCGGATTGGTGTGCCAGTTGTCTGTAAAGACCATCAAAAGCCATGGCTTGACAAACTTTTGTCTAGTGAGGTTAAACAAGGCACTACAGAGCTTTTTGAAAAAAGAGGGCGGTGGTTTGTCGCAATCAGCTTTTCTTTTGAAGTAGAACAAAAGCAAGCCGATCAAGCTCAAGCCAAAACCATGGGCATTGACATCGGAATGCGCCAGCTTGCCACCTGTTCTATTGGGACGACTTCTATCTTTTTCCCAGGGAAGGAACTTGGATATCGAAGAAGACGTTTCGCTTCCCGTAGACGAAAATTAGGCAGCTTGAAGAAGCTTGAAGCTATTCGTAAATCGAAAAATAAAGAATCTGACTGGATGAAGGAAACAAACCATAAGATAAGCCGTCAAATTGTCGAATTCGCATTGGAGAACGGTGTTCATCTCATTCGAATGGAAGATTTGACAGGTATCCGGCATTCCAGAAAATCAACAAAAGAAGCAGGACGCAATTTGCATCGTTGGTCCCATTATCAATTGCAACAGTTTATTGCATACAAGGCACAAATGGCAGGGCTCTTGGTTGAGTATGTGCATCCAACCTACACCTCCCAAATGTGCAAATGTGGACATGTTGACAAGCGAAACCGGAACAGAGATGCTTTTTGTTGTAGGAAGTGCGGCTACCGAAGTCATGCAGATATAAATGCCGCCATAAATATTTCGAAAGCAGTGAGCGGACTATCCGAGGAGAAATCTAAAAAGAATTAGTGTCGTGGTAATAGTGACACCGCCTGTTTTGGTACACGCCTATCAAAGATGGGTGGAACGAAACAGGGCGGGGCAATGAGATGCCCCTTAACTTGCAGGCTGTTCAAAACAGAAATGGATTGCGAACGGTAAGTCATGCAAGAATCCCACTCGTTAAACCTCTAGGTATAGAGCTAGCGGCTTTAGCCTTGGGAGTCTCAAATAATGGTTTACAATGAAGGAAAGTGTTTGTCATGAATTTTATGTTTTGAATAATATAGTATAGTAGACTGTTACTGAAAGTAATTTTATTTTATGATAAAATTTATTTTGTATATTTCCTGTTATTAACCATAATGACTTAACAATAAGTGTTCGTAATGTTGACGATAAAAGAGAGGAAGATGACCAATGATTACACGAAAAAGTAAACGTGAGATTGAGCAAATGCAAGCTGCTGGTGATGTGCTTGTTGCGTGTCATAAAGCGATAGCTGATATGATAAAACCTGGGGTTACAACCATGGAGATTAATGATTTTGTAGAAAAGTTTCTATCTGAGCGGGGAGCGACACCTGAGCAGAAAGGATATAACGGCTATCCGTATGCAATTTGTGCATCAATTAATGATGAGATATGTCATGGCTTCCCGAGAGAAGAAAAATTGCAAGATGGTGATATTGTTACAATAGATATGGTTGTGAATCTTAACGGTGGGCTAGCCGATTCAGCATGGACGTATGCAGTTGGAGAAGTTGATGGGGTAGGAAAACGCCTCATGGATGTCACGAAAACAGCTCTGTATAAAGGGCTTGAACAAGCCCAGGTAGGTAAGCGTATTGGAGATATTGGACATGCTATTCAAACCTATGCAGAAGGAGAAGGCTTTTCTGTTGTTCGTGATTTCACTGGGCATGGAATTGGACCGACGATTCATGAAGATCCGCATATCCCGCATTTCGGCTTGCCTAATAAAGGATTGCGTCTTAAAGAGGGTATGGTGATCACAATCGAACCGATGATTAATGAAGGAAGCTGGGAAAGTCAAATGGATGAAAATAACTGGACAGCACGAACTATTGATAAAGGACGCTCAGCACAGTATGAGCATACAATTGTAATTACAAAGGATGGACCACTTTTAACGACGGATCAAGACAAGGAATAATAGTACGTTACGGGGAGACGATTGTCTATGCGTGTTGTATCAATCTGTCCGAGCAATACGGAAGTTTTAGCATATTTGGGAAAACTTGATGTGTTAGTTGGTGTAGACGATTATTCAGACTGGCCGAAGAGGGTATTGGATTTACCGAAAGTTGGGCCCGATCTTTCCATCGATATGGACAAAGTAGAAGCATTGCAGCCAGACCTCATACTAGCTTCTTTAAGTGTTCCTGGAATGGAAAAGAATATCGAGGAGCTAGATGCTAGAAAGCTCCCTTATATTATTTTGAATCCGAATTCTTTAGAAGAAATAGCAAATGATATTCGAGTAGTTGGAGAAGCTCTAAATGCTAAATCACTTGGAGATGTGAAAGCTCACGAATTCCTTGCTGAAGTGAAGGCTTATAAAGAAAAGGCACTCGAACAAGAACATAAACCAACCTTATATTGGGAATGGTGGCCAAAACCAGTTTTTACTCCGGGATATGTAAATTGGCTTACAGAAATAAGTCAATTGGCAGGAGCAGCAAACATTTTCGCAACGGAACATGTTGCTAGTTATCAAACAAATTGGGATGAAGTAAAAAAAAGAGATCCAGATCATATTTGTATGGTTTGGGTAGGAATAAAAGAAGATAAGATGCGACCTGAATTAGTAAAAAAGCGACCAGGCTGGAATGAGATGAAAGCAATTCGAAATAACAATATTCATGTTTTAGAAGAATCGCTCTTTTGCAGACCGTCACCAAGGTTGCTTGAAGGCTTAAGAAAGTTATCAAAAATAATATGAGGATTTTCCTTATCGGGAAAGCCTCATATTATTTTTTTGAGGATAGGTAACTATAAAAATTTGAATGCTGTGGATTACATATTTACCGAAACAGCCATGTCCAGCTTCAGCGCCACGCGCTTTTGTTCAATCGAAACACATTAGTAACTTATTTTTTCAATGTTGCCGTTTTTGCTCCGAATAAAACCGTAATAACAGGGCTGAGCAGGCAGAAAAATGCGAATGGCAAATAATCTAGTACAGGTACATCTAGTACATCTGCAATAAATACACCACAAACACTCCAAGGAACGAGTGGATTAATCACGGTTCCTGCATCCTCCAGAGATCTAGAAAGAGCCTTTTTAGTTAGACCAGCTTTTTCATATACCGTTTTAAATGTTTCTCCAGTAAGTAGAATGGATAAATATTGTTCGCCAATTAGGACGTTGACACCAATTGCTGTAGCAGCAGTTGCAGCGATAATGGAACGTGCTTTTCGTAATTTTTCCTGAAAAGTGGCTAGCATCGTAGGAATAATCCCTGTTACAAATAATAGGCCACCAAAGCTTAAAGCTAAAATAACGAGTGAAATCGTGAAGAGCATACTGTTTATACCGCCTTTGGACAGCAACTCATTAACCGGTTCAAAATTTGTAGTCCCAGTATAACCATTAAACCAATACGCCCAAATTTCTGACCAAGTATGGTCACTTGTTATTCTTGCTATAAATGTTGCCACCAAACTGCTTACAGTTAAGGCAATAAAAGCTTGGACTTTAATAATTGTGCAAATAACGAGAACGATCAATGGAATCCATGATAACCAATGAATTAATCCAGAAGCTTGTAATGCTTCACGGTAGGATACGATACTTTGTAGAGACGTATTTTGTTCTGGCGATATTAAAACAAATAAAATTAACGAAATGATAAAAGCTGGTATCGTTGTTAAACTAATATGCTTTATATGGTCAAATAAATCCACTCCAACGATAGTTGAAGCAAGATTGGTTGTATCAGATAACGGCGACATTTTATCCCCAAAGAAAGCACCAGAAACGATTGCACCTGCTGTAATTGCTAAGGAAGCTTCCATTGCACCTGCCATTCCAATAAAGGCGACGCCAACAGTTGCAGTCGTCGTTAAGGAACTACCTAGTGTTACGCCTATAATCGCAGTAACAGCAAAGACAATCCCATAAAACCAAGTTCCGCCAATGATTGTGAAGCCAGCATTGATTAGTGCTGGGATGGTCCCGCTAACCATCCAACTGCTAATTAGAATCCCAATAAGGAAGAATAAGAAAATAGCTCCCATACCTGATTGTGCTCCTGAAATCATGGCATCTTGTAGTTCTTTAAAAGTGATACGTTTAAATAAACCGTATGCAACAAGTATAAAAATCCCGAGTAAAATAGGTATATGTGGCACAGCTTCTAATCCAATGATAAAGTAGCTGATTAAACCGATAATCAGTAAAAAAAAGAAAATTGCTTCGATAAATGAAGGTTGATGCTTTGGGTTAATTGGAATCATGATGTTTACTCCTTTTGAAGATATTAAAAAACTTGGTCTGTGGCTGTTACCAAATACAAAAAAGCTCCGTCCCCTAAAAAAGGGACGAAGCTATACTCCGCGTTACCACCCTGATTGGTGAAATACAATTCACCCGCTCATTGTATGCAATCCTTTGAATAGTTCATGCTAACATTCAGCACATATCTAGACAGGATTTGTAATTCAACTATTTTCCGCCAAAGCTTGCACCACCCGCTTTGTCTCTATTCTTTGCTAAAAAATAATCTACTTCGAATCCCTAGGATAAATTGCGTAATTCAATTATGTAATATTGACTATACATGCTCCAATCTTCATTTGTCAACACCTCCTATAAGATAGAATCCTTCCATTTTAGGAAATATTCAGTTATACTATAAAGAATTTTATATGCGTTACCAGGCTGTAATTCCCATCACCACGAAGATCGAGAGCAAAAACAAGAGAAAGGGGAGGAAGACACTATATTCTGCCTTAGCTTTATTATGTTTTATCAACTAGCAATAGAGTACTGCTAAAAGAGGAAGTTTTATTTTACTTGAGGAGGCTTGTGAGACATTGTGTTAAAAGAAGAACAACATTCGTATACTTCTATACATATGATTCGAAAAGGGTTTGCAACAGGGTTTCCAATAATTCTTGGTTATTTGCCAGTTGCGATTACATATGGAGTTCTAGCCAAGCAAGCAGGGATGTCATTAACAGAATTAACATTGATGAGTGCTTTGGTCTATGCAGGTGCCAGTCAGTTTATGGCAGTGAATATGTTTGCGGTTGGAACAGGAGCATTGGAAATTATTATTGCAACCTTTGTCCTGAATTTCCGGCATTTTGTTATGAGTCTATCTTTTATGAATCAGCTCAAAAAAATTAAACTAAAATGGAAAATTCCATTAGCTTTCGGATTGACCGATGAATCGTTTGCAGTCTCTGCAATGAATTCGAAAGAAGCAAGCATGAAAAAGGGTGCTTTATTCTATGGCACGATTCTTGCTAGCGCATATTTATCATGGGTTTTAGGTTCTCTGCTTGGTGGTATGCTTGGAGATATCATACCCCAAAAACTTAGTCAAAGTATGGGGATCGCATTGTATGCCATGTTTATTGGACTGCTCATTCCATCCATTAAACAGGAAACAAGAATAGCTGCGATTGCAATTGTAGCAATGCTAGTCAACGCAGGATTTGTTCAGCTGGGGATGAGTACTGGTTGGGCAATCGTTGCTGGAACGATTATTGGTGGGTTTAGCGGCATTTATTTCCTAGGGGAGGAACGCACATGATTATTTTGATGATTATTGGGATGTCATTAGCCACAATGCTGCCAAGGGTTATTCCTGCTGTTATCATTGAAAAAATGCAGTTTCGTCCTTGGATTAATAAGTGGTTGAGTGCAATACCATATGCAGCACTAGGAGCTTTAATTTTTCCTGGTATTATGTCTGTTAAACCAGAAGAGCCTCATCATGGAATGATAGGTGGACTTGTGGCAGTTGTTCTGGCATACTTTGGATTAAATATTATTTTAGTTGTCTTAGGAGCAATTCTTACTGTTTTTTTATTATCATTTTAAAAAAGCTCCTGATCAACAATCAAAAGATAGGCTTAGCGATGATTTGCTAAAGCCTATTTTCCTCCATATGGTTCAATATGGATATGCGCATGTGTGATGCGATGCTTTTTAAATAAATAGTCTTCAATTCTTTCCGTAATGCGGTGACTTTCTGCTACATTCAAAGTTGGGTCAACTAAAATGGTGATCTCAATTAATGCTTGATTACCATGGACTCTCCCTTTGACATCAACGACTTCTATAACCTCAGGTACTTTGATAATGCTTTTCTTAATCATTTCCAGCTGTTCTTCATCGAATCCATCTGTTAGTGTGTGTGTGGCATCTTTAAAGATATCCCATGCTGTTTTACAAATAATAATTCCGACGACCATTCCAGCTAATGGATCGAGCCAGAAAAGCCCAAACTGTGCCCCGAAAATACCGATAAATGCCCCAATACTTACAAGCGCATCTGAACGATTATCCTGTGCAGCAGCGTTTAATGAGCTGCTCTCAATTCTTTTAGCAAGTTTAGCATTATAGCGATATACAAATAACATAACAACTGCAGAACCTAAAGCGGTCCATGCTGTTAACATGCTTGGCTGTGAAGCTTCAGCGGCAGCCATACTTTTCAATGTATCGTATATCACTTGTACGCCAATAAACATCATGATAAAAGCTGCAAATAATGCTGCAACGGTTTCAGCCCGGTAATGTCCATAGCGATGATCCTTATCTGGCGGCTTTCTTGATATTTTTAGGCCGATTAACACAGCAACAGAAGCAATTACATCCGTAATATTATTTAATCCATCTGCATAAAGGGCAGCAGAGTCACCAATTGTAGCGATATATAATTTAATAATGGCAAGCGTAATATACGCAAAAATGCTTAGCCATGCGCCTTTTTCTCCCATTTTCAGGTTTTCTGAATGATTCATCCTAAATGCCTCCACATTTAATTGTTTCCATTTTTATATAGCTTTAACAGTCTATCAGAGCAAGACATGGTGGGTCTAGAGAAACATTCAAGACCCTGGTTATATGTATTGAAGGGTGTGAAGGATGTTTACAGAGGGAAAAATTAGAAACGAAAGTGGAAGTGTCCTTACAGAATACAAAATGCGATGTCCGATTATGCGTCTGTATTGTGGGATGATTTGACCAGGTGAACATGCTTAGCTTATGTAGGAAATGTTAAGGTAACATATTCCTTATGCCGACATTAGGTTTTAGCTAAGATTTAGTCGCAACTAGGTTACAACAGCATTTAAGTTTTTGTACCAAATCGCCTAAAAAAGTTGTTTTTAGTTGAAATTATTCTAAAAATTTAGGATAATAATAAAAAGGGAACAAAGGGGGCATGTTCCATGAAGAAGGAAAAAATAGTATATCGATTTTATCGCTATGAAGGTGAAAAGCTACAAGCAAAAAGAGAAATACCTTATGAATTAAGACTCTTTTCCCGATTGATTTTGGATGAGCTTTGTTTTAACTGGAATAAAAATCGATTAGAAGAAGACATCAATAGCTCCATTGAGAAAGGTAATAAAGAGGAATTTCTTAAAGCAAGTGAATCATACAGACACTTTATATGGGAGTAACAATACCAAGTCTTACCGTTATGGTGAGGCTTTTTCTTGCTGCTTCATTATAAAAATTCTTCTAAAGCTTTGGCTAACCTAGTTTTGGGAGCCTTTACTTTATTCCTACATATATTATTTTTGTAAATTTTACAATGTTGTTATTTCCAAACAGGAAAAGTTTGGTATGCTAAAAAAAGGGGTGAAAATTGATGGAAAATAAAAAGAAAATACAACGCAGCTGGATGTTATATGACTTTGGTAATTCAGCATTTGCAACAACGATAATGGCGGCGGTACTTCCTGTTTATTATTCTAGTGTAGCGGCCTCTGGTTTAGAGGAAGGATTGGCTACAAGCTATTGGGGCTATTCGCAGTCCATTTCTGTTTTAATCGTGGCTGTGCTTGCGCCAATTTTAGGTGCCATTAGTGATTTCTCTGCAGCCAAGAAAAAATTTCTTCAGTTTTTTGCATTTATGGGTATCATAGCAAGTATTTTACTGTTTTTTGTTGGTGAAGGGGATTATATATTAGCCTCCGTACTATTTATAGTTGGTTCCATCGGTTTTTCTGGTGCGAACGTGTTCTATGATGGATTTCTTCCAGAAGTCGCCACGAAAGACGAAATTGATCGTGTTTCATCTGGTGGTTTTGCCTATGGATACATAGGCGGAGGAATATTGTTAGCGATTAATGTTTTAATGATTTTAAATCCCGGCTGGTTCGGGCTACCAGATACGGAGATGTCTACTCGAGTTGCTTTTGTCACCGTTGGGATTTGGTGGTTAATCTTCTCCATCCCACTCATTAAAAACATAAAAGAAGAAAAGAAAGTTGAAGTAAAACGTGATAGGTCATATGTTGCTATTGGTTTTTCCCGAGTAGGAAATACATTTAAAGAAATGAAGCAATATAAACAGCTGCTTATTTTCTTGCTGGCTTTCTGGCTTTATAATGATGGAATATCAACGATTATTCGGATGGCTACTGTTTATGGCAGTGAAATTGGGATAGCGCAGAATGATTTAATTGTCGCCCTATTAATTACACAATTTGTCGGAATTCCTTTTACATTTTTCTTTGGGTGGCTAGCTTCAGTCATTACAGCTAAAAAAGCATTAAATATTACGTTATTCGTTTATCTTGGTATTGTCATAATTGGATACTTTATGACCTCTGCATTGCATTTTTATATTTTGGCTATTGTAGTTGGAATGGTCCAAGGGGGAGCACAATCCCTAAGCCGCTCCATTTTCGGTCGGATGGTTCCAGCAAATAAACATGCGGAATTCTTTGGATTCTATGGAATATCCTCTAAATTCGCAGCTGTGATTGGACCATTTATGTTTGCCTTTGTAGGTCAAGTAACAGGAAGCAGTAGACTTGGAATTGTTTCACTTATCGTATTCTTTATTGCAGGTATTATTATCCTGAGATTTGTTGATGTTGAAAAAGGAATGCAAGATGCGGAACGACTGACAAACCCTAAAGGTGTAGTAGAGGTAAAACCGAAATAGCATCATGTCATCAAAAATTGTTTGCTAGTAGTGCTGACAAAAATTAGGCTCGGGATATACAAGTTATTGTCTATCCCGAGCTATCTATATAGACCCTCTGAGTATATTTTACTCGAGGAATTTATTTTAATCGTGTAAAAACTATATACTAATGTCTAAACAATTGGATCACTATATTTATTTTTAAGGCCGAGTTTTAACGGCTTACCAGTATCATATGAAATATTATCAATAAGTTCGCTTAATCGTTGTTCGGATGAGTTGGCACTGTTTTCCCAATAGTTTTGAAGCTGTGACAAAATTTCAATGCCTTCTACTCGCGCTTTATCGTATAGCTCAATAAAGCTATGGTTTGAGGCTTCATTTGTTGCAGGGTGATACCAGGTTGTATGATTTAAATTCAAGTAATCAACATTTGTTTTTACTGGTTGATGTGAATAGGATGAAATCAATGAGCGTAGCATGAAGTTTTTCCAACCATAAGGATCCATAAGTATCTTCAATGCAAGCAGCATATCTCGGTATGCTTTTTGAATATATTCAGATGTATCTCGATTTAATTCTGGATAGTGTTTCTTTATTGTTTCGTGAAGCAATTCTCGTACTTCGAGATTTAGTGTTCTGCCAACATCAATTTCCTTATATACAGGCGTTTTCCACGTTTTTAATTTATGGTATTTTTCCATCATTAACGTATCAATAATAATTTCCAGCTTTTGATGATTACTTCCCTCATAGCCAGCGCGATAATGAATATATGGATGCGTATTACGATCAAGGATATGGTGGGTGATAAATCCGGTAACATAGGCTTTTACCTCGCTACATTGGCCCTTCGCTTTTCGAATCAAATCCATTAGGAAATCGCCACAGCGTTCCGTATGAAGTGTCATACCGACTTCATGGACAGGTTCATCCTTTATCCATGGCCAGAAGTTATAATAGAAAAATGGATCTGGTCCTTGCGCGCCTAGTTTCATATAAGGTTCATATTGTGAAAATGGATAAGGCTGTTTGACGGAATCAATCACATCTTCGCAAAATAAAATATGTGTCCATGTATTTGGCATAGCGACATCCTCCTTCTTGAAGTATTTGGAAAACCTTTAGGACAGTGAAAAGTATGAAGTCTTCCTTAAATTAAAGCTATGTAACGTATTATATCGAAATATCAGTAGTTGGTGGTCTGTAGAGTAGTACAATTTTGTGTCATTACATATTTTTTCCAGTGTTTATGTTCATGTTTAGTATTCTAAATGATTAATAATGCAGTGTACATGGTGTGCTATACTATAAAAAAATAAGGATGATAGGATAGATGAAACAAATGAAGCGGCTTTCCGATAATATAGCAGAAGATATTTTATCAATGATTACGATCGAAGAAAGATTTTTACCAGGTGATAAACTGCCGAACGAAATTGAGTTATCAGAGGAACTTCAGATTAGCAGAACGACATTGCGTGAAGCGATTCGAATATTAGTAACAAATGGAGTATTGGAAATTAAACGAGGCAAAGGTACATTTGTGAAAAAGGAAGTTGATTTACATGATACCATGCAATCATTGAATGGTCTTTCCCATGCAAGAATAAATGCGAAAGACCTGTATGAAATGCGTCTGATTTTTGAGCCGGAAGCAGCCTATTATGCGACGTTACGAGCGAGTGATGCTGAGCTAAGTCGCATATTAGAGTATGGAAATCAGATTGAACAAAAAATTGACCAGGGTGAGGATCGGACAGATGTTGAACAGAAATTTCATAAATCGATAGCCAAGGCTACTCATAATGAATTTATCGACAAGCTTATGCCAGTTGTTTTTCAGGCAATTGATAAAGGAGTCCAATTGTCCCAAAAAAATGAGCAAGTCGTAAAAGATACGTTGAATGATCATAAGCTGATTATGGAATTTATGAAAGCCCGTAATCCTGAGGGAGCCAGAAGTGCAATGAAAATTCACATTTTACACGCGATGAAAGACTTAAGAATTGAATAACAGTTTATTAGGAGAAGTTCAGAAAGTCCGGTGAAATGTCACAGGAAGAGTTTTATTTAACTTGTCGTACAACTATATTGACAGCAGACAACTTAGGATTTAAAATAGATTTAAAATTTGAAATTATGGATGTGTTGTTCAGATGAGAAGCGATATGATTAAAATTGGAGTCGATCGTGCTCCACACCGCAGTCTTTTATATGCAACAGGAAAAGTAAAACCTAAAGATTTTGAGAAACCTTTTATTGGTGTTTGTAACTCGTACATTGATATTATTCCTGGTCATGTTCATTTACGAGAGTTTGCAGATGTTGTAAAAGAAGCGATTATTGAAGCAGGTGGTATTCCGTTTGAGTTTAATACAATTGGAGTAGACGACGGAATTGCAATGGGACATATTGGAATGCGTTATTCTTTACCAAGTCGTGAACTTATTGCAGACTCTGCCGAAACGGTAATAAATGCACACTGGTTTGATGGGGTATTTTATATTCCAAACTGTGACAAAATTACACCGGGTATGCTGATGGCTGCTGCTCGTACGAACGTTCCTTCTGTTTTTGTATCAGGCGGACCGATGGAAGCTGGTGTAAGTGCAACAGGAAAACAAATTTCTTTAACATCTGTATTTGAAGGTGTTGGTGCCCACAAATCCGGACAAATGTCTTCAGAAGAGCTGTTAGATATTGAAATGAATGCATGTCCAACATGTGGTTCATGTTCAGGTATGTTTACAGCAAATTCAATGAACTGCTTAATGGAAATGCTGGGAGTTGCACTTCCTGGTAATGGTACAATCGTTGCTACAAGTGAAAGGCGTAAAGAATTAGTACGCGAAGCGGCCAAACAATTAGTTCGTATGATTAAAGAAGATGTTAAGCCGCGTGATATCATCACAAAAGAAGCGATCGATGACGCTTTTGCACTTGATATGGCAATGGGTGGGTCAACAAATACCGTACTACATACATTGGCGATTGCGCATGAAGCTGGAATTGAGTACGACTTAGAAGTTATAAATAAAGTTGCAGAAAGAGTCCCGTACTTAGCAAAAATTATGCCGGCATCAGATCTTTCAATGGATGATATCAATAAAGCTGGTGGAGTAGAAGCAATTATTAATGAACTAACAAAAATCCCTGGGGCAATTCATCCGGAAAGAATTACCGTTAGCGGTAAAACAATGGGTGAGCTTGTAAAGGACCATCACATTACTAATCCAGAAGTGATTCGTACGAAAGACAATCCTTATAGTCCAGTTGGAGGTTTATCTGTATTGTATGGAAATATTGCTCCAGAAGGTTCCGTGATTAAAGTAGGTGCAGTTGATCCGTCAATCAAAACATTTACTGGTGAAGCAATTGTCTTTAATTCACAAGACGAAGCCCAAGAAGCGATTGATAATGGGACAGTACAAGCAGGTCATGTTGTAGTCATCCGCTATGAAGGACCAAAAGGTGGACCAGGCATGCCAGAAATGCTTGCGCCAACGTCAGCTATTATGGGTCGTGGACTAGGAACTAAAGTTGCACTCATTACAGATGGTCGCTTTAGTGGTGCATCTCGTGGTATTTCAATTGGTCATATTTCTCCAGAAGCAGCTGAAGGCGGTCCAATTGCTTTGGTTGAAAATGGTGATATAATCGAAATTGATTTACCAAGCCGGACAATGAATGTAATAGTTTCGGCCGAAGAATTAACAGAACGACGTAAAGACTTAAAACCATTTGAGCCAAAAATTAAAACTGGATGGTTAGCAAGGTATTCCAAGCTTGTAACAAATGCATCTAAAGGCGGCATTATGAGTATATAATGAAGCATACACCCCTTTCTCAGTTATTGAGAGAGGGGTGTTTAACTGATAAGTCGTTACTTGCACTAAAAAAATAAGTCGATAACTATTAATTTATTTCAAAAATTTGTTACAATAGAAGAGGGTTTGAGTAATACATATTATAGGGAGGAATTAGAATGGATTACCGTGTGGAAAGAGATACAATAGGGGAAATACATGTACCAGCAGATAAATATTGGGGAGCGCAAACACAGCGAAGCAAGGAAAACTTTCCAATTGGTTCTGAGACTATGCCTGCTGAAATTATTAAAGCGTTTGCAATTCTAAAGAAAAGTGCGGCAAAAGCAAACAGTGATTTAGGCTTGTTGGAAAGTCAGAAGGCAGAAGCAATTTCGTATGCTGCTGACCTTGTATTAGCTGATGAATTGAATGAACATTTTCCATTAGTTGTATGGCAAACGGGAAGTGGTACACAATCCAATATGAACGTAAATGAAGTTCTAGCATTTGTCGGGAATAAATGGCTTGAAGGAAAAGGAAGCGAGCTAAGACTTCATCCAAATGATGATGTAAATAAATCTCAAAGCTCTAATGATACATATCCAACTGCAATGCACGTAGCATCTGTATTGAAGCTGGAAGATACGGTTATTCCTGCTGTACAGCAATTAAAAGCGACGCTGAAAGAAAAAATGGAAGCCTTTTCCGATATCGTGAAAATTGGACGAACGCATTTACAAGATGCAACACCATTATCACTTGGGCAGGAGATTAGTGGCTGGCATCGCATGCTTGAAAAATCGGAAAAAATGATTACGGAAAGTACAGATTATCTAAGAGAATTAGCTATTGGTGGTACTGCGGTTGGTACGGGGCTGAATGCACATCCAGAGTTCTCAGAACGCGTTTGTGAGGCAATCAGTTCGTATACCGGGAAAAAATTTGTTTCTGCACCGAATAAATTTCACGCATTAACAAGTCATGATGAAACGGTTTATGCACATGGAGCACTTAAAGCATTAGCTGCAGATATGATGAAGATTGCAAATGATGTACGATGGTTAGCTAGTGGTCCGCGTTGTGGGATTGGAGAAATTATAATACCTGCGAATGAGCCTGGAAGTTCAATTATGCCGGGTAAAGTAAATCCGACTCAGAGTGAAGCTGTTACAATGGTTGTTGCGCAAGTTATGGGGAATGATGCAGCAATTGGTTTTGCAGCAAGTCAAGGTAATTTCGAACTCAATGTATTTAAACCAGTGATTGCATATAACTTTTTACAATCCAGTCAATTATTAGCGGATAGTATTATTTCATTCGATGAGCGCTGTGCGGTTGGAATTGAACCGAACCATGAACAAATTGAGAAATACCTTAATGATTCCTTAATGCTCGTTACAGCACTGAATCCTCATATTGGCTATGAAAATGCTGCTAAAATTGCTAAAAAAGCATTCAATGATAATTCAACGCTAAAAGCTACTGCAGTTGAACTAGGCTTACTGACAGAAGAAGAATTTGATAAGTATGTGAACGCGAAAGAAATGACATCTCCAAAATAGACGAAGCAAAAAAGCGTGCTGCAATTTGATGCAGTGCGTTTTTTTGTTTAACTGGAAGGAATCCTACAATTTACCAGTAAATAAAACTTATAAGTTTTTTGATAGTGCAAACAATAGAATTACAGGAGGTGATAAACATGGCTAACAACAGTTCAAATCAATTAGTTGTCCCTGGAGTACAACAAGCTCTTGATCAAATGAAATATGAAATTGCTCAAGAATTTGGTGTTAACTTAGGACCAGACTCAACATCACGTGCGAATGGTTCTGTAGGTGGAGAAATTACAAAACGTCTAGTGCAAACTGCACAACAACAATTACACGGGAAATAAATTTCATAAATATGGATAGAGGAAAGTCTTTCGGGACTTTCCTCTTTAACATGATATGAAGTTATTTTTTTCTATTCTTAGCGTATCCGTTCTTCCGTTTCTTTATCAAAGAAATGCACTTTATTCATATCAAAAGCAAGTTCTAAATTGTCACCGCCTTTAACGTCAGAGCGAGAATCAACTCGTGCTACAAAATCCTGTGTGCCTAATTTAGAATATAAGATGGACTCGGCTCCCATTAATTCAGCAACTTCAATATGTGCGTCAATTTTGGATTCCGGTGAAGCTTCAACGATTAGTAGCTCATCATGGATGTCTTCTGGTCGAATACCTAAAATAACTTCTTTATTAACGTAATTTTGCTCTCGAAGAAGCTTCATTTTGCCTTCTGGAACTTTCAGTTTTATACCATCAGCTTCGAAATAGCCCTCTGTTAGTTTACCTAGGAAGAAGTTCATTGAGGGTGATCCAATAAAACCACCGACGAATACATTTTCAGGATGATCATAAACCTCTTTAGGCGCTCCGACCTGTTGAATAACTCCATCTTTCATTACAACGAGGCGAGTTGCCATTGTCATTGCTTCGGTCTGATCATGGGTTACGTAAATCGTTGTTGTCTGCAAACGTTGATGCAATTTTTGAATTTCTGCACGCATCTGTACACGCAGTTTGGCATCTAAGTTAGACAAAGGTTCATCCATTAAGAAAACTTTTGCATCCCTTACAATTGCACGTCCAAGTGCTACACGCTGACGTTGTCCACCTGAGAGTGCTTTCGGCTTGCGGTCTAAATATGCCTCTAACCCTAAAATCTTTGCTGCATTCTGAACACGCTGGTCGATTTCGTCTTTCTTAAATTTACGAAGCTTTAAACCAAAAGCCATATTATCATACACATTCATATGTGGATATAATGCATAGTTTTGGAATACCATCGCAATATCGCGATCTTTTGGTGCGACATCATTCATTTTTTTGTCATCAATATAGAGCTCGCCACCTGTGATTTCCTCTAAACCAGCCACCATTCTTAGAGTCGTTGATTTCCCACACCCAGATGGTCCAACAAAGACAATAAATTCTTTGTCCTTAATATGTAGATTAAAGTCTGATACAGCAACCACATTTTTATCATACGTTTTTTGAATATGATCTAAGCGTAATTCAGCCATTATTACCCCTCCAAAATGTAAACGTTTTATATATTCATTGTATAGAAAGAAAGCGCTTTACATAATGGGAAATGTGCACAAATTTAGACAGGCTCTTTGTGCATGGTTGCTAGCAGTGCTATGTATACGGTTAAAGCTTGGTTAAACTGCCGAACATCAATCCCAGTTTTTTCGAAAAATTTATCAATGCGATATTGTAGACTATTCCGATGCATGTAGAGTTTTTTTGCAGTGAGTGAAATATTAAGATTGCATTGGATAAACGTCCAAATGGTTTGAAGCATTTCCTCATCGTTCTTAAACTCCTTGAGTACCAAATTGCTAATTTGGTTTCGTTGCTCAAAGGGTATTTGATTTACAAGTCGGAAGGGAATGGCATCCACATATGTAATAACAGGATTATCGGAATAGCTAGCTGATATTTTTGCTAATTGTATGAAAGATAAATACTGATTAGAGAGATCTTTGAAGTCCAATAAATAAGGACCAATAAAGAACTTCGTTTTCACATAAAGATCACTCATCAGTGTATCAACAATTTGGTCATACGTGAGCGAATCTTCTAGCTGTACTCCCTGTTGTTCAATAAGAATTCCTTCCTGTTCATTTTCCCATAAAATAGGTATTGGATTAGAGAAAAATTCATACATTGCAGTTCTAAAAATGTTAGGCTCTATTTGATTTTTAGGAAAAGAAAAATAAACAAAGCGAAATTTTTCATGTGATGTCTCTGGCATAGAACTAGAATGATGAATTCGATTTTTCCATAATTTTTCTAAATCAGTCGGTTTTGGTATCGTAAGCTGGTATGGTGTTAAAAATGTTGAAAGCATGGCAGCATCCTTTGCGCTCAAATCGCTTTTAGCTATGCCGATAATTGCATTTGTATCTGTAACGAACCATTGATAGTCATCGGGTATTTCAGATATATTTTCATCATAAATTAAAAAAGTAGGGAAAAAATTTTTTAGCATTTTATACATCTTGAAATCTCCTTTTTCCTTATTCTATTGTTTAATTATAGCAGTCAAATACAAGTGTAAAAATATTTTTTCAAAAATAGGGTTTTTTCGTTGAGGGTATACACAGGATAAAAGCTCTGTTATAGTAACGTTAGTATTGATACTAAAGGAGGAACATCATGCCTAATATTTATGATAGCGCATATGAATTGGAAAAAGCTATTCGTGAAAGCGAAGAATTTAAAAGTTTGAAATTAGCTTATGAAACGGTAATGAATAATCCGAGTGCAAAGCAAATGTTCGAGGATTTCCGTGATACACAAATGAATTTACAAGAAAAGCAAATGCAAGGTTTGGATATTACAGAAGAAGAACTAGAAAAAGCGCGAGCGGTCGTTGAGGCTGTGCAAGAACATCAGGATATCTCTAAATTGATGGAAGAAGAACAACGTTTAAATCTTGCAATCAATGATATTAGTCGTATTATTACGAAGCCGTTAGAAGAACTATACGGTACTACAGATGAAACAAACTAAGAAAATACATAAAAAATCCGCAGTTAATATCTGCGGATTTTTTGATTAAATATTCTTATTTGAAAGTACGCAAAGAAGTTTTTTCCTTATTTAAGAGAATGGTGAATTACCTGTGAAATAAGACAAGCTTTGCTTCCGGGCTTACGCAGCGATGTGTATGTTCGCTGTATCCTTCTTTATCCAATCGTGCCTGTCCTACCTCTTTAGCTTCTGCATCATTTGCAGCAGTAAATGATTCATCCAGCAGTTTCTCACCCCTTGGGTCAAATACTGTTAAAGCATAGTTTCTCATAAAAAACTCCTCCTAATATTTATGTAATCTATATACTTAACTTTCTAGAAATTATTGCTTGCGTTGATATTGTTAATTGTTTTGTCTCTTTGTACCAGATATATAGCTAGACACATTTCGAGCATGCAGTTGCCTGTATTTGTCGCATTTGAAAGGAACTGAGACATAATGTGCAATTATGGTTAGAGCTTATCCTCGCTCCGCTAATCCCGGCTCCTGTTTACCACTATAATAAGTCAGCTGTATATTCATTATAATCTAAATTTTAATACAAGTGAAAGGAAAAGGGTGTAAAGTATGGTTGACATTAATGGTAGTGTAAAGTAAACTGTACGTAAAGTTCACTTTACTAAAAAATAGGAGATAGCATGAAAACACTTATAAAGGAAAAACGCAAAGAGCTGGATATTACACAAGAAGAATTATCACAGAAATTAAAGGTTTCTAGACAGACGATTATATCCTTGGAAAAAGGCAAGTATAAGCCATCATTAATATTAGCACATAAGCTAGCTCAAACGTTTGACTGCACAATTGAGGAATTATTTATTTTTGAAGGGGATGAGAACATTGAGTGAGGACTTTTTAGCAAACCCATCCGGTATTTGGGGTTTAATTGCTGCCGTAATCGTATCAATTATTATATTTTTCATTAATCGGCGCATTGGTCGAAAGAAGCATTTATTTGATGAGCGCTATCAGCAGACAAATAACCGCTCAAAGGCAAGATCCTGGGATGCAATGATCGTAGTATACCTAATAGCCTGGTTTGTTGTCATCATATTTGATGGCATTGGCTTCAGCTTTTTTTTACTAACCGCACTCTATGCTCTGCATAATGTAACTGCAATTATTACAAATTTCTTTTTTTCAACAAAGCACGAATAAAAATGAATCAAATCTTATAAAGAATCGTATGAATACGAGAGAAGGGGGAGTTTTTTTTGACATTGGTATTAAAAGACGTCACAAAACGTTTTCAAGGACATACGGCAGTAGACCGACTTTCACTTGAAATTCCAGAGAAGGAAATGTTCGGTTTTTTAGGAGGTAATGGTGCTGGTAAGACAACTACTTTCAGGATGATTCTTGGGCTATTGGATAGCTCGGAAGGGGAAATTTCTTGGAATGGTAAGCCAATCGATTACGATAATAGTCATTTGATTGGTTATCTCCCAGAAGAAAGGGGACTTTATCCAAAACTAACCGTGAAAGAACAGTTGATTTACTTAGGAAAGTTAAGAGGAATGAAGAAGCAAGCAATTCTTACAGAGCTCGAATACTGGCTGGAAAGATTTAAAGTACCTGAATACATGACAAAAAAAGTTGAAGAGCTATCTAAAGGGAATCAGCAAAAGATTCAATTTATCTCAGCTGTCATTCACAAGCCCAAATTACTTATTTTAGATGAACCATTTTCAGGGCTGGATCCTGTTAATGTTGAAATGATGAAGGAGGCAGTAATTGACCTGAAAGATCAAGGAACTTCGATTGTTTTTTCATCCCACCAAATGCATCATGTGGAGCAGCTATGTGAGAATTTGTGCATTTTACGAAAAGGTACACCAGTTGTGCATGGATCATTAAAAGACATCAAACGCTCCTATGGAAAAAAGAACTTGATTATTCATGGAGATATCGACTTTGGTTTTTTAAAAAATTTCCAAGGTGTATCTGGATATCAAAAAGGTGCTCAAGGCTGTAAGCTGCAAATAGATAATGAGCAAGTATCCCAAGACATTCTTTCCGCAATCCAGGGAAAAGGTTTTGTTCGTAAATTTGATCTTGAAGAACCATCGCTTAATGATATTTTCATTGCGAAAGTAGGTGAAGCATATGAATAAATTCTGGACTGTTTTATCCCATACATACATTACGAAGGTTAAGACAAAGTCATTTATTTTCAGTACGCTCATTACTTTGTTAATTATCGCGGGTCTTGCTAATTTCCAAACCATTATTGACATGTTCGCTGGAGAGGAATCGGGTGAAATTGTGGTTGTGGATGAATCAGGTGTCTATACAGAAGCATTGCAACAAAGCCTTGCTGTAGCAGAAGAGGACATTGAATTAGTTCCATTTGATGGTACGGTTAACGAAGCGAAAGTGGCTGTACAAGATGGTCAATATGATGCAGTTGTGGAACTGACGGAAAACGAAGAACAAATTTTTGATGCAACGTATTTTGCGAGTACTATTACAGAGTCTGGAAATCAAATGATTATTGAACAGCATTTACAACAATTAAAGATTGCCATTGCAACACAAGCCTCTGGTATTGACGAAGCGAAGATTGCGGAAATTTATGCACCAATTGCATTTGAAGCAGTTGCGCTTGATGAATCAGCAAAAACAGAGGAAGAACTCAATCAAGCGCGAGGTATTGTCTATGTCATGCTGTTTGTACTTTATATGACTGTTATGATGTACGGTCAGATGATTGCAACGGATGTCGCTACAGAGAAATCATCAAGGGTTATGGAGATACTGATATCGAGTGCACCTCCAATTACACATATGTTTGCAAAAATAATTGGTATTGCATTAGTTGGACTGACGCAAATTGGATTATTTATTATAGTTGGTTATACGCTAATTCGTTCGAAACAGGAAGAGTTAGTCGGGGGAGTCTTCGAGTTATTTGGTGTTCAGGATACATCGCCAATGATTTTTGTTTACGCAATTGTGTTCTTTATTCTAGGTTATTTACTTTATGCAACATTAGCAGCAATGCTTGGTTCACTTGTAAGTCGAATTGAAGATGTGGGCCAATTAACGACGCCGATGATGATGTTAATTGTAATTGCCTTCATGATCGCTATTTTTGGCCTAGGGGCACCTGAGTCAACGTTTGTAACAGTAACCTCTTATATTCCATTCTTTACACCGATGATTATGTTTTTGCGAGTTGGAATGCTTGATATTCCAATTTGGGAAGTTGCATTATCACTGGGAATTATGGTTGGAACGATTGCCGTTCTTGCGTATATCGGTGCGAAGGTCTATAGTGGCGGCGTGCTGATGTATGGAAGATCTGGTTCATTGAAGGATTTAAAAAAGGCGCTTGTATTAGGGAAGAAAGAAAAGTAGGGCCGGAATGTAAGAAAGACCATTAAATCAAGTTCAGGTTTGATTTAATGGTCTTTTAATAAATTAAACTAAATTGCGAAATGGATGAAAGTAAAGGCGGATGAACAAAAGAGAAAATATTCCTGCAGATATAGCAAATAAAATTGGAATGGGTAGCCATTCTGCCCATAATCCAGCAATAAATAATCCAAATGGTAGGGTTAACTTCATGAGCATGGAGGATGTTCCTGCTACACGACCTAATAAATGGTTTGGCGTGAATTCTTGCCGAATCGTGAAATAGACAATATTAGAAATTGTAGTAGAAAAGGTCCGAATGGCAAGCGCAATTCCGATGGCCCACCATGTCGGTGCAAAGATAAGATAACTGACCCCGACGATATCAAAAAGTAAACAGAATGTATAAATATTGCCACGCCCAAATCTAGCGCGAATCTTACTGACTACAACTGCACCTAAAAGGCCACCTACCGCTGAAATCGTAAACATCAACCCGATTTGTGCTTCCGTAGCACCAAGTTTATCGGTAACATAAAAAATAAGCACGCCAATGACAAGGCTCGAAGCAAAGTTGATAAATAATACAGTAATTGTTGGTGTCAGTAATGTTTTATTACGAAATAGCTCATCAATCCCTTCTTTCATATCATGCCAAATACTGGTTTTTTCTCTGATCTCTCTTTCCGAAACAGGAAGTTTAAAGAATTGAACACATAGAAATAAAATGAATAAGCAAAGTAAATAGATTGATAATGTGGCTGTATAGGAGAAGGCGACTAAAAATGCTCCTGCAAGCCCTGGGCCAGCTGTTTGAATCAATGTACTTACAAATGATAATTTTGCATTGGCTGAGGTCAGTTGTTCCTTCGAAATAATTTGCGGTATAACGGAATGATGGGCATTTCCAAATGTATAGCCGGCGCAGGAGAGTATGAATCCAAGGATGTATAAATGCCAAAGCTGCAGACTATTTGTGAGTAATAGAAGTACGATGCCAAATACGGAAGTGAATTGAATAAAACTTGTCAACTGCATCATCTTTTTTCGGTTAAATCGATCGACAAGTACACCAGCAAGCATTCCGATGAAAATATTAGGGAAAAATTCAATTGCGCGCATGCTGCTCATTGCTAATGCTGATTGACTAATTTCATAAATTAATAAGGGAATTGCTATTGTGTACATCTGTGACCCGAAGCTTGAAATTATATTTCCTCCCCATAGAAGTAGAAAGTTTTTGTTTCTCCACAATGTGAGAATGTTGTCCTTGCTTTTAGCTGCTTCCATTGGCATACACTCCAACCTTTCATTGATTCTATTCCTAAAAGAAGTGTAAAATAAAAAAAGATGAATATAAAGTGAAGATTGTAAAAAAAAATGATCACCTTTTGGAGGAAAAATGAAATATATTGAACATATGAAGGTGCTAACGCGTTATTTTAATAAAAAAGAAGAAGTAGAAACAACTGTCGCTCGATTAGCTGAAATTCTTAGCTGTTCTGAACGACATGTGAAAACGATTGTAAACTTCCTTCACCAAGCAGGTTACGTAGAGTGGAGAATCCAAAGAGGTCGTGGGAAGAAGCCGAAGTTAATGCTGAATTATACGCATGAAGAGGTGCATCTTAAGGAAGCGAAGCAAAGCGTAAAGATGGAAAAGTATCAAGCTGCATTCTTCATTGTGAGTCAATTAGAAAAAGAAGCACAATATACGTTCCAGGAATGGTTTAGAGGATATTTAGGAATGACCCATAAGAATATAGAGGACAATGATTTGGACATCCTGCGATATCCTTTTTACGAAACAAAGCTATCGATGGATCCATTGTTGATCATATCAAGACATGATGCACATATGGTTCAGCAAGTCTTTGAACGTTTAGTAGAATTTAATCGTCATACAGGACAACTGGTACCTAAAATTGCTCGCCATTTTGAAAGTCGAGATGGCAAACGATGGGTGTTTTATTTGCATAAAGGTGTCTTATTTCATCATGGGAGAGAATTGACAAGTGAAGATGTAAGCGCAACATTGGAACGATTTTTAAAGGAAGATAATATTAAAGGAAATGTAATACGTATGGAGTGTGTAACAAGATATAGCATTGTGTTCCAGCTTAAGCATGCTGATTATTTATTTCCGCGATATTTATCAAGCCTAAAAGCATCGATTATTCCGATTGAAGTTTTCAAGAAAGATGAAGAAGGATTTCAGAATTTACCTGTAGGTAGTGGTCCATTTCAATTAATTCGCAATGATAATGAAATGATTCGTTTAGATGTGTTTCAGCAGTATTATGGGTTACGCCCTTGGTTGGATCGTGTGGAGGTTATAAATACACCAGCATTATTTCAAGACGACCAATCCCATCCGTTTCGATTAACTGCACCAGATACTGCTTGGAAAGAAGTGCGCTCGATTGAAGAAGGCGCAGACTATATAACATTTAATTGCAGAAAAAGTGGGCCATTGCAGGACAGTGAATTTCGCCGGCGTATCTGCCAAATAATCGATCCTGAGCAATTTTGTTTAGAAGGAGAAATGGTTGCGCATAGTTTTCTAACGCAGAAGTCAAGAGAGCTTGACTTACCAGTAAGGAGTAATGCGAAGCAAAAGTTGGCAGACAATGTTGAACTGAAAATCGCTGCACAGCAAATCCGAGAAGGAGTTAACCATGAAAGAGAAGCGATGATACTCAAACAGCAATTAGAGCAAGCAGGTATAGAAGCGGAAGTAGAAATTGTAAACGCAATCCAATTCAAGGATCCTCAGGTTATCGAGAAGTATGACTTGTTTGTTTCTGGAATTGCATTATCGGATGATCGATTACTTTCTGTTCTAACTTCCATTCATTCCAATCAATTATCCATTTTTCCATGTTTGGATGAGGACATGAAAGTATTTATTAATAAACAGGTTTCAAAAATGAAAACATTCCAAGATGAAACGGCTCGTTGGAATAGTTATTTTGAAATAGAAGATTATTTAAAAGCGCAGCATGCAATCATTTTTCTCAATCATCGTATTCATACAATTTACGAATCCGAATCAAGTCAATATGCAAATATCGAACTCGATAGTCATGGCAGAGTTGATTATCGTGCTGTATGGAAAAAATGAAATGTAACACTGCTCCCAAAGTAACGACATTGGGGCAGTGTTGACAGACTTTCTTAATCAATTCAAGTATCAAATTACCTTTCGATCCCAATGACGGTGTGCTGCGATAGCTTCAAGAAACGTCTCCAAGAATTGTTTGCCGCTTCCTTCAATAACACCTGGATCACCAATTATATTATTACTTTCAAGCCATTCAATTCCATCTGCTGTTGCGCCAATTGCTTTATAATGTTTATGAGCTTCTTTTACAAAGTCGCTTGCATTTTTGTAGAATGCGTCATCAACATTACTGCCACCGACAATATAAACGGCATCATACAAAACTGGGTGAGTTGTTGTGAAAGTATGAACAACTTGGAGGTCAACATTATTTTTACCTGATACGAAACCTTGTTTGTCGCTAATAATTTCGTATGCTACTCCAGCTATGTTCAATCCTTGTAAAATCTCTTTTACCTCCGTATCCTGAAAGCCATTGTGCAAAATCACAGCAATTTTACGACCAACTTGAGTTTTTATTGTGTTTTCTTGACTAAGTGCAGGGGAGGCCTTTGTTACAGATGATTCTTCTGCAGTTGGAGGAGTTACCCCGATGTTGTTCGCAACCTCTGTGGCCATTGCTAGGTCAACATTCCCAAACATATCAACTACCTGCTGTTGAACCGATTTATCTTTTACGCTCCCAACTTCAAAGCTAAAGGCATTAATAATATGTTGCTTTTCAATAGGACTCATGCTGTTCCAAAAAAGTTTAGGCTGAGAGAAGTGGTCATTAAAGCTTTCACTTCTAGTTCGAATGATACTGCCTTCGACTTTTTCTTGATAATGAACAAATCCTCCCTCTTCTTCTGTTGCTGGAGCGGGGGTATTTGCAGCCATTGAATTATTATGATAAGCTACCCTTCCTTTATTGATTGTTTGCCTATGGTAGCCATCTCGCTGATTATTATGGAATGGACACACAGGCTTATTGATTGGAATCTCATGAAAATTTGGTCCACCTAATCGAATAAGCTGTGTATCCGTATAAGAAAATAAACGTCCCTGTAACAGTGGGTCATTTGTAAAATCAATACCTGGTACAACATGTCCAGGATGAAATGCGACTTGTTCTGTTTCAGCGAAGAAGTTATCGACATTGCGATTTAATGTAAGCTTGCCAATTATTTTTAGCGGTACATCCTCTTCAGGCCAAAGCTTCGTAGAATCAAGAATATCGAAATCAAAAGCAAACTCATCCTTTTCCTCGATTATTTGTACACCTAATTCATACTCAGGGAAATTTCCCATTTCGATCGCATCAAATAAATCCTGACGATTAAAATCTGGATTTTTACCAGCGATCTTTTGTGCTTCATCCCAAACGAGTGAATGGACACCAAGCTTCGGTACCCAATGGAACTTTACAAAATGCGATTTGCCTTGCTCATTTACAAAGCGGAATGCGTGGATCCCGAACCCTTGCATCATTCGGAAGCTTCTCGGTATCGCTCGATCCGACATAAGCCACATTACCTGATGTGCGGATTCCTGGTTATTTGCAACAAAATCCCAAAATGTATCATGCGCAGCAGAAGCCTGTGGGATTTCATTATGCGGTTCAGGCTTAATAGCATGAACAATATCCGGGAATTTAATACCGTCCTGAATGAAGAAAACAGGCATATTGTTAGCTACTAGATCATAGTTACCCTCCTCGGTGTAAAATTTTGTAGCGAAACCGCGAACATCCCGGACTGTGTCTGCCGAACCACGAAAACCAACAACTGTTGAAAAACGTACAAATACGGGTGTTTTTACCTTTGGGTCTTGTAAAAACTTTGCTTTCGTGTATGGTTTCATGGATTCGTAAAGTTCAAAGACGCCATGCGCAGCAGTTCCCCTGGCATGTACGACACGTTCTGGGATACGTTCATGGTCGAAATGGGTCATCTTTTCGCGGAAATGGAAGTCTTCCATTAGTGTTGGACCGCGTTTTCCGGCAGTTAATGAGAGCTCATCCTCCGATACTTTTAAACCTTGATTTGTTGTTAGTTTCTTATTCGTATCATCTACACGGAATTGCTCTAATTGCTCTTGCTTACTATTTTCATTAATTTTAGGGTTCTCACTCATTGACAAACTCCTTTCCTATAGTAGTTAGTATGTAATATTCCCAAAAGAGAGCATTCTATCATATTCTTTTTTTTTGAAAAGGTAAAGATGTCTTTACGTTAAAGGTTTGGTATGTTATAAAATATGTAAAGATATCTTTACTTGCTAGAAGGTGAAATAATGCCGGTTAAAAACAACATACGGAAAATTAGGTTAGAAAGGGGGATAAAGCAAATTCAAATAGCTGAGGATTTGCAGGTAACCAGACAAACGTTCACAGCGATTGAAAAAAATAAATATAATCCCAGTCTTGAACTTGCACTTAAGATTGTAGAGTACTTTAATGTTCCGATCGAAGAAGTATTTACATTAGTGGAGGAGGAAGGCGAATGAAAAGAAGAAAAATGCACAAATGGAATTTTACGTTTGCAGGAATTGGAGGAGTCATTGGAATGACGATTGGGCAGTTGCTTGTAGGAAATCTGAACTTCGGTGGCATACTTGGATCCTTAACTGCATTATTACTTGTGGTTGGAATTGATGTAGCTCGAATGCGTTTTAAAAAAGACAAAACACCGGATTTTGATGAACGAACAGTGAAAAACATGCTTAAATTTTATGCTTATGCGGCAAATATCTTTATTGCGCTTCTTTTTATTGGGTTGGGAATTATTAGTTTCATGAATATAGAAAGTGTGGCAGTTTTCTATTTAATGATCCCATTTGCGGTATATTTTCTTTTAAGTGGTGTTGGAGCGCTTATTGTCAGTCGTAAGTAGGTAGTGAGCCAGGGAGAGAATTCGATGAAAAGCATCAGCCAGTCATGCAGCTGGCATAACATATCCAAAATTTGTACACAAGGCTGATGGGCTACGTATGAAGGAACGCTTTTTAAGAGTCATACTTAACGACTGGAATGGTGACTTATTTGTGAGCATGGCGTCATAATCAGCTGGAATGGTGTGTTATTTGTGAGTATGGCGTCTTAATCAGCTGGAATGGTGTGTTATTTGTGAGTATGGCGTCTTAATCAGCTGGAATGGTGTGTTATTTGTGAGTATGGTGTCTTAAGCACCGGAGATAGTGTCTTGTTTGCATGTATGGAGTATATGGATGATGCTTACATTTCATTGCCAACGCTAGAATACAGACAAGGAGTGATCAGATGGAAGAACAATGGAAAAAGAAGATTCCTTTTTTGCGATATTCGAAAGAAGTCGTTTCGTTGGACAAAGGATTTTCTTATGATAAGAAGTTTATTATTGATAATCAGTATCTGCTACGAGTTTTTTCGAATAAACAAATTCAACGCAGAAAAGAAGAATTTGTTACGGTAAACAAATTAGGTGCCTATTCAGATGCAATCCCAAAAGGAATTGAATTTGATGTGATAGAAGGAACTGATATGGCTTATATGATACTCACGTATCTCCCAGGAAAAGACGCTGAGATTGCTTTAAAGGAATTAACAAACGAAGAGCAATATCGAATTGGAATTTTAGCGGGAAAGGAATTAAAGAAACTTCATCGTTTTTCAGCCCCTACTGATTATCCAGCATGGAATACAATAAAAAAACAAAAGAGTGATAGGTACTTAATGGAGTTACAGCAGATTGATGTTGATAAACGGATAAAGGAAATGCTAGAAACCTATATTTGGGAAAATGAAATGCTGTTAAAAGGAAGGCCAAATACATTTCAGCATGATGATTTTCATCCTGCCAATATTCTAATTCATAACAGGACATTTTCTGGAATTATTGATTTCGGACGAATGGATTGGGGAGATCCGGTTCATGACTTACAGAAGCTCGGTTTTTTCTCCAAGCGTATAAGTATTCCGTTTACAAATGGGGTTATTGCCGGCTATCATAATGAGCAGCCTGTAGCGGAATCATTTTGGAAATTATATACATTATATAGTGCGATGCACGTTGCTTCATCGCTTGTCTGGGGACTAAAAAGAAGTCAAGCGCAATACGAAATAATGCTAAACTATTCGCTGGATGTAATAAGAGATCATGAGGATTTTACACGTGTCATCCCGAAATGGTATAAAGATGGAAGTTGAAAGCGACTGGAGCAAAACAATTCTTCAGGAAAGTTTTAAAAACTGTACATACGCCCAATAGTTACTTTAGGCATATGCATAGGATAATGGAGAGAGCAATAAAGAAATGAGGGGAAAATAGATGAGTGATGAACAAAATGAGACGCTTGTATCCACGAATTATGACATGTCTCCCTATTTAGCTTATGTACCATATCCTTATTTTAGAAATGAACATGAATATCATGGTGATCAACGATTTTTTCCGTTCTTGCTGCCATTTCTAGGTGGTCTAGCCGGTGGTTTGCTCGCTGGTGCGGTATACCAGCCTGGACCGGCGTATTACCCCGTATATCAACCATTTCCAGTTTATCAACCGTATCCATATCCACCGTATGGCCCTTATTACTCGGGGTATAATTGGTGAAGTATCAGATGCCCGTATTTATTCAAATAATATGGGCATTTTCTCTTCTATTATATAGAACGTGCATTCTGTTTAGCGGTTTGGTAAAATGGGATTAATAATATAACGATTCAATAACGAAATCATTATGTGTTAAAAGGAGAGATCCGAAATGGCAGAAGAAATATCATTTATCCATGCAGCTGATTTGCATTTAGATAGTCCTTTTAAAGGATTGAGTAATCTACCGGAACAAATTTTTAATGAAGTACTTGAAAGTACATTTGCCGCTTTGGATCAACTAATTGAGGTAGCGATTAGCAAACAGGTGGATTTTGTTCTGATAGCTGGAGATTTATTTGATAATGAGAAGCAAAGCTTGAAAGCGCAAATTCGATTACGACGAGCTTTCGAGAAATTAGAATCGCAGTCAATTCATGTATATTTATCCTATGGAAATCATGATTACATAAAGGGCAATCGTTACCCAGTAACATACCCAGAAAATGTTTCTATTTTTCCAGGAGAGAAAGTGACCAATTTCACGTTTACCAAAGATGGAGCGGATGTAGCGCAAATCTATGGATTCAGCTATGAAAACCGTGCTGTATTTGAAAGGAAAGCGAAAGCATACAAAATTAGCGATGAAACAATTCCCTATCATATTGCAATGTTACATGGAAGTATTGTTAGCAACACAGAGCATGACGTATATGCCCCGTTTCAAATTTCTGATTTAGTAGAAGAAGATTTTAATTACTGGGCACTTGGTCATATCCATAAGCGAGAAATATTAAAAGACAATCCTCCTATCGTCTATCCTGGGAATATTCAAGGACGAAATAGAAAAGAAACAGGTGAAAAGGGATGCTACCATGTTATATTGAAGGACAAGCAGGCTGAGTTGTCCTTTATCCCTTTACAGTCCATTGAATTTCAGTCGAAAAAAATAGATGTTTCTTCGTGTAAGCAGGTTCATGATTTAGAAAAGCAAATCTTAAGGGAGATCACTAGTACAAAAGGACCTCAATTAATTGAACTTACCCTAACAAGTGATGATCCAAGCTTGAAAGAGTGGGAGCGTCTAAAACATGTGGAAGATATTGTTGATCTTATCAATGAAACAACTGTTTCTGGAATGAATTGGAAATACATATTTCGTGTTTCAACAGATGTGAAGCAAGTTCTAATTGATGAAGCTATGGAGAACGGTAGTCATTTTATAGCAGAATTGTCTCATCACCTAAAAGAGACGGCTATACTTCCGTACATTGGAGAATTATATCAGCACAAACAGGCAAGGAGGTATTTGAAGCCATTGTCAAATGAAGAAGAACAAGAAATTAAAGAAGAAGCAAAGCAGCTCCTGATCCAGGAACTGCTGAAGGGGTGATTGATTTGAAAATCCTCGATGCCACAATTTATGGTTTTGGAAAATGGGTCGACTATAAAATTGATTTTTCAGATGCAACATGTATTTATGGAGAAAATGAATCTGGTAAATCAACGATTCAAAAATTTATTCTTTTTATGTTGTTTGGTCTCACACCGAAGCAGCGCACATTTTATCGACCGAAGACGAGCGGAAAAATGGGTGGTAAAATGACAGTCCTTCATTCAGAGATCGGTGAATTTCGCATTGAACGATTGGATGAAGTGAATAATGGTGCTGCTGCATGCTTTACGAAAGACGGAAAAACATATGACGAAGCATGGTTAAAGGAACAGCTAAATGGAATGACAGCAAAAACATACGAATCCATTTTTTCTTTCTCTGCACTAGACTTAACGGAAATTCGCAATATGAAAGATGAAGATTTAGGTGAAGTGCTACTTGGGATTGGGATGACAGGATCCAATAATATCTATGCTGTTGAAAAACAATTGGATGCGAAAATCGGTGAGCTGTTTAAACCAACTGGAAAAAAGCCACTAATGAACCAAAAAATTGAATCATTAAATCGGATTTCTGATTCCTTACAAAGCTTTCGGGAAGTGGAAGCTTCATATCGCGAAAAAAAAGAAACGGTTGCACAATTGGAGCAGGAGCTAACGCAATTGCAAATAGAGATGAAAGAAGAAAAAAAAGTAGCATTTACGATCGAAAAACAACTACATGCCCTACCGGTAATCCATGAATACCATAAGTTAAAAAAACAGCTTGAAGATTATCCAGAGACAATTAAATTTCCTGAAAACGGTGTAAGTCGTCTGGAAAAATGGAAGGAATCGCTATTGCCGCTCAAAAGTGAATGGAATATCGTCGCAGGTCATGAAAAGAAGTATAAGCAAAAGATAGCGACGATTGAGCAGGACTTACATGCAAAGGAAATCGGTCAAGAAGCAAAAGGGCTTCTTGACGAGAAGAAACGGATTCAATCGCAATGTGGTGAACTAAAAAAACTACAAACTGCGGTAAGCCATGATGAACTTCAACTAAATGAAGCGATGGATCGTTTACATCTAGGTATACAAGTAAAAGAACTTGCTAGTCTAGAGCTTCCCTTTTATTTAGAAAAGGCATGGACGCAATTAAAGAATGAAAACGAGCAGCTCAAACTTGAATCCGAACAGTTGGACAATGAACAGAAGCAGCTAGAGCAAGAGAAGCATTATATGAACAACCAAATCAAGCAGTTGAAGGAATCGATTTTATCAGATAGTCATGTACATGAGTTGCGTGATCGGTTAGATACTTTTAAATCAACACAATTAATGGATAAACTCAAAAGGGATGCAAAAAAAAGGGAAGAAGCGCAAAATAAAGAAAATCAACTAGCTTCAAATGTCCTTATAGGAAGTATTATTGTTGCAATCCTTTTAGGTATTGGCGCAATATTAACCGATTATAGCTGGCTCTATACGATTATGCTGCTGACACTTGTGTTGGGAATCGGGCAATGGTTGATGACGAAGCGAACAAATAAAGAGTTCGATCATGTACTTGAGGATTATCATGAGCAATCTGGTCAACAGGTTACGGAAGCAGAAAGAAGAGAAGCAGCGGAACTGCTAGAAATGCAGGAAAAGTATAAAAGTGAGCAGGCGGCCTTACAAGAGCAGTTGAAGCTTGCACACATCCAGTATATTAAATGGAATGAAAAACAAAACCTGTTAGCTGAACGGGAGCAGCGATTAGAGGAGCAAATTTGTCGTCATTATGAAAGCCATCCTTTCTTAAAGCAAATGGAAATGGCATACTGGCCTGAACTGTATCATCATTTAAAACATGTTTTGAAATTAATAAAGGATTGGCAAAAGCATATGGATGAGGTAGCTACGCTGGAAAAGCAATTGGCAATAGATCAGCAAAATCTTGAGCAATTTATAGAAAAGCTGGGGGTTACTAATTCAGGAGAGGATCTAGAAGAAAAGCTGCAAACGATAGAGCAAATTCATAATGTCCAACTAGAGAAACGTAAAGAGCTTAATTATTATAAGCAACTATTAGCAGATTTAAAGGAAAAACAACGTGAATTACAAGAAAGTATGCAAACATACGAAACGGAAATAGAGCGTTTGTTTAACCTAGCGGCAGTTGATACAGAGGAATTATTCTATGAAAAGGCGAGACAATCAGAGGAAAAGGCTACGCTTGAAAAGGAATTAGCAAAAACGACGACACAGCTTAAAAACCTATTGTCAACGGAAGGCTTACAGCAATTTGGAAAAACGATGGTAACAGAAACAGAACTAGAATTGAATCGGCGACATACCGAAGAATCAATGCAATCACTGGAAAGCAAGCTAGAAAAGGTAAGAGAAAATTTAGCAGATACGAAAGCAGAGCTCGTTGCCATGGAATCAACGGAGTCTTATTCTACTAGTCTTCATCAGTTTGAAATGGAAACGGAGCATTTTAACCAGTTGGGTAAAGAATGGGCGGTTTTAAAAACTGCTAAAGAAATACTTACAGAGACAAAACGTAATTATCGAGCGAATTATTTATCGAAGGTCATTGAAGTAACAACTTTATATTTTAAAGAAATTACGGACGGGAAGTATGTTCAGGTCTATGCGCCAACAGATAGTAGTGTGTTTCAAGTAGAATCAATCGACAATATACGATACACTGTAAATGAATTATCTCAAGGAACAATTGATCAGCTGTACGTAGCATTACGTCTTGCAATAAGTGAAATAATGAGTGAAAAGCACGGATTACCATTTGTGATTGATGATGCTTTTGTGCATTTTGACCCTATTAGAATAAAGAAGATGATTGCTATTCTTCAGCAAGTTGCAGAAAAGCAACAAGTGATCCTGTTTACGTGCAGACAGGAAATCGCTTCTGCTGTAACGGAAATGAAGCAAATAGACATAACGGAAAAAGTCCAAAATATATAGTTTTCAGGAAATTGGAAAGGGCGGAGAATACATGAAAAGAGGAATAGGTTATAGCGCAGTTGGCGAGACGTTCGATGACTTTCTATTAATCAAGGAAGCTACTAAAGGAATGACGAGCAATGGGAAACCATTCCTAACCTTAATATTGCGTGATGCAACTGGGGAAATAGAAGCAAAGCTTTGGGATGCAACAAAGGATGATGAAACTCTTTTTATTGCAGAGCAAATTATTCGGGTGACAGGAGAGGTCAACCAATTCCGAGGTAAGAACCAATTAAAAATCTTATCTGTAAGACCAGCGCAGGAAACGGACGGTGTGAAGATCTCTGATTTTGTAGAGAAAGCTCCTGTGGAAAGGGAATATTTGACGGAAAAGCTGACAGAGGCTATTTTTGAAATGAAGAATCCAGTCATTCAGCGGATAGTTAGAGCATTTATAAAAAAATACCAAGAAGGGTTGCTTACCTATCCAGCAGCATCTAAGAATCACCATGAATATGCATCTGGCTTAGCTCATCACATTGTAAGCATGTTACAAATAGCGAGAGAGCTATCCAAGCTTTATCCGCAGATTAATAAAGATCTTCTTTATGCAGGAATTATTTTACATGATCTTGGTAAACTGAAAGAGCTTTCTGGGGTGGTGACAACTACATATACTTTAGAAGGAAAATTACTTGGGCATATCCCAATGATGGTGGAAGAAATTGGCTTGATGGCTAGAGAATTGCAAATTGAAGGGGAAGAAGTGCTCATTTTGCAGCATCTGGTTTTAAGTCATCATGGGAAGGCAGAATGGGGAAGCCCGACACCACCATTAGTGCGTGAAGCGGAAATTCTTCATCTTATTGATTTAATTGATGCGAAGATGAATATGCTGAATCGTTCTTTAGATAAGGTGAAGCCTGGTGAATTTACAGATCGGTTGTTTGCAATGGATAATCGGGCATTTTATAAGCCATTATTTGAAGAAAATTAAGCAATAGTTATTTTCCTCATTTTTGTTCATATATATAAAATAGAAAGCTTGGACAAGATTGGGGGATTTATGGATGACAGAAGCAATTCCATTATGGGTATTCGCGGTAATTATTTTGATTTTCCTCAGCGGTTATATGGCATTCCGAGCAATGCTTGCAGAAAGGAAATTAGATCAGCAGTTTATTGAACGTGAAGGACAAATCTATATGGATCGTATTCATGAAGATAAATTGCGACGAGAGTCAGAAAATGAGCAACAGCGCTCCAATTAAAATAGGCTGTCAGGTGGTTCGTTCACCTTGACAGCCTATGATATTTTTTCGTAATTGTCTCTTATCCTTTGGCTTCTTCTGATCCTTGACCTTCTGTTTCTGGTTTTTCAAGAAGGTCCTTGAATTCATCAATTTTAATATCGACTTTTGCATCCTCAATTAGCGAATCCATTTTTTCTTGAACTTTTGTAACATCCATTCGTTTTGTTAATAGTTCACGGCGCAGGTCTTCTTTTACATCTTCAAATTTACCGATGCTTTCTTCTTTATCACGAATATCATTTACTTTAATGATATGGAAGCCGAATTGTGATTGTACTGGATCACTGATTTCGTCTATTTCCATGTTGTAAGCTGCCTCTTCAAATTCAGGGACCATTTCACCAGTTGAAAAGTATCCAAGGTCTCCGCCATCCTCTGCAGAACCATCTGTTGAATATTCTTTTGCTAATTCAGCAAAATCTTCACCTTCATCCAGCTTTTGTTTTACTTCATTTGCAGTATCTTCATCTGCTACAAGAATATGCTGTGCTTCAATCTCAGTGTTTTGACGATTATATTCTTGCTCAAGATCTTCTTCTGTAATCTCTATATCTTCTGCAATTGCAGCTTCTTGCAATAAGCTTATGCGAATAATCTCGCGAAGTTCATCTTCACTGCCAAAGTTTTGCTCGATAATGGAATCATATTGATCACCATATGTATCTTTCATCGATTGAATCTCAGCATTCACGTCTTCCTCAGTTACTTCGTAATTATTCTCGAGCACCTTGATTGTAATCATTTCTTCAAGGATAGCTTCTCCATTGCGGCTTTTCAGTTTTTCATAAAAGTCTTCTTTTGTAATATCTCCTGCTTCTGATTCCACAACCACTTCAGAATCTGCTTCATTATTTGTACATGCTGCTAACGTTAGTGTACCAGCAGTAATAATAGCAGCAAAGGCTAATTTCTTCATCGTCTCTAAACACTCCTAATCTGTTTGTTGGTTCTAGTTTTCATTGGAAAACTTGGTATTCGCCAGGTCTTTTGGGCGAATGACTTCGTTGCACTTATGCAGATAAGAATGGTTTATACCTTATTATCTGCCAATGATAAATATAACATACTTCCTTTTAGAAAAAATAGTATTATGTAAAATACCTAAAAAATACCGTTAAACTGTCACATTCATGACACGTAAGTAGGAGCATACGAGCAATGCGACCATAATCATATTGATCACACGGAATATTTTAGCTTGCTTATGCTTGTCCATTTGCATTTTGATGCAGAAAGATTTTGTAAGGGTGTTGAAAATAAGCAATACAACAAAAGCAAAGCACATATAAAAAATGACCATGACTTGAACTCCTCTCATTCAATGTACACTTGTAATCTTACTCTACCAAAAGAAGTGCTGGATGAACAGAGGCAGGAGAAGAAAAATAGAGAAATGAATTATCATTTTTCCAGCTAGAATGATATAGTTACTGATATATATAAATCGCTGTGAATAAAGTGAAAGAAGCTTTTTTTGTTTTCCATGTTTCTGTATAATAGTAGAAAGACAAAAAAATATATCAGAACGATTATAACAAAAAGTAGTTTCATGTATACAAATTATATAGATAGCAAATGAAAGCAATTCAAAAAAACAGGTCGCTTGCTATTGATAGGAAACACAACTATATAGAGAAAACAGTGTTTAGAGAGATGCTATTTTAAGGGGGAAGCTGAGTTGGGGGAATTTGAAAATACAAATGACAGCTCATTATTTCATATACAATTACTTTCCAAAATAATAGATATGAATCAATACCCCGTCATCAAAATGATTATCGAACATAATCTTACCCGCAAGGAATACAACGAAATGATGGAGATGATTCAAAGCTTAAATGATGCGTATGAGCTTCAAAAAGAAGAGGGCTTGCTAGATTTCACATCATTGCTTATTCAATTTGCTGGTATGTTGAATGAGAAACTGGACCCAAATAAGACAATTGAAGCACTGAAATTAGATGGATGCTATCCAATGCTTATGTCGGAGTTCAGCAAGATATTGGAGGAATATGACAGGCAACATCGTAGAAGGTGAGTTGAATGATTCTGGAATAAAAAATGAGACAGCCCTAACCAAGCTGTCTCATTTTTAGTTCTAGTATTAATGATTTTTAACCTTATTTTCCAGGTCTCTCAGACTAGTTTCAATTTGTTCCAATGATTGATAAATACTTTCTTGATGGGGTTCAACCGTTTCTTTCCATTCCTCAACAGATTTTCTGATTTCGTCTGTTAAATCTTTAATGAGGACAGCACCCTCTTTGGACGTGTGTTTAATTTGTTGTTGTAGTCGTAAACCTTCTACTTTTAGTCGGTTGAGAAGAAGTTTTAATTCCAATCCCTGATCTTTTACACGAACACGTACATCTCTTCCTGATTCAGGTGTGCTTAATAATGTGACTGCTGCACTAACTGTTCCCCCGACAAGCAGTCCTAGAATAAATGATTTTCCTTTTGACATAGCTACGCACTCCTTTCTTGCTTCTATTATATCATTTCCACTTTTCATAGTGCTATCAAACATATTTATTAAGGAGGAATAAAAATATCCTGTTGCTATAGGATACTGCGCCCTTAGCCGATTTCGGCCTCTACCTCCACTTTCTTAATCACGCACACATATGAAAAGGCTTCACTAATTTGATTATAAAAAATAAGCGGAAATAAAGCTACTACTAAGCAGAAAAACATAAAAAACCTCTGACATTGTTTTATCAGAGGTTTGTATAGATTAAGCTACTGTTATTGGTTTAGACCGTTTCATAATTCCTTGTACGATCGGATAAATAACAATCATGATGATGGTGTTTAAAGCAGTGGCAGGTAATACAATTCCAACAAACAATGCTAAGAATCCGCCTTCCATTAATCCGACAATGAATAATGCAACAGAAAGGAAGATCGAACCGCTAATCATTGTACCAAAAGCAGCTAAAACAGGTGCACTTAATGTAATCTTAACTTTATTTTTCACGAGTAAAAATAAAGCGAAAAATACAAAGGCTGTGATTGGTTTATCAATAATGTTGGCAATTTGTCCTCCAGGTGCAGATGTTGTTAAAGCGGATATGATACCTGTTGCTATGGATAGAATAAGTACATATTTTGCTTTAGGAAATAGTAAAATTCCTAGAAACATCATGGACAACAGCATATCAGGCTTCACACCAAAAAGCATAGGTGGTACAACTGCATGCAAAACAGCACCGATACCTACCAATAGGGATAAAATAATCAATATTCTCGTATTCATTTTTAACTCTCCTCATCTATTCTATGCTCAAGCTTTTTTATTTCCAACTGTACACTCGTTGTCAGTTGCGAAATGTTAGCAATAGTATAGCAGAATTTATTGAAAATTAAAAGGACTAATTTTTGTAAATGCTGGAATAGCGACGTCCAGCTCCAGCACGAAAGTTGTAGCAAGACTTCCATCACCTCATGACACGATAAAGAAGACTTACCGATAGGTACAGGGCGCAGTTCATACGTCGCTAACTGGACGTTTCCGCTTTTGTTTTAAATTGCGGCTTTAATTTCCTGGGCAATATTTTGCAGTTCTTCTGACGTATATTCGTCTGTATGTACAGTCCAGTTTGGTGTGTAGCCATCACCTTCGCCATATCTTGGAATTAGATGCAAGTGAAGATGGAATACAGACTGCTCTGCTGGCGCTTCATTATTGTTTAATACATTCATTCCTAATGGACTGTATGTTTTTTTAATCGCATTGGCAATGATTGGAACTCGAGCGAACAATTCTTTTGCAACCTCTGGTGGTGTTTCATAAATGTTTTTCGTATGTGTTTTCGGAACAATAAGTGTATGTCCTTTTGTTACCTGACTTAAATCCAGGAATGCATAAACATGCTCATCTTCATATACTTTGGCAGAAGGTAGTTCACCATTAATTATGTTGCAAAAAATACAATCGTCATGACTCATTTGTTATCTCTCCTTTTATAATTGTATATATTATGTTTATTGTAGTAAGTATTAGGGACAAATGTAAAGCTATTCCTCTTATTTTCTGAAAAAGGACAAGCGCAAAATAAATAAACAGGTCAGACCCGCATAATGCGGACCTGCCTGTTTTAAGAAGAAAGAGGATGTTTTAAACTAATGCTGGGGAACTGTAAACACCAGTAAATCATGCAAAGATGATTCGTCTTTGGTTTACAAAAACCATTATACCAATTGTCCACTTCGTCTGAAGCGGAAGCTGGTAAAAGGGCTTTATATCATTAGTATGCCAACACTGACACCCCATCTCGCTTTTTTACGAAAAATCAGAGTAATTATCGAACACTAACACCTCATTTTGTGTTTTTTACACGAAATTACATTAGATATTCGATCGTCAACACCTCATTTGCGTATGACAAGATTTTGTTGTAGTGAGACATCCTCGTTTCTTCCTTTCTATTTTGTTCCGAAATAAATATCTTATACATGGATTTTTTAAAAATTTTGATGGGAAGTATGTCTTGTACTGAAACAGTAATGTCCGCGTATTATCTAAGGGCGTTCTGCGCTTTTGGTCAGAAAATGTCGTAAGGTTTGCCTTTGGCAATGTCCAGCAATAATGATAAAATCAAAAGTAATGACAAGGAGGGATTTTGATGGAATCCTTATTACATATTGATAGCCTTCATGGAGGGTATACACATAAAAATGTATTGCACGGTATTTCATTTGATGTTAAACCAAAAGAAATTGTAGGTTTAATTGGTTTGAATGGTGCTGGTAAAAGTACGACGATTAAGCATATTATTGGACTCATGCAGCCCAAAAAAGGAACCGTTCGCGTGAATGGAAAGAGCTACAAGGAAAATCCAGAAACGTATCGAAATCAAATGGCATATATTCCGGAAATGCCGATATTATATGATGAATTAACGCTTTATGAGCATCTGCGCTTAACGGCGATGGCATATGGAATTGCTGAGGATACATTCGAGGCAAGACTTCAGCCGCTTTTAAAGGAATTTCGTTTAGAAAAAAAGCTAAACTGGTTCCCCGTTCATTTTTCAAAAGGGATGCGACAAAAGGTTATGATTATGTGCGCGTTCTTAATCGAACCACCGCTTTATATTGTTGATGAACCATTTGTAGGTTTAGACCCATTGGGGATTCAATCTTATCTACAACTGATGGACAGCATGAAAAATAAAGGAGCGGGTGTGTTGATGTCGACACATATTCTTGCTACTGCAGAGCGCTATTGCGATCGTTTTGTTATTTTGCATGATGGTGTTATTCGAGCGATTGGGACATTAGAAGAATTAAGAGAAAGCTTTAATATGCCTGATTCAACGTTGGATGATTTGTATGTGCAATTAACGAAAGAAGAAGATAGCCATGTTTGATTCGCATGCATTTTATAAAAAGCGTTTTTCATCTCACTTAAAAGAGACAGGCCGTTATTTGAAATATATTTTTAATGGTCATATGGCATTCGCTATCCTATTCTTTATTTCTGCATCTGCATATTATTACCAACAATGGTTGACGGAATTACCAGCGAATTTTCCGACGGCTTTGATAATTGGAATTACATTCGGGCTAATTGTGAGTTATAGCCCTGTAAGAACGTTATTAAAAGAGCCGGATCTTGTTTTTCTTATCGTAGCTGAGACAAAGATGGGGGCCTATTTCCGTAATGCGCTTATTTATAGTTTTGTCATTCAGCTTTATATGATTCTGCTTTTCGCTGCAGCATTTGGACCGCTTTATTTTGCTTCATATCCAGAAAGAGCGGGAAGTATGTATTTACTTACACTAGTTCTTCTTTTACTATTTAAAGTTGCAAATTTATTTGCAAATTGGTGGATGCTGAAAGTTAGGGAGCCAGGAATTCGGAATATTGATCTTCTCATCCGCACGGTTTTGAATGGGGTTATTTTTTATTTTATCGTAAATGGTGACATGCTATTTGCAGGAATTACTTCGATTTTATTTGTCATCGTTTTTCTCTATGATTATTATTACTCCAATAAACAATCAGGGTTGGCGTGGGATTTGCTTGTTGAAAAGGATCAAAATCGCATGCAGACGTTTTATAGAATAGCCAATATGTTTGCAGATGTTCCACATTTAAAAAACCGCGTAAAAAAGCGTCAGTGGTTGGTTCATTTAGTTAACAGAGGTGTCCCAATTGAAAAGAAACATACGTATGACTACTTATTTCGAATTTCCTTTATTCGCAGTGGAGATTACTTAGGGATGTATGTGCGTCTCATCGTAATTGGAGGATTATTCATTTATTTCATTCCGAATGTATGGATGAAGATATTATTTGGAATTTTATTTCTCTATTTGAGCACATTCCAGATGATGCCCCTTTATCAACATCACCGAACGAATATGTGGCTGGATCTTTATCCTGTTGAATTAAATTATAGGAGAAGTGCTGTTCTCAAGATTGTTTATCAACTAAGTACAATTCAAACGCTCTTGTTCGCCTTGTTGTTTGTTCTGTTACAGGAATATTTGGGATTTGTTATTATTCTTGGTGGTGGGTTGCTCTTTACCGTTCTATTTGTGAATGGTTATATGAAACCGAGGTTAAAGTAATACAATGAAGCAGACCAAATCTATTTGATTTGGTCTGCTTCATCTGGTTAGAATTCGGAATTCGCTTTTTGATATTCAAAATAAGCTCCAATTAAGGTTTTAGCAGCAATTGGTAAAGCTTTCTCCTCAATATCAAATTTGGGATGATGGTGTGGATATGGATTTCCTTCTTTGTTCGCACCTGTAAAAAAGTATGCTCCTGGCTTTTCCATCATATAATAGGAGAAGTCCTCTCCACCCATTACCGGTAAAATTTCCTCAGTAGTATGAATCGCATCAATTTGTTTGCTCGCCTCGAGAACAATTTCAGCTCCCTCAGAATGATTGATTAATGGCGGATAGCCTTTTATATAATTTAATGTGTAGGATGCGTCGTTTGATATACAAATACCTTTAAGGATTTTTTCCATCTCATCCATAATTAGTTTTTGAACATCTGTATTAAAGTATCGTACCGTACCAACTAATTCTGCTTGATCAGCAATAATATTAAATGCATTCCCCGCTTGGAAAATTCCTGTTGTTAGCACTGCTGTTTGTAATGGATCTACTCTTCTGCTAACGATTTGCTGAAACTGTGTAATAACTTCCGCTCCGAGAACGATCGCATCCTTTGTTTCATGTGGGTATGCACCATGTCCACCTTGGCCTTGAATCTTTATCTCAAACCGATCTGCACCAGCCATAAATTCCTTTTTTGAAGTCTGGAGTACGCCTAGGGGAACGGTTGCCCACAAATGTGTTCCAAATACTGCGTCCACTTCATCGAGTGCGCCTGCTTCTATCATAGGTTTCGCTCCACCTGGTGCAAATTCTTCTGCATGTTGATGTAAAAAGACAATCGTTCCTGTAAGCTCGGCTTGATATTTTTTCATAACTTTAGCTAGTGTAAGTAGTGTTGCGGTATGTCCGTCATGGCCACAGGCATGCATGACACCAGGAACCTTGGATTTGTATGGTACATCTTTTTCATCTTGAATTGGCAGTGCATCGAAATCGGCTCTTAATGCAACTGTTTTACCTGGCTTTGCTCCTTTTAATGTTGCGATTACACCATTTCCACCGACTCCTGTTTGATAGGGAATCCCGAGCTCTTCATAGAAATCTGCTATGTATTTTGCTGTTTTTGTTTCCTGAAAAGATAATTCGGGATGCTGATGCAAATATCTTCTGATCTCTATCATTTCTGGATAGAGATCATCAATTGATTGATGTATACTTTCTAACATTGATAACGCCACCTCTTAAATTAATTCACTTTTACGTTTATTCTATCATAACATGAGTTTCTATTCAGAAAATAAATTTTATATATTTTAAGTTGGGAACCACTACGATAATTGGAGGTTTAATATGAAGGTTAAGATAGTGAATTATCAAGGCACAGTTATGGAGAAGGAAAGGTGAATAAGAAGTAATCCGTTCATTAGAAATTAAAAACAAACGTGATGATAGTGCATCAAAGGCTCATATACGATGCGCTATCATCATGTGATTTAAAACTCTTCGTAAACAGCTGGGTCCTGATTTTTATTTCTGCCATCAGGGCGAGTCAACTCTCCAATGAGGTTCATTTCAGTTTCGTCCAGTGAAAAGTCAAAAATCGATATGTTTTCTAATTGTCTTTGCGGTGACGCTGATTTAGGAATAGGAATGGCATTCAGCTGATAATGCCAACGTAAAATAATCTGTGACACAGTCTTGTTATGGTATTCGGCAATTTTTTGTATCACTTCATGTTGTAAAGCATTATTTGTGCGACCAATAGGACTCCAGGATTGAGTCTGAACTTGGTTATCCTGATGCCATTTTCGCAGTTGTTCTTGGTTGAAAAAAGGATGTAATTCAATTTGGTTCATGCTCGGCTTTACACCAGTTTCTTTTTCTAATCGCTCCATATGCTCCGGTAAGAAATTACAAACACCGATAGAGCGAATAAGCCCCCATTTTTTTGCATCAATTAATGCTTGCCAGGCTTCCATATAAATATCTTGGATTGGGTTTGGCCAATGAATAAGGTATAAATCATAGTAATCTAGATTTGCACGATATAATGACTCTTGAATGGTTGTAACGGCTTTATCATACTCATGGTAACGTCCTGGTAATTTGGATGTAATTCTTAATTCTTCTCTTGGAACAGAACTGCGTCTTACAGCTTCCCCAACAGTTCCTTCGTTTTCATAATTATAAGCTGTGTCAATTAGCCGGTAGCCGATGTCGATCGCACTTGTAATCGCATTTACACCTGCATTCCCATTAAGTTTATATGTACCCAAACCAATAACTGGTACGGTCATACCATCATGAAGCGTAATCTCTGGAATCGATTTACTCATTATGAACCACTCCCTTTCACTAATAGTTTAAGCGTATCACTATATGAACAAGTAATTCAAATAAATTAATCCATTATTAATATAAGAATGATTTGTTCAATACATTATTAAGCTGACCCTTTTAGCTTTTCTCCCACAGTTCTTTGCCTGCCAGATCCAATTCCAGCGAGCAGCAGCAATCCAATGATACCTATTAATAATAGTAACGGGATACTCCAGCTGTTTGCGATATCGTGTAGGGCACCAATAAGAACTGGGCCCGTCGCTGCTAACAGGTAACCAAATGATTGAGCCATTCCAGATAATGCTGCTGCTTGTTTTCCATCCGTTGTTCTTAATGTGAAGAACATCATGGACAAACTAAATGCACTACCAGAGGCTATACCAATTAGGATAGCACTGACAGGAACGATAGTTGGATGTCCGATTAACAATCCAAGTATGCCTGATGCATATAAACAAGCGGTTACGATGCTTAAACCGATTTGATTTTTCAAGCGCTCTGCAATAATTGGGATAATAAAGGTGATTGGAATAACAGAGAATTGCATTAAGAAAACCATCCATCCTGCTGCACTTGAACTATAACCAATTGTTCGTAATATATCAGGGAGCCAGGTTATTAATGTATAGAATAGAAAAGATTGACATCCCATATATAGTGTAACCTTCCAAGCTAATCCAGATTTCCATAAATGATTTCCGTTTTTCTTTACAGCGATCGTATTAGTAGTCCCTTTTCTTTGAAGTAATTGCGGGACCCATACAAGTATGGCTAAAAATGAAATACATGCGAAGACTCCTAATGCGCCTGGCCAGCCAAAACCTTGAATTGCAGCAAGAGGGACACTTAATCCAGAGCCGAGCGCACCAAATATATTCATCGATACAGCATATACACCTGTCATCATTCCGATTTTTAAAGGGAAATTCATTTTGATAAATCCTGGTAGTAACACATTGCCAAATGCTATTGCAGTCCCTATTAAGATTGTTCCAATGAATAAAAAGCCAACATCTGCTAATGAACGGACAATAATTCCAGTGGTTAGAATAAGCATAGAAAGAAAAATCGTCCATTCCATTCCAAGCCGGTTCGCTAGTTTTGGTACAAATGGAGAAAGAAGTGCAAATGCGATTAGAGGCAGCGTGGTGATACTTCCTGCTATGGCATTGTTCAATGCTAAATCATCTCGAATAAAAGGGATGAGTGATCCGACAGAAGTTAGTGGGGCTCTTAAATTGGATCCGATTAGAATAATTCCGAAGATAAGAAGCCATGTTGTACGTTTATTTTTTTGCTGATTTTCTAATGATAAATCTTTCGTATTCAATTTTTATCCTCCATTAGTTATAATTGCGGTATGGTGCTTTTATATAAATGATGTTATACTTAACGTTGCGATGAGCTGATTTGTGTAAGTCAAAGCACAATGCAATAGATGTGAATGTGAACACATCGTGCTTTGCCGCAAATTTCGTGAAGGCGCCTGTATTGTATACGGGCGCCTTTTATATACAGGAACCTGTTCAATTCTAATTTATTCATCATATCATGATTTTACAAGTAATAGATAAGTAAATTAGTGATAACCAATAAAAAAGGACAGCTATAGTTAGCCGTCCTTAAGAAAAAAGGAATCTATTAAGAAAGTCGAGGATCAGCAAGTAATCGTTCGATTTCTTCCTTATGGTGTGTTTCATCCGATATTAAATCCTCTAGCTTAACAACAAGCTCTGTTAACCCAAGGTCCTCTGCTTGTTTTTTTCGTTCTTCATAACGTTTAATTGTATCGGACTCAGCTTGAAGTGTTGCTTCAAGTATTGCTTTTACTTCTGTTGGTTGAGGTACATCAGCTGATTTGGTTGTTGGAGTGCCTCCAAGAGCCTTGATTTTTTCAGAAAGATAGAGTGCGTGTCCAAGCTCATCCGTAATTTCTGATTCGAAAAATGGTTTTAATGCTGATCGGTATAAGCCAGAAACAACAGATGCACTGTATGTGTACTGAATAGCAGCACCATACTCATGAGCTAAATCTTCATTTAAACCATCAATTAAATTTTGTAAATCCTTTTCCATTATTTATCTCCACCTTTTCAATAGTAAAACGTTAAGTATACTGATACAATACCCGCTCTAGTTTTGTTTAAACCTAAATCCCTGTATAATAACATTAAATTGAAATAAGAAGATAAAATGAAGGTGTGAAATAATGATGAAAAAAGATCGGACATTATTGTTGTTTCTATTATTCGCAGTACTTATAATAACGGGAGTTTGGGTTGTACAAATTGTAAATGGTTATGTACCCTATATTGACAGGTGGTCAAACCAATTCGTTGAAACCTTGCATAATTCCATTATTTATCAGCCATTCCGATTGGTTACAAATCTTGGATCAGAATCCTTTCTCGTACCATTCGTAGTTGTCATGACGATTGTGTTAAGTATTTTACTCAAAAAATGGTTTGTTGCTATCCTTTTTCCTGGTGGGATTTTACTGACACATCAATTGAATATACTTATTAAAAGTCTTGTTGTAAGGGAGAGACCAAGCATATCGGTTGCAGCTAATGCAGAAGGATACAGTTTTCCGTCTGGACATGCTATGATCTCAATGGTTTGTTATGGCTTGATTGCTTATTTATTAGTTAAGAAAATGAAATCGCATGTCCTAATCTTTATTACGCAAACAATGTTTGTCACACTTATATTTTTGATTGGGATCAGCAGATATGTAATTCATGTCCATTATATAACCGATATTGTTGCTGGATTTGCGCTTGGATTTATCTGTTTAATTGGACTCATATATGTGTATGAAAGGATGGAGTCAGTCTTAAGTCGGAGCTAAAAGCATCCTCTAGATGGTTTAAAGGGGGAGCAACTAAGTTTATGATAGGAGTAGTAACTTGCTTATGGTCCTTAAAAAAGAGGATGTGTAGAGCAATCTCCTATATACAGATTGACTCTGAGAGGATGACAGACAGATGAGAAATTTCTTTCGTTATTTCTTTGCGATTTTTTTAATCGTTATTGGCGTTATGCTTGTGATGGCTAATCTTGAAGTGATTGATTTCAATTTTAGTGTCGCATGGCATTATATTTATCCAATTTTCTTTGTTGTGATTGGTTTTATGAGCTTGATTCGTTATTTAGGAAGAAAAGGGGGAAGCTGGATTTTTGGATCCTTTTTCGCAATATTCGGTTCGTTGTTAATCATGGATCGGTTAGACTGGATGACATTTGCTTTTAAAGATGTTATTAATTTATGGCCATTGCTTATTGTATATATTGGATTTTCTCTAATTGGACGTAATCGGGTTAAGATCAATTATTCTTTTGATGACGACAAGAATCATGATTATGATTATGATACAGGATGGCATAAAAAGTATTTTGATAATTCGATGTTTTCGGTGGGGAGCCAAACCTTCGATGAGCAGAATTGGGTAGTAGAGCCAATGCATTTAAAACATATGGCCGGAGACTTTTATTTTAACTTTTCGAAAGCTTTTATTCCTGAAAAGAAAATTCCAATTACGATTGATTCGCTTGCAGCAGATGTGAATATTGTGGTACCTGAAAATATTGATTTTCGTATCCATGCGAGGGTGAAAGCTGGCGGTATACAAGTGCTGGATCAAGCTTCGGATGGTATAAATCGCACATTCGTCTATCAAACGAATAACTATGATGCTGCTGTCAAAAAGCTGGATTTTTATATCAATCTAAAAGCTGGTAACATTCGTATCGATCGTGTGTGAGGAGGGCTGTATGATGAAAAACAGGTTTTCAAGTATCCGCTATATTTTTATTCGTTCCCATTTGTACAGTATGTTTTTAACATCCATCTTACTTCTTACCATTTTGTTATCTATCTATGTCTTATTTGAGCCAGAATGGTTAACTGTTCAAAGCATTTTTCTATTTGCAATTTTGTATGCCTCTATTGCCTTTGTTATTTCGCTGTACACTGGGTTTAAAGAGGTAGGGAATATGTTGAAAACCAAGCTGGATGGCATATCCCTTCTCATTACGCAATTTTCAAACGGAAATTATGATTCTTCTATTCAGTTCCCAAAGTCAATGAAAGATGAAGATGAGATTACAAGAATTGCAAAGGATTTAAATGAGCTCGGTAATAAATTAAAGAATCAGGTAAAGTCATTGCAGCGAATGGCGGATGAGAAAGCAGATTTTGCTAAGTCAGCACATAAAGCAGCTGTTATAGAGGAAAGACAGCGGATTGCTAGAGACCTTCATGATGCTGTTAGCCAACAGCTTTTTGCTTTAACAATGATTTCAGAAGCTTCGATTAAGCAATTTGATAAAAATCCGGCATTAGCGAAAAAGCAAATGAAGGAAGTTGCTACGGCGGCATTACAAGCACAGACAGAAATGCGAGCGCTTTTACTGCATTTACGACCTGTTCATTTATCAGGAGATTCATTGGCAACAGGAATACATAAATTAATTGAAGAATTAAAGCAAAAGAGCTCAATTCATTTCCATCTCAAGATAAATGAGGAGCTAGAACTAAGTGAAACGATAGAAGAGCATGTATTTCGGATTGTTCAAGAATCGTTATCAAATATTTTAAGACATGCAAACGCGAACAACGTACAGGTAGAGATTTTTAAAAAATCAAACGAATTATTTGTACACATTCAAGATGACGGTAAAGGTTTTGATGTAGTAAATGATAAAGAAAGAAAAACATCCTACGGGTTGAAAACGATGCGAGAGCGTAGTGAGGAGTTAGGCGGGACATTTGTTATTCGTTCTAATCCCGATGAAGGAACATATATTGATATTCGGATTCCTTGTTAGCGGAAAATAAATCGGTTTATTTAGTGGGGGGAATGGAAATGGTTCGTGTTTTAGTTGTTGATGATCATGAAATTGTACGAAAAGGAATTATTGCTTATTTACAGACGGAAGATGATATTGAAGTTGTTGGTCAGGCATCGAGCGGGAATAAAGGGGCTGAACTTGTGCTTCAATTACGGCCAGATGTTGTTTTAATGGACTTAATTATGGATGATGGGACAGGAATTGAAGCGACAAAGCAAATAATGGGGGACTATCCAGAATGTAAAATTATTATTTTGACGAGCTATTATGATGATGAACAAATATTTCCGGCACTTGAAGCCGGGGCATTTAGTTATATATTAAAAACTTCCGCTGCACCTGAAATTGCTGCTGCTATCAAAAAAGCAGCCAACGGGGAAAATGTCATTGAGCCAAAAGTGGCTGGAAAAATGATGTCAAATTTCCGCGCTGAACAAAAAAAGCCCCATGATGAATTGACAGAACGTGAAATGGAAGTCTTACTCTGTATCGGAAATGGTATGACGAACCAAGAGATAAGTGATAAGCTCTACATCGGTATTAAGACGGTGAAAACGCATGTTAGCAACATTTTATCAAAATTGGATGTAAATGACCGGACGCAAGCAGCTGTTTATGTCCACCGTAATCAATTACTATAAGATTAGCTAAAAGCTGCTTAAGGTACTATGTTTAAGCAGCTTTTATTAAAATAAATATAAAAAAAATTCTCCAGAGCCGTTCTAATTCACCCTCTCATACTTCGTGAAATAGCATGTCCATACTAGCATAGACCATTAATTTACTAACAATATTATAATGAAAACAGGAGTTTTTCTTTCGTGATTGTTCAATAATTTGTCATATTAGATGAAACAACCAAAGCTGTTTTATTGTTTTTCACTACAGGCATTTGTATAATACAAATGTATAAAAAGAAGAGAGGAATACTCGAATATGCGGCAGATGACTAAGAAAGCTGAGAATTTATTGTTGTTCATTTGGGTACAAGCATTTGTAGCAACGACAGGTAGTTTGTTTTATTCAGAAATAATGGGATATGTTCCATGTGAAATGTGCTGGTACCAAAGAATTCTAATGTATCCATTAGTCATTATTTATGGGACTGCGGCAATTAAGAAGGATATTTCAATTGCGCTGCCAGGATTAATTTTGAGTGTAATCGGATTGCCAATTTCAATTTATCACTACATGCTGCAAAAAGTGCCTGCAATGCATGAATTGGGGGGAGCATGCACTGGAGCAGTTCCGTGTAATGCTGTCTACGTCAATTACTTTGGCTTTATAACGATACCGTTTTTAGCTGGTGTAGCGTTTACGGTAATTATTGTTTTACATCTTATGCTTTTAAAGGAACAAAGGAGGAAATAAACGAATGGGAAAGAAAATGATAGCTATTATTGCGGTAATTGTTGTATTATTTATTGCTTTATTTTTCGTCCTCGATTATAAAAATAATCAAGCACTTAATAACAATGAAAATCCTTATGGAACAGAGGATTTGGATCAAGCTACAATTGATCAGCTAGACAATCCATTATATCAAAATCAAATTCTTCCAGATGAGTTAAGTGAAACGATTCAGAATGGAGATCCTGTTACGGTTTACTTTTATAGCCCAACTTGTATTTATTGTCAAAACACAACACCATATCTCGCCCCATTAGCTGAGAATATGGATGTCGATATGAAGAAATTCAATTTATTAGAGTTTGGACAAGAAGGCAATGCATATCGCATTGAATCAACTCCAACACTGATTCATTTTGAAGATGGACAAGAGGTTGCCAGGCTTGTTGGACAATATCCTGAAGAGGGTTACGAAACATTTTTTAATGAATATGTTGTGAATTAATATAAGAAGTAGTGGCTTCGTCAATGAAGCCACTACTTTTTTTGATATGATTGGACTATAAAATTTGAATTCTATCTACCGCTAAAAAGGGGAGTGAACACGCGAAAGAATCATTTAGCGTCGTGCTTCTGTTTTGTTAAAAAACGGATAAGAAAGAATTAATCCAATAAAATACAAACCAAGTGCAATATACGCAGGTAACAGATGTATAAAAGTCGTATAGCCAATTGCAAAGTGAATATAGATTCCTGCCCAAAATGCTGGCAAGCCTCCTATTAAATAGGTCCACCATACCCACCGATTGCCTTGTTGGAATCCCCATAATGAGAGCATCAATACGAGTAGGCCAACACTTATTAAAGCACTGCCAAATCCAGCACGGTCATGTGCTAAAACAGGAAGCAAGTTCTCGTTAAACGTATTCATCATTTCAGCTGGCATGCAGATATAAGCCAAATCAGTTGGGACAAAGATGGTAGTCATTCCGATGGTGGAAATGATAATCCCTCCTAATACAAAAGAAAACCCTAATAATACAAAGGCTAATTGCCCGAATAATCCTCTTCTAAAGATGACATCATTTTTTCTGTTTTTAGAGGATGGCGTGCCAGTAACGCCTATGGATTTCCTGTATCCATATATATAAACTGGAAGTAAAACAAGCCAAAAAACAAAATGAAGCCAGTCGAAATAACCGAATCCAATAAAAGCAAAAATACCCAGAAAGCCAATAATTGCAGCAATATCAATTGCCTGCTTTGCCCATTTTAATCCATGTTTCACTCCGTGTTTGGCTAACTGCATGTATACAATTCCACCAGATATCATGGTACCAGCTAGTGTCATACGATCATGTGCCATGAATAACATAATTCGCTCATTGAAGGTCATTATTGACTCGCGTTTCATTCCTAAAAACAGCTCATCATATGGTAGTACTACAGTTGTCATGCTAAAAAGAAGTGCCAGCAGTCCTCCAATCATAATAAATAAACCAAATAGCCAATAGGCAAACCATCCGTGTAGTTGTGGAGGGCTGTAATCAAGGCGATCTAAAAGTGCTTCGTTGATTCGCTTGGTTAAACCTGGGCCGGCAAATACATAGCCATCTGAAAGCATAATGAAATCAGCGCCAGCATCTAGCAGCTGTATTGCTTGTTCTGGTTCCTTGATCCCGCCTGAAGTTATAATGGTGCCTTTATAGCCGTTATTTCTTAGCTTCTTCACTTTTTCATGCAAACGAATATCTTTTTCCGTGTGTTCCAACACAATACCAGCAAAAGGACTATCTATAAGACTCTCACTTGGTGGAACGGTTGAGAAGAATATTGGCTTATTCGTTTCTTGAATTAATACCGGAAACGAAGATTCGATAATATAACCATCAGTAAATTGTTCAAGCCGCTTTATCATATAGCTTAGTTCTTCATATGTCCCACTTAGTCTAACAAATAGAGGTTGCTTCTTTTTTACCTTATGTAAATGATCGATTGTTTTTTCAATTCCAATGGATTCCACCTTAGTTGGAAACTGAATCACTTCTATCTTTCTATCAACTATTGGAGTCGAGAAATGGGTTGTTTGCTTCACTGTCACAGGACCGATTTCTAGAAAACCAAAACCTAAGTTGGTAAAAGCATGTGTTCCAGAAAGAAGCGGATCGATTTTTCCAGATAACCCAACTGGGTTATTAAATATTAATCCATGGTTAATTTTTTGGATGAGTGGAGAACTTTCTTCCCTACCCAGGAAATGAATCACTTGTGGGCCGATCTGGAATGGAAGTGTAGCAATGAAACTCATTCCACGATGTATAAGTTCTCTTGAGACATTAGGCGGTAATATGTTCAATAGGGGACGAAAAATACCATGATAAGACCAGTCTGGCATGGTATCACTCCTTCCAGCTGTCTTTTCTCTCATTGTAGCATGGATGAGTTTGCAAAAGGAAGAAAGCTAGTGTTTGCCAATAGGGTATGGAAAAATAAAGTGTTCTATAGTAGAATTGCATTTTCAAATGAACAGGAGGTTGATATTTTTGAGGTAAAACGTAATAATTAATATGATTTTATACTCTAAATCGTATGCTGTTCCGTGTTGCCAAATTTATATAAGGTAAGGTGATTACCATTAAAAATATAAGAAGTGCCCTTTTCATGCTTCTAGGACTTATATCCTTTGGTATTGGTGTTGCTGGTACGGTATTACCAGTCTTACCAGGTGGACCGTTTTTTCTATTCTCCGCGTTTTGTTTTGGGAAAAGCTCGAAGCGTATTGAAAACTGGTTTAAGAGTACCATGTTTTATGAAAAATACGTTGTTCGAATCAAAGAAAACCGTGGCATGACCAAAAAAGAAAAAGTTCGAATAAACTTGATTGCTGACGCTTTTATTCTTTTTTCGATATTTTATGTGGATATTCTGTTCGTGAGGATAGTTTTGGTTATACTCATGTTCTATAAGCACTATTATTTCATAAAGAAAATAAAGACGATAACACCAGAGGAAGCAAAAATTAATGTAAGCAAATAAACTATCTTTGCGTAATCTGCTTATGGTAATGAATTACCTTGAAAAAATGCCCGAGGGATAATTTTCGAGCATTATTTCAAGTGTTTGATTCTAGTCCTCTTCCTCTGTATACATATTGCAAATCGTTAGAAACGGCCGTTCGAGAAAATTTGCTGGCTTTTTAGAACTTTGGTTTTTATGAGCTTCTTTAAATTGCTCCGATTCCTTCCAGTTTTCGAAGTCCTTGGCAGATTCCCATTGTGTGAATACAACATACGTATTGCTTTTAGTCGGCCTCAGTAAGCGAAAGGCTTGGAATCCGGGCATTCCTTCAACCGAATTAGTCCGGTTCTTGAATCGATATTCAAAACCGGGTTTACTTTCATCGGAAACAGGTATGTTGTTCATTACCACAAATCCTTCTTCCAGAATGTCTCCGGTTTGCATTAAAATTTCATATTCTCTTCCCGATTGGAATAGTTTCTTTTCATGATTCTCATAGTAAGCAATCCCGCCCTCACTACTATGCATAAGATGAAGGTTGATTTCTGGATTTTTTTTACGTAGTTTCAATAGGAACTCAACTGTTCCATTGGTCATATACGCCTTCATATAATAACCCCCTTTATCTTTTATAATATCATATTAACCATATTACCCTCTATTGACAACGATTACACAAATCCTATATTAAAATTATTATTAAATAATAGGGAGTATATTCTTTAGATTCGGAGAAAAATGTCGTATAATAAATAATGTAATTGTGTAGAGGTGAACATATGCGAAAAAAGGTAAAAAAAGAGAAGCGACGTTTAACAATTCGGCGTAGATTTAAAGTGATTTTATTTATGATCGTTTGTATGATCGTCATGGGACTTCTTGGATATGGTGCTGCTTTATTTGGTGGAAAGCTAATCGTTGATCAGGCTGGTATGGTATTAGATGAAACGACTATCATTGAAACACAGGATGGGGAAGTAATTGGAACGTTATACAATGAAAATCGAATTTATACCCCTATTGATCAAACGCCAGAGCACCTGCAGCAAGCTTATGTTGCAATTGAAGATAGACGTTTTTATGACCATTCTGGAATAGATATCAAATCAATTATTCGTGCAACCTACAAAGACATTATTGCAATGAGTAAGGTTGAGGGAGCAAGTACGATTACACAGCAGCTAGCGAAGAATTTATTTTTATATAATGATAAAACATGGACACGAAAAATAAAGGAAGCAATGGCAGCTGTTTATTTAGAAAAAGAATTAACGAAGGATCAAATCCTAGAGTTATATATGAATGAAATTTATTTTGGTCATGGTTTATATGGAGTAGAAGTAGCTTCACAGTATTTCTTCTCGAAGTCGGTTGGTGATTTGACAATTGCAGAAAGTGCGACGCTTGCTGGGCTTGCTAAAGCCCCGAATGGATATTCACCGATTAACCATCCAGACAAAGCACTTAATAGAAGAAATGTTGTTTTACAGGCGATGGAAAATGCTGGATACATTACTGCTGAAACAAGGCTTGCAGAACAAGAAAAAACATTAGGCCTGGAAATACAGGAAAAAGAGGCCAAGTCTTGGACTGACAGCTATATTGACCTTGTGATGAAAGAAGCGGCAAGTGAGCATCAGCTTTCAGTTGAAGCGTTAAAGCGTGGTGGATATCGAATTATCGTTAATATGGATAGTACGATTCAAAAAATTGCCTATGATGAGTTTCAAAACGATGCATTTTTTCCGGGAAACACGGATGGAGTGGAAGGCGCCTTTGTGATGATGGAAGGTAAGACTGGAAATGTTGTTTCTGCTATTGGTGGTAGAAATTATCAGGTTGGTGATTTAAATCGTGCAGTAGTAAAGCGCCAGCCGGGCTCAACCTTCAAACCGGTTGCAGTATATGGGCCAGCACTCATGCAGGAGGAAAAATATACACCTTTTACACTTTTACCGGATCAACAAACAGATAAATATATGGTGTCGAATGTGGATGGAACGTACGCAAATGCAGTTACAATTTATGAAGCATTAATGAGTTCCAAAAACACATCGACCGTATGGCTGCTTGACCAAATTGGCATTGACTATGCGAAAGATTATCTAGAACAATTAGGAATGCCGATTGAGGATGAAGGATTAGCGATTGCGCTTGGTGGGTTAGCTGAAGGAGTTACACCGCTACAACTTGCCACCGGTTATCGTTCATTTTCTGCAGAAGGAAATGTCGTGGAATCAACAACGATTAATCGCATTTTTGATCGAAATAATGAAATACTATACGAAGAGGAAGCTGTATCTACACCGGTTTTTAGTCCGCAAGTAGCATGGCATATGACGGAGATGCTAACGGAGACCGTTAATAATGGGACAGCAGCTGCTGGTGACTATACAAAAGCATTAGCTGGAAAAACAGGTACAACCCAACATCCCCATGTTGAGGGACAAGTCAAGGATGCTTGGTTTGTTGGATATACACCAGAATATGTAACTGCTACATGGATTGGGTATGATAAGTCAGATAAGGATCATTACTTAACTGGTGGAAGTTCTTATCCAACGAGATTAACGAAATCGATATTGACTGAGGTTGATCAGCAAACTGGTGGTGCACTCACAGCGGAATTTACAAAACCAGATGCTGTGAGTGAATTACCTAAGCCAATCAAGCTCCCGCAAATTACAAACCTTCGTGCAGAATATCAATTTGGTGGCTTTTCATTGGTACAGGGAAAGTTAAGCTGGGAAGGGTCAGATGATGAGCGTGTGCATTATAGAATCTATCAAGAGAAGCCTGGCATTGATAAACGCATTGATGAAGTGCAAGGAGAAACAGCATATACCATTAATCATGCACTATTTCGCGGAAATACGTATTATGTTGTAGCGTACGACCCCTTAACTAAATTGGAAGGTGGCAGATCGGAAGTTGTGAAAATGAATTGGTAAATAAATTAGACAAATTGATGACAATCAGCCACCGTTACTATACAGTAGGGCATGTAATCGCTATAGTTAGGTATGGAGATAGTATAGAGGAAACGCACAGTATGTTAAAAGGGTGAAAATTTATGTCAAAACGAATCAATGATACGATTTTAAAAGCTTACAAAGGGGAAGATACGGATTATACACCAGCTTGGTTTATGAGACAGGCAGGACGTTCCCAACCAGAGTATCGGGAGCTGAAAGAGAAATATTCGTTATTTGAAATTACACATCAGCCGGAATTATGTGCTTATGTAACAAGGCTTCCTGTTGAAAATTATGGGGTTGATGCCGCGATCTTATACAAGGATATTATGACCCCGCTGCCAGCAATTGGTGTCGATGTTGAAATTAAGGCTGGGATTGGACCAGTTATTGACAATCCAATCAGGAATCTGGCTGACATTGAGAAGCTTGGTGAATTAAATCCAGAAGCAGATATTCCATACGTGCTTGATACCATTCGTATCTTAACAGAGGAACAGCTTGATGTACCTCTGATTGGGTTCAGTGGTGCACCGTTTACACTTGCAAGCTATATGATAGAAGGTGGCCCATCAAAAAATTACAGCAAAACAAAAAGCTTGATGTACCGTGAGCCAGAAGCTTGGTTTGCTTTAATGGAAAAGCTCGCAGATATGATTATTACGTATGTGGATGCACAAGTAAAAGCTGGAGTAAAAGCAGTTCAAATTTTTGATTCATGGGTAGGTTCATTAAATGCTGCGGATTATCGTGTATTTATTAAGCCAGTAATGACAAGAATATTTTCAGAGCTAAAAAAGCATAACGTACCATTGATTACTTTTGGTGTTGGTGCGCGTCACTTATTGTTAGAGTGGAATGATCTTCCTGTTGACGTTATTGGTCTTGATTGGCGCACATCCATTGCCGAAGCACGTAAAATGGGTGTAACGAAGGTTGTGCAAGGAAACTTGGATCCAACCATTTTGCTGACGGACTGGGAAACAATTGAGAGACGAACGAAGGCAATTCTAGACGAAGGAATGCAGCATGGAAAGCACGTGTTTAATCTTGGACACGGTGTTACACCTGATATAAAACCAGAAACATTGAAAAAGTTAACAGCGCTTATTCATTCTTATACACATAAATAGATACAAGAGGTTGTTCAAAAAGTCCGGTGAAAATGACGCATCGAGAGCAGTAGACCTTCGACTAAGTACCGACACGTCCTGTGTCGAGAGTCGAAGTCACCACATCAGGCGTGAAGCTCGTTGGCTGCTTTTGCGCTACTCCTTGGAAAAGAAAATTACTTTTCCTGCGTGCAAGTGCATCTGCTCAAAGCCACACCGTCTCGAACTTCGACGCACAGGACGTTGCGAGCTTAGCCGTCCTCGGACCTTTTCATCCTCCTTTTGAACTCACACTTTAAATTTTCACAAAGAGGTGCAATAAAAATGGAAAAGAAAAAAATGGGATTATTAGTAATGGCATATGGTACACCAACGAAAGAAGAAGAAATTGAACCGTATTACACACATATTCGCCATGGAAGAAAGCCAGATCCTGAAGCGCTTCAGGATCTGAAAGATCGCTACAAGGCAATTGGCGGAACTTCTCCATTAGCAAAGATTACCGAAGAACAAGCATATGCAATTGAAAAGGGATTAAATGAATCGCAAAATGAATATGAGTTTAAAGCGTATATTGGATTAAAGCATATTTCACCTTTTATAGAAGACGCAGTACAAGAGATGGCAAAGGATGGGATCAAGGAGGCTGTTTCTATTGTACTGGCTCCACACTATTCAACGTTTAGCGTGAAATCTTATAATGATCGTGCAGCGAATGAAGCAGAAAAGCATGGTATTTCCATTGAAGCTGTTGAAAGCTGGTATAAAGAGCCTGGATTTATCCAGTTCTGGGTGGATGGAGTTAAAAAGATTTACAATGAAATGACGGAGACAGAACGTGAAAAAGCGGTGCTCATCGTATCTGCACATAGCTTGCCAGAGAAGATTTTACAAAATGGTGATCCATACCCTGAGCAGTTGCAAGAAACAGCGGATTTAATTGTTGAAGGTGCTGGGATTAAAAATTATGCAGTAGGCTGGCAAAGTGAAGGAAATACGCCAGATCCTTGGTTAGGACCTGATGTTCAGGATCTTACACGAAATCTATATAATCAGGAAGGCTACCAAGCTTTTGTCTATGCGCCAGTTGGGTTTATCGCAGATCATTTGGAAGTATTATACGACAATGATTATGAATGTAAAGTAGTGTGTGATGAATTAGGTGTATCCTATTATCGTCCAGACATGCCGAATGTTCATCCTGACTTCATTGATTCACTAGTAAAAGTAGTATTAAGCAAAGTAAAGAGTGAAGTGTGATGGAACGTAAGAAGATTGTGATTGTAGGTGGCGGTATAACTGGTTTATCCGCCGCTTACTATTTGCAAAAGCAAATTCGTGAAAACCAATTAGCTGTTGATGTAAAATTGGTTGAAGCCACTGAACGTCTTGGAGGTCGAATTCATACAATTAAAAGGGATGGTTTTACGATCGAACGCGGTCCAGATTCTTTGTTAGCAAGAAAACCAGAAGCAATGAATCTTGTACAAGAACTAGGTCTGGAAGACGAGATTGTTTACAATGGTACAGGACAATCCTATATTTTAGTGAAAAATAAATTACATAAAATGTCTAAAGGTGCTTTTATGGGAGTGCCAAAAGAAATAAAGCCTTTGCTCGCATCCAATGTGTTTTCACGTAAAGGCAAGCTAAGAGCGCTTTGGGATATGGTACTACCAAAAAGCAAGGAAACAGGTGATCAATCGGTTGGTGCATTAATGCGTCGTCGCTTTGGAGACGAGCTTGTTGATTATCAGATTGATCCGCTGCTTTCAGGAATTCATTCTGGTGATATTGATCAAATGAGCTTACAAGCGACATATCCGATGTTTCATCGATTGGAGCAGGAACATGGCAGCTTAATCAAAGGTTTACAAAAAACAATGCCAAAGCCAGCAAAAAAAGCAAAAGAGAAAAAATCGCAAGGAATGTTTTTTTCTTTTGAAAATGGACTCGAGACATTAATCGATCGACTTGAAGGAAAATTAACTGATGGAACGGTACGTACGCATACTGCTGTTGATCATATAGAGAAGAAGGAACATGGCTACCATTTGTTATTAAGCAATGGAGAAGTGTATCGAGCAGATGCGATTATTATGACTGCGCCACATAATAAAGTTCCAAAGATGCTTTCACAATATGATTTCCTTAAAAACTTATATGATATTCCAGCAACATCAACTGCAAATGTTGTTCTTGCGTTCGATCAGTCACAAATAAAAAAAGATATCGATGGTACTGGTTTTCTTGTTAGTCGGAGTGAAAAATATCGAATCACGGCTTGTACGTGGACCCATCGCAAATGGCCAAATACAACTCCGGAAGGGAAAGCTTTATTCCGATGCTATGTTGGAAAACCCGATGATCAAGATATTGTCAATTTATCAGATGAAGAAATTACAGACATCGTTTTACGTGATTTGAATAAAACGATGAAAATAAAAGCAAGGCCCGAATTCAGCATTATTACACGCTTTAAACATGCAAGGCCACAATATCATGTCGGACATATAGAGCTTGTGGCAGATATCCGTGCAAATGCAGCAAGTGAATTGCCTGGTTTATTTTTAACAGGAAGCTCTTATGATGGCGTCGGAATCCCAGATTGCATTGGACATGGACGCAAGAGTGCTGAAGAGGTGCTCGGATTTTTAAATAAATAATGGTATGTAAGCTCTAGACGATTGTTGATCTGGAGCTTATTTATTTGCTTAGGAAAATGCACCTCTTGGGAAAAGCTGATAATTACTGTGAAAAGGCTGATATTTGGGTGAAAAATGCTGATGTTCACACTAAATTAGCTGATATATAAGAGAATTTGGCTGTTATTCGACATTACAGGTGAGAATCGAGCAATTTAATCCGGGGAAACACAAAAAAGTAGATGGTCTGCAATTAGTTGGATCATCTACTCAAACGATTCTATTTTCCGTTTTACCTTGTAACGAAGAACGGTTTTAAGCTTGGATGCTTCAACTTTTCGAAAATCGGATAGGTAAATTTCTTTATGTGTTAAAGACATTCTCTCAAGCTGATTGCTAGCTATAAATTCATCCATCTTCTGAAACGTTTTAGGTTCATCATCATATGGTCCGACGTGAAGCATTTGTACAGACAAACCCTCTTCCATTGAATCGAAAGTCACGTCATCTAGCAAAGGATGTGCTTTCTTCTTTCGTACATATTCAAATGCTCTCTCCACTACTTCTTCAGTTACAAATGTAGGTTGTTTAATCATAATGGTGTATAGCAATTCATCCTTATCCAGGGTATCTAGTTGTCTGCCTTTCTCCGTCAAATCCCATATTCCTTCTAATGGATAGACCGTATACTCAAAATATCCTTCAGGAGTATGTCCTTGTTTTGGCATCATCCGCACAGCATATGCTAACGAATAAAGGACATTTATTCTATTGGAAAATTCCTCGTCATTCGGATTCCCATTTCCCTGAATCATAAAATAATGCTGTTCTGGAACGGTGACTAATTCGGGTTGTTGTTTCGGTATATATAAATCCTTTTCTTTTTTTCTCCACTCATATTTCATTTATTATCATCCTTTATTAATGGCTGGATTTTTACCTTCTAAATTATAAAAGGGATGAGACTGAGACAAAAGTATTTTTATGAAATAAAAACCGAACATGATTGGTGCAAATAACTCGATCCGGAAATATAATTCGCGCATCCAAAGGCGGATGGTGAGCCTCTTGTGCTATTGCACTACGGTGTCTCACCTATGCCTTACCTCCCGCTGGAGTCTACGTATATTTCCTACGCTAAGCTTTTGCATCGTTCGTTTTTAACATTAAACACTTTTGTTATGTCCCAGCCCCATCCTTAATCGTTAAGGTAGCATTATTTCATTGTTTAACTCTTATTTTGCTTCCAGCAGGTCGCAAACATCATTCGTAGGTTTTCTCCAATTCATCAACGAGTGATCCTACATAGTTAACGGCAACGCGAATAGCATCAGAATTTGACATATCAACACCAGCTTGTTTAATTAGTTCGAGTGGCTTTTTTGTTCCACCGGCTCTTAATACATCTAACCAACTGTCAATAGCAGGTTTACCTTCCGTTTTAATTTTTTCTGCTACTGCCGTGGAAACAGTTAACCCAGCTGAATAGGTGTATGGATAAAGCCCCATATAATAATGTGGTTGGCGCATCCAAGTTAAGCCAGCACCTTCATCAAATACAACCTCATTTCCCCAGAAGGCTTCGAGTGTTTCTTTCTTCTCCTTGCAAAGTACATTTGCTGTAAGCGGAACACCTTGCTCAGCTAACGTATAAACACGGCGTTGATATTCTCCCTCTAGCAGATGTGTAACAAAGTTATGATAATATGTTCCTAGCAATTGGGTAATCACCCAACGTTTCATCCGCTTATCGTCATTGTTTTTCATCAGATGTTCTGCTAATAGCAGCTCATTTAAAGTGGATGGTGCTTCAATGAAATAAGTAGATGGACGTGTATTGACAAGGGATTGATTCTTTCCAGCGAGATAAAAATGACCTGCATGACCAAGCTCATGTGCTAATACGAAAGCGCCTCGCATTGTATCTGTCCATGTAATTAAGATATATGGATGAACACCATATGGACTGGAACAAAATGCTCCATTTGCTTTACCGGCATTATCGGATCGATCAATCCAGCGATTAGAAATTCCCTCTTTCATAATCGCTGTGTATTCAGGTCCCATTACCTGCAATGCTTCAATAATCGTTGCCGCTGCATCTTCATAGGTTGTTTTTGGGTTAAACTCTGGGTCAAGCGGCGCTTTTAGATCGCAGTACTGCATTTCATCAAGCTTGAGCTTTTCTTTTTTTAATTTAGCAAACCGGCGCATATGTGGTGCCAGTTCCTGTTGAATTACATCTAATTGGTTATGATACATTTCTTCAGTTACTTGCTGTGGTGCTAACAGCATATCCGTTACAGACTTGTAGCCACGAAGTTTAGCCATCGTAACCTGTTTTGTCACTTCTGTTGCATAGGTGGCAGCAAACGTATTCTTATATTGATCTAATGTTTTCGTAAAAGACTTGTATGCTGCTCGACGCGTATTCGTATCAGCTGTAAATTCATAACGATCTTCATAAAGAGCCGCAGACATAGGTAACTCGACATTATCCTCATTCTTAATCGGGTCGAATTGCATATCAGCAGCTTTGCTGCGCTGATAAATCATATATGGCGCATTATGTACTTCGCTTAGTGCAGCTAGTGTCTCTTCTATCTCTGGAGCAAGGGTATAAGGCTTTGCTTCCATTAAATCATCTAGCATTTTTTTATAGGTTGTCAGTTCAGACTGTTCCCTAAGAAATTGATTAATCGTAGCATCCGAAAGCGTCAATAATTCGGATTGAAAAAAAGCTAGTTTTGCTTGAATAGAAGCAGTTGCAGCTGCTACTTTCGCGGAGTCTCGCTGGTTATCGGGATCTGATCCATCTGCACTTGAACGAAGCATTGCATAAACCGAAACACGCGTAAGTTTTTGCTGGAATGCTTCCAATGCCTGCAAAGCTTGTAATAACGTATTGGAATCAGAGCCTAACTTGCCTTTATAGGCTGTAATTTCTGTAACGTCTTTTTGTAATTTCGCAAGCTCCTCATTCCAAGCGGTATGAGAAGGGAATAAGTCTTTTAAATCCCATTTCTGTTCTTCCGGTATGTCCGAACGATTTTTAGTTATTGTATGAATTGCCATTATTAATCTCCTTTACTAAATGTTTCGTATCTCTAAATAAATTATAATATAAATTGATAGCTATTAATAGAACCTTCTAAAATATTTTGAGTATTTTCTGTGCTTACAAAAAAAATACAGCTATAATAATAGCTGTAAGAAAAAGAATATTGTTGTAGTACAGATGATTTAAACTGATTTATTTAGGTTATACACATTAACAAAATTATTGACGTATTGCAGTTATCTTGCTGGGTGATCACACTCATCACAGATATTACCATAGCAGTCAGCTTTCTCGTGAATCATATCTTCACCGCATTGCTTGCACTTCTTTTTAGGCAGGTTTCTGAAAAACTCAACAATACTAGTCATGTGTATCCTCCTTTAATGTTAACGTATTTGATGTTAGATTCATTGTAATATAACAATATGTTATTTGTCAATGCTGTGTTACAACAAATTTTATAACAGGAGTGTTTTTTTATGAAATTAACGGTTATTGGTTGCTGGGGTGGGTACCCAGCAAGGGATGGTGCAACCTCATCTTATTTACTTGAAAAAGAGGGTTTTTCACTGTTGATCGATGTTGGGAGTGGGGCACTGTCGAAATTACAAAAATACAAAGCAGTTGCCGATCTCGACGCGGTTATCATTTCGCATTATCATCATGATCATATTGCTGATGTTGGTGTGCTTCAGTATGCAAAGTTAATTGAATACTACGTTAAAGGTGTAAATAAACGCTTACCGATTTATGGGCATACAGCAGATCAAGCTAGCTTTCAAGCTTTAACACATGACTATACAAAAGGTATGCCGTACAATCCAAAAGAAGAACTGAAACTTGGACCCTTTACGATTCAGTTTTTTGAAACGGTTCACCCAGTTACATGTTACGGTATGCGAATAACTGACGGTGAAAATGTTATTGTCTATACAGCAGACACAAGCTATAAATCAGAATGGAAGGATTTTGCACAAGGCGCGGATCTATTGATTGTTGATTGTAATTATTATGCTGGACAAGACGGGACAAAAGCAGGGCATATGAATAGTGAGGAGGGTGCAAAAATTGCGAAGGCTGCAGGAGTAGACACCTTAATGCTTAGTCACTTACCGCAATATGGCGATATTCACCAATTAGTGATAGAAGCGAAAAACCATTATAAGGGAAATGTACGGTTAGCGGAAGAAGGAACAATCTGGAAAGGCTAATTGTGATAAGCAATATCCATTGATTACTTGGGTCCTTTGGCTTAAAATTAATGGTAGAGGTAATGAAGGAGGTAACGATAAATGAAATTTATTGATAATAAAGGAATTACAGATCCAATGGTTAACTTGGCTATTGAAGAATATGTCCTTGAGAATTTTGGTGAAAAGGATACATACCTATTATTCTATGTGAATAAACCGTCTATTATTATTGGAAGAAATCAAAATACGATTGAAGAAATCAATACGGACTACGTCGATGATAAAGAAATTAAAGTTGTACGTCGTCTTTCAGGTGGTGGAGCTGTTTACCACGATGAACAAAATCTTAATTTCAGCTTTATAACAAAGGATGATGGCAACAGCTTTCAAAATTTTGCTAAATTTACAAAACCAATGGTTGATGCGCTGAATAAACTAGGTGTTCCAGCAGAAATGCAAGGGCGGAACGATTTAGCAGTAGAGGGTCGTAAAATTTCCGGTAATGCGATGTTTTCGACAAAGGGACGTATGTTCAGTCATGGGACCTTAATGCTGGACTCTGAGCTGGAAGAACTCACAAAAGCATTGAAAGTTAAAAAGATAAAAATTGAATCAAAAGGAATTAAATCTATTCGAAGTCGAGTCGCGAATGTTGCAGAGTATCTTGACGAGCCGATTACGATGGGTCAATTCAAAGAAATCATCTTGAAAAATGTTTTTGATGTAGAGGATATAAAAGATGTCCCACAGTATGTATTGACAGAAGAAGATTGGGAGAAGATTCACGAAATCTCTAAAAACCGTTATCAGCAATGGGAATGGAACTATGGGAAGTCTCCGGCATTTAATGTTCAGGAAACGTATAAGTTTGATGCAGGTCTTGTAGATGTCCGGTTAGATGTTAAAAAAGGAATCATTGAAAATTGTAAGATTTATGGTGATTTCTTTGGAGTCGGAAGTGTGACAGAGCTTGAAGATAAGCTAAAAGGTATTCGTCATGAACGAAGAGCGATTGAAGCTGCATTAGAAGATTTCAATGTATCGCACTACCTCGGCAGAATTTCCAAAGAAGATTTTATTAATTTACTCTATTAATTAAAAAACATAAAAAATCCTCCCCGTTGATTGAAAGTATGGGGTGGATTTTTTATGTTTTAATGTCAGGACACTATAAAAAGTGAAAGCTGTGGATAACGTAGCTGCCTAAACAGCCACGTTCAGCTACAGCACACGGCGCTCCGTGCTTTTGTTATATCCCAAGTTAATTTTTCTCAATATTTGGTTTTTCACTACCATTATTTACACAAATATGGTAAATTAGTCCTTGAGCCACTTTCTTTTTATTTTTTAGAAAGGAAGAATCAATTAATGGAAAATTATTATTTTACCTCTCATGAAATAACTCCTGTTACAATGGCAATCTTATCTTTGCGTGATGTAAATGGTGATGCAGTTACACGTGTAATAGAGGAGGATGCAGAATATGTGGTTGATCACTCCCCGACAAAGATTATTGACCATGCATGCCGCTTCTTCGGTAGCAGTCTAAAAGGCAGGCAGGACGGAACCAGAGACATTAGCGGAATTACCCATAAAGCACCAATCTCCATCGACCCTTCAAGTGGAATGTACTTTTTCCCAACTACTTCACCTAGCAATCGAAGATGTTCTTGGATTGCGCATTCATATATTGATAAAATAAGAAAAGCTGCTGATAAACGTACTGAAATTCAGTTTACAAATGGCAGAAAGATTGTTATTGATACATCGTATGGTTCCATCATGAATCAATTGCAGCGCACTGCCCAATTTCGCTACTTGTTGGATCATCGAATTAGACTCTTTCAGCAGTATCAGACTGGTGCGGTAGGAGATCCTTCCCAATGAGTTCATCTAAGATAGCTTCTACTTTTTTACGAATTGCAGGGTTGAAATAATTTCGCTTTTCTTCCCGATTTTGACAAATAAAAAGGAATGAGGAAAACGAGTCATTTTTATTTAATGTAATTACCTGCATTTTCTTCTGCTTCATCGCTACACGAAGTTCCCTCCGTTCATTGGATGCTTGTTCTTCCATCTTCTTTAAGAGTCTTATATAAAATTCCTTAATTTTGAAGCCGCCATGCTGAATATGATCCATATCCTGTCTGATGACAACTATTGCCATTGATAAAAAAAGAAAGCGCGTGCCTAGTTCTAATTCTTCATCTGAAAGATAGCGCATTTCGATACCCTCCTCCTGAAACAGAACATAAGTTCCTGTATTATTATATGCTAAAGTAAAAAAAATTACACTACTAAAATAAAAATACTTGCGTAATAAAAAGAAAGTGGCCAAATAGCTAATTTAAAATTATGCATTTTTCATTGTTTACTTTAGAATATATAATGAGATAATTGTATTTATAGGTAAGAGTAAAAAGGTGAATGAAAAGAACCGGAAAATTTAATGTGTCACTATCATCGGATTTTTTAAACACCCACCTTTATAATCGAAAATTGCTTTTGTTAACGAGGGGAATTAGACTACATGTACTTGTCAAACATCACTTTTTCTAATTGGAAAAACGTTCTTGAAACGGAAGGACTAGAAAATTTTATAGAGCAATTATTGGAACAGTATGAAGGACTAGGGCCGTTACCAGGGATAATTTTGCCATTTATAGAAGCTTTCTTGCCTTTCTTACCGTTAATCGTTTTTGTACTAGGTAATGCGGCGGCATATGGATTGCTGGAAGGATTTTTGTTTTCCTGGATTGGTGCCAGTAGTGGAGCAATCGTTGTATTTGTTGTTATCAGAAGGCTTGGAAACACAAAACTGTTTGTAAAAATCCGTAAAAACAATCAAGTAAAGAGGATTACAGCATGGGTGGAAAGACATGGATTTGGCCCGCTGTTTCTTCTGCTTTGTTTTCCGTTTTCGCCATCCGCTATTATTAATGTTGTCGCAGGGCTGTCTAAAGTTAGTACCCATCAATTTATTCTTGCTGTTTTTCTAGGGAAAGCAGTTATGATTTTCTCGATATCCTATGTTGGTTCCAGCATTATGGAATTCGCAAAAAATCCAGTTCGAACAATTGTTGTTGGTATTGGTATTTTCCTTTTTTGGATGTTAGGAAAATACCTAGAGCAAAAATTACAAAAGAAAGCTGTGGAAAAGGCTTATCCGGATAGGAAGAAAGATTAAAAGGGCGTCCTCTAGGGTATGATAAGAATATAATATCCTGGAGGAAGATGAAGATGAAAAAAATTAATTATCGCAGACTCATTCCTTTGGTCATACTTGCAGTTTTATTTGCGGTAATTCTCAGATCAAGCATCTTTGCAAGTTATGTTGTTGATGGTGAATCAATGCAGCCAACGCTGTACGATGGCAATTTATTAATTGTGAATAAGGTTGTATATAATATAAGAGATGTAGGTCGCTTTGATGTTATTGTATTCCATGCGAATGAAGAAGATGATTATGTAAAACGGGTCATTGGCTTGCCTGGTGATGAGATTGAGTATACGAACGATAAGCTGTACATTAATGGCGAATACGTTCCAGAGAAATTCTTGCAGGTGGATGGTTATGTGCAGGCCAGTGACAATCATCCATATACAAAGAATTTTACACTTACTGAATTAACAGGAGAAAAAGTTGTTCCCGAAGGTCAGTTATTTGTTATGGGAGACAATCGTGGTGACAGTTATGACAGCCGAGCATTTGGATTTATATCAATGGATCAGCTTGTTGGTAAGGTAGATATTAAATACTGGCCACTCTCCCAGACAAAGCTTAGTTTTGGTAAATAGTTATAGCTATATTGGAGCTTCTACTTTTGGTAAAATAGGTAGGAGCTCTATTTATTATTTGACTGTTTTTGTAAAATTTGTTGCTTCATAAGCTTCGTAGTTGGAAGAAACTGCGAACTAACTTCTCGGCTGTTTTCTTCCAGTACGTGCAATAATCGCCGTCCGGGATCGCTTCGGGTCACCCGCGGAAAGCGTTCCGGAGCGAGTATACGCACAAACATTACACGTTAGTTCGAAGTTTTATATTTATTGTGTCAAAAAGCAACAATCTTTTATAGTTTAAGGAGGGCTAACACCAATGGGATTACGATTTATCATGGGAAGATCTGGTACGGGGAAAAGCGGAAGAACATTAGATGAAATCAAAGAGAAACTGTTAGCAAATCCTCAAGGTTCTCCAATATTTTATGTCGTTCCAGACCAAATGACATTTCAGCAGGAATTTGCATTGTTTAATGATGAACATATAAAAGGAAGCATACGTGCACAGGTAGTAAGCTTTTCCCGACTTGCATGGCGGATATTGCAAGAGACGGGGGGAGGTACAAGACAATTTATAAGCTCAATTGGACTGCAAATGATGCTTCGCAAAATAATTGAAGAGAAGCAGGGAGAATGGCAGGTTTTTCAAAAAGCAATGGAAAAACAAGGCTTCCTGAATCAATTGGAGCAAATGATAACGGAATTTAAGAGATACCAAGTAACACCAGAGATTTTACACATGCAAATGGAGCATATGAACCAGTTTGTACATAAAGAACCTGGTGAAGTAGCTTTGGTGAATAAGCTTGATGATTTAGTATATATTTATGAAAAACTTATTGCGGCATTAAAGGATCATTACATGGACGGAGAAGATCAATTACAGCTATTAGCCGAGAAAATAGGTGAATCATCGATTTTAAAAGATGCAGAAATTTATATTGATGGATTTCACAGCTTTACGCCAAATGAGCTTGTTGTTGTTGAAGCCCTAATGAAGCAATGTCACTCGGTTACGATTACACTTGCAGTTGATAATCCGAATGATACGATTTCTGAGCTTGACCTGTTTCATCAAACATCGGAAACGTATCATATCCTAAAGCAAATCGCATATGAGAATTACGTGATGGTTGATGAAACAATCGTTATGCATCCAGCTAATGGCAGATTCAAGGATAGACCGTATTTTGCACATTTAGAACAAAATTTTGATGTCAGGCCGTCACCTGAATTCCATGGTGAAGTGCCAATTCAAATAGCTGAAGCGGTACACCCGCGCGCGGAGGTAGAAGGGGTTGCACAGGAAATATTGCGCCTTGTTCGAGAGGAGAAGTATCGCTTTCAAGATATTGCTATTTTTATTAGGCAAACAGATGTTTATCACGATTTAATTCAAACAATTTTCGATGACCATGATATCCCGGTATTTATCGATGAAAAAAGAACGATGCTGAACCATGCATTGATAGAATTTATTCGTTCCATGCTTGATATCGTCGAAGGAAACTGGCGATATGATGCTGTTTTCCGTGTGTTAAAAACAGGGTTTATTCCAGTATCAAACCAAAAATTTCCTTTAACAAATGATGCAATTGATGAGTTAGAGAATTACGTATTAGAATATGGAATTCGTTCACGGGAACGTTGGTTTAGTGATGAGGAATGGAAGTTTCAAAGGTTCCGCGGTTTTGACAATAATGTGCAAACCGATATGGAAAAACAAACCCAGGAGAGGATTAATGCATACCGAGCGCAAATTGTAAAGGCATTACAGCCATTTGATGAACAGATAAGAAAAGCGGCTACTGTAAGAGAATTATCTGAAATAACCTATTTGCTACTAGAAAAGCTTGGTGTTCCGGAGCGCCTGGAAGAAATGCGAACTTATTATGATGAGCATGGCAAAATCGAAAAAGGAAGAGAGCAGGAACAGGTCTGGGCAGCGGTGATTCAGTTATTTGATGAGATGGTGGAAATGGCTGGAGATGAACCGATGAAATTGGCAACTTTCCGGGCAACGCTTGATGCTGGATTTGAAACGCTAAAATTTGCCCATGTACCTCCAAGCATGGATCATGTTATTGTCGGGACAGTTGATCGTTCACGGCTTAGTGGGGTGCAATGTGCATTTCTTCTCGGTGTAAACGATGGAATTTGGCCATTGAAGCCGCCAGCTGATAGCATGATTAATGAAGAAGAAAGAGCACTTTTAGCAGAAAATGGTATGAAGCTAGCGGAAAGCGGAAAGCGTCAATTATTAGATGATTGGTTTTATATGTATATTGCGTTTACAGCTGCACAAGACAGGCTGATGATTAGTTATCCATTGAGTGATGAGGAAGGGAAGGCCAAAATGCCATCGCAGCTTATTAAGCGTATTGAAGATTTATTCCCGTCTTGCTGTAATCATTTATTACTGCAGGATCCGGATGAATTAGCAGAAGCAGAACGCTTTATCACGGCACCAGTAAAAACAAGATCGGCATTGACAGCACAATTGGCAAGAAGCCAAAAAGGCTATCCAATACAGCCTGTCTGGTGGGAAGTGTATAACTGGTATGTGGAACACCAGCCAAAATATAGTACAACCTATAAGATATTACAAAGCTTATATTATGAAAATAAACCTAGCAATCTAGCGAAGGATACAGTGGAAGAGCTTTATCCGAAACAAGTGAAGGCAAGTGTAAGCAGACTGGAGACATATTACAGATGCTCGTATCAGCATTTTGCGAAATATAGCTTGAAGCTAGATGAACGAAGGACGTATAAATTAGATGCGCCAGATATTGGTCAGCTTTTCCATGAAGCGTTAAAAATCATTACCGATTGGATTCAAGGTGAAGGAAAAGACTTTGCACAGCTAACGAAAAAGGATGCAGATGGCTATGCCGGAAAGGCTGTATTTAATCTTGCTCCTATTTTACAGCATCAAATTCTTCACAGCTCGAATCGATATAAATATATTCAGCAAAAGCTGCAGGAGGTTATCGCGAGAGCCACCTATATTCTAAGTGAACAAGCAAGACAGAGTAATTTCTCGCCAGTTGGATTAGAGCTTGGCTTTGGTGACAAGGAAAAGCTTCCACCATTAAAAATGCAATTGTCGAATGGATATGAGCTTTTGCTTCGCGGAAGAATTGACCGTGTCGATAAGGCTTTGAATGAAGATAATCTATATTTGAGAATTATTGATTATAAATCAAGTGCGAAAGGCTTAAATCTAATGGAGGTTTATTATGGTATTGCATTACAGATGCTTGCTTATTTAGATGTCGTCTTAACGCATTCGGAACAGTGGCTTGGCACGAAAGCGAGCCCAGCAGGTGTTCTTTATTTCCATGTCCATAATCCAATGATTTCAAGTAAACAAAAAATGAATGATGATCAAATTAGTGAAGAAATCTTTAAAAAATATAAAATGCAAGGCTTGCTTTTATCTGATGAAGAGATTGTCAAAATGATGGACAAGTCACTGGAGTCAGGATCCAGTCAAATTGTACCTGCTGGTATTAAAAAGAGTGGCGGGTTTTATGGTTATTCCAAAATTGCGGATCAAGAAACGTTTTCCAGCTTACAACATCATATTCATCAATTAATGCGAAACGCAGGGCTTGATATGACATCTGGTGGCGTGGATTTAAATCCATACCAGCATAAAGAGCAGATTGCATGTACATTTTGTCCGTTTCATTCGGTTTGTCAATTTGATCCAGAATTACGAGAGAATAATTACCGGAAGCTTAAAGAGATAAAAGAACAGGATATTCTGGGCAAATAAGTAAGTATAATACTTACCAATTTGCATAAGTGCAACTTTAGATTTCTTCGAAAGGCTTGGTGCATACAAAGTTTTCTAAAAAACTAAGAGAGGAGTAAACATATGGTTAATTGGACAAAGGAACAGGAAGAGGCGATTTATACTGCCGGAAGCGATATTCTCGTAGCCGCAGCAGCGGGTTCTGGAAAAACAGCCGTACTCGTTGAACGGATTATTAAAAAGCTGTTATCTACTAGCAATCCAGTTGATATCGACTCTTTGCTTGTCGTGACATTTACGAATGCTGCGGCACAGGAGATGCGTAATCGGGTCGGAATTGCACTTGAAAAAGCATTAGCAGAAAATCCGACATCCATGCATTTAAAGAAACAGCTTTCCTTATTGCAGCGTGCTTCCATTTCCACCTTGCACTCCTTTTGCCTTGATGTCGTTCGAAAATATGCGTATTTGATTGATATGGATCCATCTTTTCGAATTGCCGATGATATGGAAGGGGATCTTATCAAGCAGGAAGTTTTGGAGGATTTATTTGAAGAATGGTATGGGGCTGAACCGGGGGAACAACAAGCGTTTTTCGCGGTTGTCGACCGTTTTTCTAATGATCGAAGCGACCTTGAAGTGGAAAATTTAATCCTGGATTTATACACATTTGCAACACAGAATCCATGGCCAGAAAAATGGCTAGATAAGTTAGCTGAATCCTATCATATTCCGGAGGATTGGAAAGAGGAGGATTTAGCTTGGTTAACGATAATAAAACGGGAAGTGAACAACCAGTTTGAAGCAATCCGTCAAGAAATGGAGCTTGCTTTAAGCATAACCCGGGAAAATGATGGACCATACCATTATGCGGATACGATTGATACGGAAATTGCGTTGTTGCATGAAGCAATGAATTTGGTTGATTCATGGGATGAATTGCAGCAGTTCATGTCATCGAAGTCCTTCGGCAGGCTTTCGGGGAAAAAAGCTGACTGTAATGAGCAAAAGAAGGAAAAAGTGAAACAGCTAAGAAAAAGCTACAAGAAACGCTGGGACGATATGAACAGCGAATGGTTCAGGCGGAATTTATCCAGTCATATCGAGGATATGCGTGAGCTTGCACCAGTAATTAAACAGTTGACAGAGCTCGTAAAACAATTTAAAAACCGATTTACTGAACTGAAGCGTGAGAAAGCATTGGTGGACTTCTCGGATTTAGAGCATTATTGCTTGCAGCTGCTTGCCAGCGAGGCATCGACAGCAGATAACATCATTCCATCAAACGTAGCGATCGGGTTTCAAAAGCAGTTCAGCGAGGTTCTAGTTGATGAGTATCAAGATACAAACCTTGTTCAGGAAACGATTTTGACATTGATTAGCGATCGCTCAGAGGATGGAAACATGTTTATGGTAGGGGATGTGAAACAAAGTATTTATCGGTTCCGCCATGCAGAACCATCCCTTTTTATCGAAAAGTATAAGCGATTTGCACGAGAAGAAGAGCAAGCAAAACGAATTGATTTGGCAAGTAATTTCCGCAGCAGGGAACAGGTTTTAATTGGTGCGAACTATATATTTAGACAAATTTTAAATGAAGAGCTTGGTGAGATTGATTATGATCAGGATGCTGAGCTGATCTATGGAAATAAAATGTATGAGGATATGCCGTTTGATAAACCTTTTCCCGAGCTGCTGTTAATTGATCGGGAAACAGGGGAAGAGCATGCCGAGGTATCAGATGAAGAAGAAGATTTTCAGGATTTAGAAAAGGCGCAGTTAGAGGCAAGATCGTATGCAGAAAAAATTAAAACTTGGATTGGTACAAAAGAAGGCACTAAGCCAATGCAGGTTGTTGATAAAGCGACCCAATCACAACGAGATCTGCAATACCGCGACATCGTGATTTTAATGCGCTCGATGACATGGGCACCAACAATTGTAGATGAGCTGAAAAAGCAAGGAATTCCAGTCTATGCAGAGCTTTCAACAGGTTATTTTGAAGCGATTGAAGTAAAGGTAATGCTTAGTCTGTTGAAGGCGATTGATAATCCAAGGCAGGATATTCCACTCGCTTCAGTTTTAAAATCACCGATAGTTGGTTTAAATGAGGATGAGCTTGCTGCAATACGTCTAGCGGCAAAACAGGATTCTTTTTACGAAGCTGTCCTTACCTATTCAAAACAGCAAACAAATGAAACGGCCACGAAATTAAATCGGTTCTTAGAACAGCTTGAACAATTTCGCTTAGCGTCCAGACAAGGTGCATTATCAGAGTTGATTTGGGATATTTATCGGGAAACAGGCTACTATGACTTTGTTGGTGGGATGCCAGGCGGAAGACAGCGTCAGGCGAATCTAAGGGCACTTTATGATCGGGCAAGAGGCTATGAAACAACTTCCTTCCGAGGACTATTCCGTTTTCTCCGATTTATTGAAAGAATGGAAGAGCGTGGCGATGATTTAGGGTCAGCTCGGGCGCTTAGTGAACAAGAAGATGTTGTGCGTATCATGACGATTCATAAGAGTAAAGGGCTGGAATTTCCGGTTGTTATTGTTGGTGCAATGGACAAGCTGTTTAATCAGCGGGATTTAATGCAAAAATACTTACTGCATAAAGATTTAGGGTTAGCGAGTAAGTATATTGATCCAATCAAGCGCATCACCTATCCGACACTATTTTATCATGCTTTTAAGGAGGAAATGCGAAGGGAGCTGCTTGCAGAGGAAATGCGAGTGCTTTACGTAGCTTTGACAAGAGCAAAGGAGAAATTAGTAATGGTTGGGAATGTAGCATCTGTTGAGAAAAAGCTGCAAAAATGGCAAAAAATACAAAATCATCCAGACTGGGTACTGCCAGCATACTTCCGAGCGGAATCGAAAACATACTTGGACTGGGTTGGACCAGCTCTCATCCGTCACCAAGAATCAGAGGTGCTTCGTGAAGAGGGAATCGGCAATGGTGTATTAGATGAAATCAAAGCAGATCCATCAAAGTGGGATATTTCGATTATCCATGCTAGTGAATTGACAAATTTGGAAGAAAGAACAGTCGAAACAGATTTGAATTTAAAAGAGAAGATTAACGAATGGCAGCCTGTACACATCGGGGATAAAACATTAGAAAAATTTGTTGATGAACGTTTATCTTATCACTATCCATTTAGCGAAGCGGCAAGGTCACGTGCAAAGCAGTCTGTTACAGAATTGAAGCGTCAGCAGGAAATGAAGGACGAATATAGTGATGATCGCTTTGTACAAGCCTTCCGAGCGCCAATTATTAAGCGTCCAAATTTCATGCAGCAGGAAAGACAGGTAACAGCTGCAGAAAAAGGGACAGCCTTGCATACGGTCATGCAGCATTTGCCAATACGTAAACTACTGAAGAAAAAGGAAATCGAGGAAACAGTGGAAATGTTGGCTGATAAAGAAATATTGACGCGTGTAGAAGCTTCTGTTATTGACAGTGAAGCCATTGAGCAGTTTTTCCATTCTGAAATTGCCGAACGGATAATGGAAAGTCCACAGGTCATTCGTGAAATTCCGTTTAGTTTAACGTTGCCTGCAAGCAAGGTTTATGCAAATTGGGAAAGTGAGACAGATGAGCAAGTATTGATTCAGGGTGTGATTGATTGCGTAATTCAAAGTGATGATGGCTGGATTATTTTAGATTATAAAACAGATGCGATTACAGCAGATGTTACAGAAGAGGTAAAGGTACAATTAGTAAGTCGATATGAAACACAAATGAAGCTTTACCGAACAGCATTAGAAACGATCTGGAAAGAACCAGTGAAGGAAACGTATTTGTATTTCTTTGCTAAGGATCTATTGCTCGAAGTGTAATCACAATTGGTTTGAAATTGCATGTAGTGGGGGATAATTCTCACTACATGCTAGTTTTTTTAGATAGAAACCGGAATTGAAAGGATATCGATGATGGATATAAATGCAGCACCAACTAAAGAGAAGAATCGGCTTGCAGCAATCGATGCTGCACGAGGCTTTGCTATTTTCGGTATATTCATTGTAAATATTGGAGCTTTCTCAGCTCCTTACTTTATCTATGGTGGTGCAACTGCGGTGTGGAATTCTACCGCTGACCGCTATACACAAGCATTGATTGATATGTTTTTTCAAGCAAGCTTTTATACGCTGTTTTCACTTTTATTTGGTTTTGGAATCCAATTGCTGAAGGATAGGCTAGTTGAACGAAATATTCGTGTAAGCCGCTTTTTGGCGAAACGGTTAACGATATTAGTAGGGTTCGGAGTAATCCATGCATTTGCTATTTGGCACGGAGATATTTTACTATCCTATGGTCTTATTGGTCTGCTATTACTATTGTTTCTAAAAGCTAGCAATACATCCTTGCTTGCATGGGGAGCAGCTCTTTTAGGTGGAAGTGTTGGTTTATTATCATTAGCTTTATATGGAACGCGAAGTGCTTTAGGAGGGTCAAACCAACTCGCTATTACGCAAGCTATTACAAGTTATCAAAGCGAGAGCCTTATTACGATTTGGGAGCAAAATTACAATGATTGGATGAACTCCAATGGCGGAATAGGGTTCTTCTTTCTTATTATGGTATTACTCCCATTATTTTTATTCGGCATGTATATCGCAAGAAAGCGCTGGCTGCATGAGCCAGAGAAGCATAAAACCATTTTGAGAAAGCTTTGGCTGGTGTCACTCATTGGTTTTATAGGGTTAAAAATTGGGCCGTATCTCGTTGGGAATCCACTTTGGATATCCTACCTTCAGGATAATGTTGGCGGGACATTTTCGGCCATATTTTATATTATATCAATAACGTTTATAGCGCAGCGAAAAATTGGACAGAAAATCATCCAGCCCTTTGCGGCAGTTGGAAGAATGGCATTAACCAACTACCTCATGCAGTCAATAATTTGCTTTATTCTTTTTTATGGTATTGGTTTTGGTTTATATGGTTCGATTCGTCCGCTAGCTGGAGTAGGAATGGTGCTTGTTGTTTTTATTGGTCAAATCTTTCTTAGCAACTGGTGGTTAAGGCGATTTCGGTTTGGACCATTTGAGTGGCTATGGCGTAGTTTAACCTATGGAAAGCGACAGCCATTACGAAAGCTGGAGGGTTGACAGATGAATAGGCAAAAGCTAAAACGAGAAGCGAAAGCATGGGTGGAAGAAGGTATTATTTCTGACGAGCAATACGATAAGATTATAGAACGCTATTCTAAAAGTGGACCAAATTCAATTATCCTTCTATTTGCTATTTTACTAATGGCACTCGGATTTTTGACATTTATTATGTCTGACTGGGCGCGGGAACCGCATTTATCAAGGATTGTTATCCTTGCAAGCGTAACAACTGTGCTCTATGTATTAGGAGATATACGTTACCGAAAAAGTGCAGATTTAATAGCAATCAGCTTTATTGTGCTTGGCTATATTGCTTTCGGGGCGGGAATGCTATTAGCTATTGATATTTACAACATTCAAGTGACATTTGCTTGGCCCTTTATCATATGGGCAGTTGTAGGTCTTGGCGTCTATTTTATATATGAGCATAAATTATTGTTTTCAGTTGCAATTGCAGTAACAACGATAGGCCAACTATACAATGCGAGTATTAATTCAGCTTTTAGCTGGGTTCTGCTGTTTCTATTACTGCTCGGTTTTGGTCATTTTGTCTACCACCATCGGAATTATTTATTCAGCTACCTGTTTAGTATAAGCTTTGTTGTGCAATTATTAACGCTTGTTTTTGCAGCGTCCCAGCAGTATTATTGGTTGATTTTGTACTTTTTAATTTTGTATGTTGCTGGTGATTTGATTAGAGAACAAGTTTATCGGAAGCCCTTTAAAATAATCAGCTTACTTGCCATTTTTATATTCGGGATGTACCAAACTTTTATTCTCCAAGACGAATTTTACATGGATAATCTAACCCTTCAATGGAGCTTTATAATAGTTTGGTTCGTGTTGTTTGGTGCAGCAATAGCTATAAAAATAATAGATAATCGAAGCTATCAGCTGATTGACTTCGTTTTATTCTTACCAATCGCGTTTATACCATTTTCATATGGTATGAGTTTGATTGTTCTATTTATATTTTCGCTTGTCTGGCTCTTTATTGGCTATAAGCAGGACAATAGTGAGTATATTTTAATTGGAACGATCTCGTTTTTAGTCAGTGTTTTCACGGTGTATATTCAATTTGCATGGGATGCGATGAATAAGTCACTTTTCTTTTTAATTGGAGGAATTCTATTATTTTTAATTAGTTTTTTAATCGAGAAACAGCGTCGTACAATTGTTGATAAGCAAAAGGGGGGCGAGTAAGCATGAAACGTTTCTTATTCTATCTCCTGCTTTTGCTGCAAATTGCGATACTTTTTCTCTTAGGCGTACAATATTATTTTATCGATGATTATGGACGTACGGTACAATTGCTTAGTAAGCATGAGGAAATGACGGATACGTATGGAAGCTATAATCAGCATATGACATATATTGATTATGAGATTAATTTTATAGCAGAGGATGCTTGGGAAATTGCAGAAGAAGTAGATTATAATACGAAGATATATGTCTTGCTCGAATCTGATTCGGATGGTGTCTTTCATATTGTGAAAGCAAACGATCAGAAAATAGATGCTGAACAGGACCAGATCGTTCTCCAAGGGAGATATCAGTATTACAATGATATGCAGAAAGAATATCATGTCACCTATGGAATTGAATCGTTTCATCCTGATTTTGACTTTAATCGTTCAGTCAGGGACCGATCAATAATCACCATACAGCTTGCGCCATGGGGGCAAAAAAAGGTGACCGATATAGAAAACTGAAATAGCTTGAAAATAAAATCACAGAAACGTTGATGTATCGACATTTCTGTGATTTTTAATGTTATTTTTTAAGGCTGCAGTACATCCTTGATTCGAACTATAGCCCACTCTAAGTCTTTTTTAGAAATGACAAGCGGAGGGGCAAAGCGGATGACATTTTCATGTGTTTCTTTACATAATAGACCTTTCTCTTTTAATGCCTCGCAATATGGGCGAGCGCTTTCAGTAAGCTCGACACCAACAAATAACCCTTTACCACGTACTTCCTTTATGATTGGGTTATTAATTTTTCTAAGCTCATTGAGCATATGATTACCCATCTCAAGGGACCAATCAGCGAGCTTTTCTTCTTCCAGAACCTCTAATGATGCAATGGAAACAGCGCAAGCAAGTGGGTTCCCGCCAAAAGTAGAACCGTGTGAACCAGGATTAAACACGCTAAGAATGTCATTATTGGCAACGATACAGGAAATTGGGAAAACGCCGCCACCTAAGGCTTTTCCGAGAATTAAAATATCTGGAGAAACATGCTCCCAGTCGCAAGCAAATAGCTTTCCGCTTCGACCAAGTCCCGATTGAATTTCATCTGCAATATATAGGACATTATTTTCCTTGCACACGTTATAAGCTTCTTTTAGAAATCCATCAGGTGGAATAATAATCCCGGCTTCTCCTTGAATTGGTTCGAAAAGAAAACCAGCCGTATTCTCATTGATAGCATTCTTTAGAGCATCAATATCTCCGTACGGGATTAGTTTAATCCCTGGGAGCATTGGCCCGAAGCCGCGTTGGTATTCAAGTTCAGAGGATAAAGAAACCGCTGTCATTGTTCGACCATGAAAGTTGCCTTCGCAAGCGATGATTTCAGCTTTGTTATTTTCTACTCTTTTGACATCATACGCCCAGCGCCTTGCAGCTTTAATTGCTGTTTCCACTGCTTCGGCTCCAGTATTCATTGGAAGTGCCATATCTTTATTTGTCAGCTTGCAAATTTTTTCATACCACGGTCCTAATTGATCATTATGAAACGCCCTAGATGTTAGAGTGACATTGTCTGCCTGCTTTTTTAATGCTGCAATAATTTTAGGATGCCTGTGCCCCTGATTAACGGCTGAATAAGCGCTCAGCATATCCAAATAACGATTTCTTTCTGGATCCTCGAGCCAAACATTCTCTGCTTTTGAAATGACTACTGGAAGGGGATGATAGTTCTTCGCACCGAATTGTTGTGTCTGGTCGATAATCTCTTGACTTCTCATATTTTGACCCTCCATTATTGGAAAATTTAAACACCATGTTTAGTATAACAGCTTTAGAATTGAATTACTTCTCCTTAGAGCAAATAAATGAATTATTCTTAGTTCCATGATATGATACGAATAGAAATCGGTATATCAGCTCTAAACGATGTGTGCAAAAGGAAGATTTTTAACACCTTTTTGGACAACCTTAAATGCTGATATAAGGAGGTAGCATACTAATGACACATATGCACATTACAGGATGGGTATTAGGATTAATTTTGTTCATCGTTGCAATCGTAATGCAAAAACAAGGAAAAGCAAAACCAGCGAAAATCGTTCACATGATCTTACGTCTAGTTTATCTGTTTATTCTGTATACAGGTATTGTACTCGTGTTGGATTATTTCAGTGGCGGCTATCAAATGCCTTATCCGGCTGAAGCTGCTACAAAGGGAGCTGCAGGAATCTGGCTTATTGCAGCAATGGAAATGATTCTTGTAAAGTTAGGCAAAGGAAAACCAACAAAAGGTGTTTGGATACAATTTTGGATTGCACTTCTCATTGTACTCGTACTTGGCTTTTTCCGTTTGCCAATGGGCTTTTATTTTTAATAGCGAAGGTAAAAGGCTGTCCATTTTGGGCAGTCTTTTTAAATGTATTTAACCCAATAATGTGAAGGCTTTTCAACAATCCAAGCAATGGGATTGACTATTTTTCTCCTTCCTTAATAATTAAGTAAAGAGATAGTTTACAGCTTGAAAAGCGATGGAGGATTATTTATGAAAAAAATAGCAGGGGTGTTTTTAGCAGTAGGTTTAATAGCTTTTATGACATTTGTTCCCAATGTTGCAGCTGAAAGAGAACGGGGACTAGAGGATGAAATTATATATAACATTTTGATTGATCGTTACAATAATGGCACACCGACTAATGATACTCAAGTAAATCTTGATGATCCTCAAGCATACCACGGAGGGGACCTTCAAGGAGTAATTGCAAAGCTCGATGACTTACAGGAAATTGGGGTTACAACAATCTCTTTATCCCCTTTGATGGAAAATAGTGACAATGGGTTCCATGGCTATTGGATTGAAGATTTTTATCAGGTGGAAGATCATATTGGAACAATGGAAGACTTACATACGTTGATTGAAGAAGCACATAATCGTGATATGAAAGTAGTTATAGAATTTGTTACGAATTATGTTGCTGCAAGTCATCCAATCGTCGATGATTCAGAAAAAGCAGATTGGTTTATTGACAATGAGTTGACAGAGCCAGCTTGGATGGAGAACACTGTTCGTTTAAATTTGGAGCATCCGGAGGTGGAAGCTCATTTACTAGACGTTGCTGCGTATTGGATGGAGGAAACAGCAATTGATGGCTTTAAGCTTCATGCAGTTGATCAAGCACCATTGACATTTTTGGAGAGCTTTACACAGTATATAAAAGAATTGAATCCTGAATTTTATCTGCTCGGTGATATCCTCGTTACGGATGCGGATAATGCTGAATTAATAAACGACACTGCATTGGATGCGGTAGGCAATATGCGCTTAAATGATGCAATGGTGGAGGTTTTTGCTGAACCAGACAATGCGGTGGAAAATATTTATGAAGTATGGCAAACAGCAAAAAATCAGCAGCCTTTATTGTATATGGATGATTTTAATTCAGAACGCTTTACACAGAAATTTTCTGAGAATGGAAGAAATACGCTAACAACGTGGTCATTGGCATTAACTTATATGTATACAACACCAGGAGTGCCAATGTTGCTTCAGGGAAGTGAACTTCCGATGTATGGCACAGAAGCAGAGGAATCCCAGCGTTTAGTACCATTTAATAGTGGAGAACCAGATTTAAAGGAATTCCATAATCGAATCTCAGCATTACGCAATGAGTTTCCAGTGCTGCGGTATGGTGATTTTGAAATCGTTGATTCTTCTGGTGCGCTAAGCGTCTTTAAACGAACCTATAATGATGAAACAATGTATATCGCAATTAACAATGGTAGTGAGTCAGCATATGTTGATGTTTCAGACATACCTTCAAATATGGAGTTAAGAGGATATCTCGGTGATAATCTAGTAAGAGAAAATGAAAATGGGGATTACCGAATTGGTTTAGCGCGGGAGAGTGCTGAAGTGTATACCGTTCAAACAGACGCAGGCTTTAATTGGTTATTTATCGGGTTTGTCGTCGGTGTGTTTGTTTTGTTTATTGGGGCAATTATATTCTTAAGTGCTAAACAAAAGAAGTCGAACATGTAATTGACATATGGACAAGGCTCTCCAAAAGGAACGTTCCTGGAGAGCTTTGTCGAGTTTAGTTAGCCGTTTACAATTGTACCGCCATTAATGTGAATCATTTGGCCAGTAATATAGCTTGCATCTTCACTTGCTAAATAGACATACGCTGGTCCTAATTCTTGTGGCTGACCAGGTCGCTTCATTGGTGCATTTGCACCAAAATTACTTACTTTATCCTCCGTAAAGGATGCTGGGATTAAAGGTGTCCAAATGGGCCCTGGTGCAACCCCGTTTACTCGAATGCCTTTATCAACGAGGGAGCCGGAAAGCGATCTTGTAAAGGAAGTAATCGCTCCTTTTGTAGCAGAATAATCAATTAAATCTACATTTCCTTTATAAGCGGTAATCGAGGACGTATTAATTATGCTGCTACCTGATTTTAGGTTCGGTAATACAGCTTTTGTCAGATAAAACATACTGAAAATATTGGTTCGGAACGTTTTTTCCAGTTGTTCACTTGTAATGTCCATAATACTATTCTGTATGTGCTGTTCAGCAGCGTTATTAACGAGTATATCAATTTTACCGAATGTGTCTAATACCTCGGTAACAGCAGCCTCACAAAATGATTGATTCCCAATATCGCCGTTAATTAAAATACATTTCTGACCTTCATTTTCAATCAGTCTTTTTGTATCATTCGCATCTTCATGTTCATCCAAGTAAATAATTGCGACGGATGCACCTTCTCTTGCAAAGTGTACACTTACGGATCTACCGATTCCACTGTCACCGCCAGTAATAATGGCAACCTTATCCTTTAATTTATCACTGCCTTTGTATTCGTTTCGAATATATGCTGGTTCTGGATTCATTTTTGCTTCAATTCCGGGCTGTTTGTGTTGTATTTGAGCCGGAGGGGTTTGTGTTCCGTTTTTTTGTTCCATTTCCATGATAAAAGTTCCTCCTTGAAAATTGCTTATTAACAATGTACCCGGATCGTGGAATTTCAATCATGGAAAATAGATTAGGAAAACTTGAGATTGGGAATTACAAACAATGGATACGGTTAAACTTTTTTCTCAATTGATATTTCATGTGCAGAAACAGCACCCTTTTCATGCAAACAATTATAAAACGCACGATATGTTTTAAGGTCAATTTCGCCATGGATATATTTTTTCTGGCAATAGTCTAATAAATTATCAATCGTTTGCGGGGCAAATTTGTGTTCCATCTCAAAGGCGTCCAATAATTCGTTCAGCATGGAAAACCTCCATCATAAGTTATTTATACATTCATATGTTGAAGGAGGCTCATTCATACTACTTTTTCAAGTTACTGCTGTTTGATGTCGCATGGGAAAGCTTCCATTACACGGTTATTCTCTACACTGTAAACACTATATTGATCGCAGGAAAAAGTATAGATTGTATTACCAATGGTAATAATCCGCCTTATTTAGACCTATTCAGGGTAATCTTGTTGTTCTTTAAGTTGATGTGTTTGGGAGTTAGTTCCCATTCTATATTTTAAACGTATCAATTTAAGGTAATAAAAAAAGCCTTTCCCATTTTACTGGAACAGACTTTAAGATTATCATTTGGTTGGTTTGTTTGAGAAGAATAACGCGATAGTTCCGGGTCCTGAATGCGAACCGATTGCAGAACCGACCATCTCAATCAGAATGTTATCTTTTTCTACACCAAATTTTTCACTGATCATGGAAGCTAGCTTTTCAGCAGTTTCAAGGGCATCACCATGACTAATACCGATCGTTTGATTTTGAAAATCAGTTCCACGTTTTTCCATGAGTTCAAGCATTCTGCCAAGTACTTTTTTTGAGCCTCTAATTTTTTCAAGCGGGATTAATTTCCCGTCTTCAACATGGAGTAAAGGTTTGATTTTAAGTAATGTACCGACAAATGCTGCAGTTTTACTGACACGCCCACCGCGATATAGGTATTCTAAATCATCTACCGTAAAAATATGCTCCATATGTTCAGCTTGATAGGTAGCGGCTTCCATGATTTCTTCTAAGCTGGCACCATTTTGTGCAAGTTTTGCAGCGTGCAGGACAACGAGCCCATATCCAATTGAGGCGCATTTAGTATCGATAATGTGAATGGGCGCATCCGGGTATTCTTCCTTTACTTCCTGTTCCATCATTTTAGCAGTTTGATAAGTACCTGATAGAGCAGAAGAGAAAGCAATGTAAACCAGAGGCTTATTTGCTTTGGCATAAGTCGTGAAAACAGATTTAAATGTTTGTGGTGAGACCTGAGAAGTTTTCGGAGATTTCCCATCTCTCATTGCGTTATAGACACTTTTAGGTTCAATAGTTTTTCCGTCTTCGTATTCTTTTTCTTCTAAATGAACGGTTAATGATACCATTTCGATGTTAAATTCGTTATAATGTTTCAATGATAAATCACTTGCTGAGTCAGCGAGAATTTGTATCGTCATTTTTTCACCTACATTCTAAATTCTTTCTATGTCTAGTTTATAGCTATCTAGTGCTTTAGTCAAAGTATAATCCAGTAATAGTTAGAATTATCTACAATATTGAAGATGGTTGAAATTACTACTAAAGGTGTATGAAGTATATTAAAGAGGAGGTTGAAGTGCTACTATGTTTATGATGGAAGCAAAACGCATAATTGTTGTGATATTCGGTGCGTTATTAAATGCAATTTCGTTAAACTTTTTCTTAATTGGAGCAAATGTATATGCAAGTGGGTTTACCGGGGCAGCCCAGCTGCTATCAAGTGTGTTTAATGATTTTATCGGAATTGGTATCAGTACAGGGATCTTGCTTTTTGTACTAAATATTCCGGTTTTACTTTTAGGCTGGTATAAAGTTGGTAAAGGTTTTACGATTTACAGCATTATCTCTGTATTCTTCTCCACGCTTTTCTTAGAGGTTATTCCTGTAATCGAGCTTTCTGGTGATATTATATTGAACGCAGCATTTGGTGGGGTTATTGGTGGCGTTGGAGTAGGTATCACACTAAAAATCGGTGCTTCTACTGGAGGGATGGATATTGTAGCGATGATTTTATCGCGCTTGAAGGATAAGCCGATTGGTAATTACTTTTTAGTGATGAATGCCGTCATTATTTTGTTTGCTGGAATTTTATACGAACCTGAGAATGCGTTGTACACAATGGTTACGTTATATGTATCGACACGGGTAATTGATGCGATTCATACACGACATGAGAAAGTTACAGCATGGATTGTTACACTTAAAGCAGATGAATTACAGGAAGCAATTCATCGAAAAATGATTCGGGGTATAACAATTTTGCCTGCAAAGGGAGCTTACACGAAAGCAGACAAAAGTGTAATGTATCTTGTAATTACACGTTATGAGTTATATGACTTAGAAAAAATAATTAATGAGGTAGATCCAACTGCGTTTACAAATGTTGTGGAAACTGCAGGTGTGTTTGGTTCTTTCAGACGTGATTGATAGGAGAATGACAAATGAGATATTTCATGCTTATAATTATAGTTTTTTTGCTGGCGGCATGTGGAAATGAAAATCAAGCAGCAGAAAATAATAATTCAATCGTATTTCAAAATATTGATGTTGTATCAGATGCAAATGAATTTGTGTTAACCGGTGAAGTTGCTGCGACAGAAGGGGAATTTTTCTATGTTATCGAACAAGGGGACGAGCAAATTTCTGAAGAAAAACGAATTTCTATCGCACAGAAATCATGTGATTGGGTGGAATTTGAAATTAAAGAAAAGCTATCTGAGGCTGTGATTGAAAGTAACAATCCACCAATTATGATGTTATATGGAAAAAATATGGACGATGAAATTGTAAACCCGAACTATATTCCAGTTGATATAAAAAAGGAATAAAATCGGTATCGTGAAATGTGTACTATTAAAGCAAGAGGTTAACCAGAAGAAATGGTTAACCTCTTGCTTTATGTACTTAATATCCGTGTTTTTCAAAAATCTCTAGTACTTTTGGATTTAAAGTATCCCACTCCACATCAAACTGTTTATTAACAGTGATGAAGTTTTGGTAGCCAAATACATTATCTACTTCTTCAAGTTCCATCAAATCATTTAAAATATCGTATTCGCTTGTATTGCCTGGCATAACGGAAACGCTATTTGTGCCTTCAAAAATTAACTTGTCCGTAGTAAATTTCATCGCATTAGGGTTAGGTGTAGCTTCTATGCGAACTCCCATAACAAAATCCCTCCTAAACATACTTACTTCTATAGTAGCAGAAATGTGTATAAAAAAAAAGAAAGACCCATGTGTGATGGTCGAATTCAAACAGTTTAAATGAATAGTGCAGAATAGAGCGCTTAAATAAAAAATCTCCCTGAACGCCAGGGAGATTTTTCATTTAGCAAACCAGCTTCATTATTTTGCTTAATGAATTAGAGATTGCTTAAGAATTCATTACTGTAATTGATTGTGCTGTTTCAACTGCTGTTCAAGTTGTTGTAATTGATTGCGTTCCTCAGGTGTAGCCTCGGTGTAGGCTGCTTGCACTGCGTTTTGCGCAGCTTGCTTATCTTGGGAGTTAGCATTGCCTTGCATCATCATGTTTGAAACTGCGTCTTTAGCTTGCTGGAATAGGTTGTTTTGCACCTAAAACCCTCCTAGATTGTGGTTGTCTACTTCTTCATGCTTTCGTTCTTCGTCCGATAAAGTGGAACGATAGGTGAAAACCTCTGCATGTTTTTTGACAGAAGCGGCACCCTGATGAATGAAACGCTTCGATTTACTTCGTTTGCCCAAGACGAAAACCTCCTTGGATAATAACGAATTACTCGGAACAGATGCTAAAAGTAAAGCAAATCAAAAGTGAACGCATCATACGTTCACTAAGTAGTATGGACGATCGTCCATTTTATATAGCTGGTAAGTACTGGCGTATGAAGTAGTGTTCAAAAAGTTCAATTAAACTGTTTTAACTTTAATCTTTAAATACTCTTCTAGAAAAACACCAATTCCATCTTGTTCATTTGTTAAGGTCTGATATTTTGAAACGGACTTCAATTCATCAATTGCATTGCCCATTGCAACGCCGACACCTGCGTAATCAATCATCTCTAGATCATTATCCTCATCACCAAAGGCAATGATACGTTCTTTTGGAATACCGTAATAATCAGCAATTTTTTGTAACCCAACGGCTTTGTTTATCCCTTTTTTAATGATTTCAATGATATTCCAAGGTGCACCCCATCTACGGTGCTCAATAATCTCGGCATGATAATCATCCAGATGGTTACGCAATGACTCAATATGATCTTTTTTCGGGTAAATTAGAACAGAAGTTGGATCCTCTTCTAATTTATCTTTGATGTTTCCAATAATATAAGGTCGATCTTTTTGAGTTTGGTGGAAAATGTCAATGATCTCCTGGCTGTAATTATCAAGATAAACATCATCCATCACTTCAGCCAATATGTTATGAACCTCTAAATCATAGCAGGCATCAATTATGGTATGAGCAGTTTTGAGTGGCATTGGAGTATGCATAGCGAAATCCCATGTGCGATCTTGTGGGTGGTGGATTAATGCACCATTAAAATTAACCATGGGAGAGTTTAAGCCAAGTTCATTATAATAATGAATGCTTGCACGGTGTGGTCTACCAGTAGAAATCACAACGAGATGCCCTTCCTCCATGGCAGTTTGAATCGTTTGCTTCGTTCGAGCACTAATCTCTTGTTTATTCGTTAGAAGTGTACCATCAAGATCCAACGCAATTAAATGTTTTTTATTTTCCATAAAATTCACCTCGTATGTGATAGTGTATAGAGGAAAGCGAAATATGTAAAGTAATTTTTCCTTTACATTATTTGCAACAAGCTCAAGTTTACCCTTAAAATAGAACGTAGTATAAAGAGAAGGAGCGGAATAACATACATGATCGGAATCTATACAGAAACTATCCAAACGATACCATGCTTAGTCGTAGTAGACGCAGAAAAGAAAAACGAAGCATTACCAGTTATTACCTACTTTCACGGATTTACAAGTGCAAAAGAACATAATCTACCGTTAGCATATTTGTTAGCTGAAAAGGGCTTTAGAGTAGTTTTACCTGACAGCATGTATCATGGTGAAAGAGAGCCAGATATACCAAAATTAAAAAAACAGGTTTCTTTTTGGAACATCGTTATGCAAAATGTAAAAGAATTAGCCACTATTAAATCATTTTTCGAATCTAAAGGGTTGATTTTGGAAGACCGTTTTGGAGTGGCCGGAACAAGTATGGGAGGAATTACGACATCTGCCGCATTGTCACAGTATTCATGGATTAAAGTGGCAGCAATTTTAATGGGCTCTCCGAAAATTACGACTTATGCAAAGACATTGGTTGAGAGCTTTAAAAAAGTAGGGGACCTGCCGGTAACAGAGGAAATGATTGAGAGTCTCTATGAGCAATTAGAGAATTATGATTTATCAAAGCAACCAGAGAAATTAAATGACCGGCCGTTATTATTTTGGCATGGAGAAAGTGATTCAGTTGTTCCGTTTGATCATTCCTATACATTTTATGATGAAGTTCAAACGGTCTATCGAAATAAAGAGAACATTAAATTCATTAAAGAACCAAACCAAAATCATAAAGTAAGTCGGTCAGCTATATTGGAAACAGTAAAATGGTTTGATAAACATTTATAATGATGATAGTGGCAGGAGGAATAGGTTAAAATCATTTAATAAAACCTGAATTTATGTTTAAATAGAAATAGATGAAGGATGGGAGGTAGAAGAGATGGATGAAGCGTTAAAAGAGAATTTACTTGGCGCATTAGAAAATGTAATCGACCCTGAGTTAGGCATTGACATTGTTAATTTAGGATTAATATATGATGTTGATTTAGATGAAGATGGGGTTTGTAACGTTACAATGACCTTAACGTCAATGGGATGTCCACTGGCTGCGCATATTGAAACAGATATTAAGCATGCACTTGCAGATATTCCAGAAGCGAAAGAAATAAAAGTAAATGTTGTATGGGATCCACCATGGGGTAAAGATAAAATGTCACGTTATGCTAAAATTGCCCTGGGAATTCCGGATTGATCTTAAATAATAAGAAAAAGCAGCCCGAAATGTAATGGAGCTGCTTTTTTAATTGCTTCGTGAAACTATACTAATTGAAAGTTGTGTGGATTACGTTGAGCCTTATTTACGAAGCGAGTCTCCTCGCATTACTAAACCAGGGCTTTTCTATAAGAAAAATATAACCAATAACCCTACGACAACACAGTAATAAGAGAAATATTTTAAATTTCCTTTAGCCATGATGTTCATAAACCATTTTAATGCAAAGTAGGTTGCAATAAATGCCGTGATAAAGGCAATAATATTTGGAATGAGCATGGATTGAAATTCCGGACTGCTCACTAATTTAGGAACTTCAATTATGGTTGTTCCTAAGCTGACCGGGATATACAGCAGGAATGAAAAGCGAAGTGCGGTTTCTTGTCTCATTCCAACGAGCATCGATGCAACAATCGTTGATCCCGAACGACTAATCCCTGGTGTCACTGCAACTGCTTGCGTAAGTCCGACAATTAATGCATCCTTCAATGTTAGGTCGCGGTCGTTTTTTCTTCCCCTTAGATTACGAATCATCCATACAGCAGCTGCTGTAATTAAGAGTGTAACCCCAACTACATTTGTTCCGCTTAATGCTTCCCCAATTGCATCGCCAAACAACAAGCCAATAATACCAACTGGGATTGTTGCGACAATAAGATAAATGATAAATTGAAAGTCGCTTTTTGCCTCTGGATCCTGCTTTATTAAGTAAATAATGCCGTTTTTAATTAAACGAATAATATCGTTCCAATAAATGATGAAAACCGCTAAAAGTGAAGCGAAGTTCACAAATATCTCGAAGGATAACCCACTCGCTTCGATACCAAATAGTTCTCGGAAAATAATAAGATGTCCACTCGATGAAATTGGGATTGGTTCTGTAACACCTTGTACGAGTCCTAAAATAAAATACTGGATGATTGTCCATAATTCTGATACAAATTCCATTGTTTTCTCTCCTTATTATAGCCATTCATTTTCACCTGCAAACAAGTCACCAGATACTGCGCCTATGAATAGGCTGATGGTGAGAAGGAGGTTACGAAAATGAAAAGTGATACTAAACATATGTATGATTTATGTAAAAGCCATATGCATTCGTATGTGCTTGCACAAACAACGGATGGCTCAAGTTTTGATGCAATTATAACTGGTTTGGATGATGAATACGTATATTTTGCTATGCCAGTAGACCCAAATCAACAAGGCTACCAAGAACATGAAGATAGTAGAGGATTTGGCTTTGGTTTTCCTGGATACGGGTATCCAGGGTTTGGTTATGGATTTGGGCGACCACCGCGTAGATTTCAACGGTTAATTTTGCCACTGGCAGCACTCGCAGCCATAAGTATCCTACCTTGGTATTAAAAATGAAAACCCTTGCCGTCATTGCTAAAGGCAAGGGTTATTTCCGCATTTAATTACTTTTCTCTTTTAGTACGCCATCACCTAAAATGAAAGCAGCTACTACAAAAACAGCTGAAAGAATTAATGCTTCTGATAGGACGAAAGGTTCTCCACCCATACTAGTTAACACATAGGATACAGCAGCACTGATCAAAACAGCCCAAACAATCGTCATTATGTAACGCATAACTCCCACCCCACTTCTTATTCTATAAAAGGTTATAACAAAAAGAAGCACTTGAAACAACCTATTGTAAAAAAGTTTAGATCAATTTATTATTCGAACGATATTCATCTTTATATCCTCATATAGTTTATCAAATACAAACAAAAATGAAAAGGCTTGTCATGAAAATAAAATATTTAAAGTGCCTCTTCAAATAGGAGGATGAAAAGCAAGCCAACGAGCTACCACAGGATGTGGTGACTTTGACGTTCGACATAGGACGTGTCGGTTTTTAGTCGAAGGTCTTTGTTCTCGATGTGTCATTTTCACCGGACTTTTTGAACATCCTCTTAAATGTAACGCAAAATATCCTTGATAAGGGAAGTGTTTACGAATGTCTATCTTGGTAATGGATTGCAATGATTGGAGAACCTATCATATTGTTGAAATGCTCTTAGAAAATGATTACAAAGTGGATGCTTTTTTAACTACAAGTACCGAAGAAGATTTAAGTATGTTTTTTGTACGAAATAGTTCGTTTTCTATCGTTACAGAAGACGTTCAAAAAAAGTATGCTGTTGGCATCTTTTTAGGAGATATAGAAAGTGATATGCGTCATGAATTCGATCAATTAATTGTAATTAATCCAGCTAAGAACTCATTTCAACCCGACACACATACAAAATGTACTGTCATTCACACTCCGATTCTTTTTGGAGAGTGGATGCCAATGAAGGAAGAAGGGATATATAATGAAGACACATTCATACCTTTTGAATCCGAAACATTTGAGAAAAGTGCACTTTATATAGGCGATTTTACCAAGGCGCTCCTTCAGTGGCTACAAGTTTCCGATTTACCACCGATCCTATATGTGAATAATAAAAATGATGGAAAAAAGGGAGACTCGAAACTTGAAAAAAACGTCTTCATCCGTGACAATATACCTAAGCGAGAGAAGGTGAAATCTGTAATCGAGCATTATCGTTCCAAAAGGAATTTCAAGATTTGATATCAAAATGTAACATTGGATTCATTTACCGAAAAAAATGTAGCAGGTACAATGGAAGAAGCTTTGAAAATGTGGCAGAATGGAGGCCGGACCTTGAGGAATATCAAAATCATTCTATTATTCGTAGCAAGTGCATCAATTCTTTCAGGCTGCTCATACTTTAATACAGGTCAAATTCAAAATGTTGGTTTGCTGGTTGATACTGCCATCGATGAGAATGCATGGAGTGAGAAGGGCTATAAAGGACTTTCGCTAATCGAAGAGCGCTTCGATGTCCAAGTGTATTATAAAGAAAATATAACGACCGAAGAGGAAATTAACGAAGCCATTGATGAATTTGTACAAGATGGAGTGAACCTGATTTTTGGTCACAGTAACATGTATGGTGACTATTTTATAGATATCGCAGAGCTATATCCGGATGTCCATTTTGTATACGTTAACGGTGGTGAGAGCAGTGAAAATGTTACGAGCTTAAATTTTAATTCACATGCGATGGGTTTTTTTGCTGGAATGGTAGCAGGTGAGATGACGACTACAAATGAAATAGGTGTCATTGCTGCTTTTTCTTGGCAATCAGAAGCAGAGGGGTTCTATGAGGGGGTAAAATACCAAAATCCAGATGCTCATATCCGCGTAAATTATACAAACAGCTGGACGAATACCGATATAGCTACAGGCATTTATAAGACAATGCAGCAAAATGGTGTGGATATTGTGTATCCGATTGGAGATTCTTATAGTGAAGAGGTTATCCGAAAAGCCGCTGAAGATCAAAACTATGCGATTGGTTATATTACAGACCAGCTTTCCATAGCTCCTAACACAGTTCTAACAAGTACAATCCAACATGTTGACGAGCTCTATGAAAAAACAGCCGAGCAATTTAATGAAGGTAAGCTTGCAGGAGAGTTGATTACATTAGATTTTAACGACGAGTTTATTACTTTAGGTGAATTCAATGAAGCAATTCCAGAAGCTTTTCAGGAAGAATTACATGACCTCATTAAAGAATATAAAGAGACAGGACTACTTCCGAATGAACACTAATTAAACGGCGAAATATCCATTTTTTCTTGCTAAATAGTGTATTTTACATTAAAATTAGTACCAAGTCATAATAATTGATATTAAAGTACAACCAATTAAACATGAATATATAAGGGAGCTGTCAATATGAACGTAGGTATATTGGGCACAGGTCATTATCTTCCAACTAGAGTAGTTACAAATAAAGATTTGGAAAAAATAGTTGATACAAATGATGAATGGATCCGAACACGAACTGGGATTGAGGAAAGAAGGTTAGCCGAGGACGATATCGATACATCGGATATGGCATACCATGCAGCACTTGGTGCACTTGAAGAAGCTGCAATCGATGCAGCTGATATTGACTTAATTTTAGTTGCAACTGTAACTGCAGATACGCCATTTCCATCTGTGGCATGTATGGTGCAGGAACGTCTAGGTGCGATGAATGCAGCTGCGATGGATATTGGTGCTGCATGTGCTGGTTTTATGTATGGATTAATTACAGCTAAACAATTTATCGAAACAAAAGCTTATAAAAATGTACTTGTCATTGGTGCAGATAAGCTATCTAAAATCATCAATTGGGAAGACCGCTCTACCTGTGTATTGCTTGGAGATGGAGCTGGGGCAGCGGTTGTTGGTGAAGTAACAGAAGGAAAAGGGATCCTATCTTTTGAATTAGGAGCTAATGGATCTGGTGGTAAAGATTTATATCAGAACGAAAATGATCAACTCGTTATGAACGGTCGTGAAGTATTTAAATTTGCAGTAAGACAAATGCCAGAGTCTACAGTTAACGTAATTAAACAATTGGGTTATAGTAAAGAGGATGTTGATTATTTGGTGCCGCATCAGGCGAATATTCGAATTATGGATGCTGCTCGTGAACGTTTAGGAATTTCATCTGATAAAATGGCAGCGACAATTAGAAAGTACGGAAATAATTCCGCAGCATCGATACCTATGGCTTTATCGGAATCAGTAAAAGAAGGTAAAATAAAAGATAATGATTTAATTGTATTAGTTGGCTTTGGTGGCGGGCTAACTTGGGGCGCGGTTGCAATGCGTTGGGGCAAATAAGCCGTTAATTTAGTGAAAGGTGGAAAAGATAATGAAAGAAAACAGAGTAGTAGTTACTGGATTAGGGGCAGTAACACCTCTAGGTAATAATGTGGAAACGATGTGGGAAAACATCTTAGCGGGTAAATCAGGGATTGATTTTGTAACGAAGGTTAATAAAGACCATTATCCTGCTAAGGTTGCCGCAGAAGTAAAGGACTTTGAGCCTACGGAATATATGGATAAAAAAGATGTACGTAAAATGGATCCATTCACACAGTATGCAGTTGCTGCAGCGAAAATGGCTGTAGAAGATGCAAAGCTTACGATAGATGATAGCAATGCACATCGAGTAGGCGTATGGATTGGCTCAGGAATCGGTGGTATGAAAACCTGGGAGGATCAGCATACAAAACTATTAGAAAAAGGTCCGAAAAGGGTTAGTCCATTTTTTGTCCCAATGATGATTCCGGATATGGCTGCTGGTCAAGTATCCATTCAATTAGGTGCAAAAGGTATCAACTCTTGTTCTGTTACAGCTTGTGCGTCAGGTGCCAATTCAATTGGTGATGCATTCAAAGCGGTTCAGCGTGGAGATGTTGACTATATTATTGCCGGCGGTACAGAGGCACCAATCTCTGATATGGCCTTTGCTGGTTTCTCTTCAGCGAAAGCTTTATCTACAAATGAAGATCCAAGTACAGCTAGCCGCCCATTTGATAAAAACCGAGATGGTTTTGTTATGGGTGAAGGTGCCGGGATTTTAATTTTAGAATCATTGGATTCGGCAATTGAGCGTGGTGCAAAAATCTATGGAGAAATCGTCGGATATGGTGCTACAGGTGATGCTTACCATATTACAGCTCCAGCAGAAAATGGTGAAGGTGCAGCTCGTGCGATGCAGCTTGCGCTTAAGGATGCTGGCATTGCTCCGGAAGAAGTAGATTACATTAATGCCCACGGGACAAGCACGAATTTAAATGATAAATACGAAACAGCTGCAATTAAGTCCGTTTTTGGTGATTATGCAAATAAGCTTGCTATTTCCTCGACGAAATCCATGACAGGACATTTACTTGGTGCAGCAGGTGGGGTAGAGGCTGTTATTTCGATTAAATCAATTCAAGATAGTATCGTCCCTGCGACAATTAATTATGAGACTCCAGACCCAGATTGTGATTTGGATTATGTCCCGAATGAAGCGAGACAACAGAATGTAGATGTTGTTGTAAGTAATTCACTTGGATTTGGTGGACATAATGTTGCGCTTGTATTTAAAAAGTATAAATAATTAACTATGAAAAGCTAAGAAGCTGGTAGCATGGAACATTGCTAACCGGCTTTTTTGATGTTTTAAAAAGTTCATCTAACTGAGTGCAGATTTAAGGGGGGATCCTGATGTTCAAAAGAATTGGCTGTGATTCAAGAATAAATGCTGATGTTCACAAATGCTGCGCCAGTAAGTAAATTCTGGGTTCAAATAGATACCTAACTTGGCAGGAGTTAAATTTTTTTGCTCGTTAATAACGTTAGATGAAATGACATGTTTTGAGTTAGCTAGCATAAAATGTACTAATAAAAACGGACAAGCTTAGGTGGGATATCATGGGATATATTTTTATCTTTCTCATTGGATTTGGACTAGCTGTTACTGGTGGCGTTACCATTATTGCATATATGAATTTTCTTCCAGCTGGTTTATCATGGTCGGATTACTTTATTTTTATTAGTAGCAGGATTGAATGCTATTTTCTATTAATTGGACTTGCTATCATGGCATTTGTGCTTTATCGTTATCCAAATTAATTTTAATGGAACTTCTCGAATATTTTTCACCGTGATGGTCATAATGTATTCTAAATCGGAATATGAAAAGTGAGGGTTGTTCTATGTTATATTTGCACGATGTATGGGTGAATTGGTTTGAAGGAGAAGAGAATGGCTACAGTGTCTGCCATTTCCATGAGTGGCGTAAGGAGGACGCAATTGAGCTGTTGGACCAAGTGCCGTTGTTATACATAACAGAAACACTATATAACTACATTGAAAATGATATGCATGATCTACCGAAAGCTTTGCTTGATTCGATCTACAAAAGAGCATATACACGCAAGGGACAAAAAAGATCGGTTGTGGAGTATGCATGTATCGTTACAGACGGTAATGATATACTTGCTTTTGATACGATTGGCTATTCGATACCTATTCGTAAAAGTAGGTTAATACCGCGACAAGAACAGCTAGTATTTGATATGATTGCCAATACGAAAGCACAATCTTTTAAATTCGTTGAAAGTGATTACCAAAAAGAATACCATATGCTTTCCATGTCGCCTGAGCTGATCTTTGGACTGACAAGAAAAGAAAGACAACTCAAACAATTGCTCATGATTGGCTTGGATCAGTTGAAGACAACAAATAACCGCGAAGAATTGCGGTACTGGCTAACTGAATGGGATCCCAAGCAATATCCTGCGATTCGCTATATGGATGAGGATACGGTTTGGGAAACGTTGTATAATGGTGTGAAAGAGGGCTGGAGCCCAACCCATGAAGAACTTTGCATGAAATTGATTCGCGGACAGCCTTTTTTAGAGAAAATGTGGGAAGCTGAGATTGGGCCAGAACATGATACATCCAATCAAAAATAGATTTCAGTATATGCCATCGAACGAGCTAAAAGCAATGCGCTAAGCAGAAAAATCTGCCTAGCGCATTTTAAATGATTATTTTTTAACCCTTCCAAGTCCCATAGCTTTCTTTGCTTTGGCAACCGTTTTATTTGCTGTAAATGATGCCTTCTCTGCACCTTGATCTAAAATCTCATCAAGCTTTTTGGAATCAATTAATGCTGCATATCGATCCTGAATTGGTTTCAAAACACTAATTACGGCATCTGCAACGCCTTGTTTGAAATCCCCATAGCCTTTGCCTTCATATTTTGCTTCAAGTGCTTCAATGGATTCACCTGTGCAACTTGAATAGATCGTAAGTAAGTTAGAAACGCCAGGCTTGTTTTCTTTATCGAATTTCACAATACCTTCCGAATCCGTTACAGCGCTCTTAATCTTCTTCTCGATTTTCTTTGGTTCGTCAAGCATGGAAATGTAGCCTTTTTCATTTGTATCGGATTTACTCATTTTCTTCGTAGGATCCTGTAGGGACATAATCCGCGCTCCGACCTTCGGAATACGAATTTCTGGAATTGTAAAAATCTCATTAAAGCGATTATTGAAACGTTGTGCTAAATTTCGTGTTAATTCTAGATGCTGCTTTTGATCATCTCCAACAGGTACAACGTTCGTATTATAAAGGAGAATATCTGCTGCCATTAGTGACGGATACGTTAGTAGTGCAGAAGAAACTGCATCTTTCCCTTCTGATTTATCTTTATACTGAGTCATACGCTCTAGTTCACCAACATAGCTGATAGACTGCAACATCCATCCTAGCTGTGTATGGGCAGGAACCTCGGATTGAATGAACAAGGTTGCTTTTTCAGGATCAATACCTGATGCAAGATATAAAGCTGCAAGCGAACGAATATTTTGTCTTAATTTTAATCGCTCCTGAGGTACGGTAATTGCGTGTTCGTCTACAATGCAGAAGAAACACTCGTAATCATTTTGTAATTCAACAAACTGCTGGATTGCTCCAAGATAATTTCCAAGAGTTAATGTACCACTTGGCTGAATTCCAGAAAAAATTTTTTCCATGTCTTATCACTCCATCTTATCATTTTAAAGCATTAAAAAAGCATTAAAAAAAGCCCATTCTCCCTATAGAAAAGGGACGAATGAACCGCGGTGCCACCCTAATTATCTTAACTTTGTAAGATCACTTTAATTGTTATCAGCTCTAAAGTCCAATTCCAATTTACCTTGATGCTTGTTTCCACCAACCACAAGCTCTCTCAAATTCAGAGGATAAATTGTACTATATCTTTATCAACGCTAAATATATTAATTTTTAACTATTATATATATCCTTTTATTGAAATGCAAGGGGAAAGTTTATTAGGCGGGCTTTTAGTTCTTGATGAGTAACCGAACGTTACAAAAAGCCAATTGTTCGGTCACTCATAGAGCGGATGAAAGCCCGAACGCCGCAAAAACTTAATGTATCGGTCACTCATAGAGCGGATGAAAGCCCGAACGCCGCAAAAAGCCAAAGTTTCGGTCACTCATAGAGCGGGTGAAAGCCCGAACGCCGCAAAAAGCCAAAGTTTCGGTCACTCATAGAGCGGATGAAAACCCGAACGCCGCAAAAAGCCAAAGTTTCGGTCACTCATAGAGCGGATGAAAGCCCGAACGCCGCAAAAAGCCAATGCTTCGGTCACTCATGGAATGCATGAAAGCCCGAACGTCGCAAAAAGCCAAAGTATCGGTCACTCATAGAGCGGATGAAAGCCCGAACGTCGCAAAAAGCCAATGTATCGGTCACTCATAGAGCGGATGAAAGCCCGAACGCCGCAAAAAGCCAAAGTATCGGTCACTCATAGAGCGGATGAAAGCCCGAACGCCGCAAAAAGCCAAAGTTTCGGTCACTCATAGAGCGGGTGAAAGCCCCGAATGCCACAAAAACCATTCTTTGGTAACTTATCAATAAAATAAAAAAGTTATAGGCAAGAATTAAAAAACCCCTCACCAAGACAGATGAAAGGCTGGATTTATGCTCCTAACGATTTATTTTATTTGTAGTATGTCCATTGATGTGACCCTACAGCAGTTAAGTTGCTTGATAGAATTCTTCTTATTGATTTTTTTGAATTCACTACTTGGCACCAATCGTGAATATTATTGGTAGTAATCTTTTCATTTGGGAATAGAATCTCAAATTCTTTAACGATTCTTAATACCGAACTGGTTAGAGATTCCTTATATCCGCATTCTTGGCAAACGCATTCTCTTTGTTTGACTGAAACAGAAAACGAATGGCATTTAAAACAAATAATTCCTTTTCGCAATTGACCATATTCATAAGATGGCAACTGATTATAAGGAGACTCAGATAGATGTAATGATAGTAATCGATCTGCAAGTTTTCGATGTTTCTCCATTAATTTAGAAGGCATTTCATTTATACTTCTCATGTGTTGTTTTATTTGGGTTGGGAAAATAAAGGGTTTATCTAGAGGTGCTTGGTACAAGGTGAAGCTGGGGTTTATAAAGACTACTGAGGCATCGATTTGCGGGATAAACCCAGTAGGAAGAAGTAACTGTCGTAGTAAGGGTTCACTTCTGCTCAGTTGGTGTAGGGGATTAATAACTTCTAATCTGGGTTTTTTGAATAACTTGTCAGTTTGGTAGTAATAATCGCCTGCATAGTTTTTCACTTCATAAAGGTAGGTTTTATCTCCTGTAATAATTAGGCAATCAATTTGGAAGGAGGTATTATTTACTTCTAGTAACAAATCGTTTAAGATTAAGCATTCACACTGTAGTTTTTCTGTGAAATTGTCGAATAGAATTTCTCCTTCATAACCCCTGTGTAAATTTAAATAGTGTTGTTTTTCCTTGTTTGTTAATTTCTTTCGTTTGTTTAAAAACTCGAGAATTCGTAATGCAGTCGGCTTCGAACGCAATTTGTAGGGCATTGTAACATCCTTTCTATTATAAATATTAAACTAAGTCAATTATACTGTAATATTTGATTTTGAAATAGAGAACTGAACGACTTTTTATCGCAAACCTTCGAAAAAAATATTCAAACAAAAAACGGTTTTATTTTTGTACTGGCGGGTAATTATACTTTAAGTTAATTGAGGTGAAAAGTATTTAAAACAAATAAGGAATATCCATTTAAATGAACGAACTTTTCATTTATACTTAACTTATTAACTTTAATAGGAGATTGATTCAACATGAGGAAAAGAAGGCGTAGTAAGATTATGGCATTCATTGGAATTCTTTTACTTAGTATTTCAATTCCAACGTTCGTAGCAGGTGAGGAAGCGGTGCAGGCGTCCTTGCATCAAGAGAGGCAGACAAACATAGAATTAATGGACATATTACAAAATGTGAAGCGTTTTACATATGACTCAGGGTTTCACTTTGAATATCCTGATGCTGTCAGAGGAATCTATGTAACTGGAAATTCCGTCGGGTCTAGCAATTTTGAAAACCTTGTAGAGCTGGTAGACACAACTGATCTGAATGCAATGGTTATCGACATTAAAGAAGATCATGGGCATTTAACGTTTAAGCCGGAAGAAGGATCTCCATATGAAGACATTGCAACCAATTATATTTCAGATCCTGAAGGGTTAATGGAACTTTTAGAGGAAAAGCAAATTTATCCGATTGCTAGGGTAGTTGTATTTAAGGATTCACTGCTTGCTAAGAAGCGTCCTGACTTATCATTTACACAAAACGGAGAAGTATGGGTAAACAATAAAGGGGAAGCTTTTGTCAGCCCTTTTGAAAAAGAGGTATGGGAATATAATGTCGAAATCGCCAAAATGGCAGCGGAAATGGGATTCCAGGAAATTCAATTTGATTATGTCCGCTTCCCGGAAGGTTTTGAAACGAAGGATGAAGAATTAGAATATACGCTCGGTGACTATAAGGATATGGACTTAAACAATATTAAAAAACGAGTTGAGGCAGTATCGGATTTTGTTGCATATGCAAGAGAAGAGTTATCGAATTATGATGTAGATGTGTCTGTTGATATTTTTGGTTATGCAGCAACGATTGAAGAAACACCTGGTATTGGTCAAAACTTCTCGAAAATTTCGGAGAACGTTGATGTCATTTCTTCCATGATTTATCCAAGTCATTGGACATCGTATTTTGGGATTGAAAATCCTGATGAAGAGCCATATAAACTTGTTTCAGAATATGCGAAGGTTGAAAATGCGGTATTAGGTGAGCTTGAGACACCGCCAGTATCCAGACCTTGGCTTCAAGATTTTGAAGCGCCGTGGCTTTACAGTGGACCTACGAAGCAGTATGGTAAAGCAGAAATAGAAGCGCAAATTAAGGCGCTGTATGAAAACGGGATTGATGAGTTCCTGCTATGGAATTCAGGTAATGTATATACAGAAAATGTTGATTATATGATTGGAAAATAATAACAGGAGGCTGTCTGTAAGGCAGTCTCTTGTTTTCTTTTCAGACCTTATTTAACAAATGCAACGTTTTTCGTTATACTAAGTGGGACTACGAAAAAAGGAGTAGATCCATGAATTGGTATGAAAAGCTTAACGAGTATTTTCCGATCGAAGAAATGAAATCAAAAAAGCATATGGAAATCCTGTTAGATGAAAAAGGGGATGTATACTATAAGGATGAAAGTCCGAAACATGTACTGATGTATGCTGAATTTGAGACATTCCTTTTTATTGATTACCTATGGGTTTCGACACAGACGAGAGGACAAGGAATTGGTCACCAATTAATCGAGAATTTAAAGGCAAAAAACAAACCAATTATATTAGAAGTTGAGCCGATTGATTATGATGATTCGGATTCCGAAAAAAGGTTGCGTTTTTATAACAGGGAAGGATTTACCCATGCGCAATCAATCGGATATAATCGTAGGTCATTAGCTACAAATGAAGAAACACAGCTGGAAATATTATATTGGTCGCCAGATGACGATGCCGAAGCGATCATCTTTGAACAAATGAAAAAAATGTATAATGACATCCATACGTATAAGGATAAAGAAATATATGGAAAAGCATATCAACCTGTTGATGAGGTATTGAGTTATAATGAGAAGCGCGATTCAGAGGATATTTTAGAAGGAATAAAAAAGCCCGAAAAAGCATAATTGTTAGGTTTATTTCATTGAGTGGGGAAAGTGTTGACTGCAATTACGATAAGTAAAGAATGCGATGAAAGCTATGTTAGGCTTTCGTCGCATTCTTTTTTCTATAGGTCACGAACTTTGCTTAGATGCTGTTTCAAAAGGTATGTTTTGATTCAATCGATCGGCTAAGCCGAAGCTTCTTGTTGGAATTTCTGTGTTTTCATCTAATAGGTTATCTTTAAAATGATAAGCATTTGAACCATGTTCTGTAAAGTCGAGGCCAGCAATTTCCTCATCTCTTGAAACGCGAATCGGAGAAAATTTATTTAGCATATAGGTAAAACCACCAACTGATAAAGCAACCCAGCTAATTACGGCAACAACTCCTATAGCTTGAATACCGAGCTGTGAAAATCCATTCCCGTAGAATAAACCGGTTGAGGTGGAAAACAGCCCGATTGCCAAAGTTCCCCAAATACCGCAGATTCCATGTACTGCAATCGCACCAACTGGATCATCTACCCTAAGTTTGGTATCCAAGAAACGGATACCTTCCACTAGCAAGATTCCTGAAATGAATCCAACAATAAGAGCCCCACCAAGTGTGATTTCTGCAGCGCCTGCTGTAATTCCGACGAGCCCACCTAAAACACCATTCATAGAAAGCGAAGCATCTACTTTTTTGAACCGAAGCTTTGTATAAAGAGCCGAAGCGCATAAAGAGGCAGAAGTAGACAATAAGGTTGTGCCGATAACCATTGGGACTAATGCTGGGTCAGCAGCTAATGTACTGCCGCCATTGAAGCCGAACCAGCCCAGCCAAAGTATAAATACACCAAGTGCGCCTAATGGTATATTATGACCTTGAATGACGTTTACTTTATTCCCTTTATATTTTCCGATACGTGGTCCCAGGATAAGCACAACCATAAATGCAGCAACTGCACCAGTTAAGTGAACGACCGTTGATCCCGCAAAGTCACTAAAACCTAAGGCGGATATCCACCCATCTCCTTGCCAAATCCAGTGACCAACCACTGGGTAAATAAATGCGGTTATAGCTACAACAATAAATACATAGCTGCCAAGCTTGATTCGTTCAGCAACTGCCCCTGACATAATTGTTGCGCACGTTGCCACAAACATTGCTTGGAAAACAAAAAATCCAATGTCTTCCACACCACTGAGCATAAAGCCGTCGATTCCGATGAATGAACCACCAGAAGTGCCAAACATAATTCCGTATCCGACAATGAAGAATAATATTGCAGCAATGCTGATTGTCAGAAAATTTTTCATTAAGATGTTCAACGTATTTTTAGAGCGTGTAAAACCAGATTCAACCATTGCAAAACCGGCATGCATAAAAAATACTAGAACGGCTCCAAACATAAGCCACACCAGATTAACGGATAATTCTAGTGATTCAACTGTAGGTGATGCGGCATAAACTGGTGATGCAGTAAAAGATATCAATAAAAATAAAAGTAAACTTTTCTTAAACATATCATTTCCTCCCAGAATTTTAATGAATATACAAAGAAAGATTTATCTCTAAAATTTAAAGTAGCTAAAAGGATATGAAGAAGAGTAGATGCTGTCACATCCTTTTTAAAGAATGAATGTTGTTATCATGGTGTGAAGTTATTTTTGTGATCTAAAGATTACATGGAGAAGGTTACAAGATCATAACCTTATTTTAAAAATGAGAAAATACGAATCTTTAACTGTTAGGACAGATGCATTCCGAAATAAAACTAATATAGATAATTGGTATATCCAGTTTTACGGAACAGCGGTGAAAGAAATGTATCAGTGTATTCGAGTTAGTTATTGTCACATAACTGCTTCTACACCTCGTTCGCCTGTGCGAATTCGAATTGTTTCCTCGATTGAAGAAACGAATATCTTACCATCTCCGATATTCCCTGTGTTGCAGCTTTCAAGAATAATATCAATGATTTGTTCTAATTGATTTTCTTCCACGACCATTTCAACTTTGAGTTTCGATAATAATTGTATTTGGAATTCTGTTGATCTGTAGACACCAGTTTGCCCTCGTTGCTTGCCAGTTCCAGCAACTTCAGTCACTGTAAGACCATTGATTCCGATTTGTGAAAGGTTATATCGAAGGGTTTGAAATGTTTCTGGTCTAATAATGGACTCAATCTTTTTCATTGTTCCTCTTCCTTTCATTATATGTTAGGTTTCCTAACATTATTAGTTATGTTAATTATCATAATTGTAAATTTTAATCATTGCAAGTGTTTTTTTTTATATATTTTTAGAAAATTTCGAAGTGAACGTTTGCAATTTGAAGGGAAATCTTTTTACTTAATAGGTTTAATTGAAATTGAGAATGGGTACATTACATAATGAGTTAAGATATTATCTAAAAATATTGTAAAACTTCCTGTTAATTCTAGAATATCCCCTACCTTTTGGTTGACAAATGTAGTATACTTATACATATGGGTAGTTTAAACTTATTTTAATTTAATAAGTTTACCAATGTTTATGATAATGATCTAACATACTTAAAAATGAGGAGTGAAGTTTCATGGTAACACTTTATACCTCGCCAAGTTGTACTTCTTGCAGAAAGGCAAAAGCATGGCTAGAAGAACACAACATACCGTTTACAGAACGTAATATTTTCTCTGAGCCGTTAACACTTGATGAGATTAAAGAAATATTACGTATGACTGAAGATGGAACGGATGAGATAATTTCGACGCGTTCGAAGGTTTTTCAAAAGTTGGATGTAAATATCGAACAACTTCCAATGAAGGATCTATTTAGTCTAATTCAAAAAAATCCTGGATTATTGAGAAGACCAATTATTCTGGACGAAAAGCGCCTGCAAGTAGGTTATAACGAAGATGAGATTCGCAGATTCTTACCGAGAACTGTACGTACGTTTCAATTGCGCGAAGCTCAGAGGATGGTTAACTAACTGTTTTTTCATAAATAAAATAAAAAACGCAGACTCCGTTATGGAGCTGCGTTTTTCTACTTATAAGTATGTATTCAAAAAGGGAATGAATAGGACTGAAGTCGGCTGAATTCGCAACGTCCTGTGCAGGCGCGGACACCAGCACGCTCCTGTGCGTCGAAGTTCGAGGCGAAGTAGCTCCCCCGTACCGGGCTTACACAGAATGTGCTGACTTCTGCTTTCGACATAGGACGTGTCAGTTTTTAGTCGAAGGTCCTCTTTTCTCGATGTGTATTTTCACAGGAATTTTTGAACAACCTCTATAAGAATATCTTGTTGAGGTAGCATCAACATAAGGAGTGAGTGCCGTGGAAAGATTAATATTATTTGATGGTGAATGCAATTTTTGTGACCGAGGTGTACAATTTATCATCACTAGGGATCCTAAAGGTCGTTTTAAATTTGCTTCGTTACAAAGTGATATTAGCAAAAATATCTTGAGAAGCCTTGATACTCCTAAAGATTTAGATAGTATGGTGCTTATTGAGGATAACAAGTATTACATTAAGTCTGCGGCAGCTCTTCGAATATGTAAGCAATTAAAGGGACCATGGAAAATAGTCTATGGTTTTGTAATTATCCCAAGACCAATACGTGATTTTTTTTATGGAATTATTGCACGAAATCGTTATAAATGGTTCGGTAAAAAGAGGAGTTGTGAATTGCCTAGTCCAGAAGTTAGGAAGCGATTTTTGACAGACGGAAATTAAAAAAATGAAACTTTCCGTGATGTAAGGCTTAACAGATACCAATTTTTTCTAATAATCTTGTTGTAATATTAGACCAAGATGCATCATGTATTTGTGCTGAAAAATGTGATTATCTCATAGCGCGAAACGGGTGACAAAATAGGGGGAATGCTGTAAAATAGCATACTAACTATCCATTTCAATTTGGATGGAATGAAGAAATTCGTATGATAAATAGGCATATTAATTTCCAAGATGTCGTACACTATCATACAATAGAAGTAAACAGAGAATAACGATGGTTAGAGTCACCTTGAAAAGGGTACTACAAACTATAGAGTAGCATAATAGTTGAAATAAATAATTGGTGAAGATGTCTCTTCCACCTAACTGTTCTCCTTAATATGAAATGACTAGGCGATACTCCTGCAAGGATGAAACAGCAATTAATTTTTCAATTTGAAGGGAGAGAATTAAATTGGAAATAGAGAGAATAAATGAGAATACCATTAAGTTTTATATCTCGTATATTGACATTGAAGACCTCGGTTTTGAACGTGAGGAAATTTGGTATAACCGTGAACGTAGTGAACAACTTTTTTGGCAAATGATGGATGAAGTTAATTACAAGGAAGACTTCAATCCCGATGGACCATTATGGATTCAGGTGCAAGCAATGGAAAAAGGGCTTGAAATAGTTGTTACTAAGGCAAAAGTATCTAAAAATGGGGAGCACCTTGAATTAGATACAGAGGATGCAGATGATTACGATGTACCAGTTGAGGAAAAAATCGAAAACCTGCTTGAAGATAAATTTGGTAAGAATGTTTCGTCTTCAGAAGGTGATGAAGAAGATATGATTGAGGATAATTTGTGGATTATTGTAGAATTTAATGAGTTTGAAGATGTCATTCAGTTAAGTCATTATTTCAACAACCTATCTCAATTTGGGGAAGAGACACTATACCATTATCATGATAAATACTATTTATACATGGAATTTTCTCACGAAATACTTGATGATAACAATCAGGAGAATATAATCAGTCAAGTACTAGAGTTTGCAAATGATTCCGATTTATCCATTCATTTATTGGAAGAGTATGGGAAAATTATTTTTGAATCAGATACATTTTCACAAGTAAGATCATACTTTCCAGTTGAAGTATAGACATTCTGTAATAGGAATGTCTATTTTTTTATTTTCAAACGTTCTAATAACCTAGGAATAATGTATCATTTTTGCAATATTCATAGACTTTTCGATTTGGTATAGTAATATAATAGTTGTGTCTAGTAAAGAAGGAGGATAACCACGTGAATCGAAAAGGACTTATATTTTTAATTACATTACTTTTATCAGCAATGGTACTAACTGCATGTGGTAATGGAGATGAAGAAAATGAAGGATCAGAAGCTAGTGCAGAAGAACCAGAGGAAGAAGTGATGGGAGATGAGACAGAAGAAGAGCCAGATCAAGCAGAAGAGGAAAAAATAGAGGAAAACGAAGAAGAGCCTGCAGATACGAATAAGGAAGGCAGTTTCAGTGAATTGATTACATATATGGAAGAGGAAACACAGGGTATAGCAAACGTACTATATGAAAATAATAATTCACAATCGCATGATATGGAAGGGATATCATTAACATTAGATGCTTATACATTGGTTGAATTAACGGATTTTCATAGAGATTTCGCTATCCCATTTGATGACCAAAATAATGGAGCGGTCATTATCGCACAATACACAGTGAAAAATGATACAGATGAAAATGTACATTATATGCCAAGTCTTTATATGACCTATGTTGGTGCGGATAAGGATTTAAATAATCATCGATACCTTTTGCCTGAAGAAGAACAATTACCAACGCTGCTTTCACCTAACAATGAATACTTATTAGAAGCGGGGCAGGAACTTACAGGTTACTATGCATATCCTATTGGAGAAGATCGTCTGGTTAACGTATTAGAGGTTGGTGCGGTTGATGTTGGAGTTCCAAAACCTCAAACAGATAAAGATGATTTTTCTACTACTTTTGGTTCGGAAGGTAGATTCTCCTTCCCTCTTGATGCGGAAAATGCTGAAAAGGAAGAACAAACCGCAAGCCAGGGCTTCTACGAAGATAAAGCAACTGCTGATAATATGGGTGACAAAGAGATGTTAGAAAGTGAAGAAGGAATTGGAAAGAGTGAAGATGTAGACCAAGCAAGTGTGACATTAGAAGGCTATCAATTCACAAACTTTGTTCCAAATGCAGATGAAGCGCCGCGTTTTCAGTCTGATGAAGTAGTATTATTAACAGTTAGATTTACTATCGATAATGGATATGATGAAGATATTTCCAAAAGCTCTATATCTTCTAATTTATACTTAAACGATGGTAAACAGTGGACATTAAATGAAGGAATGTTATTGCCGTATGGATATGGTGATGTTATTCCTGCTAACGATAGCGATGAACTGCTACAAGTTTTTCTTCTGGATCAAGAACAGTATGAAAAAATTTGGAAAGATAAATCATTTGAAATGGAAATCGGACCGATGCGCAATATAGATGGTGAAGATATTTCCAAAGGTGCAGAAGCGAAGTTTAAATTGAAATAAATAATGAGCGTATGTAACGAATAGTAGCCAACCAAACTAATTGGATACTATTCGTTTTTTTAAAGTTGATTTAAAAAAAACGTAAATATAAATTGGAGAGACCTTTAATTATATCCCAATAGAAGCAGGATTTTGTCATTCACTGTCGAATATATAGTTCGATGGAGGTGATGTAATGCTGCAAGCTAAAACAGCCGATGGTAGATCCGTCACGCTTGCATCCATGAATCGAGAAAGCATACTGGCATTGAAAAACACTGGCATACTATTTTATTGTCCTGTTTGTGGTAAACAAGTAATTATGAAGGTTGGTGTTAAAATAATTGCTCATTTTGCTCATAAATCTACTGTAGATTGTCCGTCCTATGAAGGTGGAGAGGGGATGTATCATGAACAAGGAAAACTATTGCTATATCAATGGTTGAAACGCCACGATATGAAGGTGGAATTAGAAGTATATCTTCCTGAAATTCAACAACGTCCCGATATATTCATAACATGGAACAACAGACGAATTGCTATTGAGTATCAATGTGCTAGAATTTCAGGAGAAATAATAAGGAAACGTACTCATGGATATCGATCAAGTGGCATTATTCCAATATGGATTGCCGGAGCGACCCTGTTTACACGTTATCAAGCGAATAGCTTTCGAATTGATCAGTTTACGAAACAATTACTGCACCAATATAACCCACGATTGCCACCTGTCCTATACTACTTTTGCCCATACACCTCTCAACTTGCAATCTTACAAGATATTTTCATTACCAAAAGCACACAAGCCATTGGTAAAATCCGTATTTCACCACTAAATAAACATAAATTTTCAGACCTGTTTCAATTTGAATTTTTTACAAATGCAGAACTACAATATTTATGGCAGAAAGAAAAGTTTAAATTTCGTCAGACGCAAGGAATAAAACCTTATGGAAGTGAATTGAATTGGCGTAGATGGCTCTACTCCAAAGGACTGCATCTTGAAAACCTCCCATCAATTGTCCATCTCCCAATAACCTCGCAATATCGAATGAAAATCCCGCTATGGAATTGGCAGAGTAAAGTCTGCCTGGAGATTATTGATCCACTTCCCGTTGAAGGTGTTTTTTCTAATGCTGAATGTCAAGGTCTTTTCTTCCGGCAGCTATACAAATCAAAACAGTTTCCATTAATCCCTTCGCAAAGTAATCCAGTTCAAGAGTACCTTAGCTTGCTCGAGCAGCTTCAAGTGATTGAGAAAGTCTCTAGCGGTATGTATAAAAAACGCCAGCCAATTTCCTTTTATCATCATATTGAGCAAGCAGTACAAGGAGATGAGCAGCTTGTAAAGGAATTATTTAGGCAAAAATCAAACATAATACGAGCATGAATTGGGAATAGTTCGTTATACTAAAGTATAGATGGAAGGATTTTATCTAGGAAATCTAGAAATAGTAAAGAAAGAATAAGGGAGGAATTTATTCATGGCAAAAACCACAAAGGAATTACCAAAACGCAGTGACATACCAGTTGAATCTACATGGAGATTAGAGGATATCTTTGCCACTGATGAATTGTGGCAGGAAGAATTAAAAAAATTGCAAAATGATATTCCAAAAGCAGAAGCATATAAAGGGAAATTATCAGAGTCTCCAGATGCCTTATATGATTTGTTGAAACTACAGGATGAACTTTTTGAGCGCCTTGGAAAATTATATACATATTCGCATATGCGATATGATCAGGATACAACCAATTCCTTTTATCAAGGCTTAAATGCTCAAGCGGATATGGTGCTAACTCAAGCATCAAGTGTAATGAGTTATATTGTTCCAGAAGTGCTTCAAATGGATGAGGCTAAAATTAAGCAATTTCTTGAAGAAAAAGAAGAACTAAATTTTTATAAAAAAGTATTGGATGAAATTAACCGCGGGCGTCCACACGCATTAAGCGAGAAAGAAGAGGCGTTGCTTGCCGAAGCATCCGAGCCTTTATCAAGCTCTTCGCAGACATTTGGTATGCTTAATAACGCTGATTTAACCTTTCCTTCAATTATCAACGAGAATGGGGAAGAGGTTGATCTTACACATGGAAGATACTCTACATTTTTAGAATCAAAGGATCGTCGTGTTCGAGAAGATGCGTTCACTAAGGTATATGACACGTATGGTAATTTTAAAAATACATTTGCTTCAACACTTAGTGGAGCAGTGAAAACCCATAATTTCTCTGCCAAAGTTCGAAATTATGAATCTGCAAGACAGGCTGCACTGGATAACAATAATATACCTGAACAAGTTTATGATAATTTAGTCGAGGCTGTTAATGAAAAGCTTCCATTATTGCACCGTTATACAGAGCTGCGTAAAAAAGTATTAAAGCTTGATGAATTGCATATGTACGATTTGTACACACCTTTGGTCAAAGAAGTTGAAATGAAGGTTTCCTATGAAGAGGCTAAAGATTTTATGTTTAAAGGGTTATCTCCACTCGGGAGTGAATATGGAGAAATTCTAAAAGAAGCTTTTGAAAATCGCTGGATCGATGTAGAAGAGAATAAAGGAAAACGAAGCGGAGCATATTCTTCTGGATCATATGCGACAAATCCATATATATTGATGAACTGGCAAGATGATGTGAACAATACGTTTACATTAGCACATGAGCTAGGTCATTCTGTTCATAGCTACTATACAAGAAAAACCCAGCCTTTCCGCTATGGAGATTACTCCATTTTTGTAGCTGAGGTTGCATCTACGACAAATGAAGCATTGTTAAATGATTATTTATTAAATAATTTAGAAGATGAAAAACAAAAGCTATATATTTTAAATCATTTCTTAGAAGGCTTCCGCGGAACGGTATTCCGTCAAACGATGTTCGCTGAATTCGAGCATGAGATCCATGTAAGAGCAAAAGACGGAGAAGCACTTACTGCGGATAAGCTAACCGAAATCTATTATGATCTAAACAAAAAATATTATGGAGAAGCAGTTGTTTCTGATGAAGCAATCGGACTGGAATGGGCAAGAATTCCACATTTCTATTACAACTATTATGTATACCAGTATGCAACAGGATATTCTGCTGCGACGGCACTTGCGAATAACATATTAGAAGGAAAAGAAGGTGCAGTTGATCGTTATCTTGATTTCCTGAAAGCTGGAAGTAGTGATTATCCAATCGAAGTGTTGAAAAAAGCTGGGGTTGATATGACTTCAAAACAACCGATTTTAGATGCACTTGATGTGTTTGAGGAAAAATTGAATGAAATGGAACGCATGTTATTAGGATAAGGCATGCACAAATAAGAAAGGGGAATCAGCAAATCGCTGATTCCCCTTTACCTAAACCGCCGATATACATTTCGCTGGGTTAAGGAATGAAGCGTTACGTAGATGGATAAGAAAAATAATGGCAATGTGATAAAAAGTGGAATGAGCTTCATTAAGCCCAATAAATTTAAGAAAAAGGCAAAAACAGTTAAAGTGATAAATAAAATAGGATAAAACCGATAAATTCTTCGCATCTCAATCCCTCCAGTGACATCATCAATCGGCTCATTACACTATATGATTAGAAGTGCTCGTATAGAAGTGAACATTTTGTGAATATGTGCACATATAGGTTGAAAATCAAATTACTTCTTGTTATTATAAGATTGTAAGTTAAGTACAAACAAATACCCCTTTTGTTTGATCATGAAACTTTCTCCCATCCCCCTTTGTATAAATACAAAGTAGGAATAAGGATATACGCTGCCCCGTATATCCTTTATTTTTTTGCCTTCATTTAATTTTTCTAGTAAACGACCATAAATTTATTCTGAAGCCTACTGCGAAATACGATAAATTGTAGTGCATTTATTCCTATAGTTTAATGGCAAAAAAAAAGCCTCTGTGTAAGGCTGAAAAACTAAAAAATATATTTCCAAAAGGATCCATATTTTGCTGGGATTTTTTCGACAACTTGCTGAAATTGTAGTTTTTTCATTTCTTTTTCTGTTTTGGCAAGTGACCAATCGTAAACAACCGAAATTTCCTTCGTGCCTACAACCTCATAATATTCTAAGAAAGTTTCTAGAGGTGGCTTTACGGAAGGTATGGGTGTTCGTTGCAGCATTTCTTTTAATACAAGCTCATAAATTTCATATGGATAAAGACCGGAAATTTTAATACCTTCCTCTTCAACAACTTGATTAAAGAATACAATTGTTGGAATATAATCTACTTCCATTTCACGTGTTAACTTCAAATCACATTGGTATGCTTTTTTTGCGGAGCCCGAGAACAGATCTCTCTCAAATTCTTCAACGTCTAACTTAGCTTCTTTCGCACATTGAAGGAGTACGTCTCCATCTGATATGTTCTGCTTCTTTAAGAAAAGATTCTCTTGCAGTTTTCGCAGAAACACCATTCCTGCTTTTTTACCTTGAAGCTCTGCCGCTTTTATTGCAAGTGATGCAATCCAAGGATAAGAAACTGGGTTTTCAATCCATAAATCTCCATCACAGCTCATACCAGTACGTTTTGCTGTTCTTTCCCACATATCTTTTAACTTTCTTGGTTTATCAAAAGAATCGGTATTCAGTGCTCTTAGTTGGCCACTTACAATTTGACGTATGGTGAAAAAACGTCCATATTCAACGGACAATTTTTTTAGATAAGGTTCTAGGGACCAGCATTCCGCACACAGCGGATCAATAAATACAAAAATTTCTATCGGTTTTTGTACAATATCAACATAGCTATAGTTGGCCGATGTGTTTGTGTGATTTGAGCTTGTAAGCTCAGTTTGGTTCCAACTCACATCGAATTCTCCTTTCTCTTATTCAGGCGTGTTCATCATGTGGTTTGCAGTCAGGGTCAATTTCTCAAATATAGCCGTGCGGTATGGTTCCTCGATTTCTATTTCATCTAACGCTTCTGCCATACAATCTAGCCAAGCATCTCGTCTGGAAGGAGTTATTTCAAATGGTAAGTGACGTCTTCGCATCATTGGATGGCCGCGTTCTGCTTCGTAATTCCTCGGACCTCCGAAAAATTGTGTTAAAAAAAGACTCTGCTTTCTTGCAGTTTCTGTTAGGTCTTCTGGAAAAATTGGTATAAGTTTTGGATGCTTTCCTACTCGCTTATAAAAGGCATTAACTAGTTTGTCTATTGTATCGAATCCGCCAATGGCCTCATAAATAGTACCATGTACAATCTGTTCCATAATTATCTCCTTGGATGTTTGTATATATTGTAGCAACGGATGCCGAAATGAGCAACAAATCTGATTTTGACTAGATTGTATTACCTATTTTTCCAACGAGTGGAAAAACCGTTCGATTTTATTTGGTGTTGTGCGTTGCTCTATCTTATTTTCTTCGAGCAATTGATGAAATATACGTAATCCATCTGCCTTTGTAGGCGCCTCTAGCTCTAATTCATAATCTGTTTTATGGTTGTACGTGCTGTAATCAAGTACAAGCAATACATCTTGATATGGGACTTCTCGCCTCAATGTGGAAAGACTGCCATAATAGGTTAGCTTTTCAGGTTGTATGTTTTTCTTCAGTAGTTGTTTTGATGTATTGACTTTCGGGATAATTGTTCCATTCATCCAATTTAATGCTTCTTGTTTGGTGAGTAAGTCATGAGTCTCAAGTAAACCATCAGGGTGCGGTTCTTTTAGAGTTAATGTATATTTCCCATCTTTTTCCCTTATTCGTATAGCGCATCCTAATTCTTTAAGCGAGAATTCCTTTGTCTCAAAGTAATGGTTTATTTGCAGTTTTCCTTCTGATGGAAAAGGGATGCTATTTAGTAATTGATCATACTCCTCCTTTTCTAATAAGTTTTTAAATTCAATTTCTATTTCTTGTGTCATAATCTATGTCCCCCAACTTGAAAATAGGTTATTATTAATTATGGCGAAAGATGAGCATGTATGCAAAGATTAGCCATTTTCGTCTGATGTGTTAAAATAGGGTTGATTCATAATAGTTATTCAAACATTGACAAGGTAATACTTTATTGTCAAGCTGGCAATTCGAGATGCTTTTTTATATGTTGAAGGCTGTTATGAACCTGAGATGAACGGTAAGGGTGATAACAATGAAATGGGAAGTAATCCTTGCTCCATATAAGCAAATTGTTGAAGAGCTAAAAGTAAAATTAAGAGGAATGCGCGCACAATTTGAACTCGAATCAAGCCATTCTCCAATAGAATTTGTAACTGGTCGGGTAAAACCGGTACATAGTATTATGGAAAAAGCAGAAATACGCGGAGTTTCACTAGATGAAATTGATACCGAAATCCAAGATATTGCTGGTGTTCGTGTTGTTTGTCAATTTGTTGATGATATTTATACAATTGTAGATATGCTTCATACGAGGACTGATTTTACGATAGTTGAAGAGAAGGATTATATTGCGAATAAGAAAACAAGTGGCTACCGCTCGTATCATATGATTATTGAATATCCGGTTGAGACAATCCATGGCACGAAGCTGCACCTAGCAGAAATTCAAATTAGGACGCTCGCCATGAACTTTTGGGCAACAAATGAGCATTCCTTAAATTATAAATATGAAGGCAAATTACCAGAAGAGGTAGAGTCAAGGCTACAAAGAGCAGCAGAAGCAGCATTTAAATTAGATGAAGAAATGTCGAAGATAAAAAGCGAAATTCAGGAAGCGCAACGAATATTCCACCGTAAGTAAAGTGTAAAGACTCGGGGCGACCAGTTAGCAACGTGCAAACTACTGCGCCTCGACCGTTTATGAAAGGGACTGTAATATAAGTAATAAGGGGAGAGAGTGGATGAAGTTTAAAATTGTTTCAAAAGGTGATGAGCGTTCTAATAAGATTAAAGCAACGATGAAGCAATATTTGTCAGAATTTGATTTAGAATATGATAAAGTCGAGCCAGATCTCGTTATATCGGTTGGGGGAGACGGTACTTTTCTGGAGGCATTCCATCGATATAATCATCGGCTTGAAACAACTGCGTTTATTGGTCTCCATACAGGGCATTTAGGATTTTACACGGATTGGGTTCCGTCTGAAGTGGAAAAGCTAATTATTGAAATTGCCAAAACACCGTTTCAAACAGTAGAATATCCATTGCTCGAAGTAATTATTCGTGGGAAAACAGGGGAAAAGGAAGATCGTTTTTTGGCACTTAATGAAGCGATGATTAAAACTGCTGACGGTTCTTCAGTCGTTTTTGATGTGGAGATCAAGGGAGAGCATTTTGAAACATTCCGCGGGGATGGGATTTGTATTTCTACTCCTTCTGGAAGCACTGCGTATAATAAAGCGCTTGGCGGAGCAATTTTACATCCGTCACTTGAAGCGATACAAATAACGGAAAATGCATCAATAAATAACCGCGTGTTTCGTACAATCGGTTCGCCATTGGTGTTGCCAAAGCATCATACGTGCTTCTTAAAACCAATGAGGGACAGCAGTTTTTTAATTCAAATCGATCATTTTATAAAAACATACACGAATGTGAAATCAATTCAATGCCGTGTGGCGAATGAAAGAATCCGCTTTGCGCGTTTTAAACAATTTCCGTTTTGGAATAGGGTACGGGATTCCTTTGTGGCGGATGATGATAATAGATAGTGAGGATTTTATAAAATGAATTGGGTAATTGAAAAAAAATACGCAGGATTAACTATTCGTGAGTATTTGCAAGGTATCCATGGTTTTTCAAGGAGAATTATTATTGCGATAAAGCAAGAGGGGAAGCTCCTTGTAAATGACTTGGAGAGAACGGTTCGCTATGTTCTGGCGGAAGGGGATGTGCTAGAAATTCATTTTCCAGCTGAAAAGGTAAGCGATAATCTTCAACCTGAAAATATCAATTTAAATATTGCCTACGAAGACCAAGCTGTAATCGTTATTGATAAACCGGCTGGTATGGCAACGATGCCGTCTAAAAACCATCCGTCAGGTACGATGGCAAATGGGCTAATTGGATATTACAGGAGAAATAACCGTATGTTTACTGTACATGTTGTGACACGGTTGGATCGCGATACTTCTGGTCTTGTGCTTGTTGCCAAGGATAGATATAGCCACTCATTGCTGGCAAAAGCGCAGCAATCGAATAAAGTAAAACGTACATATATCGCGTTTGTGGAAGGGATTTTAGAGGCGGAGAAAGGAACTATTGATGCTCCGATTGCGCGTAAACCTGATTCTATAATAGAACGTACTATTCATGAAAGTGGGAAACCAGCCATTACACACTATAAAAAACGCTCTGAAATTGAGAACAGAACCATGGTTGAAATTGAGCTGGAGACGGGACGAACACATCAAATTCGTGTCCATTTCTCCCACTGTGGTCATCCGTTAGTGGGAGATGATTTGTATGGTGGCTCATTACAAATCCTCAATAGACAAGCATTGCATTGTAATGAGCTATCCTTCGAACACCCAATAACAAGAGAGAATATAAAGGTTCAATCGAAGCTTCCAGAAGATCTGCAAAAACTATTGAATTAACAACCTTATGTGAAATCAGTGAATTTATCTTCTAATAATGGTTGTCGGGATGGAACAGAGATTATTTTTTCTTCAGGTAGGCGAAATGCTGTTAATCGGTTGCCAAATACACATCCAGTGTCAATATTGATTGTTTTATTCTGGATTCGTGGATTCTTCACGGGTGTATGTCCGTAAACAATCCAATTATTTCCGTGATAGTCTTTTGCCCAATCTCTTCGAATCGGTCGTCCACTACTGTCAAACTCTCCGCTAATATCGCCATAGAGTACGAAGGTTTTTACTTTTTTATCTGTACGACCAATCAGACTTTCTTTAATCCCTGCATGGGCGATGATAACGTTTAGTTCCGGTAGCTGTAAATAAAGAGGAGCTTGCTCATACAACGTAAGAAATTGCTTTTGGACCAATTTCTGTTCTCTTGTTGGCATGGATTCATATTCAGCCACTGTCGTTTCTAAACCGTGTTTTCGTTGAACATTATTGCCTAGGAAATAACGATACAATTTATTGCAATGATTACCTGGAACATAAAGTGCTTTTTTATGTTTTACAACCATTTGATAAACAAGTTGGATAACGGCTATAGAGTTAGGCCCGCGATCGGTAATATCTCCTAGAAATACTGGGGTTCGTTTATGCGGATGAACATAAATATCTCCTTTATATTCATAGTCTAATGTATTAAAAAGCTTATGCAGTTCATCGATACAGCCATGTATATCGCCGATAATATCAATTTTCAAGGAAAACACTCCATTCAAAAAAGGTAAGATTATTTCAGGCTGGCTTCATATACTAACGAAGTACGTTCAAAGATTTTTATAAAAGTGCGTGTTCTAAAAGCAAGTAAACGAAGAAATTCAATGTGCCATTTTTACCGGACTTTTTGAACAACCTTTAAAAGTGTAATGGTATCCAGTGTACATTATATTGGTTTTATTTTGAATACAAAAGAAGCGGCATTGTTTTATTTATCTCCATCTAGGGAATTAATATAAGAATGATTGTTGCTTCGTTTGGGAAAGGAAGTGGTAAGATGAGCACGAAACCGGATAGACACGAGGAACGATATGAGGAAAAAGTGAGAGAACGATTTCAAGAAGTGCAAAGCCTCCTGCTAGATGAACAGATAGAAGGTTTTCGTACGAAATTTCTTGATATGCATCCATATGATCAAGCAATGTTTTTCCAGGAGCAAGATAAAACGAACCGAATGAACATTTATTCCTATTTATCTCCTGAAGAAATTGCAGAAGTAATGATTAATATAGAGCTTGAAGATGTAACAGCCCTTTTTATTGAGATGGATCCTCGCTATGCTGCAATGGTATTTTCGAAAATGCCTGCAGATGATGCAGTGGATGTGTTGAATGAATTAGACAAAGAAGAAGTTGCTAGTTTTTTAACGATTATGGAAAAGGAAGCAGCGGAAGAAATAAAACAATTGCTGCATTATGAGGAAAAAACTGCCGGTAGTATTATGACGACAGAATATGTCGCCATCTACCAAAATGAGACGGTAAAAGAAACGATGCAGCTTTTGAAAAAGGAAGCTCCAGATGCAGAAACGATTTACTATTTATTCGTCCTTGATGATTCCAAACGCTTAGTAGGTGTTCTTTCAATTCGAGATTTGATTGTCGCAGATGAGGATACACGAATAGAGGAAATAATGAGTGGGAGTGTTGTGGCAGTTTCTGTTGCGAAAGATCAGGAAGAGGTAGCACTAATGTTTCGAGACTATGATTTTCTTGCGCTGCCAGTTGTTGACTTTCAGTATCATTTATTAGGTATTATTACGGTCGATGATATTTTGGACGTTATGGAAGAAGAAGCAAGTGAGGACTATTCTCGACTTGCTGCGATGTCCGATACGGATAAACGGGATGACACAGCATTGACCTCAGCTAAACGACGCTTGCCGTGGCTTGTCATTCTATTGTTTTTAGGACTTTTTACAGCTAGCTTAATTGGCAGGTTCGAGGAAACATTAAATGAGGTGGCAGTGCTAGCGATCTTTATACCGTTAATTGCTGGGATGGCTGGTAACACAGGAACACAAGCACTAGCCGTAGCGGTGCGTGGTATCGCTACTGGTGATTACGATAAAGAAGGTAAGATGAAATTAATTTTACGTGAGGCCGTTACTGGATTAATTACAGGGACTGTATGTGGTATTCTTATAACAATCGTTATTTATCTATGGCAAGGTAATCTTTACTTAGGTTTGTTAGTTGGTGTTTCAATTTTAGCTTCATTACTTGTTGCAACACTTGCGGGTTCCTTGATACCAATGATTATGCATAAATTTAATATTGACCCAGCAGTAGCTTCGGGTCCATTTATTACAACAATTAATGATATTATTTCTATTCTAATTTACTTTGGAATGGCCACGACGTTTATGAGCTACTTAATATAGTTACTAAAATAACTTCTTCCGGTTGGGAGAGGTTGTTTTTTTATTGCATGGGAAACTATAAAATTTGAATGCTGTGGATAACTTAGTTACCGGAACAGCCACGTCCAGCTCCAGCGCCCAACGACTAGCGAGACTTCCCTCACCTCCGTACGATAAGTCAACATCGACTTCCTACGGTCGCCGTGTTTCCTTTATCTCCTGCGTAGGAATGTTCGACAAGTCGAACCACCCCAAAGTACGGGGCGCAGTCCGTACGTCGCTAAACGGGCGCTTGCGCTTTTGTTATTTACTACCCTGTTTGGCTGGGCAACACATTTCATTTATTGGGTTCATATAATGGGGTGAGGAAAAAAGAAGGGGAGATAATACATGAGTAAAAAAAAGTTTGCGAATGAGCCATTACTATACATCCATCAACCCACTATTGGAACGACAAAGGCACCAATGCAGCACAGTTATATGAGTGAAAGGAAAACAAAACAAAATCAAAGCAGTCCGGAAGTAATCCATTCTCCAAAAAGAGTTAATCGAAGACATCATGCATTCTTACAAGAGGAAACTACGGAAGAATTAGAAGAGACAACAGGAGCAAATGTTCAAGATAGTGAGGAGCAACAAGAAATTGAATTTTCATCACCTAGAGAGCGGCGTAAACAATTTAAGGAAATGAATACTCAAGAGCGAATTGATTATTTTCTTACACGACCCAAATTTGCCCCACAGGTTAGGTGCGAAATTAAAACAAAGGAAAAAACATATCGCGGTATTGTACTTGGAAAGAATGAAGAAGAAGTCGTTTTCAAAACCGGAAATCGTTCTGCGCCAATACAAATTGCTATCGATGAAATTACTGAAGTACAACTACTTGGATTTTAGAGAAAAACACCATTTAGTGGGAAATCCCTCTAAATGGTGTTTTTTTAGTATTAATCAAAGTCCCTGCTGAATGCATCAATTGCTGGTAGACAAGTTACATGGCAGAAGCAATCTAAGTCAACGGTGATACAAATACCTGTGGCACGCAATTTATCTGTACTTTGATCCGTAGGACATTTTAAATGCTCACATCCGGTGTTTTCACCTTCTCTTAGCAGCAGTTCAAGAACAGCACAATGATCATTGTCTATTTTTTTCACTCTGAAAATAAAGCTAGCAAGAATTGGTCCGATTTTATTTCTTCTCTCTTTTAGAGCACCAAATCCTTTAAATGGTTTACAGCCATCCTTGCAGTATAAAATAATCGGTACTGTATCTAAACCATTACTAGGTTCGTTCTCACCCAGTAGATCGCTAATCGATTCATCACAGCTAGTGTCACAGCAATTTTCTACGATATCATTTTGTGCGTCCACAATGTCTTTAAGGATATCTACAACACAATTACCTGATTCAAAATTTTTCCCACATCCCATGAAAATAGCTCCTCTCAAATGTAATTACTTTCCTTTATAGGATATGTGTCTTTAATTGGATTGTGTGGGCATTTAACCGGGTTTTTACTGATGAACGATAAAGTGAAAAAATAAATAAAGAGGTTTACGTTTATAAAAAAAGGGTAATACATATAAAAAGAATTTAAAGGACCGACAATAATAACATATTTTTAACGTATATATATTTAAAATAGTCTGATAAGGGGTGGGGGAATGAGTTATATTTTACCAGTAACGCACTTTCAGTATAATGATTATCAGAGACGAACCATTCAGGAAAAGGGGAATAAGCATTTTATTGAAAGTCCTTTTAAGGTAATTCTCGAAAAGGAGCATCAGGAAATTTCAACCAAATATGATGCAATTAATAGGGGAAGCAAGCGTCTATATGATACTCGAGGAGCAGACGAGGATATAGCTGGAGAGTTAATAACTGGAAAGGGCATGCACATTAATGACTATGTATAAGAAAACGCTACCTTATTGTAGCGTTTTCTTACTGTAAGGAGGTTTATGGTTCCCACTTTTGATGATTTCGATTAAGAAAAGGGAGCACAAGCAGTTTTTGATCTTTCATATATTCAGCGTAAAATACATCTTCCAGCTGATTATAACCTTGTTCGATTAATTGTTCCATTAACCATTCTTCACTTAGGTTCTTTTCTTCTAAATTATCGTATATAATTTCTCCATCGTTAATTAAGGTAGTTGATAAATCGACATCCTGTGCAGAAAGCTTCATGTCCTTTCTTGTGGGGGGTTGATAGTCGGACTTTTTTAGAACGGAAAGTGAACCATTTGCTTCTAAAATAGCAAACTCGACTTCCCGTACAGAAAATGTATCCTTCTCACGCAGTAAATGCTGCAATTGATCAATATCGAGTTTGTTTTTTTTCATTGTATCGCGAATCAATTTTCCATTATAAATAATAATGGACGGGTTACCTTCAATAAAGCTTCGAGTTCGTTTGAATTTTTGAGTTATAATTTCTGTAGTATACATCAATACACCATAAACAGTAACGACAAAAGCAATTTCCAGAACACCAGCATGTGGATCGAATAATGCATTACCGACAAGTTCTCCCAACAATAAGGCAGATATAAAATCAAATGCTGTGATTTGCGAAATTTGTGTTTTCCCTAATACCTTCGTTGCAATAAATAGAGCAAAAAAGCCGAAAACAAGTTCGTAAAACATCGTAAAATATTCTTGCATAATTATTGCCCCCTGTTAAAAGCATTTATCGTTTAGTGTATCCAAGTAAAGAGATATCATGTAAAAATGGAATTGGTCGCTATGGAAAAGGAATTTGAGGTAGATGCCGCTTTCGGTGATAAAGATTTAAGGTGTGCAAATCTAAATGAGAAAACAATAAAAAACGCGCTACACAATTGTAGCGCGAAGATGTTTTAGAGTTCCTTTACCATGGTAATATGTGGAATTCCAGCATCCAGAAATTCTCCGGATACAGTTTTATATTCTAATTTCTTGTAAAAATCCTCGGCATGCGTTTGGGCATTTAATTTTGCCTTTTGATAACCTTTTTGAGCAATTGCTTTCTCCATTGCATCAATAAGTTGTTTGCCGCAAGATTTTCCACGATAATTTTTTACTACACAAATACGTTCTAATTTACCATATTCATCAACAAATCGAAGGCGACTTGCAGCAATAGGCTTATCCTGGTCATACATCACGAAATGTGTTGCAATTTTTTCAAATTCATCGATTTCTTCTTCTGGAGGAACGTTTTGTTCATCAACGAAGACCTCCATCCGAACATGATATGCATCTTGAAGTTCTTCTTTTGTTTCTACTGTTTTTAAATTCATACTTGTTCCTTTCCAAACACAAATGTTTCATAGACAGTCCATGATCCGTTATCTAATTGATACAGTAATTGGAAGCGGTCAATCGTATCTTCAAACTGAAAAGATTCCATTTTCAATCTGCCGAAAACATCGGAATATTCATCATGTACGAGGTCCTGAGCGATTGTAATGTGCGGGACAAATGGATGCTCATTATTATCCTCGAATTTATCTACATGCATTTTTGCTTGTAAATCCATTAAAGCTTGAACGGGTTCAACCTTAAAATAAATCGTATTCGTGACGGGTGAAAACGTACTGACTTTATTAATATGAATGGTAAATCGATCTGTCTCATTAGCAATATGTTTCATTTCCGTAATCAATTCATCCAATTTATCATCATTCGCTTCAAAAGACCTTTTAAGCGTGATGTGCGGTGGAATCAAAGCATAATGAGGATCATAACGTTTTCTGTATGCATTTGCTTGGTCTTGAATTGGTTTTGATGGGAAAATTGCAATACCATAGTTCATTAATAAAACCTCCTGCATTGTAGTTTATTTTATGATGAATGAGTGCTGTCAATATGTTTATCTTTTAGTATACCAAAAATTCTATAAGAAAAGAATTAATTAAACATTGTCGTGAGAACTCGTGTCATATCTTGTTGCCAATACTTCCACGTATGTTTTCCATTTTCTATCTCATCATAATAATAGGTGGATCCTTTTTCTTGTAGCAGCTGATTAAGCTTGCGATTTGGTTCTAAAAAATCGGCTTTATTGCCATCAGTCATATGAACTTCTGTTTCCAACTCTCCGATTGTATGATAAATGTCCATGGAGTCAAGAGAGCCAGAATTTGTTACAGCATCTAATACATAATTATCGACATACGGAGATTGCATGACGACTTTACCAAATGTATTTGGATATTTAATCGCGGTCATTAATGCAAGTGTTCCTGCTAAGGAATCACCCATCAACGCTCTTGACTGTCCCATGTGATAGCTCGGAATAAGTTCATCTAATAAGGGGACAACTTCATTAACCAGAAATTTTGTATAGGCTTCATTTTGTTCACCACTTGGATGATACTTTTTCCTGCGATCATGTTTATCCTGATAATGGATGCCGGCGAATACAGTATTGGTAATTTCGTAGCTGTCATGCAGCTTGTCGCTAAGTGTTGCAACCCTTCCCATTTGAAAATAATCATTCCCATCCTGCATCAAGCAAATATTATATTTGTAGAGGGGTGAGAATGATTCTGGCTGATAAATTTGAATAGACATTTTTTCATTTAGAAAGCGACTATCAATGTCTTTAACGAGCATTGTACCTTTTCTACCCAAAATATACACCTCATGCTTTCAGTTTATCAATCTGTACATATTTAACCATAGTCTATCACTAACGTGTAGCACCTGTCACCTAATGAAAAGAAGCCTAGAGTTATTCGGTTTCGGTTGAGAAATATCATAGCAAGCGCTCATTGCACTTGTCCTTTGTAAAGCTTGTAATAGCTGCCTTTTAGTTTGATGAGTTCTTCATGGCTGCCTTGCTCTATTATTTTTCCGTCCTCAAGCATGATGATTGTATCTGCCCCTTGGATTGTATTTAATCGATGTGCAATTACAAAGCTTGTTCTTCCAACCATCAGCCGCTTTAATGCAGCTTGAATTTTCAATTCTGTAATGGTGTCAATATTACTGGTAGCTTCGTCTAATATCAGGATGGAGGGAGCTGCAAGCAAAGCGCGTGCAATCGTTAATAATTGCTTTTGACCTTGGCTAATTCCACTACCATCTTGATCGAGGATGGTATCATAACCATTTGACAGCTTCATAATGAAATCATGGGCATTCGCATCCACAGCTGCATTTTCAACTTCTTTATCTGTGGCATGAAGTCGACCATATCGAATATTTTCCCGGACGCTGCCGTGGAAGAGAAAGGGATCCTGCAGTACAAATGCCATATGCTTGCGTAGACTGCTTCGTTTAATGGATTTTAAATCAATTCCATCTAATGTAATTTTCCCGGTATGATAATCATAAAAACGTGAAATCAAGTTAATAATTGTAGTTTTACCTGCTCCAGTGTGACCGACAAACGCTACAGTCTCACCAGGCCTTGCTTCAAAACGAATACCTTTTAATATAGTTGTATCCTCATAACCGAATGTAACGTTATCAAATTTAATATTCCCTTTCGTTCTTTTCACTTCAATTGAATTTGTTTCATCAGATTCTTCTTTTGTTTCGTCCATAACTTGAAACACCCGTTCAGCACCAGCGATAGCCGATAACAGGACATTAAATTGGTTCGATAGTTCATTAAGCGGACGTGTAAACTGACGTGCATATTCAGTAAAAATTACAATTACCCCAACGGTTACAAGCTGTTGGTCGTAAACAACAACAAGAATTCCGCCAACTAATGCGATTAAAGCAAAGCTAAGGAAATTGAGCATATTCATGATTTTTGGGATAAAACCGGCAATCGTAAGTGCCCAAAATCCAGTTCGTTGGAGGTTATGATTTCGTTCTTGGAATTCCCGAATTACTTTCTCTTCCTGTGAGTATGTTTTGACAATATGCTGACCGGAGACAATTTCTTCCACGTACCCGTTTACTTCACCGAGGTCATTTTGCTGTAATTTATATAATGGACCCGTGCGTTTTGTAATCCAGCGCATAGAGAAAAACATCGCTGGAATAACAGACATGGTTACAACTGTTAAGATTGGACTTAAATAGAGCATTACTGCGATTGTTCCAACCAATGTTAAGACACTAGCAAAAACCTGAATAACGGATTGATTGAGCGTGTTATTCACGTTGTCAATATCGTTGGTTAAGCGACTCATCAGTTCTCCGTGCTGTCGTTTATCAAAGTATGAAATCGGTAGCCGGTGGAACTGTTTGAAAAGGTCCTTCCGTAATGTATACACGGTTCTCTGCGCGATGCCAATCATCCAGTAATTTTGCAGGAAGATAGATAACGAGTGGAACAAATAAACAATCATTAAGCCTACTAGCAGCATCCCAAGACCACCAGCTTGACCGGTTACGATATAATCATCGATTGCCCTCCCAACCATAAATGGACCGAGAAGACTTAGACCAGAACTAAGTGTAACCATAAGAATGACAAGAAACAGCTTTCCTTTTTCTACAGTTAAATAATCCCATAATCGTTTTAATGTGTTCCCCATATTTTTTGCTTTTTTCTTATTATCTACAGCTATATTTTCTAGCGGTATTTTTTCATATTGAAAAGGAGCTTTTAATTGATTACTGGACATGTTCATACTCCTTTCCAAATTGGGATGTCACAATATTTCGATAGATGTGTGAAGCTTGTATCAACTCCTGATGTGTTCCTATAGCAAGAATTTTTCCTTCATCAAGAAGCATAATGCGATCTGCAGTGCTTGCTGTAGAAATCTTTTGTGTGATGATAAATACAGTACAGTTATATGCTTCAATTGCAGTAAGCAGTTGAGATTCGGTTGCTAAATCGAGCGCACTCGTACTATCATCGAGCATTAATATTTTGGGCTTGCGAATCAAGGCACGTGCAATTGAAATACGTTGTTTCTGTCCTCCCGAAAGGTTAACACCTTTTTGCCCGACTCTTGTATCATATTGATTTGGGAGACCCATAATAGTTTCGTGAATTTGTGCATCTTTAGCAGCTTGAATAATCTCCTCTATCGTCGCAGCATTTTTTCCCCATACTATATTATCTTTAATAGATCCTGAAAATAACAGGGGACTTTGCGGAACATATCCAACGCTCCCGCGAATTTGGTCAAAACTATATGCAGTAATCGCATTATCATCGACAAGGATTTTTCCTTTGTTGACGTCATATAATCGTGGCAAAAGCTGGAATAATGATGTTTTACCAGAGCCGGTTGAACCAATGACAGCGAGTTTCTCTCCGGGATTAATCGTAAAGGAGATATCTTCTAATGCAGGCTTGGCTGCACCGGGGTAGGTGAATGAAACCTGATGATACGTTACTTTTCCTCGTATCACAGTCATTTGCTTATTTCCTTCTGTATGATCAGTAAGGTCGACTTGAAGAGATAGAACTTCATCAACTCGTATTGCGGAAGCTTTAGTTCGCGAAATTGCCATGATAATAAAGGAAAACATGGAAATTGCCATGGCTACACGTAAGGCGTAGTTAACCATTGTAACTACTTCGCCGACATTCGCATTTCCAGTAATCATTTGTTGATTTCCAAACCAAAGAATAACAAGGATGCTTACGTTCATAACAAATAAAAGTACAGGCATCGACGATTCAACAAAACGAAAGGTTCTGCGCGTAGAATCTGCAAGCCCAGCATTTGCTTCCCTAAAGCGATTTTCCTCAAAGTCTCTTCGAGTAAATGCCTTTATTAGACGCATTCCTGCAAGGTTTTCTTGCATCACCCGATTTACCTGATCCACATAGCCTTGCACATTAGCGAACATGTTGCTAGCCAGTTTAAGCACGTATAATAAGAAGATAACAAGTAATGGCACAGTAATTAAGAAAATCAGTGCAAGCCTGGCATTTACGATGAAAGCCATTAACACACCACCAATTACAATTAACGGTGCTTTTGCCATAATTCGCAGTGCCATAAATATTGTATTTTGAATTTGTCTAATATCATTTGTAAACCTCGTTACAAGGCTTGACGTTGGATACTGGTTCAGATTTGCAAATGAGAACTCCTGAATTTTTTCAAATAGCTTTTGGCGGATATCATAACCAAACGCAATACTAACGTGTGAAGAGAGAAAGGAGTTCGTTATCCCAGCTGCCAACGATAGAAATGAAAGACCAATCATAATAGAGCCCCACATCACAATTTTGCTTAAATCTTGATTGACAACTCCTTGGTTAATCATTAAACCTAAAAATAACGGCAGAAGTAATTCTACTGCAAGCTCCATCAGCATTAGAATGAAAGCTATGACAGCAGGGAATTTATATGGTTTTAAAAAGGAAAAGACATTTCTCAATTGTGAGCCACCTACAATCACGGATAAAAACAATTTTCTTACTATTATAAAGTGAGGAGGGGATTTTATCCACTATTCTATTTCGAGTATCGAAATGTTGAAAAGGTTGTTTTATGCTAAAAATAATGAAGCCTGTTCCTAGATAATAAGTTTGTTTGCTAAATTAATCGACAATTCATATATTTGACTTGATTAATCAAGGATAGAAGATAAAATTAGAGAAATAGTGGGGGAAAAGGAAGGGGACTCAATATGATTTTATACGAGATTGAACAGAAGTTTAAGAGGGAAAAACTAATTGATCTGAAAGGACAGGTAAGGTCTGAATTAAAATTGAACAAACAATTGAATTCGCTTCCAAAAAAAGCAGAAATTGCAATAACAGCAGGGAGTCGCGGAATCGACAATATTGTAGTTATTTTAAAGGAGATTATCAAGTATCTACATCAATATGGTTATCGTCCATTTATTGTGCCGGCTATGGGAAGTCATGGTGGAGCAACGGCAGAAGGACAAATGGATGTGCTTCGCTATTTGGGTATTACGGAGGATGTCATGGGTGTGCAAATTCGTTCTTCGATGGAAGTGATCGATCTTGGTACAACTCCTGAAGGGTTGCCTGTTTATATGGATAAACAGGCATATCATGCTGATGGAATTATTGTTGTTAATCGAATTAAAGCACATACAGCATTCCGAGGCAGCGTCGAAAGCGGATTAAGCAAAATGGCTGCAATTGGTTTAGGTAAACAGAAAGGAGCAAGTTTTGTACATAGCGAAGGGGCAGCAAATATGGAACAAAATATTTTGGCTGTGTCTAAGTATGCTTTACACCATGCTCCAATAAGTATGGGGTTAGCAATCATTGAAAATAGCTATGATCAAACAGCTATTATTCAAGGGATAGACGTGGATAAATGGTTTGAACAAGAATCAGACCTTTTAAGAAAATCAAAGGATCTAATGCCGAGCCTTCCATTAAAAGAAGTTGATTTATTAGTCGTGGAGGAAATGGGTAAGAATTACAGTGGTACTGGGATGGACCCGAATATAATAGGAAGATGGCGTATTGATGGAGTAGATGAACCAAAAGAGCCAAGTATTAAGCGTCTGGCAGTACTGGATTTATCCGAACAATCATTTGGAAATGCACAAGGAATAGGGTTAGCAGATTTCACGACCGAAAAACTAATTAACAAAATAGACCGAGATGCTACCTATATGAATGCTCTAACAAGTACATTTTTACGAAGAGTAATGTTTCCGCTTTATTATGCTTCCGAGCGACAAGTATTAGAATATGCGTTTAAAAGCTTAGGACCAAAAGCAAAGTGGGAGGAGACCGATTACATCCAAATCCCAAATACGCTTCATCTAAATAAGATGTTAGTCTCAGAGAGTGTCTTACGTAAGCTAGATAGCAATGTTATAGATTATACAATCGAACGCAAGGTACGGTTGGATTTTATAAATGAAGAATTGAAGTACCGACTTTCAAATGTTTATATAACCTAACATATCGGTAAGTATAGAGGGTAGATATCTGAATCTGTAACTAAAGCTTAACGATGCTGCTAAGGATGATAACTTAGTAGCTTTTTTGTTTAGGTGAGAGAATATCTATTATGATTTGTTTAGCAAACAAATTAATTTCAGATTTAAACAATAATAAATTATTTTCAGAAAAATATTGATTTTGAAAGTTATAATATTATATACTTGTAATACAAGTTTGCAAAATATATCGAATTTATATCGGAGGGGTTGGAAAAATTGAAAAAGTTAGTTATCCCAATTCTATTAATGTTAGCGCTTACTATTTCTGCTTGTGGGACAGCAAACAGTGGAACGCAGTACATCTCAATTGCAACAGCTTCATCAGGAGGTACATATTACCCGATTGGTGTAGGAATCGGAAACCTGTGGTCTGAAACCATTGATGGACTTAAAGCAACTGGACAATCCTCAGCTGGTTCAGTAGAAAATGTAGATTTGTTAAGGAAAAATGAGGCGGATTTAGCAATCTTGCAAGGTTTAATTGGAGCCCAGGCGTATGAAGGTACTGGTATTTTTGAGGATAATTCCTATAAGGATCTTCGGTCAATGGCAGTGCTTTGGCCGAATGTGGAACACTTTGTATTAATGAATAACAGAGTTAAAACTGGAACGATTGAAGATATTGCAGGTGATTCCTTTTCTGTAGGACCACAAGCAAGCGGTACAGAGCAATCAACATTAGTCATTATGCAAGGTATCGAATTAACAAAAGAGGATATAACTCCAGAATATTTAGGTTATGATGATACAATTTCAGCTATGCGTGATGGCCGTCTTTCTGGTGGGTCACTTCCAGCTGGTACGCCAGTTTCCGCAATTATGGATATGTATGCGAGCAAAGTGAATGCCAGTGTATTAGAAGTAACAGATGCCCAGCTGGACCAGATTAATAGTCTATCGAATGCGTGGGTTCGTTACGTCATTCCAGCTGACACTTATCCAGGAGAGAGCGAAGAGATTCATACAATTGCACAACCAAATTTTATCGCTTTATCAAAAGAAATGGATGAAGATTTGGTTTATGAGCTTACGAAAACAATGTTTGAAAACCTTGAGAAAGTACATGAAATTCATAATTCAGCTAAAGATGTTTCTTTAGAAACAGCATTAGCTGGCTTGCCTGCCCCACTACATATTGGTGCTTACAGATACTTTGAAGAGCAAGGAGTAGAGATACCAGAAGAGATTATTCCTGTCGAAGTGAAGGAATCTCAAAGTGAATAAGAACTACTTTAAAAAGAAGGATGGTGGACTTTATGGAAAATAAAAAAATGGCTACAGATACACAAAATGTAGATGCGGACAAAGAGGGTGGCGGTGGCGCTAGAAAACTGAAAGGAATGCAAGCTTCCATAATTGCTGTAGTTGCATTAGGTTTATCCTTGTTTGCTATCTATGTAAACAGCTTTATGAACATCCAGGAAATTTACCGCAATATTGTTTTTCTAGGGTTTGTCCTTATATTAGGATTTTCCTTATACCCGGCAATGAAAAAGGGAGATAAATCAAAAATATCAACGATTGACCTCATTTGGATTATTGCAGGTTTGTCTGGAACCATTTATATTCTATTTAACTATATCGTCATTCATAGTGTTAGAATCTCTCAGGCGATTACAATCGATTATGTGTTTGCGGCAATTACAATAATTGCACTTTTGGAAGTGGCAAGAAGAAGTATTGGAATATTTATCCCACTGCTTTCGCTATTTGCAATTGTATACGCTTTATTTGGTCCATATTTCCCTGGGGTGTTAGGACATGCTGGATTTACGTTAGAGCGTTTATTGTTCCGTTTTTATATGACAACAGAAGGTATTTTCGGTATGACTTTATCGATTGCAACAACCTATATTATCCTGTTTATCTTATTTGGTGCTTTTTTAAATGCGAGTGGTGCAAGCAAGCTATTCAATGATTTGGCTATTGCCCTAGCGGGACAGCGACGTGGTGGACCAGCCCAAGTCGCAGTAATATCAAGTGCGCTAACTGGATCATTAAGTGGTAGTGCAGTTGCAAACGTAGCTACTACTGGTCCATTTACAATTCCATTGATGAAGAGTATTGGGTTAAATTCACGATTTGCTGGTGCGGTTGAAGCTGCTGCGTCAACAGGCGGGATGATTATGCCGCCAATTATGGGAGCAGCTGCATTTATTATGGCTGGATTTCTCGGTGTTAGCTATAACATCATCATTATTGCTGCTATCATTCCTGCATTGCTTTACTATGGTGGATTAGTAATTGCGATTGATATTGAAGCTAAAAAGCGAGGACTTAAGGGGATTAGTAAAGATTCCATTCCACAGGTCTGGTCTGTTTTAAAAGAAGGAGGCGTACTGCTGCTTCCGCTGATTGTTGTAATCGGGACTCTATTGAGTGGGAAGACTCCAATTGTAGCGGGATTTTCCGGTATTATTTCTGCCATTATTGTCAGCTGGTTAACGAAGGACAAGACAAATCGAATTACGTTTAAAAAAGCTATCCAAACATTAATAGATGGTGCAAAAGGAACCATTCAGGTTACGGTTGCCTGTGCCTCAGTTGGTATTTTAATTGCTGTTATAACGATGACAGGTCTTGGATCTACACTTGCATATAATATAATCAATATTTCTGGTGGAAATTTAGCAATTATTCTATTGCTGGTTATGGTTACTTGTATTGTACTAAGTATGGGATTACCTTCAACTGCACTTTATATTGTAGTAGCAGTTACAGCAGCACCTGCGTTAATTGAGGCTGGTGTAAATCCAATTGCAGCACACTTTTTTGTGTTTTGGTTTGGTGCACTTTCCAATATTACACCACCCGTAGCATTAGCTGCTTACACGGCATCCGGAATATCTGGAGGCGATCCGATGAAGACATCCTGGACTGCTTTAAAGCTCTGCCTGCCAGGTTTTATTATTCCGTTTATGATTGCATACAATCCAATCCTTGTTATGCAAACGGCTACAGGTGAGTTAGCAACCTTTATGGAAGGCTTAATCGTTTTTGTAACCGCATTACTTGGCGTATTTGCTCTATCCATCGCGACATTCAATTACTTTAGTATGAAGCTAAATATAGTTGAACGAATTGGCTTTTTTGCGATTGCATTTTTACTTATTAAACCAGGGGTCATAACTGATTTATTAGGATTAGGAATTGGAGCAATTATTTTAACGTGGCATATTTTACGAACGAATAAAATAAAACAAAAACAAAATACGGCTAGTGGTGATAAAGTGATTGGTGTTTAACTAAAAGAAGGAGGGGTATGGTTGAAAATTGAAAGAAAGAAAGTATCCGAATTGGTGCTCGAGGAATTAAAAGAGATGATAAAGACTGGCAAATTTCCTCCGAACAGTCAATTGCCCTCTGAGAATGAACTCGTTAAGATGTTTGGAGTTAGTCGCTCACCTATACGAGAAGCATTAAGCGTATTAGCAGCAGGTGGTTTAATTGAGTCCAGGCAGGGTGGGAGAAGCTGGGTAAAAGAAGTGAATGTAGCTGAAATGTTAAAACAAGTACATTTTGAAATGATTAAAGTAGAAGAAGTACAAAATTTACTGGAATTACGTACCATTGTTGAATCAAATGCCGCTTATCTTGCTGCTAAGCGGCATAAGCAAGAGGATATAGTTGATTTAAAAGCAAGCCTTGAAGCGTTTAGTCAAACGGTTAAAGACCCCTATATAAATGGGTTTGAAGCTGATTATGCATTCCATCGAATTATCGTTCGCTCAGCTTATAATCCTTTTTTGACACAAACAATGGATAATATATCGGACCTCCACTTAAAAGCTGTCCAGTTTTCTTTATCCAAAAACCAAGGCTGGGAGGTTCGACGTAAAACCGTTTATGCTGAACATGAAAAAATTTACCTTGCGATCAAAAATCGAGATGCGCAAACTGCTATGGAAGCCGTTGCTGAACATTTAACGAATGCTCGGATTAAACTTGGAGATAAGCGTGTTACTGTAGAGGATAATACAAGTGAAATTCAGTAATTATATGGGAAATATCCATCATAATCGATTATATCTGATGAAATACGTGCAAATGTCTTAAATGGGTATTTGCATGTGCCTAGTGGACTGTCCACTAGACCAACAGCTGAGATGGAGGTAATTATTTGGAGTTTCAAGCAATACAAAAGAAGAAAAAAATCTATCAAACTATTATTGATCAAATTAAACATTCCATTGCTGAAGGAACTATTCAGCCTGGCGATAAATTACCGTCAGAACGCGCACTTGCAACGATGTTTAAAGTGTCAAGAACCTCTGTAAAAGAGGCAATGACTGTTCTGGAATCCTCTGGGATTATAACTGTCCGGCCAGGAGTAGGGATGTATGTGAACACGGAAGCTAATTACGGCACACTTCTTGAATTTTCCAACGTGATAGGTGACAACCTATATGATTTTATGAATCTGATTGAATTGCGACAGACGATCGAAGGAGACGCTGCTTTTTATGCAGCGAAACGGATTACGAAGCCCCAAAAAGAACGGTTGGAATCGGACTATGAAAATTTAGTAGTACTAAGTCTCGAAGGCAAGATTGCGATGAAAGAAGATTACCAATTCCATTATACAATTGTTGAAACTGCAAATAATCCTGTCATGTTAGAGATTATTAAATTAGTAGCTGATAAGATTTTAATCCATTTACGTGAGAGCCGAGCGTACTCCATAACAGATGATTCATTAAATGCCCAGGTTATAGAAGAGCATAAGCAGATTTTTCGTGCAATTATAGAAGGAAGACCAGATGCAGCAAAAGAGGCGATGTGGAAGCATCATCAAGGCATTAAATTGCGCCATCAGCAGTTTCGTATAAATTCAGGAGGGATACGGAATGATTCATGACACAATCATCCAGTTGTTAAAAGAGATTATAAAGGATGAAAAGCGAATATTAACAGACAAAGTAGACTTATATAGTTATTCCTATGACTCCTCGTTTGGGGTATATCTCCCAGATGTAGTTGTTCAGCCAAAGGAGACAAAAGAAGTAGCTGAAATGATGAAGCTGGCAAATAAATACGAAATACCTGTCTACCCTCGTGGGCAGGGCACAAGTTTAAGCGGCGGTCCTTTACCAGTGAAAGGAGGGATTGTTTTTGATTTATCCAAATGGGATAACAAATTAATCATTAATGCTGAAGATATGGTAGCGGTTGTTTCACCAGGGGTTATAACGGCGGATATTAATAATGCCGCAATGGAAGCAGGGATGATTTATCCGCCTGATCCGAGCAGTTCAAACGTTTCAACGATTGGTGGTAACTTAGCCGAAAATTCAGGTGGCCCGCGTGGGTTGAAATATGGCGTTACGAAAGATTATGTCATTGGATTGGAGGTTGTAACACCAGAGGGAGAGGTAATTCGTACAGGTGGAAGAACTGTTAAAAATGTAACGGGCTATGACTTAACGAAATTAATCGTTGGTTCAGAAGGCACATTAGGGATTATTACGGAAGCGATATTACGTCTTTTTCCAAAACCACAAGCGACAAAAACATTGATGGCAGTTTTTGACGATATAGTAGATTCCGGTCGAGCAATTACAAATATATTGAGCTCAGGAATTTTGCCTTCCAAACTAGAAATAATGGATAACGCAACGATTAATGCCGTTGAAGCCTATGAACCACTTGGTCTGCCTATCGAAGCGGAGGCATTATTATTAATTGAATTAGATGGTCACCCAGCAGCAATTGAGGATGAAATTATTCGTGTTCAGCAGGTATGTGAATCTAGTCAAGCAAGTGAAGTGAGAGTAGCTAACACAGTGGAAGAGGCTAATGAGCTTTGGAAGGCAAGGAAACTTGTATCCCCTGCAATTGTTCGTGAAAAGCCTACAAAAATTTCGGAGGATGCAACGATTCCAAGAAGTAAGATTCCAGAAATGTTTAAGCGGTTAAAAGAAATTCGAGAAAAGTATCACATTCATTTAGTCGTATTTGGTCATGCAGGTGATGGAAATCTACATCCGAACATTATTGCTGATCAACGTGATCAAGAAGAGATGCGCCGGGTTGAAAAAGCAGTAGAGGAAATATTCGAAGCGGCTATTGAACTTGGCGGCACATTATCTGGAGAGCATGGTATTGGTACATTAAAAGCTCCGTTTATGGAAATGGAACTCGGTGAAATTGGACTGGATATGATGAAGCGAATCAAAGAAAGCTGGGATCCGAAAAACGTGCTAAATCCTGGCAAGATTTTTCCGGAGCCAGGTCAAAGGCTGGTGTTAACCAATGGCTGAGCTAGCATATGAAGAAACGTTTGATTGTGTACAATGCGGCTACTGCTTACCAGCTTGTCCAACATATATAACAATGGAGAAAGAAACGCACTCACCAAGAGGGCGAATCAACTTAGTGAAAATGGCAGCCGAAGGGAAAATTACGTATTCTGAACTAGAAGGACCAATTAATCTATGCCTTGGATGTCGAGCATGTGAAGTGGTTTGTCCGACAAATGTACAATACGGGACGATTTTAGAATCAGCAAAAGAATTTATCGAAGAAAACAAGAAAAAAGAAACGCCAAAACGTGTGAAGTTATTTCGAGAATTTCTATTTAATAAAACAATCCCTAATAAGAAAATCTTGAATACTGTAGGCGGAGGAATTGCATTATACCAAAAATCCGGCTTGCAAAAGGTAGCACATAAAGCAAAAGCAACCAATATTTTACCAGAAAACCTACGTACGTTTGAGAAAATCCTTCCGAATGCAGAAGGCAGTATCAAACGCAGAAAACGGGAAGAATACTATCCGCCAATCCACCGTCCTGCATTTCGCATCGGATTTTTTACAGGATGTGTGATGGATACGATGTTTTCATCGATTAATACACAAAGCATTAAGTTACTCCAATTAGCTGGATGTGAGGTAACGGTTATTAAAGAGCAAACCTGTTGTGGTGCCTTACAAAGTCATAGCGGAGAAACGGAAATTACAAAAAGATTAGCGAAAGAAAATATTGAGGCATTTGAAAAACACAGCTTCGATTATATTGTAAACAGCATTGGTGGCTGCGGTGCTATGCTCGTCGAGTATGATAAATTATTTGCCGATGATCCAGAATGGGCGACCCGAGCAAAGCAGTTTGCAGAAAAGAATGTAGACATTAGCGTTATTTTAAGTCAGTTGAACCTACCATTTGAAAAGGAAATCAATAGAGCCGTGACATATCAACCATCCTGTCATATGAGCAATGTCCAGAAGCGGGTGAATGAACCGTTGCAATTATTAAAATCTGTACCAGGAATCACATACTTAGAGTTTCCAAAAAAGGATATGTGTTGTGGATCAGCGGGCATTTACAATATTGTAAATTATAATGAATCGATGGAACTTATTGATGAAAAGATGAAGCACTTGACCACTATAACACCAGAAGTAATTGTTACAACAAATCCGGGCTGTCACCTGCAGATGAAGGTTGGGGTGGAGCGAGAAGGATTGACGGATCAGATTCAGGTTGTTCATTTAATAGAATTATTGGCTGAAGCTTGTAAGGTTGAAGGTTGAGATTTATTGCTTGAGATTAATTAAATAAAGAGCTCTGGCATGGAACCAAAGAGAAATTATAAGCTCTTTTGCTCTACTAAGTGTGGTATAAGAAAATAAAAATAATTATATTTTCAATACAACACCTTCGAGGTAAGGCCTATTTATCCACTTTAATATAGCTAAGAGGATTCCTGGAATTTTTTAAATTGAAAAAACTTTCCACCTTACCGATAATAAAAAAGGAGGGAGTTGGCACTATGGCTGAATTTTATTTTAAATCAAATGGTAAGTTCATTGTCACCGTGGAAAATGGTTATCTGAGATGGAAAAGGAAAGGGTTTCAAAATTACTTAAACCAAGGTTCTAAAGGAGAGAAGAGTATACCGATCAAGAGCATAACGGCAATACAAATAAAAGAACCGCGCTTAACAACTGGATATATTCAATTCGCATACAGTGGAGCATCTGAAAGTAAAGGCGGTGTTTTAGACGCGGTCAAAGATGAAAACACCATTACTTTCTTAAAAAAAGAATTAGATCAGGCTATTGAGTTGAAGAATCTACTAGAAACCTTGCAAAATGAAGACAATTCGGTTATCACTAAATCAAGTGACGCTGAAGAACTAATTAAATATAAGCAGTTGTTGGATGATGGTATTTTAACTCAGGACGAGTTTGATGCTAAGAAAAAACAAATACTAGGATTATAAGCATCTCATAATGAGGTGCTTTTTATTATTGTAATAAGAGAATCGTTTGCAAGGGACACAATTGTACCCTGTACCAATCTAAATCCTTATATCCTTCGAGATTATGCAGTAAATGTAATGATTAGGGAGAGGTGATTCGTATTGGGCTTGAACCAACGACCTCTACCCTGTCAAATTAGTTTCTGAAGTAAATTAGAAAAAATGAATTCAAAGAAGTGCAGTTTAATAGGGGTTTGGGAGGCTTGAAAATCAAATAAGTTAAATAAATTTAAGCCAGAAAACTAATTCTGTGACTTTTTTGTGACTGATAGGTAAGCAAGTGGTCTGTACTAATATAAAGAACAGTTACTGTATATAACAGCAAATATCTTTTCCCTATGTTATTAGCATAATGAATGATACTTAATCATGTTACTTTTTTATTTGGTGTGTATCATTGAAGTGTTCTATTTTGAGATGTATTTTAAAAAATACATCTCAAATGATATTAAAATTGAGTAATAAAATTGCAATTTAAAGTCATCTAAATTGACCTATACTCAAATTTATTAGTTGTGGCTAACAATCGAGGTGCGTTCAAAACAGACGGCTTTTATCATATTGTTTTCCTTTTTTAAGATTATTAATAAATCATATTATAACTTTGTGAAATATTGTACTTAAACTAACGTGGCAGGTTAGTTTAAGAACTATTGAAAGCAGTCGGTAAATTTTTATTGCATTTATATCGTATAACACGATATAATCTATTGAAACGATGTATTGGAGGTATTTTATATGATTGATGAAATAAACAGATATTTTTCTAACATTTACTTTGAACTTCACCCAGTACAACAAGAATCCATTTCTCACCAAAGTGTCCGTATATTACAAATGGTACATAAAAAGCAGTTTGTAATGGTTCGAGATATTGCAGAACATTTATCTATATCACATAATACTGCTTCGGAACACGTGAAAAAGCTAGTAAGTAATGGATGGCTATATAAAGAAAGATATGAAAAAGATCAACGTAAGGTTTACTTACATCTTACGGAACTTGGTGTAAAGATAGTAAGGAAAAACACAGAATTAGATGAAGAAAAATTACAAGCAGCACTTGATAAGTTATCAGATAAAGAAAGGATACAAATTGTTAAAGCCTTTCAATTACTCAGTGAGGTATCAAAATAAATGTATTTATTCATAAAAATTGTAAGCTCCGCAGCCATTATTGGCATAGTTACCGAATTAGCAAGAAGATTTCCAGTGTACGGAGGAATTATAGCAGCTTTACCTTTAATCAGTATTCTAAGTATAATTTGGCTTACTGTACAAGGAGAATCCACAAAGACTATTAATGAGTTTACAGGTGGTGTGATAGCAGGTCTTCCAGCAACTATTGTAATGCTCTTGATAATTTATATGGCATTTAAACATTCTATTCATTTATCAGTAGCGATTTTATTTGGAGTTATTGGCTGGGGGTTCTTTTTAATCATTCAGAAATATATAATCGAAATATTCTTCTCCTAGAAAAGTTTTAAGTTCTTTAGCTAACTGGTGCAAAAATTGAAAAGAGCAACGAGATATTTATTGCGTTGCTCTTCAACAATCTAAAAATGCTTTCTATAAAACTCTTGCCTAAGTCTCCCACTTAATTGAGCATAAATTCGTGTTGTTTCGCTTTTCTCGTGCCCTAGAAGACTTTGGATAACTTCAAGTGGAGCACCATTATTCAAGAGATGAGTAGCGTAACTGTGCCTTAATTGATGAGGATGAATGGTTTTATTAATTCCAGCACGATTAGAAATACGTTTAATTATGTATCTCATTTGAGCAATACTCATCCTATGTGGAGATCGTTCTGTAACAAATATAGCAGAATCATTGTCGTTCCTACTATTTAAGTATTTATTCAGCCATATATCAAAACGTATATTGAAATATACCTCTCTTTCTTTATCACCTTTACCTCGAACAATTGCCGATTGACTTCCCCAATTAATGCTGTTTCTGTCAAGTGTCACGATTTCTCCAATACGACACCCAGTTGAAAACATAAATTCGAATAAGGCTTTCTCCATTGGAGTAAAACAAGCATCTCGTAAGTGCTCAATCTCTCTTTCTGTTAAGAATTTTGGGATACGTTTCCCGATTTTTGGTTCTTTTATTTTACTAGCAGGGTTACTATCAATGATCCCTTCCTCGTGTGACCAACGAAATAAGGATCGGATAAATCTTATTCGATGAGACAAACTTGATGGCTTCAATTCATTGCTTGATTCAGCTAAATATTGCTTTAGATGCTGGGTTGTAATGTCATTCATTTTGGTATTACCTAAAAAGTTAACTAATAGCTTCGCTTGAAGTCTATAAGCATTTAAAGTTTGTGGAGAAAAGCCCTCAATTCTCTTATCTGCTTCATAAGATTTCGTAGCTTCTAACAACAGCAAATCAAATCACTCCCTAATTAGATTTATAACAAAGCATATCCAATCATCGGAATAAAATAATTTTCTGAATAATTTAGGGTGTTCTAAATAAAAAAGTGGAATTTAATGTTAAAATAAAAATATGTTATTAAGCTAAAGGGGCAGGTTAGTAGAATAAACGGTATTGAACTAACCTTATCTTAATAATGATTCATAAGTGCTGTAATTTGAAAGGGTGATAACGTGAACATTAGAAGAAACAAAAAAATAGAAGTTAATAAATTAATAAAAATATGGTATGAAGGTTCCTTAATAGCACATGACTTTATTGATAAGGATTATTGGAAATCACAGCAAAAGGATATGGAAGGAAAATATCTTCCAATGTCTGAAACCTATGTTATAAGTAATGAAATAGAAATTGTGGGTTTTGTATCATTGGTAGATGATTATTTGGCTGCACTGTTTATTGATGTTAAGCATCAAGGCCAAGGATACGGAAAAAGATTATTAAACTTTATAAAAGAACGAAGGGAAAATATACAACTGAAAGTGTACAAGAAAAATAGGAACGCCGTTAATTTTTACGTGATGAATGGTTTTGTAATAAAAAAAGAATTATTAGATGAACAGACTGTTGAGGAAGAGTTTTTAATGGGATGGGAAAGAGTTTAAGCTCCATTGGTTAAATCATATTATTACATAAAATAATCTCTTATTGTGCTAGCGGGTGCCATAGTTAAAGAATGAAATTGAACGGCAGTTATTGTGATAAAGCGTCAGGAGAGTTTCATAAAGAAAGATGGGGAGAAAAATGCAATACTTAAAATATAGGATGAAGTATTATGTGGCTATAATTGTGGGTTTGTTAATAGGCTTTTTAATTGCCCAATTGTTATTTGAAACGCCAGATTACCTAACTGGATTTATTGTTGCAACAATTGGGTTGGTAATAGGGGAATCTGTTGTTTCTTTTAGATGGTTACGTCGAAGCAAAGGTGCAGGGTTGTTTAAATAATGGTAAATAGTTTTGAAAAATAAACTGGTGAAGGTGGAGGTTATTATTAGACGATTTATGGTCATTTTAATGGTTATAGCTATTTTTTTCATATCTGCTTGTAGTGAAAAGGATAAGATAGACCACTTCTCTTCTAAAGAAGAAACTTTGGAACATTTTAGTGAGAAAGAAGATATTGAAGGGAATATTGATTTAATTATAACGACAAGAGGGGAAAAGTTATTAGTAGTACAGTCGAGAGAGGATGTTATTTTTGTTGGAGAATTAATCGAAGACAAGGAAGGATATTACGCAAAGAGAATATCAGACAGTGTTGGAGTAGGGATAGGTGCGAGTTGGGAATTAAATACAGTAAATAAAAATAAGTACACAATATTTTTTGAAAAGAATAAAGAAGATGCGTATTACATAAAGTTCTCTAATGGCGAATACGACATCTCCCTTGTAGAAGGACATACGATAAGTGAAAACGACTTAGTTTTAACAAGTGCGATAAAGGAAGTTGAAACAGTAAAAGATAAAATCAACTAACGGGTGCAAGAGTTTTATAGGCGATCATCAAATTGATCGCCTTTTCTTTTCTGAAATCGTTTGGAATATTATGTTAATATTAAATAAAAAAGTTCTTGAGCTAACGGGGCAGTTTAGTTGAAAAAGGATTATTAATTATGAGTAACTCGAAGTATAAAGGCATTCCTTTGTGAAGAAGGAATGCTTTTAATTTTGCTAGAAATTGAAGGTATTAAATATAACAATAAATAAATAACAAAATATGATAAATGTTTATTGCCATTCGATAAAAAATGTATTAAGGTGTAATTATCAGTTAATAAGTGAGGTGCTTTTTAATGAAACGAGGTTCAACAATTTTCTTAAAGATAGCTGTTTTTCTTATTGGAGTTATCGTACTTTCTTTGTGTATTTTTTTCCTGCCGTGGTTGGCAAATGATACGGCAGAAATGTTTCCAGAGTTTGCTTTTTTACAGTATCCTGTTTTATTAGGTTTGTATGTAACTACTATCCCATTTTTTGTTGCTCTGTATCAGGCTATAAGACTTCTGAAATTAATTGATAATGAAGATGCCTTTTCGGAGTCATCTGTAAACTCTTTAAACCTAATTAAGTATTGTGCAATTACTATAAGTATCTTGTATGTAATAGGGTCCATCTTACTTATGTCACAAAGTGCTTTGCATCCAGGAATAGCAATTATCGGCTTTATAATAATTTTTGCCTCGGTTGTTATAGCAGTATTTGCTGCAGTTCTTCAAAAATTATTAAGAAATGCACTAGATATAAAGTCAGAGAATGATCTAACAGTTTGAGGTGAAAACAATGGCAATTATAATCAATATTGATGTGATGTTAGCAAAAAGGAAAATGAGTGTAACTGAGCTCTCAAATAGGGTTGGGATAACGATGGCTAATATCTCCATTCTAAAAAATGGAAAAGCGAAGGCTATTAGGTTCTCAACATTAGAAGCTATTTGCGAGGCTTTGGAATGCCAGCCTGGTGATATTCTTGAATACCAGAGTGAATCGACTTCCAACACCAAAGAACAGATTTAATTTTTTAGGGGGGAGAGATATGGATATTTTAAAACGTATCTTACTAATAGGTAATTTAGCTTACTTCATGTCAACTTTAAGGAGTAGTTTATGAAATATTCTTTATTTAGATTTTTCGACGTTTTTGAGGCGGTTGCTATCTACCTATTCTGTTTTGCTTCAAACTTACTATTTATTTATGTACAAACTTTGAATTTAGAAGGTTCTTCTATTTTAAAGTCTTTTTTAGAAAGTATTGTAGATTATCAACTTATAATAAATATTTTTCTTACATTTATTATCATAGTATTTCACTATCAATTTTTAAATCGCAGGAAAACAGAAATATCCTGCCGAATACTTGTAGGAGATACAATGGTGAATATTATCATCCGGTATATCTTGAATAGTCTAGCTATTTTAGTGTTTAGTTTTTTACTCTCACTTTCATTGAACTTCTATTTAGGGCTGAATATAACCAGCAATCTATACTTAGTTTTTATTTTTATTATATATATATTAATTAGTGCAGGTCAGGTGAAAAAAGAATGAGAATTTTACATTTTTTTATAACTAGAATATTTTTGAAAAGATGGATACTTGTTTTGGGTATGATAATATTACTTTTTTTAGCTAATTATCTTTCTTTTACTACTGCTCGTTCAATTATTTCAACTTATCAAGGTTATCAAGAAATAGAAACTTTGAATCAAGAAGGAACTTTTATTGCTAATCTAGACCCAAATAGTGAAGCTGATTTTGATAGAATTGAAATAGATGATACACAAAAAGTGTATGAATATTTAGACAACAATTATACTTATGCTCTACAAGCCGATGGTTTTGTCACTTCATTATATAATAAATATAAGATGGAAGTTTCTTTCAATTATATCAATGAAGAGGCTTATAAGATAAATCAATTTAGATTATCTCAAGGAAACCACTTAGACTTCAACTATAAATTTAATAAAGAAGAAATACCTGTTTTAGTAGGTGCAGGTCTGGCCACAACATATCCTGTAGGGTCAACTATTGAGATTACAGATCCTGTCACCAAACAATTAGTCAATTTAAAAGTTCAAGGGGTCTTGGAGAAGAATACTCATCGTTCTAATTTTTATGCTCCTAATTCAAAAAATTATTTCAATTTTTCAATCTTTCTACCTGTTAATGAAGAATTTATTCAAAGTTCGGGTCTTGACCTGCACGTTAATGGTCTGATGGACATTGCGCTTCTTGATTCGACAAAAGAGAAAGCAGCGGATTTAAATGAACTTATCCAGGAAAATCTAGGTTTAGAATTTAACTTTTTTAATCAACAAGAAAACTTCAATTACTTTGAAGATTATTATGTTAATTCATTAAAAATCATCTGTATTATCACCTTTATTTTGCTACTAATCATTGTTTGTCTAGCTACCTGGAATACTTTGATAAGCATTCGTTTAATGATAAAAGATTTTACAATCAATTTATTAGTCGGATTGAGTCATTCAAAACTAAGAGCAATTTTTTATAGTTATTTTGGAATATTGTTTTCTATTACTCTAGCCATACTATTTGTGATAACCGCTTTCAATAGATACGGCTTTTGGTTAAGGAAAGAATCAACTTTTGCTACTTACGGAATATTTGGTTTAATAAGCATGGATTGGATTGCTTTACTAATTGTCCTGTTTATAGATTTGATTATTGGGTTTGCGATTGTTGAACTTACGATAAGAAAAATTAAAAGGATTCCGATCTCCGTGGGGGTATTACAATGAATAGTATAATTAAACTAAAAATCCGGAAAAAAACATTCAAAAAGAAAGGTTTTTCTATCTTAAATGACTTTGAATTGGAAGTTAAATCTGGGGAAAGACTTTCTATTATAGGGGAGTCTGGAGTTGGAAAAACTTCTTTGCTTAATATTATTGGTCTACTTGATACTCAATATCAAGGGAGCTATAAACTTTTTGATTCATCTGTTAAGGATTTATCACGAAATAAACTAGCTGAGTGGCGTAATCAAAAAATTGGTTTTGTTCTTCAGGAATCCGCACTAATTAATTCTTTGACCATAGAGGATAATATTAAATTGCCGCTTATGTATGCTAACATTGAAAAAGACCTAACTGTGCAAGATCGCTTTAAACGAATTGTTACTAAAATTGGGATTGAGCCCATTTTGAAAAAAAAACCACTTGAGTGTTCTGGTGGCCAACGATCTAGAGCTGTTTTTGCTAGGGCTGTAATTATGAAACCCCAAATAATTTTAGCAGATGAACCAACTGCGTCTTTAGATTCGAAAAATAAAGAAAAAATTATCAATCTACTTTTTGATATGAATAAAGAACTTAATACTACTATTATTACAGTGACTCATGATTTAGATGTAGCCAATCGTCATGAACGAATAATTACTCTCGAAAGGAATGAATAAAATGGGATTCTATATAATGATCGTGTCATTCATACTTGGCATATTCTTCACTATTGTTGGTGTTGCTCGTAGGAAAAGGAATTTTTTATACAAGTCTTTCATAGTTCTAGGAATCATTCTCATTCTTTTTGCTGTTTATCTAGCAAGGCCACATTAAGAATCGTAGTTAGATACATAGATCACAAATGAGTTATATTTGGTAGCATAGGTAATAGTATATTATTAGAGAAAATGGCTTTAAATACTGGAGGATAATAATGAAAACTTATATATATATGGTGAGACATGGTGATTCACCAAAAGTCGGAAGTGAAAGAACAAGAGGGTTAACTATTAAAGGAAAAATAGATGCTCATCGAATAACTAATTTATTAAAAGAAGAAGGTATTAACACTGTTATCTCCAGTCCATACAAGCGTTCAATCCTAACACTTCAGGAATTAGCAGATCAATTAGGGCAAAAAGTTCTAATATTCGAGGACCTTAAAGAAAGAATATTTACCTTAGAGGATAGACGAATATCTGATAAGGAATTAATCCCGTTATTAAACAAGTCATTCTATGAATCAACCTATGCTTTACCTGGAGGGGAGTCTAATCAGGACTGCCAGACAAGAGCTATAAAAACCTTAAAAGAAATATTACATACTTATCAAGGACAGAAAGTAGTTGTAGGTACTCATGGAGCTGTAATGACTTTAATGATGGGTTATTATGATAGTAAATTTGATATAGAATTTTTACTCCACACATCAAAACCAGATGTATACAGAATGGAATTTAATGGAGAAGAGTTGGTGGAAGTTAGTAGAATGTGGGAGTATACATAGCGGCATATAGATAAGTAAAAGGGTTGGTGAAATAGGTGATCTGACAACCTGTTAGATTATGCTATTTGTGAAAAAACAAACTTAACTATCGGGTGCAAGAGTTACACAGGAGATTATTAAGTTGATCCTCTCTCTTATGTACTTCTTGTTGGGCTGATGACCCATTTTCTTAAATATATAATATAATAAAAAGTCTAGGAGGAGATACGGTGAGTGAATCTAAAGATTATAGAAAATTTAAAATAAGTTTCCATTTAATTATTTTAATTTTTGCAATCGGTTTAATCATATCATCTATATTAGGTTTTAATGAGATGGATAGAGCATTGCTTTATTTAATATTGGGTATCTTGTTTGCACTTGAAAGCACGTATGGGTTATATAAAAATTTTAATAGGAAACATACACATTAAACAAAATCTTATTTAACTATCTGGTGCAAGAGCATTTACGAGTAATTTGAATCTATCTGAGGGAGTTAAACAAGGCGATCATCGAAACGATCGTCTTGTTTCTTTTTAAAATATTGCTTCAATATCATGCTATTATTAAATCTGAAGTTATTTTATTAAGGGGGCAGGATACTTTAAGAGGGTTATATAAGTAAATTAGTGGTCTTATAACAAATGACAATGGAGGGATAGAATTTGAAACAAAATGTAGGTACTGAAGAAGCAATTAAGAGATGGGATGCCTTTGCAGATACATATTCAGAAAATCATTCTGATCAAGGAGACCTTCATAAAGAAATCTTCCTAAATCCCACATTATTTTCACTAATGGAGAATGTAAATAATAAAAAAGTTTTAGATGCAGGGTGTGGTGAAGGATATTTAAGCAGGATTTTATCCAAATCGGGTGCTACTGTGACAGCAGTGGATTATTCTCCAAGAATGATAGAAATTGCTAAAGAAAGAACTTCAAAAGATCTGTTAATTGATTATAGACAAGGTAATTGTGAGGATTTGAATATATTAGAAGGTAAAAGTTTCGATTTAGTAGTATCCAATATGGTTATTCAAGACCTTGAGAATTATGAAAAGGCATTTTCAGAAATGTACCGGTTATTAGTAGATGGAGGCAGTTTTATTTTTTCAATATTGCATCCTTGTTTTGTTACTCCCGAATGCGGATGGGAGGGAACAGAGAGTGGTGAAAAATTGCATTGGAACGTCGATAAATATTTTTATGAAGGTGCTTATGAACAAGGGTTAGGTGATAAAGAGAAGATGCTATTCTTCCATAGAACATTAACAAGCTATATAAACACTTTAATCAAAACAGGTTTTGTATTAGAAAGTATTGTAGAGCCCAAGCCGTCAAGAGAGATGCTAAAAAAATATCCTTCCTTTGAAGAAGATTTCAGATGTGCTGACTTTATTGTTTTTAAGTTAAAAAAGTAAATTGTTCAACTAAACCAGCTAATAGAAGCTCCCCCTCTTATTGAACTATATGGTGCATTGTTAAAAAGGAATAGTAACTTACTTCGCACTTGTGAATAGAAAAATGCAACAAAAAAAGAAAGGTAGTAAAAGATGTTTCAAAAATTATATTCACGATTATTTTATTTATTGACTCGATTTACTTTGTACTCCTTGTTTAAAAGCAAAGAATCAAAGTTGAAGAAAACAAAGTCCTATGAAGACATCAACTCTATAATGAGAGATGGCTTGGAAAATCTTATTAAGAACAAATATTTACGTGAAGATTTAACAGAAGGATCAAATACCGCAAAAATAAAAAACGGTAAAAGGTTGATATCAGCATTCGTAGTCAATCGAGATAAAAAAGACGAAGATGATTTTTATATTCAGGTAGCCAAAGAATGGGTGAAAGGCTACGAGAAAAAATTTCATCGTGCATCCCTGATATTTATTGTCTTATTTCTTCTTTGGTGGGCGAGTGGTATATTCCTGAATCAGTATATAAGCAACATTACTGGATTGATATTTCTGTTAGGAGTTTTTCTGTTTCCTATATTTGGCTTCTTAGTTGCAGGGCTTGGTAAAGGCTGTAAGAAATGGCTCCTTGCCGCAATTAATGTCTTTTGCTTTATGGTATTTGTTGCTATTGTATTATAAACTTGATCAAGTAAATGGTGGGTTTCTGAAAGAAGGAATTCGCACTCTTTTTGTTGAAGTATAGGGGCAGAAGAGTTGAATAAGGTAAAAGAAGGAGAAACATACTTTTTTGTAGAATTTACTAAAGGGGAAGTTATGTTCAATAACGAAAAATTGATTATTGTATTGAAGTATTAAAGGTAAGAAACAAAATTAGACAACAGGCAGGGAAGTATATGGAATCCAAGCTAATTATCATACGGGGCAATTCAGGAAGTGGAAAAACGACGACTGCGAAAAGTCTTCAAAATCATTTAGGTCACGGAACTCTCCTTGTTTCTCAGGATGTCGTTCGTCGAGATATGTTGAAGGTTCGGGATAGAGATGGAAATCCTTCAATTGATTTTATTCGCCAAATTGCGGAATATGGTAAAGATAAGTGTGAATTCGTTATTGTAGAAGGAATCTTGTATAAAAATCGTTATGGTGAAATGTTGAATAATCTTATCCAGTTTTACAATCAAAAGGTATATACATATTATTTTGATTTATCCTTTGAGGAAACAGTCAAACGTCACAACTCTCGTTCAAAAAAGATGGAGTTTGGAGAAGAATCTTTATGTCGCTGGTGGAATCCAAGTGATTATCTTGGAGTAGATGGAGAAACTTTATTTACTAATAATATGACACACAATGATGTGTTGAAACTGATTTTAAATCAACTACAAAAGTAATTATTTCCTATCGCTTCTTCAACTACGGGTGAGTTGATCCAACAAGTATCAATCTACTTTACGTAGAAGATATTTTATTAATGAGCAGGAAAGTCGAAGAACATTCCGTTAACCCTTAAAAACTTAGGAGTGAGTAAAAATGATAAGAGTGGATGTAGCGTATGCACTTATTTATGATGAGGATAAGAAAAAAATCCTTATGGTTAATAACAGGGGTGGAGGTTGGACCCTGCCTGGTGGTGCAGTGGAACAAGGGGAAACCCTAGAACAAGCAGTTATTCGAGAGGTTAAGGAGGAAACAAGTTTAACAATTGAAGCTGGAGAAATTATAGCTGTCAATGAAGCAATATTTGAAGAAAAGGGACATCACGCTTTATTTATAACATTTAAAGCTAAAGTCATCGAAGGAGAAATCTTGATTATAGACAAAGACGAAATTTCGAAAATAGAATGGGTAGACATACAAAGGGCTAATGAATTAATGCCTTATCATCCTAGTGGAGTTAATAGCTTGCTTAAAGCCTCATCTCCATATACATTTCAAGGATAATAAACATTTGCCATTGTTCAACTAACTGGTGCGTTAATTCAAGAAGGATTAACGCTATTTTACGTAGAAGTTATTGTACTAACGGGGTAGTTTAATTTAATAGCAATTATTTTTACAATGTCTTATGACATATCTTTTTGTTGAGGTGATTACGTGGATCATAATGAGTACAAAACATATTTGAAGCATCAATATTTCCATGAAATTCGATCATTACAATCGGTTAATGACGTTATCTCTGCGTTTCAAAAAAAATAGATATTGTTGAAACAGGGTTGGCAGAATCCGAAGCAATTTTTTTGAAAATGACAGCTCTTAACTATATTAATGCACACAATAACGGCCTCATAAAGCCTAACCTGGATAACTTAAATTTCGTTCCGTATGAGATAGTAAGAAATGAAAAGAGTGATCATTACTATAATCTTATGAGAGAGGCTACATCAGATGATGAAAGAATAATTGTCATTATCGAATCGCAGTTAAATGAAATAACCTCCAATTGCCAAGAACTAAAGGTTGACCTGATTATCGAACGTGGAATCGACACTTATCATGTTAATCAGGAAACACCTGATTTTTTTACATATCTAATGCTTTTTGATAATTAATCATGAGGAAATAAAGTGCTATAATCTCTTCAAATATTGTATTATGGGTAGGTAGTTTTCTTATTCTTAGTTATGGGATTTAAACGTTAAACCTTTTGTTGCTAACGGGTACGATAGTTATACAAGGTGATTATTTTTGATCGCCTTTTCTTTTGAGAAAATCAAATAATATATTTCGAATACTGTGTTATTATTTAGAGATATTCAGCTAACGGGGCAGGATTGTTCAATAAGGATATTCGCTTTTTATCAATAAAAATCAAAAAGGACTAATAACATTGAAGCTCTTTATTGTGCAGTTCGTATGTAATAAGAAGGGGGTGTTGTTTAAATGCCTATTTGCCAAAATTGCGGTGAAGAATGGACTTGGAAACAAACTGTGAAAACACTATTCAGATTGAAATGTCCACATTGTGGAAATAAACAATATGAGTCAGCTTCTTCCAAGAAAAGAACGAATATGATTGGTCTAATACCACTAATCGCATTGCCTATTAACGTCTTTTTTAGTTTTCCTTGGTGGATGGTTATCGTTATTATGATACCTATGATAGCAGTTATTTTGATTGTCTATCCGTATATGATTAAAGTTTCCAATGAAGAAGAACCCTTCTGGTGAATTATAATTTAGCTTTTCACTATTCAACAAAACCAGCTAATAGTAGCACGCTTCTTATTGCGTTAACTGGTGCTTTAATGTAACAAGAAATTTTGTAGGAGATATTTTATAAATGCTGGAGGTGGTACCAATATGTTTAGGAAAAGCATCAGATTTCCATCAATATTTTTTGTGGTATCAATTATTTGGCAGTTAATTTTTGATAGAGAGGTTAAATGGGTTGATAATATAGGGATATGTTTTATGATGTTCTTGTTTATTTTATTTTATAATTGGTCGAAAGTCCCTTATAAATGGAAAAAGGACAATAATGACAAATAAAAAAATTTCCAAAGGATTTTTTACTAACTGGTGCGATAGTGACAGAAGGAGATCAAAGTGAGATCGCCTTTTTCTTATGGTTAAAATCTTGATTTTATTATTGGAATATTATGTTAGTATTTAGGTAGAAGTTAAAGCTAACGGTAGGATTATTGAATAAGTCGAGTAGTAAAAAAGGGAATGAATAATCTGAATATAAAAATATTGTGTTTTAAGAAATTTAAAGGGAAAGAAAAGCCTGTTGACTATGTTAATTGGGCTTATAGTCTGTGGGAAAATGAAACTCGAACACCATCCGTAAATATCCTCGCTTCATTGAGAGAGCCACTAAATATTTTTGAAGTAGAAGACTATTTTAATAGAGCTTTAGGTGAATTAGGTATAAAGGAGCCTTCTTATGAAGAATGTGCAAAATGTTATATACGTTATTTATTAATGCAAATAATAGATGATCATAATAAAGCAATAAACTTGGCATATGAAATATATGAAGTGGTTCGTGAACACTTTACTAATGAGGAATTAGAGATATGGTTTGAAATAAGTGAAATGATAGATGACTTTCGTTATGGCGATAATATAAATAAATTTACCGAAGACTTCATAATAACTATTATTGTACAAGAAGCAAAGAAACAATTAATTAGCAAGTTCTTATTGAGCTAACGGGTGTGATAGTTAAACAAGGTGATTATTATATTTGATCGCTTTTTTCTGCTGGAAAAATTCAATAAAATGTTTAAAATATTATGCTATCATCGAAGTATAAGCTGGCAGGATAGTTAAAGTTTCGCTTAATGAAACAGTTATGTAATTAACAAATGGAGTGGGGGAAGATGCTGCTATCGATTCTGTTGGAGGCGCTGATGGGAATGAATTAGCTTTTAGTGTCCTCTGTAATGGCAATTTTTTAACAATTGGTCTTTTATCTGGGGTACAAGTAAATTGGGTAGAGATTGTAAACAAGGCAAAAGTAAATGCTAATATATTTCATTTACGGAATTGGAATAAAAATGTTTCAGCAAATAAATGGCAAGAAACTTTTCAAACGTAAAAAAGGCTGTTGAGGTTGTAGAGTCTTCTAAAACAACCAAGGGAAAAGTATTTTTAACAAGTTATTAAGTCTTATTAAGCAAACTGTTGCTTTTCTTGAAAAAAAATTGCAACTAGTGCCATTAAAGGGGCAGGTTATGTAAGAAGGATTGCAGGAAAATCATATGCAATAAATAGGCATACTTACTTAACAAACTATGTAAGGAGATAATAATTTGAACATTTTAACTTTGAGTCTAAGTTATTTAATTGGCTCAATCTCATTTGCTTTAGTAATCGGCAAAATATTTTATAAGAAAGATATTCGTGATTACGGTAGTGGTAATCTTGGCGCAACTAATGCTTATAGAGTTTTAGGCATAAAAGCAGGATTTATTGTTGCAATTGCTGATATATTAAAAGGTACATTTGCTTGTTTACTTCCCCAAATACTTGGTTCTACAGTTAACCCTATTGTATGTGGTTTATTAGCCATATTAGGGCACATATTTTCTGTTTTTGCTAGTTTTAAAGGTGGAAAGGCTGTTGCGACAGCAACTGGAGTCTTCTTGTTTTTGACTCCTTTAGGTGTTTGTGTTGGTTTTGTTGTGTTCGTGTTAACTTTGCTATTTACTAAGTATGTATCACTAAGTTCAATGTTGGCTAGTATAGCATTATTCATTTACAGTCTTATATTTGAAGATAAAGTTATCATAGCACTTTCTCTCCTAATAAGCGTATCAATAATTGTTCTACATCGACAAAATATAAAGAGAATTGTAAATGGAACAGAGAACAAAATAGTTGGAAATTAGTTATTGCTTGTTAAGCTAACTGGTACAAAAGTTGAAGATGTAATGAATAGCACCTATTTCTTACTTTTGGAACCAAATATAAAGAAGAGCAAGTAACCCTGCTCTTCTAAACGAATTCTATTGGTTGAATATAAATTCTTCAGTAGCGATGATCATTCTTTCATTTGTTGTTGGAGTGATTTCTACTATTTATTTTTATTGGTAACAGAGGGAATCGAAAAGCGTATAATACGTAATTGCTTATTAAGTAAACCAGCTAATAGAAGCTCGTTGGTTACTGCACTATAGGGTGCGATAATTCAAGAAGGATTATCGCATTTTTTGTCGAAGTAGAGGGGTAGGATAGTTTAAGTACGTCTGGGGTCTGTAGCAAAATTATACAAGAGCATCACAGGGGAGATATTAAATGAATAAAGGAATATATGAATTTATAAGTGAACAACAGTTAAAAATGTATGCAGAACTTGCTGTACGAACAGGTGTAAATCTGCAAAAAAATCAATTACTGATTATTCATAGTGATATACAAAATGCTACGTTTGCACGTCTAATCCAAACGGTAGCATACGAGGCAGGAGCTTCAAATGTATTTATAGATTGGACAGATGAACAGTCAACCAAAGAATTTTACTTAAATGCAGCAGATAGTATCATCGATCACTTTCCTGATTGGCAGGCTGCCCGTTTTAAGGAGTGGGACGATGCAGGTGCTGCTTACATCCATATTATTTCTGAAAACTTAGATGTCTATAAGGAGGTTTCTACAGAAAGGATAAGTCGTTTCCAAAAAGCTTCTCGTACGAAATTGAGGGATTATTATGCGAAAATTAGATCCCACGAGGTACGCTGGTGTCTTCTAGCTGTCCCGTATGTTGTATGGGCAACTAAAGTATTTCCTAACCTAAGTAAAGAAGAAGCTTTACAATCATTATGGAAATTAATTTTAAAAGGATCACGGGCAGATGGGGAAAATCCTATAAAAGATTGGGAGAGTCACAATAGAGCCTTCGAGTCTCGAAAAAAAATCCTAAACGAGAGCCAATTTGAAGCCTTGCATTTTACAAATAGCGGTGGAACTGATTTATTAGTTGGTCTACCTAAAAATCATCACTATATCGGTGGGGGTGTCATAGATGAAAATGGAATACCTTTCTTTCCGAACATTCCTACGGAAGAAATATTTACTGCTCCCCATAAAAATAAGGTAAATGGCAAATTGGTAGGTACTAAACCTCTTATCTATGGTGGAAGTGTCATCGATGAATTTTATCTAATTTTTAAAGATGGACGGATTACCGACTATTATGCCGCAAAGGGACAGGAAGTGTTACAAAATATCATTGAAACAGACGAAGGTTCACATTATCTAGGTGAAATTGCCTTAGTCTCTAATAAATCTCCTCTTGCTCAGGCAGATACTCTTTTTTACAATACCTTATTTGATGAAAATACGACCTGTCATATTGGAATCGGAAATGCATCTCCCTCCAATATTCAAAATGGCATTGACCAATCTGAGGAAGAGTTGAAGGAAGCGGGTCTGAATAATTCACTTTTGTTAGTTAATGTAACTTTTGGTACCGAAGATATGAAAGTAGTAGGCATTAAAGAAGGTGGAACTGAAGTCCTGCTAATGAAGGATGGGGATTTCCAATTCTAAATTGTCTACAACTTAAAAACAGAGAAAACTGGTTTCTGGTGGATTAGATTTAGTGCTAGTTATAGTGAAAACAAACTGGGCAGCATTCCTGTAACAAATGAAGATTATGGGTTATGTTTGTGAAAGAATGTACTTAAACAAACGGGTGCATTACTCAAAAGTGACTATCTTGTTAAAGGGATGGCAGTCGAAGATTAGTGGGACGGAAATGAGAATAATAAAATGTGATTGTGGACTATAAATGATCGGGGTGGAAATTTAATGAAAAACAAAGATACTATTTATGATATTGTCGTGCATACTGTCAATTTAATTCTATTGGGAGCTATCGGTTTTCTTGCGTTTTTCTCTGTGGTAAATATTAGCCCACACCGAGACCCCGTCTCTGACATGTTTGGATTCGGTACAATTATTTTCCTGACTGTAATGTGGGCAATCAATTACTGGTTCCAATTCAAGAAAAGAAAATGGATTCTACCAATAGCCGGAACCGTCCTTTTCGTCGCCATCGCTTTGTTTATCTTGGATGTGGGCATACCATTCTTATACGACACTTTTATTAGATAAGCCCGCGACCATATAGAATAATAGAAGTAATAAATATTGTTTTTATCATTCTACTTTACTAACCGGTGCATTACTGATAGAAGGATAATGCTCCTCCTTATTCAAGTAACGCAACAGAATAAAAATAGCTTTGAGAGGATGATTAAAATTATAATTGGTATTATAATTTTAATTGCACTTTGCTTAATACTCTGGTTTTTTAAAATAAACACATCCTATGTAATACCTAATTTAATAGAATGGGCTACAAAGTTCATTCTTCCTTGGATAACGTTGTATTGGATAATTAGGTTGGTTAAAAGTATAGAAAAAATAAAATAACAACTTATTCAAGTAACTAGTACATAGAAGATATTTTACTGGTGGGGTAGGGTAGCCGAAAAGCATTCCGTAATAATTTAATCCTGAAAAACATAGGAGAGAGTAAGAAATGATAAGAGTCGATGTAACTTATGCATTTATTTAACAATGAGGATAAGAAAAAAATCCTTATGGTTAATAACAAGGGTGGAGGTTGGTCTCTCCCTGGTGGTGCAATGGAAAAAGGAGAAAATCTAGAACAAGCAGTTATTCGAGAGGTCAAGAAAGAAACAAGTTTAACAATTGAAGCTGGAGAAATTATAGCTCTCAATGAAGCTATATTTAAAGACAAGGGACATCACGCTATATTTATAACATTTAATGCAAAAGTAATCGAAGGAGAAATTTCCATTATAGACAAAGACGAAATTTCAGAAATAGAATGGGTATCCATACAAAGGGCTAATGAATTAATGCCTTATCATCTTAATGGAGTTGACAGGATATTTAAAGCCTCATCTCCTTATACATTTCAAGGATAATAAACCCCGGCCCATCTTCAACGTTAATTCAAGAAGGATTAACGTTATTTTACGTAGATGTAAGACATTTTTATGAAAAGAGTGGTTTCCAATCTTGCGACAAGGGATCTTTAGTAGCTTTCGCTATGTTGAGTTAGATGGATTAGTTTAAAAGGCATTTTGTTATGAAAAAACATAAAATAGGGAGTTGCACTTTAGACTAGGTGCAACATTTTACATAAAACAATGCGTATTCAATTAAGCAACAATTTCTGAATTATAAAAATATGAACTTAAAGTAACGGGTGTCTATGTTGAACAATGGGGTTGCTGCGGCAATCCTTTTTCTTATTCGACTAACTTGGAAAGATTGTTTAATAGTGAAACTATTTGTTTTTTAATCCGTACATAAGTTTAGGGAACAAATAATATATGGAGGTTTAAAAATATATGGAATACATTCTTATAATCATAGCTTTTCTTATAATAATAAATGTAACGGCTAAGGTGAATAAATTAGAAGGTCGCATAAAAAGAATGCAATATACCTTAGACCAAGTAACCAAACAATCGGGTCTGCCTGAAAATCCAATCAATGATGAACTACGTAAACTAATAAAAGAGGGCGAAGATGTAAAAGCAATTAAAAAAGCAAGAGAAACTTTGGGTCTTTCACTGATAGAGGGTAAAGAATATATTGATAAGTTGAAATTCAATGATTGATAATTCTTGATTTACCCACAAAAGCACAAAACGAAAGATCGGATATGTTTTTAATTTAACTAAACAGTTGAGTATAAATTGAGAAGTTTGTTATATTTAACCATATGGTTAATCAATATCAAGATAACTTAAATGAAATTTTTCATGCTTTATCCGATCCAACAAGGAGAGAAATCGTTTATATGATGGCTCAAAAGGAGAGGACAGTTTCAGAGTTAGCAGAGCCTTTTGACATGTCTTTAGCAGCTATTTCTAAACATATAAAGGTTCTTGAACGAGCAAATTTAGTGGAGAGGAATGTAAGAGGAAGAACGCATATATGTAGATTAAACGCAGTGTCATTGTCTCAAGTTTCTGAATGGCTTCGTTTTTATGAGAGGTTTTGGAGTAATCGTTTTGACCCTCTTGAGAAAGAGTTAATAAAGGCACAAAAGAAAGAACATTAAATTACATAAAGGAGTTTTTAATATGAACAACTATTCAACAACCACTTTAACAATGGTCAGAAATTTTGATGTAAAATCGGAAAGAGTTTTTGATGCATGGTTAAACCCAGAAATGATGAGAAAATGGTTTTTTACATTGGAAGGGACGAATAAGGTTGCACAAAATAATCCTGTAGTAGGCGGTACTTGGGAAATTGTTGACCATCGACAAGGAAAAGATTACCGTGCGATTGGGGAGTACCTCGAAATTGATCCTCCGAAAAAAATCGTGTTCACTTTTAAGATGCCTGAATTGACACCAGAAGGATTCAGCGAATTAGCAGATACGATTACAGTTGAGCTAAAAGAACTCCAGCAAGGCTGTGAGATGACTTTCACACAATTGATCCATGTTATTCATGAAGAAAATTGGACAGAGTCCGATATCGAAAAAGCTCATGATGAATGGCGTGATAGCACTGAACAAGGCTGGTATTATATGTTTATGGGTCTTAAAGAATTATTGGAGACAGGAAAAATTAGCTATAAAGGTTAAAAATCATTTTGGCGTTTCGAGATATATAAATCTACCTAAATAATAGGAAGACACTAAGGATACTCTATTAATGCCAATAATAATAACAAAAATTAATCAATAACGTGTGCTATTCTAAAATATAGGGGTGAAAAAAGGACTTCACGCATTAAACTTCTTGGAGGAATTTATGGTTAATAAAAGATACTTTTCAATTGGAGAAGTTTCTAAATTAAAGGATGTTACAATAAAAGCCTTGCGTTATTACCACGATATTGGCTTGCTTACGCCTGCCTACATAAACCCCGAAAATGGTTATCGGTATTATACAATTAACCAATTTTTTTACCTTGATATTATAAAAATATGTAGACAGGGTAATGTAAGTATTAGTGAAATTAAAGATTTATTTACTAATTCCGATACCAATTATCTTAAGTTTTACTTGGAACAGAAAAATGAAGAAATTCAGATGGAAATAAAAAAACTAATACAGGTTAGTAAACAAATAGAAATATTAAAGAAAGCTATTCATACATCTGAGGATGATCTTATGAATAAAGGCTTTAATATGCAGACCTTCGAAGAAAGATACCTTTTTAGTTCACCCACACAGGGTGGAGTACTTGATGAAATGCATTCATTCGATAAATTAGATGAAGAATTAGAAAGATTTATAATGAATACATTCCAGTACGGACTAATTTATTCACGTCATAATGATATTTGGGCTATTAGTGATGCATTTCGTATAATAACAGCAGATGATTCTATTATGCTTAAAGATAATCCAAGTGTATCTAAGTTACCAAAGGGAGATTACTTAACTGTAAATTGTACAAGAGACACTGAAATCGAAACATTTCAATTAATAAAAGAATATTTGGTGAAAAAGAGTTTGTCGTGTGATAAGATTTATTTATTTTATTTAGTTACAGATGTCTTTAATCAAAATAATCACTTTTCGCAATTTCAAATTAGTTTAAAGCCCACCCCCTAGCTAAGGTGGGCTTTAAACTTAAAATTTGTATTCATAAATAAAGTTTGTATTCTCGAATCTTCCTTCAGGTAAATTAAATACAGTTAATTCTTCCTCTAGGCGTTTAAAACCATTATAGTCGTAGAATCCATAGTTACTTATTGTATCTGTATATACATAGATTTTATTAACTTTTGTGTTTCTAAAGTAAGAAAATAGCTCATTCAATTATTTTTTTCCTACCTTTTTACCTCTCGACTTTTCAGAAACGGCAAAGAATTCTAAACAGCCTTGAAACTCATTTTCTTTTCCTCTAATTAACTTGCTATATGCATCATCAGTCTTTGAAGTAAATTCGACAAATAAGTTTCTTTCGATGTCGTTTAGATTTAAGATTTCTAACAGTTCCTTTGTATAATCCTCTTGTAATAATCTATAAGATCTTATCTCATCAACTCTTGATCCAAAAATTACACCAATGACCTCGCCGTCTAGTGTAGCTACTCTCCCGAAGGTACTTTTGTTTAATATCGGATTTATAAACATTAGCGTAATTGCTGCATCTAGTATATCTTCGTTTTCTACCTCTTCTATAAACCCTTTAGCAAAGGCCTCAGCAGTAATTACTTTAATAGGTTCTATGTCCTCTTTTTTAATGTCTCTAATTTCTAAGTTCATTTTGAATTCCTCCTTTAAATGATTAACTTACAAATAGAGTTTAATGTCTACCCTATAGGGGAGAGTCAAGAGTTTCTTTTTAATTTTCTTAGAGAATATATGCATTTCTATTATTCTACAACAATAATGTCCTGTTAGTTTAAGTGCATATTAACCTTACCATTTAATTGCAATATTTCAAATAATAAATCTAAATTAATGTAACTAATTATAATTTACTATTCCTTGGTCAAAATTAAAAGTAGACCACTTGCTTACCTTTACTAATAAGGAGGTAAGCAAAATGATAGGATCTATTCAAAAATATAAGAAAAAACAAGGGATTAGATATCGATATACCGTTGATCTCAATCAAGATGGGGTGCGTAAACAGAAAAAGAAATCCGGTTTTCTACTAGCCGAGTCATCACTGAACTTAAAGAACACCGAAGAAATCAGGAGGGTCAGAAGAAAGCGGCTGGAGAAATGTACCAAGATCAAGATTTAGTTGTTTGTACAGAAAATGGGGCGGTCCAGGATCCGGGAAATTTGCTGCGGGTTACAAATAGAATCATTAAGCAGGTGGTGTACGTATCATTCGCTTTCACGATTTAAGACATTCGCACGCATCCATCCTGTTATCAGGAGGTGTAGATTTAGTCAAAGTTGCTGCACGTATGGGACATACCAGCCCCAAAACAACCTTGGAAATATACGCTCACCTTGTTCCTAACAACGATTATGATGTTGCCGATGTGTTTGAAATGGCTCTAAAAAATTCTGTGACTGATTTGTGACTGCTAACCAAATTGGGGTGAAAAACAAATCTTTACTATAAAAATAAAAAAGTCTGTACTCCTTGATATACAAGGGATACAGACCTCTGTTTTATGATGATTCCGATTGGGCTCGAACCAACGACCTCTACCCTGTCAAGGTAGCGCTCTCCCAGCTGAGCTACGGAATCGTATGTACGATTTGTACTTATTACTATACGTGTAAAATGCCGTCCTGTCAATATTAATTTGCTTTATTAGAGGCTTGCTAAAAATACGACCAATAAGCAACCAACCTTCTGATTTAAAACTCTAAAAAACTCGAATTTTGCATAAACCGGATTATACCTCAGCATTTGCTAGCTTTTAATAGGCATCTTCAATCAAACTACCCACAGCATACCTCATCATGAATAATCTGTAAATTCCCGCCTTTATCAATTTTGACGAAATGGAAGCTTATTATTAATCTTATAGAGTACCAATTAAATAGCGCAGGAGGTGAGAGCATCAATACAAATGGAATTGCAGGAATGAATGCAGTAGCTGAAATTGAAACAGATTTTCATTTTCGTAAGCCAACCAAACACGATGGATCAGTGGTTTGGCAACTCATAAAAAATACAAAGGTACTTGATTTAAATTCGTCATATAGTTATTTAATGTGGTGTGAGATATTTTCTGATACATCCATTGTGGCAGAAAGAAACGGGGAGATTGTTGGGTTTATTTCCGGGTTTTTTCATCCGAATACAACGGATAAATTATTCATTTGGCAGGTTGCTGTTAATGAATCTGAGCGCGGTAAAGGTTTAGCAACAAAGATGTTGTACCAATTACTGAACCGTACAGCATGTGGAACCGTTCAATACATTGAAGCAACAGTTTCACCTTCAAATAAACCGTCACAATCATTATTTAAAGGTCTTGCAAAAAAGCTTGAGACAGATTGCAACATCAGTGATTACTTTCTCTCAGAGGATTTTCCAGCTGAAGGACATGAAGATGAATTGCTATTCAAGATAGGTCCAATAAAAAATAAAAAATAAAAGATAAAGGATGATTTGGTGACTACAGCTGTATTAAATGATGCGAAAATGAAAACATTTGAGGAATTAGAGTCTGCTGTAAGAAGCTATAGCAGAGGCTGGCCGACAGTTTTTAATAAAGCAAAGGGCTATAAACTTTGGGATACAGATGGCAAGGAGTATATTGATTTTTTTGCCGGTGCAGGAACAATGAATTATGGCCATAATGATGATACGATGCAGCAAAAAGTGATTGAATATATCCAAAATGATGGCATTATACATAGCCTCGACATGGGTACAACTCCAAGAAAAGAATTCCTTGAAAACTTTAAAGAAATTATTCTTACACCACGTAAGCTTGACTATAAAATTATGTTTCCGGGTCCAACTGGAACAAATACAGTAGAAAGTGCTTTGAAAATTGCTAGAAAGGTAACAGGACGTGAGACAGTTATAAGCTTCACAAATGCTTTTCACGGAATGACGATTGGTTCTCTTTCTGTGACAGGTAATTCCTTTAAACGCCATGGTGCAGGTGTGCCACTCCATCATTCGGTATCTATGCCGTTTGATAATTATGTGGAAAATCATGATTCCACCGCCTATTTGGAACGGTTTTTAGAGGATAGTGGAAGTGGTGTGGCATTGCCAGCTGCTATTATATTGGAAACGGTACAGGGAGAAGGTGGCATTAATGCTGCGCGAATCGAATGGTTACAAAAGATAGAGGAACTGTGTAAACGCTGGGACATTTTATTAATTGTAGATGATGTGCAGGCAGGAAATGGACGTACGGGTACTTTCTTTAGCTTTGAACCAGCTGGTATTGAACCGGATGTTGTTTGTCTTTCCAAATCGATCGGTGGTTTTGGTCTGCCAATGGCAATTACATTAATCAAACCGGAACATGACAAATGGGGTCCGGGTGAGCACAATGGTACTTTCCGTGGAAATAATTTAGCGTTTATTGCAGCGACGGAAGCATTAAGCTATTGGAAAAATAATGACTTCGAAAAAGAAGTTCAGGAAAAAGCAGAAATTCTAAAGACTGCTGTAAGTACTATAATTGAAAAATATCCTGAACTGAATGGAGAAGCAAGGGGCAGAGGATTGATGCAGGGAATTGCAGTAGAGGAAGAGGGTCTAGCAACTGAAATTTGTGCAGAAGCATTTCAGCGTGGCTTAATTGTAGAAACTTCCGGTCCTGAAGATGAAGTCGTTAAATTCCTGCCACCGCTTATTATTGACAAAGTGGGATTAGAAAAGGGATTTCAGCTATTAGATGACAGTATTAACTATGTCTTGAACAAATAATGAGGGATAAGAAAGGGGAATGCGCTATGATCGTTAAATCATTAGAGGAAATTATTGGAACAGAGGATGAAACTTTCAGTGAAAACTGGTCGAGCCGTCGATTTATTTTGAAAAAGGATGGCGTTGGCTTTAGCATGAACGATACCATTATTAAAGCTGGTACGGATAACTTTTTCTGGTATAAAAATCATATTGAAGCAGTTTATTGCATTGAAGGTGAAGGGGAAATTGAAAAAGTGGTAACTGGAGATGTTTTCCAAATTAAGCCTGGAACAATGTATTTGTTGAATGATAATGATAAGCATCGTCTTCGTGCACGTACACAAATGCGATTGGTTTGTGTGTTCAACCCGCCATTAGTCGGAACAGAAACACATAATGAGGAAGGGTATTATCCGCTTTTAGTTGAATAATAATTTGTTTTAGGCCATCTGATACATGTCAGGTGGCTTTTCAAAGGTTAGGTCCTTTTTAAAATCCATCGTAAAAGTCTGCTCTAAGTAGAATGTTAATCAGCGTATATCCTTTGTGCTCTTCCGCTAAAAGTTGTCAGATGAAGAACAAAAAATAGGTGAACAATGCTATGATGAATAATACACAACATCACACAGGCAGAGGGTGTCTATTTTGGGAACGATATTTTTATTTATCACAATTATTTTAGTTGCTTCTATTCTTCAAACGAGCACTGGGTTCGGCTTTTCAATAATGGCTACACCATTCTTGCTCATGTTATTTTTGCCTCAAGAAGCAATTCAGATAAATATTATTTTATCTTTAATTATTTCAATTGCATTAGTCTATAAAATAAGAAAAGATATTGATTTTAAGATTGTAAAGCGATTTACGCTAGGAAGCTTAGCTGGTATCCCCGTTGGTGTTATCCTAATTATAACGATTGAAGATATGAACGTTTTCAAGCTGGGAATCAGTATCCTTATTCTGCTATTAACTGTATTGTTAATGCTAAACTTCAAAGTAAAACCAACTCCAACCAGAGATTTCATTGTTGGCGGGATATCTGGAGGGTTAACAACAAGTGTTGGAATGCCTGGACCGCCATTGTTGTTATATTTTACTGGAACAGATACGGAAAAAGCAAAGCTGCGGGCAACGACTTTAGGATTTTATCTTTTTATTTATCTTGTCAGTCTTATTACGCAAATCATCTTTACGGGTACAAATAAAGTTATTTGGGAATCGAGTTTATATGCGGTTCCGTTTGTGATTTTAGGATTATTCCTAGGGCAGCTACTTTTTAAATGGATAAATCAAAAGGTTTTTAGGCTATTTACATACATTCTATTGTTATTTACAGGTGTCTTTCTGTTGCTGGAGAGTTTATTTTAAGGAATCTGAAGTAAGAATTTTAAACTTCTGCGTAAAAGTTAAACAAATACCTAGCATGTGATTCAGGATACGGTCACATGCTAGGTTATTTTTACGCCGTTAAAAATGTTAATAGTTCTCGATTAAATTTTTCTTGTTCCTCCCAAAATAATCCGTGTCCACTATGTTCAAACCAGATAAGCTTGGAGTACTGTATTTGTTGATGCAGGACGGACGCAAGCTGGGGAAGGCAAATTTGATCATGTATTCCCTGGAAAATAAGAGTAGGTGCTTGAATGCTTTCCACATCAGCAAAGAGTACTTCATCTCTCAATGTGACTAAAATATTAGCTGTGGAATAACCACTTGCCACAATTCCTAATTGGAAAAACCATTCCTTAAAAGCTGGTGTCAGCGCTCTGTAGAAAAACATGTTCGTTAAATCTGCTAGCATTTGTGGACGATTATCGTACGTTTGTTGGATAAGCTGATTTACTTCATTAGCTTGTAAGCCATATGGAAATCCTGGTCGCTGGATGAAGCTAGGTGCTGCTGCAGCGAATAGAGCAAGCTTATCTACACCATATCCACGATGTCTGCCCATATATCGAATAACGATTGCACCACCAACTGAATGACCGGCAAGTGTAAAATGTTTTAAACCGAGTGTGTCAACAATAACGCGAATATCATCTGCAAGACGATCATAAGAATAACCTTCCCATGGTTTATCGGATTGACCAAAACCTCTTATATCAATTCCGATACAGCGATAGCCCATACCAGGAAAAACATTAAATTGATATTCAAATAACCGGCGATTTGCTGGCCATCCATGCACAAACAGAATAACTTTTTCACTTGTTGGATTGATATCCTCCACATAAATGTTAACAGATGGTTCGACCTGTACATAATATCCCATTGTTTCTCCTCCTTGATTAAATCCCTTTTATACACATATTCTAAAGGAGGCTAGGATAAGAACTAATTCCATCAATAATGAAGCATATTTACTGTTCAGGCAGTGATGTTAACTGTAAAATTAGGATATCGATAAGAAAGGGTGATCAGATGACGCCATATCCGAATGTTAGCGAAACAAAGGAGCTAATTAGACAATTAGTATCAATTCCAAGTCCGTCTGGGTATACGTTTCAAGTGATTCAATTTGTAGAACAATTTTTACAGGATTTAAATGTAGAAACGAAACATAATCGAAAAGGAGCTTTAATCGCAACCTTGCCTGGTGCAAATAAGGATGAGCATCGCATGCTGACTGCTCATGTAGATACATTAGGAGCAATGGTAAAAGAAGTAAAGAGTGATGGCCGACTTCGTCTTGATTTGATTGGTGGTTTTCGCTATAACTCGATTGAAGGAGAGTATTGTGAGATTCATACAGCGAATGGGGAAGTTATTACCGGAACAATTTTAATGCATCAGACCTCTGTTCATGTATATAAAGATGCCGGTGACGCCAAACGTGACCAGACGAATATGGAAGTGCGGATTGATGCAAAGGTTGAAAATGCAGAAGAGGTACGGGCACTTGGAATTGAGGTTGGGGATTTTGTTTCCTTTGATCCACGTGTACAGCTGACTGACAATGGGTTTATTAAATCACGTCATTTAGATGATAAAGCGAGTGTAGGTATTTTATTACAGCTAATCAAACGAATCAAAGCGGAAGAGATTAGACTTCCGTATACAACGCATTTTCTTATTTCCAATAATGAAGAGATTGGTTATGGTGGAAATTCCAACATTACTCCTGAAACTGTGGAATATTTAGCAGTGGATATGGGAGCAATGGGAGATGGGCAGTCAACAGATGAGTATACTGTTTCCATTTGTGTCAAAGATACGACAGGACCATACCATTATGGTTTGCGAAAACACCTTGTTGAACTGGCTGAAGCTAATAACATTGGCTATCAATTGGATATTTATCCATTCTATGGTTCAGATGCTTCGGCAGCAATTCGTGCAGGCCATGATATTATTCACGGATTAATTGGACCAGGAATAGACTCATCCCATGCTTTTGAGCGAACACATGAAAGTTCACTTATTCAAACGGAAAATTTGTTATATCATTATGTACAATCAGAAATGATTGGTTATTAACTTTAAATAAACCGCCTTTCTAAATAAATCTAATTACAATATAGTTGAGAAATCCCACCTGCATGAAGTAGGTGGGATTTATTTGCACTTACTTCATAGAAGACTTCCAGATAGTTTCTCCTGTCAGTGCCCCTTTTAATAATAAAAGGATTGTTTTTATTACCCACCTTTTCAAATTCCGAGAGTTGTTTTAAGAAAACCGTTATTATCTTTCGATTCATGCAGTCTTAGTAGTGCTGCGTGATACTCCCTATATTCAGGGACCTCCATCTCCAAGCCGTTGTCGGAATCATAAAACGTTTCTAACGTATAGAAATAACTCGTTCTATCCTTCCAAGTGACTTCTAAAAGAGTTCCATTTTCGTAATTTAATAATTTCTTGACCAAAGAGCTAATATACACTATTTCACCACTTTTACAGGTAGTAGAAGCTTGTTTAGGTGATACTGCTATGGTAAGAAAAAAGTGAGTACCATGGCAACAATTATTCCGCTCGTTTTAGCTACTCCTGCCAAGTTTTTTGCGTTTGAGCATACTACTCCTCCTAATCATGATACAAAATGATGTACCACCATTTGGACCTAATTTGCTCATGATACATCGTCTTAATAATCAACTTTAATTGTATCTAGTCAGTGATATTTATTAAAATTATTCTTTTAGCATATGATTATAATGGTTTACGTCCGAACCAATCGTAACGATTTTTGGAAATCCACATGTACAGCGGAGATAAGAGTCTATCGATATATGGCAGATAAAATAACAAGCTGAAAGGAAAGGTTAATGGCAAAGCAGTTAATATTTTCCTTACAGTATAAAACCCTTCATACAAACGACCTTTGGATGAAAGCATTTGAATCTTATCGTATATATCCCGATTTTTTAAAAAATGGAATTTATAGCTCCCCTCAGCTACTTGAACCGGTATCCAATGAATTCGTCGAAACCAGTCTAATTTTTGAACAGCTATCTTCACAGTTGAACATAAAGGGCATTCTCCATCATAAAAAACTATATGTCTCATGTTGAACAACCTCCTATTATTTTTTACCCTTTCTAAAATAAGATAAAACCGTCTCTATATAATCGAAGCGAGCAGGAAGCGGTAACTAACCTTCGACATCTCACACAACCGTCTGCACGGTTCGGAATAGGGAGGTTTCATCTAATTCCAATGTGTTGTTTGAAATCGTATACGCAGACTTTTCAGTCCCTGTCTTTTCTCAATTCTCTCTACTCCATATGAGCCTTGAGTAAGAAATATTTGCGAGTTATTTTGATAAACATGACAAAAGATGTCATGTTTATATTATATAGTTTACAGGTAATGAAAGGAGAGTTTTCATGAATCAAAGACGAAATACGGTATTGTTCATAGCGTCAAGTTTGGATGGATACATTGCTACGAAAGATGAATCTCTTGAATGGCTATTCAAGGTTGAAGGTGAAGGAGATAACGGCTTTGCAGAGTTCTATGAAACAGTTGATACAATTTTAATGGGAAAAAGAACTTACGATTGGGTAATGAAGCAAGATTTTAAAGAGTTCCCATATAAAAATAAGGAATGCTATGTGTTTACGAGATCTTCTTATGAGGATACCGAGAATGTGAAATTTGTTAAGGGTGATGTAAATAATTTCATGAACAAGCTAAAAAACAAAGACGGCAATAACATTTGGGTGGTCGGTGGAGGTGAACTGCTAAATTCTTTTATGCAGAAAGATTTAGTTGATGAATTCATTGTAACCATTGCACCAACTATAATAGGTAACGGGATCCCTTTATTTAAAGAAGGAAATCGACAATTAGACCTTTCTCTGAAAGGAACTAAGAAATTTAATCAATTTATTGAATTGCATTATGAAGTTAAAAAGTAAATTAACTAAGGGAATAAAAGGTCTAATAAAAAGTGTTGTTTTTCTTTTTAAACTTCTTCCACAATTTGGGCCCATTAATGGAATAATACTTAATTTTATTGTATCCATAAAAATCCCTTTGGATAATGCAAAATCCAAAGGGGCAAAAATTCGCATCTTTTTTACAAACGTCGCGACTTTATTTTAGGTCTACACAAACCACCATATGATGGTTTGTTATTATTTTAATATGAATCTATAGTTGTGCTATTCTTAATTTGACTTCCTTTTTCACTCTTTCAAAGAGCCTGTCGATTATTTCTCTATTTACATCATTTTCAGTTATTTCTAATGAAAAAGGCTCTCAACATATTTCGATCCATAGAATTTTTATAAAAAATATTGTTCATTTTTTGCTTGGGTTATTCGTTAAAGCGCTCATTTGCTTAAGATTGATATCAGAAATGATTATTACAATTTGTTATTCAGTAAAGATAGCAAGATTCTCCAGCGTGGATCCTAAACCTGTGTCATGATCCTCCTTCCGTATTCCTTCAGGTACGTTTTCGCATACAATAGTAACCTTTGTGCCTTCTGAAACAGGTTCCAAGAGCCACTTCTGTATCATCTCGCCCGAGAATGATGGATCCTCGGAATCGAATTTTATTGATTGCACAATTCGTTTGTCTGGAACCAACTCCAAAAACTTCCCTTGGGCTACGTCAGTGTTTTCCGTAGTCTTTCCAGGGTTTGAGTGATCCATTTCGTATTTAAGAATCAGTTTATAAGTTCCGCCTTCACGGGGATCAAACATGTCAATATGACCCGACATTCCTTTCGGTGGAAGCCACGAAACCAATGATTCTGGGTTCAAAAACGCCTGATAAATAGTTTGTGGAGATGCCATAATTACTTTTGAAGCAGAATCTATTCTCCTATTACTTGATTTATTCGCCATGATAAAACCCTCCTTATAGTCATTCCCTTAATCTTTTTAATTTTACCACAATAAAAGCAACTAATTTCTTCTCGATTGCTAAAAGGTTATACTTTTATTCCTTTAACTGGCCTGATTGCTTCCAATTTATTAATCTTACGTTTTAATGATGCTATAATTGCCTCTTAAACAAGGGTCTAGAAAACTTTAGAATAAATTAACATTTCAAAAAGGACTATCTCAAAAAAATGAAATAGTCCTTCAAATATATGTTTTATAATACGTACCCATAAATGCATATAAAATGAAATAGGGTGCCGAGCAAGATGAAAATATGAAAAATTTCATGGAAACCGACATGTTTAAAGCTTAAAAATGCGGGCTTCAGCCAATAAATAACGGCTCCAATTGTATATAGTAGACCACCAAGAATAAGGAAGAACATCCCGTTCGTTCCGATAATCGGTGCAAGTGATCCACTGAAAAACACTACAATCCAGCCCATGATGACATAGAGTGCAGTTGATAACCACCTCGGTGCATGAAACCAAACTAGTTTAAAAATAACCCCTGCAATCGCAAGTCCGCTGATGACACCGAATAAAATCCAGCCAGTTACACCATTTAAACTGATTAAACAAAACGGCGTATACGTTCCAGCTATGAGTACAAATATCATCGAATGATCGACCCGTCGTAAAAATGCGATGATTCGATCCCTTGCTATAACCATATGATATGTAGCAGATGCAGCATATAGCAGGATCATGCTAATTCCAAAAATAATGACAGCGGTTATTGCAAGCGCTGATTCTGTTGTATCTAGAGCCTTCATTATCAATGCAACAAGTCCCGCGATTGATAAAATTGCCCCGAATAAATGTGTAAATCCATTGATCGGTTCCCGAATGTAATTATTCATATTAACACCCCTATAATGATAAGTAGTTTTAAAAACTATATGTACATAATAAACGTATTATATGATGTAGTCAATGTTTACTTCGAGAAAATTTCGCTTTATAATGAACATACTATATATAAATGAGGTTGTTACAATGAAACATAAACATGAATGGATGGAAACACTCCATTTAGATAACCAGTTATCTATTGAGGATATCCCAGATTTAGATCTTTATATGGATCAGGTAATTCAACTATTTGAGAAGAAGTTTGTAGGTCAAAAGCGGAATGATGATGAAAAAGTACTTACAAAAACAATGATAAATAATTATGCAAAAGGGAAATTGTTTTTTCCAATTAAAAACAAGAGGTATTCGAAGGAACATTTAATGTTGATAAGCATGATATATCAAATGAAGGGTGCATTATCAATCAATGATGTAAAGCTGACACTTGAAAGGCTGAATACGAAAATAACGGACGAGTCCTTTGATTTACAACGATTATACAGTAGTTATTTGGAATTAATGAATGTAAACCATGCCATGTTTGAAAAAGACCTACTCGAACATATGAATGAGGTTGAAACAGAAGTTGCTGAAGTGAATGATAATGATGAGCCGTATTTGGAACAAGTACTACTTGTGGCTACACTTACAAATATGAGTAATTTTTACAGAAAAGCAGCGGAAAAGCTTGTGGATGAAATGAATCAAAAGGAAGAGGGTGATAAGAATGAAGCTTAGTATTTTGGATCAAGCACCAATTGCAAAGGGGCATACTGCGAAGGAAGCATTAGACGCTTCTATTGAACTCGCTCAGCTTGCAGACCGCTTAGGATATAAGCGATATTGGGTAGCAGAGCATCATGATCTTGATGGATTAGCGAGTCCAGCTCCAGATATTTTGCTTGGAATAATTGGATCGCAAACTGAAAGAATTCGTTTAGGCTCTGGTGCTGTCTTATTGCCGAATTATAAACCATATAATGTGGCAGAAAGATATCATATGTTAGCAACTTTATTCCCTGGTCGGATAGATTTAGGAATTGGCAGAGCGCCAGGCGGATCGGCTGAGGTTTCAATTGCTTTAGCTGGTAACTTCTTGGAGAAAGTGAAAAACATGCCTAAGCTTTTGGATGAATTGCTTCATTTTATCAATTGTGATTTTCCTGAAGAAAATATGTTTGCAAAAATTGCTGCCACACCAATTCCGGAATCAGCACCAATTCCATGGTTGTTAGGAACGAGTGAAAAAAGCGCATATCTAGCAGCTGAAAAAGGGTTGCCTTATGTGTTTGGCCACTTTATGAGTGATGCGGATGGCCCTGCGATCGTTAAAAGCTATTTCGATAATAGTACAACAAATAAAGCCAAAGCTATTGTAACGGTTACCGTCGTTTGTGCTGAAACAACAGAAGAGGCAGAAAAAATTGCTCAAAGTAATTTGCATTGGAAAGTGTTGCAAGCAAAAGGTGAGGGTAAGAACGGTGTACCTTCCATAGAAGAAATAGAACAATATCAGTATACGAATGAAGAAATTCAGATGATTGATAAACTGAAACAGAATCAAATTATTGGAAATCCACAGCATGTAAAAGAAGAGCTTAAGAATCTGCAACAGCGTTATGATGTCGATGAACTAATGATTGTTACTATTACCCATAGCTATGAAGCAAGGAAGAGGTCATATGAGTTATTAGCAGAGCTGTTTTGATTTTGTATGATACTGAAAAAGTTGGTTAAACTACTCCTGCAATAAATATGAAGGAGGAGTAGTAAATGGGATTTATTTGGTCATTAATCATTGGAGGAATTTTAGGTTGGATAGCCAGTCTAATAACCGGGCGTGACATTCCTGGAGGAGTTTTTGGAAATATTATCGCTGGTATTATTGGTGCATGGCTCGGAACACTCATACTCGGCCAATGGGGTCCAGTAATGGGAGGGTTCTATATTGTCCCGGCCTTGATTGGAGCAATTGTGCTCATTTTAGTTGTGAGCTTTGTCATGCGAAGTATGCGACGTAATACGAAATCAGCACAAAGCTAAAAATTATATGAAATAGTAAAAGAACCTTTTTCAGAGAGGGTTCTTTTTTTGTTCTTAATGAAATAAGCATAAAAAGCGATCTCCAACAATACATATTAATGGACAAGCATATGTACTTGAAGGTGGTGGTTATAATGGAAAATTGGGTTACGGATATCATGGAAAAACTTGGATATTTGGGAGTTTATCTAATGATGGTTTTAGAGAACGTTTTTCCTCCGATTCCATCAGAAATTGTATTACCATTCGGTGGGTTTCTGACGACATATACTGATTTAACAGTATTTGGTGTCGTCGTTGCTGCAACAGCAGGTTCGGTTATAGGTGCAATGATCTTATATAGTATTGGTATGCTGCTCGATGCAGAACGATTAGAAAAAATAATAAATCGCTGGGGACATATTCTGCGACTAAAAAAGGAAGATATTCGCAAGGCGGACGCATGGTTTGACAAGTATGGTTATTGGACCGTCTTATTCTGTAGAATGGCACCAATTGTTCGAAGCTTGATCTCGATTCCAGCTGGCATGGCCAGAATGAATTTTTGGCTATTCCTCCTTTTTACAACAATCGGCACAATCCTCTGGAATGTTATTCTTATCACATTAGGCTCAGTCCTTGGGGCAAACTGGCAAAAAATAATTGGATTCATGAATATCTATTCTGATTTCGCTTTCACTCTAATCATTATTGGGACGATTTTATTTATTATCTGGCTTATTAATAGGAAGAGAAAAAGGAAGTAGAGAAATATTCCATTTCCTTTTTCTCTTCCTATTATCACTCCGGCCAGTTTCCGCACCACGTTGTTTTAAAACCTCTAAAAAGTACCATCTTTCATCGCTAAGACACCACCCCGTCTGCCATAGCACCACCTTTCATCGCTAAGACACCAAATCAGACTATAATAAGCACCATCCCTCGTCTCTAAGACACCAACCCCGTCTAAAAAAGCACCATCCCTAATCACAATGCCCCCAGCAACGGCAACAGCTATCAACACTACGAACGTTCACACCTAAAGGCGCACTCCACAATAAGCCCCGAGACCTAGTCCAAAATATTTCTCAGGCTCATTATCGAAAGTCTCCTAAACCGGTAAGATGGAATCAAGATAAAGAAAGGAGGCAAACGAAATGAAAAAATTTATGTTGTTTATTGGAGGGTTAATTGCCCTGTTCATATTAATGGCAAACATTGGACCAATGGTGCTCTTAGCACTTAGCGCTTGGTTGCTATACGTCTGTTTTAAGAAATTCGTAAAAACTGATTCAACACTAGCAAAAGTCGGCTGGGCATTAGTTGGATTGCTTGTATTAAGTATTACGTTCTCTAATCTGTATGCTGTAATGGGAGTAGCTGCAGCGTACGTACTTTACCTTATTTATAAAAACTGGAATAAAGAAGAAGACCCAGTTGTTCATGTTGTAGAGGATGATGATCCATTTACAAATTTTGAGAGGCAATGGGCCGAATTAAATAAGTAAAGCAAATGTCATAACAAATTAGAAACCACCACTATTTTAATAATCAAAAGTAAAAAAGGAGAGATTTTTATGTCAACTAACATTTTTACACGCATTAAAGATTCGATTTCAGCTGATCTTCATACAATGATGGATAAAAAGGAACAAAAAAATCCGATTGCTGCATTAAATCAATACTTGCGTCAAAGTGAGCAAGAGAAAGAAAAAGTTCGAAAGCTTATTGACCGTCAGTATAAATTAAAAGAAGAATTTTCACGCGAATATTTGAAGGCTCAAGAATTAGCTGACAAACGTCTAAAGCAGTCGGCAATCGCTGAAAAAGCAGAGGAACAAGCAATGCATGAATTTGCGTTGAAAGAGTATGAGGAGTATCAAGCACGCGCTGAACGTATGAAAGCTTCAAGGGAAGAAGCGATTGAACAGCTTGACACACTTGAGCAAAAATACGAGGATATGAAACATCGCTTAAAGGATATGCACTTGCGTCGTATGGAGTTAATGGGCCGTGAAAATATTGCAAAAGCAAACCATCAAATTAATCGAGTTGTTGAAGATACATCGGAGAAGCCATTCTCTAAATTCGATGAGATGGAGCAGTACATCGAGAATCTTGAATACAAAGTGAATAGCTCGTACTATCGTAGCACGTTTGATAGTAAGATTGCAGCACTTGAAAAAGAATTAAACGAAAAAGCAAATTAACAACGGTAGAACATACATGCAGAAAAAATAAAAAACATGATATACTAGTACAGGCGCAGAAAAAATCCTGCGTCTGTATTGTTTAGAGTTGCTAAAATAACGTAACGGTTTGTTTCATTTATATATAATATTACATACAACAAAGGAGGATTACAAAATGTTCAAAAGACTAACAACAGATTATTTCAACTGGATATTGATCATTGGTGTGATTCTCCTTATATTTGAGATTGCCTTTTTTTTCGGTGGCTCGATCATTCCAGCGTTATTTTCTGCATTGTTTATGTATATTGGCTGGAAAAATTTCCATAAATTATGGGGGAAAATTGTATTCTGGATAGCGCTTGTTAGCATGGTGTTTTCAGTGCTAAATCTACTTGCGGTACGCTTTTTGATTATCGCAGCTATTATTATTTTTATTATTAACTATTCAAAGTCTAAAAGCGAAGCAACTCAGTTTGATCCGATTCTTCCGGATGCCGAGAAGAATCATGAATCGATTTTGAAAGTAAATCCGTTATTCGACCATAAGTTATTTGACGACCAAATCACAGAAGATGTTGCGTACCAGTGGAAAGATGTAAATATCCACGGCGCATTTGGCGATCGGATTATTGATTTAAGTAATACGGTGTTGCCAAATGATACAGCTGTTATATCAATCCGGCACGTCATTGGAAATATCGAAATTTATGTACCTTATGAAGTTGAAGTAAGCATTCATCACAGCTCAGTGTTTGGTAAAGCTCATATATTAGGAAAGCATCATCTAAAATTAATGAATAAGTCGATCCACTATCAAACGGCGAATTATGATACAGCATATCCGCGTGTGAAAATAATTACCTCACTTTTTTCTGGAGATATTGAGGTGAAACGGATATGAATACAATTTTCAAGCATATTTTGATGGCCGTTGCTTGCAGCATATTATTAGCAGTTACGTTGGTGCTCATTACTTTTTTGGGCTTTTCACTTGATAAGGCAGAAGGCTGGGGATTGCTTTGGCAGCAGAAAATCGGTGATGTATCTTTCATACTTACGATTGTAATTATAGCGATCATGTTTGGTACAATTATTGGTTTTACAACAGGCTGGTATTGGAAGCAAAGACTAACCCAAATCGATCGAAAGCTTGATGTCATGATAAAGGGTGGGAAGCTGGGGGCGATTGAAGAATCATATAAAGAGTTGGATAGCATTGAACACCGGATGTATCAATTGCAGGAAAAAATTCGAAATCAAGCAGAGAATGCACAGCGAATTGCAACGGAACGAGCAAATGAGCGTGAGCAAAGCCTCCAAGAAATTGTTGTCCAAGAAAGAAACCGACTTGCACGTGAGCTGCATGATTCCGTCAGTCAGCAGCTTTTTGCAGCGTCCATGCTCATGTCTGCGATTAATGAAACAGGTTCACTAGAGGATCAAGGGTTAAAAAAACAACTGGAAATGGTAGAAAAAATGATTCATCAATCACAGCTGGAAATGCGGGCATTATTACTCCACTTACGTCCTGTTGCCCTAAAAGGAAAGACGCTGCAGGAGGGTGTTGAAGAGCTATTGCTTGAGCTGACACAAAAGGTTCCCATGGAAATTGAAACAAAGGTAGAAGATTTTAAAGTAGATAAAGGTGTAGAGGACCAACTGTTTCGTATTTTACAGGAGTCTTTATCAAACACGTTACGACATGCTAGGGCAACGACATTGCATGTCTTGCTGATTGAACGAGATGAAACCATTATTTTACGTGTTACCGACAATGGGATCGGCTTCAAAACAGATGCTATAAAAACAAGCTCATACGGGATGCAAAATATGCGGGAACGTGCCTATGAGGTTGGAGGTACTTTCAAAGTCATTAGTTTACCAAATGAAGGGACTCGATTAGAGGTGAAGGTTCCGGTTTTAAGGAAGGAGGAGGATGCACGTGATTAAAGTATTGTTTGTTGATGATCATGAAATGGTACGGATTGGAGTTTCAGCTTATCTTTCTGCACAATCTGATATCGATGTTGTTGCTGAAGCAGATGATGGGGCTCCAGCTGTTGAGCTAGCACTGAAATTACGTCCGGATATTATTTTAATGGATCTTGTTATGAAGGAAATGGATGGCATTGAAGCGACCAAGAAAATTATTGAAAAATGGCCAGAAGCAAAAATTATAATTGTAACAAGCTTTCTCGATGATGAAAAAGTGTATCCGGCGCTTGAAGCAGGTGCAACCAGCTATATGTTAAAAACATCAAAAGCCAGTGAAATAGCAAAAGCAATCCGTGCTACACATGGAGGACAGTCAATACTTGAACCAGAAGTAACCGGAAAGATAATGAATCGTATGCGACACAAGCCAGAAGCAGCGCTTCATGAGCAATTGACGGAACGTGAAATGGAAATTTTGTTATTGATTGCACAAGGAAAAGCGAATCAAGAAATAGCAGATGAATTATTCATTGCCTTGAAGACAGTTAAGGTGCACGTGAGTAATATTTTAGGAAAACTAGAAGTACAGGATCGTACCCAGGCAGTTATATATGCCTTTCAAAAAAATCTTGTGAAATAAGAAGAGCCGCTCTTAGTTAGGAGTGGCTCTTTTTATTTTTACATGATCGAAAGAATAGAATCTTTCAACCATATGATAAATAGAAACAAGCTCATATAAAATAATTAATTCAGGTGGAAAATTCGTTAGGGATGTAGGATTGCTCCTTATAGTTGCTTCACTGTCTTCCCAAAATAAATCTGTGATTTCTTTTAATTGGCTTTGATGAACCGTAACGGCATAGGATTCATCCTCCTGTAAACGTTTTGTGACCCCATATACAGCTTTCATGATTGTATTTTTTTCCCGCTCTGTCCACGATAATTCAGTAATTGGATTACGAGTTAAATTATTCAAATGGTAATGTATAATCCGTAAGCTGCTTAATTGATGCTGTAATTGTTCAAACTGTTCTTGCTCCGATTTGAGAAGCGGATGGAATTTTGCTTCGTCTTTTTGAAACCGACTTAGTTGTTCGGTCTGCAACACAGCATGATCCATTTTGCTTAAATTCTCCTTTACAGGGATGTTTTCTTGCTTACCCTCTAAGATAGCTTGGAATGTGTGTTCAATTAGGTTTGCAGTATCCATTCGTATTGTTGTAACCCTTTTAAAAATATGCAAACGGTATTTTGGCGGTAGAATAAACATGTTTACTAAGGTTGAAACAGCAAGTCCAATTGTTGTGGTCCCCAAACGAATAAAAAACGCAACAAGTAAGTTAGTATGGATGACTTCTACCATTGCAACAGCAGTTAGGGTGGCGACAAGCAAACCAGCATGAAGCTTCAAACGGAAACATGTTACGATTGTACATACTGCTGCAAGTGCATAGGTGAGCGCTGAGTTACCGAAAAGTGAGATAAATAACACCGCAAAAGCAGAGCCTATTGCTGATGCTGGAAAACGGATCAAGCCTTTTTTTATTGAATCGGATACAGTAGGCTCCACGGTTACAATGGCTGTGATAACAGCGAATACAGGTGGCCAGCCTATCCATTGGCACACTAGCGCAGTTAAGAAAACTGCAATACCTGTTTTAACAGTTCGATCACCGATAAATGAAAAGTATCTCACGACAACTCCACTCCAAAATAAAAAGTCTTAAATGTTTATAACACGTATCTATTTTCTTACTTCTGATAAGAAATTTCAAATTTTTATAAAAAATGGTTGCATTATTTTAAAAAATCACATAGACTGTATTATAACAACAAACAATATTTAATATTGTTATATAAAAGAGAGGGGAGATAATAACATGAAAAAGTATGAAAAGCTGTCCTGTCCAGAATGTGGTAAAGAGGTTGATTCTAAAAGTTATACAATGGAATGTGATTACTGTTTGTCAAAAAAAGAGGATTAATTTTTTTTATTGTTATTGTTATATAACAAAGTGAAGTTATTCCTATTTATAATACAACAGCAAGGGGAGGAATGCTAATGAACCAAACCACCGTACAAATCAATCATGAAAATCAGTTTAACGAAATTTTAACACCTCAAGCATTAGAATTTCTGGAGAAGCTGCACAACTACTTTGAAGAACGACGTAAAAACCTGCTGGAAATTAGACAGCAAATTCAGGAGAAGCTGAATGAGGGAAAGCAGCTACAATTTCTTTCAGAGACAAAGCAAGTTCGGGAAGGGAATTGGACAATTGATCAACTACCAAGAGATTTGCGGGATAGAAGTCCAAACGTGCCATAAGCGTAATGCGATGGAGATCGGTGAAATGGCAGCTCAAATACCAGTTAAAAACGATGATGCAGCCAATAAAGTCGCATTTGATAAGGTTCGTGCAGATAAGGAGCGGGAAGCGGTTGATGGACATGATGGTACATGGGTTGCACATCCAGGTATGGTTCAGCTTGTTAAAGATATCTTTGATAAAGTGATGCCGACACCAAACCAAATTAACAAGAAACGAGTCGATGTGCGCGTATCGGCGGAAGATTTGGTCCGGTTACCTGCTGGCGAAATTACAGAAGGAGGCCTTCGAACCAATATTAATGTAGGTATCCAGTATATAGCAGCATGGCTAAGCGGGAGAGGAGCTGTACCAATCAACAATTTAATGGAAGACGCAGCTACTGCAGAGATCTCAAGAGCGCAGATGTGGCAGTGGGTTCACTATCCTAAAGGAGAATTTGTTGATGGCAGAAAAGTAACAATGGAGCAGTTGAAGAAATCATGCAAGAGGAACTATCGGTGATTGAAGAACAATATGGTACGGATACTTACCGGAAAGGGAATTTTGGACAGGCCGCACAAATTTTTGATGCATTAATAAAACAAGATAGCTTTGCTGAATTTTTAACAATACCAGCCTATAAGGAATTATTAAAAGGGGGAAATGAATGATGTCAAATCAACGTGCTGAAAGTTTACAGAAGAGTTGGGAAAAGGAACTTCGTTGGGTAGGTGTAGAACGGCCGTATACAGCAGAAGAAGTCATTCGTTTAAGAGGATCCATTGATTTGGAATATACTTTAGCAACAAGAGGCTCAAAGAAACTATGGGAATCAATCAATACGGAAGAATATGTGAACGCTTTAGGTGCATTAACAGGAAATCAAGCCGTTCAGCAGGTAAAGGCTGGGTTAAAAGCAATTTACTTAAGTGGCTGGCAGGTGGCAGCGGATGCGAACTTAGCGGGACAAATGTATCCGGATCAAAGCTTATATCCGGCAAATAGTGTACCAAATGTAGTTAAGCGGATTAATCAGGCATTACAGCGAGCGGATCAGATTCATTATTCGGAAGGGAATACAGATATTGATTGGTATGTACCCATTGTAGCGGATGCAGAAGCAGGCTTCGGCGGACAGCTTAATGTGTTTGAATTAATGAAGTCGATGATTGAATCTGGTGCAGCTGGCGTACACTTTGAAGATCAATTATCATCCGAAAAGAAGTGTGGACATTTAGGTGGTAAAGTCTTGCTGCCGACACAAACAGCAGTTAAAAATTTAATTGCAGCACGTTTTGCTGCAGATGTAATGGGGACCCCGACAGTAATTATTGCTCGAACAGATGCCAATGCTGCGGATATGATAACTAGTGATGTAGACCCGTATGATGCACCGTTTATTCAAGGGGAACGAACCTCTGAAGGATTTTATCGAACAAAGGCTGGTATTGATCAGGCAATTGCTCGTGGATTAGCATATGCACCATATGCAGATATGATTTGGTGTGAAACTTCAGAGCCGAATATGGAAGAGGCGAGACATTTTGCTAATGCAATCCATGAGAGATATCCCAATAAGCTATTGGCATACAATTGCTCTCCCTCCTTTAACTGGAAGCATAAACTTTCTGATGAGGAGATAGCTAACTTCCAGAAAGAGCTTGGGAAAATGGGTTATAAATTCCAGTTTGTAACGTTGGCAGGCTTCCATGCTCTAAATCATAGTATGTTTGAGCTAGCAAGAAGGTACAAAGATGAAGGAATGGCGGCATACTCTAAATTACAGCAGGATGAATTTGCAAGTGAGAAATATGGTTATAGTGCAACACGTCATCAGCGTGAAGTAGGCACTGGCTACTTTGATGAAGTAGCACAAGTAATTTCTGGTGGCACTTCGTCAACAACTGCACTGAAAGGGTCGACAGAAGCTGAACAATTTACAAGCTAGATATCTTGAAGTAAATATAGTTCAAAATTCCTGACAAAACGAATTATAATAATAAAAAAAATGCTTATCCTAAAGAAATAGGGTAGGCATTTTTTTGGTACTCGCTATTTTTATTGGATTATTTCGATAATTATATGAAGGTTTTGTTAAGATATGAAGCAAAATTAGGCGATTTATGTCGTTTTTGAAATATAATTGTAACATTACTATAATATGAATGTCATTTTACAATGCTATAATTCATATTGCCTAGAAAAATTAATACATAATTAAAAAACAATCACATAGTTTAGCAATATTTAATTCATAGAAGACTACATAAAAAGAGCTTTGCGGTGTGAAATGGGAAGCGGGGAAATGAAAGTTGAGAAAGACATTTATGGCGTTATCCACTGTTGCAGTGGTTGGTTTAGGTAGTACTTTATTCACTGTATCAGCCCAGGCAGAATCCATTCAAGATATTGAAAACAAGCAAGCACAAATTCAAGAAGAGCGAGATGCAATTAAAGCAAACCTATCTGATGCTGATAGTAAAATAGCAGAGGTTTTAATAGATTTAGAGAAATTAAATGAAGAAATTGAAAAGGTAAATAAAGCCTTAAAAGAAAACCAAAAGCAAATGGATAATACAAATGAAGCTATTTCTGAGAAAGAAGATGAGGTAGCTCAATTAGAAAAGGAAATTAAGGAACTAGAAAAAGCAATCGAAAAGCGTTTTGAAATATTGAAGGAACGCGCTGTATCCTATCAGCAAAGTGGTGGGGATATCAGTTACCTTGAAGTAATTTTCGGATCCCAAAGCTTTGGTGACTTTATTAGCCGTGTTTCAGCAGTAAATAAAATTTCAGAGTCTGATAGTTCATTAATCAAAAAGCAGGAAGAAGATAAAGCTGCTGTAGAAGAAAAACAGGATGCTGTACTTGCGAAATTAGACGAATTAAATGAAATGAAGATTGAAATTGAAGGAATGCTTGCCTTAGTTGAAGAACAAAAAGCATCAAATGAAGATAAAAAAGATACACTTAAAGCAAAAGAAAATGACTTACGCGTATTAAAAGATGAGCTTCAGGTAGAAGACTCTAAGCTTGCAACACTAGAAAAAGAAGTGAAAACTAGTTTACAAGCAGCAGTAGAGCCTGCACCAGAAACAGAAGTTGCAAGTGCTAATGCAGCTGGAGATACAGGTTCATCTGAAAAAGCTGCATCTGGCGGAGAGTTACAAACTTTAAGCAAAGAATCAACATCAAGACCTGCAGCATCTGGCAATCTTAGTACGGCAATTAATGCTGGATTCTCTCATATTGGAACACCATATGTATGGGGAGGCAAAGGTCCAGGAGGATTTGATTGTTCTGGATTCGTATCCTGGGCATTTGCTCAAGCAGGAATTTCTATTCCATCAAGCACTACAGGCTTAGCGACAACAGGTACAAAAGTTTCTTCTAGCAATATGCAGCCTGGAGATATCGTATTCTTTGACACCTATAAAAAGAACGGGCATGTTGGAATCTACCTTGGTGGCGGTAAATTTATTGGCGCACAAAATTCTACGGGATTAGCTGTTGCTGATATGACAAGTGGTTACTGGGAAAGCAAGTTCGCAGGTCATGTTCGCAGTGTAAAATAATAAAGTAATAGAAAAAACCATTCTGAAGGAATTCAGAATGGTTTTTTCTATGTACGGAAGTATTTAATTATTATCTTTTAGTAGACTTATTTTGGATTTCAAGTTTTCTAATGTTTTTTTCGTATATATTTAAGCTTGTTTATTCTATTCTCCATGCTAATATCTGATTCCGCTTCGGAAAACAAAAAGTGGTTTAGACTATGATCAAGTAGGATATATTATATATGCTGTAATAGCAAGAGATTTTACAGTAAAACTTGCAGCTGACGAAAGGAACATACATATGAAAAATAGAGCATTTTTAAATCCGGTATTTTTTGTTTCAGCTATTGTTATTTTTTTATTAGTCATTATCGGAGCCGTTGCGCCTTCACGATTTGGCAAAGTCGCTGAGACGCTATTTAATTTTACGACTACGAATTTTGGATGGTTTTATTTACTTGCTGTATTTAGTTTTATTGCATTTTTAATTGTTCTTGCAATAAGCAAATACGGAAGGCTAAGGCTCGGAAACGCAAGTTCTCGGCCGGAGTATCCTTTCTTTACCTGGATTGGTATGCTATTCTCCACAGGATTTGGTTCTGGTCTTGTGTTCTGGGGAGTTGCAGAACCGATGAGCCACTTTTTAAACACACCATTTCCTGGACTTGATCCCCAAACTCCAGAAGCAGCGAGAGTAGCAATGGGGTATGCTTTCTTTAACTGGGGGATTAGCCAGTGGTCTGTATTCGCTATTGTTGGACTTGTCATTGGTTATGTTCAATTTAGAAAAGATAAAAATGGTCTTATTTCCACTTCGATTCGTCCTATAGTCGGATCGAAAAAAATAGTTGCAAACACAGTCGACTCTTTTGCAGTTATAGCGACAGTCATGGGAGTTGCAACCTCATTGGGACTTGGGATTTTACAGATGAATGGTGGGATGACTTCGATATTCGGAATGCCGAATTCAATCGGAATTCAAATTGTTATTGCTTTAGTAATGCTCATTACTTACTTATCTTCTTCAATAACAGGTTTAAATAAAGGGATGAAATGGTTAAGTAATATTAATCTTGCAGCATGTCTATTATTGCTATTATTTGTTTTCTTTGCGGGACCAACAGTATTTATATTAGAAACCTTTGTTTTGGGGTTAGGAGATTACTTGACCAACTTTGTTCAGTATAGCTTGCGAATGACACCATATGAAGGTGGTACATGGGTACACGAGTGGACGATTTTCTATTGGGCATGGGCAATATCTTGGTCCCCATTTGTAGGTGCTTTTGTTGCACGAGTTTCGAAAGGTAGAACGATAAGAGAGTTTATTTTCGGTGTACTTGTAGTTCCCCCTGCAATTGCCTGTTTATGGATAGCTGTATTTGGAGGAACAACGCTCTACAGTGATTTAAATCTCGGAACACAAATAGCGGAGGCTGTAGATGTAGATTTAGCAGTAGCACTATTTGAAACCTTTGGGACGTTGCCATTATCGACAATTTCTTCAGCATTAGCTGTTCTGCTTATCTTTACATTTTTAGTAACCTCTGCAGATTCTGCAACCTATATAATAGGGAGTATGACCTCAAAAGGCAGTATAAACCCTTCTATTATTACGAAAGTGATCTGGGGTGTTTTAATTACCGCAATAGCTGTTGTACTACTGATGGCAGGTGGCCTAGAGGCATTGCAAACTGCATCATTAACTTCAGCATTACCATTAACGGTTATAATTCTTATAATGATGATCGCATTTCTAAGGACTTTATCGAAAGATTTTAGAGATAAGAAGAAGCGATGATTATGAAAACAGCTGGAATGTCCAGCTGTTTTTTTAGTAGGAGAATTGGCGTTTTCTAGAGAACTTAGTGTATAAACGGCATATCTATAGCGAAGAATGATTTCATAAGAATCGTTATACTGAGAGGCAGCAAAATGCTTTATAAAATTTACTTTGTTAATTGTTCGTTAAATATAGACTCATATTTTCAAATATATTATAATCATTTTAGGGAAGTGGGTGATTCATGTGGGAAGGTAAAACAATATAACAGATTCAGCAATGATTTGGTGAATGTATTTTTTACCTATGTGTTGAATCATCAATGTACGGAGTTTCAATATAATTATACTTAATTTTTAGAAATCAGGAGGTGAAGTCCTTGTGTGTCACACACAAGGACCTTAATTGGACATATCCACGATAGTGAATTTACTTGCAGTTGCTGTACTAATTGCAATGACCGCTTTTTTTGTAATGGCAGAATTTGCCATTGTAAAGGTGCGTAGTACACAACTTGAACCACATATTGAAAACGGTAAGAAAAAGGCGATTTATGCCAAACAGGTTGTTTCACATTTAGATGAATACTTATCAGCCTGTCAGCTTGGTATCACAATTACAGCATTAGGTATCGGGCGTTTGGCAGAACCAACATTTGAGCGATTGCTTCATCCGTTGTTTGGTGTTTTTGAAATTGGCGATGCACTAGTTACGACTCTTTCAATTATAGTTTCCTTTGCATTTGCCACATTTCTCCACGTTGTTATTGGAGAGCTTGCACCAAAGACATTGGCAATTCAAAAAGCAGAGCAGGTGACCCTCTTTGTTGCCAGGCCGCTAATGTGGTTTTATCGTTTACTCTACCCATTCATTTGGTTCTTAAACGGTTCGGCACGACTCTTAACACGGGCTGTAGGATTAAAGCCTATGAGCGGTCATGAAGAATCTCATAGTGAAGAAGAACTTCGCTTAATTCTTGCAGATAGCTATAAGAGTGGTGAAATCAATCAATCAGAAATGATGTACGTGAACAACATTTTTGATTTTGATGAACGTGTAGCAAGGGAAATAATGGTTCCTCGAACGGAAATGATTTATTTTTCAAAAGAGGACACTTTCGAAGCAAATCTTGATATTATGCGCGAGGGGCAATTTACGAGATACCCTGTAGCCGATGAGGATAAAGATAACATTATCGGATTAGTAAATTTAAAAGAGATTCTTACTGGTAAGTTTGATGAGCATCGACCAAATACAATTGAGAAGTTTATTCGTCCAATTATCCATGTATCAGAAGCCACACCGATTAAGCAGCTTTTGCTCAAAATGCAGAAGGAAAGAATCCATATGGCTATTGTAAATGATGAATATGGTGGAACGGCAGGTCTTGTAACCGTTGAGGATATACTTGAAGAAATTGTGGGAGATATCCGAGATGAGTTTGACGAAGATGAGATGCCAGATGTAGAACAAGTCGACGAAAACATACATCTTGTTTCGGGAAAAATTAGCCTGGAAGAGGTAAATCAGCTTTTAAATATTTACCTTGCAGATGATGAAGTCGATACAATCGGTGGCTGGTTCTTTACAAATAACCTGGATGCCGAAGTTGGAACAGTAATGGAATATGATGGCTATGAGTTTATTCTTGAAGAAAAAGATGGCTATCAGATTAAGCGAATTAAAATTGCAAAATTATAATGCATGAAAAGAAGGCAAGCTCTTTAAGGGTTTGTCTTTTTTGCTTGACGATAGATTTACCTGAACCGTTCTATTTATATCCATTTAGGTTTAAATGAAGTTAATTTAGGTTAAAGGAATAGTACATTTTCTTTTAGGAGGTTGCCTATGGATATAAATGCTAAATTAAAAGAACTGGAAAGTGTAAATAGAGAAAATGGTAATAAGGTTTTTACAATGTACTTAAATACAGATCCAGCTGATCCAGATCAGCAAGGTGGAGAGTGGAAAATCCATTTCAAAAATGGCATGCGGAATTTTGAAAGTTATTTAAAAGAAGGGGATAATAAAGAGGAGCTAAACAATTTTCAAGCTGTAAAGAAAAAGGTAGATCGGTTTATTAAGGAAAACGAGCAACAGCAACAAAAAGGAATTATTGTATTTGCAACTGCTGATGAAGAAGTGTGGTATGCAGAAATCGTTCAAATCCGATTAGAGAATGAGTTTTATTGGCAAGAAACCCCAGAGTTAGATCAGCTTCGAAAGCTAAAGGAGAGTTACCCAAAAACAGGGATCATTCTCGTACAACAAAATCAAATAAAAATTATCGATTCTTATCTTAATCAAATTGAAGACACTTTCTCTTATGAACTTGATGTGGAAACAGACACATGGCGAGTGATGCAAGGTCCTCGTAAAGGTACTTCTGGAACGACAGGTCTAGGTTCCACTAATATGCAGACGGATAAATTTGAGGCTCGTTATGAAGTGAACCAACATCGCTGGTATAAAGAAGTTGCTTCCAAAATAGACAAGCAGGCAAAGGATAGAAATTGGAAGAAAATATATGTTGTAGGTGAGAATGGTGCATCCAACGTACTTACAGACCAAATGAACAAACCGGTCGATGAAATTATACAGAAAAATATGCTTGACCATGAGGAATCAAAAGTGATGCATGAAGTGCTAGGGTAGGGGTTGAACTGAACAAGTATATAAAAATGTCTAAGCGGATTTCGCTTAGACATTTTTTTGTGCGCTCTTATACATTGTATAAATGAAATACGACGCTTACGATGAAACCTAATCTTCTTCACTCAGATATTTCTCATTCACATAGCCTGTAAAATCTGGGGTTGTTATTTTAACCCATTCGTTACCATCATCTTCAACTTCTACTTCTTGATCAAGTGTTACGAGACCAACAATATCATAATCTGCGCCAGGACCGCTGCGCGCATTTAATTGATCAGCTGTAACATAACGAGTTGAAAAGGTAGTCTCTTCAGGCTCCTCCTCATCCTCTAATTGCTTATTATCTTTGTTATCATTCGACTGATCAGAAGTATTATTTTCGTCGTCTTCATTTGTAGACGTTGTTCTATTGTTCGTAGCGTTCGCCATATCCTGATCTTCATTAGCAGCAAAGTCTGGGTTCATAAAATTATGCTGCATGATGGCAACAAACCCAATAAATAGTGCCGTTAAAATAAGTAATATTGTAAAAATAATTCCCTTTTTTCTATCCATTTCTCACTACTCCTAAAGCGGTAGTTCAAAAAGTTAGATGAAAATGACACTCGGAAACAGTGGACCTTTGATTAATAACCAAAATGTCTGCAGGCAGCCATGGTCCTTTTCATCCTTTCTTTGAACACACAAAAACTATTATCTAGAAGATAGTATACATGAAATAATAGAAAAAGGAAAAGAAGAAATCAAAGAATCAAAACAATCGAAGAATAATCAGAACTACGGCGATGGAAACAAAAAATGAACTGAAGACATAGCTGATAGCCTTCCAATATCTTTTTTTCACTAGAAGGTTTAATGTTTCATTGCCAAAAGTTGAAAACGTAGTATATGCTCCACAAAAACCTACACCGAGAAATAGCCAAATGCTATTAGAAATCATTCCATCTTGGTTGAATTTAAATAAAAACGCCAAAAACATGGAGCCACTTATGTTGACAATCCATGTAGAAAATATTCGTTTATTCAATTTAAGCGAGATAGAGTACCTAGCAATACTTCCGATAAAACCACCAAGTGCGACGAGTAATAAATTCATTCGTTTACCTGCTTTCTAGTAGAAATACGATAACCTAGAAAACATAATGCAAGCCCGATTAAAAAAGAAATCATAATATAACCAATAGCCATCGTAACACTTTCATTCCATAATCTAGCTGTTTCTACAGCTAGTGTAGAGAAGGTTGTAAATGACCCAATCAAACCGACAGTAAGTGCCGTTAATAATTCTGGTGCTAACTTTTGTTTGACATTTGGATGGTTTAAAAGGAAAGGAAGCAAAAAACATCCAATTAAATTTACAGTTAATGTAGCAAAGGGGTATCCGTCTGTATCTCCAAACAGCAAGGAAATACAATAACGCCCCCCTGTACCAAGCATACCGCCTGCCCCTACAAATAAGAACAGTTTTACACTCATGCGCTTTGGCATAGTGGACATAAACCGTAAATTTCAAACTTATGTCCTTCAATAGCATAGTTGGCAAGTGTTTGCTGCACTTCATCCATTGGACAAACTTCAATTTCCTTCGTTTTTCCACAGGCATTACAGATAAAATGGTGATGGTGATGATGTGTGCAATTCATACGGAATTGTTTCTCACCATTTAGTTCTGTTGTTTCAAGTATTCCTACTTCATTATATAAATGAAGGTTACGGTAGACTGTATCGAAGCTGATACCCTCATACGTTTCTTCCAAATGATTGATTAAATCCTTGGCAGTACGGTATCCATCAGCCTTTTCAAAAAATGCGAGGATATCTTTACGTCTCCCTGTTGTTTTATAGCCTTTATTTTTTAATAAATCAATCGCTTCATTGATGTTCACGCTAAATCCCCTCCTGTATTCGTTTGGGCTAAGAGGCAGTTCAAACACGAATTTTAAGTCGTTTTATTCCAATAGCAATTAATAAAATTATAATGGATACCATTACAATCGTACCACCTGGTGGGATGGATAAATAGTATCCAGATATGAGTCCAATAATGACGGATAGCTCTCCAAACAAGATCGATAAGAGCATCATTTGTTTAAAACCTTTAGCAAGTCGCATACTTGCCGCAACTGGTAATGTCATTAATGCGGAAACAAGCAGTACACCGACTATTCGTATCGATGCTGCAATAACCAGTGCAGTAAGCACGATAAAAAGTAAATGAATCTGTTTGGAATGTAGTCCTGATATCGTTGCATGCTCTTCATCAAAAGATAATGTGAAAAGCTCCTTATAAAAAAGTACTACTACTAGTATAACAAAAATCGCGATCGTAAGTATCATCAAAAAGTCATTTTGACTAACAGCTGAGACTGACCCAAATAGATAATTAAATAAATCCGTATTAAAGCCATCAGCAACAGAAATGAAAATGACGCTTAATCCAACTCCGCTGGATAAAATAATTGGAATCGCAAGCTCCTGGAAAGCTTTATACACGGAACGGAGCTTTTCGATGAGAATGGATCCAAGAACGGAAAAGGCCATACCACTATACAATGGTCCAATCATTAGTCCAAACTTCTTTTCTGCCATTAGTCCAAAGGCGATTCCAGCTAAAGTTACATGGGACAATGCATCTGCAATTAAAGATAAGCGCCGCACTACGATAAAGGTACCGAGGAGCGGAGCGATAACCCCAATAAGCAATCCCGTTAAAAATGTGTATCGTAAAAAATCATATTGAAAAAAGTCTGCTAGCATAATAGTTCCTCCAAAATCAATGATTGTGGCTAACAATATTTACGGGATGACCATAAAATTGTGACAAGTCCTTTTCGGTTAAGGACGTATATTCTTCTGGTTTTCCATGAAAATGTAATGTTTTATTGAGACAAACGATATCTGTAGCATATTCTGTCATGGTGCCCGTATCGTGTGTTACCAGCAACAATGTTTTATTTTGTTTTTGATGCAATTGGTGCAATAGCTCATAAAATCGTTTAACATTTTCATAGTCGATACCAACTGTAGGCTCGTCCAGAATAATTAATTCGGGATCACTAACCAGTGCACGGGCAATAAAGATCCGTTGCTGCTGCCCTCCGGAAAGGTTGCCGATATTTTCATATGCGTAATCAAGCATTCCAACTTGATCGATTGCATGTAGTATTTTATCTTTATGTGTTTTATTAAAAAATTTGAAGTAACCGATTGTTGCTGTAAGCCCGGAGGAAACTACTTCATATACGGTTGCGGGAAATCCTTTATTAAAGGCGTTTGCCTTTTGTGAAACAAATCCAATTTTATTACGATCTTGAAGCTTTTCTCCGTTTTCATTAAAGATGTTAATGGATCCTTTGTCAGGCTTCAGTAATCCAAGAATGAGCTTAATCAGGGTTGTCTTCCCACCACCATTCGGCCCAACAACTCCCATGAAAGCCCCTTTAGGAACCTCAAAGTTAATGTGATCAAGTACAGTTTTATTTTCATAGGCGTAACTAACATTTTTCATTGTTACGGCAGGATATTCCATGTTGACACCTCTTTCTATTAAATGAAGGAAGCATCTGCATAGAAAACAGATGCTAATAAAGTGATTATTTTGTTGCTCGGTCAAGAACATCGAGATTATATTGCATTAAGGATAAATAATCCTCACCATTATCTAAATCATCCTCTGTTAAAACAGATAAATTGTGAATTATTAAGACGTCAGCACCAATTTCATTCTGAATAATTTCAGAGACACGGTTGGAACTGTTTTGTTCAAAAATAATATAGTCTAGGTCATAGCTATTCGCTTGATCAATAATCTCAGTTAATTCTTTTTGCGAAGGTTCACTAGCAGAAGATAATCCATTAATTGAGATTTGCTCTATTCCATAGCGCTCTTCCCAATAGCCGAAAGCTGCATGCGAAACGAGAATGTGTTTATTTTCCTTTGCTTCTAATGTTTCTTGAAATGTTTCATCTAATGCAAGCAAATCTGTTTTCAATGAAGTAAAGTTCTCATTGTAATAGGATTCCTTGTCAGGGTTAAGCTCAATTAGCTCGTCTTTTATAATGGCTGCCAATTCAATCATTCGAAGTGGATCAATCCAAATATGTGGATCATGGTCACCGTGACTATGTCCATCGTGCTCATGGTCATGGCTCTCTTCTGAATCTGCATCGTGATCATGATGTGATTCTTCAACATGGAAGAGCTCTTCATGTTCTCCAATTTCAATTAATTGTACATCCTGAGAGGCTAGTGCATCTGCGGCACTTTCAGCGAAACTCTCCATTCCAGCGCCTAAATAAATGAATGCATCACTATCTGCAAGGGCAGTAATATCTTTTGTCGTAGGCTCATAGGAGTGCGCATCTACACCTGGTGGATATACGGTTTTAGCTTCTACTGTATCCCCGCCAATTCTTTCAATAGCGTATTGGATTGGATAGATGGATGTGTATATTTCAAGCTGTTCATTATTTGCTTTTGAGCTTTCGTCAGCTGAACTACATCCAGCAATAAATATACTTAATATAATGAGGAATATAAGATTTTTTAAAATTTTCATGTATACAAACCCTTCATAAACAATAAAATAAATAATTCTTTCCTATCATAACGTAATCATTACGCTTTGTAAATAGGAATGATTACGACGAGAATAAATTCATAGGTACGGTTTGGGAAAACTCTAAACCTATTTAGCACTTATGGTATGCTATAAAAAATTAATTAAATTTATTGCGAAATGTCAGATATTCGTTTATAGTATAAATTAGATGGATAGGAAACTGTCTTTTATTTTTTGGATTGAAATGAATGAGTATTCATTCAATATAGGATTGGGGGATGAAAAGTTGAAGCATTCAATAAAAACAGCAGCAGTTCTCGGTTCGGGTGTGATGGGATCTGGGATTGCTGCGCATCTAGCAAATTTGGGAATAGCTGTGACGATGCTTGATATTGTGCCACCAGATTTAACGGAAGAAGAAAAGCAACAAGGTCTTACTTTAGAAGACTCTGAAGTTCGAAATCGAATCGCGGCTCTAAGTAAAAAAGCATTGCTTAAGCAGAAACCATCGCCTATCACGACAAATAAAAGTCTGGAAAATATTACAATCGGAAACATGGAAGATGATATGGGAAAAGTTGCTGAAGTTGATTGGATTATTGAAGTAGTGGTAGAGAACTTGCAGGTGAAAAAGAAGGTTTTCGCTAGAATTGATGAGTATCGCAAAGAGGGAGCGATTGTAAGCTCCAATACATCTGGGATTTCTGTAGAAGCAATGATTGCAGATTGTTCAGAAGATATGAAGCAGCACTTTTTAGGAACGCACTTTTTCAACCCGCCACGCTATTTGAAGCTATTGGAGATTATCCCAACTGTTCATACCGCCCCAGAGGTTTTGGCTTTCATGAAACGTTTTGGGGAAGATGTGCTTGGAAAAGGTGTAGTCGAAGCAAAGGATACACCGAATTTCATTGCAAACCGGATTGGGACGTATGGCTTGCTAGTAACGGTAAGGGAGATGTTGAAAGGGAATTTCTCGGTTGGCGAAGTTGATTCTGTGACAGGAACGTTAATTGGTAGACCCAAAAGCGCTACTTTCCGAACGTTGGATGTGGTGGGGCTTGACACATTTAGTCACGTCGCAAAAAATGTATATGACCAAGTCGAAGGGCCCGAAAAAGCATTATTTACTATACCAGATTTTATGAATGACATGCTGGAAAAAGGCTGGTACGGCGCCAAAAGTGGTCAAGGCTTTTTTATCAAAAAAGGTCGTGATATTTATGAATTGAACTCAAAAACGATGAAGTATGAAGAGCGTAAGAAGCTGAAAACTGCTGCTACAGAGATGGCTAAGCAAGCAAAGGGATCTCGAAATAAAATGAAAGCGCTTCTCTCAAATCCTGGTGACAAGGCAAGTGACCTTGTCTGGTCAGTTATCAAGCCAGTGCTACTTTATTCAGCAGAGCTTTTAGGAGAAATTGCGGATGACATTATTTCTATTGATCAAGCAATGAAATGGGGCTTCGGCTGGGAGCTTGGTCCATTTGAAACTTGGGACGCAATTGGAGTTCGTGAATCTGTAGAACGCATGCAAAAAGAAGGGGCAGATATACCCAAATGGGTGCATTCAATGCTTGAGAACGGAAAGGAATCCTTTTATCAAGAGAAGGAAGGAACTGTCCACTACTTTGATAATGGTGAATATAAGGAACAACAATGGAATCATAAAGAGATTCATATCAAACGCCTTAAACAAACGAATGAGGTTATCAAAAAGAATACAGGTGCAAGTTTAATTGATATGGGGGATGGAGCCTTACTATTAGAGTTCCATTCTAGAAGTAATGCAATCGGGCTGGATATCATTCAAATGGTGAACTATTCCATTGAAGAAGTTGAAAAAAATTACGAAGGACTTGTTATCGGTAATCAAGGAAAGAATTTCTGTGTTGGAGCTAATCTAGCAATGATGTTAATGGAAGCGCAGGATGATAATTTCTTTGAACTAGATATGGTTATCCGCCAGTTTCAAAATATGACTATGGCGATTAAGTACGCAGAAAAACCTGTAGTCACAGCACCGTTTAATATGGCGCTTGGCGGTGGTGCAGAGGTATCGCTGCCAGCAGCTGCAATACAAGCATCTCCTGAAACCTATATTGGGTTAGTAGAAGTTGGTGTTGGGCTTATCCCTGGTGGTGGAGGCACAAAAGAATTGTATTTAAAAGCGCTTCGCAATCTACCAAAAGGTGTGTCATTTGATTTAACGAAGGTTGCGAACGATGTATTTGAAAAGATAGCTACAGCAAAGGTTTCTACATCAGCTGCAGAAGCATTTGAAAATGGCTACCTCGATACAAATGATCGTATTAGTACTAACCCTGGTCATCTTTTATATGATGCGAAGCAAAGAGTTCTGGGACTAGCGAGTGCAGGCTACCGGAAACCGCAGCGAGAAAAGGTTCCGGTAGTTGGTGACGCAGGTTATGCTGCCATGCTGATGGGAGCAAAAATGATGCAGTACAGTGGCTATGCATCAGAACATGATGTGAAAATAGCTGAAAAATTGGCCTATGTTTTATCAGGTGGACGAATTAAAGAGGGAACTGAAATTGACGAGCAAGTAATGCTAGATCTTGAACGTGAGGCATTTTTAAGTCTGATTGGAGAGCCATTAACACAACAGCGCATGCAGCACATGCTTGTTAAAGGGAAGCCATTACGTAACTAATTGAAAGGGGGAGAAACCGTGAAAGAAGCAGTAATTGTTGCAGGTGCAAGAACACCGATTGGAAAGGCGTTTAAAGGTTCACTTGCAAATACTAGACCAGATGATTTAGCTGCACGAACGATTAAAGAAACATTAAAACGCGCAGGAGGATATGCCGGAAATATAGATGATGTCATTATAGGCTGTGCAACCCCGGAGGCGGAGCAAGGTATGAATATGGCTCGAAATGTGGCTGCGCTAGCTGGATTAAAGCATGATGTGCCGGGCATTACGATCAATCGCTATTGTTCATCGGGATTACAAAGCATTGCCTATGCGGCAGAGAGAATTATGGTTGGAGCAAGCGATACAATTATAGCAGGTGGGGCAGAATCAATGAGTATGCTCCCAATGGGAGGACATGTGATTAAACCAAACCCAAAGCTTGTTCAGGAATTGCCTGGCTATTATATGGGGATGGGACATACAGCAGAAGAAGTAGCTAACCGCTTTACTATCTCTCGTGCTGATCAGGATGCATTTGCGGTACAAAGCCACATGCGTGCTGCAAAAGCGTTGAAAGAAGGTAAGTTTTCCGATGAAATTGTTCCAGTGGAAGTAACTGAACGCGGAGTCGGTTCGAACAATAAAATAGTGGAAAAACAATTTACGTTTTCAGTGGATGAAGGAGTGCGCCCAGATACAACAACAGAGATTTTGGCGAAATTGAGACCAGCCTTCCATGCAAAAGGTTCTGTAACCGCGGGAAACGCATCACAAATGAGTGATGGTGCAGCATCTGTGCTAGTGATGGATCGGGAAAAGGCTGAAGCAGAGGGGCTAACTCCAATTCTGAAGTTCCGCTCGTTTGCAGTTGCTGGTGTGGAACCAGAAATTATGGGTGTCGGACCAGTTAAGGCGATACCGAAAGCGTTAAAGGTTGCTGGGTTAGAGCTATCAGACATTGGATTATTTGAGCTTAATGAAGCATTTGCCTCTCAATCCTTACGCGTTATTCAAGCGCTTGATCTTGATCTGGAAAAAGTAAATGTAAATGGTGGAGCGATTGCGTTAGGACACCCGCTTGGATGTACGGGTACAAAGCTGACGGTATCCTTAATGCATGAAATGAAACGGAGAAACGAGCAATATGGGATTGTCACTATGTGTATCGGTGGCGGCATGGGAGCAGCTGGGGTTTTTGAACTCTTGTAATTGAAATGAGCACTACTGAGGATCAAGGCGAAAAAGCTGAAGTTCTTAGCGGAATTACTGGAGTTAGCAGTGAAAATAATGAAGATTGCAGTAAAATTGCTGAAGTTAACAAATAAACATGATGTTGAAGTGTTCGAGATTGTTTAACACTCCATAATAGGAAGGAAGATTCGGATGAGTGAAACAAAGGACAAAATTTTCAAGGGTGGGGCATTTTTAGTTGAGGATTTAACTGGTGAAGATATTATTACACCAGAGGATTTTACGGAAGAGCATCAAATGATTGCCAAAACAACAGATGATTTCATTACGAGTGAAGTTTTGCCGAAACTTGATCAATTGGAAAATCACGAATTTGAGCACTCAGTTAAGCTGTTAAAAAAAGCTGGAGAACTTGGTTTGTTAGGAGTTGATGTACCGGAAGAATACGGAGGTCTGGCACTTGATAAAATTAGCTCTTCCTTAATTACAGAAAGATTTTCACGTGCAGGCGGATTCTCGATCACACATGGTGCTCATGTAGGGATAGGATCACTGCCGATCGTATTCTTTGGAAATGATGAGCAAAAACAAAACTATTTGCCGAAGCTTGCGACTGGTGAATTAATCGCTGCTTACGCATTAACTGAACCAAGTTCCGGATCAGATGCACTAGGTGCAAAAACAACCGCCAGGCTAAATGAAGCTGGTACGCATTATATTTTAAACGGAGAGAAACAGTGGATTACGAACTCGGCATTTGCAGATGTGTTTGTTGTCTATGCAAAAATTGATGGAGAGCATTTCTCGGCCTTTATTGTTGAAAGAGAGTACCCAGGTGTTTCAACTGGTGTGGAAGAAAAGAAGATGGGAATTAAAAGCTCATCAACAAGGACACTGATCCTTGAAGATGCAGAGGTCCCGATAGAAAATTTGTTAGGCGAAAAAGGACGCGGCCATATTATTGCTTTCAATATTTTAAATGTTGGCCGCTATAAGCTTGCAGTCGGTGGAGTTGGTGGTGCTAAGCGTGCACTTGAACTTGCTGCAGCTTATGTGAATGAGCGCAAGCAGTTTAATACACCTATTTCCAGCTTTTCTTTAACACAGGAAAAGCTGGCAACAATGGCTTCTGAAATCTATGCAAACGAAAGTGCGGTTTATCGTACAGTAGGATTATTTGAACAGCGAATGGGAGCATTAACGGAGGAACAATTAAAGGACGGACGCGAAGTAGCGCGTGCAATTGCAGAATACCAAATTGAGTGCTCCATAACGAAATACATGGCAACCGAATTGCTTGATTATACTGCAGACGAAGCAGTGCAGATGCATGGTGGTTACGGCTTTATGCAAGAGTATGAAGTAGAGCGTATTTATCGTGACTCACGAATCAACCGTATTTTTGAAGGGACAAACGAAATTAATCGCTTGTTAGTTCCTGGAACATTGCTGAAAAAAGCAATGAAGGGCGAACTGCCACTGCTGCAAAAAGCTCAAGGGCTACAAGAAGAGTTAATGATGATGATGCCAGAGGAAGTTGGTACAGAACCTTTGGAGCAGGAGAAATATTTACTGCGTAACGCGAAGAAAATCGTCCTTCTTGGTGCAGGATTAGCTGCACAAAAGTATATGCAGAAATTAGAGAAAGAACAAGAAATCCTCGTCAATCTAGCTGATATGGTCGCTGAGGTTTACAATATCGAGTCGGCAATTCTTCGTACAGAGAAAGCAATTAACAAAGGCGGAGCAGAAAAGAGCAAGCAAAAACTGCTGTATACGCAGGTTTATGTACAGGAAGCATTTAATCGGATAGAAGCAGATGCAAAAGAAACATTAATTGCAGTCGAGGAAGGTGATACATTAAGAATGATGCTTTCGTCCTTACGTAAACTGACGCGTCATACACCAATTAATGTCATTGCTAAAAAGCGTGAGATTGCTAAAGGTATTATAAAAGAAGAGAAATATATCGTCTGATATTCTATGCCACTCCTTACCAAACAGGAGTGGCATTTTCTGTTTATTGACGAAACGAATTATTGTTAGCGTTTATTATTTGATGAAAAATAGTTGCACTGTTAATCTTGATAGGGAAGTAGCTATTTGAGTTTTTCTTATTTGTAAGAAACTGCGGACTAATGTGCAGTAATAGATTGTGCGTATACCCGCTTGTAAACACACTACGCTGTGTATAACAAGAAACCCGTGCAGTCTCAACTTAACAGAAATAATACAAAGGAGAGATAATCATGTATCGTACTGTAGAAGATTTTGTGAGCGATTGGGATCATGCTGCAAATGGAACGATTGCAGTCCTTGAATCGTTAACAGATGATAAACTGAATCAGGCAATTGTAGAAGGCCACAGTACCTTAGGATGGCTTGGGTGGCATTTAGCAACAAGCCCAGTATTCTTTGCCGGTCTTGTAGGTGTGGAGATAGACGCTGGTGAAACTAAAAATGCTACCCCTGAAAAAGCAAATGAAATTGTACAAACATATAAAAAAGTAGCAACAGCAGTTAAAGTTCAAGTTGAAAAAACATTAACAAATGAAAAATTGGAAGAACATGTAAATGCGATGGGAGGATCTGTCGCAAGAGGCGCTCTGTTACGTGCACTCATTGACCATCAAACCCATCACCGTGGGCAGATGACTGTGCTATTGCGTCAAGCAGGATTGCGAGTTCCTGGTGTAATGGGTCCAACAAAGGAAGAACAATAAATGTCAAAGCCATGAAGGAAATCGGAAAGTTTTTTATCCGTTTTCTTCATGGCATATTAATTTTTACTTGTTGGATAGTATGAATTGGATTGCTGAGCAGTTATACTAATATTTTTATACAAATCATGATAAAATAATTCCTAAACAGTTTGGAATGGAGGATTTGTACATGGCATTAACATTTTACTGGTACCCAAATTGCGGAACATGCAAAAAAGCGAAGAAATGGTTTGATGATCATAACATCGATTATACAAGTATACATATTGTAGAAGAAACACCTACAAAGGAAGAGTTGCTTGAATTGATTTCCAAAAGTGATTTACCTGCTAAAAAGTTCTTTAACACGAGTGGAAAAAAATATCGTGAGTTAAATATTAAAGAGAAAATAATGGATGCAAGTGTAGAAGAAATGGCAGGAATCCTTGCTTCAGATGGAATGTTAATCAAGCGTCCGATTGTCACAGACGGGTCAAAGGTGACAGTTGGATTTAAAGAAGAAACATTTCAAGAAAATTGGCTCTAGTTATTATTAATGAATAACTTTGGGTTCAAATTCAAACAAAGACTAGAAAAATACAAGGTTAAATTGTATAGTTAAATTGGAATGAATTAATGGAGGGATTACAATGAGTTTGCCACAAGATTTGCTGTATTCAAAAGAACATGAGTGGGTAAAAAAGGAAGACGGAAATGTACGTATCGGAATTACTGACTTTGCCCAAGATGAGCTAGGTGATATCGTTTTTGTTGAGTTGCCTGAAGTAGGAGACGAAATAACTGCTGACGAGCCGTTTGGTAGTGTAGAATCTGTAAAAACAGTTTCTGAATTATATGCTCCAATCAGCGGGAAAGTTGTCGCAGTAAATGAAGAATTGGAAGATAGCCCAGAATTTGTAAATGAATCTCCATATGAAAAAGCATGGATGGTTGTTGTTGAGCCCTCTGATGTAGCTGAGCTTGAGCAATTATTATCTGCAGATGCATATCAAGAATTAACTGAAGAATAATGCCCAAAGGCTAACTTACGCGTGTGAAAGTGTATAGTTAGCCTTCTTTCAATCATATAATGTATGTAAATAGATGCTGTTCAAAAAGTCCGGTGAAAATGAAACAATGAGATAGGTGTTCTTCGATTAACTCCTGACACGTGCTGTGTAGACCGTTGAAGTCACCGCTTCCTGTGGAACACGTTGGCGAAAGAAAACTTCCTATGAAAATTGTTCACGTCCCTGTAGAAGTTCGCATTCTGTTCAAGCTCTATACTTACGTATTAATTGCATTCGTTCCGTGACGAGAGTAACAACGTCACCGAACCTCGACACACTCAGGACGTGTTCGTGTTGCGATAGGACATTGCAACTTTACCCGATCTCGGTCTTTTCATCCTCCTTTTGAACGCGAATTACGTAGGCAACTTTTTTGCTTGCATAAGGAGTGCTCATGTATGATAACTACTGAGTTTGAAAAAGTGATTATTGTCGAAGGGCTTACAGATAAGAAGCAAATTGAAAAAGTCATCAATGATGAGGTTACTATCGTATGTACAAATGGTACATTCGGTGTAGAACGATTTGATGAATTACTGGAAACATACGAATTGGATGAAAAGGATGTGTTTATTCTAGTTGACGAGGATAAATCTGGAATGAAATTGCGTAAGCAGCTGGCTCGTGAGCTACCGCATGCGGAGCATATTTACATTAGCAGTGAATATCGGGAGGTTGCAGCGACACCAGAGAAAATACTTGCAAGCACACTACTGAGTAAACATTTCTCTGTTCATCCTATATTTTTATTATAGTGTGTGTTCAAAAAGAGGATATTTACCGGGTTTTTTGAATATCCTCTTATAGATTGAACTTAAGGTGGTTAAAAATGCAGCAAATAACAGAAAAAAGTTTGGAACAGGAACGCATGTTAATTTATATTTATACACCTTTTTGTGGAACATGTACGGTGGCAAGATCAATGCTTGCTAAAATCGAGTCTGTTCATGGAATAGATATCTTTTATGAGATGAATGCGTCCTTGTATCCTGAATTTATGCAAGAAAATAAAATTGAAAGTGTTCCATGCCTTTTAATTAAAGAAGGTAATGAAGTGAAAGAAAAAGTTTATGCCTTTCAATCGACAGGTAATATATATAATTATTTGATGATATATAAGCCAGAATTATTTGCCACCCATTAAGGCTCTAATATCCCCCCTTTCTATGCGTGAGAGAGTTAAAATTAGAAGGTGGGGAGGGCTTGGAGTCATACTCCTGTGGTACTATCATGCAGTGGAGAGAAAAAGCTCTTGATTGAAGTTTCACTTTAACAAAAGTTAATCCCATTTAGGATTGACACGCGTATTTTAGCATGCTACTATAGTGTCACTGAATTGCTAAATCAAATACGATCTATCTCTTATCTTGAGCGGTGGAGGGACTGGCCCTTTGAAACCGCGGCAACCTTCAATCTTTTGAAAGGTGCCAATTCCTGCAAAGTAAACTTTGACAGATGAGAGAACGTGAGACTTTTTAATGATATGACGTCTTTCTGTTCTCTTACAGAAGACGTTTTTTGTTTTTTGGTTAAAAAATGTATTGCAGCATTCATACAGTAAAGAATTTGTTTATAGGCACAAAAGATAGAACGAAGAGGAGGACATAACGTGATTTCGATTGAGGGTTTACGTAAGGTCTTTAGACTAAATAATGATGACATAGCAGCTGTTGATGATTTGACCCTTACTATCCCTGACGGTGAGATATTCGGCGTGATTGGGTACAGCGGTGCAGGGAAGAGTACATTCGTCAGACTGCTTAACCGATTGGAAGAACCATCATCAGGACGAATTGTTATTGATGATGAAGAAATAACGACACTTAATTCAAAACAGCTTCGCCTTGCAAGACAAGGAATCGGCATGATTTTTCAGCACTTCAATTTACTTTGGTCAAGAACGGTAGAGGCAAATATTGCATTCCCACTTGAAATTGCAGGAGTCCCAAAGCAGGAGAGGCAAAAGCGAGTACAGGAACTCATTGATTTGGTTGGCCTTGGTGGACGGGAAAAAGCTTATCCATCCCAATTAAGTGGTGGACAGAAGCAGCGTGTTGGAATTGCTCGCGCACTTGCGAATAATCCAAAAGTGCTGTTATGTGATGAGGCAACCTCTGCATTGGATCCAGAAACAACGAATGCGATTTTGAATTTGCTGGTCGACATTAATAAAAAGCTTGGATTAACGATTATTTTGATTACACATGAAATGCATGTTATTCGAAAAATCTGTAACCAAGTAGCGGTCATGGAGCAAGGACGGATTGTTGAACAGGGAAATGTGCTTGATGTGTTTACCCATCCCGTACAAGACGTTACGAAAAAATTTGTTCAGCAAATTATGGGACCAAGTGACGAAGAGGATGATATAACCAATATTATTGAGAATAATGCAGATGGTATTATTCTTAAGCTTCAATTTTTAGGTGAGGCTACAAATCAAACCCTTATAAGCCAGCTGGCAAAGCGTTTTGATATTGATTTAAATATTTTACAAGGAAAAATCACCCAAACACAAGCTGGCGGATATGGCACATTATTCGTACAGGTTATTGGCGAACAAGAGGAATTCGATAGAGCATTAAGCTTTATACAGGAACAGACCTCGGTCGAAGTGGAGGTTATCCGGGATGTTAGCTGAGTTATTCCCAAATATTAAATACGAGGATTTAGTTGAAGCAACTTACGAAACATTTTACATGACAATTATTGCTATTATTGGTACATGTATTTTCGGTCTATTATTAGGATTGCTTCTATATTTAACGAAAAAAGACGGCATCTGGAAAAATAAGTATATTTATTTTGTTGTAGCGGCTCTTGTGAATATATTTAGAGCCATCCCATTTATTATATTGATCTTATTGCTATTTCCATTTACCGATTTCCTTATCGGAACGATTCGCGGACCAAATGCAGCACTGCCCGCATTAATTATTGGATCAGCTCCGTTTTACGGGAGACTCGTTGAAATCGCGCTTAACGAAGTGGAAAAAGGTGTAATTGAAGCAGCCAAAGCGATGGGGGCGAAAACACGTACCATCATTTTCCGTGTTCTACTCCCTGAATCAATGCCGGCACTCGTATCAGGCCTTACGGTTACCTCGATTGCATTAATTGGGTATACCGCAATGGCAGGTGCGATTGGTGCAGGTGGTCTTGGAAACTATGCGTATTATTTTGGATTCCAACGACGTGATTTTGATGTTGTATTTCTTTGCACGGTCATTATTGTAATTATCGTGTTTATTTTCCAATTTATTGGGGACTTTATTACAAACAAGCTTGATAAACGATAACATTACCAATAGATGAAAATAGGAAAACCTATTTCAATTATAAAAACAAGATGGAGAGGAAGAAACAGTATGAAAAAGCTTTTAGCCCTGGTAACATTTGCACTTGTACTTATATTAGCTGCTTGTGGCGGTGGAAATGAATCAGAAGATGGAGCCGATAATGGTTCGTCAGAAGGAACCGAAGAAACAAATGAAATCACTGTAGGTGCTTCAAGTGTACCACATGCGGAAATTCTAGAAGAAGCTCAGCCATTACTTGAAGAACAAGGTGTAACACTTCATATTGAAGAATATCAGGATTATATACTGCCAAATGATGATTTAGACAATGGCACGTTAGATGCGAATTACTTCCAGCACATTCCGTATTTGAATCAAACAGTGGAAGATACAGGATATGAAATTGAATCGATTGGAGCTATTCACGTAGAACCAATGGGTGTTTATTCAAAAGGAATTGCATCAGTCGATGACATTGCTGATGGAACTGAAGTTATTTTAAGCAATTCTGTTTCCGATCATGGACGGATTTTGACTTTGTTTGAGCGGGAAGGTTTGATTACTTTAGATGAAAGTGTAGAAAAATCCGCTGCAACAATTGACGATATTGTTGAAAATCCTAAAAACTTAGTTTTCTCACCAGATTATGATCCGGCACTGCTACCAGAGCTTTATAATTCAGAAGAAGATGTGCTTGCTGTTATCAACACAAACTACGCAATTGGTATAGGTCTTAACCCATTAGAGGATGCATTGTTTGTTGAAGACGAAGAAACTGACTATTTAAACGTTATTGCTGTAAGGTCTGAAGATGCTGATAAAGAAGCATTAAAGAAACTGGTTGAAGTACTAAAATCTGAAGAAATCCAAAACTTTATGATGGAGAACTACGATGGTGCAGTTCTGCCAGTGGAAGGCGAAAAGTAATTATAATTTATTAATAGCATTTTAAAGGATACGTGCGTTATTTGCCATTATTTAATGTCGTTTCTATGTTTTCACGTTATGAATCATTCATATATAGAATAATCCAGTCATAGAGGTTTAAATCCGAATTGTAAAGGGAACCTTTCTAGTGTTACTATATTTTATGTAACCAAAACGAAAGGATGATTCACTATTGACAGTGGTCTGAGGTTGAATTACACTTCGGAAATGGAAAAAGGAATGACGAAGTCCCGTCATGTTTGCTACGAGGAGTACAGCAGGAAACTTGAAAAACGGCTGGAAGTAGAAAAACAACGAGAACGGGAATACAAAGAAGCGAAAATGCTAGTGGCAGGAATGGATGGTCAAATAGCTAAATAACAAACTTATAATTACCTTTGTGCTGGTGTCTTAATATGCGGACATCAGCACTATTTATTTGTACAATTATATCTAATTTGATATGGTGAAACAGTAATAAGCTGTGCGCTTAAAAGAGTTGATAATTAATTTGAAATGCTTTAAGATTGTAATGAGAATAAGTTGAGAATGATGTCAATTCATTTCATACTAGAAAATAGCTTACTTGGAGGTATGTTTTATGTCAGGATCAGTTTTAGAAATTAAGAATCTTCATGTATCGATTGAAGACAAAGAAATATTAAAAGGTGTAAACCTTACGATAAAGGGTGGAGAATTCCACGCAATAATGGGGCCGAACGGAACAGGTAAATCTACCCTTGCTTCAGCAATTATGGGACATCCCAAATATGAAGTTACAGAAGGAAGTATTATCCTTGACGGTGAAGATGTACTAGAAATGGAAGTAGATGAGCGTGCTCGTGCTGGTCTGTTTTTAGCTATGCAATATCCAAGTGAAATCAGTGGTGTAACAACTTCTGACTTCCTTCGTTCTGCAATCAATGCTCGTCGTGAAGAAGGCGATGAGGTATCTCTAATGAAGTTTATTAAGCAATTAGATAAAGACTTAGATTTACTTGAAATTGATCAAAACATGGCTACACGATACTTAAACGAAGGTTTCTCTGGTGGGGAGAAGAAACGTAATGAAATCCTTCAATTATTGCAAATAAATCCTGCTATTGCGATTTTAGATGAAATTGATTCTGGATTAGATATTGATGCATTGAAAATTGTATCTAAAGGAATCAATAAAATGCGCGGAGAAGACTTTGGTTGCCTAATGATTACGCATTACCAACGTTTACTTAACTACATTACTCCTGACTTTGTTCATGTTATGATGCAGGGCCGTGTTGTGAAATCAGGTGGACCTGAGCTTGCAAAACGTTTAGAAGAAGAAGGTTATGAGTGGATTAAAGAAGAGTTAGGAATTACAGACGAAACAGTAGAACAAAACGCGTAACGTTAGGAGGAGTAAAATGACTGTCGAAACAAAGCTGCCATTTGATAAAGACTATTTAGAACAGTTTTCAAAAGAACGAAACGAACCTGCGTGGATGTCTGAATTACGCGTGAGCGCGCTTTCTCAAGTAAACACGCTTGAAATGCCAAAGCCGGATAAAACCAATATCCGTAATTGGAATTTCAATACGTTCAAACATGAATTTACATCAGGTCAGGCTGTTACTACTACAACTGAATTGCCTGAAGAAATACAAGCATACTTTGATGAAGAAAATAAAGCAGAAAACTTGTTGATTCAACGAAATCATTCCGTTGCATTTTCTACATTAAATGAAGATTTAAAGGATAAAGGTGTTATTTTTACAGACATTTTTACTGCCTTGAATGAGCATAGTGATTTAGTAGAAAAATACTACATGAAAGAAGCAGTTTCTGTTGACCAGGATCGTTTAACAGCACTTCATGCAGCACTAATGAATGGTGGAATCTTTATCTATGTTCCTAAGAATGTTCAAATCGAAGCACCAATCCAGGCAATCTTCTGGCAAGAGGATCCTGAAACAGCATTGTTCAACCACGTGTTGATCGTTGCGGAGGAAGGAAGCTCGCTCACCTATTTGGAGAACTACGTTTCTCACAATGAAGAGCAAAAAACGGTAGCGAATATCGTAACAGAAGTATTTGCTCATGATAATGCACAAGTTGCATATGGTGCAGTAGATCATTTTGCAGCAGGAACAACAACCTATGTAAATCGTCGTGGTGTAGCTCAACGTGATGCGAAGATTAACTGGGCATTAGGTCAAATGAATGACGGAAATACGGTTTCCGAAAACATTACCTATTTACTAGGTGATAATGCAACGTCAGAGGCTAAAGCTGTTACTGTTGGACGTGGGAAACAAACACAGAACTTTACGTCAAGCATTCGCCAATTCGGTAAACAAACCGATGCATTTATTTTACAACGTGGAGTTATGAAAGGTAGTGCGACTACTATCTTTAACGCGATTGGTAAAATTGAGCATGGTGGTTCGAAGTCGAATTCGGAGCAGGAATCACGTGTATTAATGCTAAGTGAAAAAGCACGAGGGGATGCCAACCCAATTCTATTAATTGATGAAGATGATGTAACTGCTGGTCATGCAGCTTCTGTTGGTCGTGTTGATCCTTTACAAATGTACTACTTGATGAGTCGTGGACTTACTAAGGAAGAAGCTGAACGCTTGGTTATTCATGGGTTCCTTGAGCCTGTTGTATCTCAAATTCCAATTGAGTCTGTTCGTAAGCAATTGACTCAAGTAATTGAAAGGAAAGTTAATTAATGGATGTTAAAGCCATTAAAGAACAGTTTCCCATTTTAAATCAGGAAGTTAATGGACATCCTTTAGTCTATCTTGATTCATCTGCGACTTCGCAAAAACCACTGTCAGTTATTGAGGCGGTTAACACGTATTACCGTGAAGATAATTCAAACGTACATCGTGGTGTTCATACGTTAGGAACAAAAGCAACAGATAAATACGAAGGCGCTCGCGAGAAGGTTCGTGAATTTATTAATGCACGCAGTACAGCTGAAATTATTTTTACTAGAGGAACAACGACAGCAATTAATCTTGTTGCTACCAGTTATGGGAGAGCGAATTTGAAACCAGGGGATGAAATTGTGATTACGCCAATGGAGCATCACAGTAACATTATCCCTTGGCAACAAGCTGCAAAAGCAACTGGTGCAACACTCAAATATATCCCATTGCAAAGCGATGGTACTATAACATTAGAAGCTGTTCGCGAAACGGTAACAGCAAATACGAAGATTGTAGCAATGACACAGGTTTCCAATGTGTTGGGTACAATTAACCCAATTAAGGAAGTCGCTCAAATTGCCCATGCTCATGGTGCGGTTATGCTTGTTGATGGTGCTCAAGGTGCTCCGCATTTAAAAGTAGATGTAGCTGATCTTGACTGTGATTTCTATGCATTTTCGGCTCATAAAATGTGTGGTCCAACTGGTATTGGTGTTTTATACGGAAAAAAAGAGCTTCTAGAAAATATGGAACCAATTGAATTTGGCGGCGAAATGATTGATTTCGTTAACCTTTATGATTCTACGTGGAAGGAATTGCCGTGGAAATTTGAAGGTGGTACGCCAATTATTGCAGGTGCAATTGGACTGGCTGCAGCAATAGACTTTCTAAATGAAATTGGTAATGAAACTATTTTAGATCATGAACAAAAATTAGCAGACTATGCAATGAAACAACTACGCACGATCGATGGTATCTCAATCTATGGTCCAGAAAAACGTGCTGGACTTGTTACATTTAATCTCGATGATGTGCATCCACATGATACAGCAACAGCACTTGATGCAGAAGGAATTGCTGTTCGTGCTGGACATCATTGCGCACAGCCACTGATGAAATGGCTCGATGTAACAGCAACAGCACGTGCCAGCTTCTATCTTTACAACACGGAAGAGGATATTGATCTGCTGGTAAATGGACTGTTGAAAACGAAGGAGTATTTTGGGAATGTCTTTTAATAACCTCGATACACTTTACAGACAAGTAATTATGGATCATTATAAAAACCCTAGAAATCGTGGACAAATTGAGGGTGATTCAGTAACAATCGACATGAATAACCCAACATGCGGAGACCGTATTCAATTGCAAATGCAAGTTGAAGATGGTGTTGTACAAGATGCCAAGTTTGAAGGGGAAGGCTGTTCAATCAGTATGTCGTCTGCTTCAATGATGACTCAAGCAATTAAAGGAAAAAGTCTTGAACAAGCAGTTAAAATGTCGAGAGCATTTTCTGAGATGATGCTTGGAAAAGAGATTGATACAGAAGGATTGGATATGGAAGACATTGAAGCATTGCAGGGTGTCTCCAAGTTTCCAGCAAGAATCAAGTGTGCAACCTTGGCATGGAAGGCAATGGAAAAGGGAGCACAACAAGATTAAATGAATTTAAAAATATAAAGTTTTGCTGGATGTTTTTCTTGTGCATGAGTAGCCACGTCCAGCTCCATCGCCCAGCGACTAGCGAGACTTCCCTCACCTCCGTACGATAAAGAAGACTTGCCGACTGGCTAAAACATGAGGCTTAGTCGCACTTATACCCTTGCGGTGAAAGTCAACATCGACTTCCTTTGGTCGTCGTGTTTCCTTTATCTCCTACGTAGGAATGTTCGAAGTCGAACCACCCCAAAGTACGGGGCGCAGTCCGTACGTCGCTAACCGGGCGATTCCGCTTTAGATAATACAATGAGGAGGTTATATAATGGCTAAAAAAATGCCTGAAATGGAAGAATATAAATATGGATTTCATGATAAAGACGTCTCTGTTTTCCGAACGGAAAGAGGATTAACACGTAAAGTCGTTGAAGAAATCTCTAAAATGAAAGAAGAGCCGCAGTGGATGCTTGACTACCGCTTGAAGGCATTAGAGCATTTTTACGAGCGTCCAATGCCGCAATGGGGCGGAGATCTTTCAGAACTTGATTTTGATGAGATCGTTTATTACGTTAAACCATCTGAAAAGCAAGGTAGAACATGGGATGAGGTACCTGCTGAAATCAAAGAAACATTTGATAAGCTTGGTATTCCAGAAGCAGAACAAAAATATTTAGCTGGTGTATCTGCACAGTACGAATCAGAGGTTGTTTATCATAGCTTGAAAGAAGATCTTCAAGAAATGGGTATCGTATTTAAGGATACTGATACAGCGCTAAAAGAAGACGAAGCGTTATTTAAAGAATACTTTGGAAAAGTTATTCCATATTCTGATAATAAATTTGCTGCACTGAACTCAGCCGTATGGTCTGGCGGATCATTTATCTATGTTCCAAAAGGTGTTCAAACATCAACACCATTACAAGCATATTTCCGTATTAACTCGGAAAATATGGGGCAGTTTGAAAGAACATTAATCATTGTTGATGAAGGTGCATCTGTACACTATGTTGAGGGCTGTACAGCTCCAGTCTTTACAACAAACTCACTTCATAGTGCGGTTGTTGAAATCGTTGTTAAAAAAGATGCATATTGCCGTTATACAACGATTCAAAACTGGGCAAACAACGTATACAACCTAGTTACAAAACGTGCAGTAGTTGATGCAAATGGAACGATGGAATGGATTGATGGTAACATCGGTTCGAAATTAACGATGAAATACCCTGCGATTTTATTAAAAGGCGAAGGTGCACGTGGTAACACGCTATCTATCGCTATTGCTGGTAAAGGACAATTACAGCACGCAGGTGCAAAAATGCATCACTTAGCACCAAACACGTCTTCAACAATTGTTTCAAAATCAATCTCTAAACAAGGCGGAAAGGTTTCGTACCTCGGTCTTGTACACTTTGGACGTAAAGCAGACGGTGCACGTGCAAACATCGAATGTGACACGCTAATCATGGATAACGAATCGTTCTCCGATACTATTCCATACAATGAAATTTTAAATGATAACATTTCATTGGAGCACGAAGCGAAAGTTTCTAAAGTATCTGAAGAGCAATTGTTCTACTTGATGAGTAGAGGATTAACAGAGGAAGAAGCAACAGAAATGATCGTAATGGGCTTCATCGAGCCATTTACAAAAGAACTTCCAATGGAATATGCAGTAGAGATGAACAGATTGATTAAATTCGAGATGGAAGGCTCTATTGGGTAATATAATAGGAAACCCTCGCTACAATTATAATTGTGGCGAGGTTTTTTTTATTAAATGTTATGTAATTGCCCAATTTACGCCCTACTAATCTCTGTTCTGTTATTTTTTGACTGTTTACTTAGTTAGCTATTTAATAACATCCATTCTTCTTCTTTTCTCAACTTTTCCGCACGAATCAAATGTTAAACTCTTTACATATTTGACAGATTCAGACGCCGTTGACCTTTTTAATAATCTTGAAGGTTTACTGAACAATTTTTTGCTTTTTCCAGTGCTGCAGCACGATACTCGTTTTGATCAGGACAAGAATTTATATCTCTGAACTGCTTTAAATTTAATGTAATGACATTGATGAGATATCAAATAATATGCTATAATAAAAATTCTATTGTTATTACAATTAAGTATATTATACAGTTACATAACTTGCGGATGATTGTATTGGGAGAGAGCGAAGTATATCGCCACCGAAGGAGCAAGTTCCAAAAAAACCATTGGAATTAATCTCTCAGGTAAAAGCACCAATACAGGACGCTACTCTGGAGAGTGCAATTTATGCCACCAAAGGGGACCTTCTATTATAGAAGGATAAACTTTCAGGTAAAAGGACAGAGAATGGAAATAATATAGCCCTTCTCTATCCTTTTTTAAATGTGGGATTTTTCAGTTATATAATTGAAATGATGATTTTATAAAAGACTGAAGAACTAGCAACTAAATCAATTAATAATTATCAAAAAGGTTGAGAGAAGGGAATTGTATGCAAGAACAAAAATTAGATAGGGGTTTAAAAAACAGACACGTACAACTGATAGCTATTGGTGGAGCAATTGGTACGGGATTATTTCTTGGTGCAGGAAAATCAATACATTTAGCAGGGCCATCCATATTATTCGCATACTTGATTACAGGTGCTGTTCTCTTTTTAATCATGCGTGCCCTTGGAGAATTGCTGTTAAGTAATTTAAGCTATCATTCGTTTGTTGACTTTGTAAGAGATTATTTAGGTGAAATGACAGCATTTTTAACTGGCTGGACATATTGGTTCTGTTGGATTTCCATTGCAATGGCTGACTTAACAGCAGTTGGCCTCTATACCCAGTATTGGTTTCCAACGATACCACAATGGATGCCAGGATTAATCGCGCTTGTTATTTTATTATGTATGAACTTGGCCACCGTAAAACTGTTTGGAGAAATGGAATTCTGGTTCGCATTAATTAAAGTCATCGCAATTCTAGCCTTAATAGTTACAGGTATTGTTATGATTATAAGTGGTTTTTCCACGGATGCAGGTGGAGCGAGTTTCACGAATCTATGGAACCACGGAGGCATGTTTCCAAATGGTGTAAATGGTTTCATCCTCTCTTTTCAAATGGTCGTATTTGCGTTTGTTGGTATCGAACTTGTAGGACTTACAGCGGGAGAAACAGAAAATCCAGAGAAAGTTATACCTAAAGCGATAAATAATATTCCTATTCGAATTATCATTTTTTATATAGGTGCACTTCTTGTTATTATGAGTGTGTATCCATGGACCGCTATCAGCCCAACTGAAAGTCCATTCGTCCAAGTCTTTACGGTAGTTGGTATCGTTGGTGCTGCTGGTATCATCAATTTTGTCGTTCTAACTTCTGCTGCTTCAGCATGTAATAGTGCCATCTTCAGTACAAGCCGGATGGTATATTCACTCGCTAAAGAGAAAAATGCACCGGAAAAATTTGCCAAGCTTGATAAAAGAAAGGTTCCTTCCAATGCATTGTTCTTTTCGACTGCAGTTGTTTTAATTTCAGTCGCATTAAATTATGTAATGCCAGAAGGAGTATTCACACTCGTTACAAGTATTTCTACAGTATGCTTTATATTTATTTGGGGGATTACGGTCATCAGTCATTTGAAATACCGTAAAACAAGACCTGATCTGGCAAAAGTGAATAAATTTAAGATGCCATTTTATCCCTTTGCAAATTATTTAATCCTTGCCTTCCTGACATTTGTTCTTGTTGTGCTTGCAATTGCAGAAGATACACGTGTTTCGTTGATGATAACGCCCGTTTGGTTTATCGCGCTAATTGTGATTTATAAGGCACGCAAAAGAATCATGCCCCATAAAGATAAGAAAAATGAAGAAGGATTAGTGGCGGATAAGGTTGAACGGGGATAATAATCTATATGTGGCAGCCGGGCTCATGTTTTAGTCTCATTATTAAAATTATTTGGCTCGTTTCAAATGGGTTAACATTTTTGAAGAAATACCTAAATTCCCTGTATCGCCCGGCTGATTTGGGCTATAAGAAGCTCAAGGGCAGTTGATGAGCTATTTTAAGAATCAGGCGAAAGTAAAAAGTAAGTCAAATCATTCCTATCTGAAAAAGCCTAGGATGATTTGGCTTACTTTTTTTGTTCTTACACCATACATTTAACTCTGCCTAATAGTATCTAGAGGAGACAGAGGGTTTGAAAAAGCAAAACAGTAAAACTTATACGAGTGAAGAAACACGTAAGCCTCTACTCGACATTTGCAAAGTCCTCAATCAGATCACTAGCATTTAAATAACCAGCACCTTGAATATGTGGGGATTGTCCCAAATCGTCGCATGCATCCAAAAGCCTTTCTTTGACTTGATCAGGCGTAAGATTTGGATCACGTTGAAGCAATTGTGCAATTACTCCTGCACATATCGGCGTAGCCATTGACGTTCCGGATAAGGACATATAGTGAGTGTCCACACGTGCTGCTTTATTGGTTTTATCAAGGAAAGATCTGGGAGCTCGTAAAGAGATAATATCGACTCCTGGTGTTAATAAATCTGGCTTAATAAGCCCATCAATCGTCGGACCTCTACTTGAAAAATCAGCTACTGAATCATCGGATCGGTCAACGGTATTATTATCATCAGCTGCTCCGACTGTAATGACCTTTGGGCTTATTCCTGGACTTGCAATGGTTTGTTCTCCGGGACCAGAGTTTCCAGCGGCTACACAGACAACCATTCCGTTATCCCAGGCTATTTCAACCGCATTTACCACAGGATCATCTTCAGCAGGTACTACAGCATCGGAACCGAGTGAAAGGGAAAGAATATCAATATTATATTCGGATTGATGTTGGATGCACCATTCGATTCCTTCAATAACAGTTGATAATGAACCAGCTCCCATCTTATCTAGTACTTTGACACCTACTAAATTAGCTTGGGATGCTGGAGCTTGATATTGTCCATTCGATAACAAGCCATTGCCAGCCGCATCTCCAGCACAATGAGTTCCATGACCGTTGTCATCATAGGGATCAGATTTCCTATTAACAAAATCCTTAAAGCCAATAATGCGATCTTGTAAATCTTCATGTGGATGTATACCAGTATCGATTACTGCAATGGTTACGCCTTCTCCTGTTAACCCATTATCTTTTAAAACATTTGCGTTTATTGCCGGGGAAGCGGTATCTAGTAAAGTTGTCACCTTTCTGTCTAAATAGACTTTTTGGATATGGTTGCAGTTCGTGATTAAATGTTCAATATTTTTTACGGATAATTTAGCTGAACAACAGGAAATAGAAGGGTATTCGCGAAGAGAACGACACTTTGTTTCCTTTACATCGTTTAACCCAGAAGAAAAGGAATCAGGGGCAAATTTTATTACGACGGGTAATTTCTTTGTTTTTTTTCTAACACGCTCTATGGAGCTTTGCAGGAAACAAGGGATATAACGAAAAGGCCGATAAAAGTTAACCATTTCTCCCCTTATATTTTTGTCAACTTTTTTTCCATTGCGTCGGACCAAGTCAATCATTGAAAAATTTAACATACACTTTCTCCTTTCTTTGATTTACGATATTCTACGTAAACTGTCAGAAAGGAGCGTGATTAAATAGTATAGAAAATAGTAAAAAAGGTAGATAACTATATGGTTATAGAGTGAATTACTATGAGGAAAGGGAAATTAGAGAAACTGTTTTCTAGTAAGAGTTGTGTTTCGTTTTTATTTATTAGGTAGAAGAGGCTGGAACATAACTAAAATACTTAATGTTAAAGACGAACGATGTACAAACTTAGCGAATTATATTTCCGGACCGAGTTATTTGCATCAATCATGTTCGGTTTTCACTTCATAAAAATACTTTTGTCCCAGCTTCTTTTGTTCTAGCAATAGTAACTTTAGCATCGTATAGACAAATTCCTGAAATTTTGTTATCATGGATAATGGTTACCTTAGGTAACCATTATCCATGATAACCATATAGGAGGCGTTTTCCATAAAATCTGCACAGAAATTTTTCCATCAATTAATTATGTTGTATCGCCCTTTTGAAAATAGACTTAATGTCTTGTTGAATAAACATAACCTGCATCGAGCACAGTGGACCATTTTGTATTATCTGTACAATTATGGAGCTTCAACACTTGTGGAAATTTCTCATTATCAAGGTGTGGAGAAGCCTACCATCACTAGAACCTTTGCCAGTTTAGAGGAAATGAGCTATGTCGAACAGGTGGCTGGAAGAGATAAGCGCGAAAAACGCATGCAGCTGACTGGGCAAGGAACAGCTGTTTATGAGGAAGTACGTGTGACCATTGATCAGTTTGAAAAGGAAATTCTAAAAGACATCTCGGAATCAGAATTGATTGATTTTATTCGGGTGATGGAAGAAATTAAAAATAATATTAAGAAGTGAAGTGATAGAAACGGTGAAACAAACAAAATCTCAATTATGGACGAAGAATTTTATTATTATAGCAGCAGCAAATTTTTTCTTATATTTCGTTTTTTACTTATTATTAGTGACCATGGCTGTTTATGCAGTCGATAAATATCATGTTTCAGAGAGTGTAGCTGGTCTTATAACAGGTATATTTATCATAGGAACATTAGTAGGGCGTTTGTTTATTGGACGAATGATCTCATCTATTGGGTACAAGAAAGTATTATATTTTGGGCTTACCTTTTTTATTTTGACATCCCTTTTATACTTTATTCATGCAGGGATAGAGATACTGCTTGTAACTCGTTTATTACACGGAATCGCATTAGGCGTGGCAAGTACAGCTACAGGAACTATTATTGCTGAGTTGATTCCTAATGATCGAAAAGGTGAAGGGATTGGCTACTTCAGTATGAGTATTACGCTGGCAACAGCCATTGGACCCTTCTTTGGACTATACATGAGCTCACATACGAGCTATCAAGTGATTTTTGGCTTTTGTCTTGCATTAGCGATTATTAGTTTTATCATATCTCTGTTTGTTAAGATACCATTTGCAGGAAAACCTGCAAATGTAGCTGAAAGAAGGAAAATTAAGTTTTCCGATTTTGTGGAACCAAGAGCACTGCCGATTGCATTCATTGTAATTATCGTATCACTTGGGTATTCAAGTGTTCTTTCTTTTATTAATTTCTATGCAATCGAGATTGGCCTTGTCGAGGTGGCAAGCTTCTTTTTCGTTGTTTATGCAGTAGCTATCCTAGTATCACGTCCATTTACAGGTCGCTTAATGGACTTAAAAGGTGAAAATACTGTTATGTATCCAGCTTTTATTCTGTTTGGTGCAGGATTACTGCTTCTAAGCTTTACAACGAATAGTTTTGCTTTATTAGCAGCTGGTGTTCTTATTGGTCTTGGATTCGGAAACATGCAATCCATTACCCAAGCAATAGCGGTTAAAGTGACACCGCCAGATCGGATTGGATTAGCAACATCAACTTACTATATCGCGCTTGATGCTGGTCTTGGATTCGGTCCTTATTTACTTGGCTATCTGATTCCGCTAACTGGATATAGCAGCTTATATTTCATGATGGGGCTCATGGTTTTCGTTACGATAGTACTTTATTTCTTCTTGCATGGAAAAAGGAAAGAGCGGATTGGCGAAAAAGCCGATGCTATGTAAATGTCAATAAAGCATAGATATTATAGATTATAAAGAAAGCAAGCTTGTTCGTAGTTCAATGTTGTTGTATCTTATGAGATAAAATTCTACTATAGAGGGAAAATGCAAACCCTTGTCACGATAATATCTGTGGCAGGGTTATTTTTATTTGTTCCTAATTGTTGAAAGTGATATGTAGCAGTTAATATTGATGCAATATCAAATCAATTCGAATGAGCTTGTTGAGCGCATGGCTGAGTAACTTACATTCATGAAATTATAGATACTGTGCAAAATAATAAAATAGGACCCAATTATTTTGGATTGAAAACTGCTCACGTTTTGGACAACCTCTCGAATTATTTCTATTAGCTAAACACATAGTAATCATTATTTTATAGTAGATTTTTGAAGCTTCCTGCTGGTCTTCGAATAGTTGCTTAAAAGAAAATAGAACCGATTCAGAGCAAAGAGAGGAAAATTAAAATATTGAATCTCGTGCGAGGATGGTAATTATGAAAAAAAACACACAATCGAAAAAACCTGTAATCTTGCTGAACATCGATTCATTGATGTCTGCACCACTGGAATTAGCTATTCAAACAGGACAAGCTCCTGCTTTACAATTTTTGATGGAAAATGGTAGTTATTTTACGAATATGGTGACTTCATTTCCAACCATGTCGGTAACAATCGACAGCAGCCTTTTGACAGGTACTTATGCTGACCAACATCATATACCTGGTTTAACTTGGTTCGATAATTCCAAAAAAGAGATTATTAACTACGGTACTGGTTTTAGGGAAACGTTTAGGTTAGGGATTCGCAGAACGGTCCATAATATGCTTTTCCGACTGAATAATGAGCATCTGAGCAGTGAAGTCACTACAATTTATGAGGAATTAGCTAAAAGGGGGATGAATTCAGCTTCCATTAATTCCTTTGTATATCGTGGAAACACCCCGCAAAAGTTGCAAACACCAAAGTTATTCAGTGCCTTGACGCGATTTAAAAATGGAAAGTGGACAACGGAAGCAGCAAATATCTTTTCTTTGGGAACCTTTTCAAAAGTACGTCCATGGGGATTCGCAACGCAAATAGCTGCTGGAAACTATAAATATACTGCTTGGGAACTTAAGTATCTTATTAGAAAGAACAAACTTCCTTCATTTACCTTCTGTATATTTCAGGACATGGATGCCCGAATTCATTTAAAGGGGCCGATGGATATTAAAGGTATCACAAAGATTGATAAGGAAATTCAAAAAATATTGGACTTGTATCCAAGCTGGAAGGAAGCAATTAATCAAAATGCATGGCTAGTGATGGGGGATAATGGTCACTCTGCAACAGGAACAAATCATCGAGAATTTGTCATTGATTTAAGAAAATGGTTAAAAAAATACCGTATCTCCCGAATAAGACGCCCAGTACATAAGAAAGATCAGATCGTTCTATGTGTAAATCAGCGGATGTCTTATATTTATGTACTGGATGACAGTCTGCCGTTGTCTGCTATTATCGAACAGCTCAAAAACGATGAGAGGATCGATATTATAGCCTGGAAAAATGAAAGCTCCATTCATGTAGAATCTGGTATGAAAGAAGGGTCACTGAAATATCGCCCTTCCGGGAAATTTACTGATATTTATAATCAATCATGGAGTATAGAAGGGGATGCTAAGATTCTAGATTTAAATCTGACCACTGAAAAAAGAGTCACCTATGGTAACTATCCAGATGCGTTAGCTCGGTTGTATAGTGTTTTCAACTCCCATTCGGGGCGTTTCATTGTCGTCAATGCGAAACCGGGCTGTGAGTTTAAGGCGCAATCATCACCTGTCCATCTTTCTGGTGCAGCACACGGTTCCTTGCACAAACAAGAATCTCTTGTACCACTGATAATAACAGGAACCGAGGAGAAACCAATATATCCACGTGTTGTAGATATAAAGGAATTTATAATTCGGTTGCTTCAAGATTAAGTACTATACTTGAAGAGCTTGTTAACAATAAGGAATTTACGTAAATTCGGATAATGAAAATGGATAAAAAATCATGGGGGAATTTGAATAGCATGAAAGACCCTCAATCATAATCAAGTTTTTATAATTCAAATTTTTCTCTGGGAAAAATGGTATAAACCCATGCCTTAATTGTAATTGTTGTGGCATGGGTTTATACTTTTAATTATCTATAATAATGAACTGTTTTTCCGAATTTATAAATCATGCCTGACAAAAATAATAGCACAGTTAGGAGGAGGACAAATGAAATCTTATATCCTAAAAATAGAAATGATCGGCTTTGATCCGCTAATTTGGCGAAGAGTGATTATGCCAGCAGGGGCTACATTTAAACGGCTCCATGATACCATTCAAGGGGTTACGAACTTCTCGAGTATATTAGAGGATTTTCATCTATATAAATTCGATTTAACTAATCAAGAGAATATTTCTGTAACAAATGATGAACAGGCCTATTTAGAACAGCAAAATGTGAATCCAGACCTACTATTAAAAAAGTTGGAAAAGGTTCCGATTGAATTTAGAGAATTTGAAAGAAGACGTATGCAACGGGTCTTAGTTAAAGTAAGGAAACCCCAATCGATTAAAATTGATAAGTACCTAGAAAAATATCAGGAATTAAATTATATGTATGATTTTGGTGATGGTTGGAGGTTTACGGTTAAACTAGAAAAAGTGGTCGATGATTACTATTTTGGTTATCCAACCTTGTTAGAAGGGGAACAAGACGCACCGCCAGAGGATGTAGGTGGAATTCCCGGGTTCTATCACTTCTTAGAAATATTTGAAGATGAAACCCATCCAGAACATGACAAAATACGTAAATGGGTAGAAAGTCAAAGATATCGTCCTTTTAATCGTGAAGATATAAATGGATGGATAAAAAACATTCACTATAAGAAAACAGAGTGGAGTAAAATTAAGCATCGTAATTATGAGGTTTTGGAGGATAAATATGTAAAGTGACAAGGCTGTTATGGGTTTCGCATTTATCGTGAATGATATACTCATAATATAATGAATAAAATTCAACTAAAAGGTGTGACTTACTATGAATCCTAATATTTCAAAGAGAGATCAAATTTTACTCCAACTTAGGCAGATAGTTTTGGAAACATTAAAAAACATCCCTGTTAGTATTTATCTATTTGGTTCTTGGGCTCGTAACGAGGAGAAACAAACATCGGATATTGATGTTGCTCTACACTCCCAAAAAGAAATCCCAATAGAAAAATGGGTGGAGCTTCGTGAAAGAATTGAAGAATCAACATTACCATATAATGTTGATTTAGTAGATTTATCGAAAGCAAACTCATTGATAGTTGAAAAGGTGGAGAAGGAGGGAATTGTATGGAGAGATTGTACGAACGACTTAAGAGTACAGAAAAGGCTTTAAGCACTTTTTATGAGTTAGTGATAATAACGGAACCAACAACAGTTGAAAGGGATGCTGCAATACAAAGATTTGAATATAGTTTTGAGGCATGTTGGAAGACTGCTAAACAATATTTGTATGATGTGGAAGGTATTGATATTGGCTCGCCAAAAGGAGTAATTCGTTCTTCTCGAGAAGTTGGTATATTTAGTGAAAGAGAAACCATACTTGGATTAAATATGGTAGACCATCGTAACTTAACTGTCCATACGTATAATGAAGAATTGGCGTTAGAAATTTTTGCAAGCTTACCTCAGTATTATCAGCTCTTGCGTAAGTGGGTGGAACGAATCAGAATTAAGATAGTGTAAGTGCATGTATTAAACGTGTCGGGGTTATTTATTATATGAAAGGAGGTTGCCCGAACCCTCGGACAGCCTCCAAAGCAAATAAACTTATTCCTCAATAGATACTTCTTTCAAATTTAGCAATTTTGAAGGATACATTGTTAATCCCTTCACTTCATCACGTACACCTAATAAATAATCTTTGTGCGTTAAGTAAGCTATTGGAGCAAGATCTACAAGCATTTCTTCTGCTTGTTTATAAAGCTCTAATTGCTCAGCTTCGTCTTGTGCTTGACGAGCTTCTTCAATTAAGGTATCTAGTTCACTGTTTTCAAAGAATACCGTATTTCCAGATGCTCCAAGATTATCACTGTGGAATAATGGATAGAACGTATTATCCGCATGGGCAGTACTGTTAGACCAACCTAAAATAAACATTTCCTGTTCGCCTGCATCCAGTTTTTCGATATATGCTCCCCATTCCAACACCTCGATTTCAACCGTAATTCCAATTTCTGCAAGCTGTGATTGAATATTCGTTGCAATGTCCATACGTTCACGCGTATCGTTTGTCATAAGAGTTGTTGTAAATCCATCCTGGTATCCTGCTTCAGCAAGTAATTCTTTTGCTTTACCTTGGTCACGGGATAGTCCTTCTACATTTTCATCATAACCATAAACATTTGGTGGTAGAGGACCTTCCGCAACTTGTGCGTATCCCTCGTAGATTCCATTGATTATTTGATCTTTATCAATGGCCATTGTAATTGCTTGACGGACAAGCTGGTCATTAAACGGTTCTTTCGATGTATTAAATCCAACATAATCTAATGCAAGGCTTCCTTGCTGTAAAACTGATAAATTTTCTTTAGAATCGATTTGTGATACATCCGAAGAATTCAATGGATTCGAAATATGGGTGTCTCCAGTTTCCAATTCAGCAATACGAGTTAAATCTTCTGGTACAACTTTAAATGTAACAGAATCGATCTTTGCTGGTTCTTCCCAATATTCTTCGTTTTTCACTAGACGGATAAGCTGTCCAGGCTGCCAATCGTCAAATTTCAAGAAGCCAGTTCCAATTGGATTTGCATTGATAACACTACCAACTGATTCTCCGTCCGCCATTGCAGCATAATCTTCACTGATTTGTTCTGGCGAAATCATACCTGAAACCGAATGACTTAGGTTAGATGGTAAACCAGAGTACGGGAATTCTGTTTTGAATTGAACGGTATAATTATCTACAACTACAACTTCGCTAATCATATCAAGTAAGTATGCTGCAGGAGCTGCAACTTCTGGATCCTTGATGCGTTCTATGTTCGCTTTAACAGCTTCTGCATTAAATTCAGAGCCGTCATGGAAGGTAACGTCTTCACGTAGTTTAAACTCCCAGGTTGTTTCGTCAATTTGTTCCCAGCTTTCTGCAAGTCCTGGTTGAAGCTCCATATTTTGATCGTAAGATACCAATCTTTCAAAAATATTGTTTTGAACATCGAATGAAGGAACATCATTCGCACCAGCAGGATCTAGTGATATTGCATCCGAAGCGGTAGAGATGACTAATTCTTTGCCACCTGCCGTTTCATCCTCTCCGTTTGAACTAGAAGAAGATTCCTCTGGTTCACTAGCACAAGCTGTAAGTAAAATAGCTAAGAAAAGGGTACTAATCAAGGATAATGAGTATTTTTTTAATGATTCAAACAATTTTGTTTGCTCCTTTCGTGTCGGAATATGTCTAAATTTGTACAAAAGATATAATAATTAATATATAATAACTTTTAGAATAAAACAATAGCTTTCTAACGGAAATTATTTAAATAGTTAGGATAAAAGCCTTATAAGCTATTTTTTATGGGTAATTTAGAATTGTACCTAATAATATAGTAGGAGTGGTATTCATGTTGGCAATAACCAATGCAATTATTTATGACGGGAAAGGAAATAGATTCGAGGATCAAGATCTTATCATTGAAAATGGCAAGTTCGCAAAGCTTGTACCTGCAAGTGAGATCCCAGATTTCTATCATGTAATCGATGCACAAGGGAAAGTACTAACCCCTGGTCTTATTGACGTTCACACCCATTTAGGGATTTCTGAAGAAGGTGTTGGGTTAGAAGGAGCTGATTATAATGAAACGAGTAGTTCCGTTACCCCTAGCTTGCGTGCTATTGATGGAATTAATCCTATGGAAATAGGGTTTAAGGATGCTAGAAAATCTGGTGTTACCACGGCCCAAATCATGCCGGGTAGTGCCAATGTTATTGGGGGAGAAATGGTAATATTAAAAACCGCTGGAAATATTGTAGATGAGATGGTCGTAAAATCTCCATCAGGTATGAAGGCTGCGTTAGGAGAAAATCCGAAACGATTTCACGGTGGAAAAGGAAGAATGCCTGTTACGAGAATGGGTGTTGCTGCACAGCTAAGGGAGAAATTAATCGAAGCACAAAATTATTTACATAAAGAGGAGAAGGAACGAAAACTAGACTTAGAGAATTTAGCGAAAGTATTGAAGAAGGAGATTCCATTACGTGTTCATGCCCATCGCGCGGATGATATTCTGACAGCATTGCGTATCAAACGTGAATTTGATATCGATATGACCATTGAACACTGTACAGAAGGACATAAAATTGCAGCGTTCATAGCTAAACATGACGTGAAAGTATCCGTTGGGCCAACGATGTCTACACGTTCGAAAGTGGAATTAAAGGATAAAGGCTGGACTACAATTAAAACGTTAATGGATGCTGGAATAGCATGCTCGTTAACTACAGATCATCCAGTTGTTGGGATTGACTATCTTGTTACAAGTGCTGTTCATGCAATTCGGAATGGGCTAAGTGAACAGGAGGCACTTCAAACAATCACATTAAATGCTGCAAAACATCTAGGTATTGAAGATCGTGTGGGATCCATTGAGCCAGGGAAGGATGCTGATTTCGTTATTTGGAGTGGGAGTCCTTTTGATTTATTGTCTAAAGCGGAACATGTATATATTGAGGGGGCAGAGGTGTGAACAAATATTTGTTAATATTTGATTGATTTGTATTACAGATATATAAGGATAGAGCAGTGTTATATGGTATCGTAGAAGATAAGAAATAGTTACCAGGTCGGGCTAACTTAGGATGCTCGACCATATTTTATAAAAATCAGCCTTTAACTATGGTTCTGAAAAACGTAATACGGTAAAAAATCATCTATAATTAGCAGTGAGTTTAGATAGCTATGGTTGCAAACGTAACGAAAGAAGGGATTAAATGGGGAATTCCCTAATGTATGGGCAACTTATTTTAGTAATGGTCATGTGGGGATTTAATGTAATTGCAATTAAAGTGATTGTAGGGCAATTTTCAGCAGTGACGATCACTTCTTTTCGTATTTTCTTAGCAGCTGTTGTTGTGTATTTAATCTTATGGGCAAGAAAACAAATACGTTTACCTAAAAAACAAGAATTATCTTACATTATTCTTGTTTCCGTTACAGGGGTAGTTGGCCATCATTTCTTTCTATCGGTTGGGTTGACGCAAACGAGTGCCTCTAATTCAGGTTTGCTTTTAGGGACAGTTCCGTTATTTACTTCCATACTTGCAAGTAAAATGTTAAAAGATAAGCTTTCCTTAATGAGGATAATTGGCATTATTCTTGGTTTGTCCGGTGTTTCTTTCGTTATTCTTGTTGGGAATATAAATGGTTTGACAATGAATATCGGTGATATTTATATTTTCCTTGCAGTACTATCTCAAGCGTTAAGTTTTATCTACATAAAAAAAGCAACAGAAACGATGGGAGCGAGATTAGTTACTGCAACAACTTTATTGATAGGATCATTTTTATTATTTTGTATCAGTTTCGTTTTGGAGCCAGAAGGAATATCGAGTTTGCAGGATGGGACGTTGGTTGGGTGGTCTATTTTCCTTGCTTCCGCTATTTTTGCAACTGCACTTGGTCAATTTCTGTACAATCATGCGATTCAAAATGTAGGGCCAGGGAAAGCATCGATATTTATGAATTTACAACCTTTCTTTGCATTGCTGGGATCTTTTTTATTTCTTGGTGAACAAATTTCAGTTGCGCATTTCTTTGGCTTTATTCTAATTGTAACGGGAGTTATTTTAGGATCTGGTATAATGGATCGGTATATTTATAAGAAGACTTTGACAGGCATTAATATAAGGAAACGTTACGATGACTAAGAAAAAGTATCGTGTTGTTTGTTGCTAAGTTAGTAATTCATTTGATACACAAGGTTTACTCATTCGTACTCGTATAATGAGAAATATTTTCAACAAGATACAATGCGAGTTTCATTCATCAATATGATAAGATATAGATACAATATTACAGATGGTAGGGGTTGTTTTGGTTTTTTTAATATGTTTAACGATTGGTCTGATTACCGCATTTGTTGGATCCATTATGGGGCTTGGCGGAGGAATTATTCTTATACCAACGTTACTGTTGGTTAGCTCGTTTTTAGATAGCTTTTCCTGGGTGACTCCACAATCCATTGTTGGGATTTCTTTAATTGCAATGATTGTTACAGCACTATCCTCAACACTGTCATATGCAAAAGTGAAACGAGTTGATTATAAAACTGGACTTTTATTTCTGACGGGAAGTATTCCAGGCGGAGCAATTGGTTCATGGTTAAATCAGTTTGTTGATTCGAAGTCATTTTTATTATATTTTGGCGTATTAATGATCGTTATATCCCTTCTTTTCTTTATTAAAAGGGATCGGAATCCTAAAAAGGAATTCACTGGGGATGAAAAAGGTGTCCGTACATTTGAATTATTCGGAGAAACATATCGATATCGTGTACCGATCTTAGGAGCGTTTGTGCTATCCTTAATTGTTGGGACGTTATCCGGGCTTTTTGGAATTGGTGGTGGTTCCATTATGGTGCCGGCAATGATTCTGTTGTTCGGGTTTCCTGCACATATTGCAACCGCAACATCAATGTTTATGATTTTCTTTGTTAGCATTGTTGGTGCTAGTACACATATTGTGCTTGGACATATTGCATGGGAATATGTGTTATTCTTTATCCCAGGTGCTTGGATTGGTGGGAAGTTAGGAGCAAAGGTGAATCAGCTTCTTCCTGGAAAAGTATTGGAATGGGGATTGCGCGTCATTTTAATTTTTATTGGATTGCGTATGATTTATCAAGGATTATCCTAAGGGGTTATGTAAATGGAAGAGAAATTCTACTTTTATTATACGAATGATTTACATAGTGATTTTAAACAATGGCCACGTGTTGTGACTTATTTAAAAGAAGCACGAGCGCTACGGAATCAACGTGGTGAATCAAACTGGACAATTGATATTGGAGATCATGTAGACCGATCTCATTCTATAACAGAGGCAACAATGGGAAAAGCGAATGTCAAGCTATTAAATGATGCAGGTTATGATTATGTTACCATCGGCAATAACGAAGGGATTACAATGTCTCATCAGGATTTATACCATTTATATGATGAAGCTGCATTCGAAGTCACATGTGCGAACCTGCATAGTACTGATAACATGCAGCCACCATGGTTACGTCCGACAGTAAATATTGAGACAAAGCATGGTGTGAAAATTGGTATGATTGGTTTAACTGCGCCATTTAATGCCTTTTATGAGCTGTTAAATTGGTATGTTTCACCTGAATTTGAAGTGTTGGATAAGTATATGAAAGATCTAGAGAATTCCGTTGATATAATCATTGTCATGTCGCATCTTGGTATTACCATCGATCAAGAAATTGCAAGAAGGTATGATGCTGTAGATGCGATTATTGGTGGCCATACACATCATTTGCTTCGTAGTGGCGAATATATCAATAATGCTGTGATTACTGCAGCAGGAAAGCATTGCGCTTATATAGGTGAAGTTATTCTTACTTGGGACCATAAGCAGAAAAAATTGGTGAAAAAAGAGGCATATACAGCTGACATTACGCATTTGGAAAAAGATGCTGAAACGGAGCAGACATTACACGTGATGCTAAATGAGGCTAATAGCTTGCTTGGTGAAACCGTTGTACAGATTGACAGTCCATTGACTGTTAATTGGTATAAGGATACACCAATCATGCAGGAGCTGACGAATACAGTTAAGGAATGGACAAAAGCCGATGCTGCGATGTTGAATAACGGTCTGTTACTGGAAAGCTTACCAGTAGGGGCTATCACGTATGGAGATATTCATCGGATTTGCCCACATCCAATTAATCCTGTTGTTGTGGATCTGAAAGGAAATGAATTGATCGAAGTTGTCCGTGTATCATTAACAAAGGAATTTATGCAGCTGGCATTGAAAGGCTTTGGATTTCGTGGGAAAGTACTGGGAAGAATGATGTTTGCAGGAATCCAGGTAGAAACAGGATTTCATAAAAATGGTGAGGAGTATGTGAAACAGGTTCTGTTAGAAAATGGAGAAGAGATCGATCCAGATCGAACATACTATATCGCGACTGCCGATACCTTCACATTCGGCCGTCTATTACCGGAGGTAGCGAAATCGGATTCGAAGCAATATTTTGTCCCGGAATTTTTAAGGGATTTGCTCGCAAAAACGCTTCGTGCTAAATTTCCATATTATTCCTAAGAGGCCGCTGCTTGTGACATGTTGGCCCCTTCATGCATACACATATATGGTACATTGCGAAGGGGGCAATTCATTATGATTACGGTAAATCCACTTGAAGTAGACGGCATGATTTTTATGGCAGTACGTGTTGAGCTTCCAAAAACGAATTTGCTGACGATATCCAATGACATTGGCTATATTATGTGTGCGGCATTGGATGTAGATATTTTTAATGAAGTTCCAAAATTAATGGAGCGTAATGTTATCGCGGGGCGTGCGATGGGTGTGCGAACGATCGATGAATTATTACACGCTCCATTACAGAAGATAACAGATGCTTCAAAAGCTTATGGCTGGGAAGTTGGTATGACGGGTAAAGAAGCTTTGTTAAGAATATCATAATTAATGCAAATGTCTTCCATTAGGGAGGCATTTTTATTATGTTTATAAATTACTTAGTCTACCCCCTGTGGAACAAGCATAGGATTATTCCAGAGGGGGTTCCTGAGTTGAGACATAAAAAACGTTTTCGCAAACGAACAGCATTGCCTCCAGGGAAACATATTTTAATCATAACGATGATTATTTTTGTAGTCTGTGTATTTTTAAGTATGCAATTAATTGATAAACGAATTGAACCAGTTCTAATGCATATAGCGGAAAGAAGAGTCGATGAGTTTGCAACGCGGGCGATCAATTCAGCCGTTCGGTATGTTGAAGATTATAGTTTTGATGACATGGTAAATATTACATATGACAATGAAGGGAATTTTTCAACGTATAACTGGAACAATTCTATCATCAGTGAAATTAATCGAGTCGCAACAGACAGGGTGGAAGAATTTTTCATCAACGTTAACCGCGGTGACCCATTGGAATTTGAAGATCCGCTTACCGAACCATATGAATATAGTGATGGTGCTGAAGATATGGCGAAACAGGATCCGACATTGGTTGAGATCCCTTTAGGGCAGGTTACCGGAAATACGGTACTTGCAAACCTAGGTCCGAAAATACCGATTAATTTCGAGGTTGTAGGGAATGTTCGGACAAATGTTGTACGTGAAATTGAGGAATTTGGTATTAATGGTGCTTGGGTATCGCTTTATATTAATGTAGAGGCGGATGTGCAGATTGTCATCCCATTTACATCCGATGTAACAACAGTTAATACGGAGATATACTTGGATGGTAGTGCCATTATGGGCAAGGTTCCAGATTTCTATGGTGGTGGCAGTGATGGTCCGTCAATTGCTATACCAAAAGACGACTTGCAGAATAACTAAAAATCTAGTATAGTATGGGAGTAACTATGTGTATTCAAAAGGAGGATAAAAAGGACCGAGAAGTTCGAGGCAGCGTAGCTTCCCGTACCGGAACGTATGCAATTAATACGTGAGGAACGGAAAAGCAAGCTAACGAAGAAATTCGAAGTGTCACTTTTACCGGACTTTATGAATATCCTTTAACTCAATAATAAACCTTATCAGATCGGTGAGGTAGAGGCGCAAATATTATAAGTAATCCACCGGAGAATGACAACAGTGATGGTTGGTGAAAGGGGTATTTGCCGAAGCGTAATAAGAGTCAAACTTATTATTTGCTGGTACATCTTTGAACAAGAGATGTACTGTCATGCTTAAAGTGAGAGTTCAAAAAAGAGGATAAAAAGGACCGAGAAGTTCGAGGCGGCGAAGCTCCCCGTACCGTAACGTATGCAATTAATACGTGAAGAACGGAAAAGCAAGCCAACGAGCTTCCACAGGATGTGGTGACTTCGACGTTCGACACAGGACGTGTCGGTACTTAGTCGAAGGTCTACTGATCTCGATGTGTCATTTTTACCGGACTTTTTGAACAACCGCTGAAATGGATGTGCATGGAGAACTACTGATCGAGATGGAGGATAACGTATATTGTAATTGTAAAAAACAATGATGGTTATTTTCTGTCATTGTTTTTTTGTGTGCTTTTTTAAGAAGCTAGCACGTACATATGTCGTAAACCAACATTTCATCATCAACTCGTTTATCTCGAAAACCACATCTGAGAAATAATTATGGGGGGATTACAATGGAAGGTACAATTTATTCGATTATTCCAGCATTAATCATGCTGGTGCTCGTTATTACAACGAGGAAAATTTTATTATCATTAGGATCAGGGATAATAATTGGAGCATTATTTATTCATGATTTTAATGTGTTGCAAGCAGTTAAGGAAATTTGGTATGTATTTTATGAAATTTTTGTTTCAGAGGGAGCACCTAATACAGGAAATATTCAGTTAATTGGATTTTTATTATTATTAGGTATCATGACTGCCTTTTTACAAGCATCCGGAGGAAGCAGAGCTTTTGGTGACTGGATGATGAAACGAGTGAAAACACGTAGAGGTGCACAGTTAATGACAGGCGTTTTAGGATTGATTATTTTTATTGATGACTATTTTAACAGCCTTGCAGTTGGTCAAATTGCAAGACCATTAACAGATCGTCACAAAGTGTCCAGAGCGAAGCTTGCCTATTATATTGATTCAACATCAGCCCCGATAACAGTTATTTCGCCTATCTCAAGCTGGGGAGCTTATATTATTGGAATTCTTGGTGGATTGTTTGCTGCCAATGAAATTACAGAATATCAGCCGATTGAGGCATTTATCTGGATGATTCCGATGAATTTTTATGCAATAGCAGCAGTCCTGCTTGTATTTATTGTAGCGTATTTTCAATTTAATATTGGTCCAATGCGTACACATGAAAAACGTGCGATGGAAACAGGAGAGCTTTTGAATCCAGAGCAGAATACGGTTGCAGGGGATTTAGGCGATGTGTTTAAGCCAAATCAAAACGGAAAGGTATACCATTTATTTATACCAATCTTAGTTCTTTTTGTAGCTACCGTTGTAGCAATGATAACTACGGGTATTCAAGCAACAGATGGAAATGCTACGATATTGGATGCTTTTGCGAATACAGATGTTAACAAATCATTAGCAATTGGTGGTATTTTAGCCGTATTGACTGCTTTTATTTTTCATTTAGTCCAAGGAAAGCCAAAAGCAAATTCTATGAAAATCTTTGTAGAAGGGACAAAAACGATGCTTCCGGCTATTTATATTCTCATTTTAGCTTGGATGATCGGTTCGGTAATCGGTACATTGGAAACAGGGACCTATTTAGCAAATTTAGTTAATGATTCCTCTATAGGTGTTAGCTATCTACCGTTAATATTCTTTGTTATTGCAGCGATGATGGCATTGTCTACTGGGTCTTCATGGGGTACATTTGGTATCATGCTTCCAATTGCAGCAGAAGTAATGAGCAATACAAATGTTGAGTTATTACTGCCGGCATTAGCAGCTGTACTTGCAGGAGCTGTATTTGGTGATCATTGCTCACCTATTTCCGATACGACGATTCTCTCCTCAACAGGAGCAGGGGCTAACCATATTGATCACGTATTAACGCAGCTGCCATATGCAATACTTGCAGCAGTTGTAGCAATACTAGGGTTTTTACTGCTTGGATTGACAGGGCAAATTATGCTTTCCTTGGCAGTTACACTTGTATTCCTTTTTGGGATTGTATTTGTATATCGTACTGTTTTAAAAAGTAAAACAGCGAAATAAATATAGGCTGAAAAATTTCTAAGATGTGTGATGACAGTAATGTCATCACACATCTTTTTTTGTTGCACCAGGAAACTATAAAATTTGAATGCTGTGGATAACTTAGTTACCTAAACGGCTACGTCCAGCTCCAGCGCCCAGCGACTAGCGAGACTTCCCTCACCTCCGTACGATAAGTCAACATCGACTCCCTGCGGTCGTCGTGTTTCCTTTATCTCCTGCGGCTCAGTCCAGTCCGTACGTCGCTAACCGGGCGCTTGCGCTTTTGTTCTTCGTAAGGAAACTATGTAATAAATATATCAGAAAAGAGTAATTATTGTAAACCTTCATAATATAAATAATACAGAGCTTGTATAAAAAAAGGGGAGGTTTGGTCATGGAAAATCGTTCTCAGTGGGGGACAAGGGCAGGTTTTATTTTGGCGGCAGCCGGATCGGCTATCGGCCTTGGGAACATTTGGCGTTTTCCTGCAGTTGCCTATGAAAATGGCGGCGGAGCATTTCTGATTCCTTATCTGTTTGCACTGCTCACCGCCGGAATTCCGATTTTGATATTGGAATTTACAATGGGACATAAGTATCGAGGTTCTGCACCATTAACGTTTAAACGAATGCATAAAAAAACAGAATGGGTTGGCTGGTGGGGAGTTGCAGTAGCATTTATTATTTCAACCTATTATTCGGTAATCGTTGCCTGGGCCATATCGTATTCTGTTTTTTCTTTTAATTTAGGGTGGGGAGAGGATACACAAGGATTTTTATATGGCGATTATCTAAATTTAGCAGAAGTCCCAGGACAGATAGGGGATCTGGTTCCTGGTGTATTAATTCCTTTAATCATTGTTTGGGCACTGGTATTAGGAATTCTATTTAAAGGTGTGAAGAAAGGGATTGAAATTGCAAATCGTATTTTTATTCCAGCATTAGTCATTATATTCCTCATCATTGTTATTCGAGCACTAACCCTTCCAGGAGCTATGCAAGGATTGGATGCGTTTTTTGCACCTGATTTCGGCCAAATTTTTTCACCGGATGTATGGATTGCGGCATATGGACAAATTTTCTTTAGTTTATCCATTGCTTTTGCAATTATGATTACGTACGCCAGTTATTTGCCAAAGAAATCAGACATTACAAATAACGCTTTTATCGTAGGATTTGCGAATTCTGGTTTTGAATTGTTAGCGGGTATTGGTGTGTTTGGTATTTTAGGATTTATGGCTTTACAGTCAGGTTTGCCGATTAATGAAGTTGTAAGTGGTGGAGTTGGCTTAGCATTCGTAGCATTTCCAGCAATCATTAATGAATTCACAGCCTTTAACGAACTTTTTGGGGTATTATTCTTTGTTTCGTTAATGTTAGCTGGATTAACCTCATTAATCTCAATTACAGAAACGTATGTATCTGGTTTGTCGGATAAATTCCAAATCTCAAGGAAAAAAGCAGTCCTAATAGGCGGTGGTTTAGCCGCTGTTATCTCGTTGCTGTTTGCGACACAAGGCGGACTGTTCTTCCTAGATGTAGTTGATTATTTTATTAATCAATTCGGTGTAGCGATGCTTGGGTTTGTTGAGGTTGTCTTAATTGCTTGGATTCTCCGTAAGGTTAAAATGTATAAAGATCATGCAGACGGGATTTCGGATATCCGACTTGGTTCATGGTGGACAATTAGTTTAGGGGTAATAACGCCTATCGTCATGGGATACATGATGTATGGTTTATTTAAGCAGAACCTCCTAAAGGAATTTGCAACGGACACAGGTAACTATGAAGGGTACTCCAATACATTTATCTTATATGGTGGTTGGTCGATCGCGATAGCAGCACTTGTAATTGGTATTTTGATGTCGTTAATCAAATGGAAAAAGGATATAGACGAGAAAAAGGAGGCTAACGAATGAGTGGTGCATCTATTTTTGTAATGGTAATTGGGATGATAATAATTTGGGGCGGTCTGATTGCGAGTGTATGGAACGCAATGAGAAAATCAAAGCAAACAGATTAAAGTGTTACAAAGGAGTCGTTACCGGAATGGTAACGACTCCTTTGCTTATACGTCGGATTTATGGTCCAACTATTGTTTATCTCTAGCCATGCGCTCCCATTTTCGCAAGTAAGGGTAGGGGTCAAAGGACCATTCACTATACCCATTATCCTTATACATCCCGTAGTGTAAATGGGGCGGGAATTTTCCAGATGTTCCTGGTGGACCATAGCCGGTTGATCCAACACTGCCGAGCACATCTCCAGGCTGTACAACTTGTCCAAGTTTTATATTATCATCATAACCACTCATATGCGCGTAATAATGATAAATATTAAAAATGTCACGTATTCCAATGCGCCAGCCACCGTATAGGTTCCAGCCCATCATTTCAATTACGCCATATGTGGTTGACTGAACAGGGACACCATAGTTTGCGAAAATATCTGTACCCTCGTGAATACGCAGCCCACCAAAGCCTCTTCGGTCTCCCCAAGTATTGCGATAACTGTAATTATGCTGAATCGATACAGGGAAGTCTCTATCTGTTAAATTGATATCTTGGAACGTTGCAAATACCTTTGCCGTATTCATGATAGTTTGAACGGTTAAATCACGCTGATAATGATTCCACAGTGCAATTTTAATATCATCCTCTGTAGGACCATATTCTAGAATAAGCATTGCCATCGTATAAAGAACATCTTCTTCATTGGCTGGATCTGCCTTTCCATCACCATTTCCATCTTTTCCTTCTCCATCGAAAGTGTCGATAATAGTTTCGTCCGTTATTTGTGAGCTATTCCCTGGGCCAAACCATAATTCAGAAGCGAATCCTATTGAGATTACTTGCTCAGGTTCATCACTGCTTTTTATGTTACGTTCATAATTATCAATAGCAGCAAAATAGTACCAAGGAATTTGTGTTAGTGCTTCAGTCTTTTTAAAAAGTGCCATTCGCTTATCATAAACGGATTCCTCATTCTCGGCATTGACTGCATTAGCGTTCAAGAAAAAGAAGGTAATAATAATGGAGAAGATAAGCCTGTTCGTCAATGTATTCACCTCCTATAATTAGTTTATTGATAATGATTATTCCACTGTTTCCCTATTAGGTGTTTTTTCCATTTCTTTTATAATGGCTTTTATTGTGTTATCATAATTCCGGTTTTCCGATGTGGATTGATGCAGACTTTGGATATCCTGCATGAGTGTTTCATTATCAGAAACATGGATATTAAAAAAGCCTGGTAAAATAGATGCAGCGGTTTTCTTGCATAAATCGGATGCTTCCTGGGCAGAAAGTTCTTCATTTCTTTGGTAAGCAATTAAAACTTCCTTGTCCGTAACAAGTGTTGCAACTTCCTCAAAACCATTATTTCTAAGAATGATTTTCGTAATCATATCAGCCATTTCATTACGATCGATTGTGAGCTGCTGTTCACCGTTTTCCAGTTCATTATCCAGTTGATCCTTTGTGTAACGTACGTATCCCAGCTTTGAGCTAAGCTCATCATCCGTGGGTTCTGGCGCATTTCTTGTAGGATCCAATTCATCAAGTATTTGTTCACGATCACCTTCTGAGTTGTCAAATGTTGTACAACCTACAAGCATCGTAGTTATCGTAAGCATTATAATAAGGATTGCTTTCATGTTCTTCCTCCTACATATAAAAGGTTGTTCAACAGTCCGGTGTCATCCCGCTCTTGAACACGCAATTATAATTTGATTAGTCCTAGTTTCTTTAAAAAGGCGAAAATAATGCATGTAAATATTTCTGGTTTCTATATCCGAACGTATGGTAAACTAGAAGCAACTTATGTGTGCATGAAAAGTGGGGTGAATCGTTTGATTGAACTGAATGGTAAAAGCTATGAAATTGTAGAAAATATAAAAGATGGATTTCAAGAGGAAGCAATTAAAAATCGCTATTCCGAAATATTGGCTAAGTATGATTATATTGTAGGAGACTGGGGCTATGAGCAGCTTCGATTAAAAGGATTTTATAAGGAGAGAAATGCAAAAGCATCAATCGATTCGAAAATAAACGCATTAGATGATTATTTATTTGAATACTGTAATTTTGGATGCGCCTATTTTGTGTTGAAGAAAGTACATAAGTAAAAGGTAGCAGTTCAAAGATTTGAGCTGCTACCTTTCGTCGCTTTCTGACTCGTCATGTGTCGGATGTGATCCATCTGCTTGTCGTGGGATGCCTGCATGCTGGTTTTTATCTGGAAATGTAAAGGCGCTTGTGCGATATTGTCCCTCGCCCCAAGGTTCAGATTTACTTGATACTTTTTCATTATCGTTGATTGCAGAACCAAATGGTCCTTCTGGAAATTCTTCAGGTATTAACTGATTACGTTGTTTGTCTACATTTGAGAAATCCGAAAAATGCTTATTCTTTTTCTCTGACATAATCGTACACCTCTTTCCAAAATAGATGTGATTTTGTGGATAGGAATAGTATTTGCCAAACGTTAAATCATATTCGATAAAAAACAGCTTATAAACAGTAAAAAAGTATAAAAAACAGTCATTCCATTTTATTAGAATGACTGTGCCACTTCATTATTGCAAAGCATATAACCTCTAAATTTCTTTTCAATTAATCTGCCTAGGCGGAATATAGCATCCTCATTACCAATGGCACTCATGATTTGAATACTAATTGGCATATTGTTTTCATCTGTTCCAACAGGAATGGTTAATGCAGGCAGTCCCCATACATTTGCATAGGCTACATAGGGCATATGCTGTAAGAATGTTTTTCGAATCGAGAATATTTCCTTAAACACTTGACCGTGGGGAAGAGCCCCAGAATGATAAACAGGAAAAATAAGAAGGCGATTCTTTAAATACGCTTTTAATAATTCGTCACCTTGTTCGATAATTGTTTCTACTTCACGAATGCGCTTTCTAGATGGGCGAAACATTTTTGCGCCCATAATCGCCCAGGAAAGATATGGATGCACCTTCGTTCGTTGTGTTAATTTTTCTTTAAAGAAAGAGGTATATACATTCGATCTGTCATTGTTATATGCTTCTTGTTCAATCAATTTACTTCCTTCCATCGATAAAATTTCCTGCCAAATTAGAGCGCTGTCTCTGAAGTAAGGAGGGCTGGATTGTTTCGTGGAGAACGTCTTCTCAAGAAAAAGCTCCGTTTGGTTAAGTATATGTTTTGTTTTCTCAGATAACGGATAATCAATTGTACTAGGTAAGATCTCCATTCGGAATCGATTTAAAGGTTTTAGTTCTAACGAAACACCGGAAAGAACCTTATAAAGCAGTCGCATATCTTGAACAGATTTTCCCATTGGTCCAATAGTTAGCATACGGGCTTGTAAATCATGCATAACAGCTGGGAAATGGCCATCATTAGAGATAGTGAACATCCCCGGCTTGAAACCGATGATGCCATTAAAATGTGCGGGAAAACGAATTGACCCACCAATGTCCGATCCAATGCCTGCAGCAGCTCCACCTACAGCAAGAAGGGCACCTTCGCCTCCTGAAGATCCCCCGGCAGTTCTATTTAAATCCCACGGGTTATTTGTTCTGCCATATAATTTATTATCTGTTTCCTGACAGAAGCAAAGTGCAGGGGTGTTAGTTTTTCCTAAAATTATGGCACCAGCTTTTTTTAAACGTCCAACAACCTCGGCATCTTCCCTGGAAATTAAATCCTGCCGGTGCTCTAAGCCACCGGTCGTTTTCATTTCTGCGACATGTAGTGACTCTTTTACTGAAATTGGAACCCCATGAAGCGGCCCTATTACTTCCCCTCTAGCTAGCATTTGATCTAATTCATTTGCTTCATATAAAGCAGCTTCAAATCGGTCCTCAACCATCGCGTTGATGTTTGGGTTCGTCTTTAAGATATGAGCAATATACGTTGAAACAACTTCTTTACTCGTAATTTGCTTATTTTGAATTGCACCGGCTATTGATGTTGCATCCATCGCAACAAGTTGACTTTCTTTCATTGTGCGTCCCTCATTATAAAATTGTAATTATTCATTTATACAAACCTTCATAGCTTAAATATACCATGTTTTGATTCATAAACATATGGAATATGATATGATAAAATTATAGACAGATATCGGGGGGAATATGTATGTATTTCGTGGATCGTAGCAAAATTGAAAATACGCTTTTATATTTAGACCAAATCTTAGAACAGTTAAAAAATCATCAAGCTACTAGCTTCACAGATAAATTAAGTTTGGAACGTATGGTTCATGTAAGTATTGAAGCAATGCTGGATGTCGGGAACATGATGATTGATGGATTTATTATGAGGGATCCGGGAAGCTATGATGATATCATTGATATTTTAGTCGATGAAAAGGTTCTGCCACAGGATGAGGAAGGAGCATATAAAATGTTCGTATCGCTTCGTAAAATGCTTGTTTCGGAATATACAAAAGTAAACCATAATGCTTTGTTAGAGGCAATACACGGATATCATCCAGTTTGGAGCCAGTTTAGCAGCAGAATTAGGACGTATTTGAATAATGAGCTAGGAGTAGCAAACGCATTTTCTAACGAATGAAGGTGGGATTATGAGTAAGCGCACGCCAACAAAACAGCGACTATTAACTATTTTAAAAAAGGCCAATGACCTTACAATTACTGAAATCATGGAGCATTTTACTATTTCTGAAATCGCTGTCAGAAAACAACTTCATGAGCTTGTCCAGCAAGGTTTTGTTAAGCAGCAGTCCCATAAGCAAAAGCTCGGTAGACCATATCTTACGTATGATCTTACACAAAAGGGTCATGAAACATTTCCGAATCAGTATAAATCAATTCCAGTGGAGCTCCTTGAAGATTTAGAAGAATTGCACGGACCTCAAGCTGTACGTGCGTTATTAGATAAGCATGGCGAACGGGAAAAAGCCTATATGGATAACGTAATACAGGAGGACGACCTGGATAAAAAAGTGGCGGAAATGGTTCGGATTCAAAATGAAAGGGGATATATGGTGGAGGTTGAGAAGGTGGCTGAAGGAGACTTTGAGGTTAGAAATTACAATTGCCCGGTCGCAGCTATTGCCAGGTGCTACCACCAAATGTGTACAAACGAACAAAAACTCTATGAGGAAATCTTTCCTGGAAGTGAAGTCAGCGCGTATTCCTTTATTACACAGGGTGATCATGTTTGTAAATGGAAAATAAAAAATCCGAATGGAAGGTGACTAGATCATCTTCTTTTTATTTCGAGGAGAGGTTTAATATATGAGAGATTATAAAGGTTATCTAATTGACTTAGACGGGACAATGTATCGTGGAACAGAAGCGATTGCAGGAGCAGCAGAATTTATTAATGAGCTCCACTTAAAGGAGATCCCTTATTTATTTGTCACGAATAATTCTTCTAAAACTCCAGAGGATGTAGCGAACAAATTAAATGCGATGGAGATTAAAGCTGCAGCCAATCAAATTGTAACATCTGCTACTGCAACAGCCAATTACATAAAATCCATCAAGGAAAAAGCGAGCTGTTTTGTTATTGGTGAAAAAGGATTGCTAGAAGCATTGGAAGCAAGTGGAATGATTATTACGGATACGGAGTGCGATTTTGTTGTAATGGGAATTGATCGCCAAATAACGTACGAAAAATTTACACAAGCTTGTCTTGCTATCCGAAATGGAGCAAAGCTGATAGCTACGAACGGTGATGTCGCTATACCTACAGAACGTGGTCTTCTTCCGGGTAACGGTGCTCTCGTTTCAGTTGTTTCGGTTAGCACTGGAGAAAATCCGCTATTTATTGGAAAGCCTGAATCAATAATTATGGAAGAGGCGCTTAAGCTATTGGGATTAACGAGAGAAGAAACATTGATGGTTGGTGATAATTATCAGACTGATATTTCAGCTGGTATCCGTGCAGGAATTGACACATTAATGGTTTTTACTGGCGTGACTCCATTTGAAGACTTAGATAGCTTGGAGATTCCGCCAACATATTATGTCCACCAATTAACAGAATGGCTTGATAAAATTTAGGAAAGAGGCTGAGACAAAAGTTTTTTTCTGAAATAAAAACCGAACATGATTGATGCAAATAACTCACTCCGGAAATATACTTCGCGCATCCAGAGGCGGCTGGTGAACCCCTTTGTGCTATCGCACTACGGTGTCTCACCTATGCCTTACCTCCCACTGGAGTCTACGTATATTTCCTAAGCTAAGCTTATGCATCGTTCGTCTTTAACATTAAACACTTTTGTAATGTCCCAGCTTCCTTTTCTTTATGCATTATGCATCAACATCATCTAGCGCATCTGCGTCACTATGTGCTAATCTGCTTGAGGCAGCAGCAGCGATTGCTCCAACAATATCATCGAGGAAAGTATGAATTTCACCGCTGGATTTATCGTTTAATTTTTTCAGAATTCCGGGCTTCTGTTTATCGATATAACCGAAGTTGGTCATACCAATTGATCCATATACATTAACAATGGAAAGTGCGATTACCTCGTCAATTCCATAAAGCCCTTCATCCGTCTCAATGGTTTTTTGCAATGGCTGACTTAGTTTCTTTTGTTCTGCAAGCATATCAAGCTCGATACCTGTTAAAATTGCATTTTGTACCTCTCGTTTTGTTAATACACGCTCAACATTGTGCAGGCAATCATCCATAGACAAATCGTTATGATATTTTGATTGTAAATAATAAACAAGCTCAGCGATATCCTCTACTTTAACCCCGCGGTCTTTTAACGCTTTTCTTGCATTCACTTCAAGTTCGCTTTTTTTCGTATACTTCGCCATTTAAAATCACCTTTTCATTATTATAGTTAAAATATCTTTGGTACATTCATACACTTTAATAAAAGAAGAAAAAGGGGAGATCATGTTGCCACTAACAGGAATGCTTGCTATTTATTACCGTATCCATCCAGAGCGGAAAATATTATTTGGAAATAAAGAAGGATACAAGCAAGGTGATAGTATTTATTTTACCATTTCAGGAAGAAACAAGGAAACAATTCTTACTGAGCAAGCGGCAGTAACTTATTTTTTAAAGGAACAACCAGTGGAAATAATGACACTTCCAATCCCGAATTTACAAGGAGAATGGTTTACATCCTATGGTGAAAACATATGGATGGTTATCCAAATGCAGCAAGTAGATAATCGAGAATATTCCGCAAAGCCTGCGGGAATTCGACTTGCTGAGTTTCATCAGATTGGAACAGCATTTGGTTATGAACCGAAATCAATATCGAGCTATGGGAAGTGGAAAGCATTATGGATAGATAAATTAACAGCTTTTGAGACTGGAATTGAGCGCGAAGCAAAGGAAAAACAGTCTGAATATAATCGAGCGCTGATGAATTTTTTGCCATATATAATTGGAATAAGTGAAAATGCAATTCAGTTTCTGCAAGAAAGTGAGCGGGAACGGCGAATACTTGAAACGGATCAAGGAACCATTACGTTTAATCGCTATGAATCATTGGATTTTCCAGTTATTTGGACAGATCAGCTTGTATATGATCATCCAGCAAGAGATATTGCTGAATATATACGTAGTGTCATTCTAAATAATGATAAAGTCGAAAAGACAATTGCATTTTTAAATGACTATCAACAAGTAGCACCAATTTCGGTTTTTGGTTGGCGTCTAGTATATGCGCGTTTGCTTTTTCCAATTCACTTGTTTGATTTTATTGAGCGAGGCTTTACCACACCAGATATAAAAGGCTTAGAAAAAATAATCGAACAGCAATCTGTGTTTGAAAGTTTTTTGAGTGAATTTTTTGAAATAACAGGCGTGGATGCTGAAACGTGGGGGATACCTATGGTACACTGGTTGTAATTGCTTATTAGAAAATGACTTAATCGGTCACTAGAGCGATTCATATACGGAACGCTTAAATGTTGGATTGTAAGTCGTTGCGCAAGTACAATAGTTGGTAAAGAGAGGGACAGTATGGGAAAAGCTACAATTTATATTACTAGAAAAATTCCAGAAACATTATTAAAACCGTACCAGGAAAGCTTTTCATTCCGCATGTGGGAGAAGGAGGATGAACGTGTACCTCGTGATGTGCTGATTGAAGAGGCGAGGCATGCAGATGGCTTGTTGACTGTACTTAGTGATAACGTGGACGAAGAGCTTTTAGCACAAGCGCCAAATCTAAAAGTCGTTGCAAATTTAGCAGTCGGTTTTGACAATATTGATGTAGATGCAGCGAGTAAACATCAAGTCATTGTTACTAACACACCGGATGTGTTATCCGAAACAACGGCAGATTTGGGATTTGGACTCTTAATGGCCACAGCAAGAAGAATTGTTGAGGCAAGTGCATTTATTGAACAAGATAAATGGAATGAATGGGCTCCATTTCTCCTTGCAGGAGCTGATATTCATCACAAAACAATCGGAATTCTTGGAATGGGGAGAATTGGTGAAGCGATTGCGAAACGTGCTACTGGATTTAATATGGACGTTCGCTATCATAATCGAAATCGAAAACCAGCAGTTGAAGAGGAACTCGGTGTTATTTATTCAGGGTTTGATGAACTATTGAGTGAATCAGACTTTATCGTTTCCGTTGTCCCACTAACAGAGGAAACGGCGAATACTTTCAATCAAGAAGCTTTTGCAAAGATGAAAACAAGCGCGATTTTCATTAATATTTCCCGAGGTGGAGTTGTTGATGAGGATGCATTACTAGAGGCGTTGGATAAAGGCGAAATTCGAGCGGCGGGCCTTGATGTTTTTCGTGAAGAACCAATTCGATCTGACCATCCGTTCGTGGGAAGAGATGATGTCGTCTGCCTGCCACATATTGGATCTGCAAGTGTGGAGACACGCACGACGATGATTCAGCTTTGCTTGGACAACATCAGCGCAGTTCTGCATGGGAGTAAGCCGATAACTCCAATCAAATAAAAAAAGGCAGACATCAGTCTGCCTTAAAGGATATATTATTAGAATACTTGTTCAAGCTCTTTAACGCCAGGAACTTCTGCGATTAACGCACGTTCAATTCCTGCTTTTAATGTAATTGTAGAACTTGGGCAGTTACCACACGCTCCCATAAGACGAACGAGCACTACACCGTCTTCATCTACATCAACTAATTCAACATCTCCACCGTCACGTAGTAAGAATGGACGTAATTTATTTAATACTTCTTGTACTTGTTCATGCATATCCATCTAACCCCTTTCCATACTCTTATTATAGAATGACTACCTATAAAAATCTATCTAAAAATTTATTAAGTTAGATTCAGTTATTTATATTTTATCTTTTTACGAGGTTTTTGTAAAATAAAAGAAACTAAGATAAACTATAAGTAAGTGTTCAAAAGGAAGATGAAAAGGACCGAGAAGTTCGAGGCGGCGAAGTTTTGAGTGCCGGAACGTATGCAATTATTATGTGAGGAACGGAAAAGCTAGCCAACGAGCTTCACAGGATGTGGTGACTTCGACGTTCGACACAGGACGTGTGGGTACTTAGTCGAAGTTCTCCTGATCTCGATTTGCGTCATTTTTACCGGACTTTTTGAACAACCTCTATAATATAGAAGGGGTGGGGGAGTATGAATGCAAAAAAAGTGACCATAACGGTTTATGGAGCAGAGCAGATTTGTGCAAGCTGTGTGGGAGCTCCTGGCTCAAAGGATACGTACGAATGGCTTCAAGCAGCGATTGCTAGAAAATATGTTGCTGACCCAATTACATATGAATACATTGATATTAATCAGCCACAGAATGTGGATAAACATAAGACATTCGTAGAGCAAATTTTTTCAGAAGATTTATTTTTTCCGATTGTATTTGTAAATGATGATATGGTTGCAGAGGGAATTCCGCGCCTGAAAACAATTTATCAATCTTTAGATAAGTACGGTGTACAACTACAGTCATAGAAAGTAGGAGTATTAATGGAAATACCTTTTATCAAAATGCATGGGCTTGGAAATAATTATATTTATATCGATTTATTCCAATTTAACATAGAAGAAAATCTCTTTTCCGATCTTGCTCAAAAGCTAGCAAATGTCAATACTGGCATTGGTTCAGATGGCATGATATTAATTCATCCCAGCGAAAAGGCTGATGTTGGGATGCGGATCTTTAATAAGGATGGTTCGGAAGGGAAAAGCTGTGGAAACGGGCTCCGTTGTACAGCGAAATATGCATATGAACATGGAATTGTGTCAAATGAAAAATTCACAATCGAAACGCGAGCAAATATTGTGACAGCTGAAGTGACTGAAAATGACGCAGAACAGGTAGAACTAATAACAATTAATATGGGGCAACCACAATTGAAGCGGGTGAATATTCCTATGATGGGAAGTGATGATCCTAAAGTAGTTGCGGAGCCTTTTGACGTGAATGGTGAAAAATTAGAGGTGACAGCTGTATCGATGGGGAATCCTCATGCAGTGTTTTTTGTAGATGCAATTGATGCAGCACCATTGTATGAGCTTGGTCCTGTTATTGAGAGAGATTCGCGTTTTCCAGAAGGTGTTAATGTGGAGTTTGTTGAGGTTGTTTCTCCTCATGAACTGAATTTTCGTGTATGGGAGCGAGGCTCTGGTGTAACACAAGCATGTGGTACAGGAGCGTGTGCAGCTGTGGTTGCTTCAACTTTAAATCACTATTGTAATCAGAACGAAACAATCACGGTTCATTTAGCTGGCGGTGATCTATCGATTAAATGGGATGAGGCTGGAAACGTGTGGATGACTGGTGATGCACAGGTCATTGCTAAAGGCGTATTCCAATATGCCGAGCAGAAATAGTTGAACAACTTGATTTCTCTTTGTATACTTAATATATAGTCTGAAATGAGGAGGTCCGTCAAAATGGTCATTACGTTGACAGATAATGCCAGCGCCCAAATCAAAGAGATGATGCAGGAAGAATCCGCGGGTGCACATCTGCGCTTTGGAATTAAGGGTGGAGGATGTAGCGGATTATCTTATTCACTAGGGTTTGAATATGATATAAATGAAGAATTAGACGTTGTAGAAGATATAAATGGAATTCCAGTTGTTTTTTTCAATCAGGACATTCCGATTATTGAAGGAACAACTATTGATTTTAAACAAAACATGATGGGTGGCGGGTTTGCAATTGATAACCCGAACGCTATTGTATCCTGTGGATGTGGTTCATCTTTCCGTACGAAGGATAAAGTCGGAACACCAGGAGATTGTTAAAGATTGCGGAGCGCTGACTGGTGCTCCGTTTTTTGTGGACTGGAGAGGGTACGTGAGCCTCTCTTTGCTCAATCGAACAAGGATGAAATACAGTCCAAATAGGAGAGAATACGATCTAAATAAAGTAAAATATGATCCAATCACCAAATACAATCCAAATCCACAAACACCAAAACACAACCCACTCAGGGCCAATAAAGGGGCGCATAAAATACGTCCCAAGCCAACTAAGCATGCTTCTACATGTTGATTAGCCTTGATAGTGTCACAAAATAAAGCAGGTAGGTTCGGTTTTTATAGGTGCCACGATGCTTTAGTGGTAGTATGTTCAGTAATTTCGACGATATCGCCCTAGACGTCAGCAGGGCGAAATCTCTAAAGTGTTTGTTTTGTTTTTTATTTCCTGAACGATTAGAAGCAGATAACATCAGGGATTGGATATGTGCAAGCTTGTTTTCTGAGCCGCAGCGATTGCATTTCCAAGTTCCCCATTCTCGCTTCAACGGACGTTGGTTACATAGAATACCTTTGATTAACTGCGTATCGCGAATATGATACTTCGCTAACCCTCCCTCGAATCCCTGCCTAACACATAAAAAAGCCACCCAAATTCGGGTGACTTATATAGATTAAAACATTGCTGTTGAATGCTTTGGTTGAATACGCGCTTTTGGATCGATGTAATTTTTAGCGTTATTAATGGCTGTCGGTCCTTCTCCAAAACCAGTAACAATTAGTTTTACTTTTCCTTCATAAGTACAAATATCACCTGCAGCATAGATTCCTGGAATATTTGTTTCCATTTTCGTGTTAACTAGGATACTGTTCTTCTCAATTTCAAGCCCCCAGTTTTTGATAGGTCCTAAGCTGGAGATGAAGCCATAGTTACAAATAACATCATCTGCTTCTAATTCAACTGTTCGATCGCCTTTTACCTCTTGGAAAATAAGCTGATCGATTTTATCAGATGTAACAATTTCAGAAGGAGTAAATGGTGTTAATAATTCAACAGTTGAAGCTTTTAGCTGCTCTACACTATGTTCGTGTGCACGGAATTCATCACGCCTGTGAACGAGTGTCACTTTCTTGGCAACCTTTTCGAGCATAAGTGCCCAGTCCACTGCAGAATCGCCTCCACCTAAGAGAACGACATTTCTATCTTTAAATTGATTCATATCTTTTACATAATAATGTAAATTAATACCTTCGAAACGTTCGCTTTCACCAATATTCAGACGACGTGGCTGGAATGCGCCATTTCCTGCTGTAATGATAATTGTTTTTGTAAGGTGCACTTCACCTGTATTGGAAGTTAATCTAAATGAGTCATCCTCAAGCTTTTCAACAGTTTCAATAGCCTGGCCAAGCACAATCTCAGGATTGAACATGTTTGCCTGTTCTTCTAGTCTATCGACAAGCTCTTGAGCGCGAACCTTTGGAAATCCAGCTACATCGTATATATATTTTTCCGGATACAGGGCTGTAAGCTGCCCACCAGTATGTGGTAAGCTTTCGATTATTTTTACACTTGCTTGGCGCATGCCACCATAGAAAGCCGTAAATAATCCGGTAGGGCCCGATCCGATAATTGTGACATCATAGATTTGTTCAGACATGATAAAAAAACCCCCGATTTATTTCGATAAATATCAACATTTCTATCGTACCACAACCGGTTCGTGAAGTGTATAATTGAGAATGTTTTTATGAGTATTTAAGAAAAACAGTTAATAAATATACAATTAGGAAAATAACATATAGGGTTGAAAACATTCTTGAAAAAAGCTAATATAAATGAGGGAATATTACAGAATGATGACAAATTAGTTTTAATATAATTATAGAAAAAGAGAATCTGGATTGAACCTGGGTTTTATATAGGCAAATAATAAAGTATAGTCTTTCAGTTAAGGCGTTCAAACAGGAAGAGGCTTATACTTCAATGTAGTAAGAGGGTTCTAGGAAAGCAAGAACGCCTTCTTCAGTATCCTTTTAAACGAATGTCAATGTTTCAAAGAGTAAATAGTGAAATATGTCACATAGGTTTTATTGACCTATGGTGACTACGTAAATTGAAATAATGGAGTAGTGAATAAGAATGAATAAACCACACATTGTAATTTTAGGTGCAGGATATGGTGGGATGATGACAGCTTCGAAACTACAGAAAACGATGCATATGAACGAAGCTGAAATTACCCTTGTAAATAAAAATGATTACCACTATCAAGCAACTTGGCTACATGAAAATGCTGCAGGAACACTTCACCCGGACCGCACAAAGATTAAAATAAAAGATGTTATCAATTCAAGAAAAATCAATATTGTTTTAGATGAAGTGATTAGCATTAAACCTGAAGAAAAAACTGTGAAACTATCGAATACAGAATTGAAATATGATGTACTCGTTATTGGCTTAGGATTTGAATCAGCTACATTTGGTATTCCTGGACTTGAAGAACATGCATTAATGATTAATAACATTAATAGTGCTCGTTTAGTTAGAGAGCATTTGGATTTTAACTTTGCGAATTACCATAATGAAGCCGAAAAAAACGATGCACGCCTGAATATTGTTGTTGGTGGCGGCGGATTCACAGGAATAGAGTTTGCCGGTGAATTAATCAATCGAATTCCAGAACTATGTGCAGAATATGACATTGAAAAAACTCAAGTCAGAGTTATTGTTGTAGAAGGAGCACCAACAATTCTACCAGGGTTTGATGAAGAGCTTGTAGAATATGCAGTAAATTCCTTATCCGCTCGTGGTGTTGAATTTATTAATGGTGCAATGCTGAAGGAATGTAAGGAAGATAGTATTGTATATGAAAAAGATGGAAAGATTACCGAGATTCCGACAATGACAACGGTCTGGGCAGCGGGGGTGAAGGCAAATTCAATTGTTGAGCAGTCTGGATTTGCAACAAATCGTGGCAAAGTAGAAGTTCGGAAAGATATGCGTACTCCAGATTATGATGATGTGTTTGTCATTGGTGATTGTGCGTTAATTATGAATGAGCAAACAGGGAGACCATTCCCTCCAACAGCTCAAATTGCCATTCAGCAATCGGGCACAGTTGCGCATAATGTAAGAGCGGCAGTACGTGGAGAACAGCTACAATCTTTTGAGCCAAATCTATTAGGTACGATTGCTTCACTTGGTCATGATGATGCAATTGCTGAAGTTCTAGGACGCAAATTATTTGGTTGGAAAGCAACGGTTATGAAAAAAATGAGTGATAATCGTTACCTTCTTAAATTAGGCGGTATTGGTCTTTTAATGAAAAAAGGAAAATTTAACATTTTTTACTAGAATTAAATAAGGTAAGCTATAACAAAAAAAAGCAAAGGAAGCGCAGAACCTTTGCTTTTTTTGTTGCGTCTAGCTCCAGTGTCCCCGGATGCTTGCGCTTTTGTTCTGTTTTAGTATAAAATGACAGTTGTATGCTAACATCGATTACATGAGGGGAGTTACTGGATTGATACAATTAATCGTTTCCATTATTTTATATTTTGTCATTTTTTTCGGAATCGCATTCATATTAAACATGCTATTAAGAAGGACATGGCTAATGGCATTCCTTTATCCGTTTGTTGTAATTATGATTATTGATAAACTATCAACAATGGAATATTTTACAAATACAAGTGCTGCATTTTCACAATTAGGACAAGAATTGTTGAGCTTAAAGATCGCTGATATCTTTATCCTTTCTTCCGGACTTGCTGGAGCAATTGTCTCAGGGATTGTTATAAAAATCCTGCGTAAAAGCGGCTATCAAATGTTTTAACAATCCACTAAGCAACCGTTTATAAAATGAATTTAATCCCATGTACATAGTTAAAATGAAGAAATCTTTTCAAAAGTTTGTGACATGCTAAGTAGTTTTCTAATAGGTTGATGAATAAAATTTTACTAGATTGGAAATGATGACATCCAAGAGGTGTTATTATGAAAATCAAAAATTTTATTTTGCATGTTGGAATGTTGACATTAATTATGATTTTGCTTGTTCAGGCTGTGACAATCATTTCAAATGCTGGGGAAGAACATCCGAAGTCGGGTAATGTGATGACGGCAAAGGCAGCAGAGCTCAGACAAACAACATTAAAACATAAGGGATTAAACGTTTCAAAAACGAAGCAACGTTATATTTCAAGCGATGAAATTGCATCGCAGCAAACGATTGAGGAAGCAATTGACTTTGACCAATATCCTGTTGCAACAGTAGTAGCAACTGGTTATACGGCCGGAATCGAATCAACCGGGAAAACGGAAGAGCATCCAGAATATGGAATTACGTTTTCAGGAGTAAAAGTAAAGCGAGACTTGTATTCTACCATTGCTGCTGACTTGACGATTTATCCAATAGGAACAATTCTTTATATTCCGGATTACGGATATGGTGTTGTTGCTGACAAAGGTAGTGCAATAAAAGGAAATAAAATTGACTTATTTTACCACACGGTGGATGATGTATTCGCACAGTGGGGGAAAAAGGAATTAGAAGTCTATATTGTTGAAATGGGTAATGGTGAGTTGACAGAAGAACAACTCATTAAATTAAATGAAGATGAAGCCATGCAAGTATTCAGGCAACAATTTAACGAAGATTAATGAACTACAAAAAAACTCCCGAAATCTAACGAGCGGGAGTTTTTTATTGTTAACACAAAAAGCATCCTCTATTAATATGTGTCATTGAAAGAACGGATAGAGTAAGAAAGCAATACCGATTCCAGTTAACCCGCCAAAAAAAACTTCAATCGGCTGGTGTCCTAACAGTTCCTTCAATTCTCTGCGCTTTTCATATTCTTCTTTTTTATTCCAATCCTTCGCACTTTCTGTAAAGTATTGAAAGTCTTTAATTAATCGATTGAGCAAAGCTGCATGCTCCCCAGCCTGTCTGCGTACACCGGAAGCATCAAACATCGTAATCACGCTAAATATACATGCAAGCGCAAATACACTGGATGTGACACCTTCAATGATACCGATAGCAGTTGTCAGTGCAGTGACAGCAGCGGAATGACTGCTTGGCATTCCCCCAGTACTAAATGCAAGGCCTGGTTGGAACTCTCTTGTGAAAATCAATTTAATTGGAATTTTAATTACTTGAGCAAAAACAATTGCTGCTAAAGCTGCCCATAAAGGGAAATTTAAAAATAACTCCATAAGCTATAAAACATCCTTCCTACTGCAATTTACTGATCAAACCTGCATATTCGCTGGTGCCATATTGCTGTTATTTTACCATAGAGAATTGACTAGGTAAACGGATGTCTATAGCATAGACATTATTGTATATTTACATTCCTTAAGGTGGAAGGAATCCGTTTGGCAAGACTAAGCATGAAAAGAGCTGCAACAATTGATAATATCGCATCTTTAATCATAAATGGAATCATCCCTGCCCACGCAACGGGATAGGAGATCGATAAATCAAGCCATGTATTCATTGCCAAATACATATAGGTAGTTCCAACACCGTAATTAATCGCTAAACCAATAATTGCAACAAAGATAAAGTATGGAATCGAACGAGCTTTTCGATTCTCTGTCATCCAGCCAACGAAAAAGGCAATTAAAATAAAGGAAAGTATAAACCCTCCGGTTGGACTAATGAATTGAAAGAATCCGCCTTTTAAACCAGCGAATATCGGTAAGCCTGCTGCTCCAAGAAAGGCATAAACTACCATTGAAATGGACCCGAGCTTTCTCCCCAGCATCATTCCAGCTAAGATAGCGAAGAATGTTTGTAAGGATACAGGAACGGTTGCTCCTCCAATCGGAATCGCCAAAAATGGAAACCAAACAGTAATATTCGCCCCGATTGCCATTAAACAAACAAACATGGCCCCAAACGTTAAGTCAATTGGACGTAATCTCATGGATATTCCCCCCTTATAAGAAAATAATAAGGGCAGCTTTATATACTGTCAACCAATAAAAGGTTTGGGTGACAATGGAAAAGACAGCCTGTGGTTAGACTGTCCTAATAAATAGCTTTATTTAATAATTGCTTCCAAGGCGATTTCCATCATGTCATTAAAGGTTGTTTGACGTTCCATTGCTGTTGTTTCTTCTCCAGTTAAGATGTGGTCAGACACCGTAAGTACAGACAGAGCCTTGCGTCCGTATTTTGCTGCAAGAGTATAAAGTGCTGTTGATTCCATTTCAATTGCTAAAACATTATACTTCGCAAGCAACTCATTTACTTCTTTTGCATTATCACGATAGAATGTATCACTGGTAAAAATGTTACCAACACGAAGGTTAAGGCCTTTTTCAATGCCGGCATCATACGTGTTTTTAAGTAGCTCAAAATCTGCTATTGGCGCATAGTCAATGCCATTAAAAATTAATCGGTTCATTTGTGAATCCGTTGTTGCGCCTTGTCCTAAAATGATATCCCGAACCTTGACATCTTTTTGAATCGCTCCACATGTTCCGACGCGAATCAGTTTTTTGACATCATAGCTTTGAATTAGCTCATTAACATAAATAGAAATGGATGGTACCCCCATTCCTGTACCTTGTACAGAAACACGTTCCCCTTTATATGTTCCGGTATAACCTAACATCCCACGTACTTCGTTGTAAACTTTAGCGTCTTCTAAGTAAGTTTCTGCAATATATTTTGCGCGAAGCGGGTCTCCTGGTAAAAGAATTTTATCGGCAATTTCACCCTGTTTTGCACCTATGTGAACACTCATTTAATTTCCTCCTTGTATCTGAAGCATTTCGTTTCAAAATAACGTTATCATAACAGGTAATGAAAGACAAATTTCGGCAGTGTACGATTTTTTTTAGCTTATTTCTTTCATTAATTTCTGTAATTGTATATAATAGATGTAGGTTTATGTGAATCACATAACATAAATGTTTGAAAAAATAGTATAAAATAGATTTGGAAGGATGATTTATAATGAAATCACAAACATTTACAATTACTGCTGAAACTGGTGTACATGCAAGACCTGCAACTTTATTAGTTAATAAAGCTGGCCAATATGACTCTGAGGTTGAAATTTCATATAAAGGTAAGAAAGTTAACTTAAAATCAATTATGGGTGTTATGTCACTAGGTATACCAAAAGGATCTGAAATCGAAATCAGTGCTACTGGAAATGATGAGGAAGAAGCATTAAACGGTGTTGCTGAAGTAATTAAAGAACATTTAGGTGAATAAGATGAAAACAAGGTAAGCGACTACAAACTGGACAGGTATGGTGCTTACAGTGTACAGAAAAAAGCTAGATGATATTAATCTCTAGCTTTTATTTTTTTGATTGTACAATTTTCTGTAATACGTATTCTCCAAACTATCGAGTTTTTGACGTGCCAACTTGTTAAATGGAATATCCTCTGCTGCTAGTTTTTCCATATATTCCTCTACTGCTTCTTTTAAAGATTTACCGTAGTCTGGAATTTCACCCTCATACTTTTTAACTGCTGCTTTTTTAACGTTCATTTTTTCGTGAAAGGCTAATGCTTTTCGTTCATGAAAAAACACGTCATCTAGCTTTCCGTAATTGTGTAGGTCTCCCTGTAATGGATGTTTTTGGACAGCTAGAACTTCAACCAGATAGTTCTCGCCCCTAAGCTCATTTACAACACCAAGATATGTTCCTGAACGGTAATGCGCCTTTACTAAACTTCCAGTTGTAATTTCAGACATCAAATCACCTTCCTTAGCTCTAGTTTGCCAAAAATAGGGCGAATTTGCGAATATTTAATTCTGTTAGTTGGCTAATAGTAGAAGTTTGTTATAATTGATGGAGAAGGATGTGAAGATTGATGATGCCGTTTCTCTATTTTCCAGAAGATAAGACGGAATATATTCCAGCTGTTATTGCATTGACAATTTTTATCATTTTAGCAGTCGTTGCAATGTACCTGATGGTTAAAAAATCGAGAAAAGATGAACGAAAATTTAATAAGCAGTATCAGCAACAATTGGAAAATAATCGACACACGACAGATCATACTTAAGTAAAAGCAAGGCCTCCTATTCTTTAAAAATAGGAGGCTTTTTTGTTTAGATTAATACCTTGTTGCAAATACTGAGTATAAAGGAATGCAAAAGGAGATTTTTTACATGCGTTTTATGGTTGTTTTCATTACCTTACTTTTGTTAACTGCTTGCCAATCCTCCGATGAAATTACGAGTAAGTCAGTTGAAATGTATAATGGCACCGGAGATAGAGTTGGAACAGCTTTGTTAAATGAAGCTGCAGAGGGTGTGCAAATCGAACTTACACTTGAAGGGCTGGCTCCAGGTTTTCACGGAATTCATGTTCATGAGTACCCGGCTTGTAAAGGACCGGACTTTAAAAGCTCTGGAAATCATTTAGATCCGGAAGGGAAAGAGCATGGGCTTATGCACCCGGATGGTGCACATCTTGGTGATTTGCCGAACATTGAAGCAGATGGTGCAGGGCTTGTGGATGTAGAGCTAATGCTCGCAGAGGCGACATTGTTAGATGGGAAGAATTCGCTTTTTGAAAAAGGTGGGACCTCATTAATTGTTACAGAAAATCAAGATGATGGGGTAAGTCAGCCTAGTGGGAATTCTGGAGCAAGAATTATTTGTGGTGTGATTAAAAAAGAAGATGGAGCGGGGGAGTCAGAAGATGCTCCAACAGACCCGACAGAATTTAATGAGGAACAAGAGGAATAGTAGAAATATATTAATTGAATGAGAAAAATTAAAGAATCGATCGGCTTGTTATCCATTTTATTAGCAAGCCGTTTTTTTTGGCTACAAATAATGAGCAATTGAAATGTGTTAAATATTGAACAGGATAAATGTTACACCACCATACATAATACCCCAAAAACAGGTAAGAATAATTTGTATGATTGATAGAGGGGGGATATTATCATTAAAAGTATTAATAAGCTATTTAAATTTTTTAACAGTGAACACCCTCTTGAAGAACAGTCGAGTCCATTTCAAAGCGAAGTACTTAAAGGTGAATTGGAGAATGATGTAAACGAGTTAAAGGCGGTGTTCGAAAAATCTTCGGATATCGTCTATCGTGAGCTGCATATCGGGAATAAAAAAGGAATGCTTATTTTTTTAGATGGGCTTGTCAACCAACAATTAATGGATTCCGACGTATTGAAACCGTTATTGAATTGGGATGAACAGGAGTTAAAAGCGGGAATTACTTCAATTAAACAGCTGTTAGAACGAGTTGTTACTACAGCTGATGTTACTAGTAGTCAAAAGCTGCAAGATGTTACCGATCATATTTTATCGGGAAATACGGTTTTATTAATTGATAAAATGCCAGATGCATTATTTATTAGTATAAAGGGATGGGAGAAACGAGCAATTGAACAGCCAGAGTCGGAGGTAGTAGTTCGAGGGCCGCGGGATGGATTTACAGAAAACTTAAGGACAAATACGAGTTTAATCCGTAGAAGGTTGAAAACACCTCGGTTAAAAATGGAACAAAAAAAAGTAGGACGATTATCGAAAACTGATCTCGTCATTACATATATCGAAGGCATTGCGGAAGATTCGTTAGTTCAGGAGATTCATGAAAGGATTGATCGAATAGATATTGACGCTATCTTAGAAAGTGGATATATCGAAGAGTTAATCGACGATAACCCATTTTCTGTTTTTCCTTTAGTTGGTCATACCGAGCGTCCGGATAAAGTAGTTGGAAGCTTATTAGAAGGGAGCGTCGGCATTATCATTGATAATACGCCTTTTTGCCTAATTGCTCCACAAACGTTTTTTCAATTGATTCAAAGTCCTGAGGATTATTATCAGCGTTATATTACGTCTTCGTTTATTCGAATGTTACGCTATTTGTTTTTAATTATCTCCTTATTGTTACCATCGCTCTATGTTGCTGTGACAACTTTTCATCAGGAAATGCTTCCAACCAGTTTATTACTTAGTTTAGCTGCTGCACGGGAGGCCACTCCTTTTCCTGCACTTATTGAAGCGTTAATTATGGAAGTTGCTTTTGAAGGATTGCGAGAAGCTGGAGTTCGCCTACCCCGAGCAGTAGGATCGGCTGTAAGTATTGTCGGGGCATTAGTAATTGGGCAAGCTGCCGTTGACGCTGGGATTGTCTCTAGTCCAATGGTCATTATTGTCGCAACAACTGGGATTGCTTCATTTATTATTCCAGGCTATGAACAAGCTAACACTATTCGAATTCTTCGCTTTCCAATGATGTTTCTTGCTGGATTTATGGGTCTGTATGGAGTTTTTTTAGGTGTGATAACGTTACAAATATATATTTTACGACTCCGGTCGTTTGGCGTTCCATACTTTTCACCAGTTGCTCCGTTGGATACATCTAATTTGAAGGATATATTTGTTAGGGCACCATGGTGGGCGATGAACAAGCGCCCAGGCTATCTAGGGAAAAATAAAGCGAATCGGATTAAGCATAATTCACGTCCTGGTCCGAATCAATAAGAAAAACGCTAATGAGGCTTTCCAGATGTAGTAGATCAGATTGGAAGAAATCGGTGAAAAAACCGACTTATTTTCAAAACCTCTATCCAACTTTGAGGGAAGCCTCTCTGAATAAGTGCAACTAAGGCATTCGCCTAAATAGACAAATGCCAAGTTTTCTAACCATTTAACAACTTATGTCGAAGCGGAAAGGAAACGTATATGAAACGAAAATGTAGGTTAATCTTACTTATCGTGATGATACCACTCCTTACGAGTTGCTGGGGTAGGACCGAGGTAATTGATATCGCCTTAGTCACTGGTATTGCAATTGATAAAGGGGAAAATAAAAATATTCTGCTTAGCTTACAAATTGCAGTTCCAAAAAACCTTGGCCCTCAAGCTGGTAAAGGATCTGGGGGATCTGAAACAACAATAGTGGTCTCGGAAGAGGGGCAAGATATTATGGAAGCATATCGACAAATTCAGTTGAAGTTGTCCAGAGAGGTTTTCTTTGGTCAGAGTAATGTGCTTATTATAGGGGAAGAGTTGGCAACGGAAGGTGTTTCTTCTGTACTTGATTTCTTCACAAGGTTCAGGCAACCGCAATTAGGTAGCACAATTTTATTTGCGAAGGGAAAGGCAAATGATAAGTTAAACTTAAAACCTCAGATTGAAAGTATGACGACAGAGGAAATTAGAGAACAAGAAAAAAGAGGGGCGGGGCTGGAAGTTAAGGTAAGGGATTTTTTGACCCGCATGTTAGCTGATGGTGATGAACCCTTTGCTTCAGAAGTTTCAAGTGAGCCATTAGAAAAAGAGAATAATTCCTCAGATATGGTTCCGTCGCTAAATGGCGCAGCAATCTTTAAGGGAGATAAATTAGTAGGATGGATGGATGATAAAGAATCTCGAGGTCTTTTATGGATGCGCGATGAATTTGTATCTGGAGCGATATCTCTGACAGTTCCAGGTAATGAAGGCGGAGGGCAAATAGGGGCAGAAATACTGCAAGTATCATCTAAGATTAAGCCAACTGTATCGAAGGATAACGTGAAAATAAAAGTCGATAGCTATGGAGAAGTAGAAATCTTTGAAAACTCCTCAACGTTCGATTTGAATGATCCAGAAAATATTCAAAAGGTTAAAAAAATGTTTGAAGATGAGGTTAAAGAAAGGCTTGAATTAACGGTGAATAAAGCTCAAAAAGAATTACAATCAGATGTCTTTGGCATTGGACATGCGGTTTATCGTTCGAATCCCAAACTGTGGAATGATATGTATAAAAGTAAGTGGGCAGAAGTTTTTCCTGAAATTGAAATCGAAATAGCAACTGAAATCAAGATAAAGGGTACCGGGTTTACTAACCAGTCAATAATATTCTCAAATCAGAAAGATTAAGGAGAATCCTTTACCGTCAAGTTCTTAGGAGGATCTTATGGAACGAATATCGGTGTATCAGCTTTTTACAATTACAGTGTTTTTCCAGCTTGGTTCATCTGTAATATTTGGGTTTGCTTCATCTGCTGGCAGAGATGCGTGGCTAGCAATTCTAATCTCTACTGCATTGGGAATTATGCTGATTTTAATGTATATTGCTCTAATGAAAATGAACCCAAGTTTAACAGTTGTGGAATGGTTTCCGGCACAACTTGGAAAATGGATCGGTATGCCGATTGCTTGGCTATATCCACTTTTGTTTTTGTATGTGGCAGGGCGAATTTTAGCCGATGTAAAGTCAATTATCCCTGTTACGATTCTTCAACAGACACCATCATGGTTCATTGTTCTCTCGCTTTTATTAGTTGTTTTGTATGGGGTTTCATCTGGAATTGAAGTTATCGCTCGACTAACCGAATACTTGTTACCGATGGTGTTAATAATCTTCATGATTGAGGTTATTCTACTGTTTTTTTCAGATGTTGTGAATATTAACTATATCCTTCCCGTGGTTGGACAAGGTTGGGGAAAGATTTGGACAGCCGTATGGCCGACAGGTATCACGCAAACATTTGCGGAGACATTAACATTAGCAATGATTTGGCCATTAGTCAAAGAAACGGAAAAGGTAATGAAGGTAACAATTATCGCAGCAATTGTATCTGGGATAACGATTGCTATACTTAGTCTGATGCAATCGCTCGTCTTCGGAGAAAGTATTTTAGAACGTACCCTATTTCCTGTTTATACATTAATGCAACAAATATCGATTGCTGATTTCCTTGACAACCTAGATGCAATCGTAAGCTTAGTTATGGTTCTCACTGCTTTTGCTAAATTAACGCTTTATTTTTTTGCGGCAGTTCGTTCGATGCAATTGTTATTGAATCTAAGTTCGAGCCGATATCTAATTTTACCTGTAGCTATCATTACCTACATGTTAGGAATGACGATGTCAACAAATTTAAGTGAACATATCTATGTCGGTATTCATATTTTTCCCCTTCATTTATGGGTTCCATTGTTAATTGTTTTACCATTTCTATTGCTGGTTGTGACTGTCATACGAAGGATATTTACTAAAGTCTCATCTAAATAAAGGAGTGTTATGGAATGAACAGGTTTCTCTGGCCATGGCAGTCTGATGTAGTGATCGAGTATCCATGGATTTTATTAGTGTTTTTTTTGATTCTTTCGCTTCCATTCTCTATTGTTTCTTGGGTGCGGTGGAAAAAATGATCGCCATTTTTTTAGCAAAAAACACATGATCAACTGGAGTGATCATGTGTTTTATCATATTTATTTAGTTAATGTTTGTACGGCACCGATTATCCGTTTGACACCTTCTTCTAAAGTTGCACGTGGACAGGCGATATTCATACGCATGAATTGTTCACCAGCTTCTCCATAAGATGCCCCAGTATTCAAGCCAACCTTTGCCTCTTCAATCATAAATTTATTCAAAGACTTACTATCCATATTTAGTGCACTGCAGTCAATCCAAAGAAGGTAAGTACCTTCCGTTTTCACAACTTTTAGTTCAGGTATATGCTGGTCGAACATTTCAGTTACATAATTGGTATGACTTTCAAGCAAGCTGTTTAATTCTTCAAGCCAAGGCTCGCCATGTGTATATGCTGCTTCCATTGCGGTATTTCCCATTGTATTTAATTGGTTATGAAAGCCTTGTTTATTAAATGATGCATCAAGCTTTTTTCGGTTTTCGGTATTGGTTGTAATCACATAGGATGCATCCAGTCCAGCAAGATTGAATGTTTTCGATGGAGCCATACACGTAATAGTATGATTGGCAACTTCTTCAGAAAGTGAAGCAATCGGGATATGCTTCTGCCCTGGGAACACAAGGTCCGCATGAATTTCATCCGAAAGAATCATAACATCATATTTCAAACATAACCTTGCCATTTCTTCCAGCTCATCTTGTCTCCACACACGACCAACAGGGTTATGTGGGGAGCATAAGATGAATGCTTTCACACCAAGTTTTAATTTATTTTCAAAGTCTGCAAAATCGATTGTATAGTAATTATCCTTATTAACGAGTGGATTCTTGATTACTTCACGATCATGGGCTTCGATTACATTATAAAATGGTGGATAGACAGGAGTCTGAATGAGAATTTTATCCTGTGGCTCTGTGAAAGCTTGTACAGCAATATGTAGGCTTGTAACAACACCGTTACTGTAAGATAACCAGGCAGGATCAATTTTCCAGTTATGTCTTTTTTCTAACCAATTGACGATTGAGCCTGACACTGTCTCATCGATAATAGTATATCCGTAAATTCCATGCTGAGCGCGTTTTATTAATGCTTCATTAACAGCTTCGGGAGCTTTAAAATCCATGTCAGCAACCCACATCGGTAGTACGTCCTCTGATTGGAACATTGCTTGCAGCATATCCCATTTAACAGATCTTGTATTTTTACGGTCATATAATTCTTCGAAAATACTCATAAAATGCCTCCTATAAAGTCGTTAATGCTATTATAATTAGTAATCTTGACATTTGCCAAGCTTTTCGGCGATGCTAGTTGCACTTGTGCAAGCAGGAAGTTTTTACTTTCTTACTTGCTAGAAAAGCTTAGAGGAAACGAAAAAAAAGCAAAGCGTTAAACGCCTTGCTTACAGGGGGAATACGAGAAAGTCTTACAGTTATAGTATTACCCCGAAATAAAAAATATAAACAGGGATTTTTAAATTTTTTTATGTGAAAATATAAACCGCGAACTAATTATTGTTTGTTAAGTTTTTAGTAGCTTCCGCCGCCCGGGCTGTTCGAGGCAATCGAACTTTTTGTGGGAACAGTCTCAGACACTTCGAGAAAACCATTTATTGGGGTACTCGAACGTGGGCTCTTGCCGCTGAGAATTCGGTAACTCATAGAAGAGTAAAACGAGACAAGGCTTATCACGATCAGTTTACAAAGGTAGCAGAAAAAATCAACCGTGATAACCTTTTTAAGAAGAAGATAAACTAGATATTTTCTGTTCTGCGATATTTCAGCCAGGAAGCACCAAACACATTAAACAATACCCAATTTTATAAAGTTAATGAATTAAGAAACATTTACCGAGAAACTTTCGTTACATACATAGTGGGAGAAAGGAGGGGGTATAGGTGGATGAAACGGAGCTAGTTAACGGAGCAAAAATTAAGGATGAAGATGCTTTTGAGCAATTAATAGATACATATAAACCTGTGATTGAACGATTTGCTTATCAATTTGGTGTTAAACAAGAAAATATTCCAGATATTGTGCAGGAAACTTTTATTAGAATTCATCGAAAATCACATCAGTTTCATAAAGGGAAATTTACAACCTGGGTCTATCAAATTACATTAAATGTAGTTCGAGACCAATACAGAAAGCAAAAACGAGACAGAAAGCTTATAGATAAGGCGAGGCAAAGCCAATTGCAAACAATAAAAAATAGCTATTATTTCGAAAAACAGGAGCATTTATTTTTGCATGAATGTATACAAAAACTGGATGCGAAATATAAAATCCCATTAATTTTATATTATTTCCATGATAAATCCTATGATGAGATCGCGCTTATTCTAAATATTAAACTATCCGTTGTGAAGACTAGAATTCATCGAGGCAAAGCGAAATTAAAGGAGATTTTTGAAACATCGATTGGAGAGGAGGTTTACCAGAATGGATGATAAGCCATTGGAAAAGATGCTTCACGAAATGAAAGATGACTATAACAAATTGCCTGAATATACAAATACCAAAACAGTTATGCATTCTATTTTTGCTAGGAAAAGGTCAAAGTGGGGACGGTTGTTGCCAACTGTTGCGATAATAGCGGGAATGCTTTTGTTTATGGTTGTTGCACTTCCTTTTATTAATGATGAACATCAAGGGGATAGAGAAGCTGAATATTTGAAACTTTATTTTCAGCAAAAGAAAGAAACTTTTCGCAAGGAACTTGGGATAGAAAGTGTGGAATCGTTTCGGGAGGTCAAACAGGCAGAACGTCTTGTGAAGCAGTTTGAATTAACAAGTCAAGCAGAGTCGTTTGAACAGATAAAGTCGGAAATCGATTATTTATTTACAACTCCCGAGCAAGCAATTGAACAATTGAATGAAGCTGGAGAATCAATCGGGCAAAACTTAGAATTCGGTAATAAAATGTTAGAGATGGAAGCTTCACTACAAGCATATATACAGGAATTATTTGGAAAATATGCGTTTACGAATGATGAACAAAAGGCTTTACTAGAAGTACAGCATGATAAATTAAATTATTCAGGGCCTTCTGATATAAAGGCATTTTTAAAGTTGCTGGATGAACAAGGGTTTGTCCTCAAACCTGAAGAATTTGAATCGCCAGCAATAAAGGTTCAAATGGACTATTTCTGGATTATCGGAAATAACGAAAGGTTACAGAAAATGGAATGGTTTGAACGCTATTTAGAATTAGTAGAAACAAAAATTGATCTGTATGCACCTGGTATCTATAATGAACAACAAATTCCTTGGCATGAGTTTGACACAATCTTATTGGAAATTGAGGATCTGTTTAATGATTATCCAGAGGCGCAAAATGTTTTATTTGAAGAAACATTTTTGCGAAATGTTGTACATTGGTATTTAGAGGGCTATATCGAAGCTGGTGAGTATTCGTATCCTGCTACCCTAAATCAAGATGCAAGGGATGAGTTATTACATTTTGTTAACGAGCATAGGGACTCTAAGTATTGGGAGATTGTGAACGGAGCTGTTAAGTTATATGAAGCAAACGATTGGGAAAAAGGAGATCGTCTTTGGATTTTAACAAATAAACTATTCCTTTTTTTTGACGAAAAATTCGAAGAGTTACAGTTAAAGGATATTCATGAGGTGAATAGTTGGCCAATATTAAGTTCTACACCAAAGACATATATGGAATATGTAGAGGAACAAGATATCTCATTACTTGAAAAGCTCTCATCAATGGAGATTATCTCACTCTATTATTATGCAGTCGAAAGGAAAGCAGAAGAAGTTGTTAATGATATAGTAATTAATCTTGATTTTAACCTAAGTAAAGTAAATTCTAATGAATTGAGCTATATTATTCGAACGGATCATGCGACCAATCAAGAAACCTATCAATTACTAGGGGGGGACAACCATAAGATACTAGAAGAGGTGCGGTTGAGCAAGGAAGGAAATATGTGGAAGATTTCAAGCGTCGAATTATATTAATAAAAAAGCACCGTTCGCACTCTTAATTTGAGGCGACGGTGCTTTTCAAATATTAATTACAAGCGTTTCTCTAATGCTTCTTTTTCTTCTTCAAATCCAGGCTTGCCAAGCAGTGCAAACATATTTTTCTTATACGCTTCTACACCAGGTTGATCAAATGGATTCACACCAAGTAAGTAGCCGCTAATAGCACATGCTTTTTCAAAGAAGTAAACCATGTAACCGAATGTATAAGCATCAAGTGCAGGCAATTCCACGATGAGATTTGGAACATCTCCATCCGTGTGTGCGAGCATTGTACCTTGGAATGCTTTATCATTGATTTCATGAATGGTTTTTCCAGCTAGATAATTCAAACCATCTGAATCATTTTCTTCTGCTTCTAGTGTTAAATTCTTTTTCGCAGCATTCACGTGAAGAACTGTTTCAAATATATTGCGACGCCCTTCTTGGATATATTGACCAAGTGAATGCAAGTCTGTTGTGAAGTTAGCAGAGGAAGGGTAAATCCCTTTTTGATCCTTTCCTTCACTTTCGCCAAATAATTGCTTCCACCATTCGGAGAAGTATTGTAAGCTTGGCTCATAGTTAATCAGAAGCTCTGTAACCTTGCCTTTGTTATATAAAACATTGCGAACCGCTGCATATTGATAGGCTGGGTTGTTAGCCAGTGTTGGCTCAGCTAAGTCATGCATTGCATCCTTAGCACCCTGCATCATATCATCAATGGAAATGCCACTTACTGCAATTGGGAGTAATCCAACAGCGGTAAGAACAGAATAACGGCCACCAACATCGTCTGGAATTACAAATGTTTCATAACCAGCTTGGTCTGCAGAAGTTTTTAAAGCGCCTTTTGCCCGGTCTGTAGTAGCATAAATACGCGTTTTTGCTTCTTCAGCACCATATTTTTCTTCTAAGTATTTTTTAAAAATACGGAAAGCAACAGCAGGTTCTGTTGTTGTTCCACTTTTAGAAATAACGTTAATAGAAAAGTCCTTATCTTTTAATAGCTCTAATAGTTCACTCATATAAGTTGAGCTTAAATGATGACCAACAAAGATAACCTGTGGTACTTTTCGTTCCTCTTTCGTAAGTAGGTTTTGGAAAGAATGATTGAGCATCTCTAGTGCTGCACGTGCGCCAAGATAAGACCCGCCAATACCAATAACAAGCAATATGTCGGAATCATTTTTGATTTTCTCTGCACTTTTCTTTATACGTGCATATTCTTCTTTATCATAGTGTTCGGGTAAATCAATCCAGCCAAGAAAATCGTTACCCGGGCCAGTTTTTTCATGTAGCATATGATGTGCTGATTCCACAAATGGGCTTAAGTAATCAACCTCGTGCTGGTCGAAAAATTTTAGAGCTTTATCATAGGTAAATGAAACGTGTGACATTGACATCCTCCTTTAATTGCAATCAACTGCATAACTTAACTTTATCCGATAAGGATAGTGAAATCAAGAATGATGCAATTTGGATTTGCATACAAAAAAACATACACAACGAAGTTAAATCCTTCAATGCGTATGTTTTAATTTGTTTCTTATTTTTTTGCTGATTGATCGATCCACTCTTGCAGCTTATCTTTAAGTGTGTTAAATCCTGCTGTATCATTGTCTTGTTGGAAAGTAGGTTGTGCTTTTTTCTCTTTCGCAGGCTTCTTTGGTGCCTCTTCTGTAGCACGGATTGAAAGGGATACTTTGTTTTTTGCTTCGTCTACATTCATTACTTTTACTTTCACTTCGTCACCAACAGTTAAGTGCTCATTGATATCTTTCACATATCCGTGTGTAATTTCTGAAATGTGAACTAAACCTTGGTTTTCTTCATCTAAAGCAACAAATGCTCCGTATGGCTGAATTCCTGTAACTTTTCCGTCTATAATTTGACCAGCTTCAAATTTGTTTGTCATGCTGAACAACTCCTATATATAAATTCGTTTCTTTTTACACAATATACGATTATAGCACAAACTATTAATTCTAGCAAAAGAATACTTGAGAAATGATAGAAGTGGTTACCAATGTGTGATGGAGATTAATGTATCATTCCCTCTTAAGGTTTGGTTTGCATCAGGATGTATGTGGTATTTTTCATCACGAATAAATCCAAGCGTTAAGTATCCTTTTTTTAACAGATGGTTGGAAATCTGATGAAATGATTTGCCTTCTAACTCACGAGGCAGCAGTAAATGGGAAAATTGCTGCTGTGTCAATAATTGAATTACATCTTCAAATGGGGTGGCGGTTTTGGCATGGCTTAACTCATGAAAAAATAAACCACTCATAAAGTCATTCGAGCGGATAATTGTCGTTGCACCAGCTCGCAAAGCATTTTCAATTTGGATTTTGGACAAGATTTCGGCAACGATTGGTATCTTCCTATTATTTCCACGAATAGCAATTGTTGCTAGGATCGTATAGTTATCTGCTTGACGCTCACTTTTATTTAATTCCGATGTTATTAGAACACAGTCAGCATAATCAATATTGGCTTTTTCTAATATTGTGTCTTCGCTAGCATCCCCATGAATAAAATGAACAGGATATTCCTGAAAGGTAAGGTGGCGCAACGTTCGGTCAATAAGAACGATACGCGTTGTTGGGTAATTTTCAGAGGCAATATGAATTAATTGTTTGGTGCGTTCATTCCAACCGATAAAGATAAAGTGATCCCTCCCTCTAAATGGGAGTCTTCCACTTTCAAGGTCCTGCTCATGTTTTACTGTAGCAGTAGATAATGAACTAATATAAAAGGCAATTAAACCACCACCGGAAAGAATAAGTAGGATCGCGATGATTCTCCCGGTCGGAGTTAGGGGAACATAATCACCGTAGCCAACAGTTGCCCCTGTAACAAAAGCCCACCAAATACCATCGAATATTGTTGGGAATTGGGCCGGCTCAAACAAGTGAATCATTGTTCCGAAGAATGTCATTAGAATAAATATGGTAACCAGGAGCTTAACGGCTGTCGGTAAACGAAAGTAAATATATTTAAGAAAGCGAATACTCATAGCATCACCTTTAAGCGAAATGTATTTACAGTTTAGTATGAGCTAAGAGGGCAGGGTTATTCAAACTTATCAAGAAGAAAATCCCGAGTACTGACAATACTTATTCTTTGTCAGTACTCGCTTCACTAGAATCTATGCTTTCGCTAATGTTTCTTTTAAACTGTTATAAACGGCAAGCCAAAAATCTTGGTTATCCCGATAGGACTTAGATATAAATAAATACATTTCCTTTGCTTTTTCATCGTGATCCTGCGCATCCTGTGGGGGAAGGGAAGCACGAGAATGATCAACAAATTGTTGGAGTTCTGCTGCACGCGGTCCCCATTTAGCGACTTCTTCTCCATTTTCATTAATGAAAACGAAAATCGGAATAGAACGCGCTTTACCATTTGTTAAGTACTGGTCCATTAATTCTAAATTTTGATCACGCAAAAGCATCCGAACTTGCATATTAGCTGCCTCAGATAGTTTTAATAAAATTGGGATATTCAGCATCGCATCCCCACACCAATCTTCCGTCAACACAATAGCACGAAGATTTTTTTCTCGGATTTCATTATAAAATGCGTCGTCAACTGGTAAAGAAAAATGATCATAAATATGCAATAAATCTTCCTTGTTCTTTTCCATGGATTCAATATAAGCGTCTGGGTTCATACCTCTTTCAAACCATTGATTAAGATGCATGAGCAATCACTCCTTTTACGAATTTGTACTGAGTAAAATTGTAAGGCTAAAATGATGATACGTAAACAAATGTGCTCTTTTTTGGTGGTAAGTTATAAAAATTTGACAGTAAACTTTATTTATAGAGGTTGTTCAAAAAGTCCGATAAAATGACATATCGAGAATATGGATCTTCAAATAAAAACCGACATGTCATGTGTCGAACGCCGTAGTCACCAGTTCGTACGTTGCTAAATGGGCGCTTGCGCCTTTGATCCAAATTTTGCTATCATGGAAATTAGTTGGATGAATAGCCTGAGGAGGTAGTATAGATGACACAAATAAATCAGCAGTTTTTACTGGAATTATTAAACACGCCATCTCCATCAAGTATGGAAATGGAAATTCAGAAGAAATGGATAAACTATGTCAAGGATTTTGCCGATGAAATACGTACGGATAATGCAGGAAATGCTATTGGTGTATTAAATGCGAACGCTCCTTTTAAAATCTTGCTTGCAGGGCATTGCGATGAGATTGCGCTTGTTATTAACCGGATTGATGAGAATGGTTATTTGCATTTCGATAAAATGGGCGGTATTAATCCAAAAGCTGCGGTTGGTATGCGTGTAACTGTGCTTGGGTATAACGATAGCGTGACCGGTGTAATCGGTGTGAATGCACAACATCATGGCGGGCTGAAAAATGACTTTGACCTATCCGATTTGTTCATTGATTGTGGCTATAAATCCAAAGAAGAAGCCGTAAAGCACGTACAAATCGGAGATCTCTGTGTATATAAAACAGAACCTGAAATTTTAATGGATCGCTATATTGCTGGACGTGGCTTGGATAATCGGACTGGTGCATTTATTGTTGCGGAAGTACTGAGACAGCTTTCCGAAAAAGATATTAATGTTGGGGTATATGCAGCAAGCACGGTAAATGAAGAAACGAATATGGGCGGTGCATATTTTGCCGCTGCAGGTATTGAACCCACAATGGCAATAGCTTGTGATGTGACATTTGCAACAGATTACCCTGGAGTTAATCAAAATAAGCACGGAGATATAACATTAGAGGGAGGCCCTGTTTTTGCAAAAGGGGCACCAATCAACATTAAGATTAATCAGTTGCTCGAAAAAGCAGCGAAGAAGTTAAATATGGATGTGCAGTATGAGTTAACACCTCGTATGACAGGTACGGATGCCGATAAAATGCGACTTACAGGGAAAGGAGTGCCTGTTTCCTTGGTGTCACTCCCGTTGAGATATATGCATTCTCCTGTTGAAACAGCGAGTATCCAAGACATCGAACAAGAAATTGAATTAATTGTAACGATGATTGCTGATATGACAGGAGAAGAGAGCCTAAATCCATTGGATAATTGAGTTTACAATGAGTAGGGAAGATATAACTATTTCCTAAAAGTGCCGATTGCCCTCATACGAGGAGCATTCGGCTTTTTTAAACCAAAAAACAGATAAATTAAAAAGTCCTATATGTTATGAATAACCGTTCCAAAATACCTCTTATTACAAATCCTAATCTGGTATATAGTCCCTGTTTTCCGCTTTATAGAAAAAAATACCATACGCCTCCTCATTTCCGTAGTAAATTAGATTTATTTTTCATATGAAAATGAATCTATTAAAACGTTCTACCTCAAAAAACCTTTTAATATAAAAGGTTTATTTATCTTCCTTGTAAAAAGAGAGCAAATAGTTATTGACATGAAATAGGAAAAATTAGTACTAATTATTCAATTATGAAAATTCGGATTAATTATGACAATAATCGACAAAAAACATTCTATCAATCTACTATACTGACATTAACAGCGAGATTCTACAACTATCGGAAATTGAAGGGGATCGACAAGTTTCTTGAAAAGGAGGGCAGGAGATTTTAGAAAAGTTAAGGGAATGTACTGTTCGAAAATTGAGGGGAGGAAAAGATTTGAGAACAAAGAAAAAGAGGCAGGTAAAGGCGTTCAGTATGGCAGCAACTTTTTTAATGGCATTTTCTTTAATTACACCAGGTGTGACATTAGCTGAGTCGCAAAACAAACCGCATTATTCGCTAAATGATTCCAATAAGGTTGCAGAAGCAAAAGTAAGTGAACGTTTATTAACAGAATTTAAAGATGATGGAAAACAGACATTCCTTGTGAAGTTCAATGAAATCGCAGATGTAAAAAAAGTTGCTTCAGAAGCGAAAGCAAATGCTGCGAAGGCGAATCTATCCGCACAAAAGGTAGAACATATCAGCCGATCCGCAGTTATCTCTGAGTTAAAAGCAACTGCTCTTAGCTCCCAGCAAAATGTAAAAACTTATTTAGAGCAGGAAATAGAGAATGGAAATGCGGAAAATCTTAAATCGTATCATATTGTTAATGGAATAGCAGTTACAGCGACAAAGGAAGTTGCAGAGAAAATAGCAACATTTGCTGAAGTAGAGAAAATTCTTCCGAATGAAACGCGTGAGCTGTATACAACCGTTACAAAAGATGCAGAGACACCTAAATCTGAAATTGCAAATGTGGAGTGGAATGTTGAACGTGTTGGTGCTCCAGCAGTTTGGGATATGGGATTTGATGGAAGTGGTGTTGTTGTAGCTAGTATCGATACAGGAGTACAGTGGGATCACCCAGGTTTACAAGATAAGTATCGCGGTTATGATGCTGCAACCGGTGATGTAGATCACACGTACAGCTGGTATGATGCAACTGCAAGTGAAGATGTGCCATATGATGACCAAGGTCACGGTACACATGTAACTGGAACAATGGTAGGTAGTGAGCCAGATGGAGCCAATCAGGTTGGTGTAGCACCAGGTGCCCAGTGGATTGCTGTTAAAGCATTTACAGCAGCAGGTGGAACCGATGTCGATTTATTAAATGCAGCCGAGTGGATTCTAGCTCCAAATGGTGATGCAAGCATGGCACCCGATGTTGTCAATAACTCTTGGGGCGGAGGACCAGGCTTAGATGAATGGTATCGTGATGTTGTTACTGCTTGGAGAGCTGCTGAAATTTTCCCAGAGTTCTCAGCGGGAAATACAACGCTATTTAACCCCGGTGGTCCAGGGTCAATTGCAACACCCGCGAACTATCCTGAATCGTTTGCAACTGGTGCCACGGATATAAATGATGCTTTAGCGAACTTTTCATTACAAGGTCCTTCACCATATGAAGGCGATATAAAACCGGATATTTCTGCTCCAGGTGTAAATATACGGTCAACCGTTCCAGGTAGTGGCTATGAAGGTGGATGGAATGGAACCTCGATGGCGGGTCCGGCTGTATCTGCAGTCGCAGCGTTATTAATTCAAGCAGATGCAAGCCTGTCGGTGGACGAGCTTGAAGAAATTTTAATGCAAACCGCAACGCCATTAACAGACGGCACATTCTCAGAATCACCAAATATGGGATATGGCTATGGATTAGTTAATGCTTATGATGCTGTGTCATCTATCGTGACTGGTCTTGGCACATTAGAAGGGCAAGTTACAAAAGAGGGAGAAGACACGGAAGCACCAACATTTGAACACGAGGCACCAAGTGAAACGTATGCAGGAATGAATTTAGATCTTGCAATTAACGTATCTGATAATATCAGTGTTGCTTCGGTTGAAGTCGTCTATGGTGATGGAGAAACAGTAGAGGCTAGTCGTGTGTCAGGTGATTACAAATCTGGAGAATATGTTGCAACCATTCCAGGTGAAGCAATTTCAGGTGATTCGTTTACCTACCATTTAGTTATAAATGACTTCGGAAATAATGAAGTAACAAGTGATAGCTACGAGGTAACGGTCTTGCCAGGAATTACAGCAGGGTATTCGGCAGATTTTGAAACAGCTCCAGCAGGCTGGACAACTTTTGGAAACAATAGTAGCTGGGAAAGGGGTGTACCAACCTCTGGACCTGGAGAAGCAGCTTCTGGAGAGTATGTTTATGCAACAAACCCAGAAGGAACCTATAACAACAATGAAAATGGGACACTTATGATGCCGCCGGTTGATTTACGAGATGGAGATTCCTATCTACAATTCAATCAATGGTATAACATTGAAAACAACTGGGATTTTGGTCATGTGTTTATTTCCACTGATCAAGAAGAGTGGACACAATTAGCACGCATTACCAATACCTCTGACGGATGGGAAGCTGCTGAAATTGATCTTTCTGAATATAGTGGCGAGCGTGTCTATATAGGGTTTAATCTTACAACGGATGGCAGTGTACAACGGGATGGCTGGTATATTGATGATGTCACATTAGCTGATACATCAAACAGCAGCAGTGCATCACTCGATGTTGTCCCTGCTAAAGGAAAAGCAGCGGGCAATGCAAAAGCAGATAAAGATTCATTGAAAAAAGAAAAAGTAGACCCGAATAAAATAACACCAGAACAATCAACGAAAAAAAGTGCACCAATTAAAGATGAATCAATTCATCCGACATTGCTTCCACTAGGTGCTCAAGTAAGTGTGCTTGAAAGTGGACGTACAGTAAATACGGATCCAGCAACTGGAAGCTATTCATTGCTTCACGGAGCTGGTGACTTCACAGTAGTTGCCGAAGCATATGGCTTCCATTCTGAGGAGCAATCCGTAACAATTGAAAATGATAGTGTAGCAACAACAGACTTTACACTCGAAGAAATTGACCAGTATTCAGTCAGCGGTACAATCACGGATGAAAACACTGGTGAAGCAGTAGAAGGAGCAACAGTTCTGATCGTTGAGGATGCAAATATTGCACCGGTAGAAACAGATGCTTCAGGCAGCTTCACACTTACTGCTTATCAAGGTACGTATACCTTGAAGGTTCTAGCTGCAGGTTACCATGGTAAAGAAGTTGAAGTGGACCTAAATGAATCAGATGCAGAAATCAATGTAGAACTTGAGCCTTTCTATACGGTTCCGGGTGGAGAAATTGGTTACGATGATGGTACTGCAGAGAATGCACGTGCATTCTATGATGCGGGAAATGGCTGGGCTGTGAAAATGTCATTACCTGAAGGGCAAGAAACTGCACTTGTTACAGAAGGTGTCTTCCAATTCCATGATACGGATTGGCCAAGCCCAGGTGGAACAGAGTTCGCCGTTGAAGTATGGGATGCTAGTGGGCCTGATGGAACGCCTGGTGAGCGGCTAGCCGGTCCAGTTGATGCCGAAGCAATCAGAAGTCTGGATGAATGGACAGTAGTTGATTTATCTGAGCATGCAATTCAGGTTGATGGCGATTTCTATATGGTTTACATTCAAACAGGAGCAAATCCTAATGTACCAGGACTTGCAACCGATGAAAATGGACCAAATGCTGAGCGCAGTTACCAATATGTTGGTGGAGCTTGGTCACCATCACCAGCTGCAGAAGGTAACTATATGATTCGCGCACGTGTAGCATATGGTGTAGAAAATCCAGTGATTACTTCACCAGAAGAAGATTTCATTACAAATGAAACAGAACTAACAGTAGAAGGTACTGCTTCTGATACCACCACGGTTCAATTATTGAATAATGGGGAAGAAGCAGGCACTAAAGAAATCGGTGAAGACGGTACTTTTTCTCTACCAGTAGCGTTAACAGAAGGTGAAAATGAATTCCAAGCTGTCTCATTACTTGATGGTGTTCAAGTTGGGGAATCTGAAACTGTTACGGTAACCTTGGATACAGAAGCACCTGAATTAACAATCGATACTCCAGCTGATGGCGATAAAGTAAATCGTGAAAGTGTAACAGTAGAAGGTACAGTAGCTGATGAAAATCTTGAATTTGTCGAAGTAAATGGCCAAGAAGCGTCGGTAGAAGATGGCAGCTACTCGAAGCGAATTTTACTTGACGAAGGTGAGAACACAATTGAAGTTGCTGCAGGCGATTCAGCTGGAAATACAACAACTGAATCTGTAACAATTGCGGTTGATTTTACAGCGCCTGCACTTGAAAATCTAACACCTACAGAAGATGTCCATATCAATGCTGGTGAAAGTGTTAAGTTTGAATTTGATAGTGAGCCTGGATTAAAAGCAACCTATTTTATCCATATGCCATTAACAAATACAACGGCTAACGCAACAGAGCTACCAATGATGGAAACATCTGAAGGTCATTATGAAGGCTACTGGACAGCTACAAGCAGTGTTGTTGCTGAAGGAGCAGTTATTGAAGTAAAAGTAGTAGATGCTTTTGGTAACGAAACACGCGAACAAGCAGAAGGCAAGCTATTCATTAATGCAGAATAAGGAAAATGCGGGGCTCTGGTCCCCGCATTTTTTCTATGGCTGCTTGCCCAAACGTCAATCCTGCTCGTCAAAGGCACCGACGCATTAAAATCCATATCAATAAAGTACCCCATTTTATAATCTCTTATTATGTGACATTCATTTAATTCCGAGTTTTTTACCTTGCATTGATAGAAAAATAGTGTATAATAAATTTAACAATTAAATAATCGATTCCAATCTTCGGGGCAGGGTGAAATTCCCGACCGGCGGTAATAAGCAGAGATGCTTTAAGTCCGCGAACTGCATGGTTGATTGCCATGCGGTTGACCTGGTGCAACTCCAGGACCGACAGTTACAGTCTGGATGGGAGAAGATATCGAGCCGGATTTGGTGCCGTTATGCGCCATTATTTGACTATCAATTAATTAAACCCTAAAGCCCCTCTATGCTTTAGGGTTTTTGTGTCTGTTAGGCTAGTGTCCTTCATCACGAGAGTGGAATCGATATAAAGATGAAGGAGGAATAGATGATGCGTAACACAAGCAAGCAATCATCAAATTTATTAAAACTTATTATTTTGGCTTTACTAGGGACAATTTCACTTTTATTATTTTTCTTGAATTTCCCACTGCCATTTTTACCACCATATTTAAAAATTGATTTTAGTGATGTGCCAGCATTAATGGCTTCACTCATTTTCTCACCACTTGCCGGTATAATTGTTGTAGCGGTGAAAAATTTACTTTATCTTGCGGTGTCTGGAGCGGGCGATCCAATTGGTGTTGCAGCAAATTTCCTTGCAGGAGTAATGTTTGTCGTGCCAGTTTCGATTTTATATCATAAATATAAAGGTGTTAAAAGCATTGTTTCTGGTTTGGTTACCGGAACACTTATTATGGCGATTGGAATGAGTGTATTAAATTACTTTATCATCCTCCCTGCATATGGATGGTTTATGGGATGGGAAATGACAAATCAAGTGATTTGGGCATCTGTTTTAGCAGGTGTACTGCCATTCAACATTATAAAAGGTATTATCGTAGCACTATTATTTGTGCCATTATTTATAAAAATGCATAGCTGGATCACACAGCAGCAAACGAAATTTATATAAATATTAAAAGCTAATCTCTGACTAGGGGGTTAGCTTTTTTTGTACGGAGAAAACAGAACTTGACCCCTGGTTAATTGAAACATCATAAAGTTTTTAGGGTTTGATTTTTCTTTGGTAATAAATAACTTCACAAGGATAGAACTAAACTTTTCAGTCGTGTGATTTTTTGTGATCTGAGATGCGCATTGATATAAAATTAACGAAAGCATTTGGTTATATATGTTAAAATATTATGGAATATTATAAAGTTTCAAATTATGATGTATCTTCACATAAATTACTACGAGAAAGGGATAAGATATGGAGCGTAAATCCTTAATTAAAAAGTTTGATAAACAAGCAAATAAGTATAACAAACGCCGCAAAAACGATAGTGCTTATCGGTTTCGTGAGCGGATTTTTCAAGATGTAGAAGGAAAGGTTTTAGAGGTTGGTATTGGTTCTGGTCTTAATTTTCCCTTCTATAATAAAGACGTTGAATTGACTGGGGTGGATTTCAGTGGTGAAATGATGAAGGTAGCACAATTGGCCGCAAAAGAATTTCCTTTTAAAGCTACATTCATAAAAGAAGATGTTGAGTCTGTGAAATTTAACGAAAGCATTTTTGATACGATTGTATCTTCAACAACTTTATGCGCGTATCAAAATCCTGTCATTGTCTTAAACAACTTTCAAAAATGGTGTAAGCCAGGAGGGAAAATACTTATGATGGAGCATGGAATCAGTACGAACAAACCATTATCATGGCTACAAAAATCATTGGATCCGTTGGCATTAAAATTTGTAGGGTGCCACCAGGACAGAAATATTAGTGAAATTGTAAAAAAATCTAGTTTACAACTTATTAAGGAAGAGCGTTATATGGCGGGTTGCCTATATTTGATATGGGCTAAACCATAAGGATTCAATGATCGCGTGAAGTTTTTATCAAACTTTATAGTTACAATAATCTATAAATGTAAACATTTACATACATATTGTATGTATGTTAAAATAAACTTAACTTATGATGAGGGTGTGAAGTGAATGAGACTAAGTAGTTTTTACCCCGTATTGATGACACAGAAAGTAAAGGAAACAAGTGCATTCTATCAACAGTATTTTGGATTCTCAAGTGTTTTTGAAGCGGATTGGTACATGAGTTTGAAGCAAGAAGAGACTGGTGATGAATTAGCAATCCTGCAGTCTACTCATGAAACAGTGCCCTCTTCTTTTGGAAATTCTGTACAAGGATTAATTCTTAATTTTGAAGTAGAAAATGTAGACGAAGTGTATCAGCAATTGATTAAGGAAGAACAGCTTCCATTACATCTCGATTTACGTAACGAGGCATTTGGTCAAAGGCATTTTATTACAAGTGACCCAAATGGGGTATTGATTGATGTCATTACCGTTATTACTGCAGATCAGTCCTTTCAAGATCATTACTTAGAGGAAGTGAGAGAGTAGAAGTCATTATGAGTGGATATACGCCATTAAAATATTACTTTGATAGGGAATTGGCTCTTCGGCTGGCATATTTAATTCAGGCGCAGTATCCTCATTTTACCAAGAAGTCTTTTGTGGATACTGTAGCCATAGAAGTTGAAAATATAGAATTAAAGGCTCGCGTTGAGGTAATTGCGGACACATTAAAACAACATCTCCCTACTGATTACAAAGAAGCTTTAGCTGTCTTGTTAAAGATTTTGGGACCAGAAAATAATACAGAAGAAGGCATGTTTACCAAGGGCTATTTTCTAATGCCGATCGCTAAATTTGTCGAAAGCTACGGACTGGAGCATTTTGACTTATCCTTAAATGCAATATATGAAATAACAAAACGGCATACATCAGAGTATGCTATCCGACCTTATTTACATGCAGATACTGATCGCTGTATGGCCTATTTTCAAGATTGGATAAAGGATCCTAATTCACATGTAAGAAGATTGGTGAGTGAAGGAACTCGACCAAGACTCCCATGGGCTAAAAAGATTCCTCCGTTAAAGGATAATGTCCAATACAATTTACGTTTGCTAGAGAATTTAATGCATGACAGCTCCCGCTATGTTCAAAAATCTGTAGCAAACCATATGAATGATTTAACAAAAGAAAATCCCGAAGCAGTCCTCAAATGGATACAAAGGCTTATATCAGATAGTAATGGTATAAACCCTAAAATTATTAAAAACGGATTAAGAACATTGATAAAATCAAAGGATGAACATGCGTTGGAGTTATTGCGTCAGGTGGAGTGAGGAGTGTAGACAGCATGAGAAAAAATAAAACGGAAACAGAACAAACAATACAAAATTTATTGGAAATAGCAAGACAGCATTTTATAGCGTGTGGATATGCGAACGTTACCTTAGAAGAGATTGCAAAAGAAGCAAATGTAACGAGGGGTGCCTTATATCATCATTTTAAAAATAAAAAAGGGATTTTTCTTGCCGTATTTGAAATGGTTCAAATAGAGATAAGGGAGTATGTAGAATCTGAGGCAGCAAAAAATAATGATAGCTGGCAGCAATTAATCAACGGGTGCCGGGCTTTTCTGGAAGGGGCAGTACAATCGCATAATCAACGCATTCTTTTAATTGATGGCCCGGCCGTTTTAGGCTGGGATACCTTTAGAATAATGGACGAAAAATATTCGATGAAATCACTGAAGGAACAATTACAGTTTATGCAGAAGCAGGATCTAATAAAGCCTTTTTCTGTAGAGGCAATGTCGCATTGTCTTTCTGGAGCAATGAATGAAGTGGTATTGTGGATTTCGGACCACCTTAATCAGAAAGACGTGATAGAAGAAGCAATGATTGTTTTACAGAACATGCTAGAAGGTTTGAGAAATAGGTGAACCTAAAAATAAGGAAAAGTGGTGCCTCATCGTCCCGGTATATTTGATTGCAAACGAGTAAAATCGCTAGGGGGAGACAGACAATCTAAAAACAGCAGCAAATTATTTGCAGGACAATCATATTAGTAGAAGAGACGACACTTACGTTTAATCTCTCATCGCTCCGGCCTCACGGGCAGTCATTGCACCTTGTCCTTCGCTCAAATCCTTTTGGATTTCTTGTTTTACTTTTTTAGTGTCAGTCCCGGCAAAACCTGGTTTCGTACTAGAATGCAACGTCTTATTAGCTTGTTGATCTTGTGGCATATTGAGCCTCCTAATTATATTGTGAAATAGTCTTATTATCTACAAAAAAGCGATCAGTATGTCCACATGATTTGAATATTACATTCGTTGCTTTTACAGAATGACCCTCATTTTCCTAAACATTCTTCAAAACAATGACATTAATACAAGCATTTCTATCATACTTTATTCTAGAGGTGGTAAAATGGCAAGAATCGCTTACCGGGATGCAGACGTTGACTTAATGGCAAGGATGATGAGAGCAGAGGCTGAAGGTGAAGGAAAACAGGGAATGCTCTATGTAGGGAATGTTATCGTTAACCGTGTTGTGGCAGATTGTCCGGATTTTAACGATTTAAGAAACGTTGAGGATGTTATTTTTCAAGTGCAAGGTGGTAATTATTCTTTTGAAGCCGTTCAAAAAGGGAATATGTTTTATCAAAGAGCAAGAGATTCTGAAAGACGGTTAGCGGAACAAAATCTGAAGCATTGGAGACAACACCCGGCGAAATATGCGCTGTGGTATTTTAACCCATATGGTCCATGCCCTCCAACATGGTACGATCAGCCTTTTTCTGGACAGTTTAAATTACATTGTTTTTATGAACCAGCACCTGGAACATGTGAAAGTGTATACATCGGATGACTGGATGTTAGAGAGGAAAGTTGGAAGTGACGAACGAAATAAAAAGGCTCAGAGAACTTTATCTCTGAGCCTTTTAATGGATATTATATCTGAAGGGTGAGGGTGATTATTCTTCCTCCACTAAATTCCGTGCAGTCGGCATTGCCTCTAATCGTTCAACAGGGATCGGTTTTCCTGATTTTTCACTAATTCCATATGTTCCATCTTTAATTCGACGAAGTGCATCATTAATTTCCTGGAGGCGATCTCTAAGCATGAGGTCGAATCCGGCATCAAGCTGTTGTTCAAATTGCTCTGTACCCATATCTGCTGGGTGATTATCATAATTTGCCAGTTCCCCGACCGATTCATTCGGACCGGTATTATTTTCGGCTTTAATTTCTTCTTCTGTTTCTTTCTTTAGCTGTAATAGCTGTTCTTTAAAATAACTCAATTTCTCTTTGCTTAGTGGGTTACTCATGTACATCCTTCCTTTCGTTGGCAGAGAGGCAAGTATATCCCATTCCTATCTGTGTAAGTTTAACCATGGTATCAGCCTGAGAGCTTATGGCTACCAAGTTTTCTAGATGGGATGGTTACGGGTTAAGTTAGATGAGCTCTGCAAGAAGCAGTGAGATTCCTAATAAAAATCCATAAATGGTATTTGTTTTCGCAGTTGCTGCCATCGCAGGCATCATTTCAATTGCTGTCTGTTTTCCACGGAATTTACGGATTGCTTCACGCGCCTTCAAGCCACTTAAAAATGTTAATAATGACCATAATGGTAAGATACCCGTAATAAGGAGCAATGCTGTAACACCATATGCAACGAGCATTAATGTAGCAAGCAATGTGATTGATTTTTCCCTGCCGATAAGAACTGCTATTGTTTTTCTGCCGCCAAGCTTATCGCCATCACGATCACGAATATTATTGGAAAAATTAATGTTTCCGATTAATATCGTAATGGGAATTGAAATCCAAATCATGGATAGTGATACTGTGCCCGTTTGAATGAAATAGGTAATACCAATAATAACCATGCCCATTAGAACACCAGAAAATAATTCACCAAATGGTGTATAGGATATTGGAATAGGTCCTCCTGTATATAAATAACCGAAAGCCATACATATTAAACCAATAACGGCAATCCACCAGCTGGAAGCGATGCAAATATAAACTCCGATAAGAATGGATATCCCATAAAAGATGAAAGCTAAGTTGCGTATTTTTTTGGGAGCAATACCATCACGAACGATCGTCCCGCCAATACCAACAGAATTGTCGTTATCTAGCCCTCGTACAAAATCGTAATATTCATTAAACATATTCGTCGCAGCTTGAATAAGCAAGGATGCAATAAGCATTGCTGAAAATAACAGCCAATTGATCGCACCTTCATTAAAAGCAATCATTGTTCCGACAAATACTGGGACAAATGAGGCTGTCAGTGTATGTGGACGCATAAGTCTCCACCAGACGTGAAATCCTTCACGTTCATTTAAAGCATGTTTAATCGTTGTTTTTTCTGTAGATTGCATCAAATAGTTCCCCCTGCAAATTATCAATAGATATCATACTAATTTTAGCAAATAAAAGAAGGGTGTCAATGTCATCTAGTTGTTATTCGTGTCATATATTGGCAAGATGGGGAGGATTTATTCCTATACGTCTTGTATAAAGGCATTCATTAAAGCTTGGTGAAAGTCAAGTTTTCTAACTAAATCTAGATGCTTTCCTTGAGAAACTGGCGAGCATAGCATAAAATAGAAAGGATGACACCTTTAAAGCATCATTGTGGAGGTTTATATAAATGATTGAAATAAAAGAGGATCAACTTGCATCATTGCTTAATGGAGCAATCGAGCAGCTTCAGGCAGAAGATGATCGTAGACTTGTTAGTTTTACTAAAAAAATAGCGACCACAAATCCGCTGCAGTTTTTTGAAGCGGCAAAGCATATTTTTGAAAATCGTACGTTTTGGACAAGCTCATCGCAAATGCTTTGGCTTACAGGCGTTGGCAATGCGTTTGAAATGGGAGCAGATAAATCTCGATTTGAAGTGATTGAAGCAGCTTGGAACAAGATGCTAAACGAAGCATATATCCATAATCCATACGAGGTTCCTGGAACCGGGATTGTTGCCCTTGGTGGCATGTCCTTTGACCCAATAAATGCGCAGACAGAATTATGGAAGAAATTTCGACCCAGTCAATTTAGAGTTCCTGAATTTTTACTTACAAAATATGATAGTTCGTACTATTTAACGATAAATGTATGTGTAAGAAAAAATGATCATGCGAAACAACTAGCTGAAGAACTAAGGCAGATTGAACAAAAATTGCTTCTGGGGCAGAAGGTTCCAGATGATATACTGCATATTGTAGATGAAAGCGAAATGGACCCTGAAAAATGGATGGATATTGTTCGACAGGCCACAGATGAGATTCGTAACCAACACGTGGAAAAAATCGTGCTTGCTCGTGAATTACGCCTTACATTCAACCGTCACGCTGAGATTTCATCGATTTTAAATAATTTATTAAAGACACAGCCAAATAGTTATATTTTTGCGTATGAAATCGGGGATGATTGCTTTGTTGGTGCTACCCCAGAAAGACTTGTTAAAGTGGAGAAAAACAAGCTTTTATCAACTTGTCTGGCAGGAACTGCACCACGTGGCAAAACGGAAGAAGAAGACATGAAAATTAGTGAAGCGCTGCTGAATGATGAAAAAAATCGTCAGGAGCATGATTTTGTTGTGCAGATGATTAAGCATGGAATAAAAGACTATTGTACAGAGATGACGATTCCGGAAGTTCCAGTTGTTCGCCCTTTTAAAAACTTACAACATCTTTATACTCCGGTTACCGCACAACTAAGGGATGGCTTTACAATATTAGATATTATTAAGCAACTGCACCCGACTCCAGCGCTTGGCGGAAGTCCAAAAGCAGAGTCACTTGCATTTATTAGGGAGCATGAATTACTCGACCGTGGCTGGTATGGCGCGCCAATCGGTTGGATGGACAGCTCTAATAATGGAGAATTTGCGGTTGCAATTCGTTCGGCACTAATCCAAAAGAATCAGGCATCGCTTTTTGCAGGTTGTGGAGTAGTGAAAGATTCAGATCCACAAAGTGAGTATGAAGAAACAAAAATTAAGCTTCTTCCTATGCTTACCGTTTTAGGAGGATAAAAGTCAATGGATCATATTGAAAAATTAACACGTTATACAGCTAATGTAGTTGATGAAATTGTAAAAAGTGGAGTAATCGATGTGGTTATTTCGCCGGGATCGCGTTCTACTCCACTTGCATTAACCTTTACAGAGCATCCTGATATCAAAGAATGGGTTATCGTTGATGAACGGTCAGCTGCTTTCTTTGCAATGGGAATTGCGAAACAATTGGATCGACCGGTTGCGCTTGTCTGTACGTCCGGTACAGCAGCAGCGAATTATTTTCCAGCAATTGTTGAAGCTTACTATAGTAGGGTGCCATTAATTGTTTTAACAGCAGATCGGCCCCATGAGTTGCGTGATGTTGGGGCACCACAAGCAATTGAGCAATTAAAGCTTTACGGAGACTATCCAAAGTGGTTTCATGAGATGGCACTTCCTGAAGCAACACCAAATATGCTCAGTTACGCACGTAATAAAGCGGCTCGTGCAGTGTATATGGCAAACGAGGGAAACCCAGGCCCTGTCCACTTGAATTTTCCGTTTCGTGAGCCGCTTACACCCGACTTTTCATTGGAAAACATATGGGAAAACCCTGATGCGACAGATGAAATGCAAACCGTTAATACTTTTATGGACGGTGAGAAGCGTTTATCCGAGCAGCAGATAGAACAGCTTGTTCAGAAACTGGCTGATGGAAAAAAAGGACTTATTGTCTGTGGTCCACAAACAGATAAGCGATTTGCTCAAGTGATTACGGAACTCGCATTGAAATGGAGGCTTCCGGTTTTAGCCGATCCATTGTCTCAAGTCCGCGCTGGGAGCCATGAGAAGGATCATGTGATTGAAGCATATGATGCTTTTCTAAGAAACAAAACGATACGAGAACAGTTGGAACCTGATTATATTATCCGTTTCGGTGCAATGCCAGTTTCGAAGGCATATCTTTTTTATGTGAAAGAGCATGCACATGTGAAACAATACATTGTTGAGGGAAGCAGCGGTTATCGAGAGCCTGCGGGAAATAGGACGGAGTTTATCTTTGCTGATCCAGTAATGCTGTGTCGTGCAATACAAGCAACTTCATCTATAAATGAGGTGGAGTTGAGCTGGCTAAATCGTTGGCAGGAAATGAATCAAATTTCAAAGAAACATCTTTTAAGCGGCAAGGAGTCACAGGTAACAGAGGGAGAGGCCGTACGTGGTCTTTGTGAAGTTATACCGGATCAAAGCACGCTATATGTAGGAAACAGCATGGCAATACGCGATGTTGACACCTTTTTTATGACAACACCGAAGCAGGTGCAGGTTCTCGCTAACCGAGGCGCGAATGGAATCGATGGAGTCGTATCTAGTGGTGTTGGAGCTGCTGCAACAGGGAGAACAGTGACACTCTTAATTGGTGATCTTTCGTTCTTCCATGACATGAACGGGTTGCTTGCAGCGAAGCACTACAAATTAAATATAACGATTTTACTTGTTAACAATAATGGTGGCGGCATTTTCTCGTTTTTACCACAGTCCAATGATAAGAGGCATTTTGAAGCGTTATTTGGAACACCAGTCGATATTGAATTTAAAAAGGCGATTGAAATGTATGGTGGTGAATATATGCAAGCAATGACAGAAGACCACTTGAAGGAGCTGCTTGCTGCAAGTTACCTGCATGAAGGACTTTCTGTTATTGAAATTAAAACAGATCGTACAGAAAATGTGACATGGCATCAAGAAAAATGGAATGCAATTGAAAAGGAAATCTTGCAGGATTGGGATGGGTAAATTGTATCACACGATTGGTCAAGCGACGTATTGGTATGAAGTAGATGGAGAAGGGACCCCGATCGTCATGCTTCATGGATTTACAGGGAGCACAAAGACATGGCAGCATGTGAAAAGCGCCTTCGGATCAGGCTTTCAAATTATCGCCATTGATCTGCCAGGGCATGGAAAGACACAGGCTTCCCACGTTAGAACAATGGAAATGTGCTGTACAGATCTACATGCGTTATTTCAATTTCTTGGATTAGAAAAAATCCATTTAGTTGGTTATTCAATGGGAGGACGAACGGCATTATCCTATGCATTAAACTACCCTGCAATGATTCAATCGTTAATATTGGAAAGTGCTTCACCAGGCATAGCAGACGAATCAGAGCGACGTCTGCGAATGGAGGCTGATGAAAAGTTAGCCGAACGAATTGAGCGGGATGGCGTACAAGCATTTGTTGATTATTGGCAGGATATCCCATTATTTGTATCTCAAAAAAGCCTCCCGTCCAAAGTGCAGGAAGATATTCGGCGTGAGCGTCTTTCACAAACAACAGAAGGTTTGGCGCAATCATTGCGTGCAATGGGAACAGGGGCTCAAGAACCGTGGTGGAGTCATCTAGAAAGCTTTGAATGTCCAGTGAAACTGATTGTTGGAGAACTTGATCCAAAGTTTATTGCAATGAATAAAAAGATGCAGAAGCACTTAAAATCAAGTAAGATGAATATATGTGATAATGCTGGACATGCAGTTCATGTGGAAAAACCTGAAATCTTTGGTAAACTAGTAAGGAAGTTTATCACGCATAACAGACTGTAATACGCCAACTTTAAGTGTTGGAAAGACAAAGCGTAAAAATGGTGGTAAAACAGCCCGTAAATTCCTGGCTCTGTTCAAGGATCTTTAGGTCGTACCTAGCATTTAGTAGGTGAAGGGTCCTTACTGAATGAGGGTTCACTTTATCGATTCGGTTACAGATTAAAAGGAAGGGATAAACACTTTTAGCAGTAATTTTCAAGGAGGATTTAATATGACAGTGCAGTGGGAAAAAGTAAGAGAATATGAAGAAATTATTTATGAAAAATATAATGGAATTGCGAAGGTCTCGATTAATCGCCCGCATAAGCGTAATGCATTTACACCATTAACCGTACAGGAAATGATTCATGCATTTTCGGATGCTCGTGATGATTCTGAAATTGGCGTTATTCTTTTAGCTGGTGAAGGAGATAAAGCATTTTGTTCAGGCGGAGACCAATCCGTTCGTGGACATGGCGGTTACGTTGGAACAGATACAATTCCACGATTAAATGTGCTTGATTTACAACGTTTAATTCGTACGATTCCAAAGCCGGTAATTGCTATGGTTTCAGGGTATGCAATCGGTGGCGGACATGTATTGCACGTTGTGTGTGATTTAACAATCGCTGCAGACAATGCAATCTTCGGCCAAACTGGTCCGAAAGTAGGAAGCTTTGATGCAGGATATGGCGCAGGCTACCTTGCGCGTATGGTTGGTCATAAGCGTGCTCGTGAAATCTGGTACCTATGTCGCCAGTATAATGCAGAAGAAGCATATGAAATGGGGATGGTGAATACTGTCGTACCACTTGAAAAGTTAGAAGAAGAAACATTACAATGGTGTGAAGAAATTTTAGAAAAATCACCGACAGCACTACGCTTCCTAAAAGCATCCTTTAACGCAGATACAGATGGACTTGCTGGATTACAACAGCTTGGTGGAGATGCTACATTGCTTTATTACACAACAGATGAAGCAAAAGAAGGACGCGATGCTTTCAAAGAAAAAAGAAAGCCAAACTTCAAACAGTTCCCGCGTTTCCCTTGATCGGTGTTTAATCGTACAAAACCTTTGCTTCTAATGGCAAAGGTTTTTCACTTTATGTGATAGAGGTTGTTCAGAGAGCGAAACATGCTGAAATAATGTAGTTAAGGAGAATGAAAAATGACGGATACGATTCCGCATTGGTTAACGAAACAAGCAGACTTATCACCAGACCATCCAGCAATTGAAATGGACGACGGTACGATGGTTACATTTAATGAGCTAAGAGAAAGCAGTCAGCGTTTTGCTCGAAAATTAACATATCTTGGAATTGAAAAAGGAAGTCATGTTGGGATCCTCTCCACGAATCAAATTCCGATGTTGAATGCGATTCATGCATTAAGCTATCTTGGTGCAGTTGGTGTTCTACTCAATACAAGACTGACGAATGATGAATTAAATTATCAGCTGAAGGATGCAAATGCTACTTTCCTTTTAACAGCAGATTCGTTAAAAGAGCAAGCTTCCATGCTGCAAGTAGAAAAAATCCATTCCTTTTCCGATATTGATGTATTGCCAGAGAAGAAGGCGATATTAGAGACCGAACTGAATTTAGATGCTATTTTTACAATTATGTATACATCAGGAACGACCGGGTTTCCGAAAGGTGTTGTACATACATATGGGAATCATTGGTGGAGTGCAATGGGCTCTGCTCTAAATCTTGGCCTTGACAAGCGTGATAAATGGTTAATTCCACTGCCGATTTTTCATGTGAGTGGTTTATCAACCTCGATAAAGAGTGTAATATACGGGATGCCGATTTACTTACTAGAAAAATTTGATGTGAAGGCAGTTCACTACGCATTAATGGAAAAGGGTGTGACAATTGTTTCGGTCGTTACAATGATGGTTCAACGACTCCTCGATGAGCTTGGCAAAGCAAGCTATCCGAAGGAATTACGTTGTATACTGCTTGGTGGTGGTCCAGCGCCAAAAGCTTTATTAGAGCGAGCAAAGGAAAAAAACGTGCCAGTTTTTCAGTCTTATGGCATGACAGAAACGGCTTCCCAAATCGTTACACTGAGTCCAACGGATGCTCTGGAAAAGCTCGGTTCTGCAGGGAAGGCATTATTTCCAGCCCAGCTTAAAATTGAAACACAAGCAGATGATTCAATTGGGGAGATTCTTGTAAAAGGTCCAATGGTGACCAAGGGATATTATCATAAGCAATCTGCAAATGAAGAATCGTTTCAAGCGGGATGGCTAGCGACAGGTGATTTAGGCTATTTAGATGAAGACGGCTATTTATATGTCGTGGATCGTAGAAAGGACTTAATTATTTCGGGTGGGGAAAATATTTACCCCTCGGAAATTGAAGGTGTTTTAAGTGGGATGAAGCAAATTAAAGAAGCCGGTGTTACTGGAAAATCGGACGACAAGTGGGGACAGGTCCCAATTGCTTTTATCGTGAAAGAGATGGATGTAACTATTGAAGAAATTAAAGAATACCTCCAAACACGTCTAGCTAAATATAAGCAACCGAAGGAGTTTTATTTTGTCAATGATCTCCCAAGGAATGCAAGCAATAAACTAGTACGTAACAAGTTAAACCATTAATTTACTAATAAAAGATTAGGTTTAAAGATTGCTCCCTTATGGTATATATTATTAAATTCTGGAAGGGAGCATTTGTTTTATGGATAACTTTATGGATCAGTATGTTACATCAAGCTTTATGCAGGGTTTACAAAATTTTGTTGTAGCTCTTATTATATTGCTGGTTGGTTGGCTTATTGCTAAAGCAATCGGAAATGCCGTTGAAAAAGCATGTTCCAAAACCGATTGGGACGATAAATTAATTCATAAGTTTCGTATGAGTGATAAAGAAATAAAATCAGAGAAGGTAATTGGGAAAGTCGTATATTACATACTTCTCTTGATTGTATTTATCTTGTTCTTTAATGTGCTTAATCTGAATATGATTGCAAATCCACTTTCTGACTTGATATCCACGTTCCTGAGTATAATCCCAGCAGTTTTAGCTGCAGCGTTAATTCTTCTTTTTGCGTGGATTATTGCTAGCATTGCTAGATGGCTTATTGTTCAGGGCAGTAAAAAGCTTAACTTGCAGCATCTGTTTTTCAAGTTGAAAATCGCAAAAACAGAATCGGAAATTAAAAAATATATAGATACACTCGGCAATATTGCCTTTTACTTATTACTATTACTTTTCATTCCAGGTGTGCTGGATGCACTAAATATTCAAGGAGTTGCAGAGCCGTTTAGTGGGCTGCTATCTTCCATTCTTGTATTCATTCCAAAGTTAGTTGCTGCTGCAATTATTTTTGCTGTTGGTTGGTTTGTCGCAAAAATAGTGAAAAACATTGTTACAAATCTCTTTCTAGCTGTTGGTTCAGAGAAGCTAATGAATCGTTTAAAACTTTCCAGGCTTTTTGAAGGAACAAGCTTTGCAGCATTTGTAGGGCAAGTCGTATTTATTGTCATTATGATTCCAATTGCGATTGCTGCATTGGAACAATTAGAGCTAAGAGGTATTACGGACCCAGCAATTGCTATGCTGCATACGGTTATGACGATGATTCCGAGTATATTGATAGCCATAGCCCTCATTCTTGTAGGTATCTGGTTAGGAAAACTAATTGGTGGATTTGTTGAAAATTACTTACAACGTCTAGGTTTCAACCGGCTAGCTTCACAACTGCATATTGGTGGAAAAAGCATTTCTGACAACAGAATGACACCTTCAGCAATTGCAGGGTATATCGTACAAATTTTAATTGTCTTTTTCTTAACGGTCCAAGCACTAAATCTGATAGAGCTTCATTTCCTAGTGGGAATTGCAGCAGCAATAACAGCGTATTTACCGAATGTGCTTGCAGCAGTTCTCGTATTAGGTGTTTCGGTTATCTTAGCGAACATCGTTCAAAAAGTGCTGGTTAATCTACTTGATGGTCCAGCTGCTAACCTGCTTGCTGCGTTTGCGAAGTATTCGATTCTTGTGCTCGCAGGATTTATGGCATTAACACAATTAGGGATTGCCTCAGCGATTGTGAATGCAGCGTTTATCCTTATTCTTGGTGGCCTTGCGTTGGCATTCGGCCTTGCATTTGGTTTAGGGGGAAAAGACTTTGCTGCTAAGTACTTGCGCAAGTTTGATAAAACTATTGATGAAACGATTGTAAAAGAAAAAAGCAATCGTCAAGCAGAGGATGACATCGTAGATACAGAAGTTAATCCAACAAAATATACAGAAGGAACGATTGATGACGCCGATCCGGAGCGACCATAAGCTGGATTTCGAAGAGAACATCTGCACGTATTGGAGATGTTCTTTTTTTGTTTAATTTTCTTTAGATGAGACAAATTAATGGTAGGAGGTGTCTTATGGAAAAACAAAAGTATTATGTATGTATACCAGCAGGTGAAATTTCACTAGTACGTTATGGGAATAATGATGACTATACAATTTATGCTACAACAGAGGAAGTAACAATGCTGCGAGCAAAGCTAGATAATATGGATAAGGCTGGATTAGATACGTATGTACGTGCGCATGTACCAATCATGCTTTATCACAATGATAAATCGAATGACGCTTATGATGATAGCATGACAAAGGTTTTTGAAATGATTTATAAGCTTGGAGATGAACAAAGCCGCTCTCATATTGAAGGAATGGGAATTTTAGGAGATAATCATATGTAGACAAGCAATGGAATATAATTTTAAAAAGTGTCCTTTTCAACAGATTTTTTGAACAATCCAATAAATGTGTTTAGGCCTCTTGAAAAAAAGGAATAGTTTACCACGAAACATTTTTTCATAACTTATATATTCATAAAACAGGGAGGCTTTTTATATGAGAAAAAAGCGGCATAGCGTATTAAAGTGGAGCTTAACCATTGCAATCCTTACATGTATTATTATGTTCGGTAATCCAATAGAAGTAGAGCATGTAAATGCTGAAAACCAACAGAAAATGATATCCTATCAAATGAAGGAGAAACCTATTGCCCAGCAGGAACCGACCTTAACACATGAGAATGTCGTTTCGCTGACCAATACATTTATGGATATTCTCGTTCAAGATGTGGATAACGATTATAGAGTTATCGGGTTCCAGACAAAAGATGAGTTATTAGGGGCATTTGAGCAAGTTACTACAAAAGAAGTAGCCCAAGACTATGTTGAATTTTATTACTTGGAAGAATCGGATGGGATGTATATTTTACCAACTGAAACACCACCATGGTTTATAGAAGAAAATGATTATGATATGATACCAGTAGATGCTTCGACCGTTAAGGTTATACAGGAGAACACAACAGAACTTTATGGTGATTATAAGGTGGAGTTTGAATTTACCTATGATAACGGTTGGAAAATAACAGATGTTAACTATCATCAGTTTTACGTATAAACGTGTTCAAAAGAAGGATAAAAAGACCGGGGTCGGGTATAGTCTCGTCTTGGGAATGTAATTACTCGCCCCATCGAAAAGCTGTGTTGCAATGCTGGCGCTAGCACATCCTATGCCTCGAAATTCGAGGAGACGAAGTATCCGTACCGGGCTTACACAGGATGTTTTGACTTCAGCGTTCGACACAACACAGAACGTGTCGGTTTTTAGTCGAGAGTCCTCTGTTCTCGATGTGTCATTTTTACCGGACTTTTGAACTTCGTACAATAGAAGGCAGTTGAATGACTTGATAACATTTAGAGACTACTACAACAATGAAGTGAAGCTTTCCTTTGACGATCATCCTTTTTCTCAGGAGCCTAAGCATGTGTGGGTAATTTGTAAATACAAGGGAAATTGGTTGCTGACGAAGCATCGGGAACGAGGATTGGAATTCCCGGGTGGAAAGGTAGAAGAAGGAGAAACAGCGTGTGATGCTGCTATTCGAGAAGTAAGGGAAGAAACTGGTGGTAAAGTTCAGGAGATAAGCTATATTGGTCAATATAAGGTGAATGGTCGGAAAGATATTGTCGTAAAAAATGTCTATTATGCGATTGTGGACGAGCTTAAAAAGCAAGAAACCTACTATGAAACAGAAGGGCCAGTTTTGTTAAAATTTATCCCGAATAGAGTAAAGCAAATGAAGAAATATAGTTTTATAATGAAGGATGGCGTACTGGAAAACTGTATGGATTATTTGAAACATCATAAAGTCAAGTAAAAGAAGATTAAATCTGATGGTTTGATCTTCTTTTTATAGGCAGATCTTATCTGCATTAGTGCAACTAAGACATTCGCCTAAAGCTTTGCACGCCAAAATATAAAGGGATTCTTAGAAAGCAAAATACACTTTCTAAGAATCCCTTTAACGAACGTCAAGTTTTCCGAAAAATAAGAAACACACAGCAAAACTTGCTATGTGTTTCGATTGCGAATTAACCATCGCTCTAAATTCTCCACAACCTTATACATAATAGCTGCCAGTATCGCAATAATAACGAGACTTGACATAACAAGGGTGAAATCAAATACTTGGAATCCGTAAATAATCAAATAGCCAAGTCCTTGCTTGGAAACAAGATATTCCCCAACAATAACACCTACCCAAGAAAGTCCCACATTTACTTTAAGGGTAGAAATCATTGCTGGCATTGCCGCTGGAAAAATTGCTTCCTTAAAACATTGCCATCTTGTTGCTCCAAAGCTTCGGAGCACTTTCTCATAATTTGGATCCACTTCGTTAAATGCAGAGTAGACGACGAGTGTAGTGACAATAACAGAAATAATAAATCCCATTGCAATAATGGATAAATAACCAGGACCAAGTGCAACAATGAGGATTGGTCCCAATGCAACCTTAGGCATTGCATTTAGTACGACGAGATAGGGACCCATAATTTTAGCAAATCGTGCAGATGACCATAGTGAGATTGCAATGAGAATTCCACCTATTGTCCCTATAATAAACCCGAGAATGGTTTCAAACAAGGTTACTTGTAAGTGATTGAAAATCGAACCATTTGCAAATCGTGTGACAAGTAATTCAAATACGCTGCTTGGTGAACTGAAAAGAAGCGGATCAATCCAGTACAGGCGACTAGCAATTTCCCAAAGTGAGAAAAATGAAAGGAGAATGGTAAGCTGCCAAAAGAGCACTATCTTTTTCTCTCGTTTTAATCCACGTTTGTAATTTTCAAATAAGTGGTGATCATTCATCTGGAATATCCACCACCTTTTGCTGTGATTCTTTTGATTCAAGAGCATCCCATATTTTATCAAAGATAAGTTGATATTTTGGATGTCTTCTTACTAGAAATGGTACTTCATTGCGAAGCTCGATTGGAACTTCATAAGTTTTTGCGATGGATCCAGGATTGGCATTCATCATAAAGATTCGATCACTCATTGCAATTGCTTCGCCAATATCATGGGTAACGAGTATCGCTGTTTTATGATAGCTTTTTAACAAATCGGAAACTAAATCCTCTAAGTTAAGCTTTGTCTGGTAGTCCAGTGCAGAAAATGGTTCGTCAAGCAACAGAATCTTTGGATTATTAATCAGAGTGCGGACTAATGCTACACGTTGACGCATTCCCCCAGAAAGCTCACTCGGATATTTCATCTCAACATCCTTCAGTCCAACCTCTTTTAATAGCTGAATCGCCTTTTTCTTCAGTTCATCTGACAGCGTATGATTGACTTTCGGTCCAAGTAAGACATTATCCAGGATTGTTTTCCATGGGAATAAATAATCCTGCTGAAGCATATAGCCAATTTCCATCTCAGATTCGGCAGTTGATTTCCCTTGAAGTGAAACCGTACCTTCTGTTTGTTGGATAATCCCTGCAATAATGGATAAGAGCGTGGATTTACCACAGCCACTCGGACCAAGCAGGGAAATAAACTCACCTTCTTTAACCGCTATGGAAATGTTGTCAATTGCTTTTGTATAGCTTTCTTTAGAAAAGTAATGATGGGAGACATGGTCCAACGTCAGAAATGACACAAAATCTCCTCCTTTAATCAGACATAACTCTTTCAGCGTAATCTGTGTTCACTAAATCAGTGTATGGAACATCTGCTGGAAGCTCACCAGCTTCATCCATAATTGATTTTAAATTTTCCCATTCTTCTTCATCTAAAATTGGATCGACCGCGAAGGAATCCTGGCTTTTATAACGATCAATCGATGCAGCAAGCATATCCAGATCTGTGTCTTCAAAATAAGGCTCAATAACTTCAGCAATTTCTTCTGCACTGTTTTCCGCGACCCAGTCTTGAGCTTTATAAATCGCACGGGTGAATTTCTCAACTGCCTCGTCATTTTCTTCCATGAAGCTCTGTTTCGTCATGAATACCGTGTATGGAACTGTACCGGATTCTTCTCCAAAGGATGCAACAATATGTCCCTGACCTTCTTTCTCTAAAATACTAGCGGTCGGTTCAAATAGCTGGACATACTCATAATCACCAGATGAAAATGCTCCAGGGATATTGGCAAAATCAATATTCTGTACGAGATCTAAATCCGCATGTGGATCAATGCCATGATTCTTTAATACAAATTCACCAACCATCTGTGGCATCCCGCCAACACGCTGTCCTAAAAAGTTACTACCCTCTAAATCTTCCCACTCAAAATCAGGTTGTGGCTCCTTTGCCACTAAAAATGTCCCGTCTGTCTGGGTTAACTGTGCAAAGTTAATCGCATAATCTTTAGAGTCCTGTGCATACACATAGATGGAAGTCTCCGATCCGACGAGCGCGATATCCGCTCCACCAGAAAGAAGTGCCGTCATTGTCGTATCTCCACCCCATGTTGTCTGAAGTTCTACCTCCAGTCCTTCTTCCTCAAAAAAACCTTTCTCGAGCGCTACATATTGTGGTGCATAAAAGAGGGAGCGAGTGACCTCTGCTAAGCTGATTTTAGTTGTCTGCGCTGAATTACAAGCAGAAAGGAAAATGAGGAAAACAACTGTTACAACAGCAATCAATTTAATTTTTCTCATACGTTTCGTTCCTTTCAGAATACGTGATCATTTATCAACACAGTTTATGCGAAACTGGAAAATGTGTGAATGCCTAGTTGAGGTGAGGGCGAGAGGGAATAGTAAAGGTTTTGAAACTGCAGATTTAAGTATAGTGGTGCGGGAATTTAAGGTTACAGAGCCTTAGTGCATGGGTCTGGACTAATAACCTGGGCAATAGAATAGCGTGTGTAAAATGGAGCAAAAATCCGAAATATACAGTTATAGTCAAAGGGGGAAATCGATCTATCGGTTATAAGTAAAAATTGGAGGGAGGAACATAAAAAGCCAGCCCATAAAAACAGGCTGGCTATCAGCATGATGCTGATACTGACTCCACTCATATAAATAAAATCCTTTTGGGATGAGTAAACAGAATTATTACCCTTGGTAAACCGGGCCGGCTTCTTTAATTGCATCACTTGCATTATTGAATTTCTTGAAATTCTCATGGAATTTTAATGCTAGTGATTTTGCCGTCTCCTCATATGCTGTTTGATCATTCCATGTTTTTTTCGGAATGAGTACTTCATCTGGAACTCCTGGAACATGCATTGGAATTTCTAATCCGAAAATTTCATCTTTTACAGTTTCCATTGAATTCAGCTCGCCTTCTAGAGCAGAGTGAATCATTGCACGCGTATAGGATAGCTTCATACGGTTTCCAACACCGTAAGATCCGCCAGTCCAGCCAGTATTAACTAAGAACACATTTGAATTGTACATATCAATTTTTTCACCTAGCATTTCAGCATATTTTGCTGGTGCCAAAGGTAGAAAAGGAGAACCAAAGCATGCTGAGAAAGTTGCTTGCGGTTCTGTTACTCCGCGCTCTGTACCTGCAAGTTTGCTCGTATAGCCGCTTAGGAAATGATACATTGCTTGCTCTTTCGTTAATTTACTGATTGGCGGCAGTGTCCCAGAAGCATCTGCTGTTAAAAAGATGATTGTATTTGGATGGCCAGCAACGCTTGGTGACACAATGTTATCAATATTCTCAAGCGGGTATGCAGCACGCGTATTCTCTGTTAATGTCGTATCATCATAATCAGGAATTCGTGATTTTTCATTTAAAACGACATTTTCGAGTACAGAACCATAGCGAATGGCATTGAAAATTTGGGGTTCTTTTTCCTCCGATAGGTTAATACATTTTGCATAGCATCCACCTTCAATATTGAACACGCCATTCGGGCTCCAGCCATGCTCATCATCTCCAATTAGACGGCGGTAAGGATCAGCGGATAATGTTGTTTTTCCTGTGCCGGAAAGGCCGAAGAACAGGGCTACATCACCTTCTAGACCAACATTTGCTGAGCAATGCATGGACAAAACATCTCGCTTTGGCAGCAAGTAGTTCATCACTGAGAAGATAGATTTTTTTATTTCACCGGCATATTCAGTACCTCCAATTAAAACAACACGTTTCTTAAAGGAGATTAAGATAAATGTTTCCGAATTTGTTCCATCGACAGCTGGATCTGCTTTGAAATTTGGAGCAGAAACAACAGTAAACTCTGCTTGGTGATTTTCTAACTCTTCATCTGTTGGCGTGATAAACAATTGACGTGAGAAAAGATTATGCCATGCGTATTCATTGATGACTTGAATTGGCAGGCGATAATTTTTATCCGCACCAGCAAACCCTTGAAACTGATAAAGTTCATCTTTTTCTTTTAAATAATCTATTACTTTTCTGTAAAGATTATCAAATACTTTTTCTTCGATTGGACGGTTTACCTTTCCCCAGTCAACAAAATCTGTACAAACCTCATCTTTTACAATAAATTTATCTTCGGGAGAACGCCCAGTATATTTTCCAGTAGTTGCTCGAATTGCACCCGTAGAAGTAAGACTTCCTTCTTGATAACGTAAAATTTTTTCTACTAATTGTGCTACCGACAAATTAATATGCATATTATTGTGTTCATTTAACTCTTTAATTAATGATCTCTCCACCGTTTTCATGTCATTATCTCCTGCCTTTTTAAGGATTTTATACGTTTGTGACAACTTTTATTTTCTTAAGATGCTTATTAGTATAACACATTTATATTATTAGTCCATACTATTTAAAAATAAATTATAAAAAATATATAATAGCCCACCATCCGAAAATAGTTGACACCTACAGCTACTTTCGTTAATCTAAAGGTTGAACGGATACTCTTATTCAGAGTTGGTGGAGGGACAGACCCGATGAAACCCAGCAACCATCACATGATGTGAATTGGTGCTAACCTGATGCAAGGAACACTTCCTTGAACAATAAGAGCGAAAGGCCAGTATACCCTTTCCTCATGTCTTTGAAGGAAAGGCTTTTTTGTTTTTTATAGAGAAGTTATATATAAAATGATATTCATAGAAAAGCGATTGACCTGGTCAGTGGGAAAAGTTTTACCTTTTGAAGGTACTTTGAATAATATATGTAGAACATTTAAATTAGAGTTCCGTAACATACAATAAAGGAGAGTTTAGCCTAATGGCTGTAAATCGACGTTTATTTACTTCAGAATCAGTAACAGAAGGTCATCCAGACAAAATGTCAGACCAAATTTCAGATGCTATCCTAGATGAAATTTTAAAAAAGGATCCGAATGCACGAGTTGCGTGTGAAACAACTGTAACAACTGGATTAGTGTTAGTAGCGGGGGAAATTTCGACAAGCACATATGTAGATATTCCTGCTATTGTAAGAGAAACGATAAAAGGAATTGGCTATACTCGAGCTAAATATGGTTTTGACTCGGAAACATGTGCTGTAATGACGGCAATTGATGAGCAGTCAGCAGATATTGCTGGCGGTGTTGACACCGCACTAGAAGCACGCCAAGGAAAAATGAGTGAGGATGAAATTGATGCAATAGGTGCTGGAGATCAAGGGTTAATGTTTGGTTTTGCTTGTGATGAAACCGAAGAGCTTATGCCACTACCGATTTCATTAGCGCATAAATTAGCGAAGCGCCTTGCTGATGTAAGAAAAGAAAAAATTGTAGATTACCTGCGCCCGGATGGGAAAACACAGGTTACTGTAGAATATGATGAAAATGATCAGCCTATCCGAATCGACACAATCGTTATATCTACACAGCATCACCAAGATACCACTACTGAACAAATTGAAAAAGATATGATTGAGCATGTGGTTCGTGCCGTTGTACCTGCTGATCTCTTGGATGAAAACACAAAGTATTTCATTAACCCAACTGGTCGTTTTGTAATTGGGGGACCACAGGGGGATGTAGGACTTACTGGTCGTAAAATCATCGTAGACACATACGGTGGGTATGCACGACATGGCGGTGGAGCATTTAGTGGAAAGGATGCTACGAAAGTAGATCGCTCTGCTGCATATGCAGCTCGCTATGTTGCAAAAAACATCGTTGCTGCAGGTCTTGCGAAGTCATGTGAGGTTCAATTGGCGTATGCAATTGGTGTAGCAGAGCCTGTATCCATTGCGATTAATACATTTGGTACTGGAAAGGTAAGCGAGGAAACACTTGTAGCTGCGGTTCGCAAATTATTCGATCTTCGCCCAGCAGGAATTATTCGGATGCTCGACCTTCGTCAGCCAATATTTAAAAACACAGCAGCATATGGTCATTTTGGTAGAACGGATGTTGCATTTTCATGGGAAAAAACAGATAAAGTTGATGAGTTAATCGCATTGACAAAATAATATTATAGCTGTACAGCTCTTATTGAGTTGTGCAGCTTTTTGTTTAGCTGATGGAGTTTGGGCTAGCATACGATTTATAATCTAGAAAGAGAGGAATGCTCATGTACTATTATGAAGATAATAGTGGTCTACTACTGGATATTGTCATATTAATAGGTGTGCTTTCACTTATTATTTTTATATTTAATTCGATCATGAGAATATTATTGCACGTGAAGCGTCCAAAATGGTTTTCTAATAATTATGTGAACGATATACATGAAAAGTATGATAAAAGGTTACGATTAATAGCTGTCATTGCATACATAGGTGCTGGATTTTATTTCATTTATACAACTATTTCCTCGAGTTCTGATGTTACGCTGTATTTATTTTTACTTGGCATGATCTTCACTGGTATACAGGAATTGTTTCGAGCATACATGGAGTGGAAATACCTAGAAGGGAAAAATGATTATCTATTTACGCTCAGTCAAGTTATATTTATTTCCACACTTGTCATTGTAGCGTTGAGGTCTGAGTTCTTTGGTCTTCTAGGGTGATAAACAGAGGAGCTTGATCTATTATTTCAAGCCCCTAACTGATTAATGTCCCATATTTGTATTTTCCTTATAATATTTACCTTTTTCTACATAAGATGTACGAACCCGTTCCATTTCCGCATAATCTTTTTCAGATAGCTCGCGTACAACCTTTGCCGGTCTTCCCATTACTAACGTGTTAGGAGGTACTTTCTTTCCGGGTGGCACAAGACTTCCTGCACCAACGAATGCATTTTCTCCGATTTCCGCACCATCCAAGATAATCGATCCCATTCCAATTAAGGCATTTTTCCGAACGATAGCAGAGTGTAAGGTAACTTGATGGCCGATTGTGACATCATCTTCAATGAGAAGTGTCTTATTTGGGCTTTGATGCAGCATACAAAAATCCTGGATGTTAACCCGTTTCCCAATTCGAGTTGGCGCAACATCACCGCGGATAATTGCTTTAAACCAAACACTAGATTCCTCATCAATCGTAACGTCTCCATTTATTACAGCATCTTTTGCAATAAAAGCAGTTTCGTGAATGGTTGGATAAATATTTTTGTAAGGCCTAATCATGTTTACATCCCCTTGTTTTTTGTTTTCCTATTGTATATGATGCTATAATTAGTATAGCAAATTTCACCAATTGGAATGGAGGAAATAGATTGACAAAGGTACCAAAAAATGCGATTACATTACTAAGAATCGTGTTTAAACGAATCTTTCCAATGGTTGATGAGGAAATGAATTACTGGAAGCGTAGAGCAGAGCAGATACCGAATGATGAGTTGCGCACCCAAGCTCTTGCTAGCATAAAAGATAAACGATTTCACTGTCAAGGTGGAAGTGTTTATGCACTGCTTGCTGGAGAAAGAGAGAAAAAAGCAGTTCGTTTTATTGTTGCGTATCAAACAATCAGTGATTATTTGGATAATCTTTGTGATCGAAGCACTTCGCTTGATCCTAAGGATTTCCGTATGTTGCATGAAGCGATGAAGGATGCTTTAACGCCTATGAATCCAATGAAAAATTATTATGAACTGCGAGATGATCAAGCTGATGGAGGCTATCTTGCGGAGTTAGTTCAAACATGTCAAGAAACATTAAGAGATGTAGCATCCTTTGAACAAATCCAGAATCAGCTTCTCAAACTCCAAGGATTATACGCAGATTTACAGGTTCATAAGCATGTACAGTTAAGAGAAAGAATTCCACGGTTAACGTCATGGTTTGAAAAAAATAAAGATACGAATGAAAATCTCTCATGGTATGAATTTTCTGCTGCGAGTGGTTCAACCTTGGGAATTTTTTGTCTTGTATCTTACGGACTTGGCGGAAAACTCAAATCAAATACAGCGCAAGCTATTTATGATGGCTATTTTCCTTACATGCAGGGGCTGCATATCTTGCTTGATTACTATATTGATCAACAAGAGGATCGTGACGAAGGAGATCTTAACTTTTGTAGTTATTATGAGGATTGGAATAAAATGAAAGAGCGTTTCCTTTATTTTATTAAACAGACAAAAACAGATGTACGCGGGTTGCCAGATCGGAAATTTCATGAAATGATCCATCAAGGCTTAATTGGCCTATACTTAGGTGATAAAAAAGTAAAAACAATTCCATATAGTGATAAAATGCGAAAGGCTTTGCTGCAAGCCGGAGGAGTTACTGCTAAAATGTTTAATTGGAATATTCGTATGTATTATAAAGCAGAGGGAAAGAGAGGGGAAATGAAAGATGTATGAGCAAAAAATGAAAGAAAATGATCGAGATGTTGTGGCATTTATTGAGGATATTGACAATGCCAAAAAGCGAGAGGATGCTTATAAGCTGCTTGAAATTTTTACAGAAACAACTGGATATCCGGCTAAAATGTGGGGAACAACCATTATTGGATTTGGTTCCTATCATTATAAATATGCATCTGGTCATGAAGGAGATGCGCCATTAGTCGGATTCTCGCCACGCAGGGCAAAGCATAGTTTATATTTTGCAGCCGGTGATGACAGAAGAGAGGATCTGCTGACAGATTTCGGAAAGCATACAACCGGAAAAGCTTGTGTGTATATTAATAAACTTGCTGATATTAATGTGGATGTTTTGAAAGCATTGATCAATCAATCTGTGGAGTTTTTACAGGAGAAATATCCAAATGAAGCAGGGGAAGATGCGTAACATAAAGAAGGGAATTACCAAGTCAGAGAATAATCGGTAATCCCCTTCATGTGTGTTAGGCTTTTGCCAGTTTACTTGAGATCCAAAGATAAATGAAAATGCCGCCAAATGTAATACAAGTGCCTGTAATTAATCGGGCAGATTCTGTTAATGATGTAAAGCCGAGCAGATAATCTGGCAGGGAAACGAAAGTTAAAACAATTGGAAGTACCCAGGTTTTAGACCAAATGGAAATCCCAATTATAAAAATCAATGTTACGATTGCAATGATAATGGTTCCAATCATGCCAAAGCTAATGACTGGTGTCGTAACATGCTGGTTAAGGAAAATCAGACCGATAAAAAGGGCCATCGGTAACAGTGCAACTGGATAAAGTATAGCAAATTGTTTTCCGGTAGACAGGTTTTTTCCAGCAATATACCGAAATGTAAGTGAAATGCTTGTTAAGAATAAGATGGCTATGATAAGAAATCCGATAATCTCTAAAAGGGAGTAAGCAAGCGTTCCTTCAAATAAATCTCTGACAACTGTGAACGAAAAAGCACCAAATAGAATCATTGGAATATACTTCATCCAAGCTTTAAGGTCAATTGGCATTTCGCTAGCAAGTTGTTCCATGTATGCTCTAGGCGATTGACCAATAATATGTTCAATTGATTTCCCATCTTTCTCTGCTTGCATTAAATGATCCTCTAATTCCTCGACGATTTCATCAATTTCTTTTTCCTTTTTCCCAGTTGAAAAAAGGTAAACGCGAAGGTTTTCTAAAAATTGTTTGCTTTTTTTGGATAGCGGTACGTTTTTAGGCATCATGTTTAATCTCCTTTTCCTTTTTCGTTTCATGTTTTAAGACATGGTTAACGTTCGTCTTTAAGTTCTCCCATCTTTCTATAAAATCTTGCAATTCTTGTTCTCCGTTTTCTGTCAGGCGATAATATTTTCGTTTCGGTCCTGCTGTGGACTTCTTTAATGTAGAGGTTACTAATTTTTCTTTTTGCATGCGTAATAATAATGGGTAGATTGTACCTTCACTGAAGTTAGAGAAACCATATCCTTCCAATTTTTCAGCTAGCTCATAGCCGTAGACTTCTTTGTTTTTAATGATGGCGAGTATGCAACCATCTAAGATCCCTTTCATCATTTGGGTTGTCGACACAATAACCAAACCTCCCTTATCTTGTATAACAAGATATTTGTTTTCTGGAATATTAGTCTTGTATTACAAGGTATATGCTTAGTATATGTTTTATTACCTTGTAATGCAAGTGTTATTGTCGATTTATTAAAAACTAGAAGTACTTGATTATCTTGTTCAACAACTATAAGTATTTTAAACCAGGTGTAGTGATGAGTAGCCGGGCGAAGAGATATTCAATTTATACGGTAACTCAAAGTCAGCATGAAGACCTGATCATAGAAGGAGTGGTGTTATTCGGTCACTGAAGTCGAGTCCAAATGTCCAGGAATAGCGGAGCATCATGAATTACTATCAAATTGATTTTTGATTAATCTTAATTTAGAGCAGGTAAGTACAAATCAGAGTTTTAATAAATCTAAAACTGATAAACCAGCAATGAAGAGCAACAAAAATAGCCCGCGCATCCATGCAGCGATCAAATTGTCTGTTGGTGACCTTTCATGTGACCGGAATCCATAAAAAAACCGCAGAGAAAATTAAATTTCTCTGCGGTTTTGTGGAAGTGAAACGTTATATCAATGCATCTTCCTTATCTTTCTTAGAATCCCGATACGTATTATAGAAGTGCATAATGATTGTCCGTAGTAATGCATAGAACGGTACCGCGAACAAAATACCGAGGAAGCCTGCAATGCTTCCGGCAGCAAGGATAACTGTTATCACCGTTAACGGGTGCAATTGCAATACTTGTCCCATTACATTAGGTGAGATGACTGAACTCTCAATTTGCTGGGCGATGAACATAATTAACGAAATCCAAATAAGATTCATCGGATCCTGAAATCCACCTACGATTAATGCGGGAATAACAGCTAGATACGGACCGAGAAAAGGAATAACATTGGTAATCATCCCAAAAAGGGCAAATGCTAGAGCGTACTCCAACCCGATAATGAGATAGCCAATTAACAGCAATACTCCTACAAAGAAACTAACAAGTAACTGTCCTTGAATGAACGAAGATAAAACCTTATCCATCTTAACGAGTAAACTGCTAACATTGGCTGCTTTTTTCTTACTAAATACTTGTGTGATAAAAGGAATTAATTTATCCCCATCCTTCAGCATGAAGAAAAGGAAGAACGGAATAAGTACAATTCCCATTGCAATTGAAACAACTTGCCCTAAAAAGCCACCAATAAAGCTTGGGATATTATTTGCTATCCCTTCCAAATGTGTTGGGAGGTCAGCGACGAAGTCATTAATCATCGAAACTGCCTGCTCTGGAATAGCTTCATAGTTCTTTTGTACCCATTGAATTGTTTCTTCAGCAAGTTTTACCATTTGTGGTATGCTGTCAATCATTGTAGAGAACTGATTCTGCGCAATCGGCCAAATGAAAATAATGAATAACGTTGCAATTAAGATAAGTGTTAAGTACACAAATATAATCGAAAATATTCTATTTATTTTTAGACGCATGAACAAATGCATTAATGGCTTCGTTAAGTAGTACAAAATTCCAGCGCCAATGATTGGGAGTGCAACAGCACCAATCAATCTAATAACAGGAAAAAAGATGAAATGTGTAATTGAAACAAGCCAGATTAAGAGAAAAAGCATAATTAAAAAAAGCATTACTTGAAACCATCGTTTATGAACCAATCAATATCACTACTTTCGACCATTTTTATTTCTATTTTACATGGAGAGGAAGATAATAGAAAGTATTTTGATACAATTGTGCCAACAATATTGCCTGTTTATACATATGGGTTGAAAAGAGTTTCATAGTATGCTGATGCTGAAGGGAAAACTTTTCATGTTTGTGCTTCGTCTAACTTAATAGGAGGGGAAATTGTGGATGAGTATATCGTAGAATCAATCGGATCTGATGATAAAGCAATTATGATTGATACAATGATGAAAAATTATGGACAAGATATTTTACAGCTTGTCTATTCGTACGTGAAAAATCAAACGATTGCAGAGGATTTGACACAGGATATTTTCATAAAATGTTATCGGAACATACATACCTACAGGAAGAAGGCTAAATTGAAAACCTGGCTTTGGAGTATTGCAATCAATCATTGTAAAGATTATTTGAAAAGCTGGTATAACAAAAATGTAGTTCTTTCAAATGAGGTTCTCGATTCCGAGTTCGATGAAGCCAATCAACTAGAGAGCAAAGTGATTCAACAGGATGAGGATGATCGATTAGTCGCACATGTCATGTCTTTATCAGTTGAATTTAGAGAAGTTATTTATCTGTTTTACTTTGAAGGAATGCCAATTAAAGAGATTGCTAGCGTAACTGGTATCAATTCCAATACCGTAAAAACACGATTAAGACGTGCGAAGCAACTACTAAAAGAACAGATAGGAGGCCGCTGAATGGAAGACGATTTGAAAAACTTACGAAAACGCATGAAAAAAACAAGGTTTAACGAGCTGAAATTTACGGAACAGCATCGAATGACAGTACTCAAGCAAATCCAACAGGAAGAAGCGGAGGCAGATATCCTGCATCTCGTTATGCAGTTACTTGTACAGGAAAAGACTGGCTACGAATTAACAGAACAGCTGCGTGTGCGGGGTGTTAAGAAATTTGAGGGGAATGAAGGATTTTTGTATACCTTATTGCATCAGCTGGAACAGAAACGCTATTTAGATGCTGCTTGGAATAAGGAAGAAATGAAACTTTATCAGTTAAATCGAAAGGGGAGGAAGCTATTGGAAAAGGCAGAAAAGGAAAAGGATAGAAAAAACGTTATCTTAGGCTTACTTGCCGAGGTGAAGGGAAGGTGAAAAGAAAATATTTTCTAGATGCAGTTCGGTTGCAAATGAAATCAGAGAAAGCAAAAAAGTATATCGTGAAAGAGCTGGATCACCATATTGCTAGTGAAAAGGCGTATTGGCTGAAAAAAGGATTAATAGACAGTGAGGCAGAAGAAAAAGCGGTTCAGCAAATGGGCAGTCCACTATTACTAGGACAGCAATTGAATAAAATCCATCGCCCTAAGGTGGATTGGTGGTTGCTGATTATCGTCTCCATTATTATCTCGCTTGGCTTTTTACCTCTACTTCAAGATAGTTTTCAAACCGATATCTTAGTCATGATTAAAAAAACTATGATGACTATAATCGGACTATGTTTCATTATTGGTCTCATGTTCTTAGATTATACTAAGTTAAGAAAATACGGATGGTTATTTTATGGTGTTGCACTTTTTATTCAATTCTATCTGTTTTTTTTCGTAGAAACACTCGTAAATGGGTCTCCAATTTTGATGTTAGGGCCATTATCCATTGAAGATACAATCTGTTTGCCGTTTTTCTGGATAGGTTTTGCTTGTCTGTTAAGTAATGAAAAACAAACGGTTAGTAAAACGATTCTTTTGTTTGCTATACCATACATTTTATATTTGCTTTTATATAACGACCATAATGCATTGATTTATAGTGTCATGGTGGTAGTGATGATTTGGATAAATGCAAAGGGCTATCGGAAACGAATAAAGACTTTAGCACCGATAAGTATCATTCTTCTTGGCTCGTTAATTTACATATGGCTATTTGCCGAAAATATTCATAATCGCTTGATGGGATACTTGAAACCAGAGCAATTCGCCTCTGACGAAGGTTATTTTTATTTGATAATTAAACAACAACTACAGCATCTAAATTGGTTTGGGAAGTCCGATATGCAATTATTCCTATATGAAGGACATACCGATTTTGTTTTTCTCAATCTGTTAGCTTAGTACGGATTGGTACTGTCTTTTTTTATCATTCTCATTTTGCTTCTTTTAATAAGTAGACTAATTGCTGTTAGTAATATGATGAAAGATTCGTTTGGAAAACTCCTGACGATTGGTGGAATTGCGCTCATTACGATTGAATTGATCTACAATATCGGGATGAATTTTGGGTACTTGCCTTTAGCTGGTATGCCACTGCCGTTTATTAGTTATGGCTTGATGCCAACATTGATTCATGCAATTGTTATTGGCGTTGTTCTAAGTGCTTATCGACAAAAAGATTTACAATTTAATATCCATTCGTAGGAAGGAACGAAGCTTATGCATTTGACTATTAACATTGCATTTTTTGGAACAATATTAATACTTTTATATATAGTGATCGATTTGATTCGCAATAAAGGAAGAAATCTGTTAAGGAAATTTATTTTTTATACGTTTATGTTTTATTTTGTGTATGTCCTGCAGCTTACAATGGGAGGGATCACCATACCGCCGTTGGAAGCGAGAATGATTAAAGTGCAGTGGATACCTTTCTTTTTTGTCAATGACTGGGTGATGCATTATCAGGCAAATGGTTTAGATTTCTATTTTTGGAATTCGGTGAAATTAACATTCTATAATTTGATCATGCTCGTACCATTTGGAGTCTATTTAGCACTTTTATTTCAAGTTAAACAAATTTCGAAAGCAGCATTAATGATCGTTATTCTCAGTTTAGCAATTGAAGTTTTCCAATTAATCCTCAGTTATTTTGGAGTTATTTGGGCGAGAGGATTTGATGTCGATGATATACTTTTAAATACGTTTGGTGGTGTGATAGGTTTTATGTGTATGCGAGTAGCTATGAGATTCAGGAGACGCATTCAGCATAAATATTAAAATGAATATAAGCTTAGCCTGCAGTTGGAACTGCCCTAAGCTTATTTTTTGATGGGGATAGACAAGAATCTTTTAGCTTGCTGTCGAAGTGTAATGTGGTTAATAGAGGGAAGCCCTTTATCAAATAGAGGAATTCATGAAAGAAATAGCGAAATATATATGTTAGATTGAAAAGTTTTTTAAGGGAGAATAGACGATGACAAAGGGCCTTATTCATCATGTGGAAATTAACGTGTCAAATTTGGAAAGTTCAATAGCATTTTGGGGTTGGTTATTGGAGGAATTGGGATATGAGCTTTACCAAAGTTGGAACGAGGGACGCAGTTGGAAGCTAAAGGACAGTTACCTCGTTTTTGTTCAAACTGAGGAAATTTATCTAGATGCTTCTTACCATCGGAAGCGTGTTGGTCTTAATCATCTTGCTTTTTACGCTAAATCACGTGAACATGTTGATGTAATGACAAAGCGATTAGAGCAAAAGGGCATTTCCATTTTATACAGGGAGCATCATCCCTTTGCTGGTGGAAAGAAGCATTATGCTGTTTTTTTCGAGGATCCAGATAGAATAAAGGTGGAGCTTGTCGCAACCGTTTAATTGTTGGTTCAATTTTTAAAGCATAATTGCATATTATATACTATAAAAGTTATGTGAGAGCTTATTAGTTGTAAACCGAAAAGGGGAGATGAACAATGGACAAAAAACACAATGATTTAATCGGTGAGATACTCGAAGCAGCTGGTGAAAAAGATAATTTTAACTTAAAGGGTGCGGGAAGGCCGTTGCCAAAGGGATATGTGGAAAGAGATATTTTTCAAAACTTCCAGCAGATTGCAAAAGATGCAGGGTACTTGCCGTATTGGCTGAAGATTCAAAAGCAAATTGCAGCCATGTTGTTAACTGCTAAAACGCAAAAAGACATAAAGAAAATTAATAAGAAAATCAAAGAGTATAATACTGTTTGTCCCCCATCCATGCAAAAGCTCCCAGTTGAGCTGGATAAGCTAGAGGAGGCTAAAGTAATCTGGTAAGGTATTTGTTGCCAGTCAACACTATAAGGAAGGAGATTATGTGATTCTCCAAAAAGGGATTACAGGAAAAACTCAAAACTCAAATGATTTGCCAAAACCAGATGGGAAAGACTTTAAGCGATTATGCTATACACTTATCGCGCAGCTAGGTGGGAGCGTAAAAGCATTTACACAACCGCAAATCGATACAAATTATTTTCATGTCGATCTGGAGGTTTTTAATAAGCGATTGCATCTGCTCTTAAATGAGAATTATCCATATCTTGCTGTTGCAAGTGAGGTTGATTTTTAAAACATAACTTTTATTGATGTGCCAATATTAACAAAGCAATTTGCACCTTACTATACAATTTTGCTGAAAGCGGAATTGAATGAGCGAATTCAGCTCAGGTCAGGACGTAAAAAGGGTGCTTTACTTAACGAAAATGAATTGATTCAAGAAGAATTAGCTGACTTAGTCTATTGGCAGCCTGAAACAGTTGGTCATGTGTTGTTCAATCATTGGGATTAAGCAGACTCGGAAGTCTTAGATTTTTCATTTGCTTGTCCAGATGCAATGGCGTGACTAGATTACATATACGTATAGGGAGGGAAAAAATGAAATTAAATCAAGAGGATCAATTTATTAAAGAGATTCAATTACATAAAGATAGTATTCATTCATACGACGCATTTCCATTCGATCTTCCGGTTATTAAAAATTTTAAAAGGTTATTATTCCACCCGAACGTAACCTATATTATAGGAGAAAATGGAATGGGGAAATCAACCTTGCTGGAAGGGATTGCAATTGCACTTGGATTTAATCCAGAAGGTGGAACGAAGAACTTTAATTTCTCAAGCTTTGACTCGCATTCAAATTTAGATCAGTTTTTAAGAATCGCAAAGGGGCCATACCTGCCTAATGATAGCTTCTTCTTTAGAGCGGAATCCTTTTACAATGTTGCGAGCAATATTGTAAAAGGATATGGATGCGTCACCATATAGTGGATCAAGAATTATCGATTCATTTGGTGGTAAATCTCTTCACGAGCAATCACATGGTGAATCTTTTTTTGCAACATTTACGAATCGCTTCCGTGGCCAAGGCTTGTATATCCTTGATGAACCAGAAGCAGCATTATCTCCAATAAGACAATTATCAATGCTTGTAAGAATCCACGAGCTCGTTAATCAAGGATCACAATTTATCATTTCCACACATTCACCGATTCTTATGGCTTATCCAGATGCACGAATCATTCAGCTTACGGAGGTCGGTATGGAAAAACAGCGTTTAGAAGATACAGAGCATTATAAAGTGATGAAGCAATTTTTTGATGATAAAGATAGATTACTGCATCACCTGTTTCAATGATATTGAATAGGAGTGAGGCTATGAAAGCACCAGATTTAACGAGTGAAACAAAACGATTAATTATTCGACCATATCAGAAGCAGGATTATGAAAATTGGTATACGCAATTTAGTCGGCGATTGCCATCGCAATCCAAATACGATGAAGGTTATATTGACATGTCTCGTTTTACAAAGGATTGGTTTAGTAAATGGGTCCAAGGGTTCCGTGAAGGTGCAAAAAAAGATGATATATATATTTTGGGTGTTTTTCGAAAAGAAGATGGAGCCAATGTTGGGACTGTCGAGTTATCGACAATATTACGGGCGAAATACCAATGGGCTATGATGGGATATTTTATACATAATCAGTTTTGGGAGAAGGGGTATGGAAAAGAAAGTGTTATTGCTGCCACACATTTATTTTTTAAACAATTAAACTATCATCGTATCGAACTGCATATCAATATGGATAACGAGCCGTCGATTCGATTAGCAGAAAGTGCTGGTTTTATTTATGAATGTACAAGAAATGAATTTACTTACGAGCGTGGACGTTGGACAGATTTATTAATCTATTATCGGAATAACGACTCAATATGAAAAGGCATACGTAACTTCTAGAAAAGGAGAGAGAAGATGGGGACCGTCATTCGCTGGTTGCTGGCGATATTTTTTACATACTTTGCAATTATTACACTACAAACAGGACTGGAATTGCTTAGTGCTTCAAGAGAAGATGGAGCAATTGCAGTTCGATTCCTATCTTTTGAAATAAATAATCAAGTTGATTCGGAAAACATGGCATCCTATACGATTGCATTCTTTGCAGGAGCGCTTGTTGCTATGATACTTGCGCTCAGCCTTATGAAAGATGCCTTTTCTAGTCTAAAGGGAAAAAGTTAATTGGGATTTTTAAAAAAGGGCTTGGAAGTGAATCTCGCAGTATTGAAACAAAGAGCCGTCATCTCAAAAGAGAATCCTGCTCCAGTTATTAATTGCCTTTATTAAAAAATGATTCTGTTCGTGTTGGCATTTCCAAAAAACAGAGAATAATACATTGCAATTCATTGTACCTATTTTAATTTAAGAACTTTTTTTTGAATAGCAAGTATAAAAGGTGGGTCATTTTTTTGATTAATAAAGCCATAGCGTAAGACATTAAACTGCTTTTGATCTAGTTGAAGCAGGTACTTTAATAGTCCTTCTTTTTCTTCCTTGCCACCTTCATGGCCGTGGTATACAACAAGAACGACAAGTCCATCTTTTTTCAAACGGTTTAAAATAGCATCTACAGCAGTCACCGTTGAATCAGGTGTTGTAATTACTGTTTTATCGCTTCTAGGTAAATAACCGAGGTTGAAAATCGCACCTGCAATTTCTTCATTTTTATCCTTTGGAAAATAATCCAGAATTCTTTCATGACTATCGTGGATTAAAGATACATTGGAGCAATTATTGTTAATTAATACTTTTCTCGTATTTGCAATTGCTTGGTCCTGTATATCAAAGGCATAAACATGACCGTTTTCACCGACTAGCTTACTGAAGAATAAGGTATCATTTCCATTTCCGCACGTTGCGTCAATTACTTTTTCACCCGATTGTATCGTTTCTTCTAATAAATAATGAGCATAATTTAGAATTCCTTTTAGCATATATGCAGCACATTCCTTTTCATTAGATTTATCTCTTCCTTCATGTTATCACGAAAATGCCAATCAAGAAATGCAGTAAAAACTGAGGCGAACCTTTAAAATGAGGTTACCTTGACAATAGTTACCGGATTCATTATAATTCGGTTAAATAATCTAACGACTTTGATAAGGATTAGTAGTAATTTTTTTCAGGCATAGAGAGGCAGTGCTCGGTGGAAACTGCCGTTGAAAGATTTTATGAACTCACCTTTAATGTTGCAGGAATGAATAGGAGTAATTCCTGCCGTCTATCCACGTTAAAGATAACAAGTGAACGCGAATATATGCGTTAATTTGGGTGGTACCGCGGGAGATACAGCTTCTCGTCCCTTTTCTGGGGATGAGTGGCTTTTTTTTTCGCAGATAAGAAAGTGTTAGACTTTCTTATCTGCATAAGTGCAACTAAGGCATCGCCTAAATACTTGCACTCCAAAGTATAAGGGCTTCTAAAAAAGCAAAGAACGCTTTCGTAAGAATCCCTTTAATGAATGCCAAGTTTTCTAATGGAAAATACAAGCGTTGTACAGCGAAAGGAAGGAAAATTAGATGAGCTTTAACCATCAGCAAATTGAAAAAAAATGGCAAAAACACTGGCTTGAAAATAAAACGTTTAAAACGGAAACCTTTTCTGAAAAAGAGAAGTTCTATGCACTTGATATGTTTCCATATCCCTCAGGAGTAGGGCTGCATGTAGGACATCCCGAGGGCTATACGGCAACGGATATTCTATCGCGTATGAAACGAATGCAAGGCTATGAAGTAATGCACCCGATGGGATGGGATGCATTTGGGCTTCCGGCAGAACAATATGCAATTGATACAGGGAATAGCCCAGCTGAATTTACAGCAAAAAATATTGCGACATTTAAACGCCAAATACAAGAACTTGGTTTTTCGTATGATTGGGATCGTGAAATCGATACAACAGATCCGAATTATTATAAATGGACACAGTGGATTTTCACAAAGCTTTATGAAAAAGGGCTCGCTTATATCGATGAGGTTGCGGTGAACTGGTGTCCGGCATTAGGTACAGTTTTGGCGAATGAAGAAGTAATTGATGGAAAAAGTGAACGCGGTGGACATCCGGTCGTACGTAAACCAATGAAGCAGTGGATGCTGAAAATTACTGCATATGCTGATCGCTTGTTGGAAGATTTAGATGAATTAGATTGGCCAGACAGCTTAAAAGAAATGCAACGTAACTGGATTGGCCGCTCAGAGGGCGCAGAAGTAACATTTGCAATTGATGGACATGAAGAAGAATTTACTGTATTTACAACACGTCCAGATACATTATTTGGTGCAACGTATGCAGTGCTTGCCCCAGAACATCCGTTTATCGAAAAAATAACAAGTGCAGAACAAAAAGCTGCCGTAGATGCTTACTTGAACGAAGTCCAAACGAAATCCGATTTGGAGCGTACTGATTTAGCAAAAGATAAAACAGGTGTATTTACTGGTGCATATGCAGTTAACCCTGTGAATAATGAAAAAATGCCAATCTGGATTGCAGACTACGTATTAATGTCATATGGAACTGGTGCAATAATGGCGGTTCCAGCACACGATGAGCGGGACTATGAATTTGCAACAAAATTTGAATTGCCAATTGTGGAAGTAGTTTCAGGTGGAGATATAACAAAAGAAGCATTTACTGGTGATGGAGAACATATCAATTCAGGATTCTTAGATGGGCTTGGAAAAGAAGAGGCAATCTCCAAAATGATTGAATGGCTTGTCGCTGAAGGAAAAGGCGAGAAGAAAATTACGTATCGCCTGCGCGATTGGCTCTTTGCGAGACAGCGTTATTGGGGTGAGCCAATTCCGATCATTCATTGGGAAGATGGTACAATGACAACTGTTCCAGAAGAAGAACTTCCATTGGAACTACCAGTGATGTCAGAGATTAAACCATCTGGTACAGGGGAATCTCCACTTGCTAATAACAGTGATTGGGTAAATGTTGTTGATCCGAAAACCGGAATGAAAGGGCGCCGTGAAACAAACACCATGCCGCAATGGGCGGGAAGCTGCTGGTATTTCTTACGATACATTGACCCGAAAAATACCGAACAGCTAGCAGATCCAGCTGCACTGGAAGAATGGTTGCCAATCGATATTTATATCGGTGGAGCAGAGCATGCCGTGCTTCATCTACTATACGCACGTTTCTGGCATAAGTTCTTATATGACATTGGAGTCGTATCAACAAAAGAACCATTCCAAAAGTTATTTAACCAAGGGATGATTCTTGGCGAAGGTAACGAAAAAATGAGTAAATCAAAAGGTAATGTTGTAAACCCGGATGATATTGTAACATCTCATGGTGCAGATACATTACGTCTTTATGAAATGTTTATGGGGCCATTGGATGCGTCTGTCGCATGGTCAACAAATGGATTAGACGGTGCTAGAAGGTTCCTTGATCGTACATGGAGATTGTTCATGAACGATGATGGTACCCTTTCTGAGAAAATTGTGGAAGCAGAAAATACAGCTTTAGATAAGGTCTACCATGAAACGGTGAAAAAGGTAACAGATGACTTTGAAAATCTGCATTTTAATACCGGAATATCGCAAATGATGGTATTTATTAATGAAGGCTACAAAGCAGATCAAATTCCAAAAGCATTTGTGGAAGGGTTTGTGAAGATGCTTTCTCCAGTTGCCCCACATATTGCTGAAGAGCTTTGGGAACAACTTGGCCACTCAAATACGATTACCTACGAAGAATGGCCGGTCTTCGATGCATCGAAATTAGTGGAAGATGAAGTAGAAGTAGTTCTTCAAGTCATGGGCAAAGTTCGTTCGAAATTAAGTGTGCCGAAAGATATTTCGAAAGAAGACTTGGAAAAATTAGCATTAGCAGATGAAGGATTGCAAAAATGGATCGAAGGAAAAACAATTCGAAAAGTAATCGTCGTGCCAGGAAAATTAGTAAACGTAGTAGCGAACTAAATGAAACCAAAAAGATCTCCTTCTATATTTAAAGAGGAGATCTTTTTTTATGAAGTGTCACGTCCATTTAACTGGATTCAACCCAATTCGTTTGTAAAATAATCCACTCGCCATTTTCGAAATACCATAATGTTTCAATTGTGCCAAGACGATCTGCGTGGTAGGCACCGCTAATTTGTTGATAGCTTTTTAGACCATACCCTTTGCTTTCGCTAATCGATATTGGTTCATAAAAAGCAATTGGATCAATCATTAATGAAGTAGGTTTTAAAAGGTTGCCTTTTTTATCATAAATTCCAAGACGTATATAATCCTCTGCACGGTCTTTAACATCCATCACAATTGGCTTGCCATTAGGGACAATTTCAATAATTACTTGAAAATTCTCTTCAAAATTACCACTAACATAGCGCTGTTCTGGTAAAGGGATTTCTTTTAACTCCTGATTTGCCAATGTGTGTAAGAAAGAAGTGTATAAACCGCCACTCCCACCAGTCGGACTTTGATAGAAGATATCCTTTATTCCGTCATGATCCAGATCAATGAATTGAAGCTTTGGTTCGTAACCACCACCATAATTGATTTTCCACTCTTCTTTATCAGAAGATCGAATCTCAGCCCAAATATCTTGATAATATTGTGCGTCTGGAGCAAAAAGCTTTCCTTTCAATTCGATTGTATTGTTTTCTCCATCTCCTGTTACATCAGCTTGGTATGTTTCAATTAAGATACTATCTGGTGCTGTTTCTGCAGCAAATGTAATTGTTGGAAATGCAATCATCAATATGAGAAAAAAATATTTCACGTTCATCACTTCCTTTATTTGAAATAATAATGTGGTATATGTAAGGTGAATTGAATGTAACTTCACCTTTGCAAATAAAATGAATTACTTCTTGCTTTGTTAGTTCTTGTAGGTTGCGCATTGTGTTTGCATCCTATGCGTGAAATACGTAAAATTGAAATTGAATACAATAAAGGGGATGACAATATGCCAGAAATAAATGAAGTAGCACCTAAAGAAGTTGAAAAGCTGATGAACGAGGAAGATATTATAATCATTGATGTAAGAGAAGATGAAGAAGTTGCTCAAGGAATAATTGAAACAGCCAAGCATATTCCATTAGGAAATATTCCGGAAGCAGTAGATGACTTAGATAAAAATAAATCGTATATACTTGTATGTCGATCAGGAGCAAGAAGTATGAATGCGTCCAAATATATGGATGAACAAGGTTTTAAGGTTTCCAATATGAAAGGCGGCATGTTGGAGTGGGAAGGCGAAGTAATCGTCGATTAATAGAGAAGAAGTTATTTTCAGTAATTCTGAAAATAACTTCTTTTTATTTAGGTATTGCATTTTGAACTTAAGGGGTGTAGTATAAATTTTGCTGTCAAGAAGAGAAGCAAATGAAATAAGTTTTCAGCTTCAAAATGAACTCGACAAATTAAAAATAAATGTTGACAAGTATTTATGAGAAATGCTATAATAAACATCCACTAGTTAGGAAAAGTCGAAAATGATTTGTTTTTCAGATTTATTGTTGATTACTAGTGTGGTATTGTAATTATAAGTTAACAAATTTGCTCTTTGAAAACTGAACAAAACAACCAGTATGTCAAGAAAAAGGAAACTCGTTTTTCTTTTTAAAACAAGTAGAAGTCAGCTTCTACAAAAGCTAAGTATTACAAACTTTTATGGAGAGTTTGATCTTGGCTCAGGACGAACGCTGGCGGCGTGCCTAATACATGCAAGTCGAGCGCAGGAAATAAACAGAACCCTTCGGGGTAATGTTTATGGAATGAGCGGCGGACGGGTGAGTAACACGTGGGCAACCTGCCTGTAAGATCGGGATAACTCGCGGAAACGTGAGCTAATACCGGATAACACTTTTCATCTCATGGTGAGAAGATAAAAGACGGTTTCGGCTGTCACTTACAGATGGGCCCGCGGCGCATTAGCTAGTTGGTGAGGTAACGGCTCACCAAGGCGACGATGCGTAGCCGACCTGAGAGGGTGATCGGCCACACTGGGACTGAGACACGGCCCAGACTCCTACGGGAGGCAGCAGTAGGGAATCTTCCGCAATGGACGAAAGTCTGACGGAGCAACGCCGCGTGAGTGATGAAGGTTTTCGGATCGTAAAACTCTGTTGTTAGGGAAGAACAAGTTGGGTAGTAACTGACCCAACCTTGACGGTACCTAACCAGAAAGCCACGGCTAACTACGTGCCAGCAGCCGCGGTAATACGTAGGTGGCAAGCGTTGTCCGGAATTATTGGGCGTAAAGCGCTCGCAGGCGGTCTTTTAAGTCTGATGTGAAAGCCCACGGCTTAACCGTGGAGGGTCATTGGAAACTGGAGGACTTGAGTACAGAAGAGGAGAGTGGAATTCCACGTGTAGCGGTGAAATGCGTAGAGATGTGGAGGAACACCAGTGGCGAAGGCGACTCTCTGGTCTGTAACTGACGCTGAGGAGCGAAAGCGTGGGTAGCGAACAGGATTAGATACCCTGGTAGTCCACGCCGTAAACGATGAGTGCTAGGTGTTAGGGGGTTTCCGCCCCTTAGTGCTGAAGTTAACGCATTAAGCACTCCGCCTGGGGAGTACGGCCGCAAGGCTGAAACTCAAAAGAATTGACGGGGGCCCGCACAAGCGGTGGAGCATGTGGTTTAATTCGAAGCAACGCGAAGAACCTTACCAGGTCTTGACATCCTCTGATACCTCTAGAGATAGAGTTTTCCCTTCGGGGACAGAGTGACAGGTGGTGCATGGTTGTCGTCAGCTCGTGTCGTGAGATGTTGGGTTAAGTCCCGCAACGAGCGCAACCCTTGATCTTAGTTGCCAGCATTCAGTTGGGCACTCTAAGGTGACTGCCGGTGACAAACCGGAGGAAGGTGGGGATGACGTCAAATCATCATGCCCCTTATGACCTGGGCTACACACGTGCTACAATGGATGGAACAAAGGGAAGCGAACCCGTGAGGTCAAGCCAATCCCATAAAACCATTCTCAGTTCGGATTGTAGGCTGCAACTCGCCTACATGAAGCCGGAATCGCTAGTAATCGCGGATCAGCATGCCGCGGTGAATACGTTCCCGGGCCTTGTACACACCGCCCGTCACACCACGAGAGTTGGTAACACCCGAAGTCGGTGAGGTAACCTTTTGGAGCCAGCCGCCGAAGGTGGGACTAATGATTGGGGTGAAGTCGTAACAAGGTAGCCGTATCGGAAGGTGCGGCTGGATCACCTCCTTTCTAAGGATTATTACGGAAACATACTTGGTTGTTTGGTTCAGTTTTGAGAGAGTAAATCTCTCTATTTGTACCTTGAAAACTAAATAAGAGTAACAACGACATCAATATTAATGTAAAAGGCTGAAGCGACTGTTCTCAGGAGCTAAAGCTGGATTAAATAAAAGCAAGGCTAATAAATTAGTACGCTTATTTACTGTAACTTAGTTAAGTGAATAAGGGCGCACGGTGGATGCCTTGGCACTAGAAGCCGATGAAGGACGGGACTAACACCGATATGCCTCGGGGAGTTGTAAGTAAACTTTGATCCGGGGATTTCCGAATGGGGGAACCCACTGTTCGTAATGGAACAGTACATGCATCTGAATACATAGGGTGCATGAGGTAGACCCGGGGAACTGAAACATCTCAGTACCCGGAGGAAGAGAAAGAAAAATCGATTTCCTGAGTAGCGGCGAGCGAAACGGAAAGAGCCCAAACCAGAAAGCTTGCTTTCTGGGGTTGTAGGACACTCCACTCGGAGTTACCAAGGAATTCTTTAAATGAATCGACCTGGAAAGGTCAGCCACAGAAGGTAACAGCCCTGTAGTTGAAAAAGAATTCCCTCCGGAGTGTATCCTGAGTACGGCGGAACACGTGGAATTCCGTCGGAATCCGGGAGGACCATCTCCCAAGGCTAAATACTCTCTAGTGACCGATAGTGAACCAGTACCGTGAGGGAAAGGTGAAAAGCACCCCGGAAGGGGAGTGAAATAGAACCTGAAACCGTGTGCCTACAAGTAGTCGAAGCCCGTTAATGGGTAACGGCGTACCTTTTGTAGAATGGACCGGCGAGTTACGATCGTATGCAAGGTTAAGTGGAAGACACGGAGCCGCAGCGAAAGCGAGTCTGAATAGGGCGAATGAGTATGCGGTCGTAGACCCGAAACCGTGTGATCTACCCATGTCCAGGGTGAAGGTCAGGTAACACTGACTGGAGGCCCGAACCCACGTATGTTGAAAAATGCGGGGATGAGGTGTGGGTAGGGGTGAAATGCCAATCGAACACGGAGATAGCTGGTTCTCTCCGAAATAGCTTTAGGGCTAGCCTCAAGAAATAGAGTACTGGAGGTAGAGCACTGATTGGACTAGGGGCCCTCACCGGGTTACCGAATTCAGTCAAACTCCGAATGCCAGTTACTTTTACTTGGGAGTCAGACTATGGGTGATAAGGTTCATAGTCGAAAGGGAAACAGCCCAGACCGCCAGCTAAGGTCCCAAAGTATACGTTAAGTGGAAAAGGATGTGGAGTTGCCCAGACAACCAGGATGTTGGCTTAGAAGCAGCCATCATTTAAAGAGTGCGTAATAGCTCACTGGTCGAGTGACTCTGCGCCGAAAATGTACCGGGGCTAAACGTATCACCGAAGCTGCGGATTGTTCTTACGAACAATGGTAGGAGAGCGTTCTAAGTGCTGTGAAGTCAGACCGTGAGGACTGGTGGAGCGCTTAGAAGTGAGAATGCCGGTATGAGTAGCGAAAAAAGAGTGAGAATCTCTTTCACCGAATGCCTAAGGTTTCCTGAGGAAGGCTCGTCCTCTCAGGGTTAGTCGGGACCTAAGCCGAGGCCGAAAGGCGTAGGCGATGGACAACAGGTAGATATTCCTGTACCACCTCATGATTGTTTGAGCGATGGGGGGACGCAGTAGGATAAGGAATGCGCACTGATGGATATGTGCGCCCAAGCAGTGAGAAAGTCAGATAGGCAAATCCGTCTGGCAATTTCAAGCTGTGATGGGGAGGGAAATTTAGTACCGAAGTTCCGGATTTCACACTGCCAAGAAAAGCCTCTAGTTAGATCATAGGTGCCCGTACCGCAAACCGACACAGGTAGGCGAGGAGAGAATCCTAAGGTGAGCGGGAGAACTCTCGTTAAGGAACTCGGCAAAATGACCCCGTAACTTCGGGAGAAGGGGTGCTTCATTTACATGGAGCCGCAGTGAATAGGCCCAAGCGACTGTTTAGCAAAAACACAGGTCTCTGCGAAGCCGAAAGGCGAAGTATAGGGGCTGACACCTGCCCGGTGCTGGAAGGTTAAGGGGAAATGTTAGCCGCAAGGCGAAGCTTTGAACCGAAGCCCCAGTAAACGGCGGCCGTAACTATAACGGTCCTAAGGTAGCGAAATTCCTTGTCGGGTAAGTTCCGACCCGCACGAAAGGTGCAACGACTTGGGCACTGTCTCAACGAGAGACCCGGTGAAATTATACTATGCGTGAAGATGCGCATTACCCGCGACAGGACGGAAAGACCCCGTGGAGCTTTACTGTAGCCTGATATTGAATGTCTGTGCAGCTTGTACAGGATAGGTGGGAGCCTTGGAAACCGGAGCGCTAGCTTCGGTGGAGGCATCCGTGGGATACCACCCTGGCTGTATGGACATTCTAACCCAGGACCGTGATCCGGTTCGGAGACAGTGTCAGGCGGGCAGTTTGACTGGGGCGGTCGCCTCCCAAAAGGTAACGGAGGCGCCCAAAGGTTCCCTCAGAATGGTTGGAAATCATTCGTAGAGTGTAAAGGCACAAGGGAGCTTGACTGCGAGACCTACAAGTCGAGCAGGGACGAAAGTCGGGCTTAGTGATCCGGTGGTTCCGCATGGAAGGGCCATCGCTCAACGGATAAAAGCTACCCCGGGGATAACAGGCTTATCTCCCCCAAGAGTTCACATCGACGGGGAGGTTTGGCACCTCGATGTCGGCTCATCGCATCCTGGGGCTGTAGTCGGTCCCAAGGGTTGGGCTGTTCGCCCATTAAAGCGGTACGCGAGCTGGGTTCAGAACGTCGTGAGACAGTTCGGTCCCTATCCGTCGTGGGCGTTGGAAGTTTGAGAGGAGCTGTCCTTAGTACGAGAGGACCGGGATGGACACACCGCTGGTGTACCAGTTGTTCCGCCAGGAGCATCGCTGGGTAGCTACGTGTGGAAAGGATAAGTGCTGAAAGCATCTAAGCATGAAGCCCCCCTCAAGATGAGACTTCCCATCACTTCGAGTGAGTAAGATCCCTCAGAGACGATGAGGTTGATAGGTTCGGTGTGGAAGCGTGGTGACACGTGGAGCTTACGGATACTAATCGATCGAGGACTTAACTAAATTCTTTATTTGATGTCTTGTTTACTCTTATTTAGTTTTTAAGGTATAAATTTAAAAAAACCTTGCATTTTTATTCGGAAATGCATATAATAAAACTTGTCCTTGTTTTTGAGGATTGTCTGGTAGCAATAGCGAAGAGGCCACACCTGTTCCCATGCCGAACACAGAAGTTAAGCTCTTCAGCGCCGATGGTAGTTGGGGCTTTGCCCCTGCAAGAGTAGGACGCCGCCAGGCACATGTAAAAAGGAGTTACGAAAATAATTCGTAACTCCTTTTTACAATTATATACGAAGTACATTGTTTTCGTTGAGCAATAAAAAGGGATGTGTCTCATATGTGATGAGGACATCCCTTTTTATTGTTTATGTTACTATGAAATTTGATTGCCATAGTACCTAATTAGCTACGTCTTATAAGTGCAGTATTGAAGATAGGCTTCCTACTCTACAGTTGCTAAGGGCGCTTTTTCTTTAGCTGTTAAGCTTCTGATTTATCAGCTTCTGTAATATTAAATTTAGTGCTTATCGAATCAGTGATGACAGTAATAGCTCCGTCACCAGTTACATTACATGCTGTTCCGAAACTATCCTGTGCTAAGTATAGTGCAATCATTAAAGATACCATTGTAGGATTAAAGTGCAGCATAACCTCTAATAATCCAATTGCGGCCATAACCGCTCCACCTGGAACTCCTGGGGCAGCTACCATTGTAACACCTAACATAAGTAGGAATGGTAAAATTGAGATAAATGAGACTGCTTCTCCTTGTAAAAATAAAACAGCAAGTGAACAGCTCATCAATGTAATTGTACTTCCAGATAGATGAATATTTGCTAATAATGGTACGGTAAAATCTGCGATATTTTTTCGAGCCTTTATGGTTTTCGTTCGTTCTAATGTTACCGGAATCGTTGCTGCTGATGATTGTGTTCCCAATGCAGTAAAATAGGCAGGAGTCATCTTTTTTAGCATAATGAATGGATTTTGTTTACTTAATGAACCAGCAACAGTATATTGAACGACTAAATATAAAATATGAAGTACGATAATCATAACAAACACTTTTGCAAAAACACTTAGAATCGTTGCAACTTGTCCTGCATGCGTCATATTGGCGAAAATACCAAAGATATGGAAAGGAAGTAACGGAATAATTACCTTTTCGATAACAAGTTGGACGATATCACGAAAGTCATTCGCTATATTTAGTAATGTATTACTTCTAACCGCTGCAATTCCAATACCGATAACAAATGAAAGCAATAATGCTGTTACAACCTCCATTGGTGGAGCCATATCAATTACAAAGAATGCTTCACTTAATCCAGCAGTAGGATCTGTAAATGCTTGAAGAGACTGACCACTTAGCATTGTGGGATAAAGACTTTTAGCAGTAAAGAAAGCAATGATTCCGGCAATGATTGTTGAAGTATACGCAAGGCCGGCAGTAACACTTAACAATTTTCCTGCACCACGTCCAACTTCTCCAATTCCTGGTGTGATGAAACCAAGTATAATAAGTGGGATAATGAAGCTCAGAAAGTTACCAAAGAGCCCATTAAATGTTGCAAAGAATTGTATAAGCCAATCATTACTGAAGGAACCAATGGCAATACCTAAAATAATGGCAGTAATAATTCGTGCGAGTAAACCAAATCGTTTCATTTTTGTTCCCCCTAAAGATATATATTTTTTTAGTATACACTAACTGATACAGTGAAGACCATACTATATAAAAAGTGGGATAATTCGCAATTAAACTACAATTTTAAAAGCGTACCAAAATGGCACGCTTTTTTTGCAGCTAAGTAAGTAATAGGATACTTTCTTACTGCATCGTGAATTGCATTTTCCAAGCGAAATATCAGAGAATAATTCATGACATTTCATGCTGGAAATTATTGCTACAGAAGGCTTTATCTGATTAGCTCATCCCAAAGGGACCCATGCTTCCACTACTGCTATTATTTCCACTATTGCTGTTATTACCACCCATTCCACCAGACATGAATGGTAAGAATTTTTGAGCAACTTGACCAAGGTTTTGATTATTTCTTGTCATGGTATAATAGGTAGCTGCCCCAACGCCGACGGAAGCAAGAAGTGGTAACCAAGCACCGTTCTTTTGCATGTATCATCAACCCTTTCTGTCAAAGTATCAGACAATCTTAGGTTGACCGAAGCGAGCAAAAAAATCCTAGGAATCATATACCATATAAGACGCTTCAGTGGCTGCATTCATTCCGGCAAGCCTACCTGTTACAAGTGCTGAGGTGATATTGTAACCACCGGTATAGCCGTGAATATCCAATATTTCCCCGCAAAAATAAAGCCCATGCATTAATTTAGATTGCATCGTATTCGGTACAATTTCCTTAATGGTAACACCGCCACCTGTTACAAAGGCTTTCTCAAGCGGCAACGAACCATGCACATAGAAGTGAAAGTTTTTAATTGTGTGCACGATCGAGCGAACCGTTTCTTTTGACACATTCGCACACTTTTGCTCATCTGTAACATTGTTTTGTATAAGGATGTAGTTTAATAAACGTTCGGGTACAATTCCTTTTATCACATTTCTGAATGATTTTTTAGGATTTAATTCCATTGTTTCTAAAAGATGTTGTACCAATTTGTCTTCGTCTTTATCAGGTAAAGCATCCAATAAAACGGGAACTTGTTTATTTCCCTTCATTAATTCTTTAACTACAAATTGAGAGCAACGTAATACCGCGGGTCCAGATACACCAAAATGGGTGAAGAGCATGTCCATTTGATGCGTGATAATAGGCTTACCTTTTTTGTTTAAAACAGATAAAGCAACGTTGCGTAAGGAAAGACCTTGCAGGCTTTTGTTTTGGATGAAAGGCTCTTTTGATGTCAGTGCAACCTCTGTAGGGTAAAGCTCTGTAATCGTATGTCCCGCCTTCTTCGCCCAAGCATAGCCATCACCTGTAGATCCGGTGTGAGGGACAGCTTTTCCGCCGGCTGCAATAACAATCGTTTTGGTGTTTATTTTTTCTCCATCTTCTAAGATAACCGTGTGTGTCGTGTTATCATAGTGTACAGCTTTGACTTTCGTGTTCATGTTTATTGATACATGTAAATCATTTAATTTATCGATAAGGGCATTAACAACGCTTTGTGCAGAGTTAGAAACAGGAAACATTCTGCCATGATCCTCTTCTTTCAATGCTACGCCCATATTTTCAAAAAAATCGATAATATCATAGTTATTAAAGATAGAAAATGCACTATATAGAAATTTCCCATTTCCAGGGATATGTTTAATCACTTCATCCTGCGGGAGTCTGTTTGTTACGTTACATCTGCCGCCACCAGAGATGGCAAGCTTTTTCCCGAGCTTTTTTCCTTTTTCAAGGAGCATTGTCTTTGCACCATGCTCGGCTGCTGATATGGCTGCCATAAGCCCAGATGGACCTCCGCCAATTACAATTACATCATATTTCAATTTGATTCATTCCTTTCCTATGTATATTACCACTTATACACTACATTTCGCCATAGATGACAGAATAAATTTGAAAAGCTCTTTAGAAAACTTCTGATCCTCTAAACCTTTATCTAAGCGAATGTATGAAAAAAGAAAAGTTATTTACAGTCCTATTTGCCAAAAATTGATGATTCCAGACGAACATTATAGGAAGAAACTGCTGATTAAGTGTGGTAAAATGAAGATTGGTATTTTTTAAAAGAAGTTAGTTGTATTAGTAGAATGAAATTCGGAATGTAAAAAAGATGCGGGTGAAATAATGTCGAAAATTATAAGAGGTACGATGCTTCTAACAGGGGCGTCGTTTTTATCAAAATTTCTAGGAATGATTTATGTTATACCTTTTAATGTACTTGTTGGAGCTGTTGGTGGTGCATTATATGGTTATGCATATACGCCATATAGTATTTTCCTCAGTATATCAACAGTCGGAATACCATCAGCAGTTTCGAAATTTATATCTAAGTATAATTCGCTTGGTGATTATGAAACCGGGATGCGTATGTTTAGGCTTGCGAGCTTACTTATGCTTGGTACCGGGCTGTTTGCCTTTTTAATGTTGTATTTTAGTGCCGATTGGATTGCCGGATTCCAAATAAAAGGTGAGGATACACCTATTACGGCTGATGATGTAGCGTTTGTTACACGTATGGTCAGTATCGCTTTAATTATTATCCCTTCAATGAGTATTTTACGTGGTTTTTTTCAAGGGCATCAATCGATGGGCCCGACAGCTGTGTCACAGGTTGTCGAGCAAATTGTTCGAATTGGCTTTATCTTAATCGGAGCTTATATTATTATTCATCTTTTAGGTGGAACAATTGTGACAGCTGTAGGCTTCGCAACATTTGCAGCATTTATTGGTGCGGTTGCGTCTTGTCTAGTTTTAGCGATTTATTGGAAAAAACGCAAGCCTTTTATCAAGAAGCAAATTGCACAGCAAAAATATACGTATGCAATACCAACAAGAGATTTATTTAAAGAACTGTTTCGTTATGCGGGTCCATTTGTTTTGGTTGGGCTGGCAATTCCGTTGTATCAGCTCGTTGATCAGTTTACATTTCAACCTGCGATGCTAGCTAGCGGTCGTGAGGATATATGGGTTTCAGCTGCTTCTGCAATAATGACTTACGGACATAAGGTTGTCATTATTCCAATGACAGTGGCAACAGGGCTTTCTTTAGCTATGTTGCCAAGTCTAACCGAGTCCTTTACGCAGAAAAACGAGGTCATGTATACGAAGCAGATTAACCAAGCGCTGCAAATAATTTTAGTGGTCGTTATTCCTGCTTCCGTTGGCATTGCGATTCTTTCCAACGAAGCATATGGTGCATTATATGGCATGGAGAATATTGGAGTAACAGGTTCATTGCTCGCATGGTATGCACCGGTTGCCTTGTTATTTGCTCTATTTACAGTGACAGCCGGAATTCTGCAAGGCATCGATCAGCAAAATTACGCAGTGTTAAGCTTAATGGCGGGTGTATTAGCAAAAGTATTACTCAATAGTCAGCTGATTCACGTATTTGGAGCAAAAGGGGCAATCTTTGGTACGGCGCTAGCGGCAGGAATTGCAGTTACGTTAAATCTTTGGCGTCTAAAAAAAGCCCTCAATTTTAAATTAAAACAAACCATTAAACGAACGATATTGATTGGAATTTTCACCCTAATCATGTGTATCGTTGTTTGGACATTAAAAGCTGTTATGGGACTTTTTCTTCCTTATGAGACATCACGTTGGGCTACGATTGTGATGCTTGGTATAGGTGCCGGCAGCGGTGCAATTGTTTATTTTGTATTAGCTTATAAATCAACCCTGCTTGAACATATATTTGGGGGCAGAATCCCTGTAGTGGGAAGATTTTTAGGAAGATAAAATAACTGTTTAAATGTGCCTCTAAAAGGAGAATAAAGATGCGACTCGATAAATTGCTATCCAACATGGGCGTTGGGAGCAGAAAAGAAGTTAAAGCGTTACTGAAGAAGAAACAAGTTACAGTTAATGGTATTGTTTCAAAAGATAGCGGTGAAAAGATAGACCCGAATAAAGATGAGATTGCTGTGAATGGGGAAATCATTCGTTATGAGCAGTATATTTATTTGATGATGAATAAAGCACCTGGCTATATTTCGGCGACAACCGATAAGCGAGAGAAGACGGTTATTGACCTCCTGGGAGAAGATGTGCAACATTTTAAGCCATTCCCTGTTGGCAGGCTGGATAAAGATACAGAGGGTCTTCTTTTGCTTACGAATGACGGAGAACTCGCTCATGAGCTTGTTTCGCCAAAGAAAGACATTGGTAAAACCTATTTTGCACGAATAAATGGAAAAGTAACTGTCGATGATATAGCTGTTTTCCGTGAGGGAGTTGTGCTTGAAGATGGTTATGAAGCAAAGCCTGGTGAACTTACTATTTTACAAAGTGATGCAATATCTGAAATTGAACTGACAATCACAGAAGGCAAATTTCACCAGGTGAAGCGGATGTTTGAAGCGGTTGGGAAGCGTGTTATATATTTAAAGCGCCTGCGCATGGGGGAGCTTCAATTAGACCCAGATTTAAAGCTTGGCGCTTATCGTCCATTAACAGAAAGCGAATTAGCTTATTGTAAGTCATTAAAAAAATAAATGAGGGAATAGGGATGGCTCATTATTTTATTGCAATTCAACTGCCGAAGAGGCTACAAGCATATTTCACAAGCTGGCAAAATGAACTACAGAAGAAATTAGTGTATAAGCAATGGACACATCAGAAGGACTTGCATATCACACTACAATTTTTAGGTGAAGTGGACGATAATAGAATAAGGCATTTAACAAAAGCATTAGAGGAGATTGAACGTATATCTTCATTCGATATTGAGGTCGGTGGAGTTGGGGTATTTGGTAATCCGAATAAACCACGTGTACTGTGGGCAGGGGTTAACAAGACAAATGCATTGGCACAGCTTCAAAGATACGTTGAATCGTGTACAATGACTGTCGGTTTTCCGAAAGAAACACGAGCGTATACCCCGCATATCACATTGGCAAAAAAATGGGACGGAACGGATAATCTAGGCAAAGATACCTTGAAAGATCTAAAGAATACGTGGAATGAAACGTGGTCAATAAGTGTCGCAGAAATAGTGTTAATTCGTATTCATCCCAAGCAAACTCCAAAATATGAAGTTGTAAAACGGTACTGTTTGCAGTAACGAGCAGGGACGATCTTGTAAAATCAAAGGAGGTGGTAGCAATCGCGCAGTTAATTAAGCTTCAGGATTATCTATCACGTTATGAATGGGATGCTTATCGTTATCCAACACAATATATCAGACTAAAAAAAGATAATTGGAATAAGCTATATTATATTTGGGAGAATCCAGAAAACGGGGAGTCGATCACGGGAACAGATGAAGCAGCTGAGCAGAATCGAAATGAGCGATCCGTATTTTCGAAGTTAAGAACAAAATTTAAACGAGGTAAAGATCTGGTGGAGGAAACGAAGCCGAAACAAGAAAGCAATCAATACGCTGATTTACCTGAATCGGAAGAGGAACTGAAGCACTATTTTTTAGATAAGCTGTTTCAATTCCAAATGAAGTGGGCCACTTCCACCATTACACACACATCAATAGTAGATAGAGAATATTATCAAGATCCACTATTACGCTATTTGCTGCAACGTTTTCCAGATACGTATTTGGTAATGTATTTTCCTGTTTTTGAGATAAAAAACGCACCAGTTGAAACGGAAATAATCTTGATTAGTCCTATTGGTATCGAGATTATCTATTTTGTCGAAAAACAAACTAGTGCGGTTATTATGGCCGGGGATGAACGAACATGGTTGGTTAAAGAAGAGAAGAAGCAAACGAAAATTTTAAGTCCAATTATTGCTTTAAAGCGCACTGAAAAACTTATTCGCAGTATCTTGCAAACTTATTCCATTGATTTTCCGATAGAAAAGACAGTACTATCGCGAACAAATTCAATCGTTTTTGCAACAGAGCCATATCAAACGAAGCTGGTTGACCAATCAAAATATCCAGATTGGTTTCAAGAAAAGCGGAGGCTAACATCTCCTTTAAAAAGCTCACAGCTGAAGGTTATAGAGGCTCTGTTAAAGCATTGCAGTTCAACCTCCTTCAGACGTCCAGAATGGGAAGTGGATACGAGTCCAACAATGATTGTTGATTTGGAGGAATAGTATATGTATATATTTATTATTAATCCAAAAGCAGGCTCTGGTCGGGCTCTAAAAGTATTTTCTGATATTCAGAACAGTGCTGTTTACAGGCAGATGGATAGTCAGTATTTCTTCACTGAGTATGAAGGTCATGGAGAAGCTATTGCAAGAAAGATTAGTGCAGACCCAGAAGGGAAAACCATTATCGTCGTTGGTGGCGATGGGACGATTCATGAGGTTATGAATGGTTTAATATCGACCGAAATTCGAATAGCCTTTATACCGGCTGGATCCGGGAATGATTTTGCTAGAGGTTGTGGAATTAAAGGAAAGCCAGAAGAAATATTACGAAAAATTATTGAACATAATATGGTACGCCCATATTGGATTGGAAATTATACAGCAGACGGGTATGGAGTGCATAAATTTGTCAACAGTATCGGCTTTGGTTTTGATGCTGCAATCGCACACGCTGCAAATCAATCAAGTTATCGAAGGTTTTTGAACGCGCTTGGACTTGGAACGCTTAGTTATGTAATAGCATTGATATATGTTTTAATGTATTATAAACCAATGTCCATGGAGCTTGAAATCGATAATGAAAAACGAATACTAAAGGATTGCTGGATGGTGACAATTGCAAATCATCCTTATTATGGCGGCGGGATGAAGATTATACCTACTGCAGTAATACAACCGAATGTATTCCCATTATTAATTATCCATTCCATTTCGAAATGGAAGGTGCTTGCATTGTTTATAACCGTCTTCCTTGGTATACATACACGATTTAAAGAAGTGGAGATACTAGAAGCAACGACATTGAAAATAACTGCGGAAACGAGCATCCCTTTTCAAACGGATGGACAAACGGGAAAATGTTCTTCCAGTTTGATATCGAAGCAAAAGGAAGCAGTACATATTACTGGAATTAATGAAGCGTGGGCAAAATAAATAAAATTTATAGAAAAAGTTATTTGTGTTTTAATGGAAATCACTATAAAATGTATTATTGAATGCTAATTTTGAAAGATGTGAACGAATTATGATCGAGTGGCTTGGACAAGTATTAGGTGTTGGATGGAAAATAACACCGGCGGGCGGACTTACTGGGGATGCATATGTTGCAGAAAAGGATAATAGAAGACTTTTTCTGAAACGTAATTCATCTCCATTTCTTGCTGTATTATCTGCTGAAGGAATCGTTCCCAAGCTTATTTGGACAAAACGATTGGAAAATGGCGATGTTATTACGGCGCAGGAATGGCTTGAAGGAAGAGCACTAAAATCATATGAAATGCAGCATCAGCGAGTAGCGGATATATTGTATAAAATCCATCATTCGTCTGAACTGTTGCATATGCTTATGCGGATGGGGAAAAAGCCTGTCACGTCGGATGATAGTTTTAGCTATGTAAAGCAGCTATTAACATCTTTGGGTCTAATGAAGCATCAAGAAATTCAAGAGGCGATGAAGCATCTTGCACAGTTACTCCCAAAAACACGGAATCAAAACCTTGTCGTCTGCCATTGCGATATTAATCATAATAATCTTATTCTTACCGAGGACAGTGATGTTTTTCTAGTGGATTGGGATAATGCGATGATTGCAGACCCTGTGACAGACTTTGGTATGCTGCTTAAATGGTACATTCCAAAAGAGAACTGGAATGACTGGTTGTATAAATATGGGATTACTCCAGATAAAAATCTATTTGAGCGCATGTACTGGTATTTGGTGCAGGATGCACTTCGGTTCTTATGCTGGCATGCCGAGCGTGAAGAACCAGAGAAAATGGCGGAACGGTTACGCGATTTGAAGGAATTGAATGAGCATATTCGCCAATTTATTCTAAAGTAGTATGCTGTAAGGCTTTAATCCATTCATCCATATTTTTTTTATGTGCTGTAATGTAATCTGGCATGTTTTGTGCGGACACACCTTGTCTGCCATAATGATAAATTTCTGGTAAGAGACTTAGCAGTTGTTCATTTGAAATGCTATTGTTTCTTACCATTGATTCAACTAAACGAATAATCTGCTCGTATTCACTGACACTAGCGCAGCAGTCAGCTTGCTGTTCATCTAAAATATCGTATAATAATGTTAATTGATTGTTAACAGAAAGCGTCATTGTAATCACCTCAAGGTTAGTTTAGTCTGTTTCATTTTTTCTATACACAAAAGCGGAAGCGCCTGATTAGCGAAGTGCGGACTGGGCGTGGCTTTTCATATTTCTATACAAAAAGTAATAAAGCGAGGGTTTAGACAATGCGTCAACGACATAAACCGTGGGCGGATGATTTTTTGCAGGAAAATAGCCAGCTTATTGTTCCAAATGCAATGGAGCATAAGGGGAAATGGCAACAACTTTTTAATAACGATCATCCGATTCACATTGAAGTGGGAACTGGTAAAGGCCAGTACATTGTAGGGATGGCTAAGCAGCATCCAGATATTAATTTTATTGGGATTGAAGTAGTGAAGAGTATTATTGTAACAGCGGGTCAGAAAGCGTTAGATGCAGAAGTGGATAATTTATTGCTATTAAATGTAGATGCTGCTGATTTAAGAGAGATTTTTGCTGAAAATGAAATTGCAACGATTTATTTAAATTTCTCTGATCCATGGCCGAAAAATCGCCATGAGAAGAGAAGGTTAACATATCATACATTTTTAGAGCAGTATAAAGAGATTCTTGATTCAACTGGCAAGGTTATTTTTAAAACAGATAATCGTGGTTTATTTGAATATTCCCTAGTCAGCTTCAATGCTTTTGGAATGAAGCTGGAAGAAGTGAACTTAGATCTTCATGCAATAAATGATCCATTGAATATCATGACAGAATATGAGGAAAAGTTCTCTTCGAAGGGACAAGTTATCTATCGCAGTAAAGCAAGCTTTTAATATACGAAAAAGGTCATCGCATGATATGGTGTGATGATTTTTTTGTTGTAATAATAGTAAGGAAATTAAGGCGAATTGTTTGCGTCGAATTGGAAGATGGTTATCACTGTTCTCGTCGGTGCGAGATTACAAACTCAGGTGGAAGGAATGGTATAACTGTTCGAGAAAACCAAACTATAGAGGTTACGGTTGAATGGGACGATAAAAGGGAGGTTTTTGAGTTAGTGGCAAAGGACTAAAAAATAGCTTGACATATTAGGCCTTTTCTTGCAATAATAGGTATAACAATAAAATGAATTACCTTTAAATCAGTCCTGTGAGGCTGGTAAGGATGAGACGGATATGGATGCACAACTAGTGGCGGGCTAGGCCTGCTATCATGTGCTGCTAAAGCAAACACCTTACCAGTTCTTTTTGGAAAGGTGTTTTTTTATGTGAAAACACTGGAATTTTAAAAGGTAAACAGAGGAGAGAAAGAAATGAAACAGCGGGAGATACAAGTTGATGAACGGTTACCTTTATTACAAAGTTTGCCACTTAGTTTTCAGCACTTATTCGCAATGTTCGGTTCAACTGTATTAGTACCAATTTTATTTGGAGTCGATCCAGCAACAATCTTGCTCATGAATGGAGTTGGGACATTACTATACATTTTGATTACAAAAGGAAAAATCCCGGCTTATTTAGGCTCTAGCTTTGCCTTTATTTCCCCAGTAACAGCAGTATTAACTGTTGGGGGAGGCTATGGAGCGGCACTAGGCGGATTCTTTGTTGTAGGGTTCGTGCTGGTTCTAGTCGGTATTATCGTGAAATATGCGGGTACTTCCTGGATTGATGTTATTTTTCCCCCGGCAGCAATGGGGGCTATCGTTGCGGTAATTGGATTAGAGCTGGTTCCAGTAGCAGCGGATATGGCTGGTCTATTACCGTCAGAAGGTGCAACAGATACGGCGGTTAACGTAACGGTTTCATTGCTGACACTAGGAGCGACCATAATTTATTGGGTAACAATGCGTGGTTTCTTGAAAATAATTCCGATTTTACTTGGAATTATAACTGGTTATATTATCGCAACACTATTCGGTATTGTTGACTATACAGCTGTAAAGGAAGCTGCATGGATTCAGATGCCTACGTACTACCAAATTGAGTTTAATTGGTCTGATATCTTAATTATTCTGCCAGCAGCGCTTGTACTTATACCCGAGCACATAGGTCATCTAGTTGTGACTGGAAATATTGTTGATAAAGATTTAACAAAGGATCCTGGCTTGGACCGCTCTTTATTCGGTAATGGTATTTCTACAATGCTCTCCAGTTTCTTTGGTTCCACTCCGAATACAACGTATGGTGAAAATATAGGGGTACTCGCGATTACTCGTGTCTATTCGACTTGGATAATTGGAGGGGCAGCAATCATTGCGGTAATTCTATCCTTCTGTGGAAAGCTCGCTGCACTTATTTCCTCGATTCCGACACCAGTAATGGGTGGGATTTCCTTGCTTCTTTTCGGAATCATCGCGGTTAGCGGACTTCGGATGTTAGTAGAACAGCAGGTTGATTATAATAACTCGCAAAATTTGATTCTGACTTGTGTTGTCCTAGCAATCGGAATTAGTGGTGCGTCAATTACAATCGGAACAGTAGCGTTAACAGGTATGGGTCTAGCGACAGTTGTAGCAATTGTGATCAGCTTACTGTTTAAATTGTTCAATACGCTTAAGTTATCAAATGAATAAATAGACATATTAAAGCTCTGCAGGAGACGATGAACTGCAGAGCTTTAATTTTCTGAGAATTGAGGAATGATATGGAACTTATTGGACCCCTGGTTTACCTGGTCTTGTAAGGTGACGTTTATTTGTCCATAATCGATTATGATTCGTGTTTTCGGGAAATGTGTCTCCTGCATTTAATTCGACCTTCTGAGGGTCATTGACATTCCCGCCAGTTTCACCAATTTCGATATAAACCCCGTTATTCGGTGCTTTTTGTCCAGCTCGAAACTGTCTGCTTTCACCCATTTCTATACTCACCCCTTGATTTTTGTTTTTCTTATTATGATTATCTAGGGTTGCTTCATACATGGCAATATAAGGATAGACAATGTAAAGAAAAAGTGTGCATCCATTTGATGGACACACACTTACTAACTAAATCAGCTTAATAGGTCAATTAATTCGATTTTGGGGTTCTTATCTTGAAACCAATTTAATGAGAATTCGTTTCGGAATAAAACGAGTGGATTGCCGTGACGGTCTTTAACAAGTAAATTCCCGCTATCAAATAAAGATTCATCAACCTGATCTTCTTTTAACCAGCGGGGAATTCGCTCCCCAATCGATTCAAATAAAACCTCTGCATTATATTCATTTTGCATTCGATATTTAAATACGTCATATTGTAGCTCGCCTACAGCTCCTAAAATAAAGGAATCGGTAAGCCGGTCGCGGAATAATTGAATAGCTCCTTCTTGAACGAGCTGTTCGATTCCTTTTCTAAATTGCTTTGATTTCATAACGTTTTTTGCAGCCACTTTTTTAAATAATTCTGGAGGGAATACTGGCAGTTCGTCGTACTCGATTGTTTCCTTGCCAGCTATTAATGTATCACCGATTTGATAAGCATTTGGATCGTAAATGCCAATAATATCGCCCGCATATGCTTCCTCAACAGTTTCTCTAGTTGAAGCAACCATTTGTTGAGATTGGGAAAGTTTGAATATTTTCCCTGTTCGTGATAATTTGACGCTCATCCCACGTTCGAACTTCCCGGAGCAAACTCTTAAAAATGCAATTCGATCACGGTGAGCAGGATTCATGTTGGCTTGGATTTTGAAAATAAATCCAGAAAAATCTTCATGGTCTGGTTGGACAATTCCCTCTGTTGTCTTTCTAGGTGTTGGTGTTGGTGCCATCGAGATAAATGTATTGAAAAAGAGCTCGACACCAAATGGAGCAAGGGCGCTACCGAAAAAGACAGGTGTTTGCTCACCTTTCATGATTGCATCAAGTGAAAATTGATCGCCTGCTTCAGCGACTAATTCCAGCTCATCCTTGGCTGCTTCGTACGTCGGGTTCCTTGTCAGCTCCTTATGCTCGACATTATCTAATTCAGCATATGGAATATAGGTTTCTTCTTCATTGGTATGGTGCTTCACAAATTGCTTACCATAACGATCGAATATGCCAAGGAATTGTTTGCCCATTCCAACTGGCCAATTCATTGGATATGTTTCAATTTCAAGCACCTGCTCAATTTCCTCTAATAACTCAAGTGGTTCTTTACCTTCACGGTCTAATTTATTTATAAACGTAAATATAGGAATACCGCGCATACGGCATACTTTAAACAGCTTGATTGTTTGGGGCTCGATTCCTTTAGTGGAATCAATAATCATCACAACACTATCGACAGCTGTTAATGTGCGGTACGTATCTTCACTAAAATCCTCATGTCCAGGAGTATCGAGAATATTCACGTGATAGCCTTCATAGAAAAAGTTCATTACACTGGAGGTAACGGAAATCCCACGTTGTTTCTCGATCTCCATCCAGTCTGATGTTGCAAATTTCCCTGATTTTTTCCCTTTTACGGTACCAGCTGAACGAATCAGATTCCCATATAATAGCAGCTTTTCTGTCATTGTTGTTTTTCCTGCATCGGGATGCGAAATAATCGCAAATGTTTTTCGTTTTTTTACTTCTTCATGTATTGCCATTCCAATAATCCCTTCTGTTCTTAAAGATTCTTTTATCATACTATATGAAAGAGGTGCCTGTCACTGTTTGATTTTTAGCGATCGATGCAGCTTGAGTTTGATTAATTGCCGTTTACTTGTAAAATGCTGATAGTCCTTCTAAAGCTCATAATTATGGAGGGGAAAGATGATTGTTCTCTATTATAAGTGCAAAAAAAGAAGCCGCGTGTGTCGCGCTGCTTCTCGGATAACGTGTTATAAAATAAGTAAATAATATATTGTCACAGGTAAATAAATATGCTATACTAACTTAGTTATTAAATATCATTTTGTGATATCATAACTATCCAACTATATTATATCAAACAATTTCTGCTGTTGTCAACTAAAAAATGAAATTTATTGAGAGAGGGATGGATGCAATGAGTCACGATACTGAAAATCGCCAATATGAACAGCGTCGGGTTGAGAAGGTAGTAGAAGTGATCAACAATAAAGAAGAAAATCTTGAGGCACGATCTGCAGGATTAAAACAAAGCGTTGTTGAGCTGCGTAAAACATTTTGGGATGATGTAACGGTTAATCTTGAAGAAATGGATGATATCATAGAAACGCAGGAAAGTATTAAGCAGCAAGCTGCAATATTATCCCAGAAAGAGCAATTCCACGGGAAAATAAGTGCAGAAATACAAACATTACAAAGACTCAGGAACGCTCCTTATTTTGGGCGATTTGATTTTATTGAAGAGCCAGGAACTGAGAAAGAGTCGCTTTATATAGGAATAGCCTCGTTGATGGATCAAGATGAAGAGGACTTTCTTGTGTATGATTGGCGTGCACCGATTTCGAGTCTATACTACGATTTCTCTCCAGGACCAGCCCATTATCAAACATTGGATAGCACTATATCTGGTGAAATGACATTGAAACGGCAATTCATTATAAAACAAGGTGTCATTGAGGGGATGTTTGATACAGGCATTACAATCGGTGATGAGCTACTTCAGCAAGCGTTGGGGAATAATGCGAGTACGTCTATGAAAAACATTGTAGCAACAATACAGAAAGAACAAAATAAAATTATTCGAAATGAGCGTAGTAAGCTTTTAATCGTTCAAGGGGTAGCAGGAAGCGGAAAGACGTCTGCAGCTTTACAGCGAATTGCATATTTAATGTATCGCTACCGCGAGGAGTTACATGCAGATAATATTGTATTATTTTCACCGAATCCGTTATTTAGCAGTTATATTTCCAATGTGCTTCCTGAGTTAGGCGAAACGAATGTTAGACAAATGACGTTTTTGGATTACTTAAAAAATGGAATTGGCGGCAACCTTACAATTGAATCACCGTTTGAGCAGATGGAATATGTATTAACGCAAACAGAGAGTGAACATTATCCTATTCGAATGAAGAATATGGATTATTTATCGACCATTGATTTTATGCAGTTAATTGATGCTTTTACTTCGGATCTGAATGGTAGCGGTATTCAATTTAAACCTATTAAATTTCGTGGAAGAACACTCATCGATCAGGGGCAAATCGGAGAATATTTTTATTCCTTGGATAAAGAGATAGCAATCCCAAATAAGATGGAAATGGTATCGAAATGGTTGCTGCAGGAACTAAGTAAATATCAGCAGCAGGAAATTGCTGAGGACTGGGTAATGGAGCAAATCGAATTGCTGGATAAAGAGGATTATATGCGTGCATATCAGCGAGCAGAAGAAAAGATGCAATCGAGTACAGTTCAAGATGAAGAGAAAATATTAAGAAGATATATGGTGAAGCGTTTTTTTCAACCGCTGAAAAAACGTGTGAAGCAGTTCGCGTTTGTAAATATATTAGCCACTTATCAACAGTTGTTTACTGAATGGAATACAAAAGAGCTACCAAACAATTGGCAGGATATCCGTGCCCAAATTGCAACGGATTTATCTCAGAAGTTTCTAACGTGGGAGAATGCTACACCATATCTCTATTTTAAAGGGAGATTGCTAGGGGACAGTGCCGATCGTTCTGTCCGGCAGTTGATTATCGATGAAGCACAGGATTACTCTGCCTTTCAATTTGCCTATATTAAGCATCTTTTTCCTTATACGAGAATGACACTATTAGGAGACGTTAATCAAGCTATTTATACGCATGTTGCGAAAGAAAACCCGCTCATACCAGTGGAGCATGTAGAAAGCCATGAACGAATTACACTGACAAAAAGCTATCGTTCAACAAAACAAATTGTTGATTTTACAACGTATTTTGCACCTGGCCATGAACCAATTGAACCGTTTAATCGTGAAGGAAGTAAGCCAGAACTGATCAACCTGCAAAATGAAAATGAATGGATGACAACTGTATTGACGTGTGTGGAGGAGCAATTGAAGAAGGGGAACGAGACAATTGCATTAATATGTAAGACATTAGAGGAAAGTGAACAGATTTATCATTTATTACAAGATAAGCTACCCATCCATTTGGTAAATGAAGAAACCTATACATTTGAAAAAGGTGTGCTTGTTTTGCCAATCTATTTGGCGAAGGGAATTGAATTTGATGCTGTCATCATACCTGATGCATCAGCAGATCACTATTCATTGGAATCGGATAAATCATTATTTTATACTGCCTGTACAAGGGCAATGCATGCTTTGACAATACTCTGTCGACAAAAGATATCTCCTTTTATCAAACTTGTTCCGAAAGAGTTGTATGATGTGAAGGAATAAAGGGAATCGCGCTGTTCGTCGCATAACGAATAGTGCGGCTATTCCTTGTTTCGATAGGATAATGGATGAAACTCTTTTCCTATTGTGCTATATTAAACAATTGAGGAACGAGGATTCAGTAATACAGATAGAAGCCCTTAGGAAGAGGAGAGAAAGACCTTGGTCTTATATACAGTAAAAAAGGCATTGAATAACAATGTGTTGATTGCAAGTGATGACGAGGGGCAGGAAGTAGTTTTAATTGGGAAAGGTATCGGATTTAACCGGAAAAAGAATGATACAATTACGGAGGATGCGATTGAAAAGCTATTTGTATTAAGAAATGAAAGGGAACAAGCAAATTATATTAAGCTTTTGCCTCAGGTGGATGAAGCGGTATTAAAAACGATTATTGAATCAATTAATATCATTCAAGCAAGATCAAATACACCTTTACATGAAAAGGTGCATGTTGCACTCACGGACCACACCGCATTTGCAATTACGCGTTTATTAAAAGGAATGGCGATTAAAAATCCGTTTTTAAAAGAAACAAAAGCGCTTTATCCTGCAGAATATGAAATTGCCGCTGATGTTGTTGATTATATTAATCAATCGCTGCAGGTCGAACTGCCAGAAGGGGAAATTGGTTTTATTGCATTGCATATTCATAGTGCAATTACAGATAAAGCAATTGCTGATTTAAATAAATATTCTCAGCTTGTGACGAAACTGATTAATGTGATTGAAGACCAATTAGAAATACAGATTGATAGAGAAAGCATTCATTACCTACGTCTTGTAAGACATTTGCGTTATACAATTGAACGAATAACTAACAATGAGTTTATTGAGGAACCAGAAAAAATAGCAAACCTCTTGAAAACGGAATATCCAGTATGCTATAATCTTGCATGGAAGCTAATTAAAATTATGCAACAAACACTAAATACTTCTGTTTACGATGGAGAAGTTGTTTACTTAACGATGCATCTCCAGCGGCTAAACAATAAAATAGATTAATGCTATCTTACGTGTTACTGATTCGATCAGGCATGAGTTGAGATAATCACATGAATAAATGACAAGGGTTACAAGCTCCTTGCCATTCGTTTATCGTGATCTCTACTCATGTCTTTTTTGTTCTTCAAAAGTGTTTGTTGGATAGTAAAAATTGGAGGAGGATAACAATGTTTAAAAAGGCTTTTGGTGTGTTGCAGAAAGTCGGAAAAGCGTTAATGCTGCCGGTAGCATTGCTACCAGCCGCAGGTCTTTTGCTTGGGATAGGTAATGCAATGCAGCAGGATACCATGCTAAATTACCTTCCGTTTCTAAGCGCGGATTGGATTCAATTAGTCGCTTTAGTTATGGAAGATGCCGGAAATATTATTTTCGCGAATCTCGCACTTATCTTTGCAGTTGGTGTTGCAATCGGACTTGCTGGTGATGGAGCAGCTGCTTTGGCAGCAATTGTTGGTTACCTTGTCTTAAATCAAGTAATGGGATCGTGGTTGGCAGTTACGCCAGAAATGATTGAAAGTGACCCAGGATTTGCGGCGGTGCTAGGAATACCTACGCTGCAAACAGGAGTTTTTGGTGGTATTGTCGTCGGGTTAATCGCGGCGTTTTGTTATAATCGCTATCATGATATTGAAATGCCATCATTCCTTGGCTTCTTTGCAGGGAAGCGGTTTGTGCCAATAATGACAGCGGCAGTATCCTTTGTTGCAGGCTTAGTACTATTATTCATCTGGCCGCCTGTACAAGAGGCAATGAACAGCGCATCTTACTGGTTAATTGAAGAAGGTACGTATTTAGCGGTATTTTTCTTTGGTTTTATTAAACGTTTATTAATTCCATTTGGATTGCATCATATTTTCCATGCACCATTCTGGTATGAGTTTGGTGCATATACAACAGCTGCAGGAGAAATTGTCCGTGGTGATATGACGATTTTCTTTGCGCAGTTAAGAGATGGTGTGGAAATTACTGCTGGTAATTTCATGGCTGGTGAATTCCCAATTATGATGTTCGGTCTGCCGGCAGCAGCGCTTGCAATGTACCACGCTGCACGTCCAGAAAGGAAAAAGTTAGTGGCAGGTCTTCTTGCATCTGGTGCATTAACATCGTTCTTAACCGGTATTACCGAACCACTTGAGTTCTCGTTCATGTTTGTATCACCACTGTTATTCGTACTGCATGCATTCTTAGATGGGTTATCATTTGTACTCATGACATTTTTAGGTGTTAATATCGGTTATACGTTCTCAGGTGGAGCCATTGACTTTGCGTTATTTGGTATTTTACCTGGACAAGAGCCATGGTGGCTCGCGATATTAGCTGGTCTTGTGTTTGCGGTTATTTATTACGTCTTATTCCGTTTCTTCATTAAAAAATTCAATCTAATGACTCCAGGTCGTGAAAAGGTTGAGGAGCAGGACGAAAGTGAAGCAGCAGATGCTGGTGAACTTGCTTATAATGTATTGGAAGCGATGGGCGGACAAGAAAACATTACGCATTTAGATGCATGTATTACGCGTTTGCGTGTCTCTGTAGGCAGTGTAGCGAATGTTGATAAAGGTAAATTGAAAAAGTTGGGAGCTGCTGGTGTACTTGAAGTAGGTGATAATATTCAAGCAATATTTGGACCGCGATCTGATATCATTAAAAGTCAAATGCAGGATATAATATCAGGAAAAACACCACGTCCTGTAAAAGTCGAAGAAAATAAAGCTAGTGAGGCAGCTGTAAAAACTGACTTCGATGAAACAATTGTCTCACCAATGAAAGGCGAAATCATTTCCATCACAGAAGTACCGGATGAAGTCTTTTCTGGAAAAATGATGGGTGATGGTTTTGCGATTGTTCCAGAAGAAGGTACTGTTGTTTCACCAGTAAACGGTAAAATCATGACTGTATTTCCTACGAAGCATGCAATCGGCATTCTATCCGATGGTGGAAAAGAAATTCTGATTCATGTAGGTCTTGATACGGTCAATCTACAAGGTGAAGGGTTTGAAACGCTCGTTGGTGAAGGAGATATTGTCGAAGCTGGACAAGCTATATTAAAAGCAGACCTTGACGTTATTGGCAGAAAGGCAAAATCCATTGTAACACCGATTGTATTTACAAGTGTTCCTGATGGACAAGCGATAGCAGTTCCGGAAAAAGCAAATGTAAAAGCTGGAGATACGATTGCTTAATATGAAATATAACCCCCTTGCTACTACGTTAAAATGTAGCTAGGGGGTTTTTGCATGATGAAGCGATTGCTATGCCATTAGGATCTAATTCAATGAGTTTGAAAAGTAAGTGCAATTGAAAGCCCGAAAACCAGCAAATTTAAGTTTATTGGTCACTTATAGATGTGATGAAAGCCCAAAAAGCAGTAAATCTAAGTTTATTGGTCACTCATAGGTGTGATGAAAGCCCAAAAAGCAGTAAATCTAAGTTTATTGGTCACTCATAGATGAGATGAAAGCCCAAAAAGCAGTAAATCTCAGAATATCGGTCACTCATAGATGTGATGAAAGCCCAAAAAGCAGTAAATCTAAGTTTATTGGTCACTCATAGATGTGATGAAAGCCCAAAAAGCAGTAAATCTAAGTTTATTGGTCACTCATAGATGTGATGAAAGCCTAAAAAGCAGTAAATCTAAGTTTATTGGTCACTCATAGGTGTGATGAAAGCCCAAAAAGCAGTAAATCTAAGTTTATTGGTCACTCATAGATGTGATGAAAGCCCGAAAAGCAGTAAATCTCAGAATATTGGTCACTCATCGGAAGAATGAACACCTCAACAGCAGAAAACCCCAGCAGTTTAGTCACTTAATAAAAATCACAGCATCTTATTAATCACAATAGTCAAGATAAATACAATTCCAATGCCGCTTTTTCCGATGGTGTGCAGGGAAAGTGCAGCTAAGACGAATATAGTAAACTGAAGTATAAGCTTTATTGAAAAAGGAAGTTTAATTGCTGCTTTTGGGGAAAGGTTCAATCCCCAGAACGTTGCGATGACGGAGGGAATTCCGATACCAAATAAAATTAAAAAATAGGGGCTTCATAAGTTGGAAGCCCAAAATGGAAAAGGCAACAAGCGCAAATAATTCCAATAAAAATAGAATACCTTATAAAATATATGGCATGATGGTCATTGACGCAACTCCTCATATATGAAATTTTTAAGGAGGCAACGATCAACTATTTAACCTTAGCTTTCTTTCCATTTTGCTCACGTAAGTTTTCAGTTGAACGGCAGGATATAAAACGGAATCACCATAACATACTTCTAACCGTTCTGGCTGTAATTGCTCTAGAATTGTGCTGCTTTTTACGGCTTCATGCATATCACCTGTAAAAAGAGCCATTGGTTGTTGAATCATTCCACGCTTTGATGTAAAAAGATCCCCAGCCAATAATACATTATCTGCTTCGTGATAATAGACGACCCAATGCGAGATGCTCGTCTTTTATTGAGGTTCCCATCATATATATAAAACGGGGGTGAGGCGTTGGCAAAGCAGATTTTTTCGATTCTTTTAGTTGCTGCAACGTATATTGGCACGATTGTTGGAGCGGGGTTTGCAACGGGGAAGGAAATTGTTACATTTTTTAGTGTGCACGGTACATTTGGAGCAATCGGGATTGTTATCACGGGCTTTTTATTTATCTTTGTCGGCACGAAAATTATGATTATATCTGCTCGCATTGGGGCTTACTCGTATCAGGATTTAAATGTATATTTATTTGGTTCAAAAGGCGGCAAGTTCGTTAATATATTTATGTTTATTGTTGTCATTTGCGTCACCTCGGTTATGCTTTCGGGAGCTGGAGCGGTTTTCCACGAACAGCTCGGTCTTTCTTTCCAATTCGGAATTATAATAACGATTATTCTTTGTTATATTGTCGTGTTAAAAGGAATGAGGGGTATTTTTGCAATTAATTCCTATATTGTTCCACTAATGATTTTATTTAGTCTGTTTGTATTTATCTCTATTTTTAGTGGGAAAACAGATGGTCTGGTTGGACAAGTGATGGCAATCCTCCATTCAGAAAGCTGGGAGTGGATTATTTCACCACTAACTTATTCTTCGTTTAATTTAATGACAGCACTTGTCGTGCTTGTACCTTTAGGGAATGAGATTCGAGATGAGCGTATTTTAAAATGGGGCGGATTTTTAGGTGGATTCGGTCTATTTCTCATATTAATCATGAGTCATTTTTCATTGTCTGCTTTTCCAGCGACATTCTCATATGATATTCCGATGGCGGAAATCGTTAAGTTATTTGGGACTGTGCTTCATGTCTTTTTTCTGCTCGTTATTTTTGGGGAGATATTTAATACCGTTGTTGGGAATGTCTTCGGAATCACGCGGCAATTAAAGGCAGCATTTGGTCTGCGTTATCAGCATGCGGTCTTACTTATTCTGTTTGTTATTTTTGTTATTAGCCAAGCGGGTTATGGGAAATTACTGACCGTTCTCTATCCGTTATTTGGCTATCTGGGATTGTTTATGCTCTTTTTATTGATTGTTAAGCGGATGCCGGAGAAGTGAAATCCTTAATTGATGCGGAGCAGGGATGAAGTCCAGGAGGCGAGTCCCTGCTTTATTTCTAGATGATTTCACAAAAATAATTCCATATCATAGATGAGGAGGGGACGTATTAGCATTCATTCCATGGATTGCTGTAACCTTTGGAGTTTCTCTAACAAATCGTTATACGTTTTCTTACCTAATTCATGTTCCACCTTTTCTTGCAATTCTAACCAAATGGGAGTTGCTTCTTCTATTTTGCTAAGTCCCATTTCGGTTATCGAAACGAATTTAGTTCTTGAATCATTTTTATCTCTTGTAATGTTTACATATCCATCTTTCTTTAATATGTTCACATTACGAGTAATGGTAGATTGGTCAAGCAACATGATGTCTCCCAGCTTGCTAATGGAAATTTCTCGATGGCGAGCGATGTTTACTAGCATATAGTATTGCGTGACTTTTAAACCAGTCGATGCCATTTGCTTTTCATAAACTTGTGTAACGATTCGCGCTGCCTTTCTAATATTGGCACAAGCGCAGGTCTGAATAATAAAATCCAACTCATTGTCTAGATTTTTCATAAAGTAGATCTCCTTTCAATCTGTAAATTAAAAATAGGTATCAATAATTAACTGAAAATTAATTCTTGACAGATAATGCAATTATTAATACCATTATATATGTATATACATTAATTTCAATGGTAATCGAACTTTAATTTTTTATTAATATATGTATATAAATATATTAAATTATTAGAAGGAGAATGTTTATGACATTACAAGAACAAATAATAGGAGTATGGTCACTTATTTCCTATCAGTCCAAAGATAAGGAGAGGAATATCATATACCCACTGGGAAAAGATGCGACAGGATTTCTTATGTATCATCCAGAAGGTTACATGTCGGCTCAGCTGATGCGACAAAAACGCCCGGCATATGTATCAGGTGATTCACATAAAGGAACAAAGGATGAAATGGCTAAGGCTGCGTTAGGGTACATGTCCTATGCAGGGAAATATGAGGTGATCGAAGAAACAAATACGTTAACCCATCATATGGAAGTAAGTATGAATCCGACTTGGCTCGGACAACAGCAGCCGCGTATTGCTTCAATTGAAGGAGATATTCTTAGAATTCGCAACGGTTTAAATCCAAACCAAAAGCTTATTTGGAAGCGCATTCCATAGTATTTTATTCCGAACATAGCAAAGAAGACATTTAAAAGGGGTTGATAATGGCAAAAGGGTGAAGCTATATCGAGCCTATTAGAGGTGTAGATAAACAATTCAATTCATAGGGTTATGCTGGAAAAATTAATATGAAAACTATTCGTAATCAAAAATACACGCTTATAAGGAGGGGATTAGTTTGGCTAAACAAACACTTTTTCTGGAGGATTTAAAAGTAGGTGATGTGTTTATCAGTGAAACGTATGAATTAAGTACAGATAAAATAAAAGCATTTGCGCACGAGTTTGATCCGCAAGTTTTCCATTGTGATGAAAACCTGGCAGAAGATACTTTTTTTAAGGGTTTAGCTGCTAGTGGTTGGCATACTGCTTCGATTACGATGAGGTTATTGACAGAAAGTCTCCCTTTTGCGCATGGGGTTATTGGCGCCGGCGGAGAAATAAAATGGCCACGTCCTACTCGCTCAACTGATGTTCTACATGTGAAAAGCACCATTAAAGAAATCAAACCTTCTAAAACGAAACCGAACCAAGCTCTTTTATTTGTGGAATGTGAAACGATAAATCAACATAATGAGGTTTGTCAACATTTAGTTGCTAAACTTTTAAGTTTTCGTAGGGGAAGATGAAAGTGCACATAATGCGCTGATTATGTGCACTTTTATGTTGAAGTGAGTAAAACCTTATCTCCCACTCAACTGCATAATCGTCATATCATCCATCGGTGGGTTATGGAGTCCTGCACGCACGTCACGGTAATAACGCTGTAATGGATTTTGTTTCGATAAGCTGCGCGCACCGACAACTCGCATTGCCAAATCAACAATATGAATCGCCTTATTTACGACAGATAATTTAACTGCACCAAGCTCAGGTCCCATCGTTTGTCGGATTGTATCTCCATTTTCATCCCATTTTCTTGCAACAGAATAAAGGAAATGCTCCGATTCTAATACTGCAAGCTCCATTTCGCCTAATTTTTGCTTAATATTTGGTAAATCAGCGATTGTTCCTGTAATACTATTAGGCGAGTAAGTTGTTGCAAACTGAACTGCATAAGCTTGTGCGGCCCGTGCTATTCCAAGATAGCATGCAGGAATATGTAATAGCCATCCAGCGGGCTTTTTTCGACCTGGTTTGATTCGTTCCACAAGGTCATCAGCATCTACATGAACGTTTTCTAAGACTAAGTCATGGCTTCCACTTCCGCGCATTGCGATTGAGTCCCATGTTTCATCAACACGCACACCTTGTTTATCACGTTTTATCAAGAAATTCCCAACTTGATCTTCACTATCAATGGAAGCACTGACTATAAAATAATCAAGAATGGGTGAGAGTGTCGTGAAGGTTTTTCTTCCATTTACAATCCAGCCACCTGTTGTTTTCGTTGCGAAGGTTTCCGGTTTGCCACCGCGCGTTGGGCTTCCGGTTGCCGGCTCAGAAGCGGCGTTATTTAATAATGCGCCATGTTTAACGACATCTCTAGCAACAGTTGCGTAGCGCCCTTCAGGCCAACGTTCATTTTCACCGAGATGCTTGACAATGCCCATATGCCAGCCGATTGAAAGTGCTGTTGAGCCGTCAGCCTGGGCAATGACTTCTTGATGCTGCAGCATTTCAGTTAGCGATATTTCCATTCCGCCAAATTGCTTTGGAACTGTTAAAGCAGGATAATCAACTGCTTTTAAGTCTTCAAAATTTTCATGAGGAAATGTCCCGTTTTCATCATGCACCTGGGCGCGAACTTTGAAAGGTTCAACTGTTTTTTTTAACAGTTCTATTCGTTCTGACATAGTATTTAATGTTGTAAGCTTCATTTGTGATCCTCCTGTACATAAAAGAATTGGTTTCTAAATCTTATAAAACAGATTGGATTAATATATCTATTATTTCATTCCTTCTTAAAAAAGTAAATTGAAGTTGTTAGTTAAGAAAATATCAATTTTGGAGTATACTCTTAGTATCCCCTAAAAATGTCGTAATGAAAGCTGACAGGTAATAGGGAAGCAGCATGTGTCTAACGGAGGTGATTGGGTTGGATCCTTTAGAGGTTATGTTAAATCTGAAGCAGGTAATACCATATTACCAACCGGTTATCAGTGCGGATACGCAATTGATTGTTGGTTATGAAGTACTTCCATTATTTAAAGAAGAAAACGGCAATCTAAAGCAGTTGGACTGGTTTTTTGATGACGGTTCAATCCCTGGAGATTTCCACTTTGAACTGAATAATGATGTTCAACAAAAGGCATTGCATACGTTTATGGAAAGTGATCAGTCAATGAATCTGACATTTTATTATAATGCTAGACTATTAATGAAAGATGATGGAGAATCATTGCTAACTCTTTTACAATCTAGTGCCCAAAAAGGACTGGATTTGCATAAAATTATCATAGAAATAAAGGAGGCTTCAATCACGGAGCAAAGCAATGATTTAAGAAAGCTCATCAAATATATGAAGACGCTTGGTATTCGGATTGCCATTGATGTTGAACAACGAAATGCTAGTTTAGAACGTTTAGTTCAATTAGAACCAAACATTGTAAAAGTAGATGCTGGATTTTTAGATGATGACCTATTACCGCAGCTATATGGCGATGTCCATCATTCGTTATCGATGCTTTCTCGTAAAATTGGAGCAGCACTCCTGTTTAAGGGAATCACTACATATAGTCAATTAAACTACGCATGGCGTCATGGTGGGCATTATTACCAGGGAAGTTATCTAAAACAGCCACAATCTAATTTTGTCGAAGCAGATTGTTCTCAAGAAAAGATTAAAACAGACTTTCAACGGTTTGTATTATTTGAACGTAAAAAAATGAAAGCCCAGCTTGAATTAACCAGTTGGATTAATGAGCAATTTAAAATGATGCTGCCATCTGTAAAATCAGATGATGCTTATGATGATATTATCCTGAAAATTGGTGAGGCATGCACGAACTTTGCTTTTCGTATCTATATTTGTAATGAGGAAGGGATTCAACTGTCATCAAATGCAGAGAAAAATGCTATAGGAGAGTGGGAACTGCATTATGAAGGTAGGAATAAAAACTGGAGCTGGCGCCCGTACTTTTTCGAAAATGTGATGCGTATGAATGTCGAGAAAAAAGGGCTCTTATCTGACTTATACACAGATATTGAAAGAGATGAACGCATTAGAACCTATTCGTTCCCGATTTCAGAAACGTTGTATGTATTTTTAGATATTCCATATGCTTATTTGTATGAACAAGAAGGTTTGCTATAATTAACTGTTTGAAAGTCCAAGAATGAACCATTGTTTGTATACTATGTAAAAAATCCATTTTGCAACAGCTTAGTCAAAGTCAAAATGGATTTTTTTTAATTGGTATATTGGCCGTTTATCCTTATGGTAAAATAGAATTTCTATTTAGACTTAGATAAGATTAATAAATTTCAAGAAAATAAAAAAGCTGATAAAAAATCAGCCTAAGGTAGTATCATATGGGATGATCTTGCATTTTTTAGTGTTGCGTGATCTTTCCTCGGATTTCTCCATTCGGGTATGATTTTGAATGGATGTTGACGTATGCTTTTCCAGCATTCATTAGATCAACTAAGTCTGAGATTGATTTATCTTTGAGTGGTCCAGTAAGATCAGCGGATGTTAGGAACCCCTCTAAAATAGTTTCTTGTTCTTCAAGACTGGCAGCTTCACTGGATAAAAAAGCGACGACAGGTCCATTAATATTTCTGCGTCCGACATGAATATGTGCTTGCGTCATATTGTTAATATTATTGGCAGCAAGTCGATAGCGGATTTCATTCCCATTTCTACTCACATGAAAGAGTGTTGTACCATCAGCATATGTCCGAACTGGTGGTGACTCTTGTGAGCCTGTTAATTCTGCAATATAAAAATAGTCATTATACATCAAAATTACCCTCCATTTATAGTTATCAATAAGCTCCATCCGGATTTGTGAAACGAAGGCATTTACTAAAGGAAGCTCGCGATCCAAAGTATGAGAATTCTTAAAAGCAGGAACTTATTAAAATCCCTTCAACGAATGCCACGTTTTCTAATGTATTCTATTACCAAGAAGCAATTTTGCTTGTACGACTATCCCTATGTAAATGGTTTAGTATAATTTTGGCTAACACCTATAAGGAATAGGTGCGTTTTAAAAAGAGGAATAAAGGGAATATATGGTTCATGGCGTACCTAAAATAAATTTTAATGGGTATGGCATAATAGAGATGAAACTACATAAAAAGGAGCGAAAACATGGCGAATATTATTTTTACCTCACCTAGTAAGTATATTCAAGGGAAGAATGCATTAAAAGATATTGGACAGCATGTTAAGTCAATTGGCAAAAAGCCTTTAATCCTTTCAGATGAAACCGTTTGGAAAATAACAGGCTCCACAATAGAGGAGAGCTTGAAAGCAGATGATTTAGATTTTCATTACGTAGAATTTAATGGAGAAGCTTCATTAAATGAAGTAGAAAGAATTGTAAAAGATGGGAAGAACGAAGCAGTTGATAGCGTCATCGGAGTTGGCGGAGGAAAAACACTTGATACAGCGAAAGCAGTTGCTGATGTTCTGGCAGTGAGTGTTGTGATTGTTCCTACAACAGCATCAACTGATGCACCAACCAGTGCTTTATCTGTTATTTATAGTGATGAAGGTGTGTTCGAGTCCTATAAATTTTATGATAAAAATCCGGAGTTGGTACTCGTAGATACGAAAGTGGTTGCAGGTGCTCCACCACGACTATTTGCTTCTGGAATTGCGGATGCAATGGCAACATGGGTAGAGGCAAGAGCAACAATTAAAAGCAATGGAGATGCAATGGCAGGCGGCAAGACTAGTATTGCCGCACGAGCAATTGCTGAAGCCTGTGAAAAAACATTATTCGCTTATGGACAAGCAGCTTATAAAGCAGTGCAAAAGGGCCTGGTCACGAAGCATGTGGAAGCCGTTGTTGAAGCGAACACATTGCTATCCGGTCTTGGTTTTGAAAGTGGTGGACTAGCAGCTGCACACGCAATTCATAATGGTTTTACCGTACTCGAGGGTGATATTCACCATTTGACACATGGTGAGAAGGTAGCGTATGGAACATTAACGCAGCTCGTGTTAGAATTGCATTCACAAGATGAAATACTTAAATATATTGAATTTTATCGAGCGCTTGGATTACCTACAACATTAAAGGAAATGCATTTAGAAGAAGTATCCTACGAAGATTTGCGAAGAGTTGGAGAAGCAGCTACACAGGAGGGAGAAACAATGGGAAATCTTTCCCAGGATGTTACTCCAGATGATGTTGCTACGGCAATTCTCGCGGTGGATCAATTGAGTAAAACTAAATGAAATAAGAGAGTAAGGCGGTTACCAGCCTTACTCTCTATTACTTTCCTGAGGTTTTGAATCTGTTTCACGTTGTGGCTCGATATCCTGGTTTGGATCATTGTTTTTTTGCTTTTGCTCTAGCGAGTCATCGCTTTGTTTTTCTTTGTCTTGATTGGACATGTTATCACCTCGCTGACAAACTAGGATGTATTTCTATATAGTCCTGTAACCGTTGTAGCTCCATTTCAAACATGATTCGACCGAAACAAATTAAATTAGAATGCCGGAGTTTTTTAAGTCCTTACAAGCAGCTTCAATTTTAACGATTGAATCGGATTCAAGAGTATGCAGGTGAATTCCATTGGTTAGTGCAGATAAGTATGAAGCATCCGTGGACTGGATCTTTTTGATAAACTCGTCAGCTTCCTTTCGGTTGCTGACCCGAATCGAAGCGGTTATGTCACCATATACAGGATGTTCTACAATAACGTCTTTGATCGTTACCCCATGGTCAACAATCAAGTATAGCTCTTCTTGTGTTTGGCTAGCATCATGCTTACAGGCAATTACTTGTTGTTTTTGATTATTTGTTTGCTCGTTAAGATAGAGATACCCTTGGCTTGTTGCGATAATCGGTTCGTTTTTCGCCTTTAATATCGACACATCCTGAACAATCACCTGTCTGGATACGTTGGTAAGTTTGGCGAAATCACTGCCACTTATTGGTTGATCCGATTGCTTTAGTTTTTGTATGATGAGCTGCTGTCTTTTTGCTGAAGGCATTTTTTCGTGCTGCATTTTATTGCCCTCCTTAAACATTTCTGTGACATTTAGTCCAATTACGTGTGATTTTGTAAGTAGTACTTGATAATATATTAATTCTATGTAAATATAGATGTCAAGACAGATGACTATTTATCTAGTAGCTGAACCTAGATTTGTCTCTAGAGGATTGCTAGTCTTTCTAGAAGTAAGCGTATTCTAATGTCTTTAATGTGAAAACAATCACAATCAGACTGACAACAAGTGAAGGAGTAACGATTATGAATCCAATCAAACTACGAAAAGCACTCGAAACATTTTTAATCGAAGATATTGGTGATCAAGATTTGACGAGCGATTCTATTTTCCCAAGGGAACAATTGGGAACAGGCTTGTTTATCGTGAAAGAAGCGGGAGTTCTTTCTGGACTCTCTATTATTAAGGAAACCTATCATTTACTGGATTCTGAAGTGGAGGTGGAGCTGCATTTTAATGATGGTGATAAAATTGAAAAACAAACGGTGATTGCAAAAGTTTATGGATCTGTCCGTTCCATACTTTCTGGAGAGCGTGTAATCTTAAATCTTTTGCAGCGTATGAGTGGAATTGCGACGATGACGAACCACTGTGCAGAAGCCTTGAACGATCCATCGATCAGTATTTGTGACACAAGAAAAACAATGCCAGGTCTAAGAATGTTTGATAAATATGCAGTTACTTCTGGCGGAGGGAAGAATCATCGAAATGGATTATATGACGGTGTGATGATTAAAGATAATCATATTTCCTATTGTGGATCAATTACACAAGCGGTTGAAAAAGCACGTGCTGCACTTGGTCATATGATAAAGATTGAAGTGGAAACAGAGAATAAAAGCGAGGTCTTGGAAGCCGTAGATGCAGAAGCAGATGTTATCATGTTCGATAATCGCAGTCCAGAGGAAGTAAAAGAATTTGTCGATCTTGTACCCGCTTCTATCGTAACCGAAGCATCTGGTGGAATTACGCTTGCTAATCTAGCAACGTATGCAAATACTGGGGTGCAATACATATCATTAGGTGCATTAACACATTCTGTTCAAGCATTGGATATTAGCTTGCAGGTGAATGAAGGAAGTAAAAAATAAAGCCAGCAACAGGAGGCCGTTTGATGAACAAAACCATCGTTATTGCAATTATTTTTGGGTTTGTTTTCCTAACTGCATGTGAAAAAGATAACGAACAAGAAGCAAAAGGGGCGGTTCAATCGGAAGCGACTTTTCACACAACGATTGTTGGTGGAAGGGTTGGTGGTGCTTGGTCTGTTTTTGCTGAAGGAATCGCAGAATCAATTCGCAGGGAACATGAAGGAGCTATTATTACGGTGGAACCAGGTGGAATCGTGGAAAACCCACTAACTGTCGCTACGGGAACTGTTCCGTATGGATTATCCTATGCGATGACTTCCTACGCAGCATATAGTGGTGATGAGCCATATGATCAGCCCTATGAAGATATTCGATCTGTAAGTGTTGTGATCCCGGCAAATTACTATCAATTTATAGTTGCTGCGGACGTTTACTATGATTCCTTTGAAGAGATGATTAAGCAAAAAGCTCCAATTCGATTGGCAGTCGATCAAAAGGGAGCAGCCGGTGAAATTATTACCCGCAACATTTTAGAAGCATATGGAATCTCCTATGGTGACATTATTTCTTGGGGAGGATCGATTGATTATTTATCTGGATCGAAAACATTTGAAATGATGGCCGATAATCGGATTGACGCTAGTGGAGATGCGGTGTCAGCGCCTTCAAGCGATATTATCGAAGCGTCAACATTGATGCGTCTGAAAATGCTTGAATTAAATGGAAAGGTGATCGAGCGTGTATCCGAAAAGCTTGGAATGGATGCAGGAACGATTAATGCTACGGCATATCCCTTTTTAGAGGAAGACGTAGCGACCGTTAGCACCCCGGCAATACTTATTGCTCATAAAGATGTTCCGGAAGAAGATGTCTATCAGATGACAAAGGCGATCTATGAAAACTTTGACTATCTTAGAACGGTACACAAGGAATTTAATAGTCTATCAGAAGATAACATGATGAAAGTTGGTAATGTGCCACTGCATCCAGGTGCGGAAAAATTTTTCCGAGAGAAAGGAATGCTTCCATAATATTATTTTGTGTTCTATTGAGGGCGCGCCAGATTGCTTGCTTTAGAAAAGATTACTAGGTTTTGCTTTTTCTCGAAAGGAGTCATTGCGTGAACAGGAAAGCAGTATTAACCAGATGGCTGGTGGAAGGATACAAGCGTAATCTATCCAGCCTCCCAATGAAGCTTTTTATATTTTTTGCATTTGGATTGTCTGTTTACCAAATTTGGTCTGTAATTTTTGGGAATCTTGATCCACTTAATCAAATGGCAATCCATTTAGCATTTATTCTTGCACTTACATTTTTACTTTATGGCTATTCACTAAAGGAAGCAGTTCGAAGTCATAAGCCTAGCTTGATTGACTATTCCTTTGTTGTGTTGGCAATCAGTGCGGGTATCTATTTCACGTTCCATGCTGAGCGGATTGCAGTTCGAATACCAATTATGAATCCATTAACAGGTTGGGATCTCTTTTTCGGACTTGTGTTTATTGTTTTAACGATTGAGGCAACACGACGTACGATTGGTTTTCCAATTATTGTTCTTGTGTTTATTGGGTTTGCTTATACATTGTGGGGCCATCATTTCGATGGGCTATTTGGTCATCGGAAAATGTCTGCGGTTGAGTTTATTGAAAAGCTCACCTACGGCTTTAATGGACTTTGGGGATCGCCAATTTCTGTAGCGGCTTCATTTGTGTTTATGTTTATGTTGTTTGGTGCGTTCTTGCAAAAATCAGGTGCCGGGAAGTTTTTCTTTCGGATTTCAACAGCTATTGCAGGAAGAACGCGAGGAGGATCTGCAAAGGTAGCAGTTCTTGCTAGTGCATTTTTCGGCTCGATTTCTGGCAGTCCTACAGCAAATGTTGTGACTACGGGTAACTTTACGATTCCGGTTAGTAAAAAATCAGGCTATACACCAGCGGTTGCAGCAGCAGTGGAGGCTGCTGCCTCTACAGGGGGAAGCATTTTGCCTCCGATTATGGGATCATCGGCGTTTTTAATGGCCGCAGTGACACAAATGTCATATGGGTCCATTGTAATTGCAGCATTGATTCCTGGCGTTCTATATTATGTTTCTTTATTTGCGATGGTTCATTTTGAGGCCATGCGCCTTGATTTACCAAGACCTGCCAAGGAAGATATTCCGAAAGTCAGCGAAGTGCTTAAAGAAGGCTGGTTTTATTTTATTCCATTAATTGTACTAGTTGTTCTCTTAGTGCAAGGTTACAGTGCTTCACGTACAGGATTCTATGGCCTCCTTGCAGTAATCATTGTTAGCTGGTTTCGCAAAGAGACACGAATGGGCGTGCGAAAGACTTATGAGGCATTAGTGGATGGCGCAAGGTCCTCAATTCCTGTAACAACAGCCTGTGCCGCCGCAGGTCTTATTATTGCTGGTATTATGACAACTGGTCTTGGTGGAAAGGTAACGAGTATTGTGCTTGGATTAACAGAAGGGATGTTGTTTCCGACATTAATTCTTGTGATGCTGATTTGTATCGTATTAGGGATGGGAATGCCGGTTGCTGCTGCATACATCCTAACAGCGATGCTTGCAGGTCCAGCCTTAATCGAATTAGGGGTGTCAGTGATAGCTGCACATCTCTTCATTGTGTACTTTTCAATTTTTTCAGCAATTACCCCACCTGTTGCTGTTGCCGCATATGCCGCAGCGGGAATTGCCGAGGCAAACCCGAACCGCGTAGGACTAGAGGCTGTCAAACTAGGTATTGTCGGTTTTGTTGTCCCATTCATGTTTGTCTTAGAACCCGCCCTCTTAATGGACGGAAGTTTTGTAGAAGTATTACTGGCACTCTTGACTGCTGTTATTGGTGTCACGGCTCTAGCGGGAGGGGTGATTGGCTGGTTAAAAACACGGACGAATGTTTTGGAGCGGATTCTATTAGTTGTGAGCGGTGCGCTATCTATGTATGCTAATCTATGGACGAGCGCACTTGGTATCGTAATTATTATTTTAGTCTATGTTTCACAGAATAGAAGAAAAGAAGAAATGCCTGTTAGAGCTACTGAACTTCGATCTTAGTCAGCTTTATCAAATGAGGTGTTATCAAGGTAATATTGTAGCTTGATAATGCCTCGTTTTGTATGTTATGAAGTAGGAGAACGAGAGCTGCCAAGACTTCAGGTAGTTCAAGAACACTGAATCAACCTACGCGCAAGCCTTTACTTCTAACCCCCTATCATATAAAATTTATAGTAAAATAAAAATATAGAATTGAATTTATTTTTACATATTTTAAAAAATGTGCATTTAACAATACAGCATGAGGATTTAGCTCTCGAATAATGATCCTCTACCTTAAAAAAACGAGGGTGAGCCGATGAACATTACCTATCTACTATTTTTTCTCTGTATTGTCGTTAGTACCTTAATTATTACCTATTGGGCGGCAAGGCAAAGTAAAACAACCAACCAGTTCTATATTGCTGCTGGTAGTTTAACAGGTACACAAAATGGGATGGCCATTGCAGGGGATTATATAAGTGCAGCTTCCTTTCTAGGAATTGTTGGTACCATTGCGATTAATGGCTTTGATGGTTTCTTGTATGCGATTGGATTTTTAGTTTCATATTTAATTGTATTGTTCTTTATTGCTGAGCCAGTACACCGCTTGGGCAAATATTCACTAGGAGATGTGATTTGCGCACGCTTTCCGAGTTATAAAATGCGTGGAGTGATGGCTGTTGGTGCATTAATCATTTCGGTTCTCTATATGATTCCTCAATTAGTTGCTGCAGGATTGTTGATTCGTTTATTGTTAAATATTAATTATTCAACTTCTGTGTTAATTATAGGATTATTAATGACTATTTATGTTGTTTTTGGTGGAATGTTTGCTACATCATGGGTCCAAATCATTAAAACAGTATTACTTTTATCTGGTACATTTCTACTCGCACTCATTGTTTTTTCTCGGTTTAATTGGAGTATTTCAGCCCTCTTAGAACAAGTTGCACTCGGTTCTCCATTAGGTGATCAATTTTCGTTACCAGGTCATTTATTTAATAACCCGATTGAAACAATTTCGCTTCATCTTGCCTTAATTCTTGGTACTGCCGGCTTACCACATATTTTAATTCGATTATTTACCGTCCGTAATACGGTAGAAGTGCGCAAATCTCTCTTAACTGCGAGCTGGATTATTGGTGTATTTTATTTGATTGCGCTTGTTTTAGGGCTGGGTGCGGTTGCACTAGTTGGGTTTGAGGAATTGGTTTTGCTTGATCCATCCGGAAATTTAGCTGCACCATTATTAGCGGAGAACTTGGGTGGCGACTTTCTAATGGCATTTATCGCTGCGATTGCCTTTACAACAATTGTAGCGGTTGTAGCTGGTTTAGTCATTTCGGCTACGACTGCTTTCTCGCATGATATTTATTTTCATATCCTTAAAAAAGGTAATACAACAGAGAAGAAACGCTTACGTGCTGCGCGCTGGACCGCTTTTTTTATTGGCCTTCTATCAACGTTATGTGCACTTGGGTTAAGGAATATGAATGTAACGTTTCTTGTTTCGCTAACATTTATTGTTGCAGCATCTAGTAATCTGCCAGTACTATTATTAACCATCTATTGGAAACGGTTTAATCAAACTGGAGCAATTACTGGAATGGTCTGTGGCTTAACAGCATCTTTATTGCTGCTATTAGTCGGACCACACGTGATGAATTTAGATGGAGGTTGGATTGCAAGAGATGCCTTCATACCACTCTATAACCCAGGAATAATTGCAATACCAATTGGATTTTTAGGGGCGTATTTTGGAGCGAAAATATCTCGTAAAGGACAAGAAGATACGGTTCCATTCCATGCTTTCTATCTAAAATCACAAACAGGGATTGATGCAAGGAGAGATCGTCCGTGATGTATTTGACAATCGTTTTATTCGAACGTTTAGGTTTATTATTGATTATTGCCTTTGTCCTTACAAGAAGCCCTGGATTTAGGTCACTGCTTTATCGTGAATTTAGTTTTAAAATGGCAGTTATTCATGCGTGTGTGTTTGGTTTGTTTGGAATTGCAGGGACACTAACCGGAGTCGTTATCGGGAGTGACTTTACGGTAGTCCAAGCATTTGTTTGGGATGTAAGGGATAATCAAATGGTTGTTAGTTCTAGTTTAGTTGCTATTGTAATTGCGGGGTTATTAGGAGGACCAATCGTTGGTCTTGGAGCTGGGATTATTACTGGTACGCATTTGTTTTTTTTAGGGGGGATAGGATTTTTAGCGAATAGCCTCGTGAATCCCTTAACAGGAATAATGGCAGGATTTACGGCGCGATTTTTTTCACAAGAACGAGTTATCTCACCAATAAAAGCACTATTTATTGGGATTTTCCCACCCATTTTACTTATGCATTTATTACTTATTTTTGATTCGCAGGATAGGGAAATGATTGCCATGATTAATACGATCGGATTACCAGTTGTATTATCGAATAGTATTGCCATTGCAATTTTTACAGCAATGATTGCCATTGTAATGCGAGAGCAGGAAAATGAAGCAGCATTTGCAACAAAGCAAGCATTGACGATAGCAGAAGAAGCACTACCTTTTTTAAAGGAAGATTCCTTTCAAAAAAAAGCTGAAGGGATTGCGGGTCTTCTCTATGCCCGTTTAAAATTAGCAGCGGTTACGGTTACAAATGAAAAAGAAGTAATGGCACATAAAGGGATAGGGAGTGACCATCACAAGAAAGGTAACCAGTTAACGACAAAACTATCACACCGGGCAGTGGAAACCCAGGGGATGCTTGTTGCTTATTCACAGTCGGAAATTCAATGTTCCAATAAAAATTGCCCATTAGAAGCTGTCATTATTATTCCAATATTAGAAGCAAGTAAAACAATTGGACTGATAAAATTATACTTTCTTAAAGCACAGCATATTCGTCCGGTTGAGCTCATGCTAGCAGAGGGTCTCGGACAATTGATCGAAAATCAATTAAAAACAATCAAAGCGGAAAGGATTGAATTACATACGCGCGATGCAGAGCTGAGTAGTTTACAAGCGCAAATCAATCCGCATTTTTTATTTAATACCCTGCATATGATTGCAGCATTATTTCGTAAAGACCCTGAAAACGCAAGACATATCACCGTTCAATTAGCGCACTTTATGCGGTTCAATTTGAAGCTTGTCTCCACACATCTCGTGCCACTTACAAAGGAAGCGGAACATGTCAAAGCATATATTGCGATTATTCAAACCCGATTTACGAGTCGCTTGCAAATTAAATTTACACAGCCAGAAGGAATTTCCCATCTGCTTATTCCACCGTCATCAATCCAGCCACTTGTTGAAAATAGTGTCGGGCATGGACTGGAGCACGTTACAGAAGGAGGAAGAATTGAGGTAATGATGGAACGAAAAGGTGATCGAATGAAAATAAGGGTTCGAGATAACGGGCGAGGGTTTTCTGAAGAAATTCTATCTCAGGTTGGAAATGTTGTGCTGACGGAAAACCAGCATGGCGGGACCGGTTTATATAATGTGAATCAGCGATTAATAAATCTGCTTGGTGAGGAAGCACGCTTACATGTTCGGAATTTACCTGTGAGTGGTAGTGAGGTTTATTTTACGATCCCATATAAAGAAAGGTAGGTTTTATATGAAAATTCACACGATAATTGCGGAGGATGAACAACTGGCACGTGAAGAATTAATCTATTTATTAGAAAAAGAACAAGATGTAAAGCTGTTGCCAAGTGCGGAAACTGGGGAACAATTAGTAGAGCTATACCTTGAACATGAACCAGATGTTATCTTTCTTGATGTCCATATGCCAGGTATGCGTGGTGTAGAAGCAGCGAAGAAAATAACAGAGCTTGCTTACATGAAAGTCCCATTATTTGTTTTTACCACTGCGTATGATGAATATGCAGTAGAAGCCTTCGAAATAGAAGCGATTGATTATATGCTGAAGCCATATGATACAGAACGGTTTCAAACAGCAATGAATCGTATCCGCAAACGAATGCAGCAAGCAGAGAGAAATGGCCAGGATTTATCAATTCAAGGCAGGACTCAGGCGACGAAATTATTGATAGATGATAACGATCGAACGGTTGTTTTGTCTCCGGATGCAATTTATTATGCCGTTCCATTCAAGCGGATGTTAGAGATACATACAGAGGATAAGATAATTCACAGCAGGATGACATTACAAGAGCTAGAAAAGAAGCTTCAGGGCTATGCTTTTTTTCGGACCCATCGCAGTTACCTTGTCAATTTGAATCATGTCCAGGAGATTACACCTTGGTTCAACGGAACAAGTAATGTCACATTAAAAGATAAAAAACAAACAACAATTCCCGTTAGTCGGGCTGCGAGGAAACATCTTTTTGATCTATTTGGAAATTAACCATTAATAACACTATTAAAACAATTCAATCGTAAATTTAAACCATTGAAGCGGATTTCCTCACTTGTATGTTAACTTCCTTTATAATCTCGGTAAGCGCTTACAAAAAAGCTGGAAATATAATAAAGGGAGGAAATACAGAGTGACTGAGACATTTGCAGCCGTTAAAGAGAAAGTAAATATGCCAGATTATGACCAAGCATATCAGGAGTTTAATTGGAAAGATGTAGAGAAGAACTTTTCTTGGTACGAAACTGGAAAAGTAAATATGGCTTATGAAGCAATTGATCGCCATGCAGAGAGCTGGAGAAAGAACAAAGTTGCACTTTATTACAGTGATCAAAATCGGGACGAAAAATATACATTCCGGGATTTGAAATTACGATCCAATCAATTTGGAAATGTATTGCGAACTATTGGAGTCGAAAAAGGTGACCGAGTTTTCTTATTCATGCCACGATCACCCGAGCTTTATATTAGTTTGCTAGGGATTTTGAAAAATGGTTCCATTGTTGGCCCATTATTTGAAGCTTTTATGGAGCAGGCTGTACGGGATCGGTTAGAAAATAGTGATGCGACGACGTTGATTACAACGAAGGATCTTTTGCCGCGTGTGCCATATAAAGAGCTTGCTCATTTAAATCAGATTATTTTAGTTGGTGAAGATGAGCTGCCAGATAACACGGAAGATATTACGTTTTACAATTACGAAACAGAAATGAAAAAAGCCTCGCGCGATTTAGAAATTGAATGGGTAGACCGTGAGGACGGAATGATTTTACACTATACCTCTGGTTCAACTGGAAAGCCGAAAGGGATCTTACATGCTCATAATGCAATGATTCAGCATTATCAAACCGCTAAATGGGTATTGGATTTGCAGGAAGAGGACATTTATTGGTGTACAGCTGATCCTGGGTGGGTAACTGGTACCTCCTATGGGATTTTTGGACCTTGGTTAAACGGCGCATCCAACCTCATTCGTGGAGGGCGTTTTAGTCCGGAAGATTGGTATTTAACGATTGAAAAGTACGGTGTCACGGTGTGGCTAAGTGCCCCAACAGCATTTCGAAGATTGATGTCTGTAGGTGATAATGTTTCAGAAGAATATGATCTAAGTTCATTGCGGCATATTTTAAGTGTTGGTGAACCGTTAAATGCAGAAGTCGTACATTGGGGAATGAAAGTTTATAAATTGAGGATTCACGATCATTGGTGGATGACAGAAACAGGTGGCATTATCATTGCCAATTATCGCTCCATGGAAATGAAGCCAGGTTCGATGGGCAAACCATTTCCAGGTATTGAAGCTGCAATTTTAGATGATGCAGGCAATGAACTTCCACAAGGGCAAATGGGTAAGCTCTGTGTAAAAGCTGGATGGCCATCCATGCTTCGAGCGGTATGGAAAAATGAAGAACGCTTTAATCAATATTTTCCAGTAGATGGTTGGTTTGAGTCAGGGGACTTGGCTTCAATGGATGAAGATGGGTATTTTTGGTTTGGTGGCAGGGATGATGATGTTATTCAAACTTCAGGTGAACGTGTTGGGCCATTTGAAGTCGAAAGCAAGCTCGTTGAACATCCTGCTGTTGCAGAAGCGGCCGTAATTGGAAAGCCTGATCCGGTCCGCGGCGAAATTATTAAAGCATTTGTTGCCTTAAGGGATGGTTATACGAAAACAGATGAATTGCAAGAGGAGCTTCGATTATATGTTAAGCAAGGGCTTGCGGCACATGCTGCACCTAGGGAAATTGAAATACGGGACTTTTTACCAAAAACAAGAAGTGGAAAAATTATGCGCCGTGTCTTAAAAGCATGGGATCTCGGTTTGCCAACAGGTGACTTATCAACGATGGAAGAATAGAGGTTAGTAAACTATTTTAGGGATGGAAAGGTTTTCTAAGACAGGGAGCTTAGAAAACCTCCTAGCTCAAAATCCGAGGAGGATGCATATGGGTGCAGAAAAAGAATATAAGCAAAAGGTTACAAAAGAGGTAGACTATGTTCAAGTAACCGAAAGTAAATCTTTTAAAAAGCTAATGCATGATCGGAAGAAATTTATTGTACCATTAACAATCTTTTTCCTAGTATTTTACTTTTTACTGCCAATTTTAACTTCTTATACGACCTTTTTAAATACACCAGTGATTGGAGATATTTCTTGGGTATGGCTGTTCGCTTTGGCTCAATTTGTGATGACATGGGTGTTATGCACAGTTTATGTGAAAAAAGCTGCTTCCTTTGATAAGCAAGCAGATCAAATTATAAAAGAAATGGATCAAGGGGGAGATGGTCGATGAGCCCTACAGTCATAATACTTTTTCTCGCAATTGTTCTATTAACACTAATCATCACTTTTTTTGCAGCCAGGAGGACGCAAACGGCTGGTGATTTTTATACTGCCGGCGGTGGACTCACTGGCATGCAAAACGGCCTAGCAATTGCAGGTGACTATTTGTCAGCGGCATCCTTCTTAGGAATTGCGGGTGCCATTGCACTATTTGGATTTGATGGGTTTTTCTATAGCATCGGATTTTTAATTGCATATTTAGTTGTGCTATTCCTAGTTGCTGAACCGTTGCGTAATCTTGGTAAATACACACTTGCTGATATGATTAATTCTCGTTTTGATGCCAGGAAGGTTCGAGGAGCGGCTGCGCTGAACACAATTACTATTAGTACGTTCTATATGATCGCACAGCTTGTTGGTGCTGGGGCACTCATCCAGCTATTGTTTGGCATAGATTACTGGATGGCTGTACTCATTGTTGGTGTCATGATGACAATCTACGTATTATTTGGCGGTATGATTGCAACGAGTTGGGTTCAAATTGTAAAAGCTGTACTACTAATGGCTGGGATGGTCATCATGACTTTTCTCGTATTATTGAAGTTTAATTTTAATATTGGACAGATGTTTACCGATGTAAAGTCTGTAACGGCACATGGGGAAGCATATTTAATGCCTGGTTTACAGTATACAGAACCACTTGGTACATTATCACTTATGTTGGCGTTAGTTCTTGGTACAGCAGGATTACCACACATTCTTATGCGGTTTTTCACGGTTAGAGATGCGCAAACAGCAAGAAGTTCAGTTGTTATCGCAACATGGGTGATTGGTATCTTCTATGTTCTCACCCTGTTTCTCGGTTTTGGAGCAGCGGCATTTGTTGGTTATGACACAATTATTGCAGCAAACCCTGGTGGGAATATGGCTGCACCGCTACTCGCACAAGCAATCGGTGGAGATTTCTTGTTTGCCTTTATCTCGGCAGTTGCCTTTGCCACTATATTAGCAGTAGTGGCCGGTCTTGTACTATCCGGTGCATCGGCATTCGCTCATGATTTATACGGTCAAATTATAAAAAAAGGGAAAACAACGGAAAAAGAGCAAGTAAGAGCAGCTCGTTACGCATCATTAGCCGTATCTGTTCTATCTATAGTCTTAGCATTATTTGCACAATATTTAAATGTAGCATTTCTAGTTTCACTTGCCTTTTGTATTGCTGCAAGTGCAAACTTACCGGTTATTCTTTATACTGTATATTGGAAAAGATTCAATACTGCGGGGGCAGTTACAGCAATGCTGACGGGATTACTATCTGCATTACTTCTTGTATCGATTAGCCCAAGTGTTTTTTCACCAGTTGAAGGTGCAGCATTATTTGTAGGAGAACCAATTTTCCCGCTTACAAATCCAGCACTTGTATCGGTACCACTTGGGTTTCTGGGGGGATATTTAGGAACGATATTATCGAAAGAAACGGATAAGAAACGTTATGCAGAAGTGAAGGTGAAGGCAAATACAGGTTATAAGCGGAGTGGTGTGAGTCACTAGAGAGAAATAGAAAAAATGCTTGCAGCTGAAATGTTGCAAGCATTTTTGTGTAGGGAATATATTAGTTGTCATTATGCTATAGTTTGATCAATATTAATTGAATCTACTATTTAGTGCAGGGAGTGCTTATGTGTTTTCTTTTTTATCTGGAATTAAAAGGCTAAAGACAATTCCAAAGAAAGCTGCGATGAAGAATGTTGTAAAACGTGAGGTAACGATTCCTTCAAGTGGTGTACTTATCCAAATGATTGTTGCGAATAATCCAGACAAAATTGTAGCAATAACCCCTGCACTTGAATAACGTTTCCAGAAAAATGTCATTAGAATAGCGGGAGAAAGGGTACAGCCAACACCAGCCCATGCCCAGCTGACTATAAGATAGACTAATGATTCTGATACCAACGCAATGACCATACCGACAAGCCCAAAAAATGCAACTGACAGCCGGGATAGCCATACAAGTTGCCCATCCGTAAGCTTAATACCTAATGCTTTATGGATAATATCTTCTGTAACAGAGCTCGTAACTACTAATAACTGTGAATTTGCAGTCGTTATAATTGCTGCTAATACACCGGCTAGTAAAAGCCCCGCTATCCACGGTGGCATTAAATGAAGCACCATTGCAGGCAAAAGGGTTTCAACATCGGTGAATGTTCCTTGATCATATATTGCTATTGCAGCTAGACCAATTAAAAATGCGCCTCCATATGCAAGGAATGTCCAGACAATCGCAACGAGACTACCCTGATTTGCCTCTTTATTATTCTTCAGGGCCATAAAGCGTACACTAAGTTGTGGTTGCCCACCTAAAAAACCGAAGAACCAGGAAAAATTATTGAAAAAAAGAACACCTAATGAAAACCCAGTCAATCCACCAAACCAAGAATTAAATGAATGATCTGAAGCAGCTAGGGATTGACTAATTGATAAGTCATTTGTATAAATGTAAACGAGTGCGACAATCGGTAAGCCGACCAATGTAATTAACATCATCACACTCTGTACCATATCTGTCCAAACAACCGAAATAAACCCACCAGCAAAAGCCGTTAAAATAATAATTGCTGTTGCTATTAGAATACCAATGACCGGAGGGATATCAAATGTTGTAAATAACATTTTTCCAGCACCAGCCATCTGAGCACTAATATAAAACATTAAAAATCCAGCAATTAAAATACTTGTTAACCAGCGTATTATGGTTGCTTTTTCACCGAAGCGAACAGCTAAATAATCGGGAAGTGTTATCACATTATATTTATCTGTTTCTGCCATAAATTTTTTTGCTAAAACTAACCAAGCAAAAATAATTCCTAATGCAATTCCTACAGCCACCCATATACCTGATAAACCAGTCATAAATACAAAGCCGGTATAACCTAATAGTAGCCAAGCAGATTCTCCTGTTGCACGCTCAGAAAAGGCTAAAGCCCAGCCAGGCAGTTTTTTTCCACCTAATAAATAATCAGCTTGAGTCTTCGTTTTTTTACTAAAATAGTAGCCTATCCAAACAATTACAATACAGTAAAGAATAAATTCAACTAAAATAATCGTATTCATAACAACCTCCAAATGTTAAATTCAAATACTGCAAAAAGTTGAAATCAGTACTATTTATTGGTCATATACCAACTCCTGTTGCATATTTTTTTCTAGAACATGTGTTGAGGGAACTGTAACTCAATCGTTTCTGTTGATTGCAATGGATGAACGAGTTATTTTGTTTATGAAAATAGATTAATAATATTATTCTATTTATATAAGAATGAGAGAATAAAAAATACAGCATAATTGCACAAAAAATTTATACCATTTCCACCGATATATTTGGAATGTATAAATAAATGGATAACATGCTTATGCAGGTAAGAGGTTAAGGGTAATTAATGTATCTATATAAATTGCACAAAAAGATATGAAAGCGATTACAATAATCACCTTCATTAAATGGTGGGTTGGGTGGTTAAGAAAAATGTTTCTTTAACCCTAAGTATAGAAGCATACAATGTTCAAAGCTTTTTGTATCAAGTGATGTTATTTCTTCAATCTTTTGTAACCGGTAAATAAGTGTGTTGCGGTGAATAAAGAGCTTTTTTGCTGCTTTACTCGTATTCATATTTGCCTCACAGTAAGTCATAAATGTTTTTGCGAGCTCTGAAGCAGATTTATCCTGGAATAATGGTGATAACCTGAATGCAAGCTTATCATTGTAAATAGCATTCACTTGTTCTGGAAGCAAACCGAGTAGCATTTTCCAATCATGGTAACTGTAAATTTTAGGTGTGATGTCCAATTGGCCACCATATTGAATTAAGCTGTTTGCTTCTCGGAATGATTGATATATTCCTGCAATTGTTTGTGATAGGCTGCCAATTGCAATAGAGGTATGCATAATTTGAAAGGATCGTAGAACAGTCATTAATTTTAAACTTAGCTTTTCAAAACAACGAAGCTTATCTATATATGCCTCTTTGCTTAGGACCGAAGTTAATAAAATTATCTTTTCCGAGTTTAAAAATGTACAAAGACTATCCTGCTTGCATAGGAATACTCGACGTGTTGATTCCAGCAATTCTGCTTTTATATCCCCAACATTATGGTGTATCGATGTATTTTTTAATAAAGCATTTCCGATGTCTATAACAATGCAAAACCAATTTGAATTATAATTTATCTGAAACATGTCACAGTACTGCTCCAGTGTTTGCTGATTATGTGTATCATTTAATAAAACATATTGTGCGAATGTTTCGGCCGCTTTCACACTTAGTTCTTTTGTTTGTCGATGAATTGCATCCTGCCACATTATTTCTACATAGCTTTTCACTAGGTATGCATATGGCTTTACTTGTTCTGGTGGACCGATAATACCAAGTACTCCAACAGCTTTATTCTCAAATGTCAGTGGAATGACGACACCAGGAAGAACATTATTCATATTTTTTGTTTTTTCCTCATCATATATTAATACAGTATTTTTCTTTAAAGCCTCTTTGGAAGGGGGATGAACTGTTCCGATCCGGTCGGGGTTGGTTGATCCGATGATCCAGCCATTTTCATCAATTAAGCTGATGGGAAAAGGTAATATATCTGAAGTCGATTTAACTATTTTCTGTGCAAATTGCACGAAACCTTTAATAATCGCCACCTCCTTTCTTTTGATTTATTTAACACCATATTAACACAGTAACATAATTAAGAAAATATAGAAAACTTAATTTTTTGTACATCTTGCCTATAGATTTATTGATATTACGAAGCTATAAATAAATTATATGATTTTTAAATGGGCTTGGAGGTGCGGATTTGGTTAAGAAGACAGATATCATTATTGTTGGTGGCGGGGTTATTGGATCAAGTATCGCATTTAACCTTTTAAACGATGGGTTTGAAGGAGAAATTACTTTGTTTGAGAAAGATAAGATGTATGAATTTGCCTCTACACCAAGAAGTGCAGGAGGTATTAGGCAATTGTTTACGACAGCAATTAATATTCAGATTAGCAGGTATAGCTTAAAGAAGTATGTGACATTTGCGGAAGACATGGCTGTTGACTCTGAAAAAGCAGAAATTGATTTTAAGCAAAATGGTTACCTATTTCTATCAACTAATGAAAATAGAAATCCACTAATTAAGCAACAGCAATTACAAGCGAGATATGGTGTGCCATCCGAGCTGTTATCAAGTGAGGAACTGAAAACAATTATTCCTGAGTTGCATATCGATGATTTACAAGGAGGGCTTTATTGTAAGGAGGATGGATATTTAGATCCTTACTCTGTTATGCAAGGATACATTCGCAAAACCAAGCAGCTTGGTGGAGTGTACGAATATGTAGAAGTTGAAACAATTATTAAAGAAAGAAACAGAGTTGTGGGTGTTCAGTTAAAGAATAATGAGATATACCATGCACCAATTGTTATAAATTGTGCAGGTCCTTGGGCACCAGCATTAAATGAAACAATTGGTTTGCCGATTCCTGTTGTCCCATTAAAGCGCCAAATTATTCAATTTGATATTTCGGAACCCTTAACGAATGAATTGCCTTTAACCATTGATCCAACGGGTGTTTATTTCCGGCATGAAGGTAAATTCCTGATTGCGGGTTATTCCGAAAAAGTAAAGCCGGGTATTGACTTCAAATGGTCACGCGATTTTTTTTATGAACATTTATGGGCGGTATTAAGCCATCGGGTGCCAAACTTTGAAAACGCAAAAATAATTCGAGGCTGGGCAGGGATGTATAGCCATAACACACTTGATCAGAACGCTATTATAGGAGGTCATCCTGAGCTGCAAGGATATTATTTGGCATGTGGATTTAGCGGGCATGGCATGCAACAAGCTCCAGCGGTAGGTAAAGGATTATCAGAGCTCATTCTTACTGGTGCTTATGAAACACTAGATTTAACTCCGTTATGTTTCGAAAGATTTGCCAACAATAAATTGATTGTTGAAGAGGCAATTGTATGATGGTTATTTTGTGTTTAAAAAAGAATTTGTAACAGTGAAAAATGATGGTATTAAAAAAGGGGAGACAGAATGAACGATTTTGTATCCGACGTCGTGAAGAATATGCCGGCATATTTGTTTTCAGAGCTTAATAGGAAGAAAAAAGCCTTGCAAGAAAAAGGGGTCGATGTGATTGATTTAGGAATTGGTGCACCAGATTTACCAACACCAGAGTTTATTTATGATGTTTTAGTAAAAGAAGCAAAGCACCCTGCGAACCACCGTTATTCTCCATACAGCGGGAATCAGGAATTTAAAGAAGCGGTTGCTTCCTTTTATAAAAAACATTATGGTGTCGAGCTGGATTCGAATACCGAGGTGTTAACACTCGTTGGTACAAAGGAAGGGATTGTGAATCTTATTCAGGCAGTAATCAATCCGGGTGATACAGTGCTTATCCCTGATCCGGGGTATCCCGTTTATCGAATGGGCGTTCATCTAGCTGGTGGAGATGCAGTATCTTTACCACTTGATAAGCAAAACAGCTATGTTCCACAATATGATGCACTAACCAAGAGCGAGCGAGAAGCTGCAAAGCTACTTTTTTTAAATTATCCAAGTAACCCGACAGCAGCTACGGTTGAATTATCGACCTTTACCGAGGCGGTTGATTTTGCTGCTAAAAATAATATCCTGCTTGCTCATGATGCTGCCTATGACCTTATAACATTTGATACGTATAAATCACCTAGTGTGCTTCAGGTTCCGAATGCGAAAGATATTGCGATCGAATTTGGTACATTATCCAAAAGCTATAACATGACTGGGTGGAGAATCGGCTATGTTGTTGGCAATAAAGAAATTATTCAAGCGCTTGCAACATTAAAGAGCAATATTGACACAAGTCAATTTCTTCCTATCCAGTTAGCTGCAGCAGCTGCATTGCAAAGTGATCATCGAACGGTTAGAGAAAACAGTGCAATTTTTAAAAAGAGAATGGAAAAACTCTACAACGCTCTGGCTGAAATGGGGATGACAGCATATAAGCCAAAAGGCACGATTTTTCTTTGGGTAGACGTTCCGGATGGATTTACATCAGCTGGATTTGCCGATAAGCTATTAGACGAATTAGGTATCATTGTAACTCCGGGAACTGCGTTTGGTCCTGGTGGGGAAGGGCATTTTCGAATATCTTTGTCCGTATCAGAAGAGCGTTTAGATGAAGTAATCAAGCGAATGAAAAACTTAGCTGGATGAGGAGTGAACCCATCTTGATTAGGAAAGAAGAAAACATGACGGCTGCTAGGGCGATTGTTGAATGTATGAAACGAGAAGGAATACAAAAGGTTTTCTGTGTGCCTGGTGAGAGCTACTTGCCAGTGCTGGATGCCCTCTACGATGAACAATCCATTCAGCTTATTTCTGCTAGGCATGAGGGGGGTGCCGCTTTTATGGCAGAAGGATATGCGAAAGCAACATTAAAGCCAGGCGTTGTTTTAGCAACAAGAGCTGTAGGTGGAAGTAATCTGGCGATAGGTGTGCATACAGCTTATCAGGATTCAACTCCAATGGTTGTTTTCCTTGGTCAGGTCAGCAGTAAGTTCAGAGGAAGAGAAGGCTTCCAAGAAGTTGATTTAGATCGCTATTTTCAACCAATTACGAAATGGGCTGTTGAAATTACAGATCCGGAACGGACACCGGAAATCGTTAGCCGGGCCTTTCGAATCGCACAAACTGGAAGACCAGGACCCGTTGTTGTTTCTTTACCAGAAGACATTCTTCCCGTAAAAGCGCTCATGAAATTTGGTCCGAAGCTAGCGCCGCCTAGACCTGCACCATCTAATCAGGAATTGAGCCAGGTGAAGGCACATCTCTTAGAGGCAAAAAAACCAATCATCATTGCGGGAGGTGGTATAAAGAGCGCACGGGCAGAAAGGTTATTAATTGAATTTGCGGAAAAAAACAAACTACCTGTACTTGCAGCATTTCGAAGGCATGATGTCTTTCCAAATCAGAACAAATATTATGCTGGTCATCTTGGACTAGGTGCGCCAAAAGAAGTACTTGAAACCGTTCGTGAAGCAGATGTTATTCTCGCACTAGGAACAAGGTTATCAGAAGTGACCACACAGGATTACACGATTATAAGCTCCAGCCAAAAATTAATCCATATTGATATTGACTATGACACGATTGGCAAGGTGTATGCACCAGAAGTTGGGATTGTAGCTGATGCGAAGGAGACCTTACGCTTACTAAATGAACTATCGATGCCTATAAATTGGGAGGATTGGACATTAGCAAGACGGCAAGCTTATGAAAAAGCAACTGATTTAAAAGCTCGTCGGAATGACGTGATTAATCGAAAAGTAATCGAAATCTTGAAGGACAAACTACCGAATGATGCCTTATTAACGAATGACGCAGGTAATTTCGCAGGCTGGCTGCACCAATTTTATACATTTAAGGAAAAGCATACATACATTGGACCAACATCGGGTGCAATGGGATATGGCATGCCAGCAGCACTTGGGGCAAAGCTTGCTTTTCCGACGAAACAGGTGGTCTCCTTATCAGGTGATGGTGGATTTATGATGACAGTGCAAGAACTCGAGACAGCGGTTCGCTATCAGATTCCGATTATTTGCCTTGTGTTTAATAACAATATGTATGGAACAATCCGGATGCACCAGGAAATGCATTACCCAGAAAAAGTAATTGGTACAGATTTAGGACAGGTTTCTTTTAAAGATCTAGCCATCAGTATGGGAGCAGACGGATATGTAGTTAATTCTCCAGAGGAATTTGCATCTGCTTTTGACAAAGCGTTAACGAAAGGGCGAGTAGCTGTGATTGAAATTATGACCGAATTGGAACAAATCTCTGTTTCACAGACAATTACGGGATTACGTGGAAAATGAATAGTTAGGGAGGAGTGTCAAAATGGCAATACAATTAGAAACAAGAAAACTAGCAAACTTCATTAATGGTGAATGGGTAGAAGTAAGCGAGTCTACTGGTGTTACTAACCCAGCGACAGGTGAGGAAATTGTTCAAGTACCACTCTCTAATACTAGCGATGTAGAGAAAGCAGTGCAGGCAGCCAAGGAAGCGCAAAAGGAATGGGCGCTAGTTCCAGCACCACAACGGGCTGAAGTACTATATCGTGTTGGTTATCTCTTGAAAGAACGGAAAGAAAGGCTTTCGCAGCTTTTAACTCAGGAGAATGGGAAGGTCATTGAAGAAGCTCGTGGAGAAGTGCAAGAAGGAATCGATATGGCCTTTTATATTGCTGGGGAAGGGCGCCGGCTTTTTGGCCAAACGACACCAGCAGAATTAAAGAATAAATTCGCGATGAGTCAGCGAGCACCAGTTGGTGTTGTTGGAATTATTACCCCATGGAATTTTCCAATTGCGATTGCTACGTGGAAATCGTTTCCGGCAATCATCGCTGGAAATGCAGTAGTATGGAAGCCTGCAACGGAAACTCCAATTATGGCGTATGAATTAGCCAAAATCTTTGAAGAAGCTGGTCTGCCAAAAGGTGTAATAAATGTTGTATTTGGCTCTGGATCTACAGTTGGTGATGCATTCGTTCATCATACAGACATTCGGGTTATTTCGTTTACAGGGTCAAATGATACGGGGCGGAATATTGCTGCAGCATGCGGAAAGCAATTGAAGAAGGTTTCATTAGAAATGGGCGGTAAAAACGCTGTGATTGTTATGGATGATGCAGATCTTGAACTTGCCGTAGAAGCGATTTTATGGAGCGCATTTGGCACGAGCGGTCAACGCTGTACAGCATGCAGCCGAGTAATTGTGCATGAAGCTGTCAAAGAAACATTGGAAGAACGATTACTAGCAGCGATGGAAAATTTAACGATTGGTAATGGTTTAAATGAGTCCATTAAGGTTGGTCCAATTATTAACAAAGCCGGAATAGATAAGATAAAAAGCTATATTGAAATTGGAAAAAATGAAGGTGCTAAACTGCTTGCTGGCGGCTATGAATTAACGGAAGGAGAATATCGCCAAGGAAACTATTTTGCTCCAACATTGTTCACCGATGCAACAGCAGATATGCGGATTGCACAAGAGGAGATCTTTGGTCCTGTTGTATCCTTGATACCTGTAAAAAGCTTTGAAGAGGCAATTGAAGTAAATAATGGAGTCGAGTATGGTCTATCCAGTTCAATTTTCACAAATGATGTCAATCGTGTATTTAAAGCACAGCGGGATCTGGATACAGGAATTGTCTATGTGAATGCAGGTACAACTGGGGCAGAAATTCACTTGCCGTTTGGGGGAACAAAGGGAACGGGTAATGGTCATCGTGATTCTGGCGTCCAGGCTCTCGACGTGTTTACAGAATGGAAGGCAGTGTATGTTGATTATAGTGGAACACTTCAGCGTGCGCAGATTGATGTATGAGGTAGTAACGATTACATGTGGCAAATTGCATTATGTGAATAAACATGGATGGATTGGGAGCTTGACCAGCATCAGGCTCCTGATTGTTTTTAATCCACATCATTTTAACAAGTAGATATAATGTCTTATCTCTTCTAGAAATAATATAAATGTAACAATTCAGATGTTGAATTAGGGAGAGGAAATTAGGATTGCTTTCAAATGTTTAAAAAGACCTAATGGAGGCAGGAGGACGAATGTGTATGTTATTTCTAAATGAAAAGGATATACAAAAAGCAGTTACAATGAATGATGTAGTTGACGCGGTTGATTCAGCTTATCAATTATATGAAGAAAATCAATTTCAAATGCCGCATAGAATGCATGTTTCAGAAAAGGAAAACACATTATTGTTAATGCCCTGCATAACTACAGGAGCAATAGGAACGAAACTCGTGACACTGTTTCCAAATAATAAGCATGTACCAATGCTTCAAGGGATTGTCATACTAAATAGTAGTGAAACAGGGGAGGTAAAAGGTATTCTAGAAGGATCTTTTTTAACTGGTTTACGGACAGGCGCTGTTGGTGGCTCGGCAGTGCGCCATTTAGCAAAAAAGAATGCTGCAAGACTTGCGATTATTGGAACAGGAGTACAAGGTCTTTACCAGGCTGTGGCTGCCTGCTCCCAAAGGTCGATTACGGATATTTACCTTTATAATCGGAGTGCAGAGAAGCTTTCCAATTTTATCACACAGCTAGAGGGCTGGATTGGTACATCGATTCAGTTGCATCCTATGGTTACTGCAGAAGAAGCGATAAAGAACGCTGATATTATTATTACTTCCACAAGCTCAAGTGAACCCGTTCTTCCAAATAAAAAGCATCTTCTTAGAAATAAGCTTATCATTGGGGTCGGCTCCTATCAACCATCCATGCAAGAATTTCCGGAAGCGCTCTATGAACTTACAGACACCATTTTAGTAGATACGGAACATGCAATAGCTGAATCGGGTGACCTGATTTATCCTCTAGCTCAAGGCTTGATAGAACCTGACGCTGTACAAAAAATATCTACTTATATTCGAAGTGAACCAAAACCAACTCTTGGAAATACAATTGTATTTAAGTCAACTGGAATGGCATTATTTGATGTAGTCGTTGCGAATACAATCTATCAAAAGGCTATGGATAAAGGAGTTGGTACGGCGCTTACTTTGTAAAGAAAATATAGTCTTCTGCAATAAGTAATACCTTCTCTTCTCTCGCGCAAAGGAACAAATTTTAAATGTAATCTGTTGTTATTCATGTATGAATTAGTATCCGTTTTCATAAATTGAACTAATAGAAAATTTATTTATTACGAGTTTACGGGCAGTAAAACTCACACATCAAGAATGTGAGGTAATTAAAACAATGTAAATGGGGGATTAACCGCCCGTAAAATTCCGATTCTGTTCAAGGGCCTTTAGGCATACCCTTGTGGTGCTAACATTCTGTGGAGATGAAAAAAACCACTGAATGAAGCTTCACTTTATTGAAAGCTGATGGAGGGAGTTGATGATTCAAACATGATCATTTGCAGATGTGAAGAAGTATTGTTACGTGACATTATCACTTCCATTCAAAACGGAGCAGAAACTTTAAAAGCAATCAAAATGGAAACACGAGCTGGAATGGGAATATGTCAAGGGCGTACGTGTCGCGTGTTGTTGGAGCAGGCTATGACTTTTTATACAAATATAGATATCCGAGAATTCAATAATGTATCATATAAGAACCCAGTACGTCCAATAAGTTTAGCTGATCTATCTCAAAGTAGAAAGGATCCTTCGTAATGAGAATAGAAAAACATCCCATCCTTGGTTATATCGACAAAAAAGAAGTACGAATCACGTACAATGGTGTGGATTACCCAGCATTTGAAGGAGAAACAATCGCAGCAGCATTACTTGCTAATCATATACGGATTTTACGGTATTCAGAAAAGGGAAAAAAACCACGGGGAATCTATTGCGGGATTGGTCACTGTTATGAATGTCGTGTAACAGTTGATGGTGAAAGAAGTGTAAGAGCATGTGTAACAGGTGTAAAAGATCAGATGAAGATCATTTCTCAAGGGATAGATGCTGATGAAATATGATTTAGTAGTTATCGGTGCTGGTCCTGCAGGAATGGGGGCAGCCATTATTGCAGCATCTCACGGTGCACGAGTAGCATTGGTCGATGAAAATCCAGTTCCCGGTGGAAAATTAAGAGGTCAGATCTATAAAGAACCTAAATCGGGATGGTGGATTGGCGAGAAAATTGCACGAAACATGGAAAATAAAATAAAACAATTAGGTGTTCCATGTTTCCTCGAGTGTGAGGTTTGGGGAATTTATCCAAAATGGAAAGTGATGTTGAATAATGGAGAACAATTAGAATCAGATTTTGTTTTAATTGCAACAGGTGCTGCGGAAAAAGCAATCCCAATTCCAGGCTGGACAAAACCAGGAGTTATGGCGATTGGAGCAGCACAAGTATTGGCAAATATTCAGCGTGTAAAACCAGGAAACCGAGTTGCCATCATCGGACTTGATGTACTTTCTTTAACAATTGCCTATGACCTTAAAATGGCTGGAGTTGATGTTGTTGGCATCTATCTTCCGCCATTAAATGCATTTTCATCGGATAAATCGAATCCATTAAAGATGATTGCCTATCTTTCTAGTTTATCGCATTTAGCTCCAAATCCAATGCTTAAATTACTTGGAAAGATAGGACAGAAAGAATCTGTGCAAAAACTTGGGGTAAACTACTATCCGCCATTTGGCATGAGAGTATGGGGGATTCCGTTACATTTAAGAAAGGCAGTAGTTGAAATTATTGGCAATGACATAGTGGAAGAAATTGAGATAGCAACAGTGGATCGAAATGGACAGCTTGGAAGAAAACAAGAAAAACGAATCTCTGTTGATTGTGTTTGTATATCTGGAGGGCTCCTTCCATTAGTGGAGCTTGCGAGTGCAGCTGGTTGTGAGTGTGTTCATATCGAGGAATTGGGTGGTCTTATACCTTTGTATAATGACCAATTGGAAACAACACAATCAGGTGTTTTTGTGGCAGGAAACAGCACTGGTATTGAGGGGGCAAAGGTTGCCATGGCACAAGGGGAACTAGTAGGTACCGTCATTAGTGATCAAATAGGATTAGTAAAGGACGGACCGGAATTAATAAAAAAGGCAAAAGAAAAAGTTAGCCTAGAGCGAAAGAACGCTGTTATTAAATTTCACCCAGGGCTTGAAAACGGCAGGGAAAAGCTAGAGCGTTTATCCCGGATCAGTGAGGTAAATCATTACTGAATGAAGTTTCACTTTATAGAATGAAAAAGCTGTTTGAGGAGTTGAGATTCATGGAAACAGCTGATGTTGTAATTGTTGGAGGCGGGGTAATCGGTACATCGATTGCTTACAGGCTTGCTGGAAATCGCAAGGTAGTGTTAATCGAAAAAGGAGAAATTGGTGCTGAGACTTCTGGTTCCTGTGACAAAGCAATTTTTTTACAATCCAAAAAGCCTGGATTTCCTATTAAACTAGCTCAGGAGAGCCGAATGGTATATGAGAATCTGGAAGAAGAATTAGGAATGAATATTGAATTTCAAAAAAATGGCGGCATGATTGTTATTGAGAATGAAAGCCACCTTGATTTTATGAGAAAATTTGTAAAGCAACAAAATAAGGCAGGTATAAATGTGAAATTAGTAGATCAAAAAGAAGCATTGGCGTTTCAGCCATGTTTATCCCCGGGAATTGTTGGTGCGACCTATAGTACGGTAGATGCAGAAGTCAATCCGCTGCTATTATCACGAGCCTTTGCTGAAGCTGCAAAACGAAAGGGTTTAATCATTCGCAGGCATACCGAAGTAACCGGGATTGTAACAAAGGATAGTCGAGTAATTGGAGTACAAACCAATGATGGAAGAATCGAAACGGAACTTGTTATCAATGCTGCTGGTCCTTTTGCTCCTAAAATAGCGGAAATGGTCGGGATTGGACTGCCGATTATACCGCGCCGCGGAGTGATTCTAATTTCAGAAAAAGTAAAACCAATTGTTCATGGGAATATTTTATGTTCACAGTACATTGCTGCGAAGCATCTATCCAATAACACAGACGTCCCATCTTATGGAATTGGACTTTCACTTGGACAAACGGAAAGTGGAAATTTATTAATAGGTGGAAGCAGGGAGTTTAAAGGATATGATAAAGCGGTTGAACCGAAAATATTATCAGCTGTTGCAATGCATGCTCGCCGAATAGCACCATCCTTAGAACCTGTCCGTATTATTCGTGCAATGGTAGGGTTTCGTCCATTTACTAGTGACGGGCTTCCTATTATTAGTGAAGTGCCGTATTTAAAAGGGTTTATTATTGCGGCAGGCCATGAAGGAGATGGAATTGCACTTGCTCCAATTACCGGTTTATTAGTTGCCAGCTTGGTAAATAAAGATTTGAAGTACAAGGATTTTTTGGATCAATTACAACTCGATCGTTTTAATGCGTCCCATGCTTCACCTAAACAGGGGTGATAAAGATGTTGGAAATAATAATACCTTTAGTGTTGCTTTTTACCATTGTTTTTGTTAAACAAATACCAAAAGTAGGTGGTGATATAAGGGCAGCGCTTCTCGTTGCTGCACTCTCATCGGCATTTATTTCAGGCTTAAACTTTAATGAAATGATTGTTGCATTTATTGATGGAATTGATCGTTTATCTTGGGTTATTATGCTTTCTATATTTGGCAGTTTATATGCTGAATCACAAGTGAAATTAGGTGCAATGGATACAACATTGAATAGTTTACGAGCTGCATTCGGTAATTCTCCAAAAGGTTTGATTGCCGCCGTGTTTATAACTTTAATTTTGGCTGGGTCTTTTCTTGGAGATGCTATCGCTGCAGCTACGGTTATTGGATTTCTCGTAATCCACGCACTAACTGAATTGAAACTAAAGCCTGAGCAAATCGGAATGATTATCTTGATTGGCGCATCTATTGGTTCCATTATGCCACCTATTACACAAGGCGTTTTCTTGTCTGCATCCCTTATCGGTATCGATCCAGGACCAGTTGCCAAGCTTGCGTATATAACTGTGTCCATTGGTGGAATTCTAGCAATTTTAGAATCATTTCGTTTTGTCCGCGGGAAAAAAATGCCACCAGAATTAATTCCCAATCAATCTGTTTTCCAAATCCTGAAAGAAAACTGGAAGACGCTCATACCTCTCTTTGTACTAATTGCCATTGTTATCGCAAACACATTATTTGACTATAATATTTTTACTGAAATCGCAATTTTTGTTTATATTCTCGAACCGCTTATCGGGATACCTATTTTACAGGGGTTAACCAATCAAATTGTAGCAGCAATTATTATCGCACTGCTTGTCGGTTTCTTATTCCCGTCTGTTAGAAAGCAAACAAAAGGTGTAATTAAAAACGGACTAGGAAAAGTGAACCAAACCGTCCAAATCCAACTTTCTGCCGGCGTTATGGTAGGAGTGTTCTATGCTTCAGGTTTAATTGAAAAGGTTGCACTTATGACAGAAGGGTTAGCTTCTTCGATGATAAAAGTGGGAGGAGCTATAGCTATGGTAGTTGTCGGGATGCTAACTGGTTCTCAAACTACTGCTCAATCTGTCGTTGTTACATTCTTGGGCCCGATACTAGAATCAATGCATGTTGAACCAACATTAATTGCATTGGGTGCTTCCCATATTGCAGCAGCTGGGCAAAACATGCCGCCAGTAGGATTAACCGCATTTGTTGTGTGTGGGTTAATTGGTGGGATATTAAATAAAAAGGTGGATCCGATTAAAGTGATGACATTAGCATTACCAAACTCCTTTTATTTTTTAATAATAGGTTTAATCTTGTGGTTTATCTAATGGGTGAGAAACCACTTATTGGCATACTGATGTTGAATACAAATTTTCACAGACTAAAGGGTGATATTGGTAATCCAGAGACATATTCTTTTCCAGTTGCATATCAAGTTGTTGATCATGCAACAACAGACCGTGTTGTTAAATTGGGTGATACGCGTTTAATTGAACCCTTTGTTACAGAAGCTAAGGAATTAGAAAATAAAGGGGTAAAAGCAATCACAACGAGCTGTGGTTTTCTTGCTTTATTTCAAAAAGAGATTCAACGTGAATTGCGCGTACCTTTTTATTCATCAAGCTTAATTCAAATTCCGATGGTACAGCAAATAACTGGCGGGATAGTAGGGGTTATTACGGCTCGCAGGACAAGTCTGACGCAAACGCATTTACAAGGTGTTGAAGCTCATCACACACCAATTGCAATTGCTGGTATGGACGATATGCCAGGATTCACAAATGCCATTGTGAAGGAAACAATTGATCTAGATAGAAAAGCAATAGCATGCGAAATGCAGCAGGTAGCGTCAAGTCTGCTAGCTGAAAACCCGATGGTTAAGGCAATTGTTTTAGAGTGTACGAATATGCCACCATACAAAAGTGCGTTGAGAGAGGTTACGAGTTTGCCAATTTTTGATATAAATACGTTGACGGAATATGTAGCGTCCGGGTTATCGAATTTCAAAGTTTAATATAGTTAAGAAGTTTTGTCATGATCGATTTCGTTATAATGGTAATCAATCTAAAATTCGAAGTTGACCATTAGTGTAGTTTTTGTTAAATTAAAAATAATAAGATAATAAATAACTGCTTCACCTAAATGACGTTGTTGACGAAGCGACGCACTACCTAGGTGAAAACCAGTTATATCGACAGTCTAAACTTATAAATCTGTCCATATTTCTGGTTTTTTCGTTTTTATACAAGAGAAAATGAAGAAGTTTCCAAAATGGGCACAAATCAGGGAGGAATCATAATGAAAAATTTAATCGAACTGGACAAGAAGCATTTCATTCATCCAACATCATCTATCCAGCAGCAACAGGAAAAGGGAGCGAAATTGATCGTAGAAAAAGGAGAAGGAATTTATTTAACTGACATAAATGGAAGCGTATTCATAGATGCAATGTCATCATTATGGAATGTAAATATTGGTCATGGCAGAAATGAACTTGCGGAAGCTGCTGCAGACCAGATGAAAAAACTGGCATATAGCTCTGCCTTTTCAACATTTAGCCATGAGCCAGCTATTAAACTAGCAGCAAAGATTGCTTCACTTGCTCCAGAAGATTTAAATGCTGTTTTCTTTACGTCAGGAGGTTCGGAGTCCAATGATTCTGCTGTTAAATTAGTGCGCCACTACTGGAAAATACAAGGACATCCGCAACGCAGGAAAATTGTAGCATTAAAGCGAGGTTATCACGGAGTTGCTGCGGCTTCAACAAGTGTCACAGGAATTCCTGAGTTTTGGGATATGGCTGGCCATTTAATGAATGACTTTCTCCATGCAGACACCCCTTACTGGGAGGGAACAGAGAAGGCTATTGCATCGCTTCGTTCTGTGATTGAAGAAGAAGGAGCTGAGAATATTGCTACTTTTTTTGCCGAACCAGTACAAGGTGCGGGTGGTGTATTAATTCCCCCATCCAATTATTTTAAAGAAGTCCGTAATTTATGTAATGAATATGGGATTTTGTTTGTTGCAGATGAAGTGATTACTGGATTTGGACGAACTGGAAAATTCTTTGGTATTGAAAATTGGGGAGTAACACCAGACTTAATTACGTTTGCTAAAGGAGTTACAAGTGGCTATATCCCAATGGGTGGGGTAATTGTGTCCGATTCTATCCACAACGTATTGAAGGATAAATCAAAAGGGACATTATTCCATGGTTTTACCTATAGCGGACACCCGACAGCAGCAGCTGTAGCATTGAGAAATATTGATATTATCGAAAAAGAAGGGCTGGTAGCTAATGCTAAAGCAATGGGGGCATACCTACTCGAAGGATTTAAAAAAATAAAAGAACGATTAAAAATTGTTGGTGATGTAAGAGCAATTGGCTTATTAGGAGCAGTCGAGCTAGTTCAAGATCCGGCTAACAATAAGCGCTTTTCTGCAAAATTGCAAGTGGCTTCGAAAGTCGTAGAAGCTTTACATGAAAGAGGTGTAATTTGCCGGGCTGTTACGTATGAAAACACGGATATTATCTGTTTTTCACCACCCTTAATTATGGATCAATTACAAATTGATAGCATGGTAGAAAAATTATATGATGCTATTTTATCTGTTCAAAAACAACTTATTCCTCATATGGTGAATGAATAATAGCAAATAGCTCATGCATTAAGATTTAACATAAAATGAAATTTTATTTAGCAGGAAATCCTTTCCTTACCTGCAAATCCTGGCACCAAAAGGGGTAACCGCAGAACTTTTAGCAGAATCAGAGATTTACGGGCTATAATGCCCCCACCTTCATGTCTTTTTTATACCTGATGCAGGAGGCATTACAGCTGGTTAATGCGTGTTGAAATCACGAAGTAAATGGGGGATGCATGTTGGAAAATGAACAGAAGCTGTTAAAGATACTAGGGAATCGAGATGTACTTACACTTGCATTTGGAGCTATGATTGGCTGGGGATGGGTTGTAACTGCTGGCTTGTGGATAACAGGTGCAGGTTCGTTAGGGGCAATTCTTGCTTTTGCAATCGGTGGATTGATGGTAATATTTGTCGGGCTCACCTATGCAGAACTAGCTTCAGCACTACCTTTAGCTGGAGGTGAACATGTATACAGTTTTAAAGCAATGGGGAGGATGGCATCATTTATTACAACATGGGCAATTATTCTTGGATATGTTTCTGTTGTAGCATTTGAAGCAGTTGCCCTTCCTACTGTTTTTGAATATTTAATTCCAAATTACAGTCAGGGCTATTTGTACACAATTGCAGAGTGGGATGTCACACTTACATGGGCAGGTGTTGGGATTCTAGGGTCTATTTTAATTGCTTGGGTAAATTATCGAGGAATAAAGTTCTCGACCTCGATTATGTTCATTCTAACATTGTTAATTATTATTGCAGGTATCTTGCTGATTACAGGCAGTACGATTGGCGGAAGTACGCAAAATATGGAGCCTTTGTTTGACAATGGGATGGCAGGGCTATTAACAGTACTCATTATGACGCCATTTATGTTTGTTGGATTTGATGTTATTCCGCAATCAGCTGAAGAAATTAATTTACCACAAAAGCGAATTGGACAATTACTAATATTCTCGGTGGTGCTTGCGATTGTCTGGTATGTTTCCGTTATATTTGGTGTGTCACGTATTTTAACGCCTGCAGAGTTAAATGAATCGACCCTGGTCACTGCCGATGCAATGGGTAAGGCATTTGGAGGCAGTCAAATGATGTCTAATATTCTTGTTCTCGGTGGTATTGGCGGGATTTTGACAAGCTGGATTGGTTTTTATGTAGGAGGAAGTCGCGCTATCTATGCGCTTGCTAATGCCGGCATGCTTCCAAAAAGTTTAGGTGAACTTCATCCTAGGTATAAAACACCGCATAAAGCTATTTTGTTAATTGCATTCCTGTCAACTGCTGCACCATTATTAGGCAGGCCTGCATTAGTATGGTTTGTGGATGCAGGAGGACTTGGACTGGTCGTAGCGTGGCTTATGGTAGCCATATCCTTCATTATTTTACGTAAAAAAGATCCAGAAATGAAACGGCCATTTAAACTACCTGGTGGCACAACACTAGGCTGGGTTGCAGCTGTGATGGCAGGCGGAATCGCCACCCTTTATATGCCAGGTATGCCATCAGCACTCGGTGGTCCTGAGTGGATTATTATCGGTGTATGGTCTGTTTTAGGAATCATCTTGTATAATGTGTCAATGACCAAGTATGGAAAGGAATTTGCTGATGAGCATATGAAAAACGAAATTGACCGTATCGCTTAGAATTAAAAAAACAACAAAGGGAACAGTTGTAATTTAGCTGTTCCTTTTCATTAGGATGTTTAAAGAGATAGGATAAAATATAAAAATGGAATCGTAATTACACACAACAAGCTTGAAACAATAACCCCAATCGATGCAAAAAGCGTGTCGCCATTGTATTCCTGAGCATAAATTGAAATAGTAGGCGCAGAAGGCATCCCAGCGACGAGAACGGCAATGGTTAGTAATGGTAATGGTACAGAAAGAAAAGCAAAAGGGAGTAGAAGGAGTGGGGCGATAAGCAGCTTCGCTAGAGCTGCTTTCCAAATGTATTTATTTTTAAGTAGTAACGGAAAATCGTTGTATTTCACATCTGCGATTAAACTGCCAATTAAAATCATGGAAAGCGGCACAGTCATTTTTCCGAGACTTTCCAATGTGTTTGCGATCCCACTTGGCATACTGATGGGAAGAAACAAGATAATTAATCCGACGAATGTAGAAAAAGTTCCAGGATTCAAGAATACTTTGCTCCAATTGATCGTTGCTTTCGAACGTGAAAATAAATAGATTCCATATGTCCAGATAAGAATGAATAAAACAATATTATACATCGTCAAATAAACGATTCCCTGCTCCCCGAAAATAGCAAAAATAACTGCGAAACCAATATATCCTTGATTGCCGAAAATGATCAGTCCCTCATAAACGCTTTTCTGATTTTCGTTCAGCTGGGAGCGATTCCGCATCCAAATAGCAAGAAAAATGGATAAAAGAAGGGCATAGGAGGACATCGCAATAAGCCAAAGGAAATCTTTCATTAAATGATAGGAAAACGGCATATTTAAAGAGTATAAGATGAGTGCTGGTAAGGTGATATATAAAATAAGCTGTGTCAGTACATGATTGGTATTTTCATTAAAAATCCCAAATTTCCTGACTAAAAATCCAAGCAGTGCAATGCTGTACAACTGTATCATCTCTTGCAGGAAATTCAACGTTGAATCCAATATGATCCCCCCTCGAAGTACTATATGTGCAAATGACCTGATTGGTCTCTGCTGTTTGGAGGACTCTCTTAAATAATATGTTTATATAATCCCTTATTTAAAGGTAGGGGGAAGATAATGATTTTTTCCTTTATGTAGAGACTGAGACAAAAGTGTTTTTATCACATAAACTCCGAACATGATTGACGAAAATAACCCGCTCCGGAAATATAATTCGCGCATCCTGTGGCGGCTGGTGAGCCTCCCACAGGAGTCTACATATATTTCCTACGCTAAGTTTATACATCGTTCCTTTTTTTTGTATAACACTTTTGTTATGTCCCAGCTCCACTTTTTAGTTTGGATGGTAGGCAAATTCATGAACTTAACACAGACTGCTTTTGATAATGAACAAATATTGACGTATAGGATGATGTACAAAACCTTGCTGAATCAAATGTTCTCACATGTAGTATTCGATCTACCAGCTTTTTTGTTGCTTTCGAATATAAATAATCTGACCAATATGATATGCATTATGCGTCGTTGCATTACCAACAAGCTCCCACCATTTAGCCGGTTCATAGGCCCAGCGAACAGATTCATCTAACTTTTCCTCTGTTAATAGCTTTTGCCATTGTAAGAGCACGTCTAATAATGTGTTCTTTAAGTCGTTAAACGTTTGTCCCTCTGGAAGGGTGAAGCTTTGATCGTTATTTTCCAATGCAGGTACAGCATGCACATCCGATTGGGTAAACCTGGTTTGCCATGTTTTATTCCAGTAAATAAGGTGCTGCACAATTTCTGCAATGCTATTACTAGCTTCATTAGGCTTCCAAAAGGCATCTTCTTCAGACAAGTTCTTAACGGAACTTGTAAATGGAAGGTACCAACTAGGATCATTTGCATTTGCCAACAATTGATTAAGTAAAAGCTCTTTTGTGTGCGCCATTTATTATTCACTCCTGAAATTAGATTTTGGTATCGACTATTTCATTAAGTTATTTATTCGTAATTGGTACTTCGGTAGTTGAAAACAATATACTTGATCTTAGCTTCGCCACTGCCTTTTTAAGAACTTCCTCTGGTTGGACAAGCCCAATCCGTACATACCCTTCACCACCTTCTCCAAATGCATTACCTGGTACAACAACAATCCCAGTCTCATCCATTAAACGATAGACAAATTCGGTTGAAGTAAACGGTTTCGGAACTTTTGCCCAGATAAACATAGAAGCACTAGGTGTATCAACTTTCCAGCCGAGCGCATTTAAACCACTTACTAGAATATCTCTGCGTCTTTTATAAATCGCTCTTAATTCTTCACTAAAGCTAACAGAATTCTCTAATGCTCGAATTGCTGCTTTTTGAATCGGAAAAAACACACCATAGTCAAGGTTCGATTTAAGTCGATTTAACCCAGCTACAACTGTTGGATTGCCAACAATATAGCCGATTCTGCAGCCTGCTAAGTTAAAACTTTTCGAGAATGAATTAAACTCGACACCAACTTCCTTTGCTCCTTTTATGGATAGGAAGCTAACTGGTTTATCCTCATAGTAAATCTCTGAATATGCAAAGTCATGAACAACAACAATCTGATGTTTCTTTGCAAAAGCTACCACTTGTTCGAAGAATTTCTTTGTTGCCAAAGCAGGAACAGGGTTACCTGGGAAGTTTAAAATCATGAGCTTAGCTTTTTCCCGAATTTCTCCTGGGATAGCTTCTAAATCTGGTAAAAAGTTATTATCCTCTTTAAGTGGCATGCCATAAACAGCCGCACCAGCCAATGCAACACCTGTATCATAAGCTGTATATCCAGGATCAGGTAATAAAATAATGTCACCAGGGTTTGTGAGCGCCATTGGTAAGTGAACGAGGCCATCTTGTGATCCCATGACCATTAATGTTTCATTGACTGGATCTACGGTAACGCTATATTGATTATGGTAGTATGTTGCGATAGTCCGGTGAAGCTCATCAATCCCAGTTAATGTATAGCCGTAGTTGCAAGGTTGGGTAACATGCTTCGCAAGCTCATCAATGACATACTTTGCTGGGGGAAGGTCAGGGCTGCCTACGCTTAAATCAATCATTTCGTTTCCTTCTTGAATTTTTTTCTTTTTGTAATTGGAAAGCTCATTAAAAATAGAAGTTTGAAAATGATGCATTTTATCCGATAGTGTTATGTTCATTTAAACCACCTCTTTGAAATAGAACTTAAAACTCAGTATATTATAACATTTATTAAGGGAATGGAATTGATTTTTTCAGGATTATGAATCGACATATCGATGATGGATCAAAAGCTATTAAAAAATAACTGTTCAGGTGATCCGATTTATTTAAGCAGAGTTGCGGAAGGTACTGTTCAGACTGGTTTCTAAAGCAAAAGCAACAAGAGAAGCAAATGGAAAAAATACTAGAGAAAACAAGCCTTTCCAAGGTGCAGTTTGCAGTTAGCTGGAAAGTCAATTTACGACATATTGAGAACATCGGTAATTCATTACCTTACGCCTATAACTTTTCCACTATCACCTTAGACCTAAAAAACTTTACGGAATTTTCATACATTATTTAATTCCGGTTAATATGCGAAATCTATACTTAATATGAACGTAAACTTAGTCATGGAGGGAAGAGAATGAGGAGAATTTTTGCACTAATATCGGCTTTGATGCTTTTATTTACGACATTCTTCCATGGAGCAGCGCCTATTTATGCTGCCTCAGCTATTAATGAAGCGGATGCAAAAGCTGCCGAGAAGGAAGTCGAAGGAGAGGAAATACAAGAGGTTTTACCAATTCAACATGAACAGCCAAAGGAGCTGATACAAGGAGAGGAATTCCAAGTAATAGCAACGATTCAAGATGCTGAGAAAGTGTCGTTGTATTATAAGCAAGACGCTGAAGCGACAGCAATCCCAATGGAGCGTTCAGAGAATACGGATTTATATATTGCAGTGATTCCAGGGGATGCTATATCAAGCTCAAAATTGGAATATTGGTTTGAAGTAAGGAATGAGAACGAGAGTGTTACATCTTTACCTTATATTACGGAGGTAAAAGAAAAGCAACCAGAAAATCAAGAACAAGAAGAGGCACAGGATGACCAAGATTCTGCTACTGCGGCAACTGAAGAAGTATTGGCAATTGAGCATGAAGCTATAACGAATATCAATGATGGAGCGGATATTACATTTGAGGCGAATATTAAAAATGCAGAAGATGTAATCTTACAATTCCAATCGGGTGTAAAGATGGCTAAGCAGGAATTACCATTTACAAAGGTTGAAGGTACAGAAAATTATACAGTAGAAGTTTCAGAAATACATTTATGGTCCGATAACTTTAAGTACAACATAATCGCACGTGATGCAGATGGAGAGGAAATAACTTATCCTGAAGAAGGCTACATAGAAGCAGCTGTACAATCAGAAGAACCGAATACACAAAAGCTTCCAACTCTGCTTATTACAGAAATTGCACCTCAGCCAGATGGCTATGGATTTATTGAAATCTACAATAATAGTAATCAGCCGATAAACCTGAAGGATTATCAACTTTCGTACCATGACGGAAATAACGCAACAGACCTAGTATGGGATCTAACAGAGAAAGAGGAAAAAGTTATTCAGCCAGAGGAAACATACATCCTTTGGTTGCAAGATAAAGCACTAACAACAGATGACTTTAATAAGAATTATGATGTTACATTAACAGAAGATCGTGTAACAACAATTAAAAGCAGCGGATTGGAAAACAATCAAGACCAAACCATAATTATCCGTGATAACATGGGTGAGGAAATTATACGTGCTGCTTATAGTGAACAGGAAGAGAAGAATCAAGGAATTGTTTATCAATATCCGTCTGAAGGTAATGAGATGCAATTCGTTGGGCTTGGGGAAACTGCTACTCCATTAAACCTTATCAACGGACAAGTTCCAAGTGAGCCAGTAGAAACGGAAACGATGGATGTTAAGGCAGACACAGTAAAAGATGTTGAAGCTCCTATCATTGGAGAGCCTACCGTATCCCTAACGGATGATACTGTAACAGTAGAAATTGAAGTGACCTCAGAGCAAGAACTAGATGAAGTACAACTACATTTTAGCCAAAGCAGTGCCATTAAGGAACAAACCTTGCCAATGCAGGAAGAAGATTCTGTTTATAAGCTTACCTTACCACGCAATCAAATTTGGAGTGAGCAGGTTCAGTATTACTTTACTGCTTCAAATGACGCTGGTACTACTACGTCAGAAACTTATGAAGCAGTTATTCCCCGGCCCGAAGCCGATTCACAAGCTATGCCGAAGCTATTAATTACGGAATTAACACCAGACACAGCAAACATGAATGGTGCCGATGCGTATGAGTTTATTGAGATTTATAACAATACGGATCAGCCAATTAATATGAAGGATTACCAGATCATTTACCGATATCCGACTGAAACCGCCGATCAGATTTGGGATATTACCGATGATAAGGTAATCGACTCTCAGGAAAGCTTTATTGTTTGGATTCATAATGAAGGGAACCAACAGGCGACACTTGATGATTTTAATGAACAATATGGACTTGAGTTAACCGAGGATCGAGTGGCGATCATTCAAAGTGCTGGGATGGCAAATGGAAGTGAGCGCACACTAATTCTTGCAGATGAGTTTGGGAATGAGATTGTACAAGCTTCCTATAATGATGGTACGGATGATGTTTTTACCGATCAAGGGGTTATGTATAAATATCCATCAGAAGGAAATACGGTGCAAAAGCTCGGAATTGCAGAAAGTATTTCCCCACTTACAGTTTACCAAGAGCAAGTACCTAAAGAGCCTGTTGCGATTGAAATGAATGCAGAGGTTCCAGTAATTGGTGAACCTGAATTTGAAGTGACAGATGAAGAAATAACGATCCAGGTTGAAGTTATTTCTGAACAAGCTATACAAGGCGTTAATCTTTATGTAAGCCAAAGTGAAGCGATGGGATTTGATTCCATCACGATGGAAGAGACAGAGGGAGCTGCGCTCTATACGGCAAGTATTCCTCGTGCAGAAATATGGAGCGACAAGCTTAACTATTATATTGTCGCATCGAACCAAGCTGGCAGGGCAACGTCAGAAATAGGTGAATTCGATATTCCTCAAGCAGCTATAGACTATCAAGAAGTCCCACCTCTATTTATTACGGAGGTTGTACCAGATTCAACAAATGCAAATGGTGCGGACGCCTATGAATTTATTGAAGTATATAACAATACAACAGAAGCAATTGATTATAAAGATTATACCATTCGCTATCGTTACCCGAATACTGGACCAGAGGGGGACTTACTTTGGGGCCCACCTGCAGACCATGAGGAAATTATTATTCCGTCTGGTGAAACGGTTGTTTTCTGGATTATCAATTCTGGAAACTCGGATTTAACGGGTTCGGATTTTAATGCCCATTATGGAACAAACCTGACAGAAGGTAAGAACTTAATTAAGATTTATAACAATGGAATGTCAAATAGTGCAGAGCGTACATTTGTGATGGCAACGAAAAGCGGGTATGAACTATCCAATGTAAGCTACTTAGATGAAGCAGGTGTTGACGATACAGTTGCTGATAAAGGGATCCTATTCCGTTATCCTAGTGACGGAAGCCAAACGTTGAAAAAAATCAGTGCCGGTGTTTTGGATGCAACACCTGGAGAAGTCATTCCAGAACAAGTGCCGGGAGAAAAGGTACAATTACCTGATGACACCGCGGAACCAAACATAGAAGATACAACTGGAAAATATACCATCACATCGGAGGAACCTGTTCAAATTACAGCAACCATTACAGATGATATCGAAGTGAAATCTGTTAGTCTTTTTTACCGTACGATGGATGGAGAGAACTTTAGACAAGTAAACTTGGAACGACAAACAGAAGATACATTTCAACATACCATCTATGAACCCGAACTAATCGGACAACAAGAGCTTGAATATTACTTTGTTGCACGTGATGGACGTAATGAAAGTTCAACAGAAATAAAATCCGTAACGATTGAACATCCAAATGCAGAAACGGGACTTCGCTTAAATGTGGAAGAGGATGAATTAATTGCAGGTGAAAAAGTCATCAAAGCGACTGAAGATGCTTATACGAATGATATGCTATTGTTCCTTGATGACGAGCAAGTGACCGATACGTTTATGGCGATGGAAAATGAAGCGTATTTCGCATTTGATGTTAGTGAAACGAATATTTATTTCCAAAATGGTGTGACGATGGGGGATGAAATCCTAGAAATTTTCGATGATACGTATACAGACTTTGTTACATTAACAGTCCCTATTCCTGCTGACATGCTGAAGCCTGGAGAAAATACGATTACCATTCGTGCCGGAAATAAAGTAAGCCCGTTTGATGAAACATCAACTGAAAACCGTGATGATTTTACGATTAAAAATGTTCGCTTAGTATTAGAAGATGGAACAGTTATCTATGATCCAAACTATAATAACCCGGATACAAATTATTCTATCGGTGACAGTCCTGGAAAGGATCCAGTTTACGACTTTGATTTTACGATTGAAGAAGAAAAATTTGCATCACTTGCTTATTTATACGATACAACAACAGTCTCAGATGGGACGCATGAAATAAAAGCAACATTAGCTGATGACGAGACAATTGCAAATGTGATTGTTGATAATTCAGCACCGATTATTAAACCAAGCATTAAAGAAGGACAGGAGTATAAAGGTAACTTTACTATTGATGCAGAAATTGAAGACGCGAGTGATGTTGCAGAAGTTACGGCGACATTAGATGGGAAAACAATCACACTTCCATATGAGACATCATCTGCTCAGCTTGCACCAGGTGAACATGAAATCACCTATACTGCAACAGATGCAGCAGGAAATACCGGAACAGAGACAATTACATTCCTTGTCGTGGAGGAACATCCATGGCTTCCAGATTGGATGAATAACCAGCCGGATGCAACGCGTGCTGATCTATCGGTGAAAATAAATGATCCAACTGGAGACAAGATGAAAGTCGACTTTTATCAGTCGTATCAGTATAAAGCTGATGATTCAAAGCACCTCACGATTTCACAAAATAGTGTTGGTACGGAACCTCCTGGAGAATTTTTACCAGAAGGAGAAACCGAATTTACAGAAGATGAGTTGGCACAATTATCCGATGTGGATGGAAAAGAAGTGTCAACTGAATCAACTACGGAATTTCCGTACCATCGCTTCGATGTTACCGTTAATAAAAATGTTCAGCCTGATGATGAAATCGAAATTGTATGGAATGGCTCCTCGTTGGATGGCCGAAAGGTAACAATGTATGCTTGGAATTATAAAACAACCGAGTGGGATGAGCTTACATCGATTATTGCAGGTGAAGCGGCGTTTGAGCTAGTCGGTTCTGTTACTGGAGATGCATATTTACAGGACAGTAAAGTAAGTGTTATTGTTCAAGACCAAATAGCGAATCCAGGGGAGGATTTTACATTTGTATGGATGTCCGATACACAATACTACTCTGAGAGCTATCCGAATATTTATAACGAACAAGTGGATTGGATTGCAGCCAATCAGGAAGCGTTAAATCTTGAGTACGTCATCCATACTGGTGATATCGTTAATATTTGGGATGATTTTGACCAATGGGAAGTTGCAGACAAGGCAATGAAAGTACTTGATGATGCTGGTATTCCATATGGAGTTCTTGCTGGAAATCATGATGTTGATCAAAAGGATAATAATTATACGAATTACTATACGTACTTTGGTGATCAACGGTTTGAGGATCGTTCCTATTTTGCTGGTTCCTATAAAAATAACCGCGGACACTATGACCTTATTTCAGTCAATGGAAATGATTTTATCATTGTTTACATGGGATGGGGTGTCGATCAGGATGGAATTGACTGGATCAATGATGTTCTGGAAGAGCATCCAAACCATAAAGCGATTTTAGGATTCCATGAATACTTGCTTGCCAGCGGGACAAGAAGTCCAATAGGGGATGAGCTTTTTGAAAAAGTTGTTGTTCCAAATGAAAATGTCCATGCAGTCCTATCGGGACATTACCATAATAGCCAAAAATTAATAGACGAAATTGATGATAATGGCGATGGTGCTGCTGATCGCACTGTATACCAATTGCTTGCAGATTACCAGGGTGGACCAGAAGGCGGTCAAGGCTATATGCGACTGTTAACCTTTAATATGGAAACAAACCAAATGGAAGTACGTACCTATTCTCCGTATATGGATGAATACAATTACTATGATCCAGAAGAGTTCCCGGAGAAGGATGAATTCAATTTGGACTGGGATCTAGAACCGCAGCTGAAAGAAGTTGCAACTGATTACGTAGAGGTAAATGTGTACACTAATAATCTGATTGATTCGGTGAAAAATGTAGAGAGCGGAGATACAGCAACAGTTGTTTGGGAAAATCTAGATCCTAATAGCGAATATTTCTGGTATGTTATTGCATCTGATGATTTCGGCGGTATAGTTCGTTCAGACATTTGGAGTTTCCAAACAGTGGACGGAGAAGTGGTTGACCCATCTGAACCAGAAGTGCCGGAGGTTCCTGATCCGGAAGAAGAACCGAATAAGCCTGAAAAGCCAGGTGAAACACCTGATGATGGAAACGACAAGGATCCTGGTGAAGTTCCAAACGAGCAACTACCAAACAACAAGAAGCAAACCGTAACACCTGAAGTACAAAGTAACAAAGCCAAGCTTGATAGTGACGCATTTTATGAGGTAGCAAGTGACGGCAATATCATTGTTGATTTAAATGAATATGCAGACCAAACTATCGTGGAACTCGAATTAACGGAAGAACAAATTAAGCTTATAAAGGAAAAAAATATTATCCTATCGATTCAAAAAGGTGACATTACGCTGGATATCCCGGCATCTGCATTCAGCGGAGCAGGCGATGTCATCATTAAAATCGAACGATTGGAACAAATTGCGGATGCATTAAGTAATATATATGATATTACGATTACACAGGGCGGTGCACTGATCAGTGAATTTGCAGAACCACTAACATTAACGTTGGGTGTATTCACTGCAAAAGTTACAAAGCCTGAACATCTTCATTTATATTATTTCAATGAGGATTCGAATGAGTGGAAGCTAGTCAATGGAAGTGAATTTGCAGATGATAAAGTTACTGCACCAGTACACCATTTGAGTACATTTGCTGCATTCGAAAAAGTCGAAGAAGCAAATACAAATGGTGGTTCTGCTCCAGTATCTGGTGACGGATCTGGGGAAGAGAAAGCTCCTATTATTGAAAAAGTAAGCTCAAATGATGATTCAGCATCCGGCGGATTCCTGCCAGATACAGCTACTGATATGTTTAACTATTTATTAATCGGTATAGTGTTCATAATAAGTGGTGTGGGGATATGGTATGTTGGACATTATAGAAGACAGCGATCGGTGGATTAATGGATTTGATGAAAGAACTTCAGCTAAGGCTGGAGTTCTTTTTTTGCAGATAAGAAAGTGCAACTAAGGCATTCGCCTAGAGACTTGGCAAATACCAAGTTTTCTTTACAATTATAATCAAATAAGGCTTAGAGAAAATTATCTCTAAGCCTTACGTCCATAACAATATAAATATATTTAGAACACTTTCGTCGTCCAATCCTCACAATTCCATTTATCCGTTACAATACCCTCGTAAAAATCAGGTTCATGGGAAATGAGGAGGACGCTGCCTTTGTATTCGTCTAGTGCTCGTTTTAGTTCTGCTTTTGCATCCGGGTCTAGATGATTTGTAGGTTCATCTAATACGAGTAAGTTGGACTCGTTATTAATTAATTTACAAAGTCGGACCTTGGCCTTCTCTCCACCACTTAGTACTTGAACTTTACTCTCAATATGTTTTGTTGTTAGTCCACATTTTGCAAGAGCAGCACGTACTTCGTATTGCGTGAAATGAGGGAATTCATCCCAAACCTCATCAATACAGGTTTTAACATTTTCCGTTTTAATTTCCTGTTCAAAATATCCGATATGAAGGTGCTCACCTAACTGTACAGAGCCCGAAATAGCAGGGATTTCACCGAGAATGCTTCGTAGTAACGTAGTTTTACCAATACCATTGGCACCGTACAATGCAATCTTTTGTCCACGTTCCATTGATAAATTAAGAGGCCTAGACAAGGCTTCATCATAGCCGATAACGAGGTCCTTCGCTTCGAATAGGTACTTACCTGGTGTACGAGCTTGTTTGAAGTTAAATTCGGGTTTTGGTTTCTCGGCATCTAGCTCAATAACATCCATCTTATCCAATTTTTTCTGACGAGACATCGCCATTCGACTTGTTGCTGCGTTTGCTTTATTTCTCGCAACAAAGTCCTTTAAATTAGCAATTTCCTGTTGTTGTTTCTTGTATGCAGCAGCAAGTTGCTGTTTTTTCATCTCGTATACACGCAAGAATTCATCGTAGTCTCCAGGATAGCGTGTCAGCTGTTGATTTTCCATATGGTAAATGAGGTTCACAACACTATTTAGGAATGGGATATCATGTGATACAAGGATAAATGCATGCTCATACGCTAACAGGTAGTTTTTTAGCCATTCGATATGCTCCACATCAAGATAGTTTGTCGGCTCATCGAGTAATAAAATATCTGGTTTTTCCAATAATAGCTTGGCAAGTAATACTTTCGTTCTTTGTCCACCACTTAAGTCATGGACATCACGATCTAGACCAAATTCGTCTAAGCCAAGCCCGTTAGCAACTTCCTCTGCTTTTGCATCGATAATATAGAAGTCACTGTTCGTGAGGGCGTCTTGTATTTGTCCAGTTTCTTCGAGCAGTTTTTCTAATTCGTCAGGTCCGACTTCACCCATTTTTGTGAATAGTTCATTCATCTCAGCCTCCATATCATATAAATATTGGAAGGCTGTTCTTAGCACGTCTAGGATAGTCATCCCTTGCTTGAGTAAAGCATGCTGATCCAAGTAACCTACACGGACATTTTTTGCCCATGTCACATTTCCAGCATCTGGCTCAAGTTTCTGTGTAATAATATTCATAAAAGTGGACTTGCCTTCTCCATTCGCTCCGATTAGTCCAATATGTTCTCCTTGTAATAAACGAAAAGAAACGTCATCGAAAATGGCGCGATCCCCAAATCCGTGACTTAAATTTTTAACGGTAAGTAAACTCATTATAAAACACCTTTTCCTTCTAAAATACATTCTGTTCTATTATATAGGTCATTACAGAAAACGGCTAGTCAAGATTTGCTTCCAGCAGGTAGGTTTTACAAAACTCGAGGAGGCAGTGCCTGTCACTGTTATTTTATTTCGAGTATAGATGTAACATTTTTCAGTAAATTACGTCTGTAATGATAAGTAATTATTCTAAAAGAGATGGAAATGAAAGGTGGGGGTCTTTATGAAAAATGGGTTGATTATTTTGATTGTTCTTTGGATCGGCATGTTGCTAGCTGCTTGCAGTAATGATGTGGAAAATAGTAATGTAAGCAGCGATAGGGCTAATTATGACTCGGAAGAAAGCGTGGAAATAGAAAGTATAGAAATAGAAAGCAGCAATTCGATTAGTGGAGAAGCTGATCGCACTACTGAACCAGAAGTGAGTGATTCACAAGAAGAAAGTGGTTCATCACAAGAAGAAATCGTCGAGTCTGATCGAAAAATAATTTACACTGCTGATCTGCAAATTGAAGTAAAAAATTATCAGCAGACATTAAATACGATTCAGTCTCAGGTTGCAAACCGTGGTGGGTACGTTGTAGATTCGAATATGCAAGGGTACGCAGAAAATGATTCAACTACCGGACAGGTGACAGTAAGGATTCCTCAGGATCAGTTTCGTGAATTTATTCAGATTGTGGAAGATGGGAGCAGTAAAGTTTTGGAAAGTTCCATTTCAGGTCAGGATGTAACAGAAGAATTTATTGATCTAGAGTCTCGTTTAAAATCAAGAGGAGTTGTTGAAGAAAGATTGCTTTCCTTTATGGAGCAAGCAGAGAAAACAGAAGATCTATTAACCATTTCAGCTGATTTAGCTGAAGTTCAAGGTGAAATAGAGGAGATAAAAGGACGAATGAATTATTTACAAAACAGAACTGACTTGGCAACGGTTACGATCTATATGGAGGAAAAAAATGTAACGATTTCGGGGATGAGTGAAGGGGAACTAAACACCCTGGAAAAAACCAAACAGCAATTTTTGAATAGCATTAATTTTCTTCTCGCAGTATTCTCAGGGATTTTTGTGTTCATTATAGGTAATATGCCTGTGCTTATCTTACTCGGAGTTATCGTGGTGATTGGATTTTTTGTTTACAGAAGAATAAAGAAAAATAACCAGAATGGTTAGGTTCATTTGATGAAGTTCAGTGAGGGGAAATCAATTTATTGGAACATTAACAGGCTTTGAAAAGTAAAAAGTGACCGATAGGTAGTGATCCCTAAAAGTTAGAGTTTTCATTATGCAGCTGTTTGGCTGGTTTGAGTTCGGTATTGCACTGGACTTAAACCAGCCAATTTCGTTTTAATTCGTTCGTTATTGTAGTAATAAATATATTTCTCTATCTTTCGTTTCAGTTCATGATAAGACATTAATGCTTCACCGTGATACATTTCTTGTTTCATAATCCCAAAGAAATTCTCCATCGCAGCGTTATCTGCACATGTGGCTTTTCTAGACATGCTTTGAAAGATTCTGCTTTTATTCAACGTTTTGACCCACTTTATATGTTGGTAATGCCAGCCTTGATCAGAATGAATGGTTGTACGATATTTGGCCTTACTCTTGATTATTTCTATTGCTTGGTTAAGTGGCTTGACCGCAAAATCTAATGTTGGTTTATTTGAGATACCATAAGAGATTACCTCACCATTATATAAATCTAGTATTGGACTTAAATAAAGTTTCTCATTTCCAGTACACTTGAATTCCGTGATGTCGGTGACTAACTTTTGTAGACGAATAGGCGTATTAAACCGTCGGTTTAAACGATTTTCCGCTACCTTCCCAACCGTTCCTTTATAAGACTTGTATCGAGACTTTCGTGTAAACTTAATACATTTCAAGCCCAATTCTCTCATAATCCGTTGTACTTTTTTATGATTGATTTTATAGCCCTTGCCTCTTAATTCTAAATGGATCCGACGGTATCCATATTTACCTTCATGCTTCTTAAACAATTCATGAATGAGTTCTTTCCACTCTTTATTCGTATCTTCCTTCTTCAATTGTTTAACTTGATAATGATAAGTTGCCTCTGGTATACCTACAACTCGGAGTACATCTTTTAATCTGAATCCTTCTTTCTTGAGTTCGAGTGCCAACGCTGCTTGTGCTTTTCGAGGTAGGCCTCTGGATTTTCCTGAAAAGCTTTTAACTTTTTTAAATAGGTATTTTCCAACCGAAGAAGTTCAATCTCACGCTCTAATTGTTCCTCGCGATTCATTGCTTTCTCTTGTTTTACTGACTTTGCTTTTCTTTTCCCAGACATAGGGGGCCGTCCTTTCGGTTTTTCTTTGAGGCCTTCTATCCCTTCAGTAAGGAAAATCTTGTTCCAGTTCGCAATAAGAGTAGAATTATTCATCTGAAATTCTATTGCGGTATCTTGGTAAGAAGCGCCCGTTTGTTTCATAAAGTTTAGTACATTTAACTTAAATTGAACAGAATAAACCTTTTTACAACGCTTTTTACGTAACCCCTCTTCACCCAATGCTTTATATGACTTTACCCATCTTTCAATAGGAGCCTTACTTGGAATATCATATTTCCTAGCTAATAAAGTGTAACCAAGAGGACCTTCCATATATTCCTTAACAATCATTAATTTAAATTGCTCACTATATTTTGCAATGCAAAAACACCCCAAAACTTAGATTTCTTACTCTAACTTTTGGGGTGCAGCACCATATTTTTATATGTTGGTCACTTTTTACATTTACACTGTTAAATCTAGCAAAGCGTCGAAACGCCAGATGAGGACAATCAATGGGAAAGAAAGGAATTAAGTACATTTTAAACCAAAATACCTAATCCAACAGCTGTTAGCATCGCAAGAAAAAGTAAGATCTTTTCATAATTACTTACCTGTTCATGATTTGTTACATCCATTTTCAGAACAAGTATTATCGCTATAGTGAGCATAATCAATAGAAAGCCTGCAGCCCAAATTCGGTCGAATCCTAACCAAAGCATGCATAATGCTGCAAAGGAAAAATAGAGCAGCGCTGGGAAACGTGCATAATAAAGTCCGAATCGCTCAACAAACCAAACGACACTTGTTTGTTTTTTTGGTAAAGCTCGTCTGTCAGCTTGTAAATCTGGAATGTGATGAACCATTACCCATGCCATACAAAAAAGGGCATTAATCAAGGAATTTTGGATTGCCCATAATGGAATTGTATTTAACATCAACCAAGGTCCAGCCAAACCAAGTGAAAAGATAGCTGGAAAAAGACTTGCCCATTCACCTAAAAAAGGCCGATAGCTTAGATGCAAAGGAGAGACCGAGTAAGAAACGGCACTCCAGATTCCAATCAATAATAAAATGACGAGCTTGTATTGTGCAAAAATAGCGAGCACTAAAGCAAGGATTAAAAGAATAAAGGTAAAGGCGAAAGCTAGTTTGAGAACTGCGTGCAAAGAAAACATTCCATTCTGGATTACGCGACTTCCCCCAGACAAAATAGCTGGACTAAAGCTATCCGTACCAGAACAATGATCGGTATAATCGTTAAAAGCATGTGTTAGGACGCCGTGAATGGCGAATGCAGCGATCGTAAGGAAAACAAATAGCAGCCAGAGCCGGTCCGAAGAGATTGATGAATATAAAAATAAAGGAAGTAAGCTAGAAATAATAGTCGCAACACTTGATGAGATAACCGCGATAGAACGCAGCAACACCCATCCTCCGCGAAATATTGCGTAAACTTGATTTGACAATGGTAGCACTCCTTTCGTTTATAATTTTGAATATGAACCTAATAAAACTATTACCAAAAAGTATTTTATTTTAACAGTGGTGAATATATCATTCCCTTTTTGCCAAAAAATGCTACCTATTTAGAAATGAATTTCAATTTCTTAAGGGAATTTGAATATATCACTTACAATTACTTATAAATACTTGTAAATCTGTGTAAAATATGTATAATTACTTATAAATACGTACTGAAGTTGGTGAAGAAGCATTGTACCAAGAAGAGAGATTGTTATCTATTTTAGACTTCCTTCAAAAAAATAAACGAATATCGGTTGAAGAAATATGTACGATGTTTCATGTTTCAAGAGATACAGCGCGAAGGGATCTTGTTAAGTTAGAAGTGGAAAATTCTATTATACGTACACGTGGCGGAGCAATCTTACCATCTATTCAGGAAGAAATTAAAAACTACTCAAAGCGTCTGGAGACTGTATCACAGGAAAAAAAGATAATCGGGAAGAAGGCAGCTTCTTTAATTTATCCGAATGACAATATTATTTTAGATACATCAACGACAGTTCAGGCCTGTGCAGAGCACATTCAAAATATGGATTGTACAATCATTACGAATTCAATTAACCTGGCAGAAGTATTGTCTAATAGATCCCATATCAATATTCAACTTCTGGGTGGCACACTGCATAAAGAGCATCGCTTTTTATACGGCTCTTCTGTAGTGGAGAAGCTCTCGGATTACTACGTGGATAAACTTTTTGTTGGTGTTATTGGTATATCAGAAACTGGATTGACCATTGCGCATGAAGAAGACGGTGTTGTAAAAAGAAAGATGGTTAAGCAAGCGAAACAGGTGATTGTCTTAGCAGATCATACCAAGCTCGGAACGAATCACTTTTTCAAATTTGCAAGCTTAGATGATGTAGATCTATTAATTACAGATAAAACACCACCAAAGGCCTTTATGGAAGTCTTGCGAAAAAACAATGTAGAATTACTAATAGCAGACGGTGAAACGAAAGGTGATAAATAAGATGACAAAATTAATTGCAATTGATTTAGATGGAACCCTGCTTAATGAAAAAAGTGAAATAAGTGAGAACAACAAACAAGCACTTCTAGCCGCACAAGCGCAAGGAATTGAGGTTGTTATTGCTACTGGGCGTGCTCATTTTGATGTGCAAACGATCTTTAAAAATACTAATATGAAGACATGGATTATCGGAGCAAACGGAGCAACAATTCATCGTCCAAACGGAGAATTATTTCACCATCTACCGATGAAGCATGAAGATGCACTGGAGAGCTTAAATTGGCTTGAACAAGAGGGATTTTATTATGAAATCTTTAGCAATGAAGCTATCCTAACACCACAAAATGGTCGGGAACGATTAACGATTGAAATGGATCGTGTGCTGAGCGGCAACCCAAATATAAGTGTGGAAGAACTAAAACAGGCAATCAATAAGCAGTTCAGTCAAACGGGATTTTCTTATATTGATTCTCATAAAGAAGTGAGTGAAATGGGCATTGATATTTATAACATCCTTGCATTTTCATTTGATGAGGCAAAACTAAATAAGGGCTGGGAACAATTTAAAGACCACAATGACTTAACGATTGTATCGTCAGCAAATCATAATTTTGAGTTGGAGCACAAAAATGCATCTAAGGGAAATGCCTTAGCAATCCTTGCGAATAAATTAGGTATTCATATAGCGGATACTGCAGCTGTTGGAGATAGTTTTAATGATTTATCAATGTTAACAACAGCAGGCAGAAGTGCTGCTATGGGAAATGCTCCTGATGCAATTAAAGAAGCGGCTGGGGAAGTTACGCTTTCCAATCATGAAAATGGAGTTGCTCATTTTATTAATTCACTTCGTAAACAATAAAGCTAGGCGGATTATTTAAGTATAGAAACACCATGCCTTCAAAGTATCTGACTTCGTGTGTCATGATACGAGTGATTTTGTTTTAACATTCATAGCCACTGGCTATTCCTAATATTTCATTGGGTTTGCTTGAAACCCGATTCGTGGCCCGCTTTCTGGCGTAACGCAAATGCGGCGTAACAGAAGGGGGCTATTTGCATTTCACTTTATAGTCTGCCAGCCCATTCCGCTTTCTAAATGTGATAAAATAGCAAAAAAGGGGGGCGGCAAATGAAGATTTCTGAGTTTGATATTCAAGGAGCAATTGATCAAGCAACACGCTGTCAGCATTATCATACCGGCAAAGACATCATCGCTATTCGTTTTTATTGCTGTAATCGTTATTTTCCTTGTCATTTATGTCACGAAGCGTATGGTTGTGGGAAGGGAGAGGTTTGGCCACGTGAAAAGTTCAATGAAAAAGCTATCCTCTGTGGAAGCTGCAAGGAAGAGCTGACAATTAACCAATATATAAACAGTGACAACACGTGTCCAAACTGTCAAGCATCATTCAACAGCGGCTGTTCGCTTCACTATCATTTGTATTTCGAACATTTTCATCCGTCTTGTCCATTTGGGGATGATGGTTAGAAAAAAAGAGTCTATGCAACGGTACCGCCCCCCGAAAGTTAGAGTAGAAAACTAACTTTCGGGGGGCAGTACCCAACCCGAATGGTTTAAATAGGCTCTTTTTTATGATTAGTTTGCTCGTGAATGAACGCGTTCACCTTGCACCCAAACTTCACGAATATTCTCCGGTCGAGTGAGGTACATAATTTTCTGGAAAATATCATATAAATCTTCATTTGCATTAAAAATTGGTAATTTTGCAGTGGATAGTTTCGTGTCGATAATTTGTACATCCCATGCATAGTTTTCCTCGAGTCTGCCAATTGGTAAACTCAAACTTTCGCCCCCACCAGCAGTGGCAAAATAAAATGCTTCATTAATCGTAATCCGTGAATTTGGTACGCCGCGTTTTGCAGCTGGAAGTGCAGTATTCACACCATCCTCTAGCATCCTTGATGAAACAACAGCTTGTCTTGCATTATCAAAAATGCTCGGTGTCGACCCAGCAGAAATATCGGTACCTAGTCCAATATCCACTCCTTTTTTGTGAAAGCGTGCGATTGGAATGACACTATTGGCAAAGTATGCATTGGATATTGGACAGTGACCAATCGCTGTACCCGTTTTAGCAAATAATTCGGCATCGTTATCATCTAAGAAATTGCAATGTGCCATCACCGATTTATCACGTAAAAGACCAAAATCATTTAAGGCAAACGCATCGTTCTTTTGGAAGCGATCTTGTACATAATTATGCTCCCAGTCACCTTCGCTACAATGTGATTGGATATGGGTATCATATTTTGCTGCTAATTCGCCTAAGCCTTTTAATGCTTCATCGGTACAGCTTGGAATAAACCGGGGCGTTACAACAGGGTAAACCCCTTGTTTTGTTGACTTAGCTAAGTCCTTTACAGCTAAAATAAATTCCTCCGTATCGGCAAGCGCGGTTTGCGTGTCCTGATCTCGATAGTAGTCTGGATTTTGTTCGGGATCGTCCATGACAACTTTTCCAACTAGACCACGTTGGCCTTTCTCAGAACAAATTTTGGCGAGTAACAAACTAGCTTCCTTATGGACGGTTGCAAAATAAAGGGCAGTCGTCGTACCATTTGCAAGAAATGTGCTGACTAAATCTTCATAGACTTTTTTCGCATAATCCAAGTCGGAAAACTTCGACTCAACCGGAAAGGTATACGTATTTAACCAATCGTAAAGTGGGAGGTCTAATGCTGTTCCAGATTGCGCCCATTGAGGTGCATGGACATGTAAATCAACAAAACCAGGTAGTAAATACTGTCCATCTGCTAAACGATGAAAGTTCTCTGCTTCACTATAGGCATCGAGTAGTTTTTCATATTCTGAATCTGATGGTGCAACAATTTTTTCAATTATCCCATCCTCATTAATACAGAAAAGATAGTCTACTAGCTGTTCCACTTCTTTCGCTGATTTACTTGTAAAAGCAGTTCCGTGAAATATTTGCATATATTGTTTCATGTTATCACCTTAATGTTCGTATTTTAGTATTATGATTGTCATTATAAGACATAAAAATAACTTCGTCTATGGAAATCCAAGATATCTTTTTAGCCAGTAATAATCTTCATTATTCAACAATTAGTGTATTTGTCTAAATTATTGGAAGGTTGTTTTTTATTTTTCAGGTATTGTTTTTGCCCAAATGGGTGCTATACTATAAACATTCTAAAAAATATGTATTGTTATTTTCATATAATCGTAGGGATATGGCCTACAAGTATCTACCGGTTTACCGTAAATAAACTGACTATGAGAAGCAATCGTGAATAGACATCCATTGGAACTTACCTATTTTAGGTTTGGTTCAGTGTGTTACTCGTAACTAGCGACCATGAAATATGGTTTGTTTGAAGTCTTGTCTTTTCACGGTATTTCGATATCTAAAGCTCGAAGTACATTGCTTTCTCCAAAGAGGGGCATGTATTTCGAGCTTTTTTTATTCTATGTTTCCATTATATGAGAAGCACTACAGTAAATTTTAAAAAAAATCTAGTAACGTACTAGACGAAGGGAGATAAGAGCTTGGAGAATGCTGTGAGAGAATTAGAGACAAAGACAGTAAAGAATGAGAATGAGCAAGGTAGAAAAAAAGAGGATATTTCAGTAGGAAAGTCTATTTTTGTAGGGTTACAGCATGTATTAGCAATGGATTTATTTATTCCGCCGATTATTTTAGCTGGGCTATTATCCTTTTCGGTTGCTGATAGTGCATTGTTAATTCAGATGACATTTATTGCTTGTGGAATTGCAACAATTATTCAGGCTGGATTCGCGATGAAGCTGCCTGTTATGCAAGGACCATCATTTGTGCCACTCAGTGCACTTGCAGCAATTGGAACAACGTCTGGAATGGGAGCGATGATTGGTAGTTTAATACCAGGTGCTTTGTTAATCGCACTATTAGGTTATCCATTGAAAATTTTCAGTAAGGTCGTACGGAAATTCATACCACCGATTGTTGCAGGTACAGTCATCGTCGTTGTTGGTTTTTCCTTAATGCCAACAGCAATCAATTCGATCTATAGCGCGGAAGGTAGCTTTAATACAAACATTTTTATCGCGTTTGTTACAGTAGCAGTACTGATTAGCTCTATGTACATTGGTGAAAAAGCCAAAACGAAATGGAAACATATTAAAGTTGCATCTGTTATTTTAGCTTTGGGTATAGGTACAATTGTTGCATCTTTCTTTGGAATGGTGGATTTTTCTTCGGTACGTGACGCTGCATGGTTTGCGATGCCAAGTATATTTGCTCTTGGGACCCCAACCTTTGAATTGGATGCGATTTTGATTATGCTTGCTATCTACTTCATTATTATGATTGAAACAACTGGAACGTGGTTCACAGTAGGTAATGTTACGGAAGAAAAGCTGGATGATAAACGATTAAACGGCGGAGCTTTTGGTGAAGGGCTAGGCTGCTTTGCTGGATCTTTCTTCGGTGGCACACCAGTTACAGGCTATTCCACGAATGCAGGAATTATTGCCATCACTGGTGTGAAAAGTAGGAAACCGATAATTGCAGGTGGTGTCTTTCTTCTCATGTTTGGAATGATGCCAAAGCTTATGACCGTAATTGCTAGTATCCCGCCAGTAGTCATCAGCAGTGTGTTTGCAATTATTTGTGTTGTAATCATGATGAATGGTTTTAAAGTGGTAAAGCAAGCGCCATTTACAGAACGGAATATGCTTGTGATCGGTATTCCAATTATGCTCGCACTATTTGCGGTGCTTATGCCGGCAGATATTTTATATGGCCTTCCAAGTATCGTAACTTATTTTGTTTCATCTGGAATTGCTATTGGAGCAATTGCAGCATTAATACTTAATTTAGTACTTCCGGAGAAGAAAGAAGATACTGGATTAGCACCAAAACTAAACGTTAATTAGATATAGAAGATTTTTCAAAAAAGAGCAACTTGCACTCCAAATTACAAGGACTTCTAATAAAGCAAAATAACGCTTTTAAGAATTCCTGACGAATGCTAAGTTCTCTAAATAAAAGGGGAGTTTATCGTTATGCAACAAGATAGATTATGGAACCAGTGGCACCCGGTTTATAAAGCGGATGAATTAAAAGAAGATCCACAGCAGGTATTTGTTTTGGGTGAGCGTGTCGTGATTTTTCGTAATGAGAAGGGCGTACATGCATTTAAAGATTTATGTATCCACCGCGGAGCGGCACTTTCGCTTGGAAAGGTAAAGAATGGAAACCTTGTTTGCGCCTACCATGCTTGGGAATACAATGATACTGGCGAATGTGTGAAAATACCGGCATTGCCATGTGAAAGACCTATTCCGAAGAAAGCGAGAGCAACGGTTTACCATGCGCAGGAATCTTTCGGTTTGATTTGGGTTAATTTGGGTGATGACCCAGATCCAATGATTGCTTATCCGGAATATGATAAAGCGGGATATCGTACTGCTATTTGCGGTCCATATGATGTAAAAGCAAATGCACCAAGAATTATCGAAAATTTCCTGGATGTGTCGCATCTTATGTTTGTGCATGAAGGTATGCTTGGAGATGAAGACCATGCTGAGATTGTTGATTACGATGTGAATTTTATCGATAATCGTTTTATTACAAGTAAGATACCTGTGTATCAACCGAATCCAGATGGACGTTCAAAAGGCGGCTACGCAGATTACGTTTATGAAATTCTTAATCCAACGACAGCACGATTTACAAAAACAACGGAGGGTTCAGACGAAGCATTGACGATACTCGCAACTGTAAACCAAGAAGATAACGAACAAACGAAGGTGTTTATGCTATTAACGAGAAATTATGATCTTGAACAGTCTGATGATTCGTTTATTGAATTCCAGGATACGATTTTCTATCAAGATTTAGATATTGTGGAGAGTCAAAAACCAGAACTGCTTCCTTTAGACTTGCAAATAGAAATGCACCTTAAATCAGACGCGTTGACCATTGCATATCGCAGATGGTTGGATGAACTAGGAGTGGAAACTGGAACATTAGCGATTGATGAATCGAAACGAAGTAAACGGAAGAAAGTATTGAACTAGAGACTATAGCCTCGAAAAAATAAAATGTCTTGCAGAAATGACAATCTGTAAGGCGTTTTTTATTGTATATGGAGTTCTATGTAGATCTTATTGTAAATTAAATGAAACAAATAAAGCAATGTGCTACTACGATGACCAAGTAGGCACATTGCTTTATTCTTATCGTACTTTCTCTAAAACCTTTTCTTCTTTTAATTCTAATGATTGAATAAATCGTCCAATTCGTTTCATTGCAGTCTCGAGCTGTTCAATGGAAGCTGCATAGGAACATCGAATATAGCCTTCTCCAGATGCTCCGAAGGCATTCCCTGGTACAACGGCAACCTTTTCTTCTTGCAGAAGACGAGCGGCAAATTCTTCGGATGTGAGTCCTGTTTTCTGAATAGAAGGGAAAACATAGAATGCCCCGCCTGGTGTATGACAATCCAATCCTATCGTGCGCAGCGATTGGACCATGAAATTTCTTCGTCTCCAGTAATTTTGCCTCATTTTTTCAACTTGATCTGCACTATTACGTAAGGCCTCGAGTGCTCCAAGCTGAAGCATCGTTGGTGCACACATTGTCGTGAATTGGTAAATTTTCACCATTACTTGTATAAATTCACGGGGTGCAGCGAGAAAACCTAAACGCCAGCCAGTCATTGCAAATCCCTTTGAAAATCCATTAACGACGATTGTACGATCATACATGCCAGGAATTGCAGCAAAGCTAGTGAATTCCTCATCATATGACAACTCTGCATAAATCTCATCGGTAACGACAAGCAGGTCATGTTTTTCCACAACCTGGGCAATTTCTGTTAGCTCTGCTCTATTTAAACAGGAGCCTGTTGGGTTACTAGGGGAGCATAATAAAATTGCTTTTGTTCGATCTGTTATGGCTGCCTCCAGCTGCTCTGGCGTTACTTTAAAGTCGTTGTCTGCATATGTTGCAATGCGGACTGGAATCCCACCAGCCAATGTTACAAGCGCTGTATAAGAAACAAAGGCAGGCTCGATAATAAGTACCTCATCTCCTGGATTCAAAATCGCTCGGAATGCTAAATCCAAGGACTGACTTGCGCCTACGGTGACGATGACCTGGTCCTCTGGTTGATAGCTAAGTTTAAAATTTCTTTTCAAATAATTAGATATTTCTTGACGTAATTCTAATAACCCGGCATTTGCTGTATACGATGTGTGACCGTCTTTTAGTGCTTCAATTGTTGCCTCGCGAATATTCCACGGTGTAACAAAGTCTGGTTCTCCAACACCAAGTGAAATGACATCCTCCATACTTGCTGCTAAGTCAAAGAATTTTCGTATTCCAGATGGTTCTAATCCTTTTGCTGTAGTTGATAAGTAGTTTTGAAAGTCTATACTCATGGGGTAATCACCATTCTCCGATCTTTATCATCATTTCCTTCAATAATTACGCCATCATGCTTATATTTCTTTAGCATAAAGTGGCTTGTAGTGGATACGACATTATCAATTGTAGCTAATTTATTGGATACAAAAGCTGCAATTTCATTCATTGTTTTACCTTCGACGGTTACAGATAAATCATAGGTACCTGACATAAGGTACAGTGATTGAACCTCTGGGTAGCGGTAAATCTGTTCAGCTACCTCATTAAAGCCAACACCACGTTCTGGTGTTACTTTAACATCAATCATTGCTACAATTGTTTCTTTTCCCTCTATTTTATTCCAATCAATAAGTGTTGGGTAGCTAACAATAATTTTTTCATCTTCTAGTTTTCGGATGGTCATTTGTGCTTGTTCTTCACTTATTCCAAGCTGCAATGCAATGGATTCTGTTGATACATTATGGTTTTCTTCAAGTATCGATAAAATATTTAATTCCTCTTTTGTTAGTTTCATTCCAATCCGCCTTCCATTGCTGTTAATTTGTAACATTAATTAAACGAAGCAATGATGAAATTATATCATTTTTAAACTGTAATCAAAACTAAAATTTAAGGTTTTTTGATTCTATATAGAAAAACGCGTACTTCCAAATCCCTCTATCAGTTTAGAATTATTCGTACTATAATTATTCTAATCTGTAGGTTATAAAATGATGTCAGTAATATGGAAACGACTGTTTAATAGGATATAGAGTTCTAAGCCTTGAAAAAAAGCGATAATCCCTCTATATAAGAGATTATCGCTCCTTTTGTTAATCTTCTTCTAGGATTTGATCAAATGCCTCGGATACTTTATCGAACTCTTCATCACTTTCAATTGCAGATAATTCACCATCATCATCGATTTTGAGAAAGAAGATATCAATGTCCTCATCACTATCCTCTTGCAAATCTTCTAAAAAGCTGACTGCGACGTAATCTATATTTTCCAATGTAACCTTGGCAAGTACTTCTACTTCCTGATCAACATCTGTTTCATCACTAATTGTAAAAACTTCACCAACTTCAATTTTATCCATACATTACCCTCCGTTTCCTCATCTAGAATGAATTTGTAATAGCTTTCTTAAGTTTTACTTCATGTATGGAAATAATGCAAATTTAAGCAACGATCTTCTCGAAAGGTAGTAAAGAACGGATGGATGAATCATATATGATCGGAAAGTAATGTTAGAAATCTCCGCTTTCGCTATACAAGGTGAGGGTGAGATATAGAGAGTTGACTTTGTTACATGGTAGTGATGCGGTATTAAATGAAACCCCGCCTGCGAGTGATTGAAAATCTTTATGCAATTTGTTTTCACGGTGGACGAGTGAGTTTATCAATCCTTCATGGCAAAAATACAGCTTGCTTGGCCAGCAGCTAGATTTTCTCCTACCATGGAGATAAGGTGCGGAGAATGTTACCGAATAAGTTGGCTTTTTTAATGGGTCTGTTCAATGGAATCCTGTCTCAATGGTCTATTAAATTAATATACAAGCATTCACATCGGAATTTATGGTGAATTTGTTATTTGCTCTTGACAGGCGATTCCATGAGTGCTAATATTTAAAATATTAGAATTGGATTGACTTTATCGAAGGATGTAGGTGAGTCCTTTGAGTTTAATACGTACAACACATTGCAACTATTCTTCTTAAAAACTAAATCATTTATTTTCTTATCCAGAGAGGTGGAGGGACTGGCCCTTTGAAACCTCGGCAACAGACTATTCAGTACTGTGCCAATTCCAGCAAGCCTATGTGCTTGGCAGATAAGAAGAGCCATGTTTATACATGACAAAACCTCTTCTTATTTGCGTAGAAGAGGTTTTTTAATTTTTCTATTGTATAATCATTCCGTTAAAGGGGGAGATCCTGTGGCAAGTGTGGATGACAAGAAAATTACAGACATCATATCTGAATTAAAAAAACTTAAATTTGGATCTTTAATCATAACCGTTCATGATGATGAAGTTACACAAATTGAAACGACCGAGAAAAAACGTTACCAAGCACAAGAAAAAAAACAACGAACTAAATAAGGAATGCCGATTAGACAACTAAAGGCAGCCTTCTATTCCGACCGGAATGGAAAGCTGCCTTTTGCAATTAAATAGGTGTAAAAAAATTGGAGGAAAATGAATGACATATAAACTAGGAATTCTTGATCAAAGTCCAGTTTTCAAAGGAAAGACAGCTGCTGATGCACTTCAACACACCATTCAATTGGCGATAAAAGCGGAAGAATGGGGTTACGCTCGCTTCTGGGTGTCTGAGCATCACCATATGGAACAGGTAGCTGGTTCATCACCCGAAGTATTAATGTCACACTTGTTAGCACGAACAAATTCAATAAAAATAGGATCGGGGGGAGTTATGTTACAACATTATAGTCCGTATAAGGTTGCAGAGAATTTTCATGTCTTAGCGACGCTTGCCCCTGGAAGGGTAGATCTGGGTATTGGGAAAGCACCTGGTGGATTTCCATTATCAACGAGAGCATTACAAAATGGAAAAAGAAATGATGGAAAAGATTTTAATGAGCGTTTAAATTTTTTGAAAAGATTAGTAGACGATTCCGTTGAGCATGATCACCCACTGTCAGGCATCCAAGCTTTACCAAGGCCAGATAAGAAACCTGAAATTTATTTGCTCGGCGGAAGTGCAAATAGTGCTAAGATCGCCGCGGATTTAAGGATTAATTTTGTTTTTGCAAAATTTTTAAATAGCGATGAAAAGAAGCTTAAAGAAGCTGCTCAAACTTTTAAACGGAATTTTAATGAAGGGGAATTTATTGTAGCTTTGGCCGCACTTGCAGCACCAACCCAAGAAGAAGCAGAAAAGTTAGTAGAAGATCATAAATTATTCACACTTCACCTTCATGATGGGCGGACATTAACCGTCCAATCGAAAGAGCAAGTACAGGCATTTAAAAAACAAGCAGGAGGACCATTTGAAATAGAAGAAAAAGCAGCGGATATAATTGCTGGAACGCAAGAATATGTAAGCGAAGAATTAACAAGGCTTCATCATGCATACCAGGTAGATGAATTTATTTTGCATACGCCAATTCGAAAAAAAACAGAGCGTTTTCGTTCTTTCCAATTAATGCGTCCACTTGAAAAGGTATGTATAGGGGGTAGCAATGCGTAAATTAATGAGCAATCCAATCATTGTCAATGAATTGGTTAGAGAGGATATTGAAATAGTTCGTCGCGTTTTGATCGATAGCTATCAACAGTACGAGGCTTATTTCACCCCACAAGGGTGGAAGGACTATTCAGAACGGATTGTCTCATCTATTGATAATCCAAATGTAGATAAAATTCTTGTAGCTAAAATTAATCAGGATATCCTAGGCAGCTTGCAGCTATTTCGTTCTGCGGAAAAAGCATATGAAAAACCAGAACTTCAAATTCAAGCACCTATCATTAGATTACTCGGAGTTCACCCTAGTGCAAGAGGTCGTGGTGTTGCCCAAGCGCTATTAAAAGCCGTCATCAATGATGCTCAAGCTCTTGGAGAGTCCAACGTATATTTGCATACGACCGACTTCATGGCAAGTGCTATACAAATTTATGAAAAGCTGGGATTCGAACGGGATGAGTCAAAGGATTTTTCCAGAAGAAATATTCTATCGAAATGTTACAGGTTAGATATTTAGAGGAGTACATTAGCATGTCTCGATCAGAGTTGAATGAACGCTAAATTTAATAATGGAGTTAATCAAGATGAGAAAGCAAGCTTAAACAAGGTTCCTGCAGTGAAACAGGTTGAAAAATACAATTTGAAAAATAGGAGTGCAGAAAATGAAAATTAGAAGGGTTTTTCTTTTAACGATTATAACGGTGGGATTGTTTGTGACAGCAGGTTGCGGAAATGAAACGGGGACAGCTTCCGAAAATGAGCAAGTGACATTGAAAGTTGGTGCTGCTTCTGTACCACATGCGGAAATTTTGGAGTTTATTGCACCAGATTTGGAAGCGGATGGTGTGAAACTAGAAATAGTGAATACAACAGACGGTATTCAAACAAATCAACAGACAGCAGATGGGGATTTAGATGCAAACTTCTTTCAGCATACGCCGTATTTAGACCAAGTCAACAAGGACAGTGGATTAGATTTAGTAGTGGTGGAAGGGATTCACATTGAACCATTTGGGGTGTATTCGAAAAAGATCAATTCAATCGACGACTTATCTGATGGAGCACAAATAGCAATTCCGAATAATCCTTCCAATTTCTCAAGAACACTCATACTCTTTGAAGAAAATGGAATTATTGAACTGGATGATGAAAAATCAGGTGATTATTTACTGGAAGACATTACTGAGAATAATAAAAACTTAGAATTCGTTCCGGTTGACCCACCACTCTTAGTTCATTCACTTGATGATGTAGATGCTTCTGCAATTAATACAAACTATGCGTTAGAAGCTAATCTTAAACCGCTAGAAGATTCATTAATTATTGAAGGCGTTGATTCACCATATGTCAATGTTTTAGTGTCTCGTACTGACAACAAGGATACGGAATTGATCCAAAAGCTTGCTGAAGCATTAACAACGGAAAAGGTTAGGGAGTTTATACTGGAAGAATACGAAGGTGCAGTCGTTCCTGCATTTTGATGAAATGTACTACGTGAATAGGAGGGTGTATATTGATAGAATTTAACCAGGTTTCAAAAGTATTTGATAGTGGAGGAAAGAAAGTTGAGGCATTAAGTGATGTTCAATTGACTGTTGAAAAAGGTGATATATTTGGAGTTATCGGCTTCAGTGGAGCTGGGAAAAGTACGCTGATTCGCACCGTTAATTTGTTAGAATATCCCACATCGGGCGAGGTTATTGTCGAAGGAAGAAATCTGGCAAAACTGTCTGAAAATGAAATACGACAAGCTAAGAAAGATATTGGTATGATATTCCAACATTTTAATCTTCTAAACTCCAAAACGGTTTTCGATAATGTGGCTATGCCATTATTTCTAAGTGGATATAATAAGAAAGCAGTAAAAGAGCAAGTATATGAAATCCTTCGTTTTGTTGGATTAGAGGAGAAGGCGAACAATTATCCCGATCAGTTATCTGGTGGCCAAAAGCAACGTGTTGGAATTGCTCGAGCACTAGTAACGAATCCTTCCATATTATTATGCGATGAAGCTACATCGGCACTAGATCCGGAAACGACAACATCCATCTTAAATTTATTAAAACGGATAAACGAGGAATACAAGATTACGATATTAATAATCACCCATGAAATGGAAGTCATAAAACAAATTTGTAATCGGGTTGCGGTAATGGAAGATGGCCATGTAATTGAAACGGGAAATGTGTTTGATATTTTTGCTCAACCAAAAACTGATACGACACGAAACTTTGTCAGATCAGTTGTTCAAGGAAGTACCGGAAAGTGTGTATCGACTATTAAAAGATAATAATGATGACAGTCGTATCTTCAAAATTGAATTTTTTGGAACGGACTCCGGGCAACCAATCGTTTCGAAAACAGCGAAAATATATAATGTGGAAATTAACGTTCTGTTTGGAAATATTACGGAGTTGCAAGGTATTCCTTTCGGTAATTTAATTGTTGAGTTAATTGGTGATGACTATGAAATTAAACGGGGAATAGCATTTATCATTAGTCAAAATATTGAAGTAAAGGAGGTTTTGGAAGATGGAAGTAAGTACAGAGTTGATCGTGAATGCTTTGTGGGAAACGCTTTACATGGTTAGTGTTTCACTCTTTTTTGGAGGGATTATCGGAATTTTCTTAGGGATTTTATTAGTTGTAACTAGAAAAGGACATATCCTGGAAAATCGTTTTATTTTTTCAATCGTGAATCCAATTGTTAATATCTTTAGGTCGATTCCATTTATTATTCTTCTCGTAGCAATTATTCCTTTAACTAGACTAATTGTAGGGACATCTATCGGAACGACGGCAGCAATTGTTCCACTTGTGCTTCATATTGGGCCCTATTTTTCAAGGCTAGTAGAAAATTCGTTATTAGAAGTGGACGAAGGAATTATTGAGGCAGCAAAATCGATGGGAGCGACACCACTTCAAATAATCTATCGTTTTTTAATGCCGGAAGCCTTTTCTTCATTAATTTTAAGTATAACGACAGCAACTATTGGATTAATAGGAGCGACAGCAATGGCAGGTGCGATTGGTGGCGGAGGTTTAGGCGATGTTGCAATAACATATGGTTATCAGCGTTTTAGTACGATTACGATTCTAGTAACTGTTATTATCTTAGTGATTCTCGTTCAAGGAATTCAAGGGTTAGGAAATAAACTAGAACGAAAGGCAAGAAGAGTGTAAGGAATCGAATAAATCAGTGAGGGGTGTAAATAATGAAAAAATGGATGTTTCCTATATTTCTAGTTTTAGGTGTGTTATTAGTTGCATGTTCAAATGATACAAGTGCAGAAGGTGAACAATCAAAAGTAAAGGTTGGTATTCGAAATTCTGAACTTAGAACTTGGGAATATTTAAAGGAACAAGCAGATAAAGAAGGGCTGGAAATTGAAATTGTCAATTTCTCATCTGCATATGATCCAAACCAAGCCCTGATTGAAGAGGATATTGATATAAATGCATTTCAACATGTAGCATATCTAGATTCATTTAATGACAATACGAATTCGGATATTGTTCCAATTGGAACAACAATTATTGCTCCACTTGGGTTGTATTCTAGTAAGTATGATGCTGTGAGTGATATCCCGGATGAAGCACAAATTGCTGTTCCAAATGATGCACCTAACTGGGGAAGGGCATTGCTACTATTACAAGAAGCGGGACTGTTAACGGTTGTGGATGACTTTGATGGAAATGGTGGAAAAGATAAAATTAAGGAAAATCCAAAAAACATTGAAATTGTCCCAGTGGACGGTGCAAATGCACCTCGCGTAATGGAAGATACAGCTGGTTCGGTCATAAATAACGGAGTCTCATTAGAGGCAGGCCTAACATTAAAAGATGCGCTTATTCATGAAAGTCAAACTGCAAAACCGTATATAAATGTTATTGCAGCTAGGGAACAAGATAAAGAGAATGAAACGTTTCAAAAGATAGTTGAAATCTATCAATCAGAACAGACAGCTGAGTTTATTGAGGAAACGTATAAAGGAAACTATCTTCCAACAAGTATTACTTTAGAGGAATTAAGTACGTATAAAGAAGCCTATTCGAGCAATTAAGAACGGGTACTGATTTTACCCAAGAAGTATTAGAAAATGGTTAGGGAGAGAAAAAAGTGATAAAAAGACAACTAAAATTAGCGGCATATTTAATTGGAACGGGTATGCATGTTTCCTCATGGCGGCATCCAGCATCAAATCCAAATGCGAGTATTGATGTGAAAGCCTTGCAAAAACTAGCACAAATTGCTGAAAAGGGAAAATTTGATCTTGCGTTTGTTGCGGATAGTTTAGCGATCAACCATGAATCACATCCACAAATCGTCAACCGATTTGACCCGATTGTACTCATAACAGCCTTGGCTGCGGCAACGGAGAAAATAGGTATTGCGGCCACAGCCTCTACAACATACAGCGAACCATATACACTTGCGCGTCAGTTCGCTTCTGTAGATCATATAAGTGAAGGTCGTGCTGCATGGAATGTTGTGACGACTGCCGATGCGACTGGACAAACGGCATTAAACTTTAGCCGAGAAAAGCATTGGGAACATGATCACCGATATGAACGAGCTGAGGAGTTCGTTGATGTTGTGCAAGGATTATGGGATTCTTGGGAGGACGACGCTTTTTTATATAACAAAGAAACAGGGAAGTTCTTTGATTCTGATAAAGTACATGAGCTTCATTATAAAGGGAAATTTTTCTCTGTAAAAGGCCCATTAAACATTGCGAGGTCGAATCAAGGTCAGCCAGTAGTTATTCAAGCAGGGGCGTCTATTCCAGGGCAACGACTTGCAGCCCGTACTGCGGAAGTTGTTTTCACCCATTGGGATAGTATCGAAGAATCGAAAGAATTTTATCAAACATTAAAATCACAATTAACGGATTATGGCAGGAGTGAAGAGGAACTTCATATACTCCATGGAATTTCGCCAATTGTAGGTGAAACGGAAGAAATCGCACATGAAAGATATAATGAGTTACAAAAACTGATTGATCCATATGAAAGTTTGAAATTTGTTTCCGGATATATGGGAAATGTGGACTTCTCAAAATACTCCCTAGATACGCTAGCGAAAGAAGTGGAATTTCCAAAAGTAAATAGTATCCAAAGTCAATTCAATGAAATGAAAAAGATTATTGACAAAGAGAACCTAAAGGTTGGAGATCTCTATACAAGATTTTTCGGCGCAGCTAGAAGAGACGGATTTATTGGTACACCAACTCAAGTAGCAAACGAGATGGAAAAGTGGTTTAAGGAAAAGGCGACAGATGGTTTTATGATTCAATTTCCTCTGTTACCAAGGGATTTGGAAGATTTTGTTGAATTGGTAGTTCCACTATTGCAGGAAAGAGATTTATTTCGACTGGATTACGAAGGTGATACGTTACGCGATCATCTTGGTCTAAAGGTACCGGAAAATCGGTTTGTAAAGGGAAGAATGAAAAACACTATAAATTTATGACTAAATTAAAACAGCCTTGAATCTAGATTCCATTAGTTCAAGGCTGTTTTGGTATCAAAAGTCAGTGTGTGTAACAACTAAGGGAGAAGTCATAGTTACTTCTATGGCTTTTCCTTTAAAATCTTCCAATTGTTTTGAGTGCACTGGTTTCCAATTCTTGTTGTCTACATCCATCGCAATTTTAATTTCCTCGATAGTTGATTATCTTACAGAATGCTTGAATAAGGTTGAAGGTAAAAGTAGTTCATAAACAAGCTGCTTTTAATTACTTATTATTTAAATGGATTGCCTGATCCAACACCTTATCTCCCTGAATCATACCATATGCTAATTGGTCGATGATATCTACTTTAATTCCTCTAGGCTCTACTTGTTCTCTAATTTTTTTCTCGAGATAGCGTACTTGTGGTCCAATTAATACGACATCGAGATTTTCTAAGTTATTTTTAAGCTGAGATTCTGCTACTGCTTCTATATTTACCTCTAGATTTCTTTCATCAGCAGATGCTTTCATTTTCTTTACGAGCATGGATGTTGACATACCTGCTGAACAAACAAGGATAATTTTCATTGGTTAGCCTCCTCAATTGCTTCCATTTTTTTATACATATCAATCATCTCCAAGGCAAGATCTTTCACCGTCATTGCTGTCATCAGGTGATCTTGTGCATGAATGAGAATGACCGTTATATTATTTTTCTCACCATTTGCCTCTTTTTGTAGTAAGTCGGTTTGGATATGATGAGCTTCGTTGAATTCTTCTTCTGCTTGTTCGATTTTTTTATTTGCTTCTAAAAACTTATATTCCTTTGCAAGTGCAATTGCTTCCATCGCATGTGAACGAGCATTTCCAGCATGCAAAATGATATTAAATGAAAGCATTTGCATTTCTTCTGTTGTTGTGGACATGATTAGCCCTCCATTCGTTGTTTTAATGCTCTAACGCCTGCCATTATAAATGGAATATACATTAATACAGCAAGTGTCAAATTAAATAATTGTAGTGCAATGCCACGCCAGCTTCCACCTGTTACAAGATAACCACTCAATATTGGTGGAGTGGTCCACGGTAGAATAGCTACCGTTTTTGGTACAATACCTGTCGCGAGTGCGATATAAGAAGTTACGGTTAATGTAACAGGTACTAAAATAAACGGAATTAACATGACAGGGTTTAACACAATCGGTAATCCAAAAATAACTGGTTCATTGATATTGAATAATCCTGCTGGTGCAGAAAGCTTTGCAACTTCTCGATACGGATGATTTTTTTCATGCCGAATGACGATAAAGATAGCAATCAGTAATGCAATAGTTGCTCCAGATCCTCCCATAAATACGAACGAATCTAAGAAGGGCTTCGTAACAATATAAGGTACTTCAAATGCGGACATTCCACCCTGGAACAGTTCTAAGTTTGTTTGGATTAGTGGTAAATATACAGGCTCAATAACAGAGCCGATAATATTTGTGCCGTGTAATCCAAAGAACCATAGTAAATGATTAAGGAATGAAACAACTATTGCTGCCGGTAATGTGTTACCAAGCCCTTGAAGCGGTTCTTGAATGACATTAAAGATTAATTCAAATATACTTATTTCTGCAAAAACATTCATCATAGCTTGGAAGAATCCTACGATGATTAATATAATTGTAGCTGGAATAAGTGCTGTGAATGATCTTGCGACACCATCTGGAACACCTTCTGGCATTTTTATTGTGAATTTGGATTTAACGAGAAATCGGAATATCTCCGTAAGCACGAGTGCGATAATGATAGCTACAAATAATCCCTGGGCACCTAACCAAGCAAAGCTCAAGCCCCAATCAGGTGTTTCTGGCACAAGCATAATGTAGGCTGCAGCTGAAATTAAACCTGCAGATAGTCCATCAACTTCATAGGACTTAGCTAAATTATAAGCGATAGAAAACGCAATTAATAGACCTAGTACAGCAAATGTGCCATTCCAAATACTTCCCCCAACTGCTTGCCAATTGCCTTCACCAAATATTCCATTCATCCACTCTACAAAGTTAAGCTCGCCAAGCGGCGGAAAGTTATTAATCAATATTGCAAGTGAGCCAACGATAATTAATGGCATGATGGCAACAAAACCATCACGAATCGCCACAAGGTGACGCTGTGCACCGATGCGTCCGGCAATTTCAATAAATTTTTGCATAAACTTATTGTTCATTCTAATTCCCCCCTTGAATTGAATTGTGGTAAATAAGCTTTATGTGCTTCTAATAGCTCATCAAGTAAAACTTTACTACGCTTTTCATCGCCAATTAATGGATTCATTAATAAAGCTGTATAAGCATCATTGTAATCCCCTGAGATACTAGCCCGAATGACAAGTTCTTCAAATGCCTTCATTTGATAGACTAATCCTTTTATTGTTGCTGGTAATGGTCCAATAGAAATTGGTCTAGGACCATGATTTGTAATGATACAATTGGCTTCAATTACTGCATCATTTGGAAGATCTGGGATTGCACCATTATTAAATGTGTTGACTGTTTGAACATCTTCCTTATTGTTATAGATAGAATCCATCAAACTACATGCTACATCACTATAAAATGCACCTCCTCGTTTTTCCAGCTCTTTCGGTTTGTCACGCAATTCCGGGTTACGATATAGTTCAAACAACGATTCTTCTAATTGTTGTACTACCTCTGCACGAGTGCCGTTTTCTTTATAGGCTTGCAGATCTTTCTCAAGAACGTCTTTGGTTTGGAAGTAATACTGATGATACGGGTTAGGCAGCAGTCTAGTTGATTCGATAAAGGTCTTGGACCACCCAAGATTTACAATGTTAGCTGGTGAATAATCAAAATGATCCCCAACTAGTTTCTCCAGAACATCTTCTGTGCGATCCATCCCATTGACGAATACTTTTTGACCAAACACGAAATGGTTCATACCAATAAATTGAATTTTTACATCGTCTGGTGATACCCCTAAAATTTCTGCGGTTGAATGACGCATGTTAAACGGAATGTTGCATACACCAATCACCTTCTGATGTGCTGAATGCTTCAACAGTGCCTCGGTTACAATTCCAGCCGGGTTGGTGAAATTGATCATCCATGCATCTGGGCAAATTGTATGAATATCTTCAGCAAGTTCCATTAATACCGGAATGGTACGAAAAGCTTTAAAAATTCCACCAGCACCGTTCGTTTCTTGTCCGATAAATCCATGACTCAAAGGGATTCTCTCATCTTTAGAACGAGCTTCTAAACCACCAACACGAATTTGAGTTGAAACAAAATCAGCATTTTTTAGTGCTTCTTTTCGATCTAATGTCCATGATAGTTTAATAGATTTTGCCGATTTCTCGATCATTCGTAATGATAGATTCCCAATAATTTCTAATTTTTTTTGCCCTGTTTTAATATCAACAAGAACGATTTCTGTTACAGGAAATGAATCGTGACGACGAATAATACCTTCAATAATTTCTGGTGTATAACTAGATCCTCCACCGATAATTACTAATTTTAGTGTCATTTTGTTTGAACTCCTTATGATGTATTTGGAAACGCTTTAAAATTAGTCGCTTTTAGTAGGCGCATTAACTTCTTTGTGATAAGTTATATGCTTAACTGTAATAAAAATGTATCATACAATTATTATGATGTCCATACATATTTTTATAATTGTAATTACATTTATAAGTATTGTCATTATATCTTATATCTTGTACACTTTATATATACAATGTTTGAAGGAGTACAGACATGGAAAAAAACCAATCACTGCATGCCTATATAAAAGAAGAATTATTGAATCGTATTAAGTCAAATGAATATAAAAAGGGAGAAAAAATACCTCCGGAATTGGAACTCTGTAAGGACTTTAATGTTAGTAGAACCACTGTGAGAACAGCTCTAAATCAGCTTACTCTTGAAGGCTATTTAGTACGGCAGCAGGGGAAGGGCACTTTTGTCGCTGAACAAAAAGTGAAGCAGACACTGTCCCAGACTGTGAAGCGATATAGTGATCAGATTGCTGTTCAGGGTAAAAAAGCAGAGATAACTTTAATAGATATTCATGTTATTCCGGCAAATGAAATTATGCAGCAATCCCTTGATGTATCTATAAATGATCCAATTCAGCGAATTGAACGGGTTCGCAAGGCAAATGGGGAACCAACACAATATGAAATAGCTTATATTCCGTGGGATATTGCCCCGGGGATAATGAAAGAACATGCAGAAACATCTTTGTATGCGTCATTAAAAGAAGAATTCCATGTTCACATCGCCAAAACAACTGAACAAATTGAGATAACACTTGCAGATGAACGTTCTTGTTCGCATTTAGGCTGTGAAGTAGGAACACCATGTTTTTATATCGAAACAATTGCCGAAGACGATAAGGGCAAAAAAGTAGAATTTTCACGTTCATTCTTCCGTGGTGATAAAACTAATTTCATGATTGAGCGGAATTACCCAACGGGAGAATAATCAGAAGTATTTAAGGGGGACTATCGATGAAAGTGTTGTTTAATGCAGACGATTTTGGATTAACAAAAGGTGTGACGGATGGAATTATTAAGGCGTATAAGGATGGAGTTGTCAGCTCGGCAACTTTAATGATGAACGGAAAAGCAGTAGATTATGCGGTTTTACAAGCAAAAAAGTATCCAATGCTAAATATAGGTATTCATCTTGTGCTAACCTGGGGTAAACCGATTAGTGGGAATGTCCCGTCACTTCTCGATAATCAAGGATTTTTTAAATTTAAAAATACATTTTTGGAAGTGGAAGACGTTGATGTAGATGCAGTAGAGCGAGAATGGTGTGCACAGATCGATGCATTTTTAGCTACAGGTCTGCCCCTTCATCACATTGACAGCCATCACCATATACATGGATGGGGCCTATTGAAAGAAGTGGTTGTTAAATTAGCTCAGCGATACAACGTGCCTGTTCGCTATGTAGAATCATTAAAAGGAAACCCTGAAATCCTACTTACGGAAACACTGTGGCTGGATTTTTACGGTGAGGGTGTTGATTATGAAATCTTTAATAAATTACAGCAGCTAGACACGACTTCCGTTGAAGTAATGACACATCCAGCGATCATTGATGAAGATCTCAAAGAATTTAGTTCTTATATAGAGAAAAGAGAACAGGAACTTGAGATACTATGTGGTTTACAAGTGCCTAATTGGGTAGAGGATTGTAGTTGAAATAACCAATAAATAGGATAGAGCAATGATTGAATCTTGATATAGAAAGGTTATTTAGTTTTTTCTATATCAAGATTTTTTATGTTCAATTGCATCCTTTTATACCACTTTACGCCTCTTGTTATTAGAAAAATAGGACAAATCTAATATTTACAATGAAGTATTAAATTGATATTGTTTTCATGAGAAGTTAATTCAGAAAAGTTAGTAAGTTTAGATTACTAACTAACCCTAATGTGAAAAGGAGGTAGTTGGTATTAAGTATCAACCTAATAATGAAAGGGGTTACATTAAATGAAAAAGGTGCTTTATTACTTGTTGATTCTACTGCTTATCGTATCTTTAATTCCTTTAAAAGGTAATGCGAAGGAAGATGTTCATCATGATGTTGAACTATGGAATGCAGTAAAACCACTAAATACTACAGTGACATTTTTAAACACAGGAGCACATCCAGATGATGAACGCAGTGATTTTCTTGCTTACTTATCTCGAGGGTTGGGTGTGAAAACTTCAAGCTTAATTGCGAATCGGGGTGAAGGAGGACAGAATGAGATCGGGACAGAGCTGGATAATGGTTTAGGAATTATCCGTAGTAATGAGATGATTGAAGCAGCAAAAATTACAGGGGTAAAGGCATATCATTTAAGTGAGACTACATCAGACCCTATCTATGATTTTGGATTTTCCAAATCCCCAGATGAAACGCTGGAGAAATGGGGAGAGGAATTAACCTACGAACGCTTTATTCGATTCATTCGAACTTATCAGCCTGACATTGTAATGCCCTCTTTTCGGGATGTTGAAAGTCAACATGGTCACCATAGGGCGATAACGATCTTATCTGAACAAGCATTTGAAGATGCGGCTGACCCAACTGTTTTCCCGGAACAGTTAGAAGAGGGACTATCGACGTGGCAAGTAAAAAAGTTGTATTTACCTGCTGAATCGGAAGAAACTGCAACAACTTCTATAGAAATTGGTGATTATGATCCTGTATATGAAATGACATATCCCCAGCTGGGTGAAGAGTCAAGATATATGCATAAAAGTCAAGGGATGGGAAGAGATATTCCAGCCGAACCCAGACAAACACACTTAGAATTAATAAAGGAAGCTGTTCATACAGATTATCCGAATGCGTTGTTTGCGGGTATCCCATACAACTTTAATGAATGGGCAGAAATTGTTCCAGCGAAAAATGTGAAAGCGAAATTAAATAAGTTACAGCAAAAGTTGGATGAAATTGTCGAGCTCTATCCAGATAGAGAAGCGATTTTATCGGTATCACAATCTGCGCATAAGGATGTAAAGAGAATTCAAAAATTAGTAGGAAAAGCGAAAATGCCAAGCAATCTTAAAAATGATTTACTTCATAAGCTTGAATTAAAAGAAGAGCAATTACAGGAGGTGAGTTTTGTAGCTTCCAGCCTTCATGTGGAAATGGAAATCGACACGGAAGTATTAACACCCGGTTCGAAAGGGCAAGTAACCATGACGATTACAAATGAGGGCAATCAGAAAATAAAACATATTGATGCTACACTGGTGACGCCGGAATCCTGGGGTAGAGATAAAACACAAAAAGTGAAACATTTAAAACCGAATGAATCCAAGAAAGTAACTTTTGATGTAAGGGTGCCAGAAGATGAACCATACAATACACCATATGACGAGTCAACCCTAATGGGGAAGGTTGAATTTAAAGAAAAAGGGCAAACATCTGGTAAATTAATAGAGTTTAATCATACAGTTGCCGTCTTGCCTGAGTTAAGTGTAGCTCCAAGTTCGGAAAACTTAACAATTAATACAGCTGATATACAAGAAGAAATTCCAGTTAAAGTTCAAGTAAAGAACTATTATAACGGCAAGAAAGATGCAACTGTTTCGTTAAATCTACCAGAGGGTTGGGCAAGTAATCCAGTAGAGAAGAAAGTTTCATTTACGGAGCAGCATGAAATGGAAGAGGTTACGTTTACTGTTAGCCCTCCATCAGATATTGCAGAAGGCGATTATTCTTTCGATGTTGTCGCTGAAGCAAATGGAGCAATCTTTAATACGACCGTTCAGGAAATTAGTTATGACCATATTAAAGATTCGTATTTCCAGTATCCAGCAACAGTGAACACCGTTGCATTTGAGTTGCTGCTACCTGATAACTTAAAAGTTGGTTATATCGAAAGTGGTTTTGATGAAGTTGCCGACTATTTAATAGATACAGGGATGGACGTGACGAAACTTACAGAAGTAGACCTTGCTTCAGGTGATTTGACACAGTATGATGCAATTGTTACTGGAATAAGAGCATATCTTTCCCGACCTGATCTAGCTGAAAATAATGAAAGATTGCTAGAGTATGTAGAGGGCGGAGGACATTATGTGGTGCAGTACCATAAACCAGATGACAACTGGAATATAGATGCAACCGCTCCATATTCATTAGAAATTGGTAATCCGTCCATTCAATGGCGTGTAACGGATGAGCATGCAGAGGTAACGTTAACCCAGCCCGAGCACAAGTTATTTAACTACCCAAATGAAGTTACGAATCATGACTGGGATAATTGGGTACAAGAAAGAGGGCTCTATTTTCCAATGAATTGGGATAATCGCTATGAGACATTTGTTAGTATGGCTGATCCAGATGAAGATCCATTTACGAGTGGGATCTTGCTTGCCGAATATGGCGAGGGTACCTATCTATATACGAATTTAGTATTCTACCGTCAAATTGATAATCAAGTCCCTGGTGCTTACCGGATATTCACAAACCTAATTAGCTATGGAGTAGAATAAAAATATCCCAATGGGATTCGAGCAATCCTATTGGGATATTTTAACGTAATTTATTTCATACCAGTTAAGGTAATACCTTTGATGATATGTCGCTGCAGGAGGATAAATACCAGAATCAAAGGGATAACTGATATAGTTGCTCCAGTCATAATGAGATGCCACTGTGATTCAGCTTCGCCGGAAGAAAAGAATGATAGTCCAACCGGAAGTGTTCGTAAACTAGGTGATTCGATGACAATTAATGGCCATAAAAATGCATTCCAGTTACTAAGGAATGTAAAAATGCCTAATGCTGAAATCGCTGGCCAAACCTGCGGAACAGCAATTTTAAAGAAGATGGCATACTCGTTCATTCCATCAACTCGTGCAGCGTTGAGTAAATCATCAGGGATTTGTTCCATAAACTGTCGCATTAAAAACACTCCAAAACCTGTCATAAGACCTGGAAAAAGAACACCCCAATAGGAGTCCGTCCATCCAAATTCTGAACTCATCATATACCACGGGATAATTAGCATTTCTGTTGGAACCATTAATGTACTTAATATTAAGATGAAAATAACCGTACGACCTACAAAGGAAAATTTCGCAATTATATATCCAACGAGTGTATCAAAAAATAAAACACTTATCGTCGTAATTAGAGCCACAATAATACTATTCATAAACCATTTGATGAACATGCTTTCCTCAAGAATTTTAATATAATTCGCTAAGGTTGGATTTTCTGGGATAATGCTCAAATTAAATATATCGAATGGTGCTTTTAAGGAAGTAGAAACCATCCAAATGAATGGAAACAACATAATAACAGAACCAATTATTAAAAGTACATACGGCAATAATCTTCGGAACCTCATCCTTCTACACCTCCTATTCTAGTAATCAAATTTCTTGGTTAAAACTTTCATTTGGAAAATTGTTAAAGCAAGTATGAACAGGAATAAGATAACGGTTGCCGCAGAAGCTAATCCCATATCGAATTGCTTAAAGGCTAGCTGGTAGATGTAAACTACAACTGAAATGGTTGAATTTAAAGGACCGCCACTTCCATCCATGCTCATATTAATGACTTGGGTAAAGGAAACTTGAATAAAGGTAATCGTTCCAATTACTGCAGAAAATACAATCGTTGGATTCAGTAAAGGAACCGTTACATACCAAAATTTTTGCCAACCGGTCGCTCCATCAATTTCAGCAGCTTCATAAAGCATTTCTGGTATATTCTCTAACCCAGCTAAGAAGAGAACCATTTGAAAACCAATGGATTGCCAAATCATTGCAGCGATGATGACATAAATTGCTTGATCTGGTGAGTTTAAGAATGGTTGAGCAGAGAAACCTAAATTAACTAATATATCATTAATAATCCCGTTACCCATTAGAATCCACTGAAATACCCAACTGATTGCAACAATACTAGTTACATAGGGAATGAAATAGATAACTCTGAAAAAACCAACAAATCGATTAATTTTATGAAGTAATAATGCTACAATTATCCCAAATAATAATTGACCAGAAACCCCTAAAAGAATATAGATGAAAGTATTAAAAATGGATTTAATAAAGATTTCATCCTGGAATAGTGTTACATAATTTTCTAAACCAACGAAAGGTTGTATATCTGTTGAAAGAAGGTTCCAATCTCTAAATCCCACGTTAAACGTAAATAAAGTAGGTAAAATTCGGATCCCGAGATAAAATATAATTGGAAGCAATAAACAAGTGTATACAAATAAATATTTTTGATATCTAAGATTCCCTCTAAATTTATGAAGAAGGGAGGTTTTTTCCTTTTTAACTTGTGTTGTTTTATTGTTCTGATTCTGCGGTGATTTGAATTGCTCCATGCTGCACCTCCTTTAAGTGGTAAGGACCAAGGTGTGTCACCTTGATCCTTTCGTTAAAGATTGCTTATTTTTCCCAGTATTCATCATAAAGTTTTTGAGTAGCTTCTACTAATTGATTAAACGCTTCTTCCGGATCTTGACCTTCCATTAACACCCGATTAGCAGCATCTATTACAAGATCCCGTTCCCGAGTTTCATCTACAAAGAAATGCGCATTAGCAAAAGGCAAGGATTCGATAAAAGGACCATAAATTTCATCGTTTACATATTTATCCTGCATGGCAACCGATTCTTTTGCAGGTAATTCACCAGTTGCATCTAACCATCTTTCCATAACATCATCACTTGTTAGGAATTCTAAAAATTTAGTGGCTGCTTCTAGTTTTTCTCCTTCAACACGGGCAGTAATCCCATTTGTCCAGAAAGAAGCATTTGTTGATTGTACGTCTTTGCCAGGAAGTGGTGCTATTGCATAATTTAAATCAGGTGCATCACTTTGCAATGTACCTACCCTAAAAGAACCGTCAATATTCATTGCAGCTTTTTCCGTTACAAATGCTGTCACATCATCTGTATAAAAACCTTGTTCAGATGTTCCTAGCTCAGTAGGGAAGCTTAACCAATATTTAAATGCTTCTAAACCAGCTGGGTTATCTGCCCAGACAACTTCCTTTCTATCTTCACTTAATACTTGTCCGCCTGCTTGTAGTGTAAGACCATCTCTAAGCCAATGGTGACCTTGTTGTGCTGGTTCCCATGCCATTCCAGATTGTTCTAGACGGCCATTACCATCAGCTTTGGTTAATTGAACGGCATAGTCTTCAAGCTCTTCCCATGTTTGTGGAGGAGAGTTAGGATCAAGGCCTGCTTCTTCAAATAAATCCTTATTATAAAACAGTGCGAGTGTTCTTACTGAAGTTGGTATTGTCCAATATTCGCCATCCATTTTCGTGGCTTCCACTAATGGAAAGAATTCACTCTCTATTTCTTCATGTGGGAAAGCGTCCTGTGGTAGTGGCTGTAAGTAACCTGCATCTACGTAGGTAGGCACCCATCCGTAGAATAAGTTAATAACATCGGGTCCTTTACCAGCTGGAACTTGCGCAGCAACCTGTTCATTGTATTGATCATATGGAAAATTGGTTTGCTTTACTTTAATTCCAGGATTTGCTTCTTCGAATTCCGCAATTAATTCATCCATTAAGTTAACCTTAGAATCAAATGAGTATTGCCAGTATTCAAGTGTGATGTCGCCATCTTCTTGATTAGCAGAACTTTCATCATCACTAGAACATGCTGCAAACACAACCGATAACAATATTGCAAGCAGAGTCAATTGCCACTTTTTAAACATAATAAAACCCCCTAATATAATATTTTAAAGGACCGGAGTCTCTTTAAATTAAATTTAAAATCTATACTTTTAAAATTGATTCATGTTCCTTAAGTATGAGGTACCCGGCACCTAGCAAAGAGACATCTTCAACTGTTGTGATAGTGATGTCCGTTTGTACAGGTAAGTGTTTTTCTAAGTTGGAAGTTAAATATGGCAAAAAGTGGTTCATTGATTTAGAAATCCCGCCCCCTAATACAACTTTCTCAGGGTTGATAATTGAAATAACATTAATTAATGCAAAAGAAAGATGGGATAGGGAATCATTTACTGTTTTCAATGCTATTTGGTCGCCATCAATTGCCATTTGGAAAACCTTTTTTGCAGTCCATTTTTCTTCACTTTTCTGACTGTGTTGAAGCATTCTTTTGGCAATAGACGGTCCTCCTACGTGACTATCTAAGAATCCGTAGCCCCTAAAAGTTTGCTCGTATTTTTTATCAGCAGCATCTTTATCTGTTACCATATAACCAATTTCTCCTGCAGCGTATGATGCTCCGCGATAAAGCTGTCCGTTAATTATAATTCCGCACCCGATACCAGTTCCTAGTGTAATCATAATCATATTATTGTTTTTTTTGCCGGCGCCTTTCCAATATTCACCGAGCGCCGCAACATTTACATCATTATCGATATAAACAGGACATGAGAGATGGGATTCAAGTTGAGATTGCAGCGGTATATTTTTCCAGCTTAGACTTGGCGCATCAATGACAATTCCGCTATCAACATCCGTAATACCTGGAACGCCAACGCCAACTCCAAATAACATGCTGCTTTCTAATCCTTCTTGCTCTATAAGGGTGTTTACGTAGTCGGCAATTGATTGAATAAAGTTACTACCTACATGTTTTTGTGTAGAAAAAGCGGTCTTACTTATAATTTTTCCTGCTAAATTCATAATGGCCATTTCAACTAATGTCCCGCCAATATCAATTCCAACAATATAGGCTGCGTTTTCATTAAAGAATATTTGAAATGGTTTCCGACCACCTGCTGAACTTGCTCTTTCACTTTCTTTCTCTCGAATCCATCCTTCCTCTAAAAGTTCATCAACTATATTAGAGACTGTAGGTTTACTTAGTTTTAGTGCTTTTGCAATATCTGATCGAGAATGTCCATCTTTTCGTTGAATATAATGTAAAACTTTCCGTTTGTTTAAATGTTTTAGTAAGTTGGAATCTGTGGGGACATTACGGATAGCGATAGTTTTTCACTCCTTTCAAAATCAATAATGTTTCGATAGGTTAGTAAAGTTAACTTATTAATTGAAAATTATAATACTATTAATCTCTCTGAATGTCAACGTTTACATAACTAAAAATAAAGTTAATTTTAATTTGAGTTACTATTTTTAAAATTAACACTTTACAAAAGAGAATACAATCCGCTACAATGATTGGTAAGTAAGGTTAACTAACTGTAAAGAAATATAATACACAATATTGAGGTGTAGATATGAATAGAATGAAGGAGCAGTTTGAAGCGGCTGAAGGAGTTGAATTTCCTGGTAAGACCTATATGGATGAACTGCTAAAGCCGGTATTTGATGATCAAAAAAAGTATTTATTTGAAGCAATGTTTAAAATCCATAAAGCACATACTATTATGTTGATGGAGCAGGGGATTTTAACAGGTGATGAGTGTACTGAAATTTTAGAAGCTGTGAAGCAGGTAGAATGTATTGACCGAACTGAATTAATGTATTCTTCTCAACATGAGGATCTTTTTTTTCTTGTTGAGTCTCGGTTAGGGGATCTTATTGGGACTGATCTAGCAGGAAAAATGCATATTGCAAAAAGCAGAAATGATATGGGAGAAGCGATGTATCGCATTGTTATTAGAGATTATATTGAACAAGTGATTATAGAAGCGGAACAATTAAATAAAGCAATTCTTTATCAGGCAGAAAAACATACTGAATCAATTATGCCAGCTCATACGCATACACAACCTGCTCAGCCAACAACATTCGGACACTACCTTGTAGCTATTTATGATAATTTAGATCGAGACATTCAAAGATTGAAACAGGCTTATGCAACAGTGAATAAATCACCAATGGGTGCAGCTGCAATTACTACTACAGGGTTTCCTATAAATAGAGAGCGTATGGTAGAATTGCTTGAATTTGATGGACTAATAGAGAATTCATATGATGCAATTGGAACAGGTGATTATCTAATTGAAGCAGCGCAGGCTTTAGTTAGTTTAATGACGAATATGGGGAGGTGGCTTCAAGAGTTGTTACGTATGGCATCAAAAGAGGTAGGTTTAATAAAGGTTTCTAATGCATACGTTCAAATTAGCAGTATTATGCCTCAAAAAAGAAATCCAGTTTCGATTGAGCATTCTCGTGCAATTGCAAGCAGTGCGGCTGCAGAAGGGCTGGCGGTAGTTCATATGATTCATAACACCCCTTTTGGAGATATAAATGATACGGAAGACGATCTGCAACCACATTTATATGCAGGTTATCAAAAAGCTACACGAGTGTTGCGATTAATGCGTGCTGTTATGCTTACATTGGAGTTTAATAAGGGACGTGCTTATCAACAAGCGAGAGAAAATTTGATAACGATTACAGAGCTTGCGGATGTATTGGCAAGGGATTACCATATTTCATTTCGAGCAGCACATAAAAAAGCAAGTGTAATTGCCAAAAACGTAGAAGAAGCAGGAAAAGAACTATATGAAATTTCACTATCGAAAGTAAATGAATGGCTTAGCGATGTTCAACTTAAAAATGAAGATTGGCAAGCAATTATTGATCCAAAACAATTTGTAGCACGAAGAAGCATAACTGGTGGGACAAACCCTGATGTCGTAAGAGGGATGATTGAGAGGAGAAAGAAGTAGTTCCTGGTTAGTAGTATATTAAGCTGAGAGAAGGTAGCTTTCACGTGAAAATATGGAAGTCGATCTTCTTGCAATTAAGGCATTAACTAATCAACGAATTCTTTCATATTTCTACTTGCTAATCATGATAAGTATTGTGTTGCCTATCATATATGTATACAAGAACAAAAGCGCAAGCGCCCGGTTAGCGACGTACGGACTGGACTGAGCCGTAGGAGATAAAGGAAACACGGCGACCGCAGGGAGCTGATGTTGACTTATCGTACGGAGGTGAGGGAAGTCTCGCTAGTCGCTGGGCGCTGGAGCTGGACGTAGCCGTTTAGGTAACTAAGTTATCCACAGCATTCAAATTTTATAGTTTCCTGGTGCAAATAAAAAAATACCCTTCTAAGGATGCAAGAAGGGTATTTTCCATGGGGATTATATTATTGCAGGTTCATTTATTACTTCTTCTAATGAAATGTAATTATATCCAAGATCGTGGGCAACGGCTTCATAGGTTACTTTTCCATTAATGACATTCACACCAGTACCAATTGCAGGGTTATCCTGGATCGCTTTAGCAACCCCTTTTGCGCCTATTTGTGCTGCGTATGGTACGGTAACATTCGTTAAGCCAACTGTTGCAGTACGTGGTACAGCACCAGGGATATTCGCAACTGCATAATGAAGTACATCATGTTTTACATAGATTGGATCATCATGAGTAGTAGGGTGGTCAACAGTTTCAAAATTTCCACCTTGGTCAATTGCGACATCGACAATCACGGATCCCGGCTGCATAGACCTAACCATGTCTTCACTAACAAGCTTCGGTGCCTTTGCACCTGGAATTAAAACCGACCCAATAACTAAATCAGAAGTTTTCACTGCTTCTGCAATATTGTAAGGGTTAGACATTAACGTTTGAATGCTTGAACCAAAGATATCATCTAGTTCACGTAAACGAGTTGGGTTCAAATCAATAATGGTAACTTCAGCTCCAAGACCAAGTGCAATGCGAGCAGCGTTCGTACCTACAACACCACCGCCAATGATAGTAACTTTTCCACGGTTAACACCTGGAATTCCACTTAGCAGAACTCCTTTACCGCCTTTTGATTTCTCAAGGTATTGTGCTCCGATTTGAGTTGCCATTCGACCAGCAACTTCACTCATTGGAGTAAGCAATGGCAATGTACGGTTAACCGTAATCGTCTCATAAGCAATTGCAGTTACTTTATTTTCCACTAACGCTTGGGCTAATTCTGGCTCTGCTGCTAAGTGGAGATATGTGAATAGTATTAACCCTTCACGAAAATACTTATATTCAGATGGGAGCGGCTCTTTTACTTTCATAATCATTTCGGATTTTGACCAAATCTCTGAAGCGCTATCAATGATGGAAGCACCAGCTTCGATATACTCTTCGTTTGTAAAGCTGCTTCCTAAGCCCGCGTCCTTTTCAATAATGACTGTTTGCCCTGCTTTTACTAAATTCACTACCCCTGCAGGTGTCATTGCAACACGGTTTTCATTATTTTTAATCTCTTTGAGTACCCCTATAATCATGTTTACCATCTCCTCAAAAGCTATTTATAATCTTATGATAACGCTTTCTTTTGGTATTTTCTTCATTAAAAAAGATGAAAAAAAGAAGGGTGGTTTGTGTATTTGCACAAATCACCCTTCATGCATGCGTTCCATAATAAAGTCTAAATAAACGAGAGTCTTCTGTTTTGGGTCCTTTAAGTCCAGTATAGCGACTTCCCGAATTCGTTTTAGACGATAGTTCATCGTATTCGGATGAATAAATAATTCCTTTGCTGTTTGATAAACATTGCAATCACAGTTTAAATAAGCTTGTAAAGAATCGGTAAGGGAAGTGTGGTGTTTCTTATCATATGATCGTAATCTTTCAATGTATTTATTCTTCCGACTTTTACTTGCTTTTTGAATCGCAAACAGCTCTTCTATAAATTGATAGACTCCGAGGTCTTCATATAAATAGATACCTTTTAGATCTTTTGCATATTTTTCTTTTAGATTTAATACGCTTAGTGCTTGTTTATAGCTCTCATTTATTTGCTTCGCTTCACCATAAAAGATTCCAGCTGAACCGTTGACATTTTTTAATGCAAGTTGGTTACTGATTTTTTCTATAATTTGTTTGATAAATTCCCCTAATAAATAGGCCGGATCTTCCTTTTTACGATGATGACGAACAAGGACAATAAATTCGTGACTATCAAATAGGCGAAAAAGGGATTTAACTTGTAACTGTGTTTCTGCTAAATAGTATGCATACTTTTCAATTTGCTCCGTTATTTGATCTTCAAATCGTATGACAACGACTGCAAGCTCACCCTCTAATTGAACGTTAAGTTGTTTTGCTTGCTGGTTTAATTTATCGGTGTCTTTAATTTGTCCAGTAAGTAATTGCCAAAAGAGGTCATTATAACTTTCTTCTGATTTTCTATTCCGTTTCGGGTGCTTGAAGAATAATTTACGAACTTGCTTAGCGACTTCCTGCAGTAGTTCGAGTTCATCTTTACCCAGTTTTTTATTACCAGTATGTGCCCATATAAACCCCAGAATTTCATTTTTTTCACGAATGGATATAGCTACACGATTTCCGAGCCCGATTTCATTAATTTGTGGGATGACAACAGCTTCATCTTGATCGATAAGTTTAGACATAACACCTTTTTTCCAGAGCCCATTAATTACATTATCCGGGACTTTTCGATTCATAATGGTGCCGATTCGTGCTTCGTCAATATTTTCTTTATGCTTACTGTAGGATACAACATGATGGTTAGAATCTTCTATTGTAATAGGACACTCGAATATTTCACCTATCCAATCAGCTAACTGATCGGCTGAATCAAATTCTTCATTCATTCTGCTTTTTAAAAGCTCTAGGTGATTAGTTTTATCGCGCATGAAATATACCTTCCTCTTCAGTAGCTGTTGTAGCCTGTTATGTTAGTAAAATAAACGTAACACAAATAGGATTTGAGTAGATAAACGAACTTTCTAATTCACATTTTAGTATATACACAAATAGATTTCATCTTTTAGCTGTTATAATTTAAAAGGAAACATCTGAAGGGGGAGACACGATGAAAAATACACTTAAAATTGGAAGCGCTTTTATAGGAGTGATTGTTGGAGCAGGATTTGCTTCTGGACAAGAAGTATTACAGTACTTTACTAGCTTTGGAGTTATGGGTATTGTTGGTGCAATTATTGCAAGCGCTTTATTTGCGTATGTTGGGATGGTGCTTGTTTGGTTGGGCAGCCGTGCACAAACAACATCTCATAAAGGGGTAATCTATAATATAAGCGGTCGATATCTTGGAAAGGTTATTGACTATATTCTTATTTTTACTTTGTTTGGAGTAGGGGTAGTAATGATTGCTGGAGCAGGATCAAATTTAAATCAGCAATTTGGCATGCCGTATGTTTTTGGGACAACCTTGATGTTGTTGCTTGTAATCTTAACAGGGATGTTAAAAGTTGATCGGATTGTTTCCATCATTGGGAGTATTACTCCTTTTCTAGTACTGTTTGTCTTAATCATTTCAGTATATAGTTTTCTAACATTGGATGGATCGTTCGCAGCTCTCGATAGTCTCGCGAGGGAACAGCCAACTTCATTACCGAACTGGTTTATCTCGGGAATTAATTATGTTTCCTTTAATACGGCAGTGGGAGCATCAATGGCAATTGTTATGGGTGGGACTGAAGCAAATAGAAAAACAGCTGCAATCGGTGGGCTAGTTGGGGGGCTTGGTCTAGGAGTTTTAATTTTACTTAGCCACTTTGCTATTTTTGCTAAGATAGAAGAGGTTGGCAGCTTAGATATGCCAATGCTGGGCATCGTAAATAATTTATCGCCACTACTTGGTGTGGTGATGTCAATTGTTATATTTGGAATGATTTATAATACAGCGGTCAGTATGTTCTTCTCATTTGTCGTACGATTTGCAGAGGTTGGAACAAAACGTTATAAGCCATTCCTAATAGGAACGATGATTGTTGCATATGTTGCAAGCTTTGCAGGATTTACACACTTAGTCAGTTATTTTTATCCGCTGATTGGGTATCTCGGGCTTGTTCTTATTGCAGTACTAATCATTACGCCATTTAGAATGAAAAAAATTGAAAAGGAAAGCCATCTAGAAATGGAAGATGAGCAACAGAGGGAGTTAGGGTAACAGAGTATAGCGTTTATAAATTCAAAAGGATTGTAACATATCAGCATTTGTGCAATTGAAAAATAATAAAACCCTACAGGACAAAATTCCTGTAGGGTTTAACTTAGTTTTCTTCGATTTCTTTGCGGTTTTTCTTAAATAGCTTGGATAGTAATTCATAAACAAGCGGTACAACAAGCAATGTTAATAAGGTTGAGCTTGCTAGACCTCCGATTACTGTAATACCAAGGCCTTTTGAGATTAAACCGCCACCGCCATTACCAAATGCTAATGGAAGTAATGCGCCCATTGTTGCTAGAGCTGTCATTAAGATTGGGCGAAGACGTGTTGCTCCAGCTTCGAGAATAGCTTCTCGTAATCCCATTCCATCTCGCTCCATGTGGATGATTCGATCGACAAGGACGATTGCATTTGTTACAACAATACCGATTAACATGAGGAGACCCATCATAACGGAAACTGAAATGGTTTCCCCGGCGATAAGTAATCCGACAAATGAACCGATAATCGCGAATGGTAGGGAGAATAGAATTGCAAATGGTGCAAGTCCTTCACCAAACGTGACAACTAAAATAAAGTAAACGATCGCGATTGCAGCAAGCATTGCAATACCGAGCTGGGTAAATGTTTCTTCCATATCTGCTGCAACACCAGCGACCCCCATTGTTACACCTTTTGGTAAGTCGAGCTCTTCAATTGCTGCATCAACGTCAGCAGTTGCTTTTGAAATATCATCTTCTGTAATCGTTCCGGTAACAGTAGCGTAGTACTCATTGTTACTACGTGATAGTGTATTCATCGTTGTTCCTTCTTCAACCGTTACAAGTTCCGAAAGTGGAATTGTTGTTCCGGGCTCCATTTGTAATGGAACTGGAATATCCAGCATTTCCTCAATTGACTGCGGATCGAAAGTCTGCTCTTGTTGTACGATAACATCAAGTGTTTCGCCATCTTTTTCAACTGTTGTGATGATATCCTTTGTTGACGAGGTATTTAGCATCATAACAATTTGACCAGTTGTTAAACCGTATTGCAGTAGGTCTTGCTGATCTACTTTTAATACATGTTCAACATATGCATCCTCTGCACTTGACGAAACATCATCAATTCCATCTATTTTAACTACTTCTTCTTCAACCATGTGGACAGCTTCGGTTAGATTATCTAAATCCTCGCTATAGAATGTATAGCTTACTTCATTCGTTGCCATTCCCATAGAAGAGAAGTCTTGGCTTTTCCACTCACCTGATTGATCGATGTTTGTGACATACTCTAAGATTTCGTCACGTGCCTGCGGGAAATCTTCCATGTCTGGGTCGAAGATCAAGTACATTAATGCACCGCCAGCTCCGCCGCCCATCATAGCTGCATTTGGATCTGCTGTTTCTGAATCATTTACAGAAAGCTGAACAATATCGATATCTTCATGTGTTAATAATTCGTCTTCAACCTCTGTAATGTTTTCAAGTGTATCATCCATTAATTCGCCGGCTTCAGGTGTATACGTTAGGTACATAACCTTCTCTTCTTCACTGCCTAAGAAGCTGAAGCCGATTAGTGGTGTCAGCATCAAGCTGCCTACTAACAATAGTATTGATACGATGGACATAATCACTTTATGATTTAGTGTCCAGTCGAGAACCTTTTTATAGCTTCTCGCAAGTTTTCCTTGTTCCTTATGCTGGCTTTCTGTTTTTTCACTATATAATTTTTTCTTAAATAAGAAATGTGAAAGTGCAGGTACGATTGTAATCGCAACGATTAGTGAAGCAAGAAGTGCAAATGTCATGGTTAATGCAAATGGCATAAACAATTCGCCAACCATCCCACCGACAAAAATAAGTGGTGCGAAAACCGCAACAGTAACGATGGTTGAAGATAGAATTGGTTTGTACATTTCTATGGTTGCCTCGCGGACAAGCGCTCTTCCAGAAAGTTTTTCTTCTTTCAAATGAATCCTGCGATAAATATTTTCTACTACAACGATGGAGTCGTCAATTACCCGGCCAATTGCAACGGTGACTGCACCCAGCGTCATAATATTTAATGTAATATCCATCCAGTTTAGCAGAAGTAATGCCATAAATACGGATACTGGAATCGAGATAATGGAAATAATCGTTGATTTAAAGTCACGCAAGAAAAGTAATATAATCAAAACAGCAATTAAGCCGCCGAACAATGCTTTTTCAATCATAGTATTGACGGAATCCTGAATTGGCTGACCTTGGTCAAGGGATACATCAATAATTAATCCTTCATTCGCTTCTACTTCTTCTTCAACTAGGTCTTTTACTTCATTTACAACGTCGACCGTATTATCCTGTTGACCTTTGACAATTTGGATTGCTATTGCGTCCTCGCCATTTGTACGGGAGACAGACTCTACTTTACCAACAGTCTCGATAGTTGCAATATCTCCTAGTTCTACAAATGGAGCAGGGTTTGATTCTGATGGTGTAACAGGTATAAGCATTCCTTTAAGCTCATCTTCTGTCATGAACTTTCCATCTACTGCTACCGCCTGTTCACCTTCTTCAAATTCATACAGCCCTAGAGAAACAGCCATATCACTAGCTTGTATCATTTCCTCAACAGTATCTTCTGTGATATCAAGCTCTGCCATCAATTCCTGATCATATGTCAGCTCTACCTCTTCAATGTGTTGCCCTGTGATAGTAGCAGATGCAACACCATCGAGTTTTTCGATTTTTGGTAGGAGGTTGTCGTTAACGGTTGATGTTAACTCCACAATATCTTCTGTTGAACTACTGACACTTAATGCTACGACTGGCATCATGTTCATGCTAATCGATGAGATGATTGGTTCCTGTGCATCATCTGGCAATGTGACATTATCCAGTGCTGATTGCAGTTCACGTTTTTTCTCATCCATATCAATTCCGTAATCATATTCAACTTGAATATTTGCGATATTAGATGATGAATTGGAATAAACGGCCTTAATGTCTTCAAGCCCGTTAATTGCTTTTTCAATTGGTATGGAAACTTCATCCATAACCTGTTCTGGAGTTGCACCTGGATATACATCCATCACCATGAGGTAAGGAATATTAATATCCGGAATCATCTCCGTTTTCATTCGCGTCCCTGAATAAATACCTGAAGCAGTAATAATAATAGTCAGCAGCCATACTGCCAGTTTATTTTTCAGGACAAAATTTACAATACCTTTCACCTTTACACCTGCCCTTATTTGACTTATGATACTACGTTATTTATAATAATGACTACTTGGTCAATTGTCAATGTTAGAAGCGGGAAAGGAAGTGGAAAATGTGGCAAAAAAACAACTAATTATGGATAAGGCACTGGAGCTTTTTGCAAAGCAAGGTTTTAGCGCAACCTCGATTCAGCAAATAACCGATCATTGCGGGATTTCAAAAGGAGCTTTTTACTTATCGTTTAAGTCAAAGGATGCACTGATTCTAGCTATAATTGACCACTTTATGATGAAATATGTATCAAGCATTGACTACTTGGTCAGAAGTGAAGATGATAAGGAAAAACTCTTATATGAATTTTACCACTTATGTTTTGACTCGTACTATGAGCACTCTGAATTCGCGAAAATTTTTATTCAAGAACAGGCACATTCATTAAATGATGAATTGATAATAAAAATGCGTTATTATAGTCAGTTAATCGAGGAGTCCATTTTATATATGGTGGAGAAAATATACGGTTATGAAGTAGAACAAATGAAATACGATCTCGTATATTGTATTCAAGGTTTCATGAAAACATATTCAGAACTTTTTTTCTTCCTTAATTTACAAGTTAATTTAGATACACTTTGCAAATCGCTCGTTGAAAAAACGAATTTATTAGCTGCATATACAACAATTCCATTTTTGACTAAAGATTTCGTTCAATTAATGAAAAAACCATTAAATGAAGAAATAACAAGAGAAGAAATGATGATGCTGATGGACCATGCATTAGACGAAGTTGAAGGGGAAATTGAAAGAGAATCACTGACTTTATTGAAGGAAGAGCTTTGGAATCCAAGCTTAAGCAGGGCATTAATAAGTGGTTTGCTGGAAAATATTCGTCATCATGGAGAATGTCAAGCGATCTATTTTAAACTGCGACATCACTTTAGTTTTGAATAATGGGCAGATCGGAAAACTACTTATGCGAATGGATAAGTAGTTTTTTCTATGGATGCAGAAAAATAAAGCAGATAGCTTTCGTTCTGTGGTAAAATAATAGTTTGACTTGAATATTTACAGCTAGGAGATAACATAAAATGAAGATGGACAATTATTATTATCATTTTTTGGAACAGATGAATAAAGAGCTGGCATTTGTTGCTAGAGAACTTGAACATAGTATATTTGCCAGCCCGCGGACAATGCTGACACATGCAAGGGTTTTTGTAGAAACAATTTTGCAGCTTGTAATGAAAGAGGAAGAACTTCCTTCTAAAATAAGCCTGACACTAATCGAGAGAATTGATACGCTAAATGATAATGGATACATAACAATAGAGGTTCGGGATGCTTTACATTCTGTACGAATGCTAGGAAATCAAGCTGCACATGATACACGGAAATTCCGTTACTCAGAGGCGCTGCAATCATGGGAAGCTGTTTATGTAATTGTAAGATGGTATGTGGAGACATATGGACCGATTGAATTTATATTTCCGGAATACCAGGATCCAGCAGCGAAGGGACAAGAATTCTACGATATTTCAGAGATAGAAATTCGTTTAGGTGCATTGGAGCAGTTGTTAAATGCTTCGGTAGGGAAGCATGATAAAAATCTTGAATCTGATGAAAAGAGGAAATCAGTTGCAGAAGAAACTTCTGATCCACTACCACCAGGCTTTACTACAATTCGAAAGCTTGTATATAAAAAGATGGAGTTGGAAATCCCGTATTTCCTTAGGGATGCATTTCTGTTACCGCAGCGTTTTGAGCGTTCAGAGATGTTCTTGATTCGACTTGGTGCAGAGCAGCAAGCGCGAATCATGAGTGAACTTCCAAATAATCTAGAAGGGCTTTCAACACATGTAAAACGCTACAAAGCTAAAAATGAAGAAATACTATTTGAAGAATTAGAAGTTTTTATCGAGGAAGAGAAACAAAGAAGAGAAATTATGTTAGATCGTCCTGGCGAATTATTTTTCTTTTTCAAAGAAGAGTACCTCGTTGTAACAGAGGAACTGGCTAAGCTAGCATTAAATGAGGATATATTTTCAGGTTTCCCAAGTTTATTAAAACAACTGCGTAAGGATCAAATGGTCACAGTTGGGCAGTTGCCCAAAGAATTGGTTATTTTAGCTAAGTATGACAATGTGGGAATTGGCACGATTAAAAGTCTATTTGAGCAAATGAAACAAATCCAAACAACCAGCACTACCGCTGCTGTTAATTAAGGCAGTGGTGTAACAGTCATAATAACCGGGAGGTAATACTCCCGGTTTATTTTTGTATGTGAAGATTTTTATAAAAATAGGCATCCATGGATTTTTGTCAATATCAAATACAAAAGTTCATAAATTAGAAATAAATGTTTGACAAAAATGTGAACGTGGTAAATAATAAATACAAAGGGAGGTCATTTCAAATGAAAACACATGCGGCAATGTTGAATGCAGTAAAATATATTTGTGGTACGTTAGTTTTCCTTGGAATTGCCATATTTTCTTACGGGGTATATGTAAGCGATTACCAAGGGCTAGTTGGTATTGGTGTAGGTACAGTCATGAGTGCTGCGTTTATATGGATAATGGGTACGTTTCTCGTTGTGACCGAAGAAATGATTCACAAACCTGGCGAGGGGAAGAGAAGCGTTTTGTAATGCATTAAATTGTAAATGAAAAAGCGAGCGCCTATAATCAGACGCTCGCTTTGCTATTGTTTCTTTGGGAAACTATAAAATTTAAATGCTGTAGATAACTTAGTTACCGAAACAGCCACGTCCAGCTCCAGCGCTGAAGCGTTAGTGAGACTTCCTTCACCTCCGTACGAAAAGAAGACTTGCCGATTGGCTGCGCCAGAGGGTTAGTCGCACTTATACCCTTGTGGTGAAAGTCAACATCGACTCCCTACGGTCGCCGTATTTCCTTTATCTCCTACGTAAGAATGTTCGGCAAGCCGAACCACCCCAAAATACGGGGCGCAGTCCGTACGTCGCTAATCGGGCGCTTCTGCTTTTGTGCTTTACATATCCCATACCATTGCAAGTAATGAACCAAAAATGGTCACTAAAGCAATTAAGGCACTGTAGTATAAGGTTGTGTAAATTGTTCTCTTATCATCACTCTCACCAGCATGCATAAACAGGACGAACTGTACAATTGCTTGAACAAAAGCTGTTACAAGCAAGATAGTCATGCCTGCGGTAAATGACATATCCATGAAGTATACGCTCAGCGCAACTACGGTAAGTAGCAATGAGAAGATAAAGCCATTGACTTGCTTTATTGGAAATAATTCCTTCATGTTACATCATTCCTTTCAAGTAGATGAAGCTGAAAATGAAAATCCACATAACATCTAGAAAATGCCAGTACAGTGAGTAATTAAATGATTTATTGGCTGTTTCTGGATTTAGCCCGTGCTTTTTAACTTGCAAGAAGATAGCTATTCCCCAGAACAATCCAAATGTTACGTGAGCACCGTGTGTTCCAAGTGTTGTTAATAAAATACCAGTAAATGCACTTGTTTGTAATGTTGCTCCTACATGATAATAGTGAACAAATTCATAAATCTCAACCGAAAGGAACGTCGCTCCAAGGAGGAGCGTGATACCTAAGAACCACAACATTGCTTTTGGTCGGTTTAAACGCATAGCGTTAATTGCAAGACCGATTGTAAAACTACTAGTTAAAAGTACAACTGTCTCGATTAAAACAGGTGTTATTTCAAAGATTTCAGCACCGCTTGGCCCATTTCCAAATCTGTTTTCATATATGAAATAGGATGTAAATAGTGTTGCAAAAAGCATAATTTCAGCACCCAGGAAAATCCAGAAGCCTAATATATTCATTTCATTTTTGTGTGTGCTATATTCAAGAGGTTGCGAGTGATCTATCTTCATTTCGAAGCACCTCCAAATTTCTCTTCCGTTTCCTTCACTTCGTCAGCAGAAATATAGCGTCCCTGATCATTTTCGAATGAACTGTACATCATACATGCGAAGAAGGCAATGGCAGCAATGATAACAGCCGGCCAAATACTGAAGACGAACGAGAATCCAAATACAAATAAAATACCTGCCATTATAATTGGAATACCACTATTATTTGGCATATGGATTTTATCGATTTTACCTTTGAATAAAGTATGTTTCTTTTTCTTATGATCCCAGAATGCTTCACTGGAATTTACTTCAGGTTCAATTGCAAAGTTGTATTCAGGAACCGGGTTATGCGTTGCCCATTCTAATGAACGTGCGTTCCATGGATCGTCACCAACGTTTCTAGGTGAGTTTTTAATACTATAGAAAATATTATAGGCGATCAGGATAAATGCAATTGCCATTAAACCTGCTCCTACAAACGAAAGCATATTCAATGGAGTGAATCCAGTTGACTCTGAGTATGTGTACATACGGCGAGCTTGCCCGTCTAATCCAGTGATGTACATCGGGAAGAAAGCTAAAACAAAGCCGACAACATTAAACCAGAAAGCCCATTTTCCAATTCGCTCGTTCAGAATAAAGCCAAACATTTTTGGCCACCAATACGTAAGACCAGCTAGCATCGCATAAACAACACCAGGAATAATTGTATTGTGGAAGTGAGCTACTAAGAACATCGTATTATGATACTGATAGTCAGCACTTGCCATTGCAAGCATTACTCCAGTTACTCCACCAACTGTGAAAAGTGGGATGAAGGCTACTGAATAAAGCATTGGAACGGTGAACCTAATCTTACCTTTCCACATCGTTAGGAGCCAGTTAAATATCTTAATCCCGGTTGGTATGGCGATTGCCATTGTTGTAATCGAGAAGATACTATTAGTTAATGCTCCCTGTCCCATTGTAAAGAAATGGTGTACCCATACAAAGAATGAGAGTAGGGAAATTAGTACCATGGAAGCTACCATTGATTTATACCCATATAAGTTACGTTGTGAGAAGGTCGAAATAATCTCACTGTAAATACCGAATGCTGGCAGAATTAAAATGTAAACTTCTGGATGGCCCCAAACCCAGAAAAGGTTGGCCCAGTACATATCCATACCACCATTACCTGTTGCAAAGAATGATGTACCGAATTGACGGTCGAACGTTCCCATTAAGAGCGCTACAGTTAACACTGGGAAAGCAAATACAATAATAACATTTGTGATAAGAGCTGACCATGTAAACATTGGCATTTTCATTAATTTCATACCAGGAGCTCTCATTTTGAAAATCGTTACAACAAAGTTAATTCCTGTCATTAGTGTACCAATTCCAGAAATTTGAAGAGCCCACATGTAATAGTTAACACCAACAGATTGGCTAAACTCATTACTTGCTAGTGGGAAGTAATTGGTCCAACCAGCGTCAGGTGATCCACCGATAACAAACGATATGTTAAATAGCATTGCTCCGGCAAAGAATAGCCAAAAGCTAAGTGCGTTTAGTCGCGGAAAAGCAACGTCACGAGCACCAATTTGCAGTGGCACAACGTAGTTCATTAAACCAATAACGAACGGCATTGCCATAAAGAAGATCATTACAACTCCGTGCGTTGTAAAAACCTCATTATAATGTTGAGCGTTTAAAAATTCCATTTCCGGGCTAGAAAGCTGAAGACGCATCATGACAGCGTCCGCACCACCACGGAATAACATGACTAAAGCGGAAATCAAATACATAATCCCGATTCGTTTATGGTCAGTTGTTGTTAACCATTCGTTCCATAAATAGCCCCATTTTTTAAAGTAAGTTAATCCTGCAACGATTGCGATGGAAACAAGAACAATTGCAACCATAGATGCATAGATCATTGGATCTGGATGGGGTATAGCGAATCTTTCAAAAAATTCCATGTTTGTTACTCCTTTCGAGAAGTTCAAGTACATTTAGATTAGTAATCTAGCTGTTTTGTTCGTAGTCTTTCAATTAATGATGATCGTGTTCTGAATCATCATGTTCATCCTCGGATTGTTCCGTATCATCAGATGAACCGTGATTATGCCCACCATGCTCACCCTCAGGTGGTGGTGAAAATTCTAAATGTGTTCCAGTGAAAGCAAGTTGACCTAGATGACCAGGTTCTAATAATTCATTGAATATATCTTCTGTTAATGGATCAGCCGTAGCATGAATATCATCTACCCAAGTATCGAATTCATCTTGCGGCATTGCGATAACGTTAAATGTGTTTTCAGCAAAACCTTCACCACTAAAGTTTGCATTTCTACCCATAAACTCTCCAGCTGATTCAGCCGCTAAATTAATTGTCGTTACCATGTCTGCCATCGCATATTTTTGTCCGGCTAACTGCGGTACCCAAAAGCTTGTAATTGGACCATGTGAGTAAAGCTTGAACTGGACGGAACGATCTGTTGGGATAAATACATAATTGACTGTTTCAATATCTTGCTCTGGATAGCTGAAATGCCATTTCCAGTTAGATGAAGAAGCATATATCACCAACGGTTCCTGATCCTCATATCCTTCTGGTACTGTTTCAACTTGGTATGTTGAGACAACAGAAACGATAGATAAGAAGATAACAATTAAAATTGGAATACCAACAATAATTCCTTCGACAATAGGATTCCCCTCAATATGTGGTGGTTCATAATCATCATCCTGTTTAGATGCGCGGTATTTTACTAGGATAATGATAAGTAATACAAGTACGGTAATAACAATGAATGCCATAGTAATGATGGATAACCATATAACATCAGCAGTCGTTGCAGCTTGTGGTCCTTTTGGATCTAAGACAAGTAATGGCTCACAACCTGTTAACACTGTAGCTATAGTGAAAATGAATGTTAGTAGGGTCCATTTAAGTTTCATGTATATACCCCTTTCTGTTAAATTATCTGTTTTTTTGCGCCAATATAAAGGTAAACACAATTATCGTCCTATATAATAGTACGCAAACGATAAAAATACAAGAGTATGAGAAATGCTTCACAAAATGTTCATGAAGATTTGTAGATTTGGTGGAGATAGGCAAATTTTGGACACGTAGGTATTAAAAATAGTTGCTTTAATTGCAAAAATGTGCTCCGTATTTTTGCGGTTAGCTAATGAAAAACTTTCCCACTATTAATGAAGGAAAGTTTTTTCTAATTTAGCTGTATTTTCATACTAGACTCATAGTCTATTAAAAATTGAATGAATTATGAATCGGTTCATAAACTTGATAAAGACAATAAAAAATTTATTTGTATTATGTGGACTAAAGGTATATGATATGATTTATGTCATTAGAAAAATTCGGGTGATCAATGTATAGTTTAATGTAAGGGAGAAGAATTTATGGAACCATCAATCAATCATAATGACCGGCCAAAGTATGGTATTTTAGCAATACTTATGGTTGGTGCATTTATTTCATTTTTAAATAATACACTGCTAAATGTTGCACTGCCATCTATCATGTTAGACCTTGATGTAAGTACATCTGTCGTCCAGTGGTTAACGACGGGGTATATGTTAATTAATGGTATATTGATTCCAACGACAGCTTTTTTAATTCAAAAATATTCTGTTCGCCGATTGTTCTTAGTTGCAATGGGTCTGTTTTTTTGTGGAACTTTAATTGCAGGTATTGCGCATACATTCCCGATCTTGCTGGCTGCGCGAATGGTTCAGGCATCTGGATCCGCAATTATGATGCCATTATTAATGAATGTTATGTTAATAAGCTTTCCAATCGCTAAACGAGGAACTGCAATGGGAGTCTTCGGTTTGATTTTAATGTTTGCTCCAGCAATTGGACCAACGCTTTCTGGTTGGATTATTGAACACTATGATTGGAGAATGCTATTTCATTTTATAACTCCAATTGCTGCTGTTGTATTTTTGCTCGGCTTTTTTCTATTAAAGGATAAGAAAGAAAAAGTGTTTATTACGTTAGATATTCTTTCTTTAATTTTGTCCAGTATTGGATTCGGAGGATTATTATACGGTTTTAGCTCTGCTGGATCAAAGGGCTGGGATAGCTTACAGGTATATGGAACAATTATCCTTGGGGTTATTGCGCTTATCTGGTTTATCCTTCGTCAATCAAAGCTTGAGAAGCCCATGTTAAATTTCAATGTGTTTAAATATCCCATGTTTACGTTGGCATCCATCATATCGATGGTCGTTAATATTGCAATGTTTTCTGGTTTTCTTTTGTTACCGATCTATGCACAAACGATTCGTGGGATTTCGCCAATGGATACGGGGTTAATGCTATTACCGGGAGCTCTTCTGAATGCATTTATGTCACCAATCACAGGTAGACTGTTTGATAGATATGGCGGGCGAGTACTGGCGCTTGTTGGTTTATCGATTATGACAATTACAACGTATTGCTTTAGTAACTTAACGTTTGAGACAGGTTACATTACGTTAATGGCACTGCATGGAATGCGTATGTTAGGTCTATCCATGGTTATGATGCCGGTATCTACGAACGGCTTAAATCAGTTGCCTGCTGAATATTACCCGCATGGAACAGCGATGAATAATACGCTGAATCAGGTTTCTGGAGCGATTGGAACTGCATTGTTAATAACGATCATGTCAATTCGAGAAAATGTGTATGCAAACCGTTTAACTGAGGCAGTAGTAGGCGGTCCGACTTCGGAGGTGCAGCAACAAATAGCTTTAGAAGCAATGCTAGGTGGAATTAATGATGCATTCTTTATTTCGACCTTTATTATCGCAGTAGCTATAATCCTTGCCAGCTTTTTAAAACGAGCCAAGCAAGGGGATATAAAAATGAGTAAATAGTTTATAACCCTGATACGATTCGTGTATCGGGGTTATTTATTTGTGTTCGTTCTGGCTGTGTCAGAGCATGACTACTGCATCCGGGAAAGGCAGGAAGTAAATTGAGCAACCGAATCGAATAGGTTTACTCATTAACACAATGGCTGCATGCGAGTCTAAACTTTACTTTTTCAAAAAGTTTTAACTTTAATAGAATTTATTTTAATAGCTAAATTCCACATCAAAACAAAGAATTTAATCGGATAATAGTTTCGAAATTCGCAAATCTACTAAATATAGCTGGTAGAAATATGAATTATGACCAGGCTTCCTAACATTGATTCAATGGAAGAAGAGCAGTATACTCATTATAGATTTAGATTCGATATTTTGTGAAAGGGGCTAAGTTCCTTTTCTCTTATTATAGTAGTAATCAATACTATTAAAACAGAAGAATTAAGTAGTTTTTGATTAAGTGCAAGCAGATTATTTATCTAGTGTACTGGAGAGGGGAGATACAATGAAGTTTTTTCATACTGCGGATTGGCACTTAGGAAAACTTGTCCAGGGAATTTATATGACCGAAGATCAACGTTATGTATTAGAACAACTTATTCAAGCAGTGGAGGAAGAAAAACCAGATGCAGTCATTATCGCAGGTGATTTATATGATCGAGCGGTTCCGCCAATTGAAGCAGTTCACTTATTGGACGAAGTTTTAGAGACAATTGTGCATCGATTAAAAACACCTGTAATCGCGATAGCAGGTAACCATGATAGTCCGAGCAGGTTGAATTTTGGGAGCAGTTTAATGAAACATCATGGTTTTCATATTGTCGGTAATCTGACAAACCATATAGAGCCAGTTGTTTTAGAAGACGAATTTGGAGAGGTGCATTTTCACCTCATTCCGTACTGCGACCCAAGTGTGGTAAGGAATGTTTTGGAAGATGAGGATATCCGAACACATGATGACGCAACAAAAAAGATTATCGAACAAATTACCATGCAGATGGATGCCAATGCCCGACATGTTGCTGTTGGTCATGCATTTGTGACTCCCTATGCGAAAGAAGAAGAAAATACAAGTGATTCGGAGCGGCCGCTTTCAATTGGTGGTGCAGAATATGTTGCTAGTGAACACTATATGCCATTTCATTATACGGCATTAGGGCATTTGCATCAGGCTCATTATGTAATGGATGAGAAAATTCGTTATGCTGGATCGATTTTAAAATACTCTTTATCCGAGGAGCATCATAAAAAAGGATTTCATATTGTCGAGATGGATTCTTTAGGAAATGCCACAGTTGAAAAACGTCTCTTGAAACCGCGGAGAGACATTCGTACCGTTGAAGCATACATAGATGATTTATTAAATCACCCAATTAATCAAGATTATGTTTTTGTTCGGTTATTGGATGAGACTCCGGTATTGTCGCCGATGGAAAAGGTGCGATCTGTCTATCCGAACGCGATGCATGTGGAACGTAAAAACTATTCTGTCACACCTCTTGCGCAGGCAGAAGATCGTTCGATTAATCGAAGCAAGATGAGTGACATGGATCTTTTTCAGGCATTTTATAATGAAGTAAAAGGTAATAGTGCAACAGAAGAAATGGAAGCTATTTTTAAAGAAACATTAGATCAACTTCTAAAGGATGCAAGTGAAACAAGAGTAATACCGAAACAGAAAGCATCTCTAACGAATTAAGGCGATACAGCAGAAAGGAGTAAAAACCAGTTGAAGCCACTAAAGTTAACAATGACGGCATTTGGTCCGTATAAAAATACAGAAACCGTAGATTTTAGAGAGCTGGATAAGACGAATTTATTTGTTATATCTGGTAATACTGGTGCGGGGAAAACAACAATCTTTGATGGCATTGCTTTTGCATTATATGGCAGTGCAAGTGGTTCGGATCGCGAAGATATAAAGGCATTGCGCAGTGATTTTGCCGATGATAATACCCATACAGCTGTAGAATTGGAGTTTTCCTTAAACGGACGTGTGTATCGCATACTCCGGCAGTTAGGTCATGTGAAAAAAGGAAACAAATCAAAAACAGGTGAACGTTATGAGTTCTTTGAAAAAATAGACGACAAAGAGATTCCATGTGTTGATAGACAAATCGTTTCTGAAATAAATAAAAAGGTAGAAGCGATTATAGGATTAACACAAGACCAGTTTAAACAAATTGTTATGCTGCCACAAGGTGAATTCCGTAAACTGCTAACATCGGATACAGAAAATAAAGAAGCTATATTACGAAGGCTCTTTAAAACAGAGCACTATAAACATCTTAGTGAGTTGCTGAAAAATAAGAAAAACACAGTGGAGCAGCAATATAACCAAGTAAGGCAGACGCTTGATCACTATATAACTACGATTTATTCGGTATTGCCAGAACGTGAGGATTCTCTTTTAACTCATGTTTTATCAGCAGAACATTACCATACACAACAAATAGTTGCAGGGCTGGAAGTGGAAGCTGATTATTATCTTAGGCAAATCGAGATTGATGAAAAAGCCTATGATGCAGCGTATCGCAAACACGATGAGAAGCAAAATGCTTTCCATGAAGCACATGCACAAAATGAGCGGTTTGATGAATTGGATGTAAAAGAAAAGCGTCTGAAGCAACAAAAAGAGCAAGTCCCAGTATTCGCTGCAAAAGAAAAACAATTGGAAGCAGCAGGACGAGCTAGTACGATTGAAATTTATGAAAAGCAGGTCTCGGATTGGCAAAGAGAAGCAGCTGAAAAAGAACGTGTATTAGAAAATGCAGAAGCAGCTAAGAAGCATGCTGATACAAAACTTGAGCAAGCGACATCCTATTATAAGGAAGCGGAAAATAAAAAAGATGTAAGAGAAGAAACTGGAAAAAAACTAGATCGATTAACGGATTATCTACCTATTGTAAAAGATATCGACATGCAAAAGGGTGAATTAGATCAGCTTGTTCGAGAGGGAAAGCTGACTAGAGCTGATTTGGAAAAAATCAGAAAAGAGATTAAAACCAAAAGAGAAGCGGCAGAAAAATGTCAAATTCAAATCAAGCAGCTTGAGGAGGCTGTAAACCAATATCATGATAAGAAACAGCAACTGCTCGAGATGAGGGAACGTGCAAAGCTGCTGCAAGGTTATATTGATCTATCAAAGCAAAAAGATGAGCTGGAAAAAGCTGTTACACTAAAAAAAGAGCATTTTTCAAAAGCGAAGGAACAGTATCAGCGCCAAGAAGAAGCGTGGATTGCTAATCAAGCAATTGTGTTGGCAAATCATTTGCATGATGGAGAAGCTTGCCCGGTTTGCGGGAGTATCGAACATCCGAATAAAGCGACGATGGAGAAGGACGCCTTTACGAAAGAGCAACTGGAAACATTGAAAAAAGATTTAGACATAAAGGATGATTCATATCGGAATACTTTAGCTGATCTAAAGGCAAAACTATCCCAGTTACAGGAAAAGGAAACAGAAATAAAGAAATGCACGATACCTCTTGAATCTGTTTCGTCCATTTTTGAACAATTAGTAGAAGAAGGGAAAAAGCTAGCGTCTGACGTAACGGAATTGGATAAAAAACGCAAGAAGTTAGAGGAACAAAAAGAGATTCAAGAAAATATAGCTATTGAAATTAAACAATTAGAACCAAAAAGAGATCAGTTTGAAAAAGTATATCAAGATTTGGTAACTTCTTATGAATCGAAAAAAGCAGTTTATGAAGAACGCTTACGTAATATTCCAGATGAAGTGAAGGTACTAACAGAGCTAGAGAAACAATTAAAAGAAACAAGAGAAATGAAAGTAAAGCTAGAGAAAGAGTGGGAACAAGCTCAATCTGGATTGCAAAAGGCGAAAGAAGAGCAGACAAGCGTTACTGCAAATCGAACGCATGCAAAAACACAGCTAAACGAAACGAACAAGAAAAGGCAGCTAGCAGAGAATCAGTTTCATGAAGCAATGCTAAATGCTGGGTTCGAGTCTATTGAAGTATATCGAGAGGCGAAAATGTCTCCGCCAGATCAACAGATATTGAAAAATGAGATTGATCAATTTAAACAAAGTCTATCTACGTTAACTGAACAGGTCGCTGATTTGAAAGAGGTGTTAAAAGAAAAATCAAGAATCGATTTAACGGCCCTCAAGCAGCAACTAGATGAATTAAAACAAGCATACGAGCTTGCTTTAAGTACTTGGAATCGTTCAAAAGATAGCTATCAAGGAGCAATTGATTTGAAGGTTCATATTATGGAAGCGGAGAGCCATGTGAAAGAGCATGAGAAACGGTTAGCTGCAGTATCTGAATTATATGATGTGCTCAGAGGGCAAAACGATCGGAAGATTTCCTTTGAACGCTATTTACAAATCGAATATTTAGAACAAATCATTGATGCAGCCAATATGAGATTGAGAGAGCTATCAAATGGTCAATATTATCTAACGAGAAGTGATCGCCAAGAATCACATGGTAAGCAAAGTGGACTAGCACTGGATGTTTATGATGCGTACACCGGGCAAACCCGCGATGTTAAAACATTATCAGGGGGAGAGAAATTTAATGCATCCCTTGCACTTGCGCTTGGCATGTCTGATGTTATTCAAAGCTTTCAAGGCAATATTTCGATTGATACAATGTTTATCGATGAAGGCTTTGGTTCATTAGATGAAGAGTCGTTAACAAAGGCAATTGACACTTTGGTTGCCCTACAGCAATCAGGTAGAATGATTGGTGTTATATCCCATGTGCAGGAGCTGAAAAGCATGTTCCCTGCAATGCTGGAGGTTAAAAAGATGAAAGAAGGCTATAGCAGGACAAGATTTGTGATGCAGTAATGGTGGATTGCGTTTTATTCAAAATATGTCTAAAAACGAATGAGAAATAGTTGATAAAGCCCCTAAACGCTAATTTGCGTTTAGGGGCTTTTGGATTTGAATGTAATGAATCGGCTGGATGCTATTTTTGAAAAGTCAATTGTTCCTCGCGAATTTCCCTTGCAGCATGGATCATCGCTTTTAATGCTTCAACTGTTTCATCCTCGCTTCTTGTTTTCAATCCACAATCCGGATTGATCCAGAATTGCTCTGTAGGAATCGTTTTTAATGCTCGGCTAATATTTTGTTTGATTTCATTTTTATCTGGAACACGTGGGCTGTGGATATCATAGACACCAAGTCCGATTTCCTTCTCATACGTATTTTCCTCAAAGGCAGATATAATTTCACCATGACTACGTGAGGTTTCAATTGAGATAACATCTGCATCAAGACCGTCAATTGCATCATAGATTTTTTGGAATTCAGAGTAGCACATATGGGTATGAATTTGTGTCTGAACTTGAACAGAAGATGTTGCCAAGCGAAATGCATATACTGCAGCATCTAAATACGCTTTTTGTTTTTTTTCATCTAGTGGAAGTCCTTCACGTAATGCTGGTTCATCAACTTGAATAATTTTAATTCCACTTGTCTCAAGTGCTTTAATTTCTTTTCGTAGAGCGAGAGCGATTTGGTTTTGCACCGTTTCTCTTGGAACGTCGTCATGGACAAAAGACCAGTTTAGAATAGTTACTGGACCAGTGAGCATTCCTTTTACAGGTTTGTCTGTTAAGGATTGCGCGAAAATACTTTCCTTTACAGTCATCGCTGTGTCAAACGAAACATCACCAAAAATCAATGGCGGTTTTACGCATCGTGAACCGTAGGATTGGACCCATCCGAATTCTGTCACACCAAAGCCGTTTAACTTTTCTCCAAAGTATTCGACCATATCTGTGCGTTCGAATTCGCCATGTACAAGTACATCTAACCCAATTTTCTCTTGGATATGAATCCATTTTGTTATGTTATCTCTAATAAATTGTTCATATTCAGCTTCTGTAATTGTTCCCTGACGCCATTTTGTTCTTTTTTTTCTAACTTCCTGGGTTTGTGGCAAGCTGCCAATAGTTGTCGTCGGAAGTAATGGTAATTGCAAGACCTCATGCTGTTTCTGAATTCGTTCAGCGAATGGTAAGGAACGTTGTGCATCCGTAATTCCTAGTGCTTCGACTTCCTTTCGAACAATTTCATTATTTCTGTGTGTAGAATGGTTAAACTGTTCAAGTTCCTTATTATTTCTAGCTAGTTCTTGGACGATTGTCTGTTTCCCAGTTTGTAATCCCTTTGTAAGTGTTACAATTTCATCAAGCTTTTCATTCGCGAAGGACAGACCATTTTTTACATTGGAATCAAGTTGTGCTTCAGATTCTTTCGTGACTGGAACATGTAATAATGATGAGGAAGGCTGGATAATGATTTGCTTATTTTTAACAGTTTGATAGATTGTTTCGAGCAGGTCGGTTTTAGCTTCCAAGTCAGCCTTCCAAACGTTGCGCCCATTAATAATCCCGGCTGCGAGTACTTTATCTTCTGGGAATCCGAATTGTTTGATAAGCTCTAGCGACTCTCCATGGACAAAGTCAAGTCCGATTGCTTGAACAGGAAACTCGATAATTTCTTCGTAGTGAATAATATGCTCGAAATAGGTTTGTAAAATTAGCTTTAATTTAGGTGCTGCATTATGAAATTGCTCATAAACTTGTTTTGCTTTTTGGATAACTTCTTTTGATAGATTAGTTCCTAAAATCGGTTCATCGATTTGTACCCAAGAGACACCGGCTTCCTCTAACTCTTTTAATAGTTGGACATATAAAGGTATAAAGCGTTGCAAGACGTTAGAGAAATCATTTTCTTCGTATCCTTTTGATAATTTTAGGTATGTAATTGGACCTAAAATGACAGGCTTCCCATCGATTCCTAACTTTTCTTTTGCTTCTTTATAGAATTTTAGCGGGAGATTTTCTGTTAACGTTGGTGTCACATTTTCAAGCTCTGGAACGATATAATGATAGTTTGTATTAAACCATTTCGTAAGCTTAGAGGCAACCGCATTTTCTGTACCGCGAGCAATAGCAAAATATGTTTCGAGGTTAACCTTTCCGCCATCATAGTTAAAACGATCTGGTACAACACCGAACATAGCGGAAGTATCTAGGACGTGATCGTATAGTGTAAAATCGCCAACCGGTACAAGATCGATACCAATTTCTTTTTGCTTTTTTAAGTTTGCGAATCTAATGGCATCAGTTTTCTCTAAAAGTTCCTTTTCGGATAATTGCTTATTCCAGTATCCTTCCAAGGCGCGCTTCCATTTTCTTTTCTTCCCGATTCTTGGGTAACCTAAGTTTGAGCTAATCACATTTGTCATTTCATTTCCTCCTCATTTGTTTTCATCTTAATTCTTCCTATAGGCTGTGCGGGGTTGCTGACAACACCTCCTCGAAGTTACTTTTGGGGACTTTTTCCTGGATATATTCAATAAGACGAATAATCATGTCATAACGTGCGAAAGGTGTAATTAAATAGATACCATGGAAATATCGTAAGGATACATCAATAAGTTCCTTTGCTATTGAAATCCCTTGTTCAATCGATTTGTCTCGATCGTTCGAGACAAAGCGCATTTTATCTCTAACATCGTCATTTAATTTAATTCCTGGTACTTCATTGTGGAGAAATTCAGCATTTCTTGTTGATGTCAACGGCATAATTCCTATATAAATAGGTGTTTGGATGTGCGCTGTTGCTTCATGCAGCTGTATGATTTGCTCCTTATTGAAGATCGGTTGTGTTAGAAAATAATCGGCACCATAGCTAATCTTTTTTTCCATTCGTTTGACTGCCTTATCAAGATGAGCCACATTTGGATTAAAAGCTGCACCAACTTTGAAAGAAGTTTTCCGTCGTAAGGAATTACCAGAAAAGGAAAGCCCTTTATTAAATTGCTTGATTAGTTTAATTAGATCGAACGATGTTACATCAAAAACAGAAGTGGCACCTGGGAAGTCGCCGATTTTCGTTGGGTCTCCCGTAATTGCCAAAATTTCATGAATCCCTAACGTGTCGAGTCCCATTAAATGGGATTGCAGCCCGATTAAATTACGATCGCGGCAAGTTAAGTGAACGAGAGGTCTTAGCCCAACCTCTTGTTTTATTTTTTCGGCGATCGCAATATTGCTAATTCTTGGTGATGCTAACGAGTTGTCAGCTAATGTAATTGCATCGACACCAGCCTTCTTTAATGCCTTCACGCCTTCCATATATGCGTCTGTTTGCAGATGCTTCGGAGCATCTAGCTCAACGATGATGGAATGTCTTTTCTTTACGATATCGACTAAAGGGGTCTCTTTAGTCGTCTGATTACGTGTTACTTCAATAGGGGAAGGCTTTCTAATAATCTTCTTTTCCGTTAATGGCTTTAAATTACGAACTCCTTGCGCTAATCCTTTGATATGCTCAGGGGTTGTTCCGCAGCAACCGCCAAGCAAGCGAACACCTTCATTGCGAAAATCTTCGGCGCATCGAGTGAAATAGTCAGGTTTATTTTCGTAAACGAGCTTGCCCTCGTGATAAGCTGGCAGACTAGCGTTTGGGTAAGCCGCTAAGAATGTCTTATCTGACAATGGAACATCTTTTAATGATTGCAGCATATGAAATGGACCTAAGTGACAGTTGACGCCAACAATATTACTACCCGTATCTTCTAGCCGTTGTAAAGCATCCTTTAGCTGGATACCATTTTCAAGAATACCTGGTACGTGCATGGAGACATTTGTGATAATCGGTATTGTTGTTTCTTCTCGGGCAATTTCTAATACGGTTAATAGCTCATCAAGATTGTAATAGGTTTCTAAAATAAGGCCATCTACACCTTCTAACAGTAAGCAATATAGCTGTTCTCGAAAGCTTCGTTTGATTTCTTCTTTTGTATCATTTAATGCTTGTGCGCCATGTATCCCTCCGATAGTTCCGAGAACAAAAGTGTCTTTTTTAGCAGCCTTTCTAGCAAGTTCCACTGCTTTGGTATTGATTTTTTTAACTTGATCTTCTAAGCCATAACGAGCAAGCTTAATGTAATTTGCTCCGTACGTATTGGTTTGGATTAAATCGGATCCCGCCTCAATATATGATCGATGAATACGGGTAATTTGTTCCTCATGTGTTAAATTCAATTCTTCAAAGCAACGGTCAACGCCGTATGAATACAGCAAAGTTCCCATTGCACCGTCACCAATAAGGATCCTTTCTTCAAGAGCACTTAATAAACTCATTTTTCTGTCCTCCTTTATCGTTAAAAGTAGCAATTACCTCATTTCATTTTCTTCACTACCTTTTAATTCACTCCTTTGAAGCTGTCATTAGTGGAAAATTGTATTCGTGGTGATAAGAAAAGGTGGGAAAACATAAAAAGACCCCTTCCGAAAAGAAGAGGTCATGTATGTATTATTCACTTTACTCTTCTTATCTACCAAGCATTAATGCTTGTTGGAATTAGCACAGTACTTAAAAAAGCCTGTTGCCGAGGTATCGTAGGGCCAAATCCCTCCACCTCTCTGGATAAGAAAATAACGAATATTCAGTTGTTAAATCCATTTTGCATAAATTTTATAGTTTTGTCAATTGTTTTATTAAATACATTTTTGTTATTATTAAAACAAATTTGTGGTGTTGCTAAGATATGTGCATTTTTAGGATACAATATAAAATAATATGAATGAAAGGTTCATTCATTAAATGTGTTTTATTCAAATTTCATGTCATTTATTTTGTTTTATATCCAAGTAAAAAGGAGGTTTTATCTTTGCAAGTGAGAATGGAATTAACATATCGTACAAAAAAGGGATTAGAGACGATGCTTAGCTCAGATATGATGCAAGCTGGACAAGCCGTCATCATTGCTGAAGACATGGAGAAAACTGGAAGAATCAAGCAATTAACATTTATTGATAGCAATGATAGAAGCTGGACCTATAAGCAATTAAAGAAATACATGGAAGAAATTAAAACGGAACCGCATGATATAACTGTCTATTTTGATGGTGGATTTGACTTGAAGACAGATAAAGCAGGTCTTGGCTGTGTCATTTACTATGAGCAAAATGAAAAGGCCTATCGGATAAGAAAAAATGCTTTAGTGGAAGGCCTTATAAATAATAATGAAGCAGAATATGCGGCGCTTCATTTAGGATTAACTGAATTAGAGCTATTAGGTGTGCACCACTTACCAGTAACATTTGTTGGAGATTCAAAGGTTGTCATTCATCAGTTGGATGGGGAATGGCCATGCTATGAAAAGGAGCTATCAGCATGGATTAATCGGATTGAACAAAAGTTAGAACAGCTTGGAATTGCCCCAACTTATAAAGATGTGTCCCGGAAAATGAACCGTGAGGCTGATCAATTAGCAACACAGGCCCTACAAGAGATTGAAATTATGAGTCATCGTGAGCGCTGATAGATAATCAATCATACAGACAAATTAGCTAATCCGGTAGTTTAGAAAACCTTTCCATCTAACTTCAAATGAGTTGTTTTTCGTAATACATTATATTATCATTTAACTGTTGTTTAATTTAAAAAATAATAGTTGTGCACTATTTCACGAAGCAGTACAGTATAAAATTTTGGTAGTTGTAAAGGAGCAGGGCATTGAATATAGGGATTGATAAGATAGGTTTTTATACACCGCATTTATATGTAGATATGAACAAATTAGCTGTTGCAAGAGACATAGAGCCGGAAAAGTTCACCGTTGGAATTGGACAGGAAAAAATGGCGATTCCGCCTATTACACAAGACCCGGTTACATTGGCTGCGAACGCTGCACTTGGGATTTTAAACGAGGCAGATAAAGAGAAAATCGATTTTGTTATTTTTGGTACCGAATCAGGTATTGATAACTCGAAGTCTGCAGGGGTCTATGTACATAATTTACTTGGGTTAAATCCCCATGCACGTACTGTTGAAATGAAGCAGGCATGCTACGGTGCAACTGCTGGAATTCAATTGGCAAAAGGGCATATTGCATTAAATCCGGAAAGCAAGGTATTGGTAATAGGTTCTGATATCGCGAGGTACGGTCTAAATACCGCCGGTGAATCCACACAAGGTGCAGGAGCAGTTGCGATGGTGATTAGTGCAAATCCAAGAATCATGGTCCTTGAAGAGCATAGTGCTTATTTTACAAATGACATTATGGATTTCTGGAGACCGATTTACTCTGACAAAGCGTTTGTTGATGGAAAGTTTTCCAATGAGCAATACATATACTTCTTTTCGAAGGTTTGGGAGCAGTATAAAGAAAAGTCAGGTCTTGAATTGAAAGATTTTGAGGCAATTTGTTACCACTTGCCATATACAAAGATGGGATTAAAGGCGTTACGTACGATTTTAGATGAAGGTACAGAGGAAGACAACGAAAGATTGGTTGCGAATTATCAAGTAAGTACGCAATATAATCGAAGCGTTGGAAACATCTACACGGGATCTTTATACTTAAGCTTGTTATCGCTTCTTGAACTTAACGAGGGATTAGAAGCCGGATCAAGGGTTGGTTTATACAGCTATGGTTCAGGCGCTGTTGGAGAATTTTTTACTGGGATTCTACAGTCCGATTATCGTGAGCATCTTCACATCAATGATCATAAACATTTATTTGATTCAAGAATGGAAGTAACTGTTCCCGAATATGAAAAACTATTTGAGGAGACCCTACCAGTTGATGGTTCGACATTAGAGCTTGATATTACAAAGGATACTGCTGCAATTTGTCTAAGTGGAGTAGAAGATAATAAGCGTTTGTATGTAAGGAAGTAGGAATTCAGTATACTAGAAACTTCTAGATTATATACAAACACGTTATCATAAAAAATTGAAATTAGCTTAATTTTATGTTAGAATATTCTAATAGTACATTTTGAGATAATATTCACTTCTTCCTAGGGAAATATACTAGTGAAACAAATTTATAGCAGATGAGGCTGTCTTGGAAGGTCGCGATTTTGCGATTTCTCAGACGGTCTTTTTTAATGCAAATACTGCATTCTTTTATGGGTTTTGGAATACATTTAGCATTAATGTGCTAATACCCTGCAGCAAAGCGTTTCACATTACAGAGGGAGATTTCTAGTTAATATGCATTATCATTATTAAATTGGTTGAAAATTATGTTGGCAGATAGAAAAATATAAAATTTTCAATCTGCATAAGTGCAATTAAGGCATTGGCTTAAAGGCTTGCACTCCGATGTATAGAGGTTTCTAAGAAAGCAAAGAACACTTTCTTAAGAATTCCTTTAACAAATGCCAAGTTTTCTAATGACTGAAATTTAGCGTGAAGGAGAAATGAGCAAAATTGAGTGTTGAAAAAAATAAGTACCAGGACCAGTCGCTGTTTAACCTTACATGGCCACTGTTTATTGAAATATCTCTTCATATGAGCGTGGGTATTATTGCTACATTAATCTTGAGTGGATACTCTGATAATGCTGTTGCGGGTGTTGGTGTTGCAAACCAGATAATGAACATATTTATTTTGGTATTTAACGTAACAGCGATTGGAGCAACCATTCTAATCGGTCAGAATTTAGGTGCTAACCAGATTAAAGAGGCTCGTACCATTGCAAGATCCGCTTTCGGACTTAACTTTTGGATTGGTATTGGTATGACGATTATTGTTGCTATATTTGGAGGGATCTTTCTAAACTTTTATGGGCTAAGTGGGGAGGTCTATGGTTACGCGCATACTTATTTAGTTGTTACTGGCTTATCTCTTTGTCTTGAAGCAGTCGCTTTGGCTTTAAGTGCAGTTTTACGCAGTTATGGACATACGAGAGAGACAATGTTTGTAACGATCGTGATGAATGTGATTAGTATCATCGGTTTCCTCATAGCGATTAATGGTTTGTTTGGAATTCCGGTGACAGGAGTTGTTGGAGTCTCCATTTCAATAATTGTTGCAAGGTTATTTTTAGTATTTGCGCTATTATTTTTCGTTTATAAACGCCTTGCGATTCGATACAGAATCAATGATATTTTAAAGATCGACAAGACGAACACAAAAAATTTAATGGGTATTGGAATTCCGTCTGCGGGAGAACAGTTATCTTATCAACTGTCGCAAGTCGTGATAACGAGCTTTGTAGCAATAGTTGGGGATGCAGCTTTAGCAGCTAGGGTGTATATTTTAAATATTTCAATGTTCTGTTTCATGTTTACCATGGCAATTTCACAAGGGACACAAATATTAGTTGCTCGTTATATAGGGGCAAAACAGTATAAAAGAACATTAAAGCGAGGGTTAAAAACACTTCGGATTGCCTTTTTCGTTTCAGTAGTTATTTCCTTTATTATTGCATTTACTGGGGAAAGCCTTCTTGGGTTATTTACAGAGGATCCAATGATTATTGCTGTTGCACTTCCAGTATTATGGGCAATCGTATTTATAGAACCAGGTCGTGCGGTGAATATGGTCTTGATGGGTTCATTAAAATCAGTAGGGGATGTCCGGTTCCCTGTAATTATAGGGATCATTTCTATGTGGGGACTTGCGGTAGTGCTAAGTTATGTGTTTGGGATTTCTCTTGGACTAGGACTTTTGGGAGTCTGGCTAGCTCAAGGTGTAGATGAATGGGTACGTGGAATATTTGCCTTTAGACGTTGGAAATCACAGCCTTGGCTAAGGAAGAAAGTGAGGAAAGATCCTGCCTAAGTATTTTGAAGTAAAAAGGCCGCTGCTGTTGAAAGCATCGGCCTTTTCTATATTTATCGTATTAACGGGCTGTAATTCCCCACCTCTAAGCAGAAGAGAACCAAAACATGATAGGTTGGGGGATAGTCCTGTTAATATTATGTTCAAGGATCTGTGGATTTTCTATACAGTCCTAACATTCAGTAGGGAGGAAGAGAATCCCCACTGAATGAAGTTTCACTCTATATTTTTAATGCAGCACGTTTCGTTAACAGACGAATAAGTATAATTGTTATAAGTACTGTAACGAATACGATCGGCCATGCCAAGCCATTTGGAACAATATCTAATGCTGAGAAGTTTTCGAATAGCGGTATATCTAGCACTATTCGTATCATGGAGTCCTTAACTGCGATGATTGCAATTGCCACAGCAATAAATAATATACCGAAAAGAACGTTTATGCGATAAAATGCAGCACTAATCAGCCAGCCAACAAGATAAAATACGAATAGATGTAGGCTGAATAAGCCAAGTGAGAGAAAAATATTAGATTCCGGACTAATAAATGGTGTTAGTAGGAACGATAAAAGAACCTCACCAATAATATTACCGTCAATATCGATAACAATATCCTCTAACGTACGGTCTGCTAATGCAATCTGAGAAAAATTAGTAACAATTAATTTTTCTACCAAGCTAATCAGATAGGTGAGAATCGGAATAACGATAGATAAGCCAAAACTTGCAATCACATTTCCAAGGAAATAATCTTTACGTGTTATACCATGTTCTACATAATAGGGCAGAAAATTTATGGCAATAATACCGATGACGAACATATAAATATTACCTGCTACATAGCTGGCACTGTAGAATGTATCTAGGTGTTCGCTTAAGAAAATTTTACCGATATTAATGATGAGGTGAATACCGAGTGCCCAAAACGTCCAAGTAAGCTGTACCCAAAATAAATCCAAGGAAACTTTAGGGAAAAGACTAGGTCTATTCATGTTCATCATCCTCCTTTGTAAGCTGGATAAATAGATCTTGGAGTGATACGGGACCAATTGTAAGCCCTAATTCTGAAGCAGCTAATCGATCGGCTTCATTCATTTCACCGTAAATCGTTACAGATTTTGTGTCTCCTAATTGCTCCTCGTTAAGTATTTCTTTGTTTGCAGCAAATCTGGCCACAGCATCCTTGCCTCCGACTACAGTTACACCACGAGAAACGATTGCATCGTAGGGTTCTTGGAGAAGTATTCTTCCTTCATGAATAATCATTACCTCATCAAATAAATAATCCATTTCTGAGACAAGATGGGTAGACAGAATGATAATTCGTGGATGCAATTCTTGATCCTTTAATAGTTCTTTATAAAATAAATCGCGAGCTGGTGCATCCATTCCAAGATATACTTCATCAAATATCGTAATTGGTGACCTGTTCGCTAATCCAACAACGACATTAAATGCAGATTGCTTACCTTTTGATAGTTTGGCTACTGATTTATTACCTTCTAATTTGAATTTTCTTATTAGTTTCATCGCGTATTCTAAATCAAAATGTGGACGGTAGCGCCCAAGATATTTGACGATAGTTGATGGGGAATCTGTTTCACCAGTAAAATCCTTATTGTACATAAATGTTACATCTTGCATAATCTGAGCATTTTCAAATGGGGCGACACCATTAATTCGTAAATCGCCAGAAGTAGCTTCGCGGAATGATCCAATAATGGATAGGAGCGATGTTTTACCTGCACCATTTCTTCCAAGCAGTCCATAGATTTTTGGTTCGTGTATCTCAAAATTCATGTCATGGAGTACCGGGTCACGTCCATATGCAAGCTGCAGATTGGTAGCTTTAATATGCATTACTTTCCACTTCCTTTCACTTTTTTAATATAGGTGAGAATGTCCTCTGTCGTAATTTCTAATTTATTGGCTTCTTGAACAAGTGTGACGATATAGTCCTCCATAAATGATTTACGTCGTTTTTCAAGCAGTTTGTCTCTTGCTCCTTCAGCTACAAACATACCGATACCTCTTTTCTTAAATAGTATTTCTTCGTCTACAAGCTGGTTTATTCCTTTAGAAACTGTCGCATGGTTGATTTTATAGTAATGAACGAGCTGATTTGTAGAAGGTGCCTGGTCATTCGCTTTCAACTGCTGATTGATAATCTGATCTTCAATTTGTTCTCGTACTTGTATATAAATTGGTTTATCTTCATCAAAATTACGTTTCATTGGCTACCCTCCTTTTTGGTTATCTTCTATTATGGTTATATACTTATGTGTATAACCATAACAGGTGGAATTTATACTGTCAATAAATTTTTGATAAAATGGGTGAAAAGGTATAATGAGTTGGGAGTCTTACTTTGTAATCAATAAAGGAAAGCAGAAATACATACAGGAGGTAATGGAAATGGTGAACAAGATTTCGTTAATGGATGCTTACATAATTGAAACACTCCGAAAAAACGGTGTGTCTAATCAGGAAATTATGCAACAGGTAGAAAGAAAAGATATGGAAGGCTTTCGTACTTATCATGCAAGCTTTGATTTTAATGAATTGATTCAGCTTGAAGAAAGGCTAGGGACAGCGGAGTTTCAAAAGATTTTAATTGAAGGGTATTCCATAAAATTTGTTACATTCAATGGTCTGAAAAATTTATTGCAACTGAAATTTGATAAACTCGAAGATCGTGATTATGAGTTAAAAGATGATGGTTTTTGTCAGTTGAGAATAAGTGAGGAGCAGGCGAAGCAGCTTGAAGAAATGATTTCAGGAAATTGGACTACTAAGCTTGTGAGGAATGAAAATAATTGTCTATTAATAAATGTTTATCTCGCTAAAAGTCTAATTGGAGATCTGTAAAGCGAAGGAGGGACGAACATTGGCGTCCCTCGACATCCATTTAAGAAGCAATCTCTTTTTGCGCACCATTAATCAGCTTCGCTTGAATTAATCGTTGTCGTACAACGATACCAATCAAGCTTGCTAGATATGCTTTGATGAAACCGACGATAAGAAATGGATACACTCCAGCTGTTAAAGCTGCATTCCAGCCTAAATCTAAAACAATTTTTAGTTGGATTGTACCAAATACCAGTGTAACAAACATCCCCGCAATATTGGCAATCAAGGCCATACGAACCGTAAACCTAGTTTTTTCTAAAATTAACCCGGTGATATAGGCGGCTGCAATGAAGCCGAAAATGTAACCTCCTGATGGACCTACTAATACTTGTGGTCCGCCACTAAAGCCTGCAAAAACAGGAATTCCGACTGCGCCAATGGCTGCATAGCATAACATTGCTAGAGCACCCTGACGACTGCCTAAAACAGTAGCGGCAATTCCGACAGCTAGAGTTTGTCCGCTTATCGGAATTAATGGCAGTGGGATTTCGATTTGCGCTAAAATTGCTGTTATTGCTGCGAAAATCGAACAATTGAGTAGAATTCTAAGTCTCTTGCTTTTTTCATTCATCATACAAAGCTCCTTATTCAAATTAAATTTTTAGAAGGCTTATTTGGCTGGGTAATTATCTTACTATTTGGATTATACGTCGAAGGAAGTTTCATTGTCAACCTAAATTGTAATTAGTTGACAATGATGAAATAATCTTAGTTTGCAAATGCGGGAAAGGATAAAACAATTATAATTATTCTTTCTCTTGAGAGCAGTAGGGTAGGTATGCGTTAATTAAGATGTCGGACCGATAGACTCTTGTGAAAGGAGGCTGATTATATTGATTACAAATGCAGAGGTGATTTCCGCATAGCGGGAATCTCTACCTGGGGCCGTGTCTTGCGGCCCCATTTATTTGGAGTTTTCATTCAGAAAATTAGCATCTTTCCATAATCGGAAAGATCGTTTATACTTTTCAGTAGAGTAGTATGTTATTATAAATAAAATTCAAGGAAAGGAGTAGGTGTGAGATGAGCATCATACAATTCGATTTTGATATAGATGTACAGGTTAACAAGGAGGACGTAAATCGTGCAATACAAAAATGCAAAAGAGGTCCTTCCCCCTAGTTTGCTGAAAGAAATGCAGAAATATATTCAGGGTGACTTGATTTATATCCCAAAAGCAAAAAGTGAGCGGGCAGGCTGGGGAGAAGTGAGTGGATCGCGAGCGTTAATCGCAAAACGGAATGAAGAAATTTTCCAATTATACAATAATGGAAAAACATTGGAAGAATTAGAACGGAAGTTTCATTTGTCAATTGACAGCATTCGAAAAATCATTTATAAAGTGCGGAATAATCATGATTGAGTGCTTATCATATATGTTATAAAAGCGTGAAGCTGCTAAATGGAGCTTCACGCTTTTTCGGGTTCAAATAATTTAGCGCCGGTTGAAGAGTTGTATAAAACGATTATAATTATTTTTTCACTTGTTTGTACAGCCCTATCCATGCGTTAATAAGTATGTAGCAATTGATTTTTAAGAAAGGAGGTAACAGGGATGTTAACTAAATTAAATGAGGTGGCTCTCGTATAATTGAGACCCTAAACAAATGATTTTACTCTACCGTAAGAAGCTTTCTCTGCCAGGTTATATAGAACATATTTTCAGACCTAAGATGTAGAGGTTCTGAAGCTACGGTAGGAAATAATTGTTACCGAATTTCAGGCCCTGAGCCGACGACCAGAAGTCTTCCCAGTTGTATGATGAAATAGAATCAACAATAAGGGAGGAAGCAATCGTGCAAATGGACATTGCTATTTATAAAAGTATTGCGTATGACCGAATGGAAAAAATAAAAAATGAAACCTATGGGAATCGAACATTTAATAAAAGTTATCAAATAGATTGGAAAATGAGCATTGCGATGCTATTGAACGTATTTGGATAATAGTGGGAAGACTGGTTAACAGTGAACGGAAGAGAAATTCGATATTGAGAAATAATACGCCGGAATAAAGAAAATGCCACAATGAGTGAATAAACACGCTGTGGCATTTTTGTAATTTACGATAAAATGAAGTCTGTTTTATAGATCCCTAATCCTTTAAATCCCATATTTTTTTATTTTATTATACAGTGTCATACGGGATATACCCAATTTCTTCGCGGTAAGCGCTTTGTTTCCATTCGTTTGCCTCAGCATTTCTTCAATACGTTGCCTTTCCATCGCTGCTTTTTCTTGCGGCAGTAAATGGCTCGTCACTAATTCTTTACGGTTTTGTTGAATTGTAGGATTAGGAAAGTAATCTAATATATCCTGTTTTGTAATAAATGGTTTTTCGGAAAGAATTATAATGCGTTCCATAAAGTTTCGAAGTTCACGAACATTTCCTGGCCAGTCGTATTCGAGTAAAATGTGAATTGCGTCCTGTTCAATTTCTGGGGTCGGAACTTGATGCTGGATAGCGAATTGTTTAAGAAATAATTGCGTCAGCTCAGGGATATCATCAATCCGCTCTCGGAGCGGGGGCATGGTCAGTTGAATGACGTTTAATCGGTAAAATAAATCTGATCTGAATTCCTTTTCTTCCATAAGCACTCCTAGATTTTGATTTGTTGCTGCGACAAATCGTACATCTACTTTCCTGCCGGTAGAATCGCCAATTCGATAAATCCGGTTTTCCTGAAGCACCCGAAGCAGCTTAACTTGCATTTCTAATGGGAGCTCTCCAACCTCATCGAGAAACAAAGTCCCACCATGTGCCATTTCAATTTTTCCTGCTTTTCCATTCTTCTCTGCACCTGTAAATGATCCACCTTCATAGCCTAATAGCTCACTTTCAAATAATGCACTTGGGATAGCTCCGCAGTTCACTGGAACAAAGGGTCCACTCTTTCGATCGCTTGCTTCGTGAATGGCTCTTGCGCATATTTCTTTTCCGGTTCCACTTTCGCCAAGAATGAGTGTTGTGGCATTTGTTTTTGCAGCTTTTCTAGCAATTTGAATCGTCTGTTGAAGGGAAAAGCTCCTTCCTTTTAATTTTGAAAATGGTGTTTCCTCATGGTTCATATTCACTCTCTGCCTAAGTTCATTTAGCTCTGCAGCTGTTGTTTCCAAATTGTTATTTAACTTTACAATTTGCGTGATATCTCTTTCAATGGACGCAGCGCCCACTAACTCCTGCTTTTCATTATATATTGGAGCAGCGTTTATTACGACATGCTTATCTTTACGCGGCTGATGATACGTGTTTTTAACTGGTTCCTGTGATGCAAGCACCTGTAACACAATTAAATCATCACTGTGAAAAAAGTTGGTAATTGGTTGGTGAAGGATAGCGGATTGTTCAATATTATACGTTTGAACAGCAGCAGCATTCCAAAAATGAACTTGTTGATCGGTATCAATAATTGTAATTGCATCATCTTCTAAAGAAAGAATTGTATTAAGGTAGAACTTTTCATGAGCCATCAAATCACTCCATACAATTTCTAGTGTAAAGAATATTGTATATATTTTTTACACTTATGTAAACAGAGTGTACAACGATGCCTGGCCATTTTTATACATGTTTGAACATAAACAATAAAAAAAACCTTATCACTGTAAGCGTTTTCGTTGAAAAGGTAAAAAAAATAAAAAGTTGGCATGAAATTTGCTTGTTCATTGATGAGGCAGGAAATAAAACTATTATTCTAGCTGAATTCTTATTAATTTTAAGGAGGTATATTCAATGGTTTTGCCATTTAAACACGAGCCATTTACAGATTTTAAAGATGATCAAAATCGTCAACAGTTTCAAGAAGCACTTGAGCAGGTTAAGGGTGAGTTAGGAAAAGAATATCCACTCGTAATTGATGGAGAGAAAATATTTACAGAAGATAAGCTTGTTTCAATAAATCCTGGCAATAAAGAACAAATTATCGGGAAAGTGTCAAAAGCAACGAAGAATCATGTTGAGCAGGCTATGGAGAGTGCACAGCGTGCCTTTAAAACTTGGAAAACATGGTCAGTACAGGAGCGAGCCGATCTATTATTCCGAGCAGCAGCAATTGTACGCAGACGCAAGCATGAATTCTCCGCATGGCTAGTTCTCGATGCTGGAAAGCCCTGGGATCAGGCTGATGGAGATACTGCTGAAGGAATCGACTTCTTAGAATATTATGGTCGTCAAATGATTGAGCTAGGAAAAGGAAAGCCGTTAGCAGATCGTCCAAATGAGCATAACGCGTATTTTTACCAACCAATGGGACCTGGTGTTGTTATCCCACCATGGAACTTTGCTTTTGCGATTGTATGCGGGACCGTGGCAGCACCGATTGTAGCTGGAAATCCAGTGCTGTTAAAGCCATCGGAAAACACGCCAGTTATTGCTTATAAACTAGTCGAAGTGTTAGAGGAAGCTGGTTTGCCAAGAGGAGTATTGAACTTTGTACCAGGAGATCCAGCAGAAATTGGTGACTACCTTGTAGACCATAAAGAAACACATTTTATTAACTTTACTGGATCTCGTGCAACTGGAACAAGAATTTATGAACGTGCCGCCAAAGTACAGGAAAGACAACAATTTCTAAAGCGTGTCATTGCTGAGATGGGTGGAAAAGACACAATTATTGTGGATAAAGATGCGGATTTAGATTTGGCTGCGGATGCGATTGTTAACTCTGCATTTGGTTTCTCTGGACAGAAATGTTCTGCTTGCTCGAGAGCTGTAATTCACCAAGATGTGTATGATGAAGTACTTGAAAAATCGATTGCTCTTACGAAGAAGCTGTCGGTTGGAAACCCAACTGAAGAAAATGTCTATATGGGTGCCGTCGTGAATCAAAAGCAGTTTGATAAAATTAAAGATTACATTGAAATTGGAAAAGCAGAGGGCGAGCTTGCGTATGGTGGCAAAACCGATGACTCCACTGGTTTCTTTATTCATCCAACGATTTTCAAAGATGTAGATCCAAGCGCTAGAATCATGCAGGAAGAAATTTTCGGACCGATTGTAGCCTTTGCCAAAGCTCAAGATTTTGATGAAATGCTGGAAATCGCGAACAACACAGAATATGGCTTAACTGGTGCAGTTATTTCAAATAACCGTGAGCATTTAAACCGAGCACGTTATGATTTCCATGTTGGAAATCTTTATTTCAATCGTGGCTGTACAGCTGCCATTGTTGGATACCAGCCATTTGGCGGTTTTAAGATGTCAGGCACTGATTCCAAAGCAGGTGGACCAGATTACTTGCAGCATTTTCTAGAAGCTAAAATTGTATCAGAAACATTTTAATGGATGGTTTTGCGGCAGGTGAAAGGCTTGCCGCAAAACTAACGTTCAGGCTAGGGCTTAACTTAGAACAAGTAACTTTTAAAGGAGCGGCAGCTATGGGAAATCTAACAAGAGATTTTTTTATTAGTTTATCAAACAATAAAATTTTAAATGCAAATGCAAAAAAATGGGGATTTCGGCTTGGGGCAGAAAAGTTTGTTGCAGGAATCGATATTGATAGTGTAGTAGAGACAGTAAAAGAAATAAATGCTCATGGAATATCCTGTACATTAGATAATTTAGGGGAATTCGTGTATGAGATAGAAGAAGCGGCTTTTGCTAAAGCTGAAATTTTAAGTGTGTTAGATAAAATTCACGAAGAAAATTTAGATTGTCATGTTTCCTTGAAATTAACCCAGATCGGTCTTGATATTGACCGGGAATTCTGCATAAAGAACATGGTTGAGATTTTGGAGAAAGCTGGATCCTATAATATTTTTATCAATATCGATATGGAAAAATATATACATTATGAAAAGACACTCGAGATTCTAGAAGTATTACGACAAAAATTTGATAATATCGGAACCGTAATACAGACGTATTTATATCGAGCAGAGGACGATCTAAAACAGCTTCAGGATGTTCGCATTCGTATGGTGAAAGGTGCATACAAAGAAAGCGAAGCGGTAGCTTTTCAATCAAAGGAAGATATTGATGCCAATTTTGTTAAGCTTGCGAAGGGGCGCTTACTAGGTGATGCTTTTACTTCAATTGCTACGCATGACCATCAAATCATCAATGAAATGAAAGCGTTTGTAAAGGAGAATAATATACGTAAGGATAAGTTTGAGTTTCAAATGCTTTATGGATTTCGTACAGAAATGCATAGTGAGCTGAGGCAAGAAGGCTATAAATTTTGCACATATATTCCTTTTGGGACGGATTGGTTCGGCTATTTCATGCGCCGCTTAGCAGAGCGACCGCAAAATCTGAATCTCGTAATGAAGGATGTCTTTTATACGAAAGAAAATAAACTGAAAAAATCACCAATTATTACTGGGGCAGCAGCTTTCTCGTTGTTTGTATTATGGAGAAAGAAGCGAAATAAAAAGCTAGTATAGCAGAAAGATTTGATGCAAGTACGAGCAAAACTTTTTACTTGCATACCAATTTAACTCTATGTTTTTTTATTAAAAATTGGTTTTATCCACGTTTTTATGCGATAATTCTAAAAAACTAATTCAGTTAAACCGCGTTATAAAAATTTTAAAATTGAAAAATGCTCAATCAAAGGGGGAATTACATGTCAGATTATACATATCAGCTACTTGCAATTATCCTTTATTTAATTGCAATGATAGCCATTGGCTTGTATGCATACAAGCGAACAACGAACTTAGATGATTACATGCTTGGAGGAAGAAATCTAAATGCGACGGTGTCGGCACTTAGTGCTGGAGCTTCAGATATGTCACAATGGCTATTGATGGGACTTCCTGGTGCTATTTATCTTTCAGGGCTTGTAGAAGGTTGGATAGCAATTGGGCTGCTTCTTGGTGCTTGGTTAAACTGGATTTTTGTTGCACCACGACTTCGCGTTTATACACAAGTATCAAATAATTCGATTACCATTCCGAGCTTTTTTGATAATCGGTTGAAAGATAACTCAAAAGTATTACGAATCGTATCTGGTATTATAATTTTAGTTTATTTTACATTTTACGTTTCGTCAGGGATGGTAGCAGGTGGAGTTTTCTTTGAAAGCTCATTTGGTTATAACTATCATACGGGTCTACTTGTTGTTGCAGGTGTAACCATTGTCTATACATTTATTGGTGGCTTCCTTGCGGTTAGCTTTACGGATGTGGTACAAGGGACGATGATGTTTCTTGCACTTGTCCTTGTCCCGATTTTCGGTGTTTTTCTAACTGGTGGGATTGGCGATACGATAAGTACAATTCAAGAATTTGATCCAACACTGCTTAGCTTCTTTGCAACAGCAACAGCTACTGGAGTCATCTCCTCCTTAGCGTGGGGATTAGGTTATTTTGGACAGCCACATATTATTGTAAGATTTATGGCGATTCAATCGGTAAAGGAAACGAAAAAAGCAAGGAGAATCGGAATTGGCTGGATGTTTCTTTCTTTAGTTGGTGCAGCAGCTACTGCTCTAGTGGGTGTTGCATATTTTCAGCAAAATCCTGATATTACATTAACAAACCATGAAGCAGTTTTTATCCAATTAGGTCAAATTATTTTCCATCCATTTATTGCCGGAATCATGCTTGCAGCTGTATTGGCAGCGATTATGAGTACGGTGTCCTCACAATTAATCGTAACCTCCTCGGCATTGGTTGAAGATATTTATAAGGCTGTATTTAAATCAGATGCAAGTGATAAGCAGCTTGTGAATCTTGGAAGGTTGGCTGTATTATTTGTTTCGGCCATTGCCATGATTTTTGCTTGGCAGCAAAACGATACGATTCTTGATCTTGTATCCTTTGCCTGGGCAGGCTTTGGGGCTTCCTTTGGACCAATTATTCTTCTAACACTATATTGGAGAAAAATTACAGGAATCGGTGCGATGTGGGGTATGATTGTTGGTGCGGTTACCGTATTTGTTTGGGGAACTTCCAAACTTTCCAAATACCTATATGAAATTGTACCAGGCTTTTTATTATGTTTACTAGTTGCGGTCGTTGTCAGTCTACTGACATATAAGCGAAATGAAGCGGTAGAGCATGAATTCAATGAAACACTTGAAATTATTAAAAGAGAAAAATAGGAATGATTATGAACGAACGAGTCTTGCTATTGGCAGGGCTCGTTTTACATATGTCCATCAAAAGGATACTTGATTTCTACTAAAATGTTTCATAGATTTAAAAGTAGGTAATAGTATGGAATAGAGGACAAATAATATGTAGGAGGAATGCAAGATGTCAGAAACAAAAGCAATGATTGATGTTGTTAATCCTGCGAACGGTGAAAAGATTGAATCCATCCCACGTGCTGGTAAGGAAGAAGCAACTGCAGCAGTAGACCGTGCTTATAAAGCATTCCAGGAGTGGTCGGAGAGAACGGCAGAAGAGCGTAGTGAGCTGTTAATGAAATGGCATCACTTGATTCAGGAAGAAGTGGAAGATATTGCGAAGACAATGACGCTGGAGCAAGGAAAACCACTTGAAGAAGCAAAGGGTGAAGTTACGTATGCCAATAACTTCATTTCTTGGTATGCTGAGGAAGGAAAACGCGTTTATGGGGAAACAATCCCAGCTTCGGCCCGTAATAAACGGATCATGGTACATAAGCAGCCAGTAGGAGTAATTGCTGCCATTACACCATGGAATTTCCCTGCGGCAATGATTACTAGAAAAGTAGCCCCCGCTCTGGCTGCAGGCTGCACAGCGGTTGTGAAGCCTGCGAGTGCAACCCCGCTAACAGCAATAAAACTTGGGAATTTAGCGCAAAAAGCTGGGATACCAGAGGGGGTTCTAGAAATTCTACCTGGAGATTCAGGTGAAATTAGTGACGCTTGGATGGAGGATACACGTGTACGCAAGGTTTCGTTTACGGGATCTACCGAGGTTGGAAAGGTTCTGATGCGTAAATCGGCTGACACGGTGAAAAAGATATCCTTGGAATTAGGTGGACATGCACCACTAATTGTCATGAATGATGCGGATCTTGATAAAGCGGCAGAAGGGGCAGTACGTTCGAAATTCCGAAATGCAGGGCAAACCTGTGTTTGCAGTAACCGAATTTATGTGCATGAGGACGTTGTAGATGCATTTACGGATAAATTTAAGCAAAAAGTTAGCCAGCTAAAGGTTGGCAATGGCATGGATGAAGGGGTAGATATTGGCCCATTAATTGACAAAGATGCATATGAAAAAGTTAATCAACATTTAAAGGATGCGCTTGATCAAGGTGCTGAACTTATTCACGGAGGGGAATCCTATCAGGAATCAGATGGATATTTTGTTGAACCAACTGTACTGAAAGGGGTAACCGAAGAGATGCTGTGTATGAATGAGGAAACATTCGGACCGTTGGCACCGATATCAACATTTACGACAGAATCGGAAGTGATTGATCGCGCTAACAACACGCCATATGGGCTAGCTGCTTACCTATTCACAGAAAGTATATCAAAAGCAGTCCGTATAGGAGAAAAGCTGGAATATGGAATTGTTGGAATTAACGATGGCATGCCTTCTACTGTACAAGCTCCGTTTGGGGGATTCAAGGAAAGCGGACTCGGTCGCGAAGGTGGTCACCATGGTATGGAAGAATATTTAGAAGTGAAGTATTTTTCAATTGGTATCTAATTAAAAAAACCAGACCTGTAGGAGCAGCGTTCTCTTGCAGGTTTTTCCTTATTAAAATTGAATGCAATGTATAGTTGGCAAGCCGTCCATTGTTAAATTAAAATGAATACGCTTTATTTTAAATTAACAGAAAATAGCTATCTTTCTATATAGAATTATGATAGAATCTTCATTTAACGAATCATTTACACGAAAAACGTTCAATACATAATTAGGAACGCAGGAGGAACAGCTAGATGAAGACATTAGGAAAAATCAGTAATTTTGCAACAAGTACATTCGCACTTTGGGTCATTATTTTCGCAATATTTAGTTATTTATATCCTGCTGGCTTTGCGTGGATTGCTCCACGTATCCCACTCCTCTTAGGAATTATCATGTTCGGGATGGGATTAACATTATCCGTAAATGATTTTAAAGGCATTTTTAAACAACCGAAAAGTGTACTTATTGGAGTGGTGGCACAATATACCATTATGCCGTTATTAGCATTTGGTTTAGCACATCTTTTCCAATTGCCGCCAGAGGTTGCAGTTGGTGTCATTCTTGTTGGATGTTGTCCTGGGGGAACAGCATCGAATGTTATGACATTTATGGCGAAAGGTAATACGGCATTATCGGTTACAGTTACTTCTGTTTCAACTTTGCTTGCACCGATTATGACACCCTCACTTACATTTTTACTAGCAAGTCAATGGCTTCCAGTATCGTTTGGTGATATGTTTATGTCGATTGTACAGGTCGTATTATTGCCGATTGTGCTAGGAGTAATCGTTCGTCTTTTATTTAGTAAACAAGTAGATAAAAGTGTCTCAGTTTTGCCATTAGTTTCAGTTATTGGTATTGTTGCAGTGGCTGCTGCTGTTGTCGCGGTAAACAAAGGCTCGATTGCTGAGACAGGACTGTTAATATTTGCTGTTGTAGTCTTGCATAATTGTTTGGGTCTCCTTGTGGGCTATGTTATTGCGAAGTTGTTTAAGTTGAATTTTAAAGATCAGAAAGCTGTTTCAATCGAAGTTGGAATGCAAAATTCAGGACTTGGCGCCGCATTGGCACTGACGCATTTTGCACCAATCGCTGCAGTACCAAGTGCAATTTTTAGTGTATGGCACAATATTTCTGGTCCTATTTTAGCAACATGGTGGGGAAAGCGAAGCATCGAACAATCGAATAAATCGGAACAAACGAAGGAAGCTGGTTAAATTAAGTACTTCGTATAAAGTCATTCCTGTTTGCATAAGTAAGATTATACCGTTTGCTCGAACCTCTCATAACTGATGTTACGAGAAGTTGATTCATCTACACAACTGAAGTCGCGAATATTCGCTACTAATGATAAAAGGCTTGTAAGCAATTAATTTTCATAACAATCTTTCGTAATAAAGTTGTAAAAAAATTGCCGAAAACCTAATAGTGACAGTTATAGATGAAAAGGGTATACTACTGCTAGAGAGGTGCAAAGAATGGAATTTAATATTGGGCCCCGTATGGTAAAAACCGGCCTTGCGGTGGCTTTGACATTACTCGTTACCGGTTTAATTGGATTAGAGTTGGAGCTTGTAGCAGCAATTGCGGCTGTACTAGCGATGCAGCCATCTATCATGCGTTCGTTCAAGTATATTAAAGAAGTAGTTATTTCAAACAGCGTGGGAGTGGCGTTTGCTTTAGCTGGATTGGTATTGCTTGGTAATCATCCAATCTCTGTTGCCGCAGTTGTTATTATTTCAATTGCGATTAACATACGGCTCGGTTTGAATAAGACGGTTAGTTTAACAGTGCTGACTATTGTAACAATTATGCTAGTCAGTGACGCTGGAATTAACTTCATTTACATTATTGAACGTTTATCACTTGTTGCAATTGGTGTACTATCCGCATTTATCGTTAATGTGCTTGTATATCCACCAGACCATCAGAAAATCTTGTTTTCGATGATAAAAAATGCAAGTGAGAAAACGAATTTCCTTCTCCGGGTTATTCCGAATCAAACAATGAGCGTTCCGCAAATGAAGGATGAAGATAAAGAATTAGAGAAGATGATCCAGCGTACACGAGATTATTATGAAATTATTTCCGATGAACGAAATAGCTTGTTCATTAAGAAGCGTCCGGATTTCTTACGAACAATTATTCTTTATAAGCATATGATTAAAGTTTTACGAAAAAAACATACATTGATTCAGCACCTGGAGAATAATTTTAAAAATATCGAAAATATATCGAGTGCTAAATTTCACTTAATCAAAAAGTTGGTTATTGAAATTAATGCTTACAGCGAAAATGTTTTATTAATGTATGAAGATAAGGTTATTTTGGATAAGGATTTGCAAAAAGAAACGAAAGTAGCAATGCAGGTTACCATTAACAATATCATTGATGCCCTGCAAGGATCTGACTTTGAAAAGTGGACGTACGTTTTTCCAATTGCGAATAGTATTATTGAGTTATTTTATGAGCTTGATAAATTAGAGCGTCTGGTTCGAATTAATCAACAAAGACGAAATAAGAGCTAGGGCTTTGATTCAATTTTTTTATATGAATCGAAATGGGATGTGAAAAAAGGCTGTGACCAAAATAAAATGGTCATAGCCTTTTTGGTTTTTACTGTTTCTAATTATATGTTTTTATGAAATGAATTAAAACAACCATTCCGCTTCAATTTTTTGTTTGTTTACCGATACTATAATGGGTGCAATATTCTAAAAGAGGTTGAGAGGGAGCATTGAATGAGAAAGTTTTTAAGGATGGACAGTTTAAAAAAGAAACTATTAACGATATTTTTGGTATTAACGATTGTACCGATGTGGATAACCATAACGGTCATCTGGATAACAACGAACAGTGGGTTCAATGATTTGATTGATGACCAGCAGCAAACGATGGAGCATATTATTCAATCAGAATTTGATAACATTGCAGAAGAGCTCCAAAAAATAACGGAAATCTATTCACAAGATTTGGAGTTCGTACAAGCTTACCATCAACGAGACCGTGAAACATTAGTAGATCTTGTAAATGACATTTATTCACGACTGTTTTCAGAGCATGGGATTGACAAAATTGAGTATGGCGATACAGATGGAATTGTATTTCTAAGGGGTCATGAACCGACTCAGTATGGGGATGACAAAAGTAATTTGGAAGCAATTCAATATGCGTTGGATGGCGAGTCTATTTCTGGTTTTGAATTTGGGACATCTGGACTTTCGGTAAGAGCCTTTGTTCCGATCTCTTATCAGCAGGAAATTATCGGAACGTTGCAGATGGGTGTCGATGATCATTTTCTAGAAGCATTACAAGAAAAACTAAAGGGCGTTAACATTAATTTGTATAATACGGAAGGTACAATTGTGGAATCCTCTGAAGAAGAAAATATTGAAAGAACGATGAGCGATGCTTCTATTCTAGCTAATGTGATGAATGGTCAAAAGGTTTCACACCATAATGAGGAAACATTGGATTCCTATTTACCAATGCTTAGTCCAACAGGAAATGAAATAATTGGTGTCATTGGCATCTCACAAGATATATCTACAATTGGTGCGACAAACAGTCAGCTTTCCTGGATTAGTGTAATCATGGTTGTCGGCTTTATTATTATCGCTCTATTTGTATCAATTCGCTTCAGCAGAACGATAGCGAATCCGATACGGAGAATCTCAGAGCTTATGCTAGAGTTATCGAAAGGCAATTTACGAATAGCCATTAAAGATAATCAGCAAGAAGATGAAGTTGGACAATTAACACGTGCAATGCAAACCATGCGTGACAATTTGCATGCTACTTTATCAAAGGTAGCTGAAGCATCAGAAAATGTTTCGGCAAAGAGCGAAGAAATGACACAATCATCGCAGGAGGTAAGAACTGGCTCCGAGCAAATTGCAATTACTATGCAGGAAATTGCTGAAGGTACTGAAAAACAAGCAAATAGCGCAAGTGAGCTTGCAAGTGCGATGGGAAGTTTTGCTTCCAGTGTCCAAGAAACGAATCAACAAGGAGAACAAATTCGAACTGTTTCCCTCGATATAATAGACATGACAGAGGAGGGCATGCAATTGATGGCATCCTCGGATTCTCAAATGGTGAAAATCGATACCATTGTCCAAGAAGCGGTTACAAAGATGGAAACGTTGGATAAACAATCGCAGGAAATCACAAAGCTTGTCGAAGTGATTCAAGATATTGCCAGTCAGACCAATTTACTTGCTTTAAATGCTGCGATTGAAGCGGCAAGAGCAGGAGAATCAGGAAAAGGATTTGCCGTTGTAGCTGATGAGGTGAGAAAGCTGGCTGAGCAAGTATCAGAGTCGGTTTCTGATATCACCGGTTTTGCAACGAACATACAACGCGAATCCAGCGATGTTGCAAATGCGTTAATGACGGGATATCAAGAGGTTGAAGCTGGAACAGCGCAAATTAAGTCAACAGGAGAAACATTCCATAAAATCAGCGCTTCTGTAACGGATATGGCTGAAAATATTCAAGCAACAGCAGAAAACTTGTCTGCAGTAGTCGCAAGCAGTCAGGAGATGAATGCTTCAATCGAAGAGATTGCTTCTGTTTCAGAAGAAGCAGCTGCAGGAGTTGAAGAAGCCGCAGCAACCTCGGAGCAATCAAGCAGTTCGATGGATGAAATTGCTGCAGGATCATCCCAGCTTGCTAACCTAGCAGAAGAATTGAATGGGCTTGTACAGAAATTTAAATTATAAGTCTGTGGCTTCAAGGTGTTGTTTTGAGGAGCATTTACGAAATTACTAGACAAAGGATAATATGACAAAAGAAAGCCATCTACTTAGATGGCTTTCTTTATTAGATGTCAAGGATCTTATGTAGTATTCTTAACAAATAATAATAAAAGGTTTATCTCAATATCCTTTAAAGCGAGGTGTGTTCCGACTTATTCATAGTTTGTTTCACCTCTTAAACTACTTATCTTCAGATAATATGTTTTTAAGGCTATTCAACCAATTATTTTTAAGCGTGTCTACCGCTTCTTCTTTATATTTCTTATTTTCCAACCCATCAATAATCATATCATGCTCATTAATAGACTTTTGTTTTGGGATGGCATTATGAAAGTAGAATGATTCTATTCTTATTATTTTCTCTTTTAATTTAGTTAATAGCTTTTCAAGCTCTTTATTCTTAGACATTCTAACAATATGCCCATGAAACTCAATATCGTATTGGAGACATTTTTTGGCGTTGCCTTCTTCAATAGCACTCTTATAAAGGTTATTTATTTCTGCCAGCTGCTTCAATTGTGAAGGAGTGGTGTGAATGAATGCTTCTTGTAGTGCAAGTGATTCCAGAGCAATAACTATGCTATAAGTTTCTTTAACCTCCGTAATGTTAATAGGTGCAACCATGGTGAAACTATTCGGTTTGCTAACAATAAAACCCTCATCCTCTAACCTTAACATAGCCTCTCTTATTGGTGTCCGGCTTATACCTAATTGCTCTGATAATTCCTTATCCTTAATCTTCATCTCAGGTTTTAATTCACCAGATATAATGGCATCTTTAATGATTTCATAAGCATTATTACGCATCGATACACGATTAATTTTATTCCCTTTTAAATTCATTTTATCACCTGCAAAAAAAGTATTTACTTTTTGATATCTAATATGTAATATATCAATTATGATGAGTTTATTCAAGTCTGGAGGGGAATTTATATGAAGCCGAAAAACATAAATGTTTTACTTGTTATTACAATTGTTTGTATTTCTTTATCAGCTATTTTCGTTAAATTATCTAATGCACCTTCTACCATTATGGTTATGTATCGGATGTTTTTAGGATGTCTGTTATTATTGCCGTTTGTTCTAAAGTATAGAAAAACACTAAAACAGATTACAAGAAAAGAATGGCTTGCTATTATCTTCGCGGGTATGTTTTTAGCTGGTCATTTTGGATTGTGGTTTGAATCACTTAATCATACATCTGTTGCAAGTTCTACTTTGATATTAGCCCTACAGCCAGCGATAGCACTAATTGGAGGGCTTATTTTCTTTAAAGAAAAAATACATTTACGTACACTTTTAACTTTGGGCATTGCTTTTTTTGGAGTTGCTATTGTTGGAGGAGGTAACCTTGGATTAGGCAGAGATGTATTATTTGGAAATATATTATCACTACTATCTGTTTTTTCTGTAGTATTTTATCTGTTAATTGGTCAAAGAAACGTGAAATCACTTAATCATTGGGTTTACAGCTTTCTAGTTTTCTTTTTTGCGGGTACAACCATGATTATTTTTAATATCATTGGTGAAATTCCTCTTAACGGTTATTCAGCTAATGATTGGATGGTATTTATATTACTTGCCATTTTTCCAACTGGGGCACATATCATATATAACTTATTGTTGAATTATGTAAATACAACCACTGTATCTATGAGTACTTTAGGTGAACCTATCGGTGCTTCATTATTAGCTATTGTTTTCTTGAATGAAATGTTAACATTTGTAGAGATATTTGGCGGCTCTTTAATCATTATTGGGATTTATCTGTTCTTAAAATGGCAAAGTGGTACAAACAAGGTCTTATCAAAACAAGCAAAAAATGCTTAATGACTGATTAATCCCACAGATAAGAATTTGAATATTAAAAGAGCATAATTTAAAAGTTGATTAGACATTTTGGGTTAATAACCTTTTTTTTTGGTTTTTTAAGGATTCGTATTAAGTTATTAAAATAACAGGAATCCTTATCAAGAAACTCGAGCGACTATTCAATTTACGTTGATCGGATGTTTTTACCATGGTAAAAAAGGGCAGTTTATTTGGGAGGTAATTGGAAAGGATATGATTTTACATGAGATTATACGATAAGCCGATTAAAGCATATTTACATAACGATTTAAGTGCTGTTGAGGAACATGGTAGGCAACTCATATACTTTTTTGAAAAGGGGTACGTGACAGTTCTTGGTGAATTTGAATGTGAGAAATATATTGGAAAAACAGCTTATATTATTTTTAATCAGGAGGATGTTATATCTGTTGGTAAAGGAATGCTGCGATTTGTTGATGGCGAGGACAAATAAATCGTTCGTACTGCATGATGATAGGACTCTTCTTGAAGTCATTGGTGAAAGTGTTAAGTAAGGCGATCATTAATTTGGTCGTCCTTTTTTTAGGGTGTATTAATTGAATATTATGGTATTATTTAAGAAGGAGATATTGCTTAAGCGGCAAAGTAGCTAAAGAGTCCAATTGGATTGTGTTCAACAATCGAGCCATGCTGTTAAAGACCTAGCAATAACGAATAAGCAAATATTGGGATTGACTACTAGCATCTTTTTCTTTGATGAAGGTACAGGTTTGTTCTGCGGTATTAGAAAATTAAAAAGTTTTAAACGAGGGAGTTTGAAAATGGAAAATGAAGAAGTAAAAATGTTAAAAAGGGAACTGCACAAAGAAATTATTGTTTTGAAAAACGAACAAAAATCATTCAAGCGACGTGTCAGCACTATTGCAAACATAATTATTCCTGGAATTGGATTTGTCTTCTATGGTAGCTCTTTTTTAAAAGCTCTTATCTTTTTTCTTCTTTTCTTCTCCTATAACATTATATATTTTAATAATCTTTACCCTCTAATTGGTGGTATAGGTATTGCTATTATATATTATATTCCAGCAGTAATAATTTGGTTTGTCAGTACAATAATGGTCGCCAGTCTGGACGATTGAATTTTTCACGGGTGGGTGCATTCTGATTATCTTTACAATAATCAGTAAATTTAGAGAAGGTGCGCTTTTAATTAATAAAACAGAGAGTAATTGTTTGAAAACACAGACGAGAAACGAGGTAGGTATGGTGTGGAAACAGAGCTTTATTGAGACAAGCCGAGGAAGATTTGAATATTTTCAAAAGGGAAACGGAGAGCCACTATGTGTAACTCACCTGTATAGCGAATATAATACAAATGGAAATACATTTGCCCAACCATTTACGGATCACTATACGGTTTATTTAGTGAATTTGAAAGGATGCGGTAACTCGGTGAAAGCAGTGCATGAATCAGAGTATCGTATGTCTGAAACGGTTAAGGATTTAGAGGCAATTCGGGAAGCATTAAACATTGCGAAATGGGGATTTGCAGGGCATTCAACAGGAGGAATGCTTGCATTAATGTATGGAGCAACAGCACAGGAGAGCCTAACAAAAATAATTGGCGGAGGGCTATGCGCATCAGCTGCATATATGGATCACCCAGGAAGTATCTATTGTAAAGAGAATCCGAATAACGCTCGTATAATTGAAATTTTACGCTTGCTTGATTCACCAACAACCCCGATTGAAGAAAGAAGAGCATTAAATAAAGAGTGGTTTTTAATGTCTATCTTCGACTACGAACAGTACGAAGAAATTATAAATCGTCCAAACAGTGGAAAAGCGGTCAGTCCACGTCTCAACTATTTTTCATACCAAGAATTGAAAACCTACGACGTCAGACCCTTGTTACCTAGTATTCAAATTCCTGCATCTATTTATTGCGGGCTTTATGATGCGCAATGTCCGCATGTTTTTTCAAAAGAAGCAGCAGATTTAATGCCAAATGCAAGTATGACAACTTTTGAGAGAAGCAATCATAATCCATTTGTAGAAGAGGAAGAGTCGTTTGTTCAGTTTGTTCAAAGTACGGTAAGCAATTAGGTTAACTATTTAGAATATAAATTAGGTGGTGTAATAATGAGAGCTCTGCTCGTAATCGACGTGCAACATGCTATTGTAGAATGTAAAGATTTCCAGCAAGAACTGAACAATATAGAATCTATTATTCGTGATTTTAAAGAAAATGAGGAGCCCATAATTTTTATAAGACATTTAGAAGGTGATGAAAAAAGTCCATTTTATAGGGAATCCCCAAGCTCAGAATTGCATCATGCTTTAAAAAAATATGCAGATATTGTAATTGAAAAGAAGACGCCAAGTTCCTTTTTTCAGACAAATCTGAGTGAAAAGTTAGATCAACTCGGAGTAAATCATCTCTTTATAACAGGATTCGAAACAGAATTTTGCTGTCAATTTACTGCAATCGCTGCTTATGACAGAGGCTATCGGGTAACGTTTATTGAAGATGCAACTGGGACGGTTAATGACGAAGCTACTTATGAAATGAAAGGATTGGATATAAGAGATTTCGTTGGAACTGTATTGCATTGGTCAACTGTTATAGAAGTACTCGACCAAGAGGAGTATGTGGGGAAGTATCAATCTTCAACCAAAGCTTAAAAGATAGAACCTGTACGTGAATGGGCAGTTTCCTATAGGGAACTATCAGATTTATGATAAGATGATTGTATACAAAATCGTTAAAGAAGGTCACTACCCAATGAAGAAAAAAAAGATACAAAAAACGAATGCCATCCGCTTGTTGGATAAAGAAAAAATTGACTATACCATTTATGAATATCCGTGGAACGAGGAGCAGTTAGATGCTCGGACTGCTGCGGAAAAAGTAGGTATGCAACTTGATAAAATATATAAAACCTTAGTGACAGTCGGTGATAAGACTGGTGTGACGATAGCCTGTATCCCAGCTGAAAATGAACTCGATTTAAAAGCATTAGCAAAAGTAAGTGACAACAAAAAGATGGAAATGCTACCGATGAAGGATTTAGAAAAAACAACAGGCTATATACGTGGTGGCTGCTCACCGATTGGAATGAAAAAAAGTTTTTCAACGTATCTTGCTGCTGAAGCTAAAACGATGGGAAGAATCGTTGTCTCAGCTGGAAAAAGAGGGATGCAAATCGAATTAGCACCATTTGATTTGATAACTGTAACAAAAGCAGCCTATGCAGAAATTGCTTCAAGAAATAGTTAAATAATTTATTACCTTAGGAATCAATTCACCCTATAAGTGGATTGATTTTTTTTCCTATTACCTAGTTATCTCCTTTAACTTCACTAAAAGAAAAAACATTGCATCTACATCATACACCTTTCAACACAACCTAGAAAAAATTCGTAATGAGACAACCTTGCACTTTCATACACTATAATTGGAGTTTTTTTCGTGATTCACCGGTATGATTCACCATTCTTAAGGAAAGAATAATTTAATATACACAAAGAGAGGGAAATGAGTTATGAACCAGTATTTAACACATACGGAATTAGAGAACTTACATTATTTGATAGGTGAACATCAGAAAATTGCCAATCAGTTAGAAGTGCTTGCACAAACTTCAGCAAACCCTAAAATCAAATCGAATCTGAAAATAGCTGCAGAATCTGCGAAAGCAGCACATAATCAATTGTTATCATCTTTTCGTTAATGAGCCTGAGTATAAACTACTCGGGTTTCTTTATTTACCGATTCCAATCAGGATATGATGTTATCACTTAAAAAACCTGTCTCACTGATCCGCGAGACAGGTTTCCGTATTAACGATTGTTGTTATTGTTTCTGTTACGTTTATTATTGTTATCGTTGTTGTTATTGTTGTTGTTGTTATTGTTATCTAAATCATCTAGAAATTCGTTCGCGAACTCAACGTTATTAACTTCCTGGTTATTATTGTTATGATTGTTGTTATTGTTGTTTCTATTGCGGTTGTTCTGTCTGTTATTCATGTTATTCCTCCTAGGATTTGTTTGTAAAAACAATTCACTACATCATAAAGTGGCTTTTACAATCCATATTGTGTACCATTTTATAAAAAATACTCCTACAAATACAAAATATTATTTTTCATCTTGATTTGTTGGATCATTTGGTTTATCTAACTCCGAACTAAACTCTGTTTGGAAATATCGTTTTGGAAGGTAAACAACTTTGTTCTCCGTATTTTTTAAATTTCGTAACACTTCTCGCCTCATATATTGATGGAAAAATACTTCCCCAACGGTGATGACGGCGGCAGTTATAAATGCTGCTGAACCAATTGGAACGGATGCGTTAAAGAGCATATTTCCAATAAAAAGCACAACTACCCATGCAAGGATAAAATCGCTGATTAATGCCATGCTTTTTTCAATCAATGGTATAACAAACACATCACCAAGAAAAGCCAGTCCAGTAAGAAGCACACTTGTTGTTATTACTCCTGCAAAAGAAACATTGAAAAAGAGTCCAAGGACAATGCTTACAATGACAGTTGTTAAAATAAATTTAATGATTAACGGTTTGATATATTTCATAGAATCCGCATCCTCTCTATAGTGAACATACTTTTTATAGGTTATCCCATTCTAAGAGAAGTCATTCATTGGAAAATAAACATGGTGAGTTAACTATTCATGACAATAAAAAAGACCCCTTCAAAATTGAAGGGACTCAACTTCCTAGCTTTCTTTTTTTAATGCTTGGCGGATATAGGTAAGAAATTCATTTGCTTTTGCTTCGGGAGCTTTTGTTAGTAAACTAACTCCAATAAAAAGAATCGTTGAAATTCCAATTCCCCAAAGTCCCGAGGCAAGTCCAAATGGTTTCACTTGGAAAAACTCGAGAAGAATAACAATAATCCCAGCAACTAAAACACTGGAAAGAACACCTGCTGCACTTCCTCTTTTCCAAAAGAAGGTTCCAATGATTGCTGGCACAACTACAATTAATCCAGCCGAGGAAGCTACAGAAAGCACTGCAATTAAATTCAGTTGCATTTCAGCAAAAAGATAGGCAAGGAGAGCGATGATTGGAATAACAATTTTTCCAACTCGAAGCTGTAACCTGTCACTCGTATTCTTTTTGATATTTCCATAAACATCCTTAGCAAAAAGGGATGATAACGTTAATAAAATCGAATCGATTGTTGAAATTGCCGCCGCCATGATCCCAACCATGACGATAACTCCAAGGACAGGAGGTACTAAATCTGAAGAAAGCACCAATGGTGTTGCAAGATCAGCGTTTTCTAAGTTAGGAAACATGATTGCAGCAGAGTAGCCCCAGATAATAGCAACAAAGGTATAAATAAAACCAAATACAAGAAAGCCCATCAGCATATTTTTTAAGCTTTTTAAGGATGCTGGCATATACAAACGTTGACTGACTTGTGGATTGGAAAGACTAAAGAAGAACCAAGGAATCGTTAATCCTAGAAATGTAAGAAAACTAAAAAATCCGTTACCTGGAACCGTTAATAATTCAGGTTGCGTCGTTTCAATCGTTTCAAAGAATGTAGTAAACCCACCTAATCCGTTCACAAGAATAAGTACAACCACTGTAGAGCTAACAATCATAAACAATGCTTGAAGGGAGTCTGTCCATGCTACAGAACGAATACCGGCAATGTATGTAAAAACAATCGCAAGTAGTGTAGCAATAAGGACACCTGTCGTATAAGGAATAGCATTATTCGTAACACCTTGCAATAAGTAACCGACACCTGAAAGCTGAACAGCACTGTACGGTATAAGAAACAAACAGTTTGTAACCGCAACAACAATTGCAACATATTTATTATCATAACGATCACCAAGCATTTCAGATGGTGTCACATACCCATACTTTTTCCCCACCACCCAAAATCGAGGACCAAAGAAGGCAACTAATGAAACACCCATCAAGTATATTAGTTCAAACCCGAGTGCTCCTACACCACCACTATAGGTTAGACCAGCTAGCCCCACGAGCATAAATGCACTGTAAGTGGTAGCGCTGTAGCTAAGTGCTGAGACAAATCCACCCATTTTTCGGTCGCCGAGAAAATAGCTCTCCATATTATGCTGTTTGCCCGTTCTGGATAGAAATGCAATAACGAGGGCCAGCAAGACGTAAATCGAAATAGCCCACCAAACAAGAGAAGTTGTCATTATTTTTTACCCCAATTCTTTGTCAAGAAATAATTCATGATAATTGTAATAAGTGCCAAAGCAATCCATAACAAGAAGCTTCCATACCATTTTGTAACATTCGCGAGCACGGTATAGGGAAGGATAAATGCTAGTAAAACAATAACCAAGATAAGTAATGCCCATGTTAACTCATTTGTTTTCATCAAATACCTCCGAAACATGTAATCAATAATCTATTTTGCCACTGAAAGATAAGGTCATCCGTAAATCGTTTACAAATTGTCGTTGTCTAATTAAAGCATGAATATGATATTTAATGTGAAAAAATTCACATTAAAAGGACTACTTAGTATAAATTTTGGACAAACCTCCTATATCAACATTTAAAATATATAAGAATTATCATAGCAAATAGATTTAATTTTTGCCATATTTTATTTGAATTTATAATAGGTTTTATTTAAGTGGATATTGGAGTTGGGGGGGAGAATCTTGAAATAGTTATACAATAGACGATCTATGGAGGAAATTAAAAAAAGCAGGTATCGTTAACAGATGCCTACTTATGAAATCATTCTTTCCATTGCTGTTCAATTTGTGAAATAGCTATTTGCAATATTTCTTCATCACTTGTATCGTTTGTTGTGATTACATTCGTGTTGTAGAGCTTACCGTCATAGTCGATGGTAAGATTAATTTGAATCATTTTGTGTCCTCCTGTCAAAAAAATGAAATTAATGTCGAATTGACTAAATATTATATCAATTACATTTATTATACGATAAGTTTACCTGTTTGTATAGGTAATTGCCTGCAATTTTACAAAAACTTAGTATGGAATTAATATGAACGTTTGCTGGTTAGACTGTGACTAGTCCGGGGAGGGGAATTGATGCAATGGCTTTAAGCGGTAAAGATAACTTGAAGACAATAAAAGCTACCTTAAAAGTAATTATCTTCTAAAGTAGCTTTTGTTGTCTTCTTATACAGTTTGTTTCGTGTCGATAATCCCACCAGTTTCTACATCTACATAAAATTCATATTGCTTATTTTCACCATCGATATTACGGGTAATGCCGCCGCGATAGGCATTATAAAGAAGGCCATTACGTTCGACTTCCTCTGGTTTCATATAAATCCATGATCCACTAATTGGCCCTTTGCGTTTAAACATTTCTTTTGCATGATTTAAAGCTTTCTCTGGAGTTACTTTTTGATAGTGGTTGACTTGTTCCCTTGCCAAGTATCCGATTGCAAAACCGAATGCAGCGGCAAGAATCACTTTTCTTCTGCTCAATACGTTCACCTCTTGAAAAAGATTAGTAGACTGTATATGAAGTGCGTGTTGAACACCTCTATTATGTGCAAGTATACAGGATTATCGCATAAAATGAAAACGATAGTGCGTGATAAGTGGAAAGTTTTCGACGGTTTCAGTTATACTAAAATTGGATGTTCTAAATCGTTTATACCTATTTGGAGGGAAATAAGATGAAACAAGTTACACTTGAGCTATTTAAAAATCTGACAGAGCTGCAAGGTGCGCCGGGGAATGAGCATCTTGTCCGTTCTTTTATGAAAAAAGAATTAGAAAAGTATGCAGATGAGATCATTCAGGATAACCTTGGTGGCGTTTTTGGTGTAAAGCATGGAGAAGGACCGCGCGTTATGGTGGCAGGCCATATGGATGAAGTCGGCTTTATGGTGACGCAAATAACAGACAATGGTATGCTTCGCTTTCAACCACTTGGTGGCTGGTGGAATCAAGTAATGCTTGCGCAGCGTGTCCAAGTAATGACGAAAAACGGTCCTGTAATTGGTGTGATTGGTTCAATCCCGCCACATCTTTTAACAGAGGCACAACGTAAGAAGCCGATGGAAATTAAGAATATGCTCATTGATATCGGTGCAGATGATCGGGAGGATGTAGAGAAGATTGGCGTACGTCCAGGAGATTCCATCGTCCCAATCACACCTTTTGAGCCGATGGCAAACAATAAAAAAATTCTTGCTAAAGCTTGGGACAACCGCTACGGCTGTGGGCTTGCTATCGAATTAATGAAGGAATTACAACATGACACATTGCCAAACCAATTGTATTCTGGTGCAACTGTACAAGAAGAAGTTGGGTTACGCGGAGCACAAGTAGCAGCGAATATGATTGGACCAGATATCTATTATGCACTGGATGCTTCACCAGCAAATGATGCATCAGGCGATAAAAAAGCGTTTGGTCAATTAGGCAAAGGCGCATTGCTTCGTATTTTTGACCGGACGATGATTACACATCGCGGTATGCGTGAATTTGTTTTGGATACGGCAGAGTCGAACAACATTCCATATCAATATTTTATTTCGCAAGGTGGAACAGATGCCGGGCGTGTACACCTGTCTGGTGATGGTGTGCCGTCAGCAGTTATTGGAATCTGTTCACGTTACATTCATACGTCTGCATCCATCATTCATGTAGACGATTATGCAGCAGCGAAAGAATTGTTAGTGAAGCTAGTTAAAACGACAGACCAAAACATGCTTGAAGTAATAAGAAAGGCGTAAAGGAGTTTCGAGTTTATTGTTTATACAAGCACGAGGTGAATGAGGATGAAGATTAAAATTGGTTCAAAAAACCCAACGAAAATTAATGCAGTTTCCGAAGTTTTTCCAGATGCTTCGATAACTGCTTTCAATGCAAGTTCTGGCGTATCGAAACAGCCATTTTCAGACGAAGAAACAATGCTTGGAGCAGTAAATCGAGCAACGCAATGTGCGGAAGTTGAAGACATAGCAATTGGCATCGGACTAGAGGGCGGTGTCATGTACGTCGACAGCAGGTTATATTTATGTAATTGGGGCGCACTTGTTACACCAGAGGGCCAGATATTTACGGCTAGTGGTGCTCGAGTTGCTTTACCAAAAGAACTAGAAGCTGGATTGCGTGATGGTGCAGAGCTAGGCGATCTAATGGATCGCTATGCAGAAAAGCAAGCAGTACGGACTCGAGAAGGAGCGATTGGAATTTTCACGAATGATCTGGTATCGCGACAGGAAATGTTCGTGCATGTTGTGAAGCTGTTACGCGGTCAATGGGAATACTGGAGTGAAAAAAATAACCGAAAGTAAGGGAGACCCCTTACTTTCGGTTCTTTCGTTCGGAGCGCAGTCGGTACATCGCTAATCAGGCACTTGCGCTTTTGTTCTTCTTATTCATAAATATATGCTAATACCTCTAATGCCTGATCGACTGTTTCTACTGTAACATTCGCTTTATTGGAAAGCTCTTTCAACGGATGAATTAAAGATTCTGGACGAATAATAATAGTTGGTTTATTCATTGCAATGGCAGCACTTGCGTCCATTGCAGTGTTCCATTGCTTATACTGCTCTCCAAATAGCGCAATCACAACATCCGATTTCTGCATTAATACTTGTGTACGGAAGTTATTTACACTGGAAGCGGCGTCGTCTTTATACAACTTGCCAGGCTGTTCACCTAAAATATCCTCTCCAATATCATCCGAACGGTCATGATTGGTTTGTGGTGCAACAAATTTTAATGGAAGATCTCGTTCCTTTGCTTTTTGTTGTACCTCATCACGCCAATCTGTATGAATTTGCCCCGCTAAATATACAGTTAGTTCCATTTTTATCCCTCCCAAGATTGATTCTACTATTAATAGTAACGAATTTTAAACTGATTGCAAAGGAATCGCTGTTGAAATTTTATTTTCCAGAAGTAATTCTCCTATCGGATAAACTATTACGCGTTTCTCGCAATGCAAACCTTGAATAGCAGTGCCAGCAATGATAATTTCAGGGAATCCGAAATCAAGAACTCTGCTTCTGGGAAAGAAAATATATTCCATGCTGTTATGCCTAGTGCAATGTCATTAACAGCATCTTTCTTAAAGTGTATATATACCCTTTTTTTATGAAATAAATTCTTCACGAAAATAGTTAACAACAAAATATGGAGTCTCACAAATTTCAGGTAGTCTTTGAAAATAAGCCCTAAATTACTAAAAAAAAATTCATTCATGTCTTAAGGCTGATTTTGTTTTATTACACATAATCAATTTTACTTATCCATTAATAAATGACCTTTATAGTACTCGAAAAAATAAAGCATTACCTTAGCAATAGGAACAGAAGAGCAAATAACATAAACGATGGAAAAACACTTGATTTTTAAAATTTTCAAGCCTATCATATATCTTTAGTTGATATTGATAATCATTTTCAATTGTGTTTTATTGTAAAAGTACAATATTTTACGTTTTTAAAAAGTGATAAACAAAGAAAAAACTATGTATTTATACTTAAGAAATACAGGTGTAGTACAAAATTACCAAATGATAAAAAATTAAGAAAAATAGTTGATTTTCACGTTAATAGCGTCTATGATGGGTGTCAATGATTGATAATGAAAATCATTCTCAATTATTTTTTTCACCCAGAACCAATTATTCGAAAGGAATGGTGCTATGAATGTGAGTGAAATCAATGGGAAAATTGCTGTCGTTACTGGGGCGGCAGGAGGGATGGGACAAATTATTTCCGAGAAGCTTGCTGAGAATGGTGCAGTAATTGCGGCAATCGATACAAATAGTCAAGTACTGAAAAAGTGCGTAAAAGAATTGCAGGATAAAGGCTATCAGGCTACAGGTTTTTCAATAGATATCAGCAATTTAGATGCTGTTGAGGAAGTTGTTGCTTTTATTGAATCCGATGTCGGACCTATCGAGATCCTAGTAAATGCGGCTGGTATGCTGCGATTAGGAGAGATCGATGTGCTCGATAAAGAAGATTGGAATGCAAGCTTTGCTGTCAATGCTACCGGCGTGTTTCATGTATCAAGTACTGTTTCTAGGCGCATGATCCCTCGTAAAAGTGGAGCCATCATTACGGTAAGCTCTAATGCGGCTCATATGCCAAGAATGGCAATGGCTGCATATGGAGCTTCTAAAGCGGCCGCAACAATGTTTACAAAATGTATGGGACTAGAGCTCGCCCAGTATAACATTCGCTGTAATGTTATTTCTCCCGGTTCCACGGAAACAAGTATGCTGAAAAAACTTTGGAAAGATGAACACGGTGCCCAAAAAACGATAGAAGGCCAATCTGAGGCATACCGAGTTGGAATTCCTCTGGGTAAGCTAGGCAAACCAAAGGATATTGCTGAAACGGTACTATTTTTAGTTTCCGATCATGCATCCCATATAACCATGCACGATATGGTTATCGATGGAGGAGCTACTTTAGGCATATAACATGGAGGAGGTAATTAGAAAGTGAGTAAAACAAGTGTTGCAAAACATAAATCGATGCTAGATGAGTATGCAGCAGGAGATTTCTTCCTAGCATCGCCAAATCAAACGATGGTAGGAAAAGGTATATTTTCAGTTATTGAGAAGGCAATGGAAACTGAAAATCAATTATTTAGCCTACCATCACGTGTAGAGGCTGCTCTCAATCAAGCGAAGCAGGCTGGACACCCTTATCCTGTTGCTGTGGGAGCAGTACCTTTTGATTACTCGGAAGATTCGGAAATAATTATTCCTGAGAAAGTGGATGTTTCCGAGCCTTTAGATATAGACGAAGAACAGCAGGAATCTTTATTCGACATGTATCCATATGAAATGCAGCCTATACCAGAACCAGAGGAATATATGAATGGTGTTAACCAGGGGTTGAAGAAGATTGCAACAGGACATATCGACAAGATTGTTGTTTCCAGGGCTTTGCATTTTAGCACAGTGGAGCAGGTTGATGTTAACCAGCTTTTAAGAAATCTGGCGCTACATAATAAGCAAGGGTATACATTTGCAGTCGATTTAACGGATGAAAAACCGACCAGAAAACAAAAGGAATCTAAAGGAAAACGTACGCTAGTTGGCGCAAGCCCAGAACTGCTTGTATCCAAATGCGGACATACTGTATTTGCAAATCCCCTTGCAGGTTCCCGTCCTCGCAGTGATGATTCAGTCGAAGATCAAAGGCGGGCCAACGAGCTGCTAGATTCGGAAAAAGACTTATATGAGCATGCTGTCGTAGTTGACATGGTGAAGGAAGCACTTGCTCCTTTCTGTGAAACAATGGAAGTGCCAGAGTCACCGTCCTTAGTGAAGACAGAAGCAATGTGGCATCTCTCGACAGAGATACGTGGAACTTTAAAACAGCTCGAAACATCTTCGCTGGAACTCGCTATTGCACTGCATCCGACACCAGCTGTTTGTGGTTATCCAACAGCATTAGCTCGTGAAGCTATCTATGAGATAGAGCCATTTGACCGAGGTCTCTTTACCGGAATGGTCGGTTGGTGTGATGAAAACGGGGATGGAGAATGGATTGTAACAATACGCTGTGCCGAAGTAAAGGAACGTTCTATACGGCTGTTTGCAGGTGCGGGAGTGGTAGCTGGTTCAAAAGCAGAAGAAGAATTGAACGAGACTTCAGCCAAGTTTCGAACGATGCTCCAGGCAATGGGTATAAAAGACTGATAGAAGTTTTGCAGGAAACTATAAACGAACGAGCAGGGAGGAAACTATTTTGTTAGATGGATGTCAACCTTGGCCCCATGAAATTGCCGCATTTTACCGTGATACAGATTGCTGGCGGGGTGAAACATTTGGGCAAATATTGCGTGATAGAGCCGCTATGTATAGTGAGAATATTGCTTTAACGTATGGTGAAGAGCATGTGAGCTATAAAACATTGGATGAGAGAGTAGACCAATTAGCTGCAGGATTTCAGCGAATAGGATTAAAAAAAGAAGACCGTGTTGTCGTTCAATTACCAAATACAATTGCATTTTTTGAGGTTTGTTTTGCATTGTTTAGGCTGGGTGTATTGCCAGTGTTTTCACTTCCGACGCATCGATATAGTGAGATCCAATATTTCTGCGCATTTTCGGAAGCGAAGGCGTATATTATGCCAGATCATTTCAATGGCTATAATTATTTCGACATGGCTCGGGAAGTACGTGAAAATACACCTTCCTTGCAGCATGTTATTACACTTGGTGAATCAGAGGATTTTATGAAATTAGCCGATTTATATATCGATGATCAATATATACAGCCTGAAGTATCACCTAGTGACATTGCTTTTCTACAGCTTTCAGGAGGAAGCACAGGGCTTTCTAAACTGATACCGAGAACACATGATGAATATATTTATAGCTTGCGCAGGAGCAATGAAATATGCGACCTAAACGAGCAGAGCGTCTATTTGGCCGTTTTGCCGATTGCGCATAATTATCCGTTAAGTTCACCGGGGGTGCTTGGCGCACTTTATGCTGGTGCCAGGATTGTTCTTTCCCCTGGTCCGAGTCCAGATGAAGCCTTTCCACTGATTGAAAAAGAGAAAGTAAGTATTACAGCACTTGTTCCGCCACTAGCAATTATTTGGCTGGAAGCTGTCAAAACACGTTCTTGCGATTTCTCCAGTCTTCAGGTTATTCAAGTCGGTGGTGCACATTTCAGTTCAGAAACTGCTAAAAGAATTCAGCCAGCATTTGATTGCAAATTGCAGCAGGTTTATGGGATGGCTGAAGGTTTAGTGAATTATACCAGATTAGATGATCCCGATGAAATTGTCATCCATACCCAAGGGCGTCCGATGTCCCCTTACGATGAAATCCGGATTGTTGACGAGGAAGATCGTGAAGTAGCACAAGGAGAAGCCGGAGAATTGTTAACTCGTGGCCCATATACAATCCGGGGATATTATAAAGCAGATCACCATAATGCAAAAGCATTTACTTCAGATGGATTTTACCGTACAGGGGATTTAGTGAGTTTAAATGAAGCAGGATATATCGTTATGGAAGGCCGAGTCAAAGATCAAATTAACCGTGGTGGTGAAAAAATAGCAGCAGAAGAAGTGGAAGATCATCTGATTGCACATCGTCATGTATTAGATGTCGCGATTGTCTCCATGCCTGATAAATTTCTCGGTGAGCGGTCTTGTGCATTTATTATCCCATTTGAGCAAACACCGTCTGCCGCTGAAATAAAGGCGTTTCTGCAAAAGAGAGGGATTGCAACTTATAAAATTCCTGATCGAATCGAGATCGTTAATTCCTTTCCGCAAACACCTTTCGGGAAAGTCAGTAAAAAAGCTTTACGTAAGATGATTACAGAAAAATTAGCAAATGTATAAAATCAAAAATATGAAAGGAAGTGTTTTAATGGGTATTCCTAAGATTCCATCTTATTCAATGCCGAATGTATCGGATTTTCCAGAAAATAAAGTTTCATGGCAGGTGGACCCGGACAGGGCTGTTCTGCTTATTCATGATATGCAAGATTACTTTTTAAATTTTTATGACAGAGGTCAATCACCGGTGACGGAGCTGGTAGACCATATTGAATTACTGAAAGCACAATGTAAAAAACAATCTATTCCAGTAGTTTATACAGCACAGCCAGGTGATCAGAATCCTGAGGATAGGGCACTGCTAACAGATTTCTGGGGTGAAGGGCTTTCGGATGATCCAGCGCAGACTAGCATCATTGATGCACTCACACCCGAGGAAAATGATTTAATGCTTACGAAATGGCGGTATAGTGCATTTAAAAGATCAGACTTTCTGGATATTATACAGAAACAAGGGCGTGACCAGTTAATTATTTGTGGTGTTTATGCACATATCGGGTGTCTTCTAACTGCAGCTGAAGCATTTATGTATGATATACAGCCTTTCTTTGTTGCTGATGCAGTTGCAGACTTTTCATTGGATGAGCATAAAATGGCGATCGAATATGCAACAAAACGATGTGCAGCTACAACTTCTACTGCTGACATACTGCGAGAATTGCAAGTGATTGAGGGGAGCAATACAAAGGAAGAAACAGACATGACAGGATCATTTACTTTTGAAGCAATGCGCCAACAAGTTGCCGAACTTCTGGATTTGGAGGCTGAAGAACTTTCAGATACTGATGATCTGTTCGATTTAGGGCTTGATTCCATTCGGCTGATGAGTTTGGTTGAATCGTGGAGACAAAACGGATTAGAAGTTAATTTTATCAGGTTGGCAGAAAAAGGTAACTTATCAGCATGGTGGAATTTAATCGATAGGGTAAGTGACAAGGTATAAATGAAAAAGGAGGTTCAAAGATATGCCTAGATCGATAGTGGCGCACCATTCATTGACTGGTGCTCAGGCCGGTATTTGGTATGCACAACAACTGGAACCAGAGAATCCTATTTATAATACGGCTGAATATGTTGAGATTAACGGTAGTCTACAGCTCGAACACTTTGAAAAAGCACTACGGCAGGCAATCGAAGAGGCAGATTCGCTACATACCAGGTTTGGAGAGAGTGAAGACGGTCCATGGCAGGAAGTTCGTGAACAGAGAGATTTTTCCTTTCATTTTATAGATGTAAGTGGGGAGAAAAATCCGCGACAAGCTGCTGAAAGTTGGATGAAGGTCGACCTTGCTGAAGCAATTGATCTGACGCAAGATTTGCTGTTTAAGCAAGCCTTATTTAAGGTGAGTTCGGATCAGTATTTCTGGTATCAGCGTATTCACCATATTGCTGCGGATGCATATGGGTTTGCGCTCATCGCACAGCGAGTGGCAGATATTTATACATCACTTGTATATCGCCATCCTGCTGTAGACAAGCTGGGGTCATATCAAGATGTGTTAGAGGAAAATGAGGCATATCTAACTTCAGAGAAATACATGCATGATCGCACTTTCTGGATGAACCGTTTTAGCGATCAACCCGACGTAGTAAGTTTCGCAGATACTTCGTCGCGATTATCAAACCAGATCATCTATCAGACAGGCTATGTACCAACTGATACAGTGGATCAATTGAAACAAATGGCCAATAGAGGAAGTTTGTATGAAGTAATTGTTGCGGCTGTAGCTGTTTATATGCAGCGTTTAACGAGTGCTGAAGATGTTGTTCTCTGTTTACCGATGATGTGCCGTATGGGCACATCATCGGTAAAGGTACCTGCAATGGTAATGAATTTGCTGCCATTACGTCTTGCGGTGCGTCCAGGTATGACTTTTTCAGAATTAATGCAGCACGTGCAGCGAGAAATGCATGAAGTTCGTTTGCATCAGAATTACCGACATGAAACATTACGGCGAGACCTGAAATTGGTGGGTGGAAATCAGCGATTATTCGGTCCGCAAATTAATATGATGCCGTTTGATTATGAATTAAATTTTGCTGGAAGTATAGGGAAAACGCATAAGCTTCATACAGGACCAGTCGATGATCTTTCTCTAAATATTTATGATCAGCGTGATGGCAAAGGGCTAAGAGTCGATCTTAACGCGAATGCAGATATTTATAGTGAACAGGAAATAGAACTTCATCTCAGGCGTCTTTTACATGTAATAGAAAATATTGCAATGACAGAAGCAGATGTGAACGTTTCGAAAATGAATGTCCTTTTACCAGAGGAAAAAGATAATGTCTTATACAGATGGAATCGTACTTCGTTAGAGCAAGAGCAAGTAACTGTACAGGAAATGTTCGTAAGACAGGCGATATCTACACCGAAGTCTCAAGCGTTGATATTTAATGAAAAGACGCTTACGTATTCTGCATTGAATGAGAAAGTTAATTGTCTTGCCCACTTACTAAAAGAACATGGGCTGGGACCTGAGAAATTTGCTGTATTAGCACTGCCGCGATCAGAAGATATGGTTATTGCCATCTTAGCTGTTCTAAAAACGGGAGCAGCCTATTTACCGATTGATCCGGATTACCCATCTGATCGTATTGCTTATATGCTGGATGATGCCAAGCCTATGTGTATACTGACACATCAGTCAATACAGTATGGTTTGCCAGAAAGCGAAGTTCCGAATCTCGTGTTAGATGATTTAGTTGTTCAGGAAAGGTTAGCTGCCTATGCTAATATCGATTTTCCTTGCGTACCAATAGCACCTCATCGGCCAACATATATGATCTATACATCTGGTTCGACTGGTCGTCCGAAAGGGGTTGTTGTGACCGCGGAAGCCTTGATGAATTTCCTTCATTCGATGCAAAACAGATTTAAATTAGGGGAGGAGGATCGACTTTTAGCTGTTACAACAATCGCTTTTGATATATCGGCACTGGAAATGTTTCTCCCGCTTATTAGCGGATCAAGTTGTGTTATTGCAGAAAAGGACGTAGTTAAAGATCCCGTTTTATTAGCGCATCTGATTGAAGAAAACAGTATTTCTGTCATGCAGGCAACACCAACTCATTGGCATGCCCTCGTCTCGTCATTCCCGCAAAAATTACGGGGACTACGGGTGCTTGTCGGTGGAGAGGCGCTTACAGCTAATCTAGCAGAAGCACTTAATGAACTTGATTGTGAAGTAACAAACCTTTATGGACCGACAGAAACAACGATATGGTCTACAGCGATGACCCTTAATCAGAAGCAAACAGGTATTCCTTCCATCGGGTGCCCGATTGGAAATACTCAGGTATTTGTGCTGGATTCCAGCTTGCAGCCTGTGCCCCCTGGAATGAGCGGAGATTTATATATAGCTGGAAAAGGACTGGCACGAGGATACTTTAACAGACCTGATTTAACTGCGATAAGCTTCATTGCCAACCCATATGGGTCACCAGGAGATCGAATGTATCGGACTGGCGATGTTGTCCGCCGGAGAGCAGATGGCAGGCTTGAATATATAGGTAGATCAGATCATCAGATTAAAATAAGAGGTTTTAGAATAGAGCTTGGGGAAATTGAGGCTTTTCTTGCAAAAGACTGCACTGTTAATCAGGTAGTAGCTGTCGTTCGGGAGGATCAGTTAGGGGATAAGCGTTTAATTGCTTATCTTGTGCCAGAGACAGGGGAAGAAATTAATCTTACTGAACTTCGCCAATCTGCACGAAATAAGCTGCCCGTCCATATGGTTCCTTCCGCATTCGTTATATTAGATGACTTGCCATTAACACCTAATAAGAAAATTGATCGAAAAGCGTTACCGGAACCGGATATCATGAAAGGCGATCAAAGCCGAGAGCCAAGAACCCCACAAGAAGAAATATTATGTGATCTTTATAAACAAGTTCTAGGTGTTTCGCAAATAGGCATTGATGATAGTTTCTTTGATCTTGGTGGACATTCGCTGCTCGCTGCCCAGTTAGTTAATCGAATTCGTGAAGTGTTTGAGGTTGAGATCGGCATTGGAAAAATTTTTGAGACTCCGACTGTTGCAACTCTTGTTAAGCAGCTGGACAAGGGTAAGCAAGTAAGACCACCTATTGAGAAGGCAGAAGCTCAAGAAATGATTCCATTATCATTCGCACAACGACGTTTATGGTTCCTATACCAGCTGGAAGGACCTAGTCCAACTTATAATATCCCAGTTGTCGTTCATTTAAAAGGAATATTAAATTACGATGCATTACGGGATGCGCTCGTGGATGTGGTTGAGCGGCATCAATCTTTAAGAACAATTTTTCCGGAAGAAGCTGGGGCCTCCCAGCAACTGATATTGGATACCGAGGCGGCCAAACCTGTACTGCATGTGCATCAAATTGAAGAAGTGAAATTAAATGATCAATTGAACAAAGCTGTAAGGTATTGCTTTAACTTGGCAGAGGAGCCAGCATTTCGGGTTGAACTTTTTGAAGTGGAAGCGGATAAGTATGTGCTTCTCCTATTACTGCATCACATTGTGGGTGACGGATGGTCGCTCACACCATTAACAGAGGATCTAAAGCGGGCATATGTCAGTCGTTGTCAAGAAGAAGCTCCAAAATGGACAGCATTACCCGTGCAGTATACAGACTATGCGCTTTGGCAAGAAAAACTGCTAGATAACAAACAGGATACCAAAACTTTAGCTGATGAACAGCTCGCTTACTGGCAAGAAACATTAGCAGACTTGCCTGACTACCTAGAATTACCGACAGACTATTCCCGACCATTGGAGTCTAGCTATCAGGGAGAGACATACCAATTTACGATTCGTCCGGAACTGCATCAGCAGTTGCTGGATATCGCTGCACAAAACGGGGTCAGTTTATTTATGACATTACAAGCAGGGCTGACAGCATTGCTGACAAGACTGGGAGCAGGAACGGATATACCTTTAGGGAGCCCTGTAGCGGGAAGAAATGATGATACGCTAACCGACCTTGTTGGTTTATTTATAAACACATTGGTATTGCGTACAGACACATCCGGTAATCCAAGTTTCCGGGAATTGCTCGACAGAGTGAGAACGGTCAATATCAATGCTTATGAAAACCAAGATCTACCGTTTGAAAGATTAGTAGAGGTACTAAATCCAGTTCGTTCGAGATCAAAGCATCCATTATTTCAAATTATGCTCGCACTACAAAATACAACTGCTCCAGACCTGAATTTACCTGATCTAGAGAGTGATCTATCGATTTATAGTGTAGGGGCAGCTAAGTTTGATTTTACGTTAGAGTTTCGTGAACGTTTTAATGACATTGGAAATGCAGATGGTTTAGATGGTTTCCTGGAATTTAGTACGGATCTTTTTACGGAAGAAAGGATCGTATTGATGGTAAGACGGCTTATCCTGTTATTGGAATCAGCTGTGAAGGATCAGGGGCAACCGATTGGGCGTCTTGAAATATTGGAACAGGAAGAAAAGCAAAAGTTGCTTACACTTGGAAGTGTGAAGGAGGATATGCAAGAGCTGTCCTTGCCATCACTATTTGAAAAGCAAGCGATGCTTCATCCAGAAAACATTGCACTCGTAATTGAAAACGAAAAAATGAGTTACCAAACATTGAATCAGAAAGCGAATCAGCTTGCACATTTATTAATAGCTGAAGGTGTTGGCCCGGAGCAGTTTGTCGCACTTGCTCTACCAAGGTCATTTGAAATGATAATCGGTTTATTAGGGATATTGAAGGCTGGAGCAGGATATGTACCGCTCGATCCGAATTATCCAAGTGAACGTATCGCATTTATGCTGGAAGATGTAAAGCCGAAGTTTATTATTACAAATGAAGCATATGCTGCCAAACTTCCGGAAACGGATGTGACTCCAAGTATTGTCTTGGACAAAAAAGAAATTGTAGAAAAGTTAAATGAAAATAAGGTTACAAATCCGACAGATCAACAACGAGTCCAGCCGTTGATGCCGCTTCATCCAGCTTACATTATTTATACTTCCGGCTCAACGGGTCTTCCAAAAGGGGTTGTTATTCCTCACCAAAATGTTCATCGTTTGCTTACAGCAACTGATGAATGGTTCCAATTTAGAGCAGATGATGTATGGACGCTGTTTCACTCTTATGCATTCGACTTTTCTGTTTGGGAAATGTGGGGTGCTCTATTGTATGGAGGTCGTCTTGTCATTGTACCGCATACGATTAGCCGTTCACCTGCTGACTTTCTGCGGTTGCTTGTTCAAGAAGGAGTTACCGTATTAAATCAGACACCTTCCGCATTTTATCAGTTAATGCAGGCAGATCGTGAACAGGAAGTAATCGGGCAGAATCTAGTATTAAGGTATGTCATTTTTGGAGGGGAAGCACTCGAACTAAGTCGATTAGACGATTGGTATGAAAGACATGCTGATGATGCACCGAAACTAATCAATATGTATGGTATTACAGAAACAACTGTTCATGTTACGTACATGGAGCTTAGCAAGAGAACACTTTCAGCACGAGCAGCTAGTATCATTGGCCAAGGTATACCGGATCTTGATGTATTTGTATTGGATAATTTTCTCCAGCCGGTTCCATTAGGTGTCGTAGGGGAATTATATGTATCCGGTCCTGGATTAGCGAGAGGTTATTTTGGGCGTCCTGAATTAACTGCAGGTCGCTTTGTCGCTAATCCCTATGGGGAAAGAGGTGCAAGAATGTATCGCACCGGGGATTTAGCTTGTTGGAAAGACTACGGGGTCCTGGATTATTTAGGCAGAGCCGACCAGCAGGTTAAAATAAGAGGATTCAGAATTGAATTAGGAGAGATTGAACATGTGCTTTCTGAACATCCTCAAGTAGAGCAAGCAACCGTGATAAGCAGGGAAGATCAACCGGGTGATCAACGGCTTATAGCTTATGTTGTCTTAAAGAGAAACGAAAATGGAGAGCATGTTGATTTACGGCATTGGGTTGCGAAACATTTGCCTGATTATATGGTTCCATCAGCGTTTGCAGTGATCGGCGAATTTCCATTAACACCTAATGGCAAACTCGATTACAAGGCATTGCCTCAACCTGACTATACAGCAGAAATGAACGGACGTGGGCCAAGAACACCACAAGAAGAAGTCCTTTGTAACCTGTTTATGGAAGTACTTGAAGTGCCATATGTAGGGATCGATGATGAGTTTTTCCATCTTGGTGGTCATTCTCTGCTTGCTGTACAGTTGATGACGCGAATTAAAGAAACGTTCGGCATAGAGCTTAGTATTGGTAATCTCTTTGAATCTCCGACTGTTGCAGGGCTTGCTGAACGATTGGAATTTGGTGATGATCATAATGCACTTAACGTGTTGCTGCCACTGCGTAGAAGCGGAAGTCTTCCACCGATATTCTGCGTACATCCTGCAGGAGGGCTTAGTTGGTGCTATGCGGGGCTGATCAAAGCATTAAGGAAGGATTTTCCGATATACGGCTTACAGGCACGAGGAATTTCGGAGCCAGGCAACTATCCGAAGTCATTGGATGAAATGGCTGCAGATTATATTGAGCAGATACAAAGTGTTCAGCCTGAGGGTCCTTATCATTTGATTGGATGGTCATTAGGTGGAAATGTTGTTCAAGCAATGGCCACAAAACTTCAACAACAAGGGGAGGAGGTTGCACTTGTCGCTATGCTGGATGCATATCCAAATCATTTTCTGCCGATAAACAATATGCCTGACGAATCAGAAGCACAGATTGCTTTACTTGCCTTGGGAGGATATGATCCTGAAAGTTTTGGGGAGAAGCCATTGGAATTGGAGCATGTAATTGAGTTGCTTAAGAAAGACGGTAGTGCATTAGCAAGCCTTGATGATTCTGTGATTATGAACTTGAAGAAAACATATGTACAGTCTGTACATATTTTGAGCCAATCAGAACCGGAACTATTTGTTGGTGATATTCTCTTTTTCCGGTCAACTATTATTCCAGAGTGGTTTGAGCCGATACATGTCAACGCATGGGAATCTTATGTTCATGGGACCCTTGAAGCGTATGATATTCATTGCCGTCATAAGGATATGTGTCAGCCGGAACCGTTGGCGGAAATCGGAGAAATTATTTCTGAAAAGCTAAACAGTATGTATCGACGTATCTTAATAGATTCATAGAGGAGAGATAGATGATGAGCAATCCTTTCGAAAACCCGGATGGAATTTATGTAGTCTTAATCAATGAGGAAGGCCAGTATTCACTCTGGCCCGACTTTCTGGATATACCATCAGGATGGGAAAATGTTTACGGAGCAGACAATCGCGAAAAGTGCCTGGATTATATTAAATCACATTGGCATAATCAGATGCCAAATAGTTTGAGAGTATCTGAAAGCATTGGTTCCAGGGCTTAGGAATGAAGCAATATTTTAATAATGCTAGAGTAGCAGTTGTCATTGTTTATGTACTTGCTATGTTTATGTCTGCTCTTGATAGTACCATCGTTAATGTAGCATTACCGGCAATTGGGGAAGCGTTCGACGTTCCCCCTTCTGCTACTGGAACAATCAACATCGGCTATCTCGTTAGCTTAGCAATGTTTCTTCCAGCAGCTGGTTGGTTTGGTGACCGTTTTGGAACGAAACGTGTATTTCTAGCCGCGCTTGCACTATTTACGATTGCATCAGCATTATGCGGAATAGCTCACAATATGTTTACATTGAATCTGTATCGAATTTTGCAGGGCATAGGGGCAGGTTTTCTTACCCCTGTTGGTATGGCGATTTTATTTAGAACGTTTACCCATGAAGAACGGCCAAAGCTTTCACGTATACTAATTATACCAATCGCACTTGCACCTGCACTTGGCCCGGTAATTGGCGGATTGCTTGTAGATGTTCTTTCCTGGCGATGGATATTTTATATGAATATTCCAGTTGGCATACTAGCCTTAGTAATTGGGAAGGTATACTTGCAGGAACATCTGGAGGAAGCGGTAGGGAAATTTGATTATAAAGGTTTTTTACTGTCGCTATCAGGTTTTTCGATGTCAATTTATGCACTCACACAAGGTACGATAAAAGGTTGGACTTCTCCGGAAATTCTAATTACTGGTCTTGTCGGTATTTCTTTCATGATTGCGCTCGTTCTTGTAGAACTTCGTATCGACAAACCGATGATCAATTTAAGCCTCTTGAAAGATCCGATGTTTCGCATAATGAGTCTAATCAGTCTCTGTTCAGCGGCTGGTTTATTGGGGATGCTTTACGTATTTCCGCTCATGTACCAAAACGCATTAAATGTAAGTGCTTTACACACAGGACTAACAACATTTCTAGAAGCGCTTGGATTAATGGCAGCTTCTCAAATCATGCCTTGGACCCTGAAAAGACTTGGATTGCAGCGTCTGCTAGTCTTTTCACTATTAGGAACCATTATTGTATTTATACTCATTGCACTATCGGCATCATCTAATCCATGGTTGCTCAGAGTATTGATGTTTGGTATTGGCTTTTTCCTGGGCCAGACCGTAGGAGCTGCACAAATTTCTGCATTTAAACATATCGATTCTGCTTCTATGAGCAGAGCAACAACATTATTTAATATGCAGAACAGACTAGGCTCTGTACTTGGTGTAGCTATATTGTCCAGTGTACTCGGTGCATCGGATGCAGCAGGGGCTGAACATATTGGATTATTGAACTACCAGTATGCATTGTTCGGCGCTGCTATATTTCTAATTATCGCATGGATCATTGCAATGAGATTTAAAGAAACGGAAAATAAGCGTAAGCCACAGTTGCAATCGGAAGATGTGGAAAGGAGCAAAGGGATTGGTTGAAGTTTATATTTGTCAATTACCCGAACAAAAAAGCCAATCAGAGCTAACATCCATGCTGGCATATGTATCTGGCGAAAGGCAAAAACGATTAATGCAATTCTTTCACCTCGCAGATGCTTACCGTACACTGGTCGGTGAACTGTTGATTAAGCATGTGCTTTATAAACAGTCAGGGAAGCGAGCGAAGGATATTACAATAGAAAAAAATGCATATGGTAAGCCATATTTTCCAGATTATCCTTCTTTACAATTCAATATTTCACATTCTGGTGATTTTGTTGTCTGTGCGGTGCACGATCAGCAGGTGGGCATTGATGTAGAAGAGGTAAGGGTATTTGATTTATGTATGGCTAAGCAGCTTTTTACCGAGTTTGAATATTGGGAAATACTTGCAGCAGAGAATAAAAGCCTTGTATGCTTTGATATTTGGACAATGAAAGAAAGCTATGTGAAGGCATTAGGAAAAGGGTTGGCTATTCCTCTTGATTCTTTTCGGGTGAAAAAAATAAAGATGGACCAGGCTGTTATTATAGATATGGATAGAAATGAAGAGATTAAGGGCTTCATGCTAAAGCAATTTACAATTGCAAAAGACTACAAGCTTGCTGTATGTGCACATGGTGCAAGTGAATATAACTTTTGTAAATATCCGGATCAGATAAGTTTTCACCACTTATGTAACGATGTTATGTAGAAGTCAAAAGCTTTGGAAAAGGATAACCTATAATAGCATACAAATTGTTTTTATAAATTATAAAACGTGAGCGGTGGTCCTCTACTGCTCACGTTTATTTTGGGTGAACTGATTATAACCAAATAGACTCTAAAGTGTTATTGGTTCTTTAGCTGTTTTCATCGACTGCCTCCAGTTTTATCACCTTTCAAAAATGTTCGATTTATCGAACTCCCAAAAATATGGATGAAGTTCGTACGTTGCTAACTGGGCACAGCCGCTTTTGTTCTTTAAAAATAAATCATTTCATAGTATCATGAACAATGGCTAAAAAGTACGTACTAGGAGGAAGCGTCGTGAAAAATTTAATCGTTACGCTATCTGTAACAGCTTTAGCTATTATATTGCTTGCTGGGTGTGGATTTAAATCAGAGGAAGAAGCAGTAGCTGATGCAAAAGAAGCGGCTGAAGCGGTATTTTATAGTGATACACCGGTTGAAACAAATTATGAAATGGAAAGTAATTCTATTTATATACCTGATCGTTTAGAAGTAGAGAGCAAAGATGAAAGTAATTTGATTCTTGTTGATGGGAAGCAAACATACATCGTTTTTTATAACGAATTTGAACCCGCTTCAAGTGAGTTGAATTACGAGGCTGCTCAGTCAGATCAAGCACTGGTGCTGGATTCGTACAGTGATGGTGATAAATTTGGGTATATGCGAATTCTGCCTGACGATGGAGAGGGCTACGAATTACAAATTGGCATTGGAGGCGCTAAAATCACCACATATACCCAAAAGTCTAGAATCAAGAATGATGCAAGTGAGTTAATGAACATTGCAAAATCAATTGCTATCGAGCAGGAGAGCATAGAGTAAACACATGTTCAACCCTTGATAATTGAATCATACTTGAAACAAAGCTATGATAGTAAAGGAAAGGGAGTTGAGACGAAATGAAACAGTTAGAAACAGTTGAGCAATTTAATGATTTAAAAGATAATGAACGTGTTATTTTTATATTTTCCGCTGGCTGGTGCCCAGATTGTCGTGTTATTGAGCCGATATTACCTGAAATTGAACAAGCCTATTCACAGTATCAATTTGTCGAAGTAAATCGAGATAATTTTATTGAACTTTGTCAGGACTACGATATATACGGCATTCCAAGCTTCTTAGCTTTCGTAAACGGCAAGGAAGCTGGTCGCTTTGTTAGTAAGGACCGGAAAACAAAAGAAGAGATTGAGCAATTTATTAACGGACTATCGGTATAAGCTCAAGTGGTACAGGAGGTGACGATTGCATGAAAATGACGAGCTTTAAAATGAAAAAAGTATTGGAAGAACGTTTTGCGAATGAATATTTTAAGACTTCGTTTAATCGTGATAAAGATACATTCAGAGTAGAATGGAAGGAATCGAACCAAGGAATTACAATTACATTACCAAATGTAATCGTAAAATACAATCAGCGTGGAGAAGTGGCTATTGATGAGCTGGAGGAGCATGTGAGAGAGGCGCTCCGAATTATGAATGAGGAGCATCAGCTTGCGGGAATGGAGAAACATATATACCCTGTTATGCGTTCACCGTCCTTTCCAACGGAAACCAAAGCCGGTACAAAGCTTGTCTATAAGGATCATACAGCAGAAACGCGTGTTTTCTATGCGCTAGATTTAGGTAAATCCTATCGGCTGATAGATGAAAAGCTTCTTGAACAAGAAGGTTGGACTGCTTCACGCATTGATGAAATAGCAACATTTAATGTACGTTCCTTGAGTCTTGATTATAAGCACGACCAAGTAGCTGATAATGATTTTTATTTTGTTGCAACACAGGATGGCTATGATGCAAGCAGAATATTAAATGAAGCTTTCTTAGAAGAGATGAAGGCGAATGCCAAAGGTGATTTAACTGTAGCCGTTCCCCACCAAGATGTGTTAATCATAGCTGACATTCAAAATAAAATGGGGTATGATATTTTAGCGCAGATGACAATGAAGTTCTTCGCGGAAGGACGTATACCAATTACCTCTCTTCCATTTATTTATGAAAATAAGAAGTTAGAACCAATCTTTATACTTGCAAAAAATAGACCTGAAAAAAGCTAGAAAGGATGAATGTAATGGATGTTTTTTACAATCCAGATGGTATTGGTGACGTGTTACTGATTCCAATCAAGGATGGAGACCGTTATGAAATCGAACACGAAAGATTCGGTCCAATTACAAAAATCACTTCAAAAAAAGGTGAGGTGCTTGGCTACAATATATTTGAAGCTTCGAAGCATTTTGATTTAGCAGAAAAGGGAAAGATAAAGTTGACGGAATCCTTCTTACAAGAGATTAAGCAATTATTCGCGGTAAATCAACTTAGTGATCAGCTTGATTTTGACTTGAGTCCAAAATTTGTAGTTGGCTATGTAACAAGTAAGGATAGCCATGAAAATGCCGATAAATTGAGTGTTTGCCAAGTTGACGTGGGTACCGAAACATTACAAATTGTATGTGGAGCACCGAATGTGGATGCAGGTCAAAAAGTAGTCGTGGCTAAAGTTGGCGCAACAATGCCAAGTGGTTTGAAAATCAAACCTTCTGAATTACGAGGAGTACCATCAAATGGTATGATTTGTTCACAAAAAGAATTAGGGCTCCCGAATGCGCCAGCGGAAAAAGGAATTTATGTATTGGATGATTCTTATTCAGTAGGAGAAGAATTTATCACGCATTAACGGGCTGGTCGACTTAGATCGCGACGTCCTGTGCGTTGTGATACCCACCCTCTTTGCGTAAGAAATACAAAAATGTGAAGGTGGGAGGGAGATAAATATCCCGTAACTCCAGATTCTGTTCTACTAACATTCAGTAAGGGAGGAAAAGAACCTCCTTTACTGAATGAAGTTTTACTTTATCGTTTAAATAAGGCAAAAGGACAACCTTTCACATGAGTGCGAGGTTGTTTTTTTCGTTTACCTGCCTACTTTTAATTAAGTTTTTTCATCTTCATCAAGTTACATAGATAATCGACATTGCTTGAGACCCAGAGAAGATGATGGTAAACCAGGTAATTCAACTTATGTTTTCTTACATACGTTTCAAAAAAACCTAAAAACTGCTAGAATAGAAAATGATTAACTATAATGTTATACCATTATTGTATGGGGATAGGCAGGAAAGGTTTCTATTTTCCTGTCCGCTAAAGAAAAGAAAGAGTGATAGATATGTTTGAACAATGGAAGAAAAAATTAAAAAATATATTTACAGAAGAAGTAGAAGTGGAAGTTGAAGAAATTGTGGAGATTAAGGCAAACCCTAGCCTTCATAATAAAGAAAATAAACAAGTTGAAGCGAGAATGATGTATCAGTATCCTGAGAAAAATTCATTTCGTTTTCCTGTTATACCTGATGTGCCAACAAAAAAAACGGTAAACCGGCCAGCTGAAAGTAAAGTTGATTATGAAACGTCTGCGCCCACATTTAAAAAGGAGAAGAAGCGGGAAGAAAGAAAGTTTGAAGAACCGATAAGACATGACAGGAAAGTATACAAAAAGAATCCTGACATTCCATTCGAGCCTACAGACGTACCATCGCCAATTTATGGCTATCAAAAGAGGCAGAAAGAGAAGGAAATAGAAAATGTTCCTGCATATAAACGGAAGGATCAAATACAGGAAGAAAAACGTAATGAAGAACAGATTCCTATCTTCTCAAAGATAGAGGAACGCAAACAAAAATCTGCGTCACCAATAGAAGTGCAAAACAAGGCAGTTGAAAGTATTACAAAGGAATCTTCTCTTTATAAAGAAGAGACAAGCCCTGTAATCGAGGCAGAGAAAGAGGCTGCAGCTACAGAAGCTCCTCTAGAAAATGTAATAAAAACAGAAGATACGAGTTCCGAAGTGCAGGAAAGAAATCGAAAAGAAAAAATTAATCCGATTAGCACACAACAGAATCAGCGAGTATCGGAAAGAAGAAGTGAAAGAAAGTCGGAACCATTTAATGTTATCATGACACCTCGTGATAAAAAACGACTTTATGACCGAAAACGTAATGAAGTATGGAAGCAACAGGCAGCGACAATAGAAAAGATGGAAACAAAGGAAACGCAGCAGGAAGAAGAACCTGTAACTCAACAAGGAGCAGTGGAGCAGGAAGTTATTGATATCATACAGCAACAAGAGCTTGTACGGGAAGTCCCTGTTCACTTACTCAATGATCCGGTAGAAAAAAACAATGACGACAAGCTTTGGGTAACAGAACAACAACAGTTGCTAGAACAAACGCTAAAATATTTTAATGTACGTGCACGTGTCGTAAAAGCGACACAAGGACCATCTGTTACAAGATTTGAAGTTCATCCAGAGTTAGGCGTTAAGGTAAGCAAGATTAAAAATCTTTCCGATGATTTGAAATTGAACATGTCTGCAAGAGATATCCGTATCGAAGCTCCGATTCCGGGGAAAAATACAGTTGGAATTGAGGTGCCGAATCTGAAAGCAGAGATGGTAGGCTTGCAAGGTATTTTTGAAACGGAAGAATTTAAAGAAAGTAAATCACCGCTTAGCATTGCACTCGGCTTAACGATTGAAGGAAATCCAAAGATCACAAATATCCAAAAGATGCCACATGGTTTGATTGCAGGTGCAACAGGTTCCGGGAAGAGTGTTTGTATTAACACGATTTTAATTAGTCTCATCTACAAAGCAAATCATGAGGATGTTAAATTTTTGCTCATTGACCCGAAAATGGTCGAGCTAGCACCTTACAATGGCATTCCACATCTAGTTGCACCAGTTATAACAGATGTGAAAGCTGCAACACAAAGTTTGAAGTGGGCAGTGAATGAAATGGAAGACCGTTACGAGAAATTCGTTCAGGAAGGTGTGCGAGACATTGAACGCTACAACCAGAAGGTAATCAAACAAGGTCGTAGCAGTGTAAAAATGCCGTTCATCGTAATTGTGATTGATGAGCTTGCTGACTTAATGATGATGTCGCCGCAGGATGTGGAGGATTCAATTAGCCGAATTGCCCAAAAAGCGAGAGCATGCGGGATACATTTATTATTGGCCACACAGCGTCCATCTGTTGATGTTATTACAGGACTAATTAAAGCAAATATCCCAACACGGATTGCATTTAGTGTATCGTCCCAAATTGACTCGCGGACTATTATTGATTCTAGCGGGGCGGAAAAGCTTCTTGGAAGGGGCGACATGTTATTTGTAGAGAATGGTGCTGGTCAAAGTGTCCGTCTACAAGGTCCGTATGTCTCCGACGAGGAAATCGAACGGGTAACAAGTTATGCTAGAAGCTTAGCTGAGCCGAACTATCTATTTGAACAGGAACAATTGCTGGAGCAAATTACCGTAGATGAGGATGCGGATGAATTAATGGATGAAGCAATTCAATTTGTTATGAATCACCAAAGTGCAAGCACATCGCTCTTGCAGCGTCATTTTAAAATTGGCTACAACCGGGCAGCACGCTTGATTGATGCACTAGAGGAACGAGGTATTATTTCTGGACAAAATGGAAGTAAACCGAGAGAAGTATTAATTAGTCCATCCCAACTAGATGAAATGTAATTTACCATGCATTTGCGAGCTTAACACCTCCACCTTAAGTGTGAGAAAAGCAAAAACGTGAAAGTGGGGTTAACATCCCGTAAATTCCTGATTCTATTCAAAGGCCTGCGGGTCTCCCTTGTGGTGCTACCATTTAGTGGAGAAAGGACCCCCACAAAATGAAATTTCACTTTATTTGTCTAGTTGGGGAATTTTCTATATGATAAAAGAACGAATTGTTACTGATAAGGAGAGCCTATTATGAAAGAAATTGAACAAAAGCTAGAAGGTAAAATTAAACGATTAACGAACAGAACCTTTAAATTTGACGAAAGAATCCGTGAGGGATGGTTTTCAGCCGTTTATTTTCTTAAAACGAAAAAAATTGCAGAGGAAAAATTAGCAAATAATTATGTAACGATGCAATTTTTTCAAAAGGAGCATGCTGTATTATGTGGAACTGATGAGGTAATTGCATTGTTACATACATTTGCAGACCGTCCAGAAACGCTGAAAATCCACTCGCTAAAAGATGGAGATAGAATCAGTCCGTACGAAACAGTTCTCACAATTTCTGGGTCTTATCAGCAATTTGGCTTTTTAGAAGGAATTATTGATGGAATCCTTGCAAGAAGAACATCTGTAGCGACAAATGTATACAATGTGGTAAAAGCTGCACGAACCTCCGGGGAGCAAAAACCAGTTGTTTTTATGGGAGATCGTGATGACCACTACACGACTCAGGCAGGGGACGGATATGCTGCATTTATCGGTGGGTCCACTGCACAAGCTACGCACGCCATGAATGAATGGTGGGGTAAAGAAGGAATGGGAACAATGCCGCATGCATTGATTCAAATGTTCCGTGGAGATACCGTAGCAGCTGCTAAAGCCTATCATGAACTATTTCCTGAAGATGATTTGGCTGCGCTTGTTGATTACAATAACGATGTGATAACAGATTCATTAAAGGTTGCCAGAGAATTTGGAGGTGCTCTTAAATCCGTTCGTCTCGATACATCCCGTACATTAGTGGATAAGTACTTTTTAAGAAACCATCATTTAATGGGAACTTTTGATCCAAGAGGTGTGAATCCCGAATTACTTTTTGCATTAAGAGAAGCATTGGATGATGACGGCTTCCAGCATGTTAAAATAATGGTTACTGGCGGATTCACAGAAGAACGGATTACCGAATTTGAAAAAGCTGGAGTACCTGTAGATATGTATGGTGTTGGAAGAAGTTTACTACGCTTAAATGTTGGGTTTACAGGAGATTTAGTACTGCTTAATGGAAGTCCGGAAGCGAAAGAAGGACGCAGATATAGACCAAATCCACGATTGGAAAAGGTTGACTATAACGCTCCAAACGCATGATACAGCCGTGCTTTTGAAAATAAGAGAAAAGTATTTGAATCTATATCAATTTTTGCTATAATGAATCGGTGTGAATATCCTTTCATACAATTATTTGCAGATGTAACGTTTGTATGAACAAGTTGGAGGTTCGTTTATGACAACTTACCATTTTATTGGTATTAAAGGGACAGGAATGAGTGCTCTTGCGCAGATCCTTCATGATTCGGGTGAAAAGGTGCAAGGGTCTGATTATGAGAAAAAATTTTTTACGCAGGAAGCACTTGAAGAAAAGCAGATTCCAATTCTTGCTTTTTCTGAAAGTAATATTAAAAAAGAGTTTACCGTTATTGCCGGAAATGCATTTTCAGATGAGCATATAGAAATTCAGGAAGCGAAAAGATTAGGCTGTACATTTTACAGATATCATGAATTCCTTGGCGAATGGTTGAAGCAGTATACAAGCATTGCCGTCACAGGTGCACATGGGAAAACATCAACAACTGGGTTATTAGCCCATGTGTTAGATGAAACATTCCCTATTTCTTATTTAATAGGTGATGGTACAGGCAATGGTCATGTTGACAGCCAGTATTTTGTTTTTGAAGCTTGTGAGTACCGTCGTCATTTCTTAAGCTATGAGCCTGATTATGCGATTATGACAAATATTGATTTTGACCATCCAGATTACTTTACGAGTCTTGATGACGTAGTCGATGCGTTTCAATCCATGGCAGACCGAGTAAAAAAATGTATTATTGCATGTGGTGATGATGAAGAACTGCAAAAGATTCATACGAAGGTTCCGGTAATTTATTATGGGTTTGCTGCAACAAATGACTTCCAAGCTCAGAATGTGCAGGAAACAGAAAATGGAACGCAGTTTGACGTGTTTGTAAGAAATACGTACTATGAAACGTTTACGATTCCGATGTATGGAAATCATCATATTCTAAATGCGCTATCTGTCATTGCGATTTGCCATTATGAAGGTATTCAAGCAGCAGATATTAAAAATCTATCTACATTTAAAGGGGTTAAGCGCCGCTTTAGTGAAAAAGAAATTGCTGGTCAAGTAATTATTGATGATTACGCACATCATCCAAGGGAAATTACGGCTACAATTGAGTCTGCGAGAAAGAAATACCCGAATAAGCAAATTGCAGCTGTTTTTCAACCACATACATTTACAAGAACAAAAACATTCCTGCAAGAGTTTGCTGATAGCCTAAATGAAGCAGATCACGTTTATTTATGTGATATCTTCGGCTCTGCTCGAGAAGAATCGGGTCAGCTGTCAATTAATGACTTACAGCAATTAATTTCAGGAAGTGAAATCCTCGAATTAAATCAAACAGAAGTGTTACAGCAGTTTAAAGACAGTGTTCTAATTTTCATGGGTGCTGGAGATATTCAAAAATTCCAAAAGGCGTATGAAGAGACGCTAAAAAACTCAATAAAAAACTAATGCCGTAAACCATCAATTCTAGTAATTGGTGGTTTATTTTTTACTTGTAATAAAATCAAAGTATTTTAATTAGACCACGTTTATACGGTTGAGATAAAATAATAGAAATTTGCTGTTTATGTTTACGGAATAAATTATATGGGAAAATAAGCTATACAAGTAAGATATATTTTTCATATGAGTAGGCAGGAATTCTATCATATTTGTCGAAATTGTTAAAGGAAAGGGTTATACTATAAGGGCAAAGGAATGAAGTGGCAAGCCGCTATGGAATAGAAGGTTTTGTGCTTTATTGTACTTATTCAGCGCGTTTCTTCGCTCATACATAGGTTTACCCTTCATAATTTGGGGTATTATTTTAAAAAGTGTATGATTGTATTAATAAAGAAATGCTCTTATTAGAACCAATACAATAGCAATACTACACGAAAAAGGAGCTGATTTTAGAAATGGAAGTTATATTATATATTGCCGCACTTCTTGCAGTTATCGCATTTATCGTGCTGGTAGTATATGTAGTTATCACATTAAAAGCAACAAAAGAAACGCTAAACAACGTATCAAATACAATGCAAGGACTAGAAAAACAAATACAAGGTGTTACAACGGAAACAACGCAGCTTTTGAATAAAACTAATCGTTTAGCTGACGATATCAATCATAAATCTGCAAAGTTAGATGGTCTATTTGAAGGTGCTAGTGGTATTGGTGATACAGTCAAAGATTTCAACCAAACATTGCGACAACTTTCCAATACAGTTTCCCGATATTCTAAAGAAGATCAGGAAAAGGCTGCACAAGCAGTGAAATGGGGAGCTTCCATATTGGAATATTGGAATAAAAGAAAAAGAAAATAATTAACTCTAGGAGGAATAAGGATGCCAGAAAACAATATTAATACGAAAGATTTTATTATCGGATCATTAGTAGGGGCAATTATTGGTGGATCAACAGCATTGCTGTTTGCCCCAAAATCAGGAAGAGAGTTAAGAAGTGATATTAACCAAGGTGCAACACAAGTTAAGGATCGTGCCAGCGGATTCAAGGATGCAGCCCAAGAAAAAGGGATGGAATTGAAAGATAAAGCATTCGCTACAAGTGCTGACCTGACTAAGAAAGCTGTTGATACGACATCACAACTTACTAAAAATGTTGCACAAAAGTCTCAGGAATTAAGAGAGAATGTTGCTCAAAAATCACAAGAATTAAAAGAAAATGCTTCTCAAAAAGCGAATGAAGTGAAAAAAGATGCTGCAGAAAAGGCTGAGGAAGTAAAAGCAGATGCCGAGCAGAAGGCAGAAGAAGTAAAGGCAGATGCATCGAGCAAAAAAGAAGAGGTTAAAAAAACTGCAAAAGCAGCAACAAAATAAGATAAAAAGGCTGTCACAAAAAAGTGACAGCCTTTTTAAAACCTTTTTTATTTAGTCTTCCCAGCGAATCTCTAGCTTATCTCCAGTGATAATTTTCTCATCAAACGAGGTGGGGAGATTATTCTTCAACAATTTAAACTTTCCGTTTGCCTTGGTTAAATCGATGTGTACATAACGAAAAACATCCTGAAAAATGAATGGCTCTATTTTTCTTTCTTTCAGCGTAAGTACATCGTGTGGCTGAATAGGGTCCTCTATACTTAATAAATCCTCATCTCGCTTGATTCTAACAAGAGGTTGTGTCAATATAACCTTTTCATCATTAAACGTGACAGTGACCTTATTTAAAGCTTTTTTATCAAGCTGCTGTAACAGATCATGGACGGTCGGTTGCTTTGCTAGTATGACTTCTATTCGATCATTTTGTTTTAAGGTGTCATCTAACGCTGATTCTTCATTGTTGACCAAAATTCTAGTTGTCCCAGTAGTTAGCGTGATAGAATGGTTATTGAGTCGTATTGTAAATGGTTTTGTAGTGATACTCGGAACCAAATTTCGCTCTTGTAAAAATGCACGGATTGTTCTTGTTTGTTTCCAGGTGACTTTGTCGCCATCTTTTATACTATAATTTGAGTTTTTAATACTGCCATTTACATAAAAATCTGTTTGCAGCTTATAAGGCTTTTTGTTATAGAAGATAGTCATAGATGGCGCTTCACCAATAAGTTCCTTTAAGGTCGTCTGTACTGGCTTTCCATCGGCACCAGCAACAAATTCAATATCATCCCCATCTATAATTAAGTCATCAACGTGGGCGGCGTTATTGTTTAAATAGATTTGCGGTGCTTTGCCAAAGCTGCCAGGTAGTGTTATTTCTTTACCATTTACAGTAACAATAGAGGCTAACCCTGGTTTTCCATAAAGCTTATTCAATTTGATCCCAGCTTGAATCAAGCAATCGCCAATAGTAAGTTGCTTCATCTCAAATAGTCGAATGACTTGCTTGTTCACTGTTACACTCACATAATGCACAGGATTTTGTCTGGCGGCAATTGCAATACCAATTGGCGTAACAAAGTCAGGACCCGTTGGGACACCTTCATGACGTAAATTTTGGATTGCGTCGCTTCCACGAATAGCAACGCGATTATGCGGAAGATCCAGTTTATCTGCAAGGGTAGTCGTTAAATTTGGTGTTAAGCTACCACCACCAACAAGCATTATTGCGCGCGGAACCTTTGCATTTAACTGGAGAATTTCAGTAGCTATTGCTTCTGCAAGACGCTCGACAGATGATGCAATATCTTTGGCAAGTGTCTCATAGGTGATGACAGATTCAAAACCTAATATATCTGCAACCGTATATTCCCCGTTATTCACGATTGCTCGTTTCGTATCCTCCGCCTTAGGAAAATCAAGTAGATAATGATCACTTATCGCTTCGGTTACTTCATCACCTGCTATAGGAACCATTCCATAGGCTACAACAGTACCTCTATCTGTGATTGCGATATCACTCGTTCCTGCACCAATATCAACAAGCGCTACATTCAGTCTGCGCATCGACTCGGGTATTAACACATGGATCGCTGCTATTGGCTCTAGTGTTAGAGCCTCCATATCCAGATCTGCACGTCGAAGGGCTGCTAGCAATGATTCGACAACTATTTTAGGAAGAAACGTAGCAATTATTTCAACTGCAGCTTCTTCACCGCTCTGGTCAATGAGCGAGCCGATTTGTTCTTGATCTAACTTATAATTTAGAACAGAATACCCAACACAGTAATAGTTATTGTAATCATTATTTTTATCTTTTTTCGCTAGCGTTTGCTGTGCGTGTTGAACAGCAGTGAGCTCTAAATGCTTGATAACATCTAAATCTGTAATTGGGTGATGATGCAATGAAATGGAAGCACTTGCTTCCACTGTTTTTAATGATCTTCCGGCTGCGGCAACACAGGTTTTGGTAAACGGGCTACCTGCTCTTTCTTCAAGTTTTTCTTTGACCTCTTGAATGACTTGAGCAACCGCTACTACATTATGTATTTGTCCATCACGCATTGAGCGTTCTGTATGTTCTTTCATATAATAATCAATAACTTTGAATTTGTTATCGAGACTCTCCAATATAATGCCAGTAACGGAACGAGTGCCAATATCGAGGGCAAAAATAGGTTCTCCCATCGCTTAAACTCCTTCCTTTTAATAGTATGATAGTTTTTTACAATCTTATCCGTCCGGTGTCATGCCAGGCAGTTGTGCTTCTTAGTGCCTGATCTCAGTCTCTCCAAAACGGGTCTCAAAAAAGAGAATAGTAAAAAGATATCTATTATATTATAAACTTATTGGTGACAAATAAAAGAATTTTAGCTATAATTGTCTCTAATTATTAAAAAATGACTTCAGGGGGACTGGAAATGAGTAATGAAATGGAACAGCTTAGAGTTCAGATGGATGATGTGAATTTAGAAATTTTGGAATTAATAAACCGTCGTGCAGAGATTGTTCAGCAAATCGGTCAGTTGAAAACAAAGCAAAGTATCAAACGATTTGATCCAGTACGTGAAAGAGAAATGTTGGATAAAATTAAGGATAACAATAATGGTCCTTTTCAAAATTCAACACTGGAGCATATTTTTAAAGAAATTTTTAAAGCGAGTTTGGAATTGCAGGAAGATGATCATAGTAAAGCATTACTCGTTTCTCGAAAAAAGAAACCTGAAAATACAGTGATTGACATTAAAGGTGCTAAAGTAGGAAATGGTAACACTAGCTATGTTTTTGGACCGTGTGCAGTTGAAAGCTATGAGCAGGTGGCTGCAGTTGCGGAATCTGTAAAAAGTAAAGGACTTAAATTACTGCGTGGGGGAGCATTTAAGCCTAGAACTTCACCTTACGATTTCCAAGGACTTGGCGTAGAAGGACTCCAAATTTTAAAACGAGTTGCTGATGAATATGATTTAGCGGTAATTAGTGAGATTGTAAACCCAGCACATATTGAAGAAGCTGTTGATTACATTGATGTGATTCAAATTGGTGCAAGAAACATGCAAAACTTTGAATTATTGAAGGCCGCAGGGGATACAAATAAACCAGTACTATTAAAACGTGGTTTATCGGCAACGATTTCTGAATTCATCAATGCAGCAGAGTACATTATTTCCCGTGGTAATGGGAATATTATTTTATGTGAACGTGGTATCCGAACATACGAAAAAGCAACACGTAACACATTAGATATTTCAGCAGTTCCAATTTTGAAACAAGAAACACATCTTCCGGTAATGGTTGATGTTACACATTCGACAGGAAGACGTGACTTACTACTACCGACTGCAAAGGCAGCACTTGCAATTGGAGCTGATGGTGTTATGGCTGAAGTACATCCAGATCCTGCGGTGGCGTTATCCGACTCTGCACAGCAAATGGACATTCCAACATTCGATATATTCTTTGAAGAGCTTAAAGGTATCGAAAATCGATTGAAATAGATAATAGTAGAAGAAAGGCTGCAATTATGCAGCCTTTCTTTTTTTTGGGAGGAGGTAATGAAAATCCTCCTTTCGTTATAATAATGAGTGCCATTAACATTGTCGACTATCACTGACGCTTATATAATGATATGCTTATGAAGCCGTATGATCGTATAGCATTTTTGGAAATTCATTTTCATAACTTTCACTTCAGTAAGTAATAGAAGTATGCTAGTATTGTTTTTTGTTAAAACTAATAGTGGATGAACTCGCATTTGTGTACATTTTAGGACAATTTCTTGGTTTTTAAGATTTTTTTTGTAATTTTTTTCATCCTAGAGTATTATATAAAGAATAGAAGTCGATTTGTAATATTAGGAGGTAGACTTTAGATGAACATAACGATATATGATGTAGCTCGTGAGGCGAATGTTTCAATGGCTACAGTGTCTCGTGTTGTTAACGGAAATCCGAATGTAAAACCAACAACACGTAAAAAAGTATTAGCAACGATTGAACGATTAGGCTATCGTCCAAATGCAGTGGCTAGAGGATTGGCAAGTAAAAAAACAACTACTGTAGGAGCGATTATTCCAGATATATCGAATATCTTCTTTTCCGAACTTGCCCGAGGAATTGAAGACATTGCAACGATGTATAAATATAATATTATTTTGAGTAGTTCGGATCAGAACAAAGATAAAGAACTGCAACTCATCAATACGATGCTAGAAAAACAAGTGGACGGAATTTTATTTATGGGAGGCAGCATCGACGAGGATCATATCCAACAATTCAAAACGTCTTCTGTACCAGTTGTACTTGCAGCTACGTATGATCCCGCAGATCAGATTCCTTCAGTAAATATCGATTATGAACTCGCGGCATATGAAGCGACTAAACATTTGATCGATAAAGGACACAAACACCCTGCATTAGTTGCAAGTAATTTAGATTTTGGTGTTAATACATTAAAATATAATGGATACGTTCGTGCGCTCAAGGAAGCTTCTATTGAAATTAATGAAGAATTCATTTACAGAGGCGTTTATGCTTATCAAACGGGATTAGATGCAGTAGAATATTTCGCAAACTTGGATGAAAAACCGACTGCTATATTTGTAACTTATGATGAGCTTGCACTAGGTGTTATTCATGGAGCACAGGACAGGGGATTAGATGTACCAAATGATCTCGAAGTATTTGGCTTTGATAACACAAGACTTGCAACAATGGTGCGACCTACATTGACTACAGTTGTACAACCAACCTATGATATTGGTGCAGTAGCAATGCGTCTGCTTACAAAATATATGAATAAAGAAGAAGTAGAAGATAATAATGTTGTATTACCACATCGACTTGAATTAAGAAACTCAACATTAGAAAAATAATACCGATATAAATAGTAAATTAGATAGATGTTCAAAATGTTACCAACCAATTTGAAGAGCTTATGCTGCGGAAATAGGTAACCTTTTGAACTCTTCTTGTTTTAGTAAAGTAACATAGGGAGCTAAATGAATATGAGAAAACGCGATTTCCTAACTCCAATTGGTATTACTCTAGGTTTTATTATGCTTATGTTAGCAATTATGACGAATAGTGGTACGGAGGGGGTTGCATCGTTTGCTGACATACCTTCCGTATTTATTGTACTCGGAGGCTTAGTTGCTTCCATGCTGGTCACATTCAAAATGGACCAAATTAAATTAACAGGTAAGATCATGAAGGAGGCATTTCATAAAAATGATATGCAGCTTCCTGAACTAATTAAACTATTCGTGCGTCTTTCAGAGCGGGCGAGAAGGGAAGGCATTCTCGCATTGGAAAATGAGCTCGAGGAAGTTGAAGACCCATTTATTAAAAAGGGTATACTGCTTGCGGTAGATGGTATTGATCCAGAGGTTATTACTGATATTATGAATGCTGAAATTACAGCTTTGGAAGACCGACATTACAAAGGGAGAGTACTTTTTGAAAAGGCAGGAGATTATGCACCTGCATGGGGAATGATTGGAACATTAATCGGTCTTGTTCTCATGCTGAATACGTTAGAGGATCCTGGAACGTTAGGTCCGAGTATGGCAGTAGCGCTCCTTACGACCCTTTATGGAACTGTACTGGCTAATCTGTTTTTCCATCCTATGGCTAGCAAGCTTGAAGCAAAGACAGAGGAAGAGGTTTTTACAAAGCAAATTATTATTGAAGGTATTATTGGTGTTCAATCGGGACAAAATCCGCGAATTTTAGAAGAGAAGCTTAGTGCCTTTCTTTCAAATGAAGCAAAAGAAAGAAAAGATGTTGGGCATAACGAAAGCTTCGTTGGAGAGCGTATAAATGAAGCGTAAGGATATGAAGATCAGAATCTAATATCGATTCACGAGGCAAGAAGCTGTCCAGAATGGACAGCTTCTTGCCTTACTTATAGGAATCTAATTTTCGATGTCTACCGAATTGGTTTCGTATACTTTAATAGACTTTTTAATAATTGTTCATTTTTCTCTGAGATCTCAGCCTTTCTAGGAATCTCTGGAATAGCTTCTTCACTATCATGCCAGTTGGCTGGTAGCCTGACAGGAGATTCGTTTTGCCACTTCTCTATCCATTGAACTGGAATAGCTCCTGCTGCTGGTTTGCCATGCTTCATCACATTCCATATTTGTGCCCAGGCACGCGGAACAACACGCCACATATCATACCCTCCACCACCAATTGCAATCCATTTTCCATTACAGTACTCGTGTGCCAATTCATGTGCCACGAACGGTATTCGATCATAAATTGCCATTGTGCCACAAAGGTGTGTTAAAGGATCAAAACAATGCGCATCAGCCCCATTCTGGGTCACAATGACATCCGGCTTGAAAAATGCTGCAATTTCTCTTACTGCAGTTTCATAGACATGCAGAAAGGATTCATCCTGTGTAAAGGCATCAATTGGAAGGTTAAAGGAATACCCATGCCCTTCCTTAATACCACGCTCATTCACATTTCCTGTTCCAGGGAAAAGGTATCTTCCTGTTTCATGAATCGAGAAGGTACATACATTTGGATCATCATAGAACGCCCATTGTACGCCATCACCATGGTGGGCATCGGTATCAATATATAACACTCTTAATTTGTATTTTTCACGAATATATTTGATTGCAACTGCACTATCGTTGTAAATGCAAAATCCAGAAGCCTTTCGCTCAAAACCATGATGTAACCCACCTCCAAGATTAAGCACATGATCTTTGTTGCCGCTAATTACTTCATCAACAGCGGTTAATGTACCGCCAACTAAAAAGCTACTTGCCTCATGCATATTTTTAAAAATCGGTGTGTCTTCCGTTCCTAAACCATACTCCTGTCCTGCTTTTTCGTTTAACCCGCCTCGCCCAGCTCGTTTCACCGCATCGATATAATCATAATCATGAAATAGTGCAAGCTCTTCATCCGTTGCCATCCTTGCAGGAATAATATCCTGATTTGTTAAAGCACCACTCAATTCCAATAATTCCTTCGCTAATTGCACCCTTTTGTGGTTAAAGGGGTGATCTTTATGAAAATGATAGGTAAGATAATCATTGGAAAAGACAAAGGCCGAATTGTTTCGCATTATGTCAGCCCAAGCCCATCGTTTGGCCACAGCAATTCATAGCCAGCATTGCGCAAGTCTTGGATAATAGGCATTGGATTCATTGTCTGGATACGGAATACGAGAACTTTATAATCTAAATCACTTTTATACGGATAAACTAAGACCGAGGCAATATTCGTTTTTCTTTTTCCGAAAATAGCTGTAACTTCAGGCAGAATTCCAGGTCTGTCAGGAACCTTTACTTCAATTAAGGAACTTTGAACATGGGTGCCTGTTAATTGGATCAATGTATAAAGCATGTCTTTTTCTGTAACAACCCCAACTAAACGATTATTACGGACAACTGGAAGACAAGCAATTTCTTTATCATAAAAAATCGAAGCAATTTCTTCGACAAAATCCATTGGATGAATCGTAATCACGGGATGACTCATAATTGTTTGGATTTCATTTTGCAATTCACTGTTATCTGCATCTTTAATAAATGTTGATGGACTAGCATCACGTACATCGCGGTCGGAAACAATTCCAATCACCTGGTTAGCATCATCCACGATGGTAATATGACGGATGCGATGCTTTTCCAGTAGCTCTAATGCGTTTGAAATTGTTGCTCCAGGCTTGAGTGTTACGACTTCCTTTTTCATAACCTCTTCAACATGCATATTATAAACCTTCTCTCATGTCCCGATATTTATTTCGTGCTAAAAAGCGAAGTTTATCGAATTGTTGAATGGACTCCTCGTGAACATTTTTCCCGATTCGAACCATTAAACAGTTTGCTGGGTGAGAAATTATTTCAGGATCGTCTGTCGGTGCAGGAAGCAATCCGCCTGCAGCCATCATTTTCTCCATGATTTTGCGGTAATTCCAAATGCTTAATTTCGTTCCTTCTAAATCCCAGTGCCAATAATATTCAGTAGAGATAATGATATAGTTTTCCATATACTCGTCCATCATGGAAACCTTTAAAAGGTTTGAGGCAACCCTCTCCCCGCGATACGCAGGAATCATTTCAATTGCACCTAATTCTATCAAATCTTCCATATTAAACGTTGACCATCTTTCAAGGGGATCGGGATGTAAGTATGTGACATAGCCGACAATTGTATCTGTTGTTCTGGCAACTATAATTCTTCCCTCTGGAAATTCAGCTATCTCAAGGAGGGCTTCGAATTGTTTTGCTGCAGGCCGGAAAGCGGTCAGTTGTTCATGGAAATAGTACTGGCTTAACTCGGTTGCAGATAATGGTCCTTCAATAATGATGGTTCCTTGAGCGGTCTCGTAAGAAATACTGTGAAAAGTCTTTACATGCTCCATTTGTTCACCACCTGTATTTAATCCGCTTTCATACATCTATTATACAGCATTTCAATTACTATTTTTAGTATTTTGTGAAAGTTTATCGAAAAGAATAGGCTGGCATTTAGAGGCATAGTAGGGGAGGTGGAGTGATAAAAAAAGAGAGAGCTAAAAAGCTCCCTCAAAAATATATCATCCATTAATCATCATCTGATTTGTTTTTATTATTGCTGTCATTTTTTTTATCTTTATTATCCGTTGCTTTTTCATCCTTGTTATCATCGTCTTTATCCTTATTGGATGTATTATCATCCTTTGGTTTGTCACCAACCGTAAATTCAGACGATGCTTTGGATTCATTTCCAGAGTAGTCGATTGCTTTTATCGTATATACAGCATTTTCATCGCCAATATTATATTCGGTTTGACTGGAGTTGCCGACCAGTTTAAAATCTCCGCCGGATGAGTTTGCGCGATAAATACGGTAACCAACAATATCGTTATTATCAGGCTTACTCCAAGTTAGCTTATTACCTGACTTTTTAACTGATGTTGGTGCCCCAGGTGCTTTGCCATCATCTTCGATCGAGCTCCCCGCAGACCCACTAGGAATGCCAATTTTCCTCCACTTCTCTCCATCCTCACCTCTAGGGTACAGGACAGAAAGATCACTGAGTTTATCAAATCCATTTCGTTTTAACCATTCAGGATTAAAGGTAACTCCATTGCCATTCGTAAATTCACTAGGTGTATTGGAACCAGCTTTTACTGATTTTCCATCGACAAGCACTTGGTTTCCAGAAATAAGACTATCATCCTTTTCGGTAGGTACGAATTTTTCATTAAATAAATCAGTTTTTACTAATCCAGCTTTTTCACATAATTCCGATGGAAGCATTCCGGAAATAGAACAGTAGCTACGCTCGACGATTCCACCAGGACGTTCGAATTTATCCTTCGGTGCAACAAGCTCTGGTTTGATATCTGATGCTGCATTAATAAATTCGGACCAAAGCTTCATATTACGCTGGCTATAGTTAAGTGGATAGCTTGGATCATAAACGGATGCTGGAGTCTTATACCCAATCCAAGTACCAAAGGTAACGTTAGGGTTGATGGCAACAAACCAGGCATCCTTATAATCGTTCGATGTTCCGGTTTTACCTGCCCAATCAACTCCACCATGTTTTAATTGTGAGTTTAGGTATGCCCCGGTACCTGATGTAATGACATCGCGCATCATATCAAGTGTTAAATAACTTGTTTGAGGCGTAAACACTTCTACCGGATCGGATTTATGTTCATATAGGATATCTCCATCTTTTGATACGATTTTTTCGATCATATAACCGTCCGAAAAATTACCGTTATTACCAAGTGTACTAAATGCATTGATATTTTCTTCTACGGTTACACCTCGATCCATTCCTCCTAAGGAAAGGGAAGGTTGGACGTAATCACCGGATGTTAATGTAGTGATCCCCATTTTCTCTAAATATTCTTTAGCAGGATTGTCCTGAATTATTTTCATATACGTATCCACTGCTGGGATGTTGTAAGAACCAGCTAATGCTCTCCGTGCAGAAACCATTCCATAGCTGGCGTTACCATAGTTGCTTACTTCATACGGTGCGCCTCCAGGGTTTGGGAATGTTCTTGGGTAATCTGCTATCGGAGTTCCAGGTTGGACGGCACCTTTTTCAAGTGCTGGTGCATAATCCAGTATAGGCTTGATCGTACTTCCGTTCGAACGGACTGCATGAGTAGCATAGTTATAATGATTATCTAAGCTTGGAGCACGATTACCAAAGAAGCTAATAATTCTGCCTGAATTGTTTTCAATCATCATTCCGGCAGCCTGTACTTCCTCTGTCCAGCTCGTTGTTTCACCCGTTTCATCATCCGTTACTGTAAACGTATGATCGCGCCCATAGTGCTCATAATTTTTACCGATTTCCTGGAAAGCATCGTAAATTTCTTTGTCAATTGTGGAATGAATTTCATAACCGTTATTTCTTAGCGCACGTGATGCAAGCTCTTCATATTCCTTGTTTAAAGCTTCATTTTTATTAAGATCCCCTGATGTATACCCATCTTCTTCAGCGAGAATTTTTTTAATGAGCTTGGTCGCTCTTTCCTCAATTTCAAAGGTTAATACTGGATATGTTTCCCTTGGAGATGGACTTTTTTCAGAGAAATCTGCGACAATATCATATTCTAATGCTTCTTCGTATTCTTCCTTTGTAATGTACTCCATATCATACATGCGATTAAGTACTGTTTTCATTCGGTTTATTCCTGGTTGGATACCTGCTTCATCCTTTAGACCACCACTATTGACAAACGGTGTGTAGGATGAAGGGCTTTGGGGTAGTCCAGCGAGATATGCGGCCTGAGGAAGATTAACTTCATCAGCATCAATACCAAAAATCCCCTTTGAAGCTGTTTGAACACCAGCAATATTTCTGCCTGAAGCATCCCTGCCATACGGCACAATGTTTAAGTAGGCTTCCAGAATCTCCTCTTTTTCAAAAAATCTTTCTAAGCGCAGCGCGAGCAACATTTCAACTGCTTTTCTTTCAAAAGAAACCTCATCAGTAAGAATTTGGTTTTTAATCAATTGCTGTGTTAATGTACTCCCACCAGTTTGGATAGAAGAATTGGTAACTTCCTGAACCATTGCACGAAGAATTGCCTTTGGTACAATTCCTTTATGCTCATTAAAATATTCATCTTCTGTAGCAATAACGGCCTGCGTTAAAATTGGTGAAATATTCTCTAATGTTGTTTCTTCACGATGTATATCGGAGTTTATATCACCAAAGTAAACATCATCAGCAAAGTATAGTTTCGATGTTTCTGAGTAATCATAAATATCCTGAGCCATCGTCTCATAGCTACGAATTGGTTCATCCTTTACAAGCGATGCGAAATAGCCCGCTCCAACAGCTCCTGCAAAAATAAATCCAATAAAACCTATAACAAGAACGAATAAAATAACATTCCACACCACATCGTAGGTAACGCGTGATGAACGCTGGATTTTCCCTGTTTTCCATAGGGTCGACAGCTTCTTCTTATATTCGAGCATTTTTTCTTTAAATTCCATTTGTGAACCCCCTAAATTTCATATATATTATAGCATATGAGTGTTTTTTGTTGTATCGTATTTAGAAATTAAATATTGCAATTGCATTACAGATGTGTTATGAATGTATATAATACATATTGCATGTTCAAGAACAAGGATAAAGAGGAATTTCTCAATTCTATTTAGCTGCTTGTTGAGCATCTTTTGATATGATGTGATGAAAGATCGCAGTAGCTTAGCAAATCCCTATTAAAGAGAGCTGGCGGAAGGTGCAAGCCAGTATACATTTGCAAGTGAATTACAATCTGGAGCATTTCTTTCGGTAGGAGTAGTGTATGTTTTAAACTAGGATAAAAAGGGCCAACGAAGAAATTCGAAGTGCCATTTTTACCGACTGTTGAACTTCCTTTACGGAAAGAACGGTGGAGACATCGTTAACAATCCCAAGTGGCTATTTTTTTAGCAACAAGGGTGGTACCGCGTGTTCAGCTCGTCCCTTTTTTTAGGGGCGAGTTTTTTGGTTTGCAGATAAGAAAGTGTGAAACTGCCTTATCTGCATAAGTGAACTAAGGTATTTGCTAAAAGGATTGCAAATGCCAGGTTTTTTAATAAAAAAGTAATGGAGTGTGGAGAATGGACATTTTACAAGATCTTGAAAACCGAGGGCTGGTCCATCAAGTAACGGACCGAGAAGGGCTAGAAAAGCATTTGAAAGAAAACCAAATTACATTATACTGTGGCTTTGACCCAACAGCCGATAGTCTGCATATTGGCCATTTAGTGCCATTAACCATGTTAAAAAGATTCCAACAAGCTGGACATAAGCCGATTGCGCTTGTAGGTGGAGGAACAGGAATGATTGGCGATCCAAGCGGAAGGTCCAGTGAACGTTCCTTGAACACGAGCGAGGTTGTCCACGGGTTTACAGAGAAAATCAGAGAGCAAATTAGTAAACTAGTTGATACTGATCAAGGTGATAATCCGGTACAGTCAAGAAATAACCATGACTGGCTTGGCAATATGACAATTATTGATTTTCTGCGGGATGCAGGAAAACATTTTGGAATCAACTACATGCTTGCAAAGGAATCTGTTTCTGCCCGAATTGAACAAGGAATTACATTTACCGAATTCAGCTATATGATTTTGCAGTCGCTTGACTACCTTAAATTGTACGAACAGGAAAATTGTACTTTACAAATTGGCGGTAGTGACCAATGGGGAAATATCACTGCAGGGATGGAACTTATCCGCCGTTCCAGAGAAGATGAAGACGAACAAATAAAAGTATTCGGACTAACAGTACCACTCATTACAAAAGCAGATGGTACAAAATTCGGCAAAACAGCTGGAAACGCGGTATGGTTAGACCCAGAAAAAACGACACCATATGAATTTTACCAGTTCTGGATTAATACAGATGATCGTGATGTTGCTAAATTCTTACGTTATTTCACATTTTTACCTGAGGAAGAAATTGCAGTCCTTGAGCAAGAAGTAGAACAGCATCCGGAAAATCGTGTTGCTCAAAAACGTCTTGCGGAAGAAATGACAAGATCGATTCATGGCGAAGCAGCGCTGAATCAGGCCATTAAGATATCAGCAGCATTATTTAGCGGTGACTTGAAGGAGTTATCCGCAAGTGATATTGAGCAAGGCTTTAAGGATGTACCAACATACGAAGCGGAAAAAGAGGATATTAACTTGGTGGACCTATTAGTGCAAGCTTCCATTTCTTCATCGAAACGACAAGCAAGAGAGGATATTGGCAATGGGGCTGTATCTATTAATGGGGAAAGACAACAAGATGTTAATTATGTGGTAACAGCGGATGATCGTATTGAAGACCAGTTTACAATCATTCGCCGTGGAAAGAAGAAATATTTTCTTGTGCAATTTTAAAGAGAACGAATACTTGGCACGGATGTAATGACATTCGTGCCTTATTTAATTTAGCTGCTTTAATATTCGAAAAAATCCTTTATAATGAGTAGAACGAATGGAGGGTTTCGATGATTAAAGAAGACACTTATAGTGATTTGCCAAAAATTGAAACAGAACGTCTCATACTTAGAAAAATAACGAAACCAGATGTACCAGATATGTATGCATACTGTTCAGATCCAGAGGTAACAAGATTTGTTACGTGGAACCCGCATCAATCGCTAGCAGATACAGAAGCGTTCGTCGAATTCATCTTAAACAATTATAAAAAGAAAAGTTTAGCACCATGGGGGATGGAATATAAAAAGACAGGAAAGATTATAGGAACGGTTGACCTTGCATCATGGAACCCAACTCATCAAAGTGCAGAAATTGCATATTGTATCCACCAAGACTACTGGGGATGTGGTTTAACGACAGAAGCGGCTAAGTCAGTCATAGCATTTGGATTTTCCAATATGGATTTAATCCGAATTCAAGCAAGGTGCTTTGTCGCAAATATCGGTTCCGAGCGCGTAATGGAAAAGCTCGGAATGACGTTTGAAGGGATTGTCCGTAAAGGGATGCTAGTAAAGGGAAAACATGAAGACTTAAAGCTGTATTCGATTTTGAAGGAAGAATTTGAATTAATAGAAATGAATTAGTTTATGAAACGATTCGAGGGAGGAAGTTCATTTGAGTATTCGATTTCAAGTGCATCGAACCATTCATGCATCACAAGAAAAAGTTTATGAAAGCCTGATCGATCTAGATGATGCAAAAGAGTGGATGCAGGGCTTTGGAGGAATTGAGCGATTAGATGAGGGCCCAGTTCAAGAGGGGAGTCAGTGGCTGGAAACAAGAAAAATATTCGGACAAAAAGCGACAGAGCACTTTGAAGTTGTTCAGCTAGTACATCCAGAGAAAATCGTTCTTCGCTGTGATGGAACAAAAGGAACAACAGGGAAGGGAGAGTTTATTTACACGTACAATCTCTTTTCGGAAAACGATATGGATACGGATGTTACGTTATCTGGAGAAATTAATGAACTAACTGGCATGGCGAAATTCTTCGGTAAAATGATGGGTGGTACGTTTAAAAAAGCTTGTGCGAAAGATTTGGATGCGTTGAAACAATATATAGAAAATGGGTTAAATGATTAATGTGAGTCAATGTATGGAAAAAACATGAACCTCGTTATAAATAGACCTCAAATTCTTGAGAGACAAGGATTTGAGGTCTATTATTATAAGGAAATAAACAGTTATCATAATAATTAGAATGGTTAATTCTCTGTAAAATTAGGATAACTACTTAAACTATTTTTGAAGTAATACGATATAGAATAGAAAGAGCTATATATTTATCAAGTTGATTTCGGAAAAGGAGTCAATAGAAGAAATATAGTAGACTACTATTATATAGAATGGGGTATCACAGCATGAAGAAGTTTTCAAACCTATTTAGTTTTAAAACCTTACGAGCTAAAATATTATTTTGCTTTTCTGTTGTTATTGTATTAACTATCCTTTTAAGTGGCTTTACCATTTATTCGATTAATGAAATAAACAGTGATTTAGAAGGGATAATCGATACGGAGCTTGAGCTGTTAATTGTAGACGAAGGGCTAGCATATGATATGGTCGAGCGTGAGAGTTTGATTCGTGGGTATTTATTATTTGATAGCCAACAATATAAGGATGATTTTCAAAATGGAATTGAAGCAAGCATTGCTTTAGAGAATCGTGCATTGGAGTTAAGTGATTCAGATGAGCTGCAAGTATTAATCGATAAAAAAATAGAGTGGGGAACGTTAACGGATGAGGTTTTTGCTGAATTCGAAAATGGGAATGAGGAAAGCGCAACAGAAATCATGGAAAATTCCGTACAGCCACTCGGTAATGAATTAATTGCTGGTTTTAATGAATTGGCGAGCGAAAGAGAAGTCATTATACAAGAATTAGGAGATACGGTAAAAGCAAACGGAGATTTCATCATGATCCTAGGGATTGTTATTTCCGCGTTAGTTATCGTTTTAGGCATTATCGTTGCCATCGCTACAGCTGCATCCATTACTAGACCTTTACGGATGGTAATGAATCGCATGCAATTAGTTGCTAATGGTAACCTGAATCAAGAGCCGCTTCAGGCGAAAACTACTGATGAGATTGGTCAGCTTGTGACAGCTTCCAATGATATGAGTGAAAGCATGCGAAACATTATGGTTAAGATCAATGATGTATCTACTACTGTAACTGCCCACAGTGAGGAGCTTACACAATCAGCGAATGAAGTACGTTCAGGAACAGAGCAAATATCCACTACGATGGAGGAATTGGCATCCGGATCAGAAACGCAAGCAAATCAGTCAGGCGAAATATCTAGCATGATGGCAATCTATACAAAGCAACTAGAGGAAGTAAATGAAAATGCAGACCAAGTACAAGGGGAGTCTAGCCAAGTAATACAGATGACTAGTGAAGGTTCTACTTTAATGGACTCATCCATGAATCAAATGGAAAGTATTGATACCATTGTGCAAGATGCAGTACAAAAAGTACAAGGTTTAGACGTTCAATCTCAAGAAATTTCGAAGCTAGTAGTTGTGATTCGGGATATTGCCGATCAAACAAATTTATTAGCTTTGAATGCAGCTATTGAAGCGGCGAGAGCTGGTGAACATGGGAGGGGCTTTGCTGTTGTTGCAGATGAAGTCCGAAAACTTGCAGAACAAGTCGCGCATTCCGTAACAGATATTTCCGGTATCGTGGATAATATCCAAAATGAATTTAGTATCGTTACGACTTCACTAAATAGTGGATACGAAGAAGTTAAACATGGAACACAGCAAATACGATTAACAGGAGAAAAATTTACAGGAATTCAAAAATCGGTAAGTGAAATGATAGACAATATAAATAACATTACTGCAAATGTTTCTGAAATAGCATCAAACAGTCAGAAAATGAATCATGCCATTCAAGAAATCGCTGCTGTATCTGAAGAATCAGCAGCAGGTATTGAGCAAACATCAGCATCTTCACAACAAACAAGCAGTTCAATGGAGGAAGTTGCAGGAAGTGCAGATGAATTAGCTAAGTTAGCAGAGGAATTGAATGGGTTGGTAGGGCAGTTTAAGCTATAGATGGTTGTTAAAACAGGGTCGTTCTACTGATGGTGAACGATCCTGTTTTCTGGTTTTAGCCCAAGGACATTTTTATTTGTAAATGAAAAATGGTTACATAGAACACTTTCGTTTGTCATTAAAATTTTAGTTCATTTTGTAATAGTGAAAGATGATTTAATCTCAATCTGGATACCAGGATTAGCAACATTAATAATTAATATTTCAATAGGCACTGTCTTAACTACATTAGGTAAGATTGCTTGAAGATATGAGGGATAATAGCAGAAAAATAGCATAAGCATCTGAATAGCCTTCAATTTTAAAGGATTCAGCAGGAAAAGAGAAACATTGTTACCAAAGAATAGTTGAAATAAAAGCAAACTGGTAATTCTAAGATTGTTTGTCGAAATTTAATAGTTGAGGAGGGAGTGTATATGAATTCCGGGTGGACAAATAAAGATTGGAAATGGCTAACAAGTATTCTCGTTGCAGTTATAATACTATCTTTTTCTTTTTGGCTAAGTGATTACAGTATTAATTTTAATATAATTTCCAGTTCCGTGTCTATAGCTTTAGCTATAGTTGCTATATCAATGTCCATGCAACAAAGTAAAGATAACCAGCGTACCTTAACATCTGTAGCTGATATGAGAAATGAAGTAATAAATCATATAAAAGATGTAGGTATAAAAGTAGATAAAATATCGATGACCGATATAACAGATTTGGTCCAAATTCTGGATAAAAAAATGAACGATGGTGGTGGTAAGGAAAAACAACACGAACAAGATAAACAAGAAAACGTAGTGCAAGGAGAAAAAACAAAAACATCAAAAGAGGAAGAGGAGAAGATAAAATTATACAACAAGTTTCTGGAATTTAGTACATTAGGTGAGAGTAACCGCAAATATAAATACCAATTTAAAATTCGAGTAGAGAATAGTGAAGAAACAATGGAATTCATAAGTAAAGTTATTGCTAAACATTTTAAAGGTGAAAACATCCTATACAACAAAGTGGGAAAGTATGAATATGAATTTGTTTTTGTTTCAGATATTCCAGAATTATATTTACTAGGTGATTGGATAAATACAGTATTACAACATCAAAGCACAGAAGTATTAGGAATCTTTCAAATAGGATAACTTAAGACACCTTAAAAAGAGGTGAACGTTTTAAAATTGCTCACATGTATCGTCTCATGTTATTGATTGGCGACTTTCCTCAAAATATAGGGAAAAAAACGCCCAAAAATCACCAACTTTAAATACATTAATCTACACTATAAAAAAAGAAACCCCCTAGAACACTTGATAAAACAAGGTTTCTAGGGGTTGAAATACTATTGAATATAAGCGCTTGGCTTAACGAGAGTAGAACTCAACGATAAGTTGTTCGTTGATTTCAGCTGGAAGTTCAGAACGCTCAGGTAAACGAGAGTAAGTTCCTTCCATTTTCTCAGCGTCAAATGTAGTGTATTCAGGTACGAAGCTGTTCACTTCAATTGCTTCTTTAACGATATCAAGCTTTTGTGATTTTTCACGTAAGCTGATTGTTTGACCTGTTTTTACAGAGTATGACGGAATATCTACGCGCTTGCCATCAACTAACACGTGACCGTGGTTAACTAGCTGACGTGCTTGTCTGCGTGTGCGAGCAAGACCAAGACGGAAAACTAAGTTATCTAGGCGAGATTCAAGTAAGATCATGAAGTTTTCACCATGGATACCTTTCATTTTACCAGCTTTGTTGAATAGGTTGCGGAATTGACGTTCGTTTAACCCGTACATGAAGCGAAGTTTTTGCTTCTCTTGCATTTGCAAGCCATATTCAGACATTTTTTTGCGCTGAGTTGGTCCGTGTTGACCAGGTGCGTAAGGGCGTTTATCTAATTCCTTACCAGTACCAGTTAATGAAATGCCAAGACGGCGTGATTTTTTCCAGATAGATCCAGTATAACGTGACATAGGACATATCTCCTTTATGTTTTATTTGCATAAAATAAAACGAGCGTGTCCGGGTCGTTGTTCATTTTGTTTTCATGTACCATCGCTCCAGCAGCAGAGAGTTACACGATACACCTTGGGGGGCTAGTGCCACCGCGAAGGAACAAAATGAGTGCAAGCGTCGGTTCACTTAGGCTACTTAATTATTTTACACAAAGGATAGTATATAATTATTAGAGATAAAAGTCAAGGAGAAATTGCAAAATAAATGAAGGCAGGGAGTAAATCAGGCTATGAATGCTGTTTCTGGTAAAAAAGCTGATATTCAAGCAAAATTGGCTGATCATCAAGAGAGAAAAGCTGATATTTAGGTAATAAAGACTGATGTTCACAATTAGCCGTACAATAAATTGTCCCAGCACTGAGTCGATCCCTTTAGTAAAAATAAAACTAGCAGCTTGGATTCGCTGCTAGTTTTGTTATACTAAGGTTATTGTAAATGCTTTTCTAAAGTAGTAACAAATTTTTCTAAGTAGGTTTGATCGATTTCATCAAATCGATTCTTAATAGGGCTGTCAATATCAAGTACACCGTATACTTCATCATTGATTATGATTGGTACTACAATTTCCGATTGGCTCGCACTGTCACATGCGATATGCCCTGGGAATTGATGGACATCGGCAATGCGTTGTGTTTGTTTTTCTTTTACAGCAGTACCACAGACACCTTTACCGAAGCCGATGCGAATACAAGCTGGGAGTCCTTGGAATGGGCCGAGTACAAGTTCATTATCCTTCCAAACGTAAAAACCAACCCAGTTTACCTCTTTTAAGAATTGATTTAATAGTGCTGATGCATTGGATAAAATAGCAACCTCATCCTTCTCACCATCTGTTAAAGCATCTAATTGTTTAATTAATAGTTCGTAACTTTTTACTCTGTCGTCTGAATAAGTTGTAGCCTGAAACAAAGTAAATTCCCCCTTTCTAAATTTAAAAAATACAAGTTCTTACGTCCAGCTCCAGCGCCCAGCGACTAGCGAGACTTCCCTCACCTCCGTACGATAAAGAAGACTTGCCGACTGGCTGTGCCAGAGGCTTAGTCGCACTTATACCCTTGTGGTGAAAGTCAACATCGACTCTTGGTAAAGGATGGCCGACTAAAACCAGGCTGCGCCTAACGTCGGCATACCCCTAAAGGGGCATGTTTCCTTTATCTCCTACGTAAGAATGTTCGGCAAGCCGAACCACCCCAAAATACGGGGCGCAGTCCGTACGTCGCTAACCAGGCGCTTCTGCTTTTGTGCAATTTCGACATGCATACAGTTTTTGTCGAGCGAAAATTGCAGGAAAGACAAGGTTCTTTGTCGTATTACTGATGTAAGGAGATGAGAATTAATGAAAAAGAACCCAACCAAACAAAAAGTAATTGAGGCAGCGTCTTCCCTGTTTTTCCAAAAAGGTTTTCATGGAACTTCCGTACGTGATATAGCAGATAAAGCAAGTGTTAACGTGTCATTGATCAGCTATTATTTCAAAAGCAAGCAAGGTCTTTTGGAATATGCCGTTACGAATTATTATGAAGAATACCTGAAAACAGTTGAAGAATCATTGGAAAATGCTGCTAATCTATCTCCATTAGAAAAGCTGAATGGACTAATTTTTACTATTATACAGTATAAACAAACTAATCATCAATTGACATGTTTCATTCAACGTGAGCTATCTTTAGATTCTGTATTCGTTCGAGAGATGGCTGTTACGTATTTGGCAAAGGAAAACTTTTATATTAAGCAAACGTTCTTTGAAGCGTTAAATGGTAGAGTAAAAGGAGATACACGTGAGTATATGCTAATGCAATTGAAAGGACTCTTAATAACGCCTTACATTTTACACAACGATTGGAAGGAACAAGTTGTCGGGGCGTATTCACATCAAGCTTTTGTAAGGAAATATGTTAAAACAATGCAAAATTGGCTTGATTTTATAATTGAGGGAGCTTCCACGAAACGGAATCAATTTATAAAATGAAGCTTTATTCATTGGGACCCTCCATATTCAATGGCTTTAGTTCCCGCACTTTTAGATATGAGGGTATTACAGCACGCTGAAGTGTGGAAAAAACAGAACTGAACCGCTCCAGTTTTTTCATCATATTGTGATAAAATGAAAAAACGTGGCGAATCTGCAATTAATTTGTATTTTTTTAGCCAAAAATGCTCATTCCATGGTATCATATGTATTATATTTACGAAATGAATATTCCAATAAAAAAATAAGACCATTTATAAGTGATTTTTTTATAGAAATAGAACTTTTGACAGGGAAACCTCTTATTGAAACTGGTTGGGAGGCATAGTATGGGGTACATCATCGGAGCGATTTTAGCAATCATCGTATTAATTATCATTGGACTTATTTACCGGAAACGAATTTATGACAGGGTGGATCAATTAGAGAGCTGGAAGATGGATATTATGGAGAGAAATGTCGCATCCCAGCTGAGTAAAATTAAGAAGCTTAATTTATCCGGAGAAACGCAAGAGAAATTCGAATCATGGAAAGAGCGTTGGGAATACATCATTACAAAAGAACTTCCAAACATAGAAGAACATTTATTTGATGCGGAAGAAGCGGCTGATCGATTCCTTATCAAGAAGGCAAATGCGGTCTTGAGTAAATTGGAAGAGACACTTCAAGGAATAGAAAAAAGCATTGAAAGTATTTTAGGTGAGTTGGATGAATGGCTTAAAACCGAGGAATTAAGCAGGCAGGAAGTTGCTGATTTAACACCAGTGTTGAAGGCGTTACGGAAGAAACTTTCACAAAGTCGCTATCTCTATGGAAAAGCAGAACTTCAGTTTGATAATAAGCTGGATGAGCTGGAAGACAAATTAGCTTCTTATCATGAATTGGTTGAGGCTGGTGACTATATGGAAGCGAGCCAAATTGTTCAACATGTAAAAGTTGAACTAACTGAATTAGAAGAGATTCTGAATGAATTTCCAGCAATCTACAAAAAATGTAAACACGATCTTCCTTCTCAATTCGACAATTTACTTGCAGGGATTAAGGAAATGAAAGAAGACGGTTATCGAGTCGAGCATCTTTCCTTAGAAAAAGAAATCTATACATATCAGGAAAGAATTTCGGACGTACTGGAGCAGCTGGAAGCTGGTGACATGTCTGAAGCAGATGGACTCATCTCGGAAAGTGAAGAGAGAATTAAAGAAATGTATGAGCTTTTGGAGAATGAAGCACATGCGAAAAATTATCTCGAAGCACATATTCCTGAATATGAAAATTCCCTCGAAGAGCTTGGAGCAACTTTCGACGCGACGAAAATCGAAGTGGAAGAAATAAAAAAAGCTTATTATGTTGAAAATAATGATTTAGAACGATTTTTATCAGTTGGTAAGACAATTGCCAAGTTAAGTGAACAATTACAAAAGCTATCTGATAACATGGAAGAAGAAGGAAAGACGCATACAGAGTTACGTGAGCAGGTAGAGGATGGCTTTAAGAAAATAACAGAACTAGAAGAGAAGCATAAAGAGTTTAAGAAAAGCATCCATAATTTACGCAAAGATGAGATGGAAGCTAGAGAAAAGCTTGCTGAGATGCGAAATCAAATTACGTACCTGAATCGCCGGTTAAAGAAAAGCAATATTCCCGGTGTACCAAACTTTATTTGGTCAAGTATAGAGACGGCTGTTGCTAAAAACGGTAAAGTTATTGAAGCGTTAGAGAAGCAGCCATTGGACATGGCGGCTGTACAGCAAGCATTAACAGAAGCGCAAAGTTCCCTGGAGCAATCTGCAGAACAAGTAGAAATTATGTTAGATCAGGCATATTTAACAGAACAGGTTATTCAGTATGCAAACAGATACCGAAGCAAGAATTCAGAACTTGCTGCTAAACTGAAAGAAGCGGAGCGTCTTTTCCGTGCGTGTGAATATGAATTATCACTTGAAAATGCAGCAAAAGCTATTGAAGAAGTAGAGCCAGGTGCTTTGAAGCGAATCGAAGCAAACCAAACGGCTGTTAATAGCTAATAACAAAGGTATTCCGCATAAGCGAATGAGGGCTGTCTTTAAGAAACGTTATTCAGTTTCTTAGGTCAGCCTTCCCTTTTTGTTTTTGACTATCTATAAATGAGGAGTTTAATGAAATGATTTATTTAGACAACAGCGCAACAACAAAACCACATCCATCCGTGCTGGAAAGCTTTCAGCAAGTATCCAGCACGTACTTTGCTAATCCTTCGTCGATACATCAATTAGGTGGAACTGCGGAGAAACTCCTTTTGACTGCGAAAAAACAAGCAGCAGACATAATTGGAATCGGTGTGGATGAGGTTGTATTTACTTCTGGTGGAACCGAAGGGAATAACACAGCGGTAAAAGGGATTGCCCTCGAGCATCAAGGGAGAGGAAAGCATATTATCACATCTTCTATTGAACATCCTTCGATATATGAGACATGTCAAAGCTTGGAAACATTAGGGTTTGAAGTTACCTATTTACCAGTAGATGAAAACGGAGTTGTATCTGTAACAGAATTGGAAAAAGCAATTCGTAACGATACGATTTTAATAAGTATTATGCATGTCAATAATGAAACAGGCTCAATCCAACCTATAGAAAAAATAGGTGAAATTGCAAAGAAATACCCGAAGCTATTCTTCCATGTGGACGCTGTTCAAAGTATTGGCAAGGTCCCGCTCAAGTTAAAAAATAGTGGAATTGATATATGTACCTTTTCTGGTCATAAGATTCATGGTTTGAAAGGTACTGGTATGCTCTATATAAACAATCGCACCAAACTGTTCCCGCTCCTTCATGGGGGAAATCAAGAGTACTCCATAAGATCAGGAACGGAAAACCTCGCTGGTTCTGTTTCGTTTGTAAAAGCATTACGTATAATAAAAGAACGTGAAAAAAATGAACACCATCATTTATTAAACATGAAAAACTACTTGTACGACGAATTAAATGAGATGGATGGAGTAGAAGTAAACACTCCGGAACTTGCTGCAGCTCATATTATTAATATGTCTGTACCGGGTATTAAACCAGAAGTAATTATTCATATGCTTGGGGAACAGGAGATTTATATCTCGACGAAATCCGCTTGTTCATCTAAACTGAAGGATGAGAGTAAAGTATTAGCTGCTTGCGGTTATGGGCGTGAACGAACAACAACTGCATTACGCGTAAGCCTATCCTATGATAATACGATGGAAGAAATGAAGTTGTTCATTCAAGCATTAAGTAAAGCAATCAAACAATTTAAAGAAGCAATGGAGTAGATTATCTATGCAATATGATCATATATTAATTCGCTATGGTGAAATGTCATTAAAAGGTAAAAACATTAAGCAGTTTATTATTCGCTTGCAGGAAAATATTCAAGCGAAGCTAAAAGACTTTCCAAATGTAAAAGTTAAACGAACTCAAGGAAGAATGTTCGTTCTTTTACATGGAGAAGATCCGAAACCAATTATGGACAAGCTTCAAAAGATATTTGGCATCCACAGCTTAAGCTTGGCCATTATGGTGGACAATGATTTAGAAAAAATTAAAGAAGCAGCATTATACGCGTTGAAAGAGAATACAGATGTAAAAAAATTCAAAGTGTCTGTTAAACGTATTAATAAAGATTTCCCTGTACGCTCACAGGAGCTTAATCAAATTCTTGGTGGACATTTATTAAAAAACACAGAAGATATTCTTGTTGATGTTCACCAGCCTGATTTGGAAATAAAGGTGGAAGTTCGATTAGAAGCAACGTATATTACTTCCAGTGTAATTCCTGGTCTAGGAGGGCTGCCTGTTGGAACATCAGGAAAATCACTTTTGCTTCTTTCGGGTGGAATTGATAGTCCGGTTGCAGGCTATCTAGCGATGAAGCGTGGTGTACAACTAGAAGCAATTCATTTTCACTCTCCACCTTTTACGAGTGAACGTGCGAAGCAAAAGGTATTGGATCTGGCAAAACAGCTGACGAAATATGGAAAAGCGATTAAAATTCATATCGTACCGTTTACGAAACTGCAGCAAGAGATTTTCCGTGAGATGCCTGACGAGTATGCGATGACCATCATGAGACGGATGATGTTCCGTATTAGTGAACGCGTATGCGAACAGGAGTCAATTCTATCACTGACAACAGGAGAAAACCTCGGCCAGGTAGCAAGTCAGACGATGGAGAGTATGCACGCAATAAACGAAGTAACGAATTATCCAATCATACGTCCGTTAGTTGCGATGGATAAGCTGGAAGTTATTTCGATTTCACAGGAGATTGGAACATACGAAACCTCCATACTGCCATATGAGGATTGTTGTACGATTTTTGTACCAAAGTCTCCAAAAACAAAACCGAAGCGGGTAAAGATCAATCATTATGAATCAAAGCATGATTTCGCAGCATCGATTGAAGAAGCAATCGAAAATATCGAGACCATAACGGTTTACGACAAAAAGGATATCGAAGAGTCCTTTAGTGATTTGTTTTAGTGTGTGTTCTCGATGTGTCATTTTCACCGGAATTTTGAACAACCGCTTTTAACAAATATTAGACAGAACTAACAGGAAATACCAATTTTATTTCTGCATGTTTTCCCTCCAGGTGACACATTCTATAAGTACCAAGGAGGTGAACTAACATGGCGACAAACAATTCAAACCAATTAGTAGTTCCTGGTGTTCAACAAGCACTAGATCAAATGAAGTATGAAATTGCTCAAGAATTTGGTGTACAACTTGGTCCAGACACAACTTCTCGTGCTAACGGTTCTGTTGGTGGAGAAATTACGAAACGTCTAGTTTCAATGGCTGAACAACAGTTTGGTGGTATGCAATAACAATAATTAAATAAAATTGGCTGGAGCTACTCTTGAATTCAAGAGTAGCTCTTTAGTATTATTCGAGGCTAACATTTTTAGGCATTTCTAAACTTGCAAGCAAAAAATGTTGCTTGCATTTTCCACTACCAATGCGTAGAGTTTTAAATAATCGAATACTTTACAGATCTAGGGGGAAAAACATGGGAGTGTTATGGTTTGGTGGACAGATTTATACGTTGGAAAATGAAGGAGAAGCTGTTGATGCAGTCTATACTGAAAAAGATGCAATTAAGGCAGTTGGTACATATGAATCGATACACAAGCAATTTGATAAACAAATTGAGCATGAAATAAATCTTCAAGGTAAAACGATGCTTCCTGGATTTGTTGATAGTCACCTGCATATCATTGGTCATGGTGAAAAGCTATTACGCCTGGATTTATCACAAATGAAGTCAGCAAGTGATGTCAAAGCTGCATTAAAGGGAAGAGTAGCGCAGCTGGCCGAGGGAGAATGGCTAATAGGAGAAGGGTGGAATGAAAATCAATGGGATGATCCAGTAATCATTCATAAATCAGAACTCGATGCAATCTGCCCAGATAACCCAATGATGCTTACTCGTGTTTGCAGACATGCATTGCTCGCTAATTCCAAGGCGATGGAGCTAGCTGGTGTTGATAATACAACCCTAGATCCAGATAGCGGAATAATAGTACGAGACGAACAAGGGGAGGCTACAGGATACTTTCATGATGCCGCACAAGACATCATAAAAGGAATGATGCCGGAAGTAACGGGGAGCTATTTAGAAAATGTAATTAAAATAGCGGTAAATGATCTCGTATCAAAAGGATTGGTTGGTGGCCATACGGAAGACCTTTTTTATTATGGAGGTTTCAAAAAAACTTTGGACGCATATTATCGTGCAATACACACTTCTAATAAATTTAAGGCGCATTTGCTAGTTCATCATGAAGTGATGGATGAATTATTTGCAGCAAATCTAGGTTTTAGGAGCGGAACTGAGTATGTTGAACTCGGAGCCATTAAGATTTTCTCTGATGGGGCTCTCGGGGGAAGAACAGCATGGCTCAGCCAAAGCTACTGTGATGATCCAGAAAATAGGGGTGTACCAATGCATACGAAGGCAGATCTTGAAGGACTTGTTGCAAAAGCAAGATCCCGTGACCTACCAGTTGCAATCCATGCGATCGGTGATCAGGCACTAGAAGAGGTAATAGCTGTTATTGAAAAATATCCAATACAAGGGGAAAAGCGAGATCGGATTATTCATGGGCAAATTTTAAATGAATCCACATTGCAAAGGCTTAAATGTCTTCCGGTAGTGGTTGATATCCAGCCGACATTTGTTGCCTCCGATTTTCCATGGGTTATTGAACGAATTGGGTATCAACGTCTTCCACTTGCCTACGCTTGGAAAACATTACTCGATAATCACATAAGGTGTGCAGGTGGTTCAGATGCACCTGTAGAGCAGGTAGATCCCTTGCTTGGTATAGAAGCAGCAGTACGGCGTCAGTCTACATTTGATGGGAATATATACAACGGCGCTGAACAATTATCAGTCTTTGAGGCAGTACATCTATATACAACCGGCAGTTCATATGCTATTGGAAGGGAATCATCAAGAGGATTTATTAAAGAAAATTACAAAGCAGATTTCACTATTTTAGAAGATGATATTTTTCAAGTAAAAGAAGATCAGATTCATGCGATTCAAATTGCGATGACAGTTATTGATGGGGACATTGTTTACAGTCGTATGTAGCGTATCCAAAAATCCTTCTCGGGAGATAACGAGAAGGATTTTTTAAGCTTTTATAAAAATGTTCGTTTTACGCGATCCCAATAAGAGTTATTTTTCAATTTTACGGTTTTGATGACGCAATCGTCCATCGTAACCTGAATATTATCGATTTGACGAATTGGATGTGCTTCATTATCGAGACTAATAATTGGATAATCATTTCCTGTTTGAAGTACATTAAGTCTTAAATGACGATTCTTATTTAAAATGAATGAGGAACCAAGTGTACGATACTGATTATTATTCAATGACGCAACTTCAGAAATTTGAAAGCATGCTGTTAATGGGTCAATAACGGCACCGTTGGCAGATTTCGTGTAGCCGGTGCTGCCAGTAGGTGTAGCGACAACTAGACCATCACCACGGAATGTTTCGAAATGGTTTCCATCAATTTCTACATCCATTACGATTGTTTTTACAATTGTCGAACGAATGGTTACCTCGTTAAGACAATAAAAGGAATTGCCATCATTAATCTGTGCTTTAATAATCGGAAATCGTCGTACCTCTAATTCATCATGTTGAAGGGAATGGAGCATCTGATCAAAGTTATCAATGTTGAAATCACAATATAACCCAGATTGCCCTTCACGTGTGATTCCAGTATAGAGACAGTCCTGTCTGAAGCCTGTTTTTCTCACAGCTTGCAGGAACGCACCATCACCGCCAACGCTCACGATAAGATTGGCATCCTTGTGGTTATCAACGATAGTGAATCCGTTTTCAATAGCTAAATTTTGTAAGGTTTCAACTTTATCATCTGTTTCTCCGTCTCTATTATAATAAAAAAACATGTTTTTGCGATTGTCCATTACTAAACCCTCCAATTGCTACCATTTTCTTTATCATAGCACTCCTTTTTTTAATATCCTAATAATCAGGCATTAAAACGTTTAAAAATATTGTAAATGCTACAGACTAGTGACAAAAGATTGTGTAAGAAAGTTGGCACGATATGCTGCTTATCATTTTACTGGTAATTATTCTGTTTTTATGGCTAATATTCCTATCTCATGTTTACATTTCCATGCAGTACATTTATGACCAGACGAAACAGCATGTTACTGTTTCTGTATTTATTTTGCGAATCAGATTGTATAAAAAATACTACGATCTCTCCAACATCAATGAAAAATCGAATACAAGCAGTGAAACTGATTTGAATTTCTTTTCAGGAAGAATAAAATCGTATCATCAAAAACTTCAAAAGGTTGATCAGCTTTTAAATACTGTTCTAAAGCCAATTTGCTTGCGTCATTTTACATGGAGTACAGTTGGGGGTACCGGAGATGCAGCTCTTACCGGCATCATGATTGGGGGGATATGGACAATTAAAAACACTGTGAGTCTCTATTTAATAAACAAATTACAATTGAAATGTAAGCCAATTATTCATGTTGAACCTAATTTTCAACATCGATTTTTATATACAAATCTAGATTGTATGTTATCGATGCGTTTAGGGAAAGCTATGTACGTTTTTACAAAGCGGAAGAAGTATCTTCAATTGATGAAGGAAGCTTTACAAGCTGATAAAGGAGGAAATGAATAATGGAAGAGCATCCAATACAAGGTTTAATGACAACCGCCATGGAGAATCTACAGAAAATGGTGGAAGTAAATACGATTATCGGAGACCCAGTTAAGTCGTTGGATGGGAGTTTGATAATCCCTGTATCGAAAGTAGGTTTCGGTTTTGCTGCTGGAGGTAGCGAATTTAGCCCGAATCAATCTAATGGTGACGCAGAGGCTACGCTGCCGTTTGGAGGTGGAAGTGGGGGAGGAGTTTCAATTACTCCAGTCGCCTTCTTAATTGTTAACGAGAAAGGCATTAAAATGGTTCATATGGATCAGCATATTCAACTGTACGAAAAGATGATAGACTTTGCTCCTCAAGTAGTTGATAAGGTGCAACAGTTCATGAAAGAATCTGCTAGTTCAAAAAAAGATAATAATAAAGAGGAAAAAGCAAAACAAAAAGATGAGCGACATGGGGATGGCCCGCTTCAATTTGATATCTAGAATAGGTTTTATCTCAAACTATTTTGGGTAATTGTATGATGAATGCCTCGTTCACATAAATTTAACAGTTTTTCAGCTCGAATTATTGGACAGGCAAAGTGGTTATCTTCATAATAATGGTAGGTTTAAATAAAGGGAGGAATACAAACGATGGTAAATGTTACTTTTAAGCAGGAGCCTGTTACGTTAGTTGGGACTGAGGTTAAAGTAGGAGATAAAGCTCCTGATTTTAAAGTGTTATCCAATGATTTAAAAGAGGTTACGTTAAAGGATTATAGTGGAAAAGTAAAATTAATCAGTGTTGTTCCTTCTATTGATACTGGCGTTTGCTCCGAGCAGACAAGACGCTTTAATGAAGAGGCAGATAAGTTAGATAATGTTGTTGTCTTAACGATTAGCATGGATCTGCCATTTGCTCAAAGTCGCTGGTGTGCTGCTAACGGAATTAAGAAAGTTGACACACTATCAGATCATCGCGATGCAGATTTTGGCCAAAATTACGGTGTATTAATGAAGGAATTGCGACTGCTTGCAAGAGCAATCTTTGTCGTTGATTCCAATGATGATGTCAGACATGTAGAATACGTTGAGGAAGTATCTACACACCCTGACTACGAAGCAGCATTGAAAGCTGCTGGTGAAGCAGAATAAGGAAAGAAAAATCTCTCCCGTTTTACGAGGAGAGATTTTCCTGGTAAAGGCTTGCTCAACAGTTCACCAAATAGTCTTTTTTTTAGAAGGATAAAAAGTAACAGTGAGATTTTTTACATAAAAGCAATGGGGGTCAGCCCCTATGTTATTTTAAATTTTGAGGTTTTTTAAGACTGATTACAATTTAGTTTACATGTTGTTGTATAATTTGTTACACTGGAAAAGTTGTGAAAGAATAGAATGGGGGATAGTTCATGGAAAAATCAAGTGTCGAAACATTATTCGGCTGGTTGGATGAAACAACGACAATCATTCAGCAGCACCTGAATGAACCGTATCTCGATAGCCTAACAGTTGCGATGGAATACTTATTTTATGAAGGTGCACCTGAAGACATGGACGATATTTTAAATCGAAAATTACATAGCGCTTTAGCAAACATAGATTTTCATTCTTTTGAAGTTGAAGATATCCGTAAGGCAGTTCAACTCGTAATCTTAAAAGGAATGAAAGACGCAACGCAAGAGCAACATGTGATGACACCAGAGTCAGTCGGGTTAATTGTAGGGTATCTTGCCGGCAAGCTCACAAAAGATAAAGAAGAGCTGCGTATTTTTGATCCGGCTAGTGGAACGGCTAATTTACTGACAACTGTTCTTGGTCAGCTCAAGCAAAATGTAAAAGCTTATGCTAGTGAAGTTGATCCAACCTTAATTCAGTTATCTGTTATTAATGCGAACCTACAGAAAAAGGAAATTGAGTTTTTTCATCAGGACAGCTTAAGACCATTCCTGATTGATCCAGTCGACTTAATTGTTGCCGATTTGCCAATTGGATACTATCCAGACGATATCGTAGCGAATGAGTACCAGTTAAAAGCAGATGCTGGTCATTCTTACGCACATCACTTGTTTATCGAGCAAAGTTTGCGTTATACAAAAGAGGCGGGTTATCTGATTCTAGTCATCCCTGAATTTCTTTTTGACAGTGACCAATCAGATAAGCTGCATGCATATCTTCAAGAACATGCTCATATAATTGGGGTTATTCGCTTACCTGAATCAGCATTTAAATCAGAAAAGAATGCAAAGAGCATTCTCTTGTTGCAGAGAAAATCCGCAGCAACAAGTGCGCCAAAACAGCCGCTACTTGTACAAATGCCATCTTTTAAGAATGCAAATGCGACAGCAGACATCCTAGGCCAAATGAACAGATGGTTTGAAAATTACCAAGCATAAATGGACTGTAAAAGCCCCAACCTCTAAGTGTGGGGAGAGGGATCCCGTCAAATGATTTCACTTTATCAACATTAATTTTAGGAGTTGACAGCAATGAGTAATGTATTAGCAATTAATGCAGGTAGTTCTTCATTAAAATTTCAATTGATAAAAATGCCAGAAGAAGTGGTTACGGCGATCGGATTAGTTGAACGAATTGGAATGAGTGATTCAATTTTTACAATTGAAGTAGATGGAAATAAGAATAAAACAGTAATCGATATTCCAGATCATGGTGTTGCTGTTAAGATGCTATTGGATTCTCTGATTTCTACTGGTGTGATTCAATCATTTGATGAGATTAATGCTGTTGGACATCGAGTTGTACATGGTGGGGAATTTTTCAGTGATTCTGTATTGATTACAGATGAAGTTATTGCAAAAATTGAAGAAACATCTGAGCTTGCACCATTGCATAATCCTGCGAATTTAACAGGAATTCATGCATTTAAAGAAATTTTACCGAACATACCAATGGTTGCTGTATTTGATACGGCTTTTCATCAAACAATGCCGAAATCTTCTTATTTATATAGTTTGCCACGTGAATATTATGAGGATTTTGGTATTCGCAAATATGGTTTCCATGGCACCTCACATAAGTATGTTTCGGAACGTGCAGCTGAATTAATGGATGTTCCACTTGATAATTTACGTTTGATTTCCTGCCATATTGGAAATGGAGCAAGTATTACAGCGATCAAAGATGGTAAGTCATTGGATACCTCCATGGGCTTCACTCCACTTGCTGGTGTAACAATGGGTACCCGCTCTGGTAACATTGACCCTGCGCTTATTCCGTATATTATGGACAAGACTGGTAAGACGGCCGATGAAGTTATTAATGTGTTAAACAAAAAAAGCGGAATGCTTGCATTGTCTGGATTCTCCAGTGACTTACGCGATATCGAAGAAAAGTCAGATACGGATCCACGTGCAGAGCTAGCATTGAAGGTTTTCGCAGACCGTATTCATAAATATATCGGTTCTTATGCTGCAAAAATGAACGGGGTAGACGCAATTATCTTTACTGCCGGTGTAGGAGAAAATAGTACAACCATTCGTGAGCAAATCCTAACTGGATTAGAGTTCATGGGAATCTATTGGGATCCTAAACTCAACGATGTTCGTGGGAAAGAGCAATTTATCAATTACCCACATTCACCAGTAAAGGTTATTATTATTCCAACCAATGAAGAAATAATGATTGCGAGAGATACCGTACGTTTAAGCAAATAAACCATTGAGGGCTTTGTCAAACTATTTATGACAGGTCCTTTTTACTCTCGATGAAATTGAGTATAAATCTGTCGGAACTTGAACACAATTACTATGAAAATAAATAAACATAGATATGGAAAAATAAAGCGCCTTGGGTTACCCCAAAGCGCTTTGTTTACGTCCAATCCAACAACTAGCGAGACTCTTCCCTTCCCGCGCGTTATTATCTTACTACTAAAACATCACAGGATGCATATCTCGTAATGCTTTCAGATACACTTCCAATTAGAAAGCGCTCAACTGCATTCATACCAGTCGCACCACAAATAATTAAATCAGCATTAAAATTTTCAGCGATATCTTTCGCAATTTTTACTTTAGGAGAACCGTATTCCACACACCTAATTAAGTCAGTTAGTCCAACAGCATTTGCATTCGCAACATATGCGTCGAGTAATTCCTTTGCATATTCCTCTGCTCGCTCTGATAATGTACGATCATATGCCTCTGCTGTTGCAAAACTACGGGAATCAACTACATGTGCAAGGATAAGACGAGCATTGTTACGTTTTGCGATATCTAATGATTTCTGAAACGCCTTTTCAGCAGCTTCTGATCCATCAACGGCAACAATTATATTATTATATTCCATAATTTATCTCTCCCTTCTATACTTAGTATATACCCAGATTTAGCTGAATGTAAGCGTGGTAATAGTAATTTGGTAATAAAAGTTATGCGGTTGTTACAGATTTTAGAACATACTATACCTATGGAGGTGAAATGCGATGTCGAAAAAGGCAGGGAAACATGAAAAGCTTTTTGAAGATAACGAAGGAGTTGCCGCTGTTCAGAACCAATTAAATGAAAGTTATCAAAGTGGTGTTATTGAAGACCAACTGCATAATAATAAAGGAATCTACACATTTAATAATCAAAAGAAGTAATAAAGGCTAACAACTGAAGATGTTTAAAAAGTCTGGTTCATCATCGTTCTTTTTGAACTCGCACTGATAGGGGAGAACGGTGAATTATCGATTCTCCCTATTAATCGGTGCTTTTTATACATGCATTTGATACAATTAGATTAGTGATTTGTTTGGATAATTTTGACTACATATAAAAGCATAAGGGGGCGTAATCATGAAAATTGGAATACCAAAAGAATTGATGAACAATGAAAATAGGGTAGCTATGGCGCCATCCGGAGTTCTCACTTTAAAAAATGCTGGACATGAAGTCTATGTTGAAACGTCAGCTGGGATGGGGTCAGGCTTTACAGACGAAGAGTATGTTGCAGCTGGTGCAGTCATCGTGAACACTGCCAAGGAAGCTTGGTCTCAAGAAATGGTGATGAAAGTAAAGGAACCGCTCCAAGAGGAATTTGAATATTTCATTGAAGGACAAATTTTATTTACCTACCTTCATTTAGCAAATGAGCCTGAGGTAACGAAAGCGTTAATTGCTAAAAAAGTTGTGGGGGTTGCTTATGAAACGGTTCAGCTGCCGAACCGAACACTGCCACTATTAACTCCAATGAGTGAGGTGGCTGGAAGAATGGCAACGCAAATTGGTGCACAGTTCTTGGAAAAGTCTAAAGGTGGCAAAGGAATCATTTTATCCGGAATCCCTGGTGTTAGTCGCGGTAAGGTTACCATAATTGGTGGGGGCGTTGTTGGAACAAACGCGGCGAAAATTGCGATTGGATTGGGTGCTGAGGTTACAATTATTGATTTGAACCCAGATCGTTTACGGCAGCTTGATGATATCTTCGGTTCCTCAATCAATACGTTGATTTCCAATTCATTGAATGTACAAGAAGCTGTGAAAAAGTCAGATCTTGTAATAGGTTCGGTTTTAATTCCAGGCGCAAGAGCACCGAAGCTTGTAACAGAAGAAACCGTAAGTGAGATGGAAGCCGGCTCTGTTATTGTCGACGTTGCGATTGATCAAGGTGGTAATTTTGAAACAAGTGATCGAATTACTACACATGATAATCCAACATTTACAAAGCATGGTGTACTACACTATACCGTTGCCAATATGCCAGGAGCTGTACCGCGAACATCGACGATTGGGTTAACGAATGTTACCGTACCATATGCATTGCAATTAGCAAATAAAGGGGTTAAGCGTGCAAGTCTAGAAAATGAAGCACTTTTAAAAGGGATTAATACTATAGATGGTTTTGTAGCGTATGAAGCAGTTGCAGAAGCACATAACTTAGCATACGAAGATGCTCGTGTATTGCTGCAAAAAAAATAAGAGCACTAGGCTCTTAAGTCAAGCGGCCGAACGCAGAGTTGATGGTGTCTCACCTCGTGGCACCATCATCCTGTATTCGCCATTTATGCTCCAAACGCAGAACATGGAACCGCTCTACTTCTCAATAGCGCCAAATCCAGAACTATGACACCATTCCACTTCAAAACAGCGCCAAAAACAAAATGATGACGCTATTCTACAGCCCAATAGCTTCAACTGTCCCGACTACGTTTTACTTATTCAATAATTTGCAGCTCTTTTGGATAAGCGGTTAAGATATCCGGTCCTTTTTCTGTCATGAAAATCATATCTTCAATTCGTACACCACCAGAATTGGGAACGTAAATTCCTGGTTCAATTGTGTAGCACATACCAGATTTTAAGGATAGCTCATTATTGCTGTGCATGGATGGATATTCATGTGTTTCAATTCCTAGACCATGGCCAATTCGATGTGTAAAGTAATCACCGTAGCCAGCCTTCGTAATTGTCTCCCGTGCAGCTTGATCGATTTTTCCGACTGACGTATTCAATTTAGAAGCAGCAATGGCATTCAGTTCTGCAGCAAGCACGGTTTCATATATTTTTCGTTGCTCATCGCGAACGGATTTATAGGCTACCGTTCTTGTAATATCGGAGCAATAACCTTCAAAAATAACACCGAGATCAAATAGTACAAGGTCTCCTGGTGCAACCTTCGCGGATGCAGGTGTACCATGTGGAGAGGCCGTTTTTGCTCCAGTAAGTGCCATCGTTGTAAACGACATTTCTCGCACACCTTGTTTTTTGAGCTCATACTCTATTTTAGCAACAAGTTCAAGCTCAGTTATGCCTTCAGTAATTGCCTTTACACCAGTTTCAATCCCGAAGTCAGCAAGAGCCGCCGCTTGTTTTAATAAGGTATATTCCTTTTTATTTTTGATCACACGTAAGTTAGCCATGATTTCTTTTGCATCTACAATTGTGGTGTTCGGTAAAATTTGGCTTATTGCCTGTGACCGTTCCAATGTGATGTGATCATGCTCGATTGCCATTGATTTTGGAATCTTATTGTTTTTATTTAAGTAATCGGAAAATAGTTTCCATGGATCTTCGTGGTCGTAATAGCTGATCACAACACTAGACCAGCCAGCAGCTTTAGCGTCTTCCTCCTCCATCTTAGGCACGATCAGCACAGGATCAAGCTCCGCATTAACATATACACCAATCAAACGCTCATGTGGATCGGTATAATAATTGCTTAGATAATAGAAATTTGCTTTTGAAGTTATCAGGGCACTATCGATTCCTTCACTTTTTAACTCTGCTAATAAATTACTTAATCGTTCATTCATTTTTGTTTCACCTCGAAAAATAGACTACTCTTAGTATAGCAATGTGTTCATCTGTGTTCAAATAAAGGAAGATTATAAATTAATTCTATATGATACTGAAACTTTTCATCGTTTTACTCGTATTACAAAGGGAAGAGAAGTGACAAGGCGTTGGTAGTAAGAGAGTCAATGTACAAATGCACTCTATTATGAACCTAGTGAATGCAAACTTCTCGAAAAAAATGATAAGATTGTTATAACAAGTATAAATTTAAAAGGAGGAAGACTCATGTTTAAATTTTTTAATCGAATCAAGACAGTCGTAAGCTCAGAATTAAATGCTATGCTTGATAAGGCTGAGGATCCAGTGAAAATGCTTGATCAATTTATGCGTGAAATGGCAGCAGATATTCAAGAAGTGGAAGCTGCGGTTGCCAAACAAATAGCAAGCGAAAAAATGCTAAAACGTAAAGCGAATGACGCTGAAGCAATGATTGAAAAACGCACGCAACAAGCAGAACAAGCAATTGAAGCAGATAATGATGACTTAGCCCGTCGTGCTTTGGAGGATAAAAAAGGCCATGAAGCAACATTCAAAAGATTAAATGAGTCATGGGAACGTACAAGTAAAGATGTTGATGCATTAAAAGAAAAATTAACCGAAATGAAAAAAGAATATCAAGAAATGAAATTGAAAAAGGATACATTAAAAGCACGTGCAGAATCAGCGAAAACCAGAACAAAAATGAATCGTACCATGTCCTCAATTGGAAACGATGAATCAAAGCGTGGGTTTGAGCGAATGGAAGAGAAAGTAATGCAGTATGAGGCAGAAGCTGAAACATCAGAGGATTTAGCTCAATCTGCCCGTACGTTAGATGATGAATTCAAGGAGTTAGCAAACAATGACGTGGACGACGAGCTTGCAGCCTTGAAAGCAAAATTAGGGAAATAATATATAGTAGGGGAGCAGATTATTCTGCTCTTTTCTAATCGCTTAGGAAACTATAAAATTTGAATGCTGTGGATAACTTAGTTACCGGAACAGCCACGTCCAGCTCCAGCCCCCAACGACTAGCGAGACTTCCCTCACCTCCGTACGATAAGTCAACATCGGCTTCCTACGGTCGCCGTGTTTCCTTTATCTCCTGCGGCTCAGTCCAGTCCGTACGTCGCTAAACGGGCGCTTGCGCTTTTGTTCTGGTGTAAGAAATGTATCAAAAGGGTAAAGGAAAAAGAGATACTCTTGTCGAATAATTAGAGTAAATGAATAAAAAAAGGAGAGATATTTGTGAAGGTATCGTATCATGGACATTCTGTAGTACAAGTGGTTACAGATAGTCATACAATCTTAATTGATCCATTTATTTCAGGGAATGAAGCATGTGACCTTGATGCGAACACGGCAAAAGCTGATGTGATTTTGCTGACACACGGTCATAATGACCATGTGGGTGATACGTTTGAAATTGCTAAAAGAAATGACGCATTGGTCGTTGCTCCAAACGAGCTTGCTGTTTATCTAGGTACGAAAGGGTTGGTTACACACCCAATGCATATCGGGGGAGCGCGTGAATTTGACTTCGGCAAGGTAAAATTCACACAAGCTTTCCATGGCTCATCTTATACGGAAGAGGATGGAACCGTCATTTACGGTGGAATGCCAGCTGGAATATTGCTGACTATTGATGGGAAAACAATTTATCATGTTGGGGATACTGCGTTATTTACGGATCTAAAAATGTATGGCGAAATGCATTCCATTGATCTTGCATTTATACCAATTGGGGATAATTTCACAATGGGACCAGAAGACGCACTTGTTGCAGCGGACTGGATTAATGCCAAGATTTCCGTTCCAGTTCATTACAATACTTTCCCAGTTATTGATCAAGATGCGAAAGCGTGGGCTGAACAAGTGAAAACTGGTGAAGGACGCGCACTTAATATTGGTGATGTAATCGAATTATAAAAATATGAGTTTCATCGAGGAATACATGTGTTTATATGATTTCGGTTTATTTGGAGTACTAATAAGACCAAATAAACCGAGATCAATACCTCATAAAATGTTTGACAATAGCAAGTGCTGCGATTGAAGCATAAACAAACCGCAGTTCACTTCGAATTGACTACCAAATAATCATTCAAAGCATGTTGTAACGTTCCTTTTATTTCAATGTCCTTCTCGATGCCCCATCCTAACTGGATCATCTTATTGGCAAGTTGTGGACTTAAGCCTGTGAGAATTGATTTAGTGCCCATCAACGTTACCCCGTTTAATACCTTTTGAAAATTAGAAATCGTATATTCATCCATCTCAGGTATTCCAGAGAGATCCATAATTAATACTGATGCCCGTAGTCTTGATATTTCATTTAATATCTTTTCTTTAATAATATCCATGCGATAGGAATCAAAGCTACCAATCATCGGCAATATTGCTATCGAAGCACTAACTGGTATAATCGGAACGGACAGATGCTCAACTAAATTTCGCTGTGTCATAATTAATTCATCTTTATATTTAGAATAGCTAATAAAAAAATTATTTAAGAATTCATCAATTCCATCATTAATATTCTGTTCGAGTTCGTAAAAATCGGTAAGAGATTTAGAATTGCTGTTTAAAGGATTATTTTCACGGAGCAAATGCCATAAAGTACGTCTAAGTGCATGAATCCATTCTAATTTAAGTGCCAGGGTTAATGAATGTTTAGCCCAAGATATTCCTTCCACTTCGGCAAAATCGATGAGCTCCTCTCTTTTGTTTCCCGCAACGAAGAGGGCAATCTTTTCTGCATTTTTTAATAAATCGATATTTCCTTCTTCTAAAATAGAATTAATTTTCGTAGCTACATTACTTGCCTCTGATAATAGTAAAGACTGGAATTCTTCTCTATTATTTAAAATATATTTATCAATTTTACTAGTTGTTGTCACATTCATTACCTCCTGTTTCAGAGCGCTTTTTTTATTCGATATTACTTGAAATCTCCTTCTCATACTCTAATTATATCATATTATACTAAGTGATTAATGGACTCATAAATCTGCAAAAAAGAGTTGTGATGCGTTTTATAATACAATTATACTAGTTCTATATTACTGATAATAGGGAGTTATATTCATGGAAATTCTATTGATTATTTTTTTCTTCATTCTAGGCACTACGCTAGGATCTTTTTATAATGTTGTTGGACTCCGATTACCGAATAAAGAATCTTTTTATAAAAAGGGTGATCGCTCGTATTGTCCTAATTGCAAGAAACAGTTAGCTTGGTGGGAGCTCATTCCCGTTCTTTCTTATATGGTGCAAGGTGGAAAATGCCGAGGCTGTAAACACAATATCTCCTTTATTTATCCGACCGGTGAGCTGCTAACTGGATTATTGTTTGCGCTAAGTTATATTAGATTTGGCTTAGAAGTGGAGTTATTTATGGGAGTTTCCTTTGTATCTATGCTTATGATTATTTTCATCTCTGACATAAGCTACATGCTTATCCCAAATAAGATATTACTGTTTTTCTTACCATTCTTTATTATCGTACGCATTATTCAGCCGTTAGATCCTTGGTGGTCTTTCGTTACAGGTGCCGTTACTGGGTTCGGATTGATTTTTATTATTATTCTCCTATCAAGAGGTGGGATGGGAGCAGGAGATATGAAACTTTTTGGTGTTTTAGGACTTGTGTTAGGCTTTGAAAAAGTAATATTAGCTTTCTTCCTCGCTTGTTTGATTGGAGCGTTTGTAGGAATTGTCCTTATGGTGTTGAAAATTGTCAAACGTAAACAGCCAATCCCATTTGGTCCATTTATTGTCATTGCAGCATTAATTTCTTACTTCTTTGGAGATGCGATGGTTGCTTGGTATGTTAGCTTATTAATTTAATTAACGAAAAATTAACAAATCTTTCTATGGAATATATTGTCATGGTAATGCTTAGGAAGACATCTACCTTCTTTCTAAAATGCTTAACTTAAAGCATCCTTCTAGTTGAAATTGCAGTACCGCATGGTAAATTACTAAATCATTAAATAGAGATTGTTTTGCGGTTAGTCTTGTATTCATACCTATGCAAACAGTAGCTGAAAATCCGAATTAAACAAGCGCTACTATTGAAGTGACGACTTTTTATTATGGGGAATAGGAAGAATGCATATTGTTAACATGACATGTCATATAGGCAAAAATTTTTTTAACGGTTTTTGTTCAATCAGCTAGGATGGATAAACATTAGAAGAAGTAATTGATGCTATTTATATTATTACCGGGCGAACATCCAATTAACAATGGGAATTCCCTGTTTTATTGACAATTACACTCTTTCACATGATTCGAGGAAATGATAAAATAGCAAATAGTATGAATTACGAAAAGTAAGGGGTGAAACCTCTGTTTACTTTTATATTGATATTCCTGTCTTATTTATTCGGTTGTGTGAATGGTGCATACTATGTGGGGAAGCTAGCTGTTAATCAGGATATTAGAAAACTTGGTAGCACAAATGCCGGAGCTAGAAATGCAGGAAGGGTATTGGGGCGGAGTGCTTTTATTTATACGGTAATTATAGATGCTTTAAAAACAATTATCCCATTACTCATAGCCGGTTATGTGTTTACTGTCAGCAGTTTCTTATTGGGATGTGCAGCTTTAGCTGTTTTAGTTGGACATATCTGGCCAGTGCAGCTACAATTTCGTGGTGGTAAAGGCGTCGTTGTCTATTTGGCGGCAGCTCTCGTGCTTACACCTTTGACACTGATTGCAACCGGAGTGATCTTATTAATAGGCTTGTGTCTAAAAAGAAGCTTTACAATAGCCGGTCTAGCTGCCCTTGCCATTATTCCAATCACATTGTTAATCATTTCAGAATATATACTGTTTGGAATATTTTTATTGATGCTGATCATCGTTTTACTTCTACACAGAAAAGGGGAACCAAGATGAGTCAATCAACACCTACTTTATATAAAATTGCAGAACTTGCTGATGAAATAGAACAAATTCATCAACTGAATTATGAAACGTTTGTGGAGGAAATTCCACAGCACAATGCAAATAATCAAAAGAAATTAGTCGACCGTTTTAATGATGAGAATACATATATCATTGCAAAAAAGAATAGTGAGGTCATCGGAATGATTGCTATCAGAGGAAACCGACCTTTTTCACTCGATCAAAAGCTTGATCATCTTGAAACCTATTTGCCTGAAAAAGCGATACCCTGTGAGATTAGACTGCTTTCAATAAAACCGGCTTATCGAGGTGGACGTACTTTTTATGGATTATGTGAAAAGCTTGTCTCCTATTGCCTGGAAAAAGGATATAACATGGCTTTAATCTCCGGAACAACAAGGCAAGCAAAGCTGTACAGGCATATCGGATTTGAGGCATTTGGACCACTTGTCGGTACAGAGAAAGCTCCTTATCAGCCCATGTATTTAACAAAAAAGAACTTTGAATTAGCATCCAGGCTTTTCGAAAGACTTATTCATAGGGAAGAGAAGAACTTCTATCATAATTTTCTTCCTGGCCCTGTAGAGATTTCTGAAAATGTGAAAAAAGCATGGGGTAAACCAGCAATTTCTCATCGTTCTGCTAGGTTTAAAAAGGTTATGAATGACGTGCAACAAGGCCTTTGTCAGCTCACTAATGCTAAGCACGTGGAAATAGCGGTGGGTACAGGAACACTAGCAAATGAAATGATTGCAGCACATTTGTCCAACACCCGCTCAAGGGGGCTGATATTGGCCAATGGTGAATTCGGGGAAAGGTTAATTGATCATGGAGTCAGATGGGGACTTTCTTTTGAACAAATAACAATGAAATGGGGGACTGCTATTGAACTGGATGAAATTGAAAATGTATTAGAGCAAAGTCCCGATATTCAGTGGCTTTGGACAGTTCATTGTGATACGTCTACTGGATATGTATATCCCCTCAAAGACTTGCAGGAAATCTGTAAAAAAAATCGTGTGAAACTCTGTCTTGATGCATGCAGTACGGTCGGTGTTCTACCGGTTGACTTCGGTGGGGTGTATATGGCAAGCACTGTTAGCGGAAAGGGACTGGGATCTTATCCCGGACTTGCTATTCTTTTTCACCAGGAGGAAATCTTTCCGAATAAACAGATCCCAGCTATTTTGGATATTGGCACTTATCAGGCTTCAGCAAGTGTACCTTTCACGCATTCATCCAATGGACTGGCTGCGTTACAGGCAGCATTACGTAATCTCGAGCCAGTAAGCGAGGAATTGGCTATGGAGATTTGCCGTGTTTTCAAAGCTTCAGGTATGACAGTACTTCGAGGGAGGGAATATTCACCTGGAATTATAACAGTAAGCTTGCCAGAGAATATGGCATCAAAGGATTTTGGCGATCAGTTAAAAACACTTGGTGTACACGTAAGCTATGAAAGCAGTTATCTAGTAAAAAGAAATTGGTTCCAGATAGCTTTAATGGGAAAACAAGAACCCGCAAAAGTTTGGAAAGCTATTGAAATTATTAAGCAGCAATTTGATTATTTTTTTAAAGAAAAAGGGCAACCGCAATGCGCAAAATAAAAATATTATTATCTAATCATATAATAGCATCAGCAATTATTTTTTTATGGCTAAAAACTGTCCTTGTCATGGTGTTTGGATTTAGTCTGTCGTTCATATCCTGGCTGGATATCATCCTTTTGTTCGTCAGTCCTATAGGAACGCTCATGCTGTTCATCGGATTCAGTTTTCTATTCAGCAAAAAGGTTCACCCGTTAGGTTTAATGGTTATTTATATTCTGATCACAGGACTTTTGTATGCAAATTTACTTTATTATCGTTTTTACATTGATTTTGTAACGGTTTCTGTTTTGTTGCAATTAAATAATGTTGGCGGACTTGGGGCAAGTACGTTGGAACTGTTTTCTCCGTTCGATATTTTATTGTTTATTGACATTTTCGTGGTTGCGTTTGTATTATTTTCGAAAAGAAAAAAACAAATTAACATGCCAAACAAAAGAAAATACGGACTTGCCAGCATTGGAATAATAGTTCTTACCGTTATTATTGGCATGATGCAAAATCAATATTTATTCAAAACGGCGTATGATAGGGAAGGTCTTGTTCAATCGCTTGGATTGTATAATTATCAGGTAGTCAATATGATCTTTGGAGCAATGGCACCGATTGAAAAGGCTTTTTCAGATGAAGTTGATGCGAATACGGTGAGCAGTTATCTCAAGAAGGAGGAAAGAAAGCAAACTGAATTATTTGGAATTGCAGAAGGAAAAAATGTAATCATGATCAGTATGGAATCCACACAGAATTTTGTTGTAAATGAAAAAGTAAATGGGGAAGAAATTACACCATTTTTGAACGATCTTATTCAGGATAGCTTTTATTTTTCCAATATTTATGACCAGACAGCACAAGGGAAGACATCTGATGCAGAGTTTATGATCGATACTGGATTATATCCGCTTCCAAGTGGGTCTGTTTTTGTGCGCCGCCCTAAAAATGAATTTGAATCACTGCCTAATATTCTGCAGGAGTATTCCGGTTATAAAGCATATACCTTTCATGGAAATGATGCCAGCTTTTGGAATCGCAAACAAATGTATGATAATTTTGGCTATGAGCATTTTTTTGCCAAAGAAAACTATGACGTAACTGAGGAAAACTCGATAAATTATGGGATTAAGGATATTGCTTTTTTTGAACAATCGATGGAAGACCTCATCTCATTGCCTGAGCCGTATTTGGCAAAATTCATTACATTAACAAATCATTTCCCTTTTCTGTTAGAAGAGGAGGATCAGTTGATTGAGCTAGCTGAAACAGGAGTTGATGTTGTAAATCGGTATGTTGCTACAGTCAGATACCAGGACAGGGCATTGGAACGTTTTTTTGAAATGGTTAAAGAAGAAGGATTGTATGAAAATACAATTTTTGTGATTTTTGGCGATCATTATGGTATTTCGAAAAAATATGAAGCTGGTGTCCATGAATTGCTTGGGCAGGATAATACACCGCTTAATCATTTGGAACTGCAGCAGATACCAGTTGTCATTCATGTACCGGGACAACAGGGGGAAACAATTGAGGCAAATGGCGGTGAAATTGATATTCGGGCAACACTCCTTCATCTGCTAGGTGTTCCTACTGAAAACCGGTTATCCTTCAGCCGGGATTTATTCACAAGAGCTGCAGACATGCCAGTTGTTTTCAGGAATGGGGATATGATCGCAGAAAGTTATGCATTTACAAATAATGTTTGTTATGAGAGAGATTCTAAAAAGAAGGTAAGCAATAAAAACTGCTCTTCCTATCTGAAAACGGCACGTGAAGAACTGGAGCAATCGGATAATATCATATTTGGAGATTTATTTCGGTTCATTCCACATGCGGGGGAGGAAAGTTAGAAATATCAACACAATTCATCTTCACTGTATAAGGATTATTAATTACGTTTGAAAATATAATAGAATTGAAGTAACTCCATGTTTTGTACTGACTCACTATAAAGTATTTGGTGGAGCTGTTGACATCATAGCAAATTTTGCTGGAAATTTGGGAGCAAATATCATGGCGACACGAGACCATTATTATCTGGAAATGAATTTGCCCCATAATTTATCAAGCTGTTTCATGGGAAAAACCAGAATAAATAATAACATAATCCACTAGTCTATCTTAAGTTCTTAATCCATCCTTCCTCACATAAACTAATACAAAACCAAAAGGAGGATATCCCATGCGACACTACGCTATACTAAGACTACTATTAGCAGCTTTTTTCCTATACATTGCTTGGCCAGTAATTCCATCAGCTTCTACGAATACAGAGCTAATTTTCTGGGGAGGTTGGTTGCTATTTCTAGTGTTAGTAATTGGAGCAAATTTGGCAACGCTTTTACAAATGACAAGCCCTCCAGTTATGGAACAGGAACAATATAACGAGCTGAGACGGGATAATTATTGAGTTTCTGCACTTTCAACTGTATAATAAATAATAATAAGTGATATAGTACAGTTGAAAGCTGGTGAAATAAAATGACAACTAAACATGAGCAGATTATTCAACATATTATTTCGTTGTCGGTTGGCAGTAAAATTTCGGTGCGGCAAATAGCGAAAGATTTGAATGTAAGTGATGGAACGGCATATCGTGCGATTAAAGAAGCGGAGAATCAAGGGATTGTCAGTACAATTGAGCGTGTAGGTACGATTCGAATTGAACGTAAGAAGAAAGAGAACTTTGATCGCCTTACGTTTGCTGAGGTCGTTAATATCATTGATGGACAAGTATTGGGCGGCCACGACGGATTATATAAAACATTGAGTAAATTTGTAATCGGTGCCATGCAGTTAGAAGCTATGATGCGCTATACTCAAGCGGATTCCTTATTGATTGTCGGAAACCGAATTAAGGCTCATGAACTGGCATTGAATGCTGGTGCGGCTGTACTAATAACAGGTGGATTTGATACAGAAGATTATATTAAGAAACTAGCAGATGATAAAGAAATGCCAATCATTTCAACGAGCTATGATACGTTTACCGTTGCTGCTATGATTAACCGAGCGATCTATGACCAATTGATAAAGAAAGAAATTATTTTTGTTGGTGATATTGCTACACCTTTTGAAGAATCCCATTATTTACGTTCAAAGGATACGATTGAAGCGTGGTACAAGCTGAATAGTTTATCCTCACATACACGTTTTCCAGTTGTAGATGATAAACTGCAAGTTATTGGGATGGTCTCTTCAAAGGATATTGTTGGGAAGGACAGAAGCATTGTAATTGATCGCGTGATGAGTAAGAAACCACAAGTAGTTCTAAGCAAGACTTCGCTCGCCTCTGTAGCACATACGATGGTTTGGGAAGGCATTGAGCTTATTCCTGTTGTGGATCAGTCCTATCAGTTGCAGGGTGTTGTATCACGACAGGATGTATTAAAAGCCATGCAGCAAATTCAACGACAGCCACAGGTTGGTGAAACCATAGATGATATAGTTTCCAGAAATTTAGAAACAAGTGAAGATGATGAGAATGTTTTCGAATCGATGGTTATTCCGCAAATGACGAATCAATTAGGGACGCTATCAAATGGCGTGTTCACAACATTGATTACAGAGGCAAGCAGTCGTTTGCTGAAAAAAGTGAAAAAAGCAGATGTTACCATTGAAAATATAACCGTCTATTTCAGCAAGCCCGTTCAAATCGACAGTAAACTAATTATTAAACCGCAACTACTTGATGTTGGACGACTTTATGCAAAAATGGATGTAGAAGTATTTAATGAGCGTAATTTAGTAGGAAAAGGATTAATTATGGCTCAGCTAATTAATCGTTAGTAAAAAAAAGAAATCGGCCGAAACAGCCGATTTCTTTCATTCTTGCACGATTCAGTTATTCACTCGGGTTTAGGCGACGCCATTCACTGCGATAATGTTTTGCCTCCATAAGACCTCTGTAAAATTGAAGCCCTCCGAGAATAAGGAAAACAATCCCTATAAATAAGGACAGCTGTGTTTTATAGAAAATATATTGGTTAATTCCAAACACGAAAACAAATGTACCAAGACATATACGTGCTTTTGCGTTAAAATAGCGTTGAATAAGTTCATCTTTGCTTTTAAGAATGGCAACTTTATAATAGATAAAGAGAACAGCTGCGACAACAATGATGGCAGGGAAAATAAACATGGAATCTCTCCTAAATTAATTTAAAGTTTATGTAAGTAAAATTCTCATATAATTGTAACTTGTTTTTATAAATAAATCTAGAGAAACCAAATAAGATTAAAGGAGTAGGAGCAAAAATATGAAATGGACACAGATTATTGAAGCGATTAAGGAAAACGATACGATTATTATTCATCGGCACGTTAGACCGGATCCAGATGCACTTGGGTCGCAGGTTGGTTTAAAGGAAATCATCAAGCACTCCTTTCCGAACAAGCACGTTTATGCGGTAGGGGAAGATGAGCCTACATTAACGTTCTTGGCTAAGATGGACAATGTCTCCGATGATGTATATGAAAACGCGCTTGTCATCGTATGTGATACGGCTAATAGGCCGCGAATTGATGACCAGCGGTATACGTTTGGAAAGCAGCTTCTTAAAATAGATCATCATCCCAATGTAGATGAATATGGTGACGCGAGTGTTGTTGATACAGCTGCAAGTTCTGTGAGCGAGATGATTTTTGAGTTGTATGATCAGGGGAAGGAAGAAGGATTTAGCTTAAATGATGCTGCTGCACGTTTATTATATGCTGGAATTGTTGGCGATACGGGAAGGTTTATGTTTCCAAGTACAACGAAAAAGACATTTCAGTTTGCAGCTGAATTGGTAACCTATGACTTTGACAGACCAGCATTATATGCTGAATTGTATAGTGTGGAAGATAACATTTCTCGTTTGCAGGGGTACATTTTGCAAGAGTTTGAGCTTTTACCATCAGGGCTTTGTACAATCAGGCTAACAAAGGAAATATTAGAGAAGTTCCGTGTTTCTCCTGATGAATCTGGGCAGCTTGTAAATATATTAAGTAACATGAAAGGTATAAAAGCATGGGTGTTTTTCATTGAGGAGGAAGATCAGATTCGTGTCAGATTACGTTCGAAAGGTCCAGTAATTAACGAAATTGCCGCAAATAACAATGGCGGGGGACATCCATTGGCTTCAGGGGCAACGATCTATTCATGGGAAGAAGCAGATAACCTGACAAATGAACTGGAATCAGCTTGTCTTGCATTTATGCGATAAGCTAGAGATTATGCTGGAGACTGCCATCAAGACAGTCTCCAGCTTTAATTCGTTTTACTCGTTGTTAATGGGATAAACCAATAACCAGAGTCAGTTTCATCGCACTGGACAGGCATTTTCTCTTTTTCAATTGCTCGTTTCATTAAACGGACAAGTTCTTCTGATTCTGCGTATGCATTTTGCCCTTTTCTTAATTGATTCATTTTTTCATCACGTATTCTTCTTAGGTTGATAGGCAACACGGACATCGACTCCCTTCAATATATGGAGTGTAACTGCTTTCATTACTATTCTATGATTATCGACAAAGGAAATCCATACGATTGTTCGATGTGTCACGAAAAATACAAATTAATTTGACAATTGCGGGATTATCTCTATTTTTAAGTCCGTTGAAATCGTTAATTTCTTCACCTCAAAATAGTAGGTGAAATCATCAATGGTAAATCCTTTATTCTCTATTGTAGATTGAAGCAATTGATCGCTCTTATCTATAATCGAAATTTCTTGTCCAATTATATGGCTAATTTGTTCCTTAACCATCTCCTCCAGCTGATGTTCAATGAGTCGGTCCAGCTTCAGTCTCTCGCCATCAACAATCGTAACGGAAATAGAGTTAATGGTTAATGGCTCTTCGGATTTTTCACTTAAATCTTCCTTGTCTTGCAGCAATGCTGCATTCTGTTCTTTCAAGTCATTTACTTGCGATGACAGTTCGAGATTTTCCGCTAATAATTCCTCGTACATCGTGCCGTACATATAAATCAGGATGAAGTATGCAATAATACCCCCAATGAATGCACCTGCGAAAAAAAGTTGCCAGGAAGGCTTTTTATGATATGGTGGAATATGCATTACGGGCTCCCCTTTTGTAAAAACCAATCAATAATGATGATGCCAGTTTTTACACCACCCATAGCAGACAGAATAAGTAAAACTTGCTTAACGAAATCGATTGTAGATCCATCTGTTAATCCCTTTTCAAAGTTTGCAATCGCATCAAAGGTACCTCCAATTGCCGCAACAATAGCCCAAATTCGCAAGCGGTCAGCAATTCGTCCCATTGATGTAAGTGGGGCATCGCCCGTTGCGAAATCCCCGATACTGCCGATGAAAGATCCTCCAATAATTACACCGAGAGCAATAAAAAAGCACGAAATAAATGCAGCAAAAAACCGTTCTTCCATTATTTATGCACTCCTTTGAGGCATGGTCTATACATTTTATGATTGTCTCGGACGAGTTATGCTAAGAAAAGAATGCAAAAGCGTATGCATGTTCGAAAATGGTTGTTATAATAATAGTTAGAAAGAAAAGGCGGGATAGTATGTCATACACACATTTACAGGTTAAAAGCGGCTATAGTTTGATGAATAGTACAATAACGATTCCTAAATTGGTCGAGCGGGCACATAAATTAAATTTTAATGCGCTTGCATTAACGGATGAAGAAGTGCTGTATGGAATTATTCCATTCTATCGTGCATGTAAGAGCTATGGAATTAAGCCAATTATTGGAATGTCTGTACGACTACTGGACAATGAGGAAGAAGTTATTCCATGTATCTTATTAGCGAAAAATAATGCTGGTTATCACCAGTTAATCAAACTTAGTACAACTATTCAGCAGGATTCTATAAATGGCATCGACTTAGGGGCAATACAGCAGGCAGCTGGTCAATTGATTTGTATTGTACCAGTTCAACATGATAAAATAACGCAGCTTTTTCAACACCAAACACATGCAGGTATTGCCGGTTATTTCAAAAAGTGGCAAGCATTATTTGCCCAAGGTGACTTCTACCTTGGTTTGCAGGAGAGAGACGAGTCGATATTTACACTGGTAAAAGAATTTCATAAAGTATCCCGTATTCCGGTTACGGCGATTAATGATGTCATTTATCTTGATGAAAAGGATGCCATGGCTTTTGATTGTCTCCAAGCGATGAAAACGGGAAAACAGTGGGGAATGAAGATTGCGGATTCCACCATTAAAAATAGACATCTTCGTTCCGAAACGGAAATGGAAAGTTTATTTGGTTCCTTTTGGCCGGAGGTGCTTGCTGAAACAGAGGCAATCGCAGGGAAGTGTAATGTTACGATCGATTTTGAACAGCGTCTGCTGCCATCATTTCCTGTACCTGAAGAAATAAGTGCAGCTGATTATCTAGAGAAATTATGCTGGGCAAAAGTAAAAGAAAGGTACCAATCTTTAACCGATCCTATAAAAAAGCGACTTTCCTATGAGCTCCGTGTGATTCAATCCATGGAATTTAGCGATTATTTTCTGATTGTAGCGGACTTTATTGGATATGCAAAAGCAAATCAGATTGTTGTGGGACCTGGTAGGGGCTCATCAGCTGGTTCGATTGTTGCCTATATACTAGGTATTACAGACGTCGATCCAATGGAATACGGTCTATTATTTGAACGATTTTTAAACCCTGAAAGACAAACAATGCCAGATATTGATGTCGATTTTTCAGATGCGAGGCGTGATGAGGTTATCACGTATGTCCAAGAAAAATATGGCAGGGAACATGTTGCGCAAATCATTACATTCGGTACCTTTGCTGCCCGTTCATTAATTCGAGAATTAATAAAAACAATGGATGTGGACGGGCAGGATGCTAGCTTTATGCTAAGAGAAATTCCGCTGCAGTCAACAAAAAGAATCCCAGAGCTCGTAAAGGAATCGGAAGAATTGTATCGTTATGTCAAAACATCTCCTAAATTAAAGCTGTTATTTGCTGTAGCTGTGAAGCTTGAAGGACTGCCACGTCATATCTCGACCCATGCAGCAGGCGTGGTTATTAGTGAGAAACCGTTAAAGGAACATGTTCCACTAACAAAAGGTGCGACCGATACACATCTTACCCAATTTCCAATGAATGATTTAGAAGCAATTGGCTTATTAAAAATGGATTTCCTTGGGCTTCGGAATTTAACCTTATTGGAGAAGGTTATTCAGTCGATAGCTTATACAGGTGCTAACCCGATTTCACTTGATGAAATTCCTGAAAACGATACCCGTACCTATGAATTATTACGAAATGGGCAAACAAATGGTGTGTTTCAGCTTGAATCCCAAGGAATGAAACAGGTACTAACTGAACTTTTGCCTAGCAGTTTTGAAGATATAGTAGCAGTCAACGCCTTGTATCGCCCAGGTCCAATGGATTTTATTCCGGTATATATAGCGCGAAAACATGGGAAGGAAGAAGTAACCTACCCACATCCTGATTTAAAGCCAATTCTTGCCCATACATTTGGTGTGCTTGTTTACCAAGAGCAAATCATGCAAATTGCTAATCGAATTGCAGGTTTTACATTTGGTGAGGCCGATATGCTGCGTCGTGCAGTAAGTAAAAAGAAGCAAGATGTTATGGATGCACAAAAAGAAGCATTTATTCAAGGTTGTCTAAACAATGGTTACGAGCGAAGTGTTGCTGAAGAGATATTTAGCTGGATTGTTAAATTTTCAAATTATGGATTCCCAAGAAGCCATGCGGTTGCCTATAGTAAGATTTCTTATCAGCTCGCCTTCTTGAAAGCACATTATCCAGCAAGCTTCTTTGCGGAATTATTAAGTGCTTCTCGAAGTCAATACGATAAACTGCATCTCTATATGCAAGAACTAAAAGCGCTTGGACTTGAACTATTACCACCTAATATTAATCGGAGCTTCGGGAAATACAGTGTGGAGAACAAAAAAGTTCGGATGGGACTTACCTCGATTAAGTCGGTAGGTAATCAAGCAATTGGCGAAATTATTCGCGCGCGAAAAGCAGGACCATTTAAAAATATATTCGATTTCTGCCTTCGTACCTCACCAAAGCTCGTTAATCGAAAAACACTCGAAAATCTTATTATTGCTGGGGCATTTGATGAAACGTATTCCAATCGCGCAAGTTTACTTGCTTCAATAGAACAAGCGATGGAGCAGGGAGAGCTTTTTAAAGAATTTTTTGGTGGGTCTAGTCTTTTTGAGGATCAAATCGAGCTAGATGCCAAATATGTTGAGATCGATGACTTTAGTCAAGTTAAGAAATTAGCAGATGAAAAAGAGCTGCTTGGCATGTATGTTTCGAGTCACCCGATAAAGGAATTTAGGAAGCAGCTGCGAGCTAATGGTCATGTCACACTTAGACAAGCAGCTAAAATGCTTGGAAAGCGAAATTTAGACGTAACGGTAATTATTCAAGCGATACGAGTTATTCGAACAAAACGAGGGGATAAAATGGCATTTCTGACGATTGATGATGAGCAGGCGGAAATGGAAGCCGTTATTTTTCCTGATGTATTCCGAGAGATAAGCTCCTGGCTGCAAGAAGAAATGCTCGTTTGTCTGGAAGGGAAAGTAGAATCTAGAAATAATAAGCTACAAATGGTAATCAATTCCGTCAAGCCATTTCATCAAGAAACATTACAGTCAGATTATAAACAGCGTCTATTTATTAAAGTGGTGAACATGACGAATCAACAAGCACTGCAACTTATCGAGAAGGTAGCGGAACGTTATCCTGGTGGCGCATCGATTATTCTTTATGATGAACAAAAAAAACAATCTTATCAGCTAGCAGAATCTTATTGCCTCTATCCCGACAAAAGTTGTTTAAATATGCTAAAACGGTATTTTGGGAATGAAAATGTTGTTTTGCAAAATCGAGAAGTGTGAAGTAGTTTGAGATTGTAAGTATTTATGGCATTGAAATGGATGCTAATTATAGGAAGCACTTAAAGCATCGTTTCAGTGCTTAGCTTGTTTAGGGTCTCACCGTAACGCATGATTATCACTTTACAGGTGAGATGCATCTGTTATAATAGAGGAGTTATTGGTGGTCTGACCACTATTGAATCAAACAAAAGCCAGCAAGCTTATTAAAGGCAATTATTCTACTTTATTTTAGCTGGTTATGTTTGTTTGGGATATTATACAACAAGACATACTGAGGATATAATACAATTTCTACATCAAAAAGGAGAGAGTAATCTAAAATGGCAAGCTTGAGAGATGAAGCGTTACATATGCATAGGGTAAAGCAAGGGAAATTGGAGATCCAATCAAAGGTTCCTGTTAATAATGCGGCAGATTTGAGTCTAGCGTATTCCCCTGGTGTAGCAGAGCCTTGTAAAGAAATTTATGAAAGTAACGATCGAGTCTACGATTACACAATGAAAGGGAATATGGTCGCCGTAGTAAGTGATGGCTCAGCCGTGTTAGGCCTTGGTAATATTGGACCTGAAGCTGCAATGCCAGTAATGGAAGGGAAAGCTGTGTTATTTAAAGGATTTGCAGGTGTAGATGCATTTCCGATTTGTCTCGCAACACATGATGTAGATCAAATTGTCCAAACTGTTAAATTGTTAGAACCAACATTTGGTGGAGTAAACTTAGAAGATATTGCAGCACCAAATTGCTTTATTATTGAAGAACGCTTAAAAGACGAAACAAATATCCCGATTTTCCATGATGACCAGCATGGAACAGCTATTGTTACAGTTGCAGGTTTAATCAATGCATTGAAGCTTGTTGAAAAGGATTTCTCTGAAATTAAAGTAGTAGCAAATGGTGCAGGTGCAGCTGGCATTGCAATAATTCGCTTATTAGAGAGCTTCGGTGTAAGGGATATGATTATGTGTGACTCAAAAGGAGCTATTTTTGAAGGTAGAACCTATGGTATGAATAGTGTGAAAGATAGAGTTGCTAAATTTACGAATATCAATAAAGTAGAGGGATCATTGGAGGAAGTTCTAGTGGGTGCTGATGTCTTTATTGGTGTATCTGTTGGCGGTGCGCTTACAAAGGAAATGGTTTCTACAATGAATAGAGATGCCATTATTTTTGCGATGGCTAATCCCGATCCAGAGATTCTGCCCGAGGATGCAAAAGCGGCCGGTGCACGCGTGGTTGGTACAGGAAGATCGGATTTTCCAAACCAGGTGAATAATGTGCTTGCGTTTCCTGGTATTTTCCGAGGTGCATTAGATGTGCGAGCAACAAGAATAAATGAACGAATGAAGGTTGCTGCTGCAAATGCAATAGCATCCCTAATTGAAGAAAATGAAATCACAGAGGATTACGTGATTCCGTCACCATTTGATGCGCGTGTTGCCCCATTAGTGGCAGCAGATGTTGCAAAGGCTGCAATGGACTCAGGTGTAGCTCGAATCAAGATAGATCCGAATGAAGTAGCTGAAAAAACGCGAAGTTTAACCGGAGTTAAGAAATAGACGGTTTTCTAGGAGTGGAGTGTTATTTTTGTCCTTTTCAATTAAACAAAAGGTATATCAGGAAGTAATCAAGGAATTACAACGATATATTGAGAGAAATAATCTAAATCCGGGGGACAAGCTTCCATCTGAACGAGAGCTTTCTGAAAGACTTAATGCTGGCAGGTCATCTGTTAGGGAGGCATTACGGGCGTTAGAGCTTATTGGTCTTGTAGAAACGAGACATGGCGAAGGCACCTACTTAAGGGAATATCGCTCCTTTCAAACTGTAGAGTTATTATCATCCTTTATTTTAAGGCAAGATAATATGAAAGATGATTTAACTTTTACGAAGAAAATTTTGGAAAAGGAAGCAGCAAAGTTAGCTTTTGCCCGAATCAGTGTATCTGATATACAGGAATTAAAAGCAATACTTGATGTAAATAGTAGTAATCCACTTACAAAACATCGTGCCTTTTTTAAATATTTATTTGAGAAAACGGAAAATCTATTGTTAATGAAAATATGGTCGCTAATGGATGAGTTTTCACATGCTGTTTGTGTATACCATTTTGAGGAATCTTTCTATAATACTTTACTTAAACACTACAGTGAAAGAGATTATGAATCCATTGATCCATTATTTTCGGGGCCAAGTGAAGGTGAACAGTTGAGAGGAATTTTTTCCCTCGACTGTTTTTGACACTCTTTTTAACTACTAGCCGTTATGATGAATAAAATGATTTAAATAGGTATGTATATGCGTGTTCAAAAAAATGATGAAATGGATCGAGGTCAGCTAAATTCGCAACGTCCAGTGGCTGCGATTGCTCTTCCCATCAAAGTGCTTTATTGCAACGCCGACACTAGCACGTCCTGTACGTCGAATTTCAAGGCGGCGAAGCTCCCCGTACCTGGCTTGCACAGGATGTGCTGACTTCTGCGTTGTCCACAGGACTTGTACGTTCTTAGTAGAGGTGGCTCTATCGTCAACGAGCTTCTACAGGATATGGTGATTATGTTAGCCGAAAGTAAGTCGAAGATCTGCTGTTCTCAGATGTGTCATTTTTACCAGACTTTTTGGACAAACTCTACTATTATGTTGATGTAAGTTGTGAAGGGGGAATAACCTTGCTTAAAGATTTTTTTGGCAAGAGAAGAAAATATGCAACCATTCCAAGTGAACAATCAAAAATCGATGTTCCAGAGGGACTTATGCAAAAATGCCATGGTTGTAATAAAATATATTATCGAAAAGAAATGAAGAAGTCTTTAAATGTTTGTCCAAATTGCGGCTATCATCACCCAATGACTGCTTGGGAGCGGATTGATAGTTTATTTGATGAAGGAACTTTCAGGGAATGGGACAAGGGTCTAACTTCAGGAAACCCACTCGATTTTCCGGGTTATAAAGAGAAGATTGCAAAGGACCGTGAGAAAACGACGTTAAATGAAGGAGTAGTCACTGGTAAAGGAATGATAGTAAATCATCCTGTTGCCTTTGCTGTGATGGATTCTAGCTTCCGCATGGGAAGTTTGGGATCTGCGATGGGTGAGAAAATCGCACGTGCTATTGAAAATGCGAAAGAAGAATCGATTCCCTTTATTATTTTCACAGCTTCTGGTGGTGCTCGGATGCAAGAAGGCATGCTTAGTTTAATGCAAATGGCGAAAACGTCGATTGCAATTAAACGATTCAGCGATGCTGGCGGATTAATGATTTCTGTTATGACCCATCCGACAACTGGTGGGGTTTCTGCTAGTTTTGCTTCCATTGGAGATTATAATTTTGCTGAGCCAGGTGCGTTAATTGGCTTTGCTGGAAGAAGAATCATTGAACAGACCATCCGCGAAAAGCTGCCGGATGATTTCCAAACTGCAGAATTCCAATTAAAGCATGGTCAATTGGATAAAGTGATCCACCGTCATGAGATGAAAGAATTGCTTTCCAAGCTGGTTGCAATGCACAGAAGGGAAGTGGAATAAAAGTGAATCAAATACTCGAGTTTGAAAAGCCAATCGTGAATTTAAGAGAAAAAATAAACGAATTGAAAAATTTCACAGCGAATAGTGAAATTGATTTAACAGCGGAAATTGAAACGCTGGAAAAGCGGCTGGCTATTTTAGAGAATGATATTTATGGCAACCTGAAGCCATGGGATCGTGTGCAGATGGCTCGTCATTCGATGCGTCCCACAACAATGGACTACATTGATAAGTTGTTCACCGACTTTATAGAATTTCATGGCGATCGATTTTTTGGAGATGACGAGGCGATTGTAGCTGGTATTGCATATTATAATGAAATCCCAGTAACCGTAATTGGTCATCAGCGCGGAAAAGATACAAAAGAAAATATTCGCAGAAACTTTGGAATGCCACACCCAGAAGGGTATCGAAAAGCATTACGCCATATGAAGCAAGCAGAAAAGTTTAATCGTCCAATCGTTTGCTTTATTGATACGAAAGGTGCTTATCCAGGTAAAGCTGCTGAGGAACGTGGACAAAGTGAAGCAATTGCAAAAAACTTAATGGAAATGGCTGGTTTAACGGTACCAATCGTTTGTATCGTTATCGGTGAAGGTGGAAGTGGTGGTGCGCTGGGACTTGGTGTTGGTGATCGTATACTGATGCTTGAGAACTCAACATATTCCGTTATTTCACCTGAGGGGGCTGCTGCGCTTTTATGGAAGGATGCAGGCCTTGCTCAGCGTGCTGCGGAAACAATGAAAATAACATCTTATGACTTGAAAAAATTAGGCATTGTTGACCATGTTATTCCAGAGCCAAAAGGTGGCGCACATCGAAACCTAGAACAGCAGGCAGCGTATATCGATGAGGTATTAAAGCAATCCCTTACAAATCTCCAGACATTGACAGATGATGAATTAATCGAGAATAGATGGGAAAAATATAAACAAATGGGTGAATTTGAAGTGCTTTAACTTTTGCTCAAACGGAAGCTGAAAAGGAGCAAGTAATTCGATACATCCTTTTTGCGGACTTTTGAACATCCATTTCTTAACTGTATTAGTTGAGACTGATATTTTATAGTATCAGTCTCTTATTGTGGTTGTAAAAATATAAAATATCTTTAATAAACAAGATATTAATTGCTATTTGCGCTGTTTTTATTTATCTTTAAAGGGTATAGTACAGTTATAGAGCAAATTTCGTTTGACATGAGGTGAACTAAACATGAAGAAAATAGGTGTGTTGACAAGTGGCGGAGATGCCCCTGGGATGAACGCTGCAATCCGTGCGGTTGTCAGAAAAGCGATTTATCATAATTTAGAGGTGTATGGGATTAAAAATGGTTTTCAAGGTCTCATGGAAGGTAATATAGAACAGATGGATCTTGGTTCAGTGGGAGATATTATTCAACGCGGCGGTACGATTTTATTCTCGGCTCGAAGTGAAGAATTTAAAACAGAAGAAGGTCAAATGCGAGGAATTGAGCAATTAAAAAAGTTTGGAATTGAAGGTTTGATTGTTATCGGTGGCGATGGAAGCTTCCGCGGTGCCCAAAAGTTAACGGAAAAAGGGTTTCCATGTATTGGTGTGCCTGGAACGATTGATAACGATATTTCCGGTACAGACTTTACAATTGGATTTGATACATCACTAAATACGATAATTGAAGCAGTTGATAAAGTGCGTGATACCGCAACATCACATGAGCGTACGTATATCATTGAAGTAATGGGTAGAGATGCTGGTGACCTAGCACTTTGGGCCGGTCTTGCTGGAGGAGCAGAAAGCATTCTGATTCCAGAGAAGAAAGAAGACTTTGAAGAAATTGTCGACCGACTTAAACGCGGTCATGACCGTGGTAAGAAGCACAGTATTATTCTTCTGGCAGAAGGCGTTGGAAGCGGGTTTGATTTTGGAGAGCGAATTCAAGAAACAACACAGCTTGAAACCCGTGTTACCGTATTAGGTTATATTCAGCGCGGTGGGTCCCCAACGGCTACAGACCGTGTTCTAGCAAGTAGATTAGGTGCTAAAGCAGTTGAATTGCTAATGGACAACGAGGGTGGCAAGATGGTAGGAATTCAAAATAACAATTTGGTAAGTTACCCGTTTGATGAAATCTTTGCACAATCCCATACAATTAATGAAGAAATGTACAACCTTTCGAAAGAGTTATCGATCTAATTAGGAAGGCTAAAGTTAATCGCATTGTTTGGTTATTTAAACTATGTAAAACGTTCAGGGAGGAAGAAAATTAATGAGAAATACGAAAATCGTTTGTACGATTGGACCTGCTTCTGAGTCAATAGAAACTTTAGAAAGGTTAATCGATGCAGGAATGAATGTAGCTAGACTTAATTTTTCTCATGGTGATTTCCAAGAGCATGGCGCTCGAATTAAAAACATAAGAGAAGCTGCCGAAAATAAAAACAAAACTGTCGCAATTTTATTGGATACAAAAGGGCCAGAGATAAGAACAGGGAATTTTAAAGATGGCTTTGCTGATCTTGTACAAGGAAATACGGTCGTTATTTCAATGCTCGAAGTAGAAGGGACTGCTGAGAGGTTTTCCGTTACTTACGACGGTTTAGTGCATGATGTACATCCGGGTTCGAAAATTTTACTTGATGACGGACTAATTGAATTAGAAGTTATCGAAGTAAATGCGAGTGCGGGTGAAATTGTAACGAAAGCATTGAACTCTGGTGTCATCAAAAATAAAAAAGGTGTAAACGTACCAAATGTTTCGGTGAACCTACCTGGGATTACGGACAAGGATACGGCTGATATTCTGTTTGGAATTGAGCAAGACGTTGACTTTATCGCTGCTTCATTTGTACGTCGTGCATCTGATGTCCTTGAAATAAAAGAAGTTTTAGAAAAAAACAATGGGTCACACATTCAAATCATACCTAAAATTGAGAATCAAGAAGGTGTCGACAATATCGACAGTATTCTAGAGGTCAGTGAAGGGCTAATGGTTGCACGTGGAGACCTTGGTGTAGAAATCCCAGCAGAAGACGTTCCACTTGTACAAAAAGAGCTTATTAAAAAATGCAACAATGCAGGTAAGCCAGTTATTACTGCTACACAAATGCTTGATTCGATGCAACGTAATCCTCGTCCAACAAGGGCAGAAGCATCTGACGTTGCGAATGCGATTTTTGACGGCACAGATGCAATCATGCTTTCTGGAGAAACGGCTGCTGGAGCATATCCGGTTGAATCCGTACAGACGATGAGTAATATTGCATTGAAGGCAGAGTCAGCATTGGAACATAAATCTATTTTAAATGAACGCTCGAAAAATGTAGATATGACCATCACAGAAGCAATTAGTCAATCGGTGACACATACAGCGATGAATTTGGACGTTGATACGATCATTACACCAACTGAAAGTGGACATACAGCAAGAATGATTTCCAAATATCGTCCAAAGGCTTCTATTCTAGCTGTGACATTTGCTGCACACGTTACGCGTCAGCTTTCTCTAGTTTGGGGTGTACACCCGGTGATTGGTAAACAAACAAACACAACAGATGAAATGCTAGATGTTGCAATTGATAAAGCGTTAAGCACGAACATGTGTAAACGTGGTGGAAGAGTGATTATAACGGCTGGCGTTCCGGTAGGTGAGAGTGGTACAACGAACTTGTTAAAAGTTCATGTTATTGGCGATGTAATTGCCAGAGGACAAGGTATCGGGAAACGTACAGCGTATGGTAGAGTTGTATTTGCTAAGTCAAATGAAGAAGCTCTAACAAAAGTAGAAGAAGGAGATATTCTAGTTACGTATGGCACAGAACGTGAAATGATGCCGGCAATTGAAAAAGCTGCTGCAATTATTACGGAAGAAGGCGGCTTAACGTCACACGCTGCAGTTGTTGGCTTGAGCTTAGGCATTCCAGTAATCGTTGGCGTAAAAGACGTCTTTACAGCACTTGAAGAAGGTTCTGACATTACAGTAGATGGTGCAAAGGGCGATATTTATAAAGGACATGCATCCGTACTGTAAACAGTTAGATGTTTTCGGATAACTCCATTCTTGAAATAGAAGCTGGCATAATGCCGGCTTCTATTTTTCTAAAGGCTGTTCATCTGCAAATCGTTTAGAAAAGAAGATTTTATAAATTCATGATAAAATAAGCTTAGAAGGGAGTGTTCTTTATGCGTTGGCTATTCCTATTACTTCTATTCATTCCAGCGATGGAAATCGGTGTTTTTATCTGGGTAGGTGGCATGGTCGGTCCATGGTGGGTTATAAGTATCATTATTCTGACTGGAGCTTTAGGAATCCTACTTGCTAAACACCATGGAATGGAGACGTGGAAGCGAGCCCAAGTAAGAATGAGCAAGGGCCAGGCACCAACTGAAGAACTAATGGATGGCATTTGTATATTGATTGGGTCGGTATTTTTATTTGCCCCAGGATTCATTACGGACACAGTCGGACTCATTTTAGTGCTTCCCTTCTCAAGAAAGCTATTTAAAGACTCGATTCGTGCATTATTGTTAAAATTGGCAAAAGGTGGAACAATCATCTACCGAAAATGGTAGATGAATTATCCTCTAATAAAATTCCACAGAGCTTGAAAAATCCCAGCTTGGTAGATCGCATTTCCTAAAACCGTCACTATTGGTGCCACAAAGAGTCCTGCAATCCCCCAAAGCTGCATTCCAAAAAACATCGTTGTCAGTACAATAAGTGGGTGAACACCAATACTCGATGAAAGAATTTTAGGTTCAAGAATTTGCCTTGAAATAATAACGACCATATAGAGTACGGTTATCCCAATTGTGAGGGAATAGTCAGATACAGCATATAAATAGATGATCCAAGGAATGAAGATGATGCCTGTCCCAAGATAAGGAATTAAGTCAACAGCGGCAGCTATAAGCGCAATCGTTAATGCATGTTCTACACGTAAAATCATGAGCCCAGTAAGGATAATACAAGCTGAAATAAAGATAAGCAATAGCTGTGCACGTAAATAGCCGGTAATGGCAAGTTTAACATGATGAAAAAAATCGTAAGTAGACCGTCTGACTGTACCAGGAAGTATACGCGAAGCAATCCGTTTAATGTTTTCTAAGTCATTGGTCATCATAAAAGTTGCTAATAGAATAAATGTCAGTGTTGTTAATGAACCAGGAACAACCGCAAGAATTTCAGGAATTTTAGCTAAACTATTTTGGAGCATGTCTGAACCGGTTGATGTTATAAAGCCTGTGATGGAGCTTATATAGTCTTGTATTGTCGTTTGCTGTTCATTATCAAGGGAATGAAAGAAAGAAATTATTTTTTCATAGAGTGGAAGAATGTTGGTATTGAAAAAGGCTTCAAAAAATGAAACGAATGTCTGTATATAGCTCGGAATCTTTACGGCTAAATAGGCAGTACCTTGATATACCTCTGTTATAACTAATAACACGATCCCAACAAAAAACAATAATAAACCGAGCATAACGACGGTTATAGCGAGTGGCCTTGGAAACTTTAGCTTAGTTTCAATAAAAACGACTAATGGGTATATTAACAAGGACAGGATACATGTAATAAGTATTGGATAGATAAATTTGAAAGTATGCATGAAAATAAGGTAGACTGTAAATAGAGCGCCAAGTACAATCAAAAATCGGATTAGTTGCAGTAGAATAAATTTTTGCATTGGAAAGCTCCCCCAATTTAACGACTAGAAATTGCAAATAGTTGAAAGCCTGTACTATAGTTACATATGATAAATGCTGTTGAAATAGACATGCATTTTCGAAATTCAAGTAAAATATTTAATTACCGACTAAATCCCGATAAATATCGGATGATTGAAGTCAAAAAATTTAAATGTTAAACGGTTTCAATTCACTTTCTAGTCATAATACTTTATAATAGATTTTGGGCTGGACAATAATAGAATTACTTTATTCAAATAGTAGATATATGTACTGGGGTGAATATAATCTGCTATTACCATTTAGTATCACAATAACTAGATTATAAGGATGGTTATTATTGTCGTTAACATTGTACATTTCAACCAAATGCTACAATTACTTTAAAAAAAGGAGAGGGTTTACTATGACAACATCTACAAAGGGGTTAGAAGGTATTGTCGCAACTCAATCGTCCATTAGTTCCATTATAGATGATCAGCTATCTTATGTAGGCTATCGTATTGATGATTTAGCTGAGCATGCAAGTTTTGAAGAGGTCATTTATTTACTATGGAATCTGAAGCTGCCGACAAAAGCAGAGTTGGAAAACGTAAAACAGGAACTAGCTAAAAACATGGAGATTCCAGAAGAGGTTATTGATCATTTACGCTCCTATGATTTATCAACTGTTCATCCGATGGCAGCATTGCGTACTGCTGTTTCTCTACTTGGATTGTATGATGATGAATCAGATATTATGGAACCAGAAGCCAATAAACGTAAAGCTATTCGCATTCAAGCCAAAATTGCTACAATTGTAGCTGCGTTTTCGAGAATCCGTAATGGTCAAGAGCCGGTAAAGCCGAAAGCTGACCTTGGCTATGCAGAGAATTTCCTGTATATGCTTAATGGAAAAGAAGCAGATGCGATTGAAATAGAAGCTATTAACAAGGCACTCGTCCTGCATGCAGATCATGAGCTGAATGCTTCTACTTTTACAGCGAGAGTATGTGTAGCAACTTTATCCGATATCTATTCAGGTATTACTGCTGCAATTGGCGCTTTAAAAGGTCCATTGCACGGCGGAGCAAATGAAAATGTAATGAAAATGCTGAGTGAAATTGGCGAAGAAGAAAATGCCATTCCATATGTTGAGAAAAAATTAGCAAACAAAGAAAAAATTATGGGTATGGGGCATCGTGTATATCGTAACGGTGATCCGCGTGCAAAACATTTAAAAGAAATGTCTAAGCAATTAACGACATTGACCAAGCAAGAGAAATGGTACAATATGTCTGTTAAAATTGAAGATTATATAAAAGAAAATAAAGGTCTCCCAGCGAACGTAGATTTCTATAGTGCATCAGTTTATCATAGCTTAGGAATTGACCATGACTTATTCACGCCGATTTTTGCTGTAAGCCGTACATCAGGCTGGTTGGCACACATTTTAGAACAGTACGATAATAATCGTCTGATTCGCCCACGCGCGGAATATATTGGTCCTGACTTACAGGATTATGTCGAATTAAACAAGCGTGGCTAATAATTAGATTAAGAATATAGCTGGGTAATCCGGCTATTCTTATTGAATATATTTAGGAGGTTTTTTTATGGCACAAGGAGAAAAAATTATCGTAGAAAATGGGAAAATGAATGTACCAAACACTCCAATCATTCCTTTCATCGAAGGAGATGGAACTGGTCCAGATATCTGGGCAGCAGCAAGCGAAGTTATTGAAGCTGCAGTTGAAAAAGCATATGATGGTGAGAAAACAATTGAATGGCTAGAAGTGTACGCTGGCCAGAAAGCCTTCGATAAAACTGGCGAATGGCTGCCGCAGGATACACTAGATAAAATTAATGAATATAAAATTGCGATTAAAGGGCCATTAACAACTCCAATTGGTGGAGGAATTCGTTCATTGAATGTTGCACTTCGTCAAGAGCTGGATTTATTTACTTGTCTTCGTCCGGTCCGTTACTTTGAAGGTGTTCCATCACCAGTTAAACGTCCAGAAGATGTAGATATGGTTATTTTCCGTGAGAATACGGAAGACATTTATGCTGGAATCGAGTGGCAAAAAGGAACTGACGAAGTTAAAAAAGTAATTGAATTTTTAAAGTCCGAAATGGGCGTCAATAAAGTTCGTTTTCCTGAAACATCTGGAATTGGTATTAAGCCAGTTTCTGAAGAAGGCACGAAGCGTCTTGTTCGTTCAGCAATTGAATATGCGTTAACAGAAGGACGTAAAAGTGTTACTTTAGTACATAAAGGTAACATCATGAAATTTACAGAAGGTGCATTTAAAAACTGGGGCTATGAAGTAGCTGAAGAAGAGTTCGGTGATAAAGTATTTACGTGGGCTGAATACGATCGCTTAGTTGAAGCAGAAGGCAAAGATGCTGCAAATAAAGCACAAGATGATGCAATCGCTGAAGGCAAGATCCTTGTTAAAGATGCAATTGCAGATATTTTCCTTCAACAGATTCTAACTCGTCCGAAAGAGTTTGATGTTGTTGCAACAATGAACTTAAATGGCGATTACATTTCTGATGCACTTGCAGCACAGGTTGGCGGAATCGGTATTGCGCCAGGAGCGAACATTAACTATGATACGGGACATGCGATTTTCGAAGCTACACACGGTACTGCTCCGAAATATGCAGGACTAGATAAAGTGAATCCTTCATCTGTTATCCTTTCAGCAGTCTTGATGCTTGAACATCTTGGATGGAGAGAAGCAGCTGATTTAATTACAAATTCTATGGATAAAACAATTGCTTCTAAAGTAGTAACATATGACTTCGCGCGTCTGATGGATGGCGCAACAGAAGTTAAATGCTCCGAATTTGGTAAAGAATTAATCAAGAATATGGCTAAGTAATGCACAAAAGCGGAAGCGCCCGGTTAGCGACGTACGGACTGGACTTTGCCGGAGGAGATAAAGGAAACACGGCGACCGTAGGAAGCCGATGTTGACTTATCGTACGGAGGTGAAGGAAGTCTCGCTAGTCGATGGGAGCTGGAGCTGAACGTGATTTTGGTGGCGAATAGGGAGATGAATTCCCTGTTCGCCAATCCGCTATGAACGGGTGAAAAGTGATTCTAATCTGTTAATCTACAATAAAGGGGATATGTACGATGGGGTTACAAAGAAAAAAGATTTCAGTTATTGGGTCTGGTTTTACAGGTGCAACAACAGCATTAATGATTGCACAAAAAGAGCTTGGTGATGTTGTCCTAGTAGACATCCCAAACATGGAAGATCCTACAAAAGGTAAAGCGCTTGATATGGCAGAGGCAGCGCCTGTTCAAGGTTTTGATGCAAAAATTATTGGTACTTCAAATTACGAGGATACAAAAGACTCGGATCTTGTTATTATTACTGCAGGTATTGCGCGTAAACCAGGGATGAGTCGTGATGATCTCGTGAATACAAATGCGAAAATCATGAAAGCCGTTGCAAAGGATATTGTGAAATATTCTCCAGATACGACCATTGTTGTATTAACAAATCCAGTTGATGCGATGACGTACACTGTATTTAAAGAGTCTGGTTTACCGAAAGAGCGTGTCATTGGGCAATCAGGTGTACTTGATACAGCACGTTTCCGTACATTTGTTGCAGAAGAATTAAATCTATCTGTTAAAGATGTAACTGGTTTTGTACTTGGTGGACATGGTGATGATATGGTTCCACTAATACGTTATTCCTATGCTGGTGGAATCCCATTAGAAAATTTAATTTCAAAGGAACGCTTGGATGAAATCGTGCAACGTACACGTACTGGCGGCGGTGAAATTGTTAACCTATTAGGAAATGGTAGTGCATACTACGCACCAGCTGCTTCTCTAACAGTTATGGCTGAAGCAATCTTAAAGGATCAACGTAGAGTTCTTCCGGCAATTGCTTATCTAGAAGGAGAATACGGCTATGACGATATTTACCTTGGCGTACCAACAATTCTAGGTGGGAAAGGTATTGAAGAAATTATCGAATTAGATCTGACTGCAGAAGAAAAAGCAGCACTAGATAAATCAGCAGATTCTGTTAAAAACGTACTAGGTGTACTAAATTAAAACGATACTTAGAAAAAAGCTTTGGTTACCATCAAGTAGCCAGAGCTTTTTTTGCGTTTGATCTGCGAACTAGTTACCGTGTTTATTGTCCAATACAACACGCAATATTCCGGCTAAATCCCCCTGCTAAAAATAAAACACATAAAATAAGCTAATTATACGGAAACTATTGTAAAATTTTGTTTACAAACCTTTATTCGTTATGTGTTTTCTATTAATAATGATAAGATAAATAAGAATGTAAATATTATGGTTGGCAGAAAAGAAAATATACAACTCTCTTTTCTCGCATAAATGCAACTAAGCTATCGTCCAAAAGTCAGGCGATACTAAGTTTACTAACAAAATGGGGGATGTTCAAATGAGTCAGAAGGTATTAATTGTAGATGACGAAAAACCAATAGTAACGCTACTGGATTATAATATAAAAAATGCTGGTTTTCAGACGGATGTTGCCTATGATGGAAAGGAAGCAGTTATTAAATGTGAAACAAATGAATACGACCTAATCGTATTGGATTTAATGCTTCCGGAAATGGATGGAATGGCAGTATGTAAGCATCTAAGAATGAATAAAATCGAAACACCAATTTTAATGCTAACAGCAAAGGATGAAGAATTTGATAAAGTTCTAGGCCTGGAATTAGGAGCCGACGATTACTTAACAAAGCCATTTAGCCCAAAAGAAGTTGTCGCACGAATTAAAGCTATTTTAAGAAGAAGTACGAGAAATGATAAACCAAATTTTAGTTCACTGAAAATTGGTGAGTTGACAATTTATCCGGAACGCTATGAAGCAGAAATGAACTCAAATGTTATTACCTTTACAAGAAAAGAGTTTGAGTTATTGTTCCATCTTGCTAAAAACAAAGGAAAAGTTATCTCCAGAGACCAGCTGTTAAGCAGTGTTTGGGATTATGATTTCGTTGGTGATACAAGGATAGTCGATGTACATATTAGCCACCTAAGGGATAAAATAGAACCTAATACAAAAAAACCTGTATATATAAAAACCGTAAGAGGGCTTGGATATAAATTGGAGGATCCTACTTGATGAAAGTATTATTTTCGGTACCTATCCGGCCTTATATGTTTGCAGTTCTGTTAACTTTTATTACGATGGGCGTTATCCTATTTCAAGCAGCAGATGAGCCGATTATAATAATCGCAGTTCTTTTCTTTGGATTTATCATCATACAGATTATTGTGTTCCTTTTATATACGAATTACGTCAAGCCAGTGCAAAAAGCCACATACACGATTGACGAATTTATTAAAGGCAATTTTAATGCTAGATTTCATAATTCATCCAATGAAGCGATAGAAGAACTGAGCTATAAGATCAATACTTTAGCAAGGAATATGAGCGCGATATCAATGCAAGAACAGATGCAGTCGGAACAATTATCGACTTTAATTGATAGTATACAAAGTGGGCTTGTACTGATTGATGAAAAAGGATTTATCCATGTGGTAAACCTAAAATTCATTACGATGTTTGGCAAAACTGAAAAGGAATATCGGGGACATCTTTATTATGAGGTACTTGAAAATGAAACGATTCATGAAACAGTTCAAAAAACGTTTTTATATGAACGAAATATCAAAGAAACTTTCACACAAACACATGGAGTAGATAAAAGCTATTTCGAAATTGTTGGAGCACCAATGTTTAATGAACGCAATCTATTAAAAGGTGCTGTTTTAGTACTGCACGATATTACGGAATTAAAGAAAATGGAGAAGACTAGAAAAGATTTCGTTGCGAATGTATCACATGAGCTGCGTACTCCAATTACCTCCATCAAAGGTTTTACCGAAACATTGTTGGATAGTGGTGAAAATAAGGATGAAACGACGAAAGAATTTCTTGGTATTATTTACCATGAAAGTCATCGTCTTCAGTTGTTAATTGAAGACTTATTATCCTTATCAAGGTTAGAGAAAGATGGATTTCGACTCGTTCTTCATACTTTTAAGGCAAAAGATCTAATTGAAGAAGTAATTCCAGCATTAAAGCATAAAGCCATGGAAAAAAAATTGCAGCTTTTGATAAATGTTGATGAAGAAACTGAAATGAAGGCTGATAAGGAACGAATTAAACAAGTTATTGTTAATTTATTAGATAATGCTATTCACTATACACCAGAAAATGGAAAGGTTGAGCTTAGTCTAGATTCAACAGCTGATTTTATTCATATTAAAATCGCTGATACTGGAATTGGTATTGACGAAAAATCAATCCCACGGATTTTTGAAAGGTTTTATCGTATTGATAAGGCACGTAGCAGAAATACAGGGGGAACTGGCTTAGGGTTAGCGATTGTAAAACATATTGTTGAAGTGCATGATGGTAAGATAGAAGTTGAAAGTGAAGTAAATCAAGGAACAATAATTCATGTGTATTTACCGAAATAAACATCCTCATGTCATTGAGGGTGTTTTTTCGTAGAGCAAGGAATCACAGTAATACAGATGATCAGTACTAACTTATTTATGACTAACGACTTAATTTTTTCCTTTCTTTATTTACAATGATAAAATGAAAACAGCGAGTTATATATCACACAATAACGCAATGTAAAATCCCATTTATAAGCGTGTGGAAATTAAAAAAAGTGAAGACGGGAGAGGAAGGAACCTCCCCACTAAATGAAGATTCACTTTATTTGGAGGTTATCATGACAAAAAAATTAGTATTAATTGATGGCAACAGTATTATTTATCGGGCATTTTTCGCATTGCCTCTTTTAAACAATGATAAGGGTGTTTATACGAATGCAGTTTATGGATTTACAACAATGCTGTTGCGCATTTTAGAAGAAGAAAAGCCGACACACTTACTTGTAGCCTTTGACGCAGGGAAAACGACATTCCGCCATACTACGTACAAAGAATATAAAGGCGGTCGTCAGAAAACGCCACCAGAGTTATCGGAGCAGTTTCCAGTCTTAAAGGAATTACTCGACGCATTTCAAATTAAGCATTATCAGCTCGAGCAATATGAAGCGGATGATATTATTGGTACGTTATCAAATCAAGGAAATGAGGAAGGGTTTGAAGTAACGGTTATTTCTGGGGATAAGGATATGCTGCAGCTTGTTTCGGATCATGTTTCCGTATATGTAACGAAAAAAGGGATTAGCGATATAGAGAAGTACACTCCAAGCTATATGCTAGAAAAAATGGAGGTTACGCCAGAGCAGATTATTGATCTGAAGTCGCTTATGGGTGACAGCTCTGACAATATTCCAGGAGTACCGGGCGTTGGGCAAAAGACCGCAACGAAGCTAATCAAGCAATACGGTACATTAGAAGCAGTTTATGAACATTTGAATGATGTAAGTGGTAAGAAATTAAAAGAAAACCTTACAAATCATCAAGAGGATGCATATATGAGTAAAGAGCTTGTCACAATTAATCGCAATTCGCCGATTGAAATAGGAGTTCATGATATTTCCTATGATGGCTTTGACCAGTCTGCTGTTCGTACTGTGTTTAAAGAGCTTGGATTTCAGTCATTGTTAAATCGGGTTTCTGATGATGAGGTAGAAGCTGGTGAGGAACTGCAATCAGAAATGAATGAGATTACGTATACTGTTGCCGATGAAATAACGGAGTCTATCTTAGCCAATGAAACGTCATTTGTTGTGGAAATGCTTCATGACAATTACCATCAGGCAGAAATTATTGGATTTGGAATGGTGAATGAACATGGCGCTTATTTTATTCGGACAGAGGTTGCATTGGCATCCGATTTGTTCAAGCAATGGGCAGAGGACAGTACTAAAAAGAAAATTGTTTTTGATGCAAAGAAAACAATGGTTGCTTTACTGAGAAATAATATTCATATTCAGGGAATAACATATGACATGCTGCTTGCCTCTTATTTGCTCAACCCAGCCGAAAATAATCATGATATTCCAGCAATCGGTAATCGAATGGGAAAAACAGATGTTTTATTTGATGAGGAAGTATACGGAAAAGGCGCGAAGCTAAAAGTACCTGAAGTGCCTGTACTTTCCGAACATGTTGTCAGAAAAACGATGACGATGCATGTGATAAAGGATGAAATGATTAAGGAATTGAAAGAAAACGAGCAATACGAGCTGTTAAAAGAATTGGAAATGCCGCTTGCCATTATTCTTGCAGAAATGGAACATGTTGGTGTCCAGGTGGATATTAGTCGCTTAGAGGAAATGGGCGTCGATTTAAAGGAAAGACTGCAAACATTAGAGAATGAAATACATGAGCTTGCTGGTGAGAATTTTAATTTGAACTCTCCAAAGCAGCTTGGACCTATTTTGTTTGAAAAATTACAGCTTCCAGTGATTAAGAAAACGAAAACTGGCTATTCTACTGCTGCCGATGTATTAGAACAGCTGCAAAACGAGCACGAAATTATTCCAAAACTGCTTCTATATCGCCAGCTCGGAAAGCTTCAATCAACCTACATTGAAGGACTATTAAAAGTAGTTAGAAAAGATACGAATAAAATTCATACACGATATAACCAAGCATTAACACAAACAGGAAGACTTAGCTCCGTTGATCCGAATTTACAAAATATCCCGATTCGACTAGAGGAAGGGCGGAAAATAAGACAGGCTTTTGTTCCTTCAAAGGGAGGCTGGATTATGTTTGCTGCTGATTATTCGCAAATAGAACTAAGAGTACTTGCACATATTGCAAATGATGAAAAGCTAGTGAAAGCTTTCCAAGAGGATGTCGATATTCATACACAGACAGCAATGGATGTGTTTCATGTAGAGATGGATGAAGTGACATCGAATATGCGAAGACAAGCAAAAGCAGTTAACTTCGGTATCGTATATGGAATTAGCGATTATGGACTATCGCAAAACCTTGGAATCTCGAGAAAGGAAGCGAAGCAGTTTATTGATCGTTATTTTGAAAGTTATCCGGGCGTGAAGCAATATATGGAAGAAATCGTCCAAGAAGCAAAGCATAAAGGCTATGTGACAACCTTAATGAAAAGAAGAAGATATCTGCCTGAAATTACGAGCCGCAACTTTAATCTAAGAAGTTTTGCAGAACGTACAGCTATGAATACACCGATTCAAGGAAGTGCAGCAGATATTATTAAAAAAGCAATGATCGATTTAGATGGTAAATTAAAGGAAGAAAAGCTGCAAGCAAAAATACTATTACAGGTGCATGATGAATTAATTTTAGAAGCACCGAAGGAAGAAATAGAAAAATTGAAAGAAATCGTACCAGAAATGATGGAACAGACTGTTTCATTAAATGTTCCATTAAAAGTGGACTATGAATATGGAGCAAACTGGTTCGATGCAAAATAAGGAGAAACAGCGAGATGCCAGAATTACCAGAAGTAGAAACAATTAAAAATACACTCAAACGATTTGTATTAGATAAAACGATTGACACGATAGATATACAATGGCCAAACATTATTAAAGAACCAAATGATACCGAGCATTTTAAAACCTTGCTGCAAGGACAAACGATTCGTGAGCTTTCAAGAAAAGGAAAGTTTTTAATGTTTTACTTTGATGATGTTGTACTTGTTTCCCATCTACGTATGGAAGGGAAATATAGTGTATACGATTCAAGTGAACCAATAAAAAAACATACCCATGTTACTTTCCGTTTTACGAATGGAGAAGAACTCCGGTACAATGACGTACGGAAATTTGGTACGATGCATGTCTATCCTAGAGGAAAAGAGTTTTTGAATAAACCGTTGAATCAGCTCGGACCAGAACCGTTCGATGAAGCATTTTCATTGGATTATTTCTATCAAAAGTTAAAAAAAACAGATCGCTATATTAAATCAACATTATTAGATCAGACCATTGTCACCGGGCTTGGTAATATATATGTGGATGAAACCTTATTCAGAGCCGGTGTCCACCCATTAAAAAGGGCAAGCAAGCTATCGAAGAAAGAAGTAAAAGCAATTCGCGAGCAAGCAATCAATACACTTGAAGAAGCTGTTCGAGCAGGCGGCACAACTATACGTTCCTATGTAAATGGTCAGGGCGATATGGGAATGTTCCAGCAAGAATTATACGTCTATGGACAGGAAAATAAAGCTTGTAAAAATTGCAGTAACACGATTACGAAAATGAAAATTGGTGGGCGAGGAACCCATATATGTACGTCATGTCAGAAGCTGTAAGAGGTGAAAAAAAGTGGCAATGGTTATTGGTCTAACAGGAAGTATTGCAACAGGAAAGAGCACTGTCTCACAAATGTTTAAAGACTTCGAGATACCAGTAGTCGATGCGGATAAAATTGCAAGAGAGGTCGTAAATCCCGGTGAAGAAGCATATGAGCGGGTTGTAAAAGTCTTTGGAGAATCAATTTTGCTTCCCAATCAGACGCTCGACCGAAAAGCACTAGGCTCGCTTATTTTTAAAGATAAAGCAAAGCGTAAGCTCCTTAATAGCATTATTCATCCAGCAATCCGTGAAAGAATCTTCGAGCGGAAAGATGCTCATATTAAAGCGGGAGAACAATGTGTCGTGCTTGATGTACCTTTATTATTTGAAGGGGACTATTCGAAAGTTGTTGATCGTACGATTGTTGTAGCTGTGGATGAAGCTGTTCAATTGGAAAGATTAATGAAACGTAACGAGCTCACAGAGGAAGAGGCGAGAGAGCGAATTAATTCCCAGCTTTCAATAAAAGAGAAGGCTAAGTTAGCCGATGCTGTCATTGATAACAATGGAACGATAGCACAATCTCGTGAGCAGTTGAAAAACCTTTTAAGTTTGTGGAACATACGTTAACAGAGAAGCCCGGGAAATGGACAGCCATTTTCCGGGTTTTAGTGTTCAAGACAATAGCATAAATGCAGAAATATATTTAAAAAACAGGGAAATTGTGCGACACAATTGCGTTATAATGTGATATACTATTTAATATAAAATAGATTAAAAGTATAACATATATGGGAGGAATAAGTTTCTTATGAACAAAACTCGTGTGGCCATAACAGGATTTGGTAGAATCGGGCGTATGGTATTTCGTCAAGCAATTGCAGATAATCAATTGGATGTAGTCGCTATCAATGCAAGCTATCCTCCTGAGACACTCGCACATCTTATTAAGTATGACAGTATTCACGGAATTTTTGATGGGGAAGTCGAAGCGCTTCATGACGGGATTGAAGTAAACGGAAAAAAAGTAACGCTTGTAAATTCTCGAGAACCAGAAAAGCTTCCATGGAAAGCTTTGGATATTGACGTCGTCATTGAAGCAACAGGAAAGTTCAAAACAAAGGAAAGTGCTGGATTGCACTTGAAAGCAGGAGCAAGAAAGGTTGTCATAACAGCGCCAGGAAAACAGGTGGATAAAACGATTGTAATTGGTGTAAATGAGGCAGCATATATGCCTGACGAGGATGACATTATTTCCAATGCCTCTTGTACAACAAACTGTCTTGCACCAATTGTGAAAGTGTTAGACGACAAGTTTTCAATCGATAATGGATTAATGACGACTGTACATGCTTTTACAGGAGATCAGAACAACTTGGATAACCCACATAAGGATCTGCGCCGTGCACGTGCATGCACACAATCGATAATTCCAACAACTACAGGGGCAGCAAAAGCATTAGGCGAGGTGTTACCACATTTAAAGGGCAGATTACATGGTATGGCTTTACGTGTACCAACACCGAATGTATCACTTGTTGATTTGGTTGTCGATGTGCATACTGCTGTTACGGCAGAGGAAGTAAATCAAGCTTTTAAAGAAGCTGCAGAAAACGAATTAAAAGGGATTGTTCACTATTCTGAGGACCCGCTTGTATCGATAGACTATACAACTACCGATTACTCAGCAATTGTTGATGGATTATCAACAATTGTTATGGGTGAGAATAAAATAAAAATAATTGCTTGGTATGATAATGAGTGGGGATATTCGAAAAGGGTACTTGACTTAACAAAATATGTTGGAAGCTATTTATATCAACGAGAAGTTAAAATTTCATAAAAAATGTTAACACCCGCTTCTCAAGTTGAAGCGGTTTTTTTTAGGCTGAAATCATAAGCTAGGACTTGATTGTAAAGTTTCATCGTGTAAAATAAAATTTTACTAGATGTTATTTATGAGAAAATCGATTTATATACAATCTTTTATTTTCATAGCTTTAAAAAATATCATTAATGACTTTCTTTCCATACGCTTTTTGAGTTCAACTAGTGGAATTATATAAAACATGTTAAAATAGAATGTACTACAAACACGTTCAAATAGAAAACTTACAGGTTGGGGTGCGAAAAATGTCGATTGGCAATACGTTGAAAAAGTATTTTAGTAATCATGCGGAAACAGCTGAGGCTCATTTTGATCCAGCTTTACGAACGCATTATTATAAGACAACGAAGGAAAAAGCACTTGCGATATTAGAGAACTATTTCAGTAATCATGGAACATATGAAGTAAATGCAATTTCTCAGGAACACGGGGAAATAAGTGTAAACCGCACGAAGGGAAAAAAGGTATTTATTGTGGCAACTGTGATTATGGTAAGACCATTTCATACAGCAATTGATTTTTCAGTTACGACTGAATCGATTATGCCATTTGATTTAGGATATAGTACGAAAGTAATTGCACAGCTATATGAAAAGGTGAATACGGAATTGCCCTTAATCGACGATAAGTATCGAAGAGCGTGAATGAACGGACGAATGGGGTTGAACGAAAATGCGATGTTCGAATTGCCAAAATAAGAATACAAAGGTTTTAGATTCCCGACCAATCGAAGAGGGAAGATCCATTAGAAGACGCAGAGAATGTGAGAAATGTGGTTTTCGCTTTACTACATTTGAACGGGTCGAAGAACTTCCACTAATTGTCGTCAAAAAAGATGGAGCAAGACAGGAATTTTCCCGTGAAAAGCTAACACGAGGTCTTATTAGAGCATGTGAGAAACGACCAGTGCCATTAGAAACAATGGAGGCCTTGGCTTTAGATGTAGAAAGAGAGATGCGTAATTCAGGCATGTCCGAAGTATCCAGTCATGAAATTGGTGAACTAGTAATGGAGAGATTAGCTAAGGTTGATGAAGTTTCCTATGTTCGGTTTGCTTCGGTATATAGGCAATTTAAGGACATTACCGTCTTTTTAGATGAATTAAAGGATATTATTAATACGGATAAAAACAAATAGTCCTTGGAAGGTTGCTCAAAAAGTCCGGTGAAAATGACACATCGAGATCAGTAGATCTTCGACTAAGTACGACAGGTCCTGTGTCGAACGTCGAAGTCACGACATCCTGTGGAAGCCCGGTACTCAAAGCGTCGCCGCCTCGAACTTCTCGGTCCTTTTCATCCTCCTTTTTGAACAGTTATTTGTAAGTTACTTATTTGTAAGTATAGAGGTGTGTGAAACATGAATTTTATTGGACAAATCTTGCCGGTGGACGGCTATATCGTATCACAAAAAGAAACGTTGCCGGTAGACTATGCCAAATCATTGACCCATCTGTATCAGCCATTGCTTGGTATAAAGGCGATAGCACTGTACCAAACCCTTTTGCATGACATCGATTTAAATCAGGAACAAGCTCCACAGACACATCATACGTTAATGAATTACTTGGACCTTCCTTTAGATGAAATCTTTCAAGCTCGATTGAAACTAGAGGGGATAGGTTTGCTGAAAACCTATAAGCAAAATTGGGAGTCAAGTGATTTATATACATATGAATTACAGAGCCCATTTGCGCCAAGTAATTTTTTTAAAGATGCGATGCTTTCTCAGCTACTGTATCATCATTTAGGTGATCAAAAATTCGAGCTGTTGAAAAACTATTATGGAAGGCAAACAACACCAGGATATGGTGTAAATATTACAGCTGCCTTTAGTGAAGTATTTCAAACCTTTACGCCATCTGCAGAAATATTAGAAGTGGATGATAATAGGGGAGCAGAACCTAAGGAAGATACGGAAACAACTGATTTTACTTGGATTGAACAAATGCTGAAACAACGAATGGTTCCTCATGCAAAAGTATTAACCACGGAAAATCGTCGTTTGATTTCGCAAATGATGGTTTTATACGAATTAGATACGCATGAAATAGACAAGTCTTTACTTTGGGCGCTAAACGATGAAAATCGATTGGATACAGAAGAATTTAAAACAGCTTGTCATGATTTGTTTAAGGCAAAAAATCACCAAAAACCAATCCGACTTGCCAAAAAAGTTGACGTCTCAGAAACAAAGCAGATTTCGGATAAACCGAAAACCAAAGAGGAAATCCTCGTCGAAAGATTAGAGACGATGTCACCAAAACAGCTTTTAGAAGATTTATCGAATGGAAATCATGCCTCTGAACAGGATATGAAAGCTATTCGTGATGTTATGACAACTCAGGGTCTGCCTGGTCCTGTAATGAATGTACTCATTCATTATGTACTGCTACAGACGAACATGAAATTATCAAAGGCATACCTTGAAAAAATTGCTAGCCACTGGTCGCGAGCGAATATTCAAACTGCTAAAGAGGCAATGGTTTTTGCGAAGAAGGAGCAAGCAAGCTTCCAAAATGCTGTAAAACGTAAAACTGCTTATAACAAAAAGCCGGTTTCGAAGGAAGTAATACCAGATTGGTTTAAAGATAGAAAGCATAAGCAAGAAACACAACCAGCAGCAAATCAAAACGTCGTGATGACAGAAGAACAGAAGCGAATTGCTGCCCGACTTAGACAATACTCCAATGGAAATTAAATTTATGTAGTGTTAGGATGATGGCATTGAAACCAATACAATCCACATTAAAGGCATGGATGCAAAAGAATGAAAGCTTTAAAGATAATTATGTCAAAATAAGAAATGAAGTACTGAATGACCCTGAAATCAAGGAGTTTCTCTCCCTTCATCCCAATCTGTCACAAGAAGAGATTAATAAAAGCCTTATTAAACTTTATGAATATACAACACAATCAAAACAGTGTGACCAATGTGCTTCATATGGATCATGTAAAAATATGGTTCCTGGCTATTCGCCAATTTTACATGTGGAAAAAGATGAAATTAGACTATCTTATGAAAAGTGTCATAGCAGGGTTATGTATGAGAAGGAACGGGAACAGCAAAAATTGATTCAAAGTTTGCATGTTCCTAAAGAAATACTTCAAGCTTCAATGGTAGATATTATCAATGATGAGAGTAGAATTGAGGCTATTGCAGAGTTGCTTGACTTTCTAGATCAAGCAAAAACAAAGCTTCCAAGCAAAGGTCTATATTTTCACGGTCAGTTTGGTGTAGGAAAAACATATTTATTAGGTGCACTCGCCAATGAATTGAAAAAGCTTGGTTTATCGTCAACACTTATCTACATGCCAGAATTTGTTCGAGAAATAAAAGCTTCTTTTAAAGATGACTCGACAAACGAGAAAATTGATTATTTTAAGAAAGCAGATGTGCTGATGCTCGATGATATAGGTGCAGAGCTGCAATCGGCTTGGTTCCGTGATGAAATTCTCGGTTCGGTTCTTCAATACCGTATGATGGAGCGACTACCTGTATTCTTTACGTCGAATTATGACCTCGAACAATTGGAATTACAGTTAGCCACAACCAAAAGTGGAGTAGAATCGGTAAAAGCCGGCAGAATTATAGAACGTATTAGACAGGTGAGTAAACCTGTGAAAATGGATGGGCCAAATCGGCGCTTATAAAGTCTGAGGAAATAAACCCTCGGGCTTTTTGTTTTTCAAGAGAATATCTCTAGCAACTAACACTCCAAGTTAAAATAAGACCTGTTATCAAGCCAGTAATCTGTATGATTTAAAATATTCCTGTTTTAAATTTCGCACTTTATTCATTTTTTCAATTGTTTGTCCATATAATGTAACAGTTTGGTCGTGGATGAGGGTGATATTGATTGCTGGAGGTATATTTTGAATCAGACAAAGAAGTAATTAGCTTTTGTGAACATTTATTTCGCAGTCATAAACAAATTGAGTTGAATTGGAAAACAGATGATAAGTGGGGGAATCATCTGCAGTTTAAGGAGCATGTAGCTACAAAGGAATTGATGGATGCCATTACAGATACAATGGCAAATGTGTTTATGACTCACCGGTTACGTACAATGGTAAATCGAATTATTCAGGAGCACTACTATTATACGAACAATGAAGAGATCGAGCGAATTCATGATCTGACCTATTGGATTATAACTGGTGAGGATGAAGAAAGTAAGCGGCTTCGAGAGAACAAAAATCATCATGCATTTTTAAAGTCTTTATTTACTGAAAGCTTAAAAGAGAGTTTTGTTATTCACTTTGATTCCATCGTGAATTTCCGTTTGAAACCATTTAAGGATAAACTTATTTATTTTGTTGGCTTAGCAATTGATGAATTCAGGCGAGAAGAAGACCATCAAGCGTTTGTGGACATGCTTCGGGCATATGTGGAGAAGAAAGAACCAGGTTTACCAGTTATTCATATATTACAAGGAAGTGACTTTGCCTTTTTTAAACAAAATGGGAAGCAGATGACAAACATAGAGCTACGGGTTTTAATGAAACAGGAGCCACTCTATATTGTTGGCCTGCATGACAATGAATTTAATCTTGCGCCACTAATTGCAATGGCACCTGAAAAGCTAAAAATTTATGGCGATGATCCTGCAGAACCGAAAACATTAACGGTAATTAATGTTTTCCAAGAAAAAGTGGATTTCGAACCAATTAGCAATTTTCCTTTTCCTTATTATTTGAATAAATGATTTATCTAGTACTTGATTTTCCTCGAATGTAAAGCTATAATACACATTATACAATTGGAATGAATGAAAAGTATTGAGAAGGACATGATTATTTGCATTCGTATAGCTATGAAGAGAAGGAAGTCAAAGGCTGGAAGCTTCCTCTATACAAACAAATAATTACCACCTTTGAACTCTGTCAGTGAACCTAAAAGTAATTGACAGCGTAGCTTCTGCGTTAAAGAATGAATGAAGCCGTAATTAAATTACGGGAATTAGGGTGGAACCACGATGTATCCAACACTCGTCCCTTTGCATTAAGTGCAGAGGGATGGGTGTTTTTTAATTTGTATCCAAAAAGCGGAAGTTCCTTTAGTTGCTGGGTGCTAGAGTGGACGTGGCTGTTTTGGCAGCTAAATTATTCGTATCATTCAAATTTATAGGTTTAAACGAGGAAAAGGAGTGTTTCAATTGGCAGAAATTATCATTACATTTCCCGATGGAGCTGAAAAGAGCTTTCCGCAAAGCACAACAGGGGAAGAAATCGCAGCATCCATTTCATCAGGGTTAAAGAAACAAGCATTAGCAATTAAACTGGATGGTGAGCTTGTAGACTTACGCCGTGGACTAGAATCTGGCGGGAAGCTTGAAATCATTACGTACAAAGATGAAGAAGGCATCGAAGTGATGCGTCATTCAGCTGCGCATTTGCTGGCACAAGCTGTGAAACGACTTTATAAAGATGTGAAGTTAGGTGTAGGTCCTGTCATCGAAGAAGGATTCTACTATGATATTGATATGGAACATACCTTAACTCCAGAAGATCTTCCGAAGATTGAAAAAGAAATGAAGCGTATCATCGATGAAAATTTAGAAATTAAGCGCGTAGAGGTATCACGTAATGAAGCCCAAGTTCGATTCCAAGCTATCGGTGATGACCTAAAGCTAGAATTAATTGATGCGATTCCTGAAGGTGAGCAAGTAACCATTTACGAGCAGGGTGAATTTTTTGACCTATGTCGCGGAATTCATGTCCCATCTACGAGTAAAATCAAGGCATTTAAATTACTAAGCATCTCTGGAGCTTATTGGCGTGGAGATAGTAACAACAAACAATTGCAACGTATCTATGGAACTGCATTTGAAAAGCCAAAAGAGCTTGAAGAACACTTACGTATTTTAGAAGAGCGAAAAGAACGTGATCATCGTAAATTAGGAAAAGAACTCGACTTATTTACGGTATCACAAAAGGTTGGTCAAGGATTACCATTATGGTTACCAAAAGGAGCAACTATCCGTCGCAACATAGAGCGTTATATTGTTGATCTGGAGGAGCGTTTAGGATATGATCATGTCTACACTCCAGTACTGGGAAGTAAAACATTATATGAAACAAGTGGACACTGGGATCATTATCAGGATGATATTTTCCCGCCAATGGAGATGGACAATGAAACGTTAATTCTTCGTCCGATGAATTGTCCGCATCATATGATGGTATTTAAAAATAATTTATGGAGCTACCGACAACTTCCTGTTCGTATTGCAGAGCTTGGTACAATGCATCGTCACGAAATGAGTGGAGCACTTGCAGGGCTTCAGCGTGTTCGTGGAATGACGTTGAATGATGCGCATATTTTTGCCCGTCCAGATCAGTTGAAAGATGAATTTGTCCGCGTTGTTGAATTAGTTCAAAAAGTATACAAGGACTTTGGTATTGATAATTACTATTTCCGACTTTCTTATCGCGATCCGGAAGATAAAGAGAAATATATCGATAATGATGAAATGTGGGAAAAAGCACAAGCAACTTTAAAAGAAACAATGGATGATATGAACCTTGAATATGTGGAAGCAGAAGGTGAAGCAGCGTTCTATGGTCCGAAGCTTGATATCCAGGTAAAAACTGCTCTTGGAAAAGATGAAACACTATCAACGGTTCAATTGGACTTCCACTTACCAGAACGTTTTGATTTAACTTATATTGGGGAAGATGGAAAAGAACATCGTCCAGTCGTTATCCACCGTGGTGTTGTTTCTACAATGGAACGTTTTGTTGCATTCTTAATTGAGGAATATAAAGGTGCATTCCCAACTTGGCTTGCTCCTGTTCAAGTGAAGGTTATCCCAGTTTCTCCACAAGTACATCTTGATTATGCAAAAGATATTGTAGACAAACTTAGATTACAAGGTGTACGAGTCGAATTGGATGAACGCGATGAGAAAATCGGCTATAAAATCCGCGAAGCACAGACACAAAAAGTTCCATTTGCCCTCGTATTAGGCGATAAAGAAGTTGAAGGAAATGCTGTGAGCTATCGCCGTTATGGAGAACAAAAAACAGAGTCACTTGCATACGATGATTTTGAAGCACTTATTAAAGAGGAGATTGCAGAGAAAAAATTAAGAAAGTAAGGTATTTTCAGCGTAAAAGTTCTGTAGAAAACCTATTTCTTTGTATTGTACCTGCACTATGCTATACTAGAATTAATAGAAAATGTGTATCTTCAAAAAAAGTTGACATAAATGATAGATAATGATACACTAACAAAGTTGATAAATTGAATGATCTTAAGACAAGTAGAAGCACCCGCTTCTCACCTGATTGACGCCGTTATGGTAGTTGACGGGTTCCGAACTCTTTTTTATAAAGTTATTGGAGACGTGTGGGTGCATGAAGTGCCCACACTTTTTTCATGCATAAAATCTTGTCAAGATAGATCAGTAACAAAAATATTTGGAGGTGGCTGGCTATTAGCAAGGATATGAACGTCAATGAGAAGATTCGTGCGAGAGAAGTACGACTTATCGATTCAAATGGTGATCAGCTGGGAGTTAAAACACGTCAGGAAGCATTGGAAATTGCACAAACACGCAATCTCGACTTAGTACTTGTTGCTCCAAACGCAAAACCACCAGTGTGTCGTATCATGGACTACGGGAAATATCGATTTGAGCAACAGAAGAAAGAAAAAGAAGCACGTAAGAAACAAAAAGTAATTAATATTAAAGAAGTTCGCTTTACTCCAGGAATCGGAGATCATGACTTTGAAACAAAGTTGAAAAATGCTCGTAAATTCTTGGAAAAAGGGGACAAAGTGAAAGCAGCAGTTCGTTTTCGTGGGCGTGCAATTACGCATAAAGAACTTGGTCGTGAAGTGTTAGATCGCTTTGCAGAGGAAGTTAAAGATATTGCTACAATTGAAACGAAACCGAAAATGGAAGGTCGTAACATGTTCATGATGGTTGCGCCATTAGCTGAAAAATAATCTAGCTTATAGTAAAGTGTTCAAGTTAAAATCTTTTTAAGCTGAGGTGCTTGAACCAATTCAAGGAGGAAATTATTATGCCTAAAATGAAAACTCATAGCGGAACAGCGAAACGTTTCAAACGTACAGGTTCTGGAAAATTAAAAAGATCTCATGCATATACAAGCCATATGTTTGCAAACAAATCTCAAAAACAGAAGCGTAAATTGCGTAAAAGTGCAGTGGTTTCTTCAGGAGATTTCAAACGTATCAAAGCAATGATACCTAAATAAGTTAAAAAATAAACGAAACGATTGAATATATATTGTTTTACAATTGTACTAGGAGGGAATTATTATGCCACGTGTAAAAGGTGGAACAGTAACACGCAGACGTCGTAAACGCGTCCTTAAATTAGCTAAAGGTTATTATGGAGCAAAGAGTACTTTATTTAGAGTTGCAAAACAACAAGTAATGAAATCAGGTCAATACGCTTATCGTGACCGCAGACAGAAAAAACGTGATTTCCGTAAATTATGGATCGCACGTATTAATGCTGCTGCTCGTTTGAATGATATTTCTTACAGCAAATTAATGCACGGTCTTAAATTAGCAGGAATTGAAGTAAACCGTAAAATGTTGTCAGAGCTTGCTATTAATGATGAAAAAGCATTCGCACAATTAGTAAGTCAAGCAAAAGACGCTTTAAAATAATGATATTAAAGGGGCCAAATCCGAATTATGCTTGGATTTGGCCTTTTTCTCTTTATAACAGAATACATAGACAAAAACTCGAATATCAAGGAGGAACGAGAATGGAAGAACATAGCTCGTTTATTATGTATCTAATTAGTGTCAATATCATAGGCTTTATCCTAATGTATATTGATAAACGAAAGGCGATGAAAAAGCAATATCGCATTCCAGAGCGAACGTTTTGGGCATTGGCTATTCTTGGTAGCGCACTTGGAACATATATCGGTATGAAATTATTCCGTCATAAAACAAAGCATCGCTCCTTTATGATTGGTATGCCAATTTTATTCATTGTGAATATCGTTTGCTGTATCTATATTTTCTTCTTTATGTCATAAAGGCTCGTCTCTTGTCATATACATGTACTGTAAGCGGGGATGGTGCCGGGCATGATTTGGTTTCAGGTTGGTGCAAGACCAAGGAGGTTGTTTATGGAGTTATTTGGGAACTACGTACTGGCTTTTGTTGAGATGGGAGGTTTATTCGCACCGCTTTTCTTTATTTTATTCCATTTACTTCGGCCATTGTTTTTCCTGCCAGTCGTATTTATTTGTATCTCTGGTGGTGTATTATTTGGCCCGATGGCAGGTACCGTTTACTCCATTATAGGCATTACGTTATCTAGCATGTTTTTCTATCTAATGATTGACCGCATGCCGAAATCATTAGATCGGCTAATTCGTGTCAAACAGAAGCTATTGGGAAAGCATGGAGAATTGAACACGTCACAGGTTACCTTACTTCGGCTCATACCGTTTATCCATTTCCATCTGTTGTCACTTTGCCTTATTGAGGTTTCCTCAAGTTTCAAAGGGTATATGAAATCATCCTTATTATCCAATATTCCTTTAGCAGCGATTTATACCTTTATCGGTGGTTGGTTGTCCAACCTAACTCCACTTCATCTCTTCGTATTTTTAGTAACCTTATTACCACTGCTGTATATTTTAAGGAGCAAAGAAATTATTATTAAATGGCAGGATTTCTTCCCGATATCCGAACATGAAAATCACTCATCTATTAAAATATAGGTGAGTGATTTTTTTTGCCATGCATAAACGATCTGTAATAACCCCAATGAATGAAGTTTCACTTTATTCAATCGGTGTCAAAATTAATTCATTGATTGGATGTTTCCACGTGATTTTTGCATATGGATAATGAATCAGGATTTCTTTCTCTAAAAAATATAAATCATCTCTTGTAAAACCACGTAGCTCGATTGGATCCCGTACAGTAATATGGATATCAACTACTTCAAAAGAATCTTCTGTTGTTCCAAGATATTTTTCACCATCAAATAGGCAGCCTTTATAAACAAGCTGCAAGTTTCTCTTGTTATCATACGTATCATCGTGGAAAAAGAAGTCATTGGATTCCTTAGCGATCCGCACCCTTCTTTCAGGATTACGAATATATTGAATCCACGTATAGACGAGGAGAACTAAGGCAATTACAATTAAAACGCGGAATAAAAGAACTACAACCATGTCACATCGTCTCCCTGTTTTTACTTTTAGAAACATAAAAAGCCTTTTAGATGTTCATACGAACTAAGGTCGAGATAGGTTTCACTTATTTTAAAAAAACATGATACAATATGGAAGCGTACTAAATCTAGCTTGAATCAGGACTTTCTTCTTTAAAAGATCTTACCAGTATACATATATGAAATAACATAACACGTTATATATAATTGACTGGCATAAAATATGAATAAAATGGGGGATAGAAATGACACATACATTAAAAATTAAGCTAATCCATGAAGATGCGAAAATGCCATACCGCGCGAATGAAGGCGATGCGGGCTTAGATTTATTTTCAATAGAGGAAGAAATTATCAAAGCTGGAGAAACTGCATTAATACGTACAGGAATCCAGATGGAATTGCCGAAGGGGACAGAAGCACAGGTTAGACCGAGAAGTGGGTTAGCTTTAAAACATGCTATCACGGTATTGAATAGCCCAGGAACAATTGATGAAGGATATCGAGGAGAAATCAAGATTATTTTAATTAACCATGGAAAAGAAGATTTTAAAGTAGAAAAACAAATGAGAATAGCTCAGATGGTTATTGCTCCGGTCCTAAAAGTAAAACTAGTTCAAGAGGAGGATGCATTATCTAGCTCTGATCGAGACAGCGGAGGTTTTGGTTCTTCTGGTGTATAAAAGTAAAGCTAATAAAGATACCCCTATTTGACGTTGTTCGTTTGATACATACTTTTTTAAAAAAGAGATACATTAGTAGAAGTAGATAAAACGTATTCAGGTTTGTGGTTTTCTTTATGAAGCGTATAATGAGTAGTACATAAACTAAACACGGGAGGTTTTTTTACATATGACCAAGTTAGATGAAACGCTAACCATGCTTAAAGCCTTAACGGATGCAAATGGCATTCCGGGTAATGAAAAAGAAGTAAGGGACGTATTTGAATCCTATATTCGTCCACTTGCTGATGAGGTAACAGTAGATAATCTTGGAAGCTCGATTGCTAAAAAAGTTGGCAAAGCGGATGGCCCGAAAATTATGGTTGCGGGTCACTTGGATGAAATTGGCTTTATGGTTACGCGCGTTGATGATAATGGTTTCGTTTACTTTCAAACGGTTGGAGGCTGGTGGAATCAAGTTATGCTAGCACAGCGTGTTACCATTATGGGAAGTAAAGGAGATATAACAGGTGTTATCGGCTCAAAACCTCCGCATATTCTAAGTGCAGAAGCACGTAAGAAGCCATACGAAATTAAAGATATGTTTATTGATATTGGGGCATCCAGCAAAGAGGAAGTAACAGAATTTGGTGTGAAGCCAGGCGATTCGGTTGTACCTTATTTTGAATTTACACCAATGAAAAATGAAAAATTATTGCTTGCAAAAGCATGGGACAATCGAATTGGACTTGCAATTGCCATCGAAGTATTGAAGCGATTAAAAGATGAAGAACATCCGAATGTTGTCTATGGTGTAGGTACGATTCAGGAAGAGGTAGGCTTACGTGGAGCAAAGACTTCAGCTCATGCAATTCAACCCGATATCGGCTTTGGTGTTGATGTAGGAATTGCCGGAGATACTCCTGGAATTAAAGAGAGTGATGCAGATAGTAAACTCGGAAAGGGTCCACAAATTGTCTTATATGATGCTTCCATGGTATCCCATAAAGGCTTGCGTGATCTTGTTGTGAAAACTGCTGATGAGAAGAATATTCCATATCAATTTACATCGATGGCAGGTGGGGGCACCGATTCCGGATCCATTCATTTAACAGGACACGGAGTACCATCCCTATCTATTACGATTGCAACACGTTATATTCATTCCCATGCTGGCATTTTACATCGAGATGACTTCGAAAACGCAGTAAAATTAATTGTGGAAGTGATTAAGAAATTAGATGCAACCACGGTTAGAGAGCTTGCATTAGCATAAATAGATGGACTTTTTTATATACACATGCTTTTTGACTTTTGTAAACTCGGAACAGGCAGATTTAAGCCAGGTTCCGGGTTTTTTATTAGCAAATTACTCGTTAGTTATAATTTGTAACTATTGACAGTAAGAAATGTACATGTTATATTTATATTGAATTAAAGATGTTTTAATTACGATATATTCTTAACTACATGGAGGAATTATAAATGAACCAGTTACAAGGGATGCACCATGTTACTGCCATTACAAGCAGTGCGGAAAAGAACTATGAATTTTTTACTTTTACATTAGGAATGCGTCTTGTTAAAAAGACAGTTAACCAGGATGACATTCAAACCTATCATTTATTCTTCGCAGATGATGAAGGAAATGCTGGAACAGATATGACGTTCTTTGATTTTCCGGGAATACCAAAAGGAGTTCATGGAACAAATGAGATAGCTAAAACATCCTTCCGCGTGCCGAGTTATGCAGCATTAGAATATTGGGTAAAACGTTTCGATCGTTTAGAAGTGAAGCACACAGGTATTAAAGAACAATTCGGTAAAAAGACATTATCATTTATTGATTTTGATGAACAGCACTACCAGTTAATTTCTGATGAACATAATGCAGGGATTGCTTCAGGTACTCCTTGGAAAAATGGGCCAATTCCATTAGAGTATGCAATTACCGGATTAGGACCAATTTTTGTCCGAATTGCTCAATTTGATTATTTTAAAGAGGTGCTTGAAAAAGTATTCGGGTTTAAAGAAATTGCACAAGAGAAAGATTTTCATCTATTTGAAGTTGGAGAGGGTGGAAATGGAGCACAAGTAGTTGTTGAACATAATACCGTGCTTCCGGTTGCTCGTCAAGGCTATGGTACAGTACACCACGCTGCCTTCGCAGTAGAAGATCGCGCTGAACTCGATGAATGGAACAAACGCATGCAGGGATTTGGCTTCCAGACGTCAGGCTTTGTTGACCGTTTCTTCTTTGGATCGCTTTATGCTCGTGTTGCACCACAAATTTTATTTGAATTTGCAACAAAGGGACCTGGATTCATGGGCGATGAGCCATATGAAACACTTGGTGAAAAATTATCATTGCCGCCATTCCTTGAGAAGAAACGTGAACAGATTGAAAAAATGGTGCGTCCAATTGATACAGTGAGAAGCACTATTCAAATTGAAAAAGAATATGAATAAGAGTTGAGCACGGCTGTGATGCAGCCGTGCTTTTTACGATCTAATTTATAATTTTTAAAGTCAGTATAGCTGATAATGAATTGTAAAGATTAACAAAAATTCCTGTTCAACTTAGCATTTTTTATTAGAAAACGAGCATTTAGTAAATCTTTTAAAGGATTTTCTTAAATAAGTAGTTTAATGTAAACTGAATTTATATAGGAATGATGTATGGAGGTGTGTGAAAAATCTACTTAAATTAACGGAGAGAAGAGTTGAACATGGAAATATATTTTTTACAGTAGTTATTGGAGGTAATAAAGAAATGTCTGGAATTACATTTTTAGCGTCATCCAAACCTTTTATAATACCAGATGAAATTCAAGATTATAATAATCAGACTATTTTTGAAAAAATGGAAGATTGGGTAAGTCTATCGGTGAATGAAGTAGATAATTCTGTATGGGAGCAATCTGTAGTAGGACTTTTTACAATGCCTTACATTTATGAGATATCTGGTGCAAATAATAAATTGTTTTTATTATATCTTGAAAAGTATATGGAAGAAGGAGATGTTTTGGAACTTATAGATATTCCAGATCAACACGCCTTCGAATACTACAAGAGAAAGTTATTAGAAGAGACTGAACCGATTATAATTAATGTTGGAAGTTTCACTTATCAAAATAAAAATGGAAAATATCAGTTAAACCCTAAAAGATGGGTAGAGGAATTAAGTTACAAAAATTACTTAACTCAATATGGTGTCACAACAATTGTAAAATATTAGGTCAATACTATCTGTCATACCGTATTTGGTTTTGATTTTGATTTTGATTAAGTATTATTTATATAAAGTAATTAAATTTGTTCTTGGAGGGATTAGAATTGAAGAGACCAATTAGAGTTCAGATAGAGGGCAGTATTTATGCAAATAACAGTGACGATTTAACACAAGAAGAATTTTTAGATGCGTTTATTGAATTTGTTGAAAATAGAGGTTGGAGTTTTGGTGGAGGTAGTTTCCAAATCGATGAGGAGGGAAACCATATAGATGATATCGAATAGATTGTTTCACTAACGGGTGCAAGAGTGAAGCAAGACTTGGTTTTTGCTGGTGTAGCAATTTGGTTATGGGCTAATCCGATTTATTTTTAAAAAAATAGAAGTAATAATCAAGGTATTGACGCCGTTCCACTATACCAGCTAACATCAGAAAAGATTGTACTGCAATAGCCTGTGCCCCTGAATTAGTGCGTCCTTTTAGAAGTAGTTTTACATTATCATTTTTAATTCCGTAATAATAGGGTATGTATTTATAGTAATTAGAAAAAATACAAACTGAACGAGATAGGGAGAACAAATATATGGCTTATATTTTATTAATTATTGGCTTTGCATTGTTGATAAAAGGTGCTGACCTTTTTGTTGACGGATCTTCCAATATTGCTAAACTGTTACGGGTTCCGTCTATTTTAATCGGCTTAACCATTGTGGCTTTTGGAACCAGTTCACCGGAAGCAACTGTCAGTATTATTGCAGCACTGGAAGGAAATGCAGATGTTGCACTGGGGAACGTAGTTGGAAGCAATATTTTTAACATTACCCTTGTTGCTGGCGTGGCAGCTTTCTTATATCCTTTGAGAGTTGAAAATGAGACTATTAGAAAAGAAATCCCATTTACCTTACTCGCAAGTGCGGCATTGCTAATTCTTATGAGTGATATTGCATTGCAAGGATCGGGTAGCAACTTGCTGACACGCAATGATGGATTTATCTTTTTATTGTTCTTATCCATCTTTATGTACTATGTAATTGAAATTGGACTTAAAAGCCGAAAAGATACAGCAGACGAACCAGTCACTGAGGAGATCAGCTGGGGTAAAAATATATTAATTACCATATTAGGGTTGGCTGCAATTATATTTGGAGGGGATCTGGTAGTAGCTAACGGTACAGAAATTGCTTACTCTCTTGGCATGAGTGAAACATTGGTGGGGTTAACGATTATTGCAATTGGAACATCCCTTCCTGAACTTGTTACTTCCGTCTCTGCAGCACTGAAAAAAGAAAGTGAAATCGCACTCGGCAATATTGTCGGGAGTAATATTTTTAATATCTTATTTGTGCTTGGTGCCTCGGCTTCTATCTCTCCATTAGCGGCAAATGATAAAATGTTTATTGATGTCATTCTTATGATTGCACTGACTATTATATTATTGGTATTCTCAAGAACCAGCTTCAAAGTTGGAAAGCGGGAAGGATTAGTGCTTGTCGCCGCCTACATTATTTACTTAGTGTATATTATATTACGGAATTAATGAAATAGCCGTTCATTTTTTATAGGCGTAGTTCTTGATATACATGCAAGATTGTTAGCTTACCCGGATAATATACTTATATAATACAAACGGACGCAAAAGTTAAACGAAGCGAATATTAGAACAGTCGCTTTTTTCTTCGAGGGTTATTGTTTGAATAGTATGCTATTATTACAAAAGGAGTTATCTTACTAGTGGGCAGAAGAGTTGAATACGACACCGACACAAGAGGAAATCTATAGTGTTGATTAGGCTTTTTAGATAGTATAGTGATATTCAAAGGAGAGAAAGCCCTTGGATAAATTATTAGTTTTCTTAATTATTGTAATAGCAGTGGTCTTCGATTACTTTTGGTTGGATAGGGAAGGAAAACGTTGGAGTTGGACGAAGAATTGGACCAAGTTTCAAAAAGGGTTATTGTTTTCTGCTTTTTTAATTCTAGCAGCAATAACCTACATGTTATCGTACCTCACAAGTTCTACACCATAACTACTCATTTCTTATAAGTGTTAACTTACACTAATAGGAGGAGCTATGAGCGTTCTTAAAGAATGGCCACCCAACTACCATTTGAAATGCTTGCTCTACAGGGAAGGTTTGTACTCGAAAGCATCTCCCCATAATACAAACCGATTCTCGGCAACATAAAAAAGGAAACTCCAAATCATCGGAATTTCCTTTAAAATAAATCTAAGCAAGATAACTCCCCATAACTTTTCGAACGTAATTTTGTGTTTCATTAAACGGTGGAATACCTTGATATTTTTCTACATTTCCTGGACCAGCATTATAAGCTGCTAAAGCAAGTTCAATGTTTCCGTTATAACGTGTAAGCATTTGGCTTAAATACTTTGTACCACCATCAATGTTCTGGCGTGCGTCATAGGAATTCGTTACACCTAAGCCTGCTGCTGTTCCTGGCATGAGCTGCATCAATCCTTGCGCGCCAGCAGAACTTTTTGCCATCGCATTGTAATTAGACTCATGCTTAATAACAGCGTGGATCAGGTTTTCATCAACCCCATATTTTTGTGCTGCTTCGGTTATATGCGCTTGATAATTCGTAGGACCTGGCTGATCACTATAGTTTGGTGCAGCAGCCACAACGTTATAACTAATATCTGGTTTTGCATTGTATATATTATATGGCATGTTGTTTCGATAATCTGTAGGTATGCTATTCAGTCGTTGCGCTTGATTTATTTTCTCTAATAATAACTGTTGAAAGGGTATCGCCGACGTTTGGCTGGGTTCTGATAACGTTGCAGCAGAATTACCTGACATAATCGATAGTGCTTGATATTGTATCATTTGCTGTAAATCTCGTATTTCCATCGGGAATCACTCCTTTCCAATCCTTCTATCTATTATTTTACGATTAGTGGACAGGTTTAGCAATACTAAAATGTGACAATTTGTTTATTTGCTTCCTTAAGCAGATTCTTATAAAATGGATCTTCTCCAATACAAATAATGCTATCACAAAGCGTGCTGATCTCATCCATATCATGAGAAGTATACATAATCATTTTATTTTCCTTTATCGCGAGATTTTTCAGGTGATTACCAATTTCCTTTCTGGATTTCAAATCGATGCCAACGGTTGGCTCATCAAGAAGCAACAGGTCGGGATCATGGATTAAACTAATCGCCATGTTCAGCTTCCGTTTCATTCCACCGGATAACGTTTTAACAGGTTCTTTCCATTTATCCAGCTCCATATCCAGACAAAGCTGTTGTAATTCTTGTTTCGACCTTCTTTTCCATGAAAGCTTTTCAAAAAAGACCATGTTTTCTTCGACGGAAAACTCTTCCCAAATTGCAATATCCTGAGGAACATAACCAATCTGCTTACGTACCTCTTTTCGTTTTTCACGGTATGACTTTTCATAAAGTACAATATTACCGTTTGTAGGACTTGCTAGGGTAGCCAGAATGTTTAATAACGTAGACTTACCCGCGCCATTTTCTCCAACAAGACCAATAATTTCACCGGGCTGCACGGAAAAGGAGATTTGGTTTAAAATTAGTTTTTTTCCATAGGATTTTGTAATCGATTGTACTTCAAGCATTTAATTTCTCTCCTTTTGCAATCCAGATACTAACTAGGGCAAGGGGGACTAAAAGCCATGGATTCCAGAATGTTTGATCCAAGAACGGTTGAATCGGGTTAACATCTAACAACCAGGGAAAACGTTTTGTCAGTCCATCGATAGGAAGTATAGCCCCGCTTAAAATAATTAAGAATAAGACTAGAATAAATGAAACACTGTAATAGAAGTAGCTGTTTTTAAACAGTAATGCTAGTAAAAAAGCACTTGTACTGATAAGAATTCTAAATGAAATAATTGCGCCAATCAGGTTGAAATCGATACTTTCACTGAGCAATTGTTTAAAAACAACGATACTTAAACCGTCAAATAACAAGAAAGCTATTACATAAAATCCAAGATTTTGGATTGCATAATTTTTATACGTAAAACGCATAAAAGCAAAACGCGGCATAAGTCCTGGACGCCGCTCTTTAATCAGCCAATCGGTCAATAAAAGCGTGGATAAGATGCTGAAAATCGCCCACAGTCCCCATGTATTTAAAATGGAGATGTCATTCTTCATTCCTACGCCTTCATCATTATAAAAAGAAAATGTCGTGGCAAGTAAATTTTCCTGTGCTTGAATTTCATTTGTTTTCGCAATAATTTCATCAAAAGAAACCATTGCTTCAGGTTGTAACCTTTCTTGCAAATCGGTAATGGTATGAGCTGCTTTCACTTTTCCCGTGTCCTGCTGCACATAGGAAATAAGCATTTCTCGAATTGGTGTATAGGCAAAAGAAAGGTTGGATTGATAGCTCGTTATAAGGCGATTACGACTGCCGCGTAAAATCTTTGCTTCATATCCGTCTTCTATTATAAATGCACTATCCAATTCATGACTTTCGATCTGACTGCGCGCTTCTGATTCGCTCAATTCATAGACGCGTAGAAGAGGGGAAGATTTCATTGTTTCAAGTAATGAATTTGCAAGCTCGCTATCTTCTTTAACTACCATACCAATCGGGATTTTACTATCCTCCTGTACTACATTTGTAATTTGTATCATACAAACAGTCGCAAGTATTGGAAGGAGAAACCAAAATAGATGGGAAATCCAGTGTTTCTTCCAGTGCATCAATCGAGTATGGATGATTGACATCATATGGCAACACGCTCCTTCCAAATTGAAATACTAGTCAATATGAATGCTGCAGCAGCGTTCATTAGAAGGAGGGGAATATAATCTGCATAGAGTCGGTTGTTTAATAAAATATCTTGTATCCAGCTTAAAGCTTCATATGAAAATAAATAGGGCAGCAGATTTTGAATCCACAATGGATAGTAAATAACTGGAATAATCGCACCGCTTATGATAATGGACACAAACGTGAATACGGATTGTACGAGTAATCGAAGCTTATGTGACTGGGTAAGTGATTCGATAATAGCAAGACATTGCACGAAAATTCCACTATATAACAATGTGAGTAACGTAATTCGAATGTAATCCTCCAGAATAACGGTTTCCACCAAGATAGTTTCTAAAGCGATAAAAGATAGCCCAGCAAAGGATGCTGTAACGATGATGGTAATAAACAATTTTGCGATTGTCTGCTGAATTTCGAGTACACCATAAAGTCGCATCCGATTTTTTAGACGTGTTGGATTTTCTTTTGTAAAAAAAATATAAATGGCTAAGAGCCAAATCGAAACAAGAATAAACCAGCTCCCGACAGTGAAATATTGAATGGGAGACGACGTTGCTAGGTTTGTGATTTCTCGTTCCATTAAAACGCGGTCACGTCCAACTGTATAGAATAAAAACTCCTTAAATTGCTCGAAAACAAAATCATTTCGCTCTTCATCATCCATATTGAATTCCCGTGCATAGGAATTAATTGCAAGAATATTTGCTTGTGAGGCACGTATGTGACGGGAAACACTTTCAATAAGCTCGTTTACCATAAGGCTTTCTGCATGTTGCTTTGCATTTCCGGTTACAGGAATCTCCACTGATTGCCCTTGCATTAGATGGCTTGTGAAATTATCCGGAAACGTAATGTAAGCACTGATTTCATTATTTTCTATGGCTGTTTTAGCTTCATTTTCAGTCATACTATGTATTTCTATAAATGATCCAAGTTGGGAAGAATGTTCGATAAGCTGGACGATCAGCTCAGTTTGTTCATTTTCATCTAAATTGACTAAGCCAACTTGAACGGTTTCATTCTCTGAAGGTATAAAATATGTAATTATAATTGCAGCAGCTAACCCGACAATAATAACCGGAAACATGAAAAGAAGAGGAAGTGATGACCACTTCCTCCTTAGCTGCATTAAATGATTTTTTATAAATAATTGTATGTGTCTCATGTAATGCATTGTGGCACGCTCGTTTCGTGTTTATAAATTAAAGGTAGTTTAAAAGCCGTTAGAACTAATTAGAATCCCATTCCGCCACTAGACATAAGGCCGAACAGCCATTGCTGGAAGCTTGGTGCTACATCGTTTTCAAAGTATTCCTGTAGTTCTGTAGTAGACATGCTACCTAAATCCTTCACATTATCATCACTCAATGTTTCAACAGAATCAATTGTTTGGCCTTCTGTATTCATATTTAATGTGAACATATCTTGACTTAAGTCTGGAGTCTCTAAAGAAATTTGATGTGCTGCATTCATTTTATCAGCTTCATATGTTGCATTTCCTGTCCAATACAAGCTTCCGCCGCCGCTAGCAGGATCTTCAACAGTGAACACACGATTAAATTCACGTGTACCATCTGCAAGTGTTTCTGTTCCGTCATAGGATAGAACAAAATCTTCAACTGTTAGATTGATAGAATCTGTAGCTTCGTTACCCTTCCAGTTCAAATCACCTGTAATATTCATTGTTCCTTCTTCGTATGCATCTGAGAATGCAACGTCATAATCAAAGAATTGATTTTCATCTGTTAACAATTGTGAACCAGTAATAGAAATTTTCGCTAGTTCCTCAGCATTCGTTCCCATTTCAAGAACGAATTCACGTTGGACAATCTTATTGTCAGCAATCCATAGTGATGATGTTAATCCATCTGGAATCTGCAATTCTTCTATACCATCTTTTGCTTCTGTGATACTAGCTTCAAAATCTTCAGTAAATGTATCCAATTCATCTTCCATATAGATACCGCCAAACTGCTGGGCAACCATTTGTTCCTTGATGATTTCTTTTAGTTTATCATCCTTTTCCATCTTATCCAATACAGTAGTTAAGATGTCCTTAAATTGCTGCTCAGTAAGGTGTAACTCAATTTTTTCGGAATTAATAGATTCGCCATTAACTTCTACCGTTTCATCGCTGCTTGTAAATGCGTCATCTGGCAATTCATCATAAATCAATTTAAAGTATTCATCTTCTATATGTGTTTTGTATTCTTCAGGGAAGATTTCTCCTGCACTTTCAAACAGCGTATCTAACCCAAGTGTTTCTTCACCAGTAAATGTTGCTGGATCTACTTCATGAAGGAGTGGACCAAAATCTTGATCATTTAATTGTAAAACTTCTTCTAAGAAAGGCACCCCAACCATAACTTTCTCATCTGTTACAAAAACTTGAAGATCATTTATCTCCATCCCAGCGATATTAGCTGAAATCCCAGTATAAACTTGTTTGTTTTCCATATCGGTTTGAGAATCAAGCTTTATACTAGAGTTGTTGATTAATGTTGCAGGATCCATGCCGTATCCCATGCTTCCTGCTGCTGGATCATTGTATTCAGCAGTTAATTCAAGTGATGAAGCAGTTTTGTCAGTTTGCGTTTTTTCATACCAGTCAAATTCCGGTTGATAACGTTCCTCCGCTCGTTCCACCATGTATTCCCACGTATCTTTTTCAGCTAGAAAATATGCATTTTTCGGAGAATCCTTAATTAGCATAAATGCTAAGGCTGTTCCTCCGGCTAATACGACAATACCGACAATAAGTGCAATTAACCCTTTGGAAATTCCTTTTTTCTGCTGTTCATTCGTTGTACCTTCCACAAACTTACCCCTTTCTTTTCCTTCCTCTTACTTAGTTTATTATGAATCTCTGAAACATATAATAACAAACTGTTTCAACTTTTTATATCATTTAAAAACAAACTAGTCAAATGGTGCTAAAAAAAATACGAAACATCGTAATCCAAAAGGCTTTTGATCGTTTTAAATTCAAGATAATTTAGTAGGTAATTCAACTTATTGAAATGGTATAAAAAGTAAAAAACAATCTGTGAAACAAGAAGTAATTATAGGAATCTTACCACTGGTTAGGTAAAAATACTTATTTTTATTTGATTTTACAGTTTAAAGAAAAAGTCACAGTTGAGGATGTTCAAGGGAATATGATGGATTTTATAAGGGAGGGGGAGGTGATTGACAACCTCCTCCGAATAGTTTCTTATTGTAAATTTTGTGTCGCGGCTTTAACACCTTGTTCTAATGCATCAACCATTTCTTTTTTATCTTGCTCTTCCGATTGATTCCAAATTAATTCAAATAGCACACCAAGACCGGGAAGCATTTTTTCTTCACCGTTTTGTATAGCGTCAACAATCGTTGACTCCAGTTGCTGCTGATCGTTGGTTGCGATATTAGACAGAATTGCTTTTCGTAAATTTAAATCCATATAGACACTCCTCCACTTTTCAAATTATGGATAGTTTGACCAACGTATATAAAAATATGTATGATGGATAAAGAAATAATAAGAAGGATGAAACCAATGATTACGTCAGTAAAAAATGAAAAAGTAAAACAATGGAAAAAACTCCATAAGCGAAAAGAAAGAACACAGGCTGGTGCGTTTCTTGTAGAGGGATTCCATTTAGTGGAGGAAGCGGTAAAGAGTAATTGGACGGTTCGTGAAGTTATTATACAGGAGGGGGTCGAGCTGCCAAGCTGGACAGACAACTATCCAGTCGTTTCAATTAGCGACAATGTGATGGCATACATCTCCCAAACTGCGGCACCACAAGGAATTATTGCTGTTATTGAAAGTCGACAACAGACACAGCGCAGTGGCAATCATTTACTCCTTATTGATTCGATACAGGATCCTGGAAATTTAGGAACAATTATTCGAACTGCAGATGCTGCAGGGATGGATGGGATTATGCTTGGAGATGGAACAGTCGATCTTTATAATGATAAGGTCATTCGTTCAACGCAAGGTTCTATTTTTCATATCCCAATTATTCATGCAAACCTGGGAGAGATGGTTTCAGCATTAAAAGAAGAAGGCTTTGCAATATGGGCAACAGCTTTAGAAAATGCGTCCAATTATAATGATATAATCCCAGGTAATAAAGTGGCGATTATATTAGGTAATGAAGGGGCTGGAGTACAAGCTGATTTGATTGAGCAAGCAGACAGGTCGGTAAAGATCCCAATCTATGGCCAAGCGGAATCATTAAATGTAAGTATTGCAGCAGGAATTCTTATGTATCACCTAAAAAGATAATCTTGCAAGTGGGTTCGAAATTATCTATAATGAATGTAATCTCAATATGTAAGCAAAGAAGGAGCTCGTTCCTATTTAGAATGTGATTCAGGGAGGAAATGCCTAAGACTGGGAGCATTTCTATCGCAATAATACGAACAATTCACTCTGGAGCTGGCACTTGGACCTTCAATCTGAAGTAAAGGTGTTCCGGATATAAATCCGTTATCAAGTTTAAGTTGGGCAGCAAACGTATGCTTTTCATACATACATTCTGTCAACAAGGGTGGTACCGCGAAATAATAAATAGCCTCGTCCCTTTTTGGGATGAAGGCTTTTTTTATTTGTACAAAAGCAACAGGTATTCCACTTAGATGGCGTGGTCGACTTGCCAAGTTTTTAAAATCACATATTCAAGGAGGTAATTATCAATGAAAGAACAATTAGAGGCTCTACAGGCTGATGCGTTGCAAAGAATTGCCGCAACGGAGACAATTCGAGAATTACAAGATATTAAAGTTGCGTATCTAGGGAAAAAGGGATCCTTAACGGGAGTTCTTCGCGGAATGGGCAAGCTTTCGAAGGAAGAGCGTCCAGTTGTCGGGGAAATTGCTAACCATGTAAGAACTGCAATCACAACGGCACTTGAAGAAAAAACAGAAAAGCTAGAACAAGCGGAACTGGAGAAACAACTTGAAGAAGAGACAATTGATGTTACATTACCTGGCCGTCCAGTGAAGGTAGGTGGCCCTCACTTATTAACGAATATCGTTCAAGAGATTGAGGATTTGTTTATTGGCATGGGCTACGAAGTAAGAGAAGGCCCGGAAGTCGAGACAGACTACTTTAATTTTGAAGCATTGAATTTACCGAAGAACCACCCAGCGCGTGATATGCAGGATTCGTTCTATATTACGAATGAATTATTGCTTCGTACCCATACATCACCAGTTCAAGCACGTACGATGCAGGAATATAACGGTGAAAAGCCTTTTAAAATGATTTGTCCTGGAAAAGTGTACCGCCGGGACACAGATGATGCAACACACTCTCATCAATTTACACAAATTGAAGGGCTTTATGTAGACAAAAATGTGCGCATGAGTGATTTAAAAGGTACGTTGGATAAATTCGCTAAGAAAATGTTTGGTGAAGACCGTGAAATCCGTTTGCGTCCTAGTTTTTTCCCGTTTACAGAGCCTTCCGTAGAGATGGATATTTCTTGTAAGGTGTGTGATGGAAAAGGATGCAGTGTGTGCAAAGGTACTGGATGGATTGAGATTCTTGGTGGAGGAATGGTTCACCCTAAAGTACTTGAAATGGGCGGATATGACCCAGAAGTATACAGCGGATTTGCATTTGGAATGGGACCTGAACGAATTGCCATGCTGAAGTACGGTGTGAATGATATCCGGAACTTCTATGCAAATGATATCCGATTCTTAAAACAGTACCATAAAGCATAAGTGAGATCACGAAGGAGGTAAAACAATTGTTAGTATCATATAACTGGTTAAAAAAATACGTTGATTTAGGAAATTTAACGCCTGAAGAGCTTGCCGCAAAAATTACGAAGTCAGGGATTGAAGTAGAGGGTGTCGAATATGTGGCAGAAAAGAGTACCAATGTTGTAGTCGGCTATGTAGAGTCATGTGAAAAACATCCCGATGCAGATAAGTTGAACCTATGCCAAGTTGATGTAGGTGAAGAGAAATTACAAATTATTTGTGGAGCACCGAATGTGGCACAAGGTCAAAAGGTTGCTGTAGCAAAGCCGGGAGCAGTTCTTCCAGGTAATTTCAAAATAAAAAAAGTGAAGCTTCGTGGAATTGAATCGAATGGTATGATTTGTTCCTTAAAAGAGCTGGGTATCGAAGAAAAATATATCCCAACCGATATTGCAGATGGTATATTTGTATTTCCAGAAGAGGCAACAGTCGGAGAACCTGTTGATGAGCTGCTCAACTTAAATGACGCTGTCCTTGAATTGGATGTTTTAGCAAATCGTGCAGATGCTTTAAGCATGCTTGGTATTGCATATGAGGTTGCAGCAATACTTGATCAGCCGGTAAAACTGCCGGATGAGGCAGTTCAAGTGGAAGAATCAGCAACAGTAGCTAATTATGTTTCCGTTGAAGTCGAAGCAGCAGAATTAAATCCCTATTACGGGGCATTTATGATAAAGGATGTGGAAATCAAACCATCTCCATTATGGATGAGAAATTACTTAATGGCAGCTGGCATTCGTCCAATTAATAATGTTGTTGACATTACAAATTATGTACTCCTCGAATATGGCCAGCCATTACATGCGTTTGATTATGATAGATTTGGCTCTGAAAAAATTGTTGTACGCCGGGCGAAACATGATGAGACTCTAACAACATTGGACGGACAAGAGCGAATATTAACTGACGAGAATCTTGTAATCACAAATGGTAAGGAACCTGTAGCATTAGCTGGTGTTATGGGCGGATTGGATTCAGAGGTTGCGAGTGAGACAACGAATGTTTTACTGGAAGCTGCTTATTTTGATGCCATTACAGTTAGAAAGACGGTAAAACAAACTGGTCTGCGCAGTGAGTCCAGTACCAGGTTTGAAAAAGGAGTCGATCCAAACCGTGTCCGTAAAGCAGGAGCTCGTGCATGCTTACTGCTGCAGCAATATGCTGGTGGTAAAGTAATAGCTGGGACTGCTGAATTTGATAGGTTAGACCGAACAGAAAAAGTCGTCGAAATTGATACACCACATATTAACAATCGACTAGGAACAGAAATGACAACGGATGATATTGCTTCTATCCTTAAGCGACTGCAATTTGACTATAAGCAAGATGACGATCATTTCACGGTTCACGTACCTACTCGTCGTGGTGATATTACACTATTTGAAGATATGCTTGAAGAGGTTGCTCGAATTTACGGGTACGATAATCTTCCATTTACATTGCCAGAAGGTGCTGGACAGTCTGGAGGCTTGACCGTAAGACAGCAATTAAAGCGCCGGGTTAAAAACTTTGTTCAAGGTGCAGGTTTAATGGAAACATTAACCTATTCTTTAACAAATGAGCGGGATGTAAAACGTCTAATCAGCCCAGAGGTTGCAAGTTCAGCTGCGTCACCTGTTGCTTTGGCAATGCCAATGAGCGAGGATCACAAATATCTTCGTCTTAGTATTTTACCGGAACTATTAAACGTTCTATCCTATAACCGCGCCCGTAGTCAAGTAAACCTTGGCTATTATGAAATGGGAAGTATTTTTATTTCGGGACAAAATGAACTATCAGAACAGCCAGATGAACAACTTCGTATCTCCGGAGCTCTAACTGGCATATGGTCGGAGCAAGCTTGGCAGCAAGAGAAAAAAGAGGTTGATTTTTATGTTGTGAAAGGAATTGTTGAAGGATTATTTGATTTTCTGCAAATCCCAGTGACATATAGTCAAACCAAGGTGACTGATATGCATCCAGGAAGATGTGCGGTAGTAAAAGTTGCTGATAAAACTGTTGGGTTCATTGGTCAGCTGCACCCAACACTTCAAAAACAACTTGACTTAAAAGAAACGTATGTATTTGATTTAAATCTGGAAGAAGTCTTTGCGGCATATGATGCTGTACCATCCTTTACTGCAATTCCGAAGTATCCTTCCATTGCTAGGGACATTGCGTTTATTTTAGACAAGAATGTACATGCTGGAGACGTGAAAAAGGTTATTGAGGAAGTTGGCGCACCACTTGTTAATCGTGTAGATATCTTTGACCTGTATCAAGGTGACAACTTGGAAAAAGGTAAGAAATCCATAGCGTACAGCCTACTTTATCAACATCCAGAAAAAACGTTGAAGGATGAGGAAGTAGAAGAATCTTACCAAAAAATAATCGCAGCCGTTAACGAAAAATTCAACGCCTATGTAAGATCTTAAACAGATAAAAGGCTTTCCTGCTACTCGTTGTAGTGGGAAAGCTTTTTTCAGGTTTAAATAAAAACAAGCACCGGGAAGTATCAAAGCGATCGTTGCTGCTCCAACACGCTACCCAACCAACTCAAAACACGCTACAAAAAATAGAGCATACCAGACAGCACTGGAATGCTCCAATTCATTATACTACACCAATACATGCAGTAATTATCAATCGTTATAATTCTTTTTAGGTGGTAATTCCCAACTAATTTCATCCAGTCCGTTTTCTTGCAAGATAGCGTTCGTTTTTGAAAACGGCTTGCTCCCGAAAAAGCCCCTATGTGCAGATAATGGACTAGGGTGTGGTGCACGAATAATGTAATGCTTGTTTGTATCGATTAGTTTTGTTTTACTTTGTGCTGCACTTCCCCAAAGGATATAAATAACAGGATCTTTTTTTGTGTTTAACACATCAATTACACGGTCAGTGAACGTCTCCCATCCCTTGCCTCGGTGTGAGTGGGCTTCGCCAGACCTCACAGTTAGAACTGTATTTAAAAGAAGTACCCCTTGCATTGCCCATTCAACCAGATAACCGTGTGCAGGGGGTGGCAGCCCAAGATCAGCGTGTAATTCCTTGAATATATTACGTAATGATGGTGGAATTTTCACCTCAGGCTGTACAGAAAAACTAAGCCCGTGGGCTTGATTTGGCCCGTGATACGGATCTTGTCCAAGAATCACAACTTTTACCTGACTAAACGGGGTGTAATGTAATGCATTAAAAATATTTTGCATCTTTGGGTAAATCGTATGTGTTTCATATTCTGTTTTCAAAAATGCTCGTAATTGCAGATAATATGGTTTTTGGAACTCACTTGCAAGTAAGGGTTCCCAGTCGTTTTGTAAAATGTTTTGCTTCATTATAAAACCCTTCCTATATAAGTCTATAAATAACGCTGAGCTTTTTTTGTGTTGGCAAAATGTGTCTTGGCGTATTTATCTAATATGGCAGCACCTTTTGTATTGATAACCTTTGCGATTGTTTGATCCACTTTAGCAGAGGCTCCTTTAGGAAGCGGGATACCAATGGCCTCAGAAAGCTTATCCATTTCTTTCACAAAGCTTGTTCTGGCAATAATAGATGCTGTAGCAACGGCGATTGAATGGCTTTCGGCTTTTGTAATAAAATATGTCTTTTCCGGCAGCTGTTGTTGTTCTGTGCCGATATGTCTACTATAGACAGCTGGTTCACAAAATTGGTCAATCAGGATGCCATCAAGTTCAACCTTACCAATTTTATTTAATAAATTTGTAATTGCGTGATGGTGAAGCATGGCCTTCATTTTTCCTTGTGACCAGCCTTTTTTCTGTAGCCTATTGTACTTTTCATTATGTAAAACAAGCAACGAGTATGGAATTTGAAGCTTGACGATATCCTTTGCTAATTTAGAAATAATCGGATCTGTAAGGTTTTTCGAGTCCTTTACTCCAAGCTCTTTTAGAGTGGCAAACTGACTTTTGTTCACATATGCTGCAGCAACGGTTATTGGACCGAAATAGTCACCAGTTCCAGCTTCATCCGAACCAATGTGACTACTTGTAAATAAGCTGGTATCCGGCGTATATCGTGTTTTGATTTGATTTTGGCTCGTCTTTTTTACTGTTTTAGTTGCTGAGGTACTCGAGCTTGTCTGCCATTTTCCTGCCTCTAATTCAGGTGCACTCCCTTGGAATAGAACCTTGCCAGATTTATAGGCTGTTATGACAGCAGCGCTTGTTTTCGCACGAAAGACAGCTCCAGGTGGGGTTTGTGTCAAAGCGCTTTTATAATGTAATTTCATTTCATTTATTGTATCTATTGGTAATACATGTACCTCTTGTCCCATCTACATCTCTCCAATCCTTGCATATATTGACTATAGCAAAATAGCTTTCATAATGAAATACTTCTTTTTAAAAGTACTTCGTGTTAATATTAAGTGAAGAATTTTTTGTTTGCAGGAGGTAACACCACATGGACGAGGGCGAAAAGCAACGTATTACAGTTGATATATATAATAGAACATATACAATAGTGGGACCAGAGTCAGAAAGTCATGTTCGATTAGTCGCAGGTCTTGTCGATCAGAAAATGAAAGAGCTGCATGAAATGAACCGGCAATTAGATACAACAAGATTAGCAGTCTTAACTGCTGTAAATACAATGAATGATTACCAAAAACTGAAAGAAGATTACGCAACCTTATTGGGGTCGCTTAGAAAGAAAGAGGATAAGTAAGTTATGTTAGACTTTATATTATTCATTATGTTGCTTTTCGGGTTTTTCATGGGCCTGAAAAGAGGATTTATATTACAATTACTCCACTTAACTGGATATATTATCGCATTTATTGTGGCAGTGAAGTATTATGATGTATTAGGTCCAAAGCTATCACTTTGGATTCCATATCCAGAACTGTCGGAGGAAAGTGCATGGGCAGTCTTTCTGCAGTCGTTACCACTTGAGACAGCTTTTTATAATGCAATTGCGTTTGCGATTATCTTTTTCGCGGTTAAAATTGCATTGCAAATCATAGCTTCCATGCTCGACTTTGTAGCATCCATACCCATTATTAAATCCGTTAATAAAATTCTAGGCTCCGTTCTGGGGTTTTTAGAAGTATATTTAATTATATTCATCTTGCTGTATATTCTGGCATTAACACCAGTTGAGACAATCCAGAATTGGATTAGCAACTCTTCAATAGCAGTTTTCATTATTGAGAAAACACCTTATTTCTCAGAAAAGCTATTGGAGCTTTGGTTTACCTATACAGGTGGGGAAGCAAGTTAAATTTAAATCGTTATGATTTGATTACCGGAGACTGATTCATCGTATTAGGGATACGCTTGTAAGTTCGGAGCAGGTGGTATGAACTAAATAGAATCAGTCTTTTTTTAGAGGTTGCAGTTTTATATGAATACTTATGGAATAGGTGATAGTTGTGGCAATTAATAAAAAAGATGTTATTCAATTATTAGAGAGAATAGCCATTTACTTGGAGCTAAAAGGAGAAAATCCATTTAAAATATCGGCATATCGAAAGGCAGCTCAAGGCTTAGAACAAGATGATCGGTCATTAGCTGACATTGAGGATTTTACAAAAATCAAAGGAATTGGTAAAGGTACAAGCAATGTCATTGTAGAATTTATTGAGCAGGGTGAATCTCAAGCTTTGAAGGAACTAGCTGAGCAAGTACCGCCTGGATTAATTCCGCTACTAAATCTGCCAGGCCTTGGTGGCAAAAAATTGTCTAAGCTTTATCAAGAGCTTGGAGTTATTGATGCGGATACATTAAAAGAGGCTTGTCTAAGCGGGAAAGTAGAAAATCTTGCAGGATTTGGCAAAAAGTCAGCGGAGAAAATTGTCGCTGCATTAGAGGAGTCAGGGAAACGTCCAGAAAGACTGCCAATAGCGATCATGCTTCCATTAGCAGAGAGAATTGAAGCATATTTAACTGAAATTGAAGAAATTGAATCCTTTTCACGGGCTGGAAGTCTTCGCAGAATGCGGGAAACAATAAAGGACCTTGATTTCATCATTGCAACTTCCAATCCATCCGCTGTAAGAGAGGCACTACTTGTCATCCCGAATTTAAAGGAAGTCATCGCTAAAGGAGATACAAAGGTATCGGTAACATTGGAGGATGTGTATGATATCAATGTCGATTTCAGGTTAGTTTCAAAGACAGAGTTTGCAACGACCTTGCATCACTTTACTGGCTCAAAAGATCATAATGTTGCATTAAGACAGCTTGCTAAATCAAGAGGAGAGAAAATTAGCGAATATGGAGTAGAAGTAGAGGAAACAAACGAAGTACGGACATTTTCAAATGAAGCAGAGTTCTTCCGTTATTTTGGACTCCAATTTATTCCGCCAGAGGTAAGAGAGAACACGGGGGAAGTGGAAGCATTTAAAGAAGAAAAAAGATTGATTGAGCTTGCTGATATAAAAGGCGATTTACATATGCATACAACCTGGAGCGATGGTGCGCAATCACTGGAAGAAATGGCGAGCCATGTTCGTGCCATGGGGTATGCCTATATGGCAATTACCGATCATTCCAAATACCTCCGCGTAGCAAATGGGCTAGATGAATCGCGCTTGCGCAAGCAGAGAGAGGAAATTGCAGCTTTAAATGAAAAGTGGACAGATTTTCATATTTTCGCAGGGGTAGAAATGGATATTCTACCAGATGGCTCACTTGACTTCTCTGATGCGTTTCTTCGTGAAATGGATTATGTAATTGGTGCCATTCATTCTAGCTTCAACCAATCACAAGAAAAAATAATGAAGCGACTATATTCAGCATTAGAAAATCCATATGTATCATTGATCGCCCACCCTACTGGCAGGCTCATTGGAAGACGAGCAGGTTACAATGTTAATGTAGAGAAATTGATTGAGAAGGCAAAAGAAACAAATACAGCATTAGAAATCAATGCCAATCCGAACAGACTTGATTTATCTGCTGATTGGGTGCGTAAAGCTCAGGAAACGGGTGTAACAATCGCAATCAACACAGACGCTCATAGCTACCAAATGCTCGACCATATGGCATACGGAGTAGGAGTAGCTAGAAGAGGATGGCTTGAGAAGGATACCGTTATGAACACGTGGTCTAAAAAGAAACTCATGGATTATTTTAATCGTAATAAATAAAGGAATTTTGAAAAATCCTTTTAAAATGACAAGTAGGAATCAGTTCAGCTAACAGCGGCTCCGTTCTGTGGTCAATTTCGAAAACAGCGCGTCTTGTGGTTACCGGGCGCGGAGAGCTAAGCTGATTGAACTCATCGGTTCTTTTTGAACATGTGATATTTAAATAAGAAGCCTATTTAAAGGAGTAATTAAGCATGAACGAACGAATTCTCCGTGTACTCGAATTTAAAAAAATAATAGAAAATCTATCCATGCACGCAGCTACAACATTAGGAAAGGATTTTGTATCTAAGTTAAAGCCTGCGACAGAATTAAAACAGGTTATCGAGCTGCAGAATGAAACAGACGAAGCGAGCCAAATTGCTCGTTTAAACAGAACTATTCCGTTAGGGGGCGTCACAGATATTCGCCCTAGCTTGAAACGAAGTGCCATCGGTGGTGTGCTTTCAACACATGAATGTCTTGATGTTGCCAATACGATTTATGGTGGAAGGCAGGTAAAGTTGTTTTTTGATCAACTCGAGCTTGAAGAAGAAATACCAATTCTTGAAGGATTGGTGGAACGAATAACACCACTTCGTGAACTGGAGATGGAGATAAAAAATTGTATTGATGACCGCGGCCACGTAATAGACAGCGCATCAGCAAGCTTACGCAGTATTAGAAGCTCTATCCGGACGTTTGAGAATCGGATTCGAGAAAGATTAGAGAGCTACACAAGAAATAATAGCAGTATGCTTTCTGATGCAATTATAACGATCCGAAATGATCGCTATGTGCTCCCAGTTAAACAAGAATATAGAGGGGTAATTGGTGGGATTGTTCATGATCAGTCGTCATCAGGTCAAACCTTGTTTATGGAGCCTAAAGCTATTGTAGACTTAAATAATCAATTGCATGGAGTGATTACAAAGGAAAAACAGGAAATAGATCGGATTTTAAAAGAATTAAGCCAATCCATTGCAGTAGAAGAACATGATTTGGACCAAAATGTCATGCTGCTTGGTCAAATTGATTTCATATCTGCACGTGCTAAATTAGGTCAAGAAATGAAAGCAGCCCGACCAAAAATGAATGACCGAGGGTTCATTCAAATGAAGCAAGCAAGACATCCATTAATTCCAATTGATGAAGTGGTTGCTAATGATGTGGAAATTGGAAAAACGTATACCTCGATTGTAATAACAGGTCCGAATACAGGAGGAAAGACCGTTACACTGAAAATGGTGGGTCTTTGTACATTAATGGCGCAGTCCGGTTTACAAGTTCCCGCACTAGATGGCTGCGAGCTCGGAGTGTTCAAGGAAGTGTTTGCTGATATTGGGGACGAACAATCGATTGAACAAAATTTAAGTACATTTTCTTCACACATGACAAATATAGTAGAAATCATTAAGGAAGTAAATGATCATTCACTTGTGCTTTTTGATGAGCTTGGTTCAGGCACAGATCCACAGGAAGGTGCTGCACTAGCAATGGCCATTCTTGATGAAGTTGTTTCTCGCAATGCACGGGTAATTGCAACAACACATTATCCAGAGTTAAAGGCATATGGATACAATCGCAGCAATGTTGTGAACGCATCGGTTGAATTCAATGTCGAAACCTTGCAGCCTACCTACCGGTTGCTTATCGGAGTGCCTGGTCGAAGTAATGCATTTGAAATATCGAACCGATTAGGCTTGAATAATCATATAATTGAAAGAGCTAAAGGACTTGTAGGTGTTGATTCGAAAAGCGTTGAAACAATGATCGCTTCATTGGAAAAATCGCATTTAGAGGCGGAACGGGATTATGAAAAAGCACATGCAGTATTACTTGAAAGTGAGAAATTACGTGAAGACATCACAAAAGAATGGAAGCAATTAGAGCAAAAGAAGGAAGAGCTGTATAAAAAAGCTGAAGAAAAGGCAGAAAAAGCCCTGACGAAAGCTCGAGAAGAGGCGGAACGAATTGTAAACGAAATACGTCAAATGAAAACAAATGTCTCACTAAAGGAGCATGAGTGGATTGAGGCTAAGAAAATGCTTGAGGAAGCTCAGCCACATTTGACCCAAAAGCAAAATAGACAGCCAGACAAAAAAGCTGCTGAACAAAGAGTACTTCAACCTGGTGATGAAATTAAGTTGCTAACTGTAAATCAGAAAGGTGAAGTTTTAGAAAAAGTAAATGATAATGAATTTTTAGTGCAGGTCGGAATCATGAAGGTTAAAGTGAAACGACATGAATTACAGTTTCTTGGTAAACCAAAGCAAACAATGGAAAAACCAATAGCAACGATAAAAGGATCGAATTATCATGTAAGTACAGAGCTGGATTTGCGTGGGGAACGCTATGAGGATGCCTTACTGAAACTAGAGAAATATATTGATGATGTTTTGTTAGCTGGCTATCCAAAAGCCTATATTATTCATGGTAAAGGTACCGGTGCTTTAAGAAAAGGAGTACAGGAATTCGTGAAGCGACATTCTCAAATTAAGAATGCGCAGCCAGGAGGAAGTGGCGAAGGTGGCAGTGGTGTAACTGTTCTTGAATTTTAATAAGCGGATACCTGTGCTTGTTACTATTTTAGTTAGGAAAGTATCTTACTTTCCTAACTGCATCTACAATTGATGCGTTGCTAAATGGTATGGCAAATTTCTAGAGAAGTAGGAGAGGTCGACTGTTATGGAAGGATTTTGGGAACATATCATCGTAGTTACAGCAGCCCGCTACAGTGTATTTGTCTTATGTACACTTGTCTTCTTAGCAATTTTTGAACTTGTAACATCTTATAAAAATTGGGAAGAAATAAGAAAAGGCAATCTTGCTGTTGCGATGGCAACGGGAGGAAAGCTATTTGGGATTGCAACGATTTTTCGCTATTCAATTGAACATAATGATTCTCTTTTGCAGTCAGTTGGATGGGGTGTTTTTGGTTTTGTTTTATTATTAATGGGTTATCTCATGTTTGAATTTCTTACCCCGCTTATGAAAGTAGATGAGGAAATCGGGAATGGAAATAAGGCTGTTGGCTTCATTTCCATGATTATATCCGCGGGATTAGCATTTGTAATCGGAGCCAGCATTGGATAAAGAGAGGGGAGATCAACAGTGGTATTAGATCGTTTAGCAAAAATATTAATTGTTGTGGCAGTGATTTTTGTAGTAGTAGGTATATTTTACTTAATATAAGTGGTTATTATATGACCAGCTTCTTATTCACTCCTCTTTTATTTTGTTACATAATAAAAAATCAAAAATTAATTAAAAAGATTTCAAAAAATAGAAATTAATCGGTATAATGGTTATAGTATATTATAAAGGGGAGTGAAAAATGAAACCTAACCGAAAATGGTATGAACATTACCCGTCTGAAATACCTACGTCACTGAAGTATGAGAAAAAAGCCTTACATGTATACTTGGAAGAAAGTGCAAAAGCGTACAAAGAAAAGAAAGCGCTTTATTTTATGGGGAAGGAACTTTCCTATCATGAATTGTTTTTGAAATCAAAGCAAATGGCGAATTATTTACAGTCTCTAGGAGTGAGGAAGGGGGATAAAGTAGCTATAATGTTACCGAACTGTCCGCAGGCTGTTATAAGCTATTATGGTATTCTGATGGCGGGCGGAACGGTGGTTCAGACAAATCCACTGTATACAGAACGTGAATTGGAATATCAGCTAAATGATTCCGGCACTTCGGTAATTGTTTGTTTAGATATCTTGCTTCCTCGAGTTACAAAAGTAAAAGGAAACACAGAATTAAAACATACAATTGTTACAGGAATTAAAGATTACTTGCCATTTCCGAAAAACCTGATTTATCCGTTTATCCAGAAACGAGAGTATAACATGGTTGTTAAAGTAGAACAAAGTATAGATACGCATGTATGGCAATTAATGATGGAAAAGACACCGGCGGAATATTTGGAGCCTGAAATAGATCCAGTTGAGGACTTAGCATTATTACAATATACAGGCGGTACAACTGGTCATCCAAAAGGTGTTATGCTTACCCATTATAACCTTACATCGAATGTCGAGATGTGTGAAAGCTGGTTATATAAAACAGAGAATGGAAGAGAAATTGTGATGGGTGTGCTTCCGTTTTTCCATGTATATGGAATGACCACCGTCATGAATCTCTCGATTAAGCAAGGTTCAAAAATGATTCTCATGCCAAAATTCAATGCATTAGACGTACTTAAAGCAATTGATAAACAAAGGCCGACCTTATTTCCCGGTGCGCCGACCATCTATGTTGCTTTACTGAACCATCCAGATTTGAAGAAATATGATCTTTCATCGATTAAAGCATGTATTAGCGGCTCAGCTCCATTACCAACTGAGGTTCAGGAACAGTTCGAGAAAATAACGAATGGGAAATTAGTTGAAGGCTATGGATTAACAGAATCGTCACCAGTAACACACGCGAACTTTGTCTGGGAAAACCGAGTGAATGGTAGTATCGGTGTACCATGGCCAGACACAGATTGTAAGATTTTTAAGATGGATGCAATCGATGAAGAAGCAGAAGTTGGGGAAGTTGGAGAGATTGCGGTAAAAGGGCCGCAGATCATGAAAGGTTACTGGAATAACGAAGAAGAGACGAATAATGTATTAAAAAACGGATGGTTATTTACAGGTGATTTAGGTTATATGAATGAACAAGGCTACTTTTATATTGTTGATCGGAAAAAGGATATGATTATTGCAGGGGGATATAATATTTATCCACGTGAAGTAGAAGAGGTTCTTTATGATCATGAAGGCATTCAGGAAGCGGTGGTAGCTGGTATACCAGATGCTTATCGTGGAGAAACAGTCAAGGCCTATATTGTTCTTAAGCAAGATTACAGTATCACTGAAGATGCGTTAAACGAATATTGCAGAAAGCATCTCGCAGCATACAAGGTTCCGAGAATATATGAATTCCGCAAAGAACTACCTAAAACTGCAGTTGGTAAGATATTAAGAAGGAAGTTAGTTGACGAAGAGGTAGCCAGACAGACAGAAGAGTCTGTAACATCTATTTGAGCCTTGTGCTCTTCTTTCTTTATTTGATTATGGACAAGGTATATTATTGACAGAATAGTCTGTAGCAGTTAAAATGAAATTATGAATGACTATTCACTCAGTTTGCAAAGTGAAACACATCTTAGGAGAAGACGCATGAAAAATAACAAACCCAAATATAACCAAATTATAGAAGCGGCAGTAAAAGTCATTGCAGAGAACGGCTATCATGGATCGCAAGTATCTAAAATTGCTAAAGCAGCTGGTGTTGCGGATGGTACAATCTATCTTTATTTTAAGAACAAAGAAGATGTGCTTGTATCTGTTTTTGAAGAGAAGATGGGTGAATTTATTAAGCAAATCGAAGAATCAACCAATCAAAAGCAAAATGCAAATGAGAAATTATTTACACTAATTAAAATGCATTTTGAACAGCTTTCTGCCGATTATCATTTAGCGATTGTTACCCAGCTGGAACTAAGACAATCCAATTACGACCTTCGCATTCAAATCAATAATGTTTTAAAGCGATATTTAACTGTATTGGATAATATCCTGAAAGAAGGAATACAGCAACAACTATTTCGTGATGATCTAACGATTCCATTGGTACGCCAGATGATTTTTGGTACTTTAGATGAAATCGTAACGAATTGGGTTATGAATGAGCAAAAATATGACCTGAATAAACAAGTTCCAGCTGTTCATGACTTGTTAATGAAAGGGCTTTCGGTAGATTGAATCGAATCAGATTAAATCTAAGTATATAGAAGGAGGATATATTTAAATTGACGATGATTATGTATGAAGTTGAAGGAAATGTAGCGTATTTAACCATTAAAAGTCCACCCGCAAATGCATTATCACGGGGTCTTCTAAAAGACCTAAGTGAACAGCTTAACCGAATCGAACAAGAAAATCGTGTAAAAGCTGTTGTGTTAAAAGGGGATGGTAGGTTTTTCTCCGCGGGAGCTGATATTAAGGAATTTACCGATTTACAGAACGCATCCGATTATGCATCACTTGCAACAAATGGTCAGCGTGTCTTCAGTCGAATGGAACAGTTCCCTGTACCGATTATTGCTGCTATTCATGGTGCTGCATTAGGTGGAGGGTTAGAACTGGCAATGGCTTGCCATATCCGTATCGTAACAGAAAATACGAAACTTGGGTTACCTGAAGTGAACCTTGGAATTATACCTGGTTTTGCAGGTACACAGCGATTGCCTAGATATGTAGGTGCAGCAAAAGCATATGAAATGATACTTACTGGTGAACCAATTAGTGGAAGTCAGGCAGCTGCATGGGGTCTCGCGAATAGCGTTGTCGCTGAAGAAGAGCTTTTAAGTGAAGCTACGAAACTAGCAAACAAGATTGCGGCTAAAAGTAAACCAGCTATTCAGCATATCATGCATCTTGTTTCCGTAGCTAAAACAGAGGCATTTTCCAAAGGGGAAGAAGAAGAAGCTAATGCTTTTTCGCAAGTTTTTGGAAATGAGGATGCGCGAGAAGGGATTCAAGCATTTTTAGAAAAGCGTCAAGCTGATTTTAAAGATAAATAAGATAATATTTAAATTGATTAGGAGGATACTAGATGAATATTTACGTACTTTTAAAGAAGACCTTCGATACTGAAGAAAAAATTAGTGTAGCTGGCGGAACAATTGAAGATGAAGGTGCTGAATTCATTATTAACCCTTACGATGAGTATGCGGTTGAAGAGGCAATTACACAGCGTGATGCTCATGGAGGGGAAGTAACTGTTGTGACAGTCGGAGATGAAGACTCTGAAAAACAGTTACGCACAGCCTTAGCGATGGGAGCAGACAAAGCAGTACTAATTAATACAGAAGAAGACTTGGATGAAGGAGATTCTTTTACAACTGTTAAAATTTTAGAGGCGTACTTTGAAGATAAAGAAGTAGATTTAATTTTAGCAGGAAACGTGGCAATTGATGAAGCAAGTGGACAGGTTGGACCACGACTAGCTGAATTACTTGGGTTTCCATATGTTACAACCATTACTAATTTGGATATCAAAGATGAAACAGTTACGATTGAAAAAGATGTAGAGGGTGATGTAGAGATTATTGAAACAAGCTTGCCTTTATTAGTAACTTGTCAGCAAGGCTTAAACGAACCTCGCTATCCATCACTTCCAGGAATTATGAAAGCAAAGAAAAAGCCGTTGGAAGAGCTTGAAATTGATGATTTAGATTTAGATGAAGAAGATGTGGAAGCGAAAACGAAAACAATCGATATCTATTTACCACCTGAAAAGGAAGCTGGAAGAGTACTAGAAGGCGAAATCTCAGATCAAGTTAGTGAATTAGTTTCCTTACTTAAAAACGAAAAGAAAGTGTTGTAAAGAAAAAATAACGAGTTTAAAAACGATAAAATGGACCGAGGTCTGCTAAATTTGAAACGTCATTGGACTGAGATTACTCAGCCCGATTTACACTGGACGTGATGACTTCGACGTTTAACAGGGACGTATCGGTTCTTAGTCGAAGATCTCTTGTGTAGATGTGTTAATTTACAGGACTTTTTGAACAACTTCCTTTAAGGATGAAAGGAGAAATGACATGAGTGATAAATATATAGTAATTAGTGAAGTGAGAGATGGAGAATTGCGTCATGTATCATTTGAAGCAATTGCGGCAGCGAAAGAAATTAATGCTGATGCTGAAATCGTTGGTGTAGTTGTTGGTGATGGAAGTTTGGAAAGTTTGGCAAAAGAACTTATTTATTATGGTGCAGATCGAGTAATAAGTGTTTCTCATGAAAAACTGAAAACGTATACATCTGAAGGCTATGGGCAGTCGATAATGGCAATTATTAATGATGAAAATCCAGCCGGTATCATTATGGGGCATACTTCGATTGGGAAGGATTTATCACCGAAATTAGCGAGCAAATTAGAGACAGGACTTATTTCAGATGCTGTTGCAATTGAAAAGGACGATGATCAGCCTGTATTTATTCGTCCAATTTATTCAGGGAAAGCTTTTGAAAAGAAGATTATTACAAACGGAATTACTTTTGTGACGATTCGACCGAATAATATTTCCGCATTAGAAAAAGATGAATCCCGTTCAGGAGATATAGAGACAAAAAACGTTGATATAGCAGATATCCGAACCATCGTAAAAGATGTCGTTCGTAAAGCTTCTAAGGGAGTAGACTTATCAGAAGCAAATGTAATTATTGCTGGCGGCCGGGGTGTTAAAAGCGAAGATGGATTTAAGCCATTATATGAGCTTGCAGAGGTGTTAGGTGGAGCAGTCGGTGCATCACGTGGGGCCTGTGATGCAGAGTATTGTGATTACGCTTTACAAATTGGGCAGACTGGAAAGGTTGTAACACCAGATCTCTATATTGCAGTTGGAATTTCAGGCGCTATCCAGCATCTAGCCGGGATGTCTAACTCCAAAGTAATTGTAGCAATTAACAAAGATCCAGAAGCAAATATCTTCAATATTGCTGACTATGGAATTGTTGGTGATCTATTTGAAGTTATTCCGTTACTGATTGAGGAATTTAAGAAAGTGAAATAATCAATTGGATCTGGTGATAATATTCATCAGGTCCCTATTTTTTATCACGTATTAAGAGGCTGTAATACCCCCCATTTCTATACGTAGCGGAATCCAAAAGTAGTGAAAGAGGGAGGAAACAATCCGTAAATCCCTAATGAATGAAGTTTCACGTTATAATATGAAGCAAACTATTAGGAAGTATATACATCAGGTGATATACTCATAATAAGATTTATTCAATCTTGAGTTTTTATTAGGAGGTATATAATAATGGCAATTAAAAATGTATCAGATCAGAACTTCGCACAAGAAACTTCTAAGGGGCTTGTTTTAGCTGACTTTTGGGCACCATGGTGTGGACCGTGTAAAATGATCGCTCCAGTTCTGGAAGAAATAGATGGAGAAATGGAAGAAAAAGTACAAATCGTTAAGCTTGATGTGGACGAAAACCAAGAGACTGCTGGTAAATTCGGTGTAATGAGTATCCCTACACTATTACTGTTCAAAGATGGCAACGTAGTGGACCAAGTAGTAGGTTTCCAACCAAAAGAAGCTTTAGTAGACTTAATTAACAAACACGCGTAAAACGTGTATAATGAAATTAGAACAAATCCCTTGTTACGAATGTGACAAGGGATTTGTTCTAAAGAAAAAGGGGATACTTAAAGGATTTGAATGCAGATGAATGAGACAATAAAGGGTAAATTGGCTATATTGCCAGCACAGCCGGGTTGTTATTTGATGAAGGATAGGCATGGAATCATTATTTATGTTGGAAAGTCAAAGATGTTGAAAAATCGTGTTCGCTCTTATTTCAGAGGTGCGAATGACCAGAAAACACAACGTCTTGTACAAGAAATAGAGGATTTTGAGTACTTTGTAACTTCTTCTGAGATCGAAGCACTTATACTAGAGATGAACTTGATTAAAAAATATGACCCAAAATATAATGTGATGCTAAAGGATGATAAATCTTATCCATATTTGAAAATCACATCGGAAAGACATCCGCGCTTGCTCATTACACGTAAAGTTAAAAAGGATAAAGGCAAGTATTTCGGACCGTATCCAAATGTTTTGGCAGCAAGAGAAACAAAGAAATTACTGGATCGACTTTATCCGTTAAGAAAATGTAATAACCCACCAGGACGCCCTTGTTTATATTATCATATGCACCAATGCAAGGCGTGCAGCGAGAACCCCCCGTCAAAAGAGGAATATCAGTCCATTGTTCAAGAAATTGCTTCCTTTCTGCAAGGGGGATACAAAGAAATTAAATCAAACATAATGGCGAAGATGTATGAGGCTAGTGAACAGCTTCAGTTTGAACGTGCAAAGGAACTGCGTGATCAAATTCAGCATATTGAAGTCGTAATGGAACAACAGAAAATGACAATGAATGATCAAGTTGATCGAGATGTTTTTGGATACAGCTATAACAAAGGCTGGATGTGCATTCAAGTATTTTTTGTGAGACAAGGAAAGCTGCTTGAAAGAGATGTGACGATTTTCCCATTCTTTGATGAACATGAGGAGACCTTCATTAGCTTTGTTGGTAGATTTTATCTACATGAAAACCATTTAAAACCAAAGCAAATACTAGTGCCTATTGGTACACAAGATGAACTACTGCATAAGCTACTTGAAATCGACGTGCATACCCCATTGCGTGGAAGAAAAAAAGAACTGGTGCAGCTAGCTATGAAAAATGCAGAAATTGCGCTAGAGGAAAAATTTCTATTAATTGAACAGGATGAAGAAAGAACGATTCAGGCGGTTGAGAAGTTAGGGGAGAGACTTCACATTGAAACGCCGCGTCGTATTGAAGCTTTTGATAATTCCAATATTCAAGGGACAGATCCAGTATCAGCGATGATCGTGTTTGAAGATGGAAAACCAAATAAAAAAGCGTATCGCAAATATAAAATTAGAGATGTAAAAGGTCCAGACGATTATGAAACAATGCGAGAAGTAATCCGAAGAAGGTATACAAGAGTACTGAAAGAAAACCTGCCACTGCCCGATTTGGTAATTGTTGACGGTGGAAAGGGTCAAATGTCAGCAGCTCTGGATGTACTGGAAAATGAGCTTGGTCTTGATATACCGCTTGCAGGACTAGCTAAGGATGATAAGCATAAAACAAGTGAGTTGCTTTACGGAGATCCTCCAATTATGGTACCGCTGGAACGTCAATCTCAGGAATTTTACCTTGTGCAGCGTATTCAAGATGAAGTGCACCGGTTTGCTATCACATTCCATCGCCAGCTTCGTGGTAAAAACTTATTCCAATCGGAGCTAGATAAAATACCTGGAGTTGGAGAGAAGCGAAGAAAGTTATTGCTAACGCATTTTAAATCGGTGAATGAAATTCGGAACGCGAAAATAATGGATATTACAAAACTTGGCATACCTAGCAACATAGCAGAAATCGTAATTAGTCACTTGAATAAAGAAGATTAAAAGAAAGGCAGGAGCATGTTTCGTAAATGCTCCTGCCTTTCTTTGTGGATCCACACAATGCTGGTAAAATTATATTTTATGTAGTCTAGTTCGTTATAAAAACAGAAAATTCAATTTGGTGAATACGTTTGTTAATCTCTTCCACACATTCGCACTCAATTCCTTCTACTTGTTGAATGGCTTCTGCCAAAAATCCAGCTTCAAAGCGAAAGTCCACATTGAAAGGTGCATTTAACCGTAAAACAACGGAGTCGGATAGTAAGTGGAATACAAATACTTTTTTATTTTGTTTCATGAGATCCAATGTTCCCCAGCCAAGCTTGTCGAACAAGTATACAATGTCATCAAGTGTCGTTATTTCAAACTTACGTGCGAGATTTCTTCCCATAAAATATAGTATTGGTTCTGTATCTTGTCCAAGTAAATCAGGTAAGCTTACATATCTTAGGATGTCGTAGCCAGCCCCTGGTGTGTTTAATTCTTCAAGATGTGACAAATTTAATGGTTGATGCTTGTTTGACATCCTTTTCATCCTTTCCAACAAATCCAAAATAGTTTCCTTTCTCACATAAAGTACGATCAGAAGAACTACTCATATTATCTATTTAAATTGATAAAAAAACAAGTCATGTCATTCATTTTTTTCTTATTCTCAATTAAAAAAACAAGGATCTTTCCTTTGTTTTATTAAGGATATGTAAACTTATTTAACTAGAAGTCTGGGTTTCTATTCTATTCTAATTGAGAATCTAGTTTTCTTGACGCTTTTTGTAGTTAGAAGTACAATAAATGTGTTACGAATTTGTGCTATTTTATAAAGTCTGCCTTTTTCAAATAAAAGCGCTTCATTACTTTGTGGATAGCTACATATTATCTTATATTATTGAACGAGACTAAGGGGGGTAAACATGGCAGAGCATCGTGAGTTTTTTTACAGAAGATTGCATTCGTTATTAGGTGTTGTTCCAATCGGCCTTTTTATGGTTCAGCATTTAGTAATCAATCATTTTGCTGTGTATGGAGAAGAGAGTTTTAATCGGGCAGCAGGATTTATGGCAGGGCTTCCATTTGTATTGCTTTTGGAGATATTTGTCATTTATCTACCAATTTTGTTTCACGCAATCTTAGGGGTATATATTGTTTTTGTTGCACGAAACAATACGAGAACTTATGGCTTCTTCCGTAACTGGATGTTTAGGCTACAGCGAATCACTGGTATTGTAACACTTGTTTTCATTGCATGGCATGTATGGGAAACACGAGTGCAAATCGGCTTAGGTAATGTAGACCTTGATTACAGCTTGATGGAAGGGATTTTAACAAATCCATTCATGTTTTGGTTCTACGTTATTGGTGTAGTTTCCGCAGTATTTCACTTTGCTAATGGTTTATGGAGCTTTTTGGTTACATGGGGCATTACGCAGTCACCAAAATCGCAGAAGATTGCTACATATGCAGTAATTGTTGTCTTTTTTGCAATCAGCTATCTCGGTGTTAGAACATTGATTCAATTTGCGTACGGAGTTTAATAGAACAACCTCTAGAAAGAGAATAGGAGTGAGCTAACAAAATGAATAATCGTAAAGTCGCTGTTGTCGGCGGTGGATTAGCTGGATTAATGGCTACCATAAAAGCAGCCGAGGCAGGCGTAAAAGTAGATGTATTTTCTATCGTTCCTGTTAAACGCTCTCACTCTGTGTGTGCTCAAGGTGGTATTAATGGCGCTGTTAATACGAAGGGAGAAGGAGATTCTCCGATGATCCACTTTGACGACAGTATTTATGGTGGGGATTTTCTAGCAAACCAGCCACCAGTAAAAGCAATGTGTGAGGCAGCACCTGGAATTATACATATGCTCGATCGTATGGGAGTTATGTTTAATCGTACACCAGAGGGGTTACTAGATTTTAGACGATTCGGTGGTACACAGCATCACAGAACAGCATATGCAGGTGCAACAACAGGGCAGCAGTTATTATATGCGCTTGATGAGCAAGTTCGTCGCTTTGAAGTAGAAGGCCTTGTAACGAAATACGAAGGCTGGGAGTTCGTAAAAGCAATACTTGATGAGAACGGTGTAAGTAGAGGGCTAGTTGCTCAGGATATTAAGACACATGAAATTAAAGCGTTTCGGTCGGATGCAACGATTTTTGCTACTGGGGGACCAGGAATTATCTTTGGTAAATCAACAAATTCCATGATTAATACAGGATCTGCAGCAAGTATTTTATATCAACAAGGAGCTAAATATGCAAATGGTGAATTTATTCAAATTCATCCGACTGCAATACCTGGTGATGATAAGCTTCGCTTGATGAGTGAATCTGCCCGTGGTGAAGGTGGTCGAGTTTGGACATATAAAGATGGTGAACCATGGTATTTCCTTGAAGAAAAATATCCAGCATATGGAAACCTTGTGCCAAGAGATATTGCAACACGTGAAATATTTGATGTATGTGTAAACCAAAAACTCGGTATTAATGGCGAAAATATGGTTTATTTGGATTTATCGCATAAGGATCCAAAAGAATTGGATATTAAACTAGGCGGAATTATTGAAATCTATGAGAAGTTTGTTGGAGAGGATCCACGTAAAGTACCGATGAAAATCTTCCCAGCAGTTCATTATTCTATGGGTGGTTTATGGGTTGACTATGATCAAATGACAAGTATTCCAGGAATATTCGCTGCAGGAGAATGTGATTATTCACAGCACGGTGGAAACCGACTTGGAGCAAACTCCCTCTTGTCTGCTATCTTCGGGGGAATGGTTGCTGGACCGAAGTCAATCGAATATATTGATAAACTTGATGTCCATGTCGATGATTTATCTGAAGAAATGTATGCTTCCTATGAAAGTGAAGAAAAAGCTAATTTTGAAGAGCTTATGAATATGGAAGGCACAGAAAATGCTTATCAAATTCATAAGGAACTCGGTGAATTGATGACAGATAATGTAACAGTAGTTCGGGAAAATGCGAAGCTCGAGAAAACTGACGAGAAAATAAAAGAGCTGCTCAAGCGCTGGAATAATATTAATATCAATGATACATCTCGTTGGAGTAACCAGGGCGTTATGTTTACACGTCAGTTGAAACATATGCTTCATCTTGCTCGTGTTATTACGATCGGTGCTTTAAATCGTAATGAGAGTCGTGGTGCACACTACAAGCCGGAATTTCCGGAACGTAATGATGAGGAATGGCTAAAAACAACAATTGCTGAATTTAACGCAGAGACCAAGTCACCGGAATTCAGCTACGAGGAAGTCGATGTATCGTTGATTAAACCTCGTAAACGTGACTACACTACAAAACACTAAGGGGGAGTAAGTAGTAATGGCTGAACAAAGTACAGTTACATTTATTATAACTAGACAAGACGGCCCGGATTCTGCTCCTTATGAGGAAACGTTTGAAATACCTTACCGGAAAAATATGAACGTTATATCCGGACTCATGGAGATAAGACAAAATCCAGTGAACGCAAAAGGGGAAAAATCAACGCCTGTTATGTGGGATATGAACTGTCTGGAAGAAGTTTGCGGGGCATGTTCCATGGTTATCAATGGAACGGCCAGGCAATCGTGTGCAGCTTTAGTGGATCAGCTCGAACAACCGATTCGTCTCGAGCCGATGTCAACATTCCCAGTTATTCGTGATTTGATTGTTGACCGGGAACGGATGTTTGATGCACTAAAACAAGTAAAAGCTTGGATTCCAATTGATGGTACACATGATTTAGGTCCTGGACCAAGAATGCCTGAAAAGAAACGCCAATGGGCTTATGAGCTTTCTAAATGTATGACGTGTGGGGTTTGCTTAGAGGCTTGCCCGAATGTTAATGACAAATCAAATTTCATTGGGCCTGCTGCAATCTCTCAAGCTCGCTTATTCAATGCGCACCCAACTGGTGAAATGAATCAAAGTGATCGTTTGAATGGATTAATGGAGGATGGCGGTATTGACGGCTGTGGAAACTCACAAAACTGTGTACAGGTTTGTCCAAAAGGTATTCCATTAACAACATCTATTGCAGCAATGAACCGTGCGACAAACATTCAAGCGTTCAAAAATTTCTTTGGAAGTGACAACGCACATTAATTACTAGGTTTATAGATTATAAATGACCCTCTCCGTATTGGTGGTGAGGGTCATTTGTTTAACCACGCGGATTTGACTCTAGGTACATTTAGATGACAAGACTTTTTTACGTGTATGTTGCAGCGCAATTGAAAGAAACTCCAAACTAATGATTATTTGCTTAATCTGTGGAACAATCGCCGTCCGGGATCGCTCCGGGCGGATGCTATCCGTGGGCATGGCTTCAGCCTCTTCGGAAGAAAACCACTTCCTGCGAGACTTCAGACACGTGCTGTTCCCACACAGGACAAGGAATGCTTCGACAGCTTTTACATCGCACGAATAAAATTGGTTTTTATTATGAGGAGTCACCGCCCTGCGCTCACCCGGACTGGTAGCGCATCGATATCGTTTTTATTAATTCCACAAGTAATAATTGGTGAGCATATACTAGCGGAGGAAATATACGTAGACTCCTGTGGGAAGAAGAGCATCGGTGAGACTACGCAGTGCGGCAGCACAAGGAGGCTCACCAGCTCCCCTTTGGATGCGGGAATTATATTTCCGGAGCGGGTAGACGCACAATCCATTTAAATACACTAATCCATAGTTTATATCAATTTGTAACTAAAAATATGTGTAAGTTAAGTAACTACCTACTCAATCTTGTTTATTCTACTTATGTGTATATAGAATTTTGATAGTAACCAGCTTGGAGGGGATCGTATGAAATCGGTTAATTATATTGATAATATGGATCAATGGCGTTCTGAATTTAGCTTTTTTACACCTATAAAAGTACGTTTTTCAGAAACGGATATGTATGGACATGTAAATAATGTTTCAGCATTCATTTATTTTGAAGAAGCGCGAGTCGACTATCTTAATTCGCTGGGTATTTTTAACAATCTCAAGAGCGAAGAAGAGGCAATTATAGTAGCAGATTTGCAATGTGATTACTTGCAGCAAATGTACTTCGATGAGCGTCTTAAAATGTATGTAAAAGTAGCAACGATTGGTAATACTTCGTTCGATGTACATTACATGGCTGTAAAAGACAACGAAGAAATTGCTCTAACTGGACGAGGACGAATCGTTTACATTAATCCGCAGAAAGGTCGTCCCACTCCAATGCCTGACGAAATGAAAAAGCTTTTAGGTGAATGTCCTAATTGCGCTTATGCAAATAAGTAAGTTTTCTTTCTTATTTGCCAAACAAAATCGACTCCCCTGTAAAAGGGAAGTCGATTTTTTCAAAGCTTTAATTCCCCCATGCGAAGAAGTTCAACTACGGCTTGAGACCGCCCCTTAACTCCCAGTTTCTGCATAGCATTTGAAATATGGTTCCGGACAGTTTTTTCGGAAATAAACAATTCTTGTGCTATTTCTTTTGTTGTCTTATCCTGCACTAATAGTTCAAACACTTCTTTTTCGCGTTTGGTCAGTAATTGCTTCGGTTTATACTCGTTGTCCTTCAAATGTTACCCCCTCCTTGCTCTATAGAGCTACAGTTATGAAGGGAAATTATTTAGTCAATAATAGCTTATGAAGACCGTCAGAATCGGTGCGTACATTTAATGGAAATATCGAATTAAAATATAATGACCGGTTTTAAACAATTAAAGGCGAAAAAAGATAACGTTACCATATATATGCTTTTTTATTGAAAAAGTAATGATTAGTTCCCAATTTAGCGGATATCGTTTAATATATAATAAAGTAATCCATAAAAAGTGTTTTTTTGATTAACTGACGGTTTCTTGGACAAGTAGGGATTTTCCTATGATAGGCAAAATTATTTTGTTTTGAATATACTATGCAAAGAATATATCCCTTATTTAGGGACATCATGTGATAAACTATTCGTTAAGGAAAAATCTAGGGGGTAAAACTTTGGAAAAAGAAGTATTAGAACCAGCTGAATCGATAAAAAAAATGGAGAAGCAGCTCCGTTATATATCTGGAATGATCAAACAGAATGGTCGAAAAATCTTAAATAATTATCCAATCACATCACCACAATTCGTTGCTTTGCAATGGCTGTTAGAAGAAGGTGATTTAACGATTGGAGAGCTATCCAACAAGATTAGTCTAGCCTTTAGTACAACGACAGATTTGGTTGATCGCATGGAGAAAAATGAACTTGTTGAAAGGGTACGTGATACTAACGATAGAAGGGTAGTTCGAATACATTTATTAGAAAAAGGGAAAACAATTATTCGTGAAGTAATTCTGGAAAGGCAGGATTATTTAGGCAAAGTTCTCAATAAATTCAGCGAAGATGAGAAACATTCACTAAATCAATTGTTAGATTTCCTCTATCAGGAAATGAAAATAGTGAATGAGAAATAACAACAAAGAGGAGAAACAATTTTGGATAGAGCAATTGGTGTAATCGACTCCGGAGTTGGTGGCTTAACAGTAGTTCATGAACTCATGCGTCAGCTGCCAAAGGAGAAGTTAATTTATTTAGGGGATACGGCAAGATGCCCATATGGGCCAAGGTCTGAAAAGGAAGTAAAGCAATTCACTTGGGAAATGGTAGAATTTTTATTAACAAAAAATATTAAAATGCTGGTAATTGCATGTAATACAGCAACGGCATTTACATTGAAAGATCTTAAGGAAAAATTGGATATTCCTGTTATTGGTGTGATTAAGCCTGGTGCAAGGGCAGCAATTAAATTTACAGAAAATAATCAAGTCGGGATTATCGGAACGGAAGGCACTGTAAAAAGTGGTGCATATGAGCTAGCTTTAAAGAAAATTAAATCTGATATTCATGTAACTGCACTAGCCTGCCCTTTATTTGTCCCGATGGTAGAAAAAGGAGTTCTTGCAGGGAACCAGGCAAGAGAAGTGGTGGAAGAATCGCTGGTTCCACTAAAACATGGTAAAGAAATGGATGTATTGATTTTAGGGTGTACCCATTACCCACTATTAAAAAATACGATACAAGAAGTGATTGGAAATCATGTAACCGTTATTTCTTCAAGTGAAGAGACTGCTAGAGAAACAAGTACCATTTTAGATGTTCATCATTTGTTGAATAAAGATGAACAATCACCTGTTCATCAATTTTATGCAACTGGTGACTTGGAAATTTTTATCGAAATTTCGAAAAGTATTTTTAAGGATTCAAACTTCCAAATGCTTACAATCAAAAAAGCGAACCTTAGTAAAAATCAGGTATTCTGAAAAAATCAGAGCCTGATTTTTTTTTGAAGAAGAAAATATCATATTTTCATTTGTGTAGAATGCGATTTGTCATCTACCCGAATATATTTTTTCTGTTATTGATTGGTCTATTTTCGTTGAGGGCTCGTATATATAATAGTACAAACCATCGTAGGAGGTAATGGCATGCATAAGCGAGCAAAGCTTTTGATTGGTACGATTAGTATTTCGGTGATTCTATCTGGCTGTTTTCAGGGAGAACAATCGATGGAAGAGATGGACCCACCTCCGAATGCTGAGGCAGTTGATAATTTGGAAAATATATCTGAGGAAGACGTTATGAATGAAGAAAATGCTGAAGGAGAAGTCGATCCGGAAGAAACAGTTGCAAGACAATTATTTTTAATTGATGCAAATGGAATGGTGGCACCTCAAACAATTGAATTGCCAAACACAAAACAAGTTGCTACCCAGGTGGTTGAATACCTTGTTAAAGGTGGTCCCGTGACCGAGATGTTACCGAATGGTTTTCAAGCTGTGTTACCTGAGGGAACAGAGGTGCTGGGGATAAATCTTCAAGAAGATGGCACAATGATTGTAGATGTATCAGAAGAATTTAAGGCATATGAGGCAGCGGATGAGCTGAAAATATTAGAATCAATTACCCACACATTGACACAATTTGAAAATGTATCAAAAGTGAAGCTTTGGATAAACGGACATCCACAAACAGAAATGCCAGTAAACGGTACGCCAATTGGTGAAGGATATTCGCGGACAAATGGTATTAACATTGCAGACACAGACACATTAGATTTACTTGAAAGCAGAGCTGTTACAATGTACTATCCTTCAGAACATGGCGAGAATCGCTATTACGTACCAGTCACACAACATATCGAAGTAACGGAGGAAAATGAATATAGCTCGATCGTTCAAGCGCTTATTGATGGACCAGGATATAAGACAAATGTTGTTCATGTTTTTAACCCGGATACACTATTAACAAATTCGCCTGATTTAAATGATGGTATACTCGAGCTTGTTTTTAGCAAAGATATTTTACAGGATTCGGAACAAGCTGTAATTGCTGATGAAGTAATGGAAACGTTGGTAAGGACATTAACAGAACAGGAGAACGTCGAGGCAGTTGATGTGAAAGTGGAAGATGTGGACCAGCTCGTTAATGAAAATGGTGAAGAGTATACGGAACCAGTAACGAAGCAAGCATTTACTCCAACAGAGAAACTTTAATCGAAAGAGGCTGCAACTTTTGCAAGCCTCTTTCTTAAATGATGGGAGATTTTTAGATTCAGCATGCAAAAAGCTGAAGCTTACACATGTTTTATGATTCAATAAGAGTATGTAATATTAAGTGTATCAACGTGTTGCTTTTGCAAAAAATATGATAAGCTATTGTTGTAAGAGGAGGAATATTTATGAGAAATGATCAACGAGAAGTGAATAATTTAAGGCCAATAAAGATTACGAAAAACTATATTAGTCATCCTGAGGGCTCTGTCTTAATAGAGGTTGGAAATACGAAGGTGATTTGTAATGCAAGTATTGAAGACCGTGTTCCTCCGTTTATGCGAGGACAAGGTAAAGGATGGATTACTGCAGAATATGCGATGCTGCCGCGAGCAACTGCCCAACGTAATATTCGTGAATCTTCAAAAGGCAAGGTAAGCGGAAGAACGATGGAAATCCAACGATTAATTGGTCGAGCGTTACGTGCAGTTGTGGATTTAGATAAAATTGGTGAACGAACAGTATGGGTAGACTGTGATGTTATTCAAGCAGATGGAGGTACACGAACGGCATCGATTACAGGAGCATTTATTGCAGTTGTGCTTGCTTTTGGAAAGCTTCTGGAAACAAAAGCAATCTCAAAAATGCCAGTACGTGACTACTTAGCAGCAATTTCTGTAGGGGTTTTACCGGATGGTAAGGAAATATTAGATTTAAATTATGAGGAAGATTTCCAAGCACATGTTGATATGAATATTGTTATGACTGGCTCTGGTGAATTTGTAGAGATCCAAGGAACTGGAGAGGAAGCAACTTTTTCAAATAAGCAGTTACAGGCGATGCTAGGACTTGCTGAAGAAGGGCTCCAGCAAATCGTTGAAGTTCAGAAAGAACTAATTGGTAATTTAGCAGATCGTATAGGAGAAACAAATCCTGCAAAATAATAGGAGATCAATGATGAAACAAATTATAATTGCGACAAAAAACCAAGGAAAAGCAAAAGAATTCAAGGATTTTTTTGCTAAGAAATCAATCGAAGCATTATCATTACTTGATTTAGACCAATCGACCCCAGATGTGGAGGAAACGGGATCAACTTTTGAGGAGAATGCTGCCTTAAAAGCGGAGCAAATTGCTACACTATTAGACATACCAGTACTTGCTGATGATTCGGGTTTAATGATTGATGCACTGGATGGGCGTCCTGGTCTTTTTTCTGCCAGATATGCTGGAGAGCCGAAAGACGACAAGGCAAACATTAATAAAGTTCTAGAAGAATTGAAAGAAGTAAGTGAAGACAAACGCACTGCGCGGTTTATTTGTGTGTTAGCTGTAGCTATTCCTGGTGAAGCAACAACCTTCCGGACCGGATATTGTGAAGGCAAAATAACCTTTTCGGAAAAGGGAGAAAATGGCTTCGGATATGACCCGATTTTCATACCAGATGGATATGAAGTAACAATGGCAGAATTGAATCCGGAAGTGAAAAATCAAATCAGTCACCGTAGAAATGCGATTATTCAGTTGGAAAAATGGATACATACGTTATAAGTAGTTTTATATGCTTGCCTTTAAACTGGAGGTGATGATTTGGCAGAAGTATTAATTTTAAGTGATAGCCATGGTTTGACAAATGAAGTTGTTGCTATAAAAGAAAGACACGATGTGAAATGGTTAATTCATTGTGGTGACTCAGAGCTGGAATTTGATTCAGAGGAACTGCAAGGATTTTACCGAGTGGGCGGTAATTGCGATTTCGATGTTCGGTACCCAGATGAACAAACAATTGAGCTTGATGGCTTAACTTTTTATATTACACATGGACATCTATATGATGTGAAAATGAACCTTATTCGTTTATCGTACCGAGCGGAAGAAGAGAGAGCGCAAGTAGTTTGCTTTGGTCATTCACATATCGCTGGAGCAGAACAAGTTGATCATAAGCTTTTTATCAATCCAGGAAGTGTCCGATTACCTAAAAATAGAATGGAAAAAACGTATGCCATTATGCAATGGGATGACCCTTCTGATATAACAATTCATTTTTATAATTTAGATGGGGAACATGTGGAAGATTTAAAACAAAGTGCATCATTATAAAATTATTTTCAGGAAGTGTCTAGACACTTCCTGAAATTTTTAGGTGGAAAGTGTTGACAAAAGATTGATTCCTGCCTATAATAATTCTTGTCCGCTAAAAACAGCGAGAACAATCTATATTATTTTACATATACAGTTAAGTAGTGCATACTTTCACAACATATTCATACTTACAGAAAAAAGATGCGGGTGTAGTTTAGTGGTAAAACCTCAGCCTTCCAAGCTGATGATGAGGGTTCGATTCCCTTCACCCGCTCCAAAACATAATTGTCCCAGTAGCTCAGCTGGATAGAGCAACAGCCTTCTAAGCTGTGGGTCGCAGGTTCGAATCCTGCCTGGGACGCTTCTTAAAAGCCTTGTAAACATTTGTTTACAAGGCTTTTTTTATTTTAAAAATTGCATAGAGAACAGTTTAAGCTACTGATTAGGTATCAATTAATATCTCCCGTAAATAATTAACGACTTTCCTATACTAAAACTTAAAAAGCAGCATTGTTCATGCTCTATCATCAGTAATATTAACTTCAACGTTTTGCTGAGAATCTACTAGATTCAATCTTCTTATCTAATAAATATTTCAATTATATTTAAATATTTATATTGACGCACCTCAATCGAACTGTGTATAATCTAAATCGTAAACATTACGAATAGTAATGATTACGAATAAGTTAAGTTGAAAAGGAGCGTGTTAGGAATGAGAACTTCATTTTCAAAAGGGTTAGGTATACTAACACTCAGTCTACTAGTATTGGTTGGTTGTCAGGAAGCTGAACCGCAAGAAGGAGTTGCAGAAGGGCATATGGATACATCCTCAAGTGCATTGCATGATCATAACAGCAGTAACGATCATCAAGTAGCCGAGGATGTTGACGTCCAGGGGGGAGCAGATCATTATCATACAGGTGATATTGTTGAATTAACAGCTGTATATGAAGAAGAAAGCGAGTCTGATCATTGGCACTGGTACATAAGAGATAATCAGGATGCTGAATGGAATCTTATCACAGAACAAAAAGGCAGCAGTTTTAAAGGCGAGGCAAATCGTAATGGTCAGCAGATAAAGGCAGTTCTATATAATGATGAACATGAAGCCTATGTACAATCAGTACCGATAGAAATTGTCATTGATGACCATGGTAGTCATGGTCATCATCCACATGATGAACAAATCTACAATGGCTATTTTGAAGACAGCCAAGTTAAAGATCGAGAACTCTCTGATTGGGAAGGAGACTGGCAATCTGTATATCCATATCTAAAAGATGGTACATTAGATGAAGTGTTTACTTATAAATCAGAACATAATGGAGATAGAACTGCTGAAGAATATAAGCAATATTACGCACAAGGATACGAAACAGATGTTGATCGTATCATCATAGAAGAGGATACTGTAACATTCTTAAAAAGTGACAAAGAGTTAACAGGTGAATATGCTTACGATGGTTATGAGATTTTAACATATGAAGCAGGAAATAGAGGGGTTCGATATATTTTTAAATTAGCAGAAGATAGTGATGAGCTCCCTCAATTCATCCAATTCAGTGATCATAATATTTATCCTACAGATGCTGGACACTATCATCTGTATTGGGGAAATGATCGTGAAGCATTATTAGATGAAGTAGAAAACTGGCCCACTTACTATCCAAAAGATATGGATGGAGCTAGTATCGTGCACGAAATGATTGCGCATTAGAGGATAAAATGGAATAGAAGGATTGGTGCGTTGAATTGGAATTATACGCACCAATCCTTATTTAGTTTTATAGTTCCCGTATTAATTTAACTCCCATACCCAGTAAAATGTTCATTTATACCAGACGGTTTGTACAATCAAACAACTCCATACAGCAATATATTATTAGTATGGCCGGCCGATTTATACGTTATGAGGGAGGGAAAAGTATGTGTTTTTTCGATAATTTCTTTTTCGGAGATGTAAGAGGTCGCAGAGATCGTGACCGTAATCGCTCAAGATTTGTTTGCGAATGCCGAGAATTGAGGGGAGATCGTGATCGGAACCGTGACAGGGACCGTGATAGACGAGATGGATGCAGGCGCAATAGCCGTAGACGTTCTCGAAGATGTGGAGGATTTTAGAATCCTATCGTTATAAACGTTAGACCATACTTTCTTCACATTTGGATATTGTATAGAGCAAAACAGTCACCCCCCACATCTCTTAATGTATTTGATCGAACCCTCGCCAAACTCGGCGGGGGACTTTTACTAAAATTTATTCAAAAAGTGCTACTTCGTACGTATATACTTTTTCTGAATTTTTTCCGTATGATATAATATAAGTAAAGATAAGAGTTGAGGAATTTGAAGATGGACTAAATCTATAGTGTCTATAGGTTCAAAAAGTACGAATCGATTTTAATAACGATCCCTCTTTCACAATACGCGCTGTTCGACGAGCTTCTATAGAACAACAATGGTTATTCCACCTCAAACCTTTTCTTTGAAAATTGCAATCATTCACATATTCATTTATACTTAAATGAGTAAAATTATTAAGCTTCGGAGCTGATTTTTTAAAAATCGAGTATAATAGTAGCGCTTACAATTGGGCGTCTAGAGTTTTATTGCTTAATTAAAATGCTGCTAAAGAGAAACCTATCATTGCAATTAGGTTTCTCTTTCTATATTGTTGTGTTTAATTTCTTTCAGTTTGGGTATTTATACAAATTAAAGAAATTCATATACTATATACTATAGAGAAAAGAGGTGAATCAATGAGTTCGAGATCAGAAAATGTAATACTCTTTCCGAAGCTTCAGAAAAGACTTGAGGAAGAAAGTTTATTTGCTTTACAAGAGAAACGCTATGAAGAGGCTTTAAGTAAGCTAAATCTCCTGTTAAGCTACCATATCGATAATCACGAAATTCTAATCGGAAAGCTAATTTGTCTAATGGAGCTAGGTCGAACAGCGGAAGCACAAGATCTATGCGAAGAATTGCTTCAATTCAGGAATGAAGATTATTATCACTATGTACATATTTACTTAACGATCCTTTTTCAGACGAATCAATATGATTTGTTAATGGAGCAGGTAGAATATGAATTTGAGAGTGGCGAGATTCCTGACTTGCTTGAGGAGCAATTTAGGCAGTTGTACGATATGAGTGAAAAAATGAAAATGGATTTAGCAGTAGAGAATAAAGGATCTATCATAGAAGAATTGTATGAAGCTATTAATCAGGATAATCATTTAGAACAATGGCGTATTGTAGATCGAATGCGGACTATGAAAGTGCAGCCTGATCGGGATGTTTCATTACTTTTAACAAATGAACATGTTCATCCTGTAATTAAAACGTCTCTTCTGATTTGGTTGAAGGAAAATAATGTATCTGACGAAATAGAAATACATAAATTTAGTTTAAGCATGGGTATAGTACCTTTTGATTTAGAAGACATGAAGGACAATGACATCTATAACAAAATCCTATTTATTTTACGGGATATGGAGCAGGAAAACCCGACACTTTTTCAATTATTGAAGCAGCTTCTCTACCGCTATGTTTATGTTATTTACCCGTTTATGCCGCCCTTTGAAGAAGTTGACGAAATTGCAGAAGCGATTAAGAAAATAGGAAAGCAGTATTTACATATACCTACAAATAGTGACGAAGAAGTATCAGAAGCAATAGCACGAATTATGAAAGAGATTAGTATGTGTGATTCTTTATACTTAAGTATAATCGAAGAATAGATTAACGAAGCAGTAAATGCTTGAAAGCCGTACGAATTATGTTATAATGAGATGGTTGCAAATTCGAATATAACTATCATTCACACATTAGATTATGAAAATTGATTGATACAATAGATTTTGGAGGGATTTTGAATGACAGCAAAATGGGAAAAACAAGAAGGTAACAAAGGACAGTTAACGTTTGAAGTACCTGCTGAGGAATTTAATCTAGCATTGGACAAAGCGTTTAAAAAAGTATCTAAGGATGTACAAATTCCTGGTTTCCGTAAAGGGAAAATTCCACGCGGAATGTTTGAAAAACGTTTTGGTGTAGAGTCACTTTATCAGGATGCGGTAGATATCGTATTACCTGAGGCATATTCAAAAGCAATTGACGAAACAGATATTTTCCCAATTGCACAACCAGAAGTAGACATTGAGCAAATCGAAAAAGGTAAAGATTTGGTATTCACTGCGATTGTTGAAGTGAAACCAGAAGTTACGTTAGGTGACTATAAAGGACTTGAAGTAGAAGAAGAGTCTGTAGAAGTTACAGATGAAGATGTTGAAAACGAAATTAATACGATCCGTGAGCGTCACGCTGAACTTGTTGTGAAAGAAGATGGAAAAGTAGAAGATGGCGATACAGCAGTTATCGACTTTGAAGGATTCTTAGATGGTGAAGCATTCGAAGGCGGTAAAGGTGAAAATCATTCACTAGAAATTGGTTCAGGTTCATTTATTCCAGGATTTGAAGAAAAATTAATTGGTAAAGAAGCAGGAGAAGAAACAGAAATCGAAATTACTTTCCCTGAAGAATACCATGCAGAAAACTTAGCTGGCAAAGATGCTGTATTTAAAGTTAAGATCCATGAAATAAAATCAAAAGAACTTCCAGAACTTGATGATGAGTTCGCTAAAGATGTTGATGACGAAGTGGAAACACTTGATGAATTGAAAAAGAAAAAACGTGAAGAGCTTGAATCACAAAGAAAACAGGATGCAGATAATAAAAAACGCGAAGCTTTAATCGGGCAAGCATCAGATAATACGGAAGTTGATATTCCAGATGCAATGGTTGAGACAGAACTTGATCAAATGCTGAGAGAATTTGAACAGCAATTACAAATGCAAGGTATGACACTTGAAATGTACGCTCAATTCTCTGGACAAGATAAAGATGCATTAAAAGAGCAAATGAAAGAAGATGCAGCAAAACGTGTTAAAACAAATCTTACACTAGAAGCAATCGTGAAAGCTGAAAACATTGAAGCATCTGATGAAGATGTAAATGCAGAGCTTGAAAAAATGGCATCTATGTATGGCGTTGAAGCTGATCAATTAGTACAAATGCTAGGTGGAAGCAATGAAACAATTAAAAACGACTTAAAAATTAGAGCGGCAATTGATTTCCTTGTGGACAACAGTAAGGTTGCAAAGTAATAACATCAAATTATTAGTAAAACAAGGTGCGATTCATATCGCACCTTGTTTTACATTATTAGAGATGTAATTGTACGTTTAAAAAAGGTGGATAAGTAGGTCCAGTGAGACTTTCGCATGTTGCGATGTGACTTCGAGAATCCCGCACTTTGATTGTCAGCCGTCCGTTGACATGGCAAAGTGTCATCTTCACTGAGATTTCTGTGTAACCTCTGTAAATAAGTGAAATTTATCTTGTGTCTACATCATATAGTAACAATAACCAAAATGCTGAAGTTAAATTTATTGACTTTTTCTGTTAAATATCCATAATAGATAAAACAAGGTAAATTTATTTTTAGTTTGTTGTTTTTGAAAATAGAATCGTCGATTTACCGTATTTAGCTTGATGGAAAAAGTATATTGTTTTGTTTTTTAAATTGTATCTGATATGATGACTATAAAAGTTGAAAGCTGAATTTATTTAGCTCGTTTAGGGGTGAAATGGTATGTTTAAATTTAATGAAGAAAAAGGACAATTGAAATGTTCATTTTGTGGTAAGAGTCAAGAACAAGTACGTAAATTAGTCGCCGGACCTGGTGTTTATATATGTGATGAATGTATTGAACTTTGTACAGAAATCGTTGAAGAAGAACTAGGTACAGACGAGGATATGGAAATGAATGAAATTCCAAAGCCAAAGGAAATCTGTAATATTCTTGATGATTATGTCATTGGCCAGGATAAAGCGAAACGTAACCTTGCAGTTGCAGTATATAATCATTACAAACGAATTAACTCAACCAAGAGCACAGATGATGTAGAAATATCAAAAAGTAATATTGCAATGATTGGACCAACAGGTAGTGGTAAAACATTGCTTGCTCAAACGCTTGCTCGTATTATTAATGTTCCGTTTGCGATGGCAGATGCGACTTCATTAACAGAAGCAGGATATGTTGGAGAAGATGTCGAGAATATTTTACTCAAACTCATTCAGTCTGCAGACTATGATGTTGAAAAGGCAGAAAAAGGAATTATTTATATAGACGAAATAGATAAAGTCGCTCGTAAATCGGAAAACCCTTCGATAACAAGAGATGTATCGGGTGAGGGTGTACAGCAAGCGTTGCTGAAAATCCTTGAAGGTACAGTTGCAAGTGTACCACCACAAGGAGGACGTAAGCATCCGCATCAAGAATTTATTCAAATTGATACGACAAATATTCTATTTATCGTTGGTGGAGCATTCGATGGAATTGACCAAGTAATTAAACGTCGTCTAGGTAAGAAAGTAATCGGTTTTGGCTCGAACGAGAAGCAGGAAGATCTGGATATGGGTGAGCTGCTTTCCAAAGTATTACCGGAGGATTTATTACGCTACGGCTTAATTCCAGAATTTATCGGGCGTATTCCAGTAATCGGAAGCTTGACGCCATTGGACGAGGATGCGCTAATTGAAATTTTAACTAAGCCGAAAAATGCACTCGTTAAACAATATCAAAAGTTATTTGATATGGATAATGTGGATTTAGAATTCGAAGATGATGCACTTATTGAAATTGCTAAAAAAGCAATTGAGCGCAAAACAGGTGCCCGTGGATTACGCTCCATTATCGAAGGGATTATTGTTGACGTAATGTTTGATCTGCCTTCTCGTGAAGATGTGGAAAAATGCATCATTACGAAAGAAACAGTTACTGACGAAAACGGGAGCCCTAAGTTGGTTTTCCATGATGGAACCGTTAAAGAAGGAAATGAAAAGCATCCGAAAGAAAGTGCATAAGCTGAGGCTGGTTGAGCAGGTACTACATTGTTAGAAAAACTAGGGCATTCGCCAGAATTTTTGGGAGTGCCTTAGTTGCACTTATGCAGTTAGTTTTTTTACTATTACTTAACTGCCTAAAAGGAACTGACTCAGTCAGCTCCTTTTTGTTTATAATTATAAACTTAGGTAATAATAAGCACAAAAGCGGAAGCGTCCGGTTAGCGACGTACGGACTGGACTGAGCCGTAGGAGATAAAGGAAACACGGCGACCGTAGGGAGTCGATGTTGACTTATCGTACGGAGGTGAGGGAAGTCTCGCTAGTCGTTGGGCGCTGAAGCTGGATGTGGCTGTTCCGGGAGTTACGATAACCTTTGTATTCTTGTTTTATTGCCTGTAAATAACGTTGAAATAAATAGAATACAGATTTAGAAATGAAACCATTTACAAGAGGAAGATTTTTCTATAAACTGAAGAAATACATAATGAATTTTTTAACACGAATGGTTTAAGATAACTAATTAAATACATATTTTATGGAGGTACAAATAATGACGAAAGAAAACATTCAAGTCCCCCTCCTTCCTTTACGTGGACTACTCGTGTTTCCATCAATGGTTCTACACTTGGACGTAGGTAGAGATAAATCGATTGCTGCATTGGAAAAGGCAATGATGGACAATCAGCATATTTTCCTGGCAACCCAGAAAAAAGTGAGCTTAGATGATCCGGAACCAAGCGATATTTTTAATGTTGGTACATTGGCAAAAGTAAAACAGATGTTAAAGCTTCCAAATGGTACGATGCGTGTGCTTGTTGAGGGAATTTCGCGTGGAGAAATTCTCCGATATACGGAATCTCAAGATGAATTTTTAGTTGAAATCGAAAATTTGGAGGAAACGCATGGCGAAAAGCATGAAGAAGAAGCGTTAATGCGTTCCCTGCTTGAGCAATTTAAGCAATACATAAAGCTTTCCAGGAAGTTAACAGATGAGACCTATGCAACGGTTTCTGATATCGAGGAACCAGGTAGACTCGCAGATCTCGTCGCATCTCATTTAACGTTGAAAATAAAGGACAAACAGCAAATTTTAGAGATGATAAATGTGGCTGTTCGAATGAAGCATCTCATTAAAGTTATCTCCAACGAAAAAAAGGTTTTGGATTTAGAAAAGAAAATTGGACAACGTGTAAAAAACTCCATGGAAAAAACACAAAAGGAATATTATCTTCGTGAACAACTAAAAGCGATTCAAAAGGAGCTTGGCGATAAAGACGGCAAAACGAGTGAAGTAGATCAATTAAGGGAGAAGATTGAAAACTCCGATATGCCGGAGCATATCTTGAAGGTTGCTTTAAAAGAGTTAGGAAGATATGAAAAAGTACCACAAAGTTCTGCTGAAAGCTCTGTTATTCGTAATTACTTGGAATGGCTAATTCTCTTACCTTGGACAAAAAAAACACAAGATACAATTGAAATTAAACGTGCAGAGAAAGTGTTAAATCATGATCATTATGGTCTCGAAAAAGTAAAGGAACGAATTTTAGAGTATTTAGCTGTACAAAAGCTAACCAATACAATAAAAGGACCGATTCTTTGCCTTGTAGGACCTCCGGGAGTAGGAAAAACTTCTTTAGCAAAATCAATCTCCAAGGCGATTAATCGAAATTTCGTACGTATTTCATTAGGAGGAGTTCGGGACGAAGCAGAGATACGCGGACATCGCAGAACCTATATTGGAGCAATGCCGGGTCGTATTATTCAAGGAATGAAGAAAGCTGGAACGGTTAATCCAGTATTCTTACTGGATGAAATCGATAAAATGTCAAATGATTTTCGCGGGGACCCGTCTTCCGCGATGCTTGAGGTGTTGGATCCAGAACAAAATAGTTCGTTCAGTGACCATTTTATTGAAGAAAACTATGACTTATCTAATGTGCTTTTTATTGCTACTGCAAATAACGTAAACAGTATACCTGGTCCCTTATTGGATCGTATGGAGCTTATCTCCATTGCGGGTTATACGGAGGTAGAGAAGCTGCATATTGCAAAACAGCATTTACTGCCAAAGCAATTGAAGGAAAATGGATTGAAAAAAGCTAATTTACAAATCCGGGAAAACGCAATTCTTAAGCTGATTCGCAGATATACAAGAGAAGCTGGAGTTCGTGGGTTAGAAAGACAGCTGGCAAAACTATGCAGAAAAGCAGCCAAAATTATTATTTCCAAGGAAAAGGAAAAAGTAATTGTAACCGAAAAAAGCCTGGAAGATTTACTAGGGAAGCCAGTTTTTCGCTATGGCCTAATGGAGCAAGAGGATCAAGTAGGAACAGCAACAGGCTTAGCATATACATCTGCAGGTGGTGATATTCTTTCCATTGAAGTAACCCATTATCCTGGTAAAGGCAAATTAACGCTCACAGGGAAATTGGGCGGCGTAATGCAAGAATCTGCCCAAGCTGCATTTAGCTATGTACGTTCCAGAACAAAGGAATTTAATATAGAGTCCAACTTTTACGAGAAATATGATATTCATATTCACGTACCAGCAGGCGCAACGCCAAAGGATGGACCGTCTGCTGGAATAACAATAGCAACAGCTCTTGTATCATCTTTAACAGGCAGGGCAATTAGGAAAGAAGTAGGGATGACTGGGGAAATTACACTCCGTGGACGTGTGTTGCCAATTGGAGGTTTAAAAGAGAAATCATTGAGTGCACATCGAGCTGGATTAACAACCTTGATTATCCCAGAAGAAAATGAAAAAGATATAGAAAATATACCAGAAAGTGTTCGAAATGACTTAACTTTTATCACGGTGAATCACCTTGATCAAGTACTTGAGCACGCACTCGTGGAGGAGAAAAATGAAAGTAACTAACGCCGAAATCGTCATTAGTGCCGTTAGCAAGAAGCAATATCCAGGTGATATGCTACCAGAAATAGCATTAGCAGGACGCTCAAATGTAGGGAAATCGTCATTTATAAACAAGCTAATTAATCGGAAAAATTTAGCCCGTACTTCATCAAAGCCGGGGAAGACACAAACTTTAAATTTTTATAAGATTAATGAAGCCTTTTATTTCGTGGATGTACCGGGCTATGGTTATGCGAAGGTTTCAAAAAAGGAACGTGAAAAATGGGGAGGTATGATGGAGGAGTACTTTACGACAAGAGAAACATTAAAAGCCGCTATCCTTGTCACCGACCTTCGTCATGAACCAACAAAAGATGATTTGCAAATGTATAATTTTCTTAAATATCATGAGCTTCCAGTAATTATCATCGCAACGAAGCTTGATAAAATACCAAAGAATAAACGAGCACAGCATGTAAAACGAACAAAACAAACATTCGAAGTAGCACCAGATGATATTGTCATTCCATTTTCAGCTGAAACAGGTGAAGGGAAGGACGAATCATGGTCTGTCATTACCCATTATTTGAAAAACTAATGAAAAAAAATACCTTGTCTGGGATCAATCTCTGACAAGGTTTTTTGTCGTTCAGCCTAGAACTGTATTGTTCATTATCTTTGTCATATTATCGATCAGATTTAGGAAATAAACAATCGTATTTTATCCAGATCTTATTGCCTCAACCTTGGTAACGCATCTCACACCTAGTAACCGATCACAGAATATTAACATTCTGTTGCACATTCTCGAATTGCCAACCACATATTAGTGACAGTCCTGAAAACTTCTTGATTAGAAAGATTTTTTAGAAAACAGGAGTATATTTTAGAAAAGATGGGTATATGTATGCTGAAGGGAGTTATTATGCAGTAGGATCTGTAAATGTACATATACTGATGGATATCGTATTATAGCCAGTTCGTGTGCTATTTCAATTATTGCTATACTTTAATACATGGTAAAAGTGGAATGGTGGTGGCTGATACTATTTCAACTTACAGATCAGAGATGATAGCTGTTATTTAAATGAAAAAGGGGATGTGGAGAAAGGTGAAAAAACTGAAAATTGCGTTATTTTTGATGGTATCTATGATCTTACTAGCAGCTTGTGGAAATAGCGAATCTGCTAATGGAGATTCAAATGCAGCTGGTGATGGTGCTGCATATAATTTAGTTGAAGATGGCAAGTTAACATTTGCAGCTTCTGGTGAATTCAAACCATTTAGCTATATGGAAGGCAGTGATATGGTTGGTTATGATGTAGCTGTTGGAGAAGCGATCGCTGAAAAACTTGGCCTTGAGCCGAATCCGCAGCGGGCAAAATTTTCAGGCATTGTTACTGGAGTAACGGAAGGTCGTTATGATATCGCAGTTGCAAGTCATACAATAACAGAAGAACGTTTGCAGCAGGTAAATTTCTCTGAGCCTTATTACTATTCCGGACCGGTTATTTATACTAGGCCTGATAGTAATATACAGACAGAAGACGACTTAGAAGGAAAAGAGATTTCTGTGGCCAGAGGTACAACATATCTTGAAGTGGCAGAGCAATATACTTCAAGCATACCTCAAGTAGATAGCGATGTAGTTGCTCTTCAATCGTTAGCAAGTGGTCATCACGATGCCGTAATCACGGATGATGTGACAGGATTTACAGCCATTGATGCAGGATTAGAAATTGAAGGGAAATTTCAGCTTGATGTCGCCGAGCAAGCAGTAGCGGTAAAAAAGGATAACACTGCATTGCTTGAAGCTGTAAATGAGGCCCTTGAGGAGATGAGAGAAAGCGGCGAGCTTGCCGCCTTATCTGAAGAATGGATTGGCGGTGACATTACCGAAGAGCCTGAGATAGAAGAATAAAACATGTGAATGTGCGCATCCGAGCATGCGCACATTCTTATCTAAAGGGGAGTTGAAGCACTTGGAAGACATACTGCATTTTTTTGAAGTTTTCATTGGTAGTTATGATGTATTTCTCGATGGTTTATGGATTACGGTGAAGCTATCTGTTGTATCCTTATTAATTGCCATCGTTATTGGATTATTTGTAGCATTGCTTAAAATATCAAACATAAAAATTTTTGAATGGATTGCCGACGCTTACATATGGATTGTTCGTGGAACACCATTAATCGTACAAATTTTTATCCTATATTATGGTTTAACAGATATTTTATTAATTCCGATGTTCTGGGCTGGTGCTGCAGGATTAGCTTTTCATAGTGGAGCTTATATTGCGGAGATTATTCGCGGAGCCATCCAATCAATAGATAAAGGTCAACGAGAAGCAGGTTTATCACTTGGGATGAATAAAGGTTTGACGATGAAACGAATTATTTTGCCCCAGGCATTCCGAAGAGCGGTTCCATCATTGGGAAATCAATTTATTATTGGAATTAAGGATTCATCCTTAGTTTCCTTTATTGGCATGCAAGATTTATTTGGTGTAGCAAGCACAATGGGCTCGAACACCTTTGACTATTTGCCTTACTACATGACGGTAGCCGTTTATTATTTACTAATCGTACTTGTATTGACGTTTATCGTGAATAAGATCGAAAAACGATTAGCAGTTAGTGATTAAGAAAGAGGGGAACCTAAATGAGTGAAGAAAGAGAAATGATTCGTGTAGAGCAGTTAAACAAGTCATTTGGTGAACTGCATGTTTTAAAGGATATCGATCTAACTGTAAAAGAAAGCGATGTTGTTGTATTAATTGGAGCTAGTGGTTCTGGTAAGAGTACGTTGCTGCGCTGCCTTAACTTTTTAGAAATAAAAAATAGCGGAAGTATTACTATTGATGGAGAACAAATTGAAAAAAAATCACATGACTTAAATAAAATCAGGCAAAAAGTTGGGATGGTATTCCAGCATTTTAATTTATTTCCTCATATGACAGTGCTTGAAAACGTAATTGAAGCACCGACACAAGTTAAAGGTGTGAAAAAAAGCGAAGCAATAAAAGAAGGAAAGATATTGCTTGATAAGGTCGGACTAGGAGATAAATATGATGTGTATCCATCTAAATTATCCGGTGGGCAAAAACAGCGTGTAGCCATTGCACGTGCGTTAGCGATGAATCCCGATGTGATGCTTTTTGATGAACCAACTTCAGCGCTTGACCCAGAGCTTGTCAATGAAGTGCTTGCAACGATGAAGGGATTGGCAGAAGAGGGCATGACGATGGTTGTGGTGACACATGAAATGGGGTTCGCTCGTGAAGTTGCGGATTGGTTGGTATATATGCATGAAGGAAGAATTGTAGAGTATGGTCATCCAGATGAAATTTTTAATAAGCCGAAAGAACAGCGAACTCGGGATTTTCTGAGTTCTGTATTGTAAAAAATCCCGGGGTCTCTTCAATCCCCGGGATTTTTTATTTACGTTTTAATAAGAAAAAGCCGATTATAATTAGGAGTACTGGCCAAAAGCGTTCCAATAAATCGATAACAGTATACAGCCAATCAAAATAGATTGGTAGATTGACAGAAAAAATTAAAAATACAGCTAGCGTGATAAGAATTAGACCAGTAAATAACCCTTTCTTTGTTTTAATAAATCGGACAAGAAAGGCAATCCCGACAATCAGTATGTAAACAGCCCAATGATCAATCCAAAAGGAATAGTGCTGGACACCATGTAAATGAATGCCAATTCCAAGTACAATTGTACCTGCCAGTAAATTTTGGTAATATTTTGAGCTGTATCCATGAATCAATAATGCAAGACCTATAATAATAAGTAAGGTTTGCCATGAATAAAAATTTGTTAAGATAGGTATTTTTAATTCGCGAAGCAGAAAATAAATCCCGATACCAATTAGTAAATAAGCAAGCAATGAATGTTGTTTTTTCACTTTCATAAAACCCCTCTACACCTGTGTTGAATTCTTGATTATCTGTGTGCAGTATGGTAAAGTACACACTAGTTATAATAATTATTATGTAGAAACTATTTTAATGCTATATTTTGAAAGAAACATTTCTTTAATACCTTTCTATACTAACATATTGTTTCCTTTTCTGTTCACAATTTCAGAAAATGGAAAAGGGAATGCATGTTATAATGGTAGGTGAGTTATTATATAGCATATACAATCGTTTATTAAGGAAATTCAACAAGTCCGGTAAAAATGACACATCGAATTTCTTCGTTGGCTTACTTTTCCGTTCCTCACGTATTAAGGGATATTCAATGAACTTCTGTTAAAACCGTCCACGTCCTGTGGACAACACAGAAGTCACCACATCCTGTGGAAGCCCGTTACGGGAAGCTACGCCGCTTCGAACTTCTCGGTCTTTTTTATCCTCCTTTTTGAACTAGGATTTAAACCGTGTAAATTATTTTGGGGGTAGACAAATTGCATATTTTAAAAGTTGGCTTCAATTATAAAACAGCCCCTGTAGAAGTTAGGGAAAAGCTTACATTTTCAGAGCAATCGCTTCACGAGGCGATGACTGAATTAAAAAAACGAAAAAGCATTCTGGAAAATGTGATCGTTTCGACATGTAACCGTACAGAAATATATGCGGTTGTTGATCAATTGCATACTGGCCGTTACTATATTAAACAATTTTTGGCTGATTGGTTCCATCTTGATAAGGAAGAATTCTCCTCCTATTTACGGATAACGGAAGATGATGGCGCCATGGAGCATCTTTTCCGTGTAACTACAGGTCTTGATTCGATGGTACTGGGAGAAACCCAAATTCTCGGTCAAGTGAAACAGGCATTTTTAACATCACAAGAAATGAAAGCAACTGGAACTGTATTTAATGAATTATTTAAACAGGCAATCACTTTTGGGAAACGCGCTCATAAAGAAACGGCAATCGGTGAACATGCAGTCTCCATTAGTTATGCTGCTGTCGAACTGGCTAAAAAAATATTTGGAGACTTACAAAATAAGCACGTAGCTATTCTTGGAGCCGGTAAAATGGGCGAACTTGCCGCTAAGAACCTGCAAGGGTCTGGAGCAACTAAAATAACTGTTATTAATCGTACATTAGCAAACGCTAAAGACTTAGCTGCGAAATTCCAAGCCAAAGCAGAGAGTATGGATAATTTATTACCTGTTATCCAAGAAGCGGATATTTTAATTAGTTCTACAGGGTCAGATTCAATCGTACTAACGAAAGACATGCTTGAACCAATTCAGAAAAAGCGTAAGGGAAAAGCTTTGTTCCTTGTGGACATTGCTGTACCTAGAGATATTGATCCAGACATTAGCAATTTAGACAATGTCTTTTTATATGACATTGATAATTTAAATCATATAGTGGATGAAAATTTAGAAACAAGAAAAGCAGCTGCAGAACAAATTGAAATTTTGATGGAAGAAGAAATCGTGCTGTTCAAGGAATGGCTGAAAACGCTTGGTGTTGTTCCGGTTATTTCGGCTCTACGTCAAAAGGCGCTATCTATTCAATCTGAAACAATGAAAAGTATCGAAAGAAAAATCCCGGATTTGACGGTGAGAGAAAAGAAAGTAATCAGCAAGCATACAAAAAGTATTATTAATCAGCTGCTGAAAGAACCTGTAACACAGGCGAAAGAGCTTGCAGGAACCGATAATGCCGATCAGTCCTTACAGTTATTCATCGATATTTTTGGTATTGAAGAAGAAGTAAAAGCAGAATTTGAAAAACAGGCAAAAAAAAATGAAACAATGGAGTTAATATCAAAAGAAGAGAAGTCCTCCTTTTCGGCTCAAAATAAGTTTACAACGGCGTAGAAAATCATAGCAATCGTTCTGGCGGTTGTATAGGGATTTTATGCTTCGTGGACGTTAATCCTTCAAAATTATAAACAATTCTATCTTCGCAGAAAGGATTATTACATGAGATGAAGTGGATCTACGAAATAATTTTGATTCTATTTAGCCTTAGTTTAATTGGTTTTTTTATCGATTTTATACATCACAACCGGAAAGCAAATAAAATTGCTTTCTGGTTGATTTGTATGGTTTGGTTATTGCAAACCGTTTTTTTCTTTTATGAAGTATTTGGTGAGAAAGGCTTTCCTGTTACGAATCTAGTGGATAGTCTATTTTTCTATTCTTGGGTATTGATTACACTATCCATAATCATCAATAAGCTTTTCAAAATCCGGTTTATTGTGTTTTTCATTCAAGTATTCGGCTTTTTTATATTATTATTATATTTTGCTGCGAGCACCACGCATAACCAATTGAATGACTCGATTCAATTTGTCCATGAAATATTAATTGCACATATTACGCTTGCAATTGTTTCCTATGGTTTCTTTACGGTTGCATTTTTACTCTCTATTATGTATTTAATTCAATATCGTTTCCTAAAAAGGAAAAAAGGGTTAAAATGGATGTGGCAATTAGGAGATTTGAAGCAATTGGATCGTTATAGTTTTATAGCCATCTCGATTGGGGTACCGCTATTATTAATTGCGATTATTTTAGGGGTAGTTTGGGCTTATTTCTCTGCCTCTGAATTTTATTGGTTTGACATGAAAACAATTGGCTCACTGCTTGTTCTAATTGTGTATGTCGGATATTTGGTTTTGCGCCTCGTTGTAGGATATGTTGGAAAGCCGTTAGCAACCTACAATACTGGAGCATTTTTAATATTGTTAGTGAATTTCTTTCTATTCAGCACGTTATCGAATTTTCACTTTTAAAGAACAAGAAATGTTAAGGAGGTACACAACGAATGCGGAAAATTATCGTTGGTTCAAGAAAAAGTAATTTAGCTTTAACACAGACAAAATGGGTGATTGATCAGTTGAAGGCAGCTGGTGTTAAAAATGAATTTGAAATCAAGGAAATTGTTACAAAAGGTGATCGAATTTTGGATGTAACATTATCCAAAGTAGGTGGAAAGGGTCTTTTTGTCAAAGAGATTGAGCAAGCTATGTATGATAAAGAAATTGATTTAGCAGTACATAGCATGAAGGACATGCCATCAGAGTTACCGGAAGGCTTAATGATTTCATCAATCCCGATAAGAGAAGATCATCGAGATGCTTTTATTTCTAAAAACAATGTGAAGCTAACTGATCTACCAAAAGGCGCCATAATAGGTACAAGTAGCTTACGTCGCTCAGCCCAAATTCTTGCAGAGCGTCCAGATATTTCGATCAAGTGGATCCGCGGAAATATTGAAACGAGACTTCGCAAACTGAACGAAGAAGACTATGACGCGATTATTCTTGCTGTATCTGGATTGAAACGTGTTGGTTTAAGTGAAGAGTTGATTACAGAATACCTTGATCCGGAAATCGTTGTTCCAGCTGTTGGACAAGGGGCGCTCGCAATTGAAAGTCGAGCAGATGACGAAGAGATTCAGGGAATCCTGCAAGCTATTAATGATGATTTGACAACGAGAACGGTTACTGCTGAACGAACGTTTCTACATTTACTCGAGGGTGGCTGTCAAGTGCCTATTGGAGGCTATGCCTACCTGGAAGAAGATGAAGTCATATTAACAGCACTCGTAGGAACACCAGACGGTAAAACGATTTTAAAAGAAACGGTGCGAGGAACAGATCCGAAAGCTGTTGGAAAAGAAGCTGCGGAGGCTTTAATCAGCCAGGGTGCTAAGGAAATTGTAAATCGCGTAAAAGAGGAGCTCGACAAGTAATGGAGCAAACCTTACATGAAAGCAAAATTCTAATAACGAGAGAAGCAAGCCAAGCAAAAGAATTCTCGAAAAAGGTACGAGAGCTTGGTGGTATACCGATTGAGGTTCCTTTGCTTGCGATTTCATGTAAAGATACAGAAGCATCCCAGCACATCTTTTCCAAAATGGGTGAATTCAAGTGGATTTTTTTTACAAGTGCAAATGGGGTCCATTGTTTTTTTACCCTTGCGAAGAAATATAATATGAAACAGCTTCAAGGGCAACGATTAGCTGCTGTTGGTCATAAGACAGATTTAGCACTTAAAAAATATGGCTATCAAGCGGAGTTTATTCCGACAACATATCATGCTGAGGCAATGGCAGAGGAGTTTCTGCAGCAGTTCCCTAAGGCGGGGAAAATTTTGCTGGTTCGAGGGAATCTTTCGCGTGATACGCTTCCAGTGGAATTTACAAAGCACAACGTGCCACATGTTTTGTTGGAGGTTTATGAAACAGGATATAATTATGCAATGAAAGGTCGATTAAACGAACTGTTAACGGAAGACTTGATCGATTTTATTACTTTTACAAGTCCTTCAACAGTTGAGGCGTTTGTCAAAATGGTTGATACGATTCCAAAGAAAAACTATATTTGTATTGGAACAACAACCGAGCAGCGTGCGACTGAACTCGGAATCCAATCTATCACACCGCCTAAGGAATTTACAATTGAAGCGATGCTGGAAACGATATGTAACTACATAAAGAAAGGATAGATTACGATGTCACAATCAATCAATTTTAAACGTCATCGACGGTTACGCTCTTCAAATGCGATGCGTTCGATGGTGCGCGAACACCATCTGAGAACAGAGGATTTTATTTACCCGATTTTTGTTATTGAAGGTGAAAATATTAAGAGCGAAGTTCCTTCCATGCCTGGAGTTTATCAGCTTTCTTTTGATTTGCTGCTTGATGAGGTAAAAGAAGTTTTTGAACTCGGTATACGTTCAGTAATATTCTTTGGCGTAGTATCAGAGAAGGATGAGATAGGAACGGGAGCTTTTGCTGAAGATGGTATCATTCAACAGGCAACAAGACTAGTTAAAAAGGAATTTCCAGAATTGCTTGTTGTTGCAGATACATGTCTTTGTGAATATACTTCACATGGTCATTGTGGCGTTATCCATAATCATGACGTCGACAACGATGAATCCTTGCAGCTTTTAGCAAAAACAGCTGTCTCACAGGCAGAAGCGGGAGCCGATATTATCGCACCTTCTAATATGATGGATGGATTTGTAGCTGTTATTCGACAGGCGCTTGATGAAGCGGGTTATTCACACATTCCGATTATGTCCTATGCTGTCAAATATGCTTCAGCTTACTATGGTCCTTTCCGTGATGCGGCAGACAGCACACCACAATTTGGTGATCGAAAAACATATCAAATGGATCCAGCAAATCGACTGGAAGCCCTTCGAGAAGCGGAATCAGATGTCGCGGAAGGTGCGGATTTCTTAATTGTAAAACCAGCTATGTCATACCTGGATATTGTGCGCGAAGTACGTGACAATTTTAATTTGCCAGTAGTTGCTTACAATGTCAGTGGTGAATATTCCATGGTCAAAGCTGCAGCTCAGAATGGCTGGATTGATGAGAAAGCATTAGTAATGGAGAAGCTAACATCCATGAAGCGTGCCGGAGCAGATTTAATTATTACCTATTTTGCAAAAGATGTTGCGAAATGGCTTAAAGAAGATAACTAGAGGAGGCGGACTAAAGTGGTAAGATATAATCAATCTGTAGATGCGTACAAAGAAGCAGTTAATCTAATGCCGGGCGGGGTGAACTCTCCTGTACGTGCATTTAAGTCTGTTGGCATGTCACCAGTATTCATGGAGTCTGGTAAAGGATCTAAGATTTATGACATTGATGGCAATGAATATATTGATTATGTGTTAAGCTGGGGGCCATTAATTTTAGGCCATGCTCCCGACCATGTTGTAACAAAGCTAAAGGAAGTCGCTGAAAAAGGGACAAGCTTTGGTGCACCGACGCTGCTTGAAAACAAGCTAGCGAAATTAGTGATTGATCGTGTTCCTTCAATTGAAATGGTTCGAATGGTAAACTCAGGAACGGAAGCAACGATGAGTGCGATTCGTCTTGCTAGAGGGTATACCGGCAGAAATATTATTCTTAAATTTGAAGGGAACTACCATGGGCATGGAGATTCGTTATTAATTAAAGCTGGCTCAGGTGTTGCAACACTTGGATTACCAGATAGCCCGGGAGTTCCAGCGTCCATTGCTCAGAATACGATTACGGTTCCATATAACGATGTAGAAAGTGTTAAACTTGCCTTTGAAAAGTACGGGGAAGATATTGCAGCAGTTATCGTTGAACCAGTATCAGGGAATATGGGTGTTGTACCACCTAAAAATGATTTTCTGCAAAACTTGCGACAAATCACAGAGCAAAATGGTACACTCCTTATTTTTGATGAAGTCATGACTGGATTCCGTGTTGGTTACCACTGTGCACAAGGACACTTTGATGTTACGCCAGACCTGACTTGTCTTGGTAAGGTTATTGGTGGGGGATTACCTGTTGGAGCTTATGGTGGTAAACGCGAAATTATGGAAAGCATTGCTCCTGCAGGTTCCATTTACCAAGCAGGAACCTTGTCAGGAAATCCACTTGCAATGACAGCAGGTTATGAAACCTTATCTGCATTGACAGAGGAATCATATGAGGAAATAAGCAAGAAAATAGATCGACTTGTAGAAGGATTCAAGCAAGCTGCGGCGGAATATGATATTCCTTTACATGTTAATCGAGCAGGTTCAATGTTTGGTGTGTTTTTTACAAATAAAGAAGTCATCAACTTTGAAACAGCTCAGCAATCAAACTTGGATTACTTTGCCCAATATTATCGTGCCATGATGGAAGAGGGAATTTTCCTGCCGCCATCGCAATTTGAAGGATTATTCCTATCAACTGCGCATACCGATGAAGATATTGAAAAAACAATCCAAGCAATCCGAACAGCTTTTTCTAAAATTGAAAAGTAAAAAATCAATCGTGAAAACTCCCGGCTAGTGACATGCGGACTGGACGTGGCGTTCACATTGAGAAAAAATAAGCCATTCCAATGGGGACATCCTTATATTAGGATTGTTCCAGATTGGAATGGCTTTTTTCATGCATATCTCTGTAGGTGGATTCATATAGATTATAAAGACATATCGGCATATTGGTTATATGTTGGCAGAAAAGAAAGTATAAAACTTTCCTTTTTGCAAAAGTGCAGGCGAAGGCGTTCGCTCAAGGATATTAACGAATGCCAAGTTTTTTAAAGAGGAGGGAATTCATTTGGCAGGCGATTCCAAAGCATTCACTTTTGATCTAGAGGAATCACTCTATTTTGAAAAGGGACAGGAAGTTGCGGAGTTAAGAGGAATAGCATTAGAACCTGAAATATCTATCCAGCCCTATGAGGAATATATTTCGATTCGCGGGAATATTGAGCTTCAAGGAGAATACGAAAAAGTAGAGTCTGAGCAAGATGATCGCTCACTGGATTTTGAAGACTTTCAAGCGAAACGTTATGTAGAAAAGGTAATAGATGAGGAAGGATTAGCTGCATTTTCTCATCGGTTTCCGGTAGAAATTTCTGTCCCGCCTTATCGTGTAGCAGACTTGAATGAGGTTACGGTACATGTAGATTCTTTTGATTATGAAATACCAGAACCAAGTCACTTAAAGTTGTACGCAACCATTGAAATACACGGGATTAATAGTGAAGTAGAGCACCAGCGTCAAGAAACGAAGGAAGTTAAGGATACAGAAGAAAAAGAAGTAGATACAGTGGTGGAGGGTAATTCTGTCTCTGAATTAGACTCATTCGAATTTGAATTAAGAAAACCACAAGAAGAGGAACTAGCTCTTACCGATTTATCGGAGACAGAGCTTGATGCAGGACCATTAGATGAACAAAAAACTGTTGAAAAAGAAGAAATACAAACAAGAGAAGAGAAGGATTTCGTTCAAGTAGAAGAAACAGAGGAAGCAGCAGAAACAGTGGAGAATACCGGGGACATTAGGTCAGAAGAAGCGGAACAAGAAGATCATGATCCAGATCGATGGAAAAAGAAATCACAAACATTAGCAGAATTTTTCAAACAATTGTCAGATGAAGAGGCAGAGACAACGGATATAGAAGCAGAAGAGACAGAAGAGTTGGTCACTGAAGAGGATATTGTTGCAGCTGAAGTAAATGAAACAGATAATTATGAAGAGCGTGTTCCAGAAGATGCAAGTTTATTATCGGATATTTTTAGAGAAGCAAAAGAAGAGCAGTTTACGAAAATGAGACTTTGTATTGTACAAAATCAAGACACAATAGAAACAATTGCTGAACGATTTTCCGTAAGCCCACTCCAATTGATAAAACAAAACCAGCTTGAGGATGACTTTGAGGTCCATGAGGGACAGTTGTTGTATATACCTGTCAATTAATAATCGAAAATGCCCCCTGACACTTACGAAACAAGGGGGTATCTCCTTTAGTAGGTGGTGATAAATGATGGAAGTAGTGAAAGACATACTGCAGGCTTATCGAATCTTTCCAACTGAAATCGAAAAGGTTACCGATCGTCTCTATCACATTAAAGACAGTCGTCGTGACTATGCCTTAAAGAAAAGTACATTAAAGCAAGAGGATATTGCTGCATGGGAACATGTTTATTATGTAGCAAATGAGAAAAATCTGTCAGAAATTGTGCCCGTTTATCTAACAAAAGATGGCAAGCTATATGAAGATGTAGATGGTTTCGTTTACTACCTTAGCCCTTGGCTGCTTTTTGCGCCTCGTTCAAGCAGTGAAACATCGATTGAGCGAACGATGGGACTATTAGCACATATCCATGACAGAACTCAGCAAAGTCAACGGATTTCAAAATCCAGCTTAAATAAAAACTTTCATACATACCAAACGTTCTGTGAGCAGCTTCCAAATGAATTATATTCCTATGTGCTTCGCTTTGAACAACAAGCCTACATGTCTCCGTTTGAATTGCAGGTTTGCACGCATTATCGAGATATAGAAACTGCATTAAACCGGATAAATGGAGAGGTAAGTGAATTTCTTGATCAGTCAGAAGAAGAAATAACATGGAATCTTTCCCTTTGCCATGGAAATCTCGCGCTTGATCATGTTTTGAACAACCATATTATTAATTGGGAGCAAGCGCGTTATGATCATGTCGCAGTGGATTTAACAAACTACTTCCATCAGTTAACCGGTGAATACGATCAACCAAATGAGTTAATAATGGAAGGTTTCAAAGTATATAAACGAAAGTATGATCTTGAAATGTTTGATATGAAATTACTATCCATTTATTTACTTAATCCAGCTGATTATATGACGATCATCCGAGATTATGTGAAAAGTACAAAAGAAAAACCACTGACTTATCAAGTCAGTGCATTACAGAAACAATATCGCAAGCTTATTTTTGCATTAAAATGGACAGATTTTATAAAAGAAGAATATGAAACAATAAATTTTGATGATCTGTCAAATTAAATCCATTCCAAATAAAAAGCGATTAATAGTCCAATTAATACACCTAATAAAAGCACATCAAAAGTCGTTGGGATTAACAACGTGCGGATTAACTGGAATATCGTGATCGGTAAAAGAATTCTCTCGAAGACAAAAAGGCATTGTCTTGCCCATGGTGGAAGTTTGTAACGATAAAATCTTGCCACAGGTAGCACCTCTTTCCTTTCTAAGCACATTTACGCTCTTTTTCTATACTATGTATGAATACACCAAATTGGTGCGGATAACAATAATAATAGTTGACGATACTCTAAGTAAGCTATAAAATAATATATATAATTATGTGAAATTATAACGTAAACGCGATGATAGGGAAGAGTACAAAATAAACGCCTTTAGAGAGGGAAATCATGAGCTGAAAATTTCCTAGGTAGATTGTTTTGGAAGGTCGCCCTTGATGCAGTTTCTTTGAAATTAAAATTTAAAGTAGAAGAAGCCGGTATTGACCGTTATCAATCAATGAAGTGTACAAACAATTTTGGTTTGTAAACAAAGGTGGTACCACGGAATCTAACCCTTTTCGTCCTTTATTTTTAAGGATGAAAAGGGTTTTTTGATTTTTAGTGACTGTTAAAAATAGGAGGTAAAGCAATGAGCACAAATGAACAAACGTCCCTTCCGTCGAAATACAATCCGGAGGAAGTGGAAAAAGGTCGTTATCAATTTTGGTTAGAAGGGAAATATTTTGAAGCTACTGGTGATCCAGATAAGGAGCCATTCTCGATTGTTATTCCGCCACCAAACGTTACAGGTAAGCTGCATTTAGGTCATGCATGGGATACAACAATGCAGGATACTATTTCTCGCATGAAGCGTATGCAGGGCTATGATGTATTATGGTTACCCGGTATGGACCATGCTGGAATCGCAACACAGGCGAAGGTAGAAGCGAAATTAAAGGAGCAAGGAACAAATCGTTATGAATTAGGACGTGAGAAATTCCTGGAAAAATCTTGGGAGTGGAAAGAAGAATATGCAGACTTTATCCGTTCTCAATGGGAAAAGCTAGGTCTAGGACTGGACTATTCACGTGAGCGTTTTACGCTGGATGAAGGTTTGTCTGATGCGGTAAAGGAAGTATTCATTAAACTATATGAAAAGGGTCTTATTTATCGTGGAGAATACATTATTAACTGGGATCCGCAAACAAAAACTGCCCTATCCGATATTGAAGTAATTTATGAAGAGGTCCAAGGTAAGTTTTATCATATGCGTTATCCAATTAAAGATAGTGATGAAACAATTGAAATTGCGACAACACGTCCAGAAACAATGCTTGGTGACACCGCAGTTGCTGTACATCCGAAAGATGAGCGTTATAAGCATTTAATCGGCAAAAAAGTAGTGTTGCCAATAGTTGGTCGTGAAATTGAAATTGTTGCAGACGATTATGTAGATATGGAATTTGGCTCAGGAGCGGTTAAAATTACACCGGCCCATGACCCGAATGACTTTGAAATTGGTAACCGTCATAATCTAGAACGCGTTCTCGTTATGCATGAAGATGGCTCCATGAATGAGAACGCCGGTAAATATCAAGGGTTGGATCGTTTTGAATGCCGTAAGCAAATAGTGAAAGATTTGCAGGAACAGGGCGTTCTATTTGAAATTGAGGACCATATCCATCAAGTTGGACACTCGGAGCGCAGTGGTGCAGTTGTTGAGCCATACTTGTCAACACAATGGTTCGTTAAAATGGAACCATTGGCTAAAGAGGCGCTGGATTTACAACATGAAGAAGGTAAAGTTAATTTTGTACCAGAACGCTTTGAGCGTACGTACTTTAACTGGATGGAAAATATCCGTGATTGGTGTATTTCTCGTCAGCTTTGGTGGGGACATCGCATTCCAGCTTGGTACCATAAAGAAACAAAAGAAATATATGTTGGAAAAGAAGCACCGGCTGACATCGAAAATTGGGAGCAGGACGAAGATGTACTGGATACATGGTTCTCCTCTGCATTATGGCCATTTTCAACGATGGGCTGGCCGAATGAAGAATCTGCAGAGTTTAAACGCTACTTCCCAACCGATGTACTTGTAACAGGTTATGACATTATCTTTTTCTGGGTAGCGCGGATGATTTTCCAATCGAAGGAATTTACTGGTGAAAAACCGTTCAAGGATGTACTTATTCATGGATTAATCCGCGATGCAGAAGGTCGGAAAATGAGTAAGTCACTAGGAAATGGTGTTGACCCGATGGATGTTATTGAGAAATATGGTGCCGATTCATTACGTTATTTCTTGTTAACTGGATCAACACCTGGTCAAGATTTACGCTTCCATTGGGAAAAAGTGGAGTCAACGTGGAACTTTGCGAATAAAGTATGGAATGCATCTCGCTTCTCCTTAATGAACATGGAAGGCTTCACCTATGAAGATATTGATTTAACTGGAGAGCTAACACTAGCAGATAAATGGATTTTAACGCGTTTAAATGAAACGATTGATCATGTGACGAAAAACACAGCGAAATATGAGTTTGGTGAAGCTGGTCGTCATTTATATAACTTTATTTGGGATGAGCTTTGTGATTGGTATATTGAAATGGCAAAACTTCCATTATATGGTGACGATGAAGCGAAGAAAAACACAACCAGATCTGTACTTGCACACGTTCTTGATCAGACAATGCGGATGCTGCACCCATATATGCCATTTATTACAGAAGAAATCTGGCAGCAGCTTCCACATCAAGGGGACTCAATTACGATAGCAAATTGGCCAGTAGTTGAAGAGAAGTATCATGATGAAACAGCAGCTGCTGAAATGAAACGGCTCGTAGCAATCATAAAATCGGTTCGTAATAGCCGTGCAGAGGTAGATACACCGATGTCGAAGCAAATTCAAATGCTAATCCAAGCTGAAAATGAAGCCGTAATGCAAGAATTAGAAGGAAATCGTGGTTATTTAGAGCGTTTTTGTAACCCAAGCGAACTAACAATTTCTGTTAACCTTGATGTTCCAGAAAAAGCGATGGCTTCTGTCGTAACTGGCGCTGAAATATTCCTTCCTTTAGAAGGGCTGATTGATTTCGATAAGGAAATTGAACGGTTAGAGAAAGAGCTTACAAAATGGACGAAAGAAGTGGAGCGGGTTCAGAAGAAGCTTTCCAATCAAGGATTCGTTAGCAAAGCACCAGCCGCAGTTGTGGAGGAAGAAAAGCAAAAAGAAGCAGATTATCTTGATAAACAAGCAAAAGTGAAAGCAAGACTTGAGGAGTTAAAGGGTTAAATCAAACTAATGCAAAAATCGGAAGTCCAATTTGAGGACTTTCGATTTTTATCTAATGCGCTGTTTTATATGACCAACATATGTCTCAAGGATATTTATATCACTACACGCACTTAATGTTCTCGAGCCGACAACATCCTCAATCTCGTTGAACAGAAGCTTACCATCATGTCCAATTAAAAAGTCTATCCCAACCATACCGAAGTCAAAGTGATCGATAATTTTATGGATCAGTTTTCCCTCCGAGTCATTTAGTGAATAGAGTCTCGCGTCTCCACCTAATGTAAAATTGGCTCGAAAATCGGTCGTGCTTTCGCGTAATACTGCACCAATAATTTCTTTCCCAACGACAAACACACGAAGATCTTTCCCCATCTGAACGGCTGTTGGTTGCATGATAATGTTGCCCTGGATTGACTTTCTGCATGTCAGCCAATCCTGCTTGTTCGTTATATAAAAAACCTGCTTGCCGCCTCTGCCACTCACTTCTTTCACAATAAATGGATAGTCAAGTGACGGAATGTCCTGCATTAACTCTTTTTTACTGTATATCGTATCAACCATCGGTAATCCAAGCTGATTGATATGATGATGCGTAAGCGCCTTATCATTACAGATCGTAGCTACGGTAGAGGAATTAAAAACGGTAACACCCTTTGTCTCCAAATGAAGGTTCAATAAAGGCTCGATTGTCCTAACGATAGCGAAATCCGGCAGCTGTACGGGCTCGTTATGAATAAGCGCTTGCTGTTTATTTTGCATGATTCTGATTGTCAGATCTTCTCGGTGAACAAGCTGTAACGACAATTCTTGTAAACTTGCTTCCTCGATAAACCACTCAATAAATGCTTTGTTTCGGATGGCATCTTCTTCCTGATAAATGAGCCAACCAGTTTTCATGATAATACCCCCAAAATATGTTCCATGATGTAGTCGGCTGCATTAATACCAGTACAGTCTAGTAAGTTTCGGATATGTGCATTCGAGTTAATTTCACAAACAAGCCGTTTATCATCTGGACCAATTAATAAATCGACTCCTGCAAAATCTGCATTAATTGCTTTCGTTGCGGCAACGGCTAGCACTGCTTCTTCCTTCGTAGGCGTATACATGCTCATTGCCCCTCCAGATGTCACATTCGCGCGAAAATCATTTATATTAACTCGCTCCATCGCTGCAACAACTTGGTTGCCAACGACTTGTAGGCGTAAATCCTTTCCGTAACTGGAGGGAATAAATTGTTGGAATAAATAAGGTTTGCCTTGGATGGCATCGATTTTAGTAATAATCTCTTCTAGACTATGTAATAAATAGACCTGTTCTCCAAAGGACCCAAAGGCTTCTTTAATAATTAACGGTAGACCTAATTGTTCGATAGCTTTCTCGACTAATTTATGATCAATGTTTCCGGTTGTGAAGATTTTCGGTGCAACAATTGTTTTAGGCATCGGGATGTTGTGAGTTGCCATGTATTGATAGGAAGCGATTTTATCATCGCTAATTTCAATTGCTTTTGAGCTGTTAAAAACTGTTATCCCTAGTAATTCAAGCTGTCTTGCCAAATAAATATCTTTATCAGCAAAAACGACAAAATCTGGAAGCTCTGCTTTATCTAGTTGAACAATTCCAAGCTGATCTGTAGCTAATAGACTGAGTAATGCATTGTTTTTTAAAATTTTCATGTCAATGCCTTGTTTTGTTGCAGACTCTTGAATCATTTCCGCATAATCAAGAAATTTATTTCCTGGCAGGTTTCCATTGTAAATAATCCATCCATTTGGTTTCATTTGATTTTATCCTTTCTGCTATAATAACGTTACTTCTTATCGAAAGTGGTGTAATTATGTTTACGACATTTCCAGAAATTGAAGATTTTTTCAATAGCCGAAAAGCTTTTGGTATTAAGCCTGGCTTAGATCGAATTCATCGGCTGCTTGCATTATTAAATCATCCAGAAAAGAGCGCGCCTGCTATTCATGTGGCGGGCACAAACGGGAAAGGCTCGACAATTCAATTTATAAAAAATGCTTTACAAGCAAATGGTTACAAGGTAGGTGTTTTTACATCACCAAGCTTAACTGGATTAACTGGGCATATGAAGCTAAATGATTCTGAAATAACGGAGCAGCTATTTGTTGATCTATGTAATGAACTGTATCCTCATGTAATTCAGCTTGACCAAGAAAATGATCCTCCCACGGAATTTGAAATGATTACCGCGCTGGCTTTTCTTTATTTTTCAGAACGCGTTGATATTGCTCTGATTGAGGCAGGGATGGGCGGAAGAGAGGATACAACAAACTGTTTCCAACCAATCCTGTCCATTATAACAAATGTTGCAAAAGACCATACAGCTTTTCTGGGGAATTCTATTTCTGAAATTGCCTATCAAAAAGCAGGAATCATTAAAACGGGTGCTCCTGTTGTTGTTGGCCATTTAGAAACGGAAGCATTTACAGTGATTAAAGCGGAAGCTGAGAAACATTATACACCTGTCTATCAATTGGGGAAAGATGTTATTTATAATCACAATCAAGGTCAAAGCATGACATGGTATAGTAAAGAGAGAACGGTACATTTAAAGCTGCTGATGTATGGTGACTACCAGTTCCAAAATGCGGCGCTTGCTCTAATGGCACTCGAAAAGCTCAATGATGCTGGTTATCAAATTTCCTTTTCTAAAGCATCACCAGCAATAGAACAAACTAGGCTAGCGGGAAGATTTGAGATCGTAAATAAGAACCCGCTAATAATTCTTGATGGCGCCCATAATCCTGCTGGAGTTGCTGCGTTTATAAAAACCGTTAATGAACACTTTGCGGAAAAGGATAAGCAATTATTAGTTGCTGTATTTAAAGATAAAGAGCTTGATGCCATGCTTGAGCAACTGAGTACTTCGTTTACGTCAATTACGCTAACGACCTTTCAGCATCCACGTGCAGCAAAGGCAGTGGACCTATATCGCTTAGCCCCTGCAAAACAAAAGCGCATTGCTGATGATTGGAAACAGGAAGTAAATCAAATACTACAAGGCAAGGGTAACGGCGTGTGGTTTATTACAGGTTCTCTCAACTTTATTTCGCTTGTTAGAGAATATATCTTTTCGAGAAATTAAACAAAGGAAAAAGCCAAATTATGTTGAACGATTTTTTAATTGATTGTCATTTTTCGTCTTACTTTTTAAAAATCCTGTGCTAGAGTTATAGAAACAATCCATAACCGGTCACAGGAGGGGAAATTGTGGGAAAACATAAGGCAATTCTTGTAGAAAAAAATGGTGATCAGCTTAAATACAAGCTGCATGATAAAAAACACTCTTCTACAACAACTAAACAAACAGCAGCTTCCGTCGAAGATTCTGATAAATCAATTCCTGTATTAACCGGGTCTAGTAAATCAAAAAATGCTTTTAGTAAAAAGAGACCTGGGAACTTTCACACATTTAAACCACTAATAGTTGCAATTATATCTGCACTTATTATAGGGTCTGCACTTGGATTCTTCTTGCTTCGCTTATTTGTTGATGTAGAAGGACAAATAGCAGGCGAAGCGACAGACCATGTACCTAGTGCAGCATTAGCTGAAAATAACGCTCCTGCTGCGGATTCTACCGATGTTCAACTGGACTCGTTACAAGCGCATGTTTTACAGGCTGGTATTTTTTCGGAAGAAGCCAATGCAGTTGAATGGGCGGACAGCTATCTAGCAAAAGGGGTTCCAACCATGATTTGGGAGAAGGATGATCAGTATTTTCTTCTAGCTGGAATTGCGGCTACAAAGGAAGAGGCGGCACAGCTGGCAGATAGTTTGAAAGCAAAGGGTTCAATTGAAATCTATGTGAAGGAATGGAGTACATCAACTGGAGAAGTTCGACTAACAGAAAGTGAACAAGAGTGGATTCTTAAATTTCAGGAGGTTTGGAATAACGCTTTAGCTGGTTGGACTGGAGAACAAACCTTGTCAGCGGAGACCTGGAATGAACTAGCTGGTACTGCCCCTGAGAACTCTGAAACGTTAACACCGCTATTGTCGGCTATTAAAGACCCAGATGAACAAGCAACACAACTGTTGCAGATGATGTATTATTATGAACAACTTAAACAATAATCTGAAGTCAAAAAACAGGTGGAAAATTACCTGTTTTTTATTTTTTTAATCGTATTCACTAGTGAAAGAATTGTTTTCTATTTGGGAAAATAAGATTTTGTAGGCTGCTTTCCTTATTAAAATAGATTTTTAGTAAGTTGTTGGCTTGTCTAGAAGAAGATATGATAATCCTAATCATAAAGAGAGGAGGAGCCATATTGAATATGCAAGAAATTATGATAAAAGATGTACCAAAAGAAGAACGACCACGGGAACGATTGCTAAGTCATGGAGCTGAGCCACTATCCAATCAAGAATTACTATCTATTCTTATTGGCAGTGGCACGAGAGATGAATCCGTCATGTCAGTTGCCAATCGTGTACTTATGCATTTTGAAGGGTTAAAGCTATTAAGAGGAGCTACGATTGAGGAACTAACTTCAATTAAAGGTATTGGTACAGCGAAGGGATTACTGATTTTATCAGCAATCGAACTTGGTCGACGAATGCATGCATATAAGTCGATTGATAAATATGTTATTCGTTCACCAGAGGACGGTGCAGATTACATTATGGAGGAAATGCGGAGTTTAAATCAAGAGCACTTCGTAGCCTTATTTTTGAATACAAAAAATCAAATTATTCACAGGCAAACAATTTTTATAGGGAGTCTGAATGCAGCAATTGTACATCCCCGTGAGATCTATCGAGAAGCTGTTAAACGATCAGCCGCATCAATTATCGTTGCCCATAATCACCCCAGTGGAGACCCCGAACCATCTCAAGAAGACATTCATGTAACAAGACGATTAGTTGAATCAGGAAAAATGATTGGAATCGATCTTTTGGATCATTTAATTATTGGAGATCGAAAATTTGTATCATTAAAAGAAAAAGGCTACTTATAACACTATCTATTTTGTGGATTTTTTCGTATAATTATAGAAGGATTTACTAGCAGCGCCATTTTTCAAGATTAGAATGAAAGTGGCGCTTCTTATGATTACGAGATGAGTGCAAGGTATGTCAGTTTTTTAATGTGGATTGGATGATAGGTTGCAACGGATAAGATGAATCGATATAGTTAGACTACATATGTAAAGCGAAAGGTGATTCGGAGAGGAAGATTTTATTGGGCATTTTTAGTTTTTCACAGGACTTTGGAATCGATTTGGGTACAGCTAATACATTGGTTTATGTAAAAGGAAAAGGTATTGTTGTGCGTGAGCCGTCAGTTGTTGCTCGTAATACAGAAACTGGCCAGATCGAAGCAGTAGGCAGTGCAGCAAAGAACATGATTGGAAGAACACCTGGCAATATTTCTGTTATACGCCCGATGAAGGATGGTGTTATTGCAGATTACGATACGACAGCAGCGATGATGAAATATTATATTAAAAAGGCAATGAAAAATCGTTCCATGTTTGCAAAAAAGCCGAATGTTATGATTTGTGTACCATCCGGTATTACGATGGTTGAAGAGCGTGCAGTTATTGATGCTACAAAACAGGCGGGGGCAAGAGACGCTTTTCCAATCTCAGAACCGTTTGCGGCAGCGATTGGAGCAGGGTTGCCGGTTTGGGAACCGACTGGGAGTATGATAGTTGATATTGGTGGGGGTACAGCAGAAGTAGCTGTCATCTCACTAGGTGGAATTGTAACGAGTCAATCAATTCGTATTGCAGGTGACAATATGGACGAGTCCATTATAAGTCACATACGTAAAAAATACAGCTTGCTTATTGGTGAGCGTTCTGCAGAATCGATTAAGATGGATATTGGGATGGCTCGTAAAGCAGATCCCGATGTTGAAATGGATATTCGTGGGCGGGATTTATTGACAGGTTTACCGAAAACCGTTACGGTAACAGCGGAAGAAATTTCCCTCGCTTTGGATGATACAGTTGATGCCATTGTTGATGCAGTAAAAGTTACACTGGAACGAACACCACCTGAACTTGCAGCTGATGTAATGGATCGTGGCATTGTCCTATCTGGTGGAGGAGCATTACTCAAAAATTTAGATCAAGTAATAAGTGACGAGACGAAAATCCCTGTTTTTGTTACAGAGGAACCTTTGGAAAGTGTGGCAATTGGTACGGGCAAATCACTGGACTATATTCAGCAGTTCCGCTCTAGCCCAAATGTCTCATCTCGTCCTTTAAATTAATAAGTAGGTGTCTTAGGTGCAATTTTTTCGTAATAAACGACTTTTTATTCTATTAATTGGTTTTATAGTTTTGGTAGCTTTGATAGGCTATTCACTAAATAATCGGGAAAATTTAAGTACTCCCGTAAAATTTATTAATGATGCGGTTGGGTGGACACAGGAAGTGATTCATACTCCAGTCAAATTCATTACGAATATTGTTTCAAATATTAATGATTTTAAAAACACATATGAAGAAAATCAATTATTGAAAGAACAGCTGTCACAATATCAAACATTGACTTATGAAGTTCAAGAAATCAAAAAGGAAAATGAAGAGCTCATGGCTTTATTGGAAATTGAGGACTCAGCTAGAGATTATAATCCGATTCAAGCAACGGTTATCTCTAGGTCACCTGAACGTTGGGTTGAGCAGGTGACAATCAATAAAGGTAGACAGGACGGTGTAGCCAATAATATGGTTGTTATCACCGCAGAAGGTATGGTAGGCAAAATTCAAAGTGCTTCCGAATTTACTTCAACAGTGCAGCTTTTAACTGGATTTGATCAGTTTAATCGTATTTCTGCAACAATCTCTAGAGGTGACGATGAGAAAAATATCTTTGGAATGATTGAAGGATTTGAAGAAGAAACAAATTCATTGCTGTTCCGGATCATTGAAGAGTCAGACAAAAATTTAGAAGAAGGAGAACTTGTTGTTTCTTCTGAGCTAGGCGGAGAATTTCCTGCTGGGCTTCCCATTGGGAAGGTCAAGGAAGTTGTATCTGATCAATATGGATTAACCCGTATTGCGATGGTTGAGCCAGCTGCTGATTTATACGAATTAGGTCACGTCATCGTTGTTGACCGTGCTTTGGAGTCAGCAGAGGGAAGCAATGATGAGGAGGAAGTTGAGTGATGAAACGACTATACATTCCTCTCATTCTTTTTCTGTTAACTATTTTAGAGGGTGTTGCACTAGATCTCTTGCCATCTGAACTTATAATGAGCGATATGCTTATGGTACCGCATTGGGTTTTTGCGTTTCTAGTATATATGGCAGTTTTCTATGACAATGATAATACGTACCATTCTGTCGTCTATGCATTACTTTTTGGATTATTAATTGATATTGTATATACGGGAATACTCGGTATTTACATGTTTACGTATGCATTAATAATTTATATAATTCATGGCCTTAAGAAAATGCTCCAGGGGAATTTTTATGTTTTATTGTTACTCGGAGCCGTTGGATTTATTCTAGTAGATCTTTCTATTTATGTTATTTACATGGTTGTAGGATTAACAGATATGGTCTGGGAGAACTATTTAACAGGACGTCTTCTGCCAACAGGCGCTTCAAATTTAGTGTTTTTACTAATTGTTTATCCTTTCATAGCAAAACGGCTTGCTAGATGGGGAAGAGAACAGTTAACTGGAAGTAGCACACTGTGAGTGAAAAAACTTACCTGTGTGTTTACATATGAAACTACCGCAGGCTATTTTGTAACGAGGTGAACTTGCTGTGCTTGACAAGAAGCAAATAATATTAATTAAAGGTACGAGAGAAGGGTTGAGTTTATTTATAGATGAATCAGCATCCTTCCATGATGTCATAAAAGAACTAAAAGATAAGATTATGGCAAGCAAGCCAAAGGAAAATGAACCAATTGTTTCTGTAAAGGTTAAATTAGGCAATCGACTTTTAAATGAGGAACAAGAAATAGCATTAAGAAACATTATAAGTGTTGATAATCGTTTTGAAATTACTGCGATTGAATCTGATTTAATAAGTAGAGAAGATGCTTTAAAATGGCGGGAAGAAAGTGAAATAAAAGCCATTAATCGAATTGTAAGATCTGGTCAAATATTGGAAGTTGAGGGAGACCTCCTATTAGTTGGAGATGTCAATCCTGGTGGAAAGGTAGTTTCTACAGGTAATATATATATTATGGGCAATTTATATGGAATTGCTCATGCTGGTGTAATGGGAGACCGGGAAGCTTTCATAACGGCTTCTTATATGAAGCCGACACAACTTCGGATCGCTGATTATATAAGTCGAGCCCCTGATTATGAATCGGATGGTGTGTACATGGAGTGTGGAATTATCGATGAAGAACAAGATAAGATCATTATTGATTCGTTAAAGGTTCTTTCCCGTAAGCGTAAGGAAATAAGCGGATTTGAAAGGAGAATAAATAATGGGTGAGGCAATCGTTATTACATCTGGGAAAGGTGGTGTCGGTAAGACAACGACATCAGCTAATATCGGAACCGCTTTGGCACTAATGGAAAAAAAAGTTTGTTTAATAGATACAGATATTGGTTTAAGAAATTTAGATGTCATTATGGGGCTGGAAAACCGAATTATTTATGATATCGTTGATGTAATTGAAGGGCGTTGTAAGCTTAAACAAGCATTGATTAAGGACAAGCGATTTGATTATCTATCATTATTGCCTGCAGCACAAACAAGTGATAAAACGGCTGTTACTACAAGCGGAATGAAAGAAATCGTAGCTGAACTGAAGCAAGAATATGATTATATCATTATCGATTGCCCTGCTGGAATTGAGCAAGGATTTCAAAATGCTGTTTCAGGCGCGGATCGAGCAATCGTTGTAACAACTCCTGAGAAATCTAGTGTACGTGATGCCGATCGAATCGTCGGATTACTAGAAAAAGAGGATATGAGTGAATCGCCCCGTTTAATTATTAATCGAATTCGAAACCATATGATGAAGAACGGGGATATGATTGATATTGAAGATATCGTACAATTGCTATCCATTGATTTGATTGGTGTGGTTATTGATGATGATGAAGTGATAAAAGCATCAAACAAGGGAGAACCAATTGCAATGAACCCTAATTCAAAGGCGTCTATTGCCTATCGTAACATTGCTAGAAGAATACTTGGTGAGACCGTACCTTTACAATCTCTCGAGGATGAAAAAGGTGTGTTTCAGCGTTTTAAAAAGTTCTTCGGCATGCGTGCGTAAATGAGCCATCAGCATAAAATGAAGCAAATTATTATACCTAATTGACGAAATATGAAATAAAAGCTGGAATGAAAACATTAATTTTCATTCCAGCTTTTTTGTTCATACTGCATTCCTAATGTACATATACATGTACAAATGACTTTGAAGGAATGTGAGGAAAATGGACAAAGATAAAGATATCAAAAAGGTTCGCAAGGCGATTGAACAACGAAAAAAAATGCGAGGACTTCCTTCTGGAGGAACAACAAAGCAATTACTTCCATCCATTCCAGGAGAGGAAGAAAAGCATGGTTACTACTCGATGTTCACTCATCATGAAGAAGTGTCTAGTCGTAATAATCGTGTTGTGACGAGTATGGCAATGAAGGGAATATTATCAGCCATGCTTTTCTTTGGAACAGCCTTGCTGTGGCAGACTGATACAACATTACTGGAGAAGCCCAGAGAATGGACAAGCCAAGTTATGAAGAATGAATTTCCTTTTGCAAAGGTAAATGTATGGTACAAAGAAACGTTTGGAAGACCTTTATCTCTTTCACCACAACCAGTTTTAGAAACGAATGAAGATCAGTCAATGGCGCTCCCTGTAAATGGTAACATTACGGAAACATTTCAAACAAATGGGACAGGAATTATGATCACCCCTGAAGAAACAACCAATGTAACTTCCATTCAGGAAGGTGTTGTTATTTTTGCAGGGAATGACAGAGAAACCAATAAAACGATAACAATACAGCATGCGGATGGAACTGTGACCAACTATGGAAATCTTAGTTCTATTGATGTACATCTCTATCAATTTATTGCAAGTAATCAACAAATAGGGAGCTTTACTCCGGAAGCAGACAATGAGACGGTGTTTTTCTCCATTGAAAAAAATAACGATTATGTCGATCCAGTCCAGGTGATTCAGGTTGATGAGCTTCCTTAACTATCTCCCGAAAATTCATATCCATCCGATCTTATTTATATTTATTGTCATTTCTTTTTTGACAGGTACATTTCTGGAATTATTTATTATCTTTGCTTTAGTATTGTTCCATGAGCTTGGACATTATATTGCAGCAAGGATGATGAAGTGGCGAATCAGATATATTGTACTTTGGGCATTCGGAGGGGTTATGGACACGGAAGAGCATGGAAATAAAACGATGAGGGAGGAGGCGTTTGTAACACTTGCTGGTCCTTATCAACATCTTGTCGTTTATTTTCTCTGCTTTCTTGTCGAGACCTTTCAGCTTATGCCGGCATCAATACTAGAATTGATATTATACTACAATACAATACTCCTTCTTTTTAATTTAATACCAGTATGGCCATTGGACGGAGGGAAACTGCTTTTACTTGCTGTTTCATATTTTTTTCCTTACAAAAAAGCGTACCAATTTACGCTCATATTTTCAATGGTCTTTATTACAATAGTACTTATACTTCAACTTTTATTTTTCCCATTTACGTTAAGTGTATTTTTTATATGGGTCTTTCTTTTTATGGAAAATAGAAGTGATTGGAAGCAGCGTTCGTATGTCTTTATGCGCTTTTTATTAAGGCGGTATGAAGGTGATGCAGCAGTTAAAGGAGTACTCCCGCTTACAGTTCCTTCTGACATCTCCTTTCTTGACTTATTCTCACGTTTTAGAAGGGAAAAGAAACATCCGATTTATATTGTGTACGCTGAAAATAATCGAAAATCTGTTGATGAATCAGATTGTTTGCAAAGCTATTTTTATGAAAGAGAATATAACCAATCCATTGGAGATGCATTTTTATATAAATAATTGTTCTGAAACAGAAGACTCCTTGCTTTGGAGTCTTTTTATGATGTAAGATAGTGTTATTATGAATTGCGTTGTATCATAAATATAAGATGCTAAAATCTTAGTATGTAATTATAAGCAAGTTCTTGACAAACAGTGTCAATACATGATAACATCAATACGTTATTGATCGTAGCACCCGTGCTACAACCGCGCAGAACAGGTTTTAAACTTTTTGAAGTACCTGTATGGCGAGTCTGAGACTATTAAGGAGGTGCAAGTATGTACGCAATTATTGAAACAGGTGGAAAACAAGTTAAAGTTGTAGAAGGACAAGAAATCTACGTAGAAAAAGTTGCAGCTGATGCAAATGAGACTGTTACGTTTGATAAGGTTCTTTTCGTTGGTGGAGATGATGTTAAAGTTGGTGCTCCATTCGTTGAAGGTGCAACAGTTACTGCTAAAGTTGAAAAACAAGGCCGTCAAAAGAAGGTTATTGTTTATAAATACAAACGCAGAAAAAACTATCATCGTAAACAAGGTCATCGTCAGCCTTATACGAAACTAGTAATCGAAAAAATTAACGCATAAGGGTTTTGAATATGATTCATGTTACTGTATTTCAAACAGACAAGCAAATTACTGCTTTTGAATTATCTGGTCATGCGGAGAGTGGCCCATATGGTTATGATCTTGTATGTGCAGGTGTATCTGCTGTATCAATTGGTGCAGTAAATGCAGTAATGGAATTATGTGATACAAATCTGGAAATTGAACAAGGAGCAGAAGGTGGTTACTTACACGTAACATTACCGAAAAGGCTACCATTTGAACAAATGGAAAAAGTCCAGCTCTTATTCAAGGGAATGCTTATTTCACTGAAATCGATTGAACTTGAATATAGTCAATTTATAAAAATCGAGAACAAGTAAGGAGGTGCAGTCCATGATCCGTCTAGATTTACAATTTTTCGCAACGAAAAAAGGTGCAGGTAGTACGAAAAACGGTCGTGATTCTGAATCTAAACGACTTGGCGCAAAACGTGCAGATGGTCAGTTTGTAACTGGTGGTTCAATTTTATACCGTCAACGCGGTACAAAAATCTACCCAGGTGAAAACGTTGGCCGTGGTGGTGACGACACACTTTTTGCTAAAGTCGATGGCGTTGTTAAATTCGAACGCTATGGTAGAGACCGCAAAAAAGTAAGTGTATATCCGGTTGCTCAAGAAGCTTAATGAAATTCATCAAACTCCAGTCAATCATTTTGGCTGGAGTTTTTGTTTATCGATAATATTTAACATCTTTATCTCATCAATGCTATGTTGCGTAAAATATACTAAAAATTTTTGGACTGCAATTTTTCTTCTGAAAAGAAATAGGTGGAAGCTTTATTGGCTTGCTTCCGCTTTTGGTTTATTTCTGCTATACTTTCATAATAATGGGGGGAGAGCATGATGGGGGAGCGGGTTGTACAAATCTTACAGCATTATCGTCATGATTTAATGAATCATTTGCAAATTGTCCAAGGATATGTTGGGATGAGAAACATAGAGAAAGCTGAGAAGAAACTTGGCGAAATTGTAGATTATTACAATGAAGAACGGAAACTAATGAGTTTGAATATGCCAGAATTTATGATTTGGATTATCCAATTTAATGTGCGTTATGAAAATTTACGGCTAACATATAAAGTTCATTCGGAGTATAAAAACCTGCATGTATCGGATTCTATACTTGTAAAACAGTTTCAGGATTTTATGGAACGATGTGTGGATATTCTTAATCCAGAAGAGCTTTATGAGGTTACTCTAGTCATAGAAGAAAGCTCGGATACAAGCATGAAAATAATGCTTTCAATCCCTTGCAAAACGGATGAAGCAGAACAATTAATGGAAAGCATCAAGAAAATGCAAAGAGATGGAGCTGCGGAAATAGTGATTGCTAAAACGATGGTTGGACTATGCTTTGGTTTAATTATTTCGCAGTAATAATGAGGTGAATCACAATGTTTGTAGATCAAGTCAGTGTATACGTGAAAGCTGGAGACGGTGGTAATGGTCTTGTAGCTTATCGAAGAGAGAAATATGTACCGATGGGCGGTCCTGCCGGCGGCGATGGCGGTAACGGTGCAGATATTATATTTAAAGTGGATGAAGGACTTAACACGTTAATGGACTTTAGATATAACCGCCACTTTAAAGGAAAGCGCGGAGAAAATGGAATGAGTAAGACACAGCATGGCAAAAATGCTGCGCCTCTAATTCTACCTGTTCCCCCAGGCACGACAGTTCTTGATGAAGATACTGAGGAAGTAATTGCTGACTTAACGGTGCATAACCAGCAAGCTGTCATCGTTCGTGGTGGGAGAGGCGGACGTGGGAACACGCGTTTTGCAACACCGAGAAATCCAGCGCCAGATATGGCTGAAAACGGAGAGCCAGGACAGGAAAGAAACATTAAAGTGGAGTTAAAGCTAATTGCGGACGTTGGACTCGTTGGGTTTCCAAGTGTTGGAAAATCTACCTTCTTGTCAGTAGTAAGTGCAGCTAAACCTAAAATTGCGGATTATCATTTCACAACACTGTCACCAAACCTAGGTGTTGTTGACACAGGTGATCAGCGAAGCTTTGTTTTAGCGGATCTTCCAGGGTTAATTGAAGGTGCATCGGTTGGCGTTGGCCTTGGCCATCAGTTCCTTAGGCATGTGGAACGAACACGTGTAATTGTTCATGTTATTGATATGGCAAGTATTGAAGGCAGAGACCCATATGATGACTATTTGAAGATTAATCAAGAATTAGAAGCGTATGACGCGAACTTATCAAAACGACCGCAGCTTATTGCGGCTAACAAAATGGACATGCCTGGAGCAACAGAAAATCTAGAGAGATTTAAAGAACAATTAGGGGAAGGTTTACCTATTTATGAAATTTCGGCATTGACAAGAGAAGGATTAAGAGACATTCTATTTGCAATCGCTGACCTCTTGGAAACGATACCTAAAAATAAGACAGAAATAGAGGATATCGATGAAACGGTTGTTTACCGTTATCAGAAAGAAGAAGAACCATTCCATATTACAAGAGATCCAGACGGTGCCTTTGTACTTTACGGAAATAAAATTGAAAAGCTATTTAAAATGACAGATTTTCAGCGAGATGAAGCTACACAACGCTTTGCAAGACAACTGCGTGGCATGGGTGTAGACAAGGCATTAAGGGAAAAAGGTGCAAAAGATGGCGATACGATTCGCTTATTAGATTTTGAATTTGAATTCATTGAATAAGCATAGTTTTGCTTTTAGGGGGAGGAACTGTTTTTGACGGAGATAGGCTATTTAGGACCAAAAGGGACATTTACAAAATTAGCAGTTGATACTGCTTTTGGCGATGAAGTGAAGCAAAGCTTTCAAACGATACCGGAATGTATTGATGCTGTCGATAATGGCGCCATTGATATTGGTGTTGTTCCCCTGGAAAATGCGATAGAGGGAACAGTGCAGATTACGGTTGATTATTTAATTCATCAGGTAAGGCTTCCAGTGGTTGCTGAAATCGTTGTACCAATTCAACAGCATTTGTTAGTACGAAAAGATTTTAATGGAAAACTATCGGATATTCAAGAAGTGCATTCGCATAGTCATGCGATAGCGCAGTGCCATCAATTTTTACATCAAAATTTGCCACATGCCAGCACTGTTTTCTCAACTTCTACAGGGAAAGCAGCTGAGATTGTAAGCGAGCAAAACGAACCGATCGCTGCAATAGGAAATAAGCTTGCCGCTAGTGAGTATGGCTTACAAATATATAAGGCTAACATACATGATTATCCAAATAATCACACGCGCTTTTTAGTGCTTACAAAGGACAGAGATTTGGTGCAAATTAAGCATGAAGCCCATTTGGAGCGCACAAGCTTACTAATTGGATTACCAAGTGATAAGCCGGGAGCGTTACATCAAATACTATCTGCATTTTCTTGGCGTAAAATGAATCTATCAAAAATCGAATCACGTCCAACGAAAACAGGACTTGGAAATTATTTCTTTATTATAGATGTTGACCAACCGTACGATAATGTACTATTCCCAGGTGTGAAGGCAGAATTGGAAGCATTAGGTTGTGAAGTAACCATTCTCGGTACATATCCAGTTTACCATATGAATATTTAGAAAAAAGTCAGGTCGAAAAGCCTGGCTTTTTTAGTGTTTTATTTTACAGAATGACCTTGATTGATTTAATTTTAGGGAATCGCTTTTTTATCTCTTTTGTAAAAATAGCTTACTTATTTAAATGATTTCCTGCAAAAGACTGTCATAATTCATGGGCAACTTTTATTCAAGTAGTGCATATGCTGATATAGAGTAATTAGCCCAGATTCTAAAGCAATGAAAGGAGTATGGTTCATTTTGAAAATACACATTGTACAAAAAGGAGACACTTTGTGGGAACTCTCCAAAAAGTATGGCGTTGATTTTGAAGAGTTAAAAGCAATGAACTCACAGTTATCAAGTCCAGATATGATTATGCCAGGAATGAAAATAAAAATTCCAGGAGATGCAAAATCTGTTAAAAAAGAAACAGTAAAGCAAGTCAAAAAAGAAGAAGTTAAGCAGCCGTATGTCGACATGTCACCAAAGCCGATGCCAGTAATTAAAGAAGACGATACGAAATTGCACCAAGTTGTAAAACCAGAAATGCCTGTTCCATCACTGCCGCAAATGCCAATTATGGATCAGGATATAAATCAATATACGACAATAAACTTTCAGCAGATGCCTTATCCCATGAAAGCACCTGAAGGAAAACCAAAGCAGGAGATTAAACCAAAGCAAGAAATGAAACCACCTAAACAGGAAATAAAGAAGGAGGTTAAAAAAGAAGTAAAGCAACCGATTCCTGAACAGAAACCAGTTATGGAGCCGATGCATCAGCCCATGATGGAACCAATGCATTATCAAATGCCAATGTATCATCATCCCATTCAACCGTGTTGCCCTCCAATGATCCCGATTTTTATCCATCCTTGTCCGCCTTCACCTTGTCATCATCATCATCACGGGGCACATCCTCATGGAGGGTTTATGGCACCTCAATTTATGCCTCCTCATCAAGGTGGACAGTATGCAGCTGATATGTCAGATTGCGGATGTGGATCAAGGGAGTTGGTGGATTACTATCCAGCAAATACAGCTGACATTTCTGGAGAAGAACGTTTTAAGCCAATCCAACCGCTAACGACTGGCCAAACGTATCCACCACAATTTGAGAGACAGAAGACAGATGGTATTACTTACCCGAAACCACCAATGTTCCCACAGTTTAATTCAACAAATAATAACCATGAAAGTGAATAATCATAATTATATTTTCTAACGAGACGAATGCAGTTCGTCTCTTTTATTTTGCGTCTTTTTTGCTGCAGTATTTTGAATGCTCATTTGTCTTCATGGAACAGCATCCTTTAAATTGAAAAAAGTTAAATTAGTGATAAAATAAATGATAAACAGGCAATTTGCAAGGAGAGAATAGCATGGAAAATGAAGTAAATAAAATTGTTAAGTGGTTACAGGAGCAAGTAAAACAGGCTCAAGTAGACGGATTACTTGTGGGAGTAAGTGGCGGGCTTGATTCAGCTGTGGTTGCGAATTTAATTAAGCGCGCTTGTCCAGATAACTCTCTTGGTGTAATGATGCCAATTTATACATCAGATTCAAATCTTTATGATGCGCGAGATGTTATTGAACAAGCATCCATTGATTCACTAATCGTTGATTTAACGGATACACATCACGTAATGTACGAGCAAATTCAGAACCGTCTTAAAGAAAAGGGACAGTTCAATAAAGCGAATGATCAGCTTGCGGGTGCAAACCTCAGAGCAAGACTTCGTATGAGTACATTATATACCATTGCTACTAACTATAATTATTTAGTTGTAGGTACTGATAATGCAGCGGAATGGTATACTGGTTACTTTACAAAGTATGGTGATGGTGGCGTAGATATACTGCCGATCGTTGATTTTACAAAAACAGAAGTTAGAGAAATGGCTGCATTTCTTGGTGTTCCTGAACAAGTGGTTACAAAGAAGCCAAGTGCTGATTTATGGGAAAATCAGACAGATGAGAAGGAAATGGGAGTCGCTTACGATGTCATCGACGCTTATTTGAAAGGTGAAGAAATCTCGGCTGAAGATAAAGCAACAATTGAAAGAATGCACGAGCGAAGTGAACATAAACGTACAAGCTTACCGAAATATAATCGAAACTAGTTTTCCTTAATTTAACTGTGTAAATAGACCTCCATTATACAAACTACCTGTAAGGAGGTCTATGTTTATGAATAGAAGAAAATCGATATGCTTCATTCTGCTGTTTATGCTTCTCATCGGCTGTAATGCAGAAAATGAAACATCTGAGCAGCGAAAGGATGACGTCGTTCAACCAATCCATTTTGAGCCTAAGACGGATGCAAATAATCGTTATGAATCCAAACAGCCATCCATTGGCGAGCGGGGTGGATATCCACAAAGTAAGCAGGAGGGTGTTAACGCCTCTGACTTTACTCATTACTCGGATGCCTTTACGAACGAAGAGTCAGCTCGTATAACAGAAGAGTTAAGCAAACAAAAGGATATTATACAAGCACAGGTTGCATCGACAGAAGATCGTATTGTGGTTGCCGTCATACTTCGCGAACACTTTAACCATGATGTTACACAAAATATCAAACAAGAGGTTAGAGAAATTATACCAAATACTGACAAGCAAGTTATTGTATATACTGATGATATTGAATGGGACCGTATGAAAAACCTGGACGCAAGATTACGGGCGAAGAATAATGGAGATGATCTAGAAACGTTTATTGAAGACCTTTTTCAATTAAAAGACTAACTAATGAACCGACCTATATACTAACCTTGAAATATCCTCTATATGGTTTATTCTTTTCCTGCACTGCTTTTTTTGATATAGTAAGGAAAGAATTTCTAGAGAGGAGAATATCCGAGTGGCTGGTCATTCTAAATGGAAAAATATACAGAAAAGAAAAAATGCACAGGATGCAAAAAAAGGAAAAATCTTTATGCGTCATGCTAAAGATATTTATATAGCGGCAAAACAAGGTGGATCAGACTTGGATACAAATGCCGGGCTTCGAATGGCAGTTGAAAAAGCGAAAGCTGATAATATGCCGAATGATAATATTGAGCGTAATATTAAAAAGGCTACGGGAACACTTGATGGAGCAAATTATGAAGAAATTACGTATGAGGGTTATGGTCCGGGTGGTGTAGCTGTTATTGTTCATGTATTGACGGACAATAAAAACCGTACAGCCGCAGAAGTGAGGCATGCGTTTAAAAAGAATGGCGGGAACTTAGGTGAAAGTGGAAGTGTAGCCTTTATGTTCGACCGAAAAGGCTACATTGTTATTTCTAACACAGACGGTTCCATCGAAGAAGATGAATTAACTTTAGCTGTACTTGAAGCGGGCGCAGAAGATATCGAATCCCATGAGGATGCATTTGAGATTTATACTACACCAGATGAATACCAAGAAGTGGTCGATCACCTTATGCAAAATGGTTATGAAATTGCGGATAGTGAGGTAACGTTAATTCCACAAAATTATAACAAGCTTTCAACTGAAGATGAAGAAAAGATGATGACACTTCTTGATACATTAGAAGAGAGTGAGGACGTTCAGGATATCCATCACAATTTGGAAACGTCCGATTAAATCTGTGATAAACTTCTATTTCGATTAGGAATAGAAGTTTATCTTTGTGTTATGAATTCTGCTTATGACCTTAAGTCATAGGGTGACAACATTCGATAAGTAAGAAGGTAACCTCTCCAATGAATGAACTTTTATGTTAAAATAAGTGAAGGAATGATTATATGATAGCGTATATTAAGGGGCAGCTTGTGTCTGTTTTAAATGAGTCGGTTGTCGTTGATGTACATGGGATAGGTTATGAAATAATTTGTGCCAATCCATTTGCATTTCAATCTGCATTAAACAAAGAATTACTTATACATACATACCATCATGTCCGTGAAGATAGTCAAATCTTATATGGATTTAAAAATGAAGATGAAAAATATTTGTTTATTAAACTTATATCGGTCTCTGGTATTGGCCCAAAGGGTGCCTTAGCGATTCTTGCAGGTGTCGATATTTCTGAATTTGTAGCTGCTGTTGAAAGGGAAGACGACAAATTTTTGACAAGCTTTCCTGGGGTCGGAAAAAAAACAGCCCGTCAAATGATTCTCGATTTGAAAGGAAAACTAACTTCCGTATTCTCGATTCAAGTTGAGATTGAACAAGTTACAGCTTCAGCAGACTCGAATGCTGCAGTCTACAAGGAAGCAGAAGAAGCATTGCAAGCGCTAGGCTATACAGACCGAGAATTAAAAGCTGTAATTCCATTGCTAAGAAAAGAAAATATCTCCAATACAGATGAAATTATTCGAAAAGCACTAGGGTTACTTGTTAGAAATTAGGAAAGGTGGGACGGAAGATGGAGGATCGGATGGTAACTGGTGAATTACAAGAAGATGATACGTCGATTGAATTGAGTCTTCGTCCTGAAAGTTTAAAGCAATATATTGGACAAGATAAAGTAAAAGAGAATCTGAGCATTTTTATTCAAGCTGCAAAAATGCGGAATGAACCACTTGATCATGTATTGTTATATGGACCTCCTGGTCTTGGAAAAACTACCCTTGCAGCAATTATTGCAAATGAGATGGGGGTTAATTTTCGATCGACATCAGGACCAGCGATCGAACGGGCGGGAGATTTAGCAGCAATCTTGTCTTCCCTTGAGCCTGGCGATGTTTTATTTATTGATGAGGTGCATCGCCTGCCACGTTCGGTGGAAGAAGTATTGTACTCTGCAATGGAGGATTTCTTTCTTGATATCGTAATTGGAACCGGACCTAGCGCACGATCGGTTAAAATTGATTTACCACCATTTACACTTGTCGGAGCGACAACACGAGCAGGATTGCTGACAGCACCACTCCGTGATCGTTTTGGTGTGTTAAGCAGGCTGGAATTCTATGAAGCAAAAGATTTATGCGCGATTGTGGAACGAACAGCTGAAATTTTCCATACAACCATAACAAAGGAAGGTGCAATCGAGGTTGCACGGAGATCAAGGGGCACACCGCGAATTGCAAACAGATTGCTAAAGCGAATACGAGATATTTCCCAAGTAAAAGGGGAAGAGGAAATTTCGCTTGAAACAACAGATCAGGCACTAGGCATGCTTCAAGTAGATGATGCCGGACTTGATCATATTGATCATAAGTTATTAAAAGGTATAATTGATGGGTTCCAAGGTGGGCCAGTTGGATTAGATACAATTGCTGCAACGATTGGTGAAGAACCACAAACGATTGAGGATGTCTACGAACCATATTTACTGCAAATTGGATTTATTCAACGAACACCAAGAGGAAGAATTGTAACGGCTAAAGCATACCAGCATTTTGGCATAACAAAGCATGAGGAATGATAAAATTGGGTAAGCTTTTTATCGTAATCGGTATTTTATTTGTCATTATCGGGTTAGTCTGGACGTTTATTGGGAAATTACCGGGGGACATCGTAATTAAAAAAGGGAATTTTACGATGTACTTTCCGATTGTGACATCAATCGTGATTAGTATTATTTTATCCATTATATTTTTCATCTTCGGTCGATTCCGTTAAGATACAGTAAGGAGTTTCATTATGAATATTGAAGACTTTGATTTTGATTTACCTGAATCGTTAATCGCACAAACACCGTTGAAGGATCGTACGGCATCCCGATTGCTTGTGTTGAATCCGGCGACGAAGGAAATAACACATCAGCATTTTGCAGATATCAAAAATTATTTTAAAAAAGGGGATTGCCTCGTACTAAATGATACTCGCGTACTGCCTGCAAGGCTATATGGTGTTAAAAAAGATACGGGTGCTAATATTGAGGTCCTTTTATTGCATCAAGAAGAACAGGATACATGGGAAGTACTTACCAAGCCAGCTAAAAAGGTGAAAGTAGGCACAGAGTTAATCTTTGGTGATGGAAAGCTGAAAGCGACCTGTACTGGATTAAAAGAGCATGGTGGAAGAGAAATGAAATTTTCTTATGATGGTATTTTTTATGAAGTGCTCGATGAGCTTGGTGAAATGCCGCTTCCGCCTTATATTAAAGAACAGCTTCCAGAAAAAGAACGTTATCAAACTGTTTATGCAAAGGAAGAAGGATCAGCTGCAGCACCGACGGCAGGGCTTCATTTTACAACCGAGCTTTTAGAAGAAATTAAAGAGCTTGGTGTAAACATCGCTTTTATCACGTTACATGTTGGTTTAGGTACGTTCAGACCTGTTAGCGTCGATGATATTGATGAACACGAGATGCATTCTGAATTCTATCAGATGACAGAAGAAACAGCTGCAACATTGAATGAAATAAAAGCAAATGGCGGTCGAATCATATCTGTGGGTACTACATCAACAAGAACGTTAGAGACAATCGCCAGGGACAATGACGGCAAGTTTGTAGCAAGCAGTGGTTGGACAGATATCTTTATTTATCCACCTTATCAATTTAAAGCAATCGATGGATTAATAACAAATTTCCATCTTCCAAAGTCAACATTAATTATGTTAGTTAGTGCACTTGCAGATAGGGAAACAGTTTTACATGCTTATCGAGAAGCGGTTAGAGAGCAATATCGATTCTTCAGCTTTGGAGATGCGATGTTAATTTTATAAAAGAGGTAAGAATAAAATGACACCAATAACATATGAATTAATTAAAACAGATAAACAGACAGGTGCTCGGCTTGGTCGAGTTCATACCCCACATGGTTCATTTGATACACCAACATTTATGCCGGTAGGAACACTTGCAACAGTAAAAACAATGAGCCCTGAAGAGTTGCAGCAAATGAATGCGAATATTATCTTGTCAAACACATACCATCTATGGTTACGGCCTGGGGAAGATATTATCCGTGAAGCAGGTGGACTTCATAAATTCATGAACTGGGATGGAGCGATTTTAACGGATTCCGGTGGTTTCCAAGTGTTTAGTTTGAGTGATATGCGTGAAATCACGGAAGAGGGTGTCCACTTCCGAAGTCATTTAAATGGGGACAAGCTCTTTTTATCTCCAGAAAAGGCAATGCAGATCCAAAACGCACTTGGGTCTGATATTATGATGGCATTTGATGAGTGTCCACCATATCCAGCTTCTCATGAATATATGAAAGCTTCTGTTGAGCGGACATCTCGCTGGGCAGAGCGTTGCCTAGAAGCGCATGAGCGAAAAGATGTACAAGGCTTATTCGGCATTATTCAAGGTGGCGAATATGAGGATCTCCGAAAGCAAAGTGCTCAGGACCTAGTATCGTTAGATTTCCCTGGTTATGCGATCGGTGGTTTATCTGTAGGTGAGCCAAAGGATATTATGAACCGCGTGCTCGAATCAACGACACCATTAATGCCTGCAAATAAACCACGTTACTTGATGGGGGTAGGTTCACCAGACTCATTGATTGATGGAGCAATTCGTGGAATTGATATGTTTGACTGTGTGCTGCCAACCCGAATTGCACGAAATGGTACATGCATGACTTCAAATGGGCGATTAGTTGTTCGGAATGCGAAATATGCACGCGATTTTGGTCCAATTGATGAAAATTGTGATTGTCATGTATGTAAAAATTATACACGTGCATATATCCGTCATTTAATAAAATGCAATGAAACGTTCGGATTCAGACTTACGACTTATCATAACCTGCATTTTCTGTTAAAATTAATGGAGCAAGTTCGAGCTGCTATAAAAGAAGATCGTCTTGGAGACTTCAAGGAGTCCTTCTTTGAGCAATATGGTTTAAATAAACCGAATGCAAAGAACTTTTAATGCTTAAGAATAGAAAGGGGTGAATGTTCATGGAAATGCTCGTTTCATTATCACCGATTATTTTGATGTTTGTTATTTTCTATTTCCTGCTTATCAGACCACAGCAAAAGCGTCAAAAGCAAGTTAGAGAAATGCAAAGCGATTTACAAAAAGGCGATGATATCGTAACAATTGGTGGGCTTCATGCAAAGGTTCATGCACTAGATGAAGGAACAGTTGTTCTTATCACAAATGATGGTGCCAAGCTTACGTATGACCGCTCTGCAATTCGTGAAGTAAAACAAGGGTAAGTGTATCCATGTTATAAGCTAAGGAACGTTGGTCTTTGGCTTATACAGATACATGTATTATGTATGAACGTACATAGAATAAACAAAATACTCAGCAGGCAGTTAAAAATAAAAAGAAGTTAGTGCAATTTGCATTAACTTCTTTTTATATGGATTTAATTGTGTAGCGTACCTATTCAACTTGACCGCCAATAAGATTGACTCCAATAATTCCGCCTACTAATGCAGCAGCTAGAAAGCCAAGATGATGGATTGACTGCTCTAATGAAAAACCTTGCTGGTATCCTAAATATTGCACTAAAAAAATCAGTAATGTAAAGCCTAGCCCAATGGTTGTACCGATTAACCATCCTTTTGATTTCCCTTTTGCTCCTGCGGTAATTCCGCCTAGAAATAAAGCGAGTATACCAATAATTAATGTAGTCCACTTTAATCCTGGTTCATCAAAAGCTGTAAACTGTAAGACAAGTGCTAAAACTACACTAGACAATAAAATAATACCAAGTACTACAATCCAGCCATACAACAATGCAGTTAATTGATTTTTTTGCATATTCCATTCTCCTCTCTCATGATTGTCTGCTTATGTCCATTTTATTCGGACAAATTGTATTTAGAAGAAAATATTTATAATTTTCCAAGCATACAATATTAGTACCCAGATCTCCAAATGCGAACAAATTATGTTGAAAGAGGGCTAATATGGATGTCATACTAGCAATAGTAATATTTATCGTCAGCTATTTTTTTATTATGACCGAACGAATTAATCGTGCAACAGCTGCACTATTTGGTGGAACGCTCTTACTATTAACAGGGATCTATACAACAGAGGATATATTTTTCCACTATATTGATTGGAATACGATTGCATTATTGTTTTCCATGATGGTGATCATATCAATTACAGAAAAGACAGGTCTATTTACGTTTATTGCCATTCGCTTTGCGCAAAGTGTACGAGGAGACCCTATGTTCTTATTAATCGGTTCGATAGTACTCACCGCAATAGGGTCTGCTTTTTTGGATAATGTAACAACGGTTTTAATTTTTGTTCCAGTCATGCTAAAAATCACAAAGCTTCTGAAGCTTCCGGCATTTCCTTACTTATTAATGATTATTTTCAGTTCGAATATTGGAGGGACGGCAACACTGATTGGTGATCCACCGAATATCATGATTGGACAGGCGGTAGAGCATTTTACATTCTTAACCTTTCTCGCACATACTGCACCAGTAGCACTATTTTTGTTAATTCTACTCATCTTGATTAGTTATCTTTTATTCCAAAAAAGATTAAAAACGTATCAGCCAAATCTAAGCGAACTCCTCTCCATTGATGCAAAAGAAAACCTGGTAGAGTCCACTATATTATATAAATCGGTCACAGTCCTAATTATGACCGTTACAGGCTTTCTTCTACACGCTGCAGTACATGTTGAAATGACCACAATCGCTTTAACAGGAGCAATTTTATTATTATTGCTAACAGAAAAAGATGTGAAAACAGAAGAAATCTTATCTAAGGTAGAATGGGTAACGTTATTCTTTTTTATTGGTTTATTCACAATTGTTGGAGGTCTGCAGCATACAGGTGTTATTGATGAAATAGCTAGATTAATTGTTGTTTCAACAGAAGGGGATTATGTGAAAACAACATTACTCATTTTATGGATATCCGGCTTTGCTTCCGGCTTTATCGATAATATTCCATTTGTTGCCGCGATGATACCAGTTATCCAAGAGTTTGAAACATATGGCATGGTATATTTAGACCCGATTTGGTGGGCGTTAGCGCTAGGATCCTGTTTAGGGGGAAATGCAACGCTTTTAGGTGCATCAGCAAATGTAGTTGTTGCTGGATTAGCAGAAGCTGATAATCAGAGAATTTCCTTTCTGCGTTTTATGAAATATGGAATTGTGATTGTCGTATTATCTTTAATCGTTTCAACAGTGTATATATATATTCGCTATTTGATTCCTTACATGGGATAAGAAAATGACACCTGTTATTCAAGTGTCATTTTTTTATTTCTTCTTATTGAAAAATGGTATTTGTCTAAGCTCATCTTTCGTAATAAATTTTAAAGCAAACAAAAGAATGATATAGATGGCTCCAAGTATAACTAAAACAGATAGAAAAAGAATTACATGTGGTTCCATCGTTTCATAGATACGTTTCAGAAAACTACCAAACAACCAAGTGAAAGCAAGAAGAACAATCATTTTACAAATATCTAGAAAAGGGATAGAATACCCAATTACTTTTCTCAGTACTGCCAAATGTAATAATGTAACCAGGACAACCCCTGTACATAATCCAATTGCTGCCCCCATAATTCCAAAATTTGGGTTGGAGGCAAGTATAACTAATACAACGGACTTTAGTGCAACACCAAAGAGACTATTCCACATGGCAGGCTTTGCAAGGTCGAGGGCCTGCAGTGCAGCTTGAAGCGGTGACTGAATGTAATGCAGTAAAAAGAATGGAGCCATCAGCACTAAATAATGGCTTGCATCTCCTGTTCCATACATATACGTAAGTAATTGTACGGCGAATATCGAGAGGACTACAGTTGAAATACCTCCAGATGCAAATGAGATACGGATTGATTGGTGAATCCGGTAATGAATTAAGGCTATATTTTTCTTTGCTTCTGCTTCCGCAATAGATGGTACGAGTGCAACAGCAAGGGAATGGGTAATAAAAGTTGGGAGAAAAAGTAATGGCATCACATAGCCAGTTAGTTCTCCATATTGCTTCGTAGCGACAGCACTTGCAACCCCGGCAATTGCCAAGCTTTGGACAACGAGTATTGGTTCTAGAAAGTTCGAAATAGACCCAATCATTCTGCTTCCCATGCTTGGAAGGGCAATGGATAGCAGTTCTCTGACAACATTTTTACTTGATTTCAAATAAGAGAAAAAACGATGTCTTAATCGTAAGGTTTTCTTTCGCTTGAATGTATAAATCATATACATTAGGGATATAAATTCTCCAATGATGACACTTATCATTGCTCCAGCAGCAGCGTATTCAATGCCATATGGAAGTAAAAGATTTACGAAAAATGCAACACAGGTAATTCTTACAAGCTGCTCAATCACTTGTGCATAGCTTTGCGGCTTCATGTTTTGCTTTCCTTGGAAATAGCCTCTTAGCACAGCTGCAATTGCAGTAATCGGGATAATTGGGCTAATTGCAAGAATAGGGAGCATTGCCCGACTATCGGTTAACAAAGTAGAAGCGATGTATGGAGCGCCAACAGCCATTACAATGGTAAATACAATACTTGAGATAAAGGTAATCATGAGAGATATTACAACAATCTTTTTTACTTTTGCTTGGTCATTAGCAGCGTCCGCCTCGGCTACTCTTTTGGATATTGCAACCGGTAAACCAAGTTGTGTTAATGTCATTACTAAAAAGAGTGTTGGGAGAGCCATCATATATAAGCCAATACCTTCTTCTCCCATTAGCCTTGCCACAACAATTCGATTAATGAACCCCATAAAACGAGTAATCATTCCAGCAACGATTAAGATGATTGCCCCTTGTAGAAATGTTTGTTTGGTCATTTTATTCGACCCGCCTTCTCAAATAATAAAAATTACTATACAATGATATATATGCTAAATAGTGGACAAAGCATGACAAGCTAAAAAAGTATACGATAGGAATTGGTGGGATAACATGGAAATTATACAGGGCGTTAACGAGTGGAAGCAGGTCGTTCAACCGGCTTTAGAAAGTAAAGCGGATGAACTGGAAATGATGGGTTATTCGCAGGCAACACCTGATGATGTTTGGAATTGTCTCGTACAAAAAGTATGGAAAGGCGAACCGGATAAACGAATTCATGAAGTTATACAGGATATTTTTCATATGGCATCCAACACGTATTTAAGCTATTTAACAATAAGCTCATACCAAAACGAAGATTTGATGGCTTCAATTGCCGCACTAACTGGAGCAGGAGAGACGATAAAAGAATAAAATTTACATATACATATCGTAATAGTTATTGGTATAAAAGGAGGCACCAAATTAATGAAAAAGAGAGGCAGAATTGTTGCCTTTTTTCTAGTAGTTATTGCTTTAGCAGTGACGATTGGAACAACGGTACCAGGAATTACAAAAAATATTAATCTTGGTTTGGATCTTCAAGGTGGATTTGAGGTCCTCTACGAAGTGGAACCTGTTGATAGCAGTCAGGAAGTAACGAGAGGCTTAATGGAAGGGACGGTTCAAACATTAAATGATCGCGTGAATCGTTTAGGAATAAGTGAAGCGGTTATTGATATTGAGGGTGAAGATCGAATTCGTGTCCAGCTCGCAGGAATTGAAAACCAGTCAGAGGCAAGAGATATGCTGTCCACCTCTGCTCAACTGTCCTTTCGAGATGTGAACGATCAAGAGCTATTAGATGGTACGGATGTAAAAGAAGGCAGCGCAAAGCAGGATTTCGATCCAAATACAAATGCTCCAATTGTAACTTTAGAATTAAAAGATGCAGCAAAGTTTGGAGAAGTGACAACACAAATCAGCCAAATGAATATCCCTGACAACAAGCTTGTCATATGGATGGATTTCCAAGAGGGGGATTCGTATGAAGAAGAAGCTTCTAAGAGTGAGCCAAAGTTTGTATCTGCACCAAATGTTAGTGAACCGTTACATACAACAAATGTAATGATCAGTGGTGATTTTACAGTTGAATCTGCGAAACAATTAGCGGATATTATTAATTCTGGTTCATTGCCAGTGCATATGACAGAAATATTCTCAACTTCAGTTGGTGCGCAATTTGGAGAGCAAGCGTTAAATCAAATGATTTTTGCTGGAGCTATAGGGATTGGTTTAATTGTATTGTTCATGTTAGTTTTCTATCGATTCTCAGGCTTCATTGCAACCATTAATTTAGCCTTCTATATTTATTTGGTTATATTAGTATTTCAGCTCTTAAATGGTGTCTTAACATTATCCGGAATTGCAGCCCTTATATTAGGGGTTGGTATGGCAGTTGATGCGAATGTTATTACATTTGAGCGTATTAAAGAGGAATTACGAATTGGAAAATCTGTTAAAGCAGCATTCAAAGCAGGAAATAAAAGTTCCTTTATGACCATCCTGGATGCAAACCTAACAACAATTATTGCTGCAGTCGTATTATTTATTTTTGGGACAAGCTCTGTTAAAGGGTTTGCAACGATGTTAATCATTAGTATTTTGATTAGCTTTTTAACGGCTGTCTTAGGAACAAGAATACTTCTTGGACTCTGGGTGCAAAGCGGATTCCTTACAAAACGAAAAACATGGTTTGGTGTGAAAAAGGATCAGATAAGAGATATTGCAGAAGAAGAAAAAGAACCTAGACTGTTCAATCGAAAAGTTAATTTCGTTCAACACCGTAATAAATTTTTCATTGGAACATCTGTGCTTGTTATCCTAGGTGCCATTTCTATCTTAATATTTCAGATTAATCCCGGAATTGATTTTACAAGTGGTTCCAGAGTTGAAGTTGTTTCGGAAAGCAGCTTGACTGCAGAAGAGGTAGAATCTGGATTTGAAGAGCTAGGACATGAGGTTAAATCAATCGTCCTGTCCGGTGAAAATAGTGAGCTTGCAGTAGCAAGATTTGATGGTGTTTTATCGGATACCGAGGTGGAAGAGGTTCGCGTTTATTTTAATGAACGATATGGACATGAGCCTAGTGTCAGTGTCGTTTCGCCAATTGTAGGGCAGGAACTCGTAAAGAATGCTATCTACGCAGTTGGAATTGCAGCGATCTTCATGATTATTTATGTCACATTCCGTTTTGAATTTTTCTTTGCAATAACGGCATTATTGACACTTCTGCATGATGTGTTTTTTATGCTGGCTATATTCAGTGTTGCACAAATTGAATTCGATATTACCATTGTTGCGGCAATCCTAACGATTGTGGGTTATTCCATTAACAATACGATCGTTATCTTCGATCGAATTCGAGAGAACATACGTAAGAAGAAACGTGTCAAATCGTTTAAGGAACTTACAACTATTGTGAATACAAGCATTATCCAATCCTTTACAAGAACAATGAATACATCAATTACTACAATTGTTGCCGTAATCGCATTCCTAATACTCGGAGCTTCTTCTATCACAAGCTTCGCATTTGCATTAACAATTGGGCTTGTTGCAGGAACTTATTCTTCCTTATTGTTAGCTTCCCAGTTATGGCTCGTATGGCGTGGTAAATCAGTAAAAGAAAAACCATTAGATTTCACGAAGAAAAAAGCGGCAGAAGGACCACAGGTATAATTAGACGGAGAATCCCTTGTCTTTAGAGTTAATAGACAAGGGATTTTTGCTTTAAGTTGATTGAAGTTTACCAAGAAAGGGTAATCTAACAAAATAGATAGACACAAGAAGGGAGAATAGTTATGACAAAAGGACAAACCTACGTTATTTTATCCATTATTTTCGTTATTATTGTAGCTGTTTTTGCTGTTACAAATGTGGATGCAGTCGAGGTGAACTATTTATTCTGGACGCAGGAATCCCCATTAATACTTGTTATTCTATTTTCGGTGTTAATGGGTGGGATTATAACAGCTTCTGTGGGCGCAATACGATTTTATCGTATACAAAGGGAACTCAAGCGATTAAAGGCCGAAAATACGAGATTGCTTGCTAAATCAGAAGAGAACGGTCAAACGGCTGAGCGCAAAAAAAGAAGTGATTTAACGAAAACAAAATAATTCTAATTGCTACCCCTGCCTGTCTCTAGTATAATAGATTAGTCAGGGGTGAAATCATGTTACAAAGTAAAGCAAATTGGAAATATACGTCACTACAAGAAGCAGCAGTAGATTGGGAAGACGATGCAGTTGCATTATCTCCAATTGTCAAACAACTATTGCAGCAAAGAGGAATAACGAGTATTGAAGAAGCAAGACAATTTTTATCACCTGATATTAAAAATTTACACAGTCCGCTTAAAATTGATTCAATTGAAAGAGCAGCAGGACGTGTACATAAAGCGATAGATAATGATGAAAAAATCTTAATTTATGGAGATTATGATGCGGATGGTGTCAGTTCAACTACAGTTTTAATAAAAGCTTTGGAAGAGCTTGGGGCGAATTGTGATTTCTATATACCAAACCGATTTACAGAAGGATACGGGCCGAACGAAGCAGCTTTTCGAGCAGCAGCAGAAAATGGATTCACATTAATTATTACAGTAGATACAGGCATTGCGTCCGTTTATGAGGCGCATGTGGCGAAGGAATTAGGAATTGATTTAATCATTACAGATCACCATGAGCCGCAAGAAGAATTACCGGATTGCTTTGCCATCATTCATCCAAAATGCTCAGAAGGTTATCCATTCCAAGAGCTTGCAGGTGTCGGTGTAGCATTTAAATTTGCCCAAAGTCTACTCGGCTATTTTCCGAAGCACTTGCTAGAGTTTGCTGCAATTGGAACAATAGCAGACCTCGTTCCACTCGTGGATGAAAATAGAGTACTCGCATTTTATGGATTGCATGCATTAACGATATCGCAAAATCCAGGAATTAAAGCCCTTAAACGGGTTTGTAAAGTTGAGGGCAATGTGACGGAAGAAGATGTCGGTTTCTTGATCGGCCCAAGAATAAATGCCGTTGGCCGACTGGAAAACGCTGATTTAGCAGTTCAATTGTTATTAACAGATGACGATGAAATTGCACAGGAAATGGCAGAAGAAATTAATGTGATAAATGACGAACGCAAAAAGATTGTAAATAACATTTTTCAAGAGGCACAGCAAATCGTGGAATCCTCTGCAACACACGATGTAATTATCGTTGCGAAAGAAGGATGGAATGAAGGCGTGCTTGGAATTGTTGCGTCCAAATTAGTTCGAAAATATGATCGCCCTGCAATTGTATTAACAATTAAACCAGAATTGAATACTGTTAAAGGTTCAGCAAGAAGCATACCTGCTTTTGATTTTTTCAAAAATGGGATGCGGATTAGAGAGTTATTTACACATTTTGGAGGACATGCACAGGCTGCAGGAATGACATTCCCACTTGATAATCTACCACTTGTACAAGAAAAGTTAGATACGTTTATTCGAGAAGAGCTTACAGAATCAGATTTTAAACAGGTAATTGAAATTAGTGCACAGCTAAAAGTGGAAGAAATCGATGAAGAACTTGTCCAAGAAATCGATAGACTCGCACCATTTGGTATGAAGAACCCTAAACCAGTCTTTGAATTGAAGGAAGCACCGGCTGATGCCAGGAAGATTGGTAGTGCAAAGAACCATCTGAAGCTTCTATTCAAAAAAAATGATCAAACACTAGATAGTATAGGCTTTGGTATGGGGGAATTGTACGAGCATATTTCTCCAAGTGCAGTATTATCATTAGTTGGAGAGCTTGGAATCAACGAGTGGAATGGTCATCGTAAAGCACAGTTTCTTATTGAGGATATGAAGATTGATGAATGGCAGTTATTTGATTATAGGGGAAAGAAAAATCGCAACGTGCACTTAGATACAAATAACGCATTTGTAATTACCACATCCAGTGAACCTGTTTATGCAGATGTTGAGCAAATTAACTATGATACATCAATTCATGCTTTGGAGGAAAAGCAAACACTGTATATTTATGACCTGCCGGCTAACCTTGCACAGCTAAAGGCTATTATAAAGCAAACAAAGCCGGTTAATATAGTTGCGTGTTATCATATTGAAGACAGTGCGTATCTATCAGCTTTTCCATCTAGGGAAGAGTTCGTTTGGTTCTACGCACTTGTTCGAAAACGAAAAGTGCTTGATTTAAAAACAGAGCTACAGACTATTATGAACCATAAAGGCTGGAGTAAGGATCGAATTATCTTTATTTCAAACGTGTTTTTTGAACTGGGATTTGTTAAAATAGAAAATGGAGTTATTGAGTTGGAGACAAATCCGGAGAAAAAGGATTTAAGTGACTCGAAGCTATATCAAGAACGGTTGAATAGAGCGGATATTGAGAAACAGCTTTATTATTCGAATTATGAAGAATTGAAAATGTGGATGGAAAGCTGTATGGATTACTTGAATATCCCCGAGGAGGAAGTAGTAAATGGATTATAAGCAACATATAAAAATTGTTGAAGATTGGCCAAAAGAAGGAATTAAATTTAAAGATATTACACCATTAATGGCGGATGGAAAAGCATATAAAGCAGCAGTAGATGAAATCGTAACATATGCGAAAGAAAAGCAGATCGATATTGTTGTTGGACCCGAAGCTAGAGGGTTTATTGTAGGGTGTCCAGTTTCCTATGCACTCGAAATAGGCTTTGCTCCTGTTCGAAAGGAAGGCAAGTTGCCGCGTGAAGTAATTAAAGTAGATTATGGTCTCGAATATGGTACGAATGTACTGACCATTCATAGAGATGCAATCAAACCGGGACAACGGGTTTTGATTACGGATGATCTGCTGGCAACTGGCGGAACAATTGAAGCTACGATAAAGTTAGTGGAAGAGCTCGGCGGTATCGTTGTCGGCTGTGCTTTCTTAGTTGAACTCGGCTACTTAAACGGTAAAGAAAAGCTAAAAGACTATGATGTATTAACATTAATGACATATTAAATTTTTTATAAGGTCTGACGTCTATTTCTCGTCAGACCTCTTATTATAGAGATTTTACAATGGACACATTATACGGAAAAGCATATAATTAAAAATATTTAAGGGTTTCGTATTCTATGTGCTACAATTGTTGAAGAATATCAATTATTAAATAATGCAGACGGCTAGTAAAGGTGATTTCATGGCAAAAGACGAAAATGTAACAATTAATGACATTATCAATATGGCAACAAAGTATCTAGCTACTGAGGATGTGGCGCTAATTAAACGCGCTTATGACTTTGCAAACGAGGCACACCATAATCAATTTCGAAAATCTGGCGAGCCATATATTATTCATCCAGTGCAAGTAGCAGGTATTCTTACTCAACTCGAAATGGATGCAGAAACAATCGCAGGCGGATTTTTGCATGATGTTGTGGAGGACACGGAAGTAACTCTTGCCGATTTAGAGCAAGCATTTAATGTTGAGGTAGCAATGCTTGTAGATGGTGTCACAAAACTCGGAAAAATTAAATACGAGTCGAAGGAAGTTCAACAAGCTGAAAATCATCGAAAAATGTTTGTGGCAATGGCGAAAGATATTCGCGTAATTTTGATTAAACTTGCAGATAGACTGCATAATATGCGGACATTGAAGCACCTTCCTCCAGAAAAGCAACGTCGAATTTCTAATGAAACCCTGGAGATTTTTGCGCCGTTAGCTCATCGACTGGGAATTTCAACTATTAAATGGGAATTGGAAGATACGGCTCTACGCTACTTAAATCCACAGCAATATTATCGTATTGTTCAATTAATGAAGCAAAAACGTGAAGAACGGGAATCATATATTAAAGAAGTAATTCAGGAATTAGCTGTCGAATTGAATGATGTCAATATTGAAGCAGAGATGTCTGGTCGCCCAAAACATCTATATAGTATTTATCAAAAAATGGTCAAGCAAAATAAACAATTCAATGAAATATATGATTTATTAGCCGTTCGGATTATAGTGGAAAGCATTAAAGATTGTTATGCAGTTCTGGGAATTATCCACACAAACTGGAAGCCAATGCCTGGAAGGTTTAAAGATTATATTGCAATGCCAAAGCAAAATTTATATCAATCACTTCACACGACTGTGATTGGGCCGAAGGGTGATCCACTCGAGGTGCAAATTCGTACAAAAGAAATGCATGAAATCGCAGAGTACGGAATTGCTGCTCATTGGGCATATAAAGAAGGAAAGCAAGTGAAGAGTGGGAAGAAATCATTTGAGGAAAAATTAACGTGGTTTAGAGAAATTCTTGATTGGCAAAATGACACCCATGATGCAGAAGAATTTATTGAATCTTTAAAGATCGATTTATTTTCCGATATGGTCTATGTCTTCACACCAAAAGGCGAGGTAATCGAACTTCCTTCCGGTTCCATTCCACTTGATTTTGCTTATAAAATCCATACTGAAATCGGAAATAAAACGATTGGTGCTAAAATCAATGGAAAAATGGAACCACTGGATTACAAGTTGGAAAATGGCGATATTGTGGAGGTTATGACATCAAAGCATTCTTATGGACCTTCTCAAGATTGGCTGAAGATGACGCAAACTTCGCAAGCGAAGAGTAAAATTAAACAATTTTTTAAGAAACAGCGTCGAGAAGAGAATGTAATTAAAGGAAAAGAAGCTGTTGAAAAAGAAATTCGGGCATTGAATATTGAACCGAAGGAAGTACTTGTTCCTGAGAATATGCAGCGCGTGTTTGATAAATTCAATTTTACTGGCGAGGAAGATATGTATGCAGCAGTCGGTTACCAAGGAATTACAGCTGCATTAATCGCTACCAGGCTGACAGAAAAAATCAGACAGACAAAGCAGAAGGTACAAGATTTAGAAACAACGCTCGAAGAAGTTAAAACGGAAACTAAAACACAGCGTTCGCATAAACGGGATTCTGGTGTAAAAGTTGAAGGTGTTGATAATCTTCTAGTTCGACTCGCGAAATGCTGCAACCCGGTTCCTGGTGACGATATTCTTGGGTATATTACGAAAGGTAGAGGTGTATCGGTACACCGTTCAGACTGTCCTAACGTACAAACACAGGAAGCAAAGGAACGCTATTTGCATGTAGAATGGGAAGAAGGCAACTCAGATCGTAAACAATACCATGTGGATATTCAAATTACAGGATATGATCGGAGAGGTCTGCTTAACGAAGTCCTTCAGGTTGTCAATGAGATGAAGACGAATATGACACATGTAAATGGTAAGTCTGATCGCAATCGAATTGTCGTTATACAAATTACAATACTCATTCATAATACAGGACATTTACGTAAGGTTGTTGAACGCATTAAGCAAATTAGAGATGTATATACAGTAACACGAACTGTTCAATAAATTGTGCTGATTGATTGGATTAAGGGAGTTTTTGATAATGAAGGCAGTAATACAACGAGCAAAAGATGCCAGTGTAACGGTAAAGGGTGAAGTTATAGGTGAAATAACCGATGGATTTGTCGTGTTACTTGGGGTGACACATGATGATACCATTGAAGATGTTCAGTATCTTGTAAATAAAATTGTTCATTTGCGTGTCTTTGAGGATGAGAATGAAAAAATGAATTTATCATTAAAAGACATTGGTGGAAGTATCTTGTCGATTTCCCAGTTCACGCTGTACGGTGATACACGAAAAGGAAGAAGGCCAAGCTTTATACAAGCTGCGAAACCAGATTTTGCAAATGAACTGTACATGTCTTTTAACGCATCGATTAAAGAGCAAGGAATTCCTGTGGAGACAGGTGAATTTGGTGCAATGATGGATGTACAATTAACAAATGTTGGACCTGTTACACTAATTATTGATAGCAAGGATAAATAGAAAAAATAAGGGAGGCAATCTAATCTGCCATCCCTTATTTTTTTATTAGGGAATTCATTAAACTGAATTTTTTAATGCTGTTATTCTGCAAGGTATTTAGCTAGACCCTGCATAATACCGTGTACAAGCTGTTGCTGATAAGTTTGTGTTTGTAGCTGTGCCTCTTTTTCAGGATTAGATATAAAACCAAGTTCTAGCAACACTGAGGGTTTAAGGTTTTGACGAATTACATATAAGTCACCCTCATGTATACCTCTGTCTCGTTCTCCACTTTCTTCAATTATGCCCTGTTGAACTTTTTCTGCTAGATTTTCACCCTGATCTGTGTAATAGAAGGTTTCGATACCAGAAACATTTGGGAATTCAGGGATGCTGTTATAATGGATACTTAAAAATGCATCCGTGTCGAGAATGTTGGAGTAGGTGATCCTGCTAGCTAGTGAAATGAATTCATCTTCCTTCCTAGTGAGAAGTACATTTGCCCCTAGTGCTAAAAGTTCTTTCTCGAGTTCATGTGCAGTTAAATAAGCGATATCTTTTTCATAAGATTCGGATGCGCCAATCGCACCCACATCACGTCCGCCATGACCAGCATCGATAACAATCGTTTTATTTTTCCATATATTACTGTTTGATTTAGTGTCTTTAGATTCGACAAGACTTTTCTTAACAAAGCCAGTAATCTCATCATTTGCAACTTCATACCAATTATTTGTAGCCGAAATAACTTCTAATTTAGTATCTTTTTCAGCAAAATGTACAATGGCATAATCCGTAGAAGGCCCTTCACGAAGCTGTGTATTATCATGCTGGATAATGATGCTATCCATATCACTATGTACTTCGCCTTCCTCTGTTTCATTCGATTGAGGTTCGGAAAGCGTAACGAATTCCAATGCAACCCAGCCGGTTTCATCTTCTAAATTAATTTCTACCCAATCGTTTTCTTGGCCAGTGACGGTAAATGTTTGACCAGAATCAAGTTTTCCAATGCTTTCATAGTCTGTACCTGGTCCACTACGGACATTTAAATTTGAAACATTTATGGTAGCTTCAGCTGCACGAACGTTAAATGGTTCCGATAGCAAGAAAAATACCGCTATAAATAAAAATAATATAATTTTTCTTGAATGCACGACGTTCCTCCCTAACCTTAAGTAGTTTATTTCATTTACTAAGTATAATAAAAATCTCATTTAAAGGCAAAGCTAGAGGTAAAGTGATGTACAATTATAAGGAGGAGTTCGTCCGTGCGAATGAATGAAAAACAATGGAACATTGGAAATCAAAAGGATATTTTATCTCCAGATTTACATCGATTTACCGAATTAGAAGGAAGGGGAACCAATCTGGAAATAGCAAGTGAGTTAGGAATTGCAATCGAAGATGTCAAATTATTAAAGAAAAAGCTGAATCGTGCTTGACAATCATTTCGGTTCCGCTTAATATAATAGACATTCCAATATATATTAAATACCGTTGAAGGAAAAAGTAATTGAAGTACCACTGGTGTAGAGAGAAAATGTCAATGGCTGTGAGCATTTTCCCAGATGGCTTAATGAAAGACACTCCTGAGGTTTTATATCGAAATAGAGTAGGTATGAACGTTTTGCAGGCGTTAACTGTGAAGAGCGGGTGCTGTTATTTTAGCATCAACTAGGGTGGCAACGCGGGAAAAATCCCGTCCCTTATTTTATATAAGGGACGGGATTTTTCTAATTTATTACAATTAATAAGGAAACAGGGGGTTTTGAGATGAGTATGAAGGCACCAAGAGGAACGGTGGATATCTTACCAAAAGACGCAGCCAAATGGCAATATGCAGAAAATAAAATTAAAGATGTGTGTGGTCGATTCCATTTTAAAGAAATCCGCACCCCTTTATTTGAACATACGGAAGTATTTCAACGCGGAGTTGGAGATTCTACAGATATCGTTCAGAAAGAAATGTATACTTTTGAAGATCGTGGAGGAAGAAGTCTTACATTACGCCCAGAAGGCACTGCATCCGTATCACGGGCATTTGTTGAAAATAAATTGTTCGGGGATCCAAATCAGCCAGTTAAACTATACTATTTTGCTCAAATGTTTCGTTATGAGCGTCCTCAAAAAGGGCGTATGCGTCAATTGAATCAATTTGGTGTAGAGGTACTTGGTAGTGCTGATCCAGCAGTTGATGCAGAAGTAATCGACCTTGCGATGACAGTATATAAAGAGCTCGGATTAACATCATTAAAATTAGTGATTAATTCACTTGGAGATAAAGAAAGTAGAGATAACCACAGACAAGCGCTTGTCAATCACTTTGAACCATATAAAGAAGAGCTTTGTTCGGATTGTCAAAAACGATTATCGCAAAATCCACTTCGTGTGCTCGATTGTAAAAAAGATCGTGATCACCCAACAATGAAAACAGCTCCTTCAATTCTTGACTATCTAAATGAGGCATCGAAAACCTATTTTGAGCAAGTTCAAGAATATTTAACGATAATGAATATCGATTTTGTAGTTGATCCAAATCTTGTTCGTGGACTTGACTATTATAACCATACTGCATTTGAAATTATGAGTGAAGCAGAGGGTTTTGGTGCTATTACAACGCTTGCAGGTGGTGGGCGATACAATGGTTTAATCGAGGATCTTGGAGGACCAGAAACCCCTGGAATAGGGTTTGGTATGGGATTTGAACGTCTGCTTATGGCACTTGAGGCAGAAAACATTGATATTCCAATTGATGAGAGTCTTGACTGCTTTGTTGTTGCAACCGGATCAGGTGAAGTTGAAAAAGAAGCAACACGACTCGTACATGAACTAAGAACGAACGGAATCCAAGTGGATAAAGATTATCAAGGTCGAAAAATGAAAGCACAATTCAAAGCTGCTGACCGTTTCCAATCGAAATATGTTTTAGTACTTGGAGATGAAGAACTTGAAAGGAAAACCATTAATTTGAAAGAAATGGAAACCGGACAACAATTAGAAGTGCCAGTAGAGAATCTAATTGAAGAATTGCGAAAAAGGCTTTTAGGAGGAAAATAGAATGAATGAAAGAATTTATACAGAAAAATTAACAGAAGCAATGATAGACCAGGAAGTACTCCTAAAAGGATGGACACAGAAGAGACGTGATTTAGGTGGTTTAATTTTTATTGATTTACGTGATAAATCAGGACTAGTTCAAGTTGTCTTTAATCCAGATAACTCACAGGAAGCATTAGAAATTGCGGAGCGGATTCGTTCGGAGTATGTTGTAGAAGTACGAGGAACAGTTGTTAAACGTGATGAATCAACAATAAATCCGAATATGAAGACCGGAAACATTGAGGTTGTTGCTTCATCCGTGACGATTTTGAATAAAGCGAAAACACCACCATTTGCAATCCAAGATGAGACTGATGTTTCCGAGGATGTAAGGTTAAAATACCGTTACTTAGATCTTAGAAGAAATGAATTACAGGAAACGTTCAAGCTGCGTCACAAAACAACCCAAATCATTCGGAACTTCTTGAATGACCATGAATTTTTAGAAATGGAAACACCAATATTGACAAAGAGCACTCCAGAAGGAGCGAGGGATTATCTCGTACCTAGTCGCGTGCATTCAGGTGAATTTTATGCATTACCACAATCACCACAGTTATTTAAACAGCTCATTATGGTAAGTGGATTTGAAAAGTATTATCAAATTGCTAGATGCTTCCGAGATGAAGACTTACGGGCAGATCGCCAGCCTGAATTTACACAAATTGATATTGAAACCTCCTTCCTGACGAGTGACGAAATCATGGAAATGACGGAAAGCATGATGCAGAAGGTTGTTAAGGAAGTAAAAGGCATTGATATTGAACTTCCTTTGCCTCGATTGCCATATGATGAGGCGATGGAGCGTTTTGGTTCTGATAAGCCGGATACAAGATTTGGACTTGAATTAGTCCAAGTATCGGATGTTTTAGCGGACTCAACGTTCAAAGTGTTCCAAGGGGCAATTGAATCAGGTGGGAAGGTTGCACTCTTAAATGTAAAAGGTAAGGCTGCTACCTTCTCTCGTAAAGATATTGACAAATTAACCGACTTTGTAAAGGTGTATGGTGCCAAAGGACTTGCTTGGGTGAAGGTAGAAGGAGACGAATTAAAAGGACCTATTGCTAAATTCATCACGGAGAATGAAAAATCAAGTCTTTTGGAAAAAGCGGAAGCAACAGATGGAGATTTGCTTTTATTTGTAGCAGATAAAACCTCTGTCGTATATGACAGCCTTGGAGCACTACGCCTGAAGCTAGCTAAACAGCTTGAGCTTATCGATGAATCAAAATTCAACTTTCTCTGGGTAACAGATTGGCCGTTACTTGAGTATGATGAGGAATTAGGCAGATATTTTGCGGCACATCATCCATTTACATCGCCAGTTGAGGAAGACCTAGGTAAATTAGAAACTGACCCAGCTAATGTTAAAGCAAATGCGTATGATCTTGTGTTGAACGGTTATGAGCTAGGCGGAGGATCGATTCGTATCTATCAGAAAGAACAGCAAGACCATATGTTTAACGTGTTAGGTTTTACAGAAGAAGAAGCTCAAGAACAATTTGGGTTCCTGCTTGAAGCTTTAGAGTATGGAGCACCACCACATGGTGGCATAGCGCTTGGTCTTGATCGGATTATCATGCTGCTTGCTGGTAGATCGAACCTGCGGGATACAATTCTTTTCCCGAAAACTGCCTCTGCATCTGATTTAATGACAAATGCACCAAGTGAAGTTAGTCATGCACAGCTAGATGAACTTGCTATCAAGCTTTCAGAGAAAAGTGCAACTAAATAATTTACAAACACTTTTACAATGAGTGCGGATATTACGGAAAGCAATTAAGCAATCCTTCCTAGATTGACCATGGCTAACAAGTCATTTTCAAACTAGGAAGGAAGAAATGATGAGTTCAAATTTAATAGTTGTAAATATTGAAAAAAATCATCTGGTGTGTTAAGATAAATTTACAAATCAGCAAATTTCATTTCAATCCTGATGTGTTCGTCTATTATAAGTATTTTGACCGAACAATTGTATACTTGGGAGCTCGTTCTTGTTTTTGTAGTGAATGCATGCCTTTATGATTATTCATTCCTGGAAGCATGATATCTATAAAACTGGGCACCCACCTGTCTGAAGCGGGATCAAAGCTCAAGATAGAACGGCACAATCGGGATTGACCGAATACATAAACGAGAAAGGAAAAAGGACCAAAGGGTCCTTTTTCCTTTCTCGTTTATATTAATTTGATCCATGAGCTAATTGTTCTAAGTTACCATTCTTATCCATTCGGAAGGCGGGAGCTGTACGACTTTCTTTATCATCGAGTACAGTCATTTTTCGGGCTCTGTCCATAATTTGAATGAAAGTCTGGTAATCTTCTTGAATTGAGACCAGTTGATCCTCTGTAGATGAAAGCTGTTTTTCTAGTTCTTGAACTTTTGATTTTAACAGGTTATTTTCTTTTTCAAGTGCCTCTGATACTGCTTTTGATTGAGAGGAAGCATTCGATTCCTTTTTTAATTCTCTTAAGTACTGAATCACCATATCAATGTTTAAGCTTGGTGCTTCTGCTGCAACAATAGAATGCGTATTAAGATTAGTTTCTACCACTTCTTTTACTGGAGACAATGAAATGGCAGGTACTCTTGTTTTCTTTGTCGAAGTAGATAATGCTCTTTTCTTTTCTTTTCGTTGTCTTTTTGCAAGATCGATAGCACTCTCATATTTTGACCTTACTTCGGCGTTCCAGCGGAAACCGCAAGCTGCAGATGTGCGATTTAAATGGTCTCCAACCTCATCAAATGCATTTAATTGTGTACTGCCCTCTCTAATATGGCGCAGCACTGTTTCTGCAAGTAGTAAATCATCTTCATGTGACCAAGCGTCTTGTCTAACTTTAACCAATATATTCAACTCCTTTTTCATAGTAGCACAACAATAGATTGCATGTTTTAAGTCTATTATTACCGCATAAAAAAGGAATTATACATATTGGGAAAATCTCTTATAGAGGTCGTTCAAAAAGTCCGGTGAAAATGACGCTTCGAGAACAGAGGATCTTCGACTACCTCCCGAGACGTCCTTTGTCGAACGTTGAAGTTACCACATTTTGCGGAAGGTCGTTGGCTTTCTTTACCTGTGTCAGATTGTCTGCTCAAAGCTACACCGGTCGAACTGCAGCGTACTTTTCATCCTTCTTTTGAATACGCACTTATAGGTTATTTTTTACTCTCACTCTGAATTTTATCATGAACCTGCTTTAATGCTTGTTCGAATTTACCACTATTTTTTGGTTGGTAGTAGTTTTTATTTTTGATAGAGTCAGGTAAATACTGCTGCTGAACCCAAGCCCCATCGTAATTATGTGGATATTTATAATCAATCCCTCGACCAAGCTTTGCTGCGCCAGTATAATGTGCATCTTTTAAGTGTGCTGGGATATCACCGCTTTTTCCACTTCGAATATCGGATAAAGCTGCGTCAAGCGCTTTATATGCCGTATTTGATTTGGGGGAAAGGGCAAGTTCAACAATCGCTACAGCTAATGGGATTCTAGCTTCAGGGAACCCAAGTCTTTCTGCAGCTTGAACTGCTGCAACAGCACGTGGACCAGCCTGTGGATTTGCAAGACCAATATCTTCATAGGCAATGACAATCATTCGACGGGCGATACTATCAAGGTCACCTGCTTCAATTAATCTGCCTAAATAGTGCAGCGCAGCATTAACATCGCTTCCACGAATTGATTTTTGGAAAGCAGAAAGCACGTCATAGTGTGCGTCGCCATTTTTATCATGTGAAAAACTTTTCTTTTGCATGCATTCTTCAGCTGTGTCCAAATCAATTATAATTTGGTTATCGTTATTTTCAGGCGTGGATGCGACCGCCAGCTCCAGTCCGTTTAAAGCAGATCTTAAATCGCCATTAGCTGAATTCGCAATATGGTCAATTGCCGGATCTGTAATAACAATATCTTTATTTCCATAACCATTTTCACTATTTTCCAAAGCACGGTGAATCGCAGTTTTTACATTTTCTGAAGTTAAACCATGCAATTCAAATAAATGACATCGACTACGAATTGCTGGATTAATTGAATGATAGGGATTGCTTGTCGTACAGCCGATTAATGTTACTAAATTGCTTTCTAAATGAGGCAGCAGGAAATCTTGCTTTGCTTTATCTAAGCGATGTACTTCATCAAGTATTAAGACGACCTGTCCCATCATCTTTGCTTCTTCGACTACTATTTCCATATCTTTTTTCTTGTCAGCAACTGCGTTAAGCATTTTAACTGGAAGACCGACACTTTTAGCAAGTGCATATGCCATGGAAGTTTTCCCCGTTCCAGGTGGTCCAAAAAGAATCATCGATGCTAATTGGTTGGCTTGTACCATTCGATTTATGATTTTTCCTTCGCCGACAAGGTGTTCCTGTCCAATAATATCTGTAACTAATTCAGGTCTCATTCGAAATGCGAGAGGTTTTTGTTTCATTTATATCTCCCTTTATATATAATTAATTAATTGTATTAGGATTGCTAAAATGCAAGACCTACTCCATTCATGCTATAATAACAAATATTATAAACGAATGGGCGTTTGAAAGAAACAGAGGTGCATAATAGATGAAAATTTCAACTAAGGGTAGATATGGTTTAACCATTATGATAGCTTTAACAAAAAAGCACGGGGATGGTCCTTTATCGTTAAAGGCAATTGCCCAAGAAAATAACTTATCGGAGCATTATTTAGAACAACTTGCTTCACCGCTACGAAATGCCGGATTGATTAAAAGTATCCGTGGTGCATATGGTGGATATATTTTATCGAAGGAACCGAAGGAAATTACGGCAGGGGATGTTATCCGTGTTCTGGAAGGTCCCCTTACAATTGTGGAGGGAATTGAAGATGAGCAACCTGCACAGCAAGCGTTGTGGTTACAAATTCGTGATGCGGTAAAGAACGTTTTAGATAATACCACTTTAGAAAATTTAGCAAATCATGATGATGATGAAGTGCAGGATTCTTACATGTTTTATATTTAAGGACAAAAGCGGAAGCGCCGGGGTAACGATATATGGACTCCCCGTACTTAGGGGTAGCCTGGCTTGTCGATCATTCTTGCGGAAGTGAGGTCAGTCTCGCTTGTCGTTGGGCGCTAAGCTGGAAGCAGAAAGGAAATGTATTATGGAACCAATTTATTTGGATCATGCTGCAACAACGCCAATGGATGAGGAAGTTATTCAAGCAATGCTTCCAGTATATAAAGAAAGTTTCGGTAACCCATCAAGTGTGCATTCTTTTGGAAGAAAAGGACGTCAGATACTTGATGAAGCTAGGCGTGTTATGGCGTTAAGCATTAACGCGAATGAAAAAGAAATTACCTTTACAAGTGGAGGGACCGAAGCAGATAACCTCGCGCTTTTAGGAACGACGTTAGCAAATCGGCAAAAAGGAAATCACATTATAACAACGGTACAAGAGCATCATGCAGTACTTCATACAGCTGAAGAGCTTGAGACCCTTGGTTTTGATGTTACGTATCTTCCGGTGTATGAAAATGGAAAAATACGGATTGAGGATGTACAAGCTGCATTAACAGAACAAACGATTCTTGTGTCAATAATGTTTGTCAATAATGAGACGGGAATTATTCAGCCGATTAAGGAAATAGGAGAACTTCTGCATAACCATCAAGCATATTTCCATACAGATGCCGTACAAGCATATGGTTTAATTGATATAGATGTGAAGGAATTGGGAATTGATATGCTTACGGTTTCTTCGCATAAAATAAATGGGCCAAAAGGTATCGGTTTCTTGTATGCAAATGAAAAAGTCATGTTAAAATCACTGCAACATGGTGGGGAACAGGAACGTAAACGTCGCCCAGGGACGGAAAATGTTGCTGGTGCTTTTGGTTTTCAAAAAGCTGTTGAGCTAGCAATGGAAAATAAAGTGAGCAGGAAAGAACAGTATCAGGCATATAAAGAGCTATTTATTCGAACGTTAGAAGAAAATGGAGTACAATTTGAAGTGAATGGAGACATGCAAGCGGCTATAGCTTCGATTATTAACATTAGCTTTCCAGGAACAAATGTTGAAGCACTTTTAGCGAATTTCGACTTAGATGGAATTGCGGCTTCTAGTGGCAGCGCATGTACGGCAGGAAGCGTTGAACCGTCACATGTATTGACCGCTATGTTTGGAAAGGATAACCCATGCACAACGAATTCGGTTCGATTCAGTTTCGGCATTTTTAATACAGAGGAAAATGTGAAAGAAGCAGCTAAACGTGTTTCTCGAATCGTCAAACGATTAACAGCATAAAGTTAAATTTTGACATGGGGATCTTTACAACCTCATTGAATGTTAGTTGAACGGATTAAACCCGTAACCTCAAGTACTTGGAACAACCTCTATAAAGGATAGTGAAGAAAATGAAAAATAATAAAGATACACGTGTCGTAATTGGCATGAGTGGAGGTGTTGATTCATCTGTAGCTGCATTGCTTTTGAAAGAACAAGGCTACGATGTTGTTGGCATCTTTATGAAAAACTGGGATGACACAGATGAATTCGGTGTTTGTACGGCTACGGAGGATTTTGATGATGTCGTCCGCGTCTGTAATCAGCTGGATATTCCGTATTACTCTGTAAACTTTGAAAAGCAATATTGGGACAAAGTGTTCACATATTTTCTTGATGAATATAAAGCTGGACGTACACCAAATCCAGATGTTATGTGTAATAAAGAAATTAAATTCAAAGCGTTTCTCGATCATGCTTTGGCACTTGGTGCAGACTATTTAGCTACTGGTCATTATGCACAAGTACGTGAAATAGATGGACGTGTCGAAATGCTTCGTGGAGTAGATGACAATAAAGATCAAACATATTTCTTAAATCAATTATCATCCGATGTTTTAGAAAAAGTGATGTTCCCACTCGGCCATTTACCAAAATCCGAAGTAAGGAAGATCGCAAAGGAAAACGGTCTTGTTACGGCTGATAAAAAAGATTCTACTGGTATCTGTTTTATTGGTGAGCGGAATTTCAAAGAATTTCTTAGCGAATATTTACCGGCACAGCCTGGTGAGATGCAAACATTGGATGGCATGGTAAAAGGTCGTCACGATGGTTTAATGTACTATACAATTGGACAGCGTCAAGGTTTGGGGATCGGCGGTTCAGGGGATCCATGGTTTGTTGTGGGGAAAAATTTGAAAGAAAACATTTTGTATGTTGAACAGGGCTTCAGTCACGAAACACTTTACTCAGATGCTTTAGTTGCAACAGATGTTAACTGGATAAACCCGGATGTCATTACTGAAACGTTTACATGTACAGCAAAATTCCGTTATCGTCAAAAAGATAGTAATGTAACAGTTACTGTTCAAGAAAACGGAAACGTTTATGTGGAATTTGCTGAAAGCGAACGTGCGATTACTCCGGGACAAGCAGTCGTATTTTATGATGGAGATATTTGTCTTGGTGGAGCTACAATCGATCAAATTATAAAAAATAATCGCGCATTGGATTATGTTGGTTAAGTAAGGAGTTTTATCGTGGACAAGAATGCACAAGCAATACAATATATGAAAGAACAAAATTTTGAAGAAGCAGCAAAGTTATTCAATGAAGTGATTGAAAAGCATCCAAATGACGCAGTTGGTTATATAAATTTCGCCAATTTGTTAATGCAAGTGAATGAAAATGATCGCGCACTGCTTTTTTTAGAAAGGGCAGTTGAATTAGATCCATCGGCTGCTACTGCTTATTATGGATTAGGTAATCTATATTTTGAACAGTCTGCATTTCCAAAAGCGCAGGCCAATTTTCAAAAAGCAATTGAGTTAGGATTAGAAGAAAGTGATGTCTATTTCATGCTCGGTATAACTTTGCAAAGTCAAGAACAACCACGCCTAGCATTACCCTATTTATTAAGGGCAACGGAACTAAATCCGGATGATGAAGAAGTGCTTTTCCAATATGGGCTTTCGCTCGCACAAAGTGATAGTTTAGCTGATGCAGAGGCGATCTTTAAACGGGTACTTGAAATCAATCAGGCACATAGTGATGCCCATTACAATTTAGGCGTTATTTCATTGTTTAATGAAAAGGTGCAAGATGCATTGAAACATTTTGATGAAGCATTACGCATTCAACCAGACCATCTGCTTGCATTAAACGGTAAGCAAAACGTGGAGCAGTTTATAAACGAAAACAAGAAATAAAAGGTGTAGCTTCCAGTTTAGCGATTTACGAATAACTTCCTCATTTAGTGAGATTTGCCGTATCGACCGTCCCATCGAAGAAGATAGCGACCCAAAAAATTGTATGGTGTCGATGTTTGCATCATGGGACATGCGGTGAGGGGGGTCTGGAGCTGAAATAAGATAGTGGGGTTGTTTCAAATGGAACAGGATCAACAAACAATAGATGAACGAGGGTATATTAAAGGTGAAATTTTGTATACCATTTTTCATAATGAAACAGAACATTTTTCTATCATTAAGATCCGAGTTCAGGATACAAATGAAGATTTTAAAGAAAAAGAGATAGTTGCAAAAGGCTATTTTTCCAACCTCCAAGAGCAAACCCCCTATTTCTTTTATGGAACGTTTGAAAGACATGCCAGGTTTGGACTGCAGTATAAGGTTTCTTCCTATAAAACGATTGTACCAAATACAAAGGATGGTTTAGTAGCCTATTTATCAAGCGATCTCTTTTATGGTGTTGGGAAAAAGACTGCGGAACGAATCGTTGAGCATTTAGGCGAAACAGCAATCACCAAAATTTTGAATGATGGAAGTATTTTGCAGGGAGTTCCAGGACTAAAAAAAGAAACTGCTGAACGTTTAGCATCGAGTATACAGGAGAATCAAGGATTTGAACATGTTGCAGTTTATTTGGCCAACTATGGTGTTGGTTTAAAAATGGCACAGCGTATTTATAAAGAATATAAAGATGAAGCTATTGAAGTTTTAGAAGAAGATCCGTACCAGTATGTGTTCACAATAGAAGGATTTGGGTTTCGGACAGCAGATGACATCGCAAAACAGAATGGATTATCAATGATACACCCAAACCGAATTGGAGCTGGGTGTATTTATATCCTGCAAAAATGTATTCAGGATGGTCATGTATATCTTCCCATAGAACTTTGTGTAGACCAAGTTGGAGAGCTACTTAGCATCCATTCCGAAGAGGTTCGTATTATTACTGAACAAATGGAAGAATTGAATAAAGAGAAGAAAGTTATCATGAAAGATAATAAGGTGTACCTACCTTCGCTTTATTATGCAGAAGATGGCTTTGCAGCGAATTTAAAACGGATTATGGAGAAGCCCATTAAAGATGAAACACCGCTAGCTGAAATGATGAAAATAACGGGTGATATTGAAGAATCGGAAGTACTTAGCTATGGGAAAGAACAGTTTTCTGCGATTAATCAGTCGTTGCATTCAAAAGTAATGATTCTAACCGGTGGACCTGGAACTGGAAAGACAACGGTTATTAAAGGGATTTTAAAAGCATATGCGACAATACATGATGTTTCACTTAATCCGAAAGATTATGATGATCCAGCTGAATTTCCATTCGTTTTAACTGCGCCAACAGGCAGAGCTGCAAAACGCTTGAATGAGTCGACTGGTCTTCCAGCACTGACCATTCATAGACTACTGGGTTGGAATGGGAGCAATGGGTTCAATAAGGATGAACAAGAACAGCTATCCGGAAAAATTCTAATTGTTGATGAGTTTTCCATGGTAGATATTTGGCTTGCGAACAGTTTATTTAAGGCAATTCCAGATGAAATGCAAGTATTGCTTGTTGGTGATGAAGACCAGCTTCCATCTGTTGGACCTGGACAAGTATTAACAGATTTATTAAATAGTAAATTACTACCGCTAGTTCGTCTGAATGAAGTATACCGCCAAAAAGAAGGATCGAAAATCATTCAGCTCGCACATGAAATAAAAAATAATCAACTGACAGTCCAATCGTTACAGAATGATAAAGATTTTAGTTTTATTGCATGTAATGAACATCAAATGCTTCAAGTAGTAACATCAATTTTCACAAAGGCTAAAGAGAAAGGACTTGATGTCAAGGAGATTCAAGTATTGGCTCCTATGTATCGAAGTCAGGCAGGGATCACGATGATTAATCAACAGTTACAGCAGTTGATTAATCCAAAAACAAAAACGAAGCGGGAAGTAAAGTACCATGATGTGGTTTACCGAGTTGGAGATAAAGTGATTCAGCTTGTCAATCAACCAGAGGATGGCGTATATAATGGCGATATTGGAGAAGTTGTTGCTATTTTTCGAGAGGAAGAGAATGTAGATAATGTGGAGCAGGTTGTGATTGCTTTTGATGATAAAGAAGTTGTTTATGAACGAAACAACTATATTAATTTTACACATGCTTATTGTATTTCGATTCATAAGTCACAAGGCAGTGAATTTCCAATTGTAATTCTTCCGGTTGTATCAACCTATTATCGAATGCTGCGAAAAAATTTATTGTACACAGCAATTACGAGAAGCAAAGAGTCTTTAATTATTTGTGGTGAACAACAGGCATTTTTAAAAGGGATTCAAACAATTGATACAAATAAACGCTATACGTCCTTGAAAGGGCAATTAAGTGGAAGAATGAAAGATTTGAAAATGGAAGAATCCGAAGAAGTGGATGAGGAAGAAATCTCACCGTATGATTTCATGTAATGAAGGTATAAAAAATATACAAGCGGGCAAGTATAGTAGCGTAATACTCGAAAAGGAGTTAAAATCATGCTACGATGCCCGAACTGTAATGGAAAAGACATTGGAAAGATAGGAACACAGGATTATTATTGCTGGACTTGCTTTATTGAAATGACAGTGACAAGCAATGAATTAATGGTGCATCAAATCGAAGCTGATGGAAGCTTAAGCTCATTGGATGATTTGTTTACCAAAGAGGAAAGAAAATTACCATAAACACTCCTGGCTTAGGATAGCGAGATAATACAAAATGCCCCCGAGGAGTGTTTATCATGGTTGAGGACAAAAAGCGCTTTCGATTACTGTATTGGCTATTAATTGGGATTGTGTTATTTATATTTTCCTTTCTACTTGTAAAAACAATGCCATATTACGAAGCCTTTTTTTCATTTTTATGGAAGCTTTTCATTCCGTTTTTAATTGCAGCATTAATTGCATATTTGCTTCATCCATTAGTGGAAAAACTACATGAGTGGAATATCCATCGAGGTCTAGCGATCCTGTTAATCTATTTAATATTTTTTGGCGGGGTTGGTTATTTATTTTACAAAGGATATCCAGCTATTGTTCACCAGGTCCGTGATTTAAACGAAAATCTCCCTGAATTTATTCGCATGTATGAAAGCTGGATTTATCAAGTATACAGCTATACTTCGTTTTTACCTGAAACAGTACATGACAAAATTGATCAGCTGATAGCAACTTTAGAAACTTCCTTGGATAATTTACTTGGTAGGCTTGCCTTAGGCTTTACACGAATTTTCGACATGATTCTTATTATAACGGTTATACCAGTACTCGTTTTTTACTTCATCAAGGATTATGTGAAGATCGAATCTTTTTTTATGTGGTTTATTCCAAATAAATATAAGGATGAAGCGGCTGAATTATTGAGAGAAGTTGATAAAGGACTTGGAGGCTATATTCGAGGACAGCTGATAGTCAGTTTATTTGTTAGTATTGCATGTCTAATCATTTTTAAATTGCTTGATGTTAATTACGCGCTGCTTTTAGCGATTGTAATGGGAGTTACAAATATTATTCCGTATTTCGGACCAATCATTGGTGCAATCCCTGTGGTGATGATTTCCTATACAATAGGGGGGAACACTGTAATATTTGTGATTATTGCTATTTTTGTCATTCAAGTAATCGAAGGGAACCTTTTATCTCCGTATATTATGGGGAAAACGGTTAAAATTCATCCTGTAGCAATCATCTTTGTTTTATTATTAGGTGGTCAATTATTTGGGGTCTGGGGTATGATATTGGCTGTCCCTGCATTAACGATTTTAAAAGTGATTGCCATACAGTTTGTTTCTCTACGGTCTAATCATTGACAATGCAACAAAAGTTTTTTATAATTACGCTATCATAATAAATGAAACGCGAAGAAGGCACAAAGTACATGAGCAGCTAGTTTAAAGAGAGGGGTTTCCTTGGTTGAAAGAAATCCTAAACATAGCCTCATGGAAAGCTAAGCTGGAGTACGGCTAATCCCCGTCGGTCTCATACCGTTACCATGTTTAAGTGATGAATGATTTTATCATTCATAATTAGGGTGGTACCGCGAACAAATCTCGTCCCTGCATTCAATGCAGAGAGGGGATTTTTTAATTTTATCACGCATTAACGAGCTGTAATCCCCCCATTTTTAAGTGTGAGGGAACCCGAATCGCGTGAAGGTTGGGGGAAACAGCCTGTAAATTCCTAATTTTGTTCAACTAACATTCAGTGGAGGAAGAACGAAAACCCCACTGAATGAAGTTTCGCTTTATAAAACGTTTGGAGGAATGATTCATGAAACAATTAAGCTCAGCAGAAATAAGACAACTCTTTATTGACTTTTTCAAAGAGAAAGGACATCAGGTAGAACCAAGTGCTTCTCTTGTTCCTGTCGAAGACTCAACATTATTATGGATTAACAGTGGGGTTGCAACATTGAAGAAATATTTCGACGGTCGAGTAATTCCGGAAAACCCGCGTATTGTGAATGCACAGAAGTCCATTCGCACAAATGATATTGAAAATGTTGGCTTCACAGCAAGACACCATACATTTTTTGAAATGCTAGGGAATTTCTCCATTGGTGATTATTTTAAAAAAGAAGCAATAACTTGGGCCTGGGAGTTTTTGACGGATGAGAAATGGATCGGTTTTGATAAAGAATTACTATCTGTTACCGTACATCCAGAGGATGATGAAGCATATGACATTTGGCTGAATGAAATTGGAATTCCAAAAGAGAGAATTATTCGCTTAGAGGAAAACTTCTGGGATATTGGTGAAGGACCAAGTGGACCAAATACGGAGATCTTCTATGACCGTGGTGAAGCATATGGAAATGATCCCAATGATTCAGAGCTTTATCCAGGTGGAGAGAATAGCCGTTATTTGGAAGTGTGGAATCTTGTATTTTCCCAGTTCAATCATAATCCAGATGACACGTACACACCGTTGCCAAAGAAAAATATTGATACTGGGATGGGCCTTGAGCGATTGACATCGATCATTCAGCAGGTACCAACGAATTTTGATACGGATTTATTTATGCCAATTATCCGTAAAACGGAAGCTATTGCAAATACTACCTATGGAAATAGTGATGAGGGTGATACGGCATTTAAGGTCATTGCTGATCATATCCGCACGGTAAGCTTTGCAATAGGTGATGGTGCGGTTCCATCAAATGAAGGCAGAGGCTATGTACTACGAAGACTCATACGACGAGCAGTTCGATTTGCAAAAGAAATTGGAATTGAGAAATCATTTATGTATGAGTTAGTCGATACCGTTGGTGAAATAATGAAAGACTTCTACCCAGAAGTTTTACGTCAGCGTGAATTTATTCAAAATATTATCAAGGTGGAAGAGGAGCGTTTCCATGAAACGCTAAATGATGGATTGCATATACTATCATCCATTATGGATCGAGAAAAAGCTGCAGGAAATACGATGTTTCCTGGTGAGGAAGTATTCCGACTTTATGATACGTACGGTTTCCCGAAAGAGCTTACTGAAGAATATGTAGAACAACAAGGTTTCACTATTGATCAGGAAGGTTACGAACAGGAAATGGAAAAGCAACGTGAGCGTGCTAGAAATGCAAGACAAAAGGTAGATTCCATGCAAGTTCAAGATACAGTTTTAAGTGAAATCAAGATTGAAAGTGAATTTGTCGGCTATGATCAGCTTGAAGTGGATACAACGATAGCATCCATTATTGGTGGAAAAGAAGTTGTAAACACCATGAAAAAAGGTGATGAAGTTTTATTATTTTTAGATCGGACTCCTTTTTATGCTGAAAGTGGTGGGCAGGTTGCAGACCATGGTTGGATATACACAGAAAATGCATCTGCGTATGTACTGGATGTACAGAAGTCACCAAAAGGCCAGCATATTCATCGTGTTGAAATTAAAGAAGGTGAATTTCATGCAGGTGAGAGCGTAAAAGCAATGGTGGATGAGCGCTTCCGTACAGCAGTCATCAAAAACCACACGGCAACACATTTGCTCCATCAGGCGTTGAAGGACGTTTTAGGCACACATGTAAACCAAGCGGGTTCATTAGTGACACCAGAGCGATTACGCTTTGATTTTTCCCATTTTAATCCTGTAACGAAGGATGAACTGAAACAGATTGAACACATTGTTAATGAAAAAGTGTGGGAATCAATTTTCTTGTTTATAGATAATAAGAAACTGGATGAAGCAAAAGAGATGGGTGCAATGGCTTTATTCGGTGAAAAATATGGCGATGTTGTAAGAGTTGTTCAAATTGGTGATTACAGTCTAGAGTTATGTGGTGGTTGCCATGTGACGAACACTTCTGAAATTGGCTTATTCAAAATTGTATCAGAAAGCGGTATTGGGGCTGGTACAAGAAGAATTGAAGCTGTTACAAGTAAACATGCATATGAATACCTCAATGATAAATTAGAAGTATTTAGCAGATCTGCAAAGCTTGCTAAATCAAAAGAAGAACAGCTTCCAGAACGAATCGAAGGATTGCATCAAGAAATTAAAGGATTACAAAAAGAGAATGAGTCCTTAAGTGCGAAATTATCCAATTTAGAAGCTTCATCTATCTTAGATAAGGTAGAATCCATTCAGGATATAAGCCTTCTAGCTCAAAAGGTAAACGTGAAAGATATGAATCAATTACGTAAGATGCTCGACGAATTGAAGCAAAAGTTAGATTCTGGTGTCATTTTACTTGCGGCTGAAAATGATGGAAAGGTTCAATTAGCTGCAGGTGTGTCAAAAGATTTGATTGAGCAAGGCTTACATGCTGGGAACCTAATCAAACAAGCTGCAACCATTTGCGGCGGTGGTGGCGGTGGACGCCCAGATATGGCACAAGCGGGTGGTAAAAATCCAGCAAAAATTGCAGAAGCACTAGAAGCAGCTAAACATTATATAATTGAAAATATTAAGCAGGCTTAAGCAACATTTTTGGACTGAAGTTCTAACGAAAAGTAGGGACAGTTTGTATCCTTCTTTGGAAAAAGATATAATAATTTGTATAAACATGTTAGAATATGAATTAGAAGCGATTGTATTATAACAAGGCAAACTTGGAACGAGGTGTCACGATGAGTTCAATAGATAAGACAATGAAATTTAATTTCTCAGAGGAACCATTCGACCAGGATATAAAAGATATTCTTCTGACGGTACATGAGTCTCTGCAAGAAAAGGGATATAATCCGATCAATCAGATAGTAGGTTATTTATTGTCGGGCGATCCAGCGTATATTCCAAGATACAATGATGCCAGAAATTTAATTCGCAAAGTTGAACGAGATGAAGTTATTGAAGAATTGGTTAAGTTTTATTTGGAACAGCATAAAGATAAGTAAAGGATAAGCAGATGAAAATTGTAGGATTAGATGTAGGTTCAAAAACGATAGGTGTAGCAGTGAGTGACGCTTTTGGTTGGACAGCACAGGGTGTAACAACGATAAAATGGGATGAAGCCGATATTCATTCAGCGGATGCTGAACTAAAATCAATTATAGAAACGCATGAAATCGGAAAAGCTATCGTTGGATTACCGAAGAATATGAATGGTACAATTGGCGAACGTGGTGAAGCATCAAAAAGATACGCACGTCATTTGGAAGAAGTACATGGTATACCAACCGAGTTGTGGGACGAACGGCTTTCAACCATCGCAGCAGAACGCGTACTTTTGGAAGCAGATATGAGTAGGAAAAAAAGAAAAAAGATAATTGATAAAATGGCAGCAGTGATGATACTGCAAGGCTATCTTGATCAAAAATAAAGGAGTGATAGTATGGGATTAGAAGAAAAGGAAAGAATTATTATACCAGATGAAAATGGTGAAGAGCATCTATTTGAAGTATTATTTACATTTGATGTAGATGAAACAGGACAAACATATATTGCAGTTGTTCCTGCTGAACAAGCAGATGATGAGGAAGTAGAAGTATATGCATTCCGATATGAGGAAACAGACGACTCCGACTTATCACTCTTCCCGATTGAATCAGATGAAGAATGGGACATCGTTGAAGAAATGCTAAACACATTAGCAGAGGAAGAAGATGAATCGTAAGTATTAATTTCATAAAAACGGAGCTGATGTCATTTTTGACATCAGCTTTTGCTTGATTGATGGAAGGTTAAGACGTGCTATCTATATCAAAACGTTTATTTCAGAAAGGTAGGTCTTATCCAAACCAAATCATTAAAAAAGTGGAAGGATAAAAATCCGCTAAACCTTTTAAACTGTAAATCAACCTATTATTGCTATAGAACCGCATGTGCCTTTGTTGAATTCCGCTATATTATGGATAAAAATATCATTTTTTAGTATAATATAGCGGATGAAAGGGGGATATTGGATGTCCAAAAAGAAAGGGTCAGGCAGTTTTAAGGACAACCTTATTACCAGAAGCCAAGAGGCAAGTACTGTAAGAAAGATTGTATTGATTATACTTGTTGCTTTGTTCCTGATATTAGCCATTGGTGCAATTTCAGGCTATTTATACGTGAAATCGGCTCTGGAGCCTGTAGATGCAGAAAGTGAAGAAGAAATTACAGTAGAAATACCAATCGGTTCTTCAAGCTCAAATATTGCTGCAATTTTAGAGGAAAACGGAATTATTAAAGATGGAAGAGTTTTTCGGTTCTATGTAAAATTTAATAATGAGTCTGATTTTCAAGCGGGTGAATATACCTTTACACCTGCCATGACATTTGATGAAATTATAGAGTCACTGAAAAATGGACGCGTAATACTGGATGCGGTCCATACCGTGACCATTCCTGAAGGATTAACAATTGATCAAATTGCTGAAATATATAGTGAGCGATTTGACTTTACAAAAGAGGAATTTCTCGAAACCGTTAATGATCGAGCTTATGTTAAAGAATTGATGGAACGATACCCAAATCTTTTATCAGAAGAAATTCTCGATCCCGATATTCGAACACCATTAGAAGGCTATTTATTTGCTTCGACTTATGATTATTACGTCGAATCCCCAAGCATTGAATCAATCGTTGAGGGAATGCTTGATCAAACACAAAACGTAGTATCTAAATATATGCCAGCTATTGAGGAACTAGATTTTAATGTACACGAAGCACTTACATTTGCTTCACTCGTTGAAAGAGAAACGGCAAGCGAGGAACAAAGACAACAGATTTCAGGAGTGTTTTATAATCGCTTGGAAGCGGAGATGCCACTTCAGACAGACCCTACTGTTCTATACGCTTTAGGAGAGCATAATGAGGTTGTTACGTATGAGGATTTGGAAATAGATTCCCCGTACAACACATATAAAGTCACTGCATTGCCAATTGGCCCAATTGCCAATTTTGCGGAAAGCTCTTTAAACGCCGTAGTTGAACCAGCAGATACGGATTATATGTATTTCCTGCATGACAAAAAAGGGGAAATATATTATGCTGAAACGTACGAGGAGCATTTACAAAACAGGGATGAATATATGAAATAATTATCTGGGAATGTGAAATATCTATTTCACATTTCCCGTTTTTATAAGTATAAAAGGTACTATAACGAGCAAAGAGGTAAAAGAATGAACGAAGAAATAACTAAATATTTAACAGCTCTATTACCAGATCAAGAAGATTGGATAACTAAACTCGAATCGGAAGCCAAAGCTGATCAGGTGCCGATTATGGATAGGTCAGGCATGAACTTTGTAGCACAGCTCGTGCGATTAACACGTCCCGGGCAAATATTAGAAATAGGAACAGCGATTGGATATTCTGCTTTACGAATGCAAGCAGCGAGTTCGAATGCTTTCATTATAACAATTGAAAAAGACGAACAACGCTATCTTCAAGCAGTAAAAAACATTGAAGCATTAGGTAAACAAGAGCACATCGAGGTAATACAAGGGGATGCTCTAGACATACTTGTAGAACTAGCTGAACATGGAAAACGGTTTGACTTGATTTTTATTGATGCGGCAAAGGGTCAATATGAGCGTTTCTTTGAACTTGCTAACCCAATGTTAAATCCAAATGGCATTATCATTTCGGATAACGTGTTATTCCGAGGATTCGTCGCGAACCCTCTTGATGTTCCGAAGCGTTATCAGAAGATGGTAGATAAAATAAGAAATTACAATGAGATGCTAACGAATCATCCCGACTTCAAAACAACGATTTTGCCAATAGGAGATGGAGTAGCAGTAAGTTATAAAATGAAATAAGGAGAGGTGCTTTTTCGTGCGGGACAAGCCAGTAGTTATCGGTGTAGCCGGTGGAAGTGGCAGTGGTAAAACATCTGTAACACGCTCCATCTGTCAACGCTTTACAGATAAAACCATTCTTGTTGTAGAACAAGATTATTATTATAAAGATCAAAGTCATCTTCCATTGGAGGAAAGGTTAAACACGAATTATGACCATCCATTAGCGTTTGATAATGATTTGCTAATTGACCATTTACGTGATTTAATGAATCATAAACCTATCGAAAAGCCTGTTTATGATTATAAAATTCATACACGATCAGATGAAGTAATACATGTAAAACCGAAAGAAGTAATTATTGTTGAAGGAATTTTAATACTTGAAGATCCACGGCTAGTTGATTTAATGGATATTAAAGTATTTGTTGATACAGATGCCGATCTTCGTATTATTCGCAGGTTATTAAGGGATATTAAGGAAAGAGGTCGCTCATTAGATTCCGTTATTGACCAGTATATTAATAGTGTACGACCTGCTCATTTACAATTTATCGAGCCTTCGAAGCGATATGCAGATATTATAATTCCTGAAGGTGGACAAAACCATGTAGCGATTGATATAATGGCTTCTAAAATCGAAACAATCTTAGCAAAAAAATAAAGTGTAGGTTCAAAAAGAAGGATGGAAAGGACCGAGCAGTTCGAGGCGGCGTAGCTTGGAGCGGGCGATTTTACACGCAGGAAAAGTGATTTTCTTTTCCAAAGAGTGGAAAAGTAAGCCAACGAGCTTCTATAGCATGTGGTGACTTCGACGTTGACACAGGACGTGTCGGAAGTTAGTTGAAGGTCATCTGTTCTCGAAGTGTCATTTTCACCGGACTTTTTGAACGACCACTAAAACAAAAAGATTGAAAAACGGTTACAAATCTGCCATAGTAATCTTTAGTATATTTTTTTTATCGTCAGCATAAGCTTTAACGCTTATTTTTATTTGTATAGTGAAAAGAAGGAGTGTTTTGAATGGTTGTAGAGAAAAGTTATTATATGACACAAGAGGGGAAAGAAAAATTAGAGAAGGAATTACATTATTTGAAAACAGATCGACGTCAAGAGGTTGTGGAACGAATTAAAGTTGCACGAGACTTTGGCGATCTATCTGAGAACTCCGAGTATGATGCGGCAAAAGATGACCAAGCATTTGTTGAACAACGTATTACACAAGTGGAAAAAATGATTCGCAATGCAGTCATCATTGAAAATGATAATGATAATCCAGATGTTGTTTCTTTAGGTAAAACTGTAACTTTTATGGAATTACCTGATGGAGATGAAGAAACCTATACAATCGTTGGAAGTGCAGAAGCGGATCCATTTGAAGGAAAAATTTCCAATGATTCTCCAATGGCAAAAAGCTTATTAGGTCATGAAATTGGGACAGAGGTAGCAGTAGCAACCCCTGGTGGCGATATTCAAGTTAAAATTACGAAAGTGGAGTAGTAATTTATAAATCAATCTTACAATGAGTAGTGGATACTATGTTTAAATGGACATGGTAGCCACTATTTTTTATAGGTATACCCAACTTTTTATTCCCCGTAACAACATATTATGTATTTTTAATCCTAACACATTCGATCTTTATTAGATAATCATAGAGAAAAATGTATATCATTATAAACTTTTTCGTATTGGAGTTACCAATTTAGAAGTATTACTATTATTGTAAGACCTATTAGAAAATAATGGAGGTGCTACTAATTGGTTAAGCTGACGACTGAAACATTGTTTAGTAATGATTTACTAAGTCAAATCAGAGATAAGTTTGCATTTGTTGATATTGATCCCCATACACAGAAGAAGCGACTGTTTCTTGACAACGCAGGAGGATCCTTTCGACTGAAAAGCGCCAATGAAAAATTTGCGCAGTTCGATTTGATTCCAGATCATCCCGGACGTGACCATGAAACAGCAAAATTTTTATTTGAAATTGAACAACAGGGAATAAATGATACGCGAACAATATTTAATGCGAAAGAAGGGAGCATTGCAACTTACCTAACTGCTTCCCAGGCTATGTTTGAAATTACTGGTGTGATTGCTGAGAATATTGAGGGATCAAATATTGTTACTACCGCATTAGAGCATCCATCTGCATTTGATGCAGCCAAGTTTTATGCAAATAAGTTAGGAAAGGAATTTCGTGTTGCTAACACTAACCCTGTAACAGGAGGAGTGGATGTAGATGAAATAACGAAACTTATTGACAGCGACACTTGTTTTTTGAGTGTTATTTATGCATCGAATATTTCAGGCGCCATTTTAGATATTGAGACAATTGTAAAAGAAGCGAGAAGAATAAAACCAGATTTATATATTATTATTGATGCTGTGCAGCATGCCCCACATGGTTTAATTGATATCGAAAAAACCCCTGTAGATGCGATGAATATAGCACCGTATAAATTTTTCGGAGTGAGGGGAAGCGGGATTGCTTATCTTTCTGAAAGAGCTGCAAAACTTCTACATCACCGCCTGTTTGGAAAGGATCACAGTGATTTACAACTTGGCAGTTCAACACCTGGACATTTTGCTTCCATCAGTGAGGTTGTAAATTATGTTTGCTGGATAGGAAGTAAATTTTCCGATGAGCATGATAGAAGAAAAATGTTTGTAGAAGGAATGAATCGGATTGCTTTACATGAACGATCTCTTCTTGAAGTTATGCTGGATGGAACAGATAAAGCAAAAGGGTTAAGAAATATCCCGGGCATCACCGTCTATCTTGACTATGAAGATTTGTCCAAAAGGGATTTTATCGTTGCTATTCGTATAGAGTCTTTTGACTATCATGAAGCGGTTAATCAATATGGAGCTGAAAACATTATTGTCTATGATCGTGTAGCATCAAGCATTTATTCCAAAAGAATGTTGCAATCATTTGGAATGGAAGGTGCAATTAGGATATCGCCTTTACACTGTAACACTGTAGAGGAAATTGAAGAATTCCTAGAAGTTACACAAAAAATCGTTGAAAGAAATATAAAAAGTATCATATGAAAGAGAAATAGAACAAATTTTTGAACGCTCATCTTGGAGTGAGCGTTTATTCTGATTTAAAGGAAGACAAACTCCTCTTATTTAAAAATGTAATAAAATCCATACCGGCTTTTGAAAGTAGTTGGGGCTTTTTATAATACAACATAATATTTTGATAAGCGTTTATATCATTAATTTTATAGAAAAATAATTTATCGGTTGCCTCTACGTAATGGGTAACTCCAGCACGTACAAAAGCAATCCCTTTTCCATTACAAGCAATATAATAGGAAGTAAGCATCTGATCTAGATACATGGTTACACTGGGTGTGAAACCTGCCTTTTTACACATCTTCAAACTTCTCTGATACATATCGTTTCCCTTTTTTAGCAATAGGAAATTTTCCTTTTCAAATGCCTTTAGATTGACTTTCGGATATTTCTCACTCAAATATTGCCCATTTACAACATCTTTGAAAGTTAGACGATATTTTTCCAAGGCATTGTTTATTTTATAATAGGAAGGAACTGCAAGTATAATATTTTCTCTTTCCCAAGCATAAGAATCGAATACTTTAGGATCTCCTTTCATTTCAACATCAATCACAATATCAACAGTGCCTGAACGCAGATCTTTCATTAAATCATCTGCATTAGCCTCGAGGAGATGCACCATATAATCTGGATATTTAAGTTTAAATTCCTGAACGACTGTTGGTAAAATATAAGTGCAGAAGAAGGAAGCTCCCCCAACATTGATAGACGTCTGTTTATGATCCGCTAAGCTATTAAAATAGGATCGCATTTCTTTTTCTAGATGCATGATGTACTCGATTGATTCAATATAATATCTTCCTGCTGGTGTTAGTTGGATTGGATTACTACTCCTATCAAAAATAGGAAGACCAATTTCTGCCTCTACCTTCTTAATTGTCGCACTAAGTGCTGGCTGTGAAATATAAAGCTTTTCTGCTGCTTTTGAGAAACTTCTATTCAAATATACTTCATATACATAATCCATATTTTTGAGCATTAGAGTCCTGGAATCCCCTTTATTATAGACGTACTTTAAAAATTTCCCTTTTATACTATTTTTAAAAAGAAGTATGTACATTCACTTTTTATGTACCATTTTATTTGGCATATAGAGAAAAGGATATATCATTATAAATGTTTTCGTATTGGAGTTGTAATCCTTAAAGAGCTACTATTATAACTATAGAGAATAATCAAGGATTATGCAAAGTGGTATGGAATGACAAAGAGAGGGAGGGAATACGTATGAGCTTATTAGAAGAAAAGTTTTTAAAACTAGGTGCTGAATATGCGCCAGGACAAGAAGTACGACAGAATACCGTTGAGGTTGATATTCACAAGAAGAGAATGCTTGGGTCATCTGTTGATTTTTCACATGGTGATGTTGATGCTTTCGAGCCAATACCAGGATCATTGGACGTTTTTATTGAAGGTGTAAATTCTGGTGGGAAACAGGCCTACACGGAGTATCGTGGAAGTAAAAATATTCGTGAGGATGCAGCAGAAAAGCTTTCGATTTTTGCGGGTACAACGATTAATGCAGAGCAGAATCTTATTATTACGCCAGGCACGCAAGGTGCACTTTTTCTAGCTATGGGAGCTTCTATTTCAAGAGGGGATAAAGTTGCAATTGTAGAACCAGACTATTTTGCTAACCGAAAACTAGTCGAATTTTTTGATGGTGAGGTTGTCCCTGTCCATATGGACTATTTCGATAATGACAATTCAGCAGGTTTGAACTTAACGCAGTTAGAGGATGCTTTCCGAGCTGGTGTTAGACTCTTTTTATTCTCTAATCCTAATAATCCTACAGGCGTCATTTATTCACAGGAAGAAATTTATGAGATTGCAGAACTGGCTCAAAACTATGGGGTAGCAGTTATCGTTGATGAGCTGTATTCCCGTCAAATTTTTGATGGACGTGCGTATACACATCTTTGTGCACAGAATATCTTAAATCCCGAAAATATAATCACGATTATGGGTCCATCAAAAACTGAGTCGTTAAGTGGGTATAGGCTTGGAGTAGCATTTGGGTCTGCCAAAATCATCGATCGTATGGAGAAACTACAGGCTATCGTGTCCCTGCGTGCTGGCGGCTATAACCAAGCCGTATTGAAATCTTGGTTTTCTGAACCGAAAGGATGGATGGAAAAAAGGATTGCACAACACCAGGCAATTCGGGATGATTTGGTTAAAAAGTTCTGGAATGCGCAAGGCTTTAAGGTAAGAGCTACAGAGGCAGGGAGTTATCTATTTCCACAGTTCCCCGAATTAACTATTTCTATATATGATTTCGTAAAGGTACTTCGCGTTCAAGCAGCTGTTACAGTAACGCCGGGTACTGAATTTGGACCAAAGTTTAAAGATAGCTTTCGCATAAATTTCTCACAAAATCATCAGGTCGCAACTGATGCAATTGACCGTATTATTCAAGTAGTAGAGGAGTACCGTAAATGACTACCTCAGAAAAGAGAAACAATCCTATTCCACAGGGAACTATGTTCTGACAACACGATGAAGAAAAAAAATGGTGTGTTGACTCAACGTGGGGAAGTGGGCATATTGAAGTCGATACGCTTTTCATAAAGATAAAAATGAATTGGGGAGTTTATAAAACATTATTATCCGGCATTTTTAGTTTAAATGCCAATTCAGCAGGAATAAAAGAAGAGGTGACAGATGTATATTTGGAACGTACATCTGTCACCCTTATTAAAATCATTTACTCCGCAATCTCAAATTCCTCAGCTTCAGAATCAACAATAATGAAGTATTCATTTACATTGGAATCAAGCTTCCATTCTCCTGCATTTTCGTCATAAATGACTGTTAGTTTTCTCGATCTCGTGTACTGATCCTCATCCCTATCCCGTAATAGCCATCCTAGGTTACTGTTTGGTTCATGAAACACATGGTGTACATAAAATTCAAGCGTATAAGCATCCTTGTTTTCGTCAAATTTCGGATCACTTACTTTTGATAGATCATAAGTAGTGTGAACTAGCTTTCCGGTATAATCTGGATCTTCCTTCTCGACGTCAGTAATTTGATCTTCTAATTTTTCTTTGAAATTCTCAGTAATACCATCTTTTAGTAGTGATGCATCTCTTTCAGAAAGTGCTATTTGATACTGTGCGATCGTTTCATTCAATTGTTCCATTAACGCATGGAGGGCTTCGTCATTTAGTGCATGTAGTTTGTTAAAATTCACGTGGTCACTATCAATTGTTATCTCTTCACTCTTTACAACTCCCCATGGATAATCTTTTCTAATATCCAAGGAAACAGAATTGTCATTTGGAAAGGTACCAATTGATTGTTCGCCTTCCGAAATCGTTATGTCAGTTTCTTTATCGTTAATATATAACGTAAAATCGTCCTCAAGTGCATGGACAGTAATCGGTGCAAGCGGAAGTTCAAATTCATGGAACCCTGCTTGCTGACGATTATTAAAAAGTTCAAGATCATCATGTTGCTCTGCCGTTACATATGTATTATCAAATAAAGCTTGCACAGAATAGACTCCAGGCATAAATGGACCGAAGCTTTCTTCAAAAGTTTCCTCTGTTGTAGTAGCAACCTCTTCTTCATTTATGGATAATGTAATGTTTTCATTTTCTGCTGCTAGGGTAATCATAGCAGGAATAACTTCAAACTTGTAATCGTCAAATAATGCCCAGGCCTTCCCATCATGGATAAGATTTAAAGTCGCATAAACATCATCCATGTATGCAGTGCCATTATTTCCATCGGTTTGGTTGATAAATTCTGCTTGACTATGAAACTTGGAAATAAGCTCATCTAGTGATTCGGGATTAGAATTAAGATAATTGATAAATGCACTTGTATTCTCATCGGTTATTTCAAATGATTCAACAGCTGGAACGAGTAAGGACTTAAGTTTTGCTGTATCTTCGTTAGCAACTGCATCTTCGAAAGCAGATATGCTTTGTTCTGTACCAAAAGACTTGTTTCCAACTACATATAAACTGATGACTGCAATGAATAATACTCCTACAATAGCTCCTATGACTAGAAATATTTTCTTATTTCTCGGTGCTTTTTGTTCTGAAACGTTAGACCCGCATTCCGGACAAAATTTCTTTACGCCAGAAAGATTGTGGCCACAATTCGGACACTTCATAAAAATAGTTCCTCCCTTTAATCTATGTAAGTATTTTCATATTATCATAAGACGAACGAAATAGGATGCTACTTATAGACTGTTTATTTCAATAGATATTAGTATATTTAATATTAGTCGAACTCAAACTTTAGTTCGTAATATACACATATTTATTTATAAAGTACTATCAAAAAGCGATTTTTTGAAAGATGGAAAACGTTAACAAACATTTCATTATTATTACATTTACATTACATTCCCGAAAAAAGTCAGCTAATTATCTCCATCTAGTTATATTGATCTATGTCAATGCGATTATACAATTCCTTATTTTCCCAATCGGAAATATGAATAATTTTTTGAAAATAAAATAAAGCATTCTATTTTTTAATGATTCTTTCAAAAAGAGACTAGAAGACGAACGTTAAATCGAAATTGTCGATATATCATATGTATTTATCCAAATATCTTAAATTAAAACTATATCCTTATCTTAAATTCAAGATAATTCCCGAACTAAACCAGGACTATATAACTGTTTTTGGTAAAACCCCTTAAAATTATGTGACAGATTTAGTAATATTATGTGAGTAAAAAGTGAAGGCATAATTAATATGGTGGTGAATGAATTGAAAAAAATACGAATTGTCGTGGCAGACCATAATAGTAGCTATATGGAATCATTATCAGCCTTTTTGCGCATATCAGAGGAAGCGTCACGATTTATCGTTACATATTTTTCTGAACAAGGTAAACTGGAATCCTATTTAAAACGAGGAGACATAATCGACATTATGTTAATTAGCCCAGAGCTATATGATCGAATGCTAAATATAGCTCCTGAAACATGCATTATTCTACTCGAGGATGATCAGCTATCGACAAGGAGAGAATCGATGGAAGCTGTGTTTCGATACCAGCGGTTAAATCAACTTATTTCCAGTATCCTTGCAATCTATTATGAGCGAAATCAATCAGCAGGTAAGCTGCTGGCAAGAAGCAAGAAAACGAAAGTAATAACAGTTTATTCTCCAATAGGAGGATGCGGTAAGACGGCAATTGCTACAAACTTAAGTAAGCAGTTGGCACTTAATCATGCGAAAGTATTTTATTTAAATCTTGAGCTATTAAATACTACAAGACTATATTTTACATCTGCTGAAGATAATCCGTCATTGCAAATATTTTATTATGTAAAAGCAGAATCACCTCAGCTTTTGTCTAAAATTGAAGCGTTGAAAAAGTACGACGCATATTCAATGGTTGATTATTTCGACATTGAGATCAGTGCCGATGAGTTGCTTGAATTCAATGAGGCTGATGTAAAGCGATTAATTAATGGAATTGTTGAAACAGGTGCTTATGATTATATTGTTGTCGATCTTGATAGTTCCTTGCACGAAAGAAACATCGCAGCTATCAAAGAATGCGACCAGATCATCTGGCCAATTGCAAACGATGTGCAAAGTTTATTAAAAACAAAGTCGTTTTTTGAGGAAGAACTAAAGTTGATGGGTAAAGAAAACATCGTTAAAGATAAGCTAACAGTTCTTTTAAATAAGTATACTGGATCGATGGTAGGTACGATGGGGGAGTATGGGATATCCGTAGATGGCTACCTGCCATTTATAGAAAACTGGATCAACATGCAATCCAGCTCTGAAATATTAGGAAATGAACAATTTAATCAAGAGCTTCAATCCATTATTCACGATAAGATTATAGTCGAACTGGAGGGGGTTTCTACCATTGGTTGAGGAACAAATTGTGAAGAATCTCATTCGGCAGCTTAGAGAAACCTTAGATTTAATGCACTCGATTACGAATGATGAATTAAAGGAATATGTAGAGGCTGCAGTATTTGACTATGCGAAGGAGCAACATTTGAAGTCTACGGAGATTAAATATCTCGTTGAGCGAGTCTATAACTCATTTCGTGGTTATGACGTTCTACAGCCATTAATTGATGATAAGACAATTACAGAGATTATGATTAATAATCATAAAGAGATTTTTATCGAACGATTTGGTTCAACGACAAAGGTAGATATTCAGTTTGAAAGTGAGCAAAAATTAGAGGATATCATTCAATCTATTGTATCGAAAGTGGATCGTGTGGTTAATGAATCTTCACCAATTGTTGATGCCAGATTACAAGACGGATCTAGGGTAAATGTGGTTCTTCCACCGATCGCCTTAAAAGGCCCAGTAATGACGATTCGGAAATTTCCTGATAAACCGCTGCTCATTGAGGATTTAATCAAATATGATTCGATTTCCGAAGAAGCAGCTGAATTCTTAAGGAAACTTGTCATCTCGAAGTATAATATTTTTATTGGTGGAGGTACGGGTTCAGGAAAAACAACATTTTTAAACGTACTTTCAAATTTTATTCCGCAACACGAACGAATCATTACGATTGAGGATTCTGCTGAGCTTCAAATTAAAAATGTTCCGAATCTTGTTAGTTTGGAAACACGAAATGCAAATACAGAAGGAAAGGGAGAAATTACAATTCGTGATTTAATCAAATCTTCCTTGCGTATGCGGCCAGATCGAATCATCGTCGGGGAAGTACGTGGTGCCGAAGCACTTGATATGCTGCAGGCGATGAACACTGGTCATGATGGTTCGCTTTCCACTGGTCATGCTAACTCTGTAAAAGATATGCTGAGCAGACTTGAAACAATGGTGCTGAATGGTGCAACCCTACCAGTGGAAGTTATTCGTAAGCAAATTTCTTCAGCGATTGATATTATGATTCACTTAATGCGCTTGCGAGATAATTCAAGGAAAATTGTCGCGATAAGTGAAGTGCTTGGTGTTGAAAATGGTGAAGTCGTTTTAAATCCACTTTATGAATTCGTGGAAGAAGGAGAAAAAGAGAATGGTGAAGTAATCGGAAAACTCGTTTCTACAGGTAATAATCTGGTTAACCAGTCAAAAGCGAATCTTGCAGGTATCGAAGTAGATCATGAAAAGGTAAGCGGGTGATGCTATGGCGGATATTATTTTAGTTATCCTATTGGTTGCTTTAGTAGCAGGGTATATTATCGCTGTATCAAAAAGAAAGAAACGAGAGGAAAACCAAACGGAACTGGCGGATGAAGTTGCCAAAAATACAGAGCTGGAACAACTAAAAAAGAAGCATTTTATGGAACGGATGCGTCATCGATCAGATAAGCAAATCGAGTCACATCTTGTCGATTACGCGGAGTATCACCTCTTGATGAGAGAGTATATCTTTTATGCAGCTCTTGCAATCATATTTTTCGCATTTATCGGTTATTTATTTTATGAAAGCTTTATAGCTGCGATTATCTTTGGGGCTGCTGGATTGTTTTATCCGAAAATCCAGAAGAAAACACTCTTAGAAAAACGCAAGGAAAAATTAAAATTACAATTTAAGGAAGCAATTGCCTCGCTGTCCTCATCGCTTGCAGCAGGTAGGTCAATCGAGAATAGCTTCAAAGAAGTTGTGTCAGATCTATATCTTCTATATCCAGATCCAAAAACAGAAATTATTCAGGAGTTCGAGATTATTAATCGACGAATTGAAAATGGAGAGACAATCGAGAATGCAATTTTAGATTTCAGTATCCGTTCCGATATTGAAGATATTCAAAATTTTGCGGATGTTTTCATTACGTGTAAGCGGTCTGGCGGGAACCTCGTAGAAGTTATTCGAAGAACGTCAGATATTATTAGTGAAAAAATTGATATTCAGCAAGAAGTTGCCGTCATGATTGCATCCAAGAAATTCGAATCACGAATTTTAAGTGTTGCACCGGTAGGAATGATTTTATTATTGAAATACAGTGCAGAGGATTACTTAGCTCCAATGTATGATTGGAGTTCGGGCGGTCCGCTGATTATGACAGTTTGTTTGGGGATCCTTATTTTTTCCTATTGGTTTGGGCAACGAATTATGGATATTAAGGTGTGATGAAGTATGATGGTCTATGGCATATTGACCTTAGTGATAATTTTTATATATTTTGGAATTTCCGTTAAAGTTGGGAAGCAATATGATGTAGTTGTTGAGGACTTTAAAAACGACTATCCGCTAATGTTTATGGCTCCTGTATCATTATTTATTATTGATAATTTAAAGATTATGGAGCGGCTATACAGTCAAATTGCAAAAATACAACAAAAAATGATTAGTTTATATGGCAACAGAACAGCGTTGCAGCATACGAGAATGTATGTGGCACAACTAATTTCAACGTCACTTGTATGTTTATTAGGAACATTTTTATTTACGTTATTATCTGAAGGTGATGTGACGATCTTTATCGTTGGGATTTTATTCACTGTTCTAATTCCATATGCAATGATTAGCAAGCTCTCGAGTCAAGAAAAGGAACGGAAGGAAAAAATTCTTACGGAGCTCCCAGAAGTAGTGAATAAAATTATTTTGTTAGTGAATGCCGGGGAAACAGTGCAGCAAGCATTAATCCGATGTGTTACGCAAACAAATGACCCGAATTCTCCACTAATTAAAGAATTAACTGAAACAGTTAATAAAATGGTGAGTAATGAACCTTTTCATCAAGTATTGAATGATTTAAGTAAAAAATGTGGTGTACAAGAAATCTCGATTTTTACTACAACAATTTTATTAAATTATCGTAAGGGTGGTAATGATTTAATTCTTGCATTACGTGAATTGTCTCATGAGTTATGGGAGAAGCGAAAGTCCATTTCCAAGACAAAAGGGGAAGAGGCGTCATCTAAGCTCGTATTCCCGCTTATACTCATTTTTGTAGCGGTTATGATTATTGTTGGTTTTCCTGCACTTACCATCTTGTAAGTACAGGTTACAAAATATAAAACAAAAGAATTTTAGGAGGAAGAAAAATGAATATGATTAAAGAATCGATTAAGAACTTTTGGAATGATGAGGAAGGCTTACAGACATTGGAAATTATGTTGATTATAGCTGTTATTGTCGTAATTGCATTACTATTTAGAGATCGAATTATGGTTTGGATTGAGGATTTATTGAATTTCGGTGATAAGAATATTGGTGAATTCCAGCAGGAGTAACCTTTTGAGGGGACTTAAATTATGCAATTCATGAAAAAATATTTAAAAAGAATTAAAAAGGATGAGCATGGGGCATTTACGATCGAAGCATCAGTAATATTCCCGATATTATTACTTTTAACCTTAAGTTTTATCTTTTTTGCACTGGTAATCTATCAGCAATCCGTTCTCCACTACAGTGCAAATACAGTAGCAGAACGACTGGCATTTGTTTGGGATAACAGTGATAAAGATATTGATACTGGGGAATTTGATAAATATACTACTTTCCCTGGTGGAGATGGTCTCTACTGGAGATTAACAAGTGATCAGTACCTATCTCAGTTTGGAATTGATATATTCTCCAGAGGAAATGCAACCGTACAAATTGGTTCTGGCGGTGGTGGCAGTTTACCACAGCAGAAGCTGGGAAGAGCTACAACGGATATCCTGCCACCCGGAGCCACTGGTGAAGTGCAATACAACAATGGGTTAGCAGGTAGTGAAATCGTTGTTAAATTAAGAAGTCCCTTGAATTTGCCTTCCTCATTAAGCAGCTTGTTTGGTATAAATGAAATTGAGGCAGAGGCCAGTCATGTAGTTACAGAACCTGCTGAATTTATTCGAACAACAGACTTGGTTATGTATGCTGTAAAATCAATAGCAGATTACTCCGGGTATATAACAAAATTTATATCTGGAAATTAAAGGAGGGTAATTTTGAAGAAAAGATTTAAAACAGCATTTCGGCACTTTATAGTGAATGAAAATGGAGCTGTTTCTATTTATGTTATTATAGTTACCCTCTTACTATTCTTATTTAATGCAGTATTAATAGATTTTGTTCGAATAATGGTGGCTGAGAATCAGGTGGAGCAGGCTTCTAAAAGCGCAATTCGTTCTGCATTCTCTTCCTACAATAAGGACGTACAGAATAAAGGATTGTTTATCATAAATGAAAATGCTGAAGATCCAGGAGAGATATTTGAGAAGGTATTTGAAAATAATTTACAAGTAGAAGAAGGTAGCTATTTCAGATTTGTAGATACGAAAATGGAGAGTACTAGCTTCGCACCTGATTCTGGGCGTACTTTTTCTAATAAGGAAATTGTTAAACACCAGATATTAGAGGATATGAAATACACTGCACCGATAGAGTTTGGGAAAGTTATACTAGATGGTATCCTGCCTTATTCCTGTACCATGCTGGAAGCAGAAATATATGTTGATATTTCCAAAGATGTTAACGATTTAGTTAAAGATAGAGATGCAGAAATGGAAAAAGCAATTAACCATATGAAGAATGCCTATAATCAATTAGATTCAGTTGATAATAAGGTTAATGGTACAAATGCATCTACATATCCTAACCTAAATAATCTTGGTAATGCGATAGATCATTTTCCAACATACATTGAAGATGAAGATTCAGAGTTTGAAGATGACCTCAGGAATTTATTGAAAGATATTCGGGATAATGCAAATACAAATAAAACCGAATTAGAAGCTGCAATTGTTGATTTGAACAATGCAAAGGAAATTAATGAAGCTATTCAGAAAAAAATTGATGATACAAGGGAAGAAGTTGAAGGAAAATATGGAGACCTTTCCGATAGTCAATGTAGTGATAGCTCCATGTCAGATGTTCAAAATGAAATAAGTGAATTAACGGATATGATAAACGATTATGTTTTGGATAGCTCTTTTTTCACAACAGCCCGTTCTAATATTGAAGAGGCTTTGGATAGTGTTGATGATGGCGGTCAACCAGGAGCATCGACAAGGCTTTTGCCATATGTAAAATATCAAATTGATACATTATCTGAGATACTTGAATTTGATTTAACAGCATTTCGTCCACCATTCAATAATATTATCAGTAAGTTTAATACAGCACTGAATGATACAGATGAGGCCAGAAAATATATTGATAATAATTATGAGGAAACAGACACTGGAGTTGATGGTGGAGAAGATAACAGTGGTCTTTCGGATGCATTGAGAGAACTTGAAAAAATAAAAGACATCTTTCAAAAAGGAATTGCTTTTACGCAGGATTTCCCAGTCTATACTGAACTAGAATCATTAGTTCAAACATATGGCAATGCTTCGTTGAACAACCCGGGAAACCTTGACTTGGAGGATCCTGAAGATAGTGCATCAGATGCATTTGATATCGTATCAAATTTATTTAAGAGTCTTGGGGACCTATCCACTGAAATTAGAAACAAAGCATATATAAATGAGTATATTCTTACGAGATTTGAAGCAGATGACAGTTTAGGTATAATGGAACCTGGCAGTTATCCGGAAAATTTTCTATTTATAAATAGAGAAGTGGAATATATTTTATATGGTCATCATGCACCGGGAATAAATTATGCAAATGCATTATTGGAATTATCAGCAACAAGATTTGCGTTTAATTTTATTTCATCATTTTCACAACCGCAAGTGCAAGCAGTAGTACTTCCGTTACCAAAATTTTTGGCCGCAGTAGGTTGGTCTTTTACCGAGACAGTAAATGATATTACAAAGTTGACTAAAGGTGAGGAAGTTCCATTATTGAAAATTAGGGGAGTTAGATCATTCTCAACAGATTACAAATTTTATTTAAGGCTTTTCTTGTTTCTGCATCCAGATCCGGATGATGAACGTATCACTCGAATTCAGTCTGTCATTGATCAGAAATCATCTGATGATTTAGAAAATGCACCCATCTATGCCACAGCAAATGCAGAAGCTTCGATTGATTTGTGGTTTCTTCCAGGAATCATTGATATGCTTGGAAGTACAAATATATTAGAAGGTCAGGTAAGAAATGGCAGATACTATATCGATACGGAAACAAACTACTCTTACTAAGTATGACAGGAGGAATATGAAATGAAAAAACTGTTTATGGGTCTGTTTTCTATTGCATTATTATCAAGCTTGCTCGTTGCTTGTAATAATGATGAACAAGATGAAGAAGTGGAGGACACTCCAGTTACGGAAGAAGAGACATCAGAAACACCTGAGGATGAGGCTACCGAGAATGAAGATGAAGATACTTCTGAAGGTGAAGAAAATAATCAGGAAGATGATTCAAATGAATCAGCATCAGAAAACAACGGGGAGTATCCTGAGAATCAAGAAGGTTTAGGTATTGGCGATACTGGACATATCGGCAGCAACTTTGGCGAATTTGAGATTACGTTAAATTCAGTGGAAATAAAAGATGAAGTTGCTAATGATCCATCACGAGAAGGGAATTATGTACTTGTAGACGTGACTGTTAAAAACCTGACGAATGAACCGATTCCTGGTGCAGATGCATTAGGTAATACATTCCTATCTACAGACAGGGAATCAACTGGATTTGGATGGTTTAATATGGATGGTGTTGCAGAAGAGTGGCCAGAAATAGCCCCCGGTGAGTCACATACTGGAGTTTTATTGTATGATCTTCCAGTTAATGACTTGTATGTGTTAAATACCGGAAGAAATTTTTCTGGTCTATCCAATGTAGTAGCATTTGAATTTACACAAGACGAAGCTAAATAACATGGAAATATAGACGAACATACTGGGGCTATTCTTATAATAGTAAGAATAGTTCTGGTTTATAAGTCTGTTTGGAGGATGCAGAATGCGATTAAAAAGTGAAAATGGAAGTATTACACTGGAAGCTGCGCTAGTTTTACCGTTCTTTATGTTATTTATAGTTTTTATGGCTTCTATCATCCGTATCTCTGTAGCAGAAATTGCACTGAACAAGTCTGTATCTGAAACAGCACAAATCATTTCAACACATGCCTATCCGGCAACGATTCTATCAGATCAAGTCGAGAATCTTGCAAGCGATAAACTGTCTGGTATTAGTACCAATATTATTAGTTTGGAGGACGTTGAAAAATTAGTTGGCAAATCGTTAAAAGAGCTTTTGGATTTTGATCCTTCAAGTTCAAATTATATAGACCAACTTGGAGCGTCAGTTGTAACTCCAATCGTTCAGGAGAAATTTGCAGATAATATGAATTCCAATTCCGCCACGGGATCTAATATAAATGTTGAAGTTGAATTACCAGGATCGATCAATGGTGGTGCTGACTCGTACATTGGCATTACGGCAACTTACGACTTAGATTTAACTGTACCATTTGTTGATAGGACGATAACAATTAAAAAGCAGGCATATGAACGTCTTTGGGTTGGCGGATACTAATTTGAAGAAGAATAATACGTAGGTAAGGTGAACACATGTTGCAAATGAATGATTATTTCCTCTTTTTATTTATCATAATTGCATTTTTATGGGATATCCGAATCCAAAAAATACCAAATTGGTTAACAGCAGGTGGGATGTTGCTAGCATTTATCTTGCATCTTATTACAAATGGTATTGATGGATTCCTGTTTTCTGTTTTTGGTTTGATCGTTGCAACTGTGGTATGCCTGGTACTTTATGGTTTTAAAGCAATTGGTGCAGGTGATGTGAAGCTATTTGCAGCAATAGGTGGATTTGTAGGGATTCAAATCGTATTATATATCCTTATGTATTCCATTGTTTGTGGAGGGGTAATTGGTATACTTCTATTAATAATTACTAGAACGAAGCTGTATATTTTGTATAATAAAGGAATCCTTTTTTTAAATAGAAAATGGGATAAACAATTTGCCATTATTGATAAAGAATCGAAAATTATTTCTTTCCCTTTTATGTATGCAGTCCTTCCAGGGGTTATATTAACTTATACCTTTCTATTCATTTAAGTATTCTTAATTTCATTTTTTGTATGTAAAGGAAGTTTCTAGTTACGAGAAAGGGAGAGTCAGATGCTCGGGGTTCATGATTATATACTTTTTCTATTTTTAATAATTGCTTTCATTTCCGATATTAAAAATCAAAAACTACCGAACTGGCTAACTGCCGGCGGGATAGTTGTCGGGATAATTTATCATTTCATTACAGATGGTTTTGGCGGTCTTTTATTTTCTCTTCTTGGGTTATTAACTGCTGGCGGGATTTTCCTGATTTTGTACACCTTTAAAGCTATTGGAGCTGGGGATGTTAAGTTATTTGGAGCAATTGGTTCTTTGGTAGGCTTCGATATGGTGGTTAATATGATGGTTCTTTCAATCGTTTTTGCTGGAATACTTAGTGCACTAATTTTATTATTAACGAAAACATTTATGAAAAAAATGATTGATGCGTTTTTTTATTTAAGAGATTCATTATATATGAAAGACTATCGTAAATTAGAGGATTATAAAAAAAACAAGGCTACAAGATTTCCATTTATGTATGCAGTAGTTCCAGCAGTTGTTATCACTTACATATATCCAATTATTTGATGCATGAAAAAATGAACAAACGCATTTTTCCAACACCTCATTTTCATATTAAATCGAGATTTTAGGAAGCTGTATGAATATAAAGTCACAAAAGCAACTTGTTTTCCTTTTAAGAATGCTGATGCACAGCAATAATAGTTGTGTCTATTAAAGATTAAGAATGGTATTTAAGGCTAGCTGGAAAACAATCAACTATTTATTTAAATAGTACATAATCATGTAGGAGGAAAAAGAATGGGAACAATTTACAATCTGGAATATGATTATTCGACAGAGAATGGTCAATCAATCGTATTTTCCAAAAAAGACAACAAAAAATTAACGGCAGATGATTTAAATGCGGTTCAATTGAAGATGATTCAGTCTAATCGAATACCACATATGCTGCCAATGTCATTGGAGCATATTGACCTGGTTACAAAGCTCCATTATGATATAAATTCAAAACAGAAGCTAATTTCCTACTTTCGTGATAATAAAGCATCAATGAATGATTATTATCAGTTATTTCTTTCTCTTATCAATACACTTGAGGAAGCCAGTTCCTATATGCTTGATCAGAAAAATTATATCTTACAGATGGAATTTCTATTTATCGGGCAAAATGCGAGCGATGTATATTTAACCTATTTACCAGTTATTGACCTTGATAAAAATACTAGTGTAATAGAAGATATGAAAAAACTATTAACGGACGTCGCTGGTGAAATTGAAGGTCTACAAGGAAATGAATTTAAAAGTATTTTGAACTACATTAAAAATGCATCCTTTAGTTTAAGTGGGTTAAAAACATTATTATTAGAGTTGATTTCACTTCGTTCTAATGTCAACCAAATGTATTCGAATCATGATTATCTGAATGGTAACCAGATGGAAGGAAGCTTTACGGAAAATCAAAACGCAGCAGAGCAGACGCGTTCTGAGCCAATTGTTGCTGGCAGTCAAAGTATGACGAAGAAAAAAGGGAAAAAGAAGCTACCGCCATTGACTTCTAGAACGAAAGTATATCTAATCATGGGCTCATTATTAGCCATAGCTCTCATTTGGAAGCTTTACGACATGTATAGAAATCCAGCCGTACTGCTAACAAGCAGTATCTTAACAGTTGCTGTCATTGTAGCCGTATTTGTATTTTGGAAAATCTGGCGACCAGGTGTTGCTGCAGTTGAGACAGAAGTACCACAAGCAATAGATCAACCAATACATAATCAATCAAATCCGGAACCAAAAGTAAGACAAAAGCAGCAAAGATTTAATGTACAGATACCGAAACAACAGTATCAAACACAGTTTAGTCCTTCAAATGTTGCGCCAGTTGCAGCAGCGCAGGCAGATACAACGTTATTAGCACCAGATAATGAAGATACAGTGCTTTTAGAGGAAGAATCTAATTTATCCGTTGCTACGATGGAGAAGGAAGTTGACATTTCGGCTACACTCATCCGTACGTCAGCAGATGAAGCACCACAAACGATTGCAATCCATACAAATAACTTCTTAATCGGCAGAAACGAAGAGGCAGTTAACTACCCTGATACAGCTGTTGGCGTTTCAAGAATACATGCTGAAATTATTAAAATTGATAGTTCAAGCTTTGGTATTAAGGATTTAGGCTCGAAGAATGGCTCTAAATTAAATGGAGATCCAATGGTTCCATATAAGGTCTACGCATTAAAGGAAGATGATGAATTCGAACTTGGAAAAGCACATTATACATTCAAGTGGAGCAGTTCACAATGAGCAGAAATTGGCAAACCGGTGTAGCTACACACCAAGGTATGAAAAAAAGTAAAAATGAAGATTCCTATTTACATTTGATGGAGAAAGATACAAATGGAAATGAAATTGCTTTATTTGTAGTTGCAGATGGCATGGGTGGCTATCAAATTGGTGATATTGCAAGTCGTTTTGCGATTGCAGAGCTGGAGAAATGGTGGAATAAGCGAATATCAAAGTTAATTCGAAGAAAAGATACAATCGAGCGTGTTTTAAAAGAAACTGAACATATATTGCAGCAGATTAATAAAGGAATTAAAGCTCTATCACAGCAAACAGGGAAGAAGATGGGTACTACACTTTCGATGATTGTCATGTATCAAGGATCGTACGCAGTTATTCATATAGGTGACAGTAGAATCTATCATATGAAAAACTGGAATTACGGTCTTCAGCAATATTTTCAACAAGAAGCTGTAAACGAGCAATATCTGTCGAGTCTATTAGAGGAACAGCACACAGAAATTCTTGAAACAGAGCCTGAGCTTCTAAAGCTGACGGAAGACCACTCGTGGGTGCAGGCACAAGTAACAAATGGAATATTGAGTGAAGAAGAGGCAAGAAGTCACCCAAAAAGACATGTACTCACGCAATGTCTTGGAATTGAAAGTACAATTAATGTGTATAGCCATAAAGGAACTTATCAAGCAAGTGACCTTTTTCTAGTTTGCAGTGATGGATTTTACTCATTGTTCTCCAATGAAGAAATTAAGAATATGCTGGTTAGTTTGGAAAAAGAGTACACCAATCTTCAAGCGATCTGTGATTACTTAATTAATTTCTCTAATTTTTCCGATGCAAATGATAATATTACGCTCATGCTTATTCGTAATTTATATGTAAATACGGATTATGCAGCAGAAAAGAAAGGGTTCTTTTCATTCTTAAAAGGAACCAAATTGTGATAGACGAGGTGTTTTGCGATGAATAAACATAATATCCATATTAAGAAAGGCGATATTTTAAATGGAAAATACCACGTTCTGTCACATATAGCTTCAGGCGGTATGTCAGAAGTTTATCTCGTTGAGGAAGTGAACGATACAAATCGGCGCTGGGCGGTAAAAATTACAAATATGGAAAGTAAGCTAGCATCCAAATTAATTGACGAGACAAAGCTGCTAAGTGAACTAGAACATTCTAACTTGCCACGTGTCATTGATTTTTTCTCAACAGAGAATTATTTCTTCCTAGTTCAGGAATACATTGATGCAGTGTCATTATCGGATTACTTTCAGCTATACAATAATCAATTGTCAGTAGATACGATCATAAAAATTGGAGTACAGCTGTGCGATGTACTTCACTATTTACATACACAGAAACCATTTCCTATTGTTTATCGAGATATTAAACCAGGAAACATTATGATCAATAAGGATAGAGAGATAAAGCTAATTGATTTCGGAATTGCAAGGAAGTTTCAGCATAATCGGATGAAGGACACCGTTCAAGTTGGCACAGTTGGTTTTGCAGCCCCGGAACAATTTGAAAAAAAACAAACCGATACGCGAACTGATTTATTTTCACTCGGAGCATTATTATATTACTTATTATCCCAAGGGAAATATGTCTATATCGTTCAAAAGCCAATCAAAAAATTACATAAAAGGCTTCCCAAAAGTCTTGATAGATGTGTTACACAATTAGTTGAACTCCAGCCAGAAGATCGCCTTCAAGATGCTCGAGAGGCAAAGATATTAATGCTAAAAGCAAAAGAAGAATGGGAAAATAAAAGGAGCCAAAAGTGGGATTGGTCGATTATTCGTCCCATTTCAATTGTATCGATATCGATTTTATTAATTGGTTACATTATCATTTCATTTATCTAAACTAAAATTTGAGGAGGTAACATGCATGGCAGAGCAAGAAAAGCTGCAATTTGGAACGATTGAGGAAAAAGATGATGTCGTCGTATATGAAATACCAATAGCGGAAACGAATCTAGTAGAAGCAGAGCAGCTTGAAGAGTTGAAACGAAAGGATGCTTTGTTTTTTGAATGTCAGCATTATGTAGTTGAACAGCAAATCATTCGGATATTTTATAAAAAAGAAAGCAATTATAAAAAATTAAAAGATTATAGGCATGTATCCAATGAATTAAAGAAAAAAGCTGCATTGAACATGTTGAAGATAGAGAGCTTGATTGGTACCCAGTATACAACATTGGTTCATCCGGAAAATATTTATGTAAATGCAGAAGGTGATATTAAATTTGCTCACCGAGGAATTCGTTCTGTCTTTCCAAAAGAGGAAATGAATACAGCTGAGCTTTTAGAAGAACTGAAGAGGGTTTTGTTATACGTTTACAGTTCCTATCAATTTAATGAAATTAGCGAAAAGCTGGCCGGCCTGAAATTTAATGAGCCGATTGCAGAAAGTATTCGTCGCGTTCAGTCAATAAGTGATTTAAAACAAATCCTTCATACGGAACAAAGATCACCTGCACCGCCACCGATTAAGCAGCAAGCTGAAAAAACGCAAAATCCGAATAAAAAAATGACGCTCTTGTCAGGAGTGCTTCTCGGTCTTATTATTGGGATGCTTGTCATTTATGTGATTCAAGTTATTCCACTTAACAACGAAGTAAATTCCGCAGCAGCTGAAGGGGAAGCGAAGTCGGCGGAGAATATCGAAATGCTAACTGAGAAAAATAAAGAGATTCAGCAGTTACTAGATGATAACCGAACCGTTATGCATGCATATCGTTCTACGATTGTAGGAGATACTGAAGAAGCAATTACGCAATTTGAATCAGCAAATCAACTGGATGAAAGTGCAGAACGTACATTAATGGAACAATATATTGAATTAGATACTGTTGAAAGTCTTACAGCTGCAGCTGGCCTGGGGGAAGCTTATCATAAAGAGGTTATAAAATCACTTGTTGCAAAGAATTCAGATAAGGCAAAAGAAGCAATTTTAGCAATTGAATCCAGTCTGGCCGAGGTACAAATTGAACAAGCTTGGATCAATAAATCTTATGAGGAAGTTGTAACGCTTCATGATGCATTAGCAGATAACAAGCGTGCAAAATTATTAGCAGCAAGAAGTTATATTCAATTAGATGATACAGAGGAAGCAATTAAACTAGCAAAAGATCTTGATAATAAAAAGCTTCACATTACAGCACTGAAAAGGGAAAAAAAGCTGATTGAAGCAAATGATGATTTGGATAAAGATGAAAAAGAAGAGGCAATCGAGAAAATTGATGATCAGATTGATGACCTTAATTAATGTGTAAATCTGAATTTTACTGCGTAAATTGGTACTGATACATCGAGAAAGCTGTATAATATTGCATTATACAGCTTTAATTAATTTAGAAGGAGGGATTCATGAATGGCTGATTTTTTTGCAACCATAATTGATTTTGTCAGAGGTATAATTGAGCCTATCTTTCGCTTTATTTTTGAGTCAATACTATGGGTAATTATATTCTTTAGAGATCTATTGCTTCAAACAGGGATTGTTGACAGTGTTATAACAGCTACTGTCATACCTATTGTAGTGCTGTTAGGTATTTTCCTAGTATTGGTAGGATGGATATGGGGACCAATACGAAGAACTTATGGATCTGATTAAATGAATAATATATAACATATGCTCTTTTTCGCAAAGAACCACTGTTTTTCACGCAGATAATGCTGGAGAGGTTGCTTTCTGTATACCTATCATTATCGGTCCGATATACAAAAGAAGTGTTTATCAAAAGGGTTTTTATCGACATAAGAACCGTAAAAGCAAAAAGTGATTGATGTATATGAATCAGCATATTATATATGGTATGATACTATAATAGAGATAGATGATATTCAATAAACTATCAGTATGTCATTGGGAGTTCGGTTGATTTTCCCGTAACAGATGTAATAAACTTATGTTATTCTTTATTTTGAACATGAACTTTAGGAAGGGGGAAATGAAATGAGTGAATCAGACAAACATTCACGTTTAAACAAATTTGAAAAACGCAGAAAAAACACAAAATTAATTTCCATTTTCCTTATCGCTGGTGCACTTCTCATCATCATATTGCTTGGTATGTGGTTATTTGGCGGTGGCGATGATGAAACTGAAGAGCAAACAGGAAAAAATGAAAATGAATCCTCAGATTTTCTAATTACGGAAGAGGATGAGGAGGACGCTGAGGGTAATAATCCTGAACAGGAAGAAAGCGAAAATGATTTAGCTTCAGACGAGGAAGCTGAAAATGAAAATGAAGAAAATAATGCTGATGAGGAAATTGAAACAGAGACCGCTGAACCTTCAGATGATAATGTTGCAGAAGCATATACTGGAGATTGGTCACCTGTTGGAACTGAACAAGAAGGTCCACATACAACAACATTTGATGAAGGCTCACAAGATCGAATCGAAATGCGAAGAGCAATTACACAAGCTACTGGTTTAACCGGAGATGATATGATTGAATGGTGGATTGAAAATGGTGGCGATCAAAAGGTAATTGCTACTGTATCTGACACAGCAGAAACGGAAGTATTTCGAGTATTTCTATCGTGGGTTGATAATGAAGGATGGCAGCCTACGAAGGTTGAAATTCTAATTGAAAATGATAAAAAATAGAAGTAGATTGATGGAGGATATAGTATGACAATCGGAATTATTGGTGCAATGGATGAAGAGGTTGCACTATTATTAGACCAGATGACAGAAAAACAAGAACAAACAGTAGCAAATTGCTTATTTGTTCAAGGGAAATTACAGGATAAATCTGTAGTTCTGTTAAAGTCAGGGATTGGGAAAGTGAATGCGGCAATGGCTACTACCATCATGCATGAACGTTTTGCACCAACACATGTTATTAATACAGGATCTGCTGGCGGTTTTGCTAGCAATCTGGAAGTGGGAGATATCGTCATTTCTACTGAGGTTGTACATCATGATGTTGATGTAACTTCCTTTAATTATAGCTATGGACAGGTGCCTGGACTACCTCCAATGTACGAGGCAGATAAAACGTTAGTTGAAAAAGCAGTAGCTGCAGTAAAAAATATGGATATAAATTGTGAACAGGGAATTATTGCAACTGGTGATTCGTTTATGGAAGATCCCGAGCGTGTTGCATTTGTTCATGAAAAATTTCCGACGATGCTTGCTTCAGAGATGGAAGCAGCAGCTGTTGCACAGGTTTGCCATCAGTATAACAAGCCATTTGTTATTATTCGTGCATTATCTGATATTGCCGGAAAAAAATCGTCCATCTCGTTTGATCAATTTCTTGAAACAGCGGCTAAAAATGCAGCCCAGCTCATTATCGCTGTAGTTAAGAGTTTATAAACGAGAATTAAATAAAAAGCAAAAGCCCAGAGACAATGATAAATTCATGTTTCTGGGCTTTTTTATAATTTGGAAGCCTTCCAAATTAATTATTGCGCTCTTTTCGATAGTACTCATGAAACACTTTCATGAGCGCTCTTTTTTCAATTCGTGAGACATAGCTTCGTGATATGTTTAGCTTTTTTGCGATTTCTCGCTGTGTCATTTCGTTATAGTCATTTAATCCATAGCGATAAACAATTACCTCTCGCTCTCGTTTATCGAGAACAGAAAAATACTTTTGCATTTTGGCGATCTCCATATTCAATTGGATGTATTCAATTACATTATCATTCTCTGCCTCAAGAATATCAATTAGACTGATTTCATTGCCTTCTTTGTCTTGACCAATTGGATCGTGCAAGGAAACGTCTTTTTTCACCTTTTTTAATGCGCGAAGGTGCATCAATATTTCGTTTTCTATACAACGAGCAGCATATGTTGCCAATTTTGTTCCCTTATCTGTTGAGAAGCTTTCGACCCCTTTTATAAGACCAATGGTTCCAATTGAAATTAAATCCTCCATATCCTCACCAGTATTCTCAAACTTTTTTACAATGTGAGCAACGAGTCTTAAATTATGTTCAATAAGTTTGTTTCTGGCTGTTTCACTTCCATTTTGCATTTCCTCGATGTATTTCGCTTCTTCATCAGAGGGTAATGGTTGCGGGAATGCATGGTTTTTTACATAAGAAACAAAAAAGAGGGCTTCCTTAATTAGAAGAGCAAGCACAGATAAAATCCCGGACAAACGCAATCACCTCCTAAGTGAACAGTCTGCTTCAAGATTGGGCTTTTGCCTATATAACATCTTTATGACTTAAAGAGAGGATTCGTGTCTGTCCACGAAAATTTGTTATGGAAACAGGCTTTTTAAGGTTTTAGTTGATTTGATAACGGACTTATTCATCAAATACTTTGTGAAAAGATAAAGGTTGGTTTGTAACTCGTACCTATATTACATACTAGCGATAAGATTAAAAAAACGTTCATCGCATCCAATAAATGGGTGCAGTAGGTGGTCAAGAGGATTGGATTATTGGAGTAGCACAGGAGCTAGCAAAGCAATAGATTTTGACGATATAACTTTGGAATGAGCACGTTACAATAAATAGTTTCATATAGGTCAAATGAACGTCATCTTGCACTAAATATCTAACTTTTGTATTAAATTCAAAAAACAGAGTTGACATGATTCGTTACCAGGTGTATGATGTGAACAATTCCTATTAATTGAATATGATTTTTCTTATCAAGAGTCAGGGGAGGAACTGGTCCTACGATCCTGCGGCAACCGTTACAATGATGTAACAAGGTGCTAATTCCAGCAAGCAAATGCTTGAAAGATGAGATGAGTGATTTAGAACCTCTTCCTCATCAGAAGAGGTTTTTTCATTTGATTAAAAACCAAGTAATATCATGGGAAAGATTATATTGCGATGAATAGGTAAATTTGAAAAGGGAGCGAAGAAAATGGGTGTAACAAAAACAGATAGCTTGTACAGAAAGGATTATTTTGGAAGGCTTCAGGAACTAAAGAAATATGCACCAGATGCCTTCGAGTCATTTTTTGCTTTTAATAATCGAGCATTGGCTGAAGGGGAATTATCCGTAAAGTTAAAGGAATTAATTGCAGTTGCTGTGGCACACATTACTGGATGTCCGTATTGTATTGATTTACATGTGAAAAATGTCAAAAAGCAGAAAGCAAGTAAGGAAGAGGTGGCAGAGGCGATTTTCGTTGCAACAGCATTAAAGGCGGGATCAGCTGCGGCACATGGAGTAAATGCACTAAATGCTTACGATGGAAATAGTGACGAGGAATTGTATAAAGCATCGTATTTCAACCGAATAAAGGAATTTTCTAAGTTGAACGATGAAACCTTTAAGGCATTTTTAAATTTTGATCACCATTCCATAAAAGCAGAAAACTTAAGTGAAAAAGAAAAAGAGTTAATTGCAGTTGCTTGTGCACATACAACAGGTTGTGCGTATTGTATTAATTTGCATACGAAAAATGCAAAAAATACAGGAGCAAACTTAGCAGAGATTTCTGAAGCAATTTTTGTTGCTGTAGCACTGAAAGCTGGATCGGCAATCGCACATAGTGTAAATGCCTTAAACGCTTTTGACGAGTAGTATTGTTTCTGATAATCGTGCGAGCAGTAAAGCCATATCTAAGCAAATTTATAGGAGGAGTGTTCCAGTTGGAAAAACAAATTCATCTGAACGGCTTTGTACAAAATTCACCATCGCCTCATTCCATGGGGTTATGGAAACATGAAAAAGATAAGGGGGCTTTTCATAATCGAATTCATTATTGGACAGAAACAGCGCAAGTGTTAGAGCGAGGAAAATTTGATGCCGTATTTATTGCCGATGTGCTAGGCACGTATTCTGTTTATGGTAGTAATCATGATGCTGCAATTAAGCATGCTGTGCAATTGCCGGCACATGATCCATTAATGCCAATTGCAGCTATGGCAGCGGTCACAAAGCACATCGGATTCGCTCCAACGATTTCAGCAACCTATGCCCAGCCATACGCACTTGCACGCCAGCTTTCAACACTGGACCATTTGACAGAAGGAAGAATTGCTTGGAATGTAGTCACATCGTATTTAGAGAGTGAGGCAATTAATCTGGGCCTGTCAGGTAGATTGCCTAAAAATTTACGCTATGACCGTGCTGATGAATTTCTTGAAGTCGTTTACAAGTTATGGGAACACAGCTGGGAAGACGAAGCGGTTGTTTATGACAAGGAGACGGATACCTTTGCAGATCCTAAAAAAGTACATACGATCGATCACACAGGTGAATTTTATCATGTACCTGGTCCACATTTGACGGAGCCATCACCACAACGGACTCCAGTACTTTTTCAAGCTGGTGCTTCTTCGAGAGGAAGAGATTTTGCAGCCAAACACGCTGAAGCAGTTTTCACAAAGGGACATTCACTGGAAGCAATGAAAAATTACGCTGCAGATATTCGAAAACGTGCAGTAGAGCAGGGAAGAAATGCAACGGATATTCGTATTTTTCCAATGGTTCTTCCCATTATTGGTTCTACAGAGGAAGAAGCATTTGCTAAATACGAGAAATTAAAAAGCCTTGTTAGTTATGAGGGGACAGCTGCATTGCTTTCTGGGCATACAGGTATCGATCTATCTAAATATAATCCGGATCAGTATTTAGATGATATGGAAACAGAAGCAGTACAGGGGAATTTAGACATGTATACAAAGGATCCCCAAAAAAGGTGGACACTTCGTGAGGCACTTCAAAATCATGGTCTAGGCAATGGCACGGCAAAATTTATTGGCACACCAGAACAAATAGCAAATAAATTACAGAAATGGGCTGTTGAGGCTAACGTAGATGGTTTTAATATTGCACAATCGTATTCATTAGAAACTTTTCGGGAATTTGTTGACCATGTTGTACCTGAATTACAAAGGCGAGGAATATATAGAACAGATTACGAAGGTAATACATTAAGAGAAAATCTTTTTGAAACCAAAAGTCCATATTTGCCCAACAATCATCCGGCAAGAAAATTGAAATTACATGTATAAGGTGTGATGGTATTTTTAAATTCTTATACTTACATTCAAAAACCAAGCACATAGTGTTTTTACTACGATTAATTAGCTGATAATTCAGAGAAAGGGGTCAGTGCATGCAAGCTACCACATTATATACATGGATAGGTTTTTCACTCTTTCTTGTGGTTATGCTTTTTCTTGGTTATATTGGCGCCAGAAAAACGAAAAATGTCCGTGATTTTGCAACTGGAGGAACAACGTTAGGACCAGTCATCTTAGGCCTATCTTTTGCTGCAACCTATTTGAGCGCTGCAACCTTTCTAGGATATCCAGGATGGTCTTATGACTGGGGTCTATCTAACTTATGGCTTTTCTTAGCAATGATAGGTGGCGGCCCAATAGGAATGCTAATGGTTGCAAAAAAGGTAAGAAAGTTGAATACCAAACAAAAATCACTATCATTACCAGACTGGCTTGGCGATTTTTATAATAGTGATATTTTGCGAGTGGGAACAGGGTTAATTTTACTTTTTAATATTTTTTACATAGCTGCGCAATTTGTAGCTGGTGCAAGGATATTTGAGTATCTGCTTGGTATGAATTATTCAACAGGTTTGATTCTTATTACGGCTATTGTGGTGTTATATGTGTTTGCAGGTGGCGCACTTGCGGATATCTATACAGATGCTGTACAGGTAATTATGATGGCTATTGCTGGATTAGCAGTATTTATTTCAGGGATTGTTATATTTTGGGATGGGGGAGTCACCTCAACTTTTGCAGGTATTGTTGATAATTTAGCTGCGCAGGATGGTAACCTTGTTAAGGTTTTTAATCCGGAATCACTACATTTTTATTCAATCGGACCGGTAATAGGTGCCATAACAATCCAGTGGGCTTTTGCCTCGGCACCCCATTTATTTAATAAGGTATTGGGTTTGAAAAGAGAAAGTGATTTAGGAAAAATGATTTTAGTTTATGTTATAACAGCTTCCCTATGTGTGTTAGTACTGTTTGGTGGATTGTATAGCAGAGTAGCTATTGGTAGTGGAACAGAAACAACTGACTTAGCCCTTATGGAGTATATCGCATGGGCATTCCCAGCAATTTTTGTTGCGATATTTGGTGTAGTTATACTTGCTGCAGCTATGTCAACGACTGATGGGTTATTTGTATCGATTTCAACCGTATTTGCTAATGATATTTTTCTTAAATTTCTAGTGAAACGCGGATATGTAAATGTGAGTGAAGAAAAGGCGCAACAAATCGCTCTTCTCATTAGCAGATGGAGTGTTCCACTAGTCGGATTAGCAGCATTTCTGCTTGTGCTTAACCCACCAAGGTATATGGGGGACGTCATGTGGATTGGGATTTCAGGTGTAGCAGCGGGGACCCTCGGTCCAATCTTGTATGCTGTTTATGCTAAAAGGAAAGTATCTCCACGCGCAGCAGAAGGATCGATGTTTATTGGATTATTATCATATCTTATCTTATATTTTGGCGGGATCATCCCCAGTACAATGTCTGCCGGTGCAGTAGCAACATTTATTGGAATCGCAGTCATATTGATTTTGTCAAAAATCTTTAAGGAACCCGACCAAGAATATGAAAGTATACAAGAAGCAAAGTGAATGGATTAGAGAATGGGGGAGAAGCGATTGTTTGTTAATGAAATGTTAACAGTTTGGCTATATGGTCTAATTGCTATATATGCTATTGTTGGTTTTTCTCTTTGGAAATGGTACTTTGGAAAAGATTAACCTTTTCTTTAAATAACAAATTGCCCTGGGATCTTTGATAGAGCCTAAGGCAATTTGTTGTATGTTTGCAGTTTGAATGTAAATTAGTCCTTACTGATTCTAGATCTACACACTTAGATTATACTTAATCGAACAATTTCGTATTGCGATTTCCTTGTCACTATGCGGGTGTTTCTTATCTTCTGTGATTTGATACTTCTCAAGCCCTTTACCAGCAATGATAATAATATCTCCAGGTTCACTCTTGTCGATAACAAGGCTTATGGCAGCCTTTCGATTCGGAATGCAGATATAATTATTGTGCTTCATTCCTTGTTCCATATCCGTTAAGATAGCATTAGAATCCTCATATCTTGAGTCATTAATTGTTAAAATTACAAAATCAGCTACAGATGCTTTCTCAGCCATAATGGGACGTTTCGATTCATCTCGATCTCCGCCGGTACCAACCACTAATAGAATACGATTCTGCTTAAATGGTTGGACAGAAGCGATTACTTTTTCTATCGCATCTGGGGTATGTGCGTAGTCAATGTAAATTGATATTGGTGCTTCAAGGTCGAGCTTTTGCATTCTGCCATTTATGTGGGCTATATTAGCGAGTGAGCGGACTAACGTTTTTACAGAAATCATTGTTTTACTATATACGGTTGCGATTGCAGCTACTACATTATATACATTAAATTCGCCAATTAATTTTGTAGTGACGGGAAAATTCCCTTCTGGAGATCCTAATGTAAAGCAGGTATGGTCCTCATAGTAGATAATATTGGTTGCTCGAAAGTCAGCTTCGTTATAAATGCCGTAAGAAATTACTTCAAATGGTGTCATGCCATTATATATCTCATACCACGGATCATCCCGATTTAGAATAACATTTTTTTCTTCTGTCAAATTATTTCCAAGCTGCGCAAAAAGGAGACCTTTTGTGTAGCCATACTGCTCCATCGTCTTGTGATAGTCAAGATGATCCTGTGAAAGGTTTGTAAAAGTTACTACATCAAAATTAACTCCACGTTGCCTTCCTTGTGCGAGACCATGAGAAGATATTTCCATAACTATGTGACCCATTCCGTGCTCGGCTACTCTATGAAGTATTTTTTGATTCGTTAGTACATCACATGTGGTGTTATCACTTTCTACGGATTCATTTAGAAGATCAATTCCATTTGTACCAAGCAATGCAGCTTGCTGATTATTCTTTTCAAGTAACTGCTTAATTAGTGTTGTGACTGTTGTTTTACCATTTGTTCCAGTCACACCGTACACAGTCATTTTGTTTGAAGGATAATGATAAAACTTATTTGCAAGAATTGCCAGTGCTTTTGCAGTATCTTTTACAATAACTAAAGCAAACTTTGTAAGGTCAATAGGAAGTTTTTCTTCTGCAATAATAATTGTTGCTCCATTATGAATGGCTTGTGAATAATAAGAATGACCATCTGATCGGAAGCCTCTAATACAAACAAATAATGATTCTTTTTTAACTTTTCTGGAATCCTGTTCAATGGAATGGACTTCTTCTGGTAGTGCACCATATATTGATTTTATTTTTAAGCTGCTTAGTAACTCGTAAGTATTCAACGTGGAAAACCTCTCTATTCAGTGTTAACAAAACGAATAAATTCATCTAACCATAGGTATTCCCGTTTCTATTATTTTTTAATCGAGAATTTACATATGAAGCAGGAGAGGAAATTAAAAAATGGATCATCAGCTTGTGATGATCCATTTTTTAAAATTTAATTCTTTATCAATACGAATAAGATTTATCTTTATTCTTTATCTTGTTCAAATTTCTTTCTTAAATCGTCCTGTATACTGTTTTTAGCGAGAGGTACCCCATTGTAATATGCAGAACGATTAACCATCAACGCTGATAAAGGTGCTGTGATAAACAGAAATAGAATGGCTAGCAAAACCTTTCCGTTGATTATACCTGTCGGAATGAAATAGATGAACGTAGCTAGCATCAATGTGACAACCCCAAGGGTTGAACTTTTACCAGCAGCGTGCATTCTACTATATACATCCGGAAGGCGAATGACACCAATTGCGCTTAAAATAGTGAAAAACGTACCGATTAAAATGAATATGCTCGTAATAATCTCAATCACGGTCAAAGACAGCACCTCTTTCCATGAATTTTGACATGGCCACCGTTCCAACAAAAGCCAGAATACTTAACACAAGGATAATGTCGGAGTATGCAATGGTTTCTTGAAGGATCATGATAATCCCGATAAAACCAACTAATGTTACTCCAATACAGTCCAATCCAAGTATTCGATCTTGAGTGGAGGGACCTTTAATTATTCTTATTAAGAACAGAACCAAAGAAATTGATAATACTAAAAGTGAAAAATAAAGAATAACTTGAAACATTATTTCGTCACCTCCATGATCGCTCGTTCAAATGAGTTACGAATTTGTTCGATCATATCTTCCTTATCCGGTACATCGATAGAGTGAATATAAATAGTCTTTCCGTCGCTTGAGAAATCCATTGATACAGTACCAGGTGTCAAGGAAATAAGTGCAGCAAGTAAGGTTATTTCAACATTCGTTTCTAATCTCGTTTCTACTGCTACAATTCCAGGCTGATTATTAAGTTTTGGGCTTAGAACAATTTTAATGACATCAAGATTAGCTTTAATGAGCTCGATAATGAAAAGCATGATCAACTTAATAATTGCCCACACTCGATTCATATAAAAATTAAAAACAAGAAAACGGCGCAGGATGAACAATATAATAATTCCTATTATGTATCCAAAAAGAAAACTAGTAGCCGTGTAACTATTCTGTAGAAACATCCATGTAACGGCAATTATTATATTGACTAAAATTTGGAAAGCCATAGCAACTACTCCTTCAGAACAGATTCAATATAAATTGATGGATCCATGATTTGTTCAGCTACTTGTAACGAATATTGGAAAATAGGCTCAGCAGCAATACCTAAAATGATTGTTAGTGCTACGAGAGGCGCAATTGGTAATAAAAGTTTACCGATAGGCAGCTTTGCTCGTTCATTTGTATGTTTTTGTTTTCCCCAAAAAGCATAACTAAATATCTTCATCATAGAGAAAAGGGTTAGTAAACCGACTAGTAAAGCAACACCGGAAATAATATATTGTTCTTCCTGAAAACCAGCTAAAATAATCGGGAACTTACTGAAAAAACCACTGAAAGGCGGAATACCAGCAAGTGAAATAGCACTAATAAAAAACAACCAAGATAATACAGGGTGCGTTTTAAGCAGCCCACCCATTTTCTTCAAATCCGTTGTACCAGTAACTCGCTCAGCAGCTCCTGCAAATAAGAAGAGAGCGGTTTTCACAATCATATGATGTACAATATAATAAATTGCACCGGCAACTGCTAGAGGGGTGAAGATTCCAAGTCCCATTACCATATAGCCAACCTGGCTAATGATATGATAAGAAAGTATTCGTTTGAAATCGAATTGAGAAACTGCACCTAACACTCCAAACAACATTGTAAATCCAGCAATTGTAACTATAACAGCTTTATGTGTATAGCTCGGTTCGTGGTAGAAAACCAATGTGAATACACGAATAATAGCATAAATACCAACCTTTGTTAGCAAGCCTCCAAACAGGGCAGCGATAGCAGCAGGTGGACCGAAGTATGATTTTGGAAGCCAGAAATAAAGTGGGAATAAGGCTCCTTTAGATGCGAATACAATAAAGAACATAATCGCAATGACATTTACCACTCCAGTTTGTTCAAGTTCAGCAATTCGTTCCGAAATATGAGCCATGTTTAGTGTGCCTGTCACAGAATATAGCCATGCAACTGCAACGACAAATAGCGCTGAGGCAAAAACATTTATAATGACATATTTAAATGACTCACGAAGCTGATATTTTGTCCCACCGTTAACAATAAGAGCGTAAGAGGACAACAGCATTACTTCAAAAAATACAAACAAGTTAAATATATCACCTGTTAAAAAAGCACCATTTACCCCAACCAGCAAGAAAAAGTAGAAAGGATAAAAGTAAAACTTCTCACGCTGTGGTGTAATGGTTTTAAATGCAAAGAATAAACAAGCTGCACTTAATAGACTGGTAAGTAAGATCATTAATGTTGCAAACATATCAGCAACCAGTACAATACCAAATGGTGCAGACCAATTTCCTGCTTCTAAAACAATAATCCCATTCTGATAGACAACAATTGCTAAATAGATTGACAGCAACAGCATCCCAACAGCAGTGAACCCACTCACCACTCGCTGAAGGCGATGGTGTTTTGGGAATATAATTAATACAGCTCCGATAATAAATGGAATAATTATCGGAAGGATAATTAAATTATTCATCAGCAGATCCCCTTAATTCTTCTAAATCATCTGTCTTATGTTCTTTATACGTCCGATAAGCCATTACTAAAAGAAACGAAGTAACTCCAAAAGCAATAACAATCGCTGTTAAGACGAGAGCTTGTGGCAATGGGTCTGTATAGGCATCGGCATCTAAATTTAATAGTGGTGGTGCACCACGCTGAAGTTCTGACATCGTGATCAGTAGTAAGTGCACACCATGAGATAACAGTAAAGTTCCTAAAATAACGCGTATGATACTTCTCGACAAGAATAAATAGACACTTACGGTAAAGATGATACCTATTACAATTGACATTAGTACTTCCATTATTTATCATCCTCCGCAATTGCTAAAATAATTGTTAAGGCAGCTCCGACTACAACGAGATACACTCCTAAATCAAATGGGAGTGCAGTCGTTAATTCTACCTCGCCAAAGATCGGAAATTGGAAATAATCAAAGAAATGTTTTAAGAACGGAAATCCAAATAACATGGATGCGACTCCCGTAAAAACAGCGAACAGCAATCCAACGCCGATCATGGTCGTGAAATTGAAAGGTATTGCCTTCTTAATTGTTTTCATATCAAAAGCTAAATATAAAACTAAAATAGCGCTTGCTGTCATTAATCCACCGATAAAACCACCACCTGGATTATTATGACCAGCCAAGAATAAGTAGAATGAAAAAGCAAAGATGATTAATGTTATGAGCCGCATAGAGACTTGTAACATCATATCATTTGGTCTCATTTGTTTCACACATCTTCACTCCCTTTTAGTCGCAATTTGATCATTGATACCACTCCAATAGCTGCAATTCCTAATACAAGGATTTCAAGCATCGTATCAAGTCCACGGAAGTCGACGAGAATAACGTTGACAATATTGTATCCACCAGCTAAAACCTTGGAATTCTCAATAAAATATGCTGCAATGGAAGTGAAATCTGTTTCACTGCCTAGAGCGAATGCACTCAGTGAAACGAGAGTTATCATAACACCTACAGCAATTGAAACAATTAAATTAATGAGTTTAAACGACGGTTTAATCTTCTCTTTACGAAGTTCAGGTAAGTGGTAGAAAACAAGCATAAACAAGATAACAGAAACTGTTTCTACTAATAACTGTGTTAATGCTAAATCAGGAGCACGGAATATCGTAAACATTAGTGCTACTAAGAAACCGGCAACACCCGCCACAATAATAGCTGTAATTCGATTATTAATAAATGGTACAGCTACAACAGAAATTACTAATAGAATCGCAACGATCCACATATAAGGATCAATTGGTGACAAGTTATCCGTATTGATTGCAAATGCATCGTAACGGAACATCGTATAACCGATGAGCAGGACGATGAACGTACACATATAAAGAAAATAATCCCGTAACATTCCTGTCATTTGTGCTCTGGTAAGTACTTGTGAACCTTTAATCAATCCATTATAGCCACTGTCATATACATGGTTAAATATATCTTGCTCATGTTGATAAAAAGCAGACTGTGACCACTTTTTCATGGTTAGGAAAAGAACGGTTCCTATAGCAATGACACCAATCGTCATCCACAGTTCTGGAATAAACCCGTGCCAATGGTAAATGTTCACATAAAATTGCTCTCCTGGCTCTAGAATACCTGGAAGAATGGCAGCCATAGCCGGTTCAATCAATGTGTAAGCAAGAATATTTGGGAATAAACCAAAAATAACTACAAGTGAACCCAGAATAATTGGACTGATCAGCATCCCAATTGGAGCCTCATGCACGTGTTTGACTGCAAGCTTTTCAGGCTGGAATTTTCCGGTGAACGTTTTAAAGAAAAGAATAGCACAATATAAAAATGTAAAGATGCTAGCAATCCACGCCAAAACAGGTAAAACTATTCCCCATGTTTCCACACTGAAAATGCCGTATTCAGTTACGTTTACCATTGCAGTAAAGAAAAGCTCTTTACTGAGAAAGCCATTAAACGGCGGTAGTCCGGCCATTGCTGCTAACCCGATTAAAGAAACAGTAGCAGTAATCGGCATGAGTGTCATTAAACCACCAAGCTTACGAATATCACGTGTACCTGTTTCGTGATCAATGATGCCTGCTGTCATAAATAAACTACCTTTAAATGTCGCATGGTTTATTAAATGGAAAACAGCAGCTAAGATTGCAGTTGTATAGAGTGCATTATCTCCATCATTAAAATAATAGGCAACAGAGCCGACTCCAAGCAGACTCATAATCATCCCTAGTTGACTTACCGTAGAGAAAGCCAAAATAGATTTTAAATCCTTTTGTCTTACCGCTGAAATTGAACCCCATATGAGTGTTGTTAATCCGACAAGTGAAATAATCCAGAACCATTCGGCAGCACCGCCAAAAATAGGTGTCATTCTGGCAACTAAATATATCCCAGCTTTAACCATCGTTGCCGAATGCAGATAAGCACTAACAGGGGTTGGGGCTTCCATTGCATCAGGTAGCCAAATATGAAATGGAAATTGTGCCGACTTGGTAAATGCGCCGAGTAGTATTAAAATCATTGCAGGTAAGAATAGTGAGCTAGTTGCAACAAGGTCAACATTTGCAATAATTTCCCGAACACTAAACGTTCCTGTCATGACATAAAGCAGTGAGAATCCACCTAGCATGGAAAGCCCGCCAAAAACGGTAATATACATAGATTTCTGTGCTCCATATGTAGATTTCTCACGATGGAACCAATAGCTAATAAGGAGAGCCGATGAAATACTTGTAATTTCCCAAAATACATAAAGGACGATCAAGTTATCTGATAAAACGACTCCTAGCATTGCGCCCATGAATAACAATAGGTAAACATAGAAGTTATTGAGTTTTTCTTTATGTTTAGATAAGTAATAGATAGAATATAAAACTACAAGTGTACCTATTCCTGATATTAGTAATGCAAATAATAAGCTAAGCCCGTCTATGTATAAATCAAAGCTGATTCCAAGTGAAGGAACCCAAGGTACAGAGCGTAGAACAACGTCCCCATTCGCTGTTACAGGTAAAAAGGATAGAAAGTAAATAAATAAAACGAGCGGTAATATTAATACAAACCAGCCCGTATGTATCCTGCGTACATATTTGTACATGAACGGGATGAGAATGGCTAATAAAAATGGGGAAATCGTAGCCCAATGTAAAGCTGTCAAATAAAATTCCTCCTTTATTTAGAAATTGAACAACCGTTCTAAGTAGAATGAAATAAGGTCCAGATTTTTATATTTACTTAACAAATGTCGGATGAATTTTGACCCTTTTTACAGTATAACCTAATTTTAAGTGAGTTGCATGTCTTACAATGCGTCAATTTTCAGCATCTTACAGTTCCTTTTAAATAGGAAGAGATTTTAACAGAGGGTTAATAGTTTGGAAAATAAAAAATGGCCAGAACCCTTACATGAATAGGGTTGTGGCCTTTTATTTCTTATATTATGCTTTGTTAACCTGAACGTTTAATTTTTTGTGTTAGACATCTTTTGTGAATTTCTTCTTCAAATAGCGATAAAAAGTCAGGGCTTAAATTTAATTCACATGCTGTATAATAGGATTCTAATAGTAAATCATCTGATAAATTTTCCATAATACAGCCCTCCTAAAATTTAGAATTTGCTTGCTGAATCTATTAATAATTTAACATGATTATACAGTAAGAACAAGGCGCAAGTTATCTACATCAACCTGTAGATAACTTGTGTATAAGGATTTGTGAATGCTTGATGTTGCTAATATGAGAACAACAAATATTGTTGATAAAGTTATCCACAATTAGAAAATTGTATGAATTTGTCGAACGATTCTTTCGGATTTTAGCGATAAACAACGAATGCAAAGCAGGAAAACTTCATATAAATAATAGTTACACTTAAATGTGCAAACTAAACTGCTTGCGCTTTGAATGTCTGTTCAAAAGGGGGAGATTTTTTGAACAACTGCTTTAAATCTCTAGTAAGTTATTATACGATTAGGGTATAATGTGGTATTGGATAAAAAATGAACTGATTTGCAGTTATATTGAGGTGTAATGGATGTTATCGAATTTTTTGCCTAACGAACATGTAAAAAGCGTGTTCGACATACAACCAGAAATTCTGAAGCGAAAAGGTATCAAAGGGATTATTACGGACTTAGATAATACACTTGTAGCTTGGGATGTAAAAAATGCTACTCCTGAAATTATTCAGTGGTTTAAACTGATGAAAGATCATGATATTAAAGTGACTATTATTTCAAATAATAATCAAGAACGGGTACAGGTTTTCTCGGAGCCACTTGAGACGCCCTTTGTGTATAGTGCAAGAAAACCATTAGGTCGTGCATTTAAAACAGTAGCGAAAGAGATGGGTCTGAAAAGAGAGGAAATTGTAGTAGTCGGGGATCAAATCCTGACAGATGTGCTCGGAGGAAATTTCGCTGGATTCTATACGATTCTTGTTGTTCCTATCGTTCAAACAGATGGAAAAATTACAAGGATTAACCGAAAAATCGAGCGGAGAATTCTAAATTACATGCGCAGAAAAGGAAAGATTAGCTGGGAGGAATAGATTTGGAAATTATTTATTGTCAAGGATGCGGAGCTGAAATTCAGACAACTGATCCAGAAAAGATTGGTTATACACCAGCATCCTCATTAAATAAAGAAATGGTATTATGTAAGAGATGCTTTCGTTTAAAGCATTACAATGAAATACAGGATGTTGCAATCACGGATGATGATTTTCTAAAAATGGTCAGCACGATTAGAGATGCAAATGGTCTTGTTGTTCATATGATCGATATTTTCGATGTTAATGGAAGCTTAATTAAAAGCCTCCCAAGAATAACAGGCGATAATCCAATTATATTGGTAGGGAATAAAGTGGATCTGTTGCCCAAATCAACGAACCAGAACAAGCTTACTCAGTGGCTGCGTTCAGAAGCGAAAGAAATAGGAATAAAAGTGAAAGATGTTTTCTTAATCTCTTCTGCAAAAGGATCAGGAATTGAAGAGCTCTCGCAGCAAATCGATGCCTATCGTGAAAATAAGAATGTTTATATTGTTGGAACTACCAATGTTGGGAAGTCTACTTTTATTAATCGTTTAATTAAACAATCAAGCGGATATACTGACGTCATTACAACTTCCTATTTCCCGGGAACCACATTAGGTTTTATCGAAATACCGCTGGATGATAGCAGCGCATTGATTGATACACCAGGGATTGTCAACAAACAGCAATTAACTCACTATTTATCGGATGAAGATTTGAAAATCGTTACGCCAAAAAAAGAAATAAAAGCCAGAATATATCAGCTTAATCATGGACAAACACTCTATTTTGGAGGGTTGGCTCGAATTGATTTTATTAAAGGAGATCGGCAGTCTTTTGTTTGCTATTTCTCAAACGAGCTTCCGATTCACCGGACCAAACTAGAAAATGCAGATGAATTGTATAAAAACCATGTAGGAGAATTATTATCACCGCCGAATCAGACCACGTTAGAGCAGTTACCAAAACTTACCGAGAGTACGTTTAAATTGAACGGGGAGAAAACGGATATTGTTTTTCCAGGGCTTGGCTGGGTAAGTATTTCAGGTAGTGACACGACAGTAGCTGCGCATAGTCCGAAAGGCGTTTCCGTTACAATTCGCAAGTCATTGTTGTAATCAAGGGGAGGGAGAATGATGGATTATCGCTTAAAGCTGATTGGTTATCCGATACAGCATTCCTTGTCTCCATGGATACATAATAAATTCCTGGAGCGGACACATCTAAAAGGAACTTATACGTTGCATGAGATTAGTCCTGATGCATCATTTGACGAAAATGTACTAACCTTAAAAAAAGAAAAAGTAGATGGTTTTAATGTTACAGTGCCATATAAAGAAGAGATCATTCCATATTTGAATATGCTTGATGATACAGCGAAGCAAATGGGGGCTGTAAATACGGTTGTATATCGAGAGGGAAAATGGATTGGCTATAATACAGATGGAATCGGATATCTGCGATCATTAGAAAGCAAATATCCTACCTTTTTTCAGAACAAATCAAAACGTATTTTGTTGATTGGTGCTGGTGGAGCAGCAAGAGGAATATACTATGCACTGGATAGAGCTGGGTTTGATTGTATTGATATCGCAAACCGAACGAAGGCAAGTGCAGAAGAAATAGCAAAGCTCGCCACCCTATCAAGTAATACGAAAGTTGTATCTTTAAAAGAGGCTGAAGAGGGAATAGGAAATTATGATTTAATTATCCAAACAACGTCCGTAGGAATGAAACCGAATGTTGATACTTCCATTCTTTCATTTAGCCAGGTGAAAGAAAATGCAATTGCCAGTGATATTGTTTATCAGCCGCTACAAACAAAATTTCTCAAAGAAGCAGAAAAGAATGGCGCTGCTATACACTATGGGCATACTATGCTATTGTACCAAGCACAATATGCTTTCGAAATTTGGACAAACCAAAAGGTACCTATGGATGATTTGGATTTACAACTACAAACTATTTTGGAAGGAAGATAATTTTTATGTTAACAGGTAAACAAAAACGTTTTTTACGAGCTGAAGCGCACCATCTGAAGCCAATATTTCAGGTTGGAAAAATTGGTGTTAATGATAATATGATTGAACAAATAGGAGAAGCATTAGAAAAAAGAGAATTGCTTAAAGTAAGTGTGCTACAAAATTGTATGGAAGATAAGGACGCTGTTGCTGAGCAGATTGCTGATGGGACGGATGCTCATATTGTTCAAATCATCGGAAATCAAATTGTGCTTTATAAAGAGTCAAAGGAAAATAAACAACTAAGATTACCATAAGATCCAAGTGTTCGGTTTACTAACATTTGTCAAGAATGAACGGTAGAGGAGTTTGACATGGAACGGATTGGAATATTGGGTGGAACATTCGACCCCCCGCATTTAGGTCATTTATTGATTGCTGAGGAAGTAAGGTTAGCGATGGACCTTCAGGAAATCTGGTTTATCCCTACTTATACACCTCCGCATAAAACAGCATCCAAGACAAGTGCACAGGATCGTATTCAAATGCTGCACTTAGCGACGAAGAGCAATCCTCACTTTAAAGTGAATACAATTGAAATAGAACGTACAGGTAAATCATATACTGTAGATACAATGAAAGAATTGCAAAAGTTGCACCCTGAAAAAGAGTTTTACTTTATTATTGGCGCAGATATGGTTGAATACTTACCGAATTGGCATAAAGTAGATGAATTATTTTCACTTGTACGCTTTGTGGGGGTGAAGCGATCGGGATATCAGCTTGTTACAGAATATCCGATTACGGAAATCGATATTCCAATGATTGATATCTCATCATCGATGTTGAGAAATTGGTTGCGTAGGAAGCGGTCGGTTCATTACATTGTACCAGAACCTGTCATTTCCTACATTAAGGAGAAAGATTTGTATGAATATAACAGAAGCAACTGAAAAAGTAAAACCCCATTTAACAGTGAAAAGGTTTGAGCATACGCAGCGTGTTGCAGAGACTGCTGTTAAGCTTGCTCATCTCTATGAAGCGTCACCAAAGAAGGCAGAGCTTGCTGCTATTCTTCATGATTATGCAAAATACCGTTCACTTGACGAGATGGAGCGCTGGATAAGGAAATCCACTCTTCCAAAAGATCTTCTCGATTATCATCATGAACTATGGCATGGACCAGTTGGGGCTATTTTGATAGAGAGGGAATTCGGTATTGTGGATAAGGAAATTCAAAGTGCTGTTCAGTACCATACGACGGGTAAGGCTGGGATGAGCAAACTTGACAAGATTATTTTTCTTGCGGATTATATCGAGCCGGGCAGATCTTTTCCGGGAATAGACAAAGTTAGAGGTATTGCTGAGCAGGATTTAACACAGGCGTGTTGGATGGCATCCAAAAATACAATAACCTATTTAATGTCTAAAAACGTAACCGTTTATCCAGATAGTTTTCATGCGTATAATGATTTAACAAGACAAATTACTGGAGGTAGTTCCTTATATGAAAAATAAAGAAATTATCGATTTAATTGCTGAAGCTTGCGATGATAAACGAGCTGAAGATATTATTGCTTTAGATATGAATCAAGTATCATTAGTCGCGGATTATTTCTTAATCTGTCATGGTAACAATGAAAGACAGGTGCAGGCAATAGCACGTGGAATCAAAGATGTGATGGATGAAAATGGAATTCATGTTAAGCGAATTGAAGGATTTGAATCCGCACGCTGGATTCTTGTCGATGTTGGAGACATTGTTTGTCATATTTTTCACAAGGATGAACGGAATTATTATAATTTAGAACGTCTATGGGGAGATGCTTCTCGCGTAGCCTTACAACTTGGTCAGGAAGGCTAATCATGGCATATCAGCAAATGGCTTCCTTGTATGATCAATTAATGGTAAACGCTCCTTATGATGCGTGGGTTTCTTTCACAGAAGAAATGATAAAGCAAACTGGAAAAGAAGCTGAAAGGATAGCTGACCTTGGATGTGGTACTGGAGAAATTGCAACAAGATTAGCAGAACGTGGCTATCATATAACTGGTGTAGATTATTCGACAGAAATGCTTACGCATGCAGCACATAAAGCAGAGGAAAAAAATCTTTCTATACAATGGATACATCAGGATTTAACGAAACTTACTGGTTTATTCGAGTATGATGTAGCTATCAGTTATTGTGATGTTATGAATTATATAACAGAACCAATGGATTTGCAGAAATCCTTCCATAATATAGCGAAGTGCTTAAAGGAAGGTGGGCTTTTCATTTTTGATGTTCACTCCTTGTCTCATGTAGAGAAAAATTATATGAATCAAACATTTGCTGAGGTAACTGATGAGGCTTCTTATATTTGGTTTTGTTCAGCTGGAGATGATCCTGGTGAGATGTTTCATGATTTGACATTCTTTGCTTTAGAAGAAGAAACATATAAACGTTTTGATGAATTTCATCATCAAAAAACGTATCCGGTAACATTTTATAAAAAAATATTAAAAGAGTCAGGCTTTGAAAACATTAAATTGTTTGCTGATTTTTCAACAAAAGTGAATAATGTGGATGAAAATTCAGAGCGAATTTTCTTTTTAGCTGAAAAAAGGTCAGGATAATTGAGATTCCTGATCTTTTTTTATTAGCAGGATTTTATAAAATGATGAAGAATATATCTATAACTACAGGAATTATCTTCTGTAGAAACGCCTCCTACTAACTATTATAGAATGGATGTGAAAAGGGTTGTTAAACCTTCTTAAAAAATCCTCGTTTTTCATTGCCTTAACGATTTTAGTTGTTTTATTCCTCATTTTCACTCGTGATGCGACCGAAGAACAAGAAACGATTCTAGATTTACAAGCTGTTTCATCCACAGAAGATCCATTTGATAAACAAGCAGAAGCAATTCAAGACTCAAATACAGCTGCAGTTGTTGATATTAAAGGTGCAATTGCAAAACCAGGGGTTTATGAAGTATCACCAGATGCAAGGGTGAATGATGTTATTTTAACAGCAGGAGGTTTTACTTCTGATGCTGACCAAAGTCAAATTAACCTCGCGCAAAAAGTGCAGGATGAAATGATTATTATTGTGCCTAAAATTGGGGATGAGATTGAGAGTGGAGCAGGTTCTGTTGAAAGTAATGGAAAGATTAAAGTAAATATGGCCACGCAGGAGGAAATCGAACAGCTTCCAGGAATTGGTCCAGCCAAGGCACAAGCAATTATTCAACACCGAGAGGAGCATGGTTTATTCAATTCGATTGAAGATTTGCTAAACGTTTCAGGAATTGGTCAAAAAACATTGGAGAACATGCAGGACACCATACAAATTCCGTAAAATGAAACTTTAAATAAAGTTGTTTTTTCTTTCCAGCTGATTGCCAGCACTACAAGGGAAACCAGCAGGCTTTGTTCAGAATCCGAAATTCATGGGAGTTTCCCCTCACCTTTTTGTCTTTTGGTTTACTTATTCTACAGATATGGGGTTTATAGCCGGTTAATCTATGATTTTGATAATTGACGAAAATTCACTTTGGAATGTACACTAGGGGGAGAATACGCAAAGGGGAATACATATGGAAAGAATTTCATGGGATCAATATTTTATGGCACAAAGTCACTTGCTTGCGCTTCGTAGTACTTGTACAAGACTAATGGTGGGAGCAACAATTGTCCGCGACAAGCGGATAATAGCAGGTGGCTATAATGGAAGTGTATCTGGCGGTGTTCATTGTATTGATGATGGTTGTTATGTTATTGATGGTCATTGTGTACGAACTGTTCATGCAGAGGCAAATGCACTCTTGCAATGTGCAAAATTTGGTGTTGCAACAGATAATGCAGACATTTATGTAACGCATTTTCCATGTCTACAATGTACAAAGCAGTTAATTCAAAGTGGTATCCGAACGGTTTATTATGCGGAGGACTATCACAATCATGAATATGCCATTCAATTATTTAAAGAGGCAGGCGTTCAAACGAAAAAAGTAGAACTTGATTATCTTGCTGTAGATACAAACTATCAGGAAAAAGCAGAGCTGATGAAAAATGTGCTGGATAAACTAGATACAGTAGCAGGAAATGATAAGGAAGCACATGTACTTCGAGAACAAGCTGAAAAACTGTTTTTAAAATAGCTTAATCAAATGCAGAAAAAAAGCTTAACTCACCTATTCAGGTTAGATAGGTGAGAAGCTCTCTGCCTAAAGAACAATTTCATAAACGGAAATAGGTGAATTTTCAATTGAAAGGATATTGGCATTTTGCTGCGCTCGCAGTAGGTGCAGCGATTGTTAGAATTTATTTCGCTAATGATTGGATAATTATTGTTTTCTTACTTTGGATATCGTACTTATACTTTTATGGAAGATTAAAGAAAGTTCCGATTTTCATTTCATTAATCATGTTCTTCTTTTTTTCACTTTATATCCCTCCACCGACTAGTCAATCCTCCACAGCATTATCAAGTGAGACTGCGCATTATATTGGTGAAATTGTATCCCCTGTCCAGTTAACACAAGACAAGCTGGAATTTGTCCTAGAAGAGCAACATTCAAAACAAAACATCCTCATTCTTTATTTTCCTGATAATAATAAACAAACGGCCGAGATTGAACCCGTCCTAGATAGCTTCAAGTATGGCGCAAGTTGTGTGGTAAGTGGCAGTGTGGAACTTCCGAATAAAAGCAGAAACCCCGCCCAGTTTGACTATCGAGAATATTTATTGAAAAGCGGCATAACCTACCAGCTTATACTAGAAGATTTAACACACGTAGAATGTGGCGGCTCTAAGTTTCTTGAACGTTTTTATATGCTGCGCGAACAGCTGCTAACTCATGTAGAAAGTCGGTTTAGTGCATATACTGCTTCATGGTTAACTGCTATTGTGTTTGGTGATGATTCAAAGATGGATTCGGAAACAGAGGATATTTTTCAACGTTGGAGTCTATCGCATATTATCGCTATTTCTGGCTCCAATATCGGTTTAATTGTTGCGTTGTTTTATTTTTTACTTGTAAAGCTAAATCTGCTTACACAAGAAAAAGCGCAATGGCTTATGGTTTTCTTTTTACCTGTTTATGCTCTGTTAGCAGGTGGTGATCCTTCTGTATGGAGGGCATCGATCATGGTGGTGCTGTTCATTCTGCTAAATAAATTTAGCTTTCGTTTTAGTTATACAGATATATTGAGCATTGTGTTTATTTTACTCATATTTCTTGATAATACCATTATGTATCATGTAGGATTTCAATTATCTTTCCTCGTAACGTTTGCCATTCTTTTATCGAAGAATTGGGTTGGTGGAACGAAATCTCCCTTCTGGCAATTACTACAAATTAGCTTCGTCTCCCAAATGGTTATTATTCCAATTCAATTTAATTACTTTTCTATTTTCCAACCTTTATCCATTATACTTAATTTAATTGTGATTCCTTATTTTACCGTTTTTGTTATTCCGTTGATGTATATACTTGTTCCGTTAAGCTTTTTGCCGAATGTATTTATCAATTTATTGGATTCATTATTTTTTCTTATTCATCAAATGATTATTGCTTTTATTGATTTAATCGATTCTGTTCTTTACTATCCATTTTTAACCTCAGGATTTCCGTTTATCGCGATAATTATTTATTTTGGGTTGTTCCTTTTGTTTATGCATGATTTGGAACGAGGGATGTTGATTAAAGCCTTTCGTTCAGGCTTGTTAATGACGTTGTTGATAATGGGTATCGTTGCTAGACCGTACTTTTCCTCGGAGGGAACCGTAACAATGTTCGATATAGGCCAAGGAGACGCGTTTTTAATTGAACTGCCATATCGGAAAGGCGTCATCATGATTGATGCTGGTTCTCGATTTTCTTTTGAAGATATGAATCCTACAGATAGTGTTTATCAGCAGATATTACGACCCTACTTTTATTCTCGCGGTATTAGAGAGCTCGATTCACTTATACTTACACACGAGGATACGGACCATATAGGGAGCGCTGAATTTATTTTCAAAGAAATGGAAGTTGAACAATTAATTGTAAGTAGATATTTTGATTTATCTGTGTTGCAAAAATGGTCGCAGATACGAAAGAAACCGGAATTGGTTCTAGTGAAGGGTGGAGATATAATTACGGTTTCCGATCAACAATTACATGTGCTTGCCCCAGAACAAGATCGTGCATCATCAAATGAAAATTCCATTGTAGTATTTACCGAATTTGGTGGAGTACGCTGGTTATTTACAGGTGATATTACAAAAACGGAAGAAAGCGTGTTAATACAAAACTATCCTAATTTGTCGGTGGATGTATTAAAGGTTGCACATCATGGGAGCAGTACATCTACAGATCAAGACTTTATTGAAACGACTGATCCAAGATTTGCTCTCATTCCTGTTGGGGTAGATAATTCCTACGGGCATCCGACACCAGAGGTTTTAGAAACACTTGAAAAGTTTGATGTGGAAATATTACGAACCGATCAACATGGCGCGGTACAATTTAAGTACGATGATGGAGGAACATTTTTCCCGTTTTTACATAAACTACGTGGAGAAGACAAATGAAATGAACAAAGAGACTGTGGGATACAGTCTCTTTCAACAAATTTTAGGTAAAAGGTAACGATTACATGTACAGCCTGCTATTATCCGAAGAAACTAATTGCCGCTCCGACCGCAAAGATTAAGAAAAAGAAAACGAATGAAAAAACAAATCCTAGAGCGGAGTCAACTACATCATTTCCTTTATACTGCACATCTTTCTCAAATTCATTCACAATATACCCCTCCTATGTCATCAACATTAGTATAAATTAAATGATAAAAAAAATCTACTTAATGCTAAAAAGGTGTTTTTAAAATTATTCATCACCATATTTAGTAAGACTTAACATCTATACTTTTGCTGTGTCAGTATAAGCTAATGACAAGTGAAAATATCGTCTGCTGTACAGTTTCTAGAGCTGAATATCAGGCGTTTATATAGATGCATTTAGAGGTGCTTTCGATATGAAGGCATCTCTATTCAAACAAAAGTTCTTGCCATTCCATCTGTTCCGATTTACCATTATAACTATATTAAGTTGGAGTGGATTATAGATGTCTTATATAGAAGTAGTCAAGCAATTAAAGAAAAACCAAATTTCCTCTGTTTATCTTGCGTATGGTGTAGAGTCGTTTTTCTTGCAAAATTTAAAACAGGAATTAACTAAACGTGTCTTGAATGGAGAAGAGGAGAATCTGTCGTTATACGATCTTGAAGAAACGCCGATTCAAGAAGTTGTTGCCGATGCAGAAACCTACCCGTTTTTTGGAGAAAAAAAACTAGTCATTGCCACCAACCCTGAATTTTTAAAGGCCAAGCCCGGTAAATTACCATTTGAGCATAGACTGGAATCTCTAGAGCGTTATCTAAGTGAACCAGCATCGTATTCTGTGCTTGTGCTTATGGCGCCGTATGAGAAAATCGACGAACGGAAAAAAATCAGTAAGCAATTGAAAAAGCATGCAACGATCGCAGTTTGCAACGAAGTGAAAGAGCAAGAGTTAACACAGTGGATTAATACTTTAGCAAACCAACTACAAATAACAATTGATCGAGATGCATACGAAATTTTCGAAACTGAATTGTCTACAAATCTTCATTTGCTGGAAAATGAATTATCGAAGTTAGCTCTATATGTTGGAGAGGGTGGTGTAATTACCAAAGAAGTCGCTGAGAACCTAGTCTCACACACCTCAAGCAGCTCATCATTACGACTGGTAGATGCTGTTATGGAGCGGAATTTACATAAGGCAATTGCTATATTTAAGGATTTAGAAAAAATGAAAGAAGAACCAATTGCCTTGATTGGTCTGCTTGCTTTTCAATTTCGAACTATACTGCGCGTCAAGCTATTGAAGCAGAAAGGTTATGGACAATCCCAAATACAAAAAAGCATCGGTGCCCATCCATACGTCGTAAAAATTGCTTTAAGCAGAGAAAGACAATTTTCTACTCAAAAACTTCAGGATGTTATCCGGAAATTGGCAGATACAGATGCAGTAATGAAGCAAGGTAAAATGGAAAAGGACCTCGCTTTTGAACTTCTGCTTTATGATCTAATTCAAACGGCTTCGTAGTGCAAAAAAGGAAAGTTCTTGAATAGCAGTGTGTAGAGGTGGACGTGGCTGTTTCGGCAGCAAAATCAACAGCATTCATATTTAATCTTTCTGAGCCACTAAAAAAACGATCCATGAAGGATCGTTTTTTACGTTTTATAGGCTGTTTACTTTTTTAGTAAGACGGGATTTTTGACGATCTCCAGCATTTTTGTGGATAAGTCCTTTTTGAACAGCTTTGTCAATACGTTTTACAGTATTTTTTAATGCAGCTTTTGCGTTTTCCACGTCATTTGCCTCAACTAAATTTTCTACACGACGGATTTCAGAACGCATTTCTGTTTTTTGTGGTCCGTTATTCGCACGTTTTTTATTGTTAACCGTTACACGTTTGATTGCAGATTTAATATTAGCCATTTAATTCACCTCCTAAAAATGAACGAAATTCTAAGCGTTTCGTAATAATGTTCAATAATCCTATCAAAGTCAATCATTACATTCGTTTAACTTTCAATGTGGACAAAGAGTATTTTACCAAAGGAACAGGATGTTTTCAATAAAATTGTTAGAACATGGAACATTTCGTATGTTTTTTTGTCAATGGTTCATTCTATTACTGATAAGTATTGTAAGTATTGAATGAAGGGAAGACAAGCTAATGGCTGATGAAAATAAGGTGTTCCAGGTACGGACAGATTTAGCGGTTGAAGCTAGGGATATGTATACAGAGACAGTGGAAAAAGAAAGTGAGTTAAAAGGTGTTACGTTTAAAGAAAGACACGAGGCCGATATAAAAATTTCTTACGTTGATATTGATGAAACAGGAGCAAAATTGCTTGGGAAAAAACCAGGAAATTATGTAACGATTTATGCTGATGGTGTTAAAAAACAGGATACAGCTAGACAAGAAGCTGCTGCCAAAGTACTTGCGAAGGAAATTGAGCAACTGCTTGTTCGCAATAATATACCGACAGATGCCACTGGATTAATTGTTGGTCTTGGAAATTGGAATGTTACACCAGATGCTTTAGGACCAATGGCTGTTGAAAAAATACTTGTTACAAGTCATTTATTTAAACTTCAGCAGGAGACAGTAGCTGAAGGGTATCGTGAAGTCGCAGCTGTAACCCCCGGAGTAATGGGAGTTACAGGTATTGAAACAAGTGATATTATTTTTGGGATTACGGATAAGTATCAACCTGATTTTGTTATTGCAATTGATGCGCTTGCTTCCAGATCAATTGAGCGGGTGAATGAAACCATACAGCTTTCCGATACTGGAATTCATCCTGGATCAGGTGTTGGAAATAAAAGAAAGGAAATAAGCAAGGAAACATTGGGTGTACCGGTTTTAGCAATTGGTGTACCAACGGTTGTTGATGCTGTAACAATTACTAGTGATACAATCGATTTTCTATTAAAACACTTTGGACGTGAATGGAATGAGAAAGATAATCCGTCTAAATCTCTAGCACCGGCGGGAATGGCATTCGGCGGGAAGAAGTTAACAGAAGCTGATTTGCCGAATGATGAGCAGCGTCAAACCGTTTTGGGGATGGTTGGTGGACTTTCTGAAGATGAGAAACGAAAGCTTATTTCAGAGGTATTAACACCTATAGGGCATAATTTGATGGTTACGCCAAAAGAAGTTGATGGGTTTATGATTGACATGGCGAATGTCATTGCTAATGGTTTAAATGCTGCCCTTCATGAAAATGTGAACGTCGATAATTTTGCTTCATACAGTCGATGAATTAAAAAGGAGGCCGATTACTCTATTAATTGGCTCTATTTTTTAGAAACATGGTTCTACCTTCCACATTTAACTCATAGATTTAAAACAAGAGTTAACTGTCAGGAAGGTGGGATCATGTATTTTTATGAAAAACAATCACCTAAATCGAAATGGGCATAGTATATATAGGAAAAGTGGTCTTTATCTTATTAGTATCCTTATCCTATTTATCAGTATAGGAATTTTAACAACTGTACAGCCGGCATACCGTTTCTCATCCAGTCTATTAACAGAATGGACAAGAGATATTGATGGTTTTGTATTTTATAACTTGCTAAGTATGGAAAATCGAGCTTTTAAAAAAGCGTTTCCGGAGGATCGCCAACTACCTAAGCTTTCAAGTGTGCTCTTTCAAGTTGCAACGAATTTAAAGCCAGATGATCCAAGAAGTTTATTGGGAAATGAAATTCCTGGATTTTCTATCTATGATAGGCAAATATTAATTGCTGGTGAAGGAACAAACTATACAAACCTGCCTTTTGAATCGTCACCGCCTCTTGAAGAAGTTTTGAGAGACCGTGAGGCTTTAATCGATGAACCGAATGAGGAGAAGGATCAAAAAGAAGAGGATAAAGAAGGTAGTGAAAATAAAACCCCAACAACAGATGGTAGAAAAGTGGTTTATATTTATAACACACATACACGTGAATCATTCTTACCACATTTACCAGACGTTACAGATCCAGATCTCGCTTTCCATGGTGAGGTGAATATTACAAAGGTAAGTGACCACCTCGCCATAGCTCTTGAGGCAAAAGGAATTGGGGCTGAGGTAGAAGATACGGATATTGACAAAGTACTTAATGATAAAGGTATGAAGCGCTCGCAAGCTTATGATGCCTCTCGAGAATTTGTAGAAGAGGCAATAGCAATGAATGATGAAATCCAATTTGTATTTGATTTGCACCGGGACTCAGCTCGTAAAGATGTGACAACAAAAGTGATAAATGGTGAATCGTATGCCAGAATTATGTTTGTTGTTGGAATGGAGCACCCTGAACATGAGAAAAACATAAAAATAGCTTCTGAGTTACATGACTTGATTGAAGAAAAGTATCCAGGCATAAGCAGGGGTGTTGTCCAGAAAGAAGGTTCAGGTGTTGACGGCATTTATAATCAAGATCTCTCAGATAATGCGGTTCTAATTGAATTTGGCGGTGTTGACAATAATTTAGATGAATTATACCGAGCGGCAGATGCAGTTGCAGATGTATTTAGTGATTATTATTGGGATGCAGAAGCAGTACAAGCAAATCCATAGGAGGTACGATCAATGCGATTTATTTTAATTCTACTTTTACTCGCAGTTTTCTTTCTATCAGGGATAGTATATGGGATGAACAAAGAAGCACCCCAAACAGCAGAGGAAGACGACGCTGTTGTTGAAGTAATAGAAGATACAGAGGAGCAAGGATCTACTGCTGAAACAGTTACGATACCAGTAAGTCAACCGATGGCTGATGCGGGCAAGGACACTGCTGTGCAATATACTCAAAATGCCGCATCTATATTAGGGGCTGGGGTTAAAGGCTTTTTTGAACTATTAATGCAAGTGTTATATCAAACTGCTCAATTATTTTTCTAGGTTATAAAGATTAAGTGATGATATCGGTGGTTTATCAAAACGTATTGGAAATCATCCAAAGGGATGTAATCGTACTGCATCTCATTCAGATTAATATAAATCTGGCCGTTTATGCGTTTGTTCTTGAATATAACAGCCTCTATTGCTATAATCAACCTAGTATTTATTGGCTTTTATTTTGAAACTTTCACCCGGATAGTGGATTGAAAGTATTGTAGGAGTGAGCAACACGAATGGTGAAAAAACAACGAAAAGTACGTAATTTTTCGATTATAGCTCATATTGACCATGGGAAATCAACTTTAGCAGATCGAATTTTAGAAAATACACAAACTGTTACAAAACGTGAAATGAAGGAACAGCTACTGGATGGAATGGATTTAGAACGTGAACGTGGGATTACTATTAAGCTTAATGCTGTTCAATTGTCATATACGAGCAAAAGTGGAGAGGAATTTATCTTTCATTTAATTGATACGCCTGGACATGTCGATTTTACATATGAGGTTTCCAGAAGTCTCGCTGCTTGTGAGGGAGCTATCCTTATCGTGGACGCCGCGCAGGGGATCGAGGCTCAGACCTTAGCTAATGTTTATTTGGCATTGGAAAATGAATTAGAGATAATTCCTGTCATTAATAAGATTGATTTGCCAAGTGCAGATCCAGAACGTGTTAAAAAGGAATTAGAAGATGTGCTTGGTATTGATGGCGATGAAGTAATTCTTGCTTCAGCAAAAGCAAATATTGGAATTGAAGATATATTAGAAAGAATTACAGAAGTTGTACCAGAGCCCGCTGGTGACTCAGAAGCACCATTAAAAGCATTGATATTCGATTCTTTATATGATTCCTATCGTGGGGCTATTTCCTATGTATGTGTTAAAGAAGGAACGATTAAAGTCGGAGATAAAATTCAAATGATGTCATCTGAAAAACAGTTTGAAGTAAACGAAGTTGGTGTATTTACCCCAAAAGCACTTGCTAAGAATGAACTAACTGTCGGAGATGTAGGCTATATAACAGCATCGATAAAAAACGTTGGAGATACACAGGTAGGAGATACAATAACACTTGCGAATAGACCAGCTGATGAAGCACTACCGGGTTATCGAAAGTTAAATCCTATGGTGTTCTGTGGGCTATATCCAGTTGACTCAAATGACTATAACGATTTACGAGAAGCATTAGAGAGATTGGAATTGAATGATTCTTCCTTGCAATATGAACCGGAAACCTCTCAGGCACTAGGATTTGGTTTCCGTTGCGGTTTCCTTGGCTTGTTGCATATGGAAATTATTCAGGAACGAATTGAAAGAGAATTTAATATTAATCTCATAACAACTGCACCAAGTGTTATTTTTGAAGTAGAAAAGACGAATGGTGAAGTTACAACGGTCGATAACCCATCCAAAATGCCTGATCCACAAGTGATCCAGGAAATTCGGGAACCGTATGTAAAAGCGACCATAATGGTACCGAATGATTATGTTGGTGCAGTAATGGAAATTGCTCAGAAGAAACGTGGGCAGTTTATTGATATGCAGTATTTAGACGATATTCGTGTGAATGTTATTTATCATATCCCGCTTTCTGAAATCGTTTATGATTTCTTCGATCAGTTAAAATCGCATACAAAGGGATATGCTTCATTTGATTATGAACTAATTGGCTATCAGCCTTCCCAGCTTGTGAAAATGGATATTCTGCTTAACGGTGATACAATTGATGCATTATCATTTATCGTCCATCGTGATTTCTCTTATGATCGTGGAAAACAAATCGTCGATAAAATGAAAGAGCTAATACCGAGGCAGCAGTTTGAGGTTCCTGTCCAAGCAGCAATTGGAAATAAAATTGTTGCACGTTCGACGATTAAAGCGGTACGTAAGGATGTAACAGCCAAGTTATATGGTGGAGATATTTCACGTAAACGTAAATTACTTGAGAAACAAAAAGAAGGTAAGAAACGAATGAAGATGGTTGGATCTGTGGAAGTGCCGCAAGAAGCATTCATGGCTGTACTTCAAATGGGCGACGATTAATTAATTAATAGAATTGTGTCTTATGGGAGAACTTGAACACAGCTTTTCTGTGGGATGGTTTTCCTTTTTGACTTTTTCGTTTACGGGAGTTGAACAATTTATGGAATCCATACAATCGGTTTATATTCATATTCCATTTTGCAGACAAATTTGTCATTACTGTGATTTTGTAAAGTTTTTCTATAATGAGGAACTAGCTACAGAATACCTAGAGGCTTTATTTCAAGAAATAGATACTGTTTTGCCAGGCGACAAGCACAAGATGAGAACAATGTACATCGGTGGTGGTACACCAACAGCCTTGACGATGAAACAATTACACACTTTATTTCGATTTTTAAATAAAAAATTTGATTTTTCAAGTTTTGAAGAGGTTTCGATTGAAATAAATCCAGGCGATATTGATGCGGATAAAACCAAATTATTAAAGGACTATGGTATCACTCGAATATCATTTGGTGTACAAGTAATGGATGATAGGATGCTTGAACAGCTTGGTCGTGTGCATCGTGTGAAGGATGTTTATGATACAGTGCATCTACTGAAGCAGCGTGATTTTGCAAATGTGAGCCTTGATTTGATATATGCTCTACCAAATCAAACGGTTGAGCAATTCCAAGCTTCGTTGGATGAAGCCCTTTCTTTTGGGCTGCCACATTATTCCACGTATGCTTTGCAAATTGAACCAAAAACTATTTTTTATCAAAAGCATAAAAAAGGACAGCTCCATCGTCCGCCGGAAGACGATGAGGTAATGATGTATGAAATATTAAAGCGTACGATGAAATCGAAGGGTATTCATCAATATGAGGTAAGCAACTTTTCTTTGCCGGGATTTGAAAGCAAACATAATCTAACCTACTGGAATAACGATTATTATTACGGTTTTGGTGCTGGGGCACATGGTTATTTACCTGGAAAACGAGTTACAAACATTCGCCCACTGCCAGCTTATGTAAAAAAAGCATTTGCAGATGGAAAACCAATATTGCAAGTAGATAAGGTTAGCATAAAAGAAAGAATTGAAGAAGAAATGTTTCTAGGACTTCGAAAAATAAACGGAATTGACAAGAAACATTTTCAAGAGCGGTTTGGAATCGAAATAGAACGGTTATATAAAAAAGAGCTTGAAAATCTACTGAATAATGGTTTGATTTACGAGGATGTTCAATCGATTCGGTTAACAGAACAAGGGATGCTTCTTGGCAATCGCGTCTTTGAAAAATTCCTGCTGGACAGAGATCCTACAATAGAAACAATCTCCTAAGAGAGGTTTTTCAAAAAAAACGGTGAAAATGACAAAAATCGAAATCAGTAGACCTTCGACTGAGTATCGACACGCCCTTTGTCGAATGTCGAAGTCACACATCCTGTGCAAGTCCGTTCCGCACGTATTAACTGCATACGTTCTGCTCTTTGGAAAAGAAAATCACTTTTTCCTGCGTGCAAGATCGTCTGCTCAAAGCTACACTGCCTCGAACTGCGACGCACAGGACGTGCTAGTGTCGGCATCGCAACAAGGCTTTTCTAGGGGCGAGTAATCGCAGCCCCATGACATTGCGACTTTAGACGACCTCGGTCTTTTTCATCCTACTTTTTGAACACGCATTAAGACGTTCTAATTGACAAAAAAATAGTCATTTGATAATTTTATAGTAGTATTAGCACTCGGGTACATAGAGTGCTAACAGGAGTGATCATCATGCTAACAGAGAGGCAACTTACAATTTTACAAGTCATAATTGATGATTTCATTGATTCAGCGCATCCAATCGGGTCACGAGCACTTTCTAAAAAAGAAAACCTTCCATATAGTGCAGCAACGATTAGAAATGAGATGGCTGATTTAGAAGAACTGGGTTTCTTGGAAAAAACTCATACATCTTCCGGGAGAGTTCCATCAGAGAAAGGCTACCGTTATTATGTAGACCATTTGATTGGTCCGATTATAAGTCCGAGCCCAAATGAAGTAACGATTATTAAAAATATTATCGACGATGGCTTTTTTGAATTTGAACAAATCGTGCAAATGTCTGCAGAGGTTCTATCGAAGCTTACGAGCTATACATCGATTATTCTCGGTCCAGAAATGTTTGAAACGAAACTGAAACAAATCCAAATTCTTCCGCTTTCAGCGCATACCGCTGTAGCTATTCTGGTTACAAATACAGGACATGTGGAGCACCGTTCATTTTCAATACCTGAAAAGGTCCGTGCTTCGGATCTAGAGAAAATGGTAAATATAATGAATGATAGCCTTAAGGGAGTGCCGATTGTTCAATTGCAAGAGAAATTAGCAACAGAGGTTGCTCAACTGATGAAGATGTATATTGATGATTTTGATACATCGTTTGACTATTTGAAATCTGTTTTCTTGAGTGAACATCCTGTCAAACTATATATTGGAGGTAAATCCAATATATTGATGCAACCTGAATTCAACGATGTTGATAAAATTCGCTCATTCTTTAACATGATGGAAAAAGAAGACGAGATAGCTAATTTACTCAAAAACACGAAAAGTGGTATTGAAGTAACGATTGGTAATGAGAACGAAGTAGAAGCAATTAAGGACTTAAGTTTGATAACTGCTTCTTATCACATGGAAGGGGACCATATGGGAACTATTGCATTACTTGGTCCTACGAGAATGGAGTATAGAAAAGTCATCACTCTACTAAGAGGCTTATCAAATGAAATGACAGACGCATTGTACATGTGGTACAAAAATGATGATGCATAAATGAATCAATTAATTAACCTTAGGTCTTAGCATCTATGCTAGTTCAGTAACCAATATAGTTTCATTAAAATGCTATTCATGATATAGTCTTACTTGGTAAATAGGAAAGTAATACTTTTCTATTGACAATGCACAGGTGAAGTCATTTGCTGAAAGCCTTGGCGAATGTAATTTTTCTAAGAATTTTTTAATATGGAGGTGGCATTGGTGGAAGATCAAAATAAAGATACAATAACAGATGAGAGATCCATCACCAATGATGAAGTTGAAGTGATTGATTCTGCCGATCAAGAGACAACGGAATCAACCGAAACTGATTCAGCTAGCACGGAAGAGCTAAAAACAGAGAATGAAGCACTGAAAGCGGAAAAGGATGAAGTATTCAACCGATTGCTTCGCTTACAGGCTGAATATGATAATTTCAAAAAACGCTCGCAAAAAGAGAAAGAAGCAGAACGTAAGTATAAATCACAAGATTTAATCAATGAACTGCTTCCTGCTCTAGATAATTTTGAAAGAGCTCTACAAGTAGAAGTTACGGAAGCAAACGCAAGTCTTTTTGATGGAATTACGATGGTATATCGTCAATTTCAAGATGCATTAAAGTCACAAGGTGTTGAAGTGATTGAAACAGAAGGAAAAGCTTTTGATCCTACTTTACATCACGCAGTAATGCAAATCGAAGATGAAGAAATCGAATCGAATACTGTTGTAGAAGAATTACAAAAAGGATATCTGCTCAAAGATCGCGTAATCCGTCCAGCAATGGTTAAAGTGAATAAATAATCGGATAGGTAGTTTAAGGAGGATATTGTAATTATGAGTAAAATTATTGGTATTGACTTAGGAACAACGAATTCATGTGTAGCAGTGATGGAAGGCGGCGAAGCGGTAGTTATTCCGAATCCGGAGGGGAACCGTACAGCTCCATCTGTTGTTGCATTTAAAAATGGTGAAAGACAAGTGGGGGAAGTTGCAAAACGTCAAGCAATTACAAACCCAAATACAATTCAGTCCATTAAACGTCATATGGGAACAGATTACAAAGTTAAAATTGAAGATAAAGAATATACACCTCAAGAAATTTCAGCTATTATTCTACAATATATTAAATCTTATGCAGAGGATTATATTGGTGAAAAGGTTGATAAAGCGGTAATTACTGTTCCAGCTTATTTTAATGATGCTGAGCGTCAAGCAACTAAAGACGCAGGTAAAATTGCTGGATTAGAAGTTGAGCGTATTATTAACGAACCGACTGCAGCAGCCTTAGCATATGGTATTGATAAAGATGATCAAGACCAAACAATTTTAGTGTATGACCTTGGTGGTGGTACATTTGACGTATCCATTCTAGATATTGGTGACGGTACATTTGAAGTAATTTCAACTGCAGGGGATAACCGCCTAGGTGGAGATGACTTTGATGATGTTATCATTAACTATATGGTAGAAGAATTTAGAAAAGAAAACGGAATTGACTTGTCGAAGGATAAAATGGCTACGCAACGTTTGAAAGATGCTGCAGAGAAAGCGAAAAAAGATCTTTCTGGTGTATCTCAAACACAAATTTCATTACCATTTATCACAGCTGGTGAAGCAGGACCGTTGCACTTGGAAATGAATTTAACACGTGCGAAGTTTGAAGAATTATCTTCTGATCTCGTTGAACGCACAATGATTCCAACTCGTAAAGCACTATCAGATGCAGGGTTATCAACAAATGAAATTCATAAAGTAATCCTTGTTGGCGGTTCAACTCGTATCCCAGCTGTTCAAGAAGCTATTAAAAAGGAAATTGGTAAAGATCCATCTAAAGGAGTTAACCCAGATGAGGTTGTAGCATTAGGTGCTGCAATTCAAGGTGGAGTATTGCAAGGTGACGTAAAAGACGTTGTCCTACTAGACGTTACACCACTTTCATTAGGTATTGAAACAATGGGATCTGTATTTACAAAATTAATTGAGCGTAATACAACAATTCCTACAAGTCATTCTCAAGTGTTCTCAACTGCTGCTGATAATCAAACAGCTGTTGATATCCACGTTCTTCAAGGGGAACGAGAAATGGCTGCAGATAATAAAACATTAGGACGTTTCCAATTAACGGATATCCCGCCAGCACCAAGAGGAATTCCGCAAATTGAAGTTTCCTTTGATATTGATGCAAATGGTATCGTTAATGTTCGTGCAAAAGATATGGGTACGAATAAAGAACAATCTATTACAATTAAATCATCTTCAGGTCTTTCAGATGAAGAAGTAGAAAAAATGGTACAGGACGCTGAAGAAAATGCAGAAGCTGATAAAAAGCGTCGTGAAGAAGTAGAATTACGCAATGAAGCAGACCAATTAATCTTTACTACAGATAAAACAATTAAAGATCTTGGAGATAAAGTTTCTGAAGAGGATAAGCAAAAAGCAGAGTCAGCAAAAGAAGAACTAAAAGCTGCAATTGAAGCGAATGATATCGATCAAATTAAAGAGAAGAAAGAAGCATTACAAGAACATGTACAACAGCTATCCGTAAAATTGTATGAGCAAATGCAACAAGATTCACAAGCTCAGCAAGGTCAGGAAGCAAATGATTCAAGTGATGATGTTGTTGATGCAGACTACTCTGAAGTTGAAGATGACAACGAAAAAAAGTAAGTAATGAATAAAGGATAGACCTAACCAAAAGTCAAAGTCAGGATTCTCTTGACTTTGACTTTTTTAAAGAAAATCATGATTTGCTATAAAGCAATCATTGATGATATGATAAAACCTATGCTATAGTGTGTCGGGAGAGTGAAGAAGGTTGAGCAAGCGAGATTATTATGATGTACTTGGAGTCGAAAAAGGCGCTTCAAAAGAAGAAATTAAAAAATCGTATCGGAAATTGGCAAGGAAATATCACCCAGATGTGAATAAAGCAGACGATGCTGCCGATAAATTTAAAGAAGCTAAAGAAGCATATGAAGTATTAGGTGACGATCAGAAACGTGCACAATATGATCAATTTGGTCATGCTGGAGCTAGTGGTCAGGGCTTTGGTGGTTTTGGCGGTGGAGCACAAGACTTCGGTGGCTTTGGCGATATATTTGATATGTTCTTCGGTGGCGGTGGTCGTACACGTGATCCAAATGCACCACAACAAGGAGCAGATTTGCAATATACGATGGTATTAGATTTTGAAGAAGCAATTTTTGGGAAAGAAACAGATATTACAATCCCTAGTGAAGAAGAATGTGATACATGTAACGGTTCTGGTGCTAAGCCAGGCACAAGCAAGAAAACATGTTCACACTGTAATGGATCTGGTCAATTGAATCAAGAACAGAACACGCCATTCGGTCGTGTTGTTAACCGTAGAGTATGTCATTACTGTAATGGAACTGGTAGTATCATTCCAGATAAATGTAATACATGCGGTGGAACTGGAAGCGTAAAAAAGAACAAAAAAATTCATATCAACATTCCTGCTGGTATTGATGAAGGTCAACAAATTCGCGTAACTGGAAAAGGTGAGCCAGGTAAAAACGGTGGACCTGCTGGTGATTTGTATGTTGTCGTTCAGATTAGACCACATGACTTCTTTATACGTGAAGGAGATCATATTTTCTGTGAATTGCCATTAACTATTACCCAAGCAGCATTAGGTGATGAAGTCGAAGTTCCTACTGTACACGGAAAAGTAAAACTGAAAGTGCCTGCTGGAACTCAAACCGGGAAAACCTTCCGTCTTAAAGGGAAAGGTGCACCGAATGTACGTGGACGTGGTCAGGGAGATCAGCATATTAAAGTGAAGGTAATGACTCCTACACAATTGACTGATAGACAAAAAGAACTGCTTCGTGAGTTCAATGAAATTGGTGGAAATGAATCTACTGATGAACAGGACGAAAATATTTTCCAACGTTTTAAAAAAGCGTTTAAAGGTGATTAACGATGCTGTTCAGCAGCATCGTCTACATAATTTTCAGGTGAGCATCTTGAAGGGTAAGAAGCACAGTATATATCCAAGAGAGTCACTATCCAATGAAATGGGTGAATAATATAATGAAATGGTCTGAAGTTTGTATTCATACGACAAATGAAGCAATTGAGCCGATTTCTAATATTTTACATGAAACGGGTGCAAGTGGATTAGTCATTGAAGACCCGCAGGATTTAATAAAAGTACGTGATAATGTTTATGGAGAAATTTATGATTTAGATCCAAATGCATATCCTGAAGAAGGTGTGCGAATCAAGGCTTATTTACCGATGAATAGCTTTCTCGGTGAAACGGTGGAACAAATAAAACAAGCCATCAATAATTTATTGATTTATGATATCGATCTAGGCAAAAACCATGTTTCCTTAAGCGAGGTTAATGAGGAAGAGTGGGCAACTGCGTGGAAGAAATATTATAAACCTGTGAAGGTTTCCCAAAAAATAACCATAACACCAACGTGGGAAGAGTATACACCAGTTTCCAGTGATGAAATCATTATTGAACTAGATCCTGGCATGGCTTTCGGTACGGGCACACATCCTACAACAGTGCTAAGCATGCAGGCGTTAGAAACCTATTTAACAAGTGATGATGCAGTTATCGATGTTGGTTGTGGCTCGGGTGTACTTAGTATTGCTGCTGCAAAGCTTGGCGCAAAAGAAGTCTATGCATATGACCTGGATGAAATAGCTGTAAAAAGTACACAGCAAAATGCAAAGCTAAATGGGCTTGATAACCAGATTGTTGTTGCTCAGAATAATTTACTTGACCACGTAAACAAACAAGTAAATGTCATTGTTTCCAATATACTGGCAGAAATTATCGTTCGTTTTGTGGACGATGCATGGGATAATCTTGTAAGTGATGGATTATTTATAACATCAGGAATTATTCAGAATAAGAAGCAACTCGTCAAAGATAAACTTACGGAACAAGGTTTCGAAATTATAGCTGTAAATGAGATGGAAGATTGGATTTCCATTGTAGCTAGAAAAAAATAAAAAAAGTGACATACATGAAGTGGGTGTGCAAATGCAAAGATATTTCGTTCCATCTTCTCATTTTCAAGACAAGCTAATTCGAATTACAGGTGATGATGTTCATCATATTACCCGTGTCATGCGATATAATATTGGGGATAAAATTATTTGTAATAGCGAATATGGTAAGGCTGCCCTCTGTCAGATTTCACAAGTAACAAGTGATGAAATTCAAGCTACAATTGAAACTTGGCTTGACGAAAATGCAGAATTACCAATTAATGTTACAATTGCTCAAGGTATCCCTAAAGGCGATAAATTTGATTTAGTCCTGCAAAAAGGAACGGAGCTTGGTGCGTATGCATTTATTCCATTTCAAGCTAAACGCTCGATAGCAATTTGGGATCAAAAGAAGGCAGAAAAAAAGCAACAACGATTTGAAAAAATCATTAAAGAGGCAAGTGAGCAAAGTCATCGTAATATAGTTCCTCATATGAAAAAACCAATGTCGATTGAGATGTTGATTGAAGAAAGCAAAAACTATCATGTGAAACTTTTTGCATATGAGGAAGAGGCAAGGGTTTCGAACCCTAATACTTTTGGTAATATAGTTAATAGATTTGAAGCTGGACAAAACATTCTAGTTTGTATCGGTCCAGAAGGTGGGTTTTCTGAGAAAGAGGTAAACATACTAAAAGAAAACGATTTTCTTCCCGTTCGGCTAGGTCCTAGGATTTTAAGAACAGAGACTGCCGCGCTTTATGCGCTCGCAAGCATATCGTATCATTTTGAAGAAATGAGGTGTTCGGAATGCCAACAGTAGCATTTCATACATTAGGCTGTAAAGTGAACCATTATGAAACAGAAGGAATTTGGCGGATGTTTATGGAAAAGGGCTATGAACGTGTTGATTTTGATCACGATTCAGATGTCTATGTTATTAATACCTGTACAGTTACCAATTCCGGAGATAAAAAGAGCAGACAAGTAATACGAAGAGCAATTCGGAAAAACCCGAATGCAGTTGTTTGTGTAACGGGCTGCTATGCTCAAACTTCACCAGGTGAGATTATGGAAATTCCTGGTGTCGACGTTGTAGTAGGAACACAGGAAAGAAAAAATATCTTTACGTATATTGAAGAACATCAAGAAACGAAAGAACCGGTTAATGGTGTTTCTAACATTATGAAAAACCGTGTGTTTGAAGAAATGGATGTACCTGTTTTTACAGACCGTACCCGAGCATCCTTGAAAATTCAAGAAGGCTGTAATAATTTCTGTACATTTTGCATTATCCCATGGTCACGTGGATTACTCCGTTCAAGAGAACCTGAGAATGTAATCAGACAAGCAGAGAAATTAGTGGAAGCTGGTTATAAAGAGCTTGTCCTCACTGGTATCCATACGGCAGGTTATGGTGAAGATATGAAGGATTATAACTTTGCAATGCTTCTTAGGGAATTGGAACAAGTAGAAGGATTGAAACGGATTCGTATTTCTTCCATTGAGGCAAGTCAAATTACAGACGAAGTGATTGATGTATTGGATAAATCAGAGAAAATTGTCAGGCATTTACACATTCCATTACAAGCTGGCTCTGATTCTGTTTTAGCAAGAATGCGCAGAAAATACTCAACAGCTTTCTATAAAGAGAAGGTAAGTAAAATTCGAAAAGCGTTACCTGGCTTGGCAATTACATCAGATGTTATTGTTGGATTCCCAGGCGAAACGGAAGAAGAATTTATGGAAACGTACAATTTTATAAAAGAGATTGGTTATTCAGAGCTTCATGTATTCCCGTTTTCAAGAAGAACTGGTACCCCAGCTGCACGTATGGATAATCAAGTAGATGATGAAGTGAAAGAAGAGCGTGTTCACCGCCTTATTTCATTGTCTGACCAATTAGCGAAAGAATATGCTTCCGGGTATGAGAATGAAGTTCTCGAAGTTATTCCGGAAGAGCGTATCCTGGACGAGAACCACCCTGAATTGCTTGTAGGTTATACAGATAATTATATGAAAGTGCAATTTGAAGGTACTGCAGACATGATTGGCAAGATTGTTCGTGTGAAAATCACGAAATCTGGATATCCATATAATGAAGGTACATTTGTTAGGGTTATGGAACATGCAACACATGCTGGTGAAAAGATAGTTAATCAATAACGTATTTAGAAAGGAAGTTTAAGGTGAGTAATAAATTAGCTAAATATATTGATCATACACAATTAAAGCCGGATACAACGAAGGAACAAATAAAGAAATTGGTTGAAGAAGCGAAGGAGTACGATTTTGCATCTGTATGTGTCAATCCGCATTGGGTTGCTTATTGCTTTGAGAACTTAAAAGAAACAACAGTAAAGGTTTGTACTGTAATTGGTTTTCCACTGGGAGCTAATTCAACGACTGTTAAAGCTTTTGAAACAGAACAAGCAATCAAAGACGGTGCAACAGAAGTGGATATGGTCATTAATGTTGGAGAATTAAAGTCTGGGAATGACGATCTTGTAAAAGCTGATATTCAAGCTGTTGTGAATGCGGCTAAAGGGAAAGCTTTAACAAAAGTAATCATTGAAACAGTTTTGTTAACTGATGATGAGAAAGTTCGTGCTTGTCAATTAGCAAAAGAAGCAGGTGCTGATTTTGTTAAAACTTCTACAGGCTTTGCAAGTGGCGGTGCAACGGTTGAAGATGTTCAACTGATGCGCGAGACAGTTGGTGCCGAAATGGGGGTTAAAGCATCTGGCGGTGTTCGTGATTTAGAAGGAATGAACGCAATGATTGAAGCAGGTGCAACCCGCATTGGTGCTAGTGCTGGAGTCGATATTATCAATGGAATTACAGGCACTGACGATTATTAATTCAGCAAAATTAGTAATAAAAGAAGTATTTACTAGTATAATTAGTTAAATAATCGTTGACCAGATTGTAGGAATATATTATACTTTAAAAAGGCATGAGAAGGTAGTCATGTCGGTATAAATTGGTTTTGTGCTTCGGAGGGAGGGAAATTAGCATGTCAAATACAACTCGCGTTCGTAAAAACGAGTCTCTTGAGGATGCTCTTCGTCGCTTCAAACGCAGTGTGTCAAAAAGTGGTACACTACAGGAATATCGTAAACGTGAACACTATGAGAAACCTAGTGTTAAACGTAAGAAGAAATCTGAAGCTGCTAGAAAGCGTAAATTCTAAAGAGGGTGCAAGCGTATGACGTTACTTGATCGATTGAACCAAGACATGAAGCAAGCTATGAAGAACAAGGATAAAGAAACGCTAAGCGTTATTCGCATGGTGAAAGCTTCTATCCAGAATGAATCGATTAAACTTAGTAAAGATACACTATCTGAGGACGAAGATCTAACAATTTTATCCAGAGAAGTTAAACAACGGAAAGATTCCCTCCAAGAATTTAAATCTGCTGGACGTGAAGATTTAGTTGAAAAACTTGAAAATGAATTGGTAATTTTACAAAAGTATTTACCGAAGCAACTTTCGGATGAAGAACTACTTTCAATTATCCAAGTAACGATTCAGGAAGTAAATGCTACATCAATGAAAGATATGGGTAAAGTGATGGGCGCTGTAATGCCTAAGGTTAAGGGCAAAGCAGATGGCTCTCAAATAAAAAAACTTGTACAACAAGAATTACAATAATAAGTTAAAGAATCTCAAGTCATTAGGCTTGGGATTCTTTTCTTGTTCGTAAGTAAACGAAAAAATTTGAATGCTGTGGATAACTTAGTTATCTAAACAGTTACGTCCAGCTCCAGCGCCCAACGACTAGAGCGAGACTTGCCTCACCTCCGTACGTCGCTAACCGGGCGCTTGCACTTTTATTCAATATGAAAATTATAAGCCTTTTAGAAATGTGGAAGATAAGCACCATCAAAGTTTCTCAATGGATAAGATTATGATAGTATCTAATTATGACATAACTCCTGTTAGAGAACTACTAGTCGCTAGGTCTTTGGTCGATACGTTGGTGCATTTGTGCAAATTGAAATGATGTATACTTTTCTATTTGCTAAAAATTGAAACCAATCCCATACCACTTCCGTATTAATTGATAACAGGCTGAGGGAGGTGAATAATGATGTCGAGGAAACGACTCAAACAATACATACTCATAATTGCAGCCATCTCCATAGCACTTATTTACCTTGTTTTGGATAATATTTCAATTGCTAGTGCCGAGGAACAAGGTGGTGGAAAGTCAGTTTATGTTATACCGATTGAACGAGAAGTAGAGCGTGGGCTAGAGGCTTTTTTAGAGCGCACAACTTCGGAAGCGGTTGAAGCTGGTGCCGATCATATTATTTTTGAAATTGATACTCCAGGCGGGAGGGTCGATGCAGCAGGTCAAATCGGTCAAATTATCCAGGGTCTACCAATCCCGACAACAGCATTTATCGTTAATGAGGCATTATCAGCTGGTTCTTATATCGCGTTATTTTCTGAAACCATTTACTTCAAGCCACATGCAACAATGGGTGCAAGCGGTGTGATTAATTCTGATGGTACAGCAGCAGATGAAAAAGCGCAATCAGCTTGGTTTGCGGCAATGAAAAGTGCTGCTGAATCTACTGGGAGAGATCCACTTTATGCATTAGCTATGGCCGATAGTAGTATTGACCTGCCTGAATACGGGGCACCTGAAGGAAGGTTTTTAACACTTGGCCCAGCAGATGCTGTAGAAGTCGGTTATGCGAATGGAATTGTGGATGATCGAGTGGAATTGCTGCATGAACTTGGTTTGTCGAATGCTTCCATAATTGAGACAGAACCGACTGTCGCAGAGGAAGTAGCACGATTTCTAACAAACCCAATTGTAATCCCAATTCTTCTATCTGTGGCAAGTCTTGGCTTAATCGTGGAATTGTATTCTCCTGGATTTGGAGTACCAGGAATAATGGGGATTGTTTCTTTATTATTATTTTTCTACGGTCATATCGTTGCAGGACTAGCAGGTATGGAAGCTGTCATACTACTAGTACTAGGTATTATTTTGATTGTAGCTGAATTTTTTGTCCCAGGTGGGATTTTAGGACTCCTTGGAATTGGTGCCATCATCGGTTCATTATTTATGTCAGGATACGATTTAGGTCATATGTCGATGAGTATCGGAATTGCATTTCTTGTTACGCTAATTGTTGCAATTATTCTTTTTAAACGAATTGGCATGGATAAAGGGGTTTTTCGACATATTATTCTTAGGGATAGTACTGCAACAGAGCAAGGATATGTATCATCCACAAATCGGTTGGAGTTAATCGGTATGGAAGGTATTACTGCCACCCCTTTACGACCATCGGGCATTGGAGAATTTGACGGTGAACGAATTGATATTGTCTCAGAAGGAAGCTTTATTGATCGTAATAAGTCTGTTAAAGTGGTAAGAGTTGAAGGAGTTCGTGTCGTAGTTAGAGAAGTATAATGCTGTACATGAAAATCATAAGGAGGAATTTTTAATGTCATTAACAGAATTAATGCCGCTTATTATTATTGCGGTAATCTTAATTGCAGTTGCAATTTTATTCACGTTTGTACCAGTGGCGCTATGGATTAGTGCTTTAGCTGCTGGAGTAAAGGTTAGTATTTTTACACTAATTGGAATGCGATTACGTCGAGTTGTTCCAAACCGTGTAATTAATCCTTTAATCAAAGCACATAAAGCAGGTTTAAACGTCAAAACAAACCAATTGGAAAGTCACTACCTAGCGGGTGGTAACGTAGATAGAGTAGTAAATGCTTTAATAGCTGCGCATCGTGCAAATATTGAGCTTCCATTTGAACGCGGGGCTGCTATCGACTTAGCAGGGCGTGACGTATTAGAAGCTGTTCAAATGAGTGTAAATCCGAAAGTAATTGAAACTCCATTTATTGCTGGTATCGCGATGGATGGTATCGAAGTAAAAGCACTTGCTAGAATTACTGTACGTGCAAACATTGATCGACTTGTCGGAGGAGCCGGGGAAGAAACAGTTATCGCTCGTGTTGGTGAAGGTGTTGTAAGTACAATTGGTAGTTCAGACACACATGCAAAAGTATTAGAAAATCCAGATTCGATTTCACAGACAGTATTAAGTAAAGGCCTTGATTCAGGAACAGCTTTTGAAATTCTGTCGATTGATATTGCCGACGTGGATATCGGTAAAAACATTGGAGCTATCCTACAGACAGACCAAGCTGAAGCTGATAAAAATATCGCACAGGCAAAAGCCGAAGAACGCCGTGCAATGGCGGTTGCTCAAGAGCAAGAAATGGTTGCAAGAGTTCAAGAGATGCGTGCGCATGTTGTGGAAGCTGAAGCAGAGGTTCCAAAAGCACTTGCCGAAGCATTACGCACAGGAAAAATGGGTGTTATGGATTATATGAATTATAAAAACATTGATGCTGATACTGGTATGCGTGATACAATTGGTAAATTAACTAAAGATAGCAGTGAAGATGATCAAAAATAATGTTCATCAATAAAAGCGGAAGTGCCCGGTTAGCGACGTACGGACTGCGCCCCGAACTTGGGGTGGTTCGACGAGTCGAACATTCCTACGAAGGCTAGTCGCTGGGCACTGGAGCTGGATCATGAAATTGAAGGAGGGGTCTGATGGGCTGGATTTTCGATAACCTCTTCATAATTATCATTATTATTTCAGGGATTATCGGCTTTTTTAACAACTCGAATGAGAAGCAGAAACAACAAGAAAAAGAGAAGAAAAAAGCACCTCCACAAAGGCCGGGAAGAACAGTGTCAGAAGGAACTCGAACTCCAGAACGCAAGCCGCAGCCTGTAGCAGAGCAAAGAGTATATCGTGAAGAAAGATCACGAGATACGGTTTCAACTGCCTCAATTGCAGAGCAGCAAAAGCAGCAAATGGAGAAGCTGGCTAGTAAGTATAGCACTATTTCAAATTCAAAAATTGAGGATTTGAAGTCACAGGCGGATAGTGGAAGTATTTTACTTGAGCCTGAGAAGGAAACAAGTAAAAAACAAGAAAGACTGAAGAAACAAGTAGTTGGCAATCTTGGTGCAAAAGGATTAGTTAATGGCATTATCATGTCTGAAATACTAGGACCACCGAGAGCTAAAAAGTCATATAAAAATGTTTTAGACGATCGAATCAAATAAGTTGAATCTTAACCACTGCTACATAAGCTTAATTGCTTATATAGCAGTGGTTTTTTATGATTTTATCTCATTTGCAAGGAAACTGCGACGAAACTTACAAATATGTGCAATAATACCCCTCCGAGATTGCTACGGGCGAATGCTTTCCGTGGGCAGGTGTCTGAAGCCTCATCCGGACTAGTTAGTGAAAAGTACTGTTTCTGTTTCAATCAACTATGTTAGTGAAAATCAGTGAGCCCATTCTGGCGTAGTGTTTCCACAGCGGATAAATCCACAATTCCTCAATGCACATTAGTGTGAAGTTTATATTTTATATAAATCATCAGACCACATAAAACCCACTTTTTTATCAAGCATTTTGTTCTTATGTATTAAGCACCTTCATACATATGTATGTGAGGGGGGATCATCATTGGCTAAATGGCAACAAAGATTACGCACCTTGTTAACAGAACAATTCTCTCTTCCTTCTGATATAATCCTTGAAATGCCTAGAATTACGGTAATTGGAAACATACACATATACATTGAAAACCATCAAGGCTTGGCTGTATATTCCGAAAATGAACTAAAGTTAAAAACCAATAATGGCTATGTTCAAATTAGGGGTACTTCCTTTGTGCTAAAAATGATGCTTCCTAAAGAAATATTACTCGAAGGAACTATTTCTGAAGTGAAATTCTTAGGAAACTAAAGCCTTGAACAAGAGGAGGATACAATTGAAGCATTTAAATAGTAAAGTAGTAACTGGCTATGTAACAATTCTAGTAAAAGGTACAGCTCCTGAGATGTTTTTTCAAAAATGTGCGAATGCTGGAATTTCAGTTTGGGATGTAAAAAAAAGAGACACCGATTTATGTGAAGGTAATATAAAGCTCTCCGATATCAAACAAATGAAACATATCAGAAGGAAAACAATTTATAAAATTACGTTTACTGGTAAGAACGGTTATCCATTTTTAATTAGACGATTTTTAAAAAAGAAGCCATTGGTACTTGGGTTATTTTTCAGTGTACTTCTCTTCTTTTTTTTATCGAATATTATTTGGGAAGTTAAAATTAGTGGTGTTCCAAAAGATATTGAAGAAAAGATAGACAAGCAGTTAGTTAGTTACGGAATTCATCCAGGGGCTTGGCTTTTCTCCCTGGATCCTCCAACAGCGATTCAACAAAAACTAATGAAGGATGTGCCTGAACTTCTTTGGGCTGGCGTGGATCAAAAAGGGACAACCTTCTATTTAGAGGGAGTAGAAAAGGTTGTCGTTGAAGAATCGGATCCAAAACAACCCCGAAATTTAGTTGCTGCGAAAAAAGGCGTTATTACAAATTTATATGTATCAAAAGGAACCTCTCATGTACAAGTGAATGATTATGTGGAACCTGGTGATCTCTTGGTTTCTGGAATATTGAAAGGACAAGTGGTAGAAGACGAAGAAAATGAATCGGAAGAACGACAGGAACAAGCTAAAGAGCTAGTGGCTGCTGAAGCTGAAATTACAGCAAATACCTGGTATGAGGTTTCCGTTACGGTACCGCTTGAATTTAATTATGAAGAGATAACAGGAAACCAAAAAAAGAAATATTATCTTAAAACAGGAGAATTTCAGTTACCAATTTGGGGATTTGGAGAGCCTGATTATAAAGAAATTCATCGAGAATCAAATGGTAATAACCTACGTTTTTTTAAATGGGAGCTCCCGATAGAAATTGTTGAAACCATTTTAAGTGAGAAGACGTATAATAAAGTGAGCCGAACAAAAGAAGAAGCTATTGAAGCAGGAATTGATCAAGCTATTATTCAACTACAAAATGAACTAGGTGCTGAGGCAACAATATTGTCTGAAAAAGTTTTGCATGAAAGTATCGAGCATGGTAAAGTAAACTTAACCCTATTTGTTTCAGTTGAAGAAAATATTGTAAGAGTAGAACCATTAAATCAAGGAGACTGATTATGCCAGGTAACTTAATTGAAATTGAATTGCATTTAACAGGTACGAATGAAGCGCTCGCATTATTCGGCATAAACGATAAGCATCTGAAGCAGCTAGAAAATCTTTTAAACGTGTCCATCGTATCTCGTGGAGAAGCTGTTCGAGTTTCTGGTTCGGAGGAAGCGATTGCGCTTGTCCAAGAAATTCTTCTCACTCTTTTATCGGTTATTAGAAAAGGGCAAACCATTTCTGAACGAGATGTCGTTTACGCTGTTGACTTAGCAAAAAAAGGTGAAATTAAACAACTAGAAGCGCTTTTCGAAGACGAAATTACGAAAAATGTAAAAGGCAAATCAATTCGTGTAAAAACGCTTGGTCAAAAAAACTATATCGCTGCGATTAAGGCGAATGACCTTGTCTTTGGAATCGGTCCAGCCGGAACCGGTAAAACATATCTCGCTGTAGTAATGGCAGTGCATGCATTAAAAAATGGACTTGTTAAACGAATTATTCTAACACGCCCGGCTGTAGAAGCTGGTGAGAGCCTCGGATTTTTACCTGGGGACTTAAAGGAAAAAGTAGATCCTTATTTACGTCCTCTATATGATGCCCTTCATGATGTGTTAGGGGCGGAACATACACAGCGTTTGATCGAGAGAGAGACAATTGAAATTGCGCCACTTGCTTACATGCGTGGACGGACGCTGGATGATGCATTCGTTATTTTAGATGAAGCGCAAAATACAACACCAGCCCAAATGAAGATGTTTTTAACCAGATTGGGCTTTGGCTCAAAAATGGTTATCACTGGTGATATTACCCAAATTGATTTGCCTAAAGGGGTTAAATCGGGTTTGCATATTGCACAGCAGCTATTAGCTTCTATAGAGGGAATCTCATTGATACATTTGAATCAAACGGATGTTGTAAGGCATCCACTAGTTCAACGTATCATTGCAGCATATGAAACTGAAAACTAGAAATAGAATAAAACAGGAAAGACCCTAGGCTATACGGGTCTTATTTCTGTATAGATGCTTCATAAAGTGAAACCCCGTAAAGTAGCGTTTCACTTTCCTCCCCATTGCTTGTTAGAAATACAAGGGAATGAGCTAAAGACCATTAAACAGAATAAGGAATTCACTGGACTGTTTCCCCCGGCCTTTACATATTTGGTTTCTAAAATTAGAGCGGAGATACAGTACGTTGATGCGTGATAAATTGGGGTGATACGAATGAAAGAGCGGATAAGTAAAAAGCTCGAGTCGTTAGGGAAAAAACATAGTTGGCTATTCATATTATTACCAGTAGTTTTATTAGGTGTCTTTTTCTTTTTTATAACGCTAAATAATGTTCAAACAGAAATCTACGATATTGAACGATTCAGTAATGCAAGTGAAACGATTCGTTCTCCTATCACAATTGAGAATGAACAAGAAACGGAACGGAAAACAAGGGAGACCGTCCAATCTGTGCAAGATAGATATAGCATATCCAATGAAGTTACGATGGAGCAAGTAAGTTTTGTGGAGGAAATATTTGACGGTATTTTCAAACTAGAAGAAGAAAGTGAAGGTAGGCGTGATGAAGAGGAAACACCTGCACCTCTTACAGATCAAGAAAAAGTAATCCAATTAAAGCAAATTTTATCTGATGAAATAAGCAACTCTGTAAAAGACGGTACATTAATCCACCTTTTACAATTCAGTGAAGACGAATTGGATGCGGGAAAAGAGATACTGGCAGAAGCACTTGAGGAAACATTAAACAATGGTGTACGTACAGAGAATTTGGAAACTGCAAAGGCAAATGTCAATCAGTATATTGAATACGCGGATATAGAAGAAACGTTGAAGGAACCATTAATGGAGCTCACAAATTTTGCTGTGGTTGAAAATTCTTTTTTTGATGTGGAAAAAACCTCAGAGGCAAGAAAAGAGGCTGCAAGCAGTGTTGATCCAGCTATGATTCGTGCTGGTGAGGTAATTGTTAGAGAAGGACAAACGATAACGAATGAAATTTATGAAAAGCTGGATCTTGTTGGATTGCTGGACGAGCAGAGTAATATTTATCCAGTAATCGGGCTTGCATTGCTTATTATCATGATTTGCAGCTTTATAACTATAGAGATGCATCACCTATCCAAGCAAAATAAATGGAGCTTGGAAAAAATGCTTGCAATCTTTTTTATTAGCATGATTGTCGTTTCTTTAATGAAGATAATTAGTGTTTATACAACACAGTCCAACCAGCTTTTTTTCGTTACCCCAATTGCCACGGGGGTTATACTAATTAAAATGTTAATCAATGAAAGATTAGCTATTGTGATGTCTATACTTTATGCTATTTTAGGAAGTGTTATATTTAATGGGCAAATAGCAGGTTCTTTAAATGTGGAAGCTGGGATTTACTTCCTTGTCAGTCAATTAGCTGGGATTATCTTTTTAATGAATGTGAAGGATAGACTAACCATTTTAAAGACTGGGCTTGGGGTAGCTCTTGTCAATATTGTTACTGTATTACTATTTTTATTTCTTTCCTTTGAAAAATATTCCTGGTTTGACCTTTTTGTACATACAAGCTTCGGACTAACGTCAGCAATTCTAGCAACAGTATTAGCTATTGGTTTACTTCCATTTTTCGAAACGATACTTGGAATTCTTTCAGATATAAAATTATTACAGCTTTCTAATCCAAATCAACCACTTTTGAAAAAATTATTAACAGAATCACCTGGAACTTACCATCATTCAGTTATGGTTGCAAACATAAGCGAAACAGCTTGTGAAGCGATTGGTGCAAACGGATTGCTGGCTAGAGTTGGTGCCTATTATCATGACTTAGGTAAAACGGCCCGACCACATTATTTTATAGAGAATCAATTATCTGTTCGGAATCCCCATGATTTTATCGATCCGAAAAAAAGTGCCGAGATTATTATACGACACCCATATGACGGAGCTGAATTGTTAAATAAGCATAAAATGCCTAAAGAAATTATTGATATTGCCAAACAACACCATGGCACATCCTTATTGAAATTCTTCTATTATAAGGAGAAGGAAAAGAATCCGGATGTGGAAGAATCCGTTTTTAGGTATCCGGGACCTAAGCCGCAAACAAAAGAAGCAGCTATTATTTGTATTTGTGACTCGGTTGAAGCAGCAGTCCGATCCTTAGAAGAGCCTACAACCGAAAAAATTGAAGATATCGTAGCCTCCATCGTAAAGAGTCGACTCGCTGATGGACAATTAGATGAAAGTCCTTTAACATTAAAGGAGCTACATGTTATTCACCGAACCATTATTGAATCGTTAAAAGGAATATTTCATTCCAGAATTCAATATCCATCGAAGGAGGCAAAATAATGTACATTGATTTTCATGATGAAACAAATACTGTGACAAGTGACTATGTTGATTTATTAGAACGTTTACTTCAATTCGCAGCTGACAAAGAGGGTATATCTAAAGAAGCGGAAATGTCCGTTAATTTCGTTGATAATAAAGAGATCCAAGCGCTTAACCGTAATTATCGCGGGAAAGATGCACCTACCGATGTTATTTCTTTTGCGATGCAGGAATCGGTTGAAGGGGAGATTGAAATAGTTGGTGAGGATATGCCGTTAGCACTTGGAGATATAGTTATTTCCGTAGATAAGGCGAAGGAGCAAGCAACCGAATATGAGCATTCCTATGAAAGAGAACTTGCATTTTTGACGCTACACGGTTTCTTGCACTTGTTGGGATATGACCATATGAATAAATCAGATGAAGCGAAAATGTTTAAAAGACAAGAAGAAATACTAGGTGCGTTCGGAATTGAAAGATAAGAAACGTAAAATTGGATTTAATTATGCCTGGAACGGGATCAAGGAGATCGCGCAAACAGAACGTAATTTTAGAATACATTTGTTAGCAACGTTATTGACAATAACTGCCGGGTTTCTATTTAAGCTAACAATGGTAGAGTGGGCTATTATTGTTCTAACCATTGGACTGGTACTTATGGCAGAGGTAACGAATACCGCTATTGAGAAGCTTATTGATTACTTAAGACCGGAGATACATCCTGCAGCTAAAATAATAAAAGATGTTGCTGCTGGTGCTGTATTAATTGCCGCTATTATTGCTGCGGTTATTGGATTGCTTATATTTTTGCCAAAATTGTATAATTTTTTCTAGAAGAGGCCGGGATATAACGAAAGTGTTTAACTTTAAAGGCGAACCGTGCACAAACTTAGTGACATAGACTTCTGCGAGAGAGAAGGTGATAGGTGAGACACCGAAGTGCGATAGCACAGGGGGCTCACCAGTTACCTCTAAATGTGTGAAGTGTATTTCTAGAGTTGGTTGTTCGTATTTTTCCTATGTTAAAATACTTTTGCCCCAGCCTCTTCTTTTTGGCGTGTTTTACTTTCATATAATACGGGTAAGAGAAGGTTAAGTTTACATATTTTTATGTTAATCTTTGCATTTGGAATTTATTGTGGTACTTTAGGTGAAAAGATAATCTTTTTAAAGCTTTTGTCGATTGAATGAAAGCTTGCATTATTTGTAGTATTATAATGTAAAGAATCACATATCAAAGAAATCGTCGCGGAGGACACAGCATGGAAACAAATCATCAGTTTAAATCAGGATTTATTACAATAATTGGAAGACCCAATGTTGGTAAGTCAACATTTATGAATCGTGTTATAGGGCAAAAGATTGCTATTATGAGTGATAAGGCACAGACAACCAGAAATAAAATCCAAGGTGTGCTTACAACGGAGGATGCACAGCTTATATTTATCGATACCCCGGGGATTCATAAACCGAAGCATCGACTGGGCGATTTTATGGTAAACGTAGCAGAAAGTACACTTAATGAAGTGGATGCTGTTTTGTTTATGATTAATGCAAAGGAAGGTTATGGAAAAGGTGATCAGTATATTCTAGATCGTTTGCAAAAAGTAAATAGCCCAATCTTCTTAATCATTAATAAGATAGATTTGGTTCATCCCGATGAATTACTGGCATTGATTGATCAGTATAAAGATAAGTGTAAATTTGAAGAAATTATTCCAATTTCTGCCTTGGAAGGAAACAATGTAAATCATTTAGTCGATGTTCTGAAAAGTCACATACCTGAAGGTCCTCAATACTATCCAGAAGATCAAGTAACCGACCATCCGGAACGCTTTATTATTGCTGAACTAATTCGGGAAAAAGTATTGCATTTAACAAAAGAAGAGGTACCTCATTCGATTGCAGTTGCAATTGAAAATATCGAAAAAAGAGAGCAAGAGAAGCTGCTCGTTCAAGCAACAATTATTACAGAAAGAAGCACACAAAAGGGTATTTTAATTGGTAAGCAAGGAAGTATGCTTAAAAATATTGGGAAAAATGCCAGGAAAGATATTGAAGCTTTACTGGGCTCTAAAGTATACTTAGAGCTTTGGGTTAAGGTTAAGAAAGATTGGCGGAATAGACAAAGTCAACTGCTTGAATATGGCTATCGCAGTGATGAGTACTAAATAAATACTCGAAAAGAGGATAAAAAGGACTGAGGTCTGTTATGGTTGCAATCTCCATAGCAACACTAATAATGCATCTGACGTTGCAGATTTTCAGCACTTGACGTGTCATTTTTACCGGGCATTTTGAACAACCTTTAAACTTGGTAATTTTTAATACTAATGAATTTCAGCTAAAGTGCCACTCTAAATAGTAAGTTACATTTTCATTAAACATTAAAGAAAGGTGGGGTTTCTTGTGATCGAACTAACGTGGAAAATATTTAGTCAGACAGGAAACATTGAAACCTATTTATTATTAAAGGAAATAGAAAATGCAACATCGCAACAAGAGTTTGGACAGACTGAAACAGAAGTAACACTAGATGCAAAAATATAACATTATCGAATACCATGAAGGTTTGAACTGAAGGAATGGTTGTGTGAGTAAATAGGCTGACAGAACCATTCCACCAATGAGAAGCAATAATCAATAATCTTAACCGAAGCTTTCATCTTCATAGGAGGAGATGAAATAATCTGCATCTGTGGTTCTTTTTGTACAAGAAAAAGGGTGAAGCTGTGTGCTAGAGAAAATAGATGGAATCATCATTAAAACAAGGGATTATGGAGAAACCCATAAGCTTGTAACAATCCTTAGTAAAAACATTGGAAAATTCACAGCGCTTGCTAGAGGAGCTAAAAAACCAAAAAGTAGGATGGCTGCGGTTATACAGCCGTTTATACGCGCTCAACTATTTGTATATGTGAATCAAGGCTTGAGCACGATTCAGCAAGGAGAAATCGTTAATTCCTTTCGTCCAATTCGGGAGGATATTGTTAAAACCGCTTATGCAGCTTATATGACAGAGCTTACAGATAAATTACTGGATGAAAAAAGTCCAGATCCATACCTGTTTGATCAATTTGTTCAAACCATGACTTGGATATCTGAAAATGAAGAGGCCGAGATACCATTAATGATGTATGAGTTGAAGTTATTCGAAAAAGGAGGATTTGCTCCTACTGTTGACCGTTGTACCAATTGTGGCAATCGACAAATGCCATTCGCATTTTCAATTGCTGAAGGTGGAATGCTCTGTACCCGCTGCAGGTACATTGATGGGGAGGCAATCGGGCTTCCAGATACGATCGCTAAATTACTTTTTATGTTTTCATCAGTTGGTTTAGAACGTATCGGAACTATCTCCATCAAGCCAGAAAATAAGGAGCTTCTTCGAAATTTATTAAATGCATATTATGATCAATATGGTGGATTTTATTTAAAAACAAGGAAATTTCTAACACAGCTTGACAAATTAATGTAGCTAACGATTGACAGAATGAAAAGGATAAAGTATGATTTTTACATATTTCAATATTAAATAATGATTTGCGAAGATGGAGATAAGTACCAGTTCCAATTCTATTTAAAGCGAGTCCAGGATAGTGTGAGCTGGATAACTAGATGTCTGGGAAAGGAACTCCTGAGCAAAGAAAATAAAGTGGCTCTAATACAGATTGTTCAAAAAGGCAGATGAAAATGACACAACATAAGGGTGTTGATCTTTGACTAAGACGAAACTATCAACACGTTCTGTGTCGAGTATCGAAGTCATCACAACTTGTGGAAGCTTGCAGGCTTGCTATTCATCCTTTTTTGAACACGCAATTATATGGAGCAAATAGGGTGGAACCGCGGTAAAAACCGTCCCTATGTCTATAACATGTAGACATAGGGACGGTTTTTTAACGTTTTAAGATTAATGAATCTGGAGGTAAATTTTAATGAATATCCAAGAAATGATTTTAACATTACAAAAGCATTGGTCAGATCAAAATTGTATTTTGATGCAAGCGTATGATACGGAAAAAGGAGCAGGAACGATGTCACCAATGACATTATTACGCAGTCTTGGACCAGAACCATGGAATGTTGCTTATGTAGAGCCATCAAGAAGGCCTGCAGATGGACGATATGGTGAAAATCCAAACCGTTTGTATCAGCATCATCAATTTCAAGTGATTATGAAGCCATCTCCAGCTAATATTCAACAACTCTACTTAGATTCTTTAGTAAAGCTTGGAATTAATCCGCTTGAACATGATATTCGCTTTGTCGAGGATAATTGGGAAAATCCCACATTAGGTGCTGCTGGACTCGGTTGGGAAGTATGGCTTGATGGTATGGAAATAACCCAATTCACATATTTCCAGCAAATCGGTGGACTTGAAGCAAATCCAGTAACCGTCGAAATAACTTATGGAATTGAACGTCTTGCTTCCTACATCCAAGATAAGGAAAATGTGTTTGATTTAGAATGGAATAACGGTGTAACGGTGCGTGATATCTTTTATCAGCCGGAGTTCGAGCATTCCAAATATACGTTTGAAGAATCTGATACTGAAATGCTCTTCCAGCTGTTTTCTATGTATGAGAAAGAAGCAGAGAGCACGATGAATAAAGGACTTGTATTTCCTGCATATGATTATGTTTTAAAATGTTCGCATACCTTTAACTTACTTGATGCCAAAGGTGTTATATCTGTGACTGAACGGACTGGTTACATCTCACGAATCCGCAACTTAGCCCGCAGTATCGCCAAAACCTATGTTGCAGAACGTGAGAAGTTAGGATTTCCAATGCTTGAAAAGGAGGAAAATTAAATGGCAAGAGATGTATTATTTGAAATCGGACTAGAAGAGCTACCTGCACGATTTATCGATGATGCAGAGCAGCAATTATTATCAAAAACAGAAGCGTGGTTAAAAGGACTTCGAATTCCTTTCGGCTCGATTACTTCATTTGCAACACCGAGACGTTTAGCTGTCTATATTCACGAAATGGAAGAATTCCAAACAACAATTGAGGAAGAAGCTAAGGGGCCTGCTGAGAAAATCGCTAAAGATGAAAATGGCGATTGGACAAAAGCAGCTATTGGTTTTACAAGAGGCCAAGGGAAAACACCTGACGATATTTATACGAAAGAGATTAAAGGTATATCCTATATTTTTGTGAAAAAGCATATCGAGGGGAAGCCTGTTCAAGAATTGCTTCCTGATTTCAAAGCAATACTAGAGTCGATTCAATTTGGCAAAAATATGCGCTGGGCAAAAGAAACACTTCGTTATGCCCGTCCGATTCGTTGGCTTGTTGCATTATTCGGGAGCGAAGTTATTCCGTTTGAAATCACTAGCGTACAAACAAGCAATATAACATATGGTCATCGTTTCTTAGGGAAAGAGATCCGTTTAGCTACAGCTTCTGAATACGAGTCTTCCTTGCTTGACAATTATGTAATTGTAAATCCTAAAAAACGTGAGGAAATGATTATTGAAGGTATTAAAACACTGGAAGAGGCCAATAATCTGTTGATTCCGGTTGACGCTGATTTACTAAATGAAGTAAGGAACCTTGTTGAATATCCAACAGTATTCATAGGGGCATTTGAAGAAGGTTTTCTGAATTTACCATCAGAGGTTCTCATTACTTCTATGAAAGAACACCAACGGTATTTTCCTGTAACAGCTACAGACGGGCAATTATTAGCACGTTTTGTTGGGGTTCGCAATGGAGATGTACATGAACTTGCGACTGTAATTCGAGGAAATGAAAAAGTTCTCCGTGCACGATTAGCAGATGCAGAGTTTTTCTTGGAAGAAGACCTTAAACAATCCATTGATTTTTATCAGAAAAAATTAGAACGTGTTGTTTTCCAGAAAGAATTAGGAACGATTCATGATAAAGTGGAGCGAGTTGTTCATATAAGTACAAAGATAACAGATTTAATTGGACTCGATGGTGATCAAAAGGAAAAAGTAGTAAGAGCTGCAACAATAAGTAAATTTGATCTTATGACAAATATGGTTAATGAATTTACTGAACTACAGGGAATTATTGGCGAAAAATACGCACTTCATTTTGGTGAGGATTCACTTGTTGCTGAAACAATACGCGAGCATTATTTACCAAAGCAAGCAAATGGAGAGCTTCCTAAAACATTAATTGGTTCGATAGTAAGTATTGCCGATAAGCTGGATACAATTGTGGGCTGTATCTCTATAGGTTTAGTTCCAACGGGTTCCCAGGATCCGTATGGACTTCGCAGACAAGCAACAGGTGTATTACGTATCATAGCTGATAGAAAATGGGATATTTCACTGGAAACCCTGCTAGAGATTGTTACTTCTTTATATCAAACATTAGATATCGAGCTGGAAAACCAAGAAAAGGTAGCGATAGAGCTTAAAGAATTTTTCCAACTTCGCGCATCTTATTTGCTTAAAGAATTAAATGTCGAGCAGGATGTGATTAATGCGGTTGTACATCGCGCAATAGGAAACTTTGATTATACAATTGCAAAGGCAAAACTTTTATCTGAAAAGCGTAATGATGAAAACTTTAAGCATATCCAAGAGGCATTAGTTCGAGCCCTTAATTTATCTGATAAAGCAGAGGGTACAACTGTACGCACAGAACTATTTCAAACAGAATCTGAAGTAGCTCTATTTTCGCAATATAACGTGGTTCGCGACACATTCAATACGTACAATAAGCAAAAAAATGCGGTTAAGGCATTAGCAGGCTTAGAGGAATTAGCTATTCCAATCCATACATTCTTTGACAATAATATGGTAATGGCAGATGAAGAGGATATACGTACGAATCGTCTTTCGCTTATCAATGTACTTTCTATGTTGATTAAAGAATATGCTGATCTACGATTAATACAATGGAAACAGCACTTTTAAGCACAAGAGCGGAAGCGCCCGGTTAGCGACGTACGGACTGCGCCCCGAACTTTGGGGTGGTTCGACGAGTCGAACATTCCTACGTAGAAGATAAAGGAAACATGCCCCATTAGGGGTATGCCGACGTTAGGCGCAGCCTGGTTTTAGTCGGCCATCCTTTACCAAGAGGCGATGTTGACTTTCACCGCAAGGGTATAAGTGCGACTAGGCCTCATGTCTTAGCCAGTCGGCAAGTCTTCTTTATCGTACGGAGGTAAGGGAAGTCTCGCTACAGCTTTAGCGCTGTAGCTGGACGTAATCAAAAGTATAACGTATTTTCCCTTTTTGCTATATAATATAAAGAAATAGTATGACATATTGTTTTCGGGTGGTGAAAAGGTGGAATTATCCAAAAGACAGGAACAAATCATTGAAATAGTTAAAGGTAACGGTCCAATTACAGGAGAACATATTGCAGATCGATTAAATTTGACACGAGCTACCTTGAGACCGGATTTAGCAATCCTAACCATGGCCGGGTACTTAGACGCCCGCCCGCGTGTCGGTTATTTTTATACGGGGAAAACTGGTTCGGAATTACTTACAGAGAAAATAAAAAAATTCAAAGTACATGAATTTTTACAAGTACCTGTCGTTGTCAAGGATAGTGTGTCTGTATATGACGCCATATCAACCATGTTTCTTGAAGATGTCGGAACATTATTTGTTGTAGATGATAACTCCTGTTTAACAGGAGTACTATCCCGCAAAGACTTGTTGCGAGCAAGTATTGGGCAACAGAATTTAAGTGCTGTCCCTGTACATATAATCATGACAAGGATGCCAAATATTGCAGTATGTCGAAAAGATGACCTGCTAATTGATGCTGCTCAAAAATTGATAACAAGACAAATTGATGGATTGCCAGTTGTTAAAGAAATAGATGCGGGGCTTGAGGTCGTGGGCAGAGTGACGAAGACGACAATGACAAAAGCATTAGTAGAGTTAACAATAGGTGACCATGTGTAAGAAAACTTCAAAAGGGATGGAGGAGAGTTGTCGTAATGAATACTCAACCAATTGTTTTTGTATTATCTGACTCTGTGGGGGAAACTGCTGAATTAGTGGTAAAGGCAGGTCTAAGTCAGTTTACGAATGGGGATTACAAAATACAGCGTGTACCATATGTTGAGGATAAAGAAACAATCGATGAATTCCTGCAAATCGCGAAAGAAAAAAGAGGAATGATTGGGTTTACACTTGTTGATCCTGAGTTAAGAAACTATTTGAACGAACGATCAAAGTTAATGCAAGTAGAAGCTATTGATATAATGGGACCAACACTTGAAGCAATGGAGCGTGTATTTGATAAAAGTCCCCGACAGGAAGCAGGACTGATACATAAGCTTGATGAGGACTACTTTAAAAAGATAGAAGCAATTGAGTTTGCTGTAAAATATGATGATGGAAGAGATCCCCGGGGGATAGCTCGTGCAGATATTATTTTAGTTGGTGTCTCTCGTACATCCAAAACACCATTATCTCAGTATTTAGCACATAAACGCATTAAGGTGGCTAATGTACCGATTGTGCCTGAGGTTGACCCTCCAGAAGAATTATTTGAAGTTGACCCAGCGAAATGTATTGGACTTCGTATCACTGCTGACAAATTAAATGGCATTCGAAAAGAAAGGTTAAAGGCTTTAGGATTAGGTGATCAAGCGACATATGCAAATATGGATCGTATTCATCAAGAGCTTGATTATTTTGATAAGGTAATTAACAAGATTAAATGTCCAGTAATAGATGTTTCCCACAAAGCAGTAGAAGAAACTGCGAATCTTATCATGCGTATGATTCAAAAATAATTGAATTGGATTATGCAAAACGTTCTGCTCCTATACACGAGCAGAATGTTTTCTGTTCTTAGGAAAATAAGTCATTATAATAGATATCTTTTATAAAATGTATTATAATAAATCTTTGTGTAAACATATACGTAAAAAAGCTATCCTCTACTGTTATTCTGAAAAATAAAACATTCATTAACAAGAAGGATTTTAGGGTGATTATGTAGAATTACTTTATTAAAGATAGCTCTACTATTGTTAAAATCTCAATAGTTGGTTATTCGTTAGTTTATATTTTAGCTGCAGGAGGTACAATAGTAATTAAATATGGAGTAGATGGAAATGACCTTCTTAGACTTACCGATCGTAACAGAGGGTAATTTTTTTCGGTTTTGAAGAAAAAAATGTCGAAACATGAAGGATTTTTTTAATCCGTCACGAATATTAGTATAGTATGGTGGTTAATATGGCCAATCAAATACCAGAAGAGGTTATTGAAGAGATTAGAAAGTCCAATGACATTTTAGATGTTGTTGGCGAGTACGTACAATTAAAGAAGCAAGGTAGAAACTACGTCGGTTTATGTCCATTTCATGGAGAGAAAACACCATCTTTTACGGTAACTCAGGAAAAACAGATTTTTCATTGTTTTGGATGTAGTAAAGGTGGGAATGCTATAACTTTCATGATGGAGATCGAGAGTTTTTCCTTCTATGAGGCTTTGAAATTCCTCGCCGATAGAAGTGGGATTACGCTTCCAGATAGTGGGATGAATAAGGAATCATCAATGTCTTTAGAAAGCCAGAATGTTTTATCGGCGTATGACTGGCTACGTAAGCTTTATCATCACCTTTTACGCTTTACAAAGGATGGAAAAGAAGGGTATCACTATCTGAAGGAAAGAGGAATGGATGACGAAACAATTGAAGCCTTTCAGTTAGGGTTTGCACCTAATGCACAAGACTTCATTGCGGAATTTCTTGCTAAAAAAGGATTTCAGCAACAATTATTAGTAAAAGCTGGCATTATTTCCGAGCTCGATAACAATCGGGTTACGGACCGATTCAGAGGAAGAGTAATTTTTCCAATCCGAAATCATATTGGAAAAACTGTAGCTTTCGGTGGGCGCTCGATAACAGATGAGCAGCCGAAATATTTAAACAGTCCCGAGAGCGAGCTATTTCAAAAAGGCAAGCTACTATATAATTTTGACTTAGCCAAAAAACATATTCGCAAGCAAAATGAAGTTGTTTTATTTGAAGGGTATATGGATGTCATTTCAGCATATCAAGCTGGGGTGAAAAACGTAGTGGCCACACTTGGAACATCGTTGACCGAACCTCAGGCAAAACTTTTAAATCGTTATGTTGATACGGTCGTTATTTGCTACGATGGTGACAAAGCGGGTCAAGCAGCAACATATAAGGCTGCGAATTTATTACGAAGTGTTGGCTGTGCAATAAAAGTAGCAAACCTTGATGAAGATATGGATCCTGACAGCTTTATTAAAAAGCATGGATCAGAGGCTTTTATGAATCAGGTCATAAAAGCAAGTGACACGTATATGAGTTTCTATATGCGCTACCTCCAAAAAGATTATAATCTAAATTTGGAAGGGGACCGCATATCCTATATAGAAAATATATTGAAAGAGCTTGCCATGATTGAGAGCCCTATTGAAAGGGAATATTATTTAAATGAATTGAGCGAAGCACATCAGATTTCTATTGAAACTTTATCAGCGGAAATGCAAGGCTACAGGCATAAACAAGAAAAGCTTGAGGATAAGCCGGGAAAGAACAGATATACTAATAACACAGCATTCAAACAACGTAGTAAGAAACTTCTTCCAGCTTTTTATAACGCAGAGAAAAAATTAATAGCATATATGTTGCAGAACTCTCATATTACAGAGAGGGTACAAAATGAATTAGGTGCAAGATTTAATGTTGATGACTATAAAATTATTGCCACCTATTTATATGCTTATTATGAAGAAGGACATTCGGCTGATATGAGCTTATTTATTGAAAGGCTTCATGATGACCGTTTGAAACAGCTTGTAGCAGAGATCGCTATGACACCGATAAGAGAAGAAATAAGTGATAAGGAAATTAATGATTACATTCGGATTATTCAACATGAATCGAATGACTCTGTTAATATCAAATCACTGAAAGAGCAGCAAAAGATTGCTGAGCAGCAAAATGATCCCTTAAAAGCAGCTCAAATAGCAATGCAAATCATTAATCTTCAAAAGCAATTGAAAAATACAAATTAATTATCTAATTAGTCAAGAAGGAGGGGGACTCATGACCGACAAGAAGCCTTCGCAAACAAAGGAAACTGAAATGACGCTTGACCAAGCAAAGGAAAAGCTTGTTGAAATGGGTAAAAAACGCGGTACGTTAGCCTATGAAGAGGTGGCAGACCGTTTATCCAACTTTGATATTGAATCCGATCAGATGGATGAATTCTATGAGTACCTGGAAGAACAAGGTGTAGAAGTGATTGGTGAATCTGATGAAGATCCAAACATGCAGGAGATCGCAAAAGAAGAGGAATTTAATTTAAACGACTTAAGTGTTCCTTTAGGAATTAAAATAAATGATCCTGTTCGTATGTATTTAAAGGAAATCGGAAGAGTAAACCTATTATCGGCTGCTGAAGAAATTGAGCTCGCATCAAGAATTGAAGAAGGCGATGAAGAAGCAAAACGTCGCTTAGCAGAAGCTAACTTGCGTCTAGTTGTAAGTATCGCAAAACGCTATGTAGGTCGAGGTATGCTTTTCCTTGATTTAATTCAGGAAGGTAACATGGGTCTGATTAAGGCTGTCGAAAAATTTGACTATCGTAAAGGCTTTAAATTCAGTACGTATGCAACATGGTGGATTAGACAAGCAATCACACGAGCAATAGCTGACCAAGCTAGAACTATCCGGATTCCTGTTCATATGGTAGAAACGATTAATAAATTAATACGGGTGCAGCGTTCCTTATTGCAGGATTTAGGCCGTGAACCAACACCAGAAGAAATTGGTGAAGAGATGGAGCTTAGTCCTGATAAGGTTCGTGACATTTTAAAGATTGCCCAAGAACCTGTTTCACTTGAGACTCCTATTGGGGAAGAGGACGACTCACACTTAGGAGATTTTATCGAGGACCAGGAGGCGGTATCTCCATCCGATCATGCTGCATATGAGCTATTGAAAGAGCAGCTTGAAGACGTGTTGGATACTTTAACGGATAGAGAAGAAAATGTTTTGCGTCTTCGCTTTGGCCTTGACGATGGGCGTACAAGAACACTCGAAGAAGTTGGTAAAGTCTTTGGTGTAACAAGAGAACGCATCCGTCAAATCGAAGCAAAAGCACTTAGAAAATTAAGACATCCAAGCCGTAGCAAACGATTAAAGGACTTTTTGGACTGATAGGTGTGGTCATTATTCGCAAGTACTGTGAATGATGACTATCCTGGCTTCCATCCTATCCATCCTGCATAGGGGTGATACTTTTGGCGGCAGAACGAATCGCTGTTATTGTTAAAGAAATTAAGTATTGGAAAGAAAACCGCTTGCTTCCTGAAACCTACTGTGATTATCTTCTTGCATTATACACAAATGGTGAAGCCTTCTCAGAAGAGGCGGATAACAATATTAAAATAAGACAATGGACAGTATTAGATGTAACACATTTAATATTATCATTGCTCATGATACCGTTTTCACTTCTTGTCTTATATTTTACTGAATTTGCTTCCGTTTTGCAACTCGGCATTTTACTGTTATTCTTTAGCTATTTAGTATGGATAATGAATTATTTTCGTAAAATTGGGCATCCTTATTTACACGTACCGCTTATTGCGTCACTATTAGTATTGCTATTATTTACTACGTTTATCTCGAAATTAATCCTGGATAGTAATATGCTACAAATTACAGTTTTAATTAGTAATTTTATCTATTGGTTTATAGTAAGTAAGCAAAGAAAAATAAAATATCTACAAATAATTAGTATTTTAGCGATAATATTTACTTTGCTGTATACTGGTTTTCTATATTTATAACTTATTCCTTTAAAAAAAACCAATTTTCGAGTAAACTATATAATGTATGTATAAATATATAATGGGGAGTACATAAGGAGGAACTACAAATGAGAAGAAACCCAGTTGTACCGTATGCAATTATTGCAATTTTAGGGGTACTAACAGTAGTCATTATTTCATTTGTCGGCTTGAATCAGCGTGCAGATATTCAAGTTGCTGAAGAGGGCGGATCTGAACAAACAGAAGAATCACAAGAAGGGGAAACTACAGGCGGAGACCCTGAAGCAGTTTTTCAGGCAAACTGCGCGGCGTGCCATGGTGGTGACTTATCTGGTGGAATGGGACCTGCTTTAACAACTGTAGGATCCACTCATTCTGCTGATGAGATTGCAGACATCATTCAAAATGGTATCGGTTCGATGCCAGCACAATCCCAAGTTGCTGGTGAAGAGCTAACAGCCCTTTCTGAATGGCTTAGTGAACAAAAATAATGAATGAGTAAGATGAAGTCTAAGCTTTCTGCTAAAACAGAAAGCTTTTCTTTTTTACATAGGAATTTGCTTTTAGAAATATGACTTTAGGTAGATTCAAATTCTAGAGGTGTTTAAACATCCTCTAAAAGGAGAATACGATGATAAATACATTAAAACTATCAGAACGTTTAAAGAAGGTTTCCTCATTTCTTCCGGAAGGAGCTCATTTTGCTGATATTGGTTCCGACCATGCTTATCTGCCATGCTATGTATGCTTACGTGATCAAAAAGCAAAGGCTGTAGCAGGTGAAGTCAATATAGGTCCATTTAATAGCGCAAAATCAACTGTAGAGGCCTATCAACTTTCCAATCGCATTGATGTAAGACTTGGTAATGGGTTAGAGGTGCTGGATGACGATACAGATATTAAGCAGGTTGTAATAGCGGGTATGGGAGGCTCCTTAATTAAGACAATTTTGGATGAAGGAAAATCCAAATTATCAAGTGTACAACGAATTATTGCCCAACCGAATGTGGATGAGCGTAATGTACGCAGATGGCTTTTAAAAGAAGGGTTTATTGTTATCGATGAAACTATTATGGAAGAAAATGGACATCGTTATGAAATAATTGTAGCAGATAAAAAAGGAACGGATGAACTTATAGATCCTTATACGAAAAAGCAACTAGAAAGACAGTTACTGTTTGGCCCTATATTGTTGAAAAATAAAACTGATATATTTCATGAGAAATGGCAATCAGAATATAAGAAGCTATCAAGAATTATTAATCAAATGAAAGAAGCGAGTAATGTCGATAACGAAAAAATTGAACGATTTGAAAAAGAATTATTATGGATTAAGGAGGAATTACAGGATGAAGAACAACGTAACTAATTCAGATGTTTTTCAGCTTATGGAACAATGGGCTCCAAAGGAACTTGCCTATGACTGGGATAATGTTGGATTACAAATTGGTTCCTATCATAATCCTGTAACAAAAGTTCTTATCACACTTGATGTAATGGAAAATGTTGTAGATGAAGCAATTGAAAAGGGAGCAAATCTGATCATCGCACATCATCCATTCTTGTTTAAACCCATAAAACAGGTTAATATAGACACACCGCAAGGAAGAGTTATTCAGAAATTGCTAGAAAATCATATCTCTGTTTATGCAACACACACCAATTTGGATATTGCTCCTGGTGGTGTGAATGATATGCTAACTGACGCACTAGAATTGGAAGAAAATGATATGCTAGTAGAGACAGACAGAGAAAAGCTGTATAAAGTAGCGGTATATGTTCCAGAAACACATATTGATGAGGTAAGAGAGGCATTCGGTGAAAGTGGCGCTGGACATATTGGTAACTATAGCCATTGTACATTTCAGTCAAAAGGACAGGGAACTTTTAAACCGTTAGAAGGTAGTCAGCCATTTCTTGGAGCAAAAAATGAGTTAGAATTGGTAAATGAAGTGAAGATGGAAACAATTGTCCCTAAAGCAATCTTGCATAAGGTGATAAATGCTATCGTTGCTGCCCATCCCTATGAAGAAGTGGCATATGATGTTTTCCCGCTGGAAAATGAAGGGAAGCGCTACGGGATTGGCAGAATTGGTTCTTTGAAGAATAAAACAGATCTAAATAGCTTTTGTGAATATGTAAAAAAAGCACTTGATATTCCGGCTCTTCGCGTTACAGGTGACCTGAATAAAAAGATTCAGAAGGTAGCTGTTCTTGGCGGTAGTGGTGAAAAGTATATTCATCATGCAAAGAAAAAAGGAGCAGATGTCTACATTACTGGAGACATGACTTTCCATATGGCGCAGGAAGCCAGTCTTATGGGCCTTGGGGTTATTGATGCCGGCCACTATATTGAGAAAATAATGAAGCAATTTACGGCAGCATATTTGAAGGAACATTTGGATAAGGAAAATTTAACCATTCTTGTCTCCGAATCGAATACAGATCCTTTTCAGTTTGTGTAAAACAGAAAAAGACAAAAGGAGTATTACAACTATGAAAAAAAATAACTTTGACCCTTTCGCTTTCGAGCCTCCATTAAATCATGCTATTGAGAAGCTGAGATTTAACCAACCAACAGAAATACAAAGCAAAGTAATACCTGCAATTCTAAAAGGAGAAAGTGTAATTGGCCAATCGCGCACTGGATCTGGGAAGACACATGCCTATTTACTTCCACTTTTTAATCGAATTAATACGAATAAACGAGAAGTTCAATTTGTGATAACAGCTCCTACACGAGAACTAGCAACACAAATTTACAACGAAGTAAGAACAATTATTGACTTTGCGGAAAAAGAAGGCACATGGGTTGCGAAGCTATTAGTAGGTGGAACTGATAAACAAAAAATGGCGGAGAAATTAAAAACACCACCACATATAATTGTCGGCACACCAGGTAGAATTCTCGACCTTGTTAAGGATGAGGCGATTTCAATTTATTCAGCGACTTCTTTCGTAATTGATGAAGCAGATCTAATGCTGGACCTTGGTTTCATTGAAGACGTGGATCAATTACTAATCCGGTCGCAAAAAGATATTCAATTAATGGTATTTTCAGCGACAATTCCACAACGTTTACAGCATTTTTTCAAAAAGTATTTGGAAAATCCGTTATATGTGAAAATAGATGAGCATTTCTCGCCGGAAACGATGGAGCATCGATTAATTGCGCGTAAACATCGTAATGAAGCAGATATTATTTATGATATATCAGAAGCAATCCAGCCATATTTGGCAATTGTTTTTACAAATGGAAAAAAACAAGCAAACGAACTAGCTGATTCATTACAGGAAAGAGGGTTAGACGTTGGCTTAATTCATGGTGGGCTAACACCCAGAGAGCGAAAACGTGTCCTGAAGGATATTCAAAATTTACGCTATCAATATGTCGTTGCAACAGACTTGGCAGCCAGAGGAATTGATATTAAAGGAGTCAGTCACGTCATTAACGCTCAAATACCAAAGGAAGAGGAGTTTTATATTCATCGCGTTGGCCGAACTGCAAGAGCTGGAATGGAAGGTACAGCAATCAGCATCTATGATGAAGCGGATTTGCCATTAGTTGAAAAACTCGAACAAAAAGGACTAACCTTCACCTATATGGAAGTGAAAAATGGAGAATGGAAAGAAGCAAAGTCCTGGAACGAACGGCACTTACGCACAAAAACAACCACGAATATTGAAAAAGAGGCTTGGAAACAGGTTCGTAAAGCGAAAAAGGTAAAGCCGGGCTATAAGAAAAAAATGAAAAAACAGCAAGAGTCCATTAAACGTCAATTATCAAAGCGTACTAAATATAAGAAATAGATTTTATAGAAATAGGGAGAGGTGCAACAAGTGTTAAAAATTGGATCACATGTATCAATGAGCGGAAAAAAAATGTTGTTAGGTTCAAGTGAAGAAGCTTTAGCATATGGAGCAAATACTTTTATGATTTATACCGGTGCACCACAAAACACGAGAAGAAAGCCAATTGATGAATTAAATATAATGGCGGGTCGTGAACATATGGAGCAGCATGGTATGTCGGATATCGTTGTACACGCACCATATATTATTAATATTGGAAATGCGATAAAACCTGCTACATTTGAACTTGGTGTCAATTTCCTGCGTAATGAAATTGACCGCACTGCAGCTATCGGAGCAAGTCAAATTGTGCTCCACCCTGGTGCCCATGTTGGTGAGGGGTCGGAAGTTGGAATAAAAAAGATTATTGAAGGGCTAAATGAAGTGCTTGAAAAAGATAGCACAGTCCAAATTGCATTAGAAACTATGGCTGGAAAAGGCTCAGAAGTAGGTCGTACATTTGATGAACTAGCAAAAATAATTGATGGTGTCACACATAATGAAAATCTTTCTATCTGTATGGATACATGCCATATTCACGATGCAGGTTATGACGTTGTTAACGATTTTGATGGTGTCCTGAATGAATTTGATAAAATTATTGGAGTGGACCGGATTAAAGTTGTTCATGTAAATGACAGTAAAAATGAACGCGGCGCTCATAAAGATCGACATGAAAATATTGGTTTTGGACATATTGGTTTCGAAGCATTACATTATGTTGTTCACCATCCACAGTTAACCGCATTACCAAAAATTCTTGAAACACCGTATGTAGGAACAGATAAAAAGGATAAAAAAGCTCCATATAAGCTGGAAATTGATATGATTCGCAACGGATCGTTTGTAGAGGATTTAAAAGAGAAAATTATGAATTCATAATAAAGGAATAGCGCCTGCGCTATTCCTTTATTATTGAAATAAATGTTCTAAGCCATAGGATTGAACTAATGTATACAATAATTGCTCTGCTTTAGTAGCCGTTTGTTCATCAGTTATTGTTGCTAAATGTTTAAACATTTCTTGACGTGCTTTTTGATTAAATGGGTCACGTGTATTCTTACGTAAGTACATGGCGATTTGCTGTGCTTGCTTTTCAGTTAATTGGAAACCATACTGTTTACTGTAGTGTAGAAGCTCTTCAGCTGAAAGGTTCTTTAGTTTGTTTTTTATCATTTCCTTAATAAATATTGACATGCATTCATCCTCCTCATAATTACACCTTATTCTATGCCCAGTTGTTCAATTGGTGAATTCAAATTTAATCATTTAACCTCTTAGAAGGCGCGTCTTTGCTTTACTTAGAAGTCCTTGATACTCTAAAGTACAAGCTTTTGGGCGGATAGCACAATGGCACTTAACAGATAAAAAAGTGTTATATTTTCTTATCTGCCAATAAATAACACCTTTATAAATTGATTCTTTCCATAAACTATAATTGCACCTCATTAATGGATAAGGAGGTCTTGAAGATATGGACGAAATGAACAGACGTACAGATAAAACGACACCAGCTCCAAATCACGGAGAACATACCGAAGACCAGGATTTTATCGGGATTGAGTCAGATAGTTTAAGGAATGAGGAATTTGCTGCCGAATTTACAGCAGATGATTACGAACTGCAATCTGATGACCGTAGTCATGAAGGTGCAACAACTGTTTACGGATGGATTGGTATAGCACTTTCTGTAATATCCTTCTTTATGTGGCCAGTGGTTCTTGGAGTCGCTGGAATAATCTTCGGTTTTGTATCCAGAAGTCGTGGCGCAGATACACTAGGAAATATAGCAATTGCAGCTGGAGCAATATCCATTTTAATAACACTTTTTATATTACCATTCTTTTAACAAAACGTATGAGGCTGATTTCTTCAGCCTCTTTTTATTACCTTGATTCTTATTTACAGAAATTAACATTACTACCAATAAATAATCCTTTTAACTGCGAATTAACCTAATTGCTTAGTATGAGCAACTATTGCCGTCCGGTTCGCTTCGGATGCGCGCCTCAGTGCACGGATTCAGCCTCACCGAAAGAAGAGCCGGTGAGATTTCGAAACACGTGCTGTTCCCACAGGACAAGGAATGTTTCGTCAGCTTTTATATTGCACGAATAAAATTGTTTTTTTTCGATTAATAACCGCCCTCCGCTCACTCGGAATGGTTAGAGCAACGTTTTAGTTTTTGATAACGGTCATGGTTTAACAGGACTTCATATAATGATTCATTGGTATAAGGGAAAATAGTAAAATGTATCAGGTTTTAGTTTGTGTGGGTCTGTTGTTGGGTTTAATTCTTTAAAATGCTTGATTATATCCTCTGAATGAAACATTGAAATGCTATCTGCATTCAGCGATTCAACAATTGAAAATATGGTATCTCCAGGTAGAACTTTTACATGTGCAATTGTATATTCATTACTGGAGGAAATCTTTATTTGTTCAGCGTCATGTTCAACATTCCTGCTGTTGCTAACCATTAAGTCTTGAAAAATACTTATAATCAGCAATATAATGAGTGTATAGAGTGTAAGCTTTTTTAGTGTATACATAAAAATTCTCCTTTTGGGTGAAACCATTTACAATTCCATACGTATGATTAAATTAGAGAGGGGGAAATAAAATGGATATCTTTGATCTCCAATGGATAGGATTTGTTATAACATTTTTAGCTACACTTTTTCTAATTGGTGAAGTTTTAGTTAATATGCGAGGTTTTTTTGGACTGCTAGGTATTGGATTTATTACCGTATACTTTGCAGCTTACGTTGGAAGTAGTTCTTTTATTCTTATGCTTATTATATATTTTGTAGGATTATTACTTATTATAATTGATGGCAAGCTACTGAATGATGGAACACTTGCAACTATAGGTCTTGCAAGTATGCTAACGTCTGTTGCTTTGGCTGCAGATAATCTTACTTCGGGATTATACGCTGTTTTAGGGGTATTATTAGGCACTGGTGCTTCCTTCTTCTTCTTAAAAGTATTTAAACGTAGAGAGATGTGGACAAAGCTTGCTTTGAAAGACCAGTTAACAAAAGAAGCGGGCTATAACTCTATGAATATGGAATATGAGCAGTTAGTTGGTAAAGAAGGAATTACGTTAAACGATCTGAGACCTGTTGGAACTGTAAAAATAAACAAAAAAGATTATAGTGCGGTATCTGACGGACAATGGATTCCGAAGAATAGTAAAGTAAAGGTTACACAAGTAGATGGGACAAAAATATTAGTTGAAAAAATATCATAGATGTTCTAAAAGACAATTTCCTAGTACTAGGAAATTGTCTTTTTTTGAGAAAAAAAGAATGAAAAACCTATGTTAAGGGTAGTTACTAAATAGAAGAAAAATCTTTATGTAAATTTAATGTAAATTATTCAACTTAAACCTTTACAAATGGTTAACAAATCATTAATAATGGGAGAGGCGCAAGCGACAAGATTCAACATAGAATGAAGGGATGAAAGCAATAGTGGATATCGATTTACAAACGTTATTATTCGAGTTTATTGGTGGTTTAGGAATATTCTTACTCGGTATAAAATTTATGGGAGACGGGCTTCAAAAGTCAGCAGGCGACCGTCTGCGCAATATATTAGACCGGTTTACCACCAACCCATTTCTAGGCGTTTTAGCAGGGATTATCGTAACATGTTTGATTCAGAGTAGTTCAGGAACAACTGTACTCACGGTTGGTTTAGTTAATGCTGGATTTATGACGCTAAGACAAGCAATTGGAGTTATTATGGGTGCTAATATTGGTACGACAATAACCGCGTTTGTTATCGGGCTTGATATTGGCGAATACGCTTTACCAATTCTTGCAATTGGTGCATTAATTTTATTCTTCTTTAAAAATCAAAAGGTTACCGCAGTTGGACAAACTATTTTTGGTTTCGGAGCATTATTTTTCGGTTTAGAATTAATGAGTAGTGGAATGTCTCCATTGCGTTCTCTTGAGGCATTTCATGAATTAACAGTAAGTATGGCTGCAAGCCCAGTATTAGGAGTAGTTGTTGGTACAGTATTTACATTAATTGTACAGAGTTCAAGCGCAACGATTGGTATCCTTCAGGGACTATTCTCAGAAGGTGCGATAGCATTAGAAGCAGCTATTCCAGTATTATTCGGAGATAATATTGGTACAACAATAACAGCAGTCTTGGCCGCAATAGGTACAAGTATTACAGCTAAAAGAGCTGCATTAACACATGTTATTTTTAATCTTGTAGGAACAATCATTTTCCTTATATTCCTAGGATTATTTACAAGTTATGTCGGCTATTTACAGGCGAGCTTAAATTTAAATCCTGAAATGACTATCGCCTTTGCGCACGGTAGTTTTAATATTATTAATACGTTGATTCAAGTTTGGTTTATAGGTGCCTTAGCATGGATTGTAACAAAAATTATTCCAGGTGAGGATACAATTATCGAATATAATCCAAAACACCTAGATCCTATTTTTATTCAACAGTCATCAACACTAGCATTGGATCAAGCAAAAGCAGAAATTATTCGGATGGGTGAATATGCACATCAAGGCTTAGAGGAAACGAATCTGTACGTTACCACACAAAACCAAAAACATTCGGAAATGGCGATGCAGGTTGAAGGCGCACTAAATAACTTAGACCGTAAAATAACGGATTATCTCGTTAATATTGCAGCTGGATCATTATCTGATGCGGAAAGTGTAAAGCACACTTCATTAATGAATTCAGTTCGTGATATTGAAAGAATTGGCGATCATTATGAGAATATTATTGAGTTAATTGATTATAAAATATCGAATAAGGTTAACTTAACAGAGCAAGCACTGGAAGATTTAAATACGATGTTTGATTTAACACTCTTAACGGTTAAGCAAGCAGTAGAATCACTTGATAAAATGGATCGTGAAGCGGCATTAGAAGTTATCCAAAAAGAAGATAAAATCGACAAAATGGAACGCCAATTCCGCAAAAAGCATATCATTCGTATGAATGAAGGATTATGCAGTGGGTCAGCTGGTATCGTTTTTGTAGATATTATCAGTAACTTGGAACGAATTGGTGATCATGCAGTTAATATTGCCGAAGAAGTTTTAGGTGAGTAAATAAAAGGGGGGAGACCTCCTTTTTTATTATATAAAATTAAAATTTTCTACAAAAAACAACAATTTATCCATTTATGTGTTGAAATAAATTTTAGAACGTGATATTATAAATCTCGCAGTCGCAGAAAAGACAAGTACATAAAAATTTTGCGTTTGATTATAAAGTTTTGTGTTGTGCAAAAAAGTATTGACAGCAAATCTAAAACATGGTAAATTATATTTTGTCGCTAATAACCTATAAGAAGTAATAATTACTAAAAAGTTAAAATTACAAATAGAAATAAAAATTTCAGACATGTTTTCTAACTATTCCACAGTAGCTCAGTGGTAGAGCTATCGGCTGTTAACCGATCGGTCGTAGGTTCGAATCCTACCTGTGGAGCCAAGTGGCGGCGTAGCTCAGCTGGCGAGAGCGTACGGTTCATACCCGTGAGGTCGTGGGTTCGATCCCCTCCGCCGCTACCATACATAATTAATTACATAATGGCGGTCGTGGCGAAGTGGTTAACGCACCGGATTGTGGCTCCGGCATACGTGGGTTCAATCCCCACCGGTCGCCCCATTATTTAACAAATTTCCAGGACCCTTAGCTCAGTTGGTTAGAGCTATCGGCTCATAACCGATCGGTCGCAGGTTCGAGTCCTGCAGGGTCCACCAAAAAAATACGGAGGTATACCCAAGTCCGGCTGAAGGGATCGGTCTTGAAAACCGACAGGCGGGTCAAACCGCGCGGGGGTTCGAATCCCTCTACCTCCTCCATTTAGTATTTTATAAGCAGACTAGATTTTATAATTACATAACGGCTCGGTAGCTCAGTCGGTAGAGCAACGGACTGAAAATCCGTGTGTCGGCGGTTCGATTCCGTCCCGAGCCACTTTCCAAACAAGCATATTGCTTGTTTTTTCTTTTGCATAAATTAAATAATTTAATCTACCAAAAAATGATAAGATTCTTGTATTTTATAAGGCAAAAAATTTGCATGAATAGCAAAGCTCTGATAACCTTTTAATTAAAGGTTCGACAAACCTTAATAACTTGGATTCATTTAAGGAGGAAAAAATTATGGCAAAATTTGAACTACCTGAGTTACCTTATGCATACGATGCATTGGAACCAACTATCGACAAAGAGACAATGAATATTCATCATACGAAGCACCACAACACGTATGTTACCAAATTAAATGAAGCACTAGAAGGACAAACAGATCTTCAAGGAAAATCAGTTGAAGCACTTATCAGTGATTTAAATGCAGTTCCTGAGAACATTCGTACTGCAGTACGTAATAATGGTGGAGGACATGCTAACCATAGCTTGTTCTGGAAGCTTCTTTCATCAAATGGCGGGGGCGAGCCAACTGGCGAGCTTGCAGATAAAATCAACGCTAAATTTGGTGGGCTAGATGCATTTAAAGAACAATTTGCAGCAGCTGCAGCAGGACGTTTTGGTTCAGGCTGGGCATGGCTCGTATTAAATAATGGTGAATTAGAAATCACTAGCACTCCAAACCAAGATTCTCCATTAATGGAAGGAAAAACACCATTATTGGGCTTAGACGTTTGGGAGCATGCATACTATCTAAACTACCAAAACAGACGTCCAGATTACATTTCAGCATTCTGGAATGTTGTTAACTGGGATGAAGTAGCAAAAAACTATAACGAAGCAAAATAAATGAAGAAAAACACGCGGTTAATTCCGCGTGTTTTTTTGGTATATCTGTTACTCCTTCGTTCACACTAAGAGAGACGCAAAAGGAGTAATCGACTATGCAAAAGGTGATCCTGTTTTTTCAAAATAAAATGGAAAGCAATCGTGACTTATTGATTTTACTGCTCATTGGTGGTCTCTATTCACTGGGAATTTTTCTATCCAATACGTTTGTAAATATATACTTATGGAAACAATCAGGGGATTACATTACAATTGCTAATTATAATTTAGCGATTTGTCTATTTCAGCCAATTACTTTTATACTTGCAGGAAAGCTCGCCAAAAAGGTAGATCGGATTATTGTATTGAGATTGGGCGTTATTTTTCTATGCGTATTTTTCTTAAGTGTTCTTCTTATTGGTGATCAAGCTTCAAAATATAACTTCTTACTCGGTAGCTTATTGGGAATTGGTTATGGTTTTTATTGGCTAGCTTATAATGTATTAACCTTCGAAATAACAGAACCTGATACGAGAGATTTTTTCAATGGATTTCTTGGAATTTTGCAGTCTTTAGGTGGAATGACAGGTCCGCTTTTAGCTGGGGCAATTATCGCTAAAATGACCAATAATATTGGTTATACGGTTATATTTGGGATTTCCTTCGCTTTATTTGCCTGTGCCGTTGGAATTAGTTTTCTATTGAAACGCCGAGGTGCAGAAGGAGTTTTTCGCTTTAAGCGAATTTTAGGGGAAAGGCATCGTAATAAAAATTGGAACAGAATTCTTCATGCACATTTTTTTCAGGGGTTAAGAGAAGGAATTTTTGCTTTTGTTATTTCAATCTGGGTTTTCTTAGTAACAAAAAGTGAATTCGCGCTTGGAACATTTAACATGTTTCTATCGGGTCTATCTGCAGTTTTTTATTTAATTGCTACGAAATTTATTAAACCTTCCATGCGTAAAAAGGCGATACTCGTTGGAGCAATACTTCTTTACTTTTCCCTCTTTATTATCATTATCGAGATAAACTATCTCTTACTCATGATTTATGCAATTGTAATTGGAATAGCGTACCCGGTAATAAATGTACCGTATGTATCACTTACCTTTGATGTAATCGGTAAGGCTTGGAAAGCTGGAGAAATGCGTGTAGAATATATGGTTGTTCGTGAATTGTTTCTAAATAGTGGACGAGTTCTATCAATAATCGTTTTTCTTGCAGGCGTATATTTCTTTCGGGCGGAGGAGGTTATTCCCGTTTTACTTGCGATTTTCGGTGCAGGTCATTTTATGATTTACTTTGCAGTACGTAAGATTTATTTAGGTAGCCCAAAAAAGAAAGAGATTTTATTAAAAGAGCAAATTACAGACGAAAAAAATCGTTAAATATGGTAAAATTAGTGATAAGGTTGTTGATCAGATAAGATAGCATAAAAATTTCTTATTTGATCAACCAGGACATTTACCTAAAGGCTTAAAATCGCCAAATTTACTAATGAGAAAATTATTATTTTCACTGGGGGAAAATAAATGAGTAAGAAGAAAAAAAAGAAGAGAGCACAGCTGCCCTTTCGGATTAATATGTTGTTTTTTGTTGTGTTTTTATTGTTTTCCGTATTGATTCTGCAACTAGGAGTTGTTCAGATTTTAAATGGGGAGGACTTCCAGCAGGAAATCGAACGGACGAACTTGGATACAACCAAAATCCCTGTACCCAGGGGTAAAATATATGATCGAAATGGTGATGTTATCGTTGATAATGAAGCATTATATTCGATAACGTACACACCGCCAAAAGGAGTACAAGCAGAAGATCGTCTAGAGCTTGCAGAGACGTTAGCGGAATACATTAAGATGGATGATGAAAAGACGCTTAAAGGGATTACCGAAAGAAATCGTAAAGAATACTGGTATTTGTTAAATAAAGAGGAGGCAGATGAACGACTTTCAGCTGAAGAAAAAGAAGACATGTCTAATGCAGAAGTATATCAAGCTACACTCGAACGAATAACCGAGGATGAAATCAAGGATTTTTCAAAACAAGAGCTAGAAGTAATAGCAATTAAGAAGGAATTGGATAAGGCTTATTCTTTAACACCTCAGATTGTTAAAAATGAAAATGTAACTGCAGAGGAATATGCAAGAATTGCAGAGAATTTAGATAAACTACCAGGAATAAATGCTACAACAGACTGGAACCGAAAATATCCATATGGTTCTTCATTAACGAGTCTGCTTGGTAGCATAACGACACAAGAGCAAGGAATACCAGCTGAAGAAGAAGCAAATTATTTAAGTAAAGGCTACAGCAGAAATGATCGAGTTGGTAGAAGTGGTTTAGAACAACAATATGAGGATCTATTACGCGGCAGGAAGGAACAAATTCAATACACGACGACAAAAAACGGAACGCTTATTGGCTCGGAAACAATTGTTGAAGGTGAACGCGGAAAAGACCTTGTTCTAACCATTGATATGGAGTTCCAAGAAGAAGTGGACAAAATCGTCCAAAAAGAATTGCAGACAGCGATCACAAAGTATCCACATACGAATCGTTATTTGGAGGATGCTCTTGCAGTAGTGATAGATCCTCAGACAGGCGATCTTCTAGCTGTTTCAGGAATTCACTATGATCGGAAAAATGGTGAATACGAAGATGCTGCATTTAAAACCTTGTCAGATGCACATGAACCAGGGTCGGTTGTTAAGGGAGCAACTGTGTTGGCTGGTTTACAATCCGGAGTAATTACACCAGGGCAGAGCTTTTATGATAGTCCGATTAAGATTGCGGCGACACCAGCTCTGAGATCGTGGTCAACGGGACTCGGAACGGTTAATGATATAACGGCATTACAGAAGTCCTCAAACGTGTATATGGGGTATATTGCATTAAAAATGATGGGAGAAAACCGTTACCCGTATCCGGAAAATGCTCCACCTTCACTTAATGATAACTGGCGACAGGGCTTTCAGGAAATGCGTAACTACTATAGACAATTTGGATTAGGCTCAAGCACAGGCATTGATTTTCCACATGAATCGACCGGTTTAGAAGGGAATATTGTTACGCCGGGTCAGTTGATGTATAATGCGATTGGCCAGTTCGATACGTTTACAACCATGCAATTAGCACAATATACAGCAACGATTGCAAACGATGGCTATCGTGTACGGCCACATTTTCTGAAAGAGGTTCATGATCCAATCGCTTCCCAGGATGAATTAGGCCCATTATACAGTTCGGTGAATACAGAAGTGCTAAATCGAATTCAAATGAGTGATGATAATATTCAACGTGTACAAGATGGCTTCCGTCAGGTATTTCAGACACCTAACGGAACAGCGTATAGTAATTTTGGTAATTCCCCATACAATCCAGCAGGGAAAACTGGTACTGCTGAAACGGCTGTATATAGAGATGGACAAAAACTTGCTGACACACGAAACTTGGCATTAATTGGTTATGCACCGTTCGACGAGCCTGAAATCGCATTTGCAATTCTTACACCATTTACTGGAACAGAGAATAATCACAATATACCACAACAAATTGGTAAACAAATACTGGAAACTTACTTTGACCTAAAAGAAGAACGAGATAGAGCTAGTGATGAGGATTCTGAACAAGAAGAGACAGAAGAAGAGGAACAAGAATAAATATTTGCCTAAAATTTCATAACGTGAGATTTTAGGCTTTTTTATAATATAAATTACAAAAGGTTAACATTATCTTAATACTATTGCTATATAATAAGACTACGACATTCCACTATTCGTGCAGAATGCAATATAAAAAATGGGGGATATGGATGACAACTCGTGAACAGTTTCAAAGTGAACTTAACGCATTGAATGAAGACATTATTAAACTGGCCAACGCAGCAGGCCAAGCTTTAGATGATGCGGTTGATGCGTTATACAGTCAGGATATAGAGCTTGCGAGGCAGGTAATTGCCAATGACAAAAAAATCGATCGCAAAGAACTTGAAATGAACGATAAAACGATTTTATTGATTGCAAAGCAACAACCAGTAGCGACCGATTTAAGAAGGGTAATTACAGCGTTAAAAATTTTAACGGATATTGAACGAATGGCTGATAATGCTAAAAACATTGCAACTGCCACGATTCATTTAGGAGAAAATGCATCGATCATTCCGAATGATATAAGAAAAATGTATAACATGACAAAAGATATGATGTACACTGCTATACAAGCTTACAAATATGAAGATATTACAGTTGCAAGAAAGTTAGCGGTGATGGACGATGAGGTTGATCACTTGTATAAAACAATTGTTAGTGAATTATTAGGAGAAACGGCAGTAAATCCTGATAGAATTCAATACGTTATGCAAGTTGCATTCTGTGCAAGGTATTTAGAGCGATTTGCTGATCATATAACGAATATTGGAGAAAATATTCTTTATTTGGTTAAAGGCGAAAACTATAACTTAAATTAAAAAATGCTGGCAACGGGAATCACTTCCTGCTGCCAGCATTTTTATTTATCGTGCAATTCGTTCTGCAATTTCGTAAAAACTCATATCATTCGATACTTCAAATGTTCCAATCTGGACGTGAAGACTATACTCATGCTCGTCCAAATAACTGTTAAATTCTGAAGCATTGTCAATAATATTTTGTTCAGCTAGAAGTGCACTAATATCAGAGGAAGCCATTCCTGGGCTAATTGTTAACGTGTACTGAACAACGTTATTTTCAGGTTCTTTCTCTACATTTTCTTTATTATCTTCTTCTTTGATTTCATCATCTGAATCTTCGTTTGAGTCATCAGATTCATCAGACGTTTCTTTCTTTGATTTATCTTGTGATTCTTGTTTTGATTCAGCTTTTGTTTCTTTCGAGGAATTATCCTTCGTGTCGTTTTTAGGTGAATCCGATTTTTCTGTTTCTGCATTTTCTGCTTCTTGTTTTTTCTGAACGCTATATGAAATATATTCTTGTTGATCAAGGACGGCATATCCTTCACTTTCCACGTGTTCAATCATTTCCTCAACATCGATTTCCTCCACACTTTTTACAGAGTCTTCGACAAAATAAAAAATGATGAAAAGGATAACAGCGCTCGTCAATAATCCAACTGAAAAAGCACGTACAGTATGTTTCATAATTTTCTCCTTCTATACTTGTTAATTTGATACACTGTTTTTTTCATCATTTGAATGTACATCCTGGGTTAAATCTGCAGGCATAAGCTCTTCTTCTAAGATCTTTATTTGTTTCTTCATTTGATATGTATCCTGCATCGACGTAATCGAAAGTTGTTCAAGCTGTGTTTCCAGCTCTTCGAATTTGTCACGCATGAAGTAGGATAAAACAAATAGAACAACTGCAACAATTATAATGGAAATTATTGCAACTAACATGGCATTCCCTCCTTTTGCATACATTAATAGTTATATCATAGATTAACCGTATAAACCACGGTAAAATATAGGTTTTGGAGGGGGGAATTAAAAACCACCCCCAAAACCTCCCCCAGTTGCCCTTAAACTTTCACTAAATGCTGCCACAGATTCTTGTTCTAATTCCTCAAATGAATGGCCATAAACGTTATAGATCATTTGTGGAGTATTACCTAATCTATCAGCAATCACATTTACTGGTGTTTTATTACCTATCGAAATTGTGGCGTGTGTATGTCTCAATCCGTGCGGAGAGATTTCATTAATCTCAAGAGCATCACATATTTTTTTTATTCGGCCATTTATCGAATTTGTGAAGATCGGTGTAGCATTACTCTTATTAATAAACACCAGATCATCTTCGTTATATTGGATGCCGCATGACAATTTTACTTCTTTACACCATTTACGATAGTTTTTTAACTGGTTAATCAAGTCGTCATCAACTAAAATAGTTCGATAACTTTTTTTAGTTTTTGGGGTTCTAATTCCGTCAATATCTCTAGTACGTTCTACAGTTATTGTTTTGAACTTGAAATTGACATCTTTCCATTTTAAGCCATGTGCTTCACCTTTTCGAAATCCTGTGAAAGCTAGTAACATGAGTAATGTATAGATAGTAATACTTTCTGACTCTTTAGCTGCTAAAAGGAATGAGCTTAATTCCTCTGCTGTTAAAAAGTTTTTTGTTTGCTCTCTTTTCTTAGGAATTGTCACTTTAGTAAATCTATTCCTCGGTAGTATTTCAGAGTCTACAGCTGAATTAATCGCTATTTTAAATAATTGATGGTAGAGCTGCACAGTACTAGGACTCAATTTTTCTAAAAGTGCATTGATAAATACGCGTATATAAGTAGCTTTATCTAAAGTAGCTAGCTTATATTTACCAAGTAGTGGTTTCATGTGAAGATTTATGGTGCGTTTTCTATGAGCTAGGGTAGAAATCTCCCAATCATTTTGATGTGTTTCATACCAGATATCTAGCCATTCAGATACTGTTAAATTAGAGTTTTCTACTTGTTTAGTATCTCCATTAAGGATAGTTGTCCTAATTGATAAAAGAGCCCTGTAAGCTTCATTTTCGGTTTTAAACCCTTGTTTGGACTTCTCTCGACGTTTTCCAAGTGAATCATAGTAACGGTGCCTGAAACACCATAGTTTTTCCTTCTTCGTATTGTGATAATAATATACTTCTGGATCCTTTTTCGATTTGTTTAATTTCATTTCTATTATCCCTTTCATTACGTGGGTAGACGTTTTCGGGGACAACTATTTACATCACCTCCTTAAAATAAGAATAAATGTTCTGTTCTAAGGGTAAAAATTTTTATTTAGAAGCTGCTCAGGGATTCCGTATTCTTCTGTAGCTTCTTTAATGGTTACATTTTTCAATTCATCTTGATTGTAGAACATCTCTATGGCAAATTCATGAGCCTCTGTTTCATATCTATCAGTCATGTAGTATGTATTAGCCTTCAAAAAAGCAGAATTTATCTCAGGGTGTAATGAAATATGACCGAGTTCATGCATGATTGTATAAAGTTGCTTTTTATATGGTATATCTTCATTTACTTGGATTGTAAAAGTCCTATAGTAATTAGTGAAAAACCCATAAGAACTACCTAGAGGTCTGTAAACGATCGGTATGCCCTTTGCTTTAGCTATCTCGAATGGATCTGTTGTGCCATACTTCTTAAATAACTGATTGACCTTCTTTTTTATTGTCACGGAATCATTCCCTTATCTATATTTCTTAGGGGTGAATTTCTTCTTAGCTAATCTCTTGTGTAATCGTATAGCATCTCTCATCGCTGCTACATACATTTCGTAGTCTTCTTTATCTGTTTCGCTGGGGGTTTTCCCATCAAATGCAGCAAATCCAAAAGTGCTCTCTGCATTACTAAGAATACGTTCTAGTTCCTTGTCTACTTCTTTTTCATCTTTTTCTGTTAGATCATAGTAGCGTTTTTTGTCGGTACGTCCTAAAAGATAATCAACAGATACATCGAAGTATTCAGCAACTTTTTCTAAAGCCTCTGCTTTTGGGCTTTGAGTTTTCCATTTATATAAAGCATTTTCACTAAAGCCTACTTTTATAGCTACTGATTTTAAACTTTCCCCTCGTTCTTCAGATAATTTTTTAACCCTGTCGAATAGCATGATATCAACCTTTCTGACTACTTACAGGAAAATAATTTATACAATTGGATAATAATTTGTTGACGTATGTATCCAATTGTATTATTATATTCACATAAGCTACTTTATTAGCGAAAAAGACAATAAAAAATACGACCTACGAAATACAATTTTTGACGCTGGGGAGCAGATAAAATGTATTATTACAGGCTTTATTAAGTCTTATTTAGCTATGTTTAAATAGTATCTTATTGGATACTTAAAGTCAATACTTTTAGCTAATAATTTAGCTTATAAATTAACTTATGCGCTGTGATACCGAGCCAATGACGGTATAACTTATTCATTCTTATAGCATAACCATAACGGTTACGACGTTAGTAAATATGGAAGGAGGACAGAAGATGCAAAGTGATTTAGCGGCTTTGGTTAAATCTGAAATGTACAAACAGGGTGTTACTCAAAAAAAATTAGCTGAATTATTGGGTGTTTCCAGTCCGTATGTGAGTGACATTATCAACGGAAAAAGAACAGGGAAAAAAGCACAAGAGCATGTAAAACACATTCGTAAGATATTGGGAATCTAAACGAGGTGATAAATATGATTCCTTCACAAATCCAAGTGGAGATTGACCGAAAACTAATTAAAGAATATATCGAACAAGAATTAAGCAAGCAAATTAAGCAGCAATTACTTTTAGTGGATATCAATAAACTCGCTGAAATAACTTGCATGTCAGTTCGATATCTGGAAGATGAAATACTACACGATCCAAGAGTGAAGCTTCATGAGCGAAGGAAAAATAGAAAACGTTGGTGGCTGTATGATCCAACAGTGGAAGCTATCAAAAACATTATTAATGAATGGTAATAAAAAAATAAAAAACGTGGGTAGACGTTGAAAAGGAGCAACTAAAATGACTTTTGGTGAAATGAGGTCTTGGACAGAGCGTTTTAATCAGATTCGAGGTGCTGCTCAAATGTTCAAGTATCAAAGGTTAGATAATATGCTAAACGATTTAGTGTTAGCACATGGTCCAAATGATTTTCATGCTAGACAAATGTACTTGGCAGTTATGGACGAGATGGAGGTGTAGTAATTGCTTAAGGATCACTACTTAATTGAAGATTATCCAGAAATGGTTGATCAAATAGTAAATTTATTCAACGCAAGCATGAAGGCAGTTGAAATGGCTGAGAAAGCTGATTTCAATACTAAAAATGAAATCCTGGCAGATATTAATAGGTCGTTGGAAATCTTGCAGGCTCTGAATCGCAGGAAGATAAATCAAGATATTGATAATGGTGCTCGTGAACTTATCCGAAGAAATTACTTTTAGGAGATGAGGTAGTTGCCTAAGGAAATAGAAGATAATCCGATTGAAGATACTTACGGTTTAGAGATTTATCCAGGGGATGTGTATTGGATATTCGGTAATGATGTTGTAAATGATATAAATCTTAAAACTTATCTTATTGAAAATCAGCAAGTTCAATGTTATCGCGCACAAGATTAAAAAGACCACTCGGCAAAGTGGCCCTTTAAAAAGTATTTTACAAAATCAGTATAGCACGAAATGAAGTGATGTAAATTAAATTATTTCCACATCAGGACAATGTTTTAAATGATACCTATGATTTTAACCGTGTTGCTTACTACCTTGATATGGGATTAGGTAAGACATTTGTAGGTTCAGAAAAAATGTGGGAGCTGAACACTCCTTACAATCTAGTAATCTGTCAAAAGTCGAAAATTGATGATTGGGCAGAGCACTTTAAAGAGTTTTATGACTATCAAGTAATTATCTATGATAAGCAACCAATAGAAAAAATTCCAGAAGACAGTGTATTAATCATCAACTATGAAAGAGTTTGGAGAAGACCGGAACTACTCAAACTAAGGAACTTTTCCATGATGTTGGACGAGTCATCCAAGATTAAAAATGAAAAGTCTAAGCAGAGTAAATTCATTATTAACCTTGCTGCAGAAAATGTCATTTTATTATCTGGCACACCAACAGGTGGTAAATATGAAGAGTTATGGTCACAGCTTCATTTACTAGGTTGGAAGATTAGTAAGAAGCTTTTTATGAAGCAGTTTGTGGAGCAAGAATGGGATGAATTAAATCAGCAATATAAAATTGTCGGTTATAAAAATGTGGATCGCCTAAAGAAAAAATTAAGGCAGCATGGTGCTGTATTCATGAAAACGGAAGAGGTCTTTGACCTTCCAAAAGATAATCATAATATCGTAAAAATAACAGGTACCAAAGAGTACAACGAGTTTTCTAAGCATTCCATTGTTGAAATTGATGGTGAAGAGTTAGTCGGTGATACTTCAACTGCTAAGAAATTATATTTGCGACAGCTGGCAGGTGTTTATAACCAAAATAAATTGGCATATGTCAAAGACCTGATTGATAGCACCAATGACCGAATCATTATATTTTACAACTTTAAAAAAGAGTATGCTGCACTGGTTGAAATGATTGATAAACCGATTAGTACCGTTAATGGTGACTTAAAGGATTTAACTGCTTATGAAGAGCATGAAAACAGTGTGACACTTATTCAGTACCAGGCAGGTGCAATGGGTCTTAATTTGCAAAAGGCTAACAAGCTAGTTTACTTCACGCTAACCGATAAATCGGAGCTATTCGAGCAAAGCAAGAAACGGATCCATAGGATAGGGCAGGAAAGGCCTGTATTTTATTGGTACTTGCTTACAGCTGGAAGCATTGAGTGGCGCATAAAAGATGTACTGGAAATGCTTAAAGACTATACGGATGAACTATTTGAAGAGGAGGAAATGTAGAATGAAAGTTTGGGCAGTAATTGATTTTGAACTTGAAGCAGGCTCTGAATCAATTAAAGGACTGTTTGATTCAGAAGAAAAAGCAAAGTTGTTCATTGCTGATTATGTTCTAAAAAATGAAGTTAACAGTGAATATCTTGAACTTGTTAAAAAGAAAATAGAGGTGTCAGTTAAATGAATCAGTTACAGGTTAAAACAATTGAACTTACACCTGCAGTTGTCGAATTTAACTTTGATGAATTATCAGAGGTACTTGATCAACAACTATCCAAATATGAAGGTTTAGAGTTTACAGAAAAAGATGCAGCTTCATGTAAGAAAACCATTACTGAATTAAACAAAGGAAAGAAAGCTTTAAATGACTACCGTTTGAAAACCAAGAAAGAACTTACCGTTTCGGTAACAGAGTTTGAGAACAAGTGTAAAGAGTTGGCTGCTAAGTTTGATTCTGTCATTAATCCATTAAAAGAGCAGCAAGATGAATTTGAAGAAAATCGGAAGGCAATTAAACGTTTGGAAATCGAGGGATTTATTGATCACTTAGTTCATGTTGAAGGACTTAATGAAAAGTATGCTGCAAGATTGATGATTTTGGAATCACATCTTAATAAAAGTAAATCTTTGAAATCTATCAGAGAAGATTTAACCGTAAAGGCCGAACATTTAGGGATAGCACAAGATAAATTCGAAGCTGACCAAGAAGTAATTAAAAGTCATGTTCAGTTAATTAATGCCAAAGAAAATCTAAATTTACCAGAATCACCTTTTCTAAGTTTACTAGATCATAAAGAGGTTGCAGATATTAAAGCACAAATTGAAACTGCTGCAAAGGTAGATCTTGAGAAAGATGAACCGAAATTTGAGCAAGTACCACTTAGTTCTGCACCTGCATCAGTTAGCAAAGATGATGAAATGTTTGTCGAACGATATTGGGTTGCAGCTACTGAATCACAGCTAGAAGCACTGGAAGAGTTCATGAACCAAGAGAATATTGAGTGGAAAGTAATTGAAGAATGATTAAACTCATTGGTCAAGAAACAGGTAAGGTTTATGCAGAGGGACACATTCAGGATTGTTACAGGGAGTTGCTGAAGAAATATCCTACTAATAAAAAACATCCTTTTCATATTAATAAAGGTCAAAATGTAACACAAATTTATCCCGAACCGTTATTGGTGGTGAAGAAATGAAAGAATCTGCATTTCAGAAGAAAGTCATTGAGTTTCTAAAAGATAATAACGCCTGGCACATTAAGTATTGGGCAGGATCCCAATACACTAAACAAGGTGTTCCAGACATACTAGCTTGTATTGATGGAACTTTCCACGGAATTGAATTGAAAACTGATGTTGGTGTAGCTTCCAAGCTGCAACTCTATAACATTCGTAAGATAAAAGATTCCGGAGGACAGGCTTATATATTACGGCCGAAGGATTTTGAAGCCTGGAAAGAGAGGTGGTTTTGATGGCTGAAAAAAGAGTTATTCTTACCATCGATAATGTACGAATCAAGGAATACGATAGTATGAATGTGACCGTTGAAAGGTATGAGGATGTTTTTATACCTAAGGACAAACAAACCGTCAAGAAATGGGTATTTAAAGGCTATTCTCGGGGCATCTTGTCAGCATTATTGATGATACAGCGTAAGGAATTATTGATTGACAGGGGTTCAGTCAATGATTTGAAGGGATTTATCAAACATGTGGAACAATCGAACGTTAGGTTAATGGAAGTGATGGAGGAATGAAGCCACCAAAGATTTGTCCGTACTGTAATCATGAGGTAGTCCTAACAAGTAACAAGGAATTATATGGTCGAGAATATGGTAACGGCAGATGTTATTTATGTAGGAAATGTAAAGCAAGTGTTGGTGTTCACAGCGGTAAAAAGGGTAAGACACCACTTGGAATATTGGCAACACATGAAATGAAAGTATTAAAGAAATGTTGTCATGATTTATTTGATCCCATCTGGAAATCAAAGAGAATTAGCAGAATTAACCTTTACAGGTCACTAGCAACGAGATTAGAAATAGAAATCAAAGATTGCCATTTTGGGCATTTTGAGACAACTAGATTGTTACAAGCAATTGAATTAATGTCCAAGCCTAACTGGTGGAAGGCAGGTGATTAGATGACTCAATACTCATACAGTCGTGTTTCACTATTCGAAGATTGTCCATATCATTTTAAGCTGAGATACATTGACAAGCTTACAGAACTACCAAAGTTAGATGCAGATAATCCGTTAATCATTGGTTCAGCACTTCATAAGGGAATTGAAACAAACGTTGAGACGGCTTTAAATGAGTATTTTAACAGCTTCCCTGTTTTGACGGATAAAATCATTGAAGAGTCTATGAAACTAGAAATCTTAATACCAAAAGCGAAAGATTTTTTAGCGCAAAATTTCGTAGGATTTGAGTTAATTCATGAGTATTTTATCGACAAGCCAAATTACAGAGGTTATGTGGATTTAATCCTAGTAGCTCCAAATGGTGAGAGTATGGTTATTGATTTCAAGTATTCAAACCATATCAAAAACTATTTAGATAGTGGTCAGCTTCATATTTACAAGCATTACCTGGAGCAAGATGGGTTTGACGTTAAAAAGATGGGATATTTATTTGTTCCGAAAACCGGTATTAAGCAAAAAAAGACAGAAGACCTGATGCAATTTCGTAAAAGGTTGGTTGAAACAGTTAAAGCAAGCAAAGTTTCTTTCGTTCCTATTGAGTATGACGAAATGAATGTACTTTATTTCCAAAATAGCATCGAGAAAATAGAGTCTGCTAAGTCATATCCAAAGAATGTAAGTGGTAATTGTTTTGCTTGTAACCCACGTTTTGAACCAGATTATTTAGAAGTAATTACTAATTATAAAGGAGAAGAGATTATGACATTACCTAGTGCTCAAAGAAGAAACATTGAAAAAGTTACTAAGAGGGTCTTTTGGTTATACGGTGCCCCATTTACTGGGAAGACAACCTTTGCCAATGAGTTTCCCAACCCATTAATGCTTAATACGGATGGAAATATCAGATTTGTAGATGCCCCATATATCAGTATTGCAAACAAAGTCACTACTGAAGGTAGACGTACGATTACAACTTTGGCTTGGGATATTTTTAAAGACACGATCAGTGAACTGGAAAAGAAGGATAATGACTTTAAAACAATTATTGTGGACCTTCTGGAAGACACTTATGAAGCTTGCCGTATTTATATGTATGACAAGCTAGGAATTGAGCATGAAGCTGATAACAGCTTTAAAGCTTGGGATATGGTTCGTACTGAATATTTAAGTACTATTAAAAGAATCGTTCATCTAGATTATGAAAACATCATTCTAATATCTCATGAAGATATGACAAAAGATGTTACTAAGAAAACAGGAGATAAAATTACAGCCATCAAACCTAATTTACAAGACAAGGCTGCTTTAAAAGTTGCAGGTATGGTTGATATTGTTGGTAGAGTAGTCGTAGATGATGACGAAAGAAAGATTGAATTTAAGTCCAAAAGTTATGTTTTTAGTGGTGGGAGATTACCAAATTTACCAGTATCAGAAATCACCCTTGATATGGATGAATTAATTGAAGTTTATGATGAAGCTAATAAAAACCTAGTTTCTTCAACTAAGAAAAAATCTTCACCAGTAAAAGAAGATAAGCCAAAACGTGAGCGTAAGAAACGTGATCCGGAGCCAGATGTATTCGATAAAGATAGTTATTTCTTCCATGCTGAAAGTGATTCTTATGTGATGTTTAAAAAAGGTGACGAAGTACCAAATGACATTGATTTTGGACATTGCGATCCAGTTTCTAAAGAAGAGTATGAAGAAGGTATTGCTAAACAAGAAGAACCCCCTGCTAAAGAGAAACCGAAGCGAGAAAGAAAATCACGTACTATAAAAGAAGAAGCACTTGTTGAGGAAAAAGATACTGAAGAATCTACGGAAGAAGAAAAGCCTAAGCGTCAACGTCGTCAGCGTAAAGCTGTTGATGATACTCCACCGGGAGAAGATTCTTCAGAGGATGCACCTGCTGAAGAGGAAAAACCAGCCCGTACTCGTAAACGTAGAACTCGTGTAAATAACTAATATAAAAATATTTGGAGGATGATTAATTATGGCTAAAAGAGATTTGAACACGAAGGAGCAACATTACGCAGGTACTCGGAAGGAAGCAGAGGACATTGTAGCTGAAGCAAAGGTAGACATGCACCTTACTTCTTGGAAAATCAGTGAAAAGCATAATAAGTATGGTCAGTACTTTGTAGTAGATTTACAGTTCGTATTTAATACACCAAAAGAAATCATGGAGGTAGAAGTATAATGCGTGTGGGTGACCATGTTACCGTAACGGATAAACATGAGACTACCAACGGTAAATTGGTGGGAGTTAAAGGGGAAATTCTCCACATTGATGATGATTCAATATATCCAATCACTGTTCATTTGAACAATGGTAATTTAGAAGCATTTACAAGAGAAGAATTAACAATAAATGAAAGTGAGAGTGAGTAATAATGGCAGAACAACAATTTGATTGGAGCAAGTTTGATAAACAAGTAGATATTGAAGCTTTACAGGATGATGTAAAGGAAGTTGAAGAAAATGGCGGTGGGGACTTCAAAGAAGTTCCCGAAGGTCAGTATGAAGTTGCTGTAGAAAAAATGGAAATGAAAGAATCGAAAAAGGGCGATCCAATGCTTACAATTTGGTTCTCCATCCTTGAAGGTGATTATGAAGGTCAGAAAATCTTTTATAACGGGGTTATGCAGCCACAAAATGATAATGCATTTGGCTTCCAGGTACACCGTAATAATGAAATGCTTCGTGCTCTTTGGGATTGTGAATATGACGATGTTAAGTTTACTGGATTCGCAGATTATGCCGATACGGTCCTTGATGTTCATGAAGACATTGACGGTCAGATGGAATATCTCATTGAAAAGTCCGTTGATAAAAAAGGATTTGATCAATTAAAAATCGTTGAAGTTTACGAAGTTGAATAATTGAATAAGGGGAGTCGAAAGGCTTCCCTTTAAAATTGGAGTTTATTTAGATTATTTAATCAAACAATCAATAAGTTAGATGGATTAGTCATAATTTGATAGAAAATCTAAACTAGATATGCTTCCAAGTCCTTCTCAAAACGATGTCGCTTATTGTAGATCGTTTAATATTATATTTTTTAGCTAGGAAGTTCTGCGTAACAGTTTTTGGCAAACCTTCTTCAAGGGCGAAATTATATTCATCACGTATTTTTAACACTTGATTTTCATTAAGTTTTGCTTGAGGGTTTTTGTTACCAACTTTTGTTGCCCTTATTTTTTCGCTGTAAGCAGGTGTTGAACGTAATGTGAGGGCTTCAGATACCGAACGCAAACCACGATTAGCTTTTAAACGACCCTGTACTAAGGATCGAGGACAGTTTAATTTCTCGGAAACCTTCTGAGTTGATAGTTTTTCATTGTAGTACAAATGTTCAATTTCTTTAGTAGAAAACATTATTAATCACCTCTTTATAAGAATAGTTGATGAAGAGGGGATAAGCAATAACATACTTGAAGAGATAAGAAACACGAGTATGCATTATTAATCAAAAAAGTTCACAGTCCGAATAAAATCCAAACTAAATAGGAGATTACTATGAAACTATGAGCAGGATTTTATCTGTTGTTCAGGCGTGAAGGAGAGCATAAAGTTTGGGTGTATGAACGTTTGCAGAAGCATGAAATTAAAGCGTGGTTAAGGAATGGATGGAGGATTGCTAAATGAGTGAACGATTAGCAGAGATTGCCGAATATGAACATACAACCCCAAACGGCAAGCATTATGTTAGGTTTAAGAGCAAAAAAGATTACGAACGGTTTCTTCAACAAGCAGAATGCGTGGATGAATTGGTGCAGGATAAAAAGCAATTACTATCTGTTTTTAAACAATTGAGAGATAAAGCCGGTCAGTATAGAAGGGCTTTGGAGTTTTATGCAAATCCACTGAGTTATTCAAAAGGAATTTTACCTCCAGCTGTTATGTTAGATGGCGGAAGAAAAGCTGAGAAAGCATTGGGGGAATCGAAAGGAGAATCGGAATGAACCTAATTAAGCCTGTTGATACATTAAACAATCGTACCAAAATAATAAATGACATTAACAATGAACGGAATCGACAAAATTTAAAATGGGGTAAGCAAGTACACGATTACTCATATTGGTACGCGATTTTAGGAGAAGAATTTGGAGAAGTTGGTCAGGCTATTCAAAAGGGCAGTGTTGCCCATAAAAGTACTGATGCGGATAACTTATATAAAGAACTTATCCAAGTAGCTGCAGTAGCCACAGCAATGGCAGAACAAATACTAGAGGAGTGAATAAGTAATGCTTTTCTATGACTTTGAAGTATTTTATGATGACTGGTTAGTTGTCATAATTGATGCAGCTGCCAAACAAGAATATACCTTTATCAATGATGAACAAGGATTAATAGATTTTTATAATGAACATCGTAACTATATTTGGGTAGGTTACAATTCTCGTCACTATGACCAATATATCTTAAAAGCTATCATTTGTGGGTTTAGTCCACAAGAAATTAATCATTGGATTATTGTTAAGCGTGAACAAGGTTGGAAGTTCTTTAAGGACTTTTGGAAGATACAGCTTTTCAATTTCGATATTATGACGAATAAGTTTCGCTCACTTAAACAGCTTGAAGGTTTCATGGGCCACGATATTCGGGAAACATCCGTATCATTTGAAACAATGCGAGAATTAACAGATGAAGAGATCCATGAGGTAATTAAGTATTGTCGCCACGATGTTCAGGAAACAATGCACATTTTCGCTGAAAACATTGATGAATTTACTTCACAAATGGAATTACTGAAAATGTTCGATTTACCATTGAGACATATAAGTAAAACGAAAGCACAGCTGTCAGCTTTCATTCTTGATGCAAAGCAGCCCAACATTCCACGTACCGACGAATTTAATTACACATTACCAGATACGCTGCAGGTCAATAAATATACTGAAGTACTTGATTTCTATAAAAGTGCTAAAGATCATATTGATCCATATTCATTAATTCATGAAATTGATATAGCTGGTGTACCACATATCTTTGCTTGGGGCGGCATCCATGGAGCTAGACAAAATTATTATGGTGAAGGTCATTATTTATTAATTGACGTAGCTTCATATTATCCAGCATTGATGATCGAATATGATTATTTATCTCGTAACGTAAAGGATCCGTCAAAGTTTGAGGAAATTCGTGATACCAGAATAAAATATAAACTTGCCAAAGATAAACGCCAAGCACCATTGAAGATTGTAATTAATGGAACTTATGGAGCAATGAAGGATAAGTACAATGGTCTTTATGATCCGCTCCAAGCAAACAATGTGTGTATCGGTGGAATGACTCTTTTGCTAGATTTGATAGAAAAAATAGAGCCACACTGCACATTAATTCAGAGTAATACAGATGGTGTCTTGGTTAAATTGAATCATCCTGATGATTATTATTTAATTGATGATATTTGTTATGAGTGGGAAGAGCGCACCAAAATGGAATTGGAATTTGAAGAGTACGTTAAAGTCATTCAGAAGGACGTTAATAATTATATTTTGGTGGCCGAAGATGGGAAATACTATTCAAAAGGTGCTTATGTGAAAAAATTAAATCCATTGGACAATGATTTACCAATAGTAAATGAAGCTGTTGTTAAATATTTTATCGATGGAGTTGAACCTGAAGAGACTATTTTCAACTGTACGGAATTACTTAAATTCCAAAAGGTAGTAAAAATTAGTAGCAAATATGAATACGCCAGGTACGGAACCCGACGCATGAGTGAAAATGTATTCCGTGTTTTTGCTTCCATTGATAAAAACGATGCAGAATTATTAAAGGTACGGGATGGATCAGCAAGCAAAATCGGATACACACCAGATAGATGCTTTATTGTGAATGATGATGTAAGAGATATGAAAGTACCGTCAAAATTAGACTACTGGTGGTATCTCGATTTAGCAAATAAACGAATAAATGATTTTTTAGGGTCCGAATAAAAAACTTAAAACGTCTTTGTAGAACGTGTTTATTTCTTCTCTTGTTGCAAATATTATCGACATGAATCCTGAAACATAACAGGTTAATGCACCAATTATATCTCGTTCAAAATTGATTATGCTAATTAAAAATGACCTCCCTTTTTCAGATACTTCAGAAGTTAATTCGTTTGGGTCAAATGTGGAGGCCGATGTGGGATTTTCAATATCTTCAAGTGTTTGATTCATAAGTGAAATTGGAAATTGCAGTAATTCGTACCCAGCGTTTTTTGTGTCATTATAACTTTGATGTATCGAAAAACCTATTAATATTAAAATGATTCCTACAATTACTAGTAATGTCTTTCTGATTTTTACCACCTCTTTTATATTCAGTACGTATTTACTAAGTTTAAAGTTTCATAATTAATATATTTTTAGTAAGAAAGTAGGTGATTAGAATCTATAAAGGATATTTAAAAGGATACGGAAAACATGCTGCAACATCATTTAAGAATGGTGAAAAACTATTATCCTATCATACTGTACGGAAGCATGATTCATTTGTTGGGATATTAGATGACGAATATATCATGGTAGATATTGATGATATCGATGAAGCTGAAATATTATTTGAAATTGTTGAGGACAAGGACATTCAATGTTCTGTCCTCGAAACAACGAACGGAATGCATTTTTACTTTAAAGGGTACGACATAACAGCTAATAAAATTAAGTGGTATTCCAATATTGGCTTAAAAGCTGACTATAAGTTAGGTATTAAGAACACTGCTGATCCACTTAAAATAGATGGTCATTCTCGTAAGTGGATCCGTAAGGCAAATCAACATGAACCATTACCAGCCTGGTTATATCCTTATTCAAAGAAAAATCCTAATCTTAATAAATTAGCTGAAGGAGACGGCCGGAACGATAAGTTATTTACCTATATTCTAAAAATGCAATCCCAGGGCATGGCCAAGAAAGATATAAAAGAAACGATCTCCATTATTAATAAATACATAATGGAAGAACCCGTTTCTAATAATGAGTTAAATATTATCTTACGTGATGATGCATTTATGAAAGAATCTTTCTTCATTAAAGGTGTTTTCCACCATGATAAGTTTGGTGATTTCCTTATCAATGAGCACCATATCTGCAAGATAGCAAACGTACTGCACATTTACCAAGATGGTGTTTATTCAGACCGTGAAGAAGACATTGAGCGAATGATGGTAAAGCATATTTCCTCTTTAACACGTGCAAGAAGGCAAGAAACACTTGCTTATATACAATTAAATGCTAAAGAGAAAAATTTCGCACCTACCAAATATGTGCCGGTAAAAAACGGAGTATTCAATTTAGAGACTTGGGAGCTGCAAGACTTTGATCCAGCCATTATAACTCGTAATAAAGTACCGGTTGCATATGTACCGAATGCTTACTATGAAGTGACTGATAAAACATTATCTAAGCTTGCCATAAATGATAAAAAAATACGGGCCATCCTGGAAGAAATACTTGGTTACATTTTATTCCGTCGTAATGAGTTTGCAGCAACTTTTATTCTCACCGGTGATGGTTCTAATGGTAAATCATCCTATTTAAAAATCATCCGTAAATTAGTTGGTCCTGAAAATACTGCTTCATTAGATTTACGTGAGCTGGATCAGCGATTTAAAACAGCTGAACTGTTTGGAAAGTTAGTTAATATTGGTGATGATATTTCAAAAGGATACATCAAAGAATCATCCGTATTTAAAAAACTATCAACTGGTGAGACTCTGAACGTAGAAAGAAAAGGCATGGATCCATTCGATATGACAAGCTATGCAAAGTTAATATTTAGTGCTAACGAAATGCCGCGTATTAATGATTACAGTGATGGATTAGGCCGGAGGCTGCAGATTGTACCGTTTAAAGCTAAATTTTCACCTAATGATGCAGATTACGATCCGTTTATCACTGATAAGCTACTCTCTGATGAAAGCATGCAGTACATTTTAAATGTAGCACTTAACGCTCTTAAGAGATTGCTTAAAAATAATAAATTCACACAGTCGAAAGCTATTGAATCCGAAATGGAAAAATATGAAGAAGAAAACAATCCGATTATTAGTTTCATAAACAATGAGGAAGTGGAATTAGAGAGAGCCGTCATTAAAGATGTTTATGATATGTATCGATTATATTGTTCAGATAATGGATATCAATCGGTAAGTAATATCAGTTTTAGTAAACAAATTCGTCAATTATTTGGTTATGTATCAAAGCAACAACGGATTGATGGTCAAAATAAAAGATTATTTATTAAAGAAGAATAATTTTTAGAGCTTGACCATTTTCGGTCAAAAACAGGGGGTATTTGACCATTTTTGGTCACAAAATTGTATAAATTACACCTAAAAACTGGTAAAAATCGCCCTTGTAACAGTTAAATGCGTTACACGTAACAGATAACTGTTACAAATAATAGTCAGTCATATCAAGGCTTTAAAGGGTGTGTAACAGGTGTAACAGATAAAATCACTTTCTTAATAAATATATAGTAAAAAATAAAAAAAGAATATATATATAAGAAATATAGGGGTAAATGCGTTACACTTTGTAATTTGAAGTGCTTCAATCACATGTGCGCCAAGGCTTTAAAGGGTGTAACAGATGTAACAGATTGTAACGCATTTTACTCAAAATAAGGTAGGTGAAGCAATTTGTACGAATGGTTGCTAGATTATCAAAAATTATCAAATGAAATAGATTATCTAGAATATAAACTCGAACGCGAAAAAAGAGAATTGAAGAGATGGTCTTCAGGTGATTTATATAATGTAAAGTTAAATGAGAATTCTATTGCTTCAGGACTAGAAGATACTATATTTAATATCGAATATGAACTTGCTCATAAGATGAATGAATTACTAAATGCTGAAAGGTTAATAAAAACGTTTAAAGGGCTAGAAAATCAGATTTTATTTTATAAATATGTAAAAGGAAAAACATTAAATGATGTTGCAATTGAGTTAGGATATAGTCCAGGACATATTTATAATAAGCATGCCGAGATAATGAAACGGATCGATTTCGCATATAAGATTAACTTAAGTTAAAATGAAGCGATAGAAACTATTGTAATTTCGTATTATAGTAATAGCATAAACAATTGCATAATCTTTCCAACTCTAGGATAATAGAACTAATATTAAAGGGGAGTTGTAAAAGATGAAGAAGTTTTTATTTATTTTATTTGTATCATTGATTTTAACTGCATGTGGTGATTCTACTGATAGTAATGATTCTCAAAATGAGTCTAACAATGAATCTATTAGTGAAGAAACCGTAGAGTCAACAGAAGAAGAAAACTCTAATACTGATGATGTTTACTTCAAAGACAATGAGGCTAAGATTAATGATTTAAAGATCAAGATTACAGAAACTAAAGTTATACCAGCAGGAGAACCAGGTAATGAATATGGAGAGAAACCAGTATTTGCTATTTGGTATGAAACAACAAATCTTACCGATAAAGATATAGACCCAAGTACAGCATGGTTTGCAGTATTTACAGCAATACAAGATAATGATCCTAATGCAATAAATGAGTTAGAAGTTGGATCTTTACCAGATGAAAACCATTTAGACTCACAGTTAGAAACTATTAAAAAAGATGGTACAGTTGAAAATTCTATCGCATATGAATTAGATGACCTAGAAACTCCTGTAACCTTGGTTGCAACTCAAGGGCTTGTCGGTGAAGAGTTAGGTAGAGTTGAATACGAAATTAAATAAATTACATTTATAAAAAGACATCTCATAAAGAGGTGTTTTTTTGCATTGCATAATCTTTCCAAACCAATCATAATTAACTCATATAAACAAGTGGGGGCGATTAGTTTGAGAAAGGTATTATTTTTATCAATAGCAGCGTTGATATTTATTGTCGGATGCTCAAATGATTCTAATGATGAAGAGGAACAGAATGAAACAGAGCAAGTAACTGATGCTGCAGATGAAGAAACGGAAGATCAACAAGAAGATTCAGAAGCATTTGCAGATCGCGAAACATTACCATTTGATATAAATGAATTCGAAGAGGTTTACACAAATAAGTTTAGAGAAAGTATTGGAACTGGAGAAGGAACTCAGTTAGCAGTTAAAGAAGAAACTATTGCAATGATAAATGGATCAATGAGCGAATCAATGATTCTATTGTATACATTGAATGATTTAACAGAAGGAAATGCACTTGGAGAGTATGTTGAAGAATTTCATTCTGATTTAATGAACGATACTTTTTATACGGATGATGTTTTACTAAATGGTTTGGAGATTAATATAACAGCGACTGATATAAATTCGGTTTCTGTTTCTGTATTCAAGGAGTGATTAAATGCAGCTAGAATGTAATGATTGCTTTGCAGTCTTTGAAGTAATCGATCTTAAACAAAAGGTAATGAAGAATCAAATCCATAAACATTACTTCACTTGTCCGGATTGCAATCACAAATATGTTTCCTACTATACTGATGCGAAGATGCGACGTGATATTAAACGGAACATGAAGAAACGTAAACAGTATGCCCAGACAAATACAGTTGAAGAATCAAGAAGACTGCTCGCTGAAATTAAAATGAATGATAAGCTTCTTAATAAAGATAAGGATGCTTTGAAAGATAAAATGACTAAGGCACTTACTTAATTGTAGGTGTCTTTTTATTATGCATAAAAGGAGATGAAGTAATGAAACAACCAGATTGGATTCCACCAAACGTAGAAGAAACTAATGAACCACTGCTTGTCATCAAACTGGATAATGAATTAGCAGTACCGAAAGTATTTTACGAAGGTAAAGAGATTACAGGTAAGATCAGAGTCTCGTTTGATTGGGAAACAGAGACTGAAGAATCGGGTTCCGGTGGAGTTAAATATAACGTTGATTATGTTGAGCCAGTGAATGGAGAAGTGGTTCGTAAAGGCTATGGTCTAGCTAGAGGCAAGTATGCATTCGATTAGCACTAAGCCATTCAAGATATGCAGAGAGTTCAGCTGCAACAACTTAACGAAAGATTCTTATTGTGAAGAACATAAACACATTCAATTGGAGAAAGAACTTAAGCGACACAGACATTACAACAGGCAACGTGATCCTATCCTTAAGAAGTTCTACAACAGTAAAGAATGGATAGCACTACGTGATTACGTAATGATGATAAACAATTACTTGTGTGTAAAGTGTCCCATGACTACAGCTGAAGAGGTGGACCATATCATACCAGTTAAGGTTGATTGGTCATTAAGATTAGACATAAACAATTGTCAACCACTATGTCATGATTGTCACAACAAGAAAACGGCAGAGGACAAAAGAAAATATGGGAGGGGTAGGTGAAAATTTCATTTTGAAATCGCTGGAGAACCCACACCCCCTCAAGCGTGCAACTTTTTGACTTTTTAGGGGTGGGGGGGTTGAGTTTAATTTCACTTACCGTAAAATAGTACTATAAAGGGGGTCGGTTATGAACGTAGAATCTAAATTGCTGGTTAGATATGGAATTCCAGGTTGGTATTTTGTTTTTAGTTTATTTGTAATTAGTAAAATTATTGGGATTGATATAGTAAAAATTTCAGGAATATCGAGTGATGTGTTGTTCTCTGTCGTAATAACAGTAATAGGTGTGCCAATCGGGTATATCCTTTATCAAATTTACTTTTTAACTACTCATAAAAAGAATAAAAATGAGACTCCTGATTGGAATGTGTTTGTTTATAAATCTGTTGCTCATGAAGATAGGGAATATGTCAACGGAAGATACGCTCATATGTTAAGGGGGATTCATGAAATAGGTGTCCTTAAAGTAACATTTATTATTAGTGGATTTATAATCTACATTATCTACTTTTTATCGGAGTTCTATAGCTCATTAGTACTTTATGGGTTTGGTGGGTTTAATTTAGTGTCACTTCTACTAAGTATATTTAAAAGAGAATTTTTCATTATGCTTTTCTTTACATTAATAAATTTATGGCTAGCACATATTACGAAGAGAAATTACAAGTTTAAGCAATCGGAGCTTGAGGCCTATATGAGCGGAATTAAAAAAGGTAAACAATTAATAAGTTTAAAATAAAACTAGAGTATAAACTCTAGTTTTATTATTTTCAAAGTAGGTGATGGTATGTGACAAAAGATATGTTCAGAGTTCCATCTTGGTTAGATAATATGGCTAAAACAGAATGGAAAAGAGTACGAGAAATAATAGATCTTAGCTCTTTCACAGAAATGGATTTGAAAGCACTTGAAGCCTATTGCCAGGCATATGCGAAGTGGAAGAGATGTGAAATGACCCTCATGAAAGAGGGGTATACATTTGAAACGCCAAAAGGATATGTTCAACAAAGGCCTGAAGTCTCCATTTCGAATAACGCTTTAAGTGACATGCATTCGATCGCTAAAGAATTAGGATTTACTCCTGCATCACGTATCCGAATGGATAAAAACAAAGGTGAAGGTTCAGGAGGTAGTGGAGGTGGTGCGAAAAATGGAAATAGAACAGATCCAGAGATGGAAAACATGATAAGTTAGAAAAGGATTGAGGGGGTATGTCATTAAAAGAGTTAGTCAATCAAGACCATTTAACAGATGAATATTATTTTGATAAAGAAGAAGCGAGCAAATTTAAACGTTTTGCGGAGAAATTAAAACTTCCTGATGATAACAATTTTGGTTTTATTAAATTATTGACGTTCCAGCTTATTATTGCCATTGAAATATTGGCTATAAAGCGAAAAAGAGACCATTCTAGACGTTTTCGAGAAGTGTTCATAACAATGCCTAGGAAAAACGCTAAATCCTTCTTGGTGGCTCTAATTATGCTTTATATCTTCTTTACAGATAAACAACGTGGTCAACAGAATATTATTGTTGCCAACAGTCGTGATCAAGCAGCTAACGTATTCGATATGATCAAGTTTATGGTCGAAAATAATTCTACTTTGATGAAGCATTGCCGCATAGTAGCTAGTAGACGTGAGATTATTCGTCACAATGGTTCCTATATCAAAGTAATGTCATCAGACGCAGGTAGACTGGATTCCTTTAAACCGTATATAGCCTTAGTAGATGAAACGCATGAGGATACAACAAGAGGTGAATCTTTCACCAAGCTTCAAACTGGTATGGGACAGTGGGATGAACCGTTAATATTCTCTGTTACTACAGCTTCCGACGGTCAAGACAAGCATAATCTTGAATACGAAAAATATCAGTATGCTAGAAAAGTAGAATCTGGTGAAATTAAAGATGATGCATTTTATAGCGCTATTTATCGAGCTGATGACGATTGCGATTTGCTTGATGAGAAGCAGTGGATTAAAGCCAATCCTGGTATTGATTTATTACCAGGTGGATTCAGGAAATCAGAAGAAATTGCAAGGCTTGCTAAACAGGCTGTACTTAATCCAATAAAAGAACCCAATTTCAGACGTTACTATTTAAATCAACACGTTGTATTAATAAATGAGCGTGCAATAAATATGGAGTATTGGAATGATAGTGCTGCTAAAGAGGATTTATCTTTCCTTAAAGGACGAGCTTGTTATGCAGGAATGGACTTATCTATTTTGAAAGACTTCACAGCTTTTGTTTTGGTATTTCCAGTTGATGATAAGTATTATGTCATTCCATATTTATTTAAACCAGCTGACACGCTTGTTGATGATGCGAAAACGGATGAATTCCCTTATCCAGCTTATGCAAAACAAGGATATATCGAAGCTACAAAAGGTGATTTTGTTAATCATAGGCATGTAAGACAAAAAATTGGTGAGCTAGCAAGGATATACGATATTAAAGAAATTGTCTTTGATAAGTTTTCATCATCTGGTATAGCTTCAGATTTACAAAATGATGGATTTATTATGGTGGATCATATACAAGGTTTTGGTTTCAGTCCTACTATATCCGATTTTTACGATTTGCTATTTGATGATTTATTAAGACACGATGGTAACCCTGTTATGACTTGGATGGCTGAAAATACACGAGCAAAAGAAAACAGTACTGGTAAGATTATGTTTGATAAAGAGCAAGGAAAGATTGACGGTATTGTTGCTATGCTCATGGGATTGACCAGGGCAATTGCTAATAATAAAACAGAAGAATACGATCCGAATAAAGCTATTGAAGAATGGGCAGCTGCAAACAGTTGAGGTGATTTATATTAAAAAATTAATAAGAAAGACTACACAGTTCATTAGAAGTATCATCAATGAGCTTTTCATTTTGTCTGGACTCTCTTTAATTGCCTATGCAACGTATGTAATTAATACGATTGCTGCTATGTATTTGTTAGGAGCAGTCCTTGTTTTATTTGGTGTGTTCTTAGCACTCACTAGAAGGGAGTGATTAATTTGTGAAGCTATTTGGAAGAGAAATAAAAAAAGAAGATATTGATGTAGATAAATTATTAGGTAGTCCTGTTTTTAAATCTATGTTTGGTGTGAATATGGATAAAAAAGATTACAAGGAAACAACTTTAATCACTTCCTTACGCATCTTATCAGACGGAGTAAGTAAGCTCCCGCTTAAAGTACATGAAGGCAATGATACAGCGGAAAATCATCTTCTCAATAAAATGTTGAAGTTAAGACCAAATAAGCTAATGTCAGCATCTACATTATGGCGAACGATTGAATACCAGCGTAATTGGTACGGTTATTCAGTTGTTGCCATTGGAAGAGATAGAAATGGTAGAGCAACTTCTTTAATTCCATTAAAAATGGATGACGTAACCGTTTATGTTGATGATGTAGGTTTGTTAGAAAATAAGGATGTTCCTATGTTTTTCACTTATCAGCAAAACGGTAATGAATATCAATTCTTTTATGAAGATGTCCTTTATTTCTTAGGAATGACAAAAGATGGACTGGACCCAATGCCAATTCGTGAACAGCTTCAAACATTAATAGAGAATGCAAGTGAATCACAACGATTCACTAATGTTTATTTAAAAAACGGATTACATGCGCGTGGTGTCGTCAAATACATTGGTGACTTGGATGAAGCTAGTCAAACGAAATTGCAAGAAAGAATGACACGTGTTTCTGGTGGGATTGAAAAAGCGGGGCAGTTATTACCGTTGCCGATTGGCTTTGATTATCAATCTATTAGTACATCATTAGCAGATTCGCAGTTTGTTGAGTTGCAAGCATTAAGTGAAAGACAGATTGCTAGTGCTTTTGGAGTTAAAATGCATCAATTGAACAGTTTAGATCGTTCAACACACTCAAACATTGAACATCAGCAAAAAGAGTTTTATATGGACACATTACAGCCTATTTTAACTGCATATGAACAAGAAATGTCTTACAAGCTTCTCACCGAAAAAGAAATCGATGAGGGCTTTTTTATTCGCTTTAATGTTGATGCAATGTTGCGTTCAGATATTAAAACTCGTTATGAAGCTTATAACATTGGAATACAAGGCGGGATGCTCAAACCTGATGAAGCAAGAGGGAAAGAAAACCTGCCTCCTGAACCTGGTGGGGATAAGCTCTATTTCAATGGAAATATGATTCCAGTTACAATGGCTGGCCAACAATATATGAAAGGTGGTGAGGGCGATGGACAAAACGGAGACTAGGGAACTAATAACTGGTGATATCGAAATCCGTGAAGATGATGATGGCAATCGGACATTGTCTGGCTATGCGGTCAAATGGGAAAAGAAATCACATGTATTAGGTTACTATTATAAGTTTCGTGAACAATTTAAAAAAGGTGCATTTGCTGATTCAATAAAAGATGGGGATCAGCGTTTTTTATGGTCGCATGAAGCAGGAAAAGTTCTTGGTCGCATTAAAAATAGTACCTTGAGGCTTAAAGAAGATGATACTGGATTACATTTTGAACTAGATTTACCTAAAACAACACTCGGAAATGACACATACGAATCTATTAAGCGTGGAGATGTGGATGGTGTTTCGTTTGGTTTTCGTAATCCAGATGACCATATAGAAGAATTTGACGACGATATTCCGTTAAGAACCATTAAAACAGCGGATTTAATCGAAGTGTCAGCAGTTGCATTCCCTGCCTATCCCGATAGTGAAGTTTCAGCTAGAGGATTTGACCGTATGAAAGAATATAGCAATGAATTAAAAGAATATCGAGAAGAACAGGCTGCAAAAATAAAAACTTTAATACATTTAGGAGGAATTGAATAATGAAAAAACAAAATAAATTAAAAATGCAATTACAGTTTTTTAACGGTGGTAAAAATAAGCGACTGGAAGAAATCGAAGCACGTTTGACGGAAATCCGTGGAATGCTTGAAGATGATGAAAAGCGTGGAGATACTTCATTTAAGGATTTAGAAAAAGAAGTGCGTGAATTGAATGAGGAAAAAGAAGAAATAGAAGCTCGTCAAAGAGTGCTTGATGGTACAAAATCAGAAGAAAAAGAGCAGAAGGAAGAAAAGCGTGATTTTGATCCATCTCAATTCCGCAAATTGGGTGGAGATGAAAAACCTCCAGAGGATGAAGAACGCGAATCTTTTGATAAGTATCTTGAAACACGTGATATTACAGAAGATGGCTTGAAATTGGATGAAGGTTATGTGGTTGTTCCAGAAGAAGATAAAAAAGAAATAATTGAATTAGCTGATGACATTGTTAGTCTAAAACAGTTTGTAACTGTTAAACCTGTTTCAACTGGCAGTGGTACACAACCAGTTAGAACTACAGCAAAAGCAACATTAAAAACAGTTGCAGAATTAGCCGAAAGTCCAGCAATTGGGGTAACACCATTCACTGAGGTTGACTATAAAGTAGAGACTAAACGTGGCTATATCCCTTATTCAGAAGAATACAAGCAAGATGGAATTAACCTTGTTGGTGATTTGAAACAGTTCATCGGTGAAGTTGTAGTTAACACTGAAAATGACGATATTTTAACTGCATTAAGTACAGTTCGTGCAAAAACGGTTGCATCTGTTGATGAATTAAAAACTCTTGTAAATACAGGTTTTAAGTCTGGAAAGAAAGACCGAATCAAGTTCTTAATGAGCCAATCTGTCTTTGATAATTTTGACCGTATAAAAGACAAAAATGGTCGTTACTTACTTCAAGAATCAATTTCTGCAGCTACTGGTTACAAGATACTAAATAAGGATATTGTCGTGCTTGATGATGAATATTTCCCTAACAAAACAACAATGTTTGTTGGCGACTTGAAAGAAATCGTGTACTTTGATCGTTCTCAAGTTCGTGTCCAATGGACAAATTACCTTCACTTTGGTGAGTGCTTGGGTGTTGCGATTCGTAACGATGTTGGAAAGGTTGAAGATGAAAAAACAAAAGTTAACATCTACAAGGTAACAGTTAACATTCCAACTGAGCCTGCTGAGCCAGAAGTACCTGAAGGAGCGTAAGATTAATTTCTTGCGCTCTTTTTGATTGGAGTGATTAAATGCTTTCACTCGTAAAGCAATTTCTAAGGTTAGATGATCATTATAAATATGAAGACGAGTTACTGAATCATCTAATTGAGACAGCAAAAGAATATCTAAAAAATGCAACTGGCCAAGAATTTAATGAAGAAATAAATATACACAAGCAGATTGTTATTTTGCTAGTCACTAGCTGGTACGAGAATAGAAATACTCAAATTTCCCAGGAGCTGGATCGTACACTTACGAGCATGCTTTTACAAGCGGGGTTGATTGGTGATGTTTAGTAATAAATCACTTCAAAGTACGACAAATAAATTAACTAACCCGGCTAAATACAATAAGATTGTTCAGTTTGAAGAAATGGGAAAATATCAAAATGATGATGGTCATTGGATTGAAGGATGGGTTGAAAGTGATTTAAGAACAACGTATGCACAAATTCGTAACATCCGCGGTAATGAATTTATTATGGCTGGTGCTGAGCAAGTTAAAGTTTCGGCTAGAATAAACACTCGTTATCGTCAAGATGTCGAAGAAAAATATTATAACTTGGGTGAAAAGTTACGCATGAAATATGTTCATCCAAAAACTAATAAAGAACGAATTTTTGAAATCACCTATTTGAATAACCTCGAAGAAAAGAATATTGAATTTGAGTTCATTGTCAATGAGGTGAGATAAATGAAGTTGGATGTTTCTGGTGCTGAGGAATTAATAGCAGAATTTGAAAACATGGCAAGTGATGAATTAAGTAACTTAGAAAGCGATGCTGTAAAAGCAGGTGCTGAAATTGTAAAGAGAAATCAAATCGCTAATTGGAACAGATCTGGTGCAGATGGTGAGCATATCAAGGATGGTGTTACTATCGGTAAGGCATTTGATACAGAGGAAGGTACCGGTGTTTCAGTTGGTCCGAAAATGTCTTTAAGATGGAGGGCTAAATTTGTTGAATATGGAACAAGTAGACAACCGCCCCAAGCACCTGTTGAACGATCTAGTCAGCAGAGCGAAGGCGCAGCAACTAACGCAATGATGAACGTATTGGAAAGAGTGATCAGATGAGCGATTTAGGAAATTATGATGCACAATCGGAGTTATTCCAGGCTTTAAGAACTGATGAAGAGTTAGCTAGTTTAGCAATTGGCGGATTTCACAATTTAGTAGCTGAACAAGACTCACCATTTCCTAGGGTAGTTTATTCAGAAATAAATAACGTGCCATCAGGTCATGCAGATAATGAGGAATCAAGAGCAACTGTTAATTTCCAAGTTAGTATTTTTACAGATTCACAAACCGTTATGCATGAAAAAACAATGACTAAAGCTATCGACAGAATTATGAAGTCATTGGAATACGGGAAATACGATTCAGAAAACTTATTTGAAACTGATACAGGATTATATCACAAACCTTTAAGGTATGAAAAAAACTTTTATGGAGGTAATGAATAATGGCAGAAAAGAAAAAAGCAAGGTTAATTCACGGTCTTTCCAATTTTCACATGGCTGTTCTGAATAAAGACGATTCTACAGGCGTTGAATACGGAACTATTGAGCACATAGAGGGTGCAGTTAGTGTATCAGGTACACCAAACGAAGAGTCCACACCAAAGTATGCGGATAACGGTATCTTTGCACAGTTAGATAACTTTGAGAGTTTTGATGTTGAAATGGCTGCTGTAGATATCCCGGAAGAAATGCAAGCTGATATGTTTGGTGAAAAAGTCGTGAATGGAGTTACGTTTTCTAATAAAGATGATATTAAGAAAGAAATCGCATTAGGGTTTGAAGCGAAATTGCGTGGTGGCGGGAAACGTTTTTACTGGCTGTTAAAAGGAACACCAGCAATTATGGGGATCGAACATGCAACTGATGAAGGAACGATCACAGCGCAAGATGCGAACCTGTCTATCAGTTTTAGACCGTTAATGTATAACGGTGAATGGAGAGCGCGTTTAAGTTCAGAGATTGTTAGTACAGAAGATTGGTTTGCAGATGTTGTTTATGATGAGGAAACAGCTGAAGTATTACCAACAGCGACACCCTAATGAGCCCGAAGAACCTGAAGAAGGCGAGGGCGAAGAAGAAATAACTGAAGGTGAAGAAGGAGTGGGCTAATGCTCACTCCTTTTATTTCGTTAAGGAGTGATTTTATTGAGTAAGAATGGTCAGGAAGAACGAAAAGCATTTTCTATATTGCTTGAAATAGATGATAAAGACAAGCGGTTTGTTACTCCTAAAAAAATACCTGGAGTTTTATGGCGACAAGCAGCAATGGTTGGTGAAGAGTTGGAATCTGGGCAAATGGTCATTGCAGATTTGGATTCACATATGCAATTTGTATGTGATGTATTCGGTAATCAATTCACGCTAGATGAATTTGAAAACGGCATTGATTCGCGAGATTTAATTAAAACTATTTATTCTACTACTTTATTTGTTATGGGTCAGGTGTCCTTAGCAGCTGAAATGCTAACAAAAGATATTGACATTTCAGATGTAGTTCAAGAAATAAATGAAAAAAAAACTTAACTGAAGTTGTTCAAGACGCTTATAACCAATTAATAGATTTGGGTTATACACAAAACGATATTGATGAGATGGATATACTCTATCATCTGCAATTACTTGGTAGACGGAAGCAAGAAAAGGAAACCAATGAGGACGATGTCCTTTATATTGATGACCTAGGAATATAAACGGGAAGGCGGTGAATAAATGAGCGGAAAGAATTTAAGAGTTAATTTGATTGCTAATACATCCCAATTTAAGTCGGCTATGGCAGAGTCTAGTAATCAGATTAAACTACTTAACTCTGAGTTTAAAAACGCTGCCGCTGAAACGGATCAGTATGGGAATAAACTTGATTCCACCAGTGCTAAGAAAAAACAGCTCACTGGTGTTATTCAACAGTATACAAATCGTGTAAAAGCTATTAAGACGGAGCAAGCACATTGGACTAGGGAACTCGAAAAAGGAAACGTTACAGAAGAACAGCATGCACAAAAGCAACAAGAATTGGCTCGTCGTTTAAATAATACCGAAAGCGAAATGAAAAAGTATGAAGGACAGCTTAAGCAGTTAAACGCAGAAGGAAAAGCAGCTAAGAAGACTTTTGAAGAATTCGATAGACAGTTTCGCGATGTCGGAGAATCAATGCAAAAATGGGGTACAGCGGTAGGTATAGCTTCCGGTGCCATGTTTGCTGGATTGGTAAAAGTTGGTAAAGATGCGATTAACATTACTAAAGACTTTGAAACTGAAATGAGTAAGGTTCAAGCTTTAACCAGAGCGAATACAGACGAGTTTGAAGAACTTAAGGACATGGCTAAACATCTTGGGGACACTACCATGTTTAGTGCTCAGACTGCAGCGGAAGCAATGTCTTTCCTAGGAATGGCAGGTTTTGAAGTTAATGAGATAATTGATGCTACTCCCGGACTGTTAGACTTAGCTGCATCGGCGCAAATGGATTTAGGTAGAGCAGCAGACATTACTTCTAATATTCTTAGTGGTTTTGGTATGGAAGCTTCAAAGTCTGGTAAGGTATCGGATGTTTTGGCTAGAGCATCATCTAATGCGAATACCAACGTTGAACAGATGGGTGACTCAATGAAAGTAGTGGCCCCAATTGCATCAACTCTTGGAATGTCTCTAGAGGATATGGCTGCTGGAACTATGGTTATGTCCGATGCGGGTATTCAAGGTTCAGAGGCAGGCCGTATGCTTAGACAAGGATTGATTCGATTATCAAAGCCAACAGGTGAAGCTGGAGATTTGATAGAAGAATTAGGAATCAATGTATTTGATGCAGACGGCAACATGAAGTCACTAGATAAAGTTGTTGCTGAGCTCCAGAAAGGTATGGGAGGAATGACTTCCCAGGCTGAAACTGCAGCATTAGCGTTATTATTTGGTTCAGAAAGTACGGCCGGATGGTCTTCTTTGTTGGCAAAAGGTTCAGTTGCTTTAGCTGATTATACAGTGGATTTGAAGAACTCAGAAGGTGCGGCTAGGGAAATGGCTGACACGATGCAGGATAACCTTCAAGGATCGTTATATGAACTCGAATCAGGTCTTGAAGGTCTTCAAATTATGTTCGGTGAAAAAATAATCCCCATTGTACGAGAAGGAGCAGATTGGTTAACTGAACTTACTCAAAAGTTTTTGGAAATGGATGATGCAACCGTTGATACGATAGCTAGTACTGCTTTAGTCACAGCTGGTGTGCTAGGGGTAGTATCTGCAATTGGTTTAGCCACTGCAGCTATTGGTGCTTTAATGATGTTTGCGGGACCATTAGGTTTAGCTATAGTTGGAACAACAACTATATTAGGTGCATTGGGTATAGGTTTGTATGCAGCCAAAACGCATACGGAAAATCTTCAGAAACAGCAGCGAGAGGCTAGACAAGATGCTTTAAATTATGGTGCTAATTTATCTGAAGGAACAAAAACCGGAGTTAAAGCTTACACGGATTTATACGAAAACGCCAAAATTAAAATGGTTGAATTACGGACCATGTCTGGTGATGAAGCTGCTAAGACTGTTAAAGAAATACAGAAAGCTTTTTCAGAAATGGCCGATGTTGTTATAGCTGAATTAGAAGTTCAGCGTGATGAATTAACCCGAGTCATAAATGAAATTTATGGAACAGTGGGTGAAGCAGGAGCTGCTACAGCAGAACAGGTGACAGATAAAGTCCTGGAATTATTTGATAAAGACATTGCTGAATATAGAAAAGCTAGAGATACGATCAACGAAATTGTAGAAGAATATGGTTCAAATTGGGCTGATTATCCACCAAAAATTCAACAAGCCTACAATGAAGCTTATGCGATTATGGACCAGGGAGCTGCAGTGTTTGCTGGTACTCAAAAAGAAATGCAAGCAATTCAAGAGCGCATAATAGATCAAGGCGGAGCTATTCAAAATCAACAAGCCCAAGAATTCATAAACCGAATTAATGACACTTATGGTAGTTCACTTGATGCAATTCGAGATCATTACAATGAAAGAAGAGATGTATTAGATCAGGGGCTTGCGCAAGAAAAAATTTCATATGCAGAGCATTCCGAATTAATGAAGGGTCTCGAACAACAAACCACAGGCATGTATGCTGACGCAGGGAAAAAGAGAAATGAAGCATTACAGGAACTAGCTGGTCATGTTGACAAACGTGGTGAATTGCTAGATTTTGAAACCGGGAAAATTTTAGAAAGGCAGGAAATAGAGGAAGGTGTTGCTACCGCGCATGGATTGGTTAATATCAAACGAGCGGAAACTGATGAAGAGTATTACCAGAGGTGGCTAGAAAAGCAAGAGGGTTATCTAGCTAATACTGAGAAATTCGCTAATGAAACTAACAAGGTAGCAAACGAACAGCAAATAGAGTTCTTGCAATCTCTAGGATATACGTATGACGAAGCATTAATCCTTATGGATGAATTTAATAGAGATACTACTGATGCATTATCAAATAACGCTGAAGAAGCAATGGAAGCTGGAAAAGCTAAAGGTGACCATTACATCATGGGATTGAGCGATGCTGTACCAGGTTCACAAAAAACAGCTAAAGAAATCATTGATGCGCATAATGTTGAACTTGAAAAAAGCCAAGCTGAAACAGAATCACTAGGTAAGGCTTCCGGTAAACACTACATTATGGGTCTTGATAGTACAACTGCATCTGCTAGAAATGCTGCAGAAGATTTTTCTAATGCCAGCAATCAAGGCTTAGGTACTGGTGACGGGACTTCAAAGCAACATGGTAAAGATAAAGGTACTGCTCATAAAGAAGGTCTTGAAAGCACTCGTGGTAGCAATAGAAAAACAAGTCGTGTACTTTCACTCGATGTTACTAAAGAGTTGCGTTCAACTACAGATGGCGGTGGAGGTAGCAGAGCAGGTTCTCTATTTCGACAAGGTCTTGTCAGTTGGGCAGGTAGGGTTAACACTGGCGGTAGAAGTGTTGCGAGCAGTGGAGAAAGAGGACTACGATCTGTTAGCACAGCTGGTGCAGGTTCAGGATTTGTAGCCGGATTTAGAGGTTCGATTAATAGCGGTGGTGGATCCGTTTGGAGTGCTGCATGGAGCTTAGGTAAATCTGCTTTAAGCGCATTAAAAAGGTCAATTAATTCCCATTCTCCATCTAAGGAGACTGAAAAAGAAGGTGAAAACTTTATTGATGGTTTTGCACTGTCCATTGATAAAGGCAAAAAGGAATCTGCAAGAGCGGCCGCCATGGTTGGTAGAGAATCTGTTGAAGCATTAAATAAAGAAGTTTCAGGCTTTAAACAATCATTTGGCGCTATTGCATTAGCTGTGGAAGGTAACAAGCAGACATTAAAAGTTCAACATGAAATTAATAACAGTGGTCTTGAAAATAAAATAGCATCCTTAGAAGGAGTATTAGAAAAGTTGATTACTGCTATGGGTAAGAAAGAAGATAATAGTGAACGAAAAGAACAACCTATCGTTATAAATAACTACGTCAGAAATGACGACGATATTAACAAGATCGATAACATGCTTAATAACTTATCTAACAGAAGACAAGCTGCATTTGGGGGTGGTAGAGATTAGACAATCATCAATTGCAACCTTTTTAGATAACGTAGATACAAGAGAATTTAATATATACCAAAGGGAAAGAGTTGTAATACCTACTCCTGAAGAAGATAATGAGCACATTGAAATAAAAGGTCGTCACGGTTCGTTAACAAAAAAGAACGGATTCAAGGATATTGAGTTACCAATAGATTTCTATTTTTACGAGAAGGCTTCATTTAAAGTAGCGTTCAGACATGCAAAGATTAAGTTTTTTAATGCCACGACGTTAATGTTAAATGACGATGATTTTGTTTATTATAAAATAAAATCAGTGTCTATTAACGATGCCTTGAACGATGTTTTGGAACTGGGAGAATTCACAGTGGTATTTCGCCTGGATCCATTTCAATATGAAACCAATCCAACCAAAACAATAACTGACCGAACCACATTAACCAACCATGGCTATGAATCAGAGCCAATCATTACTGTACACTGCTCTGGTGTAGGTAAGCTTTATATTAATAATATTCCAATCACCATACAGAACATTAACGGAACAATCATTATCGATTCAGAATTAATGAATGCATATGGAAACAGTAGCGGAATTATCACCAATCTAAACAACCATATGATTGGTGATTTTCCTGTTTTTAAGCATGGATCCAACGTGATTGATTTTGATGGAGCTATTACAAAATTAGAGGTTAATCCTAGATGGAGGTGGGTGTGATATACTCTTATTATTATAAGTAATAGGGGTGTTTTTGTGATTGATTGGTTATCAGTTATTATTAATATTTTATTATTAATAGTCACCATAGGTACTGTCGCATATGCTAATAAGACGCTTCATATGGAGTATTCATCTCAAGTTATTGTTAGAAGATACGTAGATGGTTATAACAGAAAGAGATATTATCCAATTTATTGGAAAGTTGCAGTGAAAAATGTTGGAAAAGGCTACATTGTTAAAGCTTTTATTTTGTTATCTGTTAGGCAAAAGAAACTAAATATGGTCAAACTTCATTATTTATCAAGACCTATCGCAGAATTACATCCAGACGAGGAAAGAGAGCTTCTGTTAGAACTGAGAGATGAAGAGCTTGAAAAAGGGCATTTTGAAAAAGCTAAACTGGAAGTAATTTATCAAGATACTTTAGGGAATCTTTATGCAGTAAAAGCTAAAAGAAAGAAAGGATGGAACACCCATCTAGAAACATTTGATAAGTTGCCGAAGAGAATGAGTAAATTTGGTTTTAAATATTGGGTTTATTTAATGAAACTAAAAATAGCAGCTAAACAAGGAAACACAAGTCCTGGTAGGCTAAAAAGAGAAATGGATAGAATACGGCACCCATTCGAAAAAGGTTTCAAATTTGAACCTATAGACAAAGAGGACACCAAATAAACGGTGTCTTTTTATTTTGCAAGAAAGGAGGAAACCTATTGTATCCAGTTTTATATAAGTCAGACGAAACAGACTTTGTGCATAATGGATTAGGTTTATTAACTGGAACAGTAACAGCTGTAGCCATAGAGGAATTAAACGGTATGTTCGAGCTGAACATGCAGTATGACAATGACGGTTTCTTGGCTGATGTAATTGATGAAGAAATGATTATCAAAGCTAAAGCTAACGATAAGCAAGATGAGCAGCTGTTTCGAATTTATTCAATTACCAAGAACCATGAAAACGACAATTTAATTATCGATGCAGTACACATTACAAATGACCTGGCCAATAACTTTGTGGAAAAATTAGAAGCTAGAAACCTTACCAAACGTCAAGTTATGGAGTTAATTGGCTCTAGTACAGCCTATCCACATGCATTTAATGTAACTAGCTCAAACTCGACTACCCAATCAAGTACTAGCTTATATCGCACGAATCCATTACAGATGATAGCTGGTATGGATGGCTCTGTTTTACAGTTTTGGGGCGGCCAAATTGAGCGTGATAACTTTAATCTTGTTATGCACGATCGTCGTGGTAGTGATGATGGTGTGCTTGTAACTTATAAGAAAAACTTAACAGGTCTAACTGCAAAGTTTGATATATCCAATTTAGTTACACGTATTTATCCATTTATCTTTAAAGAAGCTACTGACGATGAACCAGAAGAGTTAATCACTGTTCCAGGTAAATATATTGATAGTCCACATATCAATGATTACGAAATGCCTTATATTCTACCAGTGGATTTTTCCAATGAGGAAGGTGTAGAAACTAGCCAGGATCTATTAGCTGTAGCAAGTAACTGGTTTAAAGAAACAGGCAGGGATAAGCCAAAGGTGGAAATGGAAGTCCAATTTGAACACCTTTGGGAAACTGAAGAATACAAAGATGTTGCAGCGCTAGAATTAGTTGGTATGGGTGACACCATAACAGTAAAGCATAGTAAGCTAAGCGTAGAAGGTGCTGCTATTGTTAACCGTATTGAATATGACGTTATCGTTGAAAAGAATCTGGCTGTAGATGTTGGTAATGTAAAAGCTAAATTTACGGATAAAGTAAATAAAGCCTCTGATGTTGTTAATAAAGTTACAGAGATAGAACAGAATGCTAATCAAGCAATTACCGCAGCGAACGGGAAAAACAGGATTTATTACGGACCAGATGAACCATCAGGAAATTTAAATGAAGGTGATCTATGGTTTAGGGTAGTTGATGGCGAATATACTCGTACGTATCGTTATGACGGTATCCAATGGAAACGTGTTGTTAGTGCTGATGTAAAAGACATTGAAAACATAGCCAATGATGCACGTAACCAAGCTGACCAAGCTGTTGCAAATGCTAACTTAGCAACTAGTAATGCCTTGGAGGCAATAAGTGAAGCTCAGGGAGCGTTTGACGAAGCACAATCTGCTATGACCAGGGCTGATAGTGCATTTAATAAAGCAGATGCATTAAGTACTATTGTCGATGATCAGACAGGAGAAATAAGTTCCATTAAGCAAATAGCCCAAGGCTTACAAACAAGAGTATCCAGTGCAGAAGGAAATATAAGTACCTTACAACAGACATCATCTAGCTTTGCTACTCGTATTGAAAATGCAGAGGGTAACATAAGCAGTCTTACACAAACTGCTCAAGGGTTACAAAATCGTGTAGCTAGTGCGGAGGGTGACATTTCATCTGTTACACAATTGGCTAATACGTTGCAGACTGATTTACGTGATGCAGAAGGTAATATTAATACACTTACACAAACGGCTTCTAGTTTGGATAGTACGATTAAGAGCGTTCGGGATGATTTGGATGGATTGGAGATTGGTGGAAGGAATATTGTATCTAATAATAGCCTTACAATGAGTCTTGCTACAAAGAATGGTTATGTTTATAGACTTACTAAAACAGGTGCTAGTAATCCTTATTTAAGAGTATCAAAAAATTATTTTGAGCCAGATTCAAATTATGTTGCAACGTTCAAAGTTAAAAAGATTAGTGGTACGGTAAATGGAATGGCTGGACACAATGTATCATTTGGTGCAGGAAATGGAGATATCTACAGAGATAGAGTAAAAGTTTATTCAGATAGAAGTTGGTCTTCAGGTGATCAGGATTATCCTGATGACACAAACACACATTCTTATGAAGTACACTTTAAAACACCAAAAAGTTTCCCAGCTGATTCAGCACCTTATTGGTATATCCAACCTAATAGGCCAAATTATGGACCAAACTATGTTATTGAAATATGGGATTTTCAAATAGAGAAAGGGACTAAAGCTACCGACTGGTCACCAGCACCCGAAGACCTAGCAACCCAGTCACAATTCACCCAGCTCTCAGACAATATCAATTTAAGAGTTATGAAAGATGATATTATCAACCAGATTAATGTCTCTACTGAGAGTATTTTAATCTCTGGTAAGAAACTAATCTTGGATGGTGACACGACCGTAAGAGGTACGTTTAGAGTTGATAGTGCAAATATTACTTCTGTGGATGCCAGCAAGATGACAACAGGCATATTAGATGCTGGCCGAGTTAGTGTCATTAATTTGAGTGCAAATAGTATTACGGGTGGTATCCTTCAGTCGCAAAATAGTAATACTACGTTTAACCTGAATAATGGAAGTCTATCAATGAACAATACGAACTTTACGTTAGGTGGCGGAGCAGACATACATTTCACAAGTGCTGGTAATCGGATGTACTTCCAGCGATTTGATGGTGTAGGCGGTATCACTAGGTCAGCAGGTTTTGGAGTTGGAACATCAATTAATGATCGTTTTCCTTATGTCTTTTTAGGTACAACTAATACGACAAAACCTAACCCACGGGATGAAGAGAATTTTACTGGTTTTATTGCTAATACGAGACAAAGACAACAAACAGATGGTATTGGTAACTCTGTAGTTGGTCACATTTTCCACATTAGAGATGAAGCTGTGTCTTTTAATAAAGGATTAATGTTCGACCTTACGTCAAACGAAATTGACATTCATCCAATGAATACAAGTACTTACGCTTATAATCTGGGGACTAATAGTGGTGGATTTAGACGATTATATCTTGATGGAAGCGCGGTTGTGTACGCTGTTGATCGGATTAATTATAGAAATAAATTCGATTTAAACCAAGGTTGGGCTATGCAAACATCTTATGAAGGTAATCCTCAAATGGCGTTTTACGGTTTAAATGCTAGTGACTGGTTTACCAATCCTAAATACTATAATTTAGGCTCAAATTCTAATAGATTTAGTTACCTCTATACTGTTTATCAACCAGATGTTAGATCTGACGAGCGAATGAAAGAAAACATTCGAGACAATGATCTAGGGCTAGCTTTCATTAAGGATATTGAGACTAAATCATTCCAGCTAATAAATAAGAATCCTAATTTAGCAGTAGAGCCAATCCAATATGGAATTATAGCGCAACAATTACGAGATACTCTTATTAATCATGGTGTTGATATTGAGAGTACGAATATATTGAGCAGGAGCGCAGATGGTTACTATGGAGTACAGTATAGCCAATTAATTCCTCCAACTATTAAAGGATTACAAGAGTTGGATTTAAAGGTTGATGAAGGCTTTACTAGACTGCAAAGTGTTATAGATGATGAAATCAGTAGAGTAAGGAAAGAAAAGGAAGAACTGGTTTTAAAAGTAGCAAAACTAGAAGAAAGAATACACAAATTGGAGGTAGCAGCATAATGAAATTAGAGATTAGAAATATTGATTTAAGCAAAGTGATTAGCTTCTTGGAGAAGGAAAACTTTAAAGGTTTAAAGAGTGTCAATCGCTCTAAGCTTACTAATTATTTAAGGGAGCAATTAGAGGTTGTTGTTGAGGGCGAAAAAACAATAAGAAAGGATGGGGAGGATAAACCAATCCAATGGCTAGAGCAAGAATTAAAGTCATACTTTGATGAAACGGTAACTGTAGAAGGAAGCAATATGCTAAAGCCATTGAATGTAGTCAAAGCAAAAATTAAAGAGTTATCGAATGAAGAGTGTGAGCAGGAGTTCTCAGGGGACGATGCTTACGCTCTTTCTGTTTTGTACGATGCATTTAATCTAGGAGGTGAAGAACAATGAGAATAACAATTACAGGTATCCAGTTCAAATATGACAATGGGTTTGATAAAGAGTATACAGGTGTTGAGTTAAACTTCATCACAGCAGGAAAATCTTATTCATTTAATGGTCCTATTACAGTATCCAAGGAAGATTATCAAGCATCTTCTGCAAGTAATGATGAGTTGAGAGCGTTGATTAAACAGACTGTTATTGCTGATTTGCAGGCTGAATAAATCTTTGGCTAAATATTTCCCTCCTTTAACCGATATAGGTATTTGGGAGGTGATGTAATTGAATGATCTATCAACTATTGGTTTAATAATCACTAGTTTGGGATTGGTTGGTAATTGTATTATTTATATTATCAATAACTTTAATACTACAGTAGTTGAAAGGAAGTTAATGTCTAATTTTCAAAAAGTTAGATATCCGTTATCTTTGTCTTTTGTAAGTGCGATCGTAGTTTCAACTTTTATTATTGTATTTGAAGGTGATAAACTAGAGCTTGGCTTGTTTATAAGTTTTATTAGTTTATTCATTTTCTCAGTTATTGTCTATGTTATTGTGCTATTGGGAGTAGATTTATTCTTTATACTTAAAAATAGGAAGTACACTTTTAAGATTACATTAGATAGCGGTCGCGATTGGAAAATTATTAAAGCAACTAACCATAAAGGATTATTGTTAGAGCGAGGGAGACAATATAAATTTATAAAAGATTATCACGATATGCCAATTACAATGGAGGAAAATAACTAACAATATTTTTAAAGCATCTCACCGAGGTGCTTTTTAATAAGTGCCCTTTTTACTAAACATTCCCTCCTGATGTCCGATATAGGTATTTAGGAGGGGATTAAGGTGTTTGAAGGTATAGAAAACCCACTTAATGATATAGCTATGCAGCTAGTTTACCTTGGGATATTAATAATTGTTTTCATGGTAGTAACAGCAATCATATTAAGGATGGTTCAAAAAACTATTAGAATCCATCGAGATATAGTAAACTTTCTTCTTGGATTAGCGGGGCTAGGAGCATTTTATGTATGGATTCAAATTACTTTTATGTAAATTTATTTATAGGTAAAAAGAAGGTTATCCTTTAGTTTCGATGAATAGAGTAGGCGAAAGGAGGGTGATTTGTGAAGAAAGTTAAAACAATTGATGTAGCATTGTATATTTTTATTCTCACTGGATTAGGTTATTTCGTTACCTTTTCATATGGTTGGGGCTATAATAATTATTTTTCTATCCCCATTCACTTTATTGACTTTTCTATCTTTAATATTACGAAAAGTATATCTTTGCTAGGAATAGGAATATCGACATTGCTAGTCTTTTTTATTTATTTTCTAGACAAAACTGATATTAATTGGTTGTTTAATAAAGTTACAGTAAATATGTTAGGTCCAAAGTCTAACTATTTCTTTCAATTATTATGTTTGGTCGGCTTAATCACTGTTGTAGTAATGGCGAGAAAAGAATCAAATGCTCAGTTTGTAATTTGTTATTTATATATAGGTTTATTTTTTTGTTTGTTATATTTTTATTTAAAAAAGTACCTAAAGGCCGCCTTTGTAACCATCGTTATTGTTTTTTTAATGCTACCTTATATTTTAGGTGTAACAAATGCAAAAAATCAGACTGATTTCTTTATTATTGATAGTTATAAGGACTATCTAATAATAACATTTAGTAATGATAAGATAATAGCAGCGAAATTTGATTCGGAAAGTAATACAATTTCCCCAGAATTTAAAATTTTACCAATAGATATTTTGGAAGAGTCTAACAATGATTTAAGTCTTATTAAAATTAATAAACCATTTATTGCGGAACCAAATAAGAGTGATTGAGTAAAATTTCCGTAAGAAAATAGTTGGAAGTTTTATATTTTATTACTAAAGATGGAATAGTTAAAAACGAATCTTTAGCATCTCACCCGAGGTGCTTTTTATTATGTGCTCATATGGCTCTTATTATTAATGGTTAAAGATACCCCACTTAATGTCCGATACAATAGGTAGAAAGGTGGGGAGTATAAATGTATCCAGTAATATCACGAGCTGTGGTAAGTAACGATATACACTATTTATGTCATTCATATGATAATAATGAAAGAAGCTACGCGGTAGTAGAAATAGTGGGTGACAGCAAAGGAAGAAAAGCTGTTGGTGAAGGTGATAACTATCAACGAGCAATTTATGACGGAATAAGTAAGTTAGAAGCATCTCAATAAGGGGTGCTTTTTTCATGCAGGAAAACAGTAGTTAGGGGGTCGAGTATGGAATGGAATGAAGTTGGGAGCATGATAGCTGTACTAGGAGCTGCAGGCTCCTTTTTAATTTGGCTATATAAAATGCTGGTGCAAAGACCAGACCAAAAAAATCAAGAAGAAACAACAAAAGCGCTAATCGAAGCCCAAAAGAAACAGGCTGATCACTTAGAAAAGACTTTGATGCCTTTAACATTTCAAATTAAGTCTCTCAATGAAAATTTGAATGAAAGTAAAAGAGACAGAGAGGCAATTCATGAAGAACTGGAAGAACACGAAGAACAACTCATTGATCATGATAAAAGAATTTCTATACTTGAAAGGAGGTGAGAGTTTTGGAACAGGTATTAATATTTGCAACTGTTTTATTACCAATTGTTACAGCGTTGGTGGAAGGAATTAAGAAATCAATCAGTATGCCAGTAAACGTTATACCAATTATCAGCCTTATAATTGGACTAGCTATAGGATCTGCAGCTTATCCATTTACTGAGATGGATCTTGTATTGAGGTTATGGGCTGGCGGCTTTGCTGGTTTGGCGGGAACAGGGTTATTTGAATTAGTTAAGCAGCGTGAAGGAACTACGAAATAAGGCATCTCAAAGAGGTGTCTTTTTTATTACCCAAAAATTATATTAGGAGGAATATATTATGAAACTTTATTTAGATCCAGGACACGGTGGTACAGACCCAGGCGCAATTGGTAATGGACTACAAGAGAAAAATGTTAATTTAACAATCGCTCTTAAAGTGCGCGACATCTTAAACAGAGACTATGAAGGTCACTCTATCCGTATGAGTCGTACAATTGACACAACAAGAAGCCTTGCTCAACGTACTAACGATGCTAATAGTTGGGGCGCTAATTATTTTGTATCAATTCATATTAACGCTGGCGGCGGTACTGGTTACGAAGATTTTATTTATAACGGTAGTGTGTCCAATAATACAGTAGCTTATCGAGATAAATTACATGCGGAAATCATGAAGCAAGTGGACTTTACTAATCGAGGTAAAAAACGTGCTAACTTCCATGTGTTAAGGGAATCCCGCATGCCTGCGGTATTAACTGAAAATGGATTTATCGATAATGCTAGTGATGCAGCTAAGCTTAAATCTAATGCATATTTAGATCGTATTGCTCTTGGCCATGCAGATGGCATTGCGCAAGCGTTAGGATTAAGAAGAAAGTCTGACGGTGGCACTGGTACCTATACCGTAAAATCTGGTGATACGTTATGGAGCATCGCTCAAGCACACGGACTGACTGTGCAGCAGCTTAAAGATCTAAATGGATTAACGAATGATACGATTTACCCTGGACAAGTTTTAATTGTCAGTGGTGGCGGAGCAGTATATCACACTGTAAAAAGTGGTGAGACTCTTTGGGGTATTGCCCAACAGTATAATACAACTGTTAATGCTATCAAGAGTCTGAACGGTTTAACTGGCGATGCTATTCAGCCAGGGCAAAGATTAAGAGTTAAGTAAATAAAGAAGAAGCCCTCACGCTTGTGGGGGCTGTTACATAATAATAGTAAAATCACTATATAAGGAGCCATGACCATGTGTAATAAAATGAATTTTACAGATGATGAACTTGCTATAGTTTATGAGGCAGTTAGCCATATGGGAGCTTTCAGAGATATATTGTATGAAGATAGTAAAATTGGCGAGACTACCCGCAATGTACTTGAAAAAATTAAAGAAAAAAACCAGTACGTTACTTCATCTATGTACGTTTCAAATAATATCATTGAAGATTGAAATGAGTTTCAACAATCTCTGAAATTGTATTTAATATAAAATGACAATCGCTTTTTACAATTTTACCTGGACTCGTGTGAGACGCTAAATTACGAACCTTATAACAAACATCTATTCTCCCTTTTAACTTATAATTAATTAAGTGATTTTCTTTTAATTTATTACTCAGTTGGTCTAACATTGTTGAATCACTATCTTTTACTTTGATTCCATTATTCTTTAGTAGTAATTTACAAACAGTTTCAAGACATACTCCTAATGTAGCGCAGGCAGGTAAGTATAAAGAATTATCGTAAGCAGCTATAGCCTGATCCAGTTGATATGAAAAATCTTTATCATTAACATGTGCTAATATAGGCTCCAAATCAAGTTCAGAATATGCAAACTTTGCAGCGTTCTTTGCGTAGTAACCTTGAGGATTATTGTTATGCGAGTGGAATTCTCGCGTTTCCTTTCTTAACAAACCATCAATGTCAGCCCTTAGAGTGCCTCGCCAGGTTAATTCTCTGCCTTCAATTATCTGGTCAAGTTGCCCTTGGAAAACTGTGTGTTTATAGATAATGTCGTTAACATTTAATTCTTCAAGACGAAAAGCAAGAATTTGTTCCATAGTTTTATCGAAAATAAGAGTGTCATGTTTGTAATATTTTTCATCTGTTAGATCTAATTCATCGATTTCTAAATTACCACCTCTCTTATATGTAAAAAACATACAATCGTTCCATTGGAAATAATCTTGATTAAAAATAACCCGGTATACTTTAATGTTTTCAGGTTTATATAACCTTAAAGCTTCAGGGTTGATTTTTAGAAGATTAATATACAACTTATCAACAATCTTTTGGTATTCCTGAATCACTAATTCTGCAAGTGTTTTAATAGCTCTGTTTTCATTATTCATTTAAAAACCCCTTCCTGTCTCTTATGATAACTAATTCGACATAAATAAACAAAATTTCTTTTTAAAAGCCACCACAATTATGTCGGGGCTTATTTTTTATAAATAAATCTTCTATTCCTTTTAGTTTTTGATGATGATTTGACATTAGATTTATACATTTTACTTTTATAACGTATTATATGCCATCGTTTGTTTAAATCCTTAATGTCATACTTTTTGAGAGTTGAAAAATTACTTGAAATTATAGCAAACATAAAACTTAATATTGTTAAAAGAAATCCTATTATTGAAATAAAACGCTCAAAATGCATGTTATTATTTGTAATAAGTAGAATTGTAAGTAGTGATAATATAATTCCTGTAAATATTTGTACTGTTATAGATAAAAGCAATAACAGGGGTGGATTTAAGTAATTATTTTGGAAATAGTTATACGTTTTTAAAATTAACATGGACATTATATTCATTCCAGCCAACATTAAAAGAGTATTATTTGCGTCGATTCCTATAATAAGAAAAAAGAATGTTAATACAAAGTAAGAAAAAAATAGCAAAGTGGTAATATAAGTTAAAGATTTTAAGTTAATATTGATGTTAAAATGGTCGTCGATAAATTTATATATTATTAGATGTATTTTCAATTACTTTCACCTTCTTTCTAAATATATATCGGCTTAGGAAAAGATATTTTTAAACGTTAATATTAAATATCACTACTAAATAAAAAATAAGCACTCACGTTTATGGGGGCTTTTGTGCAACTGCCCGTCGAACAAAAAGAGGGCTTAATCGCCCTCTAAATTATAAATCGCGCCAAACTTCCTGTGCCAAGTCAAAGTCATATACTTCATTAACTCGAGTATCGACCAATGAATCACTCAGCTCATCATGATTTTCTAAATCCTTGATGTAATACTCATGTTGCTCCTGTTCTTTCTCCCATGTATAAATATTATCTAGATATTTTTCCTTTACGCTCATCGTCTACACCTCCCTTTACAATTACAATCGAAGGAAGTTGGAAAGAGGGGGTGTTATTTTTTTTAAAAAAGGATAATTAATATTTTTGTAGAATCAAATTAATCAGGAGGGATAACATGACTGTAATCGGTAGGCTTCACTGTGGTGGTTGCCAACAAATAATAAATTTTAATGAAGCTGTTATCATTGGCGAGTTTTATACAGTTGCCCACGTTAGGTGTTTTCACTTAACAAAAGAAATCACATTAGATCGTGGTAAGTTTGGTTACATAGCGAATAAATATATCGATTAGGTTATAACTTAATAAGAATGAAAAGCAGGGGAGTTAATATTACCATATATAAATAAGAAGAGAGAGGTTCGTATCCTCTCTCATTTAACCTCTACCCACGTATATTTTTTATTTGGTCTCAATTCTTCCCCAATTCTCCCCCAAATGTACCCCCAATTAGATTCATTTACTTGCTTTATCCTGCGTTCTTGAAAATAAGCGAAAACTAGTAAACCTTGATACGGAAAGGTTTATAAGGGGTTTGATGTAACGCTTTGCAATATAAAAAAAATAATAGTTATATCATAGTTTATCACATGAGAAAACCATAATTTTTTTAGTTACATTCTTGCTAAGTTTAAAAAACTCTGCTATTATAATTAAAGTCTGTACGTAATAATATGTATGATAAAAAAGCAAGTTGTTAAAGTTTGGAGGGAAGATCATGCGCGTAAACATTACTTTAGCTTGTACTGAAACAGGAGATCGTAACTATATTTCTACAAAGAACAAACGTACGAACCCTGAACGTATTGAGCTTATGAAATATTCACCACGTCTTAAAAAACACACTTTGCACCGTGAAACAAAATAAATGAAATTAAATGAAAAAACTCTTATCATATATATGATAAGAGTTTTTTATATGTGAAGGAGGGAAATCTTTGGACAAAACTAAGTTAAGAAAGGAAGCAATCGATCGTTTAAAAAAAATAGCAATGCATGAAAAAAAACAAATTGAAGACCAATTAAAGGAAAGATTGCTTTCATCAGAACTATGGAAAAATGCAAATACAATCGGGATGACAATAGCTCAGGATTTTGAATGGGCAACCGGTTCAATTATCGAAGCTGGCTGGAAACAAAACAAAAGAATAGTTGTACCAAAATGTATTCCCGTTGATAAACAGCTGCATTTTTATGCAATTAATACCTTTAATCAGCTTGAATCCGTATACTTCGATTTGCTTGAACCAATTCCAGATAGAAAGCGATTCGTTGCAAAAAAAGATATTGACCTTCTAATTGTTCCAGGAATATTATTCGATATGCACGGTTACCGAATCGGTTTTGGTGGAGGTTATTATGATCGATTTTTAGTCGATTTTAATCAAAAAACGGTTTCTTTATGTAGCGATGAACAGCTAGTCGATCATATTCCAAAGGAAAAGCATGATCTTCCAGTCCAATATGTTATTACAGCTAATAAAATCATACATACGCAAGAATCTTGATCAACGTATAATATTACTTGTTCGGAAAAAAACTATGAATACCATTTGGAAGGAAGGTGGGTTCATTGCGAACAGGAATAGTCTTAGTTCTGCTGTTGATATCAACTATGTTTTTCTATCGATCGAGGTACAAAATATTAGATGCTTTATTGAACATTGGGTTCATCAGGAAAAAAGCGGTAGTATTGTCTATGAAGATCCCAAGTCTACGATCGAAAATGTTACAGAATATGTTTTCGGTTTCAGAGGTGTGATGTATGAAAAGAGGCAGCGTAATTGCAGCTTCTTTTTTATTGGCAAGAAAGAAAGTATAAAAACTTTCCTTCTTGCATAAGTGCAACTAGGGCATGCTCCTAAAAGTTTGACGAACGCCAAGTTTTCTAAGAACCACCAATACAGTTTAGATATAGCTTATCTAACTGCTGTAATTGGCTTTTATGCATCGTTCTGTGAAAACGGCTGTTGTTCTGCTATGATAATGAAGAGGAAGGTGACTATATGTATCTTGATGATCAATATAAGCTTTATCATATGGCATACGAACTAGTAGCCAATCAGCAATTTGATATTCTGCATATCGACCATAATACGAATGAGATATGGCTCGAAAAATATGTAAATAAAAGATCTAACGTAATACGTCTTATACAGAAGGGCTTTGATTGGAAGAATCATTTGAAACGAGATATTGCAATTGTGTTCCAGAAAGCAAAGGCAATGAAAAAATTATTAGCAGGTAAACATATAGAATTATACAATGTTTACATATCCTCACACGCACCAGTAGATGACTGGGAAAGCTTAAAGAAACCGATGCAGCTAAAAGAGAAGAATCCAATAAAAATGAAAGTATATTATTTAGATAATGAAGGTTCTATTGAAGAATTCGACAGACTTCAGACTGATTTAGATGTACAGCTCAGGACAATTCCAGAAAATGTTGATGAAGAGCAACAAGAGCAGGATATTCAAAATAAAAAGAGGTATTTAACAGAAGTACTTGAGAACAAACATAAGGAAGTTGAAAAGGTTTTCTCATTTGGTAAGCCATATTTTACATATTTATTAATTGCAATTAATCTTGTTTTGTTTATTTTGCTTGAGTTGAATGGAGGCAGCACTTCGATTAATACTCTTATCGAAATGGGTGCAAAATATAACCCGAGTATAATTGAAGGGGAATGGTGGCGAATTGCAAGCTCGATGTTTCTTCATATTGGTTACCTTCATCTATTAATGAACATGCTCGCAATCTATTATTTAGGAACAGCAACGGAACGGATTTTTGGGAGAACCCGATTTCTTTTTATTTATTTCCTAGCTGGAATTGGTGGTGGCTTAGCAAGCTTTGCATTTACAACAAACGTGTCTGCTGGAGCATCAGGAGCAATTTTTGGATTGTTTGGTGCATTGCTGTTTTTTGGTATTATTTATAAGCGGATTTTCTTTCAGACGATGGGGAGCAATATACTAATTATACTTCTCATTAATATTGTTCTAGGATTTTCCGTTGAGCAGATTGACATGGGAGCACATATTGGTGGACTACTAGCAGGGTTTCTTGCATCAGCGATGATGCACCTACCTAACAAGAAAAATGTACGAATCCAATTAATTGGATTTATTGCTTATGTTATGCTTATAACAGGGCTTGTCATCTTTGGATTGAATAGTAATATGAATAATCAATCAAATTATTTAATGCAAATAGAGCAATTATTATTGGATAATCAATTTGAAGAAGTTGTAGAAGTGGCAACGGAAGCACTAGACCTTCAGGGTGATATGCAGGGTCCAATTTTATTTCAACGTTCCTATGCATATATTGAATTAAATGAGCTAAATTTAGCGGTCGAGGACTTAGAGCAGAGTATATTACATGAGCCAGTGCTGCCTGAAGCGTATTATAATCTAGCATTATTGTACGACAGTAACGGTCAAATAGAAGAAGCAAAAGAAATGATAACGAAAGCCTATGAATTGAATCCGGATGAAGAATCATTTGCAGAGGTTTATAAAAAAATCACAGGAGAATCACCTGAATAAAAGCGCCAATTAAGGCGCTTTTATTTTATTAATTCTTTATTTCAGGGATGCGTTGAATTAGTTGCTCACGTCCACCATTTAATTCGAAAAGAACGTATAAATGTGTATTTTGTTTATCGATTAAAATTAAAGGTATGTAGCTTTCAAGTTGATTTTCTGATGACTCAGAAGCCGGAATAACATAATTTTTATATATCCCCTCCCAAAGCCTTCCAATTAATACGTCTGTTTCTTGTTGTGACATATTTGTGAGTGGTTTATTGTTGTATTTATATAAATCCACCAACGGAATTGCTCGATAATTTTCTGGGTTGATTTGAAAATACTGGATCAATAAATGCCATTGAAAAAGTAATTGCTGCTTGGAAGAACGGTCAAGCAATTCTTTCCATTCGGATTCAAACGGTGTAACAGGTTGTTTAAAAGCTTTAATAGGTGTTGTGGGAGAGTCAATAACATATAATTCATCATATGTCATTGCTTGTACACTTTTAATGTCTTCTCCACCATAGTGATTTTCGCCATGGTGGAAGGAAATACTTTGAAAATGACTGGAGTCCTCACTCGCAACAGTTTCATCCATATGAATTTGGTCTGTGTTTTGAACCCACTTACTACGTACACCACGAAGAATACCATTATCAAATAGCAGTGAAACATCTTGTCTGAGATACATACTCTTATCGCTTGTTGAATTTATACTCCATCCAATGTTATATGAGTCTGATCCCGTTACAGACTCTAATGTTAACGAAGTATTTGCCTCATCTATAAAACTTTTCTCATCTAACGGAAAAAAACTTATTGTAGGAACTGTGTTTGCTCTCAGTATGAATAAACCTCCAATAGTTAGGATTGTAAAAAATATCAGCATTATTTTCCACTTTCTCATCATCTGTCATTCCTTTTATTCATGACTTGTCTATAAAAAATATGAGCAATGGAGAGGATTTATGTTTAAGTTTCCTGATTATCTTAGTTAGCACAGTCCGTTATTTAAATAATTGATTCGCAGGAAATCATAAATTACATTATATGGATTTATGATTCCTCAATTCTCAATTCTTTGGTATAATGAGAAATGGTGGTTCTAATGAAAAATGTTTATGATATACAACAATTATTGAAACGTTATGGTTCGTTCATCTATACGGGTGATCGTTTAGGCGATCTGGAATTAATGGAGATGGAATTGGATGAATTGTATCAGATGAAATTTGTGCAAATCTCGGAATATCAAAATGCAAAAATGGTATTAAAAAAAGAAAAACGGCTCATTATGGACAAAAGGGGCGAGTAAGTTATGGAAAAATTACTATTGGGGATAGATATTGGGGGAACATCTGTAAAAATTGGTATCATCAATCAACAGGGTGAAATTCTAGAAAAATGGGAGGTACCAACAAATAAATTAAATGCCGGTATTACAATAGTCGATGAGATTTGGGCTTCTATTGAGCGTAAATTGAGCATATTACATCTAAGTATAAGTTCTTTTTTAGGTGTAGGGGTTGGAGCTCCAGGATTTATTGATATGGATTCAGGGATAGTATCTGAAGCGGTGAATATCGGATGGAAGGATTTCCCTTTAGCAGATCAATTAAAAGAAAAATCAAGCTTACCTGTGTTTGTTGCCAATGATGCTAATATTGCTGTCCTAGGAGAGAACTGGACAGGTGCAGGTAATCAAGCAAAGAATTTGGTTGCTTTGACACTTGGAACCGGAGTAGGTGGAGGTATTATTGTTAATGGCTCCATACTTAATGGAATAAATGGAATGGCTGGTGAGCTTGGTCATTTAACCATTGAAAAAGATGGCTATCCATGCAATTGCGGAAATAATGGATGCCTTGAAACAATAGCATCAGCAACAGGCATTGTACGTCAAGCTATGGATAAAATAGCGAGTTATCCTGATAGTAAGCCTGCAGAAATTTATAAAAAATATCAAGCAATTACAGCAAAAGACATCTTTGATTTGGCCAAGGATGGAGACGCTATTGCAATTAGCATTGTAAAAAGGACTGCAGATGTACTAGGTCAAGTGATAGCTAACCTGGGCGTTATTATTAATCCTTCCAAAGTTCTAATTGGTGGCGGCGTTTCAAAAGCTGGCGACTTGCTTGTTAATGAGATTCGAATCGCTTTTAGAAAATATGCTTTACCAAGAGTATCCGATGCCTGCGAAATTAAAATCGCACAACTTGGAAATGATGCAGGAATTATCGGAGGGGCTTCTTTAGTATTGGAAAAGTTGAATAACGACAATAGTTAGACTTGATTTTTTTTCGATTTCTATTAGAATAATAAGCTACTAAATATAAATTAAATGTAAAATAGTTGAAACCTTTTATAAGTCCTAGACGTCTTATATAGTACTAACTTTGTAAACAAATGTTTACAGTTCCATCATAAAGGGAAATAGGGTGCAAGTGATGTTTCATCTATTAAGCTAGACGTGAAAAGATATTTTTTACTAAAAACCTCGGAATTGAACAAGTTCATATGCATTGCAAGTGTTAGATTAGAAAAATAAATGGAAAAAGTCTCTTCTGTAACGATGTTACACATCCTTAATGGAATAGTTACAGAACAGCAAAAACATTCCACGGTTAAAACATACAATAGGAATGAGTTTTACTATTTTAGGAGGAAGCAAGATGAAGTTTAAAAGACCTACCATCCCCTTATATATAATGGCAGCATTATTATTTGGGCTAAAAACTTACTTTGTTTATCGATTTATGTTTGATATTGAATTGGATAATTCAATGCAGGAGTTAATATTATTAATTAACCCGTTTGTATCGGCATTTCTTGTTTTTGCGATTAGCGTATGGTTTAACAAACGTTCTCGTCAAATGAAATTTCTAAGGTACACAGCCTTTATAGGTTCATTTGTCATTTTCGCAAATCTCGTATTCTATCGCCAATTTACCGATTTTATCACAATTCCGCAGCTGTTCATGGGAAGTAACATGGCAGATTTAGGTTCGAGTATTTTAACCTTGATTAAGCCTTATGATATTCTGTTTTTTGCTGATGCAGCTCTAATTTGGTATTTAAGTAAAAAACAAGAAACGAAGCTATCGGTAGCATATCCGAAAAGCGGGAAGGTATTTGCATTAGCAATGTCACTAGCACTTCTTGCGGGTAACTTCTTCTTGGCAGAAATGGAAAGACCGCAGCTATTTACTCGAGCTTTTGATCGTGAATATTTAGTGAAAAATATTGGTTTGTTAAACTATCATGTTTACGATTTAGTTGTTCATTCAAAAACGGAATCACAGCGTGTTTTTGCAGACGGAAACGAGATTCCGGAAATTCAAGAGTATATCGATGAAAATGTGAAGATCACTGGGAATTCAGATATGTTCGGGGCAGCCGAAGGTAAGAATGTAATCTTTATTAATGCTGAATCACTACAACAATTCGTAATTAATAATGAGGTAAATGGGGAAGAGGTAACACCGTTCTTAAATAGCTTGACCGAAGATGAAGATACGTATTATTTTGAGAATTTTTATGAACAGACAGGTCAGGGAAACACTTCTGACTCTGAGTTTTTAATAGAAAACTCGCTTTACCCACTATCTAGAGGGGCAGTATTCTTTACCCATGGCGGTAATGAGTATCATGCACTTCCAGAGATAATTAAAGAAGAAGGTTATACATCATCCGTTCTCCATGCAAACAACAAAAGTTTTTGGAACCGCGATGGCATGTATAAGAGCTTAGAAATCGACCATTTTTATGATGAAGCAGCTTATGAAATTACGAATGAGAACACAGTTGGCTGGGGTTTAAAGGATAAGCCATTCTTTGAACAATCTATTAAATATTTACAATCAATGGAACAACCTTTCTATACGAAATTTATTACCCTAACCAATCATTTTCCATTTGAGCTAGAAGAAGATGATACGTCAATTGAGCCATATGATTCAAATTCAAATACGCTGAATAACTATTTCCCAGCTGTAAGGTATATGGATGAAGCACTAGAAGACTTCTTTGATCAATTGAAAGAAGCTGGTATATATGAAGATTCCATCATTATAATCATGGGAGATCATATTGGAATTAGTGCGAATCACAATCGTGCAATGAGTATGTACCTGGATAAAGAAGAAATAACGCCTTATGATCAAGTGCAATTGCAGCGAGTGCCAATGTTTATTCATATTCCTGGTGATGGAAATGGTAAAGTAATGTCTGAAGTAACTGGTCAAATTGATATGAAACCAACAATTCTTAGTCTGTTAGGTATTGAGGCTGAAGATGATCTTTACTTTGGAAACGATGTGTTCGCTGATGAACGAAAAGGATATATTGCGTTAAGAAATGGCGATTTTATCAGTGATGATTATATTTCTACCTATGGTATGTGCTATGATCGTGAAACTGGTGAGCCGATAGAGGAAGACAGTGAAGAATTGGATGCAACTGGTGAAGAAAAGGCAAAGTCAAGTACTGAAAATGCATGTAGTCCAATTACTGAAAAAGTTGAAACAGAGTTGTCCTATTCTGATAACTTGATTTATGGTGACCTGTTCCGCTTTATTGATTTTGGTGATAAGGAAGCAGCAAGTAACTAAAAGTTAAAAAGTCTATAGCCGTCAACAGTATTAATTACTGTTGACGGCTATTTTAAATGTGTTTAGGTGCAAGCTCTAGTTATGTATTTCTAATTTAAAGGTATTTCTAGTTGTTCAAAATAAAAAAGTTAACTCCGAAAAGTTAACTTTTTGCTTCTATGGATGTTTGATTAAGTTATCCAGCGATTTCTGATATAATCGTTGCAATGGAGAAGAATCCAAATGCTAATGCTGTCAAAGCTGAAAATGCTAATGCAAATAGATTTTTATATTTCAGTTGACGAATAACTGAAACTACTGCAAGTAATGCGACGAATAATAATACGATTGCTAAAATAAGATGTCCCACAACTATTATCCTCCTTTGAAGCTTCATTGTTCCTAAAGTTACAATTTGAATTAGGAATTGGTTTTATATTATTATGTAACTAAGACATTATATTATTTATTCTAAAACATTAAATTGTTTTTGTCGAGTAATTGTAAAACGTTTTCTTACACAACAGGGTGTAATACACCCTCTTCTATGTGTGCGGGGACGAAAACATGTGTGGTGGGGAGGCAAAGCCCGTAAATTCCTGATTCTCTTAAGGTCCAGCAGGGCTCCTTATCAGTACTAACATTTAGTTGGGGGTGAAGCGAGCCCCACTAAATGAAAAAGTGATTTCATTCAGAATTGAATTGGAGGTTTTTTAATGAATGTAAAGGGGATGGCATTAGGTCCAATCGGAACAAATTGCTATATTGTTTATGATAAAGGAAAAGCGTTATTAATCGACCCAGGTGCAGAGCCTGATAAAATTGCCGAGTTTTTAGAAAGAGAGGGACTAAAAGTTCAAGCAATCTTATTGACACATGCTCACTTTGATCATATCGCTGCACTAGATGAAATACGAGAGACTGGAGATACAGATGTATATATACATGAAAATGAGCTTTCTTGGTTGTCAGATCCACAAATGAATGGTTCCAGTAAGCTAATAGGAAATGAAATCGTTATGAAGCCAGCTGAATTCACTTTTAAAATGGGTCCAATGGAAATAGGGGACTTTCTCTTTGAAGTTATTCACACGCCTGGTCATTCGCCTGGCAGTGTCAGTTTTCTATTTGATCAAAATGAATTCATTATTAGTGGTGATGTTTTGTTTTATCATGGTATTGGCAGAACTGACCTTCCAGGTGGAAATATGGCAGAGATTGAAGCTACAATCCAAAATAAACTATATCAATTGAAGGAATCCCTCACTGTTTATCCTGGGCATGGACCACATACAACAATTGGTGAAGAAAAGCAGAACAACCCTTTTGTTCGTGCATGAAAGTATTAGCTGGATTTAGTTAATTTGAAGATGGAAAAACCCCTGCAATATTTTAGGTTGCAGGGGTTTTCAGCTTTTTTAATGTCCGAAACCAGGTACAAGAATAAATTCGGAATACCATGTAAAACCAATCATGAAAACGGTACAATACGCTCCAAATAAATACATGTACATGCGTTCAGATAACTTTAAATAACTTACTGTAAGGAAAAATGCCGTTTGAGCCAGGAATAGTAGTGCTGTATTCGTCATATCACCGATATAAAACATTACTGTAAAAATACCTGTCCAAAAGGCAAGAACACGAAACATTCGATCCATGTCTTCCCCCTCCTTTTAGGTAGCCTTTTCATTGTTATTATATATGAGGAATTGCGTATTGTAAACGAATGTCATTAAACAATTGAGAGATTAGCTAGATAAGTGCAATTTCCGCAATTGTTTGTAAACATATTTTCTTCGAATGTTAAAGTCGACCCTTCAAATAATACATCGAATATACCTTTTAGGAATAAATAATGCATATGACAAACTACTGTTTGGTTTTTCATCACTAATTCCTTAAATGGGCAGTTATTCACATGAAAATGAATGTTATTATTTCCTTCATCATACGTAAAGGAAGGAAAGAGTCCTAATTCTTCTGTTGCCCTCTCAAGTATATCAAGTTTTTCCTTGATGGACAGCTTATTGAAATGATGTATTTTAAAATCGTCTATAAATTGGTGCCCATACTTTTTCCCTGTTGCATACAATGCTTGCTCACCAATTTCACCGAGTTCCAACAGCGCTTCTAATGCAATTGAAGAAAGGGTTTTATAATCCCTCGATGGGAAGCTTAATTCGATTACACTTTCCGATAGTCGGTACATTTTGCTTGGTCTTCCGCCTTTTCCGCTTCTCTTGAAATATGTTGTAATAAGCTTTATTTCTTCAAGCTTAGATAAATGCAGTCTAGCTACATTTGAATGGATGTCAAAATGGTTTGCAATCTCAATCACACTAACATCTTTATGTTTTTTTAGTATATATTGATAAATATGGTACCTTGTTGGATCACTTAATACATTTGTAACTTTTAACGTATTGTCCACATAAATCACCCCAGTAGCTTTAATACCTTTATTATAGTATTTAATTTGACTATTTAGTGAGAAAAACAAAGTTTGTTAAAAAATGTACAAACTTATTATTCTGCTATATGTGTTTTTGTGAACGTATAAATTGTATCATATTCGTTTGTTTTGATTGAAAAGGATAATTGATACATTGTATCTGCTGCAGGTGTTATAGAAATTTTAACGTCACCATCAGGAAAATGATAGCGTACAACAGGAGGAGGCTCTTGTTCTATTATTTCCGATTTTACTGTTTCATATCCCATTTGAAAAAGCGTCTCTATTTTTATTTGTTGAATGTGTCTATGGGTAAGCGCAGTATCATGTCGATAACTATGAATTGCAGTCATTATAAACATGCAAATGAATGCCGTTATAAAAAGTACATACGGTAGTATTACTCCATGTTCATTCTTAATAATAAGCGAACTTTTTTTCATATCTTTCCTCCGAAGTAGTAATAACGGTAACTTGAACCCCGTAGGGTAGGGGAGTGAAGGAAATACCTTCAACATCCCTCAGATAGATTTCATGTCCTTTTCCATTGACTTGTCTTCTAACAAGTGTGCCATACAATTCGAGTGTTGCTGTTTTATTTTCATGCGGCTTAACTAAATAAAGTTTTCTATTTGTTACGTAGATGTTCGTTGCATCAATGATGTCATCTCGCACAAATTGAAAAAATTGCTGTACTGAAATTTCACTGTACGTTGATTTCGAGTTCATGCTTTGCAGCAAATAGCCCAAAAGCGGTAAACTGACGGAAAGGATAACAATACTGCACAAAACAGTTATAAATGTAAATCCTTTCTCATGCTGCTTGTAATCCATAAAAACAGAGCTGTTCTTCTGTATTTTTCGCATTATTCCATTCAGCACATCCTTTAATGAACTCATTTTCAATCTGGAAATCAAATTGAACCTCCATATAAGAATCGACCGTTTTTGTGAAGGCCACAGGGAGTAAGGTATTTGAACTCCAAATAAATTGTTGTAACTCGTCGTGGAGCAAGTAAGCTAGTTTTCGACGATCGCTTAATACTTTTTGTTCTATATCAAGCGTTGAGATAATTGGCATAAATGTAGCAATTGCGGTGAATATGATACCGGAAGCAATTAATACTTCTATTAATGTAAAACCATTACGATTCTGCAATATAAAACCTTCCTTTCCCGAACTGGAAGACAATTCGATATTCGCTATATGTTGTTTTTATATGAATCGTTCGCGGGTATAAAAATGTACCTTTCCCATTAAATCGAATATCACTATTTTGTCTATAATCAACCGTCCATCCAGCAGGATAGACTTGCTCTGCAATTATTTCATTGTCCTGAAAGACTTTATAATTATCCTTGTAGAAACGAATAAATATCTCCTCACCTGTAGTCAAATAGGACATGTTTTGAACATATAAAACATCGATTTTCAATGTATCTAGAAATTGTTTGTCCTTTTGTTTTTCAATGCTTTCAAATTGAAAGGGAGGGAAAATTACCATAATAATTGAAAAGACAGCAAGAACAAAGAGGACTTCCAGCAATGTAAAACCATGATTATACTTAAGGTGCTGATACAATACCTTTATTTCCATCTACTGAATAGTTTAAAGCCTCTTCATTAGGACAGGTGAGTTGATCTTCGTTTAAGTAATCAGGAACTAATGCACTTAAAGTATTCGGATACGAATTATTTTCCATATAATAAACATCTACTTGTCCCTGAACGATGGATACTAGTGCTGTACATCCTTTGCTGTGGACCTCACTGCTCCGGTCACCGAGATTTGGAACGATAAGGATGATTAAGACGGATATGATTAATAGAACGATAAGCATTTCGATCAATGTGAAGCCGCGGTTATTGTTAAACATAGCAAAGCTCTCCTTTTAGATTGTTTTAATTAGCTGGAACATTGGCCACATCAACGTTATATAAATAAAAATGATGAAGCCAGCTAAAATTGTAAAAAATACCGGTTGAACGAATGTAATAATTTTCACGATTTTTCTTTGGATTTCTTCCATTAATAGCTCTGCATAGATACTTAAGTCTTTTTCAAGTGCTTGTGCGTCTGCATTTTTACTGAATATAGTTGTCAATTGTCCTTCTAGAAAAGTAAAAACAGTAAGTAAACTGGCGATGTGGACACCTCTTGATAATTCTGAAGTCATTTGCTGGGCGTAATAGGAGATAATAGGTAGTTTCTTCTGTCGGGTCATATGGTCAAGTATTTCTTTGAAAGACATTCCGGTTTTAAGCAGTGAACTGAAGTGTGTAGCGAAGTAAAAGGACGTCTGTAGCTTTAGGAAGCTTCGGTAAAGTGGAATTGTGCGATAGACGTTTAATTGCTTTTCAATTGGCAACTTACCCTTTGTTAGTAACCATACAAAAAGTAAAATTCCCAAAACAAAGATTAACACAAAAGTAATGGTGGTAAGCATTTCAATTAAAATAATGGAGACCTGGACGGTTGATGAAGCGGACATACTTGCTTGAAAAATATCTTGAAAAGACGGGAGGACACTTTGTTTTATAAAGTATAGCAGCAAGGAGAAGATAAACAATAGAATAAGTGGGTATCTGGCTGCTTGTTGAAATTTATTTGTATTTTTTATTCGATATTCATACATTGCAGCACATTTTTTGATGCTACCCTCAAGATCTCCATTTCCTTTTACAAAATAAAGATATGAAGTAATCAGCGGATGAAATTTCGCTTGATCAAATGCTTCATCAATAGACATACCGTCTTTAAGGCACGTTAAAATGCGGGTTGCAGGTTTTTCTAATTCTTTATTCCATTTTACTGTTTCAATTGCATCTAGCAATGGGTAGCCATTCGTTAATAAACGATGTAATAATTGTAGGAATCGAAGCTGCAGAGGGTTAGCCAGCATTTTTCTACGACTGATAAACCCTTTCAGATATGAAGCCATATGCATAAGCCTTCTTTCTTAAATACTCAAATGAATGAAATGTATCAAGTTCTGTTAATTCGTTCCCCTCAATGGTATTCTCTAATAATGTACCTTCGAGCAGTTCAAGAATCGCTGCTCTCCTTGCGAATTCGGTTTTCACCTGCAATGGAAGTAATTGAAGCGCAGCAACCGCGATAAGTGATTGTTTCATATCACTTCGTTTGATACCCATATCGATTAAACGATGAATTGTTCCTATAGCATTTTTTGCATGTAATGTGCTCAGAACCAGGTGACCTGTTAAGGATGCTTCAAATGCAAATTTGGCTGTGTGCTTATCGCGGATTTCACCAACCATAATAATATCTGGGTCATGTCGTAACGCTGCTTTTAAGCCTGTCTGATACGTAATTCCGGCTTTTTCATTGACTTGCACTTGTAGAATATTGTCCATGTTTTTCTCAATTGGGTCCTCTAAAGTAATGGTTTGATACGACTTTTCCTTTAAGATGGATTCCAGTAAAGCATATAATGCTGTGGTCTTGCCACTTCCGGTTGGCCCGGTCAGAAGGATGATGCCAGCACGATTGGACATCCATTCCTTCATTTTATTTAGTTGGCTTTTAAAAAGAAAAAGTTGTTCAAGAGTGAGTTTTGTTTCTTGTGGAAGGATCCGAATTGCTAAACTTTCTGTTTGATGGAGAGGAAGTGTCGATAATCGCAATGAGAATAAATTGGACGTGGTCTTATGTTGAATGGTGCCATTTTGCGGCTTTCTTGATTCACCAATATCCATTCCAGCTATAAATTTGTAGTAGGTGAGCAGTTGTTCATATTGTTTAAGTTTTATGTGGCAATGTTTTAGTCGTTTTCCATGGATTCGAAAAAAAATATCTGTATAGTCATGGAAAGGGTAGAAGTGAATGTCTGAAGCGTTCTCTTTAATCGAAGCGTTGAGCAGGTTATCTGATAAAGTTGCAGTGGGATTCAAGGTTGTTTTCACCTCCTTTTATTTTGCAACAGTATACTTTATTCGACGTTTTTTGATTAAACCCTTCTTTTTTATAAAAATTTTTGTATATATTTTTTTTGATTTGCAAAAGATAAGTGTGAGACATGGAATCGAGGTGGTAGTAATGTCAGGAAATGATTATTTGAAGTTTATGACCGAACAAGTTGTTTCATATATAGACTTACCATCTGAGGAAAGAAAGAAACGAAAAGAAGCGCAAAGGAAACAAAATTCCTTATACACCACCAGATGGTTTGGTATGCTTCCATTCACATTAAAAATAATGTTCCAGAAGGAGAATAGCAGATAAATTTACCTGCTATTCTTTATTTATGGAGGTTGTTCAAAAAGTATGAAACTGCTGGGACTAGCATAGTGCCGAACAAGGCTTTTTTTATCTCAGCCTCTAACCCTGCACAAGTGATTTTACTATTATAATGCATGTTGTTCGAGATACACGATACCTCCATTGATTACGTCCAATGTTACCTTTGGATGATAACGTTTTGTTAATTCGTCTTGTTCTTTTTTCATCTGTTCACTTTCTAAGTCGTCCTGATAAAAATGCTGTAACGTTTGAATTTCTTCCTGTAACAATTCTAAAGATTTCTTAGCCCACGTATGTTCTTGCTCTTCAATATAGTTTGACAGAACAGTTTCCATTCGTAAGTAACCACTTTTTATTTTAATCATTGGAGACAATGTAAAGCAATAATCAGAAATTGTTGTTTGTAATGAAAACTTCCTTAACAGATTCATCATATCTAACTTCATCATGCCGTTAACTAAATGTAAACCGATAGAAATGATTTCATCCTTTTTATGCTGCCCTTGATAACTAATTTTAAAGTTTACAACTAGCCATGGATGTAAGGGCGTCTTTTCGGTTGCATGAATTAATTGAAATAGCTTTGTAAATTTTTCCTTTTCTTTTAAATGATTCATAATTTGCTGGAGGCGAGGACTGCCAAAGTGAATCCAGTCTCCTTTTGCATCCCGTTGTTTTGGATTTGTAATTAGCGTAAGTTGCATTGGATCGCCGGTACGACCAATTTTTTTAATGTAGTGCCAGTAAAATGGTCGGTTCATCAATTCACGATCCATCTGTTCATTTAATTGTATTTGTATCACACCATCATGATTGGAAATAATTTCGCAATCCTTAGCAGTAAAGTAATCTTTCAAAAATTCATTTAAATTAGTAATTGCCATAAAGTCTCTCCTCCGTTTCCGCTGTAGAATCATTTTTTGCACCTTGAATAATGGAAGAAAGGTTATTTAGTTTAATTCGTACCTCCCCTGCGGAGGTGGATTCATTATAGATAGACTCCATCTCTGACTCGATACTTGAAATGTTCAGCTCAGCTAAAATATCATCTAGGTTGCCAATTACCTTTTCAAATAGGTTTATCTTTTCGTATAAAAGTGTCAGAATATGTTCTTCTATCGTGTTGCGAATAACAAGATTATAGATGTGTACATCCTTTTCCTGTCCGAAACGGTGGATACGTCCAATCCTCTGTTCAAGCCGCATTGGATTCCATGGTAGATCGTAATTAATTAGGTGGCTGCAAAATTGAAGGTTAATTCCTTCACCTCCAGCCTCAGTAGCAATCAAAACCTGCGCATGATCTTTAAACAGTTGTTTCATCCAGTCCTTTTTACCACGTTTAAATCCACCTCGGAAGGGGACCGATGAGATACCATGTTGCTGTAAATACCATTGTAAGAAATATTGTGTTGCTCGATACTCTGTAAAAATAATAACTTTTTCATCACCTATTGATTTAATTAGCTCTACTGCTTTTTCAGCTTTTATGTGGTGAGGCAGCTCCTCAATTTTGCTAAGTAACGGTTTTAATACAGCTGCATTATTTTCATGCTCACTAATTTTAGATAATGACATATAACAAGCTTCTCGTGATGAACATATCTCACGGAGGTACGTAATTTTCGAAAAAGTGGAGAACGCGATTGTAGTATTGACAAGATCGTCATATACTTCGCGTGCTTTATCAGGAAAATCAATCCATAAGGTCTCAATCTTCCGTTTAGATTCAGTGAGTTTTGTTGCTTTTCTCGTATTTCGAATCATTACTTTTTGAATCAATTGTTTTAAATAAGGATCTTGTTCCAGCTTACTTCGATCCTTACCATATTTTTCGATAAAGGAATCATAATTTCCTAGATGACCAGGTCGAAGTATTGTAATTAAATTAAATATCTCAATTAATCGGTTTTGTACAGGTGTAGCTGTTAAAAGCAAGCAGTACTTCTTTTTAATTGCACGTACAAATTGATAGTTTTTTGTTTTATGATTTTTAAGCTTATGCGCTTCATCAATCAGAATAAAATCATATTCCGTGTCAATTATTTCTTCCCGGTTAGGAGAACGTTTTGCTGTATCAAGGGAGGAAATAATAATCGGATTTTCTTTCCAACTATAATTCTTCCGATGTGCAACTGCTGGTATATAAAACTTTTCATTCAATTCCTTCACCCATTGGTTAACAAGCGATGCAGGAACGAGAATAAGTGCATTTTTTACTAATCCCCGAATCATGTATTCTTTTAAAATAAGACCTGCTTCAATTGTTTTTCCTAATCCGACCTCATCAGCTAATATTGCACGACCATTCATCTTTTCAATTGCTTGTTCAGCAACATCGGTTTGGTGATCTAAAAAGTTAACATGTGGAAGATATTCTAATGCACGTAACCCATTAAAAGAAGGTGAACTTGTTGTTAACTCAGCTTGAAATGCCATCGAAAAGAGTTCCCAATTGGAGAAAGGACCCTCTTTGCTAATGGCTGTTTCTAAAGCATTGATAAAGGCTGAATCTTTTTGTAGTTCAATAGAATCCATATGTTGAACACACATCCCATTATTAAAATTTGGATTTCACTATAATTTTGCTTTTTGATATGTTATAATTCAAAGTGAAATAGAGTTCCTTACATTCTGATACATAGTATAACCAAATATAAATTTTTCATTAGCGGATGATTACAAGGGGAGAGCTTACATTATGTAACGCCGAAGGAGCAAGTTAAGAGCGAATCTCTCAGGCAAAAAGACTCTTGTAGGACGCAACTCTGGAGAGTGTTTACTTAGAATTAGTAAACCACCCACGAAGCAAATACTTATACAGTGATCCAACGTTCATATAAGTATGCAACTTTCTGGTTTAAGGACAGAGATTTCTTCGGTAAGGAAGGAATCTCTATTTTTATGCACTTTTTCAACAAAATTAGGAGGAGTGGATGGTATGAGCGAGTTGAAACGAACACCTATTTTTTCGGAATATGGAAAATACGGGGCGAAAACAATTGATTTTGGGGGCTGGGATTTACCAGTACAATTTACTGGGATCAAACAGGAACACGAAGCAACCAGAACAAAAGCAGGGCTATTTGATGTGTCACATATGGGGGAAATTGCTGTAAAGGGCCCTAAAAGCTTAGAATTTCTGCAATACGTTATGACAAATGATGTGACCAAGCTCGTGCCAAACCGAGCACAATACACGATTATGTGCTATGAAAACGGGGGAACAGTCGATGATCTAATTATTTATATGCTTGCAGAAAATGATTATTTGTTAGTGGTGAATGCAGCGAATACAGAAAAAGATTATGAGTGGCTGCTCCAGCATAACACATACAGCGAAAAGGAAGTAACGATTACCAATACCTCAGCTGATTATGTTCAATTTGCATTACAGGGACCGAATTCAGAGGAGATATTGCAGCAGCTTGCAAAAACCAATCTATCCGAGATCAAGTTTTTCCGCTTCGATGCAAATGTTCCGCTGGAAAATTCAGAACATACTGCAATTGTTTCGCGTACTGGCTATACTGGTGAAGATGGATTTGAAATCTATATTGACAAATCAGAAGGTCCTGCTTTGTGGAATCGGCTGCTTGAGGCAGGAAAAGACAAAGGGCTCGAGCCAATTGGACTTGGCGCGCGTGATACACTTCGTTTCGAAGCAGGTCTTGCATTGTATGGTCAGGAATTATCAAAGGATATCAGCCCAATTGAAGCGGGGCTTTCGTTTGCTGTAAAAGTGAACAAAGAAGCAGATTTTATAGGGAAATCTGTACTAAAAGATCAAGTGGAAAATGGAACGACAAGAAAATTAGTTGGAATTGAAATGATCGATAAAGGCATTCCACGGCATGGATATACGGTATTGAAGGATGATCAAGTGATTGGGTTTGTAACATCTGGTACACAATCCCCAACTTTTAACAAAAATATTGGATTAGCACTTATTGATTCCGAGTTTGCAAATGAAGGTACAGAATTAGAAGTCCAAGTTCGAAAACGCAAATTAAAAGCAATTATTGTAAAGACACCATTTTATAAACGAGATAAATAGGGGGCATCGTAATGGAATTTCGTTATTTACCTATGACTGAAACCGATAAAGAAGAAATGCTGCAAACAATCGGAGTTTCAACCACAGATGAGCTTTTTTCAGACATTCCAAGTAGTGTACGCTTTCAAGGAGAATTGAACTTAAAAAAGCCAGCAAATGAATACGAATTAAAAAAAGAACTAACTGAAATGGCAAATAAAAATGCTAGTTTAAAACAATATACTTCGTTCCTTGGAGCTGGTGTGTACGATCATTTTATTCCATCTGTTGTTGACCATGTTATTTCCAGATCGGAATTTTATACAGCATATACACCATATCAACCGGAAATCTCCCAAGGTGAGCTGCAAGCAATTTTTGAGTTTCAAACGATGATTTCTGAATTAACTGGAATGCCTGTTGCCAACTCTTCGATGTATGATGGCGGAACCTCTTTAGCAGAAGCGGTTAATTTAAGTGCAGCACAAACGAAACGGAGAAAAGTGCTTGTTTCTCAAGCTGTGCACCCGGAGTCACGTGCTGTTATTGAGACATACGCAAGAGGACAGAATGTTGAAATCGTGGAAATCGGATTAAAGAATGGTTTAACGGACCTTGATCATTTAGAACAAGAGTTGGATGATACGATTGCTGGTGTTGTGATACAATACCCGAACTTCTTCGGTCAAATTGAACCGTTACAAAAGGTGGAGGAATTAATTAAGCAACAAAAGAAAACCATGTTTATCGTTTCCAGTAATCCATTGGCTCTTGGATACTTAACACCGCCCGGAGAATTCGGTGCAGATATCGTTGTTGGTGATACGCAAGTATTCGGGATTGCTGGACAATTCGGTGGACCTCACTGTGGTTATTTTGCAACGACTGAAAAACTAATGCGTAAAGTTCCAGGGCGTTTAGTGGGACAAACAAAGGATGAAGATGGTGTACGAGGCTTTGTATTAACATTACAGGCAAGGGAACAGCATATCCGTCGTGATAAGGCTACTTCTAATATTTGTTCAAATCAGGCATTAAATGCACTTGCAAGTTCAGTTGCAATGAGCTCAATAGGTAAACATGGATTGCGGAAAATGGCAGCTTTGAACATGCAAAAAACACGATATGCAATTGAACAATGTAAAGCAGCTGGTTTAGAAATCGTATATGAACATCCAAGCTTTAATGAATTTGTTGTAAAGCTTTCTAATTCCGTACCAGCTATAAATGATAAGCTGTTTGAAAAAGGAATTATTGGCGGATACGATTTGGAACGCAATTATCCTGAATTAACAGGGCATATGTTAATTGCTGTAACAGAAATTCGTACAAAAGAAGATATTGATACGTTTGTAAAAGAATTGGGGGATATCAATGGCTAATCAAGAGTTTCCATTAATATTTGAACGTAGCAAGGAAGGAAGAACAAGCTATAGCCTGCCGAATTTAGATGTTCCAGAAATTGATCTTAATGCTGAATTGGATGACGTATACGTAAGAAAGACTCCACCAGAGTTACCAGAGGTAAGTGAGCTGGAAATCATGCGCCATTACACTGGGCTTTCTAATCGAAATTATGGAGTGGACTCTGGATTCTATCCACTAGGATCCTGTACGATGAAATATAATCCGAAAATCAACGAAGATGTTGCACGCTTGGAAGGATTTAGCCATATCCATCCATACCAAGATCCCAAAACGGTTCAAGGTGCAATGGAAATGCTTTATGATTTGCAAACGGCTTTAAAAGAAATTACAGGGATGCATGAAGTTTCTTTACAATCCGCTGCAGGTGCTCATGGTGAATGGACTGCATTAATGATGATTCGCGCGTTTCATGAAGCAAATGGCGATTTTGGGAGAACAAAAGTGATTGTGCCGGATTCTGCACATGGCACAAATCCGGCATCAGCAGCAGTTGCTGGTTTTGAAGCAGTAACCGTAAAAACAAATGAAAAAGGACTTGTAGATTTAGAAGACTTAAAACGTGTTGTTGGTAATGATACCGCTGCACTCATGCTGACAAATCCAAATACACTAGGATTATTTGAAACAGAAATTATGGAAATGGCAGAAATTGTTCATGCTGCAGGCGGGAAATTATATTATGATGGCGCAAATTTAAACGCAATTATGGGTTATACACGTCCAGGAGATATGGGCTTTGATGCAGTGCATTTAAATCTTCATAAAACCTTTACAGGTCCCCATGGCGGCGGCGGACCAGGTTCTGGACCTGTTGGTGTATCGAAAGAGCTCGAACCTTTTCTTCCTAAACCGATTATTACGAAAAAAGAGAATGAATATGTGTTCGAATATGATAGACCTCAATCAATCGGTCGTGTTAAGCCATACTACGGAAACTTTGGAATTAATCTCAGAGCTTATACGTATATCCGAACAATGGGAGCAGAAGGTTTGAAAAAAGTAAGTGAATATGCGGTATTAAATGCGAATTATATGATGCGGAAATTGGAGAAGGCATATGAATTACCATATAACCAGCATTGTAAGCACGAATTTGTATTGTCAGGAAGCAGACAAAAGAAGCTTGGGGTACGTACTCTTGATATTGCAAAGCGACTATTAGACTTTAATTACCATCCACCAACCATTTACTTCCCATTGAATGTAGAGGAGGGCTTGATGATTGAGCCTACAGAGACTGAATCGAAGGAAACTTTAGATGGTTTTATCGATGCAATGCTTCGAATTGCTGAGGAAGTAGAGAATAATCCTGAAGTCGTACAGGAAGCACCACATAATACAATTGTGAAACGAATGGATGAAACTACCGCAGCAAGAAAGCCTATTTTACGATATTATAAATAAAAAATAAGCCTTGAGGTAACTTTTGAACCTCAAGGCTAAATTTTTATTAATTTTTCGTTTTAATTTTACCGGTCCATTTCTTGAAACCGCCTTTTAAATGATAAATATCCTGATAGCCTTTTTTGTGTAGTAGCTGTGCCGCACGAGCAGAACGTGTACCGCTTTGACAATAAAGGTACACAGGCTTATCTTTTCGCATTTCTACTAAACGTTGACGCATTTGACTTACAGGAATATTTCTTGCTCCAAGAATATGACCTCTCTCAAATTCCTGAGGCTCTCGCACATCTATTAATTGAGCTTTCCGATATCCTTCCCGGAATTGATCTTCCGTTAATACCTTCAAGTAATTACGTTGTCTATAATAGCGGAATAAACCAACAGCAAGCAAGACAACTACGGCAATAATTAAAAACTCCATTTTACTTCCCCCGTCTGTCCAAAAAATGTTCATTATCTATTTTATTATATGGGTAGACGCGGTATATTTCAAAGTTTTTCTCTTTCCTATAAGAAAAGTTCACGATTTGCAGTTTCCATGATTACATAATTCGTAAAATGTTACAAATTGCATATTGTGGATTATTGCTTTATAGCTGATTTTTTATTTCGTGCTTGACAAAGAATACAACTATCAATAAAGCAGCTTATGGGGAACCCAGCGGGCATTAGAACCTAAAGCATAGTGATAGTGCCTAGAAGATAATAGGTGAACATATGAAAGAATTATGGGCTTCCGATAATCCATCTAGACAACGAATGATTGAGGGTCTAAAAAGGAGTGAAATAAAAAAGGGATAAATCAAAACTCCAAGAGAAAAAAGTACGTGCGAAGAATGCATGGAAGAGAAGCAGAAGAAAACACCGTTGGTGAACAAACAGAGTTGTTCACAGATACCGAAAAACCTAAAGTTGTGTTAATGGATACAATCCAAGAGCTAGAATGAATCATTGTTACGATTGGTTCCGAAATTGGTGACACCTGTCCAGTTTGTCGAACGGATAGTGTAGAGGAGATTGGTGGTTGTAATACTTGTACAAGCTGTGGAGCACAGCTGAAATGTGGTCTTTAACTATAAGAAGAAGAGTCCCCGTAGCACTTCTATTGTTTTTTACCGTCTAAAATAATATAACTTGTGTTAATTTGTCTTTTCCTGTATCCTCAAAGTAGAGAAACAGTTTTGCCCTAAACAAAAAATATTCTTGAAACGAGGAGATCTACATGCCTACTCCAAGTATGGAAGATTATATCGAACAAATATATAACTTAATTGAAACAAAAGGATATGCCCGTGTATCCGATATTGCAGAAGCATTAGAAGTGCACCCATCTTCCGTGACAAAAATGGTACAAAAATTAGATAAAGACGAATACTTAAACTATGAAAAATATAGAGGATTTGTACTGACTGCAAAAGGAAAAAAAATTGGAAAGCGTTTAGTGTTTAGACACGAGCTTCTGGAAGAGTTTTTAGAAATCATCGGGGTAGAGAAAGATAATATTTACAATGATGTAGAAGGTATTGAGCATCATTTAAGCTGGAATTCAATCGATCGAATTGGCGATCTTGTCAACTATTTTAAAACAGATTCTGCAAGACAGGAAGAATTAAAAAAAGTCCAAGCGGAGAGTGTAAAAGAATAAGCATAAAAACCATACAGCTCACGTGGATCTGTATGGTTTTTTCATGAATTAAAAGATTGGCCGAGTTTATTCTTCGGTGATTATGATTCGCTCTAACATGTTCACAGTTCTCACGCTCCACGACAATTTTATCGACATTGTTCTATTCTTAGCGCTTTGCTTATATATATAAAGAGATTACCCTTTCATTTCGCTTACGAAGGTAGTTAAGCACACATCATGAAAAATGAGCGCGGGGGAGAGAGTGGATGAAGATTGATGCAGTTTTTTCTGGTGGCGGAGTTAAAGCATTTGCTTATATTGGTGTACTAGAGAGTCTGAAAGAACATCAACTTCAAGTAGTACGAGTGGCCGGAACTTCTGCGGGGGCTATTGTTGGGGCATTGGTAGCTGCAGGTTATGAAATAAACGAAATTGAAGAGCTTATACATGAACTTGATCTAACTGAATTTATCGACCCACCACTTTTAACAAGGCTGCTGCCATTTACGAAGTGGTTTTTCTTGTATAGTCAGCTGGGGATTAATAAAGGTAACAAACTGGAAAGTTGGCTAGAAGAACTTTTAGCAAGAAAGAATATTCGCACCTTTCACGATATAAAAGAAGGTTACTTTAAAGTTGTTGTCAGTGATCTTTCTTTAGGAAAGCTTATTGTCATACCCGACGATTTGGAACGCGTGTACGGAATTGAAGCAAATTATTTCCCAGTAGCAAAAGCTGTTCGAATGAGTGCAGGATTTCCCTTTTTCTTTATGCCAAAAAAGATGCCTGGATTGTACAAAAAGAAAAGCATAATGGTGGACGGTGGACTTTTAAGCAACTTTCCATTATGGATCTTTGATAATGGAGACAATACAAAGAAGAGGCCAATATTAGGAATTAAATTGACAGATGCAACTGAAAAGGGGATTGGACCAAGAGATATTAAAAATGCCCTGGATATGTATCAAGCATTATTCTCTACAATGAAGCAAGCACATGATGCCAGGTATATATCAAAAAATGATCAAAAGAACATTCTATTTGTTCCTGTTGCACATACAGGAGCAGTTAACTTTCATATTTCACAGGAAGTGAAGCAAGAATTAATCCAAAGCGGGAAAGAGAATGCTGATCAATTTTTAAAACGATGGTCAACTTAAACATCGCTCATTGTCAAGCAGTCCTTTTGTCAGCTTCAATCTAAAGTGGAGAAATCCCTTTCAATATTAAAGAACGTCTAAAATAAAGAAGACCGGCTATAAAGAAGCTCGGTCTTTTCGTTTTGTTTTATTACCTTCAATTACTTTTAAATGTGTAGCACGTTTTGTTCGTTTTTTCTTTTGTGCTACAACGGGCTTCGTCTGTTTAGGAGCGGCATTGTATGAAGTTTGCTTGTATTTGGATTTAGATTGCTTTACTGCCTTCTTATACTTTTTCATATCATCGGAATTAGAAGGGGTTCTCTTTTTCAGCACAAAGTAATATAGCAGAGCGAAAACAGCCACCCCAATACCAAACATAATTAAAATGTTTGTTAGAAAGTTAATTGTATTTCCGAAAAGCTGTGAAATTAAACCGATAACTGCTAAGCCAATAATAATGTAAACAACAATAGAAAATTTACTACGGCCCATAAAAACTCCTCCTTCCACAGTCTTGTAATATAATAATAGTCTTTTACTATGTTATATACCACTAAAGCGCAAGTTTATATCCGTTTTTTGTAAATTAAATAAAAATAAGTTTTCTATTAGAAATTGTTTCCTAATTTGTACAAAAATATTCAGTACAGGATTTGTTTATCTTAATTCTATTTTACCCGAAAATACTGTTAACAACTAGCCTAATGTTTTAATACAATGATTTGTTTGCAAATGATTGGTAATAATAAAATCTGGAGGTGTCACAACAATGAATACAGAAAAACAATCACATAACACGAATTCTGAAGAACAGTTTTCAATATTGCCTAAGTCCTTATTCACCGGATTGGTGGGAGGTATAGCTTTAGGTTTTGCGTGGATCATCTTATATTATTTTAATTTTAGTGAAATATCACCTAAATCTTTTATTCTAAAGTCATGGACTAATGCAAATTGGGTTGACACATGGTTTGGAACACTTCTAACAATTATAATAATTGGACTGCTGTCCATTGTTACAGCTTTGATTTATCATGGAATATTTAAAAAAATATATTCGATGTGGATGGGAGTTGTATATGGAATCATTGTGTGGGGGTTTATCTTTGTCCTAATGCCGCCAATTTTTACGAATGTACCAAACATCACGGATATTACGTTTGATACAATCTTATCGACCGCAAGTTTATTTATCCTTTATGGAACTTTTGTAGGTTTTTCCATTTCATATGAATATTATGATATGCGAGTACAAATAAGAAAACGATCTGAAGAATAGCTCTATATTAATATAGCAGTAAAAATACTCAAATGAATTGATTTATGTTAGACTAATTGTACAAAAATAACAAATTGTATCCGTTAAAGTGCGTGTTCAAAAAGGAGGATGAAAAGGACCGAGCAGGTCGAGGCGGCGTAGCTTTGAGCAGACGATCTTGCACGCAGGAAAAGTGATTTTCTTTTCCAAGGAGCGGGAGCGTATGCAGTTAATACGTGAGCAGCGGAAAAGCAAGCCAACGAGCTTCCACAGGATGTAGTGCTTGACTTCGACGTTCGACACAGGATGTGTCGGTACTTAGTCGAAGGTCTACTGATCTCGATTTGTGTCATTTTCACCGGACTTTTTGAATAACCTCTTTAACGATTGAGGGGGAAAAACTGATGGAAAAACTGAATAAGCTGCGAGAAGCATTGGAAAAAAATAAGCTTGATGCAATTTTAATTTCTAGTCCAATCAACCGAAGATATGTGACCGGATTTACTGGCACAGCAGGTATTGCGTTGGTATCACGTGACGACGCCAGATTCATAACTGATTTTCGCTATACAGAACAAGCAAATGAACAAGCTAAGCACTTTAACATAATTGAGCATAAACAGTTAATTGAAGGGGAAATTTCGGATCAATTAAAACAAATGCAAATTAAACGGCTTGGTTTTGAAAAGGATTATGTGACATTCACTAAATATGAAAACTATCAGAAAAGCTTTGATGTGGAACTAATCCCGGTTAGTGGGTTAGTTGAAGAGCTGCGTTTAATTAAAACGAATGAAGAGTTAAATACGATGAAAAAGGCAGCTAAAATTGCAGACGATGCGTTTGTTCATATCCAAAAATTTATTAAACCGGGTGTTAAAGAAATCGACATTTCAAATGAACTCGAATTTTATATGCGCAAACTTGGTGCAACATCAAGTTTTGATACAATTGTTGCATCTGGATATCGTTCAGCACTGCCACATGGTGTTGCATCGAGTAAAGAGATTCAATCAGGTGAACTAGTTACACTAGATTACGGTGCATTATATGAAGGTTATTGCTCGGATATCACGAGAACTGTTGCAGTTGGTGAAATTTCAAGCGAATTACGTGAAATATATGATATAGTATTAGAGGCAAATCTTCGTGGAGTAAATGGGATTAAACCGGGAATAACAGGTAAAGAAGCAGATGCCTTAACGAGGGATTTCATTACAGAAAAAGGCTATGGCGATAATTTTGGACATTCTACAGGACATGGCCTAGGTTTAGAAGTTCACGAGGGCCCAGGATTATCGTATCGCTCGGATAAAGTTTTGGAAAAAGGTATGGTAGTTACAGTTGAACCTGGAATTTATGTGCCGGGACTTGGTGGCTGCAGAATCGAGGACGATATTGTACTAACAGAATCTGGAAACGAAAGACTAACCTTTGCTTCAAAAGAATTGATACAGCTGTAGGGATACATAAAGGAGGAAATGAAATGATTTCAGTTAATGATTTTAAAACAGGTTTGACAATTGAAGTGGACAATGGCATCTGGCAGGTATTAGAGTTTCAACACGTAAAGCCAGGAAAAGGTGCTGCATTTGTACGCTCTAAACTACGTAATTTAAGAAACGGGAATATTCAAGAAAAAACATTCCGTGGTGGAGAAAAAGTTGGTAAGGCGCATATTGAAAATAAAAAAATGCAATACTTATATGCATCTGGTGATGCTCATGCCTTTATGGACACAAACACATATGAGCAAATTGAACTGCAGACAAGTCAAATTGAAGAACAATTAAAATTTATGAAAGAAAACATGGAAGTACATGTAATCAGTTATGAAGGTGAAGTACTTGGGGTCGATCTTCCAAACAACGTTGAGTTGGAAGTAATTGAAACGGAACCAGGAATTAAGGGTGATACTGCAAGCGGAGGTTCAAAACCAGCTAAGTTAGAAACTGGTCACTCGGTTCAAGTACCATTTTTCATAAACCAAGGTGATGTTTTAGTTATTAATACATCCGATGGGAAATATGTATCAAGAGCTTAGTTGTATTATAATTCTATAAAAGCTGTGTTACAGAGGAAATTAATTTTCTCTGTAACACAGCTTTTTGCGTTATTAGAAAATAGAAATGCATATTTGATCATTAACACTACAACATTTTCTAATTTTTTATTTGTACGATGGAGCAGCGAAGGTCATAAATTATCTATTCCTACATACATTTACTATAAAGCAGCTTCAAAACAAAGCGAGGAATAATCATGGACGAGATTATGCGTTTGTTTCCAAATGACATGGGACAAGCTATACAATTTAAAGTTCAAAACAGGTGGCAAATGCTACAGGAAATCCGTGTTCGTTTAAACCGCCCTATTGAGTTAATATTTGATGACACGACAGAATGGGTGAAAAACCTTATCCCTCAGACGAAAGAGGCAACATTTTTAATCAATCAGCTTAGTCAATTTTCATTATATCGGTTAGAGGATGAGTTGCGAGAGGGTTATATCACTATAGAAGGAGGGCATCGGATTGGAATCGCTGGAAAGGTGACAACAACGGGAAGCAGTGTAAAAGCAATACAGAATATTACGTTCTTTAATATCCGTATTGCTAAAGAAAAACCCGGCGTTGCCTTACCTATTATCCCATATATATACAATGGCGACTATTTTAATACTTTAATCATCGGTCCTCCACAGACAGGTAAAACAACATTAATTCGAGATTTAACCCGGTTGATTTCCAATGGCTCGAAACAGACTAATCCGAAGAAGGTTGGCGTTGTTGATGAACGCTCTGAAATAGGTGCCTCAATTAAAGGAATTCCGCAGCACAATTTAGGGCTTCGTACTGATGTTATGGATGCATGTCCAAAAGCTGATGGAATGATGATGCTCGTTCGCTCCATGTCACCAGATGTGATGGTAGTAGATGAAATTGGCAATCAACAAGATATTGATGCGTTGATGGAAGCGGTTAATACAGGGGTTACTGTAATTTGCTCCATACACGGCAGAAGTATCAGCGAACTGAAAAGACGCCCCTCTTTAGAACCGATTTTCAATCAACATATTTTCGATCGATATATTGTGCTAAAAAGAGATACAAGCCCTGGTCGTATTAGCCTTGTGCTCGACCATAATGAAAATAATTTGCTTCAAAAAACAAGGGGTGTGACAAATGAAGTGGATTGGAGCACTGCTTTTAATCGGAACAGCCACCTTGGCAGGATTTGAATGGAGCTCTAGGTTGACCAAACGGCCAAAGCATATTCGCGAATTGAAAAGCGCATTACAAATTCTCGAGGCTGAAATTATATATAGCCAAGTGGCTTTGTTTGATGCATTCTTATCCGTTTCTAGAAAAATACCAAATCCATTGCGAGGATTTTTTGCTTCTCTAGGGAAAGAAATGCAAGGTGAAGCAGTTGATTTCTTTACAGTTTGGGAAAGGCAAGTTGAAGTCTTAATTAAAAAGTCAAGTATGCATGAAACGGAAAAAGAAATATTAAAGCAATTCGGTCGAACCCTTGGTCAGCATGATATGAGTCAACAGCAAAAGCATATACAACTGACCATAGTTCACTTAGATAGAGAACTAGAGGAAGCCATTGATAACGATCGCAAATACGGAAAAGTTGCAAAAAGCTTAGGTATATTAAGTGGGGCTTTTATTGTGTTGTTACTCATTTGAAATGAAAGGAAGGAGCATTTTTATGTTCACAGATGCATCCATTCTCTTCCAGATAGCTGGAATAGGAATAATCGTAGCATTGATTCATACGATTTTAAAGCAAATGGGTAAAGAAGAGATTGCTCAATTTGCCACGCTGCTTGGGTTTATCATTGTACTTGTTATTGTAATCAATGGCCTTTCTGATTTGTTTCAGCAAATTAAATCGGTATTTTTGTTTTAGGAGCTAAATGGCATGGATATCTTGCAGATTGCTATATTAGGAGTAGTGGCTAGCATTTTATATATCGTTTTAAAAGATATTAATAAGTCCTTTGCCTTTTTCCTTATTCTGATTACAGGAATTATTATTTTTCTAGCAGTCATTCATCAAATCAGTGTTATTTTCCAGACAATTCAAACTTTAGGTCAGAAGGCAAATATCGAAGGTCTTTACTTGGAAACAATCTTAAAAATTATTGGGATCGCTTATATTGCAGAGCTAGGTGCGAATTTAACTAAAGACGCAGGGCTTGGTTCTGTTGCTCATTATATAGAGCTTTCCGGGAAGATTTTTATCTTATTGCTTGCAGTACCAATTATAACCGCAGTTATTGAAGCGATTATTAGCTTTTTACCATCTGTATAATTATTCATTACTGCTTGAAGGGAGCAAACGGGGTGAATGAAATCATATAACCTAATAATCCTAATTCTACTCACAATTATTTTTTTCTTTAGTGGACAGGCTACTGTTTCTGCTGCTACAGATAATGACATTCATTTTGATGAAAGCATCCTTCAAGAGATCTCCCTTGATGGTGTTGGAAGCTATTGGGACCAACTAGTTGAGGAGTATGGCGGTTATTTACCTGAGATTGAAAAAACGAGTATTTATGAATTTGTTAAAAATCAAGATTCCTTTTCACTAAAAAATACGATCGTTGCATTTCTCGAGTACTTATTCCATGAACTAATTGCAAACGGAAAGCTATTAGGAACTTTATTAATGCTCACCCTGTTTTCTGTTATTTTACAAACGATGCACAGCGCTTTTGAACGAAACGCAGTTAGTAAAATTGCGTATTTTGTCATCTATCTTGTACTTATTTTTATTGCCCTGAACAGCTTCTATGTTGCTGTATCTTATACGCAAGAAGCAATTGAAATGATGAAGGGATTCATGATTGCTTTACTCCCGCTTATGTTAGGGATGATGGCGAGTTTTGGGAATGTGATAGCCGTTTCTTTCTTTCATCCAATAATCATTTTCCTAATTAATTTCAGTGGAATTTTAGTTTCTACGTTCATTCTGCCATTACTGTTTCTTTCAGCAATGCTTTTAATAGTTAGCAGCTTAAGTGAAAATTATAAAGTGACACACCTGGCAAATCTATTTAAAACAGTTGGACTTGGAGCCCTCGGCATATTTTTAACCATTTTTTTAGGGGTCATTTCTGTTCAGGGTACAGCATCTGCTATTCAGGATGGTTTAGCAATGAAAACAGCTAAGTTTGTTACGGGTAATTTTATTCCTGTTGTTGGAAGAACATTTACAGATGCGGCTGACACAATATTAAGTGCTTCACTCGTATTAAAAAATGCTGTTGGTATGGCCGGACTGCTGGTCATATTGTTAATAGTACTCTTTCCCGCATTAAAAATAGCTGCGGTTGCATTGATATATAAGATAGCTGCGGCTGCTCTACAGCCAATTGGAGGTGGTCCAGTTATTACAGCTTTAAATACGATTAGTAATTACATTTTATATATTCTTGCATGCTTACTAGCAGTATCTCTAATGTTCTTATTGGCTATTGTGATTATCGTTTCTGCAAGTAATATAACTATTTTGCTGAGATAAGGTGATGTTCGATGGATGTAATTATACAATGGGTAACTCAGATTATTTTATTTGTCATTCTTGCTGCAATTATCGATTTACTGATTCCAGTAGACGCGATGAAAAAGTATGTCAAATTAGCAGTAGGACTCATATTAATTCTTATCCTTTTAAAGCCCGTATTCTACTTATTTGATGCAGATATTGAACAAGCTGTCGAAACATCTATTGACCAGCTAGATCAAGCTTATACGCAAGATGAAAATATAGAAAATCAAATAGAATTTCAAAAAAAAGAGATACAAAACAGTCAACATGCATATATTTTAGAACAGATGACTGTCCAACTGAAAAATATAGCTGAGGACCCCTTAAAGGAGGAATTCCAAGTGGAGATTACAAGCATCGATTTTACATTTGAAGAAGTGGAAAATCTGTCCTTTGAGGATTTAGTAGAAGTCATTGTTTATATAAAGGAATTAGAGAACGAGGAGGGAGCGGTGGATACAGTTGAAGAAATAGTCATTGATTCTCAGCATAACGATCAAGATAGTGAAGGGGAAAAAGAAGAAGTTGGAACAGAAATAGCAACACTGCTAATGGATGAATGGGAGTTAACAGATAAGAAAGTATCTATTTATTGGGAGGGAGGGACATCATGAAAAATTTCTTTCGACCAAAAAAAACGGAGGGAGGTAAGCCTCCATCGAAGAAAATCGGATACCTTATCATCTTAGGATTGACAGGGGTATTTCTAATTATCGTCAGTAATATTTTTTCATCAGAGGACGAGCCTGAACTTAACCTTCAGCCTCAAGGAGAAACGCAGAACATAGCAAAAGCCGATGATGGGGCAGAAATGTCTTCTTCAGATATAAGTCATGTAGAAGAAAGTTTAGGACAAGAATTAGCTGGAATGCTTAATAAAATTCAAAGTGTAACAGAAGCAGAGGTTATGGTTAATCTGAATGCAACGAGTGAGCAAGTTTACGAAAAGAACACCACGAAAGGTCAGCAAATTACTGATGAATCTGACCGGAATGGTGGTACAAGGAAGATTGAAGATAATACAGAAGACAGTCAAGTGGTAACAATACGAAAAGGTGATCAAGAGATGCCGTTATTAGTTCAAACAAAGCAACCAGAGGTTAGGGGGGTGTTTGTAGTAGCAAAAGGAGCTGATCAGCCCTCCGTCAAAAATCAAATTGTTGAAGCAGTTTCGCGTGTTCTTGATGTTCCAACCCATAAAATTTCTGTGATGCCAAAAAACTAGGAGGAAGATAGTATGTTAAAAAAACAAACGGTATGGCTATTGACTATGTTAAGTTTAATGATTGTGCTTAGTGTCTATTATATGCTTTCCCCAAATGGTGATGATTTAGCATATATAGAGGACGGACAACCAGCTAGCGAGAAAGCTTCTACGACAGCTGGAACAGGAGATACAGAAGATGCAGAAAATGCAGAAGTTGACGACATTACAAACCTTGGCCAAGATGAATTATTTGCAACAATTCGTATGGAAGTACAAGACGACCGCAGCAAGAAAATAAGTCGACTTACAGATGTAGTTGCATCCGCTAGCGCTAATGCAGAAGAAAAAGAACAAGCACTCAATGAAATCGATGTATTAGAAAATCTAGATGCAAAAGAAGCGATTCTTGAAGAACAAATTGTTGGTGCAACTGGCTATGAAGATGTACTTGTTCGCTCCGAAGCAGAAAAAGTGCATGTACATGTTAAAGTCGAAGAGTTAACAAATACAGAAGTTGTAAACATCATGCAAATGGTACGTGATGAATTTGGAGAGGATGTAAAAACGGAAGTAAACTTTCAACCAACAGGTAAATAGAAAATAATTAGCAATTCATAATAAAAGACCAATTCAATTATGCTTTCATAACTTATAAATCCAGACGTAACCAAGGGTCTGGATTTCTTTATTTTGATTTTAGAATTTTTTAGCGGGAAATAATCAGCACTGTATTTGTCTCCAACAATAGAACAAAAGCACGGCTATTAACACTTCTTTCAATTCGCATTGCTCCAGCAATACTGCTATAATTAAAAGTGCAGTAGCTTTTAAATTGTACTTAAATTTAACCAAAGCTTGATGTTTTACAATGTTTTATCGTAAAATGTTAGGAGGAATTATTAGTACCTAATATTAAATACTTGATATTGTACAAATAATGAGTAAACGATCTTGAAAATAAGAGGAGTGCGAGACATGTTAAAAGTACAAGAATTACGTGAGATTATTAAACTAATCGATCAATCTTCCATTACGGAATTTACTTATGAAGTAGAAGGTGCAAGTGTATCACTGAAGAAGGCAGGTAACGAAAACGCAGCGATTGTTTCAGAGGCTGGCGTACAACAGGCTAAACCTGCACAAGAAAAACCTCAAGCAGCAGTAGTAAATGAGCAACCGGCTAATTCTGAAGAACAACCAGCTTCAGCAAACGCGGTAAATTATGATCATGAAATTGTATCACCAATGGTTGGAACATTTTATGCTGCTTCTTCCCCAGAAAACGATCCATTTGTTACAAGAGGAAGTTCTGTAGAAACAAATACAGTCGTATGTATTGTAGAAGCAATGAAATTATTTAATGAGATTGAGGCGGAAATCTCGGGTGAAATCGTAGAAGTACTTGTTGAAAATGGTGAGCTAGTTGAGTACGGTCAGCCATTATTCAGAGTGAAGAAGTAAGGAGATGTCGCAATTGATTAAGAAGGTTTTAATTGCTAACAGAGGAGAGATTGCAGTTCGCATTATCCGAGCTTGTAAAGAACTCGATATTGAAACGGTTGCGATATACTCTGAAGCAGATAAAGAATCATTACACGTTCAATTAGCAGATGAGGCTTATTGTGTAGGACCAAAACTAAGTAAAGACAGCTATTTGAACTTCACGAATATTATTAGTGTCGCAACCATGACGAATGTAGATGCGATCCACCCTGGCTATGGATTTTTAGCTGAGAATGCTGATTTTGCTGAAATCTGCAGGGAATGTAACATTATCTTTGTTGGCCCATCACCGGAAGCAATTCAGAAAATGGGAATAAAAGATGTTGCAAGAGAAACGATGAAGCGTGCTGATGTGCCAATCGTTCCTGGTTCAGACGGAATAGTTGAAAATGAAGCAGAAGCAAAAGAAGTTGCTGCGGAGATTGGATATCCGGTTATTATTAAAGCTACTGCAGGTGGCGGTGGTAAGGGGATTCGGGTTGCACGTACAGAAGAAGAACTTGTTAAAGGAATCCAAGTAACCCAGAAAGAAGCAGAAACTGCATTTGGCAATCCTGGCGTATATATTGAGAAATTCATCGAAGATTTCCGCCATGTGGAAATTCAGGTTTTAGCCGACACGTATGGCAATACGGTTCACTTAGGTGAAAGAGATTGTTCGATTCAAAGAAGACTACAGAAACTTGTTGAAGAGACCCCATCTCCAGCGCTGACTCCAGAAATACGCAGGAAAATGGGAGAGGCTTCTGTAAACGCAGCTAAAGCTGTTAATTATTTTGGAGCCGGTACAATTGAATTCATTTTTGATCGCAAAAGCCAAGAATTTTACTTTATGGAAATGAACACTCGTATCCAAGTGGAGCATCCTGTTACAGAGATGGTTACAGGTATAGATTTGATTAAAGAACAAATTCGAATTGCCAACGGGGAGAAGCTATCCTTTGAGCAAGCAGACATTGAATTTGATGGCTGGTCGATTGAATGTCGTATAAATGCAGAAAATCCATTTAAAAACTTCATGCCTTCTGCTGGTGAGATTGACATGTATTTACCACCGGGTGGTCTAGGTGTTCGAATTGATTCTGCAGCTTATTCAGGTTATAAAATACCTCCATATTATGATTCCATGATTGCTAAATTAATTACGTATGCTCCTACGAGGGAAGAAGCAATAAAGCGCATGAAACGTGCGTTGGATGAATTTGTTATCGAAGGTGTGCATACAACAATTCCGTTCCATCGTTTGATTATGAGTAATGACGTGTTTATTAATGGGGATTTCAATACGAATTTCCTAGAAGAACATCCAATACTTAAAAACGAAAAGTAATTATTACCAGATTATAGGAGTGATAACATGAGTGAACAACCATTGTTAAATGTAAGTGACAATACTGCTTTAGGGAAAGTAGAGATTGCTCCTGAGGTTATAGAAGTGATTGCTGGGATTGCTGCTACTGAAGTAGACGGCGTTTATGCAATGCGTGGTAATTTCGCTACTGGTGTTGTGGAACGGTTTGGCAAAAAAGCGCATAATAAAGGCATCAAAGTGGAGCTTTTAGATGACGGAGTTTCCATTGATGTGTACGTTATATTAAACTTTGGCGTCTCTATTCCACAAGTTGCCCAGCAACTTCAAACAAATATAAGACAGACGCTGACAAACATGACGGCACTAGAGTTAAAAGAGGTTAATGTTCATGTAGTCGGTGTTCAAATGAATGGTAGAGAAGACGCAGAAGCGCAAGAATAGATGAAAGCATAAAACATGCACAGGCCGAGGCTACGAGGTCTGTGCTTTATTCATTCCTCAAGAAACTATAAATTTTGAAGGCTGTCTATATGTATTTCCTTTATCTTCTGCGCAGGAAAGCTTCGACGAGCTGCCCTCGAAAAATACGGGGGAGCATCGCTAACCAGCGATAGATTCTAGCATTGACTAATCAATCATGTTATTATTTGAAAGAGATATAATAATTTGCGGATGCATAAAAAGGAGTTATAAACGATGAAACGACATACCGCTAGAGAAAAAGCATTTCAACTGCTGTTTCAATTAGATATAAATGACAGTGATCCACAACAGTTGATCCATGAATTTTTAGAGAACGAAGAACCTGATGTTTTTTTAAAAGCATTAGTGGAAGGTGTTATTACTCAAAAATCTGTAATTGATTCGATTATTTCAGAAAATCTTCAGAACTGGACTTTAAATCGTGTTGCTTCTGTAGAGCGAACGATTTTGCGAATCGCTACATATGAATTACGTTATATGGAAGATATACCAAATAACGTTTCGATCAACGAAGCGGTAGAGTTGGGTAATACATATGGTGATGATAAATCAGGTAAATTTATTAATGGGGTTTTATCAAAAATAGTAGGCTAAGAAAGGACGGGGGAGCATGTCAGCAGAAGTTATCAACGGAAGAGAGTTATCTACAGCTTTAAAAGAAGAGATGAAAGTAGAGGTAGAAAAGCTAAAGGAATTCGGACTTACACCACATTTAACAGTTGTTCTAGTAGGAGACAATCCTGCTTCTAAATCGTATGTAAAAGGAAAAGAAAAAGCTGCTGCAGAAACTGGCATTTCATCATCTTTAATTGAATTGCCTGCATCGACTACAGAATCAGCATTGTTGCAATTGATTCAGGAACTAAATGATGATACGACTGTCCATGGTATACTTGTACAGCTTCCACTTCCAGACCAAATCAGAGAAGAGAAAGTAATTGAAGCAATACATCCTGATAAGGATGTCGATGGGTTTCATCCAATTAACATTGGAAAAATGATGACTGGGGAAGATACTTTTCTTCCGTGCACACCATATGGCATCATTACGATGTTAAAATCAAAGAACATTAAAATTGAAGGTAAGCATGCAGTTGTTATTGGTCGAAGCAACATTGTAGGCAAACCGGTAGGACAACTGTTGCTTAATGAAAATGCAACTGTTACTTATTGCCATTCGCGTACAAAGAACCTTCAAGAACTCGCAGCAAATGCTGACATTTTAATCGCTGCTATTGGAAAAGCCCATGCAATTACTGCAGAATATATTAAAGATGGGGCTGTCGTAATTGATGTGGGGATCAATCGCTTAGAAAATGGATCTTTAACTGGGGATGTCGATTTTGAAAGCGCAAAGGAGAAAGCATCCTATATTACACCAGTTCCAAGAGGTGTTGGTCCAATGACCATCACAATGTTATTGAAAAACACAATTAAAGCTGCAAAAGGATTGTCCAAAATTGAAGGATAAATATTTGACAGTCACTGCACTGACAAAATATATGAAGCGTAAAATAGATATGGACCCACATCTGCGAAATGTTTGGCTTCGGGGTGAAATTTCAAATTTTAAGCATCATAGCCGTGGTCATATGTATATGACCATTAAGGATGATCAAGCAAAAATACAGGCCGTGATGTTCGCTGGGAATAATCGGAACATGAAATTCCAACCAGAAAATGGCATGAATGTACTGATTAAAGGGGATATCAGTGTATATGAGGCTTACGGGCAATATCAGCTTTATATTGAGCAAATGGAACCTGATGGTATTGGGGCTCTTTATTTAGCTTTCGAACAACTGAAAGAAAAACTACATAAAGAAGGCCTTTTTGATCCGATTCATAAAAAAGGCATACCGACCTTTCCAGAACATATAGGTGTTATTACATCGCCAACTGGCGCTGCTATAAGAGACATTATTACGACAATTAAGCGACGTTACCCAAGTTGCGCAATTACTGTGCTTCCAGTACTTGTTCAAGGTCCAAGCGCAGCAACTTCCATAAAAAATGCGATTGAGACAGCAAACGAAAGAGGACATTTTGACACATTGATTGTTGGGCGGGGTGGCGGCTCGATTGAGGAGTTATGGAGCTTCAATGAAGAAATCGTTGCACGTGCAATTTTTGCATCGAGAGTTCCAGTTATTTCTGCTGTAGGACATGAAACAGATACAACGATAAGTGATTTTGTTTCAGACTTACGCGCGCCAACACCAACAGGTGCGGCAGAGCTTGCAGTCCCATCACAAGTCGAATTAGCAAATCGAATTCATACGCTTCGGAAATTTTTAATTAGAAACATGGAGCGAGAAATAATTAATCATAAGCAATATCTTGCAAGAATTCAACAGTCTTATGCATTTCGTTATCCAGAACAACTGATTAAACAAAAGGAACAGGAATTGGATAATCAACTGGAGCAATTACAACGTAGTATGCGAAAGAAAAATAACGAGCATGAACAAACATTTAGCTATCTGATTAAACGCCTTCAAGCACAGCATCCTAATAAACAAGTAGAGCAGGCACAGTCAAATTTAATTAAAGCGTTAAGGCAGCAACATTATTATATGACTCAAATAATGAAGCAGCATGAAATAAAATTAGCCAATGCTATAGACAAATTGACTTTAGTTAATCCACTAGAGATTATGAAACGCGGATTTGCTTTACCATATTCAACTGAAGGAGAAATGATTAAATCAGTTACGCGGGTAGATAAGAATGATAACATAACGGTTCGCCTGCACGATGGCCAGTTAAATTGCAAAGTTTTAGCGCTAGAGGAGGGATCTACAGATGAAAAATGAAGATATATCTTTTGAAGAAGCGATGGATAAGCTTGAAGCAATTGTTTCTAAGCTAGAGGAAGGGGACGTCCCTTTAGAAAAAGCGATTAATTATTATCAGGATGGAATGAATCTATCGAAAATATGCGGAGATAAACTAAAGCATGTTCAAGAAAAAATGACACAAATTATGAATGAACAAGGTGAATTGGAGCCATTCGATCTACAGGAGGAAGAATAACAAGTGAATGCAAACCTTTCAGAATATATAACGAAGTATAAAGCTATGATTGAAAATGAATTTGATCGCTATCTACGTAATTTAAACATGCATTCGCGATTAAAGGAATCCATGCTTTATTCCTTGGAAGCTGGCGGTAAAAGATTACGACCAATTCTTATGATTGCTAGTTACGAGGCATATGGTCAACAAATAAAGAAGGTTCTTTCTGCAGCTACTGCTTTGGAAATGATACATACGTATTCATTAGTGCACGATGACCTTCCAGCTATGGATGATGATGATTACAGACGAGGTAAACCAACGAATCATAAAATGTTCGATGAGGCAACAGCGATTTTAGCTGGAGATGCACTATTGACGTTTAGCTTCGAGCTTATCGCAAACGATCCTCTTCTTACTGCTGAAGAAAAGGTTAGCTTAATTCAAATGCTAGCTTCATGCAGTGGTCCAACAGGAATGGTTGGTGGACAAATACTTGATATGGAAGCAGAAAACAGGCCAATTTCTATAGAAGAAATGGAACGCATCCATGCATTGAAAACTGGAGAACTTGTTCGATCAGCAATTCTGTCTGGAGCTATGTTAGGTAAGGCAACGGAGGAACAGCTGGAACATTTAACAACATTTGCTTATTATTTAGGGCTCATTTTTCAAGTACAAGATGATATTCTAGATGTGACAGGTGACGAAGAAAAACTCGGAAAGCCGGTCGGCAGTGATGAAGATAATCAAAAAAGTACGTATCCTAAATTACTTGGTATTAAAGGTGCAATGAAACAAAAAGAAGCTTATGTTGAAAAAGCAAAAGAAGCACTGCAAAAAGCTGGGGCAGCAAATTCAGTTTTAATGGATTTAACGGATTATTTCAGTAATAGAGATCATTAAATCAACCTAGAAGGGCGCTACGAATTTATTTTCGTCGTCCTCTATTTAATGCGCACTATAATGGTTAAAATGGGTAATGTTTAAAGTGGTTGTTCAAAAACGAAGACAAAATTGTTACTAGTAAAGGATTTTAAAAATGGCTAAAAAAAGACTGGATGAATTGTTAGTCGAAAAGGAACTAATCGAAAACCTGGACAAGGCTAAGCGTGTTATAATGGCTGGACAAGTTTTTTCAAAGCAGCATCGTTTAGACAAGCCAGGAATGAAGATTGACCCCCATAGCCCTTTAACGATAAAAGGGAAAACGTTGCCTTATGTTGGTCGTGGCGGGCTCAAGTTAGAGAAAGCATTAAGCTATTTTTCTATTGACGCAAAAGATCGTATTTTTATCGATGTTGGCTCTTCTACAGGCGGCTTTACTGATTGTGCGCTGCAGCAGGGAGCTAGATTAAGCTATGCTATTGATGTTGGTTATAATCAGCTTGACTGGAAGCTAAGAAGTGATAAACGTGTTGTTGTTATGGAGCGAACAAACTTTCGTCATGTAACAGCAGATATGTTGAAAAAGGGTGTACCAAACCTGGCATCGATTGATGTTTCATTTATTTCATTAAAGTTAATTTTTCCTGTTCTTAGTGGATTATTAGCAGAAAATAGTGATGTGATTGCATTAATAAAACCACAATTTGAAGCTAAGAAAGAACAAGTAGGAAACAAGGGGATTGTTCGTGATCCACTTGTCCATCAAGATGTTTTAACACAAATTATCGACTTTGCTGAGAATGAAGGTTATCAATTACTTAACTTGACCTACTCCCCAATTACTGGAGGAGAGGGTAATATTGAATTCTTAGCCCATTTAGGTTGGAAAAAAGAGAAGGAAGTTGAGAATTACAAACCAATCTCAATTGATAAAACAGTGGAAAATGCACATCAAATCCTGTATCCTAACAGTTGATAAAAAGATCGAAGTCTCTAGATAATATTGAAGCAATAAATTGAAAAATTTATTCAGTGAAGCTCAAGTGACCTATAAAGGAGGTGCTGTACGATGAGTAAAGTTCAACGACATATTAAAATTCGAGAACTAATTACGGAGAATGAAATAGAAACACAGGATGAACTGGTAGCACAATTAAAAGCCGCAGGTTACAATGTCACACAAGCAACGGTATCAAGAGACATTAAGGAACTTCATCTTGTCAAAGTTCCAACAGCAAGCAATCGGTACAAATACAGTTTACCTGCTGATCAACGATTTAACCCACTGGAAAAGCTGAAGCGTCTAATAATAGATGCTTTTGTAAAAATTGAGCATGCTAGTCATTTTATTGTACTCCGTACATTGCCAGGAAATGCACATGCTGTCGGTGTGCTTATTGACAATTTAGATTGGGAAGAGATAATGGGAACGATTTGCGGGGATGACACGTGCTTAATTATTTGTAGAACTCCAGAGCAGGCAGAAGAAATAAAGGACCGATTTATTGATATGCTTTGATTGAGTTCTCTTTTTTTAGTGATTTATAAAGAGAGAATATCTTCTTATATTGGGGGGACAATGAACCATGCTTACAGAGCTGTCTATTCGTGATTTTGCAATCATCGAACAGATTTCCATAACATTTAATGAAGGTCTTACCGTATTGACTGGAGAAACTGGTGCAGGAAAATCGATTATAATAGATGCTATACAGTTATTAGCAGGAGGACGTGGTTCTGTAGAATATGTAAGGCATCGAGCCAAAAAAGCTGAAATAGAAGGTTTATTTACAATAGAAAATAAAACCCATCCAATATATGATGTTGGAAGCCAATATGGAATAGAAATTTCTGATAATCAAGTAGTATTACAACGAGTTATTACAGGATCTGGAAAAAGCATTTGTCGTGTAAATAGCAAGCTAGTCACACTTGCAATACTGCGTGAATTTGGAAAGACACTAATCGACATCCATAGTCAGCATGAAACACAATCATTAATGGATGCAGAAAATCATTTGGATTTCTTAGACTTGTATGAACCACAATCAATAACAAAAGCAAAAGAAGCATACTTGGAGCACTATGATAAGTTGGTTCGCTTAAAAAATAGATATAAAAAGCTAAATGATAATGAGCAAGAGACAGCTCATCGTTTAGACTTATTAGAGTTTCAAATGAAGGAGCTTGAACAAGCAGAACTTAGTCCTGATGAGGATACACAGCTTGAAGAAGAGAGAAAAGCACTCGCGAATTATGAGCGGATTCACACTGCCCTGCATGATGCCTATCATGCATTATACGGAGAACAAAGAGGATTGGATTGGTTAAATCAGGCGCAGCTTAGCCTTCAGGAAAATAGTAAGTATGATGATTATATCGCAGCGAAATCAGAAGAGTTTTCCAATCATTATTATGCAATGGAAGAGCTAACCTATGAGCTGCGCAATCATATTGATACACTTCAATTTGATCCAGAACGTTTAAATGAAATTGAATCAAGATTAGATGAAATAAATAGGCTAAAACGAAAATACGGCAATACGGTAAATGATATTATTGAATATATGGCAACGATAGAAGAAGAGATAGAGCAGATAACGAACAAGGATTCTCATCTAAACGCTTTGCTTGAACAGATTGAAGAAACCGAAAAGGACGCTATGCTTGAAGCTGAGCACCTACATGAACTCAGAAAAAGTGCTGCAGATTGTCTAACAGAAGATATACATGCTGAGATGAAAGGACTTTATTTAGAAAAAGCTACTTTTGCAATTGCTTTTGATGATGAAAGTAATACGAAGGCTCATCTCCACAAAAACGGATTCGATCATGTACGTTTTCTTATTTCAACCAATCGTGGCGAACCGCTAAAGGATTTAACGAAGGTAGCCTCTGGTGGAGAGCTTTCACGAATTATGCTTGCATTAAAGAATATTTTTTCCAAGCATCAAGGCGTGACAAGCGTTATATTTGATGAAGTTGACACTGGGGTTAGCGGAAGAGTTGCACAGGCAATTGCTGAAAAGATTTATCAAATCTCAAATGATTCTCAAGTGCTATGTATTACACACCTTCCACAAGTGGCCGCTATGGCAGACACCCATAAATTTATTGAGAAAAACGAAAAAGATAACCGAACCGCAACAAGTGTAAAAGAACTATCTGAATTAGAACAAATAGAAGAATTAAGTCGTATGATTACGGGAACAAAATTGACTGAAACTGCGAAAGATCACGCAAAGGAAATGCTTGAACTTGCAAATGCATTTAAATCAAATTTATAAGGATAAAATTCTTGAAAAACCGGAAAATAAAAGAAACCGGTTTTTTGTTTTGCCTTTTTTTGCAATAATAGTAAGCCGATTTTTAAAAATCCCCTTTTAAAATACACTTATACACGATTTCCTTTTTTAGTAATAGGTAATGATACACATTTCTCTTATGTTTCACCAGTTTAAAAAGCACACTTACAGCTCAAATTAGGATTACGAACCAAGATTTGATGTGGGTTGGGAGGAGGAGAGTGGCACGATTGAAAAATCATCAAACAAAGTTTTGGCTAAGCAGTATTCTTTTGATTGTCTTAACTGTTTTTTCTTTCTTTGGTCCAAGTCAAAAGAATGCAGAAGAGCTGAACACAATTGAAGCATTTAGTCAACAAGAAGCAATCGGACTTTCTAAAACAGAAAAAAACTCCCTTATGTCTAGTTCTCCAATTCGTACAGAGTTGTTAAAAGCGGCGGCAGTTTCAACGAAGCGTGTAAGTAATTCCGCTCTAGAAGATATTAAGGTATACCCTGGTGGACAATCGATTGGAGTGAAGCTCCAAACTCGTGGAGTGCTCGTTGTTGGTCATCATCTCGTTAAAGGAAATAGCGAGACAAAATCGCCAGGTGAGGATGCAAAAATAAATGTCGGAGATGTCATATTGAAAATTAACGGAGAGCCGATCAAAGAAATGAGTGACATAAAATCATATGTAGAAAATGCTGGGAAAAGCGAAAAAAGCCTTGAAATAACACTTAAACGTGGTAAAGAAATGATAGATACTTCTTTACAGCCGGTTTTAGATAAGCAGGATAATGCGTACAAAATTGGCTTGTATATTCGTGACTCTGCTGCAGGTATTGGAACAATGTCATTTTATGATCCAGTATCGAAAAAATATGGCGCTCTAGGGCACATTATTTCAGATATGGACACAAAAAAACCGATTGAAATCGATAATGGGACGATTGTCAATTCATCCGTTACTTCCATTGAGAAAGGTAATAACGGGATTCCAGGAGAAAAACAAGCTAGATTTTCAGCTGAACACGATCGAATCGGAACAATTACAAAAAATTCCCCGTACGGTATTTTTGGGGTATTGGATGAAATGATTAAACACGAAAAATATAACAAACCATTACCAGTAGCTTCTTCCAATGAAGTTAAAGAAGGACCAGCCAAAATTCTTACCGTTGTGAAAGATGAAAAAATAGAGGAATTTGATATCGAAATTGTAAGCAGTGTTCCTCAGAAGTTTCCAGCAACGAAAGGAATGGTAATTCAAATTACAGATCCTAAGCTATTGAAAAGTACCGGTGGGATTGTACAAGGTATGAGTGGAAGCCCAATTATACAAAACGATAAAATAATTGGCGCTGTAACACATGTATTTGTAAATGATCCAACATCAGGATATGGTGTTCATATTGAATGGATGTTACAAGATGCAGGAATTATTGAAGCGCAATCAAAGGAAAAAGCAGCATAAAAAAAGCTTGTGATGGAAGATTCCATTACAAGCTTTTTTATATTATACTAAAGTTAATATTTTTCGACAAATGCTGAATAAAATGTCATTTAAAATCGAAAATTATCGTAAATGGAAGTAAATCGAAGAAAAATATAGTTAATTCAAAAAAAATTAAAGTTTTTCAAATAAAAAGAGGATATTTCAACTTTTTGTAGAATATGTAAAAGAGTATAACAGAAATAAGGAGGAACATTACTTTGGATAAAATTTCAGTGTGTTTAGTTGATGACAACAGAGAGCTCATTCAGTTGATGGAAGATTATTTTGACGAACAAGATGATATTGAAGTTATTGGAACTGCATATAATGGCAGAGATTGTATCGCGATGATGGAGAGTTTGGAACCTGATGTATTAATATTGGATATTATTATGCCACATATCGACGGATTAGCGGTACTAAACACATTAAGAACAATGGATTTAGGAAATAGACCAAATGTTATTATGCTTACAGCATTTGGACAGGAAGAAGTCATGAAAAAAGCAGTTGATTTAGGAGCATCTTATTTTATTTTAAAGCCTTTTGATATGGATAATTTAGCAGATCAAATTCGTCAAGTTCAAGGAAATTCTCCAATAAGCCTTGCAACAAATAAACCGACAAAGAAAGATCGAAAAAAACAGGATCTGGAAGCTAACATTACAAACATTATTCATGAAATTGGTGTGCCAGCCCATATTAAGGGTTACATGTACTTAAGAGAGGCAATTACAATGGTATATAATGATATAGAATTATTAGGTTCAATCACGAAAGTATTATATCCTGATATCGCAAAGAAATTTAATACGACAGCATCACGTGTTGAACGGGCAATTCGCCATGCGATTGAAGTCGCATGGAGCAGAGGCAATATCGATTCCATTTCGGCATTATTCGGTTATACTATTAATATATCTAAGGCCAAACCCACAAATTCGGAGTTCATCGCAATGGTAGCTGATCGTTTACGTTTGGAGAATAAAGTGAGCTAAACGATTGGTTATTATGAATAGCTGGTTCCTACATATAATTATTGTAAACCAGTAGTGTTTGACTATTATGAACAAATATAACAAAAAGAAAGAATAATACTGCAGTCTATGCGGTATTATTCTTTCTTTACTTTATTCAAAAAATGTTTGATAGAGTGAACGGATTGCAGCGTCTATATCAGTATCTTTTATTCCGAACATCATGGACACTTCGGATGAGCCTTGGTTTATCATTTCAATATTCACATTAGCTTTAGCGAATGCAGAAGCAGCTTTTCCGGCAACTCCTACAGTATTTACAAGTCCCTCACCAACAACCATGATTACCGCTAAATCTCTATGTAAACTTACTGTATCTACTTTTAATTCATCTTTAATACGATCAACAACAATTTTCTCTTTATCTTTTGTAAAATTATTTACTCTAAATATAACAGACATGTCATCGATTCCAGATGGTGCATGCTCAAAGGAAATTCCTTCATCCTCAAAAATATTAAGCAACCTACGTCCAAAACCTACTTCACGGTTCATTAAATACTTACTTACATATAAACTACAGAAACCTGTATCACTTGCAATACCAACGACACATTTTTCACTGGCTTCTTTTTCAGCAATAATAAATGTTCCAGGAGCATCTGGATTGTTTGTATTTTTAATACATACTGGAATTTTTTCACGGAATGCAGGAATCAATGCCTCATCATGGAATACAGAAAATCCAGCGTAAGATAATTCACGCATTTCTTTATAGGTAAGTGTTGTTATTTCCTTCGGATTATTGACAATATTCGGATTAACAGAATAGACAGAATCAACATCTGTGAAATTTTCATAGATTTCAGCTTTTACTCCTGCGGCAACGATGGAACCGGTAATATCTGATCCACCTCTCGAGAAGGTTACTAATTTCCCGGTTTTTGAATAGCCGAAGAAACCAGGTATAACTAGGATATGATCTTTTTCTCGTAGTTTATAGAGGAGCTCGAAGCTCTCCGGTAAAATTTGCGCATTTCCTGGTTCTTCGCTAACAAATATACCAGCATCCTTTGGATTCATATATTGTGCTGAAATATTATTTTGATTTAAATAGGCGCTTAGTATTTTGGCGGAACTGTCTTCACCAATTGCTTTAATCGCATCCATTTTACTTTCAGGCTTACCCTCTACCCTTAGGGCCACCTTTATGTTATTTTCAATTTCACTTAGTAAAGATAGGTCGATTTCTAAATCATTAATAATTTCTTGGAATCGTTCTAGTATAGCTACAAGAAAAACCTCATAGTTTTGTTGATTATGATAGGCGTTTCCAAGTTGGATTAACAAATCTGTAACTTTTGTATCATTTTTAAACCTTTTCCCTGGTGCTGATACGACGATAAATTTTCGCTTGGGATCACTTTTAATAATATTCCCAACTTTACGTAATTGCTCGGCATTTGCAACGGAGCTACCGCCGAATTTTGCTACTTTCATGATCGGATCCCCCTAAACAGAAACTTAATTTTCTTACTAATATACCATATTTATTCTTTAAAATCGTGTAAATATATAAAAAAAAGACGGAAATTCTCCATCTTTTTTTCTAAAGCGCTTTATTTTCACTTTTTTGTTTAATCTTTTGTCTTTTTCTATCTCGGTAGATTATAAATCCTCCTAAAAAAAGCAGCCCCAAAATAAAGAGGAGAAGTCCAATTGTGAATTGGATTCCAGGATAGAAGAAATAGGCATAGAAATCGTCAAAAATTGTATCGCGCATTAATTTAATTCCAATTGCTGCAATTATGCCCGGTATAAAAAGTAATAGTAATGCTAAAAATCGACCCATGTATGTTCCCCTTTAAATTCTATATTACATTCAAATAATAGTATAACAAAAGCGAAGCAAAATAGAAATCATTCTAGATTTGCCAAAATATGCAGGCTGACGTATGATAAATGTATGCAAAATAATGCAAGGTGGGATGGCATGAAACGTGTGTTGATTGTTGGGGCTGGTAAAGGGGGAAGTGCACTCTTCAATATTCTTCAAGCTACAGAGTCGATGGAAATAGCTGCAGTTGTTGATATTAACGAAGATGCAAACGGGTTAAAATTAGCACGTCGAGCAAAGATTCCGGTAAGTGTGGACTGGGAGCCATGGGTACATAATGATATTGATATTATTATTGAAGCAACTGGTGATGATCAAATCCTAGAACAGATAATTGAAAAAAGACCGCGGAGAACTGTTGTAATCCCAGGATCTGTTGCTTATATCATATCAGAGCTGCTTTTTGAAAAAGAAGCGTTGATGGATAAGGTGAAATACCAATCAAAAAATCAAGAGCTCATACTAAACCATATTCATGACGGTATGATTGTCATGAATAAGAATGAAAATATCCAGTTTATCAATAAAAGTGCGGAAAAAATAATTGGTAAATCAAGAAAGCAGTATATAGGAACACATATAAAAGAGCTTATTACAGATTCGAGACTTCCTCACGTTTTACAAACACAACGAAAAGAAGTAAATCAAAAGCTAACACTACCAAATGGGAAAAAGATTATAACAACACGGATTCCCATTATAAATGAAATAGGAGAACTAATTGGTGCTTTTGCAGTATTTAAAGATATTACAGAAGTCATGAAGCTAGCCGAGGAAAATACGGACTTGAACGAGATCAAAACGATGTTGGAAGCAATTATCAAATCGTCTGATGAAGCAATTAGTGTCGTTGACGAGAATGGAAATGGTCTTATTATTAACCCTGCATATACACGAATTACAGGGTTGAAGGAAAAAGATGTAATTGGAAAGCCTGCAACCGTTGATATTTCCGAGGGAGAAAGTATGCATTTGAAAGTACTTCAAACACGTAGAGCTGTACGAGGTGTGCGTATGAAGGTAGGACCAGGTAAAAAGGAAGTCCTCGTTAATGTCGCACCGATTATCGTGAATGGAGTTATTAAAGGCAGTGTAGGTGTATTGCATGATGTATCAGAAATTCAAGCATTAACAAAGGAATTAAAGCATGCAAGGCAAATCATTCGAAACTTAGAAGCTCGTTATACGTTTGATGATATTATTGGGAGTTCATCGGAAATGAAACTAGCTCTTGAGCAAGCGAAGGTCGGAGCGAAAACCCCTGCAATAGTCCTATTAAGGGGCGATTCAGGCACTGGTAAAGAATTATTTGCCCATGCGATTCATAATGAGAGTGATCGGAAACACAATAAGTTTATCCGAGTAAATTGTGCAGCTATTGCAGAGTCATTACTAGAAAGTGAATTATTTGGTTATGTAGAGGGGGCTTTTACAGGTGCAATGCAAGGTGGGAAAAAGGGCCTCTTTGAGGAAGCAAATCATGGAAGTATCTTTCTTGATGAAATCGGGGAATTATCGTTATCCATGCAGGCCAAGCTCTTGCGTGTATTACAAGAAAATGAAATTGTTCGAGTCGGCGGAACAAAACCGGTTTCGATTGATGTACGAGTAATCACTGCAACAAATGTCAATCTTGAAAAGGCAATTATGAATAATACATTTCGAGAAGATTTATATTATAGACTAAATCGGCTTCCTATCTTCATTCCTTCAGTTAAGGAAAGACTTAATGATTTGCCAGATCTTATACAGCATATTATTCAGAAAATCAATCAAGACTATGGTCGTAATGTACAAACGATATCAAAAGAGGCATTAAATAAATTAAAGCAATATCATTGGCCTGGGAATGTACGCGAGCTAGAAAATGTTATTGGTCGTGCCATGATATTTATGGACATGAATGAAGAGGTAATTGACAAGAAGTACATCCCAACGTTACAAGCTTTGTCTCTACCGGCGAAATCATCTATTGATGAGAGAATTAAAGGAGAAAGTACGTTACAGGATGCGATTAATCAATTTGAAAAAGCGTATATTTCCAAAACATATGAACAAAATGAATTCAATAAAACAAAAACAGCCAAAGCTTTAAATGTATCGATTCGAAATTTATATTATAAGATGAAGAAATATAATCTCGAATGAATTATTAAGCATGCAATATTTTGCATGGTTAAAAAAGTTGCAGGCTTATATTTGTGGGTTTTAAGGCATTTCCGCATAGCTTTATAGTTGGCATGGTTTTTGCTAAATACTACTGATGGAATAATATATGCGATTAAGAAGTTAGTGCTTAATTAGGTAATATAGGAGGAATTTATATGGAAATCTTTACTTATTTAGAAGAATACGATTATGAGCAATTGGTTTTTTGTCAAGATAAAAATTCAGGCTTGAAAGCTATTATTGCTATTCATGATACGACATTAGGCCCTGCATTGGGCGGAACAAGAATGTGGAAATATAATTCTGAAGATGAAGCGATTGAAGATGCTCTTCGTCTGGCTAGAGGAATGACCTATAAAAATGCTGCAGCGGGACTTGATCTAGGAGGAGGAAAAACGGTTATTATCGGTGATCCACGAACAGATAAAAATCCAGAAATGTTCCGGGCCTTCGGTCGCTATATACAAGGACTAAATGGACGGTATATAACTGCTGAAGATGTAGGAACCACTGTACAAGATATGGATCTCATTCATTTGGAAACAGATTTTGTAACTGGAACTTCATCCTATTCAGGGGCTTCAGGAAACCCATCACCTGTTACTGCTTATGGTGTCTATAAAGGAATTAAAGCATCAGCGAAAGAAGCCTTTGGCGATGAATCGTTAGAAGGAAAAACAATTGCAGTTCAAGGTATTGGAAATGTTGCATATGCGCTCTGTGAATATTTGCATAAAGACGGTGCACAGCTTATTGTAACAGATATTAATAAAGAGGCAGTAAACCGGGCTGTCGAGGCCTTTGGAGCTAAGGCTGTAGATCCTAATGATATTTATGATGTTGCATGTGATATCTACACACCTTGTGCGTTAGGAGCAACAATCAATGACAATACGATTCCAAGATTAAAAGCGAAAGTAATTGCAGGCTCTGCAAATAATCAACTAAAATCCACGGAACATGGCGACCTCATTCATGAAAAAGGGATTGTCTATGCTCCAGACTATGTCATCAATGCCGGGGGCGTAATTAATGTAGCCGATGAATTAATGGGCTTTAATGCGGAACGTGCAATGAAAAAGGTGGAAACCATTTATGATAATCTTGAACGTGTGTTTGAAATTTCGAAGCGTGATAATATTCCTACCTACTTGGCTGCTGATCGTATGGCGGAAGAAAGAATCGAATCGTTCCGAAATTCCAGAAGTCAATTTTTAAGGAATGGACATCACACATTAAGTAGAAGATAAGTGCTTTAATCATTTAGCAAAAGAAGTGTAATCCAACATAACGGATTCTTAGAAAAAAATATATTTTAAAGAATTCCATTAACGAACGCTAAGTTTTTAAATGAGGTGACCGGTTTTGCAAGAGACGTATCGAATATTAGTTGTAAATCCTGGAACCACGTCAACTAAAGTAGGGGTTTTCGATAACGAAATATGCATCGTAGAAAAAACAATCGTACATCAGCAGGCAGAATTAGAAGCTCATTATCGTGTAATGGGACAATCGAAACTTCGTACGCAGGATATTCTTGAACAGCTAAAGTATGTAGGAATTAATATTTCCAGAATTCATGCAGTATGTGGGCGTGGTGGATTACTGAGACCAATCGAAGGCGGTACGTATCAAGTAAATACCGCCATGCTATACGACTTGAAAACCGGTTATAACGGTGAGCATCCATCAAATCTTGGGGGAATAATAGCATTTGAGATTGCATCGGGGTTAAATATCGATGCCTACATTGTTGACCCTGTCGTTGTCGACGAGCTTGATGTTGTTGCTCGATACTCGGGTATTCCCGAAATTCCAAGGAAAAGTATTTTTCATGCATTGAATCATAAGGCAGCGGCAAGAAAAGCTGCTGCAAGCTTAGATTTGAAGTACGAGGATATCAATGTGATTGTTGCTCATATCGGTGAAGGAATTACAATAGGGGCACATCGCAAGGGCATGGTTATTGATGTAAACAATGGGTTAGATGGAGAAGGTCCATTTTCCTGGAATCGAGCAGGAAGCACCCCAGTTGGAGGCTTAGTTGAACTCTGTTTTTCCGGAACATACAACTATGAAGCAATGAAGAAAAAAATAGTTGGTCATGGTGGTCTGATGGCTCATCTTGAAACAAATGATGTAAGTGAGGTAGAACAAAGAATTGAACAAGGTGAGATAAAAGCAAAAGAAGTATTTGAAGCAATGGCATATCAGATTGCCAAAGAAATTGGTGCAATGAGTACAGTCTTGCGTGGTGATGTTCATGCTATTATTTTCACAGGAAAGCATGCTTATCGAGAAAGTCTTACCAGTTCGATTACCAAACAAGTCAATTGGATTGCAGACACGGTTATAATCCCAGGCGAGAATGAACTACAGGCATTAAATGAAGGTGTGTTACGTGTGCTTCGAGGAGAAGAACAGCTTAAGGTCTATACGAATCTCGAGTAAAGGAGTGAATTTAAGATGACAAAAGAATATGATTTAGTTGTTTTAGGTGGTGGAACAGGAGGCTATGTTGCAGCAATAAGAGCTTCACAGCTCGGGATGCAAGTAGCGATTGTTGAAAAGGGTGAACTTGGAGGTACATGTCTTCACCAGGGCTGTATTCCATCCAAAGCATTATTGCGGAGCGCTGAAGTATATAGACAAACAAGTGAGGCAAGTCTGTTTGGTGTAGAAACAGAACGCATAGCTCTGAATTTTAGCAAAGTACAAGAAAGAAAGCAATCGATTATTAACACATTACATCAAGGCGTACAAGGCTTAATGAAAAAAGGAAAAATCGATGTAATTAATGGATTTGGGCGGATACTTGGACCAAGTATTTTTTCACCTATGCCAGGTACTATTTCTGTTGAACATGAGAATGGTGAAGAAAACACAATGATCGTTCCAAAAAATGTGTTAATTGCTACAGGTTCAAAGCCAAAGACTTTACCAGGACTTCCAATAGATGGACATTTCGTAATGAGTTCAGATGAGGCGCTGCAAATGGAAAAATTACCAGACTCAATTCTTATTGTCGGCGCAGGTGTAATCGGAATTGAATGGGCGTCCATGCTCACAGATTTTGGCGTAACTGTAACAGTTGTTGAATACCTGAATCAAATACTGCCAACAGAGGACGAAGCAATTGCGAAAGAAGCTGAACGACTTCTTAAGAAAAAAGGGGTTACGTTTATTAAAGGAGCAAACATACAAACAGAGACTTTACATACTGATCAAGGCATTTCCATTGAGGTAGAAATAGATAATAAAAAACAGTCACTCCAAGCTGAAAGGATGCTTGTCTCAGTTGGCAGGGAAGCCAATACAGTAAACATAGGAATTGAAAACACAGATATTGTTCTCAGTAATGGCTATATTCAAACGAACGATTATTTCCAAACAAAAGAATCGCATATTTATGCTATCGGCGATGTTATTGGAGGTATGCAACTCGCACATGTTGCTTCCCGTGAAGGAATTGTCGCTATTGAGCATATGGCAGGAAAAGAAACATACCCAATTAACTACGAAAATGTTCCGACGTGTATCTATTCCAGCCCGGAAATTGCAAGTGTTGGTTTAACTGAAAAAGCAGCAAAAGAAAAAGGGTATGATATTAAAGTTGGTAAATTTCCTTTTAAAGCAATAGGAAAGGCATTAGTATTCGGAGAATCAGACGGTTTTGTGAAAATTATTGCAGATAAAAAGACAAATGATATTTTAGGAATTCATATGATTGGCCCCCATGTTACAGATTTAATATCTGAGGCCGGTCTTGCTAAAGTACTAGATGCAACACCATGGGAATTATCACAATCGATTCATCCTCACCCAGCATTATCAGAGATTATTGGCGAAGCAGCACTTGCTGTAGAAGGTGAACAGATTCATGGGTAACAGCTATTCAAATTCTTGCTCAATAAGCAAGTGACTTATTAAATTTCGGAAAAAATAGGGAGGGAAAAGTATGACAAAAAAACGACATCAGGAACTAGGTTTAACGGATGAACAGGTTTTAGAGATGTATAAAACGATGCTTTTAGCTAGAAAGCTTGATGAACGCATGTGGTTATTGAATCGATCAGGAAAGATACCATTTGTTATTTCTTGCCAAGGACAGGAAGCAGCACAGGTGGGCGCAGCTTTTGCTTTAAATAGGAAAGAAGACTATATTGCACCATATTATCGAGACATGGGTGTTGTCCTTGCATTTGGAATGACTGCAAAGGAGTTAATGTTATCTGCATTTGCTAAAGCAGATGACCCTAACTCTGGCGGAAGACAAATGCCAGGGCATTTTGGTCAAAAGAAAAATCGGATTTTATCTGGTTCTTCACCAGTTACAACACAAGTACCACATGCCGTGGGAGTCGCTCTTGCCGCAAAAATGGAAAAGAAAGATGTTGTCAGCTTCGTTACATTAGGAGAAGGTTCCTCCAACCAAGGTGATTTCCATGAAGGATTGAACTTTGCTGGTGTGCATAAATTACCGGTCATAACCATGGTCGAAAATAATAAATATGCCATTTCCATTCCATATGATCGCCAGGTTGCAAGTAATAATATTGCAGATCGTGCACAAGGCTATGGGATGCCTGGAGTAACCATTGATGGCAATGATCCATTAGCTGTATATCAAGCGGTAAAAGAAGCTCGAAATCGAGCAACTCGTGGTGAAGGTCCTTCATTAATTGAAGCTGTCTGCTATCGTCTAACTGCACATTCAAGTGATGATGATGATCGCACGTATCGTGAGAAAGGCGAAGTGGAAGAGGCTAAGAAAAATGATTCTGTTATTACGTTTGCAAGCTACTTAAAAGAAAATGAGATACTGACAGACTCGGTTGAACAACGTTTGAATGATGAGATCACAAAAATCATAAATGAAGCTACTGATTTTGCTGAAAATGCGGCTTACGCAGAAGCAGAAGATACACTTAAATATGTTTATGAAGAAAAGTAGTAGGGAGGGGAACCAAATATGCCAGTAATGTCTTATATTCAGGCAGTGACAACTGCATTAAGAGAAGAAATGCAGCGCGATGAGAAGGTTTTTATTCTAGGTGAGGATGTCGGCAAAAAAGGAGGCGTCTTTCGAGCAACTGACGGTTTGTATGAAACATTCGGTGAAGCTCGCGTTTTAGATACTCCTTTAGCAGAATCAGCTATTGCAGGTGTTGGGATTGGAGCGGCCATGTATGGAATGCGACCTGTTGCAGAAATGCAATTCGCTGATTTTATTATGCCTGCTGTAAACCAAATTATTTCTGAAGCAGCAAAGATGCGCTATCGATCAAATAATGACTGGAGTGTACCAATGACAATTCGTGCTCCCTACGGCGGAGGTGTCCACGGAGCGCTCTATCACTCGCAATCGGTTGAAGCTATATTTGCGAATCAGCCAGGACTTAAAATAGTAATGCCTTCCACTCCTTATGATGTGAAAGGACTTTTAAAAGCGGCTATTCGCGATAACGATCCTGTTCTATTTTTTGAACATAAACGAGCATATCGTTTACTAAAGGGTGAAGTTCCTGAAGATGACTATGTGCTTCCGATTGGCAAAGCGGATGTAAAGCGTGAAGGAGAAGATATTACAGTCATTACCTATGGTTTATGCGTGCATTTTGCATTACAGGCTGCCGAAAAGCTAGCAGAAGATGGAATCAATGCGCATATTCTGGACTTACGAACGGTCTATCCGCTTGATCAGGAAGCAATTATTGAAGCAGCAAAGAAAACTGGTAAGGTTTTACTTATAACAGAGGACAATAAGGAAGGTAGTATCATTGGTGAGGTTGCAGCAATTATTGCTGAACATTGTCTTTTTGATTTAGATGCACCAATTAATCGATTAGCAGGACCTGATGTCCCTGCTATGCCATATGCACCGACCATGGAAAAGTATTTTATGATGAATCCGGATAAAGTAGAAAAGGCAATGCGCGATTTAGCAGAATATTAATTACGAAGGAGGGAGAAGCAAGTGGCTACTGAAAAAATTACAATGCCCCAGCTCGGCGAAAGTGTAACGGAAGGAACAATTAGTACATGGCTCGTTAAAGTTGGAGATCAAGTAACTAAATATGACCCAATTGCTGAAGTAATGACAGATAAAGTAAATGCAGAGGTTCCATCCTCCTATACAGGGATAATCAAAGAGCTTACTGCAGACGAGGGTGATACGGTTGCTGTCGGTGAGTTAATTTGCTATATCGATACAGAGGAACCGAGTAATCGTACCGAATCTACTGAAAGCAAACTAGCAGAAGCAGAGCCTTCCAAACCAACAGATGTAGATGATTCGATGAAAAAACGCTATTCTCCTGCAGTGCTTCGATTAGCACAAGAAAACGATATTAATTTAGAACACGTAACAGGTTCAGGTCGTGGAGGAAGAATTACAAGAAAAGACATCGAAAAAATAATTGCTTCTGGTGAAATTCCATCAGATATAACTGCAGGTGAAATGAAAGAAACGATTCAAGGTTCGTCTAGCACGAGAGATGAAACAAAAAATGACATATTTGTAGAAACGAAAGCCGGTGATATTGAAATTCCTGTCAAAGGTGTTCGTAAAGTAATAGCTGAAAATATGGTCAAATCAAAACAGGAAATCCCTCATGCTTGGATGACTGTTGAAGTTGATGTAAGTGATCTTGTAACATATCGGAATAAAGTCAAGAATGCTTTTAAAAAAGATGAAGGATTTAGTTTAACTTATTTTTCCTTTTTCGTAAAAGCAGTTGCACAAGCCTTGAAAGAATACCCTCAATTAAATAGCATGTGGGCAGGCGATAAGATTATTCAGAAAAAGGATATTCACCTTTCGATTGCTGTGGCAAAAGAGAACGAGCTTTTTGTTCCAGTTATTAAGCATGCAGACGAAAAAACAGTTAAAGCAATTGCTCGAGATGTCCATGAACTTGCAATGAAAGCACGAAACGGCAAATTAACTGCACAGGATATGCAAGGTGGAACGTTTACTGTTAATAATACGGGTTCATTTGGATCAATTTCCTCAATGGGGGTTATTAACTATCCACAGGCTGCAATCTTACAGGTAGAATCAATCGTTAAACGCCCAGTAATTATTAATGACATGTTTGCAGCACGTGATATTGTAAATCTCTCCCTATCGTTGGATCACCGTATCTTAGATGGTCTTGTATGCGGCAGATTTTTATCAAGGGTAAAAGAAATACTTGAGAGTATGAATGAGCATACGATCAATTTGTATTAATGCTTTATACTTTCTTCAGATTTATAAATTGAAAAATAGGCCTAGACTTGATAAGCTAAAGAAGAATACTTATAGTGAGTGTTGAAAAAGGAGGATAAAAAGGACCGAGAAGTTCGAGGCGGCTTAGCTTTGAGTAGCGGAGCGTATGCAATTAATACGTGAGGAACGAAAAAGCAAGCCAACGAAGAAATTCGATGTGTCATTTTTACCGGACTTTTTGAATAACCTCTTATACAAATTAACGTAAAGGGATGGAGATGCTAAATGGATTTTAATTTATTCATGCAGGATGTTGTTGATGCTGCACGAAAAGATATAACCGAAGCAGGATATAAAGAGTTAAAAACTCCAGAGGAAGTAGATGCTGTACTTAGTGAAAAAGGAACAACACTCGTTATGATCAATTCAACATGTGGATGTGCTGGTGGAGTTGCACGTCCGGCAGCTGCCCATTCAGTTCATTTTGATAAACGTCCAGATAATCTTGTAACAGTTTTCGCCGGTCAAGACCGTGAAGCAACTGAAAAAGCACGTGAATACTTTGAAGGGTATCCTCCTTCTTCACCTTCATTTGCTTTACTAAAGGATGGCAAGATTGTAACAATGATTGAACGTCATGACATCGAGGGTCATAGCCCTATGGAAGTAACTACAAAATTACAAACAATTTTTGATGAGCATTGTACTGAACTTTAATTGATTTTAGAATAAAAAAGAGACTGTCATGTAAGTCAGTCTCTTTTTTATAACTTGAAATCAGCTGAACAGATTAATTTTTTCAAGGAGTATGAAAAATGAAGATTGGCTATCGGACGATTAAAACAGCTATTGGTACACCTTTAGCTATATCTATTGCTCAGCTATTAGGCTTGACGAACTTTGTATCAGCTGGAATTCTAACTATCTTGTGTATTCAGCCCTCTAGAAAGAGATCTTACTACAGCGCTTTGCACAGGTTTATAGCATGTATCATTGCTACACTATATGCTTACATTTTCTTCGAGTGGATCGCTTATCATCCTCTTGTCCTCGGTATTATGTTAATTGTTTTCATACCTACAACTGTTTTTCTTAAGGTAACTCCTGGTATAGCAACGAGCTCGGTTGTTATTTTAAACTTATACAGTGCTTCCTCCATAACATTGGCATCTCTATTCGATCAATTTCTATTAATTGTTGTTGGTATTGGCGTTGGGCTCTTATTAAATTTGTATATGCCGAGCCTGGATAAACCGTTAAAAGAAAAACAACAAAAATTGGAACAGAATTTCACGATTATTTTATATGAATACTCTCAGTACATTCGATATAAGCATACGACTTGGAAAGGAGACGAACTTGCGGAATCAGAGGATATTTTACTAGAAGCGAATACGCTAGTAGAACGTGATAGAGAAAATCATTTACTACGAAATAAACATCCATATCGAGATTATTTCCGAATGCGAACTAGGCAATTTGAGTTATTGAAAAAAATGCTTCCGCTTGTGTCGAGACTACCAGATGCTGACCCAATTGGTGAAAAAATTGCTGAATTTTTTGAAGGGCTTTCCAAAAATGTTCATCCAGGAAATACTGCAATTATTTATCTTGATCAATTAAAAGAACTACGATCCCAAATTAATGAGGAAGAACTCCCTAAGACCAGAGAGGATTTTGAAGCTAGGGCAAATTTATTCCAATTATTACATGAAATTGAAGATTACTTAATCATCAAGTTGAAATATAAAGAAAGTGATGTTAATGTGTTTAAACGTTTGAAAAATCAAAAAAAGACAAAAAATTAACATGCAAGCTGCAGGCCTTCAATCATTATTATAAAGGCAAAAAAGCAATGTGAAAGCTAATGTTTAACGCTTCATGACACAAATCTCGTGTTATGAAGCGTTAGTTTTTTCCATATGCGATAATAGCATGAATAACTCGAATTTGTTCATGATAACAAATAAGGGAGGTGGGTTTTGATGGCTAAGGATGTATTGTGTGAAGTAAATAGCTGTACGTACTGGGGACCTGGGAACAGATGTCATGCCAATGCGATTTATATTGTTAATCGTAAAGGAAAAGAAGCTTCAAATAGCGAGGAAACAGATTGCAAAACATTTGTCCCAAAAGTTTAATTTTAAAGGGTAACCAATATAATGGTTGCCCTTTAATTATGATATGACCGGTTACTTGCTAGAAAATTGTCCATCTGTAGGTATCTTAATTATGAAAAAGTGAATACTAGTCACCAAAGGAGTGAATTAAAATGCTTAAATTACAAACCGAAATTGAAGGAATGAAAGCATACTTTGGTGATGTACATAAAATATTTAAAACGAATGGATTTACCTTTTGCAGTAATTTTGACTATGATCATGGAAAGTTTGATATGGCGTTATGTCGAGAAGCAGGTGAAACAATTTACATCAGAATTCCCTTTAATGTCTTGAAAGGTGAATTAGATCGTCCCAGTGCATATATTGAATTTGGACAACCATATGTTATCAAACATGTTGTCAATACAGGACTAGATTGGGACGAAAGTTCATTATTAACGACTACCGGGTTCAATCAGTTTCAAAATCCGATTGATAAGGATGGAAACATAATAGATAAAAGTAGGTGGGAAGAAGCTGGAGAACAACACGTACATCGTATTTATCGCTCCATCAATGACTTGCAAATTTCCTAACATGAAAAAATCGGCCCCTCTCCAATAAAGGGTCGATTTTTTCTGTTTACGCTATTCATCCATCATTAATTGGTTTAATTGTTTTATATGGGCTCTGTCTTCATCTAAATTATGCTTAACAATTTCGAGACTTTTCGAGTCCATATCTCCTCGGATAATTTCCTCCACCTGGTGAATACCCATTTCTTGTCCTTTAAGTACACCTTTAATAATACCTTCATTATAGTCAGGGTAATCTTTCATACGCAACATCAATTCTTGCACAGATAACTTCATTCCGTTATCTTCTACGGCCTTACCACCCAGATTTTGGATTTGTTCGGCAGTCTTTGCAGCATGCTGTTTATGCTCTTGCTGAATACGCTGCAGTTCATTTTTAAGTTTTGGGTCATTGGTATGTTTAATGTAATGCTCATATGCGTGGATGCCCATATACTCTCCTTGTAAATACGCATTTAATTCCTTAACAATATCCTTATCGTTCATTTTGATGTAATCTCCTTTAATATAGTTGCCAAATAGATAGTTTTCAGCCTTATTTTGAGTAAGATACATAATTATATACAATTGGAATTTATGAAGTGAGTTCCTAATCTCTCACTAAATTTAAGACTTTATACAGCTTCTGTATCATGGCCGTTTCAAAATAATTATCAAATGGACAACCTAACTGTTGCACTCGCTCCATAACATTGTCAATTGTAAATAAGGTTGGATAAAGTTCTTCGTTAACTTCTTCCCAAAACAGCGGAGTAGCGACGGTCCCTTCTGTTGTCATCCTAGGGGAATATGGTGCAATCAACGTTTTATCTTTGCCATGTTGAACATAATCAATATATAAACGTCCTTTTCTTTTTTTCTTCATTCGCTCTGTTGTAAAGTATTTAGGATACGTATTCTCAATTGTAACGGCGATTGCCTTCGTGAAGGTTGCGGTTTCTTCGTACGTCATACTTCCGGGTCTTAATGGAATATGAATCTGTAAACCCTTGTTTCCAGATGTTTTAACAAAGGAGATAAGATCTAGATCATCTAATAAAGATTTTATAAGTTTGGCTGCACGAATAGCTAAATGAAAATGTTCTCTGTCAGGTGGGTCTAGATCAAAAGCGATTTCTGCTGGTACAGCGCTCCTGACATGCTGAAAAGGGATATGATATTCCACTGCGCCGTGATTCGCAAACCAGATCAATGCATCTAAACGATCGCAAACAAATGTCCGTTCATCTCCAGAAGGTACAGAAGTGATAAAATCAGGGGCATAGTCCGGTAAATGCTTCTGAAAAAAATGTTCTTTCTCGATACCATCCGGACACCGAATAACCGTTAGTTCCCGGTTTTGAAGAAAGGGGAGCATGTATGGAGAAATTTCCCGCATGAACAAAAGAAGATCCCCCTTTGAAAAATTAGCAGTTGGCCATAGCATTTTTTTCGTGTTAGTTAAATCAATTGTCTTAGGAAACATTGCTAAATCTAGCTCCAGGTTTGCGAACGTACATTCTTCCGGTTTGCGTTGTGGTAATAGATCAGCAAATTCAGGTTCCCGTAACTCTTCTTTATATAAATCAAGTGTATGGATAGAAGCACAAATGACTGGAGGCAATAGATAACGTTTTCCTTGTTTTTTCCCATTTGCCATAAATAATTGCTTTACCGTTTGAAACGATTCTCCGTCAAGTCCATGCTTACATTTACCAATCGTTCGTATTTGTTCATGATGAAAAACACCAATATCAAAATAATCGTTGCTCATATCATATGCTGTTAAAAATCCTTGAATTTCCCTCCAATTTTTAATTTTGTACCAATCATGATGTCGCTTTCCAATTTGATAAGTGCTTGTTCTCCTTTTCGCAACAATACCCTCTGCTTTTTGATCAAACATAATTGTGGTAATTAGCTCGTCGCTACGGAATGATTCGATCAGTCGTATACGCGATCCAGTCAGTTTACGGAATATAGCTTCAAGAGCTTTTTTTCTTACGTAAAGTTTTTGGGCTTTATATGAGTTCCCTCTTAACACCAGCAAATCAAACACAATAAATGTAGCTGGCCGAACACGTGCGGCACTTTGGATAGTTTCTTGATTCTTTAATCGTCCTCTCTTTTGGAGCAGGGAAAAATTGCTTTGGTAGTCAGTATTGCAGATAACAAGTTCTCCATCAAATGTTAAGGGTAAAGAAGATTTGATACTTGGATAAAATTTCTTACAAAACGAAGTTATCTCTGGGAAATTTAATGTTAAATCTGTATTATTTCTACTCACTAATGTAATTGTCCCATCCGCACTCCATGTAAACACGCATCTAAATCCATCATATTTCATCTCATAAATCCAATCTTCACCAAGTGGAATTTCAGAAGATATTCTAGGCTTCATAATATCCATTGGAAGCACCTCCATATTCATAAAGTGGCATATTTCGAGAAAATTAATCCATCGAATAGAATTTTAAAGTAACAGCAAACTAAAGAAAAAAGGAGGTTGTTACGATGCATACGATGTGGAAAGGAACTATCAGCTTTGGCTTGGTTAATATTCCCGTAAAGATGCACGCTGCTACCGAAAATAAAGATATTAAACTAAGACAGCTGCATAAGGAATGCAAATCCCCAGTAAAATATGAAAAAGTGTGTCCCATCTGTGAAAAAGAGGTTAAAAACGAAGACATTGTAAAAGCATATGAATATGCCAAAAATAAATTTGTTATCTTAGATGAGGAAGAGCTAGAGTCCTTAAAGAAAGAACAAGAGGACAAAGCTGTTGAAATTCTTGACTTTGTCCAATTAGAGGATATTGATCCGATTTATTTTGAAAAGAGTTATTATTTATCTCCAAATGAAGGAGGGGGTAAAGCATATGGATTATTGCGTAGCGCGCTGAGTGATACGGGGAAAATCGGGATTGCCAAAATGATCATTCGAGCAAAGGAACAGCTTGCAATTATCCGGGTTTACGAAAATGTACTCGTTGTAGAGACCATTCATTATCCAGATGAGGTAAGAAGCGTTCAGGATGTTCCGAACATCCCAGAAGAGGTTGAAATCGTAAAGAAAGAATTAGACACGGCTAAAATGTTGATCGATCAGTTAACGAACGACTTTGAACCTGAGAAGTATACAGATGATTATCGTACAGCTTTAATGGAATTAATTGAAGAAAAGAAAAACAATGAACAGACTGCTACTGGTAAGGAAAAAGCCGTACCAGATAATGTTACGAACTTAATGGATGCACTCCAAGCATCATTGGATAGAGCGAAAAAAGACAAACCAAAGCCAAAACAAGCAAAACGAAAAAAAACAACGAAGAAAAAGGTTGCCACATAAGACATCTCCACTTGTTGGAGGTATCTTATGTGAAAACACCAATTCTTTATTACTGTATATTCTCTCGATTTTCTTTCTCCATTTTATGCAATGTGTGTTTCACTCCCCATTCATGCATTGCTTCTAAAATTGGTTCTAAACTTTTTCCATATTCTGTAATGGAATACTCCACTTTTGGAGGTACTTGCGGATAAACTTTACGCATCACAATATCCTCAGCCTCTAATTCCCGCAGTTGATTCGTTAACATCTTTTGTGTGATTCCTGGCATACTTCGCTTTAATTCGCTAAATCGTTTGGTTCCTTCTTGTAAAAGATTTAACAAAATAATTGGTTTCCACTTCCCAACCAATATTCCTAAAGCGTCTTCAACACGACAAAGTTCTGGTTTCTTTTCCATGTAATCCTCCTAAGTATCTTTTAGTATACTATGTACCATTAAAGTGCGTACTTACAATTTTTCGTTATATAAGACATAATAACATTATATAGAATGTGATGGAAGAAGATTCTTCTTTGTTAGAAGGCATTAGGACATTAGAAGTGAAAGGTTGAAGTATGTATGGAAAATTACCGTATCGATACAAGTAAAGGATTGGAGTTTGGACTATACACATTAGGCGATCATATTTCAGATCCACATACAGGAAAACGAATCTCAGCAGAACAGCGAATTCATGAAATTATTGAATTAGCGAAACTTGCTGAACAAGCAGGTATTGACTTTTTCAGTGTAGGTGAAAGCCATCAGGATTATTTCACAACACAGGCACATTCAGTTGTACTAGCGGCCATTGCGCAGGCGACGAGTAAGATCAAGATTGCTAGTTCCTCTACAATTATTAGCACATTGGATCCAGTTCGTGTTTATGAAGATTTTGCAACGATTGATTTAATTTCAAAAGGACGAGCAGAAATTATAGCAGGGCGTGCTTCTAGAATAGGACTTTTTGATTTATTAGGATATGATCTTCGTGATTATGAAGAATTGTATGAAGAAAAGTTTGAACTATTACTTGAAATCAATAAAAATGAGGTTATCAATTGGAGCGGACAATTCCGTGCTCCACTAAACAACGCAAAGGTAATTCCACGTCCGAAAGACGGCTCCCTGCCGATTTGGCGTGCAGTAGGCGGTGCACCTGCCAGTGCTATTAAGGCAGGATATGCAGGGGTCCCGATGTTCCTGGCTATGCTAGGTGGACCAGCGACAAGCTTCAAACGATCGATTGATGCATTCCGTGAAGCTGCGAGTCAAAGCGGGTTTGATCCAGCAGAGCTTCCGATATCAACAGCAGGATTCTTCTATGCTGCCGAAACAACTGGGCAGGCTCAGAGAGAATATTATCCTTATATAAATGAAGGAATGAAGCTAACGAATGGACGAGGCTATCCAAAGCAGCATTTTGCTCAAGGGGCTGATCCAAGAGACGTTATGAATATTGGAAGCCCGCAACAAATCATCGAGAAAATTCTTTATCAACATGAAGTGTTTGGCCACCAGCGTTATATTGGCCAAATGGATTTCGGTGGCGTGCCATTTGAAAAGTTAAAGAAAAACATTGAATTGATTGGCACAGAAATTTTACCGGCAATTAAAAAGCATACAGCAAGAAAATAGGAGGGAAGCAAAGTGAAGATTGTTGCTTTATCCGGATCAAAAGTTGGTACGAAAACAAAAACAGCGATGAATTACACAGTGAAATCAATAAACGATAAAATTCCAGTAACGGATGTGACACTGATTGATTTAGCTGACTATGATATTCAGTTTAGTGACGGACGTAACTATTTAGAATATGCAGGGGATACGAAGTATGTAGCAAAAACAATCATGGAAGCAGATATTATCATAATTGGAACGCCAATCTTTCAAGCATCAATCCCAGCTACATTAAAGAATATATTTGATTTACTGCCGATAAATGCATTTCAAGATAAAATAGTCAGTCTGCTTGTTACAGCAGGTTCTTCCAAGCATTATTTAATTGCAGAACAGCAATTAAAACCAATACTTGCATACATGCAAGCTCAAATTGTCCAAAAGTATGTATTTATAGAGGAGAAGGATTTTTATCGAAACGAAATAACGAGTGATGATGTGTTATTTCGAATCGATCGCTTAATTGAAGATACATTCTTACTAGCAGAGACCTATATTAAAATCCGTAAAGAAAAAGAAGCAGCTTATGGATTTTAAGCCGGTTACTTATTTTTTCAAAGTCGTCTAAAAAAAGGCGGCTTTTTCTATTATCTAGACAAATTTGCAATAAAGAATCAAAAAAATATTATTAAGTAGTAAAATAAGTGTGCCATTTGAAATGATAAATTCTAGAAATTATAAATTTTTCGTAAACCAATGAAACAGATCTGTTTTTAGAAATGCGTGTGGTCACGGAGGATTTCAGAAATTTCTGGTGAAGAAGCAACATAATGATTTGGCTGTTTTTATTAGGAGGACTTATCTTTTTTATTACTTTATAATCCAAAGTGAATCTAGGTACGTGAAGAAATCTTATTCTTTATTATTCATTCAGGTGTTATATACTTTATTTATACCGAATTCCATTTGCTGCCTTTTCTAATTCCTTCCAGTTTAATATTTGAATTGAGTTTTTTTGTCTTTCAATAATACCTTGCTCGATTAAAGAAGATATTACACGGTTGAGATGTCGATAAGTCGTACCTAGCAAACTGGCTATTTCTTTAACGCTCGAGGTCTGTAATTCGATCCCGAATTCGTTATCCGCATCAGGAGACAGCGTAGACATTAGATAACTTGCAAACTTGTTTTCAACAGATGCTAATAAATTTACACGAGAAGCTGTTGTACATGTTTGAAGTTTAAAACATACATGTTCTAAAAGCATATGTAAAAGTCTTGGGTTGTCTATTTCATATTTTTTGATGTGATCAAAAGGAACGCCGATCACTAAACATTCATCGACAGCTTGAACTTGTGACTGAACAGGAACATCTCGAATTAATTCAATATCACCAATAACAGAAAGGGGATAAATAAAACGTAATAGCAGTGCTTTTCCGGTTTCAATACTTGATGTTATTCTAGCTTTACCATTGACTAAGAATAATAGGGAATTCATTTCTATCCCTTCAAAGCGTATAATTTCCCCTGAATGATATTGATGCATATGATATGGCAGTTGTTTTGATTGATGAAACATTCTATTAATTTGAAATTCATCTAAATATTTCTCCAATAACTCTGAATCTTGAATATTTCGCATGAAAATCTCCTTTTTTGGGACATATGTCCTTTTCATTATAAGATAAACTGATAATATGGACAATAAATGAAGAAAGAAGGGATAAAATGAAATTTGTATTCGATTTAGATGGGACAATCTGCTTTCACGGCAAGCCTGTCTCAGAAAATCTACTCACATCGATAGAAGATCTAAAAGCAAAAGGGCATGAAGTTATTTTTGCTTCAGCCAGGCCAATACGAGATCTACTGCCTATCTTGCATGAGCGTTTTCATCATTACCCCATGGTTGGTGGGAATGGATCTATGGTTGCAGCAAACGGAAAAATCATTTCAACCATAAGTTTTAGTGAAGAAACACTGGCAGCTACGGGCCGCTTACTAGAAGCATTTAACATCACTTATTTAATTGATAGTGAATGGGACTATGCTTACACTGGACCAACTGACCATCCAATATTAAATAATCTGGATCCACTAAAGCGAGCTAAGAACGTTGAATTACATAAGTTATCATCCATTATAAAGATACTAATACTTACATCAGATGATAGAAAAGAAGTATTGAAACGACTTAGTAAAATGAAGGTGGTTGTGCACATCCATGGAGATGAGGGCATCTTCGATATTAGCCCTGAAGGTATAGATAAATGGAGCGGTTTGCAACAGTTGGGAGTGAAAGAAAGGGAATACATCGCATTTGGTAATGATTCGAATGATAGAACGATGTTTCAGCATGCTGGTCATACTGTAATGATAGGTGATAATCAACAGTTAAAACCATTTGCATCAGAGCAATTATTCATCGAACAGGATATAGAACGCAAAATAATAAATAGATTAGATAAGCTAGCAAGCCCACATATGTTACAAATATAGCGTTTACAGAGAATTAACTTAGGCTAGTAAACCACCAAATCTTACTCTTTAAACAGGTAAGATTTAATGGAGAAAACCCTATAATAGAGGGGTTCCATTGCCATTTTTGTACCAGCTGTGTCTTCCAAGTTAAGCATACGGCATTATGTATATTGCCAATTTTGATTGTTGCTGCAACCGCCTAAATGAGCCCTAAGTATTATCTTCTTATATTTCCAATGACATGATTGAATTTATTGATGACGCTATTATCAATTATTCAAGGTGATTATCAATTAAACTGATTTAGTATAAAATTCCTCGGGTCTATATACTTCGTTATCAATAATTACTATAAATAAAAGGTCATTAGGTCGATACTTGTGAACGAGAATAGTTAATATCTACGGGCTCGGGTATATTACAAGAGATTGATACTAGTCTTATGCACAAGTTGAACTATTCGAAGGGGCTTGATACATTTAAAGTCCTGGAAACTGTACAGGAAACCGAGTAAATTCTTTAACTTTGCGCTTCATTCTGTTAGGGACACCTCACAGAATGAAGCTATTTTAACATTATTTTTTTTGATTTTTATTCAAAATAGTCCTCAATTCTTTAATATCCTCTTCAGACAAAGATTCTTGTTCCATGAACTGAACGAGCATCGATTTTACCGTTCCGCCATAGATTCGCTTAATAAAAGAATGTGCTTCAGCTCGCTGACATTCTTCCTGAGAATAAATCGGATAAAAAGTATAGATTCTTTGATTTTTATTAATACCGACCACTTCTTTTTGCGCAAGACGATCAAGAAGCGTACGTACAGTTTTCGGTTTCCAGTCCGTTTTTGCCTGTAAAGAGGCTATCACTTCATTCGCTGTCTGCGGTGCTCTCTCCCAGAGCACGTTCATGACTTCCCATTCTGCTTCTGAGATATTAGGTATATGTTTAGACACTGCTACTAACCTCCCGATCATATTTGTTGTAAAGTATTTTGATTAAAGGTGAAATCGTAATTGATTCTTAATAGATGCCTTTATCGTTTAAAATTGATGATGTAATATCTGCAGCTGCACTTCCAGACGCATCCGTTTCGTTTTGTATATTTGTAGCAAAAAAGTATATATTTTCTCCTTTTTCTACGTAACCGATAAACCAACCATTAATATTTTTACCATTGACCGTACCAGTACCAGTTTTCCCGGATAAATAGAAGTCGTCTAATTCCTCTATTCGCAGCGAATCTTTAACAGCTTGCACATTCTTCTCATCAAACCCAAATTCATTGAAATAAAATGCTGTTAATAATTGAACCTGTTCAACTGGAGATATTTTTAAGGATGATTCTATCCAGAATTGTTCTCTGCCACCAGATACGTCGTAATTTCCGTAATGGATTCCTTTTAAATTCTCTTGGATATCATCAAGTGACATTGTTTTATCTAACTCACTAAAATACCAGTTTACTGAGTTTGACATGGCTGTAGATAAATTATGATCTTTATTCCAAGAATCAAAAGGATAGTCCTGGCCATCCCATTTGATGGTAGAATTTTCACTTGTTATGGCATTTGCCTGCAAACCAAACAATGCACTATAAATTTTGTAAGTTGAATTTGGAGGAACTCTTAATGTACTTTGATTTTCATTATAGATACTATATCTGTCAGCCTGTGCATCATATAATACAAAACTGCCTTCATAATCCTCAAAATATGCACTAAGATCCTCGTAAGTCACACGCTGGTGATTAAATTCGTATTGATCATCGTTGCTTGTCATAGCGGAAACAAATGGCAACTGACACGATATGATTATCCCAGCCATTAGAAAAATGAGTACACTTTTTAGTTTCAGCAGTTTAGACTCTCTTGTAAATGCAGCAATTTTGATAATACGTTTTTTAATTTGCTTCTTTGATCCATTTAAGTGATTTGCCAAAGCCAGATTTTTTAAGTGTGAAGTTTTCTCGGCAAAATTTAAGATTGTATTTCCGTAATTTACGGAATAGTGTTCGCCCATTGAATTTAACACAGCAATATCACATGCAATCTCACGATCCAATCTCATTTCTTTAAAGGCATACCAAACTAGTGGATGGTACCAGTAAAAGATTTGGAAAAGGATAACGAAGTAATTGGTCAAGACATCTTTGTTTTTAAAATGATTTAATTCGTGCAGAAGAATGTATTTTATATCTTCCGTAGAGAGCCATTTATCTAAATTGGTTGGTAATACAATATAGGACTTAAACAAACCAAAAGCCATCGGAGATTTGATTAATGAAGATTCTCTAAGAAAAAAAGGCTTAGATATATTTAAATGCTGCTTACATTGCTCAAATAGCGTTAGAAGTTCTTTATTTTTAATGGATTGTGTTGTGCTTTTAATAGTCTTTAGCTTATACCAGGATTTTATGGTTAAGATGCCCATGAATAGTATTCCAGCAATCCATAAATAAGCGAAGATGATGTTTAAGAAATCAGGGCTTGAGCGATTGACGGATACAGAAAAATCATTCATCCAATTTTTGCTTTCAGCTTCCGCTTCTCCAAGATCAGTGCCGTGATTAGTAGCATTACCTTGAATGGAATCCAGTGAAATAAAATGACTATCAAACGTAATGAGATTTTGCGGTAAAAATGGAATAGCTAACGCGAATAATAACAAAAACCATAGATTATAATGCCATTTTGCTGATAGCTGCTTTTGGAATATCTTTTTAATCAGCATAATTACTGTAATTGTAAAAGTAGATAGGATAAAACTTATTACAAAATTAGTAAAGAACATAGCTTTCGACCTCAATTCTGACGTATCCAGTAAGTTATCAAGCATTAGGGCTAAAACATATAAGGTAAACTTTAACACTTAGCTAAGAAGGGGATTACCCAGAATGACTTTATCAACAATTCAGCGCACTCTGTTCCAAGTTAATATTACAAATGTAATATTATGATTCTAACATTCCAAATTAGCATTATCAATGTAAAAAAATGGATTAAAAAAATAATTGACAACAGAATGACTACAAATGTAGTATTGTATTACACTTGTAGTCTACAAGTTGAATTTTAAGGAGGGTTTATTTTGAAGAAGAGATTCAGTATGGTTTACAGCATGGGGAAGAGCAAATTCATGCTAGCAATTTGCTTAATGGCAATGGTTGCACTGATTGGGTGTGCAAAAGAAACGGATTCAAGCGAGTCAACGTCTCAATCCAATAACGAAGAAACCAATCAGACAATAGACAATGATTTCGCCCGATTAGAAAAGGAGTTTGATGCGAAGCTCGGTGTTTACGCGCTTGACACTGGTTCAGGAAAAATTATTGATTATCAAGCCGATGAACGGTTTGCCTATACATCTACATTTAAACCATTAGCTGCAGGAGCGGTGCTAAAGCAGAACTCCTTTGAAGAATTAAACGAAACGGTTACTTATACGGAAGATGACTTGGTAACATATTCACCAATCACTGAGAAACATGTTGATACTGGTATGAACTTATTGGAAATAAGTGAAGCGGCTATTCGTTACAGCGATAATACTGCTGGTAATTTATTATTTAATGAATTAGGTGGTCCTGATGGTCTTGAGAAAGCAATGAGGGAAATAGGGGATAACGTTATAAATTCGGATCGGACAGAGACAAATTTAAACGAAGCAAAACCAGGAGATGTTCGTGATACAAGTACTCCTAAGGCACTTGCTACTAGCCTGCAAGCTTTCGCACTTGATGATCAGTTACTATCTGAGTCTAAGCAAGATATGCTATTGGAATGGCTCAAAACGAATACTACGGGTGATTCTTTAATCCGTGCTGGGGTTCCTGAAGATTGGACAGTTGGTGATAAAAGCGGCGCAGGAGGATATGGAACTCGAAATGATATTGGGATTGTATGGCCGCCTGATCGAGAACCCATTGTCATCGCAATTCTTTCAAACCGTGATACAGAAGACGCAGAATATAATGATGATTTGATAAAGCAAGCAACTGAAATTACAGTAGATGCGCTTAAATAACCTTTTTAACAAAGAGTTATGGAAGGGATTGAAAAAGTTGAAACATTTCTGGCTGGGATTGACGATGATTTTTACAATCATCATCTTTGTGACAGGCTGTTCCAATAAGGAAACACCAGAAGAAATTTTTAATGCCTATCTTTCCAATTGGCAGGAGATGAATTTTGCAGCAATGTATCAAAGTCTTTCTAAGGAAGCAAAAGCAGAAATCAGCCAGAAGGAATTTGTGGAAAGGTATGAAAATATTTACGAAGGAATGGAAATGAACAAGTTGCAAGTTGATACAAAAGTTGATTCAAACAACACCAAAAAGCAGCAAGATAAATCCTCTGTCAGCTATGATTATAAGGTAAAAATGGAAACATTCGTTGGACCTATTGAATTTACACATCAAGCGACTTTAATTAAAGAAAAAGGGGATTCTGAGCAAGAATGGTTTGTTGATTGGAATCCATCTCTTATTTTTCCCTCACTCGAAGATGGCGATAAAGTGGGAGTTCAAACGCTAAAGGCTTCTAGAGGGGAAATTCGCGATCGTAATGGCAGCGGCGTGGCTATCAATGACCATGCTGATGTGATCGGTATTGTTCCAAGTAAACTTGGTGATGAACCTAAAACATCCAAGGCAAAAATAGCTAAGCTGTTAGGGATTTCGATTGATGAGATAGAGCACAAGCTAGAGGCAGAATGGGTTGAGCCTGATGTATTTGTGCCACTAGTTACGCTGCCGATGGGAGAAACAAATCTGGATGCATTTTTAGAAATTCCCGGGGTGAAAATACAAGAAAAGACAGTTCGCACATATCCATTTGGAGAATCAGCGGCCCACATAACTGGATATGTTCGGGAAATTACCGCTGATCAACTAAGCGAATTAGAACAAGAAGGATATGCTTCAGGAGACGTTGTTGGGAATAGTGGACTGGAAAAAGTTTTTGAAGATAGATTGAGAGGAAAAGACGGAGGACATATCTATATCAAGCGTTCGGATGGAAGTTTTAAAGAAACTCTTGCTAAAGAAGAGGCAATCCCTGGAGAGAATATTGAATTAACAATTGATGCAGCCCTGCAGTTTGAAATTTTTGAACAGTTGAAGGAAGACGCGGGTGCGGCTGTAGCACTGGATCCTAAAACAGGTGCCATATTATCCTTAGTCAGTACGCCTTCATTTGATCCGAACACTTTTGTTAGAGGTTTGTCAGATGAGCAATGGAAGCAATGGAGTGAAGATCCCAACAAACCATTTCTGAATCGTTTTACGAATCGTTATTCTCCCGGGTCTGTCTTTAAGACGACTACAGCTGCAGTAGGATTAAAGACTGGTGTTACAAGTCAGGAAGAAGTTCGAAAAATTGTAGGTAAGCATTGGAAGAAGGATGATTCATGGGGTGACTATTATGTTACACGTGTTCACGATAAAAAATTAGTAACGTTGCGTGATGCAATTGTTTATTCCGACAATATTTACTTTGCTCAAGAAGCACTTGAAATGGGAATAGATTCATTTTCAAATGAAGTATATAAATTTGGTTTCGATGAAAAGCTGCCAATTCCATTTCCAATTGCGCCATCAACCCTTTCTAATAATGGGATTGATCGTGAAGTACAGCTTGCAGATTCAGCATATGGCCAAGGGGAAATCATGATGAGCCCACTTCATCTTGCTCTAACCTATACACCTTATTTAAACCAAGGTGACTTATTATATCCACATTTGCTTGAGTCAGAAGAACGTACTGTTTGGAAAAAGAGTCTGATTGAAGCCGGTATAGCCGAGCTTATAAAGGAAAGTTTAATTCAAGTTGTGCAAGATCCAGATGGGACAGGGTATCGTGCCCGTATCCCTGGTATGACAATCGGCGGTAAATCTGGTACTGCAGAAATTAAAGCAAGTAAAGGTGATGAAAGCGGGTCAGAGAATGGCTGGTTCATCGGTTTTACGACAGAGGAGGATTCTCCGTTATTGCTAACGATGATGGTTGAGGATGTCAAAGGAAGGGGTGGCAGTGGTTATGTGATCCCGAAAGTAAAACATATCTTTGAAACGATCCAAAATGATTAGAAATGAATATAAATGAGCTCCGTTGTTTTGATAGGTAGGGGAGGAGTATGAATAAAAGAAAAGAGCCATACTTTCTTATCGAGCAAATCTTATTTTCCTGGTTATATTCATTTTATTTTTGGTTCTGATCCTCCAGCTAGGAATTGAAACGCTTTGGAAAATTGAAGAACATAATAAAGTATTGCAGCATATGATCTCAAATGTTTAACTGAAAGTGGAGCCATTCGTTAATGGCTCCTTATCTTTTACATAATAATTCTCTGTACAACTAGACCGAGCACCAGTCCTAAAAAAATAGAAGATAGTGTACCTAACAAGAAATATTCCGCCCAGTTTCGATCATCTAACTGTTTGAATCGGGCAATCGACTTTGCAGCAATAATAAAAGCTATCGACGGGTATGCACCAATCACTGTTAATGTAATAACAAGCAATCTTTCTATATAGCCAATGAGTTTTCCACGCGAACGAAGTGGGGAGGAGTATGTAAAGTAATGATATTCCTCTGTAAAACTATTTTCTGTCTTCGGTCGATTATTTTCTTGTCCAGCACTCAATTGATTTTTTAATGTCAGTTCACCTTCAAAGTTTGCAAGTTCTGATGGCAGCGAACCAATGATATATTTAACGATATGACCACTAACAGTTGTTGCCAAAATATAAATGATAATCATAAATAATACTATGTTGGGCAAGCTTAAACTACTTGTTCCATTCAAGTTTAAAAGACTCGCCGCTAATTCTGGGGCCTTCATATGAAAGAAAAGAATACAGGATATGATTATCATTATGACATGTAGTGCCTGGTCTAAAAGAAAGTATCCGAGTTTTTTCATATTATCTGTTGCACTTTTTGGAATGGAGTCTATTAATTTTATTTTTAATAAATCAATTAAAAGATGCGTGATAATAATAAAAATAAATGGCAGAATAAAATACTTGATAATATGTTGAAACGCGAAGTGATAACCCCATATAACGACAAGTGCGATTCCAGTTGTCAGCAGATGATGAAGCAGATGTTTTTTTAAATGTTTTATTTTATTTTTCACCATTAGATCTGTTTGAAGCCAAAAGTCAGCTACCAAATGCGCCAGGAGCAGCAATAGTACAGGCATTATAATCTCCTTTCTCTCGGAAAGTAATCGTTTATATGGTTCATAATATTGTTTCGAATGGTTGTTTGCAGCTTATCTGTTAAACGTTGCTCATTCTGCGTACCTAATAAATCCAGCACCCTAACAATGTCATTAAATGCGTGCAAGATGACTTGCGTTTTACCCTGTTTCATATGATGGGAGATAGTACCTGTTGTTCTACCGAGATATTTGCTTACTTTATTTTGTTGACCGAGCATTAAATATAAAGAACATACTCGAGATTGTATATTGGTTTGTTCGTTTATTTGAACTTGCTTGAGAGTTAAACTTGTATTTATTAACGTTTCGAACTGTTTGCTGAAAACGGTGAAGCCTTGTTTATCTGATAAACGAGGTAATGCAAATCGAAATAGCAATCTGTTCTGTTGCTTTTTCAGGTAATCATTAGCATTTCTCGCTTGTTTCATTAATGGATGAATCCATGTTTCTATGTTTATTGTGCTTAAATCCTCTTGGATATTACCAAAGGATAAACCAAAATAAGGCTTGTGATCTGTGAACTTCCAGATACGGCTTATATAGAAAGCAAGTGTATATGCCGATGCATAACCACTGCTTATAACCACCAATTCATCACCAGCACGGTGACTAACCTTTGTCAAGCCAACAGGTTGTGTCCACTCAGCAATCCTACTTTTTAATTGCTCTAGATATTCACTTAATTCATTTCCGATATTTTCTTTAGATGAATTACTTACGTCCATAATAAAGACAGAGACTTCATTTGCCATGTATAAACAGCTCCTTTCTTATCCAAAGAGCAGGGTAGTTTGATTATATAATCGAATATAACAAATGTTAGATGAAATAGTCAAACTTTATAGAAGTTAGATGATTTAGACTGATACGATGCAATCATTAACAGACTACCGTTCCCTATATGACAAGTTTATTATCATATTAACAATTCACCTGAATAAAATTCATCATATTAAATAATAGACTCAGAGACACTTTACCTTATTATGCCAAATTATAATCAAGAAGGGTATCACATGAATAAAATTACTAAATCTCCCTTATCTGATGGTTTCTGTAACATAATAGATAAATTATCTAATTACCACAGTATTAAAAGAAATTTAATTCCTCTAATCCCTTAGTTCATGAGTATTCAGGAAATACACAAGTAATAAATATTCCCCTCCTTTCTAGTTGTACATGCCCTCCTTTATGAATATAAATAAATAATTACATTGCAGTCATTGAAGGAGTGTTTACTTTGGGTGTCTTTTTTAGTTATATTCTTTTAGGCTTATCACTTGCAGCACCAATCGGACCAGTAAACGCAGCTCAAATGGATCGGGGAATTAAAGGCGGTTTTTTTCATGCTTGGTTTGTTGGACTTGGAGCAGTAACAGCTGATGCATTTTATATGCTAATCGTGTATATGGGGGTAGTCCATATCGTTGACACACCATTTATAAAAACATTCTTATGGTTATTTGGTGGATTTGTTTTAATTTACACAGGACTCGAGAGCATGATAAGTGCCAAGGAATTAAAAGCAAGTCATGAAAGGACTGCAGAACCCTTATATAAATCCTTTTTCGCAGGGTTTATCATGTCAATTTCAAATCCGTTAACTATTCTGTTTTGGTTAGGTATTTATGGTTCCGTACTTGCAAAAACTGCATCAAGCTATGGAACGCAAACCTTAATTCTATATAGTTGTGCAATCTTTATCGGTTTATTGACCTGGGACTTTATCATGGCTGCAGTTTCAAGTAGTTTCCGAAAACTACTAAATGAACGCATACTTACTGGCATCGCGTTTATTTCCGGTTTGGCACTCATTGGCTTCGGGCTATTCTTTGGATGGCAAGGGATTTTATTATTAATCCAGCATTAGCGGTCCTTAATCTTTCTTTTTCTATTCACAAAAAATGCAAAAACCCCTATTAGACCGACAATTCCTAGACTGATAAAAAGGCCAGGCCGATTAGTTTTATCGATCAATGTACCACTAATACCTGCAATTAGCAACATAATCCCAACGTAGTATTTAATTCGGTTTTTTAGTTTATCCTTCTGTAATTTTCTGGCGGATAAGATGATGAATAACCAGTTGTATAGGAGCATTAAACCTGCACCTGTTGTTATATAGGTATATATTTTGTCTGGAAGCGCCAGGGATAGCACGATGGACCCGGCAATCCCTAAAATAAGTAAACCTAAGGCAGGAAACGGTACAGCCAACTTCCCATCTTTTGCAAAAAAGGAAGGTGCATCTCCATCTTGGGCTAATGAAACGAGAATCGTAGTTACACCGTAGAAAGATCCAACCATGGTGGAGAAACCAGCAATAATCAATGCACCATTGAAAATATGTGGAACAAATCCTAAATCAAAGTCCTCAAGGGCAACGATAAATGGACTTTCCTTCGTATTAAAAACGTCCCATGGCACTAAAACTAATGCCAAAGCCAATCCTATCGTATAAATAGTTACTAGTGATAATATCATTACTTTGCCTGATTTTGGGGCTTCTTTAGGTTGCTTCAGTTGTACGGCCATAAGACCCATTACCTCAATACCTCCGAATGCATAGAAGGCAAAAATCAGACTTGCCCAAAATCCCGCGAATCCAGTCGGAAAAAGCTCGTCCATGCTACTGGGTATATGTAATTTTTCTACACCATCAAACATACCAAAAACAAATGACCCGGCTATGATGATAAACATGAGAATTGCAGCAAGTTTTATGACGGCAAATATATTTTCAATACTCGTTAACTTCTTTGCGCCGACGAGCAATACAAAAAGTCCCAGAATCGCATATCCGATTGCAAATAACCATAAAGGGATATTAGGAAACCAAAAGCGAGAAAAAATTGACAGCGCAGTAAGCTGACTTCCCATTATTAATATTTCTGCAAACCAATACATCCATCCGATACTAAACCCGGCCCAAGGTCCATAGGCTTGTTTGGCATAGGAACGGAATGCTCCCTTTTCAGGATGGCTTGCCGTTAATTTGGCTAACGCATCGAAAACAATATATGTTGTGATTCCAGCCAAAACATATGCTATGACGATAGATGGTCCACCTTGCCCGATACCGATACTTGAACCTAAAAAAAAGCCGGTACCAATCGTACAACCCACGCCAAATAAAGATAATTGCCACCATTTCATATGTTTCTCATCTATTTTTGACCCTGCCATGTTGATCCTCCTTCACACGCATTCTATATAATCCCCAAGATTCAGAAATAAATGTTGGATATTATAATCAGTGAACTAGAAATACATAAGCAAAAGCTATATCTAATTTCTGCATGTTGGTATGAAATTTAACAGGAGCCATTTTGCGTCACGCTCACAAAATTCATACAAAATCGGCAATAAAACAAAAGCATCACAAACAGGTGAAATGGGTCAAATTGAATGGATAAAGAATGTGGAAAAGTAGGAAGTAATCAATCTGAAAAATCGTATTCCAGATACAGAAAAATTTTATAAATAAATTTAGACAATATAACATAGGCCCAGAAATCAAAGGGGGCTTTTTTGCAGATATATCGGCTGAATTTGGTTGTGTAGATAAAGATAAGAGGTGGTTCATTAGACCACCTCCTAAGAAAACCAGTGCAATGCAAAGCAACAAGGTGATTACTTTTTTTCATTCCTGATTTCATTTGAACGAAAAGGGCATTGGCCGCTTCTTGGTTCTATGCCATCTGTAATAATATACTGTTTCCATTCTCTGTAACCTTCATTGCCGTATTCTCCTAAATCTGGATGAAAAGGGAGTTTTTCAATAGATTCCACCCTTGACCTAATTAAATTGATAGCATTTTTACCACGATTTGTTTTGTAAGAGATATCATTAAAAATTCTTCTCGGTTGGAAGATTAAGATAAGGCTGTTTCCAATGTTTCTCGTAATCCTGTGTTTATACCCAGGCATGTTGGCAGAAACAAAAATTGGTTCTCCATCAAAACAAAATTCCCAATTGGCGTCATCCGGATATATTGAGATATCTTCACACCATTCCATCTCATCATTCACATGTAAATAATTTATAATATCCCAAAAATAAGATTCATAATAAGCAAAAGGTTTTTCTGGAATTTCTGGTTTTATAAAAATAACAAAGGCATGCCTAGTCCTAGTTCTTCTCGATAGATCGAGAAATTCCCTGAGGACATGGGGCAAAGAATGAAAATTATCATTTTCAACATAAAAATACCTTAAATGTCCCTTTATTTCAGCAACTGTTCCAAATGGGCAAGGAAATTCTCTGTCAGAAACCACTTCTTTCCAATGGGCATATTCTTTTTTAAACCATTCGGGGATAGACTGATTATCCTCCTCGATAATTGTCTTCGTTAGTATAGTTGAAGGGGGTAACACTCTATATACATCTCCCTTGATTATTGATAGCATAAAAGACAAGCTCCTGCATTTTATAATTATGGGCTTTTGCTATATAGTATGGAAGAAGGTCCTTCACGGGTACCTTTTTTGCATGATTTTTCTCTCCATTATTTATTCTCCAGGTTGATTAACTACATTATAAAATGTTTCAACACGTTTTGATAAAATTGTAAAGAAGTGTAATTCAGCTAACGAAGCAGGATTGTTTTATAAGATAGGAAGATTTTGATGGGGATTTGGGAAAGAACTTTACTTAAAAACATCACGTGGTGTTTTTGAAATATTTGTAAAGGGTACAGGAGACCCATTTTGTGTCACTCATCATTATTCAGAATTTAATCACACAGGGGATTATTTTGCAGAGACATTTACAAAAAACAACAATGTATTCTTGATAAATTTAAGAGAAGCAGGTAATTCAGACAAGGCCAATGAACCGTATCAATTAAGTTTCTTGGAGACAATATATGATATAGAAGCTATTCGAGAAGAATTAGATTTATTTTAAACGAGTAAATAATGATGAGCAAATTTTTCGTTTAGACTTTCATGTCTTAAAAGTTGTAGAAGAGGGGAGTTTAGAGTTTCTTGTCTTAATAATTTTGATTTTTATATCTTTGAACAGATAATTCATGTAAAAATACCATTTAATTATATTATTACGTAAAATTTATACGCATATTAACAATGATGATTTGAAAAATGGAAGAATATCTTTCCGCAAATATTAGTAGTAGAACATTAGTTTATTTCAAATGATTGCTAAAAACAGAGAATGCATCTCAATCATTTAATTGAAATTGGACTGAAAAATTTATTAGCACAAAATGAAATATCTTTTAATAGCCAAACAAGACCGGATGATCGGATTCAATTTAAAACGACTTATGATAAAAAAGAGTTGTTAACTAATATAAAAAAATTTCCAAAGAGAATAATCTATTCATAAATGACGTGATAGAGGGTATAGTTTACATTTTATCAATTAAAAGGTTGTAGTAAACAACCTCTTTTCTATAAATTTTTCCTAGTTTACATAATATATATTATAGGAAGTAAACTAGAAAATCGAAATTCCCATCTCATAATATAAGTATACTTGTGATATTGAGATAAAATAAAAAATTACGCTATAAAATATATTCATAGCGTAATTTTTTATTTAATTTCCTACGTATGTTGCATTTGGTCTAAAAATTACATTGTTATTTTTCTGTTCAATTGCATGTGCACACCAACCAACGATTCGGCTTGAACTAAATATAGCTGTAAATAATTCTGGATCTAATTCCAGTGATTTCATAATTGCTGCAGCATAATATTCTACATTCGTATATAGCTTTTGATTTGGTTTCAGTTCATTTAATATATCAATCGTTACTTTTTCAGTCTCAACTGCTAATTCAATCCATTCTGGTGACGATTCCAGTTTGTAAATGATTTGCTTTAATGCTTCGGCGCGTGGATCTACAGTCTTGTAAACCCTGTGACCAAATCCCATAATTCTCTCTTTATTTTTTATTTTATTGTGAATTACTTCACTTATTTGATCCTTTGTCGCGATTTCCTCTAATAAATCTATTACTCCAGATGGTGCTCCGCCATGTAATGGTCCTTTCATCGTTCCAATGGCACTTGTGATTGCTGAAACGAGATCACTTTCTGTTGAAATTGTCACTCTAGCTGCAAACGTCGATGCATTTAATCCGTGCTCCATTGTCATAATTAAATACGCTTCAAGTATTCTTGCGTTAGCTGTATTCGTTTCACCTGTTAACATATAAATAAAGTTCTCTACATGATTTAATCTTGGATTAGGTTCAATTACACCTATTTTTTTCATTACCCGGTAACGGTTCGCGATAATGGTTGGAATAATAGCGATTAATTGTATGGCCGTATCTTCTGCTTCTTCTTTTGCTGAAAGTGCTGAAATCGTTGTACGTAAAGCATCCATTATCGATTGCTCTATAGGAATGTTGGATAATATGTTCCTAATATAAGGAGGTAATTCCCTGTTCCCACGTAAAGCTGTTTGGAACAGCTGCAATTGATTTGGATTTGGAAAAACTCCATGCAGCAAGTAATATGCTATTTCCTCAAAGGAATAATTTTCTACCAATTTTTGTACTGAAATCCCTCTATACGTTAAATGACCATTTGCTCCATCAATATCACTTAATTTTGTTTCAACAGCTGTAACTCCTTTTAAACCTGGATAATACACGTAATCCTCCCCTTTCTCTTGTAATTATAAATGAACCGAATCATTATTAAAATTTTTAATTTTTTAGTATAATAATAAATAAGTTTTATCAATGAGGTGATTATAATCGACCAAAGAACCTTACAAACATTTTTAATGGCTGCAGAGGTTGAAAATTTTAGAATTGTCGCAGAAAAATTATTTATGACCCAGCCTGCAATCACATCGAAAATGAAACTATTAGAAAAAGAACTTGGTGAGAGGCTCTTTATAAAACACGGTAGAAATGTACAGCTAACTGAGTTCGGAAGATTTTTTTATCAGGAGGCACAGGAGATCCTTTCTCAAATGGATAAAAGCTTGGAAGCTATCAATCGATATAAACAAGGATATCAACGAACGATTCGTATTGCTATTTCTCCCATGTTCACAGAGACTATTTTACCAAGTATATTACGAACATATATAGATGAAAATCCATATGTTGAAGTATCGATTCAAGTTGTTGAATCAATTGAAATTTCTTCTTTAATCGAAAATGGAGAAGTTGATATTGGCTTATCCTGTATTCCCGGGTTATCAAACGTAAAGTCAATAAAATTCCACGAAGAACCCGTTAGCCTTGTTTGTAATCATGATGGATATGATTTGGAAATTGGTCCTGTTATCGATGCGAAAGAATTATTAGAGAATCATATTTTATTTACAGATAATCATCCAAGTTATTGGAGCAATCTAAAAGAACAACTCAAGCAGCTCATCCCTGCTTTACGGATGATGAAAGTAAATCAAACACATGCTACAAAGCGTTTTGTAATGGAAGGCATTGGTATTAGCTTTTTGCCAAAATCAATAATCAAACGCGAACTGATGGAAGGAAGAATTTTAGAAGTTCCAATTGATTTTATAGACGTCCCTTCATCCAGTATGTACATCATTTGTAAGCCTGGACTTCCGATAGAAAAAGAATTTGTCCACTTTATTAAAAATTACCATTATAGTTAAATTCCAATTAAAAACATGGTCCTGTTCAATAGGACCATGTTTTTAAATTAATTTTTAATTCGTTTTAAAGGCTTTTTAGCAGGTCCATCTAAAACCTCGCCTGTATAAGAAAATCGAGATCCGTGGCAAGGGCAATCCCATGAACGTTCACCGGAGTTCCACTCTACTTCACACCCTAAATGTGTACAAGTTGTATCCACCATATGGAGTTTACTATCTTTATCTTTATAAACACCAACTCGATTACCGTCGATCCTGGTAACTGTTGCGTCATCGGCCTTAAGGTCTTTAACCGTATCCTTTGTAAATTCTAGTTTTCCTTTTAACAAATGTTTCGCTACATCGGCATTTACCTCCATAAATTTCTTTACCGAAGGATCAGCTTGAAATCTTGATGGTTTAAATAGATCTGCATATGGATTTTCTTTACGCAAGATGGTATCTGACAGTATCTTAGCTGCAATTGTTCCATTCGTCATCCCCCATTTACGATAGCCTGTAGCAACAAGTACTGCATCCTCGTCTTTCATCGTTGGTCCGATATATGGCACTTTATCCAAGGTTGTTAAGTCTTGTGCTGACCACCTATAGTCAATTTTTTCGACTTGAAAGTGTACGTTAGCAAATTTCTGCAAGGCTTCATAATGCGCAATCGTAGAGTCGCCTTGACCTGTTTTATGATTTTCTCCACCAATGAGCACAAACTCCTTATCATCATGCAACTTTACAGATCTAATGGAGCGTGTTGGTGATTCCGCACTAATATACATTCCTCCTGGAAAATCATTTGGTGACTTTCCTGCGATAAGATATGATCTTTCAGAAAACATGCGAGTAAAATAAAAGCTTTCCCGGTCATAGAAAGGGAAATGAGAAGCTACAATTACATATCGACATGTTACTCGATGTCCATCCCTTGTTATGACACTAGGATGCTTATTATATTCAATATCTACAGCTGTTGTATTTTCATAAACAGTTACAGACTTTTGTAAGCTCTCTTCCACTAATGCTTTCAGATAGTTTAATGGATGAAATTGTGCTTGTGCCTGCATAACAAGAGCCGCTTTTACTGGAATATTAAGTGGTATGCTTTCGACTAATTTATTAGTTATTTTTAATTTGTCATATGCTTCTTTTTCCTTCTCTATTTTTTCCAAATATGTGTCATTGTTTGTGTAAAGATAAGCATCCTCTGTGGTGAGGCTGCATTCAATCCCCTTCTTACTTATTATGTCTTCAATAAACTGTTTCGCTTCTTCAGCAGCCTGATAATACAGGGATGCTTTTTCCAAACCAAAATGGTGAATTAATTCATCGTAAATCAGGCCATGCTGTGCTGTTATTTTCGCGGTAGTATGGCCTGTAGTTCCATTTAAAATGGAGCCTGCATCAAGTAATGCTACCTTAAGATTCTGTTTCGATAGTAAATACGCTGCAGTTATTCCTGTAATGCCACCTCCAATAATGGCTACATCTGTTTTAATGGATTCATTTAAGGTAGAGAATTTCGGTAATGATAGATTTTCACGCCATATAGGTTCAGGAAATTGTGGTAATGTTGGTTTAGCCAATCTGCCTCTCTCCTATCTATTTAGATAGAATCATTATTACCAATACAGGGAAATTTATGTACGACTTACAAAACGCATATAAAAATCCTACGATAAGAAACAGATTGTTAGTATAGTTAGCTTCATCAAGAAAAAAAGCCGCAACCATGGTGGTATGCGGCTTACTGATTTGTTATCTGTCTTCAAAGAATGCACGGTTTAATGCAATATAAGGTGTTTCCTCTTCTGGGACCTCGTCTTCGATAAAAATTGCTTCTACCGGACAAACTGCCTCACATGCTCCGCAATCAATACAAATGTCAGGATCAATGTAAAACATATCTTTGCCTTCTTCTATACAATCAACAGGACATACTTCTACACATTCTCCTGCTTTTTCTGCTTTACAAGGTGATGTAATTACAAAAGCCAAACAAATCTCCTCCTTCGTACACAATGATGTATTATTACATGTATGTTTACCTATTATAGCGTATTATCTTAAAAAAATAAAAGATTCATCATTCTTTTCAATAAACATATGATGTAATATTCATGTTGAAAGGGAGAATGATAATGAAAATTACTGTACGTTTAGGTGATTCGCTTTGGTATTATAGCCAGTTATTTAACATCCCAGTAATCTTAATCGAAACCTCAAATCCCGGGATAAATGCGTTACAAATTCAAGTTGGGCAAGAAATTAAAATACCAGGCTATTTACGAGAAAATTATACAATTGAACCGAATGATTCATTTTGGAGACTAGCAATCGAAAATAATATACCATTAGATTTGATAGAATTAATGAATTCGACAATTGATTCTTCACAGCTTCAGGTTGGCCAGACCATTTATCTGCCTCGGAGAGTTACTGAATTTGTAATTGATGATATAGCAAATTATACGTATGAAAGAATGGTAACAGATATAAATGAGCTGCTTTCCATTTATCCATTTATTATGAAAAGATCTATCGGTAGTTCTGTAATGGGCAAAGATATTACGGAACTGCAAATTGGTGCTGGACCAACTGAAGTTCACCTAAATGGATCATTTCATGCAAATGAATGGATTACTACTCCGATTATCATGCGATTTATTAATGAGTATGCTTTATCGCTTACAAATGGACTGCCTATCAATGACCTTGCAACGTTACCAATGTACCAAGCAACGCTATTTTCAGCTGTGCCGATGGTTAATCCGGATGGAGTAAATCTCGTAATACAGGGAGCATCTGCAGCTGGTGACTATAGTAATTCTGTTTTAGCTATTAATCAGCAAAGTCAAGATTTTTCAGGTTGGAAGGCAAATATTAATGGCGTTGATTTAAATAATCAATTTCCTGCTTTATGGGAAATTGAAGCAGATAGAAAACCAACAATTCCACAACCTAGAGATTTTCCAGGAACTGCTCCATTAACAGAACCAGAAGCAATTGCAATGGCAAATTTAGCTGAAGAAAGAAACTTTAGAAGGATGAACGCTTTTCATACTCAAGGAAAAGTTATTTTTTGGGGATTTGAAGGATTAGAGCCACCTGAATCCGCAGAAATTGTAAATGAGTATGAAAGAGTCAGTGGCTATACACCTATTCAATATGTTGATAGTTATGCAGGATATAAGGATTGGTTTATTCAAGAATTTCGAAGACCTGGCTTTACAGTAGAACTTGGAGAAGGTGTCAACCCCCTGCCGATCGAGCAATTTCAGGAAATTTATGAAGACAGCTTAGGAATAATGTTAGCAAATTTATACTTATAATTCTTGTTCAAGATGAAAAGGACCTAAAGCAGGACGTGTCGGTAGCTAATCGAACGTCCTCTGTTCTCGATGTGTCATTTTTTTGAACAACCTCTTACAATTCATTTGGTCTCCAGACACATTCCAACATACTGTCAGTATCATCAAACTGCAACAGATAGATATCTGGATTTCTTAATTCTTTCCATTGATTAAAGCCAAAGCGTTTATCAAATTGATGAAAAACATGGGATAATAAATTTCCATGACTGACTATAATAGCATGTTTAATAGAAGAGTCATTATAAAGAGGATTTAAAACCCCATTACATCGATGCAATAGATCTCGTGCAGACTCTCCACCTGGCAACGAAAAATGTTCATCCAAAAAGGATCGTTCCAGTCCATCCATCCAGTCTTCAACCGGCTCTTCACTAAGAATACGCTCTTTTAAACGTTCGTCAATTTGAATCGTTGAATCTGTTAATTCTGCATATGGCTTAATACTTTCAATCGCTCTTAAGTAAGGACTTGAAAGAATTAGATCAAACGTTATCGGCAGCTCATTAAAATATTCGGCTAGCTCTCTTGCTTGTTTAATTCCGTCTTTTGTTAACGGAGAATCCCTGTGTTGACCGTGAGCGGAACAATGTCTGACAAAATAAATTTTTTTCATGTTCGATCATCCCTCCAGTTTGGATGGTTCTCTACTAAGTCTACAGTTGGATAAGTTGTAAATGAGTAGATAAATTATAGCATCAAATGTTGGAATAGAAAACAATATATTCTAAAATTTAATGAAAATATAATGAACAAAAGCAAAAGCACCTGCATAGCGAGGTGTGACTGGTCGTGGTCGCTCCGAGATGAAGTTATCCACTGCATACAAACTATATAGTTTCCTGGCAGGAATAAAAAATAACAGGATTGCTCCTGTTATTTTTTTAATTCTTCACTTCTTTAAAATAATCTTTCCTAAATCCTGCCATCCGGTTACTATTATCAATGATAAAGTAAAATTCATCCGATTCATTTTTTACATCATAGATTTTTCCTGGTGTAAGCTTATGATGAACAATAAATTTCTTAGCATCTGCATGAACACATTCAATTTTTTTTAGTGTTTCTCTATTTCCCCAATTTAAGTGAATCATTTTTTATTCCTTCTTTCTGGTTTACATAATAATATTACCGTTAATTAAATAAATGTAGGTATTCCCCGTACCCTTCATCAGCCATTTTTTCTTTCGGGATAAAGCGCATTGCAGCAGAATTCATACAATAACGTAACCCACCAGCCTCCACTGGTCCATCTTCAAATACATGTCCTAAATGAGAGTTTGAACTATTACTTTTAACTTCTGTTCGTATCATCCCATGAGTAGTATCCATGTTTTCTTTTAGTTGATATGCGTCAATCGGCTTCGTAAAGCTTGGCCAACCACAGCCAGCATCATATTGATCTTGTGAGGAAAAAAGGGCTTTTCCAGACACAACATCAACATAAATGCCTTCCTTGTTATTATCCCAATACTCATTCTGAAAAGGACGCTCAGTCCCATTCTCTTGTGTTACATGATACTGGATTGGTGTTAACTTTTTCTTTAACGCTGCTTTATCATACTTCTCTTGCCAATTATCCTTAATAAAATCTTCCCTACCTGATCCTTTTTTATATAGCCGGTAATGGAACGATTGCTTTTTATAATAATCCTGGTGACTGTCTTCCGCACGGTAGAAGGGTTTAGCAGGAAGAATTTGTGTAGCAATCGGTTTAGAGAATTTCCCACTTGCTTCCAATTTTTGCTTTGATTTCTCGGCAATCTGCTTTTGTGATTCATCATGATAGAAGATTGCTGTTTGATAGGACTCTCCCCTATCATTAAATTGTCCCCCTGCATCTGTTGGATCGATTTGCTGCCAGAAAGTGTTTACTAGTTCCTCATAAGACATATAATTTGGATTAAATGTTATTTGCACTGCTTCCACATGTCCTGTGGTATTTGTGCAAACCTGTTCATATGTTGGATTTTCAACATGCCCTCCAGTATAACCAGAAACGATGCTTTCAATTCCAGGACGTTGATCAAAGGGTTCGACCATGCACCAGAAACACCCACCTGCAAATGTTGCTAACTTTAAATTTGTAGACATGTAAATACCTCCAGTATAAATTGAATTGCTCTTATCAAACTATATATACTCATATGAAAATTATCATCTTTATCAGATTAACTTAAAGTAATCCAATGGCTTATCTTTATTTTTCCCTTTTTATAGAGAAAAATCAAGTGGGGCGACTTAAAATGTTATATATACAATCTGGGTTTTGGAACATTGATTGTAGATGACCGTTTTGTTCTTGATGCAGCCGCACTTTCTTGTGATTCAGATGGTTTACTTTCATGCGTCTCAGTGACTTCTTCTTTATCATCACTTTTTTCTATTTCTTTAAAAACCTTTATCATTCGATACATTGCAGGTAGATTTTTTATCATTGGTCCGTATTCTTTCACAATCGGAGCTCCTGTTTGAACCATGTTTAGTACCTGCTGCACCCCGTCGAGTGTCTTTGAAAGACCGCTCATAACTCCTTTTCCTCCTACTTTAGTTGTCTTCAATTGGCTAGGTTGTATGCTACGCTGCATTGATCTGTTCATTGTGGAAGGATAGAACTGTCGTTGTCTTTGTTGCCTGGATGGAAGTAACATAGGATATCCCCTTTCAACATAAAATCCTCTATGATTAGTTTACGTTTATTTGCATTAATATGTGTAGGCAAATAAATAGGTGAGGAAATATTTCCTGGGAAACCGCAGGAATCAACAAATACTACACGATCTCTCATTCTAAATCAAAAAATAAGTCGTAATTTGTAATATTAATGCCACACTTAACATACATGGGATTTCTGATAATTGATCAAACGTTTGTTTAATTTTAGAATTTAACTAACCCCCTAGATACATTTCTAGGGGGTTGGTTAAGCGAGAAGTTTGGTCTTTTTTAATCGGATTGATAGATCTCCCACAATTCATCAAAAACATTTACTGCATTTGGAAAGGGGCTGTTCCATTCTAAATAATCACTTACATCATTATAATCCGTTGCTTGTTTAGGAAAATTATGATCTTTAAATGCCCAGTCTGCAAGTCTTGATTTTTCATCAGGTCTTGTTTTACCACGATAAGTCAATAAGAAATGATAAAAAGAACGCATCTAATCCCCCATTACGAAATGTTGTTTTCTTGCATAAAGGCTTCATTTTTCCGCAGCTTCTTTCGGTAAACGATTCGAGACATATAGATACTGATTTCATATAGAATTATTAACGGAATAGCCACTACAAGTTGTAAAACAAAATCTGGTGGTGTAATTAATACACCAATTACAATTAAAATAAAATAGGCATATTTTCTGTTTTTAGATAGGAAATCAGGAGTAATTACTCCTAAAGTCGTTAAGAACATTGTAATGAGTGGTAATTCAAATAGCAACGCAAACGGCAAGGTTACCCGTAATAAAAATTTGAAATAGCGATCCACTGTAAACATGACATTAAACATACCATCGTTTAATGAAAGTAAAAACGGCATAATCAATTTAACAAATACGATATAGCCGAATACTAATCCACCAATAAATAGTAAAAATAGAGCTGGAATATAGGATAAAGATGCTTTTCGCTCATACGGCGTCAATCCAGGTTTAATAAATGCCCAAATTTCATAGGATAGAACTGGAATCGTACCAATGATTGCTACTAATCCTGCCATCGAAAAATAAATCCAAATAATTTCAGTTGGACTTATTACGGTTAATTCTAAGTCTATATCTTTACGAAAAAAAGAATAAATATCTTCTACAAATATAAACCCAACAATAAAAAAAACAATAAAGAAAACTGCTGTTATAATGAGTCTGTTTCTTAATTCGGATAAATGGCCAACTAAATTCATATCCTTATCGTTATTTACTTGTTGCTGGTCTTCTGTCATTCTAATCACTCCCTACCATCTATAGAACAAAAGCGCAAACGCCCGGTTAGCGACGTACGGACTGCGTCCCGAACTTTGACGTGGTTCGATGGATCGAACATTCCTATGCAGGAGATTCACTCCAAAGTATAAGATGATCTATGACTTTCGCCTCTACGGGCGAGAGTCAAGTTCATCTAAAAAGACCCCTTTAGGGTATGCCCATGTTAGGCGTAGCCTGGTTTTAATCGCCCATCCTTTTACTAAAGTCAGGTGCCAGCTTTCACCGCAAGGGTATACGTGCGACTAGGCCTCTTGTATTAGCCAGTCGGCAAGTCTTCTTTATCCTGTCATGAGGTGAGGGAAGTATCGCTAACGCTTAAGCGCTGCAGCTGGACTTGGCTGTTTAGGTAACAATGTTATCCACAGCATTCAAATTTTATTGCTTCCTAAGTTAGCACAAAAGAAGATGTAAGGAATAGTCCCTACACCTCCATCACCGATCTATTAACTGTTTTTATCTTCGCTTTTATTTTCTTTATCGTTTACGATGCCCTGTGTAGCATTCTTAAATTCCCGTAGAGAGTTTCCAAAAGCCTTGCCGATTTCAGGTAATTTAGACGGGCCAAAAACGATTAATGCAACAATAAGTATTAGAATTAAACCAGGAATCCCAATGTTACCTAACATTTTGTATCACTCCGAAATTTATTTAGTTTCTTTGCTGTCACCATGAACAATTGCCTTTACTTCGTTTATTTCCCCTTTCGCATCTTCTGTTAGATTGCGAGTAGAGTTTTTGAATTCACGCAGCGTCTGTCCAGCAGCTTTACCAATTTCCGGGAGTTTCTTTGGACCAAATACAATCAATGCAAGTAAAACAATCAATATTAACCCAGGCACCCCGATATTTGCTAACATGTGTACACCTTCTCTATGCTAAAATTTAACTCATAAAATCAGCTGATTTTAGAATACAGCAAATTCTATCTATATTTTACCTCTTTATTCCCTATTAAACAAGCGCTGCTATTTTCTATCATATTGTAAAAAATAATAGTCATAAGGATTCGTTTCGTTTCTCTCACCTTTAACTTTAGCTGTTAATTCCCATTCACCTTCTGAAAAGCTCGGGAAAAAGGTATCCCCATCAAATTCTTCATCAATCCAAGTAATATACATTCGATCCGCTATATCAATTACTTGATTAAAAATATTTCCGCCGCCAATAATGAAATACTCTTTATCCGGATTGTCCGTATTCCATTCAACTACTGTTTGTAACTGGTCAATTACCTTCACATGTTCCGGAAAATCAGTTTTTGACTTCGTTAATACGACATTCTCACGATTCGGTAACGCGCCTCCCATGGAATCGTATGTTTTTCTCCCCATAATAATCGTATTACCAGTTGTTTTTTCTTTAAAAAAACGTAAATCTTTTGGAAGATGCCATGGCATTTCATTGTTTAGACCAATAACGTGATTGCGATCCATTGCGAGTAATAATGATATCATTTCTGTCCCTCCACTGCTTAAACTGCGATTGGTGCTTTAATACTTGGATGTGGATTGTAATCTACAATTTCAAAATCTGTAAGTTCAAAATCAAAAATAGATGATTTTTCCTGATTTATCTTTAAGCTAGGAAAGGCACGTACCTCACGCTTAAGCTGTGTTTGAACTTGTTCAACATGGTTTGAATAGATATGTGCGTCTCCAAGTGTGTGTACAAACTCCCCAACTTCTAAGTTACATTCATGTGCAATTAAATGTGTCAATAAAGCATAGCTTGCAATGTTGAATGGCACCCCAAGGAAAACATCTGCACTTCGCTGATACAACTGACAAGAAAGCTTGCCATCTGCAACATAAAATTGAAATAAGGTGTGGCAAGGTGGCAATGCCATTTCCGGAAGATCCTCTGGATTCCATGCCGACACAATATGCCTTCTGGAGTTAGGGTTATGACGAATGGATTCAATCACTTCCTGTACTTGATCGATTGTTTCATTGCGTGACGTTTTCCATTTACGCCACTGTTTTCCATAAACAGACCCAAGATCACCGAACGTCTTTGCAAATTCCTCATCTTTGCAGATTCTTTCCTTAAATAAGTTCATTTGCTCCTGATACAACAGATTAAATTCTTCATCCTCTTGGCTGCGGATTCCGAAATTTGTCATATCTGGACCGGTGTATTTTTCACTATGAATCCATTTTTCAAACGCCCATTCATTCCAAATATTATTATTGTTTTCCAATAGATAGCGTATATTCGTATCTCCCTTTAGAAACCAGAGAAGTTCACTTGCAACAAGTCGAAATGGTACTCTTTTTGTTGTTAATAATGGAAACCCTTCACTTAAGTCAAAGCGCATTTGATGTCCAAAAACAGAGTATGTTCCTGTATTTGTTCGATCTCCTTTTTTAAAGCCGTTATCAAGGATATGCTGACATAGATCCAAGTAGGCTTGTTCACCTTTTATCATGCTATCACTCCTAACCCCTATGCCTTGCATAAGAAACAGTATTTAAACATTAATTGTTATTATAACAGATTTTATTGAGGCTGAGCCAAAAGTATTTTTATGAAATAAAAACCGAACATGATTGGTGCAAATAACACGCTCCGGATATATACTTCGCTAAGTTTATGCAACGTTCGTCTTTAACATTAAACACTTTTGTTATGTCCCAGCTTCCTCCTTTCTAGACATATTTCTAGAAATATACGTGACAGTTATTTATTGAATAAAAATAGAATGATCAAATTTCTTAAACTGCACGTTTACCATTCTTGAAAAAATTGTTTAAGAAACGATTCCATATATTGATGGCGTTCTTTCGCCATTTCTCTGGCTGATTCTGTATGCATTAAATCTTTTAACGTCAAAAGCTTATCATAGAAATGCTGAATGGATGTCGATTTACTGTTTGGGTGATACATTAGTTGCTGATTAGCACCCCCAAACGCAAACGTTCTCGCAATGCCAATTGCCCCAATCGCATCCAGTCGGTCCGCATCTTGAACAATTCTTCCTTCTAAAGTGTCTGGAACAGCAATTCCCTTACTAAAAGAAATTCCAGAAATAATATGATTAATTTCATTAATTTGGATTTTATTTAAAGAAATATCACATAAAAAAGTGTTCATTTCCTCTATAGCTTCATTTGGATTATGGAAGAGCTTCTTATCGCCAACATCATGCAACCAAGCAGCCGCTTCACAAAGAAAAACATTAGCCTGCTCCACTTCAGCAATCTTTCTAGAGATACGTGCAACACGTTCCATATGGAAATAATCATGACCTGATTCGTCAGCTTGAAACAATGTGAATACATAATCTCGAATGTGCTTAATTTGTACTTCTTTTTCCATTATGATAATCCCATAATTTTCCCGTTTGCATCTATATCCATGTGTAAGGCGGCAGGTGTCTTAGGTAATCCTGGCATTGTCATAAGATCACCTGTTAGAACAACTATAAATCCAGCTCCAATAGAAGCTTTTAACTCGCGAATAGAAATTGTAAAACCGCTCGGTCGGCCTAATAATGTTGGGTCATCTGATAAAGAATATTGTGTTTTGGCCATACAGACTGGCAGATTGCCCCATCCTTGTTTTTCAAAGAAAACAATTTGTTTCTTTGCCTTTAGTGATAATTCAATATCATCAGCACCATATACCGTCTGTGCTATTTTTCTTATCTTCGTTTCTAACGTATCATTAGCATTGTAAGTTCGAGTAAACTTGGTTTCAGACGTCATTGTTTTCGTCATAACTTTCCTAGCTAGCTCAATACCGCCAGCTCCGCCTTTAGCCCATACATCTGCTAATGCTACATCGATTCCTCTGGATTGGCACCAAGATTCGATAAAATCTGTTTCAGCACTTGTATCAGTTGGGAATTTATTAATGGCAATTACATATGGGAGCCCAAATCGTTCAATGGTATCAATATGTTTATTTAAGTTTTCCATGCCCGCTTTCAACGCCTCGATGTTTTCTGTATTCAAATTCTCCTTTGTTACGCCGCCGTGCATTTTTAATGCTCTGACAGTAGCTACAATAACAATTGCATCAGGATGAAAATTACCTGCTTGCGTTTTTATATTCAGGAATTTTTCAGCACCTAAATCCGCTCCAAAGCCAGCTTCAGTTATAACATAATCACCTAATTTTGCAGCGGTTTTTGTAGCGATTATACTATTACAACCATGTGCAATATTGGCAAAAGGACCACCGTGGATGACAGCTGCGGTATTTTCGATTGTTTGTACGAGATTTGGCTTGAATGCATCCTTTAAAAGTAATGTTAAAGCTCCTTCTACTTCAAGATCTTTCACTGTAACTGGATGATCATCATATGTATAGCCAATAACAATTTTTGAAAGTCTTGTTTTCAAATCTTCCATGTTATCTGCTAGACATAAAATGGCCATTATTTCTGAGGCGGCTGTTATTGTATAGCCATCCTCTCTCGGTACACCTTGGGAAGAACCTCCTAGACCAACAACTACCTGTCTCAGCGCTCGATCATTCATATCAACAACCCGTTTCCACTCCACTTTTCTCGGATCAATATGTAACTTATTATCGCGGTGAATATGATTGTCGATTACGGCAGATAACAAGTTATTTGCACTCGTGATTGCATGGATATCCCCGGTAAAATGAAGATTAATTTCTTCCATCGGTAATACTTGGGAATAACCTCCTCCAGCGGCTCCTCCCTTCAATCCCATCACAGGACCAAGCGATGGTTCACGCAAGGCGATAACAGCCTTTTCTCCTAACTGATTTAACGCTTGCCCTAAGCCAACTGTTACGGTTGACTTTCCTTCTCCTGCAGGTGTGGGATTAATGGAGGTTACGAGAATTATTTTTCCGTTTGGCTTGTCTTTCCATTTTTCTAATAATTTATCGGAAAGCTTTGCTTTTGTATAACCATAAGGTTCGTAGTGATCCGTGGTTAAATCGAGCATTTTCGCAATTTCGGTTATGGGTTTTAATTTTGCCTGTTGGGCGATTTCTATATCTGTTTTCATATCGATGCTCCTTTTCATAGTTCTATAATATAGTTTAACCCTTTCCATTGCTTTTTTCATTAACAAACGGATAATGGATAAATATAAAGATTTGATAAATGCAGAATTTAAGTGTTAATTTCTTGACGAGTTGTTCTAAATAAGCTATATTAGGGGCAAGCAAAGAAGATGTACGGAATCATTGACGAAAAGGCAGCTTCTATAGAAGTGGATGCAATATGATCCTACACTTCTATAGAACCTGCCTTTTTTAATATATTCTGAGTCTATACTTTGTATTAACACGCATTTCACGTGGGAATTTGGGAGGAATAAGACATGGAAAACGGAGTAGTAAAATGGTTCAATGCTGAAAAAGGCTATGGATTTATCCAATTGGAAGAAGGTAATGATGTATTTGTCCATTACTCAGCAATCCAAGAGGAAGGCTTCAAGTCTTTAGAAGAAGGGCAAGAAGTTACTTTTGAAATTGTTGAAGGCGAACGCGGTCCACAAGCCGCAAATGTTGTAAAAAAATAAGCAAAACACATAGAAGTGAAAGCAGTGATTATTCACTGCTTTTTTATTGCCAGAAAATACGGATTAATAACGTTAACGAAATTACAAAAAGCCTAATTTTTCTTTATTAAAAATGAGAAATTGGGCTTTTAGTTACTCCTTTTTGGGAAACTTTAAACAAGCAAACACTGTCTGTCACAATCGATCAGGTGAAAAATTACATTATTCGTCACCCTTAATTCTGGCAACCTTAAATTCGAATATCTATTATCGGAACGAGGTCAAGTATATCTGAAGCATCAGAACCAATTGGAAAAACGCTATTCTTTCTTGCATATACAATAGTAAATCAAGTTCATAGGTTAGATTACAAACTATCTCTTACTATTAAATGTGATCATCAGGAGCTTTGTCTGCTACAACATTTAGAATGATGTTATGCTCAAGAAGTGCCTTTAGTGCACAAAGGACCATCGTGTATCCTCCCATTGATCCAATAGCATAGTTTACCATATCATCTCCATTGCCTGTAAACCCTGAGTTTGTAATTGAGACAAATGTTTCGTTTTCTGTTCGGGGAGTAAATATCCACTCAGTTTTAGTGCTGTCTGAGGATTCAATCCGAATTATTTTGTTTTGCTCGATTTCTTTTACAAAAAGGTCATCAGAAACGCCGTACATCTCCCATTCCCACTTTATATGCTTCCCCTCTTCTAATCTCCCACTGCTTTTGGTAAACCAAAATTTTGTAGTTATTTCCGGATTGATAAAAGCTTCAAATACTTCTTCAACCGGTCTGCGAATAAGCATTTCTGATTTTATAACCGGTATATGATTCAGTGTTATCATTTTAATTTCTCCTTTCATCATTTAAAATCAAATCCTCTTAAGTCTCTTTAACTAACACTTCTACATCTTTCATTGCTTCAAACATTTCGATCCAAGCTTTTTTTTGAGGTATATACCTCTTTCCTCTTAGAATGTACTTTATGTTTTATAGTTACATCTGAACTATTTTTGAGGGGGTAATCACAAGAGTTACATAATCTTGCATCAGGTAGGTCGTCCACTGCTGTATTTTTCAGGTTTATCCATTGTTGTATCGAAGATTATATGGGTTATGTCAGGTCGGAATTATTGTTTGTTTCTGCTACACGTTTAATCCATTCTAATTTTCTATCCCAATCCGTTGCTATATTTCCCATCCACTCTGCTGCACTCGATAGTTGTTCTGGACACACTTTGTATCGAACTTCCCGCCCAACACGTTTGGAGGTAACTAATCCAGCATTATCCATAACTGTAAGGTGTTTAACAACTGCTTGACGAGATACAGTTACCTTAGTCGCCAATGTTGTTGCTGTTACTTGTCCTATAATTGCAATGTGGTCAAGCAGCTCACGACGAGTTGGGTCTGCTAACGCAATTAGAACCTTTTCAAAATTTTTATTGTCTGCAGACGGCATATTACTGCTCAGCAAGTTTTCGCAAAGTTTCCAATTGATAAATCCATCCCTTGACATTTTCTTTAAAAAATTTATGTTTTTCTTCCTCAGAAACGGCAAGGCTGGAAAATCCACTTTCTACTACACTAAGCCAAGTACCCCCATCCTTTTCTTTCAGCATAAACTCAACGAGTGTAGAGTTATCTTCTCCTGGCTCCTCACCGGGAAATGAACTTGCCCACCGACATGAAAGGTAGTTAGGTGAATCTTCTTGTTCAATTAATACCGTGAATTTACCATACTTCGTATCCGCTACAATACGTGCCCCGTCTACTTGTACCCTGTCTGGTCCTGGTGCATCACCCACCCACCATGCTGGTTGGCTTATCAACTCCCATACCGTTCGAACAGATGCATTAATAAAGATCTCTCGTTCAATACGATCATCATTCATTACCACTCCTCCTAACTTTAGGACGTGCAACCATAGGTTAGCACATATTTCTACTATGTCCAACTTTATAATTGCACTTAAATTTAGCGGTTGGCGATCACTTGGAGTGGTCGCTTTAGTCTTTATTATTAAATTGCCCTTATAGAGCGAACGGGCGGATAGTTTACTTCTTCGTATTTCTTCTAATCTAAAAAACCATACAGTAGTCCCGTTTATTGTCAATATAAATAGGTATTTATTCATACTTATTTCACATACTTTTTATACTTAAAAGTTAGTAAAGTCCTAAGATATATAGTTACTAGCGTAATTGAACAAATTGTGAAACGTTAATTATTTCACTAATTTATGTTTCCACTTTGTGTATGATGAAAATATAAGTAACCGATAACATGATGGGAGGATGATATGCAGTGAAACAGAATGGGAAAACTTACACGAATCATGAGAAAGAGCCAAATTTAAAAGGTACATTATTATCGGTGGGAGCCTTAGGTTTATTTATTGTCATTAGTTGGACTGTTGTTTTTGCAATTTTCCTTTCAAGATAAGAAAGGTGATTAAAAAGGAGTGAGAAAAGATGCATTTTCATAAGTTTGAAAAAATATGGCTTACATTTGGTATCGGAGCATTAGTACTATTTTTGGTTATTCTTGGTTACGGAGCTTTTTATCTTGGTACTCACCCTCAAAGCCATGGTGTGACAATTGACCCTCAAAATGTAGAGGCCCATGAGGCTTTTAAGCCTGAAAATTTAGGGCTGACAAAAGTGGATGAAGACCGTTATATTGTCAATGTCGTTGCAAGTGCATTCCATTATGACTTTGGTGTTGATGCAGATGGCAATGCAATAAATCATATTGAAATCCCTAAAGGTGCAACTGTACTATTTCAAGTTGTAACAACGGATGTAATTCATGGTTTTAATATTGCTGGGACAAATGTAAATATGATGGTTGAACCTGGTTATATCAGTAGTATGGAGGTTGAAATGAATCAAGCAGGTGAATTTACCTTACTCTGTAATGAGTACTGTGGTATTGGTCACCATATGATGTATACAACCGTGGAGGTGTATCAATAATGGCGCTTCGAAATGTCGTATTACCTAATGAAGATCCTAGACAATTGCTTGCAATTCCAAAACAAGAAGCAAAACTTTATATGTCTTTTATGTATGTAGCTTTTATATCTTTATTTATTGGTGGTTTAATGGGTTTGTTGCAAGTACTAGTTCGGTCGGGAAGTTTCACACTTCCATTTGGTATTGGTTACTATCAAATTTTAACAGTACATGGCGTTATCCTAGCACTTGTACTAACAACATTTTTTATTATCGGCTTTCAGTTTACGTTAATGAGTAAAACGGTTGGAATGTCAGTTAAACAACGTAAGGTATCATGGCTTGCCTTTTGGATTATGACGATTGGAACACTGGTTACAGCCGTAACTATTTTATTAGGGAAAGCGAGTGTACTCTATACGTTTTATGCACCATTAAAAGCCCATCCAGCCTTTTATATCGGTTTAGCTTTAGTCATCGTTGGTACTTGGGTTGCTGCCTTTGTAAATTGGCGCCAGCTCTACTTATGGAAGAAAGGTCATCCTGGAGAAAAATCTCCCTTACTAGCATTTATGGTAACGATTAATATGATTATGTGGTTTATTGCTTCATTGGGTGTTGCTGCAGCGGTACTAGTACAATTTATTCCATGGTCTCTTGGTTATGCGGAAACAATTAATGTTCTCGTTAGTCGAACATTATTCTGGTATTTCGGTCATCCATTAGTATATTTTTGGCTATTGCCTGCTTACATGGCGTGGTATGCGATTATCCCTAAGATTATTGGCGGAAAACTGTTTAGTGATTCTTTAGCCAGATTATCATTTGTGCTATTTCTGTTTTTTTCCATACCTGTTGGATTTCACCATCAGCTAACAGAACCAGGGATTGACCCTACATGGAAATTTATCCAGGTAGTTTTAACATTTATGGTTATCATTCCTAGTTTAATGACAGCATTTTCTTTATTTGCTACTTTTGAAATTACAGGCCGACGCAAAGGATATGGAGGTTTGTTTGGTTGGTTTAAGCATCTACCGTGGAAAGATGTTCGCTTCTTTGCTCCATTTGTTGGTATGCTAGCTTTTATTCCTGGGGGCGCAGGTGGAATAATAAATGCTTCTCATCAAGTGAACACGCTTGTCCATAATACGATTTGGGTTACGGGGCACTTTCATCTTACTGTTGCCACCACAGTTATTTTAACGTTTTTCGGCATTACGTATTGGCTTATCCCGCATTTAACAGGTAGGAAGCTTACAAAATCCGTTAATCGTTTAGGTATTTTTCAAACGATTGTCTGGGGAGTCGGTATGCTAATCATGTCAGGAGCCATGCATATCCAAGGTCTGCTAGGTGGACCGAGACGTTCTGCATATTCGGATTATGGCGGAACTGAACAAGCTGTCTCGTGGGGTGCTTATCAAATGGCACAAGCGATTGGAGGCACCATTCTTTTTGTCGGGATTATTCTCATGGTATATATTTTCATCAAGCTGACCTTTTTCTCACCAAAAGGAGTGGAAGAATTCCCGATTGCAGAGGAAGAAGAAAATGCTGAGCCGACACCAAAGTGGATGGAAAACTGGAAGCTATGGATTGCCATCACGATAGCTTTAATACTTTTTGCATACACCATTCCGTTTGTAGATATTATACAGAATTCACCACCCGGATCAGTACCGTTCGACTGGCCAATTGGTAATTCCTAAAATAAAATGGAAGAAACAGCGATAACAGCTGCTTCTTCCATTTTATTTACTCATAATTTTCCACCAAAATATTGATAATAATTCGTTTGGATAAATCCGTTGAATAGTTTTCTTTTCTTTGTTGCCTGTGCACCATAATGTTTTTCAAATGCTTCAAAGGCAGTAATGATATAAACGCTCCAGGACGGATGGTTTTTCATTATATTTCCTAAATCTCGATACATCTCTGCAACAATGTCCTGGTCCCCAATACGCTGACCATATGGTGGGTTGCTAATAATATATCCATTCTCCTGGCGTAAAGTTAAATCACTTACTTGCATCTGCTTCCAGGTTATCAGATCTCCTAGCCCTGCTTCGATTGCATTGTCATTAGCAATTTGGATCATTTTATGGTCTATGTCTGAGCCTGTAATCATTAGCTTTTGGTCATAGTTTGCCTTGTCCTCTGCTTCTTCAAAAGCATCATCCCACAGCTTTCTTCTTACAAGCGTCCAATCCTCTGAAGCAAACTCCCGATTGAAGCCAGGTGCAATATTTTGTCCAATTAGGGCCGCCTCAATTGCAATTGTCCCGGAACCGCAGAATGGATCAATCAACGGATATTCGGGTTTCCAGTTCGTTAGCATAATCAGTGCAGCTGCTAATGTTTCTTTTAGCGGCGCTTCACCTTGTCCAACGCGGTATCCTCGTTTATGAAGGCCTGTACCTGATGTATCGATTGTTAATGTTACAGTATCCTTTAATATCGCAACTTCTGTTTTATAGAAAGCTCCTGTTTCTGGCATTTTGGTAGCCAGGCCATATTTTAGTTTTAATCTTTCTGCAATGGCCTTTTTTACAATAGCTTGACAGTCAGACACACTAAATAGCGTTGATTTCACAGATTTACCTGAGACCGGGAATTGGCCATCCTCTGCGATATAATATTCCCACGGTAATGCTTTCGTTGCTTCAAAGAGCTCATCAAATGTTGTAGCCTTAAATTGGCCAACAATTAATTTAATTCGGTCAGCACTGCGCAACCATAAATTACAGCGCGGTATAGCTGAAAGTGGTGCTTCAAATATAACTTTGCCGTTGTCTACAGTTACTTCGTATCCTAATTGTTTTACTTCATGTGCAACTATTGATTCTAAACCCATTGCTGCAGTTGCGATTAATGTTACTTTTTGCATCCAACTATTCCCTTCAATTTAAGTTAGTCCTAGTTTACCATATTAGTGTGCATTCAAAAAGGAGGATAAAAAGGTCCAAGGTGGCTAAGAACACAACGTTCTGGGACTGCGATTACTCGCCCTATCGAAAAGCTTTGTTGCAACGCCGACACTAGCACGTGTCGGTACTTAGTCGAAGGTCCTCTGTTCTCGATGTGTCATTTTTTCCAGGCTTTTTCAAACAACTTCTAGAACTTAAAAATAAAAAAACCTTTCCTATACCGATACCGGCAAAGAAAGGTTTCTATTCGTAATCAGACCATTAAATGCTCGATAAGCCATGTTCTGTACCATAGTACTGCAAACGGTGGTCAACCTCGTACTCCGGTTGTAATCATCTATCTACAAGTTAAAACTTGTCCCTGTTTCGGTTGAATTCCCTACTAAAGGATGCCCCTACCATTATTTGGGTTGCTCACTCGTGGGGTTTACCTCGTTCCACCCAGAGTGTTTCCACTCCAGCTACGTCACTGTGGCACTTTAAAGAATAGTTCCATATCATTTTTGACTTAGGAATGTTTTCTGCCGTTAGCATAAAAGCTACCTTGACTTATGAATTCATCAAGCACGAACACTACTGACATCTCAGTCTGTGTGAGCATGGACTTTCCTCTGCATTTACATGCAGCGATTACATGAGCATTTAATTACCGTACGTATAAGCATATCATACCTGTGAACATTTTTCAACAACTGCATAAAACTGCTTTAAACCTCGAGAAAAACTATTCACCTGATTCAACGAATTTTTTACCAAAAACTGCTTTTTCCAAATTAGATAGACGTTTCAATACGTCATAATTAACTTGACTAGTAGCTTGTGGTGCTCTTGATCTTGTTTGGTCAGTAGAATTTTTTCTGAGTTTTTCATTTTCGGCTTGTAATCGGTCGACTTCTTGCTTAAACAAATCATAATCTTGTATGATAATATCTAAAAACTCATCAACTTCTTCTTGATTATATCCACGCATTGCTGTTTTAAAATCCTTTTCCAAAATATCTTTTCCACTAAGTTGAACTCGATTTATACTCATCTCATCACCTCATGATCTTCATCTATACTATTTTTAATAGAATTAATTAGGTTCAATTATAAATGTATGAATCAAAAGAAGCTTTATTACCGAAATTATATTTTTATTATACCATAAAAAAGGAAACTGAATATCAGTCTCCTTTATTTTTCGTAAATAAGGAAAAATGACTACCTTTAGTAGGTATAATATTCTTTAATTTTTAAGTAAATCGTTCGTTTCAAACGAAAATGGCAGTAATTCCTCCATGGTAAACGATTTTATTTCTTTTTTTAGATTTGTTAAATGAATTGGCATCGACTTGTCAAAGAACTCACTCATTACTTGACGACAAGACCCGCATGGTGGAACAGGTCTTGCAGTATCCGCTGCAACAGCTAGCTCTTGAAACTTTGTCTCTCCTTCTGATATAGCTTTAAAGATTGCTACACGCTCAGCACAACACGCAACAGGATATGCTGCGTTTTCAATATTACATCCAGTATAAATTTTCCCTGATTCAGTAAGCAACGCTGCACCTACTTGAAATTTTGAATACGGGACATAAGCGCGTTCTCTTATTTTAATTGCTTCTTCAATTAGTTTATTCGTTGACATTCCACTCATCCTTTAGCTTTATTACAAGTTATTAAAGTTACTTCCAGGAAATATATATTACGGTATATCATCTAACAGTAAATCAAACACATACAAAATGGAAGTATATAGTTCCATATATCGTTTTCTACGTGCATCAATATAATAACTGTGCATTAAGAGAAGTTCCATATTTTCTTTTGTTGACGTTATTTGGTGGGGATGCACTTTTGCTTCTCTATTTTTAACAACTTTTAATGCAGATGCTTCCCATTCTTCCAACAATGTATACACTGGCAAGGTTTCTTCTTTTACTTTCAAAAAAAATGCCTTATCGCGACTGTCTGCAGGTGCCTCATTATGCTCAAATCTTTCCTTTAACTGGTTGAGATGATTTTTCAGACTTTCTGTTTGTTTTTTTAATTCCATGCTGTATTTCCGCCTTTAATTTGTTTATAACTGTTTATACCCTACTTTACCATTTTTATGTCAAGAAGGCATCTATTTCTTTCAGGCCCTCATTTTCTCAATTGACGATTTGGTATAGTCAATTTGATGAATCTCATTTTGAAAGTGCATCCACACTTCGCGGTCCACATGCACTTTTAGTTTTTGATCAATAAGTCTTAACTGATTCTCCATTTGTTGTAGTGTATGATGTGCCTTACTTTTGCTAATACCAGTTTGTTCTTTTAAAGGATAGGACATAATATCACCCTTAATTTTTTATTTGATAATGCTACAATTCTCCAACGAGAGGTTACTCCCCTTCTCCTTCGACAAAACTAGAAGCAATATTACAAAACTAGTGTAAAGGGTTATTTTTTCACTAAAATGAGACAGACTAGAACCAAAGGAGGTGTTATGGTTGAAACAATCGAAGAACGCACGCAAAAATGCAGCTGGTCGTGAAGAAAAATCATTAAAAACTGGTGATAAGAAACTGAATGGACCAAACCGCCCATCTACTTAAATAAAATAATTATTGTATGTAAAAGGATTTGTGTGGTTTATCAACACAAATCCTTTTACATACTTACATTACTATTGGAGAAATTAAATTGTTATTCTACCCATACAAAAATCCCTATCGTTACATTAATATTTCTTCTTATCACTGTTATAAACTTGAATCAATTGTGAAATTATGTACAATAAAGAATGGAAGGTGTCTGACGAAACAATCGTTAAATTGTCAATAATGTGGTCGGTTTTAAATTGTTATATCATGATATAATAAAGTACTAGCGACATATTTTATTTGCATGCGATACAAATAAAATAAGCTATTCTTTGTGGTTTAAAGTTATCATTTACCTCTTTTTCTGATATTATACTTTCATATGTTGGGAGGGAATATCTTTTGAACTATCCAAATGGGCAAAAAAAACTGATGCCAGTTAGGATAAAGCAAGATAAAAATACATTTAGCAACCGAGGGATGTCCTTAGAAGAGGATATTAATATTACGAATCAATTTTATCTTGATACAGGTAAAGCAGTCATTCACAAAAAACCGACACCTGTCCAAATTGTAAATGTCAATTATCCAAAACGAAGTGCAGCTGTTATTACAGAAGCATATTTTAAGCAAGCTTCTACTACAGATTATAATGGTATTTATCAAGGTAAATATATTGACTTTGAAGCAAAGGAAACAAAAAACAAAACGCTTTTTCCGTTAGCGAACATACATGATCACCAGATAGAACATATGAAAGCAATTGTTAATCAAGGCGGGATTTGCTTTATTATTATTCGGTTTGCAACCTATGATGAAACATATTTTTTAGAGGCAAAGAAACTTTTCCAGTTTTGGAACGACAAATTAAATAATGGGAAAAAATCTATTTCTTATGAAAAGATTCAGCAGGAAAGTTTTTTAATTCCATTCCATTTTCAAAAGCGTATTGATTATTTATCGATTATAGATAAGCTTTATTTTTAGAGACGGAGGTATTGAACGATGGCAGATAATAGCCAGAGTCGAGCAGCTAGAAGAAAACAAAAGAAGAAAACGAAAAAGAAACCTATTTGGAAGAAAGTACTATTTTCCTTTCTCCTGATATTTTTATTACTAGGAGTAGGAGGCGCAGCCTTAGGGGCGTATTGGATTGCAACAGCTCCAGAATTGGATCCAACAAAATTAGAAGATACTTTCTCCTCTACTGTTTATGATAAATATGGGGAAGAATTCGCAAGTCTAAGTGGAGATGAAAAACGAACAAAAGTATCTTATGAAGACTTACCTCAAGAATTAATAGACGCAGTAACTGCTACGGAGGATGCGAGGTTCTTTGAACATTCAGGTATTGACTTACGAAGACTTGGCGGCGCAATATTAGCAAATATTTCGGACGGCTTTGGTTCCCAGGGTGCTAGTACAATTACGCATCAGGTCGTTGAGAAATCATTTTTACCACCTGACAAGAAAATAAGTTTAAAAGTACAGGAACAATGGCTGGCATTACAGTTGGAAAGACAATATTCCAAAGAAGAAATCTTAGAATTCTATCTAAATAAAGTCTTTTACGGTAACAGAGCATATGGTGTAGCGGAGGCAGCGAAAAACTATTTTGGTAAAACGGATTTACATGAATTAACGTTACCAGAAGTGGCCATACTAGCCGGTTTACCCCAACGTCCAACTGCATATAATCCTTTTGAAAATCCGGATTTAACAGAAAAGCGAATGAATACGGTGCTAACATTAATGGTTAGACATGGGAAAATTACAGAAGAAGAAGCTGACGAAGCTAGAGAGGTAGATATCCCCTCCCTATTGGTTGAATCTCGTCCAGACCCAACACCGTACGAAGCATTCCTCCAACAGGTAGATAAAGAGGTTAGAGAAAAAGTCGGCGATGCAGATATCTATTCAGATGGCTTGAAGGTTTATACGACAATAGATCCAAAAGCACAGGAATACGTAGAATTTTTACTTACGGACAGTGAGGAGAATCCGATCAACTATCCTGATGATAACATGCAAGCAGCTATGACTGTTTTAGATACAAAAAGTGGTGCCATTCAGGCGATAGGTGGTAGCAGAAATAATGAAGGAGTTCAAGGATTCAATTACGCCATTCGTGATGGTAGTCAGATCGGATCAACAGCCAAGCCGATTATGTCATTTGGTCCAGCTATTGAATATAATAAGCTTTCGACCTATCATCAACTAAATGATGATGCACCATATGAAATTGCTGGTTCTTCTCCGGTTAGAAACTGGAATCGAAGCCATGCTGGTTGGATCACAATGCGCCATGCAATGAGCCAATCCTTGAACGTACCGACTTTGAAGTTACTGGATGAAGTTGGAATTGATAAGGCACAAGAATTTGCTGAAGGACTAGGAATCAAATTCCCTAATGATCAAATGAACATTCGAGATGCTATTGGTGGAACTGAAACAAATGTAACGCCACTTCAATTAGCTGGAGCATTCCATGCATTTGGCAATCAAGGAATTTATACAGAGCCTTATGCCGTAACAAGTGTTGAATTCCCAGACGGAAGAGTAGTTGATTTAACTCCAGATTCAACTGCAGCAATGTCCGATTACACAGCCTATATGGTTACGGATATGTTAAAATCAGTTGTTACGAGTGGTACTGCTACAGCAGCAAATGTACCTGGTGTTCCAGTAGCTGGTAAAACTGGTACGACAAACGAAAATCGAGATTCATGGTTTGCTGGATATAGTACCAATTATACGATTACAGCCTGGACTGGCGGCTATACAGAAGATGGAAAGCGGGCACCATTAAATGATACAAGTATCGCGCAGGCATTATTTAAAAACACCATGCAAAAAATATCCGAAGGAATTGAAACACCTGATTTTGCAAAACCCGATTCGGTTGTAGAGGTTACCGTTGAGAAAGGGTCTAACCCACCTGCATTACCGAGTGAGTATACACCAGACTCAGATAAAATTACCGAGTTATTTGTGAAAGGAACAGAGCCGAAACAAACATCAGAGAAATTCGATCAATTAGATTCAGTTTCCGGCTTAAACGCGGTTTATGATGAGGAATCGAACGCCATTCAGGTTGAGTGGAATTATAGTGCTGATGACGACGTTAGCTTTGAAGTAAGCGCAAGTGTAGACGGTGGTCAAATGCAAAACCTATCCTCTACAGAAGATACATCAATGGAAATTACTGAAGTGGAACCAGGGGCTTCTTATGAAATACAGGTTGTCGCAGTAAATGGTTCCATGAAAAGTGATCCAAGTACTACCTCTGTCACAGTTCCAGGAGAAGATGAGGAAGAAAATGAAGAGGAAGATATCCCGCCGGTTAGCGGCTTAACAGCACAGTATATTGCAGCATCTTCAATCATTGATGTAAATTGGAACTATGACGGACCAGATGCGTCTTTTGAAGTATCTGTAAACGGTCAGACACAAACTGTTCAATCGAATGGAATTGAAATCAGTGGTGCAGCACCAGGTCAAACCTACACAATTAATGTTACCCCAATTGGGGCGAATAATACTCGTGGTGATTCTCAAAGTACCACTGTTGAGGTCCCTGCGGAAGAAGAAGCTAATGAAAATGAAGCAGAAAACGAAGGCGTTGAGCCTGAAGAGGAAGAAAACGAAGAAGAGCCTGAACAAGACCAAGGTCAGGGAGAAGACCAAGATCAAGGACAAGGTGAAGGAGAAGACCAAGGTCAAGGCCAGGAAGAATCTGAAGAGTAATAACGATAACGAAAAGAGGTAAACTAGCAAAGTTTACCTCTTTTTTCGTTATTTAAAGCAAATTATTCATTTCGATTCCCTAAAATTACATGATCGCTTTTTTCATTCGTTTTTGCCCTTCTCTACAAAGCTCAAGCAGTGGACATTCTGGGCAATTTGGGTTTCTTGCCTTACAGTGGTATCTCCCGAAGAAAATCATACGGTGATGTGTAACACTCCATTCATCTCTTGGCACTTTACGCATAAGCGTCTCTTCTACCTGGATCACAGAATCCTTCCACCTGCATATACCTAGCCGTTTGGAAACCCGTTCGACATGTGTATCCACAGCAATTGCTGGCTCATTAAATGCAATGGAAGCAACTACATTTGCAGTTTTCCTTCCTACTCCTGCTAACTTCACTAATTCTTCTTTTGTCTGTGGTACTTCCCCATTATAATTATCGAGTAAAACTTGACAAAGCTTTCTTATATTTTTAGCTTTCGTTCGGTAAAGCCCAATTGACTTTATATCTTGTTCCAGTTCTTCAAGTGTCACGTTAAGATAATCCTCTGGCTTTTTATATTTCTTAAATAAGTTTGCCGTTACTTTATTTACAAGCTTGTCTGTACATTGTGCAGATAGCAAAACTGCGATAACAAGTTCAAATGGATTGGAATGGACAAGCTCTCCTTCTGCGTTCGGAAACATTTCCTCCATGACATCAAGGCAATATCTTATTTGCTTTTTCGTTAACATTGTCTCAATCTTCCTCCTCTAGCCAATTATAGTAGAATGATGTGTCGCGTTTTGGTATATTTTCTTGATTGGAAGTTGATTGGGTTAGGTGAAATTTTTTGCTTGCGTTACGAGCTTGATCAACAGAATGAATCCCTTTCTTTTTCCATTCTCGAAGTATCCTGTCAATATACTTAAAATTAAGCTTCCCCATTAACACAGATTCACGTAAGCCAGCTTTGATTAATGCTGGGGTTATTTCATCTTCATCAATCCAAGCATTAATTGTTTCTATCTCAAAAGGAGATAATGGTCTTCCAAATTCTTGTTCAAACACAATAAATATGGTACCAATCGTATCAATCGAATGCTCTTCTTGAATTTCTTCTTTTGAAAATAGCTTTTCCCAAAGGGGATCCAGCGAGTAAGCTTCACTCAATTGCTTACTTTCATTTTCTTTTTTTTCAATGGAAAGGAGGTCTTTTTTGACTAATTTTCGCAATAAGTTTGCACATTCTTGCTCATCCATTGTTACATGAAGAGAAAGCTCATACGGTGTAGGAAAATCATTTCTAATTTGTAGATAACGAAGTAATTGAAGAACAAGCATTACTTCCTTTTCATTTAACCCTAGTTGCTTATACTTAGAAAGCAATTCGATTGGTACCTGTAATTGATTGAGAATAATTTGTTGTAATGAAAATTTATTTGTCATGTTTTGTCTGCACCTCTATTTTAAGTATAGCATGAAAGGTATATTCTAACATAAAGTGGAGCTTATTTAGTAGGATCCCCCCAAATGTAAGCACCACAAGACAGACCAGCAAGTCCTTAAACAGAAATTAAAATCCCTTGCTTATAATTTTGCAAGGGATTTTAAGGGTTGCTTATGGATATAGACGATTAAGCAATCTAGGGAATGGAATCGTTTCTCTTACGTGCTCAACCCCAGACAGCCAGGCAACCGTACGTTCTAGACCTAATCCAAATCCAGAATGTGGTACACTTCCATACTTACTTAATTCTAAATACCATTCATATGCTGGTCCTGTCAGTCCGTGCTGTTCATACCTTTCCTGCATTAATGCTAAGTCATCAATACGCTGTGAGCCACCAATAATTTCACCATAGCCTTCTGGTGCGATTAAATCTGCACAAAGGACGACATCAGAGCGTTCTGGATGAGGCTTCATATAAAATGCTTTAATCGCTGCTGGATAATTAATAATGAACACAGGCTTATCAAAGCTTTCAGCAATTGCTGTTTCATGCGGAGCTCCAAAGTCTTCTCCCCACTCGATATCATCAAAGCCTTTTTCTTTTAACAATTCAATCGCATCATCATACGTAATTCTAGGGAATGGTGCTTTAATATTTTCCAATTTGGTTGTATCTCGTCCAAGAACTTCTAGTTCAAGTTTACAATTTTTCAGTACAGACTGAGCGATATAGCTTACATAATTCTCTTGAATTACTAGGCTTTCTTCATGATCGACAAATGCCATTTCTGGTTCAATCATCCAGAATTCAATTAAATGCCTGCGCGTTTTCGATTTTTCTGCACGGAAGGTTGGTCCGAATGAAAATACTTTACCAAACGCCATTGCTGCTGCTTCCATATAAAGTTGACCACTTTGTGATAAGTATGCTTCCTCGTCAAAATATTTCGTATGGAATAATTCAGTTGTTCCTTCTGCTGAAGATCCTGTAAGAATTGGCGGATCAATTTTTACAAAATCATTTTCATTGAAGAATTGGTATGTTGAACGAATAATTTCATTTCGGATTTTCATCACAGCATGTTGTTTCTTTGAGCGTAACCATAAATGACGGTGATCCATCAAAAACTCAGTACCGTGATCTTTAGGTGTAATTGGATAATCAACTGCTTCCTGAATAACTTCAATGTCACTAACCTGTAGTTCATAGCCAAAAGAAGATCTTGTATCCTCAACAATTTTACCGGTAATATACATACTGGTTTCCTGCGTAAGACTTTTTGCTAGTTGAAACGTTTCTTCTGATACGTCATTCTTTACGACTACTCCTTGAATAAATCCTGTTCCATCACGTAATTGTAAAAAAGCAATTTTTCCACTAGATCGTTTGTTTGTAAGCCAAGCACCAATTGTTACTTCTTGATCTTTATGTTTTGCTGCTTGTGAAATAGTTGTTTTCATATTTATATTTCCTCCAAATACTAAAATGTTTTTCCATAAAATGAAACTCATTCAGTGAAGGCTTTCTTTCCTCCCCACTGAATGTTAGCACCACAAGGGAGAGCCACAGGCCCTTGTACAGAGTCAGGAATTTACGAGCTGTTTTATCCTTCTTCTTTACATTTTTTATTCTCAATCTTTGAGGTAATGCGTGATAAATAGCTCGTCTTAGAACGCTGGGTGGGTTTAGCACTAATTAAACATTCTTTTAAATCGATACATATGGACGTCGGATCCATCATAGATGGACTTATAGTCAAGCACATAATCATCATTCATGTCGTTATAGGCAATTTCCCATAATGCTTCGTTTTCTTCCAATGCAGGTGTGACCTTGATGAGCTCACAGCTATCGCATTCTGCTTGCCATCTTTCAATGATTTCTTCCTCTGTCAATATTTCAGATTTGTCAATCGTTGTCAAGCTTTTTTCATTCCCTTCGAGCGGGTAAAAAATAAGCTTTTCTTCATTTGCATCATTTTTTCCAAATAAAACATGATAAGCCGCCGAGCCATTATATTGCTCAATTTTTTCTATTTCTGTAATAGACGTTTGACTTAGGATCTGCCTGCTTGTTTCATCAAATCCTGCTGTCTTGCTATCATATAAGTTATTGTAGAGAACGATACCATAAATACCTAGTGCAATAAGGATAATAAGTAAGGTCAATGAGCTCCATAATAGCCATTTTGATTTATTCATCATTATTAATAACTCAGCCTATAGATTGAATTTTTAACTTTATGATGCGAACAATCAACAAAAGTATTTGAAAATAAACTTACTGTATATTGATTCATCAACATCCCTCCAACAATTGTGTTTCTATTTTAGATATTTTTACTATACATAGCTCTTGTAAGGATGTAAACAATAAAAGCAACGTCGAATTAAAAAGCACAACTACAATAATCCAGTAGTCGAAGACTTTGCTTTAATTTGTTAATTTGACCAAAAAAACCTAACCCATATCACATCTTCACTCACTACTGGTGTAATAACATCAGTAGTTTTTTTCGTCCCTCTCCTGCGAGCGAGACTTCCCTCTTCCCTTTATACCGCTACAGGCTCCCGCTGTTGTTGTTTAAAACCATTCTTCTGCTTTATCCAGTAACTCTTGTGTGGAATCAAACGAAATAGGTACGTCTGGTATTGAGTCTGTGAAATATTTGCCATACCGTGTTTTAATGATACGGGCATCACAAATAAAAACAATGCCTCTATCACTTGATGAACGGATAAGCCTGCCAAATCCTTGCTTAAATTTAATAACGGCATTTGGTAATGATAAATCCATAAATGCATTTTTTCCGGCTTCTTTTAACAGATTAGACTTCGCTTCAAACACTGGATGGTTTGGCGGCTGAAATGGAAGTCTAACGATCACGAGGCACGACAAATCGTCACCTGGTATATCAACACCCTCCCAAAATGAACTTGTTCCAAGCAAAATCGCATGATCAAAGGTTTGAAAATTCTTTTTTAATCTTGACCTACTACCACTCGTTATTCCTTGTCCAATTAAGACATATTTACCTGTATCAATCGTTTCTTTTAAAAGTGTATAGGATTTCTTCAACATATCGTACGATGTAAATAAGACGAGCATTCTACCCTCGGTAATTTCAGCCAAAGACAATATTGCTTCACATGTAGCGTAAATAAAATCATCAATGTTTCCATACTTAATATCTGGAAAATCATTTGGAACAAGTAATTGAACTTGATTCTTATAGGAGAAAGGCGACGCTATTTTCTTCGTTATTAATCGATCCGTAATTAACCCTAACCTTTTCTGAATGTAATCGAATGAGTTCTTCATCGTCAATGTAGCACTTGTCAAGATAACGCTTTTCTTACTTTGGAAAAAATCATTAGCAAGTAGTTCTGAAACCTCTGCTGGCTCTCTATATAAATAAACCACATTTTTGGTGCCTTTTGTATCAATTTCAATCCATTTAACATGTGGAACGTTTCCTTCAATAAAGAAAAACAGTTCCAATCGATCAATAAAGTCCTCAAATGTGTTCGTAATTCCATCTAATTCTTCTTTATCATATTTGTCCATTATCTTCTTTTTCGTTAAATGCTGTTCCATAAGTGCAAGGACATGAATAAGATCTCTAATAAAAAATGTAAGCCTTGTTACCATTTCTTGAATTGCATCCCATGTTTGTCCTGTTTCTTTTTCTTCATCAAGTCGGTATTGTAATCTACCGATATCACTTAATGATTTATTGTTTTTATGTTGAGACACTACATATTGATATAAGCTTTGAAATAAGTCATCAATTTCATATTTTGCCTGATCAAATAGGTGATCCCATTTTTCTAGTGGAACATCCACATCTGTCAATGAATAACTCGATACAAGCTTACTAAATAATTTACCATCATGCGTCCGGCCGATCTGATTAAAGGTAAATTGTATATTGTTGTAATCAAGTTTCATTCCATAATGATGTGATGCAGTTTCTTCAAAGTGATGTGCTTCATCGATAATTACTTTTTCATATGCTGGTAAGAATTGATAATCATTGAACATATCTGTACATAGTAATGCATGATTCGTTATCACAATATCAGCTTTTTGCGCTTTTCTGCGGGCTTTCTGATAAAAGGACTTTGAGTACCATGGAGAGAAAGGCTCTACCTTTCCTTCTGCATCCGTGGATATTTTATGATAGAAAAAATATCCACTGGATGGTAACTGTATTTCGTCAATATCTCCAGTATCTGTTTCCGTTAACCATATCAGTAGCATTGCTTTTGTTAACGCAATATCATAGTTGTCGTTTGAACTATCATGTAACTCATATGCAAATTTTTCTAAGCTAATATAGTGGCTTTTTCCCTTTAGGAGTGCTACCTGAAACGGAATGGCAATCAGCCTTCTTAAAGCAGGAATCTCTTCTTCCAGCAATTGACTTTGCAATTGTGTAGTATATGTACTAATAATTAGCCTTTGATTTGACTTTACCGCTTCAAAAATTGCAGGAATTAAGTATGCCAGCGACTTCCCTGTTCCAGTTTCAGCTTCAATCAATGCATGTGAGTTCGCTTGAAAGGAGTCAAAGATTAATTCTGACATTTCACGTTGACCAGTTCTTTTTTCATACCCTTTCATCTGCTTCTCCATAGAACCATTTGTTTCATAAATTCCATCAAGATATTCACCAAAGGACTGATTTAAATTAGGTGTCTCTATTTTTGTCTCCGTTGCTTCTTTAAATGCAAGACCTTGATAAATTGTTAGCTCTTCAGGTGCGGTAGTTGCAAATGCCAATTCATCTATTCGATTTGACAAAATTTCGTGGAGATCGGAAATAAATAGTTTCTCCAGTTTTAATAATTGGGCAATCGTTTCATATGGTAAAGTCTTTAATTTGTCCATCAGTTTTAAAAATAACTTGGCAGTAACATATGCATCGGACAGTGCTCGGTGTGGGTCATCATGATGAATATCCAAATGTTCCGCTAACTGTCCAAGTTTATAACTAGGTGCTTGAGGAAATAGTATTCGTGAAAGCTCTACCGTATCTAAAACTGGATTTGTCAATCGATCTCTTCCATTAGCTGCAAGTTCTGTGTTTAAAAAACCAAGATCAAATTTTACATTATGAGCGATTATATAACTATTTTTAAAAATATCAACTATTTTATCAGCCTTCTCATTAAATAACGGTGCATCTTCCACATCACGATCAGAAATCCCGGTTAAATTAGAAATAAACGGTGGAATTGGTATCTTTGGATTAAATAAGGTTGTACGGGTATCCGTGATTTCGTTATTTTCTATAACAACGATACCAACTTCAATTATTTTATCATTTTTTAAAGGAGAATGCCCTGTTGTTTCCAAGTCAACTACGACAAATTTATTCACCTGATCCACCTTACCTTCTGAGTCCGGTTTATCTAAATGTTATTCTCATTAAATTCATTCGATTTTTTCAGACCTTTTATTTATTAATAGCAAAACTCTTATCGTATATATTGATAAGAGTTTGTTAACTTAGTGGTATGCCCATACCTTTTACAGAATAATGAGCTCCATAATAATGATAGCAGGATTTCTACCAACGTCAACTACTAACTGTTGCTGAGGTTAAGAAGGTTTCAGCTGTTTATTTCATGCTACTATCATCAAACCACTCTATTTCAGCAGAATAAAGTGAGATTGGTTTACCTTCCATTGATTCTGTACAGAGTGCACCATCGTCAGATATCCCAAGAAACGGCGCTCTCCAACGATCCTTAAATGTTTTGATAATAATATCTTCTCCCATTTTGAAACCGTAGCTTTCCCATTTCTTTTTAATTGGTAAAAATCCTTGTGCTATATAGTTGTCGAAGGAAGCTTCAAAAGCAATTAACAGCTCTTGGATAATATTTTTAATGGATAGTTCATTGCCTGTTTCAATTCGCAATGACGTTGCTTTGGATTGGATATCCTGATGTAGATCATCTCGCGCTTGATTTACGTTTAAACCAATCCCGATTAAAATGTATTGAATTTGATCTTGTTCTGCCTGCATTTCCGTTAAGATTCCTGCTGTCTTCTTTTCGTTAATCAGAATATCATTGGGCCATTTGATAAATGGTTGAATAGTATCATATCGATCCAATACATCTGCTAAAACAGTAGCTGCTAATAATGTAAGCTGAGATGCATGGGTAGGTGGGATTTTAGGTCTTAGAATGAGACTTAACCACATACCCTGTCCCTTTGCAGAGTGCCATGATCGGTTCATTCTTCCTCTTCCGCCAGTTTGTTCATCCGCGACAATTATCGTGCCATGTGGTGCCCCTTCACGAGCTGCTTGATGTCCAATTGCTTGTGTAGAATCTACTGTCGGATGATGAATAATCTTCTTTCCAATCCACTCTGTACGGAGTCCCCATTTTAGTGTATTACTACTTAACTTATCTGGAAATTCAGTTATACGGTAACCAATTCTTGATTTAGCTTCGATTTGGTAACCATCTTTTTCGAGTTCTTTCATTTGCTTCCAAACAGCATTTCTTGAGATGCCGATCGCATCGGATAGAGCTTGTCCAGAAATATAAGCATCTCCATTTTCTGCGAGGAGCTGAATCAATCGGTCTCGGGTGGATTCCATTTTATCCACTCCTTTATCTCTTTTTTATTATTATTTAATTCACCGGATACAACCTTATATTCAATACAATTTAGTAATTCTTGTATCCAACGCCCTCTCTTCCTCTCGGGGAAAATCGCCATTAAATCATATCCATCAATTGTCAGCTCTTCTTTCAAACGAATGGAAATCTGTTGTTCAATTGCTTCCAACTTGTGCAAGCTAACTGTTGTTTGTGTTAAATTTTCGCTAATTCGTATGAAACCTTTATATAAAGACGGTGTTAATTGATAGATAAGCCATCGATCCAAGCCATGCGTTTCGAAATAAGAATAAGCCTCGACTAATCGAAGTGCCTCTTGTTTTGTTTTGTTCGAGCATTTCCATTCCTTGACCCACCGAATGACCTCTATCTTTGGATTGACAAGATGGAATAGCGCAATAACTTCGGCAAAGGATTGTAATGGTGTTATTGATACCGGCAATGAGAAAAGAATCTGAGGGGAATCGCAAAATACAGGTAAGTATCGTTCGATTTGCAAATTCCTCACATAAGTTAAAGCTTGGTTAACATCATTCCCAGCAAATAGCTTCGAAAATTCATTAGCAATCCGCTCAATTGCAAGTGTTTTAATTTCACTGCTTACTTCCTTCATTTCCTGTAAGGTTTTCGGGTCAATTGTAAATCCTAGCTGACTTGAAAAGCGAATCGCACGTATAATCCGAAGTGGATCTTCCGTAAATCGCTCATAGCCATTTCCTACTGTTCGAATAACTCGATTCTCAATATCGTGGATTCCGTCAAATAAATCAATCATATTACCATTTAAGTCCATTGCTAGTGCATTAATGGTAAAGTCCCGTCTCTCTAAATCTTTATCAATATTGTCGATGAATACGACTGAGTCGGGGTGTCGTTTATCCGTATAATCTCCATCGATACGGAATGTAGTTACCTCAAAAGATTCGTGATTATGTCGTACAATTACAGTTCCATGCTCTATACCAACAGGAATCACCTTTGGGAAAATTTTCTGAATGAATGAAGGTGATGCCGAGGTTGCAATATCGATATCACCGATAGGGCGCTTTAACAAATAATCACGTACACATCCACCTACAAAATAAGCTTTGTGCTGATGTTTTTCAATATGTTCAAGCACTGGTATTGCCTGTAAAAATGCTCCTGGTAGCATGGTTAATCACCATTTTCTATATTGGATGTTAAAACAGTATCATATAGATGCTGATATTGGTTTACAATTTTTTCTGACGCAAATTTTTCTTTAGCCTGTATTAAAGCATTTTCCGAAAGACGACGCATTAAATGATTATCTGTTAGCACTTCAATCGCATAATTTGCTGCCGAATCAGTATCTCCCAGCTCGACCAAATACCCTGTTTTATCATGCTCAATCACTTCAGGGATCCCACCTATATTGGTACCAATACATGGTACACCGCATAACATTGCTTCAAGTAGAACAAGACCGAAGCTTTCTTTTTCTGATAATAGCAGCATTAAATTGGATATGGATAATAATTCACTTATATTTGTTTGTTTTCCTAAAAAACGTACATGCTCTTTTAACCCAAGTGCCTCTACGAGTTGTACCGTATCAGGGTATTCCGGTCCATCGCCGACAAGTAGTAATGTACTTTTGACTTCATTTCGGACTTGTTTAAAAGCATATATGATGTCTCGTACGCGTTTTACTTTTCGGAAGTTTGAGATATGGATAAGCACTTTTTCATCGTTTGATATTCCGTATTGTTGCCTTAATGCAGGGACATCTTGCTTATAATAGTCCTCTTCATTTACAAAATTATAGATTGTCGCTATCTCCTTATTTACATCAAGCATTTCAGTTGTTTGCTTAACAAGACTCTTTGAAACAGCAGTAACAGCATCCGATTTTTCGATTCCGTGCTTAATCACCTTTTTAAAGGTTTGGTCAATACCAAGTACGGTAATATCCGTTCCATGAAGGGTTGTTACTATTTTTACATCGTGGTCTGCAATATCCTTAGCCATGATAGCACATATAGCATGCGGCATTGCATAGTGAACATGCAGGATATCAAGTTTTTGCTGATCGATAACCTCAGCCATCTTTGCTGCAAGTGCTAAATCATATGGTGGATATTGAAAAACCGGATAATGATTTAATTCCACTTCATGATAAAATATTCTGGGGTGAATTTTCGTTAGCCGAAAAGGAATGCTAGACGTAATAAAATGAATTTCATTTCCCTGTTCAGCGAGCAGTTTACCAAGTTCTGTTGCAATTACTCCTGATCCACCTACACTTGGGTAGCATGTAATCCCTATTTTTTTCACATTTCTCCTTCTTTCTATACCATTACTCTCACTTTTTACATTTTAGAAAACAAAGACACCCACCAATTCTAGGCCAATGAATGCCTTTCCTCTGTTTTTTATGATTAATGTAGCATAACAAAAGATATTCACAGCTATAAGAATACATCACTATATATTGACTGGATGTTAGAATTTGTACTATCCTAAATTCAACTTCATCCTACTAATATGACTTACAAGATGTTTTCCAGTCCGTAGGCAAGCTCCTTCATGTCCATAACATGATTAACAGAAAGTTTAATCCCATCCATAAATGATTCACGGTTTAAAGAGTCATGCTTGATGGATAGGGTTTGACCAGGGCTTCCAAAAATCACTTCCTGATGTGCAACAAGCCCTGGCAATCGAACACTATGAATGTGCATTCCGTCCATTTCAGCGCCACGTGCACCTCTTATTGTTTCTTCTTCATCTGGATGACCTTGTTTTTTATATTCTCTAGATTGCCTGATTAATTCTGCTGTTTTCTTTGCAGTCCCAGAAGGGGCATCCAATTTTCGGTCATGATGCTTTTCAATTATTTCTACATCGGAAAAATATTTGGCAGCCATTTGGGAAAATTTCATCATTAGTACAGCACCAACTGCAAAATTGGGTGCAATAATACAACCTAAATTACTGGACTTTGCAAGCTCCGCTAGCTCATTTAATTGTTCATCTGTAAATCCTGTCGTTCCAACTACAGGTCTTATATTATTTTCTAATGCCAATTTTGTATGGTAGTAGCCAACCTCGGGTACAGTTAAATCGATAAAAACATCAGCTTTTACTGCTTCAAAACATTCTTTTGCATTTTCGTACACTGGTACATGTAATGGAGGTAAACCCGCAATATCCTTAACTTCTTTACCACCATTTTTCCGATCGATGCAAGCTACTAATTTAAAGTCGGATTCCTGATTCACCATATTTACTGCTTCTTGACCCATTCTGCCTCTTGGTCCAGCTAAAATAATATTTATTGTCATCAATTTCTCTCTCCTTTAGTTCTGATCATTTTTACGAGTCCAACGATCTTTATCTCTTGTCTCAATTTTACTTATCGCCATATGAAATGACTCGGAAAGGTCGATATCTAATGAATTTGCAAAACAAGCGAGAACAAATAAGATATCCCCTAGTTCTTCTTCAACAGTATGTGTTTTCTCAGAAGTTTTTTTTGGCTTTTCGCCATGATAATGATTTACTTCCCTGGCAAGTTCACCGATTTCTTCTGTTAATCTTGCCATTTGAGATAAAGGTGAAAAGTATCCCTCTTTAAACTGAGAAATATAAGCATCAACCCGTTGTTGTATTTCTTTTGTGCTATATGTAGGTGTATCGATGATATTCCCTTCTTCCTTTTTGTTCTCCTTTCATGTTAGCTAAAAGCTACACGTTTGACAAATTTTTTATATGGGAAAATAAAATTGTTGTTCAAAATTAAATTGACTATAATAAGAAGAGGTTTAATTCATCTACGAAATTGATATCGTTATCTGGAGGTTATGCAGATGCTAAAAGGGTTAAGACTTAAAAATATACTTTTTATTGTACTAGGAGCCGCCATTTTTTCATTTGGTATTGTTCACTTTAATATGCAGAATAACCTTGGTGAAGGTGGTTTTACCGGAATTACATTGCTGCTTTATTTTCTATGGGAATGGGATCCTGCTATCTCCAATATTATATTAAATGTTCCACTGTTTTTTATTGGGTGGAAATTTTTAGGAAGAAACACCTTTATTTATACAATACTTGGAACGGTTATGGTTTCGGTTTTTCTAAGGATTTTTCAGACCTACCAATTTAATGTCCCGTTAGAAAATGATATGACGTTGGTTGCTTTATTTGCTGGTGTATTCATCGGTGTTGGCCTAGGAATTATATTCCGTTTTGGAGGAACAACAGGTGGAGTTGATATTATTGCAAGACTGGTGAACAAATATGTCGGATGGAGTATGGGTCGAACAATGTTTTTATTCGACTTTATTGTTATAGCAACATCCGTATTTGTAATATTAGATTTAGTGGAAGGTATGTATACACTTGTCGCTGTATATGTTGGTGCTCGGGTAATTGATTTCCTTCAAGAAGGAGCTTATTCAGCTAAAGGAACAACCATCATCTCAGGGAAAAGCAATGAAATCGCAGAAAAAATTCTTACTTCAATGGATCGAGGAGTAACTGTATTAGATGGGCGCGGTAGTTTTTCAGGTGAAAAGCGAGATGTACTTTATTGTGTTGTTGCAAGAAACGAAATTGTAAAATTAAAAGCGATTATTAACAGTATAGACCCACATGCATTTGTCGCTGTAACGACCGTACACGATGTGCTTGGTGAAGGCTTTACTCTCGATGAGAATAAAAATCCGATACAAGATTAAGCAAGAACACAATCGGGACGCCCGGTTAGCGACGTACGGACTGCGCCCCGAACTCTGGTGTTCGATGAGTCGAACATTCCTACACAGGAGATTCACTCCAAAGTATAAGATGAACGATGACTTTCGTCTCCAAGGGCGAAAGTCAAGTTCATCTAAAAGGAAACATGCCAATTTAGGGGTATGCCGATATCAGGCGTAGTCTGGTTTTAATCGGCCACCCTTTTAATTGGAGACGATGCCCGATGTCACCACAAGGGTATAAGTGCGCCTAAGCCTTTTATAGTTCCTGAGCAGATAGAAAAAGGATGACCCGTAGCGTCATCCTTTTTTCTACTTTATTTACCTAAAATGGTGTTCAGCAAATGATCGTTTTTACATACTATTCTCTGCTGGCAAGATAAATCAATATAAATCTAACAAGTTCCGCTACCGCTACAAGTGCTGCTGCTACGTATGTTAAAGCTGCGGCATTCAGAACCTTCTTTGTTTCTCGTTCTTCATTATTTCGAATTACTCCTGAAGAAACTAATTGCCCCATCGCGCGGTTAGATGCATCAAATTCTACAGGAAGTGTAACAAGTTGGAATAATACCGCGGCGGACATAAAGATGATACCAAATAGTACTAAGTTCATGGCTCCTAATATCATACCACCAAGGATCAAGAAAAGGGAGATGTTGGAACCAAAGTTTGCTACAGGTACCAATGCACTTCTAAACTTCAAAAATGCATATTCCTGCTGGTCTTGAATAGCATGTCCTACTTCGTGAGCTGCTACAGCAGAGGAAGCCATAGAGCGACCATCGTATATTCCATCAGAAAGTTTAATTACTTTATTTCGCGGGTCATAGTGGTCAGTTAATGTTCCTTTTGTTCGTCCTATTTGAACATCATAAAGTCCATTATCATCTAAAATTTTGCGAGCAACTTCAGCACCCGTCATTGCAGATGATGTTGGCTTTTTTGAATACTTTTTGTACGTGCTTTTTACTCGCGATTGCGCCCATATTGGTACAATCATTAATATAGCAATATAAATCAAGTAACTCCCTAAACTCATTTGCATTCCTCCATTAGAAGTTTAAAATACTTTCTAAGGTCAATTTTAGTCAAATTTAATGTATTAGTCAACTGATTTATCCTTATTACGTGCTTCTCTTGCTTTTACTTCTGCTTTATATTTTCTCCAACTTACATAGGATAATGTAGCCGTTATACAGCCACCAACAATTATAGCTGCCCAAATAAACGGAGTAATACCAGACTGCTTTTCAACTATATGTTCAGTATTTCCCACACTCGCTTCAATCCATACAACTCCAAAGTAAATGTTTAACCCTATCCCTATGAGTACCGCAGCTGTGACCCGAACAAGCAGTTTTAATCTGTTTACCATAGAGATCACCTCATATTTTTATTATTACTTGAAGTGTATGAGGAAAGATCTCGGTATATAACAGTTAAGTTTATAATACTTCCTTTAATAAGGAAGTCAAAAAACTAATCCGATGAATACCATTTGTTCTCGAAGCCATTTTAATGGCTATTGGAACAACAACCACTTATATCAATTTTTTTCGATGAATTGTTAACCAATACGTGATAAAGATACAAAGGATACTTAGCCAGAAGGTAAAATAACCAATTTCATTCATGTACTTTGTCAAAGAAGAATACATTGGCATCATTTCAAATACATAGTCTATAACATCATTATGTAAAGTCCAAATTGCAGCGACTGCAATATGTTTTAATTTAATTTTATAGAATGGAGCATACAAAAGCCCTTGGATTGCCATTCCTGCATGAGAAGCCATTAACATATACCCTTGCCAGCTTAGTGATCCTTCAATGATTAATGTAAGTAGGTTCATCACAACCGCCCAGGTACCGTATTTGAGTAAGGTCACTACACCGAGAGCTTCCACATACGGAATATTTCTGCCGAAAAGAAAGAACAACAAAAAAATGGTAAAAAACAAGCTTGCAGTAGGACTATCTGGAACGAAGATGAGAAAAATACTTGGCGTTATGGAAAGCTGCGCCTTATACCAATAATAACCATAAATGGTACCCAAAAAGTTAATTAGAAAAAGGCAGAAAATAAATCGCTTGTCTAGTAATATATATTTAATCATTCTTCCTATCCTTCCTGTCATTCCGATGTAAAAACACCTTCACCAATTTTAATGGTAAAGGTGTTTTAAAAAGCAATTATTCAGCTGATTCATTTACTGTGATGATAAAGTCGGCTAACTGCTCTAACTCTTCATCTGTTCCTTGGAATTGATCTGCTGGCATCGTACCGATACCATCTACAGCAATCGTAGCAATTTCCTCGGCGCTAAGTTCAATTCCTACTAAAGATGGCCCCGCGCCACCCTCTAATTCAGCACCATGACATGCTAAACAGCTATTTTCATAAGCTGCAAATCCAGGATGACTCTCATCAATTGTCACTTCTGCTTGTGGGACTGGCTTGTTCGCTTCAGCACGGCCTTCCCAATCAACATGTGCTGCCGATGTATAGGTTAACCATATAACAGCTACTAATCCAAGTAGCATCATTCCAATTGCAACTGGACGTTGGTGTGGTCTGCGGCCAGGACCGTTGTCCAAGAACGGCGCAAGTAATAACGCACCAAATGCAAGCCCTGGAAGGATTAGTATCCCCATTAATGTCCAATCTCCACTTGCAAATTCATATTTCAATAGTTCATATAGGAATAAGAAGTACCAATCTGGCAATGGTATATACGACGCATTAGTTGGATCGGCCATCCCCTCTAATGGTGATGGATGTGCCAATGTTAAACATAAAAATCCAACTAAAAATACTGCACCAACCAACCATTCTTTTAATAAAAAGTTGGGCCAAAAAGCTTCTGTTCTTCCAGGATACTCAGAATAATCTTTCGGTATATTAGGTTTTCTTTCAGCAGAGATTCGAGAATCCCCAACAAACTTCATACCTTTACCCTTATGCATCACTTACCCTCCTTTTTATAGTGGTCCGGATATACCTTGTCTACGAATTAAAATAAAGTGAATTGCTAATAGCGCAAATAATGCTCCCGGCAGGAAGAATACATGAATTGCAAAGAATCTTGTTAATGTTTGGGCACCAACAATGGTTGCATCTCCAGCCAGTAAAGTTTTCAATTCTTGTCCAATAAATGGAACTTGTTCAGCTATTTCTAGTCCAACTTGTGTTGCGAAATATGCTTTATTATCCCAAGGTAATAAATAACCAGTAAAACCTAAGCCGAGCATAACGAAGAAGATTAATACACCGACCATCCAGTTAAGTTCACGTGGTTTTTTGTAAGCACCTTGGAAGAATACGCGTAAGGTATGTAATAATAGCATGACAATTACAACACTAGCACCCCAATGGTGCATACCTCTTACAATCTGCCCATGAGCTACTTCAGTTTGCAGATAGTAAACGGACTTCCATGCATTTTCAATATCTGGAACATAATACATTGTTAAAAACATTCCAGAAAGAATTTGAATTACCACAACGAAAAATGTTAAACCACCAAAACAATACACAAATGCAGAAAAATGATGAGCAGGGTTAACATGTTCTGGTACTTCATGATCTGCGATGTCACGCCATATCGGCGTAATATCAATACGATCATCAATCCAATCATATATTTTCTGTAACATTCGTCATTACGCCTCCCCTCTTGGTTTTGGTTCGCCTAGGAATAGCATTCCATCTCTTACTTCCTGCTCATATTCGTCTAGAGGAGCTAATGGAGGTGTACCTGGAACGTTGGTACCATCCTTGTAATAGCGTCCATCATGACAAGGGCAGAAATATTCGTTTGGATGCTGGTCACTACCTTCCCATGAAACAACACAACCTAAATGTTTACATACTGGGGAAAAAGCTACAATTTCATCATTTTCATTTCGATAAACCCATGCAGCACGATTTACTTCAGATTCATACCAACCATCAACTTGATCAATTGTCCAATCGATTCGCTGTGGCTCTGCTGTAATATCGTCGACTGATAAACCTACGTTTGCCATGTCTCCTGCAGAAGATTCTTTTAATACTGGATCAATGGCCATCCTTATTGGAGAAATAAGTAGCCCCGCTGCCATAAATCCTCCTACCCCTGTAAGCGTATAATTTAAAAACTGTCTTCGGGATACTTGCTGTTTTTCATCACTCATGATTTTCCCCCCTCTTTACCATAATCACGGACATATCATTTTTAATCAGATTACTAGGACAATACCATGATAGCGCAATCTTTTTATTCGGTCAATATAAAACAATATTCACACACAAAAGATGACACATTATCGAGAATTTTTTAATTACTGACACACTAAAATATGACGTTTTTTATACTTCTACTATATCTATTATTACCAATATGCACGAATTAACTCTACCATTTGAGCAACTTGTTCACGGACGGTTTTATGCATTTCTTTTGAGTTCAACTCTCCTGTTTGTACAGCCGGTATCCATAACAGGGTACTTTCTAGTTCCTGCTCATGCTTTTTCCAACTTGGGTCAAATGTTAAGTGAAAGATATGCTTAAAAGGCTGTTCTTTCATTTCTGCCGACCACCTATTCAATCGGGCTACCTCTGTTTGTTTATCAATTGACTTCAAGTAAGAATAATGTGGTGCTAGTAACATTCTTCCGGTTAACTCTTTTTCGAGTTCGTGTGAGAGGAGGGTAATCATCTCGGCTTGAATAGCTGCTTTTTCTGACTCTTCATCATTTGCAATACCAAACGGGACTAGAGGAACTACAATAGAATCTATGTATTCTTTACTCTGGAAATATGTTTGAAGATCTGCTTTTCTCCATTTCACCGCTGTATCATCCTTTCTATAACGATAATTGTGTACTATTATTAAATCTTATCTTATATAGACAAAAAAAATCAACCTAAAGCTTAGGTTGATTTTTTCAAATCGGCTAATTCTTTTGTAAGTACCAGGAACCTCTCACGGTCTTTGCTCTTCAATGCATTATCAATTTCAGAGAGTATTTTTTCCTTTTTATATTGATGTAAGGAATAATTTAATAGCTGGTTAGCAATATCCTTATCCTGATTTGTAATATAGTAATCAACTGGGATGAAAGGATTTTCTTCCAGTACAGAAGCATAATATGAATTCTGATTAGCATTTTTAAAATTCAGCTGTAAATATAAGGACTCATCCTGATTGAGCCGGATATCATGGAAGGACTTTTCTGCATCTGTGGTTACAAGGTGGTCCTTGTAAAATCGAAATGCTACTTCATCAGAACAGTGACTTGTCATCATAATCCCTCTAGAACAATATTTCACATCTCTGACAAAATGCACATTTGCTAATAAATCACTATGATTGATTAAATAATTCAGGATCCAGACGCTTTCTCGTTTTTTAAGGCGGTAATGATTTAAAAACCATTGAATAAAACTTTTTTTATCTTTGGCAGTGACAGGCGTTATCATCTGTTTTACCCCCCTTTTAAAGTTTTATTAGAAAACAAGGCTCCTTTGTGTATATCTTAGTTGCACTTACACGGCTAACACTTTAATAGCTGCTGAAATTCTACTCACCTAATTCATATGTTTGTTTTAAACGTGCTAAGTATGACTCAACTTCCTCGTCCAACGGCTGCAAACGAACATAGGATTCAAAAACTGGGATAGCTTCTTTGATCTTACCGTCTTCCGTAAGAAAATAGCCAAACTCTTTCAAGAAGTCGCTATCTTGATTTAAACTAGTATATGCATCACGGTAGCTTTTTAATGCATTATCAAACGATTCAATTTCATTAAATGCACGTGCTAATTCCCAATCATAAAGTGGATCCTCTGCACCTAATTTCTGCACCTCTGTTATAAGGTCTGTAATATTTATATGTGCTTCGTTCTTTTTAAATAACTCAATTAAGAACAGGATAGCCTCTTTATAATCAGGGTCTAATGCGATTGCTTCTCGAATAAATTTCTCACTCTCATCATCCTGACCTAACTGATGTGCAATAGAACCTGTTAGAAAGAATAGTTCTTTATTGTATTCATCCATTTCGAGCCCTTTTTTTGCGGTTTTATACGCATCCTCTAATAGCCCTTCCTTTTCATAAACCATTGCTAGCTGATAATAAGCTGTATGGTAAGACTCGTCGATTTCAATTACATGCTCCCATGCTTTTATTGCAATATCATTTCGATCTGTTTGATATGCAGTAATTCCATATTTAAATAGCTTATCGGCATTTTCATTACCATCCTCAGTAAAGTAGGTTAATGATTTTTCATATTCGCCAGCAGCTGCATAGGATTCACCAAGTCTGTCATCTATTGAAATATGGGCAACTTCATCACGCTTTGACTTAACCTTTTCGTAATAGGTAATCGCTTTGAGATACTCACCAATCGAAAAATATAATTCTCCAAGCGCAAAGTCGATGACAACCTCTCCTGGTGCAAGTTGCTTCGCCGTTAATAGTTTTTGCTCAGACACCTCGAATAATCCTTGCGCTTGATATAAATCAGCTAATTGGATCAGCGCTTGTATATATGCTGTATCGTCCTTTTCTATTTCATTAAGGAGCGTTATTGCTGGTTCATCTTCCTCGAGCTCAATAAAAATATCTGCCAAAGAGGTTTTTAAATCGCTTTCGTCCGGATATCGTTTCAATAAATCTTCTAAAATAAGTCTTGCATCTTGCAGATGTCCCCATTGTCTATAAAGCTCTGCAATCGTATATTTTTCATCATCATTTGCTTTAGATAAGTAATCCCCCAATAGTTGGATCCCTTTTTCAGCTTGATTATTTTCTATTAATTTTACTGCTTCCATAATGGTGTCCATGACGAACATCCTCTCTTCAAAAAACTCGCATGAATTTCGACTATTATTAATGAAATAAATGATTGATTCAATTATACAATAAAAGCGAAGATGACTGAAACAGAAATGCATCTATATACGTTTGTTTTTGCATCAAAGTTGTACATTATGTTAAAAGAGAAGAAATTGTTATCTGGTTTTTAGTTTGAAACAAAAAGAGCCTGCTTTGCGCAGACTCTTTTATTAGGAGATGGATTCTAAATCTTTAAAGAAGTTCGGATATGAAATTGCGATACAGCTAGTATCATCGATTGTCACTTCACCATCTGTTATGAGGCTGGCGATTACTCCCATCATTGCGATACGATGATCATCATAAGAAGCTATTTTACCACCTTTTAATGGTGTTTGTCCTTTTATAATTAATCCATCCTCAGTTGCTGTAATATCAGCCCCTAGGGTTGATAAAACATCTACTATTGCTGTGATTCGATCTGTTTCCTTGACCCGTAATTCTTCTGCGTTTCTAATTACCGTTGTCCCTTCTGCCTGTGTCGCTAAAAGAGCTATTACTGGAATTTCATCGATTAATCGAGGAATGATTTCTCCTTCAATTGTGATACCTTTTAAAGAGCCATGGGCAATTCGAACATTTCCAAATGCCTCTCCACTTGTAGAATGCTCAGTTACAATTTGAATTTTTGCGCCCATTCTATTTAAGACTTCAATTATACCAGTTCTGCTAGGATTCAACCCTACATTTTTCAGTAAAATTTCACTACCAGGTACAATAGCTCCCGCAACTAAGAAAAATGCAGCAGATGAAATATCGCCCGGAACATGTACATCTGTCCCAGTTAGATCACTTTTGTTCGTAACAGTGATTGTGTTTCCATCAATTGTTAGATCTGCACCAAAGGCTTTAAGCATATTTTCCGTGTGATTTCGCGTCGGAATTGGCTCTGTAACTTTTGTTTCACCTTCTGCAAGTAAACCAGCAAGAAGAATCGCTGATTTAACTTGAGCGCTTTTAACTGGCAGGGTATAATTGATTCCTTTAATCGCCGTCCCTCTGACTGCTATTGGAAGTAAGCTTCCATTAAATCTGCCATCAATTATTGCGCCCATCTGTCTCAATGGATTCACTACTCTGTCCATTGGTCGTTTGGAAAGAGAGGCATCCCCATAGATTGTCGTAAAGAAAGGTAACCCAGCTAGGATTCCAAGCATTAGTCTAGTTGTTGTTCCTGAATTACCGAAATCTAAAGGTTGATCTGGCTCAACTAATCTTTTTACACCCTTACTTTTAATTATTAATGTTGTATCATGAACATCGATAGAAACGCCCATTTCCCTAAATGCTTCCACCGTCCTCATGCAGTCTTCCCCATCAAGAAAATGCGTGATTTTCGTTATTCCATTTGCTAAAGAACCGAAAATTACTGCTCGATGCGAGATTGATTTATCTCCCGGAACTAAAATTTCTCCCGAAAGCGGATTGTTCGATTGCTGCAATGTACATTCGCTCACTATCTATTCACATCCTTTATTCTATTGGCATTATTGTTGTATCATCGTTTCGTACCCATTATTCTCTAATAATGTTGAGCTTGCTACCTGAGCTTTCTTTGAACTAAAGCTCAGTCTCATATGGCCCGTAATATCTTCACGAACTTCAAGAATTTCTATGTTCTTAATACTAATTTTCTCTTGGGCCAATAACTGCACAATGGAAGCAATTGCACCGGGCTGATCTCTAATATCAACATACAAGTCGTAAAAAGCAGGAATAGCACCTTTTTTTGATTCTGCCAAACCGTCTCGATATAGCTTTGCTTTATTGAGATATGTAATCATTTCCTCTTTTTGATCATGATCCAGAAGCTGCTTTAGACCTTTCATCTCTTCTATCCACTCTTGAAGTAACACGGACATTTTATCCCGATTATGATAGAAGATATCCTGCCAAAGCTCTGGATTGCTTGAGGCAATGCGCGTAATATCCCGAAAGCCTCCTGCTGCGAGCTTTGGTAGGAATGCATGCGTATTTTCCCATTTTTTTGCTTGATGTACAAGGGATGAAGCGATTAAATGAGGAAAGTGTGATACAACACCAGTCATTTCATCATGCTCATTTGGCATTAAGACAACAAATTTACTTTTCGTTTGAATTAAAACGCCTTTTAAAGCTTCAATCTCATTGTGTTGATTTCCATTTGTAGGTGACAATACATAAATCGCATTTTCAAATAGATGTGCCTTTGCTGCTTGCACACCTCTTTTATGTGAACCAGCCATCGGATGGCCACCAATGAAAGTTACATTTTCACTGTTTAACGAACTTGCTGTTTTTAAAATCGCTCCCTTTACGGATGCGGTATCAGATATAATCACTTTCCGTTTAAAGGATACCGTTTTAAGTAGATTCACCAATGCGATTGTTTCCGAAATTGGTGCTGCCAGAATAATAAAATCGGATCGCTGTGCTGCTTCTATAAAATTAGTACTTGCCTCATGAATGATACCGTTTAAACGTGCAAACTCAAGTGAAGCTTCATTCAGATCATATCCGATAATATGATGATCACTTGATTGCGCCATGCCCTTTGCAAGGGAACCTCCAATTAAACCAATTCCTGCTACTAAAATCGTCTTTCGCATTTTATCACCTTACTTTACTATTGCTTCGTTATGGAATTCTAACAGAACGCGTTGTAGGTCTTCCATATCTTCACCTGTCCCTAAAGACACTCGAATTGTCTTTGGAATACCAAGTAGTTCACCAGGCCTTACTATAAAACCACGCTCTAATAAATACTGAAATACATCGATACCGCTTATCGGTGTTTCTACTAGGAGAAAGTTTGTTTCTGAGTGAAAGTATTTCCAACCGATTTGATTGAGAAAGTTTTTAAAAGATGCTTTCACCGTTTTATTTTTTTCATAACTATTCGTTATAAATACGTCATCGGATAGTGCAACAAGTGCAGCTTGCTGTGCAATAGAGGTAGTGTTAAAAGGTCCTCTAACAACATTTAACTTATCGATAATCATATGATTTGCTATACCATAGCCAATTCGTAACCCTGCTAATCCATAAGCTTTAGAAAATGTGCGCATTACAATCAAATTGTTATGACTTTTGATGTACGAAAGCACATCTATGTTAGCTTCTGGATCAACGTATTCAAAATAAGCCTCATCAAAAGCAATAAGAACGTGTTTCGGACAATTGTTCAAGAAAGCTTCAAATGCTTCTTTTGGAATTACAGTCCCGATTGGATTATTCGGTGAACAAAGCCAAATGATTCTTGTTTTTTCATCAATAGCTTCAAGCATCTTATCCAAGGCATGATAACCGTCAGCAGTTACTTCAATTTCCTTTACCTCTGCCCCTTCGATTAGGGAATAGTGTTTATATTGGCCAAAAGTCGGTGTTGCTGTAACAACATTCGATCCCGGAGCAAGGTATGTTCTGCACAGCATTTGAATGATTTCTTCTGTCCCGCTTCCAAATACTAATTGTGATTCTGCTACCTCCAGCTTGTTTGCTAATGCAGACCTTAATTCAGCAGTATAGCCATCTGGGTATATATTAAAGTCGGGCAATCCTTGTAAAAGCGCCTCTTTCACTTGATTTGAATAACCATATGGGTTTTCATTCGACGCGAGTTTTACGATTCGTTCTAACCCAAATTCTTGCTGGATTTCTTTCGTCTGCTTTCCCTGCTTGTAAGGAGTTAGCTGACTTAAGACTGGCTTTGCTTCCATTAGTTATTATCCCCCTTTACAAGGTCAGGTCGTAATTTAACAGCATCATGATGGAAAACATGCTGAATTTTTTCTTGTTCTTCCGTTGTATTAACAACCATCATTACTCGAATACATTTCGGTAAACTGTTCGGCACATCGATTTCAGCCATACACATGACAGGAACATATGTCCAACCCGAAATCTCCCTTAGAGCTTTTGCGGGAAATCCTGCATTTAAATCTTTCGTTACAGATATGAAAACGTGTGAAACATCAGTAGGTTGGACATTATTTTTCGCTACCATTTCCTCAATTAGTAATCTTGTATTTTCTATCATTTGGTTTTCTTCGTTTTGTAAGACCGTAGTCGCCCCTCTTAATCCCCTATTCATTGTACCATCAACCTTCTCTCAAATGATGTTAAATAAATTTCGATTTCAGTATCCTCTAATTCTCTTGTAACTGGTTTAGCTACATCCTCTAATAGCACCATTTGAATTTTGCTCTTTAATGCCTTTTTATCTGACTTCATTTTACTTATTAATGCTAAATTGTTTAAGTCCGTTCCAATAATCGGATATTTATTCGTTTTAAACCATTGAACAAGCTCATCAAATGGTAATTTTATCGAATATAATGCTTCGCTCACATGAATAGAAAATAAAAGACCAATCGCTACTGCTTCTCCATGAGTCAATGTCCCATATCCAAGTTCAGCTTCTAATGCATGACCTAATGTATGTCCAAGGTTTAAATACTTACGCACCCCTGATTCTCTTTCATCCGCTTCTACAATAGCAGCTTTAATTCTAATGCCTTGCTTCAGATGCTTCTGTAGCCCATGATTCGATACATTATAAATATCCACCATTAACAATGTATTGAAAAAATTCTTATCAGCAATCAACGCTTCCTTAATCAATTCCGCATAGCCTGACCGCACTTCACGCTCACTTAAAGAATGTAGTGTGTCAACATCATAAATAACTGCTTCTGGCGGATAGAAGTTACCGATCAGGTTTTTACCAAACTCATGATTAATTGCTACCTTCCCACCGACACTACTGTCATGAGCAAGAATCGTTGTCGGTATTTGAATATAATCAATCCCACGCATATAAGTTGCAGCAACGAAACCGGCAAGATCTCCAACAACGCCTCCGCCAAGGGCAATGATTAGTGATTCACGATCCAGACCAAATTCAATGGCTTCGGTTTGTAATTGGTAGAAGGTTTGGAGGTTTTTTGACTTTTCTCCAGCTGGGACGATAGACTGGAAAACCCGATATGCAGGTAGGTTTTCCAGAATATCCTTTAAATAGAGTGCTGCAACATGCTCATCCGTTACAACCAAAATGGATGAATATTCTTTATTCAGAAATTGCTTGATTTGCAATCGTAATGATTCTCCAATTGAAATCGTATAGGCGTTAGTGCTTGATTTAACTAAAATTTTCTCCACTAAAAACACCTTATTTCTTCGCGATAATCGTCAATTGCTTTTTTCAGTCTAGAGAATTCATCACTCGGAAATTGCTCCGTAATAGCTTTTGCTAGTTCAAATGCGACAATATGCTCCATGACTACAGAAGCAGCAGGAACTGCACATGCATCAGAACGTTCAACAGTTGCTTTGAATGGCTCCTTTGTTTCAATGTCGACACTTTGTAGTGGTCGTTTCATCAATGTCGGAATTGGCTTCATGACACCTTTTACAACAATCGGCATACCAGTTGTCATGCCCCCCTCAAAACCGCCAAGTCGGTTTGATGTACGGTAGTAACCTTTGTCTTTGTCCCAAGCAATTTCATCGTGAACTTCACTACCAAACAATTCAGCAGCTTTAAATCCAATTCCAAATTCGACCCCTTTAAATGCATTGATACTCATTACACTTCCGGCGATTCTGCTATCAAGCTTACGATCATAATGAACATAAGACCCTACTCCAGCAGGCATGCCTTCTACATATACTTCACAGACTCCGCCAATGGAATCTCCTTCTTTTTTCGTTTTATCAATTTTATCCATCATTTCTTGTTCTACATTTTTATCCAAAACCATAACTGGTGATTCCTGCGATATCTTTATACGTTCTTCAATCGTAAGGTCGTCCTTATCTTCTGCACGAATACCCGCGATCTCTTTCACATATCCGCATACCTCGATCCCAAGGTGCTTTAAGAAAGTTTTGGCAACGGCTCCTGCAGCTACACGAGCAGCAGTTTCTCGGGCAGAGGATCTTTCTAAAACATTTCGCATGTCACGATGGCCGTATTTCAATGCACCATTTAAGTCTGCATGGCCTGGTCTTGGTTTTGTAACAACTCGTCTAAGCTTTGTATCCTCTTTAATAGGATCTTCTCCCATAATATCTGTCCAATGTTTAAAATCATCATTATGTATAACGAGCGAGATAGGAGAACCCAACGTATATCCATGTCGAATACCACTTGTTACCTCGACCAGATCCTTCTCGATCTGCATTCGCTTTCCTCTTCCATGCCCCCCTTGCCGACGTATTAAGGACTCATTAATGTCTTCTTTTAATAATGGCATTTGTGCAGGGAGTCCCTCGATAATTGTTGTTAATTGTTTCCCATGAGATTCCCCTGATGTTAAGTAGCGCAATGAACATTCTCCTTTACAATGATTTACTTAAAAAGCGGATATGATAAATCCAAAGTTTTTCTAACTACTATACCATAACTCCATTTGTTTATGTTGCATTTTTTCGAAAAAAATAATTTTACAAGCGGTGAAGTCGGAGTAACCCAAAATTAAAGAGACGTTTTAACTGGTGACTCATTAATTTTTTGATAAAAAAATGTTTCTGCAAGATTGAAATCATATTTAGCTGGGTTAAAAATTTGCTCTGTACTTCCAACGAATAATACGCCATTTGGTTTTAATGCATTGCTGAAGTTTTTATAAATATTTTCCTTAGCAGAATCCGTAAAATAAATTAAAACATTTCTACATACGAGTAGATCAATGTTTGTAGGGTAGCGATCAGCTAGTAAATTATGCTTTTTGAATGTAATCATTTGCTTTAGTGACTCATCAATTTTATAAAGACTGCCCGTCATTTCAAAATACTTCTTTTTATAACTTGTTGGCAACTCTTTCAAAGCCTGTTCCATATAGATTCCTTGCTTTGCCTTTGCCAACACATTCGTATCAATGTCTGTTGCCAATATTTGAACAGGTACAGTGGGGAAATGTTCTTTCATCAAAATTGCTAAACTGTATGGTTCTTCACCTGTTGAGCAAGCGGCACTCCAAATAGATAACCGATTCCTATCCTTTAGCAGAATTGGCAGGATAGTGTCCTTTAAAACCTCCCACCTTTTTGCATTGCGGTAAAATTCAGACACGTTAATTGTTAATCGATCCGTAAATTCATTTAGCATATCTTTATCTTTGTTGAATGCTTCAAAATAAGATACGAAGCTAGAATAGCCTCTTTTATTTCGCAGTGTTGTAATTCGTCTTTTCATCTGTGTTTCTTTATATAACTGTAAATTAATTCCTAGCCTTATCTTTACCTTCTCAATGAACTCCATATAGTCATCTTTCATTGTTCTTAGCCTCTTTCACCCATAATTGTAAAAAAACCTCCGTTAAAAACGGAGGTTTATTTTTACTTAGTAGATCCATGCACTATCTTGTTTATTGTATGAAACGATTTCACTTTCATCAAAGAATAGTGAAATTTCTCTCTCCGCACTTTCTGGAGAGTCAGAACCATGGATAATATTCTTTCCGACCGTCACGCCAAAATCTCCGCGAATTGTACTTGGAGCAGCTTCTTGTGGATTTGTTTTACCCATCATCTGGCGTGCAGTCGCGATTACATTCTCGCCTTCCCAAACCATTGCAAATACAGGACCAGAAGTAATAAAATCAACAAGCTCGCCAAAAAATGGTCTTTCTTTATGCTCACCATAATGCTTTTCCGCAAGCTTGTTTGAAATTACCATTAGCTTTGCACCAGCAAGTTTAAATCCTTTTGATTCAAATCGTTTTACAACTTCTCCAATCAAATTACGTTGTACGCCGTCTGGTTTTACCATTAAAAATGTCTTTTCCATTATTTCACCTCGTTATTATGTATAAAAACAGTAACCTCTAAAATTTTAACAAATTTTTATAAAAATAACAATATACATTATGAACGCCTTTTACCAATATATTTCGCAATATCCTGTAAGGTTTGCTTTGCCTTTGAAGCCGGTAACGAATCCAATGATTTTAAAGCTTTTTGGAGGTATAAATCGCTCGTTTCGTATGCCTGCATAATCGCTTGTGTCTTTTTCAATTCAGAAATAATCTGCTGCATCTCCTGATCGCCAACTGTGCTGGGATTTGCAAAAATCTCCCTCAACAATTTGTAAAAGCTTCGATCCCTCATCGCATATAATACAGGCAATGTTATATTTCCTTGCAGCAAGTCATTTCCTGCTGGCTTTCCAAGTTCCTTGGCAGATGATGTAAAATCAAGGATATCATCGATAATTTGATAAGACATACCAATATAATATCCATACCGATACAATTTCCCTGCATCCCGTTCAGATAAGCCGCTTGCGATCGCACCAAGCTTGCAGCTCGTTGCAATAAGCAATGCAGTTTTACGTTTAATTCTTCTTAAGTAGTCACGAAGTGTTTGATCCCACTTAAATTTATCTTTGATCTGCTCTACTTCTCCAATACTTACCTCAACAAGTGTTTTAGAAAGCAATTGGTGAACTTGCACGTCTTTAATAGACGTTACAACCTCTAAAGCTCTTGCTAATATGTAATCACCTGTATACATAGCAACACGATTGCCATATACAGATTTAATGGTTGGTTTCCCTCTCCGAAGTTCAGCTTCATCAATTACATCATCATGGACGAGTGTTGCCATATGAATTAATTCAAGGGTAACTGCAATCTTTTGAATACGTTCTATGTTATAATTCCCAATTTGTCCTGCAAGCAATACAAATACTGGACGGATTCTTTTTCCTCCAGCATCCAAAAGAGCAATAGAAGCATTACGCAGAACAGGATGTTCTGCTTGTATACTTTGATGCAGTGCGGATTCAATTAGATCTAAATCTTTTTTTAAAAAACTATACATTTTTGGAAGTCTCATATTATGTCACCTTATTTATAACCTTGAAAAATAAATAGTATATTTGCGGGGTTAATTTGTATTTTGTGAATAACTTAGTTACCGGTATAGCCACGTCCACAAAGTGCTAAAGCCGCAGTAAGCCTTCCACACCCTCTTGACAATCTAAATTAACATCGATTTCATATGAAGAATGGCCGAATAATACCGGGACAAAACCTAACGTCGGCATCTCCATACAGGAGCATGTTCCATTTTAGATGAACTTGACTTTTCGTTCAAATCGGGAAAAGTCATAGTTTATCTTATACTTAGGAGTGAATCTTCGCCTAAGATATTATCGACAAGTTTAACCACCCGGGACAAGGTCCATATGCCACTAACCGAGCTTTTGTTCTACCATTATTTCTTAAAGCCCATATGCATTGCTGCAACCCCGCCTGTATAGCTTTTCATCTCAACATGAGAGAAACCAGCATCCAAAAACATCTGTTTTAATTCGGTTTTTCCAGGGAAATCCTTCGCAGATTCTTGAAGCCAGGAGTATTCTTTATAGCTTTTCGCAAATAGCTTGCCGAATAAAGGCATAATAAAACGGAAGTACAAGTAATAACCCTGTCTGAAACCAATTAGCGTAGGTTGTGATGTTTCTAAACATACAACCTTTCCACCAGGCTTTACAACCCTGTACATCTCTTTTAAGACCGTCATATAATCAGGAACATTTCTTAACCCGAATCCGATTGTAACATAGTCAAATGTATTATCATCGAATGGAAGTTCCATTGCATTTCCATGTACGAGTTCCAATTGATCCAGTTTTAATTCCTGTTGCTTCTTTTTAGCGATAGAGAGCATATTCTTACTAAAATCAAGACCAATCACGGTGCCTTCTTTTGCAACAGCTTCTGCAAGTGAGATGGACCAATCCCCAGTACCGCAGCATACATCTAATGCTTTAGACCCCTTCTTAACCTGCATTCGCTTCATGACATCTTTACGCCATGCAACATGTCGTTGAAAAGAGATAATCGAATTCATCGAGTCATACTTCGTATAGATTTTTTCAAAGACGTGGTGCACACGTTCTTCTTTACTTTGTTCGTGCATAAGTCAACCTTCTTCCACAATCGAGGATTGATAAAAACTCATATTTTCTAGTTTTTTTCTAATTAACGATTGTAATGCTGCATATTTACCAGGTACCTGTGATAGAGCTTTATCAACTTTATCTAGTTGTTTTTCGATTAACGAATCAATTGGATTTAACCCCGTTTTATACGAAGTATCGATATTCATTTCCTTCCACTGTACGAGTAATGGTGTCCTATTAGCCGTAGCACCTATTTTTTCATGAACTAACCTTTCTGTTAGCAACCACTCAGTTATAACTTGACTCAATTCGTCTCCATGAAGAAATCGCGCTACTCGTACAAGCAGCATGGAATCAATTTGTTTTGTTACATCCATAAACGTCTCAAATGTTTCAATCTCTTTGTAATAAAGTTTCATTTTGTATTCATTAATATTCTTAATTGCAATTGCAAGTGTATGTATTAGTTCAACATCTTCTATTTCAGACAATAGATAATAATATAATCCACTGTAATAATCTCCTGCTAAAACATTAAGCTGCTTGCTTAGCTTCTCTTCTTTCGTTTCATTCTCTTCATTACCAATTGGTACTAAATCATGTGTATCAAGTGCCATCTGCACCATCATCGTTGTGATGACGAAACGTTCCTTTTGAATGATGCTTAAAGAATCACAACTAAAGACTAATTCAGCTAAAATCTGCAGTTTCCCTTCATGAATTATGGGCTTTTGTATATGTCTTTCAAGATATTCATTATGGATTTTATCTTCTAGTAGATTTCTTATATGTTGAATTTCTGTCATTGAAGTGTTCAAAGATATCACCTTAGCCCTTTCATCCTTCGAGTGCTTTCGTTATTATAGCATATATTGTCGGTTATAAAAACGAAAGAATACGGAGGATGGTTAAAAAGTGATAGGATTTACTAAAACCTTATCGATTATCTAGTTCACCGTGACTCGTTTGAATAATTGCCTTACCTCTAACTTTTACAGCTGAAGTATGCTCTGTAAATTGCGCTATCATAACTTCACCTTCATCCAGTTTTTCGGTGTGATGAAATTTCGTGTCATTCCCTCGGGTCAAACCGATTACATTTACTCCATCTTCTAAAGCCTTAATAACAAAAAAATCCGATTTAATCGAAGAATTGTTCATTGCTGTTTTTTGCCCCTTTTTATATTTACTATGTCCTATTATATTATGAAAGTCAATTTAATTCTCGGCGTTTTTAGAAAACTTGACGTTCTTTAAATGGATTCCTAGTAAGTGTATTTTGCTTTCTTAGAATCACTTATGCAGATATGAAAGTTTTATACTTTCATATCTGCCAAAATAATAGAAAAAGGGTACGTATGATTACGCACCCTTTCTACGCCCTATGTAGCTTATTTTACGCTGTCTTTAAGGGCTTTTCCTGGTTTGAAAGCAGGAACTTTACTTGCTGGAATTTCAATCTCTTCTCCAGTTTGCGGATTACGTCCTTTACGTGCTGAACGCTCGCGTACTTCAAAGTTACCAAATCCGATTAACTGTACTTTTTCACCATTTTTAAGTGAATCCATGACAGATTCGAAAACTGCGTCTACAGCTTTTGTAGCGTCTTTTTTAGAAAGCTCACTTTTTTCAGCAACTGCATTCACTAAGTCTGTTTTGTTCATGACATTCACCTCCTCCCAAAATGTATGCTTCGACATGGGAACAAAATAAATTCATTTCTATGAATCCATTCTGCACACTTGTTTGCCTCTTTATACGCAAATGTCATTCAGTTCATTTGATGACAAGGCTTATATTAACTGAGTTTGCGATAAAATTCAACAATAAGTAACGATTTTATTGATATTTATTTGCAAAAAAGCCAAAAATGCCCTCTGAATGACGAAAAACCACCCATTTTTTGGTAAATCTGTAAAAGCTATGTGTCCCATGGCTTACAGCTGGTTTATTATACATATACGACACTAGCTGTAAATTTCCTTCCGTTCATAAAAATTTTTTTATCAATAATTAGCCTATAAGAAGTAAAAATTTCAGCTTTGCAAACTGAAATTTTGTTAATTTCTATGAAAAAAAGATAATTAATACGTCATTTTTATATCCCTATTTTCACAGCGTGAGAATACATTAGAATTGAAGGAAACTGCGAACTAGTGATTATTTGCTTAATCTGTGGAACAATCGCCGTCCGGGATCGCTTCGGGCGGATGCTTTCCGTGGGCACGGCTTCAGCCTCTCCGGAAGAAGAGCATCGGTGAGACTACGCAGTGCGACAGAACAAGGAGGCTCACCAGCACCCCTAAGGTGTGCGAAGTATATTTCCGGAGCGGATATACGCACAAACATTATGTGTTAATTCGAAGTTTATATTCATTTTGAGCTAAGTTAAAGCAAAACAAAAAGCAGCTTATAATCAGCTGCTATAAAATAATTGCTATTAGTCCTCCGGATCCTTCATTTATGATTCTTTCTAGCGTATCCTTCAGTTTATATCTGGCGTTCTCAGGCATTAGTGATATTTTAGCTTGGATACCTTCGCGCACAATGGAGCTGAGTGATCTGCCAAAAATATCGGATTCCCAGATGGATAATGGGTCTTCTTCAAAGTCCTGCATTAAGTACCGAACAAGTTCTTCACTCTGTTTTTCCGTTCCGATAATAGGAGCAAATTCAGATTCTACTTCTACTCGAATCATATGGATGGAAGGTGCAACGGCCTTCAAACGAACACCAAATCTTGAGCCTTGGCGAATGATTTCAGGCTCATCCAATAACATATCCTCCAAAGTTGGGGCGGCAATTCCATATCCCGTTTGCTTTACCATTTGTAAAGCTCCGGAAATATGATCATATTCCCTTTTCGCATATGAAAAGTCTTGCATTAATTCTAAGAGATGATCTTTCCCACGAATTTCTTCTCCCACAATTTCCTTTAAAATTTGATCATATAAGTGATCTGGTGCATGCAAGTCAATCTCAGCTACCCCTTCACCCATTTCCATTCCCGCAAGGTTTGCTTTATCAATATACTCGAATTCAGAAAAATTGCCGACAATATGATCAACATCCCGTAATCTTCTAATATCTTTCACGGTTGTTTGAATTGCTTCTTGGTAGTTCTCTCTTAGCCAATGGTTTTCTTTTAAAACCATGACCCAACTTGGAAGATTAACATTCACTTCAAGAACTGGGAATTCATATAACGCTTCACGAAGAACATTATAAACATCATGTTCTGTCATCGATTCGATACTCATAGAAAGTACTGGGATATCGTATTTTTCTGCTAAGTCTTGACGTAGTAATTCTGTTTCCTGGCTAGATGGTCGAACGGAATTAACTACCATAATAAATGGCTTCCCGACCTCTTTCAACTCTTCCACAACTCGGGATTCTGCATCTTCATAATCATTACGCGGAATTTCTCCAATGGATCCATCTGTGGTCACAACTACACCAATCGTTGAATGCTCTTGAATAACTTTTCGTGTACCGATTTCGGCTGCATCATGAAACGGAATCGGGTCTTCATACCATGGTGTGTTAATCATCCTTGGTCCATTTTCATCTTCAAACCCCTTAGCCCCTTCAACTGCATAACCGACACAATCCACAAGACGAACATTTACGTCAAGCCCTTCATCCACAGTTAGTTGAACAGCTTGATTTGGGATAAACTTTGGCTCTGTCGTCATAATTGTACGTCCAGCTGCACTCTGGGGTAATTCGTCATGCGCCCTCGTTCGTTCACTCTCATCTTCAATATTCGGTAACACAACTAACTCCATGAACTTTTTAATAAATGTCGATTTTCCTGTACGGACTGCACCAACGATTCCTAGATAAATATCTCCATTTGTCCGTTTGGAAATATCTTTAAAAATATCGATTTTTTCCAAAAGATCCCCTCCCGATCTCCGTACTTTAATATGGACCACCCGTAATATATTGACATTATGAGTCTATGATGTTGTCCTATTAAAATATGACTTGTTTCAGTCTGTTTCCTAAATTAATTCACCCTAGAGCAATTTATTCAGGCAAAATAAATGAAAAAAATAAAATTCCCTTGCAACAATATATGTTACAAGGGAATTTATATGTTATATTTATCAAAACTTTAACCGTTATTTCTAATTTCCTCTCATCCTACGCTTTACTCCTCTTCCATTAAGAAAACCGGCTCATTATCTTTAATGGTATAAGGAAGGGAATATGCTGGCACAAAAGGAGTGTGATCGGCTAAAATGTAACGGATGTCGTCGCCTTCTTTATAATCATGATCATATTCATTTAAGGCATTATTTAAATCGATACTGTAATCAACATAGAGATTACCGTCCACATCCATAATAATAGGCAAATTCTCCTGCGAATACGGACTGACTACAGTTGGAGCGTTATTTAAACCTAGTTTTTCATAATCAATTGTATATAGACCGTTTACAATTTTTTCGCCGTATGCTGGATAAATATGTTCACTCCGAAAAATATCTAATTGGACATTTACACTGCGAATTGCTTCGGTTACACGTAAGTCAATTAATTTAACCCTTGGATCATCTTCAGGTGTGATTAATGTATATTGATAAACGCCGCCTTGTTCATAAGCATTTCCAGGTGCATTAGATAAATTGCCGTTTTCTTTTAATAAAGTGAAATCAACTAAATACTTTTCAAAGATTGGCGTATCGCTCGACTTTGTACGTATTGGCACCAAACCTTGTTTCTCTTCTCGATAATCGTTAACAGCATTTTGAACGGTATCCAATTGATCTTCGTATGGAATTTGATTTTGCTCTCTTTCACTTTGTGGATACAGACAGCCACTTAATAGCACTGAAAGTAATAGTATTCCGATAATTTTATAATATGTATGCTTCATTGCAATAGCCTCCTTATCAGCTACCGTGTAGGACCACTTAATACGACGTAAAGAATGATTAGTCCACCCGAAATTAATGAAAGGTATGCCATAAAGGACACAATCCCAGCTAACCATCCCTTCAATTTTTTTCTACTCAGTACAATTAAACCAATAGCTACTATTAATAAAAACATTCCAACAAAAGAGATATACATCATAAGCATCGATAATGACATTTTTGTTCACCCCAGATCTCTATTTTCCTTTGCACACCGTATTATAACATATGAGTCATACCTGCACGTATCGAAATGGTAAATTAGTACAGCCGCTTTCAACAAACAAATACCCGAAATGAAGGGGGCCTCTCCATCCCGGGTTGACTAAATAAAATCCTCAGCAACTCTATCCATGAATGCTTGTGCGATTTATCTTATGCAAGGATATAGTATATCGTATCCGCAGGTTACCTATGATTCGTTATTTTTTAAATAAATGGTTTAACGATTGCATGTCCCCTGGCATTTTATTATTAACAATTGCTTGAACAATTTTATCTTCTTTTTCTTTTGTTAAAGGTCTATCTGCCATTTTTGCTAAATGCCTCACTAAATTTCGAACTGTTTTTTCATCCGAAAAATTTGCGTTTTTTACAGAATCGGCCACCTTCATAACATCATCCGGGTTAATATTGGCATTTTTTTGTAACTTGTCAAACATTCCCTTTTGAAAATTATTCACTTATTCTCCTCCTTGCTATAATCATTCAACATAGTATATGCAAGGAGGTTGATAACGTGTTATTGCGTATAACGCTCGTTTAATAAGATTGAAATATCATCCATTTCGTCTCGTTTATCTCTGCTCATGAGTTCATCAACAACTGCTTTAGGTGTTTTTTCTTCAAATAATATTTGATAAATTCCCGAAGTAATTGGCATCTCCACTTGTTGCTCTTTTGCAAATTGATATGCTGCTTTTACGGTCCTTACACCTTCAACAACCATTCCCATTTGCTCAAGAACATCATCTAGCTTATTGCCTTTTCCTAATAAATTTCCAGCACGCCAATTTCGGCTATGGACACTTGTGCACGTTACAATTAGATCTCCAACACCTGGCAGCCCCAAAAAGCTAAGTGGATTTGCACCAAGCGATGTTCCTAACCGAGCAATTTCAGCAAGCCCCCTAGTCATTAATGCAGCTTTTGCGTTATCGCCATAGCCAAGCCCATCCGAAATTCCCGCTCCTAAAGCGATTATATTCTTTAAAGCCCCACCTAGCTCTATACCAAGTATATCTGAGCTTGTATAAACTCGAAATGTATCACTATTAAAAAGGTCTTGTGCGATCTTTGCATTATCCATGTTAACAGCAGATACTGTAACAGTTGTAGGGTGCCTTAATGCTACCTCTTCTGCATGACTAGGACCTGAAAGAACAACGATTTCCTCATAATCGTAGGTTGTCAATTCCTCACTAATCATTTCAGAGACCCTTTTTAATGTATCTGGTTCAATTCCTTTCGATGCATGAATAATGGTGGGCTTTTCTGCTAACATGTTATTTAAATTCTGGGAAACTTCTCGAATCGCTTTTGTTGGAACTACAACAATTATAGCGGCAACTCCAGTAACAGCTTCTTTTAAATCGTGAAAAGCTGTTATTTGCTCCGGCAAAATGCCCTGTAAATATTTTTCGTTTTTACGAGTACGATTAATGGTTTCTGCCTGTTCCTTACGGTGTGACCATAGGCGAACATCATGCCCATTATCTGCTAGTACAATACTTAATGCAGTACCCCAGCTTCCTGCTCCTAACACTGCAACATTTGCCATAAGTCTGGTCTCCTTTTTTCTAGCTCCAGCGCCTAGCGAGACTTCCTTCACCTCCGTATGATAAAGAAGACTTGCCGACTGTCAAGACACGAGGCCTAGTCGCACTTATACCCTTCCGGTGAAGTGAATCTCCAAAGTACGGGAGTCCGTACATCGCTTACCGGGCGCTTCCGCTTTTGTTCACTATTGTCTTCTTCTTGCAAATAGTTTAATTGGTGTACCAGTAAAACCAAATGCATCCCGGATCTTGTTTTCCAGAAAACGTTCATAAGAAAAATGCATCAATTCAGGATCATTAACAAAAATGACAAAGCTTGGCGGCTTCACAGCTACTTGTGTCGCATAGAGCACCTTTAATCGTCTCCCTTTTACGGTAGGAGTTGGATTCATAGCGAGTGCATCCATAATAACATCATTGAGTACATTTGTTGGTATACGTTTTGCATGACTTTCACTTGCAATTTTGATGGCTGGTATTAGTGTATGCAGCCTTTTCTTCGTCTTTGCGGACAAGAATACAATTGGCGCATAATCTAAGTATTGGAAATGCGCACGTACATTTGCTTCAAATTCTTTCATTGCCTTTTCATCTGATTCAACAGTATCCCATTTATTTACAACAATTACAATACCTCGACCAGCATCGTGGGCATACCCAGCAATACGCTTATCTTGTTCTCTAATGCCTGTCTCTGCATCAATCAATATAAGGACGACATCTGATCGTTCGATTGCCTTTAAAGCTCGCAAAACACTGTATTTTTCTGTTGTTTCGTATACTTTCCCTCGTTTACGCATTCCTGCAGTATCAATAATCACGAAATCCTGATCATCTTTATAAAGATGCGTATCAATGGCATCTCTAGTCGTTCCTTCTATTTCACTTACAATAACTCGGTCCTCATTCAAAAGTGCGTTTACCAATGACGATTTACCAACATTTGGTCTACCAATCAGACTAAAATAAATGGTATCTTCATTTACTTCGTCCTCTGAAACCTCTGGAAAATGACTGACAACCTCATCCAGTAAATCACCGAGTCCAAGTCCATGTGAACCTGAAATTGGGAATGGTTCTCCGAATCCGAGTGAATAATATTCATAAATCGTCTCACGCATTTCAGGGTTATCAATTTTATTGACTGCCAGTACAACTGGTTTATTCGATTTGAATAATAATTTTGCAACTTCTTCGTCTGCGCCCGTTATTCCTTCCTTACCATTGAGAATAAATATAATAACATCTGCTTCATCAATAGCAACTTCAGCTTGTTGACGCATTTGAACAAGTAATGGTTCATCACCGATTTCAATTCCACCAGTGTCAATTAAATTAAATTCTTGATTCAGCCATTCAGCAGAAGCGTATATCCGATCACGGGTTACACCCGGTATATCTTCAACGATTGATATTCTTTCACCAACCAATCTATTAAAAATGGTTGATTTTCCCACATTTGGTCTTCCTACAATTGCAACCACAGATTTCCTCATATAAAGGAACATCCTCTCTCTTTATGTCTATTTACCTTGTTCACGCGATAACGGACTGTAATCCCCACCTTTATGCTTATAGTAGCCAAAACATGTGAAAGTGGAGAGGAACAGCTCATAAATTCCTAATTCTGTTCAAGGCTTTCGGTCTCCCTTGTGTACTAACTTTCAGCAGGAGTAAGACCACCCACTGAATGAAGTTTCACTTTATACATTCTAGCAAAAGAAGGAAATATTAACAATAAGTATTAATGTTTCACAATAATAAACAGTTCTTCACTTAAAGCATGCGCAATCCCATCCATAATTGCTTCAAGATTAGCTGCAATTAGTTCCAATTCCTGTTTTGTTTCGCATAAAAAGATCGGGGCACCACCAGCTATTTTTTCCCTATTGGTTGTAATTACAGCTAGAATAGCTTTTTCGATATTCATTTCTTATGCGCTCCTTTTTTATAAGCGTTTGTTTCCGAAGGCATTCGAACTGCATTTTCTAGTACTGGTACAGAGCCGATCACTTTTTTAGCTACCGCTGCATCACGGATTTGCGGAAGAACAAAAACACCCAAACGACCATCGTCTAAGTCACGTTTAATTAATGGCATAAGTGCAGGTGTCCCGGAGTCTCGAAAAACACCTAATGCAACAGATACATCGTGAATAATCGCTTGACGTTGACCAAGATTGCCAATTGTAGTTATTGCATTCATATTCTTAGGTGTTACAATAAACCCCATACCATATTTCATAATCTCCTTTTGCCGCTCAGCTAATCCAATGTTCATAATATAAATATTATCTACATGAAGTCCAGCTCCATCAAAGGAAATATCTGCTCGATTAATTTCTGCAATATCTTCTAGTATTGAGCCACTCATCAAAATATGCCCTAAAATAAAGCAGATAATAGCAATGATGATTGCGATAAACACATTCCATATAATATACGTTAGACTTGTTAGAAATCCTGTAAACATAACTAGATAATTTCTGCTTTCAAAGGAGATTGCTATTCCTTCAATATATGTCTTCCCTCTTGTTACAAGTTCAAAGCTGTCCATTTCTGTTAATGTATTTCTTTCCATATTGCGTACATCCCTAAATTGAGTTGCAGCAACCGTTAAGAGCGTCACAGCAGTGAATTCTTTTTCCAATAAAGCAGGTACAGCCAATGCCCCCAACGACGCGGCAATAAATCCTAATGACAAATGAATGATTTTGCCGTGTAAATAAGTAGGATATTGTCTGTAATCCGTTCGCAATAAAAGAATTCTCGCTATTGTTCCAGTCACAATCCCAAATAGAATCGGGAAAATATATCCACTCATTTTCTCACCTCTAGAAATTCTGTAGAAATGCTTATTTGTAGTATGTCTAAAAATGAATAAAATAGTAGTGGATATTAAAAGTTATCGAGAATAGTATTTCGAAAAGTTATTAATTTATTACCTACAAAAAATGATCCCTGTTTTTTATACAGAGACCATTTTCATTTAATAATGGGTGAGAACACCCCAAAATGTATTATTTTTTATATTTATTTAATTGATCACCAATAAAGTCACCAAGCTGGAAGCCAGTTTGTTCGTCATCTTTTTCATATTGCTGATACTCTTTTTGTTCTTGCTCCTGTTCTAGTTCTTTAATACTTAATGAGATACGTTCTTCAGCTTCATTCACATCAAGTACTTTTACTTTTACTTGTTGCCCTACTTCCAGAACTTCTTGTGGTGTGCCAATATGACGGTTTGCAATCTGTGAAATATGAACCAACCCTTCTACACCAGGTAGTATCTCAACAAAAGCACCAAAGTTCACTAAGCGTTTCACTGTACCTTCAATAGTCGATCCAGCAGTAACACGATTTTCAATATCTGACCATGGCCCTGGGAGTGTGTTTTTATGTGATAGTGAAATACGCTCATTATCGCGATCTACAGATAGTATTTCTACTTGAATCTTATCTCCCTCTGAAACAACATCCGAAGCTTTAGCAACATGTTCATGTGCTAATTGAGAGATGTGAACTAAACCATCGACACCACCGATATCTACAAATGCACCGAAGCTAGTAATCCGTTGAACAGTTCCTTCTAAAACCTGTCCCTCCTCAAGTGATTGCAGTAACTCATTCTTTTTTGCGTTTGCTTCATCTTCCACTACCGCGCGGTGAGAGAGGATAATACGATTTTGCTCACGGTCTAAATCAGCAATTTTAACAGTTAGAGACGTATCCTTATAATCAGAAAAATCCTCTACAAAATGCGTTTCTACTAACGATGCTGGGATAAACCCTCGAAGCCCAACATCAACAACTAGTCCGCCTTTGACAACTTCTTTAACAACCGTTTCAAATACCTCATCGTTGTTGTATTTCTGCTCTAAATCTTCCCAAGCAGCTTCAGCATCTACTGCCTTTTTTGACAAAATAACTTCATCATCTTCTAATTTTTTTACTTTTAGTGTAACTGTATCGCCTTCTTTTACAACATCAGACGTACTTTCAACATGTAAGCTTGAAAGTTCACTGATTGGCAAAATACCTTCCGTTTTATAGCCAATATCTACAAGAACTTGTTTCTCTTCTAATTTTATTACAGTTCCTGTAACCGTTTCCCCTACATTTAATTGCTGTAAATCTTTGTTTTCTTCACTCATATCCATAGCCCTCCTAGACAGTCCAATATCCCAATATAATGGAAATAGTAAACATGATTAAAACTATTCTTTCTATAACTTCTAATAATTACAATTATTTGTCAAGTAAAGTTTACTCATTTTGATATTTTTCTTTTAAAGCGATCATTTCCTGTGTGATGTCATGTGCCGTTTACTTTGGAGATGCTTTAGATTCTAGTTAGTAAACTTTCTATCTGAAAGACCTCTTTTTACTGGAAAGGAATTGATTCATAAACATAATTCCCCTAAAAAACGTCTTTCAAACAATTCCTTTTTCACTATAGACAGATGTTTGCTGTAAAAGTGATTTCAACAAAGGATCCAATTTCGAATATGGTTGAAGCATATAATTAATGGCCCAATTTTAGGTATGTTGTCTCTTCCAATGGACCCTATCTCATATCTTTGCCACAGCTTTTAGAATTTCCCCTGCTACTTCATTAATACTTAGGGATGTCGTATCAACCTCGATTGCATCTTTTGCTTTAATTAAAGGAGAAGCTTCGCGATTTGTATCAATTCGATCTCTTTCTTCGATTTCTTTCTTTAATTCTTCCATACTCGATGCAATGCCTTTCTTGATGTTTTCCTCATATCTTCGTTTCGCTCTCTCTTCAACGGAAGCAATTAAGAAAATCTTCACCTCTGCATCTGGAAGTACATGTGTACCTATATCTCTTCCATCCATGACTACACCACGATCGTTTGCCATCTCTTGTTGTCTTTGAACCATTTCTTCCCGAATCGATGCATGCTTGGCAACGTGAGATACCTTCGTCGTTACATCTTGAAATCTTATTTCATTGGTTACATCTTTTCCGTCCAATAAAACAACTTGTCCAGCTTCCGATTGTTTTAATTCAATTACTGTATGCATTAATACTTCTAAAATAGCTTGATCATTTTCTAGATCAATACCTTGGTTTATTGCTTTTAACGTTAACGCCCGGTACATAGCACCAGTATCGATATAAATATAAGATAATTTTTCTGCGACAATTTTAGCTACGGTGCTCTTCCCAGCAGCTGCCGGGCCATCGATGGCAATTGCAATGTTTCCTTTTTGCATTGTTGACATTCATTCCTCTCATCAAGTAAAACTTCCTGCCTGCTAATTACTGAATAATCCCATCTTGTTTATTATGTACCTATTAAGTAGGATATAAAGCAGCAGATAACTAATTAAAACTTGGCAAACGCCAAGTTTTTCATACTTAGTTTATCATAACATAACTCCTCTGTTGCACCAATAAAATACGTCAAACCAGTCAACATATTATGTTAATTCTTTCTTTTTCGCTTCTCGTTGTTTATCAAAACAGAATCGTACAATCAGTTGACGATTTGGCTTTGTGATAGTATGGAATTTCAGCGATATAAGATTAATTCGACTATTAGCTTCCCTATTTAAAACTACTTCAGACCGGGCATATATATAATAAAATTGATTATCATTCATTTGTAACGCAAACCAAGCATCAACTATTGTACCAATCTCCAACGAAATATGTTTTGGTACGAGGACTGCAAGCCCACCTCCACTAATATCGGAGGTAACTGTAACAAATGGTTCAAATTGATGATTCGTACTATGTATGGCGATATCGACTGCTGTTTCAACCCTTACATATTCCCTGCGTTGTATCCGCTCCACTTTATCTGGTGAAGGACTTTTAATAGCGAGTGCTGGTATGTTTAAATTTACCTTTGCCACTATCTCAGATGTAAATTGATAGACGACTTGATCTTTTCCTACGAATTTTACTTTAAATAGTCTTCTTTTCGGTAATATTTTTGTTTTTCTCGTTTTTTCATCGATTGGATAATCAATAATTAAATAGTTATCATTTTTTTCAATAATTTTGCAATAATAAGTATACTGTTTTCCGGACTCTTTTAGTTCAAGATTAAGTAGTGTTCCGATTTCCATAATGAATCACCCCAGTTTATGCAATTTTCAAACGTCATACGATATACCTATATTATTGCAGAAACATAGAAAAAGGGAAAGGCTTTTTGCCTATCCCTAAAAGTTTGCTGCAAAATTAATTTCAGTGCCGTCTAATTTCTCTACCTTTTCCTCTCTGCCATTCATTGCATTAATAAATATACGATAGGTGTCATTATCCATTACACCCAAAAATTCATAGGTCAGTACTTCTTCGTCAAGATCATTGTCGATAACAGCTAAAAACTCTTCCTGAATATCCACATTCGAATTAACCATTTCTTTCGCTTCTTCCATCGATAATGTTGGTTCAGGTATATCACGTTCGGTGTGATTCATATAGTAGTTACGCGCTGTTAATCCAATAACCTCTCCATCATCCAATGCTACTTTTACTTCTACTGCATCCGAGTATACTCTTACTCCATCTTGATTATAAACAAAGGAATAGAGACCGACATTATCGTATTCGCTGCTTTCAAAAAGCATCATACTATCAAGATCATGCTTTTCTAAATAGTCTTGTGCCTTTTCTGCTCCTTCATTCAGACTAATTTTATTTTCAGCAATTGGTCTTGTAATCAAGACTGTTAATGGGTGACCTCCTTGCTTGGCCAAATCCATATAACCACTTTCATCTCCATTCTGATAGGAAAGACTGTAAATCGGAATATCTGATCCTTCGCCAGTTTCTGCTATAGTCAGGTTTTCTTGATTTTCTACATTTAAAATTTCCATTCCCTTTTTTAATGCCTCTTCTTCTCCAATTTCTTTCCCGTTTAAATGTTTGTACTGATGTTCTTCTGAAGAGGTCCCAATAATTGGAGAATCCGCATATCCCTCGGAATAACCTTCAACCGATTTTTCAACGGTCGTGAAACCATCAATAATCGTGTTATCCATCGGTTCATCTTCATTTGCCAATGCTAGTTGTACATCCATCCAGCGTAAATTATTCTCTAAAGCCATATGCTGAACTTCTCTCAACTCATCCTTAATATCTCCTGATTGACTATATAGCTTTTTCAATGTACTCGTTTCATCATCTGTAAGAGGTGAATCATCCAAATCCCTTACAGCTGTTCGATACGTAAAATCACCGATATTGGAAAGAAATTCCTCGGTTTTATTAAAAGGTAGCAAACCTAATGGCAGCTGCCCTACATTGGTTAACGCCTCTGATGTCAATCTCCAAATTTCTACAAATTGGGGTGATAATTTTTCTGACGAATTCATTGCTAAAGTAGTTCCGATCTGATCATGCAACAAGTCCATATGATACGTTAATTCATGGAATGAACGTTGATACGTATTTTCCGCTTGGATTAGAATGGAGTTTTTCTCTTGATGTTCCATATAGCCCCAGAACGCTGTTCCTGCAATTCCTAAAGCAAGTAAACCAATTAATATCCACCGAAACATTTTCTCACACCTTTCTAATTACAGAATATATGTTTACCAATTTTCTTGATTTGAGGTCTTGTCCAAATCCATCCTGATGTTGCGGTATCCGGATTAAAATAGTAAGTAGCATTTCCTGAAGGATCCCACCCATTTATTGCATCAAGAACAGCTTGTCTTGCAGTCTCGTTTGGTGTTAGCCAAATCTGACCATCCGCAACTGCTGTAAAAGCTCTCGGTTCAAAAATAACACCTGATACAGTATTTGGGAAAGTCGAACTTTCTACTCTATTTAGAATTACGGCAGCAACTGCCACTTGACCTTCATATGGCTCTCCTCGTGCTTCGCCATATACAGCATTCGCCATCAATTGAATATCATTTTGTGAATATCCCTGAGGCACATTCACAGCCGTTACATTTGATCCGGATTGATCACCTTGCCCTTGTTGCTGCTGTGCATTACGATCGCCACCACCATAATGGGAAAAGTCCTTCCCTTGATTAATATTTTCTTTTACAAACCCCTCATCATAGTTACTAGCTTGAACAAGCTTATCTTTAGTAGTCTGACCAGCTAACCCATCCACTTCCATACCAAATTCATATTGAAAGTTGCGAAGTGCCCAATACGTACCCCAGCCAAATACACCATCAATTTTACCATTGTAGAAACCAAGGTATTGCAACCGGGATTGTAATTCAATAACGTCATCCCCTACCGCTCCATGCTGTATGACTTGTGAGCTAAAAGCATTTACAGTTTTTGTAGTTGAATCTGGCTGCAGTCCAATTAGTGATATAATCATAATCATGAGTAAAAAGACTGCTTTTCGATTGACCATACTTTTTCCTCCCGTTAGTTCTATTGGATTGCAATACCTATTTTTTGAGTAATTAGCCTTTTTATTCATCTTTGGCCATTTAAATAAAAAACCTCCTGCAAATCCACAGATTTACAGGAGGTAATTTTCTTTATGATGAATGAAAAGGACTGAGAAGTTCGAGGCAGAAAAGCTCTCCGTAACGGGCTTAAAAGGATGTGGTGACTTCAACGTTCGACACAGGACGTGTGGGTACTTAGTCGAAGGACCTCTGTTCTTTTTCACCGGACTTTTTGAATAACCTGTTTATGATGTTCCATTTGAAGTGGTGTTTTGTTCGCTATTTTCATACGATGCAAAGCAATAACCCACAACACGACCATGAATGGGATTAAGAAGTACATCCAATAGCTAACCAAGCTCGTTAATATATAGTTATAGATTCCATGTAACGTAAACGGAATAATAAATGCTAATCCTAAATTTAGTTTCTGCTTTTGTTCATTCATCTTGGCCTTTCCAAAATAGTAACCCATAATAATACCGAACAATGCATGGGAAGACACAGGGAAAAATGCACGTAAAAATGCGTACTCAATCCCATTTGTTACTAGGTAGAGAACATTCTCGACAGATGCAAACCCCATACTAATAGATCCAGCATAAACGATACCGTCATAATGGTCATCAAATTCAGGATGGTGATAGATAGCAAACATAAAAATAAACCACTTAAAAAATTCTTCAAAAAAAGCAATCTGAAAAAAAGATTCAATGATTCGATTACTATTTATCCCTTCAGCTGCAAAAGCATATTGGATAAACATAATTGGAAACACCAATAAAGCCCCCAGTATAAACATTCGAATAATTAAAGGGATTGGTTCCGTAATACGATCTTTTAAATAAATGAATGACATTAATGCAACAATCGGTGCAATTCCAGCTGATAAAATTGCAATCATAATAGTTTACCTCTTTCCAATTACATTACTTTTATCGTATCATTAAGTCATGTAAATGAAAATAGAAATTAAAGAACAGGTGATTTTCATGAAAAATATACTCATTATTCATACTGGTGGGACGATTTCCATGCTGGAAGATAAAGAGACGGGTGAAGTAAATACAGCAGACATCCATCCATTAAGTGCATTAGGTAGTCAATTAGGACATTACGCAACAATTGATGAGAAAATTGTTTTTGAGTTACCCTCCCCTCAAATCACGCCAGTTCACATGCTAGAATTGGCAAAGAAAATTATTGAATTCATTCCTAACTATGATGGTATTGTTGTAACGCACGGCACGGACACATTAGAAGAAACAGCTTATTTTCTAGACGTTGTATTGGAAATTGACAAGCCCGTTATCGTAACAGGAGCGATGCGTTCGAGCAACGAAATCGGCTCTGATGCATTGTACAATCTAATTAGCTCCATTCGCGTTGCCAGCGATGAAGATGCAGTACGTCAAGGTGTATTAGTTGTGATGAATGATGAAATCCATGCTGCTAAAAACGTAACAAAGACATCAACTAGTAACGTAGCAACCTTCCAAAGTCCGCAATTTGGACCAATTGGCTTAATTACAAAGGATTCTATACTTTTTCATCGAAGAATCCGCACTCGCCGAGTACAGCCCATTCAAACAATATCGAAGAAGGTATTTCTGCTGAAAGCCTTTGCTGGTATGGATGAACAATTTTTGCAATCAATTCGGCTCGCAAAACCGGATGGTCTCGTGATTGAAGGTCTTGGGCAAGGCAATTTACCAAAGGATACAATTAAACCAATCCAACAACTGATTGAAGACAATATACCTGTAGTACTAGTATCTAGATGCTACCAAGGTGTTGTCCAACCGACATATGGCTATGACGGTGGAGGCAAGCAGCTGAAACAGTTAGGAGTCATTTTTGCTAGGGGGTTATCTGGTCCAAAAGCGAGGATTCGTTTATTAATTGCTCTAGAAAAGACATCTAATTATAACCATCTAAAAGAACTATTTGAAACGCTATAGAGCACAAAAGCAGACACATTCGGTTAGCGACGTACGAGTTGCGCCCGCCGCGTGTACCACTGCTCACACATTCTTATGGAGACGATCAAGTCAATACTCTTGGACCGTAAGGAGTCGAAGCTGACCAAGATCGCTAGCTGGGATGGAGCTGTTAAAGAACCTAATCTGTCCACAGTAACTTTATAGTAATCCTTATAACCTAAAAAACATACTAAGATTAGTGGGTAAGGTCATCGACGGGTGACTTTACCCACTATTTCTTTTTTTAAGTTATAGTGAGACTGAGACAAAAGTACTTTTATGAAATAAAAACCGAACATGATTAATGCAAATAACTCGCTCCCGAAATATAATTCGCGCACCCAAAGGCGGCTGGTGAGTCCCCTTGTGCTATCGCACTACGGTGTCTCACCTATGCCTTACCTCCCGCTGGAGTCTACGTATATTTCCTGCGCTAAGCTTATGCATCGTTCGTCTTTAACATTAAACACTTTTGTTATGCCCCAGCTTCTTCTATGATTGACCTGGCAATTTCCTGACCATGAAACCGCCCATTTTCAATGAATATTTCGTTGTTGTTGTAACCAGCAGCCACAACGCCTGCTACATACATCCCTTTTACGTTTGTTTCGTATGTTGCTGAACTATAGTTCGGTTTCCCGTTCGATGCATCAACCTCTACTCCACTTGCATTTAGAAATGAAATATCAGGCTGATAGCCAATCATGGCAAATACAAAATCATTTTTAATTACATTTATTTCTCCATCAGCTTCAAAATAAACTGCATCCTCCGTAATTTTTGTAACCTGTGAATGGAAAACCATTTTTACAATCCCTTTCTTAACGAGCGAATCAAACTCTGGAAGGATCCAAGGCTTAATACTGTTTGAATACTCACCTCCACGATAAAGAACTGTTACATTAGCTCCGGCTTTATGCAGTTCCAATGTCGCATCAACAGCAGAATTTTTCCCTCCAATGACAACAACATCTTTATTAAAGAAAGGATGTGCCTCTTTAAAATAATGCATTACTTTTTTCAAATTTTCTCCAGGAATATGAAGATAATTAGGTTGATCATAATAGCCAGTCGCAATAATGACCTTTTCTGCCTGATAGGTCGTTTCTTGTCCATCAACCTTTTCCGTCATCACACGAAATATATCGTTATCCTTTTTTACTTCCTTCACTTTTTCATATGTATGCATACGAATCTGTTTCCGCTTCGCAACTTCACGATAATAGGCCAATGCCTGATTTCTAACAGGTTTTTTCATTTCCGTTATAAACGGCATATCACCAATTTCTAACTTCTCACTAGAACTGAAAAAGGTTTGATGCGTAGGGAAATTATAAATGGTGTTTACTACATTACCTTTTTCAATAATTAATGGATTAATTCCGTATCGTTGCAATTCAATAGCACATGACATACCACACGGGCCTCCACCAATAATAATTACTTTTTCCATTTGCATATAAGGCACTTCCTTTATTGTTGAAATAACTTTTAAACTTCAAAATTTAGTAATGATAAACTTTTGAACGAATGGCAGTTTAGTGCGTATTCTGCCACTAAAATAAAAAACTCTTATCCGATAAGAGTTTTTTATTTCACATATGGATTAAATCAATTGGTACAATACAGCTAAACGGCTTCATTAAACCCAACCACGGAATCTAGATGCTTCGGCCATCTTTCGTACACCCACCATATACGCTGCTAAACGCATATCCACACGTCTTGTTTCAGCTGTGTTATATATAGAATTAAAAGATCTAATCATAATTTCATGAAGCTTTTTATCGATTTCTTCCTCTGACCAATAATATCCTTGATTATTTTGAACCCACTCAAAGTATGATACGGTAACCCCACCAGCAGATGCTAATACGTCCGGGACTAGAAGAATGCCCCGTTCTGTTAAAATTTTAGTAGCTTCCATTGTTGTTGGACCATTGGCAGCCTCTACCACAATGCTTGCCTTAATATTATGTGCATTGTCCTGTGTAATTTGATTTTCTACAGCCGCAGGAACAATAATATCACAATCCAACTCAAATAATTCTTTATTTGAAATTGTATTGTTAAATAGCTTGGTTACGGTTCCAAAACTATCTCTTCGATCTAAGAGATAATCAATATCTAGTCCATCCGGATCATGCAGCGCGCCGTATGCATCTGAAATACCAACAACTTTTGCACCTGCATCATGCAAAAACTTGGAAAGGAAGCTTCCAGCGTTTCCAAATCCTTGAACGACTACCCTTGCTCCTTTTAACTCAATACCTTTTTTCTTCGCTGCTTCATTCAATACAATCGTAACACCTTTTGCAGTAGCAGATTCTCTGCCATGTGAACCACCTAGAACAATTGGTTTTCCCGTAATAAAGCCGGGACTATTGAATTCGTCTATTTTACTATATTCATCCATCATCCAAGCCATAATCTGAGAATTTGTAAATACGTCTGGCGCAGGGATGTCTTTTGTAGGGCCCACTATTTGACTTACTGCACGAACATAACCACGACTTAACGCTTCTAATTCGCGGAAGGACATCTCTCGTGGATCACAAATAATTCCACCTTTTGCTCCTCCATAAGGTAGATCAACAATTCCAGCTTTCAAGCTCATCCAAATAGAAAGAGCCTTTACTTCTGATTCCGTTACATCTGGATGAAAACGAATTCCGCCTTTTGTCGGACCTACTGCATCGTTGTGTTGTGCACGATATCCGGTAAATACTCTAACCGATCCATCATCCATACGTACTGGGATGCGAACCGTCATCATACGCAGAGGTTCTTTAAGTAACTCAAAAACCTCCTCCGGGTAACCTAATTTTTCTAATGCAGTTTTTACAACAGTTCGTGTTGAACTTAAAACATCTGTATTTTCTTGGTTTTCTTTGATAGAATCTGCTGCTTTTTCGGCTACCATGAACTTACCTCCTACAATATATATAAAAGTTTTATATAGCCCACTCAGAGTTTAGTATACACGTTCAATTTAAATATGCAATAAAAATAGGTTTCATTTTTTAATTCGTTATACCTGTCTAGAATGCATGGTTAGTTCTACAAATTTCTCGATCATTTCATGATATTCAATTCCAATCGATTTCGCTGCATCAGGAAACAAACTAGTTGGCGTCATACCTGGTAATGTGTTTACTTCCAGAATCATTGGCACATTTTCTTTATTTAAAATAAAGTCTACTCTTGAGTAAGTTTCACAGCCTAACGATTGATGGGCTAGAACTGCGTATGTTTTAATCTGTTCTGCTGTTGCTTCATCTATAATTGCTGGAACAATGTGCTCGCTCCCGCCCGGTGCATATTTTGATTCATAGTCATAGAAAGCATTTTTCGGAATTATTTCGATAATTGGTAAGGCGAATTCATTCCCGCCTGCTCCCATTACGGCCACTGTTAACTCTCTACCAGCAATGAACTCTTCTACTAGAATCGCATCGTCACTTGCTTGAGCATTTGTTAGTGCTTCCTCAATTTGGCTGGTATCTGTAACAATTGTTAATCCAAGCGTAGAGCCTTCTTTATTCGGTTTTATAACAAATGGTGGTGTAAAAGCTGTCTTTATTTCGTTACCAATCTGTTCAACTTGATTCGACTTAGAAAGCCTGTAAACTTCGCTTTTAGCTTGTGGAATATGGTTCATATTAAAAATTTGTTTTGCTTTTGCTTTATCCATCGCTAAGGCAGAAGCAAGAACCCCTGAACCAACATAAGGTATACCTAGCATATCCAATAGTCCCTGAATTCTTCCATCTTCCCCATATTTCCCATGGAGTCCAATAAATACCAAATCTACATCTAATTGTATAATATCCTGCAATTGATTCGGATTAAAATCAATTCCAATAACTTCATGTCCGTTTTTTTCTAAGGCTGCTATGATTCCTTTTCCTGATGAAAGCGAAACTTCACGCTCACCTGAAACACCACCATATAATACTGCTATCTTCATTATCTGCACTCCCTTGACATCCACTATTTCTCTACAATGTTGTGTTAATAAAATAACTTGATGATATTCTTGACTGCTTGTGAATCGAAAATAATTTTGCCATATTCATGTAAGCGATAGGATGTCACAATGCTTGGGTTTGAATACTCCGACATAATTCCTATAATATCCTCTTTATTTACATCGGATAAATCATCTTCATCTAAGATCATATAATATCGTTCATCCATATGATATACCTTACCACCTTCAATCGCTAATGGTGATAAATAGGACGTGACCTGGATAACCGATTCAAATTCCTCAAAGGAAAAAATTAATTCCTTGCTTTCATCAAGCGTTACTTTCATTTCTATGAAATCATCATCCCAATACATATCTTCCTCTTGTTGCGTGACGAATATATGCATTCCTTGTGCCTGCATTAAATGAACCTGTACGAGTAATATTCCTTCAAGCTCAATACCTAATTCTGAACTCGCTTCATACATCATATCACTGAAAAGGCTGCGGACGCTCGATGCATCATGCCAGAGGTCGTCTTTTGTAAAACCTCGTTCAATCAAATCATCAAACGTTAAAAAAATCGTAAATTGGTCATTTGATAAACGTTCAATACGCATACTGCATCCCCCTCATTTAGGCGCTTTTTAAATGGTTTTCTAATTTCATCATAACTACGAATTATAATGGAAAGCACTTCATTTATTATATGCAACTTCGTCATTTGTTGAACAGTACAGCACAATTTCTTAATTCTATTTAAATGTAGAAGTTTTGCTTACAAAAATATAAAATACAAATGGTGTGGACCTTTCCATAGCGTTACTTTTACTATTAGTATGATTCGAATTATGCAAGATGATAACTTTTTCCTTGGCTTCTTATACTGGAAAAGTCATTTGACCATTCTGTGTGCTATATACCATATCTATCCACAACATTATGACAGATTTTGAATTAGTACCCAAAGCTCGTTTCCCCATATGTAGTATGCACCAGCTAGTCCAACAATTAAAATAAAAATCACAAACAATAATCGAATAAGCGGCCCGCTTAATTTAAGGCTTGTTCGACTATCCTTTGAATGAATTTCCTTTCTGGGCGGGAGGTTTAAAATATCAATGTCTCGCTTTGCTTCACTTTCCTGCTCAGAATTCTTATTTCCTACATGTTGCTCAGTGGACTGTCCATCTTCAATTTCTTGAAATAATTGACGAAGTTCGTCTGCTTGATCCTTTGGTTCTTCTGATTTTACATTCACTGTAAAGCACCTCACTTTTTAAAGCGAATCACTAAACCTAATAGAAAGTCTATAATAAAATGCATCGTAATTGTCACAAGTAAGTTTCCAGTAATCTCAAATAGATATCCAATCAAAAAACTAATACCAACTACCGAAATAAATAAAACCGGCTTTTTCAAATATCGAAAATGGACAAGTGCAAATACCATACTAGCTACGATATAACCAAATACTGTTTGGATGACCCCTCGAAACAATAACTCCTCTGAAATAGCAACAACGAGTGATATTATTAAAATAAATGGAATGGATTGATTATAAAATACTCTTTCATTAATTCCGCCATCATCTAAAAATTGTTTTGGAGTAATCCATAATAGAACGAGGTCAATGAGAACTACGAAAAAACCCGAAAGAACTCCGTAAATCAAAATTTCACGAAAATTCCAGTTAAAATAAAACAGCCAGTCCGAAAAACGATCAAAAAGAAAAAAGCTCAACCCGATACTGATGCATATGAATATGCCCTGTGATAAAAATAGCTGTTTCCTTAATTCTGCATCGGATAATTGCTTGATTATTTCAGCTTGTTTCATAAGTTTCTCCAACTAACAGCAGATCTTTAAGGCGTTCTCTCCAGTCTTCATGCCGCTCTATTATTTTTTTTGTATTTTCTGGATGCCATTCATTCCATAAAAACCCACAATTACTACAGCATTGTTCCATTGGTTTTCGAAAAGTTGACTGAAAGGATTGATAAAGGTCTTTTCGCAAGCAACTTTCACATTGCACCCAACTTAATACCTCATGTAGTTTGTCTTCTTTATATTGCATTCTCTCTTTAATCACTTGCTCAATGGAATGGTAGGCTATTTTCCAATTGTTCTCATGATAGATAATATAATTATTGTTTATCATACCATGTTTTTCTATCTGATACTTAAAAAATTTCCAATGAATTTCATTTAATTGTAAATGTTCTTGGATTTGTTCATCTGCTGGAATTTCCCTTTCCGTGTGGCAGATTGTATATAAATAATTGAATACATTTTTCAAATCCGTTTCATCTGGAAGTTCATTTTGAATAATATGATTTGGAATGATCGCATCCCTCGGCGAAAACAGCAATATACCTACACTGGATTTACCATCCCTTCCTGCTCTTCCTACTTCTTGAATATAAGCTTCAAGTTGTAATGGAATATGAAAGTGGATGATTAAACGAATATTACTTTTATTAATCCCCATTCCAAACGCACTCGTACAACAAATGATGTCTAATTGATCATTCATAAATTGTTGCTGGATACTGATGCGATCTACCTGTTCCATACCACCATGATAAAAAGCAACTTCCCTATTTGCAAGTCGTTGCGTCAAAATGCTCGCAATATTTTCTGCTGTGGCACGACTTGTAAAATAAATCAGCGCCGGTACTTGATACATGTTAAATATGGAAATAAGTCTGTCAATTTTTTCTTGGTCATTTGCAACTTCCTCTAGAATAAATGCTATATTTTCCCTGTCCATTGGATAAATTCGCTTGATCATTTGGCGCTTTTCTAGGGCATTCATTATATCAGATTGAACTTCTGGGGTTGCTGTTGCACTTAATGCAAGTACAGTTGGATTACCTAGCTCTTTAATCGTTGCGGAAAGTTTTAAATAATCTGGTCTGAATTCATGCCCCCATTGTGAAATACAATGTGCTTCATCAATTACAAACAAACCCACATGTATTTCTTTCAGCTTTCTTATTAGTTCTTGCTGCTGTAACAACTCTGGTGAAACATATATCAATTTATAATTAATAAGATTTTGAAAAACATTTCGCCTTTCCCTTGGTGTCATAAAGCTATTAAGAGCAACAACTTCCTTAAAATTAGCGGCCTTTAACTGCTTTACTTGATCAATCATCAAGGAAATTAAAGGAGAAACGACTATCGTCACCCCTTTCAGGATTCTGGCTGGTAACTGATAACAAATGGATTTTCCTGATCCTGTGGGCAAAATTCCAAGTACATCCTTGCCTGCCAGTATATCTTGGATTATTTCTTTTTGGCCAATTCGAAAAGCATCATATTGAAAATATTGTTGTAATGCTTCTTCTAAGTTAAGCGTGTGTTGTTGCATACTATCACCTTATTTCAATAATATCATCTTCCAGTGCTTTTATTTTTCGTTGCCGCCAATACAAGTCGAATTTCAAAGTAGCTAATGTCATCATGGACAGCATTCTTAATATCTCTTAATTTAAACGTACTTCTCCGATTGACTACATTGATAATTTGTTGTTGCCTTTCCTTTGTTATGTATTGATCTAAGGAGAATAATGGATCATATAAAGCAATTTCTACAATATGATCATGGATTGTATTGATTTTTAAATTTCTCATCAGCGCTATTTGATCGAGCGTATACTTCTTTTGTAACAATTGATAGGTTTGATTAGTAGAATTTGTAATCGGGATCTTCTCTGTTAAGTCACCTAATAAGAAGGAAAGAACAGGGAACTCTTTTCGTTTTTCTTCGATTATGGCAATTATTTTATGGATAATGCCTGTCAGTATAAGATTCACATCTGCAATTGACAGCATATTTAATTCTGCTAATTGGTTCAAGCTCTTACCATAAGTTTTATATCCTGTTAATCGATCTACAAATAATGAGGCAAAGTTATTTGGAAATATTTCTAACAACTGGTACAGTTCTTGATAAATCCCTTGCAATGCATGTGTCTCATTGGTTTTTAATTTCCTATAAATTTGTTTAACCCATTGTTCAACGGAAGGCTGGTCAGTTATCGGGATAAAATGATAAAATTTCATTTTTGTATTGGTTAATGTTTGGATGAGTAGCAGTAAACGTAAATAAAACACGTCTGCAGTTTCATTGTATCGTAATCCATTGAAATACTCGAATGGAAATTGCTGCTCGGACTGAGCAAGAAATGGTAATGCTTTTTCTGTTAATTGAAAAGTGTTCACTTCACCTTCAGAAGCATGTATATATTCATTTTTTAACAAAAAAGATACACTTTGATTGAACGGGTTCCTGTTTAAATGGCGATAAACACCATAAAACATGTTAAGCTGATAATTATGCACGTCTTGAATCGTTTGAATCGATTTACTTCCATTTAATAAATGAAACACGCTGGATATGGTCCTTTCTCCATTTAGCTGGAAAAGGCATTTTAAAATAATACTTTCAAAAAACAAGAATGACTGCCCCCTTTTTAAAAGATGCATACAAACCGGGTATTGAAATGAATAGCAATCAGTTTTAGAATAGGATTAAGGCTTTTGATTTCAGGAGGTAAATATAAAGTGAAGTACACCATTGTAGACAAAGAAACATGTATAGCCTGTGGTGCATGTGGTGCAGCTGCTCCCAGGATTTTCACCTATGATGACGAAGGACTTTCTTATGTTCTCATCGATGAAAATACAGGTACCTCTATAATTCCAGAAAGCTGTGAGGAAGATTTATTCGATGCATATGAAGGATGTCCAACTGATTCAATTAAAATTGCAGAACATCCGTTTCACGGTAATCCGTTGAGGTATAGTCAAACATAAACTCAAGTTTTATCCTAACAATGCTATCATAATTGGGTAATTGTTGTTACTAGTATACATGGAAAAAGTGCTTTTGAAAAATATAATTTCAAAAACACTTTTTTTAATTTTTTGCTTATTCATCTCTTAAATCGACAGGATTAGCTGCACTTGGAACACTTATAGGCTTGGATAGATTATATTCACTAACTTGTTGCAGAGGCGAATTCTGAAATTGTACTTCTTCAAACCCAAAGCTTTTTGCAGTCATTAAAATGGCTTCGACCATTGTTAAAATATCCTGATTGTCAAGAAGCACTTGCTCATCAGCAAATGTTAATTCCAATAAGCTGCCACTTGATTGTACTTCCAATTGAACATCGTCTGGTATAGTTCGACTAACATTAAACTCAGGCTTATTTTGACTCATTTCAGCAATAGCCTCTTCAATTGACAGCTCTTTCGAGGTAGGTACCGGGATTAGAAACTCATTATTATAAAGTTTATATAATGCCTCATCTTGATACAAGACCATTTCCTTTATAGAACCTATGGACCCTAAGTCAGCTCCATTTTTAAAAACAGCTTTTTCAATACCAAGTGGTGTAAACATCGTAGCAAGCATCTGTTCAAATATATAAGCATTTGTAGAGCCTTCTTCAAGGGTAAATCCATTTTCAAGCTCAATAAATACCTCTTTATCCGCCTCATTTAGTTCAAATGAGGCGCCTTCAAGTAAATATTCAGCCGTATTCCACGAATCCTCATGGATATATGTTGCCAATTGATTATAGAATGCAGCAACATTTACAGAGTCCTCCACAATAAAAGTAATCGGAATAACGTACTGATTCTGTGCATCCGCTACAGCACCATATACAAATGTACCAGCTTCATCAGCAGAAATAATATGGCTTTGCATTGGTGCTTCATCCATTGCCACCCGTGTCTCAGCAGACTCTTCTTGACTATCATCTGCTATCCCGCCTGAATGGGCTTCTTGCTCATTACTACTCTCCGTTTTTCCTGACTCTTCCATATAATCATACGTATTTGCAACATCAAGATTCATGGAATAATCTGCCTGTTGAGTTGAAGAATTATTGAGTATAAATGGAATGATAGCCAGAAGTACAGCAACCATCGCAGTTGCCAGAATAGGCACCACTTTTACCTTTCTCTTTGATTTTACGTTCTGGCTATCTTTCAGTTTTGGGGAGATGCGACTGTATAAATCGGATTTATCCATCTTATCCTTAACTACAGGTAGCTGCTTTAAACTAGCGATAATTTTATCATATTCTTCATTGTGTCGCATTAGCATCCCCTCCTCCGTTGATGTTCTCAAGCATTGCTTTTTTTAATGCTTTTAATGCACGGTGCTGAGTCGTTTTCACCTTACTGACGGTAAAATTAAGTATTTCAGCAGTTTCTTGAATAGAAAATGATTGCAAATAACGCAGTATTATTACATTCCGTTGGTCAAGTGTACAGTAGTTTAAGTATGTATATACCTGTTTGATTTGATCGTTTTCTTCAGCAATCTCATCTGGTAGCTTGCTTTGATCAGGAATTACATCTCCTTTATCATTCCAATCAAAAAACTCAAATATTCTATCTCTCTTCCTTTTTAATGAACGGAAATAATCATATGTAACGTGACGCGCAATTGAGAAAAGCCATGTTTTCTCACTACTTTCACCCTTGAAATTAGCATATGATTTTAATACTTTTATATAAACCTCTTGAACCAAATCCTCTGTTGTTTCTTTATCTTTCACCATATAGAAAATATACTGGAAAAGGTCTTGATGGTAGGTATCATAAAATTTATCGAAAACGGCCTTCATAAAGACCCTCCCGTTCAGTTATATAGTCGTTATAAATATAAAAAGGTTTCATCTAAACTATAATGTAAATGAAGAAAAAATACCAACTGAATATCAGTCGGTATTTTTTACATCAAACCTATTATATGCATATCTTGTAAATAAAAAGGAGATAATCGGATACAAAAGTACAATAAATACCGCATTACCAATTGCATGGCTTGTATCAAAAGGGAGTCCTGCAATATAATATGGCCAAAATTTCCCTGTAACCTGGTATGTAGTTAGTGATATGATAAAGCCATAGAAGTAACCACTGAATATAGCCAAAAGCACAATGATAAGAAATGGAACTCGTTTTAGCATTTTACCCAATAGTCCGCTCATTATCCCAATAATACCCCAGGAAACAATCTGCCACAAGGTCCATAATCCCATGCCTAAAAGCATGTTAGAAAGAAATGTAGTTAAAATTGCTAAAAGAAGAGCGGATGTTGGACCAAGTATAATACCACAAATGATAATGATCGCTGTTACCGGCTGTACGTTTGGAATAAATTGAAAGATATATCTTCCACCTACTGCCAAAGCAGCTAATAATGCAAGGATTGTAAGTTTGTATGTGCTCATTTACTTATTCCCAGGGTTGTAGATCAAAAACAACGACATCTCCAGGCGATAACTCATAGTCACTTGCACCAACTGTTGCCATTTCATCATTTACGAAGAACATCCATGCAGTTTTCTCTTCATCGCTAGCAGCAACTCGTTCAATGCTTGTAATATACTGACCGTCATGCGCTGTTTCGATGTAGAAGTTTTCCTCCATAACATCCATCAGAATATCACCTTCTTCTATCTGAATCACTTCCTCTGTTACATATTCTTCCCCTTCATTAATAGAAATGGTAATCCGTACAGAGTCTTCTGCAACTTCTTCAGATTGTGAAGAGTTATTCGTACTTACAGACGTATTTTGGTTTGTATTCTCATCTGAAGAACAACCAAACAGCAATCCAACTGACATTACAATGACCGCAAACTGAAAAATCCATTTTTTCAACTTAATTCCTCCCCATCTTTATAAGTATCTAACTGGAAATATTCGGGAACAAAAAAATCCAGTTCACAAAGACGAGCTGGATTTTTAGACAAACAAATAATTATAGACAAAAAGCTATATGTATTCGAATGTCTCAATCACTCATACCTCGAAGCATTGAGAAAAACAAATTGAATTTGGCAGGTCTACTGACTTAAGATTCAAACCTACTTTAAGCCCTTCCCGTAATTACTACGGTGGTATTGCTTATTTCGTATCAATTACAGTTGCGAGGACAGTGCCAGATTTCCACTGGTTTCCCTAATCTAAGAAATAATACCCTGATGTTCTCTTAGAATACCAAAATTCAATGTATATAATTTTTCATTCCAGTTCAAAATTATCATAGCATATGACGTTAGAATAGAAAAGTTCTAGTGATTTTGTTTATTCTGCGGGAGTCTGAAGCTGAAAGCTGTGCCCTGATTCAACTTACTTTTAACAAGAATCACACCATGATGTGCATCAATAAGATGCTTTACAATCGATAGACCAAGACCGGTGCCTTTCTTCTCCTTATTACGAACTCTTGATTTGTCCGCTTTATAAAAACGTTCAAAAACAAATGGTAAATCTTCTTCTGGAATACCGCTACCACTATCTTCAATTTCTACATAAAGCTCATTTTCACGATTAGCTATTGTAACATGGACTTTACCGCCTTCTGAAGTATGGCGTAACGCATTATCAATTAGATTCGTAAAAACCTGTTCAATACGATCAGGATCAAATATGGCTTCCGGGAAATCGATATCCAATGATAAAGACAGCTCAATTCCGTTATCTATTGCTAAACTTTTAAATTTATTAACAACACGTTTTGCATAGGACTCAATTGCTGTTTTTTCTAAATTTAACTGTATTTGTCCAGCCTCCATTCTAGCTAGATCAAGAAGTTCATTTACTAGTCGCCCCATTCTTAAAGATTCCTCGTGAATAATTTGCGCAAGTTCATTTTTAGCTTCTTTTGTATCCGCAATATCATCTACAATTGCCTCACTATAACCTTGGAGCATAGAGATTGGTGTACGTAATTCATGTGAAACATTGGCAATAAAATCTTTACGCAGCTTATCTAAGCGTCTCTCTTCTGTCATGTCACGGATAACCGCTACAGCGCCCCTAATATAGGATTGGTCGTACAAAGGTGTCATTAACATAACATAAATTCTACCTTGCAGGCTGATTTCCCGAAGCACTGCCTGTTCGCTTTCAAAAACTTCTTGAAGCGCCTCATTAAGTTCACTTGGAAGTTTCCGGTTTTGCTCATCTGCAATGTCATTTTCAAAATACCAGTTTTCAATATATTTTTTGGCTGGCGGATTCATGACAAGAATGTCGCCATTTCGATTTAATGTTACCACACCATCTGCCATCGAACTAACAATACTTGAAAGCTGTTCTTTTTCCTGTCTTAGAGCATTAATATGAAATTTAAGCTGTCTTCCCATGCGATTGAACTCTGTTGCAAGTTCACCGATTTCATCATGTGTCAAAACAGGAACCTTCGTATTAAATTCTCCTCTAGTAAGGTTGTATGCCGCTTCTCGCATTTTTATTAGTGGAGAAGTAATCCTTGTTGATAAAAATACTGCAAAAAAAGTAGTCAACATAATCGCAATTCCTGCACTAAGGAGAATTAACTTTGAGGTTTGTGCTTTTGTTTGATAAATCACATCCAACGATTGATAAACAAAGACCGCTCCACCTGATTCAATTGGTGAACCAACAATCATAATTTCATTATTCTCATCGGGCTGAATAATTTGTTTCTGTATTTCCCGACGGTTATGAAGTACTTGTGAAAATTCTTCGCTTTCTTCAATCCAATGATCATCGGTTTCCAATAAATCACCATCATTACTTGTGGATGTCCAAAGTTCATCTTGATTATACGCAATCACAATTCGACTAGACGGATCTTTTAATAGTTCTGTCATTTCCTCGATAAATTCTCTATCTTCTCCCCTTTCAACGAGTGAGGAGATTTTTGTAGCTGTTTGCAACATATCATCTTCCGCTTCAAGTATATGGAAATTTTCAAAGAACTCCATCAGGAAGAATGACAAGATAAATAAAACAAATGCAACAAGTAATAGAATCGTTAATGATAGCTTACCAACTACACTACGCCAAAACATTATACATCATCAACTTCAAATTTATAACCAACACCCCAGACAGTTACAATCATTTTAGCGGCTGGTTTGGATACACTGCTTAGTTTTTCACGAAGTCTTTTCACATGCGTATCGACTGTTCTTAAATCACCGAAGAATTCATACTGCCATACTTCCTTCAATAAATGTTCTCGATTAAATACTTTATCTGGTGATTTTGCTAAGAAACATAGCAGTTCATATTCTTTTGGCGTTAGACTAACTTCTTCACCATCTGCTGAAACACGATGGGCATCATGATCAATTGTAATATGCGGAAATACTAATATATTTTTTGAAGCTGTATCAGCTTCATGAAAAGAGGCGGCAGTCACTCTTCGTAATAATGCCTTTACTCGTAAAACAGCTTCTCTAGGGCTAAATGGTTTTACAATATAATCGTCTGCCCCAACTTCAAATCCTTGCACACGATTTGCTTCTTCTCCTTTAGCGGTTAAGATAATAACAGGTGTGTCTTTTTCTTTTCTCAGCTCTTGACATGTTTCGATACCATCCATTTCAGGCATCATGATATCCAATAAGATGACATTATAATCATTATTTAATGCCTTATCTAAGGCTTCTTTTCCATTTTCTGCTTCTTCAACAATATAATCTTCACGTTCTAAATACATACGGATGAGTCTACGAATTCTTTCCTCATCATCAACAACTAATATCTTAATATTATCATCCATTTTAACTTCCCCCTATGCTTTACACTGTATCTAGTATAAACCAATCCTAAGTAAATGTATAAAAAAACGAGGTATCCTAATGATACCCCGTTTGTTAACAGACACGTCCAGCTTTACCGCCCAACTACTAGAGAGACTTCTTTCCTCCGTACGTCACTACGACGCACAGGACGTCGCATTTTCAGCCTGCAGGGCGCCCCGCGCTTTTGTTTTCACATCTAAGCATACGAATGTAGGCCTGCTAATACGAGATTAACAACAATTAGGTTAAACATAATAATTGCAAAACCACCTACTGCTAACCAAGCGGATTTCTCACCATGCCAGCCCCTTGATAAACGAAGGTGAAGAAAAGCTGCATAGAAGAACCATGTTACAAGTGCCCATACCTCTTTTGGATCCCATCCCCAGAATCTTCCCCAAGCAATTTGTGCCCAAATCGCTGCAAAGATAAGACCGCCAAGTGTGAATACTGGGAAACCAATGGCAACGGAACGATACATGATTTCATCTAATAAATCCGGTTTTACATTTTTTAGAAGCGGCTGAAGTTTTGCTCCAACTCGTTTACGAATAATTAATCGTACGAGTCCATATAAAATTGTACCAGTAATAAATGACCAAATGACCGAATTGAATTTTCTTCCGGCGTCTGCGCCTTGCATCCATGTTGGAGTTTCAAACCACGGTTCCATAACACCTTCTGTTAATAATGCTCCCTCATTTGGACCAGCAATAGCTGGCAAATGATAATCTGTTGTCGTCACATTACCAGCTTCTGTATATTCAAATTCAGCATGATAATCCATTATGTTAAAAGAAGTGGTGATCACGATAAAACCAATAAATAAGAACATAACGTACATCACGATTTCAAGCCATAAGCTACCTTTATTCAAACTAGACTGATCGACTTGCCTAATTAGATACATGATTCCTGCTGCAAAACTAATGAATAAAATTCCTTGTCCTAAAGCTACAGTCGTTACATGAATATATAACCAATGACTTTGTAACGATGGTACCAATGGTGAAATATCAGTTGGAAACATGCTCGCATATGCAATAATGATCATTGCAATTGGGAGTGCAAACAACCCAAGAAAGCTTAACTTGTAATAAAAATAAAGAATAATAAAAGCTAAAACCATGGACATACCTAGAAATGTCATAAATTCGAACATATTACTAACCGGGGCATGTCCACTTGCAATCCATCTTGTTATCAGATAGACAAGCTGCGCAGTAAAACCGATAATCGTTATGGTAATACCAATGGTTCCGGATTTTCTCTTCTTTCTTCTTTCCGACTTATCCTGTCTAATTGTTGCCCCAAAGAAAAGTGTAGCAACCAAATATAAAATAAATGCTGTATAAAGCATTGTGCTACTTAGATTAAGTAAATCCATTAAAATTCCTCCTCATCCTAAAACAGTAGAGACTTGGTGCAAATACCCGCTTCGGAAGACATACATGGTGCCCCCGGTGTGGACTGGTGAGCTCAAATGCTCGCGCAATTTGGTGTCTCACCTAATGCCTTTCCTCCTACAGGATTCAACGTATATCTCCTTCGCTAAGTTTGTGCATTGTTCGTCTTAAAAAGTTACCCATCTTCGGTATATCCCAATAGCATGCTATTCGTCTAATTCCTGCTGGTCTCGGGCCATCGTAATTGGTGTATTTTCAATTGATTTCTCAATATCTTTTTTAATACCAAACCAGTTTTTATTTGTATGAGCTGCAAGTAAGATGCCATTTTCTTTTGGATGAATCCAAATTCTACGATGTTGCCAGTACATCCCTTGGATAACTCCGATCATGAATATTGCGGCCCCTAATATAAAGAACGGCAACGTGAAATCAACACGTAGTGTCAAACCACTAACATCATGTAATTCAAAATCTTCAATACCTACCTTGTATTCGTTTTCTCCAGTAGCGTCAATATTTTTCCCGATTCCGATAAAGCTGATTTCAGGTGTGTCACTTTCCGGAGGGTATACGGATAAGACGAAAGCTGGATTTCTAGGAAAATTTGTTTCCGAAGTTGGAATTCCATTATCTAATATGTAATCTGGATAATACTGATCAACTTGAACGCGGAACCCGCTATCCAATTCATATATAGAGTCAGGATTTGTTAAGTCTATCGTAAAAGAACCTAATGAAGATTCTTCTGGATCATCTGTTTCATGAACTTTAAAGGTCATATTTGTAAATTCATTTACCTGGTATCCAGATTGATACAGTGTATATCGATCAAATTTAGCTGGTTTATTCATTTGAATTGATTCTTCCAATATTGGCTCAAGTTCAGGTTCAGCACCTGGTACCGAAGCGTTAGTTTCTTGATAAATTACAATATCTGTCTGGAAATTACTTGGTACTACACCTTCCTGCTGAATAGCTTGTGCAAATCGTTCATCATTTTCGTCATGAACTTCCATGATAAATTCTTTGTTTTCGATATAGTATTCTCCATTCGTTCCAGGAAGAACGATCTGCTGTCCTTCTCGAACCCAAACATATTCTTCTGTATGCATTAACGGAGTAGTCCGTAGTATAGCTGCAATTAAAATTATGATTAACCCAATATGATTAACATATGGACCCCATCTCGAAAACCTGCCTTTTTCGGCAAGGATATGCCCATTCTCGTCTGTAATTTTATAACGCTGTTTTTTTAAGTTCTCTTTAACTGTCTCAATATCATCTGGAATGACTTGTTCTGACTCACTGTATAAGCGCTGTCTATTTAAAAATGTTTCATGGCGCTTTGCCTTCTGCCTTTTTAACGCTTTATACAACGGTACAAAGCGATCCAGACTACAAATAACAAGCGAAATACCAATGAGTGCAATTAATACCATATACCACCATGAACTGTATAAATTATGAAAGCCCAACTGATAGTAAATTAATCCTAAAATGCCATATCGATCTTCATAGAAAATAGCAGGATCTCGAGACACTGCATCTGCTGGTATGTAAATTTCCTGTGGAAAGATGGTTCCGACCATTGACGCCACTAGTGCGATGACAATTAGCCAAACCCCCACTTTAACGGAAGAAAAGAAACTCCATATTTTATCAATAATGGATTTGTTGTAGGTTTGTGAGCGACGGGCAGTTCCATCGTAGCGCATATTCAGTAATTTATTTCCTTCATTTCCATCTATGTGCTGGTTGCCTTCAATAGGCTTGCCACAGGCTTCACATAAAACCGTTCCTTCGGGGTTAACATGCCCACACTCACATTTAACTTTATTCATTTAAATCCCTCACAATAGCTTTCATGCTCAATTTGTTTACGGCTGTATTTCCTGTAAATACCCTTCAAGACTTTCTAAGCTAAGTGCTCCATTAACGACTTCTTGGATTTCTCCATCAGGGTTGATAAAGAAAGTGCTTGGTAATGGTACGACTTTATATAGATCCCTCACTTCACTTGTTTTATCATGAAGGATTGGGAATGTTAAGCCATAATCATCTATAAATCGATCAACTACAAGCTCTGTTCCATCCAAACTTACCGCTACGATTTCAATTCCTTTATCTTTATATTCAGGATAAAGCTCTTGCATATAGGGCATTTCCTCTTTACACGGCTTACACCATGTTGCCCAGAAATTAAGCATGACACCTTTCCCTTCCAGATCACTAAGTTGAATTGCCTCTGCATCATGATTCTGACTAATTTGCTGCAACTTAAAGTCTGGTGCTTTATCTCCAACCTTATATCCCCCGTTATCTTCTTTTAAGTGGGATACGAGTGCAAAAACTACCGCCGCTACTAAAACGGCAAGAATCGCTGTTCTAAAAATGAACCGGTTTCTTTTTTTCTTTTGTTTATTACTCTTCATTTGATCCAAACTCAAAATTATCACTCCCACACCGTATTATATCATCGAAATATAGTATGAAATTTGACTATTCTTTAACAATTTTGGAAGCTTGGTTCCTGATTTGTTTTATTTCTTTCGGTGTCAGAGGGCGATAATCTCCTGGTTTCAATCCATCCAACGTAAGCATACCATATTTTTCTCTTTTTAATTTCATGACAGGGTAGCCTAACTGCTCCATCATTCTTCTAATATGACGATTTTTCCCTTCATGCAAGGTTAATTCAAGCACCATTGTGTTTTTTTTCTTATCCGTAGATAAAATCGTATAGTTCACTGCTTTTAAAATATCTTTATCTGCTTTAATCCCTTTTCTTAGCTTACCGAGCTCTTTTTTATCAGGAACCCCTTTAATTTTAGCGACGTAGACCTTGTCTATTTCATGCTTCGGATGCATTAAAAGATTAGCAAATTCCCCATCATTTGTTAATAGCAGGATGCCTGACGTATCGTAGTCCAATCTGCCAATTGGAAAAACTCTTTCTGTCACTTCCTCCATTAAATCAATTACAACTTTCCTATTTTTGTCATCCTTCAAGCTGGAAATAACTCCTCTTGGTTTGTATAGCATGTAGTATACATGTGATTCTTTTTCCAGTGGGACACCGTTCACCTCAACTTCATCATCACTTGTTACTTTTGTGCCAAGCTCTGTTACAGTCTGTCCATTTACACGGACTTTCCCATCTATAATAAGCTGTTCTGCTTTTCTTCTAGAGGTTATGCCGCTTTGTGCAATTACTTTTTGTAGTCGTTCACTTTGATTTGCCATTCTATCACCATACTTCTACTTTATTTTCTACACAATAATAGCGTTAATATGGCATTAACGCTAGTTTTAGTTACCCGAATACTATTTTAACAATAATGATGGTTGAAAGTATAGCAATTAGGTCCGCCAGCAGCCCAACTTTTAAAGCATAGCGCATTTTCCTTATTCCAACTGCTCCAAAATAGACTGTTAATATATAGAGCGTAGTATCTGTACTTCCTTGCATTGTTGAGGCTAACCGGCCAATAAACGAATCAGGTCCATGTGTAGCGATCAATTCGGTTGTCATGCCCAATGCAGCTGTGCCAGAAATTGGCCTCACTAATGCAAGTGGCATGATATCAGCTGGTATACCAACCATCTGCAGCAATGGGGTAATGCTGTTAATAAAAGCTTCCAATGCTCCCGAACTACGAAGTATCGCAATAGATACAATCATACCTACTAAAAAAGGAAGCAAAGAAAATGCCATTTTGACACCTTCCTTACCTCCTTCTACAAATAATTCGTATGCGGGAACTCTTTTGATTACTGCAACGGACAATACGACGAGTAAAAAGGTTGGGATAAGCCAGGTGCTTACAAGCGTGATGATCTCCATAACTATTTCCTCCATGTACTTTTATAATGATAAAAACGATCAATTAAAATAGCACTGGTAACCGCAACTCCACTCGCAATAATCGTAGTACCAACAATTTCAGTCGGGGATACAGAATTATATTGCATACGGATTGCAATTACAGTTGTTGGAACTAATGTCAAACCAGATGTGTTTAATGCGAGAAAAGTAATCATTGAACGTGATGCAGTTTCTGATCCACTTAATTTTTTCATTTCCTCCATCGCTTTAATTCCAAGTGGTGTTGCAGCATTGCCTAAACCAAAGAGATTAGCTGTAATATTCGATACGATATAGCCGATTGCCGGGTGATCTTTTGGTATCTCAGGAAACAGCTTTACGATAACCGGCCGAAATACCTTTGCAATTCCTTTTAGAATCCCAGCATTTTCTGCAATTTTCATAATACCTAGCCAAAAAACAAGAATGCTTATTAGACTAATGGCTAATGTTACTGCCTCGCTTGCGCTCTCAAAAATTGCTTTGTTAACTTCATCCATTGTTCCATTAAACATTGCGAAAACAATACCTACAATTGCCATACACGCCCAAATTATATTGATCATTTTACTTCAATCCAATTATTTGTATTAAAATTGACGTAAAAGTCTGTTTGAAGTCATGATCGTTAGGCTCCAATCGATTTTGGAAAATATGTGTTTCCATCAATTGTTCATCATCCAAGTAAAAAACAGTTTTCCCAATAATCTCCTCATCTGTCGTCAAATAATTTGAAAGCAGAAACGTACTCGAAGTCAATACTTCTATCTCTTCAACAGATAACGGATAGGATACTTCGTCCTCTACAAAACCGTTTACCGTTAAATTTGTTTCATTCAACCTGTATTTTATTGGTCCTTCGTCTGAAAGTGGTTCCATCTGATAATTTTCATATCCCCACTCAAACATCGAGATATGGTCATTCCAATCATCTGGTGCATCGAGTGTCACTGCAATTAACTTCATACCGTCTTTTTCAGCAGTGGTTACTAAGGTTCTACCTGTTTGCTTCGTGTATCCAGTTTTCCCTCCTGTACAATATTCATAAAACTGTGTAAGCAGACGATTTTTATTTTTCCAGCTATATGATCTATTTTCAGAGATATAATTTTCCGAACCGCTTATTTCTTGAAATGTATTGTTTTCCATCGCATAGCGCGTAAGTATTGCCATATCGTATGCCGTTGAATAATGGGTTTCTGAATCAAGACCATGAGGGTTATCGAAATGTGTATTTGTCATCCCTAGCCATTTAGCTTTTTCATTCATCATATAGACAAACCCTTCCTCACTTCCCCCTACATGTTCAGCTATCGCTATTGCCGCGTCATTACCAGACCTAAGCATCAAACCATAAACAAGGTCTTCTAATTTCATTTCTTCACCTTGCTCCAAATAAATGGATGATCCTTCTGTATAAATTGCGCTTCTCGAGGCGGTAGCCATCTCATCCATTTTCCCGGATTCAATTGCTATAATTGCGGTCATTATTTTTGTAATACTTGCTATAGACGCTTCTTCATGTGCCTTCTTTTCATAAAGCACCCTGCCTGTGGATTGTTCGATTAAGATGGCGTTGTTGGCAGAAACAACAGGGGTTGCTTGTCCTGTAATTGGAAAACCAAGTTGCACAACTAAGAGAATAAGGATGAGTATGAGAAATCGCATCGTTTAATGCCTCCTTAGAAATCTTTAGCATTCGTTAAAGGATCATTCTTTGTTTTTTAATAACATGTATACTTTGGATTGCAAGCTTTTAGGTGAAAGTATTCGCTGCACTTTTACATCAAAAAGTTTTATTTCTATTTATCAAAAAAGATGTCCTTACATTTTATGCACGGGACACGCTGTTATGCTAGATGATTTAAGAACAACAAAAAAACCTTACATGCCAGTATGTAAGGCTCAAATTTTTATTCATTAAAATTATTCTCAATTTCATCACTGAATCGCTCAAAAAATAAATCAGCTTCGTTACTGTCTGTATTATCCTCTTCGGATGGTTCAGGCAGCGGTGGAAGTTCGCCAAGAGAAGTTAAACCAAAATAGGTTAAAAAATCTTTGCTTGTTCCAAAAAGTATTGGCCGTCCAACACTATCTTTACGACCTACTTCCTCAATTAACGATCTCGCCGTCAGTGTTTGAACTGGCCGATCACTTTTAACACCCCTGATTTCGTCAATTTCTGTTCTTGTTATTGGCTGTTGATAGGCGATAATTGCCAATGTTTCTAAAGCAGCTTGTGACATTCTGCTGGTCTGTGGTAGTTCAAGTAATTTTTTGAAATAATTACTATGCTCTGGCTTTGTTGTTAAATGAAGTACTTCATGCGACTTCATAATCATTAAGCCACGGTCTTTACGTTCATAATCATATGTCAGTTCTTCAAGAATGTGTTCAACTGCTGATTCTGACACTTCTAGTACCTTACACACTTGCTTTATCGTAATGCCTTCATCTCCACTAGCAAAAAGTAATCCTTCGACAACGGCTTTTAATTCTTCTATTTCCACAATCTATTCCTCCAAATATTAGAAAACTCGGCATGGGCTTATCCTTAAGCGATGCCTTCTATGTAATGAAGCAGAAAAGAAAGCTTTATGCTTTATTTTCTGCAAATATATACAATGTATCGAAATGCTTCGTTTGTTTGCAATAGATTTCCTTACCTTTCATAAGCTCTAAAATTGCAATAAACGTGACGACTACATGAGTTCTTGATGGATAGGGAAATAACTGATCGAATTCAATCCCCTTACCTTGTGTTGACTTTACTTTGGTCAACACATCTTGCATCCGCTGCTCAATCGGTATGTCCATCCGTTGTACAGTAGTATCTAGTGGTTTATTCCACTTTTTACGTTCAAACATTTTCCCCAGAGCACCGAGCATATCATAAATGGAGACATCTCCCTGTACTACCGGTTGTTTTTCGAATGTTAATTCATCGAAAACAGTTGGTGGTCTTGTAAATATTTGATTTGCTTCTACCTCCTTTTCCTTCAACCGTTCAGCAGCTTCTTTATATTTCCGATATTCGATCAGTCGTTGCATCAGTTCTTCTCTCGGATCCTCTGCGTATTCTTCCATATCATTATCTTCAATAATTTCTTGTTTAGGCAGTAGCATCTGACTTTTAATCGCTACTAACGTGGAGGCCATAACTAGGTATTCACTTGCAATATTTAATTCAAGCTGTTGCATGGTATGTATATACTCCATGTATTGTTTCGTTATCTGTGCCATCGGAATGTCGTATATATCAATTTCATACTGATTGATTAAATGCAGCAATAAATCAAGCGGACCTTCAAATGCGTCTAATTTTACCTCGTATGCTTGATTCACAGTAGTTCCTTCCTTTCATTTGTACAATTTGAGTCTTTTTACTAATAATTCCCAGGTGAAGCGTTGCAATATTTCTGTATCAATTAAAATATAGAAAGTTTAAGTTTACCATGATCTACCCTGAAGGCAAGCGCAGCAAGTGTTTTGACTTTCTTTTGTTACAAATTTATTTATAGTTTGGCATATGCGCCCATACAACACACTTTTTTTTAACATAAGCTATTAGCGTAAGATAAATGTTACCACAAAACATTTCTGGAAAGAAGAAAAAGGAGGAAGTTCGTTATGAGTCAAGGTTATGGTGGTTATGGTGGAGGCTTTGCGTTAATTGTAGTTTTGTTCATTCTCTTGATTATTGTCGGTTGTGCTTGGTTCTAATTAGATAGCCGAAAAATTATATAGCATATAAAGCACTGGAATTATGAAGGCTACTAATGCACTACGGTTATCATAAATTAGAACAAAACCGAAACTCTGCTAAGTGTTCATGTAAGATAAAAATTTGTAGCTTCAAAGAAAAACCAGCCCTTATGAAAAGGGGGCTGGTTTTTCTTATTGGTTAGGAAATATAAAATCGACTGATTCTTATACGAGAGCAGCCACGTTCAGCTATAGCACCCAGCGAGACTTTCCTCATGACGCGATAAAGAAGACTTGCCTACTGTCAAAGACATATGAGGCTTAGTCGCACTTATGCCCTTGTGGTCAAATCAGGCTCCGACTCCAGGTAATGGATGGCCGACTAAATCAGGCTCAAGCCTAACGTCAGCATCCCCCTTACTGAGGCATGTTTCCTTTTAGATGAACTTGACTTTTCTCCCAAAAGATGAAAGTTATCGTTCATCTTATACTTTGGAATAAATCTCCTACGTAGGAATGTTCGAGGCGCAGTCCATACGTCCCTAACTGGGCACTTCCGCTTTTGTGCTTAGCTATCAGAAGCATCTGCGCTGTCTTCTGCTAGTGTACATTTATTATAAAAATCCTGTATTTCATCCGTCGTACTAACAGCATATTTGTTCTGATAGATACGAATGACTTCATTGACCATCTTTTGACCGATTCCAGCATTTCGGTGAGAAGGATTGACTGAAACATGCTGCACGATTGCGTCTATACCATTTTCAATCCTAATTCCAATCGCACCTAATACATCATCTTCCTCTTTCCATAAATGAAGATGCCAGTCATCATTGGATTCATACTCTTTAATGGTCTGTTGCAATTTCTTAACGTCTTTCTTTTCTTCAGGCATAAAAGACAATAGACCCATTGCAATCTTTTCATGATTTTTTTTATAACGAATTAACATATTTACCCCTCATTAATAAAACCTTTTGATCTTTAAGAAATGATCTGTGAACATGGAAAACTGTTTTATAAACATACTTATATTATATTTATGGCACTATTAAATGTGTTTGTCAAATATACATACTGGAAAAAGGTTTCCAGTTTCAAGCATTGACAATTTTCACATAAATCATACGATTGTATAATAGATTATTTTCTGCTGATCAATCTAAAGATTGTAAATCCATCTGTTTGCTTCCCTTTGAATTTAAAAGGAATTAGATTCACAACAGCCATCCATACATTAAACCAAAAGAATAACTGTAAAAGACCATTTGTATTTACTTCCAGTATAATATAGATAAACGTCGCAGCCACTCCATTAAACATAGGGCCAAAAAATGTAATCCAAATAATTTCTGAATTATTATAAGGTCTTTCCCTCTCGGTTTTGGTTACTCCACCTATGAAGTAAACAGAACGCCATGTCAGCTCAAGGTTATTCATTGCGCTTGTCCATTGTCTTTTACCTATTCCTAAATTTATTTTAATACGATCTGCTTTTACCAACTTTGCACCGCATGCATGACCAAGCTCATGAATGAAAGTACAAATTGGTGCAATGATCAAAACAAGGCACACAAATAAATAAAGACTCATGGAAGTTGCCTAGATAATAATGTATTTATTCGCTGATTACTCGAACTTCTTTCATCACATCGCCATTTTGCATGGATTTGGCATGCTCGATTCCAGATGTTACTTGTCCGAACACAGTATGTACGCCATTCAAATGCGGTTGTGGCTCATGAACAATAAAAAATTGACTGCTTCCTGTATCTTTGCCTGCATGTGCCATTGATAGAGAACCTTCTACATGTGTATGTGGATTTCCTTCTGTTTCACATTTAATAGTATACCCTGCTGACCCAGTACCATTCCCAATAGGGCATCCGCCTTGACTTACAAATCCTGGAATGACACGGTGAAACGTTAAACCATCATAGAAATTTTCATTTGCAAGTTTCTCAAAGTTAGCAACCGTATTTGGTGCTTCGTTTGGGTAAAGTTCAAATTCAATTTTATTTCCATTTTCTAATAGAAAATATCCTTTTTTAGACATATAACAACATCTCCTCATTGATTTAGTAAAATCCAAAACTATTTTATCATTAATTATTTAGATTGGAAAGAATCGCCGCTTCTTTATTCATAGGACAAGTCATTTTTGACTACATCCTCATATGTTTCCCGTTTTACGACTAATTTATCGATTCCATCTTCAATAAACACAACTGCAGCATTCGGGAATCGGTTGTAATGACTTGCCATTGAATAACTATATGCTCCAGTAGCAAATACAGCTAGTATATCACCTGGTTCTACATCTGGAACTGGTAGATCCCAAATTAACATATCACCTGATTCACAGGCTTTACCCGCGATTGATACTTCCCTCGTTATTTTTTCCAACGGTTTATTGGCAATAACAGCTTCATATTTCGCTTGATATAGCGCAGGTCTGATATTATCTGTCATACCGCCATCTACGGAAACGTATTCCCTTACTCCAGGAATATCTTTCATCGCGCCAATGGTATAAAGCGTTATTCCAGCATTACCAACAATGGATCTACCTGGTTCAATCCAAATTTCGGGCATCGGGATATCTAACTCTTCCGAATTCTTTTGGACAGCTTGTACCGTTGCTTCTACATACTCGTGATGCCCTAACGGTTGGTCAGCCTTGGTATAACGAATTCCAAAACCGCCTCCTAGATTAAGCACTTCTGGTACATAATCATATTCTGCTTTCCATTTAGCAAGTTCATTAAATAAGATATCTACAGCTACCTGAAATCCTTCTGTTTCAAAAATTTGTGAACCGATATGACAATGGAGCCCTTTAAGTCGAATGGTTTTATGATTATAAAGTTGTTTTATAGCCTGAACTGCTTGACCGTTTTGAAGGTTAAATCCAAATTTCGAGTCCTCATTACCTGTCATAATATACTCATGCGTTTTCAGCTCTACCCCAGGTGTAACACGCATAAGAACATCCATTGTCTTATTTTGGGCATTTAGCTGCTCATCCAAGAGTTTAATATCATGGAAGTTATCAATAACAATACAACCGATGTCATGTTCAATTGCCATTGCAATTTCTTCGGCACTTTTATTGTTTCCATGCATATGGATTCGTTCTGTTGGGTATCCAGCTTGTAATGCTGTATATAATTCTCCCTCAGAGATAACATCTAGACATAAACCTTCTTGCTTCGCTACTTGCAGCATTGCAATGGAAGAAAATGCTTTACTTGCGTATGCAACTTTTGCCTTTACGTTCAGTTCCTTAAATGTATTGACAAAGCTTCTTGCATTTTCACGAATCATGGAAACATCGTAAACATAAAGTGGTGTACCATATTTTTCAGCAAGTGTTATCGTGTCTACTCCACCAATCTCAAGATGTCCGTTTTCGTTCGTTTGAAACGGATGATGATTAATTATCATAATATGTACTCCTCCACTTTTAATGTATGAAATAATAGGAATACTTTATCATATTGAAACATAAAAGCGCAAGTAACAAAAAGAACTAAACACTGTTAGTTCTTTTTATTAGATCGTCTATAATTATTCTTCGGATGCACAATACTTGGTCGAGTATACATATCTGGAACGGGCTTTCTTAAGAGAATATGAGACATTGCTTTTGCATTAAATGGCAATAATGGCCATAGATACGGTGTTCGAAGTGATTTGATATTTGCTAAAAATAGAACATTCACTAAGATTCCAATCACAAATCCTGGCAGTTCGAACAAACCAACAAGCAGGACGAGAAATAAATTCATTATTTTGTTGGCAACACTTAGCTCATAGCTCGGAGTAACATATGCTCCAATCGCACTAACAGACACGTAAAGAATCACTTCTGGACTGAATAAACCAACGTCAATAGCGATTTGACCAATTAATACTGCAGCAATTAATCCCATGGCAGTTGATAATGGTGTCGGTGTATGAATTGCTGCCATTCGGAGAAATTCTATCCCAATGTATGCAAGTATAATTTGTATCATTACTGGTATGTTTCCTTGTTCATTCGGACCGATAAATGATAATTCCTTTGGCAGCAGGCTTGGATCTAGCGCAAATAAGAGCCAGACTGGCAGTAGATACATGGAAGCGAACACAGCTAAAAACCGAATAAAACGTATGAACGTACCAATTGAAGGTGCCTGCCTATACTCTTCCGCATGTTGTAAATGATGGAAAAAAGTAGTGGGCAGGATAATGGCACTGGGAGACGTATCAACGAAGATTATAATGTGTCCTTCAAGCAAATGACTTGCAGCTACATCAGGCCTTTCCGTATAGCGGACAAGCGGAAAGACATTCCAATTTTGCCCGATAATAAACTCTTCGATTGTTTTTTCCGCCATTGTTATTCCATCGATATCGATTGCGTCCATTTTCTCTTTCACTAAGGTAATCAAATCATCATCCGCAATATCTTGTAAATAAGTAATACAAACATCTGTCTTCGAACGTTCTCCAACTTTTAACATTTCATTACGAATTCTTTCGTCACGCAATCTTCTTCGTGTGAGGGCAGTATTCTCAATTATGTTTTCAGTAAAACCATCTCTTGAGCCTCGAATCACCTTCTCCGTGTCAGGTTCCTCTGGGCTTCTACCCGGGTAGTTCCTGACATCAACTATAAATGCAAATTGTTCTCCATCGATAAAAATGGCAATCAAACCCGAAAGAATCTGATCTGCAGCTTCATCCATCGTTTTTACAAGAGTAACCTGTTGATGCACAATACGGTTTTCGATAATTTCGGCGACCATTTTGTAATTTGTTTCAACATCATTAATATCGATGAGTTGCTCCATTATTTCTTGTATAGTAGATGTTTCACATAATCCAGTAACGTAGTAAATATTGATTTTCCGCTTCAGTATAATTAATTCTCTATACCCTACATCGAAGGAATAGCCCATTCCTAGTCTATCTTCCATATAGGCTTTATTTTCTTCAATTTTTGGTGATATTTTTTTCATAGAAGTTTTATTTCCCAAATTTATTCACCTCTTATTTAACAAAATAGGTCCACTGGAATAGGGATCCGAATATCTTTCCAAATACAATTGCCATTAAAAGAACTAATAAATAATGGTCCAATCGCACTCTGCGGGATAATATTGGAAAAACATTCAATACCTCCGTTAAAGCTGCCGCAAGCATTCCATTGAAAATCCCGTGAAACAATCCCCAAAGCAGTAGTACTACAATCGGCTGCTGCAAATTTACTTCCGCAAATGAAAAATAAGTTCCCATCAAAAGCCCCAATATGACACTTGCACTGTATACTTTTATTAGTTTTTCTGTTTTACTTAATTGAATAAGCCTTGGGATAATACCAAGTACCGTTATAAACGCGACAAACCCAGCCCCCACAGCAAGACCCCCACTAAAACCAATGAGCATTTGCAAGAAGTTAACGATTAAGTTCTGTATCATTTAACTTGTTTTCATGATGATTTAAGTAACTATTAAGGTCTTGTTGATATTTATATATCTCTACTTCAAGCGGGCTAGGCTCTTCATTAAACCTTCGATTAAACCAATGATTAAAAAATAACAATGTTCCAATTCCTAAACCAAAAGAGTACGGAATCTGGATCCATAATGGGAATTCATTTTCTTCGCCAGTTAGCAGGAAATGAAGATGCTGTTGTACCTCCTGCATACTAACATCATTGTGGAAGTTCATAATTGTCATCGCTGTACCAATGAATAGCAAAATCCATACAAATGATGCAACCAATATGTTTAAGGGTTTTTTTTGCGTGTTTATTCGTACAATGGTTTGTTCCGGCCCAGAGATTTGGATTTCTAACCCTTCATATTCGTTTATTAAATGATCTATGATTAGGAAGCTGTCGATAATAACAATGTTCTTATCCTTTTTGGTAAGTCTGTATACAGGCGTGTTTTCCAGCTTATACTTCCGGATATTTGCAGCAGATATATGTGCAATATCCTTCAGCAGAAGCTGTTTAAGCGTATTTAATTCCACTGTTTTTTTCATTCGAAGATAGATAATCTCTGCCAATGGAATAACTTCCTTTCCATTTAAGCTATTACTGTTTCGTTTAGTATTTGTCAGTTGTGATAAATTTATCATACAAATGTGGTAAAACCTTTTTCAAAATGACTTTTCGCTTTCATATCATGATTTTTATTAAATTTTCTTTTGAAAGAAACTGGCGAACTAACTTCTCGGCTGTTTTCTTCAAGTATGTGCAATAATCGCCGTCCGGGCACCTAAGGGAACGGCTTTAACCCCTCCAGCCTACGAGCCATCAGACACGTGCTGTTCCAGCAGGACAAGCTTTTACATCGCACGAAGAAAATTGTTTTGTATTTTTGAGGAGTCACCGCCATACGCTCACCCGAACTGGTTTGAGCAAAAAATTTGTTTCGGTAAATTATGTTAGAAATAGCTAATGAGCCAATTCTAGCGGAGGAAACACACGTAGACTTCTTCGGGATACGCGGCCAGAGTGAGACACTGTAGAACGGAGTACGAAGAGCGTCGGGTCACCCGCGAAGAGCGTAGTGTGTTTCCGGAGCGGTTAGTCGCACAATCTCTCAATGCGCATTAATTAGAAGTCATATTAAATCGAACAAAAAAACACCACAGATGTGATGTTTTAAAGAAAGATCTATTAGGAAGAATCCATATTTTTCTTCATATCCTCCAGAATCTTTTTTTCCAGCCTTGAGACTTGAACTTGGGAAATTCCGAGCCTTTCTGCTACTTCTGTTTGTGTCTGGTCTTTGTAATAGCGTAAGTAGACAATCAACCGTTCACGTTCAGTTAGATTCTGGATTGCTTCCTGTAATGTAAGTTTATCGAACCATTTTGTATCCTGGTCGGCAATTTGATCCAAAAGCGTTATCGGATCGCCATCATTTTCAAAAACGGTTTCATGAATGGAATGAGGTGATTTCGCAGCTTCCTGCGCATGGACAACCTCTTCCGATGAGATCTCTAATGCATCAGCAATTTCTTTCACTGTCGGTGACCTTCCCAATTGTTTTGTTAGCTCGTCTTTTTTTCGACGAATTTTATTTCCTGTCTCCTTCAGTGAGCGACTTACCTTCACACTTCCATCATCTCTAATAAACCGTTGAATTTCACCGATAATCATTGGAACTGCATACGTTGAAAACCGTACATCATAAGACAAATCAAATTTATCAATCGCCTTAATCAGCCCAATGCTGCCAATCTGGAACAAATCATCTGGATCATAGCCCCTATTAATAAATCGTTGAACAACCGACCACACAAGGCGAATATTTCTTTCTACAAGAAGGTCTCTTGCCTCTTTATCGCCTTGTTGACTTTTTAATATATATTCTTTCACTTTCTCATCTGACAGCTGTTCCTTTTGGCGGGTGTTTTTAACATTTACATTCATGGCAGCCCCCTCAGTTATAGACTGTTTTGGTCTTTGATAGCTGCTTTGTCATATATACTGCAGTTCCCTCGTTAGGGTTCGAAATGACCTCAACAGAATCCATAAAGTTTTCCATGATTGTAAATCCCATTCCTGATCTTTCCATTTCTGGTTTTGATGTATACAGCGGCTCTAATGCCTCTGTTACATTTGGAATTCCAATTCCATTATCCTTAATTGTTAATTCAATTTCCTCATCATTCAATGTACATGTAATATAAACTTTATGATGTGCTTCCCCATTATAGCCGTGGATAATCGCATTCGTTACCGCTTCTGAAACGACAGTCTTAATTTCTGTCAGTTCATCCATTGTCGGATCCAGCTGTGCTATAAAAGCCGCGACAGTCACTCTAGCAAAAGCTTCATTCTCACTCACACTTGAGAATTCCAAATTCATTTCGTTTTTCATGAAGCCACCCCCAGTGTTGCTAATGCAAATTCTTCATTCTCCTCAAGTCTGACAATTTTAAACAGGCCTGACATTTCAAATAAGCGCTTTACAGGTGGTGAAATGGAACATACTACCATTTCACCACCTAATTGAATAACCTCTTTATATCGGCCGAGTACAACACCAAGTCCGGAACTATCCATAAACGTTACTTCTTCAAGGTTGAGTATGATATGCTTAACTGGATTTACATACAACATATCTTTCCACTTATCACGTAACAATTCTGCTTCATGATGATCCAATTCACCTGATAGTCTTACTATTAAGACGTCACCCTTCACATCAAATATTGAATGAAGCCCCATATTTATTCCTCCTTATAAGAACTGTATTGAATCTATTTCTTTATTGGGAGGTCTAATTCCTGCTACTTGACAAAAGAAGTGTCTATTCACTTAAATTAGATTAAATTAGCGTGATTTCACCATTTCTTGCACCGTGCGCTTTAATAGTGAAAAATAGGTTGTTTTCTCAATATCTTCTTCAACTGTTAAAGGTATTTCATATAGTACCTGCTCCCCATCCTTCACATATAATTTACCAACTTCATCTCCTCTTTTAACTGGTAAATTCCAGGTGTCTTGAAGCTTCACCTCTGTCTGGATATCCTTTTCCTCTTCGCCTTTCTTATGAAGGGTACTAATCGATTGTTTTGTTACAATATCAACATTCTTTTGCTTTGATTTCAAGAGATGGATATCGGTAATCTTTTCGTCCCTATCAAAAAGCTTATTTGTCTCAAACTGATTGAATGCATAATCAAGTAAACCGGATACCATCGTATTTCTTTCCTTAGGAGATTCTGCACCCATTACAACAGCAATAACGCGCATATCGTCTCGCTTAGCTGTAGCAGTTAAACAATATTTCGCCTCGCTTGTATACCCTGTTTTTAATCCATCTACATCAGGATAGAACCGAACAAGCTTATTTGTATTTACTAACCAGAACTCATTGTCCTGTCCTTTTCTTAAATAATCTTCATAGACCGAAGTATAATCTGTTATGGCTTCATACTTTAATAGTTCATTTGCAATCATCGCCATATCATAGGATGTGCTGTAGTGATTATCTGCAGGTAAGCCCGTGGAATTTTGGAAATGCGTGTTCTCAAGCTTTAATTCCTTTGCGCGTTCATTCATTTTTTTCACAAATGCTTCTTCACTTCCAGCAAGGCGCTCTGCTAAAGCAACACTAGCGTCATTACCAGATGCGATGGCTACCCCTTTTAATAGATCATTAACAGACATTTCCTCTCCTGCTTCCAAGAAGATTTGCGACCCTCCCATGGAAGCAGCTCGTTCACTTACACGTATCATTTCATCTTTTTGTAAGTTCCCTTTATCCAACGCTTCCATAATGAGCAGTAACGTCATTATTTTAGTCATACTTGCTGGCGGTAACTTTTCATGAGCATTTTTATCGAAAAGTATTTCGCCGGTATCCTGTTCCAATAAAATAGCTGATTTTGCATCTGGAGCAAGAGCTAGTCCATTATTCTCTTCCTCCGAGTTATTTTCTTCTGCAAAAGCAGAAACAGGCACTGCAAAAGCTATTACCATCATAATTGTAATGAGTCTTAAAAACTTATTCATCATCTTTTACCTCCAGCAATCAATATAAAAGCGTGTTCAAAAAAGAGAAGGCAAATTGGCTAGTAACCATACTTTTTTATCTTCCAATTTGATAACGCCAAAATGTCGTTTTTGTCCAGACTTTTTGAACATCCTCTATAATGAAAGGATTGCCGAATATTGGCATTTTCATACACCGAAAATAATAAAAAAGAAAAAGCACACAACCGTGCGCTTTTTCCTTTTGTTAATCCGTTATTGTCTGATAAATTAATGTTGGAGCTTCAATATGCTCAGTCGTTATCGTTATACTTTCATACAACTTTTCAATGACTTGATCTACATTTTCCTGATTAGAATGAATCGTAAGTAAGGATTCTCCTTCTGTAACAGAATCACCAATCTTCTTATGGAGCACAATTCCGACACTTAAATCAATTTCAGACTCTTTTGTTGCTCTGCCAGCACCAAGCATCATTGCAGCAGTACCTAGTTCATCAGCAATAATTGCTGCTACCTTACCAGCAGATTTAGCTGGTAGATCGATTTTAAATTTCGCCTGTGGCAGTAACTCCGGATTATCAGCTACTTCTGCATTTCCGCCTTGTGACTCTAAAAATTGTTTGAATTTATCGAACGCTTTTCCATTTGTTAAAGCTTCCTGTAATAGCTGTCGTGCTTCATCAATATTTTTCGCCTTTTTAGCAAGTACAACCATTTGGCTTCCTAATGTAAGACATAATTCGGTTAGATCCTCAGGACCTTTTCCTTGAAGTGTATCAATTGCTTCTTTTACTTCAAGCGCATTCCCTATTGCATACCCTAGCGGCTGGCTCATATCAGATATAACAGCCATTGTATTTCTTGATACCTTATTCCCGATAGAAACCATTGCATGTGCGAGCTCTTTAGCATCCTCAAGATCTTTCATAAAAGCTCCAGCACCGGTTTTAACGTCTAGAACAATGCCATCAGCACCAGAAGCGATTTTTTTACTCATAATTGAACTGGCAATTAGTGGAATTGAATTTACGGTTGCTGTGACATCTCTTAAACTATATAATTTTTTGTCAGCCGGGGTTAAATTTCCAGACTGACCAATTACCGCAACTTTATTTTTATTCACTAAGTCGATGAACGCCTCATTTGTTATTTCTACATGAAATCCTGGAACAGCCTCTAATTTATCAATCGTTCCCCCTGTATGCCCAAGGCCTCTTCCGCTCATTTTAGCTAAAGGTACACCAAGTGATGCAACTAAAGGTGCAAGTATTAAAGTTGTTGTATCACCAACTCCACCAGTAGAATGCTTATCTACTTTGATCCCTTCAATCGCCGATAAATCAATTTGATCGCCCGATTCAACCATAGCCATCGTTAAGCTTGCACGTTCCACTTCTGTCATGTCCTGAAAATAAATTGCCATTAATAAAGCACTAATTTGATAATCTGGAATTTCACCGTTTGTATAGCCATCAATAAAAAATGTTATCTCTTCCTTGGTTAATTCCCCACCGTTTCGCTTTTTCTCAATGATGTCATACATTCTCATTTATAATCACCTTTTTTATTATTTTAGTTCGTACATATTTACGCTGGCAATGTACTTACAATTTTCTTAACAAATTGCAGGAAATTTGTTTTTACTTTTTCAGTTGTTTCTATTACTTCATCGTGTGTTAACGGCTGATCTAATATACCTGCAGCCATATTTGAAATACAAGAAATACCAAGCACTCGAATGCCAGCGTGTCTGCTTACCACAACTTCTGGTACGGTAGACATTCCTACAGCATCTCCACCAAGCGTTCTCAGCATTCTAACCTCTGCAGGCGTTTCATATGCTGGTCCAGTGTTGCCGACATACACTCCTTTTTGAACGAAAATACCAAGTGAAGCTGCACAGCTTTCTGCATGCTTTATGAATTCTCGATCATAACTTTGGGACATATCAGGAAAACGAACACCTAAGTCTTCATCGTTTTTTCCGATTAAAGGATTATCACCCATATTATTAATGTGATCTGTAATGAGCATGAGGTCTCCGGGGTTGAATTCCTCATTTATTCCCCCAGCGGCATTCGTTACGATAATGGACTCGATTCCTAAATCCTTCATGACGCGTACTGGAAATGTTACTTGGTTCATGGAATAGCCTTCATAGTAATGAAAACGTCCTTGCATCGCGATAACCTGCTTACCTTCTAACGTTCCAATTACAAGTTGCCCCTTATGTCCAGATACTGTTGATTCTGGAAAGTGTGGAATGTCCTTATAAGCAATGGTTATCGGATTTTCAATTTCTTCACCAAGAACTCCTAGACCAGAACCAAGAATTAAGCCAATTTCTGGTGTCTCTTTTAGTTTACTTTTCACATAATTGCTCGCTTCTTTAATTGCTATATGATTCATTTTGCTGATTCCCCTCTATTTAATTTCATTTAAAAAGCTTTTTCCGTGATTAGGCATCGGTATGTTAAAATTATCTGCGATTGTAGCACCGATATCTGCGAAAGTTTCTTTAATTGGCAATGCTCTTCCTTCTGAAATCGCTTTATGATGTACGAGCAACGGTACATATTCTCTCGTGTGGTCTGTACCATGATGTGTCGGGTCATTCCCGTGATCTGCAGTAATAATTAACAAGTCATCCTTCTGCAATTTTTCTAAAACCTCAGGCAATCTTGCATCAAATTCTTCCAATGCTTTTCCATAACCCTCTGGATCTCTTCGGTGTCCATATTTTGCATCAAAATCAACTAAATTCAAAAAGCTAATACCGGTAAAATCCTGATCCATTGACGCTACTAGCTTTGTCATGCCATCATCATTATCCTTTGTTCGAACTGCTTCGGTTACTCCTTCTCCATCATAAATGTCGGAAATCTTCCCTAGAGCAATCACGTCCAGTTTATTATCTTTCAGTTCATTCATTACAGTCCTGCCAAATGGCTTCAATGCATAATCATGGCGGTTTGATGTTCGTTCAAATGCACCAGGTTTACCAATAAACGGTCGTGCAATAATACGGCCAACCATATATTTTTCGTCCAATGTTAGCGCGCGAGCAATTTCACAAATACGATACTGCTCTTCAATCGGTACAATTTCTTCATGTGCAGCGATTTGCAGTACTGAATCTGCAGACGTATAAACAATCAGCGCACCAGTTTTCATATGCTCTTCACCAAGCTCATCCAATATTTCAGTACCTGATGCGGGCTTATTCCCAATAATTTTTCTTCCGGATTTTTCTTCCAATTCATTTAATAACTCATCTGGAAATCCGTCCGGGAACGTTCGAAATGGGTTGCTTATATGAAGGCCCATAATTTCCCAATGGCCAGTCATGGTATCTTTACCATTTGAAGCTTCCTGCATTTTTGTATAGTGTGCTTTTGGATGAATAGCCTTGCCAATTCCTTTTATTTCCTTAATATTACTTAATCCTAATTCACCCATATGAGGCATATTCAATCCACTCATATGTTCTGCAATATGCCCTAGCGTATCAGCACCAACATCATTAAATTGTGCTGCATCTGGTGCCTCGCCAATTCCTACTGAATCTAAAACAACTAAAAATACACGTTTAAATTGATTCATCTCTATCAAACCTCCTGTTACTATATTCCCGCATCACTATGAATATATGTTTCATTTTTATGATGTAGGATGTCAGACCACTGTTAAATCAAGTTCAAGCTCTTGGATGGTATGCCTTATACATGTCTTTTAATCGCGCTTTCGTGACATGCGTATAAATTTGGGTTGTCGAAATATCAGCATGTCCTAGCATTTCCTGAACCGCACGTAGGTCGGCGCCATTTTCTAATAAATGAGTTGCAAAGGAATGTCTTAGCGTATGTGGTGTTAACGTTTTATTTATGCCTACATCTCTTGCTAACCCCTTTAGGATCTTCCAAAATCCTTGTCGCGATAAGGCTCTGCCATGCTGATTAACAAACAATGCTGATTCAGATTTGTTATTAACAAGCTTCCCTCTTGCAAGATCTAAATATTGCTCTAAAGCATTTCTTGCTGCATCTCCTAATGGAACAATTCTTTCCTTTGAGCCCTTTCCAAAACATTGAACGAATCCCATTGTTAAATGTAAATCACCAACCTTCAATGAAATTAGTTCTGATACACGAAGTCCTGTTGCATAAAGCAACTCGAGCATTGCTTTATTACGTATGGAAAGTGAAGAGTTCGTTTGAATATCGAGTAATTTTTCCACATCTGCCTGAGACAGAATATCAGGAAGCTTTCTTTCTTTTTTCGGTGTTTCAATATGTAAACTAGGATCATGCGTCACAATCTGTTCGCGAATTAGAAATTGATGAAAGCTGCGAATAGATGAAACATGTCTTGTAATGGTTGCTGTCGACTTCCCACTATCTTTAAGCACATATAAGAAGCTTATGATATCATTTCTAGTTACCTGATCCCATGATTGTTTCTTTGCTTCCTTTTCGATATGTTCGATATAATGTTTAAGATCACGTCCGTAGGAGCCAAGTGTGTTTTCTGATAAACCGCGCTCGATTTGCAGAAAGTGAATAAAATCCTCCAATGCGTATTTCAACATACATACTACTCCCCTGCTTTAAAAAATAATTGAAATCGTTCCAATAGCTTCGTTTGTGAATGAAACACCTTAACAGCTGGGCCTTCGGGAGGATCATAACGATGAATTTCTTCATACTCCCGATGCATAATTTGTAAGCATACATAAAATATGACGGTACACATTGTAAAAATCACAAACACTTTTATCGTATCTCGTATCATTCTATTCACCTAGCACTACTCCCTAAAATAGTTGTTTATTTAAAGATATGCTAGGTTAGAATCACAATATACTATTCAAATGTAACCTTTTTCAAGCAATTTGTAAATTATAACAAAAATAAAGTCCAACCCAACTTCAAACCAAAATATGAGAAAGTATTTAATAAATCAGGAGTTGAAAGAAACTCCAAACTAACTTCCCGGCTGTTTTCTTCAAGTATGTGCAATAATCGCCGTCCGGGATCGCTTCGGGCGGATGCTTTCCGTGGGCACGGCTTCAGCCTCTCCGGAAGAAACCCACTTCCGGTGAGTCTTCAGACACGTGCTATTCCCACTGGAGTCACCGCCCTGCGCTCACCCGGACTGGTAGCGCATCGATATCGTTTTTATTAATGGTGAGACTACGCAGTGCGACAGCACAAGGAGGCTCACCAGCTCCCCTTTGGATGCGCGAATTATATTTCCGGAGCGGGGAGACGCACAATCCATTTAAATACACTAATCCACAGTTTATATTTATGTAGGTATAAACTGAACTCATGCTAAGTTCATACTGCAAAAAATAAAAACCTTTCTCCATTTGGAAAAAGGTCTCTACTTATGTTGCTTTAACTGCTGCTTCTTGACATTGCTTGCATATTCCATGAAAGGTTAACCGATGATCTTTTACTTGGAATCCCCAATCATTTAATACAATTTTTTCAACATCTTCTAGTAAATCATTTTCAATTTCTTCAACGGATCCACATTCAATACATACAAGATGGTGATGGGAGTGCTTCGCGCCCTCTTTTCGTAAATCGTAGCGTGACACACCATCTCCAAAATTAATTTTATCAACAATTTTCAATTCAGAGAGTAGCTCCAATGTCCGGTACACTGTTGCCAGACCAATTTCCGGAGATTTTTCCTTTACTAGCAGATATACATCTTCTGCACTAAGATGGTCCTCTTCTCGCTCCAATAAGACACGAACCGTTGCCTCTCTTTGTGGAGTCAGCTTGTAGCTCTGTGCATGCAGCTGCTTTTTTATTTGTTCTATTCGATGTTCCACGGCAGTTCGCCTCCTCATTTCCCATCTTTATTATATGCACCTTTGATTTCTATGTCAAAGTATATTCTCACCTTTTAATAATAATAATTATAATATAACATTGATTATAGGTAAAGCGATTTAATTAATTCTTGCATTGCTTGATTGGATACATAGGCCTCAACTAGAGCTGCGGCAAACGAAACGACCAGCAATATTACGAAGATAATACTATACTTTGCTAGTGGCTGCAGTAATAATTGATGATTTTTGCGAGAAAATAATTTATTTATCAAAGTTAATGAGAATATCATTGAAATGGAACCAGCTGTAATATAAATTGGTATTACCAATATGTTCTGGGGCGCGATTGATAATGAAGCTAATAAAAGTCCTTGTAATCCAAGTTGGTTCACAATAAAGCCTACTGAAAAGCCAATAACCAATCCTTTTACGAAAATTAGCACCCATACAAGTGGTAATCCTATTACTGATAATCCTAATATACACAGTAGTAAAAGATACTTGGCATGGTACGTGAAACTTTGCCAGAGGATATCAATTTTATCGATAGATACACCTTCCGTTATTTGTCCAAAAAAACGTTCCAGATAAAAAAACAGATCCTGTTTCTGTATGAAACCCATACTGTTGACAATTACTGCTCCAAAAATAATTCCTGTTAAAAATAAAATAATCATAAATAGATAGATAGTAGCATGATTTTTAATATGTTCCCATACAAGAAAGCTGTTTTTATACATCGGAATCCTCCTGCTAAGATAGTCTTTAGTTAAAAACTATGAGGATTCCGAGATAAAAATACCAATTATCCTAGATTTCCAAATGAATTAGGAAGGACCTATGCTTCCATACTTCCCTCCACCACCTGCTTTTATAGGCAATTTTCCCTCACGCATTTGTATAATAGAATTCGCTAGCTTCTCTGGTACAACTTCTATTAAATTCTGATATGGTGTATGATGAATAACTTCCATTTCCGTTCCAAATGCATTTAAAAGCTTCTGAAATGTTTTTGGTCCGAGTGTTGGCAAATATTCAAGTGGAACTTGATACAAATAGTCAGGTCGTTCCACCTCCTGTTTATCCGTATTTTTTAATTCTTCAATACGGTCAGAAACACCTTTAATAATCTTTGTAGAACCACATTTTGGACATTTTGTAATATCTGTTGTTACCTGTTCAAAACAGTTGCTGCACACTGTCGTATGGTATTTTCCTAACAGTGGATTCATCCCAAAGTTACGTTTAATTTGCCTGCCGTCAACACGATGTAAAGCCCAGTTAAATTCTTTAAAAGTCGGATTCTGCATGACGACTTCCTGGTATTCTCTAGCAATTTTCGGAAGTGAATGCGCATCTGAATTCGTTACAAATGTGTATCGGTGAAGCTCGGATAATTGGTCTGCCATTTGAGTATCTGAGCTTAGTCCTAATTCAATTCCATCAATTAAATCAGGATCTAATACTTCTCCTAAGGAGCAGCGTACGCCTTTTCCGTATAAACTTTTAAACGGCGTAAACACATGGGCAGGAATAAACAATCCACCTAATTCCTTTACTTTATATTGGAGCTGCTTTGCTGATCCGTAATACCTCTGTGAACTTAAGGTTATATTTTTCATTCGAGTTGACAACCACTTAGAAAAGGCCTCCATACTGGAAAGTGTCGGTAAATACACAAGTACATGAATCGGGCCGAGACAATTTTCATCGTAAATTTCAATTTCCGAACCGAGTATAAGCGTTACTCGTTCAAAGCGAATACCACCTTCTGGTAATTCGCTCGCCTCCCCATTATCAATCAGTGATTTTATCTCCTCCTGGACAGCAGGAGCGTGACAATCAATCACCCCTATCATATCTATTCCTTTATTTCTACTTGACTCCATTAAAATATTCGTTAATGTTAGGCTTTTTGCGCCTGTTATTTTTACTGGCTTTCCGTATTTATCACGGCCAATATGAATATGCATATCAGCAAAGTAGACGTTCAATCCTAAAGCCTCCCTAAGGCATGCAAATAGAGTATCGCATAATTTGTTTTGGCATCATGGATGCGTTCTTCAACTACATATTCTTTCGCTTCGTCTAGTGTTAATTCTAGCACTTCAACGAACTCGTCATCATCCCCTTTTGGTGGATTCTCCATTTTGACTAACTGATCCGTAACATAAATATGAACTAATTCGTCAGCAAACCCTGGTGATGTATAGAAGGAAGTTACAAATGAAAGATCATTTGTCGTATACCCAGTCTCTTCTTCTAGTTCACGTACTGCTGCAGCCAGTGGATTTTCATTTAGATCAAGTTTACCGGCAGGAATCTCAATTAGCGATTTTTCCAATGGCTTACGATATTGTTCAACAAAAATTATTTTATTATCCTTCGTGATTGGAATAACCGCTACAGCACCTGGATGCTTGACGAGTTCTCTTTTTGCTGTTTTACCATTCGGTAACGTTACATCATCCACTTGCAAACTGATTATTTTTCCGTTAAATATTTCTTCGCTTTTAATTGTTTTCTCTTCAAACTTCTTCATTATTTACCACCCTTATTAACATTCTTCCCCTATTGTAGCATACGAAATCTCAGGTAGCCGGTATAAAAAGTTTGTCTTCTATCACAGCTCTCCTTACAATTAAAATAAATACTGCAATGTAGAAACGGAGTGGAGATAATGAAGAAAAACAGATTAGGAAAATCCGATATTATGATTTCAGAGCTAACTTTAGGCTGTATGTCACTTGGCACCGATGTAAATAAAGCGAAGGAAATTATCGATGTTGCGCTTGATTATGGGATTAATCATTTAGATACTGCGGATTTATATGATTTCGGTAAAAATGAAGAACTTATTGGTGAAGCAGTTAAAAATAAAAGAGATCAAATTGTACTGACGACAAAAGTCGGCAATCATTTTGATAAAGAAAAGAAAACTTGGTTTTGGGATCCGTCGAAAAAATATATCGAACAAGCAGTTAAGGATAGTTTAAAACGGCTGCAGACAGATTATATCGACTTTTATATGTTGCATGGTGGAACAATTGATGACCCGATCCATGAAACAATTGACGCTTTCGAAGAATTAAAAAAGGCAGGCCATATTCGTGCCTATGGAATTTCTTCAATACGTCCAAATGTTATCCGTGAATATATTGAGCATTCGTCTATTGATGGTGTAATGACACAATATAGTTTGCTCGATCGCAGGCCAGAAGAAACGACATTAGATCTCCTTCATTCAAACGAGGTTAGCGTACTGGCGCGTGGACCACTAGCCAAAGGAATGCTAAGCAACGATGCCGGGAAGGTTATTGAAAGAAAAGGAAATGAAGGGTTTCTTGATTATTCCTATACAGAGTTACTGGAGGTACAGCAAGGTATTTCACACTTAATGCAGCATAAATTATCTCAGAATACACTTGCATTAAAGTATGTTCAAAAACACCCTGCAATAGCAACAGCTGTCTTCGGGGCTAGCCGGGTGGCACAGATAAAAGAAAATGTCGAACACCAAGACACAGAGCAAATAACAACAGCGGAATATAACAAGTTAAAACAACTGACAAAAGCCAATGTGTATACGAGTCATCGATAAATCTTAAAACCACTTATAAAAAGAGCGAAAAACAATCATCCGTGATTGCTTTTCGCTCTTTCATTATTCAATATAATTCAATTGTGTACTGCTTGTTGAATAGAAATAAACGGATTTAGAATACCTTCCGGACTTGAAAGTCGGAAAACACCATTTCGAATATCTAGTTTCATGTCTTCCGAGAAGAAAACAGCTTGTCTGCTATCAATGAATGTTGGAATTATTGTATTACTCGCAAGCTCTTGATAATAATCCTGTTTTTCGGAAACCAATTGAATTGTAGGAAGTCCATTCACACCACATCCACATCCCTCTGTATCGTACCATAAAACTAGGCTACTATCATTTGTTCTTATATCCATTAGTTTCTGTTCAGCTTCAAGTGTAATTGTTAACTTCATGGTTAAGTTCCCCTTTTCATATTATAATCATCCCGTTTTTACTTTTTATTAAAAGAGCTACGCAAGAGTTTCTCCATAAGGCCAGGAAATAATCGATAAAAAACACTTCCTGCTTCCATCCAGAAAGGCATGTTAATTTCCCGCTTCTTTGTAAATAAATAACGAACAATGGTATTAGCAACTTGATGAGGATCAAGCATATAACGATCCACACTCTGCCTGTAGCTTCCGCTCGGATCAGCCACTTTAAAAAAATTAGTGCGGACAGGACCGAGGTTAACAGCTGTTACATAAATCCCTTTGCTATCCATTTCTTGACGCAATGTATTGGTAAAACCAATTACAGCGTGTTTGGATGCGCCATAGGCAGCTGATTTTGGTGTGGAAATTTTTCCTGCTTGCGAAGCGACATTTATAATATGCCCTTGCTTATATTGATTGAAGTGAGGAATTAACAACTGCGTGATTCGCATTAACGAAAAAACATTTAACTGGAACATCTCATGCAAATCTAGCCATTTCATATCTTCCACAGCATCAAAGACACCAATCCCTGCATTATTAATCAAGCCATGTATTTGTTCATGCTCAGCTAAAATGGTTTGGATAGTGAAGTCTATGTCATCATTATCTTGTAAATCAACTTTATAGATATAACTTTCTGTTTGCAATTCCAATTTTAGGTCCATTTGAATTGCTAATAGTTTATCTTCAGAACGTGCTAGCATAATTGGAATACCACCATTTTCTGCTATCTTCTTGCACAACTGTTCACCAATACCGCTTGATGCTCCTGTAACAATAATCTTTTTAGAGTTAAGTGCCGTATGAATCATATCAAATCGTTCCAATCTTTTAATTGAAATTCAATACCATATAGTTAAATAGAGTCATAACTTTTTATTATTACTAATTCTACCGTCCTTCATTACATACTTCAATTTTAACGATTTTTAGTAAGGCAGTCTTTGCTTGTCTAAATTGACTTTTAGCGTAAAATCTAACACAATTATAAAGAGGTGAAATGTATGACAATGATCATCGCGCATCGCGGCGCTAGCAAACTTGCTCCAGAAAATACGATGCCAGCATTCGAGCTAGCGCTTCGTATGAAAGCTGAGGCAATTGAAACGGACGTACAGTTAACAAAAGATAATATCCCGGTTCTAATTCATGATGAGCAAGTAAAACGAACAACAAACAGTTATGGTTACATAAAAGATTATCACCTTGCAGAATTAAAACAATTAGATGCGGGCTCGTGGTTTTCGAAAAAGTTTGCAGGCGCAACAATTCTAACACTGGAAGAATTTCTGCAATGGATGAGTGATACGCCTCTGCACTTACATCTTGAACTGAAAAATAATAAAATAGACTATATGTATTTGGAACCAATCGTGTTTGAACTGCTTAATCAATACAATGTTGTAGATCGGACAACTATTTCAACTTTCAACCCAAAAAGTGTACAACGTTTTAGCCAATTAAGCTCAACGATTGAAATTGGATTGCTGACATCGCGTAAAATCAATAATTTAGCACGTTATGCAAAAGAGTTAGGTGCAAAAGCAATTCATGTTAAATATCGATTATTAAATAAAGCATTAATTCAAAAATGCCAGCAGGAGGACATGCGAGTTCGTGTCTATACTGTTAATCATTTTTCACCAATGATGCGATGCTTCCGGCTAGGCTGTGATGGGATATTTACAGATGTACCAAATAAAGCACTACTATATCGAAATAAATTTTAAAGGGTTGTTCAATAAGTCCGGTAAAAATGATACAAATCGAGATCAGTAGACCTTCGCACAGAACGTGCCAGTGTCGGCGTCGCAAAAGGACATTTCGATCTTTGACGACCTCGGTTCTTTTTATCCTTCTTTTTGAACACGCACTTAAAATAGCACGAAACGGAATGTTAGATGGAGGTTTATTATGGAAGTAATATTTCTTGGTACAGGCGCAGGGGTTCCTTCTAAAGAGCGCAATGTATCAGCAATAGCATTATCGCTATTACAGGAGTTAAACAGCATTTGGCTGTTTGACTGCGGAGAAGCTACACAGCATCAGATTTTACGGACTAGCATTAAACCTAGAAAAATAAATAAAATTTTCATTACCCACTTACATGGAGACCACATTTATGGTCTGCCTGGTCTTTTAAGCAGTCGCTCCTTTCAAGCTGGAGAAGGATTATTAACCGTATACGGCCCTAAAGGAATCTCAGAATATATTCATACATGCTTAGACATCAGTGGTACACATCTCAACTATCCACTAAAAACAGTAGAAATTAATGAAGGCATTATTTTAGAAGATGAAAAGTTCACTGTCCATGCTAAACTGCTGGATCACGGTATTCCAAGTTATGGATTCCGCATAACAGAAAAAGATAAAACCGGAGAGCTACTCGTTAACAAACTAATGGATACCGGGATTGAACCAGGGCCAATTTATAGTCAAATTAAAAACAATAAAATGGTACAATTAGAAGACGGCCAAACTTTATATCAAAAAGACTTTATCGGTCCTAAAAAAGAAGGACGGGTTATTTGTATACTTGGCGACACACGAAGTCAAAAGGACTATGGTGAGTTCGTTGAAGGCGCCGATTTACTAATCCACGAAGCTACTTTTACGAGTGATAAAGCAGAGTTAGCACAAAGCTACTTTCACTCCACGAATACAGAGGCTGCAACACTTGCTGCTAGAAGTGGTGTAAAACAGCTACTATTAACACATATTTCTTCGCGTTATCAAACAGAAGATGATCAACAAATAATTGAGGAAGCTCGGGAAATTTTTTCCGAGACCTATCTAGCAAAAGATTTTTCCCGGTTTCTTATAGCAACCAAAAACTAGAGGAGCGTTTTTTTATGGAATACATCGAAACAATTGTAAATAATCAACGAGCTTTTTTTCAAAACGGAAATACCGTAGATTATACTTTTCGCAAAGATAGATTAGAAAAGCTAAGAGAAATGCTAAAAAAGCATGAAAGCAAAATCTATATGGCATTGAAAAAGGATTTAAATAAATCAAAACATGAAACATTAACAACGGAACTTGGGTTTCTTTACTCTGAAATTGATGTAGCTATTAAAAATCTCAGGTACTGGATGGCTGCCGAGAAAGTGCCTTCCCCAATTACACATAAGGGCTCCAAAAGTTATATTATGAAAGAGCCTTATGGAGTAGTGTTAGTGATTTCACCTTGGAATTACCCGTTACAGCTAGCTTTAGCCCCTGTTATCGGAGCAATCGCTGCCGGAAACTGTGTTATTATAAAACCGTCAGAGCATGCAAAAGCAACTTCCATGCTTCTGGCAGATATGATAGAGGGCGCATTCGATAGTTCGTACGTAACCGTTATTGAAGGTGGACAGGAAGTAAGTACTGCATTATTGAAACAACGTTTTGATTCAATTTTCTTTACTGGTAGTTCAGAAGTTGGAAAAATCGTCATGCGTGCGGCAAGTGAGCATTTAACACCAGTTACACTTGAGCTTGGTGGTAAGAGCCCAGCTATTGTTGACGAGGATGCAAATATTAACCTTGCAGCGAAAAGGATTATTTGGGGGAAATTTACGAACGCTGGGCAAACCTGCGTTGCCCCAGATTATGTATATGTTCATGAGTCCGTTAAGTTTAAGCTGCTTAAGGCAATGAAAAAGTATATCAAATCATTTTACGGGAAAGATCCACTTCGGAACAGTGATTATACGAAAATCATCAATGAAAAGCATTTTAATCGTCTTGAAGCATTCCTGACAGATGGCACGGTATTACATGGCGGTAATTCAGACCGGGAATCACTCATGATTGAACCGACGATATTGGACAAAATCACCTGGGAAGACTCTGTTATGAAATCAGAAATTTTCGGACCGATTTTGCCTGTGCTTACATTCACAAATATTGAAGATACACTTTATAAAATTAAAAAAATGGAAAAACCACTTGCACTATACTATTTTGGTGATAATGAAAAAATGCAGCAGCAAGTTATGGAGTATGTTTCCTTCGGTGGTGGATCCATAAATGATACATTATATCACTTAGCAAATCCTCACCTTCCATTTGGGGGAGTTGGTAATAGCGGAATAGGGGCTTATCATGGGAAACACAGCTTTGATACCTTCTCCCACAAGAAAGGTATCTTAAAACAAACAACAAAATTCGATTTACCTTTCCGTTACCCTGGAAGCAAACTAGCAGAAACAGTAGTGAAAAATATGATAAAATAGCATGCAAAATCCCGCACCTTTAAGGTTGCGGGATTTACTTTTTATAGTCATCGAGAAAGTCTTTTTGAAAACTTGTTCTCGGCTGTGCATTATCTTTTTTTTCGTTACCTTCCAATTGCTTGAAAGGATTTTTCCCATATTTTTCTGCCAAATCATCAATAACAGCGTAAAGTTTCTCTTTTTTTGCTTCATTCTCATAAGTAAATAGGTCAAGCTGCTGGCCAAGCTGCTGTTTTTCCTCTACATCTTGAACCGTAATCCCTAATAGACGTATTGGCTCCCCATTCCAATGCTGTTCGAATAATTCATTCGCTATAAAAAGAATATCCGCCTTCTGATCAATGTACGTTTGCAGCTTCCTGCTTCTTGTAATGGTTTTACGATCATGATAGCGAATTGTAATTTGCACACTTCTTCCGGCTGCGTTTTTACGTTTCATTCTCCTTTCCACATTATCTGCCAGCAGACGCATTAAGCTGTTAATCTCATTCCAGTCTATCGTGTCATCTGGTAAGGTTTGTGAACTTCCAATACTTTTAAATTCATAAATTGCATCAGGATCAACAGGTCTTAAATCGATACCATTCGCTCTGTTTTTCAATCGCTCTCCATTAATCCCAAGCAACTGCTTCAGCTCATAGACATCCTTTTTAGCTAAATCTCCAATTGTTTCAACATGAATCGTATTTAATTTATTCGCTGTTTTTTCTCCAATACCGTACATTTCTCCAACTGGTAAAGGCCATAATGTTTGGTCTAGCTCTCGCTTTCGCAAGACCGTTATTCCCAGTGGTTTTTTCATATCCGATGCCATTTTAGCTAAAAATTTATTGGGCCCGATTCCAATACTGCAAGGTATATCCAATTCATTTAAAATGCTTTGCTGGAGATTTTGTGCAATTTCCAGCGGCGTTCCTAGTGCATCTGTATCTGTAACATCCATATACCCTTCATCAATCGAAACAGGCTGAACATAAGGAGTAATTTCAGCAAGCATTTTAAAAATTTCTTTAGAAGCAAGCCGATAACGATCAAAATTAGGCTTCATAATAATAAGCTCTGGACAAAGCTTTCTTGCTTGCCAAATCGTCATCGTTGTTTTTACGCCTTTTGCTCTTGCTTCGTAGCTGCTTGTCACGATAATTCCTTTGCGCTCCTCAGGGTTTCCAGCGATAGCTAGTGGCTTTCCTTTTAAATTCGGGTTATAAGCCATTTCAACTGATGCATAAAAGCAATTCATATCAATATGAAAAATGACTCTTCCTTTTTTCTGTTCAGAAATTGCCATTATTTTTTCCATCCTTTGTTAGCATTATTACTCTAGTATATCATAAATAGAAAGACCTCCTATGTGTGACGACACATAGGAGGTTGACTATTCTAGCTATTGGCTGCCTCTTTTATTATTGCGGTAACGAGTTCGGCTACTTTGACTAGATCAGCCACAGCAATGCGCTCGTTTGTTGTGTGTATCCCTTCATAACCTACTGCTAAGTTTACGGTTGGGATACCAAAACCCGCGATTACATTCGCGTCACTTCCCCCACCGCTTTTTAGCAGTTTACTTTCTCGACCAATTGATTCAGCAGCTTGACGAGCTACTTCTACTACTTGGTCACCAGCCCGTTGATTGAAACCGGGATACATTACTTTCACATTAACCTCAGCAGATCCGCCATATTCTGCTGCAGTGTTTTCAAAAGCCTCTTTCATTTTAGCTACTTGGGCTTCCATTTTTTCAGGTACGAGTGATCTTGCTTCTGCGAGGATTTCAACATGGTCCACAACGATATTCGTTTGTTTCCCACCTTCAAATCGACCGATATTAGCCGTCGTTTCCTCATCAATTCTTCCGAGCGGCATCTTCGAAATAGCTTTTGCAGCAAGTGTAATCGCTGATATACCTTTTTCAGGCTCTAATCCTGCATGTGCTGTTTTCCCTTTAATAACAGCAAACACCTTTGCTTGTGTCGGTGCAGCTACAACGATATCACCAACTTCACCATCACTGTCAAGCGCATAACCATATTTAGCTTTAATGCGAGAGCGGTCTAACTCTTTCGCTCCGACTAAACCAGATTCTTCTCCAACCGTTATGACAAATTGGATATCCCCATGCTGAATATTATTTTCTTTTATAACACGTATTGACTCCAACATAGCTGCAAGGCCTGCTTTATCATCCGCTCCTAAAATAGTCGTGCCATCTGAAGTAATGTAGCCGTCCTTAATTGATGGTTGTATTCCTCTTCCAGGTACAACGGTATCCATGTGGGATGTGAAGTAGATGGTATCAGCGCCCTCCACATTTCCTTTTAATGTGCAAATTAGATTCCCTGCACCATGGCCGGTCATATCTTTGCTTCCATCTTCGTACACTTCTACACCTAGGTTTGTAAATTTATCTTTTAATACTTCAGCAATTTCCGTTTCAAATTTCGTCTCGGAATCAATTTTTACAAGCTCGATAAATTCTTCTACTAATCTTTCTTGATTTACAGTTATCATATAAAATCCTCCTATCCTAATATATAGGCTACTATAAGTTGAGCATTTTTTACAGCGAGATATTCCAATCCATTTCTAATGAAAAACAGGTAGGCTCTTTTTATGACTTGTCCATAATAGGTTTTCAAGTTAAAATATTCAATAGGAATGTGTTTTTAGAAGGAGGTTCTTTAATGGCTGCAAATTCAAATTATAAATCGGCTCCAAGAAAAAAATCAAAACGTGAACGAAGAAATAAAATTATTGTTTATATCATGATTATTTTAATGCTCGTGTCGACCTTGACTGCTGGATTGGCATTTATCATCTAATTTGATAAAGGCATTTTTTAGGAAAGTGTTTTGCTTCCTTGGAAAGCAAGTTTTCTTCCTCTGCTATACTGATGCAGATATCAAAAGTGTCATACCTTCCTATCTGCCAAACAGGCTGGATTTTTCCAGCCTGTTTTTTTATGATGAAGCTTTAAATGGGTAGATTTGAAGTTCCTTTGCTTGTTCAAAGTGCTCCGAAATAATTTCATCTAAAAGCTGCTCCGCATCTTTATTCGCTATATCAATGTCTAGCTTTTCAGCTGATTGAATAATCTTTGCCACATATATCTCATTTTTAATTTCATGTACTTCTTTTCCTTTTGTCATAATTCCTAATTTTGCCGCTTTCTTTGTTAGCGCAGCTTTCCTAATTTCAGTTTTTAATGCGTTAGAATCCTTTCCTTGCACAGAAACTCCTAGCTCAATTGCTTTTTGCTTCATTAGAATTTCATGCACTTCCCGAGCCAATGCATCCGGCTCTTTCCCCTTCATCTCAACATCAAGTTCTTTAGCTTTTTCTATTACTTTAGCATGATAAATTTCCTCTTTTAATTCTTCCGTTGATTTCCCCTCTGATTCAATATCTAACTTCTTAGCAGCTTGAAGAACCATTGCCTCATATATTTCCTTGGCAAGTGTTTCATCGTCCTTCCCCGCCATATCAATCCCTAATTCTTTAGCGTGCAGCTTTAACAATGCTTTACTTTTGAAAAAACGCTTATCCGTTTCCTGTTTTTCATTGTGATTGCCAAACGATTTCCAAACCACATCCTCATGGAAGGAAGCTGAAATACTTGGCATCTGCCAAATCATACCAGTCATAAATACGGCTGTTAACAAGATTTTTTTCATCATTCTTTATAAACACCCTTTCATTATTTTTGCCATTCTATAGGTTGCCCAGTTGAGGTTGAAAAATAAATGACTTTTTATAAAGTTGTGAGACGCATGAGTAACAAAATAAAAAAGCTTTATCGGTTAAGAGAATTACCCAAAACCAATAAAGCAAAATCGTATCCCTATATTAGCCAGCACCTTTAGTTAAAGTAGATATGTTAACCAAAATACCGGCAGAAATTAGTGTAAATAATAAAGAAGATCCTCCGTAGCTTACGAGTGGCAACGTGATACCTGTAATTGGAAGCATTCCAGAAACCGCACCTAAATTAAAAATGGCTTGGATCATAATTTGAAATGTAATCCCTATCGCCAATAGCTTTGCAAACATATCTTTACAATCCTTCGCAATCCTTATTCCTCGAAGCATGATGAACAAATAAGAACCCAAAACAATAATCAGGCCAAATACTCCTATTTCCTCCAAAATAATAGCCATAATGAAATCCGTATGAGCCTCTGGTAAATAACCTAATTTCTGAACACTGTTACCAAGACCTGCTCCCCATATTCCACCTGTTCCAATAGCAATATAAGAGTTCACAAGTTGGTAGCCTGAACCTAAATGGTTTTCAAACGGATTTAAAAAGGAGGTAATGCGCTCAAAACGGTAAGCTGATGTAAAAGCGAAATAAATAACTCCAATTAATCCAACACTGCCTAAAATAAATAAATGAATTTTTCTTACGCCGGAACAAACGACAATTATTCCGCATACGAATAAAATTAATGCAGCGGATCCTAAATCAGGTTGTTTCAATATTAATAAAAACATAACCCCCAAAATTAATAGCGGGGGTAAAACACCTTTTTTAAACTGATTGATATAGGCTTGCTTCTGTGAATAAAAATAAGCAAAATAAATGATCATGAATAACTTGATCGGCTCAGTAGGCTGAAAAACAAACCCTCCAAGCTGTATCCATCTCTGTGAATTATTACGTTCAACACCAATTCCAGGCATTAAGATAATGATTAGCAATAAAATGGACATGAATATGAAAGCTGGGCTTAACTTACCATAAAGCCGGTAAGGCAAAATTGCTGCAATAGAAAAAAAGAACAGGCCGATCAGCAACCATTGAATCTGTCTTGAAAAAAAATAATTGGCATCTCCATAATGGACATATGAGATTGGGTAACTAGCGCTATATACCATGATTACACCAAAACCAGCCAATAATAAAATGCTGATTAGCAATGAATAATCTATTTTTCTAAATTTGTTTCTAATAAAAGTTGCCATGATTACCACCATATCTTTCAGATGAATTAAACACCATCACTAAATATATATTTTTTAGACCGCATACGAACACTGCAAACTAAGCCTAATGCAATCATGTTCGTTATTAGAGCGCTTCCCCCATAACTAATCAATGGTAAAGCAAGCCCTGTTATTGGCATTAGACCGATTGTCATAGCTATATTTTGAAATACTTGAAAGGCAATTAAACCAATAGCCCCTACACATATATAAACACCAAGCAAAGTGTTCGATTTGTGAGCAATTTTTAAAATCCGATAAAACAATAAGAAATATGTAAAGAGAAGTAAACTTGCACCTACAAATCCGAAATCCTCACCAATTACAGCAAAAATAAAGTCGGTATGCGCTTCAGGTATTTTCCCCATATTTACCTGTACACCTTGATTAAACCCAGTACCAGTTAATTGCCCCGATCCAATACCTAGCATTGATTGCTTTAGTTGATATCCGTATCCCGAAGAATATTTATCTGGACTTATCCAAGCATAAATCCTCCCAAGCTGATGCGGCTTAAAAATATGTGTAAATAGATCATTTTTGTACGTGTAAAGATACATAAGAAATCCAATAGCACTTGTCATAACCGTAACACTTAACATAATCATCTTAAGCGAGAGACTGGAAATAAAAAATAAAGTTAAAGCAATGGAGATTATTATTAGAGAAGAGCCCAAATCAGGCTGTGTATAAATGAATAAGATAGGAATAATGGTTATGATGCCGATTCTTATTACTACCGGAATACTCTTTTTGAAGGAAATTCTATCTTCACCTATTTTTTTCAAATATACAGCTAGATACACGAGTAAGAATATTTTCATAAATTCTGATGGCTGCAATTCAATGAAACCTAGGCTAATCCATCGTTGTGATCCGTTCTTTTCTACACCAAATAAATGAACCAGCAGTAAAGAAAAGACCCCGATCCAATATAGTGGTTTTGCCAATTTCTCCAACAGCTCATAATCAAAAGCTGCTACTCCAAACATGATTGCTATCCCGATGCAGTACCAGATAATTTGCCGAAGCACATAGTATCCTGATTCCCCATATTGTCCAGACCCACTGTACACAGCGAAACAACTAAAAATTAAAAGAACTAAAATAATGAATAATAACTGATAGTCTAATGGACTATTTTTTTTCTGCATGTTCTAACCTTTTACCCTTTCAAAAATTTAAAACAAAAAAGCATCTTAAAATTTCAATAGAAACATTGTATATTTAACAATTAGTACATCATCAAGAAAACCGATAGCAAACATATAATCAGGAATCATATCAATCGTCAAAATAAAATAAATCAAAGCTCCACCCAAAAGTGTAACCTCTGTTTTTGTACCCTTTTGCAGACGAAATCGATGGTACATGTCTTCCAATTGCTGAACAAACGAATTTGCAGAGCCAGCTTTTTTAAGCTTTTCTTTAAAGCTTGTAATAATCATTCTTCGCCCCTCATCAGTTTGACTATATTCCTGATGCACTTTTAATTCTTGCTCGATATTTTCCATTGTCAGTCTTTCCTCTTCAATCTGATATGCGGCAAGTAATTTTTTGGTATATTTAAGCTCCTTCTCAACACCAGGACGATTTTCTTCTTCGTTATCTTTTGAACGATAACCAGCAGCTTCAATTAAATCGACTACTGGAACTTCAAGGCTTTTGGCAAAGTTTTCTAAATGATTTAAATTGGCTTTTCTTTTCCCATTAATAATTCGTGATATTGTCGCTGTGTCAATATCCGTCAACTTACTTAAATGACGCATTGACATTGATTTATCCTGTAACAATTCTCTTATTCGTTTACCTAATTTATTATTTGCACTTTTTATGTCCATTCTCTCATCCTCTCTATCAATCAATAATCATATTAAATTCTGTGTTTGAGGATACACATTATGTTGTACTATACCTTCACGTTGACAAAATGTCAACACAAGGGTCAACGGTTTTTAAGGCATAATTAAGAGACCCTTGAACTTTTCAAGGGTCTTTATCACGATAAGATATTAACAATGATTATTAAACGCCATCGAAAAGATTCATACTTAAATAGCGTTCACCTGTATCAGGCGCAATACAAACTACTCTTTTTCCTTCACCTAGCTTTTTAGCGACTTCTATTGCAGCATAAACTGCTGCCGCACCAGAAGGCCCAATAAAAATACCTTCTTCCTGTGCCAATCTCCGTAATAAACCAATCGCTTCTTCATCGCTGATTTGAATAATTTCGTCATACACACTTGTATTCAATATATCTGGTATAAAACCAGGACTGGTTCCGACTAATTTATGCTTTCCCGGCTTTCCTCCCGAGAGGACTGGTGATCCTTTTGGCTCTACAACTGCTATATGAATTCCAGGAATTTTCTGCTTCAATGTTTCGCCAGTTCCGGTTACTGTCCCTCCAGTTCCAGCTGTACAGACGAATGCATCCAGCTCCCCATCGGTCTGCTCCATAATTTCCAGCGCAGTTGTCGTTCGATGAATATCCGAATTGGCAGTGTTTTCAAATTGCTGCGGGATAAAGCTTCCAGGGATTTCCGCTTGTATCTCCAGTGCCTTTTTAATGGAACCTGGCATCTTCTCTTCACTTGGAGTTAATACAACCTCTGCACCATAAGCTTTTAAAATATTCCTTCTTTCCATTGTACTATTATCGGGCATGACGAGTATTGCTTTATACCCTTTAGCAGCTGCAGTCATCGCAAGGCCAATTCCTGTATTTCCGCTCGTCGGCTCAATAATCGTGTCTCCAGGCTTAATAAGTCCCTTCTCTTCTGCAACTTTAATCATATTAGCTGCTGCACGATCTTTCACACTCTTACTTGGATTAAACATTTCCAGCTTAATATAAATATCTGCTGCGCCCTGTGGAACTAGCTTATTGAGCTTTACTAATGGCGTATTACCGATTAATTCTGTTACATTATGTACTACTTGCATAATTAACCTCTACTTTCCATTCTGAATTATTTATTTAGTAACCTAGTATCAAGTGAAATATCTGGATTCATATCCGTAATAACCTCTAAAAATCGATCTTGATTTTGTGGAGAAATCGAAAATATATCATACCTTCCACATCTAATTTGAATACGATCCATCGATAGTGCTGGCGCTGTTAAAGGTGACTTCGATTTCATGATAACTTCAATCTCATTTATTTTTATTGTTTGGCGGATTGGACCATAATGAATTTTAATTTTTCCACCCTCTATTTTATAACCAGTTTTAAACCAAAACCATAAAAGAAATAGCCCTAAAAGCAGCATGATAAAAGCGGAAATCAGCTGTGCTTTTATTAGTGGTGTGATAAATCCGAGCAAAGCAATTCCCCAGATTACAATCGTTAACCATTTATCCTTTTTCGAAGGGAAATACATTCCATTTCCTCCTCCACTACGTAGTACTTAAATAATTATTGTTTTGTAATCTTTATTATAGACATTTCTTGCAGCCATTACCATTATTTATATCTAATGAAAATCTTTGATCTTACTTCATTACAAATAATTTCTTTATAACGAACTATCTGGAAAAATAGTTTGTTTCTTAATAAAGAACGAATTTGGTTTAAAACATTCCAACCCCGCTTAACTACAACAGAAACCATTTTCTTCAGAGAAATAAATACCCCAGCTTTTTTGTTATATACCCCACTGCCGTATACCGGAAATGTAAAAGGTCAAAAAAATCCCCTGTATATTTGCATACAGAGGATTGATTCGAAATAAAGCTTTATATTAATTTTGCTAAATTTTTAAATTCTAATTCCTCAAATTTCATTGAAACTCTATCTTTATCATATTTCCATAATGCCGTGTCTAATGAACAGCTGATTGGAACATCACATTTAATCCGAGCTAATGACCTTGATAAGTGAAGCATGTCCAAATTGTTGTTAATTTTTGTTTGAACACCTTTTGGAAGCTTATCTATATTATCTAGCAAATTATCAATTGTTTCATATTCCTGCAAGAGCTTTAATGCCGTTTTTTCGCCAATGCCTTTAACACCTGGATAGTTATCAGCGGTATCACCCATTAGTCCTTTTAAATCAATAATTTGCTCTGGAGAAATTCCCTTTTTCTCATAAAAATTATGACGATCAAACACTTCGTAGTTTCCTTGTCCTTTTTTCATGATCGCAACACGGATGCCCTCATCAACAAGCTGCAGTATGTCCTGATCACCAGTAAGAATTATTACTTCATCTGTTTTGCTATAGATGCGCGCGAGAGTTCCAATACAATCATCTGCTTCAAAGTTTACTAAACCAATGTTTGGCATATCAAATGCTTCCACTACTTCTTTAACCAAATCGAATTGTGGAATCAGTTCTTCTGGCGGCGCATCTCGGTTTGCTTTATAGCCTTCATACAACTCTGTACGAAAAGTCTTGCTGCCCATGTCCCAGCAGCATATTACATGTGATGGTTTAAATGTATCGACTGCATCTAAAAAGTAACGCATAAATTGATAAATACCATTTGTGGGAATTCCTTTACTCGTTCGCATGAAGTTCCCTCTAAAAGATGTTGCAAAAAAGCCACGAAACAAAAGGGCCATTCCATCAACGAGCAATACATTTTTTTTATCCATATTTTAACACTTCCTCTAATGCTTTATAATCGACTTTAACTGTTTCTGCTTTTCTAGCAGAACTGGTATATCCACTGTAGATTGCAGCATTTTTAAATAATTATCTACTTGCAAGTGGGCATTTCGTTCCGCTTGCGCACGAATATTTTCAACAAGGCTATCCAATTGATTTTGGTAAGAGCTTTGCATGAAAGAATGATTTGTATCTAAATATTGCTGTGCACAAGGTTTTATTATAGCATACATCTGTTCCTTCATAAATTCTTTTTCATTTTTTTCAAAGAAAGCTTTCGTGCCTTTGTACTTAGAAAATACAGCATTAAATTGATTGGAATCAATGTCAGATAAACCTTTTTGAAAGGCTGGTGTATCAATTTCCAGCTGTTTCATATCTGGCAGTTCAAATAATGAATCGCTCTCTACACTTTTACCGGCCAAAGCCTGGAAGAATTCATTTAATTGCTCGTGCATATAGGACTCTATTCGAAGCGACACAGCTTGCAGCTCTTGATGAAGCTCAAAAGCAATGTATTCGAGCAAATTATCCAAGCTTTCTCTTAGCTGATTTTGTGCTTTCTTCCCTGATTCGGTAATGGTTGTCGGATTATACATTTCTTTGAACATATCATGAAAACGAATTGATAGTCTTTCTAAAACATAAAACAATTGCTTTTCTATTTTTTGAGCAATTTGATCCTGATAAACTGAAGCATCATAGGCATTAATTTCTGATACCAGTTTATTTGCCTTCGTTTTTATATCATTTGCCCTAGTTTCTTTCTCCTGATGGTCCATGTTTATGGATTGGATATAATTATCTAGTGTGTGGCTCGTTCTTCCCATATCACGAATTGCTGATTCAATTGTGAGAGACGAAAGGTCATGATATATAAACTGGTAAAAATCAGCTTCCAGTTGCTGCATTTGTTTGTTAAGCGATTGTTTTGCTATTTTTTGTTCCAATGATGTTTTGCTTGAAACCGGGTAGAGCCTTGGAAGTCGGATACCTAATTGTAATAATTGTCCTTGCACATAATCCGTTACGAGCTTTAATTCTGCTTCGTCAGCGGCTAAATCCGACGCATTGACAATAAAAAACATTTTATCTAACTGAAATGCTTCTTTTACACGTCCTAATTGCATCAAAAAGTCTTTATCTGCGCGTGATAAAGCGTGGTTATAATAGGTTACATAAAGAATTGCATCTGCATGCTTAATATACTCGAAGGCAACGTTCGTGTGCCGTGCATTAATGGAATCTGCTCCTGGTGTATCAACAAGTGTAATCCCTTCTCTTGTAAGTGCACAATCATAATATAGGCTAATGGATTCGATATAACAAGCTTTCGTCTCGTCTGTTACATAGCTTGCAAACTGTTCAAGGTTAATCGTAATATCTTTCCCGATAAAGTTTCGATGGACCTCGTAACCTTTTAACATAGCATGTAAATAAGCTTGATACATCTTGTTTAATTGCTCACTCTTCTCAAGTTCATTTGCTTTAACCCATTCAATTAGTTCGTCAAACTCTGAACCTTTTGGTGATAACTTCTTTGTAATCATTTGTAAGTCTCGGGCTAACATTGCTTGATCTTTTAAGGTAACGACAACAGTACCGTGCGGGTGTTTATCATTAACAGGGCAAATTCTGTTCACTGTTGCAGTTGTTGGGTTTGGTGAGACAGGCAATACTTTCTCACCCATCAACGCATTTGCAAACGATGATTTACCAGCACTAAATGCCCCGAAAAGAGCTATCGTATAGGAGCGGTTTCTCAGTCGATTTGCTTTCTCCGATAAGTCTGTCTTTAAAGACTCAAATCCTGGCAACTCACGAATTAGTTTTATCGTCGATTCAATGCTCTCAACGACATCCTCCATTTTCATTTCCTTCGTAAAACCATTATTCTTGAAATCCTTTTCACTAGGTTTATTGTATTCTCTAGTCGAGACTGTCCTTTTGTCTGCCACTACCCTAATTGGTTTGGGCTTCCTTTCTAATGCTTGCTTAACTAATTCCCATCCGGACGCATCAACTTTTGGTTCACTATATTGTCTCTCTAACTTCGCATATGCTGCTTGCCATTCTGATTGCAGCTGCTTTATTGTTTCACTTATATTCTGTTGATTTTTGAAATGAGTAAAATTATGCTCATGGACTCTCTTTGCATCCTCATTCTTTTTAACAATTAATGATTGCATAACATGCAATTGTTTTCTTGCAAGCTGTTTATATATGCTTTTAATATTTGCCGATACATCATTCGTATAATTTAATACATAATCTCCATTCACTTTCGCACCAGGCTTCATTAATTGCAGTAGATGGTCAAGCTCGTATGTAACCACCATCCCATTAATTTCATTTTGAAGGGAAGTATCATGTATAGCATATTTTTTCAACAATACTAGTAGCTTATCGCGAAACTTCCATTCAATAGACTTGTGCATGTTTTCTTTTAATAGAGCGAGAAATTGTTCTGCTCGTGTATTTTTTTCCTCTTTCGTTTTCTTTTTCGAGGCAAATAGCCCGACCTTAAAATCGGATTGCTGTGATTCTAAAAATAATTGTGCTTTATCCCTAAGATTTGCTGGCATCAAATAGGCATTATTTAATGTTTGTTGCAGCTCTTCCAAAAATTCCTGCTCAAATTTTATCGGTTCATTCTCTAGGTATAATAATTTTTCTTCTGTTGCTTCAAGTTCATCTAAATACGAATCATCGGATCTCGTCGCCTCACCGGCTGTTAGATCATCAATCAGGGATTCATATTTTGTTGCAAGAAATGACCGGTGCTCATCCATTACTTGTCGTACGGATTGTTTAATATGAAGATATTTTGGACGGTCTGGCCCCATCATAATAAATATTTTTTCTTTGATTTGCTCAAATGCGTTATGCGCTATATTCGGTTCTTTTAGTGAAGTATAATAGATATTATTTGGCTTTAAGTTCCATTGATCAAACGTTTGTTTAATACTTTTGTCGAACGATACAAAACGTAGTTCCTGTTCATCATGCTTGTCAATTTGGTTAATAACAACAAAATAAGGCAATTTTTTCTCTTGAATTGACTTCAAGAATTGTAAATTAACCTCTGATTGTACATGATTATAATCCATCACATAAAATAAAACGTCAGCTAAATGTAAGGATGCCTCTGTCATAATTCGATCTGCATCATCTGCAGCATCAATACCAGGTGTATCAATAAGTGCAGATCCAACAGGTACGATTTGTTTACCAGTGCTTATTTCTATTTTTTTAATTGCCTCTTTATCCTTTGAATATTCCTTAATCATTTCAATATCATATGGTTCTTTGTATTCAACAGGCTGCTCTGTCGTAAAAAACACCCTTGCAACAGCATCACCTGAAGTAATTTTAACAACGTTTGCACTGGTAGGTATTGGACTCTTCGGTAAAATTTCTTCTTCTAACAATGCATTAATCATCGAAGATTTCCCGGCTGAAAAGTGTCCAGCAAAACTTATTATCAGCTCATGTTTTTGGTGCTTTTCATAAATGTCAAGGATTTTAGATGCATTTAAATGATCCCCGTTTTGTCTCATCTGGGCATACAAAGCAACTAGCTGTTCTGCATTTAACGACTCTTTTCTATCTTTTACGATCACGGTATTCATGTCCCCTTCTTCCACATCCCAATTTAAAGTCTATTATACGAAATTAGTCATTGGATTGCCACAAATTATAAAAGCGATTTCACAAATAAGGTTATTATTGATTCGCAAAGATAAGTTTGTTTATTAGTTTACATAATATTATTATGGTAATCTAAATGATTAGGAATTCATAGTTAAAAACCTAGAAACATGATTATCTTAGTTTCTAGGTTTTATTTGTCATCTCAATTTTATAATCACCTGTTTATACAGGATATACACCATGCTTTCTTTCGGTGAATGTTACATTTTTAGCTGCATAAACGGAAAAACGGTTCACTAGCTCCTGTCTTAATGTATTTGGATCGATTACGGCATCGATTACCATTTCAGATGCAAGTCGGTAAACATCAATATTTTCTTTATATTCATCTTGCTTTTGTTTAATAAATGCGGCACGATCCTCTTCCGGTAATTGGGCAATTTTATTAGCTTCCACAGCATTTACTGCTGCTTCTGGTCCCATTACCGCAATTTGTGCATTTGGGAAAGCTAAACAGCAATCTGGATCAAACGCTGGTCCTGACATCGCATAAAGACCTGCACCATATGCCTTCCGAACAATGACCGATATTTTTGGTACCGTTACTTCGCTCATCGCTGAAAGCATTTTAGCACCGTGTCGAATAATACCTTGTCTCTCTACCTTTGTTCCTATCATAAATCCTGGTACATCTGTTAAGAATAATAGCGGAATATTAAAGGCATCACAGAGTTGGATAAACTTTGCTGCTTTATCAGCAGAATCCGTAAATAAAACGCCGCCTTTTACGCGTGGCTGGTTTGCGATAATGCCGACAGAGCTGCCCTCAATCCGTGCAAGCCCGGTAATTAATTCAGCTGCAAACTTCTTCTTGATTTCGCAGAAACTGCCTTCATCAATAATTCGGTCAATTAAATCATACATATTAAATGGAGCATTTTGGTTTTCTGGTACGATATCAGTGATCGACTTTTCAAATGCTGGAACAGGTTTCGCTTCAACATTATTCGGCTTCGACCTGAAATTAGCCGGAAAATAGCTTAAATAGTTCTGTGCATAGTGTATTGCCTCTTCTTCCGTCTTCACTAACACATCACCAACACCAGAAACTGAACAATGCATGACTGCACCACCCATTTCCTCCAATGATACCTTTTCTCCGATTACTTTTTCTGCCATTCTTGGTGAACCTAAATACATGGAGGCATTCCCATCAACCATGATCACAATATCACAAAACGCTGGTATATATGCTCCTCCAGCCGCAGATGGTCCAAACAGCAAACATACTTGTGGTACTCTTCCCGATAATTTAATTTGATTATGGAAAATTCGTCCTGCACCACGTCTGCCTGGAAACATTTCGATTTGGTCGGTAATTCTGGCACCTGCAGAGTCTACCAAATAAATCATTGGCAGCTCAAGCTTCATTGCTGTTTCTTGAATCCGCAATATCTTTTCAACCGTTCGCTTCCCCCACGAGCCGGCCTTTACTGTTGAATCATTGGCCATCACACAAACGTCCTGATTGTTGACTTTTCCAATTCCTGTAACAACCCCATCAGATGGTAAATCGTCGTCCAGGCAATTCGCAAAAAATGCATCTTCAATGTTCATCCCGCTATCAAATAAAATCTCTAATCGTTTTCGGACAAAAAGCTTCCCTTTTTCTTCATTGCTTTTATGGTACTTGTCTTTTCCGCCTTTTTCTATTTTACGCATTCTCTCCTGCAATTCTTCTAAATAAGACATGTTGCATCCTCCTCACTAAATACCTTTATATAATGGCTTCCTTTTTTCCTTGAATGCTTGAAGCCCTTCCACTCTATCTACTGTCGGAATGGTTTCCGCATAGCATGCACGTTCAATGTCTAATCCCTCTTTTATATCTGTTTGCGTACCATTATTAATAGCTATTTTCGCCTGTTTTAAAGCAATCGGCCCGTTGGAAGCAATGGTTTTCGCTAACACCAATGCATCTGTTAACAGGTCTGCTTGTTCAGCTGTTTGTTCAACCAGGCCAATAGAGATGGCTTCTGAAGCATCGATTGGTTTCGCAGTAAATATCAAACGCTTAGCATGCCCTGTTCCAATAAGACGAGGCAACCTTTGAGTGCCGCCTGCGCCTGGAATGATGGCTAGAGATGTTTCTGTCAAGCCTAGTTTAATATTTTGTGCAGCAATTCGGATATCACATGAAAGGGCTAATTCTAAACCACCACCATAAGCAGCACCATTAATTGCCGCAATTACGGGCATATTCATCCCTTCAATTGCGGTTACAGTTTCCCCTATGTAACGAACCGCCTTCATTACCTCATCTTCTGACATTCCCTTTCGTTCTTTTAAATCTGCACCAGCGCAAAAAGCTTTCTCGCCTGCCCCCGTAATAACCGTACAATAAATCGATTTGTTTTGGTTAATTTCTTTTATTGCTTCGTTTAATGCAACTAATAATGCATGCGATAGCGCATTCGCAGCTTCTGGTCGGTTCAGCGTTAGGACAGCTACATGTTCCTCATGTATGTTGATCGTAATTAAATCCGACATTTATCCTCATCCTTTAGAAGGTTTATTTTAGGCTTATTTTTATTCTAATCGCAATCATCTGCAGTTCCTTCACAACCTGTCCGTGCCATTTTTATCATGCATTAATGGTCTGTTATACTCCCACCTCTAAACAAGAGGGAAATAATATGTGTGAAGGTGGGAGAGTAAAGACCCCCCACTGAATGAAGTTTCACTTCTATGAAGCAGCCTAGTTATTTTCTAACCTATTCAATAACGGCAAGAACATCTTCATCATTTACAAAATCACCCTCTGCAACTTTTAATTCTTTTACTACCCCAGATGCTTCCGCTGCAATTGGTATCTCCATTTTCATGGACTCAAGTATTACAATATCCTGACCTTCTTCCACTTGTTCTCCTACAGCCACTACAATTTTCCATACATTCCCTGCCATACTCGCTTTCACTTCTTGCATATCCGTATCCTCCTCAGTTTCCTTTATTTATGATAGAATTTTTCAATAAAAGCTGTCGTTGTGTTTCCTTTTATAAATTGTTCATGCTGTACAATCTCTTGCAACATAGGAATATTTGTTTTAATTCCATCGATTTTATAACTGGATAAAGCTTCCTTTAATATAGCGATTGCTTCTTTGCGATTAGACCCTTTTACAATTAATTTTCCAATCATTGGGTCATAAAACGGTGTTACATCATAATCGGCAGTCACACCTACTTCATTCCGTATATTCGGTCCCTCAGGTAATTCAATATGAGAAATATGACCTGGTGAAGGGAAGAACGTAACTGGATTTTCTGCATAAATTCTCGCTTCAATCGCATGACCATCTATTTGCAAATCTGTTTGTTTAATTGTTAATGCCTTACCGGAAGCAATGTGTAGTTGCTCTTCCACAATATCAATTCCTGTAATTTCTTCAGTTATGGGATGTTCAACTTGAATTCTTGTATTCATTTCCAAAAAGTAAAAATTTTCTAATTCATCAACCAGAAATTCAATCGTCCCTGCATTGGTGTACTCAAGTGCCTTGACAGCTTTAACTGCAGCTTCGCCCATACGCTGTCTTGTGGATTCTGAAATAAACTGTGACGGAGCCTCTTCAATAACTTTCTGATTTCGACGCTGTATCGAACATTCACGTTCATATAAATGAATTGCATTTCCGTGATGATCTGCTAAAATTTGTATTTCAATATGGCGGGCATTTTCAATTTTCTTTTCCATAAACATGGATCCATCACCGAAAAATGTCTGTGCACGCTTTGAATTCCCTTCAAATGCTTTGGCCAGCTCTTCTTCTGAGTAAACAACCTGCATACCGATTCCGCCACCCCCAGCCGAGGCCTTGAGCATAATTGGATAACCAATTTTCTCTGCCATTTTTACTGCGTCCTCTATCGCCGCAATCGCTTCATCCGTTCCGGGCACAACAGGAATGCCAATTTTATTCATTGCATTTCTTGCCGCTATTTTACTTCCCATCTGCTTTATGACGCTCCCTGTTGGTCCAATGAATATCAATCCTTCTTCCAAACAGCGATTAGCAAATGCTTCATTCTCACTAAGAAAACCATATCCAGGATGAATCGCGCAGGCTTTCGCTTCTTTTGCGACAGCAATTATCCGTTCAACATTTAAATAGCTCTCATTTACACGTGGAGCTCCAACCAAAAAGCTCTGATCCGCCATCGATACATATGGAGCCTCTTGATCTGCTTCTGAATAAATAGCTACTGTTTGAATTCCTAATTTCTTACATGTGCGAATAATTCGTGCTGCAATTTCTCCTCGATTTGCAATAAGCACCTTTTTTATCATATGCTCCCCCCTAGGATTGAAGTTGCTGCATCGCAATCTCTCTTAATTTAAACTTCTGTATCTTCCCGCTAGCTGTCATTGGATATACATCGACAAATTCGATATACTTGGGTATCTTGTGCCTCGATATTTTTCCATTACAATAATCTTTAATTTCTTCGCTTGTTATCTGTTTATTATCCTTTAAAATAATCCAAGCCATGACTTGCTCTCCATATTTTTCATCAGGTACTCCGATTACTTGTACATCTAGAATGTCTGGATGCTGATATAAAAACTCCTCAATCTCTCGTGGGTAAATATTCTCTCCGCCGCGTATAATCATATCTTTCATTCGTCCAGTTATTTCAATATAGCCATTTTTATGCAACACCGCTAAATCACCGGTATGAAGCCAACCTTGCTTATCAATGGCTTCCTTCGTTGCCTCGGGATTATTGTAATAGCCTTTCATCACAAGATACCCTCGAGTTAGCAGCTCACCTGGAACACCGATTTCTTGTTCTGTATCCGTTCCAGGTATAACGATTTTTACTTCCACATTAGGGTGTGGTTTTCCAACCGTATTTACTTTCAATTCAATTGGATCGTCTGTTCTTGTTTGTGATATCACCGGTGACGATTCTGTTTGACCATAAGCAATTGTAATTTCTTTTGCGCCCATTTTATTCATCACATTGGACATTACTTCTACTGGACAAGTTGATCCCGCCATAATACCTGTTCGCAAATGAGACAGATCAAACTCATGAAAACGAGGATGATTTAATTCTGCAATGAACATTGTAGGAACGCCATGAAGTCCCGTGCATTTTTCTTCTGAAACAGCTTGCAATACCTTCTCTGCGTGAAATTGCTCCAGTATAACCATCGTTGTACCTTTGGATACCGCAGCAAGTATGCCTAATACACAGCCAAAACAATGGAAAAATGGTACTGGTATGCATAATCGATCGTTAGGAGTAAGCTTCATGCAATCAGCAATCTGATTGCCATTGTTGACAATGTTTCGATGTGTTAGCATAACCCCTTTTGGAAATCCAGTAGTTCCTGATGTATATTGCATGTTAATGACATCATCTTCGTTCAGCGATTGTTTCCGTTGCTCTAAATGAACATTATTGATACCATTACCTTTTGCAATGACTTCCTTCCACGTATAGGCATAATGATATTCCGCATTACTAATTACAATGATATTTTTTAAGTTTGGTAATGTTTCTAACCGTAATTTTCCTTTTTCCTGAACTCCTAACTCGGGGCATAGCTGTTTTAAAATATCAACATAGGATGTTCCTTTATAGCTTTCGGCCATTATTAAGGTTGTTGCTTCAGACTGCTTTAGTAAATATGTTAATTCATTCGCTTGATAATTTGTATTTACCGTTACAAGGACAGCTCCCATTTTGCCGGTTGCAAATTGTGATGTAATCCATTCTGGTTTATTATCAGCCCATATTGCTACATTTTCCCCTTTTTGAATACCTAGGGCCATCAATCCTTTTGCGGCTTGGTTGACCATTTCATTAAATTCCGAATATGTTTTCCGTAATTTTAATTCTGGATAGACGATTGCTTCATGATTTGGATATAAATCCACCTGTTTTTCAAGCAGCTCACCAACAGTTAAGCCTAATAATGACATGAATTCTCCCCTTCCTAATCTGGACTAGCAGCCTAGTTCTCTAGCAATAACCAATCGTTGAACCTCAGACGTTCCTTCCCCAATTTCTAGTAGCTTTGCATCACGTAAATAGCGTTCCACCTCATATTCACGCATATAACCATAGCCCCCATGAATTTGGATCGCTTGATTTGCCGAGCGGAATGCTGTTTCACTCGCAAACAGTTTGGCATATGCGGCTTCTTTTCCAAAAGGCTTTCCTTGATCCTTTAACCATGCAGCTTTATGCACCATATTTCTTGCAAGCTCAACTTCCATTGCCATATCAGCAAGCTTGAATTGGATCGCTTGGAATTTAGAAATTGAATTACCGAACTGCTTCCGGTCTTTTGCATATGCTAGTGCTTTATCAAGTGATGCTTGCGCTATTCCAAGTCCAAGTGCTGCAATTGAAATTCTCCCTCCATCTAAGGTATAGAGAAATTGATTGAAACCTTTATGTTCTTCTCCCAATACATTTGTTCTTGGCACACGAACATTTTCAAGTACAATTTCAGCCGTATCCGACCCGCGAACCCCCATCTTATCGTAATTGCTCGTTATCGTAACCCCTTTCGTATCTGCAGGAACAATAATTGAAGAGATCATGCTTTTTCCTTGTTCATTTTTACCAGTGACAGCGGTTACAATAATGATTTTGGCAAAGCTTGCATTCGTAATAAAGCATTTTTCACCATTAATGATATAATCTTCTCCATCAATTATCGCGGTCGTTTTCGTTCCTCCTGCATCTGATCCAGCATTTGGTTCGGTTAATCCAAATGATCCAAGCGCTTTCCCTGAAGCAAGGGGCTTTAAATAGGTTTCTTTTTGCTCGTCAGTTCCGAAATAATAGAGTGGACTTGCACCAAGAGAAACTGCCGCAGCATAACTTAATCCAGTACTTCCACATACACGCCCAATCTCTTCCACTGCTAACGCATAAGAAACTGTATCTCCACCAGATCCACCATACTCATCTGGAAACGGAATTCCTAGTAAGCCAAGCTCCCCCATTTGATCAAAAATATCGCTTGGAAATTCTGCTTTCGTGTCAATTTCAACTGCTCTTGGTCGGATGACTTCTTCAGCAAAGTCTCGAACCATCTTCTTAATCATCGCTTGTTCTTTCGTTAATTCGAAATTCATGCTATTCCCCCTCATAAGTTAAGACCGACTAGTTGGTCTGTTTTAGCCATTTCGATTCCCTTTTGCAAAGAATGGCAAGTCTAACAGTATTTCTTTATAATTATCTTTAGAAATCGTTTCTGTTTGGAGAACTGCATGCAAAATTAAATCAACAAAGATATCTCCAATTTCATCCATCGTGTTTGCACCTGATTGCCGGTACCACTTATAAATCCAGTTCACCATTCCTAAGATTGCCATTGTTGTAATTTCAATGGACAGTTCTTCTCGAAACTCACCAGACTTCTTTCCCTCTTCAATTGTTCGCATGACAATTTGTTTGAATTGATCCCTTTTGTCTTTCACTGACCTTTGATATTGTTGCTTTAAATACGTACTCTCCTGATAAAAGACAGAAATATGTGCTTTATACAGGCCGAAAACGTTTACAAATTCTTTCACAATTGCTTTTAATTTTTGGGTTGGTGAATGATGCGTTTCATATGCGTAAATCCCTTTTTCTAATACATGCGTTATAAATGTATCGTGAATTTCAAATAATAATTCATCTTTAGAGGTGAAATGATGATAAAATCCACCTTTAGAAGTACCTACATTTTCAACAATCTGATTCACACTAACTCCATGAAACCCGTATTGTTCAAATAAAATTAAAGACGACTGGATGATTTTATTTCGTAATTCCGTTTATAAGCCCTCCTTCAATAAATTTACTCTTACTTTACCATACTAATCTGAATTTAGAAAGTGTTTTCATAGTTATAAATAAAGTTGGTTCATTGAATTAGATTTGAAAGAAACTGCGAACTAACTTCTCGGCTGTTTTCTTCAAGTATGTGCAATAATCGCCGTCCGGGAGCGCATCGATATCGTTTTTAATTCCATATACTAGCAAAGATATTTCCGGAGCGGGTAGACGCACAATCCATTTAAATACACTAATCCACAGTTTATATATTTTCAGTACTAGAAATAATAATGTTAAACAACATTAAATAGGGGCAGCTTAAAAGCTACCCCTGTAATTTTATTCTATTTCATCAAATGGTTTTTGATAAACCGCTTCTTTCCACACTTCAGTTACTTCACCTTCGTTATCCGAATCGATAACAAAGGATCCATTACTAGATCGATCGCTTGCAGATAACTCAAGCGGGAATAAGTTGTGCAGACTGCCATTACTTGTTTCAAAACATATTGTATCATTTTCATTTATTGCGAAAAACCCTTTGATTCGATGTGGCTTACTTTTTAATTCTCTTAACATGGTTAACCCACGCTTAGCACGAGTTGATTTTTCAAATTCCCTCATTCTCATTCGTTTGCAAGCTCCGCGCTGTGTAATAATAACAATTGAAGGGTTAGTTAGTTCATTAAATACCTGTCCATTAACAATGAATTCCTCATCTTTGAGCATCATTGCTTTTACGCCAGCAGCTCTCTGTCCAACTACTGAGATTTCCGATTCATGGTACCATAATCCATACCCTTTATTCGAAACAAGGAACACATCCATATTTCCGTCTGTTTGACAAACATTAACTACCTCATCACCATTTTTCAGATTTAATGCGATAAGTGCTTTCGATTTCCGCTGCGCATCATAAAGACTGAATTCGCTTCGTTTTACCATACCGTTTTTTGTAAAGAACAGCAGGTAATTCATTGACTCATTAAAATCGCGTACTGGAATACATTGAATGAGTCGTTCATCCTTGTCAAGCTGGGCAATATTCGATACATGCTGTCCAGTGTCTTTCCAACGAATGTCTGGAAGCTCGTGAACTGGAGTGATCAAATATTTCCCTTTATTCGTAAATAGAAGCACTTTGTCAGTCGTATTTACTTCTAGTAAACTAATCGGATAATCATGTTCCTTTAAGGCCAAATCTTCGCCATTTGAAGCACTATACGATCGCAAACTTGTGCGTTTAATATATCCATCTTTCGTTACTGAAACAAGTACATCCTCACTTGCAACAGTTACTTCAATATTGATTTTCAGCTCTTCAATTTCTGCTTCAATCATCGTACGTCGACCTTCAGCAAATGTCTTTTTAATTTGTTTCAAATCTTTTTTGATTGTTTGAAGTAGCTTCTTTTCACTATTAAGAATACCCTCTAATTGTTCAATTCTTTTTAGTAATTCGGCAGCTTCACTTTGAAGTTGTGTAATATCCGTATTTGTCAGCCTGTATAATTGTAGTGTAACAATTGCCTCTGCTTGCGCTTCTGTAAAACCGTATGCTTCCATAATTTGTTTCTTCGCATCAGATTTATCTTTTGAAGCACGGATTGTCGCAATTAATTCATCTAAAATAGAGATTGCCTTTATCAGGCCTTCTACGATATGGGCACGATCTCTGGCTTTTTTTAAATCAAATTTGGTTTGTCTTGTAACTACATCTTTCTGATGCCCAATATACGCATCTAGCATTTGAGGTAATGACAATAGTTTCGGAGTTTTGTCCTGAATGGCAACCATATTGAAATGATAGGTCACTTGCAAATCCGTATTTTTATAAAAATAATTCAAAATGCCTTCACTATCTGCATCTCGTTTCAATTCAATAACAACACGTAAACCAGTACGATCTGTCTCATCTCGTACTTCTGCAATACCTTCTACTTTACGATCGATTCGCAGCTCGTCCATCTTCTTAACCATATTGGCCTTATTGACCTCATACGGTATGTCCGTAATGACTATTTGTTCTCGATTACCTCGAACAGCTTCAATCTCTGCCCTTCCACGAATAATAATTTTACCGCGACCTGTTTCATATGCCTTTCGGATACCATCAATACCTTGAATAATTCCTCCGGTTGGAAAATCAGGACCTTTCATTACTTGCATCAATTCCTGAACAGTAACTTCTGGATTATCCATCCGCATAATAACAGCATCAATTACCTCTGCTAAATTATGCGGGGGAATATCCGTTGCATAACCTGCAGAGATACCTGTCGAGCCATTCACAAGCAGGTTAGGAAATTTCGCTGGTAGAACAACTGGTTCAGAACTCGTTTCATCAAAGTTTGGGATAAATTCAACAGTTTCCTTGTCAATATCACGTAAAAGCTCTGACGAGATACTGGATAATCTAGCTTCTGTATAACGCATAGCTGCCGGTGGATCTCCATCAATACTTCCGTTATTCCCATGCATTTCAATCAAAACATTTCTTACTTTCCAATCTTGACTTAAACGAACCATTGCCTCGTAGACTGAAGAATCACCATGTGGATGATAGTTACCAATAACGACACCCACCGTTTTAGCAGATTTCCGGAAATGCTTATCATGTGTATTCTTCTCTTCATGCATCGCATAAAGTATTCTTCGCTGTACTGGCTTTAGCCCATCCCTTGCATCTGGCAAAGCCCTGTCTTGAATAATATATTTACTGTATCGTCCAAATCTGTCACCAATTACTTCTTCTAATGGAAGATCTAAAAACTTTTCTGTTTGTGACAAATCAATCCCCCCTTACTTGTTTCCATCTATATTCTTGTTTTGGGATCGCTTTATAAAGTGAAACTTTAATTCAGTGGGAGTTTCACTTTCTCTCCCACTAATGTCAGCACCACTAGGGAGAACCGCAGGCCCTTGAAAAGAATCAGGAACTTACGGAATGTTTACCCCATCATCACATTTTTACTTCTCTCCATTTTAGCGTGGGGTATTACAACCCATTAATACGTAATAAATTCGATATACTTAATGTTCGGAATGTATCCTTTCATTTTCTAAAATGTTAGTATCCTCTTCCAAACCAAATTTAACATGTCCCTCTATCCATTTCCTTCTTGGCTCTACTTTATCCCCCATTAATGTTGTTACACGACGCTCTGCTCTTGCAATATCTTCAATGGTTACCCGGATTAATGTTCTTGTTTCTGGATTCATTGTCGTTTCCCAAAGTTGGTCAGCGTTCATTTCACCAAGACCTTTATAACGCTGAATCGTGTATCCATTTTTAAACACTTTAAGAGCTTCTTTCATTTCAGCCTCATCCCAAGCATAGACAATTTTTTCACTTTTTCCTTTACCCTTAGAGATTTTAAATAGAGGCGGCAGTGCGATAAATACTTTTCCTGCTTCTACAAGGGAACGCATATAACGATAAAAGAACGTTAATAAAAGTACTTGAATATGAGCACCATCTGTATCCGCATCCGTCATAATAATAATTTTATCGTATTGCACATCATCCAAGTCAAAGTCCCCGCCAACTCCAGCTCCAATTGTATGGATAATAGTTGAAATCTCTTCATTCTTAAACACGTCTTGCAGCTTAGCTTTTTCTGTATTAATTACTTTTCCGCGCAAAGGTAAAACAGCCTGGAATTTTCTATCTCTTCCCTGTTTAGCAGAACCCCCTGCTGAATCACCCTCAACAAGGTAGAGTTCATTTCTTTGTGGATTTTTCGATTGTGCCGGTGTGAGCTTTCCACTAAGAATCGTATCTTTTCTTTTACGTTTTTTACCTGACCTTGCATCCTCACGTGCTTTACGAGCTGCTTCGCGGGCTTCTTTCGCCTTTATTGCTTTCTTAACGAGCATGCCAGATACATCTGGGTTTTCTTCTAGAAAATAATTTAGATTTTCAGATACGACTGCATCAACAACAGATCGAGCTTCAATAGTGCCTAATTTGCCTTTCGTTTGCCCTTCAAATTGAAGCTTATCCTCAGGCACTCGAACAGAAATAATTGCAGTAAGTCCTTCTCGTATATCTGTACCTTCTAGATTTTTATCCTTCTCTTTTAATGTACCTATTCTTCTAGCATATTCATTGAATGTTCTCGTAATGGCACTTCGCGCACCAGATTCGTGTGTTCCACCATCTCTTGTACGAACATGGTTAACGAAAGAAAGCATGCTCTCTGCATAACCATCATTAAATTGAAACGCAAACTCGACCTCTAACCCATGCTGTTCCCCTTCAAAAGATACAACTGGATGTAATGTATCCTTCTCTTCATTTACATAGTCGACAAAGGAAACGAGGCCATCTGGAAACTCATATAATTCCTTTTCATTATTTCGCTCATCAATAAGTTCTATTTTTAAACCTTTTAATAAAAATGCAGACTCACGCAAACGTTCCGAAATGGTCTCAAAATCATAATCTGTTGTACTAAAAATCGTCGGGTCTGGCTTAAAATGAATAGTAGTTCCTTTCTTCCTTGTTGGACCTCTTTTTTCAAGCGAGCTAACTGGTTTTCCACCAGCCTCAAAACGCTGATAATATATAAACCCGTCCCGATGTATTGTTACGTCCAACCATTCGGATAATGCGTTTACTACGGATGATCCTACACCATGTAATCCACCACTTGTTTTATATCCACCTTGTCCAAACTTTCCACCTGCATGGAGCACCGTAAAAATAACCTCGGTTGTCGGTTTGCCAGTGCTATGCATTCCGGTGGGTATACCGCGTCCACTGTCCTGAACAGAAATACTATTATCTTTATGTATCGTTACTTTAATTTCATTTCCATAGCCTGCTAAAGCTTCATCAACAGCATTATCCACAATTTCAAAAACAAGGTGGTGCAGCCCACGGCTGTCTGTACTTCCTATATACATTCCTGGTCTTTTTCTAACAGCGTCAAGACCCTCTAGAACTTGGATGGAATCATCCGAATATTGGAATTCATTATTCAATCAATCCACTACTCCTTTCAAAAACAAAAACAATCCACTTTCTTTATAATAGAACAATTGTTCGTAATTGTAAATTAATCATTTTTTTTATAAGACACCTTCTATTCAATCATCATATCGCAGAATATGCTAATAAGTATACTACAATTGCCATTTTAATGCATAAAACAGCTAAAAAACATTCTATACGTGCTATATATTCCCTACGTAATTTTAAATCGTGTGAAATTGTAAACATACTAAATTTGGAAGAAAAAGTAAATATATCCCCCGTACTTGCATTGTTTTTATCTTAGTTATAATCGCATTTAAAACCCTGTGGACGAATGTTTATTTGCTTAATTGCCAATAAAAAGGATGACATAAGTTCGTCATCCTTTTCAAGCATTTTTTAAATTGTTGACCATTATTTTTTAACAAGCACAGCATGCACCACTTTAATGCAAAGATCCATAATTACGGTAAAATCTCTTTCTTTTAGGTAATGATAGGCTTCTTCATTGACAATTCCTTGCTGGGCCCAAAAAATACGACAATCAGTCTCTACTGCTTCTTTCGCAATTTCTGGTAAATACTCTGGTCTTCTAAAAATGTTTATAATATCAATCTTGTCTGGAATAGCCGTTAGCGAAGAATATGCCTTCTCACCAAGCACCTCTTCCACTGTCGGATTAACAGGAATAATTCGATATCCGACCTCCTGCATAATTTTTGCAATTTGATAGGCTGTTTTATCTTGATTATTAGATAGTCCTACTACTGCAATCGTTTTTGCTGATTCTAATATTTCTTTTAATTCATCATTTGCTGGATTTTCCCAAGCCACCTGAACACCCTCCTTAATTTGTTATCAAACCTTCTCGTATTAAGTATTCCCTTGCAACTTCTTCTGGCGATTCATCTTCATAATCCACTTGATAATTCATTTCACGCATTTCATCATCCGTTATTTTTCCAGCGAGCTGATTTAAAATATCTCGTAGTTCCGGGTATTCCTCTAATGTATCCTCACGCAATAGAGGAGCACCTTGATATGGTGGAAATAGATTCTCTGGATCGGATAATGTTACTAAATCCAATTCTACCATATAACTATCCGTGGCATAAGCATCAATGATGTCAACCTCACCGTTTGATAGCGCAGATTCTCTTATTCCTGGTTCCATTGTTTTTACGTCTGCGATTTGAAGATTATATAAGTCTTGCATTCCCACGTATCCATCATAACGATCGTTAAATTCTAATGTAAACCCAGCAGTAATCTCATTCTCAATTTGTTTTAAATCACCAATTTCTTCAAGATCGTATCTTTCCGCCAATTCTTTTGTCGTTGCTACGGTGTACGTATTATTATATTCCATTGGCATAAGCAATTCCATGCCAAATTCCTCTTTCATCCCTTGTTTTGCCTGTTCATAAACTTCCATAGCATCATTGCTTGCTGCTTGGTCTTCTAAGTGTGTTACGATAGCAGTTCCAGTAAATTCTGGGAAAATATCAATACTCCCCTCTTGCAGTGCACTAAAAACAAAGGCAGTTTTCCCGAGATTTGGCTCCAATCCAACTTCAAGGTCTGTGTCTTCTTCAATTAGCAATTTGTACATATTCATAAGTATAGCCGGTTCAGATCCCAATTTTCCACCAATAACAAGATCATCCTGTTTAGTTCCATTAAAAATAAGTGGCGTGACGACGATTAGAACTACAAGTACAAGCATAGCTATAAAAGATTTTAAACCTGCTTTTTTTGAAAAACGTTCAAAAATACGCAATATCATATCCAATATAATTGCAAGCAATGCTGCAGGTATCGCTCCAAGTAATATTAGATGAATATCTGCACCACGATCTAATCCTAGTAAAATAATTTCACCTAATCCTCCAGCACCAATTAAAGCAGCAATTGTTGTCGTACCCACGATTAAGACCATAGACGTTCGGATCCCAGCCATAATTACTGGCATGGCAATTGGTAATTCAATTTTAGTTAAACGTCGGAAGGAATTCATTCCCATTCCAGTAGCAGCTTCTTTTAGCGCAGGATTTACTTCTTTAATACCGGTATATGTATTTCTTAGAATTGGTAATAAAGCATAAAGAATTAATGCAATAATTGCAGGTGTAGTACCTATCCCAAAGAACGGAATAAGAAATGCCAGTACAGCAAGACTCGGTATTGTCTGCAAAACAGCTGAAATGCCAATTACGGGCTCTGCTGCTTTAGGATACCTAGTCAAAAGCAATCCTAATGGAACTGCAATAACAATTGCAATAATTAATGAGATCAAGGAGATCTGCAGATGTTCCATAATCGTTTGCCAAAGCATATCTTGTCGTTGCTTGAAAACAGCAATAAAATTATCCAATATGTGTCACCCCATTTTCTGTATCTGTTTTACTTTTTAGGAATGAAACAATTTGTGGATAAGTTAAAATGCCAACAACTTGTTGTCTATTCAAAACAGGGAACAGTGTCTGATCACTTTCCTGAAGTAACTCAACAGCTTGATACAATGGCATATCGTGTTGAATCGTCTTTCCATGAAACACACTGCCATTTCTAACCATATCTACATAATGACTATTTTCATCGATTACGATATAGGTTCCCTGACGTGGAAAAGTCTGTGACTCGTAAATGGATTTCGTTATAATTGCATCCATCTGTTGATCTGCAATCCCCCCAACTTCTGTTTGCCATGGGGATTTTTTATTTCCGAGAAAATCTTTAACAAAATTATTAGCTGGGTTTAAAACTAATTGTTCCGCTTTGTCTACCTGAACCATTTTACCGTCCTTCATTAAACAAATACGATCACCTAACTTCAATGCTTCATCCATGTCATGGGTTACAAATACAATTGTCTTCTTAATTTCCTTCTGTAATTTCTGAATATCGTTTTGTAGTTGTTCTCTACTGATCGGATCCAGAGCACTAAATGGTTCGTCCATTAATATAATATCTGGATCAGCAGCGAGTGCACGAATGACACCAATCCGTTGCTGCTGTCCTCCAGAAAGTTCTCCCGGCATACGATTCCCGAATGTCGATGGATCTAAACCAACCATATCAAGAAGATCATGGCTTCGACTTACAATTTCTTGCTTTTTCCATTTTTTCATTTCAGGAACTACTGCAATATTTTCAGCAATTGACATATGGGGGAATAATGCAATTTGCTGAAGAACATAACCAATATTCCATCTTAATTCGTGTATGTTATAATCTGTAATAGCTTTACCATTTATGTATATTGATCCTGATGTGGGATCAATTAATCGATTAATCATTTTCATCGTTGTTGTCTTTCCACATCCGCTGGGTCCAATTAATGTCAGCAGTTCCCCCTCTTTAATTTCTAGCGAAAAATCTTTAATTGCTTCCGTTCCATCTGGATATACTTTATGTACATTTTTAAATTCGATCATGGCTTTGCTCCTCGTTATTCAAAGTCTACTTTTAGGGTAATACCCTCTTTTCTTTTTTATAAACATTTTAATTCTTAAATCGTTATCGTATAATAGTTCATATTTTAGGTTCTTTATCTTTACGGTTCATGCTAAAATAAACGATAGTACATCACATCAATCAAAAAAATCATTTAATTTAATAATGAAAGTAGGAAAAAATATGGAATATATCGTATTTGCTATTATTGCTTATTTATTAGGCTCTATACCATCAGCACTGCTAGTAGGTAAAATTGGTTACAAAATGGATATTCGGGAGCATGGAAGTGGCAACCTTGGAGCTACCAATACATTTCGCGTCCTCGGTATAAAAGCAGGAATTATTGTAACATTAGCAGATATTTTAAAAGGAACAGCAGCAACACTAGTCCCATTATTATTTGATGTGGAGATTTATCGACTTGCAATTGGAGTTTTCGCAGTTATTGGACATATGTACCCTTTATTTGCACGATTTAAAGGTGGGAAAGCTGTTGCGACTTCTGGTGGCATTATTTTAGGTATATATCCATTGTTATTTTTAATCATGATTGTCACTTTTATCTCATCCTTATATCTTTCTAAATATGTATCATTATCATCCATGGTTACTGGAGTGATTAGTGTTTTTGTATCAATCTTCTTTAAAGACATCGGATTGATTATTGTCGTTGCCTTACTAACAGCTTTTGTTTTCTACAGGCATTTGGAAAATATCAAACGTATTCGCAATGGAACGGAACCTAAAATAAAATGGATGTAATACAATAATCACCATTCCAATCCAATAAATTGAATAATAAATATCCATTCAGTATACTTATCATTACTTGAGAATTTGAAAGGGGACTTATATATTGCAACACACCAAAATATTCCCGCTAAAGCAATTACCGACGAAAGAACAACGTCATAAATTATTTGGTTCTGTCCAACCAGCAGAAAGAACAAAACCTGTTGAAAAGAGTAAAATGGCAGACCTGCAAAATACAAAGAAAGACTTTCTTTTTGATCTGAATGTAGTCGGGATTTCCAATGTAAAATACCCAATTACAATTGAAAGTAACATGAACCCTGGCTTTCAAACAAGTATAGGTACATTCAAATTTTCGTCCAGTTTAGCTAATACGAGTAAAGGGACGAATATGAGCCGGTTTATGGAACAATTAAATCAATACCATGAGCAAGGATTCAACATCACATTAGCTAATTTAAAATCTTTTGCAAAAGAATTGGCTGAACGCCTTGAGCAAAAGGATGCAACCATCGAAGTGGACTTCCCTTGGTTTTACGAACGAAAAGGTCCAAGCTCCAATCTTGCAGGGTTAAATCATGCAAATGCTTCAATTCGCGTAACCTACAAGCAAGCGAAAGGAACATCTGTGAATGTAGCTTTATCTGCTTTGATTACAACACTATGCCCTTGCTCAAAAGAGATTAGTGAGTATAGCGCGCATAATCAGCGTGGCGAAGTAGCAATGGATATCACCCTTTCTGATGACTTTGATGAAAACAAAACAGATTGGAAGGAAACACTCTTACAAGCAGCGGAAAGTAATGCAAGTGCTAGAATTCATCCTGTACTTAAACGACCAGATGAGAAAATGGTAACAGAGCAAGCATATGAAAACCCTCGATTCGTCGAAGATATAGTTCGTTTAGTTGCAGCCGATTTATACGAGTTGCCTTTTGTCACAAAATTCAATGTCTCTTGTAGAAATGAGGAATCGATTCATCTACATGATGCAATTGCATCCATTACCTTTGATAAGCAAAACGCTGAAATCGAGTAGCAGCGATGAAATATTTATTTATCGGGCTTATAAAATTTTACCGAGCTGCAATCAGTCCTTTTACCCCTTCAACATGTAGGTTCTATCCTACGTGTTCTGAATACGGACTTGAAGCATTTAAGCGTTTTGGCGCAATAAAAGGATCATATTTAACGATAAAAAGAATTAGCAAATGTCACCCATTTCATCCTGGTGGAGTTGACTATGTACCAGAGAAAAAGGAATAGTAAGCTTGGCATCCACCAAACTAGTTACCTATGCAGATAAAAAAGTTTTTTGTACTTTGTTATCTGCCAAGAAAAACAAATAGTATTTACTAACAAAGGGAGTTGTCTTTATTGAACCTAACAGTCAGCACGGAAGCCGCAAAATGGTATAAAGAAGAATTGGATATTGAAGACACAGCTCAATTACGTTTTTTCGTTCGATATGGAGGGGTCGGCGGTAAGATTCCTGGATTTTCCCTTGGAGTCAAACTAGATAAACCCAAAGCAATTTATGCATCCACAGAAGTGGAGAATATTACGCTTTATATCGAAGAGGCTGATGCGTGGTATTTTGAGAACAGCGATTTGGCAGTGCGTTTAGATAAAAAACGGAATGAACCGATTATAGAGTATGTATAATTATAAAGACGATGATCATGATATTGTAGCTCTGATCATCGTCTTTTTATTCACTAAAAATATGCTGGTTTCTTTAAATGCTTACAATTTAAAACGTTCTATTTGTTCCCATTGATTTTCTTTTTCCAGTATTTCAAGCTGGCGCTCACCAAACAAATCAAAATGTGGGTATGTCTCATCCTGATGAACCCATTCTTCTCGAAGTCCATAGGCTCTGCCCCAGGCTGCCAATTTTCCCAAGTCACTGCATCCCACTTTTGTTACCGTATTGCAGCCAGGAAAACGTTCATCTATCCAATAATGTGTCAGAAAAGCTACTTCCCCATTTGCCACATTATCCTTCCAAGCAAGTAATTCACTTCTTTTAATTCCAAATGCCATTATTGTTCACCCTTAATTTGCTCTGAATACGCAAGATGCCATTCTGGAAAAGCCCTTCTTAACGAAATCGGCCGAAATGTATCCTTCTTCACAACCGCATGCTTTGTAAATCCACTTACAGCAATATCACCGGCAGAATCCAGAATGTAATAACCATATACCGTTCGCAGCCCATCATAATCCTCCAACCATGTTTCCACATAGGCATCCTCACCATAACGTATGGGCTTCTTAAACGTAATTTGCGCATCGAGTACTGGAGCTACAGCATTATCTTTTTCCATCGCAGCATAACTAAGTCCAAGTGCTTCAATATATTTGGTTCTCCCTATTTCAAACCACACTAAATAATTCGCATGGTAGACAACTCCCATTTGGTCTGTCTCTTGATACCTTACTTCCAACGGTGTTCGTACTTTCTTCATTCCATTTCACTTCCCCTTAATTTTCTCACTTGCTTAATCGTATCATAAAAATGAGAAAAAGTGATTTGTAAAGCGTGCTCAAAAAGGAGAATAAAAGAACCGTGGTCGGATAAGTTTGCAATGTCCTTTTGCGACGCCGACACTAGCACGTCCTATGCGTCGAAGTTCGAAGCGGCATAGTTTTGACTACCAGTGTTACACAGGATGTGTATATTTTTCCCGGAATTTTTGGTCAACCTCTTATAGTGATTAAAAAGCGAAACAGCCTCAAACACAAATAGTTTGAGACTGTTTCATTCCGTTATTGATTGGATTCATCCTTTATCTCTTCACGGAAACCTTCTATTGCTTCTTCTCTTCGCTGATTCTTTGCAATGATTTGTTCTTTTTCTTCACCAGAACTGAACTGCATTGTTTCATGTGCTGCTTCTAAATTTTCAATCGTATTTTGCACCATATTTTGGATTTTTTCTGCATTGTCACTGCGATCATCAGGTTTAGCTTGTTGATTATGCTTGTCTGTCATGCTGATTCTCCTTTCTCAATTACACAGGCTTATTCTTTCAATAAAATATAATACTATACAAAAAAATGCTACTTCCTTTCACGATAGGAAGTAGCATCTTTTCAGTTTTCATTTACTTTCTTTACAGTCTGATGCATCCTCATGTCCAAATTATTTTCAATTTGCTCCATAAGTTTTCTGTCTTCTAAAATCTGTCTTCGATTTTCTGCAACAAGTTCATCAAAACGTAGCTTCTTTTTAAGAGAAATGGTAATCCACCCCTTTTATATACGTACTACTAAGAAGTATTACCATTTCTACAAAATTTTATAATTAATTGAATTAATTTAAAGCATTAACCATCTCTGTCATATAGTCATACTCCAAAGGTCCAGCTACCCGTGGCTGTTGTACAATTCCATCAGTTCCAATAAAATAAGTTGTAGGAACAACAATAACACCATACTCTTTTGCAATATCTCCATCACGATCTAATGGTATTGGGTAGGTAAAACCATACTCATCAATAAAATTTCGAACGGCTTGCTCACTTGTATCTTTATCTGTTAGATTAACAGCAACCACAACGACTTCATCTTGATTCTCTTCATAGTATTGCTGCATTCCAGGCATTTCTTCTCGACATGGTGGACACCATGTCGCCCAAAAATTCAATATCACTTTTTTCCCTTGCAAGTCCGATAACTTGAATTGCTCTCCATCTAATGTTTCCAGTTCAAAGTCCGGTGCAAGCTTACCTTGTTCAATCCCTACACTTTCAGCAGGAGCAATCGCCCCTCCCTTAACATTTGTATCACCAGTAACATCATATAGATACGTATCTGAATCCTCAGTTTCGTTCGTTTTGTATTCATTTCTATGATCAATAAAATTACCAATAACGATACCAATTAATACTAACAGCATTGTTAATCCAAAAATTTTCTTAAACAAGTTGATCCTCCTCTATCAGGCCAATAGTTAAACAAGACACTCTCTTCAATCGTATGTATATATCGATGTTTTGTAAAGGTAATTGGATTATTGTTCTTAAAAAATTCATGAATGAAAAACATTTGAAAGAAAATGCGGAGTAACTTCCCAGCTGTTTTCTTCAAGTATGTGCAATAATCGCCGTCCGGGCATCTTAGGGACGGCTTCCTCTATGGAAGAAACCAACTTCCTACGGGTTTCAGACACGTGCTGTTCCCGCAGGACAAGGAATGCTTCGTCAGCTTTTACATCGCACGAATAAAATTGCTTTGTATTTTTGAGGAGTCACCACCAAACGCTCACTCAAACTGGTTTAAGCAATAATTTTGTTTCGGTAAATTATGTTAGAATTAGCTGATGAGCCAATTCTAGCGGAGGAAACATACGTAGACTTCTGCGGGGTACGTGGCCAGAGTGAGACGCTAAAGAACGTCGGGTCAGCCGAAAAAAGCGTAGTGTGTTTCCGGAGCGGGGATTCGTACAATCTCTCAATGCGCATTAGTTCGAAGTTTATATTATATTTGCAATAAAAAATTGCTCTGCCATAGTTAGCAGAGCAATTTTTTGATAGTAATGATTTTGTATAAGTTATGCTTTTACTTTATCACGTAATACCATTTGTAAAATACCGCCATGACGATAGTAGTCAATTTCAACATCACTATCGAAACGTGCGATAGCATTAAATTCTGTTACTTTACCAGTTTCATCTGTTGCAGTAACTTTCACTAGGTCATGCGGGCGAACACTTTCATCAACTACTACGTTGAATGTTTCTTTACCAGTTAAGCCAAGTTTCGCTGCACTTTCTCCTTTTTCAAACTGTAATGGAAGCACACCCATCATTACAAGGTTTGAGCGGTGAATACGTTCAAAGCTCTCGGCGATAACTGTCTTAATTCCTAGCAAGTTCGTACCTTTAGCTGCCCAGTCACGAGAAGATCCCATACCATAATCCTTACCACCCATAACAACAAGTCCTGTACCATCTTGCTGATACTTCATTGCAGCATCATAGATTGGCATTACTTCGCCTGTTGGCCAGTAAGTTGTATAACCGCCTTCTGTACCTGGAGCTAGTAAGTTACGAATACGGATATTCGCAAATGTACCGCGCATCATAATTTCATGGTTTCCACGACGGGAACCATAGGAGTTAAAGTTTCTTGGTGATACACCTTTCTCTTGTAAGAACTTACCTGCAGGCATGTCTTTAGCAATTGCTCCAGCTGGTGAAATATGGTCAGTTGTCACAGAATCACCGAACAATCCAATCGCACGTAATCCTGTTAGCGGATCAACTGTTCCAGCATCCTTTGCTAAACCTTTAAAGAATGGTGGATTTTGAATATATGTTGATTCACTATCCCACTCAAATAACGGCTCATCTGTTGTTTGAATTTCATTCCATTTTTCATTAGAAGAAAATACGTCTTCATACTCTTTACGGAATATCTCAGGAGTAACAACGCTTTGTACTTCATCTTTTATTTCCTGCATTGTTGGCCAAATATCATTCATATAAACAGCGTTTCCGTCTTTATCTTCACCTAAAGCCTCTGTTGTTAGATCAATATCTACTGTTCCAGCTAAGGCATAAGCAACTACTAATGGCGGAGAAGCTAAATAGTTTGCTTTTACTAACGGATGAATACGCCCTTCAAAGTTACGGTTACCTGATAATACAGAAGAAGCAATGAGATCACTATCTACAATCGCTTTTTCAATTTCTTCAAGTAAAGGTCCTGAATTTCCAATACAAGTCGTACAACCATAACCAACAAGGTTAAAGCCTAATTGATCAAGATACGTTTGTAAGCCTGCATCTTCCAAATAGCGTGTAACAACTTTTGATCCTGGAGCCAATGATGTTTTTACATATTCCGGCACTTTCAGCCCTTTTTCTACAGCTTTTTTCGCTACTAGTCCAGCCCCTAGCATTACATACGGGTTGGAAGTATTCGTACAAGATGTAATTGCAGCGATTGTAAGAGCTCCAGTTTTCATTGTAGAAGTAGCACCATTTGGATGTTGTACTATAACTTCTTTATCGAATTCAGATTTATCAAGTCCAAATCCTTGGTTCCCTTCAGGAGCAGTAATTGCTTTATTGAATTCCTTTTTCATATTGGATAGAGAGATCAAATCCTGTGGACGTTTCGGCCCGGATAGATTCGGTTCTAATTCGGAAAGGTTAATCTCAATCACTTTTGTATATTCTGGATCTGCTTGATCTGAAGTATACCAAAGATTGTTTTCCTTACAATATGTTTCTACTAAACTTATTTGCTCTTCACTACGTCCTGTTAAACGAAGATAATTTAACGCTTCATCATCTACTGGGAAGAAGCCACAAGTCGCTCCGTATTCTGGTGCCATATTAGAGATGGTAGCTCGATCAGCAAGTGGCATATCTTGTAATCCCGGGCCAAAATATTCTACAAATTTCCCTACTACATTTTGCTCACGCAGAACCTGTGTTACTTTAAGCGCTAAGTCAGTAGCAGTAGTTCCATTTGGGAAGCTTCCCGTAAATTTAACACCAATTACTTCTGGTGCTGGAAAATAAGATGGCTGCCCAAGCATTCCAGCTTCTGCTTCGATACCACCAACACCCCAACCAAGAACACCTAAACCATTAATCATCGTTGTATGGGAGTCTGTTCCGACAAGTGTATCTGGATACGCATCGTATTCACCAGCATCATTTTTTACACCATGAACTACATTGGCAAGATACTCTAAGTTAACTTGGTGAACGATACCTGTTGCAGGTGGAACAGCACGATAGTTATGAAATGCCTTTTGTGCCCAGTTCAAAAATTCATAGCGTTCTGCGTTACGTTTGAATTCTAAATCCATGTTTGCTTGTAGCGCATTTACTGTTCCATATTCATCAACCTGTACAGAGTGGTCAATAACTAAATCAACCGGAACCTCAGGATTGATTTTATCTGGTTCCCCACCAAGGTCAACCATTGCTTTTCGAAGGGAAGCAAGATCAACAACTGCAGGAACACCTGTAAAATCTTGTAAAATAACTCGAGATGGTTTAAAAGGAACATCTACACCTTCTCCATCCTTCGTTCCCCAGTTTGCAAGGGCTTCAACATGTTCATCTTTGATTTGATGTCCATCATGCTGACGCAATAAAGATTCTAGTAGTACACGGATGGAAAACGGCAAACGCCCCACTTTACCGATCCCAGATTCCTCCAAGCTTTTTAGGCGATAATAGTTATACTTCTTACCTTTCGATTCAAATTGCTTTTTAGCATTAAATACATTTTGATTCGCCATTTTGTTACCCCTTTCATTCACTACTTTTGTTCCCACCTTTAATTAGACAAAGGTATGACAAAATTCTTTCGTTTCAAAAAACGCATCAAATTATTATTAAAATAGGCCTTACATACTTATAATATAGGAATCTACCAGATAAAACAAATAATTGTTCTAATTAAGGCTATATCAATAATTTATGTAAACCGATAACTAAACCTTATACGATGCACCTGAAGTTTTCATTGCAAGTTATCAATTAAAATTCATTCCTCATTTGAATCCGTGAATACAAGCTGGAACGTACTGCCTTTCGTCGGATTTTGTTTTATTTCCAAATTTGCATGGTGAGCTTCAAGAATTTGCTTTGTGATTAGCAATCCCAACCCTGTACCGCTTTGCTTCGTCGTAAAAAACGGCTCTCCAAGCTTATGAAGAATATCAGTTGAAATACCACGGCCCTCATCTTGGACGGAAATAATAATCTTACCATTTCCCTGTTGCGTTGAAAGTATAATCTTCCCTGGCTCTTCCATTGCCTCTATTGCATTCTTCACTAAGTTAATTAGAACCTGTTTAATTTGGGAGCGATCACAGATAATTTCCGCATTTACTGGTCGTTCAATTAAGATTTCAACATTGTTTAACGATGCTTGCGGTCTTAATAATGTGACAATGTCTTCTAGCATGTTTATAACAGGTTCAAGTTGCTTATTATCTGTTAAGGGCTTCGATATGTATAAAAGTTCTGAAGTAATCGTTTCGATTTTTTCAATTTCATCAATCATGATTGTGAAATATTCCTCTTTACGATCAACCCCTGCCTGCAACAACTGTAGAAAGCCTTTTAGAGAAGTTAATGGATTTCGAATTTCATGAGCTATCCCTGCAGCTAACTGACCCGCAACTGTCATTTTTTCGGAGCGAACCATCATTTCTTCCGTTTCTTTTTTATGCGTAATATCCTTTAAGTAAACGAGGTAATGCATAGGTTTCGTACCGCCATCTGTCCATTCTTCAACAATACAATCTAATAAAACATGGTTTCTATCGTTATTAAGAACGTTCAGAACGAAATTCTTCCTACTATTTTTCTGAGTTTTTATTTGTTCTCGAATATAAAACACATCGTTATCAGTAAATTTTTCATCCCAGTGTGTTCCCAGGAGATCTTCCATCTTGTAGCTCAGTGTGGTCTCGACTGCTTTTGTGGCATAAACAATTTTCCCGTTTCCATCGACAATTAAAAAGGCATCACTACTATTTTCTTCAATCCAATTTTGTACGGATAGGGGTAATGCAGTAACTCTATTGGTATTATTTGTTCTACTAAAAAAAGCTGATATATCCTCGCCATTATTATTATTAACTCCCATAACTGCTCCCCTTTCTAGTAAATCACATCTTATAATATAATTATGATGATAACTTATAGAGTATGACACTTGTTTATCTTTTTTACTCCCATTATAATAGAAAGAAATAGATACCACTTGAATGATTAATCAATGTAATTTTACTACAAGTATAACAAAAAATAAATTAATTATTACAATTGTAGCTAATATTCATAACTATTGCGTTTCGTACATTAAAAAGTTAGGTGAATAGCATGTCAATAATTATCGTATTATGGGGGTTCTTCTTAATTAGTTTGATGGGAATAGGTGGATTTTTCATGTTCCGTAAGTTCTTAAAACGTTTGCCAAAGGATGACGGAAAATCAATCATGGACTGGGAAGAATACTATATGGAAAAAACACGTCATATGTGGAAAGATGAAGAAAAGCAACTACTTGAAGAATTAGTATCGCCCGTTCCTGAGCTTTTTAGAGATGTGGCAAGACACAAAATTGCAAGTAAAATTGGGGAAATCTCTTTAAAAAAAGAGCAAGATTCGATTACACAATCTACTTTAATCGAAGGATATATTATTGCGACACCAAAACGCGATCATAAATTTCTAATTAAAAAATTAAATCAAAAAGAAATCGATATCACTCCATACCATCATCTTTTCGAAGCGTCTCAAGATAATTACGCAACAGACTGGAAAGAAAAATATAAGTAAATGATCTTTCCTCATCGAATAGATTCATGTCGACTAGCGATTTACGGTCTGCCCTCTCCGTTCATTGGAATGGTTCGACTTCCTGAACATTCTTACGTAGCAGAATCACTCTGGAGTATAAGATGAACTTGGCTTTTCACCATTATGGGCGAAAAGCCAAGTTCATCGGAAACATGTCCCTTCCAGGGGTTCCCGACATTAGGTTTTAACCTGTTTTTGGTAAGCCAATCTTCGCCTAGTGTCGATGCCTGGCCCGATTTCACAACAAGGATAGAAATGCGACTAAACCACATGTCTTAGACAGCCATTCGGCAAGTATTCTTTAGATTATCATGAGGCGAAGAAAGTCTTGCAACGGTTTTAGCTCTTCGTGGAAGCAGTTTCTCCGGTATCTAAGTTATCCACGGGATTCAAATTTCATAGCTTCCTAAAAAAAATGCGCTTACCCATTGGGTAGCGCACTTTTCTTAAGTTGCAAGAATTGATAGAGCATCGATACTCTCCATGTTACGATCATACCAAATGCAAGAATAAAGAACATTCCGCTTGTTTCTCCAAAAGAAATCGTACTTCCGAGAATTAATTTAATAACGATCCTTACAATTAAAAGTCCAAATAAGATAAATGGAAATGCCCGAGAAGGTACAAGAAAAATATCTTGATCCCGAACTTCGAATTTTGAAGATTTTATAAGTAATATGGAAAAAATCATACCAACAAAGAACGCTTCCAATACTTGAATCCAAGCAATATGGAATACTGGGAAAATAAACATCAATGCACCAGTACTCATAAATAATGGCGGCAAGATAATTTTCTTTACGGAAGCTGGCTTCTTCGCTGCATTTAACCGTACAAATATCATTCCGATAGCCATACCTGCTGCTACAATTGTACTCGCAACCAACCAAAACATGTCAATCACTCTTTCATAAAAATGAATCTATTCCAGATTCATTGATTCACTTTAGTTCACAGTTTAATAACCCACCTGTAAAGAAGCCAATTCACAACGGCTATTAAACGAACTTCATTTTTTTGTTTTTCAATACTATAGTAATATATGCGGCTGTATAAATCCATTAAAATCCGGAAAAACCAAACCATCCCGCTAAAAATCCTGTCAGTTTAGTCATCCAATCAAAAAAGAGTGCAATTCCCATTAATACCATAACCCAACCACCAATAGTAACGAGTCGGCTGCTGTGCTTCTTAATCCACTTTAATTTGCCGATAAACAGGGATAGCAATATAAATGGAATAGAGAATCCTAGAATGTAACTGATCATCATAACCATACCCACTTCTGGATTCGTTGCTGCTAACGACAAAACGATGAGCAAAATCGGACCAACACATGGTGTCCAACCAAGCGAGAAAGCCATTCCAATAATAATAGATCCAAAAAATCCTGCTGGACGATTTTTAAAATGAATTTTTCTATCCTTCATCAGAAATTCAAAGTTTAATATACCTACAAGTACAAGACCAAAGAAAATGATTACAATTGCTCCAATTTGTCTAATAAGGTCTTGGTATAACGAAAGAAACTCTGCAATAAATGTGGTAGAAAATCCAATCATGATAAATATACTTGAAAATCCAATCAAAAAACAAAACGTATGTATAAGTGCTTTCTTATTGAGTTTTTTATTTTCATCATTTATTTCACTAACACTCATACCAGTAATATAAGATAAGAAAACTGGATAAAGCGGTAACACACATGGTGAAATAAAAGATAGAAAACCCGCTCCAAATGCGAGGAAAATATTTATTTCTGACATTACAATCCCCCTATCATTTCCATTTTCTATTCTAACAGAAAATGTTATAAAGGAAAGCAATTGATTTTGACAAATACCGTACACTTTGATTAACACGTACGATTACAGGAAAATATCTCTACAAAATTATATCAGCAATATTATTCATACTCGTTTAAAACATTTTCTATTAGCATGACATATCACCACACATACTTAGCGGGCTATAAAATGATCAAGAACATAAAAAAACCACTCCTTCTGCTTCATTTTTCAACAGGTAAGTGGTTTTTGAGAAAAATTAACCTAATTATTTCTAAAGTGCTGTGACAATTTAACCAAATAAAGTTTTTCCTATGTAAAAGGGTTAACTAACTACTGTCAAACCCTTGATACGAGTGCTTTTACTTTTCACCTTGATTATTCATTGCACGCATCATTTGATTAATTTTCTTTTGCGACGGTTTTTGACCCATTTGCATCATTAATGTCCGAAGCATCTGCTCATTAATAGGTGGATTCTTTTTCAAATAGCTCATCATATATTTTCTTGCAATAAAAAATCCAAGAGCAACACCAGCAATTAACGCTGCTATAGCAATTAGTACGACCCAAATTGTGCTCATCTCTAGTTTCTTCCTCCTTCGTGTTGTCTCTAATACAGTATATTAAATTAACGATGAGAATACAATCGATTACGAAAAGATTGTAACAAATTTATCGAAAACCTGGTCATTCAACGTTTTTCACTTAATTCAAGTTTTTCTTTAGATACATATCAATGCTTCTAAACGAATCTGTTTAATACTATAAAATATGCGTGGGTAGATGTTATTAAGAAAAAGGATTTGAATCTCTCTCTTAATAATCTACATACAATTTCAGCTTCGTATGCTTCGTTAGTTTTTAGAAACATTTCTTTTCCTTCCTGATTATGTCTTTGTTAATACCTTTCTCATCATATTGTATATTCAGTTCTTCATCTTTAAATCCTTCGAGTAGATACATTATCTTAGCACACATGTGTTGGTAAAAATACAGATATAAAAGTAATTAACCCAATTTAATTGCAATAGATGTCGGTTGATCAACATAACTGAAGCCATGCCTCAACTGCAGTCGCGAGTGTTCTCTACCTCGACTAAATTATAAAAATGAAACCGTTGGGTATACGTCGGTGCAATTAAAGGATATAACGAGGAAGGTTATGGAGCGCTATTTAATTGGAGATAAAGCTGTTCCTTATAAACGGAATGATAGAAGTTGGAAAATGTAAGAGATTATTCTTTAACAATCATTCTATTATTTTGCCACAATTTACTGATATAATGCTATTGAGGTGAGAATAAAATGGACTTTAAATCTATTGCTAAAAAAGGTGCTAAGGCATGGAAGGATATGGATACACAAAAGAAAGACAAACTAAAACAAGAAATAACCAAGAGGATAAAGAGTGAATCTGCTAACAAAATGATTAAAAAACTATTTAAATAAGCAACTAAGGTAAATAGGAGTACATAAACATCTACATTTCCATGCCCTCCTTTAACCTGATAGAAATAACCATATAATTACATAGATAAGGGAGCACCCTAATGGATTACCTTAAAATAGCAAAAGAGTATTATTTAAATCTGATTGAAGTAAGCATACTTATTTATCTCATTCGTGCATTTCCTAATTCAGCATCAATAGAAGAAATGACATGCAATGAAGTTGTTTATTGGCAAGTTCAGAAAGGACTTGACAAATTGATTGAGAAAGAACTAGTAAGCAAAGTAAATCAAAAATATAAGATTCAAAGAGATATTTTAATTTGATGATATGGCTTATAAAGTGTTGTCAATTAAAAGGTCCCCACACGCAGTGATATTAATTGACAATGGTGTTCCACCTAGAACCATAGCTGTTCGTTTGAGAAACACTATTGATATGATATTTATTCTCATTCTACTAAGAGCAAGAAGATAAAGCAGTCAGTACATTCATTAATAGACTAGCTGGGGCTAATTGATTTAGGTTAGCCCCTAAACACTACAGCACAAAGCTTTTTAAAAGTATATTAAATTAACGGTGAGAATACAATATTTGCCTCATTCTAACACTGTTTTTCTGTGTGATTGGAGAAACCCAACCATAATTGGGGGCTTTTTTTCCTTGGACAAATACAAAGGGATAGCAATTGCGTAACATAGGAAATAACAGCATCGCAGCATCTTGTAATTCGTTGCACTGAAAATGCAAACGCCCATTTTCTGCATGAAGGCGAATCATAATATCATTTTTAGTTAGGTACAGCATGTGACCATCTGTTTGAATTGACATCTGGTTAAGAGCTTGACTATTTAACTGTGCTGCAATGGCCTGTAAAGAAATATGATGGGTAATATATATGTATTGGTCTCTCAAATCTTTTCTAGTTGGATTAGCCTCATATTCTTTAAGAAATCGGTGTAGTATATCACTTTTATGAAAATAAGATCTTGCGACATCCTCTTTGATCCAATAAATAGCATACTCCATCATCTCTACTCTCCTCCCCTTTTAACTCTATTATCTATTATAGAGAAGCTGTGCAGAAAAGAATGTCATATTACCATGCAAATACCAACTAATTTTGTCGAATTGACAAAACAAACCGGGAAAGTATATTTTTTTCTGTTATTTCACCTTTTTTATGAACAAAATTTTACTATAAAGGCTTTCTTCGAACAATCCAATTTTGCATAAAAATAAAGATGGCTCCAAAATGGAACCATCTTTATTTTAAGCTTTATTTTAAAACGTCCTTAACATGCTTGATAACATTTTCAACTGTAAAGCCATACTCAGTGATTACTTTTTCTCCTTTTGCAGAAGCTCCGAATCGATCAATTCCGATGATTGCTCCCTCATTGCCAACATAACGGTCCCAGCCGAATGATGAAGCCATTTCAATACCGACACGTGCTTTCACATGTGGTGGCAATACTTCATTACGGTATGCCACGTCTTGCTCTTGGAAACGATCCCATGAAGGCATACTTACGACGCTTACATCAATATCTTTTTCTAGTAATTCTTTCTGTGCAGCTACCGCTAATTGAACTTCAGATCCTGTTGCAAGTAACAGTGCATCAGGAGTTTCTTTCTTAGACTTACTAATTACGTAAGCACCTTTCTTAACACCTTCGTAGGCGTTTTCTTTTGTACCTTCCAGTGTTGGCAAGTCTTGTCTTGTTAACACAAGTGCAGTTGGCTGATCTTTTGATTCTACTGCTAGTCTCCATGCTGCTTGTGTTTCATTAGCATCAGCAGGACGAATCAATGATAATCCCGGAATTGCACGCAACGCAGCTAGATGCTCTACAGGTTCATGCGTTGGTCCATCTTCACCAACAGCAATTGAATCATGTGTAAATACGTACGTAACCGGCGTATTCATAATAGAAGATAAACGGACGGCTGGACGTAGATAATCACTGAAAACGAAGAATGTACCTGCATACACATTTAAACCACCGTGTAACGCCATACCATTCAACGCAGCGCCCATTGCATGTTCACGAACACCAAACCAAATATTTCTTCCCGCATAATTTTCTCGAGTGAAATCTTCATCATCATTCATTGTTGTTTTATTCGATCCTGCTAAGTCAGCACTCCCACCGAAGAAATTAGGTACTGATTTTGCAATTGCATTCAGAACTTTCCCAGAGGATGCTCTTGTTGCCAATGTATCTTCTCCTGGCTGGAATACTGGAAGTTCTTTTTCCCATCCAGCAGGAAGTTCTCCGTTTATTGCAAGCTCAAGCTCGCCGGCTGCTTCTGGATATTTCTCTTTATACGCAGTAAACAATTCATTCCATTGTGATTCTTTTTCTGCACCATCTTGTACAATTTTTTCATTAAAATCTACATATACTTCATCCGGAACATGGAAATCATCATGTGTCCATTTATAATATTCTTTTGTTAATACTACTTCATCTGTACCTAAAGGCGCACCATGTGAAGATGCAGAAGCAGATTTATTCGGTGAGCCATAGCCGATAATCGTTTTTACCTCGATTAATGTTGGCTGTGTTGTATTGCTTTGTGCCTCTTTAATCGCACTACGAATTGCATTTAAATCGTTTCCATCTTCTACACGAATTACTTGCCATCCATACGCTTTAAAACGCTGCTCTGTATTTTCAGAGAAGGAACGGTTTAGGTCACCATCAAGTGAAATATCATTTGAATCATATAACGCAATTAATTTACCTAAACCTAAATGTCCAGCAAGCGATGCTGCTTCGTGTGAAATACCTTCCATTAAATCGCCATCACTAACAAGTGCATACGTATAATGGTCAACAACGGATAAATCTTCTTTATTAAACTTAGCAGCTAAATGTGCTTCAGCCATTGCCATACCAACAGACATTGCAATCCCTTGGCCAAGTGGTCCAGTTGTCGCTTCTACACCATCTGTATGATTCACTTCAGGATGACCAGGTGTTTTAGAGTCCCATTGACGGAAATTTTTCAAATCATCAATTGTAAGATTATAACCAGATAAATGAAGCAAGCTGTATAAAAGCATGGATCCATGTCCAGCAGAAAGTACGAACCTATCTCGGTTAAACCATTTTGAATTCTTTGGATTATGATTCATAAAGTCCGTCCAAAGCGTATATGCCATTGGCGCAGCTCCCATTGGTAAACCCGGGTGACCTGAATTTGCATGTTCGATCGCATCAATCGACAATGTACGAATCGTATTTACTGATAACTGTTCAATCTCATGTGACATAGTTTCTTGCACCTCTCGTTTCTAAATTAATGGAGTATTCTTCTTCATTCTATAATGAAACCGGTTTTGTAACAAGTAATTCCTTCTATTTTGTTTGCTGTCCAAACAAAATAGAAGCTAACAATGAAATCTTTCGTAAATTAAAACTATTGGAGATAACACAAACAAAGAACAGCTGACCACTTATATAGTAGATCTAACTGTCCTTTATGCAAGCAAGCATTATGATTAATGCATTTTATTCCTTTTTTGTAAATCTCGAACTTTTTGTGGTGTAACATCATTTCCAGCAGGGTCAATTACTGTCATTGTTTTAAATTGGTTTTTAAAAGAACTCCGTACATTATTCAAATATTCTTCTCTTAATTGCTTTTGTTCTTTTTTTTCCTTATCGGATAAACCTTCTTCTTTAGCTTTCTTCGCCAATATATTAATACGTTCTAGTTTTTCTTTTGATAGCATAGAACGGACCTCCCACTATTTAAAATAACATTAGAAAACTTGGCATTCGTCAAGATTTCAGGCGAATGTCTTACCAAACTGCAAAGTAGTATGCATTCCTTCTTATTTGCAAAATAAAAGACAAGAATAATAATCTAATTCCTGTCTTTACATCGTACTCTACACGCTAGCGATATTCAAGTATTTCGAAATTCTTTATACCTCCGATGAACAGTTGCCTTCGAAACATTATACCCCAATCCATTTAATGTTTTTGTAATTTCATCAAAGGTAAGGTTGTTTTGACGCAGGCGGACAACTTCCTCAATCGGAAATGAAATACGATCTCTTCCTGGTGCGTGGTTAATATTGGAGAGGTTTTTACTTGGATTATAACCTTCTCGAATAGCCTTTTTCACCCCACGTTTTATTTTCATGTTGTGAATTTTTCGTTGGTATTCCTCAACAATTCCTACAATCTGCAAAACCATCGAATCTGATTCAGTTAATTCCAACTCTCCATCTTGCATCACTGTGTAGATAGGAATCTGCATTTTATTCAACTGATGAAATAGGGCAATTTTCGTATTCCCCCTACCTAGTCTTGTCTCATCCTGAATCAATAAACAATTAGCTTTGTTTGCAGAAAAATAATCGAGCATTTGAAAGATACCTTCTCGTTCAATTTGATAGCCACTCTCTTGCTCCTCAATACAATCAATAACCGTAAAATTATATTTTGCTGCAAGATTGAATAATTCTTGCTTCTGCCGAGCTAATGAAGTTTCTTGCGTTTTTTTATCTGTACTAACACGGCAGTATATCAGTGCATTCAAAACGTCGTGCCCCTTCGTAAAATATTTTACCCACTAATAATGATAGAAAAGTATAAGAACCCTAATGTTAACGCAAAAGCTACTAAATAAAAAGCATCCGTTTTTGAAATTTTTTCAAACATGATTATAGCCCCCTTTTTAAGAACGACTGTTCGATTAACAAAAGTATACTACCGAACATATGGTCTTGTCAACTTTTTTTTAGAACGAATGTTTGCTTAAGTATACGTAAAATGGTAAACTATCATTAATAAATCCTATGTGAGAGGTGAAAAAGAGATGACAAAACTTTCAAAAAGACAACAAATGATTCTTGAGTTTATAAAAGATGAAGTTAGAAAAAAAGGATATCCACCGTCCGTACGTGAAATAGCAGCCGCTGTTGGTCTTGCTTCTAGTTCTACCGTTCATGGGCATCTTGAGAGAATTGAATCGAAAGGATATATTCGCCGGGATCCTACAAAACCAAGAGCAATCGAAATTATGGATCTATCAGAAGATAGTCATATACCTAAAGAAGAAGTTCGCTATGCTCCAGTGATCGGTAAGGTTACTGCAGGTATTCCAATTACTGCCGTTGAGAACATCGAGGAATTTATTCCGCTTCCTAGTACAACCGCAAGTCCTGATGATAATTTATTTATTCTGGAAATTGATGGAGAAAGTATGATAGAGGCCGGAATTCTTGATGGAGATATGGTTATTGTTAAGCAACAAAACACTGCAGATAATAGTGATATTGTTGTTGCAATGACCGATGATAATGAAGCAACAGTAAAGCGATTTTTTAAAGAAAAAGGACATATTCGCCTACAACCAGAAAACGCGACGATGGAGCCGTTAATTTATCAAAATGTCACGATTTTAGGAAAAGTAATCGGATTGTACCGAAATATTCATTAATCTATCGGCACGGCCGGAATAATATTCCAATATATACGTATTCAATAGCCCTATCACAAAAAGTGTTGGGCTTTTTTCTATTCGTTATCAGACGTTTTATAAACAATATAAATACCGTTCACACTTATGTATGAACGGTATTTGGAACTAATCGTTATATGAAGTTTATTAAAAGGAGTTACAATACATCACTCCGATAATTTGGTGATTATTTCGTGGGTACATGCCAAATATCAAGCATTGAACTTCACTAAATATTTAACCGCACTCACCAAATAAACACGCTTAATAATTTGTTAGATACTGCTCTCTCTCCCATGGGTGAACAGTTGTTCTGAACATATCCCATTCAATTTCCTTCGCTTCAATAAAGTGTTCAAATAAATGCTCACCTAGTGCTTCAACAAGTACTTCATCTTTCTTAAGTTCAGTTAGTGCATCCATTAACGTAGCAGGTAAATCTTTAATACCATTTGCTTCGCGTTCTGCTTTATCCATTACATAGATGTTACGATCAATCGAAACTGGCGGCTCCATTTTATTTTCCACTCCATCTAAGCCAGCAGCTAACAATACAGAAAGTGCCAGATATGGGTTTGCGGCTGGATCTACACTGCGAACCTCAATACGAGTGCTTAACCCTCTAGATGTTGGAATTCGAATTAATGGACTACGGTTTGATCCAGACCAAGCAACATAACAAGGTGCTTCGTATCCAGGAACTAATCGCTTATAGGAATTTACTGTTGGATTTGTAACAGCTGTAAAATGCGTTGCATGTTCTAATATTCCAGCAAGGAATTGAAATGCAGTTTTACTTAATTCCATATCACCACTTTTATCAAAAAAGGCATTCTCTTTACCGGAAAACAATGACATATTCACATGCATTCCAGAGCCATTTACTCCGAATAATGGTTTTGGCATAAAAGTTGCATGCAGATTATGCTTTCTTGCAATTGTTTTAACAACTAATTTAAAAGTTTGAATATCATCTGCATGCTTGATCGCATCAGAGTATTTAAAGTCAATTTCATGTTGCCCTGGAGCTACCTCATGGTGAGAAGCTTCAATCTCAAAGCCCATTTCTTCCAACTCCAAAACGATATCCCGACGGCAATTTTCCCCTAAATCTGTTGGTGCTAAGTCAAAATATCCACCATGATCATTTAATTCAAGTGTTGGCTCACCATTTTCATCCAGTTTGAACAAAAAGAATTCAGGTTCAGTCCCAATATTAAATGCAGTGAATCCTAACTCTTCCATTTTCTTTAGGTTACGCTTCAAGTTGTATCTCGGACATCCAGAAAACGGTGTTCCATCAGGATTATAAATATCACAAATAAAACGAGCTACCTTTCCTTTTTCTGAAGTCCATGGGAACACTACAAACGTATCCAAGTCTGGATGTAATTGCATATCCGATTCTTCAATACGAACAAAGCCTTCAATCGATGAACCATCAAACATCATTTTATTATCCAAAGCTTTATCTAGTTGACTTAGCGGGATTTCGACGTTTTTGATAGTTCCAAGCATATCCGTAAATTGCAAACGGATAAACTTAACGTTTTCCTCTTTAATTTGCTTCTTGATTGATTCCTTTGTAAATCTCTCTCCCATACTTGCTTCTCCTCCTAAAAATATATTATAAATATGCTGCGGGAAGCTCCTGAAAAACGTCGTTAAATATCATTGCTTCCCTCACATACTTAACACCTTTTTCATTAGATGCTTGGTATTCGTAAAGGCTATTCTTAGAAACTAATTCATCAAATTCTAAGAAAACCCAACACTTGTGCAAACCTCTTGAGAACAACTGTACAGTTAGGAAATTTTAAGCTTACCTAACTGCGAAAAAATCTTGAAAGTTCGCCTTGTCGCAAGCTTGTTCTTCCCAGTCTACCAGCTTCACTTAACTCATGTTTTAAAATTTTTCGAAGTTCTTTATCAGATATATCCGATTTCTGCTCAACCTTCTCCTCAACGATTACTTCCCCCTTAAGCAAAAGCTTTATCCCGGCTAGATTCAAGCCTTTATCTAAAAGGTCCTTAATTTCTAAAAGTTTGTCAACATCATTGAAGGAAAACAAACGTTGATTGCCAGAGGTTCGTTCCGGTGTGATTAATTCATTTTCTTCATAATATCTGATTTGTCTCGCTGTTAGTTCAGTTAGTTTCATAACTATACCAATTGAGAACAAGGGCATCGAACGACGATCTTGATCATTCAAAAGATAACCCCCTAAGCTTTTATAACAACATTATAAATTATGTAAGGTATCCTGTCAATTATATGTCAGGAATTCTAACATCGTTTTTCATAGAAACTTTTTATAGTCATTCTATTCCCTTTTTAACCGGTAAAAAACCTTTATCCAATAATACTTTTACGGATTCTTTTAAAGCGATTTTCACATGAGAATAGGTTAATCCTCCTTGAACAAATGCTGTAAAGGGCTCTCTTATTGGGCCATCTGCTGATAGTTCAATGCTTGCACCTTGAATAAATGTACCAGCGGCCATAATGACCTCATCCTCATATCCCGGCATTTCGCTAGGGTACGGTGTAACAAAGGAATTTACTGGAGAATATTGCTGGATGGCCTGACAAAAAGCTATCATTTGATCCGCTTCTTTAAAGGTTACCGATTGAATTAAGTCTGTTCGTTTCTCCTTATAATCTGGTGATGTTTGAAACCCGACTAACTCCAGAAAACGCGCGGTTAACACTGCTCCCTTTAACGCTTCCCCAACAATATGTGGTGCAAGGAAGAACCCTTGATACATTTCTTGAAGCATGTTCATCGTAGCACCGGTCTCTTTACCAAGTCCTGGAGCTGTTAAACGATTCCCGCATTGGTGTATTAAATCCGCTCTCCCAACAATATATCCACCGGCTCGTACAATTCCACCACCTGGATTTTTAATTAAAGAACCAGCCATAATGTCTGCCCCAACCTGAAGTGGTTCCTTATCTTCCACAAATTCACCATAGCAATTATCAACAAAAACAATAATGTCTTGATTGATTTCCTTTACAAAACGAACCATTTCACCAATTTGGTCAATTGTAAAAGATGGTCTTTCATCATATCCTTTCGAACGCTGGATACCAATAACCTTTGTTTTCTCATTGATTGCATGTTTTACCTTTCTATAATCAATTGAACCATCCGCCGTCAGTGAAACTTCATTATAATTAATATGAAAATCCATTAAGGAGCCCGCATTATTTCCTCGTTTACCGATTACTTCTTCCAACGTATCATAAGGTTTTCCAGTTATATAGATTAATTCATCATTCGGTCGCAACAACCCGAATAAAGCTGTGGAAATCGCATGTGTCCCGGAGACGATTTGCGGACGAACGAGTGCATCTTCTCCGCCAAAGACATCCGCATAAACAGCTTCTATCCCCTCTCGCCCTAAATCATCATATCCATAACCAGTCGTCGAATTAAAATGACTATCGCTAATCCGATTTTTTATAAAAGCATCGAGTACTTTCTTTTGATTCATTTCTACAATCGTATTAATTTCTTTAAATCGCTCTCCGCAATTTTCTTCTGCTTGTGTTATCCAATTTTCTATCATCTGTTTTTGTTTCTCCTCTTCTAGCTGTTCATTTGTAAAAAGAAATGTCGACTACATTTAATTCATTTTCTATAATAAGAAATGATTCAATGCATGGTCTTTTCTTATAGACCCTTCAATCAAATATTTATTTTTATCTTCATCAAACTGTTTATAAGTAATAATTGTCTCTTTCGTAAGTTTATTGATTAAATTGCCTTGATCGGGATTTAATTCAACCGAATAAGGTTGCCACTGTTCTTTAAGCATGTCTTCCACCTTTTGCAAAACCAACTCATTGTCCTTTTTATCGTATGCACTTACTAACAGGTATGGATGATTCTCTGGTATAAAGTCCCCTTCCACCATATCTCTTTTATTATACAGTGTCAGCATCGGTAAATGATTTGCCTCAAGCTCTTCAAGCAAACGATTTACAGTATCCTGCTGCTGCACTTGGTCCGGATGGGATGCGTCTACTACATGTAATAAAAAATCTGACTCAACGACTTCTTCTAATGTTGACCTGAAGGAAGCAATTAATGCTGTTGGAAGCTCCTGAAGGAATCCAACTGTATCTGTCATAAGCAGTTCAAACCCTGAAGGCAAACGAACCTTTCTCGTTAATGGATCTAATGTTGCAAATAAGAGATCTTCCTCAAGTGAGTCACTCATCGTTAATCGGTTAAATAATGTTGATTTTCCTGCGTTGGTATAGCCTACAATCGCTATTTGGAAAGTAGCATTATTTTTTCTTCTTTTACGGTACTGTGTTCTTTGGTTAACAACTTGCTTTAATCTGCTCTTAATATCATCGATACGCTTATTTATATGTCTTCGGTCCGTTTCCAGTTTTGTTTCCCCTGGACCTCTTGTCCCGATTCCGCCCCCAAGTCTTGACATTGCCACTCCTTGACCATGTAACCTCGGCAGCATATATTCTAGCTGAGCGAGCTCAACCTGCAGTTTCCCTTCCTTCGTTCTCGCACGCATTGCAAATATATCAAGGATAAGCTGACTGCGATCAATAATCCTTACTCCAAGAAGGTCTGTCAAGTTTCTTAATTGTCCTGCCGAAAGCTCATCATTCGACAGGACGAGATCGATTTCCACTTCTTCCATAAACGCAATCATTTCGTGCACTTTTCCCTCACCAATATATGTAGCAGGGTGGATACGATTTCTATTTTGAGTCATAACCTTTTCTACCGTTCCACCTGCAGTTTTGCTTAATGAGATCAATTCTTCTAATGAGGAAGAAAAAAGTTCATCACTTTGTGTCTTTTGTTTTACTGCGATAATTAGTATTTTTTCTTTAGACATTTGTAACCTCTTTCTTTTATGTCTTGCTTTTGTATTTCCATCATAACAAAGAACGTTAATCAGGGTCTAATTGTAGGTCATTTCCAGTAAGTTGAATCAAATCTTTCGTTGTATAAGTCGCTTGCTCTAAAACACGCACTGCATGTAATCGAATTGCACGCTCAATCACATTTCGTACATACCTTGCATTGGAAAAATTTCTGTTTTTCTCATAGAGCTTTTTATATAGATGATTTCGCAGCTCCCTTTCTGCTTCTTTTGTTAGGTTATATTCCCGAAGCGATGCCATCTGCTTCGCGATCTCCATCAATTGATTTACCTCATAGTTTGCAAACTCAAGGATAAAAGGAAATCTGGACTCCAAACCAGGATTAAATGTTAAAAAGCGGTCCATCTCATACGGATAGCCAGCCAAAATAAGGACAAAGTCATCATGATTATCCTCCATATGCTTTACTAAGGTGTCAATCGCTTCTTTACCGAAATCCTTTTCTCCACCACGCGCTAAGGAATATGCTTCATCAATAAATAGTATGCCACCCATCGCTTTCTGAATAATTGCTCGCGTTTTTTGCGCTGTTTGACCAATATATTCCCCTACAAGATCAGCTCTTTCAGCCTCTATAAAATGCCCTTTGGAAAGAATATTCATATCATAATACATTTTAGCCAGTTTTCTAGCTACCGTCGTTTTACCTGTGCCAGGGTTACCTTTAAAAAGCATATGCAATACTTGCTTCGAGCTTTTTAATCCCATTTCTTTCCGTTTTTCATTCATTAAGATTGTTGCATAAATTTCCTTTATCGTCTGCTTCAAATTATTCATTCCAACAAATGAAGAAAAAGCAGCATCAACCTTGTTGAACGGACTGTTTTCGATTGATAGTGGTTTTGCGTTTGGTATAGTATCTTTTCGTTCCTGTAAAATTATATTAATCTTTCCGTTTTTATATCCTTGCATCTGTGTCACTATGAAATCACCCCTTATTCCATCCCATTATACGCAAACAGGAAGATATGCGTGACAATAGCCCAGCATATGGTATTTCAAATGCAACATGATTTTATAAAAAATGAAGTCATGTAACCACTAAAGTCATTTTAATCGCAATCCAATCGAACAGTTACGCTTCTTAATATGTCGCCATTTATATCATTTATGTACCAGTACAACCCCATCAATTGATTACATGAGGTGTGTCTCTAAATATTTCCACCTCTAAAAGCAGGAAAACGGACGCTTCAATTAGCGTCCGTTACAATAGCTATTCTTTATCCAAAGTTACATTTTTAACTGGAGCAAAGGTTGAGATAGCATGTTTAAAAATAAGCTGCTGTTTACCATCCGTTTCTACTAAAACTGTAAAATTGTCAAATGCTTTAACAATACCCCTCAATTGAAAGCCATTTGTTAAAATCACAGTAACTGAAATATGATTCTTTCTCAATTGGTTTAAGTATTGATCCTGAATATTGACTGATTGCGCCATCAAACTTCCTCCTCTTTTCTATCTGTATGTATTAATTCTATCATTTTTTCAAAATTCCTGCTAATTCCTCGAAAATTAATGTAAAATCTTCATCAATTGTGGAAGGAGTTACAGAATACCATGTAACATCCATTTTGTTTTTGAACCATGTATATTGTCTTTTTGCATATCTTCTTGAATTTCGTTTCAGCAATTCAACCGTTCCCTCTAAACTTTGTTCACCTTTAAAGTAGCTGATCCATTCCTTATAACCGATCGCTTTCATCGATTGACAGCTGGCATATCCTTCATCATACACTTTTTTTACTTCTGTTTTTAAACCTTTCTCAATCATTTGATCTACTCGATCGTTGATTCGCTCATATAATAGCGCTCTTGGCATTTCTAATCCAAGCAATATCGGGTTATAAGGTGATTCCATCACTTGGTTTTTTTCGTATTCACTCATTGTCATTCCAGTTGTTTCATAGATTTCCAATGCACGAATAACCCGTCGGTGGTTATTTGGATGAATTTTCTTAGCTTGCTCTGGATCAATTTGCTCTAGCCGCTGATATAACGGCATAATTCCTTCTAACTTAACTATTTCCTCCATCTCTTTAGTAAGTAGAGGGTCCCTTTTACGATCTGAAAAATTATAATCATAAAGGGCGGCCTGTATATACAATCCACTCCCACCAACAATAATCGGCAACTTTCCTCGTGCTGTAATTTCAGCAATGTATTGCTGTACCAGCTCCTTAAAATCAGCAGCAGAGAAGTCCTTATCTGGCTCTCTTATATCAAGCATATGATGCGGAATACCTTGCATTTCCGCCTGCTTAATTTTTGCTGTACCAATATCTAGTCCTTTGTATACTTGCATGGAGTCTCCGCTGATAATTTCACCATTAAATCGTTTTGCAAGCTCAATGCTTAATTTTGTTTTGCCAACAGCGGTCGGTCCCATAATTGCGACTACATTTTTTTTCATAGTATTCCCCTAAATTACGTTTTTATTCATAAGCTATATAAGCCTTTAACATCCAGACATCTTTCTCTAGCTGGCCTTGTAATGTTATTAACAAATCTGATGTTGGTTCATCATTTAATTCCCCAGCAAGCGGAATGCCTGTCTGTTTCATTTCCGATATGATTTGAGCGAAATCGTGAATTAATTGTTGGATGATCTCTTCCTCTTTATCATCTGCGTTAGCTTCATCCAATGTTGCTTCTTTTAAATATTTGCTCATAGTAGCAAGTGGCTTTCCATCAATCATTAAAACCCGTTCTGCGATTTCATCAATATCTGTCGCAAATCGTGTATATAATTCCTCCATCTTTTCATGTAACTGAAAGAAATGTCTACCTTGAACAAACCAATGGTAGCGGTGTAATTTTACATACATAATAAAGTAGTTTGACAGTAATTGATTTAAGAAATTAACTAGCTTTTGATTTTCCACTTTACACACACCTAAAATGTATTTGCAATAATGCATAGTGTTAGCTTTGGCATGGTGTGAACAATTTATACATATCGAATTTAACTCCCGTACAGATTAAGAAGTTCCAACTGTAATCCGAATGATTCTTATAATATATAAACTGTGGATTAGTGTATTTAAATGGATTGTGCGTCTGCCCGCTCCGGAAATATACTTCGCTAGTATATGCTCACCAATTATTCCTTGTGGAATTAATAAACACGATATCGATGTGCTACCAGTCCGGGTGAGCGCAGGGCGGTGACTCCAGTGGGAACAGCGCGTGTCTGAAGACTCACCGGAAGCGGGTTTCTTCCGGAGAGGCTGAAGCCCCGTGCCCACGGAAAGCATCCGCCCGGAGCGATCCCGGACGGCGATTGTTGCACATACTTGAAGAAAACAGCCGAGAAGTTAGTTCGGAGTTTCTTTCAAATACTACTTAACTAGGTTACCAAAAGAACCTTGGGCCTATAGTGGATTCTAAACTAATCAAAACACCAAACTTACAAACTTTACTTTACGGACAATGGTTGGTTACATAACGCGCTTGAACATTTTTTCCAGTTCATACGTCGAAAAGTGAACAATAATTGGCCTGCCATGTGGGCATGTGAATGGATCGGTTGTCGTTCGCAAGTCTTCCAGGAGTCGAAACATTTCTTCCTGCTTTAAATAATGGTTTGCTTTGATGGAACGTTTACAGGACATTAGAATTGCTGCTTCTTCACGAATCAATTCCACATTCACTTTCTCTTCATTCATAATTTGCTCGACCATCTCACGTATAACTTCTTCCTCAAACCCTATCGGAAACCAATTTGGGTGTGAGCGAATTACATAGGTTTGATTCCCAAAAGCTTCGAAAAACAAACCCACTTTCTCAAAACTTTCTTTATATTGCTCAATAAATATTGCTTCTCGTTTTGAGAATTCAAAGGTCATCGGTAAAAGCAATTCCTGTGATTCATTCATAGGCTTACCTAATTTCTCTTTAAAGAATTCGTATTTGATTCGTTCCTGCGCAGCATGCTGATCAATCATATAAAGTCCATTTTCATTTTGAGCCAGGATATAAGTTCCTTGTAACTGACCAATAGGATACATAGTCGGCACACGCTGTTGATCAACTTCTATAGGCTGTTGCTCTACCACTGGTGTCTCTATATAGGATGCGGCAGGAAAACTCTCTTCAGTATCCGCTTCATCTTTCGTTGCTGTATATTTTTCTTCGTATTCAACGGAAGAAGCATCAGGCTCTCGAACCTCATTGACTGGTGGATTGTATTTTACCAGCTGTTCTTTCGACTGCAATCCTCCGTTCTCACGCTCTCTCTCCACTACAGGACTATCAAAATTCATCGTATGCTGGACCGATTTCTCTTTCGGTGTCACTTTTCTTTCCATTTCTGGTATTAATGTTATTTCTCGAAATTTTTGTTTAATCGTTTCTTCAATTGCTGTAAACAATTCCCTATCTTTACTAAATCGAACCTCAAGCTTCGTTGGATGGACGTTCACATCGACCAGAATTGGATCCATTTTGATTGATAACACAACAATGGGTGACCGCCCAATTGGCAAAAGCGTATGGTAAGCACGAATAATTGCTTGGTTCAATGCTACACTTCGTATATAGCGTCCATTTATAATAGTAGAGATATAGGCTCGTGAAGCCCTTGTTACTTCAGGCTTGGCAATATAGCCTCCAATTGAAAAATCAAGGGTCTCATGCTTAATTGGGAGCATTTTTTTAGCAATATTCATTCCATAAATTTGTGAAATAACTTGAAGCACGTCACCAGTTCCAGCTGTTTTGAATAAACCTTTCCCATTATGTGTCGCCTCAAAGCGTATTTCTGGATGGGATAGGGCTAATCGATTTAGCAGGTCTGTAATGTGACCTAATTCCGTGTGCAAACTTTTCATATACTTTAATCGAGCTGGCGTATTAAAAAAAAGATTCTCTACGATGATTTCCGTTCCTTTACGTGCATCGGACTTCTTTTTTTCTAATACCTTTCCGCCTTCTAAAGCTAGAAAAGTACTTGCCGAATCACCCTGTGAGGTTTTAACAATTAGTTTACTAACAGAAGCTATACTAGCTAAAGCCTCTCCACGAAATCCAAGGGTTTTCACATGGAATAAATCCGTTTCGTTTTTTATTTTACTTGTAGCATGCCGGAGGAACGCTTTCGTTGCATCTTGCTCGGACATTCCGTCACCATTATCAGTAATCTTAATCTGCTGTAAGCCGGCTTCAACGATATCTACCTTAATCCAAGTACTGTTTGCATCGATGCTATTTTCCACGAGCTCTTTTACGACAGAAGCCGGTCGTTCAACAACTTCTCCTGCTGCTATTTTGTTTGCGAGACTCTCTGACATTTGTATAATAGGCATGCAAAAAATCCTTTCTTTTTTGAAACAGTTCATAAGTCCGGTAAAAAGGAACGTGGAGAACATCACATCCTGTGCAAGTCCGTATCGCACGCAAAAACTTCGCCGCCTCTAACCTACTAGCCAATCTCGTTCCTTTTTATGCTCCTTTTGAACACATATTTTATTGCTTCACCATTTTCTGTAATCTGTACAATTCATTCATTGCTTCCAATGGTGTCAGTTCAAATAGATTTAAATCTTTTAATTCCGTTACAACAATATGCTGCTTAGCAGACTGCTTTTCTTTTTTTGCAGGAAGCTTTTCCTCAACGAAGAAACTTAATTGACCATCTTCTATTTTTTCTGTCCTCGGTGTTGGTTTATCATCACTTTCTAATTCCTCTAAAATGACGGTAGCTCGTTCAATTAAAGCATCCGGCAGCTCAGCAAGCTTTGCAACATGAATGCCATAGCTTTGATCTGCTGCACCTTCTTTAATTTGGTGTAAAAACACAACTGTTCCTTCATTTTCTTCTGCACGAACATGGATATTTTTAAGATTTGACAATGAATTCTCCAGTGCCGTCAGCTCATGATAATGGGTAGAAAATAATGTCTTAGCATGAATATTATTATGAATATATTCAACAATAGCTTGTGCTAAGGCCATTCCATCGTATGTGCTTGTTCCTCGTCCGATTTCATCCAAGAGAATCAAACTTCGATCGGTTGCATTTGCAATTGCATGCTTCGCTTCCAGCATCTCAACCATGAATGTACTTTGTCCTGAAACCAAATCATCTGCTGCTCCTATACGAGTAAATATTTGATCAAAAATAATTAATTCAGCCTCTTCACAAGGGACAAAACAACCAATCTGTCCCATAATAGCTGTTAATGCTAGTTGCCGCATATATGTACTCTTGCCTGACATATTCGGACCAGTAATTAACAAGATACGCTTGTCCTCATCCAATGTAATATCATTCGGTACAAATAAGCCCTCTTTCATAACTTGCTCTACAACCGGATGGCGACCATTTTTAATCATTAATTTGGTACCTTCAAATGTTGGACGCTGGTAATTATTTTCCTCACTAACTGTTGCAAATCCTTGTAATACATCAATTTTACTTACAACCTCTGCAAGTTGCTGAAGTTCAGGAATATGCGTTTTTATTTTCTCTCTGATTTCGATAAACAATGTATATTCTAAATCAACACTTTTTTCTTCTGCTTCTAGGATGAGAACTTCTTTTTCTTTCAGCTCAGGAGTAATATAACGTTCTGCATTTGTTAATGTTTGTTTTCGCTCATATCTACCTTCAGGCAAAAGGTGAATATTAGCTTTTGTCACTTCGATATAATAGCCGAATACCCGATTATAGCCCACTTTTAAGGATTTAATGTTGGTTTCTTCTCTTTCTTTTTTCTCAAGTTCTGCAATCCAGGTTTTCCCATTCTTAGAAGCATCCCGATAGGTATCCAATGTTTCATTATAGCCATTCTTAATAATCGATCCTTCTTTAATCGATATTGGTGGGTTTTCTACAAGACTATCATCTAATAATGTAACAAGATATTCAGGATAGACAAGTTGTTCGGCAAGTTTGCTAAGTTCCTTTACCTGAAACTGCTCTAATGTATTCTTCAATTCCGGAATCTTTTGCAGCGATACTTTTAACTGAATTAGGTCTCTAGCGTTCACATTACCGAATGCGATTCTTCCAGCTAAACGTTCGAGGTCATAAACGGATTTCAAAACCTCACGCAATGTATCGCGCTCCATAAAACCACGATAAAATCCTTCAACCGCTTCGAGACGCGCTTCAATTTGATTCTGATCAAGCAATGGTCGTTCTAACCATTTTTTGAGCATTCGTGATCCCATTGCAGTAGCAGTTTTATCTAGTACCCAAAGCAGACTACCGTGTTTTCCCTTTTTCATAATCGTTTCTGTCAATTCTAAATTTCGTTTGGAATACATATCAAGTGAGAGATGATCCTTTAACCTAATAACTTCTGCAGGCTGCAGATGGTCGAGGGATCTCTTTTGTGTATCTTGAATATAATTCAATAGACGACTAAATGCTTTCATTAAACGTTCATCATTTAAGTTCTCACTTAGATTACGATATTCCGCACTGAACGCTACTTCATTTTGATATGACAGTGTAATATTCAATCTTTCTTTCAGTTGCAGCTGCATTTCTTCCGGTAAATTGGAAGAAATAACAATCTCTCGAATCGGCTGATTAAACAGTTCATGAAGAACCGAATCCCACCCACCGGTAATTAATGCAAGGTTATTCTCCCCCGTAGATAGATCATTATAAGCAACTACATAGGAACCATCCTTAAAATGGGAGAGACTTGCTATATAGTTGTTTTCTCCTTCTTTTAGCATATTGCTTTCCATTACTGTTCCCGGTGTAATCAGCTGAACAACTTCCCTTTTTACTACTCCTTTTGCTGTTTTCGGATCCTCTACTTGTTCGCAAATCGCAACTTTATATCCTTTTTCAATTAATGTTTTTATGTAATTTTCAGCAGAATGGTGCGGGATTCCACACATCGGAATTTCTGCTTCACTCTTTCCCCCACCTCTTTTTGTAAGGGTAATTTCTAACTCCCTAGCAGCATCAATTGCATCTTCATAAAACATTTCATAAAAATCACCCAATCTGTAAAAAAGGAGTGCATCTTTATATTCTGCTTTTATTTTCATATATTGTTCCATCATTGGTGTAAGCTTAGCCATCGTAAATCCTCCAACTGCCCAAAAATATTCTTCTGCAATTATAGCATAAATCAGCCTCAATAGTAGAAACGAAAAATTACACTGAAAATGATGAAACACGATCGTACGCTTTACTTAAGCTGAAAAAATAAAAAAGCGAGAGTATTATCCCTCGCATTTTTTAGTCTTTCTTTTGGAAAAAATCTGGCTTAACATCCTTTGCTTCATCTTCTGTCATTTCGAAATCCCACGCTTCATCATCGTCTTCTTCCGTTTTCTCCCAATTCGGATTTACTCTTACAAACACTTTTGTATCACCAATTATTTGGACAATAAATTCACGTTCAATTTCGATTGTGACTTTATTTCCATTACTAGCGATCTTACATTCCAAACAATTCGGTTGTTGAATAACTTTAGCAATGACATCGTATTCGTTATTAATTGATTTTTCATCTTTAATGGATAGGGGGATGATATCACTATAAGTTACTCTTTCTGTAACTACTTCTGTTTTCGTGTTGTCATTGTACGAGTACCAGACATTTATATCGTAGCTACCGTTAATTTCTACCGTGTCCTCTGATTTTTTCTTGGCATTATATAAATGATTGATTACCCAGCAACCTAATATACTGGAAGGTCTATGCGATGGTGAGATGGCATGGGAATCCTGCGTGAACTTACGTCCTTTTCCACAGACTGCTTTTGTTATGATTTCTCTATATTCTTTATCTAGAAAAGTCATGATTACTTTTACCTCCTCTTTTTTCATAGTCATTTTATGCAAGACAAATACCTAAAGTGCATAGCATTTCATTAAAACCAGGAATAGTAGGTTTTTTAAGTACTTTAATTATTACTTCTAGGCGTTTTGGATTGTCTCAGTAGCTTATTCCAATTACATATACTTTGTGAACTTTTGATCTACACAGTAGAAAAAAGCCAGGCAATTTAAATAAAATTGCCTGGCTTTTCTGTTAAAGCAGTAGCGAGACTTCCGCTTTTTTGCTTAATGGCTACAGCCAGATTTATCATTTGTTTTGGATCCAGTTTCACCCGCTAGTAAATCTCCCCCAGTGGATTCAATGACGTTATTCGTCACTTCACGTGAGATTGTTTTTGAAACGAGTTGTAAAACATCATTTACAACAATTTGCGTCTCTTTAAATTCCTGAACAACTGGAATACTGTCAATCTCTTCTTGCAGTCGATCAATCTCAGATTCAATTCGCTTTAAAGCTTCTCTTTTTTCATACGCTTGAAAATTAACAGCCTGTTTTTGCAGCGTTTTAATTTTTTGAATCAGCTTTTGAACCTTTTGATTCTCATTAAGTTTAGCTTCCACCTGCTTAAAACGATCAATTTCTTCCGTATTTGCCAACATTGTTGCCAGTTTTTTTGCTTCATCTAGTACTTCTTTGCGAGTATATTCAGCCATTTTAATTCACCTCAACTGTGTTTTCAACCATTACACCATCTAATGACCATGTTTTTGCTTCGGTTATTTCAACTTCTACAATTTTCCCAATGGATGATCTTGGTCCTTTAAAGTTAACAAGCTTATTTTTTTCTGTATAACCTGCAAGTACATCTGGGTCTTTCTTACTCTCGCCTTCTACAAGCACTTTAACCGTTTTCCCTTTGTATGTTTTCATAGACTCAGCCGATTGTTTATTAACAAGCTCATTTAACCGATAAAGACGTTGCTTTTTCACTGATTCTGGCACATCATCTTTTTTCCTTGCTGCTGGTGTACCTTCACGTGGAGAGTAAATATAGGTGTAAGCAGCTTCAAAGCCAACCTCTTCCATTAAGGTCATTGTCTCTTCAAATTGCTCTTCTGTTTCATTTGGGAAGCCAACAATAATATCAGTTGTCAGTGTTACGTTAGGTATAGCTTTACGTATTTTACGAACTAATTCCAAATAATCTTCTCTCGTATATTTACGATTCATTTTCTTAAGGATTTCACTGCTTCCAGATTGTACAGGAAGATGAATATGATCCAGTAAATTTCCACCTTGTGCTAATACTTCAATTAAACGATCATCGAAGTCTCTTGGATGAGAAGTTGTAAAACGCACTCGTGGAATATCAATCTTATGAATAGCATTCATTAAATCTCCAAGTCCATATTCAATGTCCTCAAAATCTTTTCCATATGCATTTACATTTTGACCTAGTAATGTTACTTCTTGATAGCCTTGTGCGACTAAATGACGCACCTCCTGGATAATATCTTGTGGGCGGCGACTTCTTTCTTTACCACGTGTCATTGGCACAATACAATAGGTACAGAACTTATCACAGCCATACATAATGTTTACCCACGCTTTGATCTTTCCATTACGGACCTTTGGAAGGTTTTCAATAACATCCCCTTCTTTTGACCATACTTCAACGATCATTTCTTTTCCAAATAACGCTTCTTTCACTAACTGTGGTAAGCGATGGATATTATGCGTTCCAAAAATAAGGTCGATATGCTGATGCTTCTTTAAAATTCGATTTACTACAGATTCTTCCTGGGACATACAGCCACAGACCCCTATGATCAGATCAGGTTTTTCTAATTTAAGCGGTTTTAAATGGCCGATTTCACCAAATACTTTATTCTCTGCATTTTCACGAATGGCACATGTGTTTAACAAAATAATGTCAGCATCGTTTGTATCGGATGTAGGTTCATAACCCATTTCAGTTAAAATACCAGCCATCACTTCTGTATCATGTTCATTCATTTGACAACCATAGGTGCGAATTAAAAACTTCTTTCCTTTTCCAATAGTAGCTACATCTTCTGGAATAGCAAAATCATAATGAATTTGAACGTCTTCATTCCGACGCTTTCTTGCCTTTTTAATATCCGGAGATTGTGGTTCATAACTTGTCTGGAAATATTTTGAGATCATTTCATCACTTGACGTATTTTTAATTCGTTCTATGTTATTATCTATTGGTATAATTTGAGCTTGTTGTTTTCGTTGTTCTTCGTTCATCAAGAAACTCCTTTCAGGTCAATTTCACATTATGTATAGGTATACAATAGTAAAGTATAAAGCTTCTAACTAAATTTAACAATACTTCTAACTAGAGAGCAAATAAAAACCTTCCTACGATAATAGGAAGGTTGCCAAATTCGTCACATTATCTTGGTTCAACAATTAACTTAATGGCCGTGCGTTCTTCATTGTCAATTAAAATATCCGTAAATGCAGGGATACAAATTAAATCCACTCCGCTTGGTGCGACAAACCCTCTTGCAATGGCTACTGCTTTCACAGATTGATTAAGTGCTCCCGCACCTATCGCCTGAATTTCCGCTGTGCCGCGCTCCCTTAAGACATTCGCAAGTGCGCCTGCTACTGAATTTGGATTTGATTTAGCTGAAACTTTTAATACTTCCATTACTAGTACCTCCTTCATGCGCTATTGTAGTTATATTGCTACTATATTCGTGGAGATGTTAGCTTATTCCCTATAATGTATCTAAGTTAGAAGAATTCAATGAATCAACCGAAGAATGGGTGATCGTCATTGATGATAATTCGTTCTATCTTAGTTGCTTTACCCGAATTATCATCAATTGTAACCACAATTCCATTTAATTGTGTTCTACCCGACTTTGTAATTTCAAAACGCACTGGTAATGATGTTAAAAACCGTTTCAACACAGCTTCACGATCCACCCCTAAAATCCCATCATAAGGACCCGTCATCCCGACATCTGATATATATGCTGTTCCACCTAGTAAAATACGTTCGTCCGCAGTTTGCGTATGTGTGTGTGTTCCAACTACTGCGCTTACTCTCCCGTCTAAATACCAGCCCATTGCTTGTTTTTCACTTGTTGCTTCTCCATGAAAATCAACAAAAATAAGATTCGTTCTTTTTTTAGCTTCTTCGATTAATAGATCTGCTTTTTGAAATGGATCATCAATTGCCGGAAGAAAGGTCCGTCCTTGAAGATTAATAACAGCTACTTCTTTTCCATTTATATTAATATACACAATCCCTTTTCCTGGATTATTTTCTGGAAAGTTAGCTGGACGAATCATATATTTCGCATCATCAATAAATTCAAAGATTTCTTTTTTGTCCCACGTATGGTTACCCAGCGTAATTACTTGAGCTCCCCATTCTAAGAATTGTTTATAAATCTTTTCTGTTATCCCCTTACCAGAAGCAGCATTTTCGCCGTTGATAATTGTCATATTTGGGCGATATTTTTCCTTCAATCGAGGTAAATATTCTTGCACCATATCACGCCCTGGTGAACCAACAACATCACCAATAAATAGTATTCTCATCGTTCTATCATCCTATCGTTTATAATAGTATAAGTTTTTCATATTGCAAGCTGATTGTCAAAAGATAGCACGAAGGGGCAATCGTCTAATAAGTTTATTTTCCATCAACGATAAGCATGAGTTTCACGAGCCAGATTCCAAATTCATTCCAGTTGGCTGTTAATAAAGATATATAGCACCTAACATGCAAAAGAGCACAGACACCATTTAGGATGTCTGTGCTCTTCTTACTTCGCATATTCAACTGCTCTTGTTTCCCGAATAACAGTCACTTTAATGTGACCAGGATAATCGAGTTCTGATTCTATCCGTTTTCGTATATCACGTGCTACGCGAACAGATTCAATATCATCAATTTCATCAGGTCTTACCATAATTCGAATTTCTCTACCAGCCTGGATAGCGAATGATTTCTCTACTCCTTCAAAGGACTCCGAAATTTCCTCAAGCTTTTCTAAACGCTTGATATAATTTTCAAGTGTCTCACTTCTTGCACCTGGTCTTGCAGCAGATAATGCATCGGCTGCGGCTACCAGGACCGCAATAACTGAAGTAGCTTCTTCATCTCCATGATGGGATGCAATCGAATTAATGACAACCTCGTGCTCTTTGTACTTGATTGCTAGCTCTTTTCCTATCTCAACATGACTGCCTTCCACCTCATGATCAATTGCCTTTCCAATATCATGAAGTAATCCAGCCCTTTTTGCTAACGTCACGTCCTCGCCAAGTTCTGCAGCAAGCAATCCAGATAAGTAAGCAACCTCTGTTGAGTGTTTCAGCACATTTTGCCCATAGCTTGTACGATATTTTAGACGACCGAGTATTTTAACTAGATCTGGATGTAACCCATGTATTCCAACTTCAAACGTTGTCTCTTCTCCAACTTCGCGTATATATTCGTCAACTTCCCGTCTGGCCTTCTCCACCATCTCTTCGATTCTCGCAGGATGAATTCGACCATCCTGCACCAGCTTTTCTAGTGCCATTCGAGCAGTTTCTCGCCTGATTGGATCGAAACCAGATAATATAACCGCTTCAGGTGTATCATCAATAATCAAATCAATACCTGTTAACGTTTCTAAAGTCCGTATGTTACGACCTTCTCGTCCAATAATACGACCTTTCATTTCATCATTCGGAAGGTTTACGACAGAAACGGTTGTCTCTGCAACATGATCAGCAGCACAGCGCTGTAAAGCTAAAGATAGGAGACTTTTCGCCTTCTTATCCGACTCTTCTTTCGCTCGATTTTCAGCTTCCTTAATCATTACAGCAGCTTCGTGTTTCGTTTCTTTTTCGATTCGTTCTAAAATAATCTGCCTAGCCTGGTCAGTTGTATATCCTGAAATGCGCTCAAGCTCAGTTTGCTGCTCTTGTTTCATAGCTTCCACTTTGCTTTCCATTTCTTCAATTTGTTGTTGTCTGTCTGTTAAAGATTGTTCTTTCTTCTCTAACATTAATTCACGCTTGTCTAATGTTTCACTTTTTCTGTCCAGGTTTTCTTCTTTTTGCATCAGACGGTTTTCCTGTTTTTGAGCTTCGGAACGTCGCTCACGTAACTCTTCTTCTGTCTGCTGACGAAGCTTGTGATTTTCATCCTTTGCTTCAAGAAGCGCTTCTTTTTTAATCGCATCTGCATTTCTGCGAGCTTCTTCCATCTTTTGTTTTGCGAAGGTTTCCGCACTGGAAATTTTAGCTTCTGCAATAGATTTACGTATCAGATAACCAACAACAATACCGACGATCAGAGCAAGCAAAATGGAGATGATTAAAAGAATAATGTCCATGATTTCACCTCCTATTGCTATAAAATTGTACAATTCATATTGTCGGCATGTAACATTCTGAATGCATTAAACATTAAAGTAACTTTATAATAGAATTATAAAATTATACATCTTTAATTTTAATTGTGAAAACAGCTAATGTCAAGAAAACCCACAACTATATGTATAAAAACTTTCCAGATTGTGGTTTTAGTCTTTGAAATTATGAATAAATCAGTATATTTAAGCTGTACTATTTTTCGCTTGAACCTACAAAAGAATAAAAGCGGAAGCGCTCGAATAGGGACGTACCAAGGTTAGAGAAGTCTCGCTAGGCGCTGGACATAGCTGTTGCAGTAGCTATGCTGTCCACAACATTCAACATTTATAATTTACAAATTGAAAAACCTTGATCATGCGATAAGCAACCGATCAAGGTTTTATATGCTTACATATCCAAAGTTTCCTGCTCAGTTGTTTCCTTGCTGTCACTTGCTTTTCCTTCTGCTTCTGTACCGTCATCATCCAGGTTATAGTGCTTACGAATTTCACCATGAATTTCATTCATGATTGGTTCGTTTTCTAATAGGAATTGCTTCGAGTTTTCACGGCCCTGACCTAGTCTTTCTCCCTTGTAGGAATACCATGCACCACTCTTAAGCACAACATCCAACTCAGAACCGATATCAAGAATTTCTCCTTCTTTCGAAATTCCCTTACCATACATAATGTCGACTTCGGCTTGTTTGAATGGCGGAGCGACTTTATTTTTAACAACTTTAATTCTAGCTCTATTCCCAACCGCATCATTTCCAGCTTTTAGCGTTTCTGCACGACGTACTTCTAAACGAACAGAAGAATAGAATTTAAGTGCACGTCCACCTGGTGTTGTCTCTGGGTTTCCGAACATAACCCCAACTTTTTCACGAATTTGGTTAATGAAAATAGCTGTTGTTTTTGATTTATTAATTGCTCCAGAAAGCTTTCTTAATGCTTGTGACATTAGTCGCGCCTGTAATCCAACATGTGCGTCTCCCATGTCTCCTTCGATTTCTGCTTTTGGTACGAGGGCCGCTACCGAGTCAACAACGATAATATCTACAGCACCACTTCGTACAAGTGCTTCAGCAATTTCTAGTGCTTGCTCACCCGTGTCAGGCTGTGATAAAAGCAACTCATCAATATTTACACCTAAGGCTCTCGCATAAATGGGATCTAATGCATGCTCGGCATCAATAAACGCAGCTTGTCCACCCTGCTTTTGCGCCTCAGCGATTGCATGCAGTGCCACAGTTGTTTTACCTGATGATTCCGGACCATATATTTCAATAACTCTTCCTCTAGGATATCCACCAATACCTAGTGCAACATCCAATGCCAACGATCCACTAGGTATCGTTGCTATTTTCTGAGCTTCATTTTCACCTAGTTTCATAATGGAGCCTTTACCAAATTGTTTCTCTATTTGTCTCAAAGCCATATCTAAAGCTTGTTTTCTATCACTCAACGAAACTACCTCCTTGATTTATCTATATTCATCATACATGTTTTTTCGGTATTTGCCAAGTAAAAAACGAATAGATGTTCTTATATTTTCGAAGTAAAAATTATCCAAGATTCGTAGTTTTAATAGTATTGAATCGCTTAAATATTATTTTTTATTGTATAGGCTGGTCTAAATTATGATTTTAAGTAATTAAACAAAAGTTCTAACCCCTTTAAACAAGCCCTTTTGCGGACTGCAGAACGTGCGCCATTGAATAAAAATGACTCTACTTTTTTGTAGCCATTTTTATCAGAAATAGCAATATACACTTTTCCTACTGGCTGACCTTCCATTTCATCTGGTCCGGCTACTCCTGTAAAACCAATGCCAATCCGGGAAGCAAACTTGATTCGGATCTGTTCTGCCATCTCATAGGCACACGCTTCGCTTACAGTCCCTTTTTCCTGAATGGTTTGCTCAGTGACACCAAGTATATTTCGTTTGATTGCTGTATCATAGCAAACAAGTCCACCTGAACACACACGAGAAGCGCCGCTAACAGATATGATTTTTTCTGTAAACATCCCTCCAGTTAAACTTTCAGCAGCTGCCATTTTTTTATTTTGTTTCAGAAGTAACTCTACAATGACTTGCTCGATTGTTTGATCATTTTCTCCAAAGAAGTGACCTCCAACCCTTGCTAAAATCTGCTCTTTTGTTTTTCCGAGCAGTTCATCAAGCTGCTTCTCTGATGCCCCTTTTGCGGTTAATCGAATAACGACGCCATCATCCTGAGCAAGGGGAGCGATAGTAGGATTACTCTGGGCAATAATTAGATCTTTTAATTCATGTTCCAGTGTTGACTCACCAATACCTATAAATTTCAGCACTAATGATTTTATCATCTGCTCATCACCAGTCAAATCACGTAAAAACGGCACAATTTCGTCCGTTGTAATCCGTTTCATTTCCCTTGGAACTCCAGGAAGGAAAAACCATACCCTTCCTTCCAGTTCTACTTTCATGCCCGGTGCCATTCCTGCATTATTTTCCAATACAGTGCACCCCTTAAAAATTCGTGCTTGCTTGCGATTGTTTGGAGTCATCTTTGAAGTATGATTTTTAAAATACCTTTCAATTTTATCAAGTGTTGCTTTATGCTCCACCATTTCCAGCTTACTTATTTGCTGGAATGCCTCTCTTGTTAAATCATCATCGGTTGGACCGAGCCCACCAGTAACGATAATAATATCGGATCTATTTTGCGCTTGCAAAAAAGCCTCTTCAACACGGTTTAAATTATCACCCACGACAGCATGATTATAGACATTAATCCCATACTGTGCCAGTTGCTGAGATAACCATTGTGCATTCGTATTCGCGATCTGCCCAAGCAACAACTCTGTCCCAACTGCTACAATTTCAGCCTTCAATTGTTTCATTTGTTCGACTCCTTCATCACATGCCAATTTTTGACGAAATAATCAATACCAGAAACTACTGTAAAGAACAATGCGATATATAACATAATTATACCAAACGGAAAGTCAATATAAGCAAACGGGAAGTTATGCAGCAATAAAACTGCGATTGCAATCATTTGTGTAGCTGTTTTCAATTTACCCATTTTTCCTGCAGCAAGTACAATTCCTTCACCTGCAGCTACAAGGCGTAGTCCAGTTACTGCAAATTCCCTGCTTATAATAATGATAACAACCCATGCAGGAGCTAATCCCATTTCAATTAACAAAATAAGCGCAGCTGAAACAAGTAATTTGTCTGCTAAGGGATCCATAAACTTACCTAGATTGGTAACTAAATTAAATTTTCTAGCATAATAACCATCTATCCAATCGGTTCCTGCTGCGATAATAAAAATCAATGCAGCAATAAAATGTGCTATAGGTAAGTCTGCCGCACCGATGTCCCAAGTACCCCAATCCAAAGGTAAGCTGAGTAAAAGTATAAAAATGGGTATCATCATAATACGTGATAATGTGAGTCGATTTGGTAAATTCATTTGTTTGTTTCCTCCTAATTTTTTAAAATTGATTGATTGAAAACTTGGCATTCGTTAAAGGGATTCTTACGTAAGCAATCTTTGCTTTCTTAGCAGCCCTTATACTTTTGAGTACAGGATTTTTAGGCCAATGTCTCAGTTGCACTTATGGACTTCCTAACTCAAAAATGATATAAAAACCCTTCCTCATAGGTAAAGGGAAGGGTTTTATCACACATTAACGGGCTGTAATACCCTTGTGGTATAAACAGCCCATAAATTCCTGAATCTGTTCAACTTACATGCAGTAGACAATCTACATTATGAAGTTTCACTTTATCTATGGTATTCAGTTTCTACAACGATCCACCATATAAAACATAAATGCTATAGTTAACGCGTAATACTTAAATTCAAGCGTTGGTGTACATACTGCCCAGCATCAACAGGATACTCCAGCTCAACACCATTAATAGAAATTTTTAAAGCAGGAGCATACCCAACATTAAATGAGATTGTCTCGGCATCACTGATATCAATTTCTACCGGTGATTCATCAGCAGAAAAACTACTATTATAGAAAGCTTCCCCACCTTCTTCTCTGATTTCTAACCATGTATGATGTTCAGGGTCAGCAGACTCCAATGTAATGATTACCTTTTCGCCAGCATTCGCCATTTCAATTGTAGAAACAGGTTGAGAACCAGTTCCTTCCTCTGTAACCGTAAACTCAGGGTCTGATTGTTCATTTGATTCTTCTTGCGTTTCATCTTCATTTTCTTCATCGTTTGTATTTTCATCTGAACCATCTGCTTCATCTTCAGCACCGTCATTGCCTGTTCCAGTATCATTTGGATTCGTAATAATAACATTATCATCCGGTTCCTCTACAGGATTCGTTGAATCCCCAGCCATGTTTTCTCGAATAAACCACCAAGCAACAAAGACAATACCGACAATCAATAAGACCACTATTATAGTTGGAATTAATGAAGATATGCCACCGGATGATTTCTCCGTCTGATTTTCTTTCCTTGTCCGCTGCATTCTTGTATATTGTACGTTTTCTTCTTCTGTACTAGGAATTTCTTCTTTATGTTCTTCTACTAATTCGTTCGGATTCAGTCCGACTGCATTTGCATATTCCTTAATAAATGCTCTTGCATAGAACTTACCAGGTAAAATATGCAGATTCCCTTCCTCGATTGCCACTAAATATCTTTTTTGAATTTTTGTCGTTTCCTGTAAACTATCCAGAGATAATCCACTAGCAAGACGCGCCTCTTTCAGCTTCGCCCCTACATCCATATATAACACCTTCCATTTTATAGGTAGTTCAAAAAGTCCGGTAAAAATGACTCATCGAGAGCAGAGGAATTCGACTAGGTACCGACAAGTCCTGTGGAAGCCTGGCAAAAAACTATGACCCACAAACCTCTCGATCCTTATAATCCTCTTTTTTAAACATGAACTTTTAGAAATCAAACATCGAAAAGCCATTATTACTGCTGAACCGATCTTGTTCTACCGGTTCATATGTAATCTCTTCATCTACATCTGTGCGTAACTCAATAATATAATCAAAATCATCCATACTGTACTCGGTAGACTGCACAAATACATCTGGATGTTCTACTACTTTAACCGATGGTAACTGCATGATTTCGCGAATTAATTGCCAATGCTTCTCATTTGCCATTCTTTTGGAGAGAACCCCGTCAATAATATAAATATTATCTTGATTATACTCTCCTTCAATTAATTGATTACGAACCGTCTGTTTAATCATTGTACTTGATACAAACAACCAGCGTTTACTTGCACAAACACTTGCAGCCACAATCGATTCCGTCTTGCCAACCCGTGGCATACCGCGAATTCCGATTAGTTTATGACCATCTTGCTTATAGAGTTCAGCCATAAAATCAACAAGAAGTCCCAGCTCATCTCGGACAAAGCGAATCGTTTTTCTATCATCGTTATCAGTGTGTATATATTTCCCATGACGAACTGCCATTTTATCTTTAAGCTTAGGTTTCCGTAATTTAAATAATTTAATCGTATCCATTGTTTGCAGAATGGACTTTAACCGCATTATATTTTCATCATGCTTCGATAAGAGCAGCATTCCTCTGCGAGCGTTCTCCACACCATTTATTGTAATAATATTAATCGAAAGCATTCCTAATAAAGAAGAAATATCACCCAGTAAACCAGGACGGTTAATTTGAATTTCATATTCAAGGTACCATTCTGTTCTATCCATCATAAGCCCCTTTATTTTACATACTTTATTTATATTAAGCAATTGATAGCTCGCTTTAATAGTTTATTACTAATATTCCACAATAATGACACTGTTAAAACTTTTTAGCATGATATACCACAGTGGTTTAAACTTTCCAACCTCTATAAGTAATATAACATTATTTTCATTTTTTCTAAATAGCAATTACCATAGTTTTCATATAATTTTTAGCTTATACACAAAAAAGCCATATAGAAGTCTATATAGCTTTTTATAATATAACGTTTGCAACTCTTACTATTACTGTTTTTGGACAAGCTTAATCATTATATTTGCAATGGCTTGCTGTTCTTGCTCAGATGCAGCGTTCCATAGTTCTTTTAGAACTGCTTCTTCGCTGTTTTTAGCTTCAACACTTTGGGCTAGATAATCGCCTACCTCAGCAGCAACCGTTGACATCGTTTGCTGATCCATTCCTTGCTGCTGCGCTTGCTGAATTCGATTAGCTAAAAAACCTTTCCATGTATCAAAATTATCTAATACTGACATTGATGAGCCTCCTCCATTCATAATATCTTGCATAGTATATGAAGGTTGGCATAATTTATACAAGCAAAGCACAAACAATAAGATCAAAAGTATAACATTCTGTCGGTTGATATTTGAGCATCATATAAAAACAGCTCTACCAGCCTCCGTTCATATTAATAATTTCTCCCTGAATATAAGTTGATCGATCATCCAGCAAAAAACTAACAGTATGAGCTATCTCACTGGGCAGCCCGGCTCGGCTCATCGGAATTTCATCAATAATAGCTTGCCTTTCTTCCTCCGATAAATGACTATTCATTTTCGTTTCAATATAACCTGGACTTATCCCATTAACAGAAATACCAGAAGGCGCTACTTCCTTCGCCAAGGCTTTTACAAAGCTATTTTGTGCACCTTTAACAGACGAATAGATGACTTCGTAACTAGCACCAACATTCCCCCATATCGATGTAATCATGATGATATTCCCTTTTCTGCTCGTTATCATTGGAGGCAAGAGATGTTTGGTAATCATCCAAGGTGCTTTCACATGTAATGCTAACATCGCATCCATAGCCTCTTCAGAAGTATGTTGCAATAATCCGTAATAGGCAATACCACCTGCAAAGATAATTCCATCAACCGGGAGTACTAGCTTCGTTAGGAAATGCTTAATTTCATCTTGATTACTTAAATCAGCTTGGATCACAGCAAGCACTGACTCATTAGCTAATCGTTTCCGTAGCAGATCAATGCCAGATCTATTTTTATGATAATGTAACAATAATTGATACCCATCTTGAGCTAGACGTTCTGCAATTGCGTAGCCAATATCACCGCTTGCTCCGATAATTAGTATATTTTTCCCCATTGTCTCTCCTTGTCCTTATGATGCACTTATCGTACAAACGGCTAAACGTTCCTCAGCAATCCACTCATTTAAAAAGGCCTGTGCATCATCCAATGATAGCGCCTGAATTGCAGGAATAATTTCAAACAAATTAATTCCCATTGTATGGTATTGGATATATTTATTTGCAATAAACTCAAGAGAATTCATTGCACGCAGCAATTGACCGATTTTTTTCTTCTTCATTCGTTCAAACACTTCAACCGTTAACGCATAATTTTTTGTTGATAATAATTGCTCTTTTATTTTAGCAGCAAATTCTTCTGGCTTAGCTGTATTACCACCAATCATTGAATACCCAAAATTTCTCTCAAGATTTGTTTCAAAATAAAAGCTGTCATCGATCAGATCTGCTTTATACAATTCCTGATAAAAATCTCCACCAGTAGAAAAGAAATGACTTAAAATCATACCGCTTAATAGATCTTTTCTTAAAAATTCCTCTTTTTCCAATTCGGAATTAGAGTCTTTTATCCCAATTGTACACTTTGGAATGGATACAGGCATATGAATCGTATTTTCTTTCATCGCAACTTCCTTGGGCTCCTCAGGAAAGTCGCGCTTCAACTCAGCCATCTTCTCAAAAGATTTATTCTTTTGATTTGATGTAATCATTTCCATCATCCGCTCTACTTCAAAATTACCTACAACAAATAATGTCATATTTTCCGGATGATAAAACGTATGGTAGCACGTATATAGATCATCTTTTGTAATAGAAGTAATGGAATCTACCGTTCCTGCAATATCAATTTTTACGGGATGATTCTGAAACATACTTTTAATTGTTCCCATAAATGCCTGCCAATCTGGTTGATCATCATACATTTTAATCTCCTGTGCGATAATCCCCTTTTCCTTTTCCACTGATTGATCAGAAAAGTATGGATCCTGAACAAAGTCGATTAATGTTTCTACATTTTTCTCGATTTGGCTTGTAGCTGAAAATAAATAAGCAGTCTTTGTGAATGATGTATAGGCATTTGGCGATGCTCCTTGTTTTCCAAAATCAGCAAAAACATCTCTGTCTTCTTTTTCAAAAAGCTTATGCTCTAAAAAATGTGCTACCCCCTCTGGTACGGTAACTTCAGCAGATTCTCCTAAAGGGACAAAGGTTTGGTCAATCGATCCATAATTCGTGGAAAAAATGCCAAATGATTTTGTCATTTCTGGTTTAGGTAATAAGAACACGGTCAAGCCATTATCCAGTTTTTCTGAATAAAGTGTCTCTCCAATACTTTCATAGGTTTCTTTATTCACCTTGTTCTCCTCCTTCACTCGTTAATAGGTACACAGTATCCTCTTCTATTTTGCTGGCCACATGAACGACCTCGTCTTTCGTGACATTCTGAATGCCTTCAAGCAATTCTGCTGGTGTCATTTGGCGATTTCCAATAACTTGCTGGTACAGTATTTCGATTAAACCTTGTGGATGATCCATTGTTTCCTTTAACTGATTAACAATTAAATCTTTTGTCTCATTTAGTTCTTGCTCTGTAAAGTCGCCGTCCTTCATTGCTTGCACTTGCAAACGAATAATATCCCTTGCTTTTTCAAAGTCGTCTGGCGCAATGCCACTAAAAACAAACAACAGTCCTTTATGACTTTCTAATCTTGATGATGCATAGTAGGCAAGACTATTTTTTTCTCTAACATTAATAAATAATTTTGAGCTTGGAAAACCGCCGAACAATCCATTAAAAACCTGCAAGGCAAAATAAGCTTCATCTTGGTATGTCGTATTCGTACGAAAACCAATATGCAATTTTGCTTGTTGAACTTTTTGCTTTTCGATTATTTCATTCTGCTCAATCACCGAATTTTTAGCTGCTGGATCAGCTTCTTTTGTACCCTGCTGCTCCGTCCTTTGCATCGTATCCATGATTAAATGCTTTACTTTTTCCTCAACAAAATCTCCAAGAACATAAATATCCATCTCATCTTGTTCAAGCATGTGCTGATAATAGTTGAACAAATCATCATTGGTTAGGTTGTTTAAATCTTCTTCATAACCATGTACGTGTAATTGATACGCTTCTTCCTTACACATCTCATCAATAAGTCGCATATTAGCGTAACTCATTTTATCATCTTGTATTGCACTTATTTTTTGTTTTAATGTACCGACTTCTCGTTTGAAAACGGCATCATCAAATCCAGTTGCACCTGTATTCGGATGAAATAGCACTTCACTAAGTAATTGAACTGCTTCATCCATTACGTTTGATGCATCCGGAATAAATTTTTCGTTTGCAAACTCAAGGCGAACGGAGATAATATGATTTTCTCCCTTTTTACCACCATCAGCAGTTAATACTGCACCATATAAATCATCCAGCTTTAACTGCAAAGCACTTCTATCTGGATAAGTCTTTGTTCCTTGCTTCAGAATATAAGGAAGCAACGCTCGCTTTGTAATCGTCTCCTTATCCAATTTTGATTTTAATTTTACTATGATATTAATCGTTTTAAACTTCTTCGTTTGAATAAAATGAAGCTTAAGACCTTGTTCGTCCAAGCGCTTTTCTTGAATTGTATCCATAGGCAACCTCCGATAGTACTTATTCTTATATCACCACAAATATCTTGCACAAATTTACCATTTGTCATCCATTATACGGCAAAAAAAACTGACTTGCTATTATAAGCAAGTCAGTCCAGGATTGTCCATCTATAATTATCTGCTACCTTTAATGTATGGCTCTCCATTTGCTCGAGGTGCATCTGCTCGCCCAATAAATCCTGCTAAAGCAAGAATTGTTAACACATATGGAGCGATTAACAGGAATATTTGTGGTACGTCCTGCAGAAGCGGAATATTTGATCCGATAACACTCAAGCTTTGGGCAAAACCAAAGAATAACGCTGCACCCATGGCTCCAAGAGGGTGCCATTTACCGAATATAACAGCTGCAAGTGCCATAAATCCTTGGCCAACAATTGTAGAATGTGAGAAATTGGATGCAATTGTTAGTGCAAATACAGAACCACCTAATCCTCCAAGCGCCCCAGAAAGAATAACAGCGATATAACGCATTCTGCTTACATTAATTCCATTTGTATCAGCTGCCATTGGATGTTCTCCCACTGCACGCAGTCTCAAACCAAATGGTGTTTTGTACAGCACAAACCAAGCAACGAAAGCTAAGATAATAGCCAAATACGATGTAATATAAATTCCTTGGAAAAAGATTGACCCAATAACTGGAATCTTTGATAGTAATGGGATATCTGTAGTATAAAATGGTTGAGCAACCATATCTGTTTGCCCTTTACCATACCATTGTTTTGTTAAATATACCCCTATACCTAGTGCGAGCATATTAATTGCTACACCACTTACTACTTGGCTAGCATGGAAAGAAACGGAAGCTACCGCGTGAATAATCGAGAATATAGCTGAAACAACCATTGCTACAAGGATGGAAACCCATGGTGTCCAGGATCCCAGTACATCCGAAAAAGTTAAATTAAAAACAATTCCTACAAATGCACCCATCACCATTAAACCTTCAAGACCAATATTTACAACACCAGAACGTTCACTAAAAACGCCGCCTAATGCCGTTAAAATTAAAGGAGCTGAATAAAATAACGCTGTAGGGATAACAGATTGCAATATTTCAATCATTTATTTCCCCTCCTTTTTAAAGCGAACGATTACCCATCTAATAATGTAACTTGATGCCACAAAGAAGATGATTAGTGCGATAATAATATCTACAAGCTCTGTTGGAATTCCAGCTCCTGTTGGCATTTCCCCTGCACCCTCTTTTAGTGCACCAAACAAAAATGCTGCAAAAACAACCCCAATCGCAGTGTTAGCCCCTAGAAGCGCAACAGCGATTCCATCAAAACCTAAATTAGAAAATCCTGCCGTTACGGACATGTTTCCGTAAGTACCTAGTCCCTCCATTGCACCTGCTAAGCCTGCAAACATACCTGCAATAACCATCGATAATACAATATTTTTACTTACATTCATACCAGCGTACCGTGATGCGTGCTGATTAAATCCAACCGATTTCAGTTCATAACCAATTGTTGTTCGTTGAATAATAAACCACATAATAGCTGCCGCAAATAATGCAATTAAAATTCCATAATGAAGACGGGAATAAAACGTAATACTTTGCATCCACTCGGAAGCGAGCGATGCTGACGGCGCAATCGAATCTGTTGTTGTTTGTCCACTTGTTAATACTTTTCTTATAATTTCATTCGTCGTAAATAAAGCAATATAATTCATCATGATTGTTACGATTACTTCATGAACACCAAGTTTTGCTTTTAAAATACCTGGGACAAATGCCCATAATCCACCAGCAACAGCTGCAGCAAGAACAGCAAGCGGCAAATGAATATACATTGGTGCATCAATTGTTATACCTACCCATACTGCTGCTAGCCAGCCTACAAGTACCTGACCCTCTGCACCTATATTAAACAACCCAGTGCGAAATGCGAATGCAATCGATAATCCTGTAAGGATGTACGGAGCTGACCTTCTAATTGTTTCACCGATTGTATATGAATCTCCAAATGCACCATTCCATAATGCAGTATAGCCATCAATTGGACTAAATCCAGATACTAGCATAATGATTGCACCAGCAATCAAACCCATTAAAACGGAAACTATTGGGACGAGCAGCGCAAATAATTTATTGGATGGCATTTGAATCACCTTCCTTAACCTGACTTCCTGCCATCAACAAACCAAGCTCTTGTTCAGTCGTTTCTTCTGGCGTCACTTCAGCAACTATTTTTCCATCAAACATAACAGCAATTCGGTCACTAACATTCAAAATTTCATCTAGTTCAAACGAAATTAATAAAACTGCTTTTCCTTTGTCACGTTCTTCAATCAATTTTTTATGAATAAACTCAATAGCACCTACATCTAGACCTCTTGTTGGCTGTGCAGCAATTAATAAATCTGGTGACCGATCCACTTCTCGGCCAATAATTGCTTTTTGCTGATTCCCTCCAGACAGCGCTCGGGCCTTTGTGTAGACACTTGGCGTACGAACATCGTATTCTTTAATAATACTTTCTGCTTTCTCATAGATCGCTTTATAATTCAATACTTTTGCTTTGGAATAAGGCTTCTTATAGTATGTTTGCAAAACGATATTCTCACCAATGGAATAATCCAATACAAGTCCAAAGCGATGTCTGTCCTGCGGAATGTGACCAACTCCACTTTCTGTTACCTTTCTTGGACTCTTATTCGTAATATTTTTATTTTTAAGCTTAATTCTCCCTGAAACTGCTTGACGCAATCCTGTTATTGCCTCAATCAGTTCTGACTGCCCATTGCCATCAACTCCGGCAATCCCGACTATTTCTCCACCACGTAATTCAAGGTTTAGTCCTTTTACTAAATCTACTTTTCTTGAATCTTTTACAACTAGATTTTCGATTGTTAAAACGGTATCTTTCGGTTCCGCCTGCTGCTTCTCCGTCTTAAAATGTACCTCTCTACCAACCATGAGGGATGCTAATTCATTCGTATTTGTCTGGGCAACATTAACAGTGCCAATCCCTTTTCCTTTACGAATAACTGTACATCTATCACAAACTTCCATTATTTCTTTGAGTTTGTGTGTTATGAGAATAATAGATTTACCTTCCTTAATAAGTGAACGCATAATTTCCATTAATTCATTAATTTCTTGAGGTGTTAATACTGCAGTTGGTTCATCAAAGATGAGTACGTCTGCACCACGATACAGTGTCTTTAAAATTTCCACGCGCTGTTGCATTCCGACTGAAATATCACTTATCTTTGCATCTGGATCGACCTTTAGACCATACCGGTCAGAAATTTCTTTAATGTCCTCTCTTGCTTTCTCGACATTAATAACACCTGTTTTTTTGGTTGGCTCATTACCAAGAACAATGTTTTGTGTAACGGTAAATGGTTCAACTAGCATAAAATGCTGATGGACCATTCCAATACCAAGATCATTTGCAATATTCGGATTTGTAATATTTGCCTTCTTTCCTTTGACCCGAATTTCTCCTTGCTCTGGTTGGTACAAACCAAATAAAACATTCATCAACGTGGATTTTCCAGCTCCATTTTCTCCTAACAGTGCATGAATTTCACCTGGCTTAAGCTGAATTGTAATATTATCATTTGCTACGATTCCAGGAAATTCCTTACGTATATTCAACATTTCAATTACATATTCCACTGGTCTTCACCCCTTTATTAACCACATCATCTTGACTGCATAGTTAGTTGTTATAAAATCATCAAATAAAAAGGACTACTGTTTCTAATCCTCTTTAGTTGAAGATCTTACTTAACATGATTGAAGAAGGCTAAAAGCGATTAGCCTTCTTCACTATTTATTAAAAGAGGTTCAAAAAGTCCGGTAAAAATGACACGTCGAGAACAGTAGACCATCGATTAAATACCGACACGTCCTGTGTCGAACATCGAAGTCACCACATCCTGCGGAAGCTCGTTAGCTTGTTTTCCGTTCCTCACGTATCAAGGGATTCAATGAACTTCTGTTAAAACCGTCCACGTCCTGTGGACAACACAGAAGTCACCACATCCTGGGGAAGCCCGGTACTCAAAACTACGCCTCCTCGAACTTCTCGGTCCTTTTTATCCTCCCTTTTGAACAGAAACTTAAAGTGCTTCAATGAATGAATCCAATTCTTCACTTGTTTGAGGTACTTTTATATCCCCACTAAGAATCTTTTCTTGCCATTCGTTAACAGCATTTTTGATATCTTCTGTATATGCATCTGTATTTGTTTCAGCAATGGAAATTCCATCTTCTTCAATTCCAAATTCTAAGTGTTCCCCACCAGGGAATTCACCTGCTTGCAGCATTTTAGCAACATCTTGAACAGCAACATCAACACGTTTAACCATGGAAGTTAATGTTACATTATGGTCGCCAATTTTACCTTCTTCATGCTGGTCAGCATCAACACCGATCACCCATATTTCACGGTCCGGGTCATTTTGTTTAATATCTTTTGCCTGGTTAAACACACCGTTTCCAGTTCCACCAGATGCATGATAAATTACGTCAACATCGTTGCTGTACATATTGGATGCAATTAATTTCCCTTTTGCAGCATCGTCAAATGTTTCAGCATATTGAACATCAACTTCAATATCAGGGTTTACAGATTTTACACCTGCAATAAAGCCTGTTTCAAATTTTTTGATTAGAGGTGAATCAATTCCACCAACAAATCCTAGTTTATTTGTATTTGTTTTATTAGCAGCTGCAACACCAGCTAAGAAAGAACCTTCATGCTCTTTAAATGTAACACTTACTGCATTTGGAGCTTCTACCATATCATCTACGATTGCAAAATACGTTTCTGGAAATTGTTCTGCTGCTTTTTGAATATCCTCTTTCAAAAGGAAACCTGTACCAAATATTAAGTTGTACTCATCACGAACCAGACGAGTAATGTTCGGCATAAAATCTGCTTTTGAAGCGGATTGTGCATAGTCAAATCCGTTACCTTGCGATAGACCATTCTCTTCTCCCCATGCCTGGATACCTTCCCATGCAGATTGGTTAAATGATTTATCATCTACTCCACCCTGGTCTGTTACCATTGCGATACTGTAATCTTCTTCAGTTGCTGTATTATCTGCATTATCATTGTTATCGTCTGAAGCGGTTGTATCGTCCTCGTTTGAACCGCTTCCACATGCTGCTAAAACGATTCCAAAACTAAGCAATAAAGCAAACAATAGAATAAACTTACGATTCTTCATTTTAATGCCCCCTAAATTAGTTGAGATAGGTAAAACTAAAGTTGAACAAAAAATCACTGCAAACCCTTTCCTATTTTCACCCATCACCTCCTAAAAATTCAGTTTTTTAAGTCACACCCTTTTTCTAAGGACATGAAAACTAAAAACATCTGAACGAAAATAATTGGCTGAATATAGGATGGCTTCATCTTTGCTTGTATAGTGAATCTGTCTCAGCAATAGAAGTGATTGATCTGGTACACAGTCTAAAATACTGTATATTCGGTCATGATAGCTGATTGGTTCGATGTATGTAACTGCGTATGCAATTCGTTTACTTGCATAATTTTCTAAAAGTTCAAAGATAGAATCTACTTCATGCACTCGATCCAACGGTATTAAGTTTTCCGGTACCTTATCAATACAAAAAACGACGGGCTTATTATCAGCTGTACGGACTCTTTCAATTTTAGCCAGAGTATTCACTTTTCCTGGGGAAAATTTTGCTTTATCTTCATCTGTTGCTTCAATTAATTCTGTAGACAAATATTGTGAACCAGCAATTTTACCGGATTGCTCAATCATTTGAGTAACACTACTTAGCTCCTCAATACCTGATGAAAAAATTGGTTTCGAATTTACAAAGGTACCCACTCCATGTCTTCGCGTTACCACATTGTCTTCTTCAAGAATGCGAAGAGCCTCTCTTAACGTAGCTCTTGAAACGCCTAATTGTTTTGACAATTGATATTCTGATGGCAGCTTTTCTTTTTCTCTATACTTGCCATTCTCAATATCTTTTGTAATTTCGTCGATGACTTGTAAATATAGGTGCCTTGAATCCGTTTTAATCGACACAAAATCCCCTCTTTCCTCTAACTGCAATCCAAGAGATCTGACCTCTGACGTATGACTATTTGTCCGTCATTTATCTTACCACTATTAATTAAATAAATAAATAGAAATAGGATAAATTCCTTAAAAAAATCAACAAATTGTGACAAGGGAACTTAGTTTTCAACAAGTTTTTTAACGAAGTCCGCGCAGGTAAGAGTTTTCTTCGTCACTATTAAAATAAGACAGGTGAGTTTACTCTTCACCTGTCTTATTAATAAAAAATACGTGGTTACTTATTTATACAATTTTGGTTTTTTGCTAGGAGCTAACACAATAGCAGAAGTGCTCGATTAGCGACGTTCGGATTGATACTAATAGAACGCTACATCGTTTTTTCCTCCGTTACCTGCGAAACTAACACAGTTCTAGGCTTACTTCCTTCGTACGGTCCAACAATACCGCGTGCTTCCATCGCATCAATCAATCGTGCTGCACGGGTATATCCAATTCGGAACCTTCGTTGCAGCATAGAGACACTAGCACTTTGCATTTCAATAATCATTTGTACCGCATCTTCATATAATTCATCATCTACTTCTTCTACTGCATCATTTGTATCCTCTGGAATCATCTCTTCTTGATAAGAAGCTTTTTGCTGTTCAATACAATGGTCCACAACTCTTTCTACTTCTTCGTCGGACAAAAATGCACCCTGTACACGGGTTGGTTTAGAGGAGCCTACGGGCATAAACAACATGTCCCCCCTACCAAGCAGTTTCTCGGCTCCCCCCGAGTCAAGGATCGTCCTTGAATCCGTTTGAGAAGAAACACTAAATGCAATCCGTGACGGGATATTCGCTTTAATCACACCAGTAATGACATCAACCGATGGACGCTGTGTGGCAATTATTAAATGAATACCTGCCGCACGAGCCATTTGAGCCAATCGGGTAATCGAATCTTCCACATCATTTGAAGCGACCATCATTAAATCGGCAAGCTCATCTACGAGAACTACAATGTAAGGAAGTTGTGGCTGTGTTTCATCTGATCCTACATTATATTTGCGAATATATTCGTTATATCCTTCAATATTACGTGTCCCGGTGTCAGAAAATAAATCATATCTTCTTTCCATTTCAGAAACGACCTTTTTTAATGCTCTTGATGCCTTTTTAGGATCTGTTACTACTGGAGCCAATAGATGCGGAATACCATTATAAACATTCAATTCTACTTTCTTTGGATCAATCATCATCATTTTAACTTCATGTGGTTTTGTACGCATCAGGATACTCGTAATAATTCCGTTAACGCAAACACTTTTCCCGCTACCAGTTGCACCTGCAATTAACAGATGGGGCATCTTGTTTAATTCCCCTACTACAGCCTCACCAGATATGTCTCTACCTAATGCATAAAGTAGTTTGGAAGATTTATTATTCCACGTTTTATCGAGCACTTCTCGTAATGATACCATGGCAATCTCTTGGTTCGGCACTTCGATTCCAACTGCGGATTTTCCGGGAATTGGTGCTTCAATCCGTATATCCTTCGCTGCCAGTGCTAGTGCTAGGTCATCATGAAGACTAACAATTTTACTTACCTTAACACCAGCTTCTGGATATACCTCATATTTTGTGACAGCTGGACCTACATGAACTTTTGTAATTCTAGCCTTAACACCAAAACTTTTAAATGTTTGTTCCAGCTTTCGAACAGTAGCTTGTATTTGTGACTTTTCCTTTTGCTGTGAATTATGAGCTGGATCAGCCAGTAAATTAGGAGATGGCAATATATATTCTGGGTTTTCTGTTTCTGTCAGTGCCATTTCCGGAACGTCGTCCGCTTCGTCCACTTCTTTCTTTTTCGCTTTTTCTTCTGCTACTGGTGCTTCATGAGCAGGCTCTTTTTCCGTATTGTCTGCGGCATAGGCAATATCTGTAAAATCATTAATTACTGGTTCTTCGTGCTGTATTGTTTCTATAACCGCTTCGTCCTGTAGTTTCCGTTCTTCCTTCTGCTGCTTTTTCGCTGCTCGAACATCCTTCCATTTGACAAACTGATTCTCAGCACTCTTTTTCATTCTCGAAAAGAGTTTAGAAAATAAGTCGCCAACGGATATATCGGTAATAAATATAAGACCAATTAATATAGAAAAAACAGCAACGATTTTTGAGCCAGCTAATGAAAATAAAAAATTACAAAATGTAAAAATGACTGCTCCTATCATTCCTCCGCCCGTTTGCACCACAGTACCGGCACCACTAACATAGTCTAAGAAATTATTCCAAGTTGTTCCGATAATGGACACATTTCCAGCTGTTACTAGTAAACTCTCAACCGTTTGTATATGTGACAATAGTAGAATACCAGCAAATAGAATATAAAAACCTACCATTTTCCTACTCCAGAAATTCGGATATTTTCGTTTAACTAGTAGCAGAACACCAGTAATAAACAGAAAAACAGATGCAACAAAATACCAAATTCCAAGAAAGAATTGGAAGAAATGCTCCATCCATCCAGGTATTGCACCATCGCTTATTGCACTTGCTCCACTCCCGAAGATGGATAAAAAGATAAACAGCAGACCTAAAAGTTCCAACCGCATAGACCTCGTTTTTTTAGTGCTTTTTCGCTTTCTCTTTTTCGCCATTTTTTCACCTCTATCTACTCCAACATATATGAATAGTAAACCCTCACCAACAAAATGGCAAGGGTTTACTGAATAACTTAATTATACCATAAAAGTAGAACCTCATTCAGTGGAGACTATTTCCTATCATATAATATTCGCTCTAGAAGATAGGCTAAGTCCTACTTCGCATATTAGGGTTTAAATTTCAATAGCATGTTTATGAAAGAATACTGCCAGGAGAAAATTCTTTCCGCAAATAATCTTGTGGATCAGTTGAAACAAGCTGCTGAATTTGATAAGAGCCATCCTTCGTTTTTATAGCATATATCATTCTTCCATCGTATGTGATATGCTCCACATTTGAAAATCCTCCTTGTTCTACTGGAAAGATATCATGTTGAGCTAATGGCGTATACAATATCATTGTATGACACCGCCTTCTGCACCATTATTAGTTCCAATAAACGCTGTTAATTTACTCATGGCATCTTTTACACCACCGACCTGATCAATTAATCCGTATTCTACAGCGTCTTTTCCAACTACATTTGTACCAATATCTCTCGTTAAATTACCTTTTGCAAACATAAGATCTTTAAATTTCTCTTCCTTTATGTTTGAATGCTGGACGACAAATTGGATGACCCTTTCTTGCATTTTATCTAGATATTCGAAGGTTTGTGGTACTCCAATAACTAAGCCAGTTAACCGAACTGGATGAATCGTCATCGTAGCCGTTGGAACAATAAAGGAATAGTCTGTGGCTACTGCTATCGGTACGCCAATCGAATGGCCACCGCCAAGTACAATCGATACCGTTGGTTTTGAAATCGAAGCAATCATTTCAGCGAGAGCAAGCCCTGCCTCAACATCTCCCCCTACTGTATTCAGCAAAATAATTAATCCTTCAATTTTTGGATTTTGTTCAATAGCAATAAGCTGTGGTAATAAATGTTCATATTTAGTTGTCTTATTTTGCGGCGGCAGCTGGATATGTCCTTCTACTTGACCAATGATTGACAGAACGTGAATATTTGAATCAGGTGCTTGTGGAATATTAGATTGACCTAACTGTTGGATTTTCTCAACAATCGACGATGCATTGGGCTTGTCCTCTTGATTTTCATTTTCTTCTGGATTGTTATTCATTTACGAACACTCCTTTTTAAAAACTCACCTATAAAGGTAGTATGAACGTAAACATACAAAAAATACCGGCTAAAACCATAGCCGGTATTGTTATTTATCTAATAGAAGCTTCAACTTACTTATCTCTTCATCTGTTAAAGGAACTAGTGGCATACGTACACCGCCAGTTTCGATTCCTTTCAATTGCAGTGCTGCTTTAACAGGGCTGGGGCTTGGCGCTGTAAAAAGCCCGTTCATAATCGGGAGCAATTCACGATGTAGCGCTGCCGCTTCCTGAACCTGACCATTTTTAAATTGCTGAACCATTGTCTGCATTTCATTACCAATAACATGGGAAGCAACTGAAACGACTCCATCAGCACCAATTGCCAACATTGGTATCGTTAATCCGTCGTCTCCACTGTACACACTGAAATCATTCGGTGTATGTTCAATAATTTCCGCAACTTGATCAAGATCTCCACTTGCTTCTTTCATGGATACGATATTGTCAATTTGACTTAAATTAATAACAGTTTCTGCAGTTAAATTTACCACTGAACGTCCTGGTATATTATAAAGCATTATAGGCAAATTCGTTTCCTGGGCAATTGCAGAGAAATGTGTATACATTCCGCGTTGATCAGGCTTATTATAATAAGGTGTAACAAGCATGATCCCGTCAACACCACATTCATCTGCCTTTTTTGTCAAATCAATGGATGCCTCTGTGCTATTGCTCCCTGTTCCAGCAATAACAGGTACTCGCCTATCCACCTTCTTCACGACATACTTAAACAGATTAATTTTTTCTTCTGTACGCAGTGTGGGTGATTCTCCAGTCGTTCCTGCTATTACAAGTGCATCAGTCCCATTATCGATTAAATAATCAATCAATACGTTCGTCTGCGCAAAATCAATTTGCCCATTTTTATCAAACGGAGTGACCATCGCCGTCAATACTTCGCCAAAATTCATGAATGATCGATCACCTTTCTTATCTAAATTTGGTATCTTCTCTATCTTTGGAGTTCATTTATATGACTTAGCTCAAATACATCATGTAGTGCATTTACAGCTGTAATTAAATCAACTTGATGCACAAGAACCCAAATGGTTGTATGGCTATCGGCGGACTGTAATATTTGAACACCTGAATTCGTTAAAGCCTGAACGATTTTAGAAGCTACTCCTGGAACACCCGTCATTCCTGCCCCAACAGCCGAGACTTTCGCACAACCCTCTGTTACTTCTGGGTAGAATCCTAATACTTCCAAGATATGAACAGCTTTCTCAGTTAGTGCTTCAGGAACCGTGTAAACAACACCTGTTGGAGATATATTGATAAAATCAACTGAAATACCTGCTTCAGCCATTGACTTAAAGACTTCAGACTGTAATCGATAGGCTGATTCCTTTGTTTTTACTTTGATTTGTGTAATGGAGGACATATGAGCAATTCCAGTAATCATTCGATCTGGTATATCTACACCCATTTCAAGTACTCTTGATGAAGTAACCAACGTGCCTAGATCTTCAGAGTACGTTGATCTTATTCGCATCGGAATTTTCCCTTGCATCGCGATTTCCACTGCGCGGGGATGAATAACCTTTGCACCTTGATATGCTAAATTACATATCTCCGTATATGTGACGATTTTAAGTTGACGTGCGCTCTTAACTACACGGGGATCTGCAGTCATAATGCCATTTACGTCAGTAAAAATCTCAATTCGCTCTGCATCAAGTGCGACTCCTAGTGCAGCTGCAGTTGTATCGCTGCCCCCACGACCAATCGTTGTAATCTCACCAGCATAGCTTTGACCTTGAAAGCCTGCAACAACAACAACATCATGCGTTTCAAATTCTTTTAAAATACGTGTTGGATTTACTTCTTTAATACGTGCTTTATTGAAATCCTCTGACGTTAAAAAGCCTGCTTGTGATCCAGTTAATGCAGTTGCTGATATGCTGAATTTTTGAAGCTCATTTGAAAGTACAACAGCAGAAATTATTTCTCCACAAGACATTAGGAGATCCAATTCTCGGGCGGAGTTTTGATTACGCGGGTAATCAACTAGCCCTAATAGCGTATCTGTAGCATATGGATCCGGCTTTCTTCCTAAAGCGGAAACAACAACAACTAATTTATAACCTTTTATTAAAGCCTCTTTAATATGTTTCATTACATACTCTCTATTTTCTTCTGATTGAACAGAAGTTCCGCCAAATTTTTGAACCAATATTTGCATGATCACACCTCTATTATTACCAAATACCGGATACTTAGGAGGTCATAAACAGAAGGAACTGTATTTACATACAGATTCCCTCAATTGATTTCGATTTAAACATTGAAATTATGACCTCTTAAAGCCAATTATTTTTTATTAAAGATTGGGCAATTTGAACCGTGTTAAGAGCAGCGCCTTTAAGAAGATTGTCAGATACGACCCAAAGATGGAATCCTTTGGCATTATCGATATCTTTACGAACGCGGCCAACAAAGACCTCTTCTTTATCTGCAGCACTTAACGGTGTTGGATATGTCTGTGTTTTGGGATTGTCTTCAAGTTCCACTCCATCAGCATTCTCAAGTTGTTTCCAAATATCCTCAACACGAACATTCTCTTGCTCGATTTCTATATAAATACTTTCTGCATGGGAGGTAAAGAATGGAAGCCTTACACATGTAGCAGCTACAGATAGTTCCGTATCATGCAGAATTTTTTTTGTTTCATTAATCATCTTCATTTCTTCAAACGTATACCCATTCTCTTCGAATATATCGATTTGAGGCAGAGCATTAAATGCAATTGGATAATGTCTCTCATCACCTGAAACAGGAAGTAAGTTTGCTTCCATTTTTTCATCATTCAGGTATTGTGCCGATTGAGTCTTTAGCTCTTCAACCGCTTGCGCTCCTGCACCCGATACTGCTTGATACGTAGAAACAATAATACGATTAATTCCATAAGCATCCTTTATCGGCTTTAATGCAGCAACCATTTGAATAGTTGAACAATTCGGATTAGCAATAATTCCGTTATGCTTCGCTATATCTTCATTGTTTACTTCCGGCACAACAAGTGGCACATTTTCTTCCATTCGAAATGCACTTGTATTATCAATTACAACTGCCCCACGCTTAACTGCTTCTGGTGCAAGCGCCTTGGATATTGAGCCTCCAGCTGAGAATAAAGCAATATCCACATCTTCAAAACTTTCCGGCTTCGCTTCTTCAATTGTAACCTCATTATTGTTAAATACTACCTTTTTACCTGCAGACCTTTTAGATGAGAGCAATTTAATTCTATTGATTGGGAAATTTTTCTCCTCTAATAATTGCATGATTTTCTGTCCTACTGCCCCTGTTGCTCCTACTACTGCGACATTAAATGCTGTTTTCTGTACCATTTACAATAACTCCCTCCAAAATCGAATATATCTTTTTTATCTTATAGCATTTTATTTTACCATATTTTCATCCATATAAGGAATAATAAGTGGTTGAAGTTGTTTTCCGTTTAATGCGTATTTCACACTATCTACAAGGTAATCTAATTTAGCTGCTAATGAGTTTGGTTTTTTAAACGGGTCATCTTGACCAAAGGGAATAAAATAAATATATTTACTGTTTAATAGCCGCATTAAGTTTATCCCATTTAACCCAAGTGCATCATTGGTCGTTACACCGAGTAAAACCGGATTTTGATTTCTCATTGTTGACTTAGCTGCCATTAAAACTGGGTTATCAGTTAATGCATTCGAAAGCTTACTTAACGAATTTCCTGTAAGTGGTGCGATTACCATACAATCAAGCGGATTTTTCGGTCCAAACGGCTCAGCTTCCGGAATTGTTTTGACTACTTTTTTCCCTGTGATAGCCTCAAGTCTTTCAATATGCTCTGTTGCTTTACCAAATTTCGTATCGGTGGTTTGAACCGTGTAGGATACAATTGGAATAACTTCTGCCTGCTCCTCGATGAGCTTCTCAATCTGCGGGAAAACCTGACTATGTGTATGATGGGATCCAGTTAAACCGAATCCAATTCGTTTCCCTGCTAAACTCATTCGGACTCCCTCGTTTCATCAAGAATCTGTGTTATAACATCCGCAAGTATTTTCCCAGCTGTTCTTGGGGCAACAATTCCAGGTAAGCTTCTCGCTAGAATTGCTTTGATTCCACGTTTTTCTGCAAAATCAAAATCCGTTCCACCAGGTTTGGATGCTAAATCGATGATAATTCCATTTGGCGGCAAATTTTGGATTACATCCTTCGTTACAATCGGGGCTGGAATTGTATTAATAAGTAAATCACAGTCATGGGTATGATCAGAAAGCTTTTCCAACGGAATCGCATGTAATCCCATTTCGGTGATTCTAGCTAAATCTCTAATACTTCTTGCACATACCGAAACCTTCGCTCCCAAAGCTGAAAACTTATTTGCCACTGTATTCCCAACCCTGCCGAACCCGACTACAACAACACGTGACGAGTGGATTGTATAATCTGTTTCTTCAAAGGCCATCATTATTGCACCTTCTGCTGTAGGTATTGAATTATAAATTGCTACGTCATCCCTATCCAGTAACGGTACCAAATCAATATTTGCCGCCGTTGTAGCTGAAGTTAAATACTCATTTGTTATTCCGGTAAAAACCAGGGTATTGCTTTTTAATTTCTTAAACCACGACTTTTCTATTTGGATCTGTTTATCTGAAAATACAGTTTCGATATTTCCGGACATATCTGTACCAGTTATTGGTAATATAATTGCATCTAACTTAGACGGTTCGAGTTCTTCAAAGTCCATTTGATTTGATCCTGTAAATCCCTGTTCCAGTTTATCAAAGCCAACTAACATCAAAGTGGTATCAGGTAATGTCTTTAGTTGCCTGATTAATTCTAAATAGCGTGCGTCTCCGCCAATTACAGCTATAAATTGACTCATTATTATATAGACCCTCCAGACATACTTCCTGTTTTCATTTTCTTTATAGCTTATGTGAACTCGCAGTGAGAGTGATTGTCTGAATAAAAAAAGAAAGCAAAAAGACAGATATCCTTATACGATATCTGTCTACACCTTTATTTCAAACCTTTTCTAACAGCTTAATTTCCTTCTATGTTATGGAAAGCTCTCTTTTGTATGTTATTCTCTAATCATTCCAAAATCGTTACTTCCACTACTTTTCTTCCCCAGTTATACGCTTGATCCTTTGTAGGTACATGAATATCTATTTTATTACCTTTTATTGCTCCTCCAGTGTCAGCAGCTACTGCATGACCATAACCTTCTACGAAAACCTTCGTACCGAGTGGAATAACATTTGGATCAACCGCAATCACCTTCTCATAAGGATTTGCTTTTAAATCAATACCTGTAGCTGTAATTCCTGAGCATCCAGAGCAATATGCAGTGTAAGCAGTTGCTTCAACTGAAATTGTTTTGCCATTCGGCTGTGTTGATTCGGATTCAGCGGTAGAATTGACCTCTTCTTCTGCTTCCAGCGTTACAACTTCATCTTCCGTTGCCTCTTCTGTTTCATTCTCTGGCACTGATTCTGCCTCTTTCATTTCAATTGTTGAATCGGCATTTGCTTGTTCGGCTGCCACTTGTTCCGTGTTCAACTCACTAGCATCATTAACAACCAACTGCTGCCCAATGATGATTAAATCTGAATTAAGATTATTCCATGCCTTCAAATTTTCAACTGTAACATCATCACCATAACCTCTACTAATTTCACCCAAACTATCTCCTTTTTCTACGATGTAATATTCTGGTTCTGCCTCATCCAACTTTAACATTTGCTTTGGATGAATCAGCGAAGAATCCAATTCATTAATATCCTTTAATTTTTCTACAGTCGTATTGTTATGATGTGCTATTGTCCAAAGGTTATCTCCTTTTTTAACTTCATAATCAGTTGCTGCCGACACTGTTGTCGCAGTTACACCTGTAATAATTAAACCAATAATTAGAGCTACTATCTTTTTCATTATGTAGTCCCCCTCGTTTTAATTACTGTAACGTAATCGTACCACGGGGACGGATTATGTGCGGTTACGGCTTGTTTAAGAGTATATGTCTTAAATTACAAATACAAGTTTTTTCGATTAATCGGTTCTATTTGCTCTATCACGTGCATACAATAGAGTAAGGGTAGCTATGGATAGAAGAATAGAAACACAAGCACTCAGTTTTAGAGAAGTTATAATTAGAAGTCTCTTTACGTCTTTTAGTGCCTTGTGGCTGTTTCGGCTGCTCAGTACGCTAAACAAAAACAGGCATCATCTATTTGATACCTGCTCTTGCAACACAACTAACTATTCTAGCTTATCTGTTTCAATCATAATCATATCTTCTCCGATTTTCTTAATTGAGTTCCAGCGGATCTTCGTTTCTTCCCCTTCTTTTACAAGTCCAAACCACTTATAATTTGGAATAATAAATGCTTCTATCTGTCCAGTTGATTCATCGATTTCCAAATCTGTCTGCCCAAGCATGCCTAATCTTGTACCCTCATTGACATTGATTATTTCTTTATCACCCATATCACGAAACCGCATCTAATCACCTTCTCCTTTTCCTTTATACTTCATATATATGTTGTTTGAAGCAAGCTATGTATGATCATGTAGATGTTTAAAACATCATTCTTTCTATCTGGGATTAGGCGATCTAGTGGAAAACGGCAACTAATAATAAAAGAATATAACGGAAGAAAAATGTGAGTAGAATCTGGATTGGACAGAAAAAGTTTTAATGACTCTATTGTCATTACACAGTATGTTTATAATAAAAACGAGCATTCCTCCTCTCACGGGGGAAATGCTCGTTTGAAAGACGTAAATTCACAAAAATTCTCGCTCAATAAGTAAATACATCTTACGTTTCATAGTAGCTTACTATGTCTCATGTATAGCTTAGAAAAATTCTCACATGTTCGAATAGCTTAAAGAACACTGGCAGGTGCGATTAATGCAGTTGAAGCTGGTTTATTAAATATTTTTTTGATAACTTTCCCAATAGAATCGTGATTCACTGCGTCAATTTCACGAATAATTTCATCTAGTGTGCGATGACGTTGTAATAACAATTCATTTCTGCCATTTCTTGACATTCTACTATTGGTGCTCTCTAAACCAAGCATTAAACTGCCTTTTAATTGCTCTTTGCTGTTTCGTAGTTCCTTATCGGTTAAACCTTTATTTATCAATATCTCCATTGTTTGATTAATTGTATCCTTTAATAAAGAAAGCTGTTCCTTGCCAGTACCCGCATAAATTGTAAGCAAACCATTATCAAGGAAAGTGGAATGATAAGAGAATACAGAGTACGCTAATCCTTGTTTTTCACGGACATCCTGGAATAATCTGGAGCTCATACTTCCACCAAGTACATTATTCATTATAATAAGGCTATAAATATGTTCGTCCCCTAATGGAAGCCCTTCAAAACCGAAACAAAGATGTGCTTGCTCCGTGTCCTTATTGCGCTCAATAGAATTTGCATAGAATGCTGGTTTTAAAATTTTTGTTTTCTCTGCTGGTGATTCATATGCACCAAAGTAATCCTCAATCTTATAAATGAAGGAATCATCCACATTACCCGCTACGGAAACCACCACATTTTCAGGAGTGTAGCGTTGTTTTACATACTCTCTTAATGTTTCTGGCTTAAATGATTTTAAATGTGCTTCTGTCCCAAGAATGGAATACCCTAATGGATGATCTCCATAAGAAGCCTTTGCCAACAAATCATGGACAATATCATCTGGCGTATCTTCATACATTTTGATTTCTTCAAATACAACTTTTTTCTCGCGTTCCATTTCCGCTTCATCAAATGTTGAATTGAAGAACATATCTGCAAGAATTTCTAACGCATAATCCTTATGTGTATCCAATACTTTTGCATAAAAACACGTATATTCTTTGGATGTGAATGCATTTATTTGCCCGCCGATGGAATCAAACGCTTCTGCGATGTCTTGAGCAGTTCTTGTTATTGTACCTTTAAAAAACATATGCTCTAAAAAATGGGATATCCCATTATTTTCAACTGATTCATTTCTAGAACCAGTTAATACCCAAATACCAATCGTAACTGAACGAACTGCTGGTATTTTTTCTAACACAATTCGCACACCATTTTTACTAATGTGTTTATCTATCAATATTCTTCCTCCTAAAGTAACGAGATCTATCAAAGGAGCGAAACATCATAACACTCCAGGACTAATTTATCGCTTTGGCATTTCCCTGTTTAAGCACCAAAACGTGAAAACCAACGCCTTACCTTTCTTCACTAAGCAGCATGTCAATTGTTCCTAATCTGTAACCACTTTCTCTTACTAATTGAATTAGCTGTTCTAATCCATTTGCTGTGGCAGGTGTAGGGTGCATCAATATTGTAGCACCAGGGTGAATTTTATCCTTCACCCGGTTAATCATAACAGAAACTGACGGATTCTTCCAATCAATCGTATCCACTGTCCAGAGAATCGTTTCCATATTTAAATCTTCTGCAGAATAGACAACTTGGTCATTATAACTTCCACTAGGCGGGGCAAACCATTTTGCCTTCTTACCAGTAATAGCAGTTAGAATCTGGTTTGTTTGACTTATTTGATCAATCATCGCTTGATTAGAAAGTCTAGCCATATCAGGATGATTATAAGCATGGTTACCAATGACATGACCTTGTTCATCTATCATCTTTACGATTTCTGAATTCTGTTGTGCCCATTTACCTTCAATAAAAAAAGTAGCCTTAACTTGATTTTCCTTCAATATGCGAAGCATTTCCGGTATATGCTCTTCACCCCAAGACACATTTATGAAAAAGGCCACCATATCCTTCTCTGGATGACCACGATATATAGGCGAGCCATCGAGATCCATAAGGCTAACTTCTGGAGATATTTGATCAAATACGAGCTTTGACTCATCGAATATTCCAGTTTCTTTCATCTTTTCATAAGATTTTTCGATGTTTACTTCTAAACCATTTCGACCTGCAGTTTTTTTCCAAACTCGATCAATATAAGCATCTTGTGGCTTCACTGAATATAATTCTTTCTTTTCTTGTATTTTCTGGTATAAAGCATCTTTTTGGTTAATCACTTGAGATCCCATTGCAGCTAAATTTATAGTAAATGGATTATAATCGACTTGAAATGCTGTCGCTAAAATTAATAAAAAGACACAAAGATTTACATATTTACGATAGCTTCTCATAGACACCCCTCCCCTTACATTTCTATGCAAAAGTGGGACAAGTATGAAAAAATAAATCTCGAAAAAGCGAACTCTTAAATAGAAAGAAGCATATCGCCATTATTTTTGCGTACACTTAACGTGGTGAGGTACTTATTAGTTTAACCACTATCCATCAAATAATAATGCTAGAATATAAAAAAAGAAACTGAAATCTCAGCTTCCTTCTTTTACAATTATCTTTATTTTGCTTTTTCTGCTCTTTCCTTTTCTTCTAGCAGTACAGCTTTACGGGAAAGATTTACTCGACCTTGGCGATCAATTTCTTTTACTTTTACCATAATCTGATCACCAATCGATACGGCGTCTTCGACTTTATTGGTACGTTCTTCCGCTAGTTCAGATATATGGACTAATCCATCTTTACCTTTAAATAGCTCTACAAAGGCACCAAATTTTTCAATACGTTTAACTGTACCTAAATACATTTGACCTACTTCTACCTCACGAACAAGATCTTCAATGATTTTTTTCGCTTTTTCATTCATAGAAGCATCTATAGATGAAATGAATACACTACCGTCTTGCTCGATATCAATTTTAACACCAGTTTCATCAATAATTTGATTAATCTGCTTACCGCTTGGTCCAATAACATCACGGATTTTATTCGGGTTAATAGACATGGTTAAAATTTTCGGCGCGAATTCAGAGAGCTCTGTTTTTGGTTCACCGATTGTAGCAAGCATGGAATCTAAAATTTGCAGACGTCCTTTTTTAGCTTGGGTTAATGCTTCTTCTAAAATTTCTCTAGATAAGCCTTCAATTTTAATATCCATTTGCAATGCTGTAATTCCTTCTGCTGTTCCGGCAACTTTAAAGTCCATATCCCCCAAAGCGTCTTCCATTCCTTGGATATCTGTCAAAATTGTGTAGTCTTCTCCTGATTTAACAAGTCCCATTGCAATTCCAGCAACTGGTGCCTTAATTGGTACACCGGCATCCATCATCGCTAACGTACTAGCACAAATACTTGCTTGGGAAGTAGAACCATTCGATTCTAAAACCTCGGATACGAGACGAATCGTATAAGGGAAATCTTTATCTGAAGGAACAACTTTTTCAAGTGCTCGTTCACCTAATGCACCATGACCTATTTCACGACGACCAGGTCCTCTAATTGGGCCAGTTTCTCCAACGCTGTATTGTGGGAAGTTATAATGATGCATAAAGCGTTTCGTCTCTTCTAGATCTAAACCATCTAAGATTTGTACGTCACCTAAAGCTCCTAATGTACAAATACTAAGCGCTTGGGTTTGTCCACGTGTAAACAATCCTGAACCATGCGTTCTTGGAAGGACATGAATACGTGAAGAAAGCGGACGAATTTCATCTGGCTTACGACCGTCTGGACGAACTTTTTCTTTCGTAATCAGTCTACGCACTTCTTCCTTTACCATTTTATCTAAAATGTTCTTCACCTGTTTAATTTCCTCAGGCTCAGCCTCTTCATATGCCGCTAACACCTCTTGTTTTACTTCGTTAATGGCATCTTCTCTTGCATGCTTTTCTTGTACTTGAATTGCAGCAATTAGCTTATCCTTTGCATCTGCTTCAATTTTGGCTTGCAGAGCTTCATCTAGTTCAAATAAGGTAATCTCTGATTTTTCTACGCCAGCAGCTTTAACGATTTGCTCTTGAAATGCAACAAGACGTTTAATCTCCTCATGACCAAACATGATCGCCTCTAGCATTACTTCTTCCGGTACTTCATTTGCCCCAGCCTCTACCATGTTGATCGCATCTTTTGTACCTGCAACCGTTAATTCAATGTCGCTCTGCGCTTCTTGCTCAACAGTTGGATTAATAATAAATTCACCATTTACTCTACCTACATGAACACCTGCAATTGGTTCAGCAAACGGGATATTCGAAACGCTTAGTGCAATCGATGATCCAACCATTGCTGCAATTTCAGATGAACAATCTTGATCCACACTCATAACTGTACTGATCACTTGAACTTCATTTCTGAAGCCATCTGGGAAAAGTGGACGAATTGGACGGTCAATTAAACGAGATGCTAAGATTGCCTTCTCGCTCGGACGTCCCTCACGTTTAATAAATCCTCCTGGAATTTTACCTACCGCATATAATCGTTCTTCATAGTTAACGGTTAAAGGGAAAAAAGGTAAATCCTTAGGTTCTTTCGATGCAGTGGCAACAGCTAGTACCGAAGTATCGCCATAATGAACCATACATGCACCATTCGCTTGCTTTGCTAGTTCTCCAATTTCTACTGTGAATTTCTTACCAGAAATTTCAGTAGAGAAGACTTGTTTTTCTTCAGCCATTAGTCGTAGTGCTCCTTTCAATACAACTTTCCTTATAAGCATTATTAATAGATATCATCCTATAAATAGGTTTCCTCCTTTAGAATAAACTAAAGATGTTAAGGAATCAAATGCGAGAAAGCACTTGATATACTAGAAGAATCCCTATTTATACTATGTTTAGCTTTATGTAATCTAAATAGTCAATAATAGGTAAATTAAGAAATATAACCAAACCCTATTATACATATACTATTACTATTCATGTAGCTTGACATGTAAAAATACAACTTTGAATGAATAGAAAAAGCAGGATTTCTCCTGCTTTTTAAAATTATCGGCGTAAGCCAAGTTTTTTAATTAATTCACGGTAACGAGTAACGTCTTTGTTACGTAGATAAGTAAGCAAGTTACGACGTTTACCAACCATTTTCAAAAGACCACGACGTGAATGATGATCCTTTTTGTGAACACGTAAATGTTCGTTCAGCGCATTGATATCTTCCGTTAGTACAGCAATTTGTACTTCTGGAGAACCAGTATCTGTTTCGTGAACTTTGTATTCATTAATAATCTCGTTCTTACGTTCTTGTGTGATAGCCATTTGGCGCACCTCCTAATAAAATATAATAACCCCAGTCTCCTAGCAAACGTCGGAGTTACGATTTGCCAAGGGATGGTTTTACCTTACTAAGCATAACGCTTCCGCAAGAAAAAATCAAGTGTTCAAGCTAGTTTCTTTCATAAATATTAGTCCGAAAAATAGTCACGAATATTCTTCTCGTCTAGCTCTATCTGCGCAATTAATGCTTCAGCATTATCAAATTTCACTTCTTCTCGAATATATTTATGCCATTCAACCTGTAATTCTTCGCCATATAGATCATTGCTATAATCGAAAATATTAACCTCGACTGATAAATCTTTCCTGTCAGCTGTAAAAGTCGGGTTCGTACCAATACTCGCCATGCCTTCATATACTTCATTCTTATACATGACACAAACAGCATAGATTCCGGGTTTTGGCAGCAACACTTCTGCGTGCAGTTCCAAATTGGCTGTAGGATAACCTAGCTCTCGTCCTCTTTGGGCCCCTTTAATCACAATTCCACTAAATTTCAGCGGGTGGCCTAGTAAATGATTTGCCTCATCTACTAACCCATTTTGCAGTAATTTACGGATTCTTGTAGAGCTTACCTTTTCATCATTGGATATTATTTTATCAATTATTGTATAACTGAATTGTCCACGAGTAAACTCTTCAATATTTTCCATATTACCTTGCCCTTTATGACCAAATGAATAATCAAAACCACCTACTAGGTGTTTTATATTAAGTCCTATAATAAAATGGTCAATAAAAGCTTGTGGTGATAATTTTGATAGCTCTTGATTAAATTGAATAATATATACCCGATCCACCTGAAGCTTTTGCAATAACTCCTGCTTTTCCTTCATCGGGGTAATATATTGTACACGCTCTGTCCCCTTTTTTAAAACGACTGACGGATGTGGATGAAATGTAATAACAGCACTTTCCATATTTCTAGCTTTCGCTTCATCGACAGCTGTTTGAATCACTTGTTGATGTCCTCGGTGAATACCATCAAAAAAGCCAATTGCACAAACTGTCTCCGGCAATTCCCCTAACGCTAATGTATGCGGGTAGGTTAATTCAATTGTTCTCATACTTTTTCACCTGCACTTTATGATCTTTCACTGAAAACGCGAACAGGTTTTATTTGTTCAGCTTTATCAGGATGATGTTGATAGATTGCTAATAATTCATTGTGATGCATTACGACGAAAGGATCTTCGAGCTCAGTATCCTTTGGTTTAGCTAGTTTTTGTCCATTCATTACTTTCCGTTTCGTCTCCTCATTAACATATAGCCGATTCAAATGAGAAAGTCCGTCTATAATTGGGTGTAACAAACGATTCTGTTCGTTCTGTTCAACCGCCTCTTCTATCATAGCAAATGAAATTGCATTTTTCTCGGAAAATGTCCCAGTTTTAGTTCGGACAAGTGCAGACATATGTGCAGGATAACCAAGCTTTGCCCCAATATCAACACAAAGCGTTCTAATGTACGTTCCTTTAGAACAAACTACTTTTAAACGAATTGTATGAGCTATCGGATCAATTGACAGTCTTTCAATTTCGTAAATTGTAACTTTGCGCTTTGGACGTTCTACTGTTTCATTTGCTCGAGCATACTCGTATAGCTTTCTTCCATTCACTTTTACAGCAGAATACATCGGTGGGATTTGCGTAATTTCACCTGAAAAATCTTTAAGTGTCTGATTAATTATCGATTCAGCTGGAAATTCCATTACTTCTTTTTGATCAACGATGCTTCCGTGCGCATCTTCTGTGTCTGTTGCAAACCCAAGCTTCACTTCAGCAATATACGTTTTTTTTGTATCCGTAAGGAAGGGAACAATTTTCGTACCTTGTCCTATACAAATTGGTAATATGCCTTCCACTTCTGGATCAAGTGTACCTGTGTGACCCACTTTCTTTGTTTTAAAATACCTTCTACATTTCATAACACAATCATGAGATGTATACCCTTTTGGCTTCCATAATGGTAAAATGCCTTCCACTGCACTAGCCTCCACTAACTTCTTTGTATGTATTCGAATATGGGAAAATCTGACCTGTTTCTAAGTGGACAGGTCAGATTTCGAGAATTATTCTTTATTTAAGTCTTTTAAAATGGAATCAATTCGATTTCCATACTCGAATGCTTCATCAAATTCAAATGTAAGTTCTGGTGTTTTACGTAGACGAATGCGACTACCAATTTCAGAACGGATAAATCCCTTTGCTTTTGCTAAACCAAGCAAAGTATCCTGTTTTTGTTTCTCATCACCTAATACAGAAATAAAAGCCTTTGCTTGTTGGAGATCACCCGTTACTTCTACGTCTGTTACTGTAACAAAACCAACTCTAGGATCTTTAATCTTTCTTGCTAGAATGTCACTTAATTCTTTTTTCATTTGTTCAGCTATTCTGTTTGCTCTTAATTCAGCCATTTTATTCACCTCTAGAATAACGTGAGACTTTAAAGTGGGTTTCACTCTTAAAGTCTTTCCACATTGGTAATCGTACGTTCAAGTTCGGTAAATCCATCAATCGTCCCAAGAGCAGCGTGGATTACTTTTTCTGCATGAACATAATCTGTAGAAATTGTTACAATACCAATTTTTGTTCGCTGCCACAGGTCATGGTAATCCAATTCTGTAACAGCGACATTAAAATTGTTCTGTAGTTTTGCAAGCACTTTTTTGATAATCGTTCGTTTAGCCTTTAGAGAATGCCCATCATACATGATACACTCTACTTCAGCATAGACAATCATTTGCGCTCAATTTCCTCCATAACGAAAGCTTCAATAATATCGCCTTCTTTAATATCATTGAAATTCTTAATTGTAATTCCACACTCATAGTTTTGTGCAACTTCTTTTACATCGTCTTTAAAACGTTTTAACGCAAGTAGTTCTCCTTCATAGAGGACAACACCATTACGGATTATCCTTACACTTGCATCTCGTGTGATTTTACCGTCTGTAACATAGCTTCCTGCAATGGTACCAATTTTAGAAACCTTAAACGTTTCTCGGACTTCTGCCTGTCCGATAACTTTTTCTTCGAATTCAGGATCCAGTAGACCTTTCATCGCTGCTTCAATTTCTTCAATCGCACTATAAATAACACGGTGCAGACGGATATCTACTTTCTCTGATTCTGCTGCTTTTTTCGCATTAACATCTGGTCGAACATTAAACCCAATTACAATTGCATTGGATGCAGATGCAAGAATAATATCGGATTCCGTTATAGCCCCTACACCTGTGTGAATGATTTTAATTTTTACACCCTCGACTTCAATTTTACGTAATGAGGAAGCTAGTGCTTCAACAGATCCTTGTACATCTGCTTTTACAATAATATTCAAGTCTTTCATTTCACCTTGCTTAATTTGTTCGAATAAATCATCCAAGCTAACTTTTGACTGTTCGCCGCGGCTAGCAATCAAATGTTGCTGCTGGCGAGCTTCCCCAATTTGACGTGCTTTCTTTTCATCGTCAAACACAAGGAATTGATCTCCAGCCTGTGGCACATCATGCAGTCCCGTAATTTCAACCGGTGTAGATGGACCAACTTCATTCACACGCTTACCGATATCATTTACCATTGCACGTACACGTCCATACGTATTTCCAACAACAATTGCATCTCCTACTCGTAAAGTTCCGTTTTGAACAAGTAATGTCGATACAGATCCTCTACCTTTATCTAATTGCGCATCAATAACGGTACCAAAGGCATTTGCTTTTGGATTTGCTTTTAACTCTTCTACTTCGGCAACGAGTAGAATCATCTCTAGTAAATCATCGATACCTTGATTATTTTTTGCAGAAATATTAACAAATATTGTATCTCCGCCCCAAGCCTCAGGAACCAATTCATATTCCGTTAGCTCTTGCATCACGCGATCCGGGTTAGCCGCTTCTTTATCAATTTTATTTACCGCAATAATAATTGGAACCTCTGCAGCTTTTGCGTGATTAATTGCTTCTACAGTTTGAGGCATAACACCATCATCTGCTGCTACTACAAGAATAGCAATATCTGTAACCTGTGCTCCACGGGAACGCATGCTTGTAAACGCTGCGTGACCTGGTGTATCAAGGAATGTGATTTTCTTCCCATTCGTTTCAACTTGGTATGCACCGATGTGCTGTGTAATCCCACCAGCTTCTCCTGCTGTAACTTTTGTGTGGCGGATTGAATCAAGTGTTGTCGTTTTTCCATGGTCAACGTGACCCATTATCGTTACAACGGCTGGTCTTTCAATTAGATCCTCTTCTTTTTCTTCCACAACATATTTATCAAAATCAGTATCTTCTAAAATAATTTCTTTTTCTACTTCTACATTATATTCACCACAGATTAATTCGATTGCATCATCATCTAAGTCCTGGTTCTTTGTTGCCATGACGCCAAGAAACATTAACTTTTTAATAATTTCTGCAGCTTCTTTATTTAATTTAGATGCAAGTTCACTTACTGTCAGCGTATCGTTATAGACAATTTTTGATGGTGTTTCTTTGATGACAACTTTTTGTTCATTTTGAACCGGCTGATTACCTCTTCTTGGACCTTTTTGTTTCTTTTTATTCGTTTGCTGTTGCTTTTGTTGCTGGCCTTTAGGCTGGGAATGATTTTTCCCTTGTTTAGCCGATGGATTAGAGTGCTTTTTCGCTTGATTACTTCCTGGATTGTTTTTCGAATTTTTCACATCTGGTTGAGCTTGCTTCGATTTACTAGCATTGAATTTTTCATCTAATTTTCGAACTGTATCATCTGAAATCGTTGACATGTGATTTGACACTTCTATATTTAAGTTCGTTAAATAGTTGATTATTTCCTTGCTTGACGTATTATTTTGTTTAGCATATTCATATACACGTATTTTACTCATACGTTCACCCCCGAATTTGATTACCCGAGTAACGATTTTATTTTCGCAGCAAATCCCGTATCTAAGATTGCAATCGCCACTCTGTGGGATTTTCCAATAGCATTTGACAATGTTTCTCGATCATCTGCTATTCTATAAGGTACTTCATAGTAATTACATTTGTCTGTTAGCTTTTTTTTCGTCTGTGGCCCAATATCCGAAGCTATGATAACAAGCTTTGCACGATTGGAGCGAATATCTTTCAGAATCGTTTCTTCTCCAAGAGAACATTTTCCAGCACGATAAGCAAGACCAATCATATTTAAATAGTTATTTTTCATTGGGTTTACCATCAATTAATTGTTTCAGTTCTTCGAAAATAGCCGGATTTACTTCTGTATTTAACGTTCGATTCAGTATATTTGATTTCTCTGCTTTTAAAACAACATCCAAATTACGCGAAAGGTATGCGCCACGACCATTTTTCTTTCCAGTGGGATCCACAAAGACCTCTCCTTCTTTGTTTCGGACAATCCGAATAAGATCCTTTTTCGGTTTCGTTTCATTAGTGACAACACATTTTCTTTCAGGTGCTTTTCTTTTCTTCACCATATTGGAGTCCCCCTTATTCAAACAAATCCTCATTATTGTCAGAATAGGATTCTTCTGTTTCCGTTTTTAATAGACCTTCTTCTCGTGCTTCTGTTTCACTTTTAATGTCGATTTTCCAGCCTGTCAACTTAGCAGCGAGTCTCGCATTTTGACCACGTTTCCCAATTGCCAGGGATAGTTGGTAATCAGGTACAATAACAGTTGTAGATTTTTCTTCTTCATTAACTAATACTTTAATAACCTTAGAAGGACTAAGCGCGTTCGAAACATAGACAACTGGATCTTCTGACCACTCCACAATATCGATTTTTTCTCCTTTTAATTCATCAACAATTGCTTGCACACGCTGGCCGCGCTGGCCGACACAGGAACCAACCGGATCTACTTCCGGGTCACCGGCATATACGGAGATTTTAGAGCGGTCACCGGCTTCTCTGGCTACCGATTTAACTTCGACTGTTCCATCAAATATCTCTGGTACTTCCATTTCAAACAAACGTGTTAGAAGACCAGGATGTGATCTTGAAATATAAATTTGTGGTCCCTTGCTTGTATTCTCTACTTTCGTAACGAATACTTTTAAACGATCGTGTACATGATATTCTTCTGTTGGCATTTGTTCAGCCTCTGCTAGCTTTGCTTCAATTTTGCCAAGATTAACATAGACAAATCGTGCGTCTTTCCGTTGAATAATACCCGTCATAACATCCTCTTCACGGTCAATATATTCAGAGAAGATGACGCCTCTCTCTGCTTCCCTAACTCGTTGTGTAACAACTTGCTTTGCAGCTTGGGCAGCAATACGTCCGAAATCCTTCGGTGTTACTTCTACTTCAATAATATCTTCAACCTCGTAATTTGGGTCAATTTTTCTTGCTTCGTCAACTGAAATTTCCAGCTGAGTATCTTCCACTTCTTCTACGACTGTCTTTCTAGCGTAAACACTCATTTTACCTGATACTTCATTAAGTTCAACTCGAACATTTGTAGCAGATTTAAAGTTTTTCTTATATGCAGAAATCAAAGCGGCTTCCAATGCTTCCATTAAAATTTCCTTTTCAATTCCTTTTTCCTTTGCTAAATTATCAATCGCATCAAACAACTGATTGCTCACCTGTTTTTTCCCCCTTTTAAATTAGTTGAAAACTTGGCCGATTACCAAGCCTGATAACGAAAGCCTTCGTTGTACGTAAATGATTTCCTGACAAGCTATTTAACATTTACTAGAACGTTACCGCTAATCTAGCTTTTGCTATTTTGTCAAATGATATTTCTACCTGCTTTGTACGCGTTTTTACTTTGTATTCAATCGTAGCTATATTGTCATGGAAGGTTTTTAGAATACCTTCAAATTGTTTTTCCCCATCAATAGGCTCGTATAACTTGACGAATACATTCTTTCCGATATTTTTTTCAAAGTCTTCTGTCGTTTTAAGCGGACGTTCCACTCCAGGCGAGGAAACTTCCAGGAAATATGCTTCTTTAATCGGGTCTGTTTCATCCAATTTTTCACTTAACTGTTCAGAGACTTCTCCGCATTCAGCAATATCAACACCGCCAGCTTTATCGATATATACACGAAGGAACCAATTTTTACCCTCTTTTACATATTCGATATCTACTAGTTCAAGGTCCTTTTCCTCAACAATAGGGAGTACCAATTCTTCTGTCGTTTTAATTACTTGGGAGCTCAATTTCCATCCTCCTTTATTAACTGTAACTATATTACTTATTATGAACTATCTTCCCCAAATTCATCTGTGTACATCCAAATCAATATAAAACCCCTGCCTAAAATTGGGGCGAGGGGAATTGTCCAGGTGGATAATCAGATATGAAGAAAGAGTGGGTGTGCACCCACTCTTTAGACCGTTCGTATCCTTACTTTCCAAAAAATAGTATAGCATAAAGTCTTAGCTTGTGCAAGAATAACTACATTGCTTTACGACTAAAATAAAGAAAGCTGATTTTTTTCTTCCATTCCTTCAAGACATCCATGATTATCAAGGTATTCTAATACTGTTTTAGAGATTTTACTTCTTTCTCTTAAATCCTCTTTTGACAAAAACTCCCCTTCTTCACGTGCTTTCACTATATTTAAGGCAGCGTTTGTTCCTAGTCCATCCACTGCATTAAATGGTGGAAGTAAAGAGTTCCCATCTACAATAAAGTCAGTTGCACTCGATTTATAAAGGTCTACTTTTTGGAATGAGAAACCACGCTCACACATCTCAAGAGAGATTTCTAATACAGTAAGTAAACTTTTTTCTTTTGGTGCAGCATCATTCCCCTTAGCAACAATCTCATCGACCCGATTCCGAATTGCTTCAGACCCTTTAATCATTGTATCCAATTCAAAATCATCTGCACGAACTGTAAAATAAGCAGCATAAAACAGAATGGGATGGTGTACTTTGAAATACGCGATACGAACTGCCATTAGTACATATGCAGCTGCGTGAGCTTTCGGGAACATATATTTAATCTTTTTACATGACTCGATATACCAGTCCGGAACACTATGCTTCTTCATTTCGGTAATCCATTCGTCTTTGAGTCCCTTTCCTTTACGAACAAACTCCATAATATTAAATGCAAGTGATGGTTCCAAGCCTTTATGCATTAAATAAACCATAATATCATCTCGGCAACCAATAACATCTGGTAATTCACAAATACCATCATTAATCAGATCTTGAGCATTGCCCAACCATACATCCGTACCATGTGATAGACCTGAGATAATAAGCAACTCGGCAAAAGTACTTGGCTTCGTGTCCTCAAGCATTTGCCTAACAAATTTTGTCCCAAACTCAGGTACCCCGAGGGTTCCAGTCTTACAATTAATTTGTTGTGGTGTGACTCCAAGTGACTCTGTTCCCGAGAAAATTTTCATTACTTCAGCATCATCTGTCGGAATCGTCATTGGATCAATGCCGCTCAAATCTTGCAGCATACGGATAACTGTTGGATCATCATGTCCGAGAATATCTAGTTTTAACAAATTATCATGAATAGAATGGAAATCAAAATGCGTTGTTCGCCATTCACTGTTACGATCATCTGCTGGAAATTGAATTGGTGTAAAATCGTAAATTTCTTTGTCATCTGGCACTACAATAATTCCGCCGGGATGCTGTCCAGTAGTCCGTTTTACACCAGTACATCCTTGTACAAGACGGTCCACCTCTGCATTTTTATAAACTAACTGTTTATCAGAAGCATAACCTTTTACATATCCATAGGCCGTTTTTTCAGCAATTGTACCAATCGTACCAGCACGATATACGTTATCGACTCCGAATAGTTCCTTCGTATAGTTATGTGCCCTTGGCTGGTATGCACCGGAGAAGTTTAAATCGATATCTGGAACTTTATCACCTTTAAATCCTAAGAATGTTTCAAACGGTATATCCTGACCATCTTTTTTCAATGCTGTATCACATTTCGGACAGTTCTTATCTGGTAAATCGAATCCACTTGCAACAGAACCATCTGTAATAAATTCGTTGTAATGACATTCTCCGCAAATATAATGGGCAGGAAGTGGATTTACCTCCGTAATTTCTGTCATTGTTGCAACAAAGGACGATCCAACAGATCCCCTCGAACCAACAAGATAGCCATCATCTAAAGACTTCTTAACTAGCTTATGGGAGATTAGGTAAATAACCGCGAACCCATTCCCTATGATACTTTCCAATTCTTTCTCAAGTCGATCGACTACAATCTGTGGTGCAGGCTCCCCATATATTTTCTTCGCTCGTGTATAGCAGAGGTCCCGCATTTCTTGTTCTGCACCCTCAATGGTTGGTGTAAATAAACCATCTTTCACAGGTGATAAGTCCTCTAACTCATCCGCCAATGCATTTGGATTGGTCACAACAATTTCACGTGCTACTTCTTCGCCAAGAAACTTAAAGCAGTCTAACATATCATTTGTTGTTCGAAAAGGGGTGTCTGGTAACGTTTGTCTGTTCAATGGATTACCAGCCTGTGAGGCAATTAAGATTTGCCGGTATAATTTATCATGATCGTCCCTATAATGCACATTGCCTGTTGCAACAACTTTTTTGTTCATCCTGTTTCCTAAATCAACAAGCTTTTTAATTATATCAATAATCTGCGACTCGTTTTGCACAAGATCTTTTTCCACGAGATGAGCATAATTGGCTGGCGGCTGAACTTCAATGTAATCATAAAACTCAGCAACCTCTTCTGCTTCCTCCGTAGATTTTTGCATCATTGTTTCAAAAACTTCACCTTTATCACATGCTGTTCCGACGATAAGCCCTTCGCGAAACTTTTGTAAAAGTGATCTTGGTATCCGTGGTACTCGATAAAAATAATTAATATGTGCATAGGAAACAAGTTTATATAAGTTTTTCAGGCCCTCTTGTGTCTTAGCTAGAAGCGTAGCGTGAAATGGACGAGAACGCTGATAAGCATTACCCTCTCCCATATGGTTATTTAATTGATTGTGATTTCGAATATCTTTTTCTAACAATTTTTGAACAAGCTTCCAGAGCAGGTAACCAGTGGCTTCTGCATCGTAGATAGCGCGGTGATGTTGTGTTAATTCAATATCCAAATGCTTACACAATGTATTTAATCGGTGATTCTTTAATTCGGGCAGAAGGAATCTAGCAAGCTCCAGTGTATCCATAACCGGATTTACCGCTTTTTCATAATTAATTCGTTTCAGTCCCTGGTTTAAGAACCCCATATCAAAGCTTGCATTATGGGCAACGAGTATATCTTCTCCCATCCAAGCATGGAAATCCTTTAAAACCTCTTCGACTTCTGGTGCATCTTTGACCATATCATCCGTTATCCCAGTTAATTCGATGGTCGTTTGTGATAACGGATGGTGTGGGTTTGCAAATGCCTCAAATCGGTCAACAATTTCACCTTTATGGATTTTCACTGCTGCAAGTTCAATTATGGTATCGTAAACAGCTGATAGCCCTGTTGTTTCAACATCAAAGACTACAAATGTATCATTTTCCAAGTCTCTGTCCGAATCGTTATATGCTATCGGCACACCATCATCAACAAGGTTCACTTCAACACCATAAAGGACTTTAATATTATTTTTCTTCCCTGCTGCATGTGCTTCAGGGAATCCCTGCACACCAGCATGATCTGTAATTGCAACCGCACGATGTCCCCATTTTGCAGCCTGTGTAACTAATGTTTCTGGAGAAATAACAGCATCCATTTGACTCATCGTCGTATGCGCATGCAGTTCAACTCGTTTTGCATCAGCAGGAGCATTATCCATCCGTTCGTCGACCTTAATCTCATGGATATCATTAGCCATCATTGCAAGTTCATTGGTATACATATCTGTTTGAATACTACCTCTTGCTTTAACCCACATCCCTTTCTTAACAGATGCAAATTTAGCTGCGTCCTCATCGTTTTTAGAGAACATTTTTATTTGTAATGAATCTGTATAGTCCGTTGCCTTTATAATTAAAAGACTTCTTCCAGAACGTAATTCGCGTACTTCTGCTGAGAAAATATAACCTTGTACCGTTATACGACGCTCCTCTTCCAGAATCTGTTCCATCGTAATCGCATCGTCTTTAATATTATATCCAATCATGAACGGTCCATTATCTTCACTGTCTTTTTGCTTGTCCCGTTTCACTTTCTCTTGTACGGTCTTTTGAACAAGCTGCTGATCCTCAAGTGCTTTTTGTTCTCTAAATTTCTGCATATCCATCGCATCTGCTTTTACATGGATATCAAGACTATAGGAAAGTGCACCAACGCGCGAACAAAATGTTTTAAACTCTGGTTCTAATCTTCGTTTGAGCGCACTTGCTTCCGCATCATTTCTCGCAGTTAACATAATCTTATTATTGTTAACTTCTGGATTCTGAGTTTGTACAAGCTCCTTATAAGCAGGTGATATTTGCGTCATTGAAGTAACAAAGTGTTTCCAATAACCACTAATCGTATTACTATCGCAAGCTTGTTCATTTGCCAGCACTGTTAGCTCTACATTTGCTATCTGTTGGAACGACTCCTTCAATTTAACCGAGAAAACTTGATATACATCAATTGGTAAGATACGCGCAACACAAATATAAAAATGCCAAGTCTTTGTATTTTTATAAACTTCTAATTTATCTAGGTAGCTATCTTGAAAATAGTCTACTATGTAATCATCGGATAATTGCAGCTGCTTCAATAATAAACTCATTTTTTCTTTTTTCGATATATCCATTTATTATGCCTCCTCCAGCTAAACAATTACATAGGTTGTTTATCTTATCTTGAACAACCCTTACAGGAACAATGTAAACCCTTGTCAGAAATAAGACAAGGGTTTTCACTTCGTAACGTACCTATTTATTTTCTCATGCATCAACTGGCTACAATAACCGAAAGTTTTCTTTTATAAAAATAACCGTTGAATGTCGTTCCATGTTACAACAATCATTAAAAGCATTAATAATGCAAATCCGACGAAATGGAAGATACCTTCCTTTTCTGGCGCAATTGGTTTTCCGCGCAAAGCTTCCAAACCAACAAACAAGAGTCTTCCACCATCAAGGGCAGGCAGAGGAACTAGGTTCACTATTCCGAGATTAACACTTAACATTGCTGTCCACAACAAGAGGTTCATAAAGCCAGTCTGTACAACTTGATCTGTTGCATCATAGATTCCAACGGGACCTGACAGTAAATCAAGCGAAACCTGACCAGTTACAAGCATCAATAAATTCGTTAAGATTAATCTTGTTATTTCATAGGTTTGTTCAAAGCCATATGTCAATGTTCCAAGAACTGTTTTCTCAAATGCTTGACGGACTCCTATTTGACCAATAGAAATTGGTTCTCCTTGTTGATCCACTGTTTCAGCTGTATTGGGAACAACAGTTAATTGCTCTTCAGCACCATCTCGCAGGACAACCATGCTTAATTCTTGTCCTGGATTTTCTCTTACGACTGAAGTAAACTCTTCCCATGTAGAAACTGCAGTTTCCCCAATTCGAATCACTTCATCATCTGCTTGAAATCCTGCTTCTGCAGCTGGTGAATCAGCTTGTATCTCACCCATTATTGCTTCATCAACCGGAGTCCCTTGTGCAACTCCTAAGATAATAAAAATAACAATCGCTAAGATAAAGTTCATCATAGGTCCTGCAAACAATTGCATTGCTCGCTGACCAATAGATTTCGATGCAAATTGACGATCATATGGTGCAATTTGTGTCTCACGCTCGTCCATAATAAAAAATGCTTTTTGGTCAACTTCAAAGTGTAGCTTCTCATCTTCATCACCGATCTCATATCCTTGAATAATCAATCGATGATCAAGATCAACATGCTCTACTTCAATCACTCTGGCATTTGGATGTTTGGATTTGTTGTTGACGATTATTTTATTTACCTTACCTTCATCATTAAATTCAAGCCCGATATGGTGTCCCGGCTTTAACTCTATGATTTCAGGATCTTCACCTGCTACTCGTACATAGCCACCCGCCGGAATGAGACGAATTGTGTATAACGTTTCATTCCTTACAAAGGAGAAAATTTTCGGCCCAAATCCAATTGCAAATTCCCGAACAAGCATACCTGCTCGTTTTGCAAAGATCATATGGCCCCATTCGTGGATAAAAACGAGTAATCCAAACATAAAAATAAATGCAATTACAGTGGTCAATAGAAGCACCTTCCTTTATTGGAGCAAATCTGTTTTTAGTAAATGAAATTCAAAAAATGTGAAGAAAATGAACATCGAGATCTGGCTTAGACATCCAATATCAGCATACAATAGTACGTTTGAGATGTTAGACAACCTCGATTCTTTTCACCCTCTCTTCTTTGAACACATTTGAAATGAAACTAGTACTCCGATAAAATTATATTCTTACTTTTAGTTAAGTTTAACCTCTTTTTCATAAGTTGTACAAGTTTTTGTGTGAAACAAGCTTGTCACCTTATCAATTATTCTAAACAAAGTGAATAAAATGGAGCAATGGAATAACAAATAGCATGCTGTCAAATCGATCTAAAATACCACCGTGTCCAGGTAATATTTTACCGGAATCTTTAACTCCATAATTGCGTTTCAATGCAGATTCAACTAGATCACCAACTTGTCCAAATATGGAAGCAAGAATCGTGACACCAACTACTGTTAGCATTGAATGGCGGAATGGTTCCACGAGGTGAAAAATGATAGCGACAGTACAAGCGAGCACAATCCCACCTAATGCACCTTCAATTGTTTTATTCGGGCTAATCGTTGGCCATAATTTACGCTTTCCAAAAGCTCTGCCAAATAAATACGCGCCTGTGTCAGTAGACCAAATTATGAAAAATGCGTAAAGAATATTACTTAATGCTTGATTTCCATCTCTCGTCTCCAGTAAATAATAGAAACCAAGACCTACATAAAAGCAGGCTAAAAGAATAAAACCTACTTGATCAAATGTAAATTGATTTTTAACTAGTACCGTATATGCTAGTAACAATAAAATGATTAATGCAATCATTTCAAATTTAGAAAACCAACTTATTGTAAGTAGGATAGATGAGCTAGGTATTAAGATTAGCCATAATAATAATACAGCTAATAGATAAGGTACAAAATAGCTCCCTATGTTGCGCATCCTAATCAATTCCACTAACCCTACAGATGCCAATACATATACAAATATTGTAAACGGAAGTCCGCCAAAAATGACGAAGGGTAAAAATATGGCTAGTGCAATTAATGCGGTTATTGTTCGTTGCTTCATAAACCTTTCATCACCTTAAATACCTCCATATCGTCTTTTTCGCTGCTGATATTCATACAATGCGTTTAAGAAGGTTGTTTCATTAAAATCTGGCCAAAGATCATCTGTAAACCAGAATTCTGTATATGCCAGCTGCCAAAGAAGGAAATTACTCAGTCTTTGTTCGCCGCCAGTACGAATAAGCAAATCAGGATCAGAAATACCATTTGTATATAAATACGTTGAAAATAGGTTTTCATCCAGTGAATCAATCGATATTTTCGAGCAATCTAAATCACTCATTATACGTTTAACGGCATGCATAATTTCAAGCCTACTTCCATAATTCAAAGCAAAGTTTAAAAGCAGGCCGTCATTATTTTTTGTTTTTTCCTTTGCATATTGAACTGCATCCTTTGTATGCTTAGGAAGTGCATCAAAATCGCCAATTGTTTCAATACGAACATTATTTTCAATAAGCCCCGGTAAATAAATATGCAGAAACTCTTTCGGGAGTCTCAAAATAAAATCAATTTCCGATTTCGGCCTTTTCCAATTTTCTGTGGAAAACGTATATAATGTAAGGATTTTAATATTAGCTTTCACTGCAGCTTTCACAATTTTATTAACAGTACTAACGCCTTCTTTGTGCCCTGCTATACGTGGAAGCCCGCGTTTTTGTGCCCAGCGTCCATTTCCATCCATAATAATTGCAACATGATCCGGAGCGCTTTCTAGGTTTGCCATTTCTGTTTCTTTTGATTGTTTATTAAAAAAAGGAATTTTCATCGACATAGTCTGTCCCCCGAATGTTGTTCATCTATACAATCCTTTTAACATAATTATTACGAACGAAAAGGAATGATTACATAGTGTCAACAAGATGAATCTACATTATAACTTGATCATACTTTTTTATTATACCGATAATTTGGATAGAATACAAAAGCTCTCTTAAATAAGAGAGCTTTTACAACTTACTCTGAAATTTAATAATACATCCATGAAAAGAATGGATATAAACGTTTAACAGACAACCGTTAAACTTCCATAATTTCTTTTTCTTTGTTTTTTGCAAGCTGATCAATTTGTTTAATATGATCATCGGTTGATTTTTGAACATCATCCTGCAGACCGCGTAGATCGTCTTCTGTGATTTCACCATTTTTCTCAGTTTTTTTCAAGCTATCATTCGTATCACGTCTTATGTTACGAATCTGAACTCGTGATTCTTCCGCATATTTCCCAACAACTTTAACTAAGTCTTTTCTTCGCTCTTCTGTTAGTGGTGGAATGCTAATACGAATCATATTTCCATCATTTGATGGTGATAAACCAAGGTCGGCAATTTGAATTGCTCTTTCGATATCAGCAAGTGCTGTTTTGTCATAAGGAGTGATTGTTAAGAGTCTTGCTTCCGGAGCTCCGACATTCGCTAACTGGTTTAATGGAGTTGATGCACCATAATAGTCTACATAAACACTGTCTAACAGACTAGGGTTTGCTCTGCCAGCTCGAACAGATGCTAGATTTTTGGAAAACGCTTGGACAGCTTGTTCCATCTTTTCTTTCATTTGTTTTAGAATTGTTTGTGACATATTCTATTTCCCCCTTATTGTCGTGCCGATGGTTTCACCCTCGACAACTCGTTTAATATTTCCTTCTTCCGTTATAGAGAATACAATTAATGGGATATCATTATCCATACATAATGAGGATGCTGTGGAGTCCATTACCCCAAGACCTTCATTAAGCATTTCCAAATATGTTAGGCTTTCATACTTTTTGGCATCCTTATTTGTTTTAGGATCATCCGTGTACACACCGTCAACATTATTTTTAGCCATTAGAATTACTTCTGCTTCAATTTCAGCAGCTCTTAATGCTGCAGTTGTATCAGTTGAAAAATAAGGATTGCCTGTTCCTGCTGCGAAAATGACAACACGCTTTTTCTCTAAATGGCGAATTGCTTTTCTCCTTATGTATGGTTCCGCAACTTGGCGCATTTCAATGGAAGTTTGCACTCTTGTTTGAATTCCAATCGTTTCAAGGCCATCTTGCAATGCGAGTGAATTCATTATTGTTGCTAACATTCCCATATAGTCAGCTGAAGCACGATCCATTCCCATTTCGCTTCCTACTTTACCACGCCAAATGTTCCCTCCACCGACAACAATAGCAACCTCAACACCTAGTTCTGCTACTTCTTTAACTTGTTCTGCGATGGACGCGATTGTTTTTGGATCAATTCCATAACCCTGCTCACCACTTAAGGCTTCACCACTTAATTTTAACACAATTCTACGGTACCGTGCTGTTGTCATAATAACCTCCATAGAAAATTAATAATTATTTTGCTAATTATGTCTAAAAATGTTTGTAAAACGGTTATAAAATAGGGAACACATACATGTTCCCAATTTTAACCTTGTATACATAATCATTTAAGAGGATGTCAAAAAGTCCGGTAAAAAAGACACGTCGAGAGCAGTAGATCTTTGACTAAGTACCGACACATCCTGTATCGAACGTCGAAGTCAACACATCCTGTGTAACCCGGTACTCAAAACTACGCCGCCTTGAACTTCTCGGTCCTTTTTAGCCTCCTTTTTGAACACGCACCCTAAGTCTTATTTTTTAATTTGGCTCATTACTTCATCTGCAAAGTTTTCTTCGCGTTTTTCCATTCCTTCTCCTACTTCATAGCGAACGAATGATTTAACAGTTGCACCTTTATCAGCAACATATTTTTTCACTTTTTGGTCTGGATCTTTAACAAAGCTTTGTTCTAAAAGGACGATCTCTTCAAAGAATTTCCCTAAACGACCTTCAACCATCTTTTCAACGATATTTTCAGGTTTTCCTTCATTTAGTGCTTGTGTTTTTAATACTTCACGCTCACGATTTACTTCTTCTTCAGAAACTGCATCACGTGAAACATAACGAGGGTTTACAGCTGCAACATGCATGGAAACATCTTTTCCAACTTGCTCATCTGTTGTTCCTTCAATTAAAGATAGAACACCAATACGGCCACCCATATGAAGGTACGCACCAAATGCATCACTATCTGTTTTTTCTACAACTGCAAAACGACGTAAAGAGATTTTTTCACCAATTGTTGAAACGGCTCTGTTAATAATCGTTTCTAATGACTCACCTTCACCGTTTAGCTCTTGTCCAAGTGCTTCTTCAACAGTTGCAGGTTTTTGCTTCACAATATGTTGTGCTAATTGAGTAAGTAGCGTTTTAAATTGATCATTTTTTGTAACAAAATCTGTTTCACAGTTCACTTCAAGAATTGCAGCTGTATTGTTATCAATTTCAATATGTGTAAGTCCCTCAGCAGCAATACGATCTGCTTTTTTAGCAGCTTTTGCAATACCTTTTTCACGTAGGTAGTCAATTGCTTTATCCATGTTACCGTCAGTTTCTTGTAGTGCCTTTTTACAATCCATCATTCCAGCACCAGTTTTTTCACGTAATTCTTTAACCATTTGAGCAGTAATAGCCATTGCATTGTCCTCCTTTGAATATTAACCCTTTTGATTTCAGTCTTTAAAAAAGGTGATAAAAGGTTTCCATCCTCTTATCACCCCACCTTTTCTAAGATTACTCTTGAGTTGAATCTGCAGCAGCTTGAGCAGCTTCTTCTACAACTTCTTCTGTAGCATCTTCTGCTTTTTCTTCTACAACTTCAGTTTCTTCACCCTGTTTTACTTCTAAAATAGCATCTGCCATTTTTGAAGTCAAAAGTTTAACCGCACGAATTGCGTCATCGTTTGCAGGGATAACATAATCAATTTCATCTGGATCACAGTTAGTATCTACAATTCCGATGATAGGAATGTTCAATTTATGCGCTTCAGCGATAGCAATACGCTCTTTACGTGGATCGATAACGAACAATGCATCTGGAAGCTTTGTCATTTCTTTAATTCCACCTAAGAATTTCACTAAGCGATCTTTTTCTTTTAGTAAATTAACAACTTCTTTTTTCGGTAGAACTTCGAAAGTTCCGTCTTCTTCCATACGCTCAATTGATTTCAAACGATTGATACGTTTACGGATTGTTTGGAAGTTAGTAAGTGTACCACCTAACCAACGTTGGTTAACATAGTACATACCAGAACGAATTGCTTCGTCTCTTACAGAATCTTGTGCTTGTTTTTTTGTTCCTACAAAAAGAATAGTTCCGCCATTTGCAGCGATATCCTTTACATAGTTGTATGCTTCATCAACCTTTTTAACTGTTTTCTGTAAGTCGATGATATAGATACCGTTACGCTCCGTGAAAATGTATTTTTTCATTTTCGGATTCCAACGGCGTGTTTGGTGTCCAAAGTGTACACCTGCTTCTAACAATTGCTTCATAGAAATTGCTGACATTTTAATTCCTCCTAATGGTTTTTTTCCTCCGTTCAGGTCATTTTTGTATGTAGACTATTTATAAAATAGCACCAAACATACAAATTACTGAACGTGTGTTTTATAAAACTTGTTCATTCTATGAAAATAAACATAGTATTTACACCAAAAGTTACTATACCATAATGATTTGTTGATATCAAGCTTTTACTGCATCTTTTCATGTAATTTTATAATTATTTCTGCCTCTGTCTTACCACAATTTAATTCTTTAGCTATTTCATCAACTGGAACACCCCGATTATGCAGTTGCAAAACCCTGGATTCCAGAGATGCAACCACGGTATCTCCAACATCGTCTGGGATAGGAATATCGTGAGATTTTTCGTATTCCTCAGTTTCTGGTTCTTCCTGCTTTGTATGCGTTTGATCAGTCTTTATATTGCGATCCTCTAATAGTTGCTGTAATCGGTTATTTTCTGCTTTAACCTCTTGTAAGTACGTATCAAATAACGCTATTATCTCATTCAGATCTTGTGTCTTTACGTTTTGTAACTGTTTGAAAAACATATAGATTGCAATAAACGTAATAAAATGCAATAAAAAACTGATAATGATTAAGAATGAAACCATATTCTTTCTCCTTCTATCCGTTAAAATCGATCTGACTTCCTAAATAAGGATGGTTCATTTTGTACTCTTCTTCACTTTGCTCCAGTTGAGTCTTTTTGTTAATGAGGTTTTTCGAATGCTGTTCTTTATTCTTTACTTTCTCGGTTTTTTCAAATTCATTAACCCGCTTCCGGGTTCGTTCTTCTTGTTTCCTTTGAGTCTGTGCCAATGATTCCTGGAAATGCTGTCCCTGCTTTACCATATTATCCTGCATCTTCCCAGCATCCTGCGTTCTAGGAAGTGCAACCTGCATTTCAATGGATTTCCAACTCAGAAGCTATCATTCCTTTTTGTTTAGTCGTAACGCTAAGGTTGAATCTAAATTTTGTCGTAAAGAAGCTGTGTGCATCTGTACTTCCATCAATATGTTGTTTGCACTGGAGATTCTTGATATGTTTTCAATTCAATTAGCAAATACTTGCATTTTATTTAACGTTTTTCGCAGCTTAAAAATAGACCGTTTGTGGATTTGCGATATTCTGGAGGTTGTTAGCCCAAGAACCTGTCCTATTTCTGTAAAGGTTAATTCTTCATTATAAAACAGACTGACAACAAGCTGTTCATTTTTGTTTAACATTTTTATCCCTTGAACGAGTTCGTTATTTAATTCATTTTTCGTTAGATGACTCTCGGGTAATATCGTGGAATTATCGGGAATCGAATAACCAATTCCTTCTTTCAATTCACTCGAATTACCTTTTGGCTTTTCTTCAATTGAAAGAATGTTACCAAAGAGTGAGTCTTTAATAGCGGTTTCCACTTCTTCTATCGACATCCCCAACATTTCGGCTATTTCACCTGCAGTCGCTTCTCTATGATGTTTTTGTTCATATTGCTCTGCTGCTTGTTCAACTTTTTTTGCTTTTTCTCGTATTGATCTAGGAAGCCAGTCTTCTTTTCTTAATCCATCAATAATCGAACCTCTAATTCGAAAGGAGGCATACGTATCGAATTTCAAATCACGAGTTGGGTCAAATTTTTTCAACGCGTCATAAAGCCCAAGAAGTCCCAAGCTTTTGACATCTTCTTTACTTACGCTTTTTGGGAGTTGGCTTGAAATACGTTCCGCATGGAAATTGACGAGATACATGTAATTGACAATTAATTCATTCGCTGCTTCACTGCTTTTATTCGTTATCCAGTCATTCCAAAGCTTATCTTCAAGAAGGGAATTTCCTGATTTCATTTTTTCTACGCTCCTCCTTTTCCGTTAATAAATAAGTATTCACTCAATCATTCGTGCAATAAATAGCTTATCAGATCCTTATAAAACGAACGTTCTTTTCTAAATATCAGACTGGATATGTTTCCATTACAATAGTTATTGTTTACAGCATAAAATATATAAACTTCGAATTAACACATAATGTTTGTGCGTATATCCGCTCCGAAAATATACTTCGCACGCCTTAGGGGGGGCTGGTGAGCCTCCGCCCGGAGCGATCCCGGACGGCGATCATTGCTCAGATTAAGCAAATAATCATTAGTCCGTAGTTTCTACCAACCGCGACTTTAAAAAGTTAACCTAAACCAAAAACAAGTGAAACGAATATAGTTAACTTGCTTAATTTGATCAAAAACAAACGTCTATTTCTCATTATGAAAGTTGAGAATTTAAATATAAAATTCCTTTTTATTCACTTGTCGTATCTTTAATTGACTTGTTTCTGGATCGAACTCAATTGTTCTTCCAGCATTTCCGCCTACGTCGGATGCAACAACAGGAATCTTAAGTTCTGCCAGTTGTTTTTCGACCGCTTCAACATTTCTTGGTCCAATTCGCATAATATCTGAACCTGAACTTAATTGAAACATCTGAGCACCACCTGCCAGTTTCGCTTTTAGTGCATATTTTCTTGCACCTCTTTCAAGCAGCAAGTTAATGAGATAAGGAATTGCTGTATCTGCATATTTGTACACATTCAATTTAGCTTGCTTTGCCAAGGCTGAATCCGGAAGCAAGATATGAGAAAGCCCCGCAATTTTTTTCGAAGAATCGTAGACGATCACACCAACACATGAACCTAAACCTGAGGTTCGAATTAAATCAGGAACTTGCACAACTTTTAAGTCAGCAATTCCAACTTTGACTACTAAACCTGCTTCATTCATAATCATTTATTCCTAACGCATCAAATATTTTAGCGAAAGATTCAGGGTCTGGTAATAAAAAGAAATTCCCCTGAATACCTTGATTTGTTCCATCATGACTAATTTCTGTATTAATAACAATGGCATAATCAGAAACTTGCGAGAGCTCCAGCAAACCAACCGTTAACACCGCTCCTGCCATATCGATTCCAAGATATGGGACAGAAGGCTGCATATTAATATTTGTAAAATCTGATAGAGCTGTTAGATATGATCCTGTTACAATATTGCCGATTTCTTGTAATGCTGAAAGCGCTATTTCATTTTCTTGCTCTGATTGGAGCAAGGTAAACCCCGGATCATTTGTCAATTCTCTTACAAAATACTCAGCTTCTTCAATTGTAAATATTAAATAAACTGTACCTGGAGCCTCTCCTTGAATGCGAAATAATAAGCAAACAATTGTGTTCTCAGAGCCACCAGTTAATTCCATGATTTCATCAAATCCAGCAATACGAACAGAGGGTACCTTCATCTCAATTTTTTTGTTTAATAGGATAGAGAGCGAACTAGCTGCATTTCCCGCACCAATATTTCCTATTTCTCTAAGCACATCTTTCTGCATCGTTGTTAACTGTACAAATTCCATTGCTTAGCCTTCCACTGCATTAAGCACATCAATATCCTGGAAGGATAGTACTTTTTGCAGATCAAGTAGAATAAGTAAACGGTTATCTACTTTGGCAACACCTTCAATATAATCAGCATTAACGGTACCAATAACCTCTGGTGCAGGCTCAATTAGTTCTTCAGGAATATCAATAACATCATTTGCTACGTCAACAATCAGACCTACTTCCATCTCGTTTATTTGAGCAATAATAATCCGTTTATTTGCATCAAAATCAGTTTCTTCCATACCAAATCGTAATCGTAAGTCAATAATCGGAATTACGACTCCGCGAAGATTTATTACTCCCTTCACATATGGTAAAGTTTGGGGTACCCTAGTTATTGGTTGTTGCCTCTCGATAGACCCAATTTGATTAACAGGAACCGCATATTCTTCATCCTGCAATTGAAATACAATCATTTTTCGATCTTGTGTCGATGCCTTTTCCAATTTTATTCCTCCTAGTAAATCTCTATTTTGTTAAGTTAGCAAGTATTGAGCCAAATTGATTTAATGAAAGTTCTTGGTTAACATATCCTGTCTGAACAGCTGCTTTCGGCATACCATATACAATCGATGTTTCTTCCGATTCAGCTAGGACAATCGTATTGGGATCCTGCTTTTTCATTTCGATAATACCAGCCGATCCATCATTTCCCATTCCAGTCAATACAATTGCGATTTTGTTTATTCGTTTCAGACCAGCTATCGAGCAAAATAATGTATCTACTGATGGACGGTGCCCTTTGACAGGCGCATCCTTTGATAAACTGATTGCAAGTGAAGTGCCAATTTTATTAATTGTCATATGAAAATCACCAGGAGCAATGTAAGCAGTACTGTTTTCAATAATTTCACCGTGCACCGCTTCTTTCACACGAATTGGACTAAGTGTATTAAGACGTTCAGCTAACGATTTTGTAAAGCGGGCAGGCATGTGCTGGACAATTAAGATTGGTACAGTAAATGAATCTGAAATACTTGTAAGCACTTGTTGAAGTGCCCTAGGCCCTCCTGTCGATGTACCAATCGTTATGATTGATTTATCATAGTATTTTTGGATCGGAGCTTCCATCTGACAATCAGTCGCTTTGTGCAATTGCTTCTTATTCAAATTAACTTGTGAAGCCGTAACAACTTTCGAAATAATTTCCTGTTGGATATTTCGTATATCTAATGAGATAGCTCCAGATGGTTTTGTAATAAAATCAACGGCGCCATTCGATATAGCCTGAATCGCTTTTGTTGTACCCTCTTTCGTTTCACTTGAAAGCATCACAACCGGAGTTGGATTTTCCCTCATAATAATCGAAAGTGCTTCGATCCCATCCATTACTGGCATATGCACATCCAACGTTACGACGTCTGGTTGTAGTTCTATAATCTTCTTTATTCCATCTTCTCCATTACGACCAGTTGCGATCACATTCACTCTAGGATCGCTTGCAAGAATATCGGAAATCACTTTTCTCATAAAAGCAGAATCATCGATAACAATAACGCGAATTTGCTTCATAATAACTACCTCTCCATCAAATGTTTTAATCGTTGAACGAAGGAAGAAGGTGTTCGGTTCACTTGTTTTGTATGTGTTACATAATTGTATGTAATATCTTTTAATGCTTTAGCTGCTTTGGATTTTTCATTATATAACGTGTAAGGAATCTGTCTTACAATTGCCTGTGTAACAACCCTATCATCAGGAATAATCCCAATCGATTGAATTTCTACTTTTAAAAACTTGGTCACAACAGCTTTAAATCGTTCTAATGCTTTCAAACCATCTTGATAATTGGATGCACGATTTAATATGACATGTAAAGGCATATCCTGTTTGCGATTGACGACATGCTTTATCATCCCGTATGCATCTGTAACGGATGTTGGTTCCGGTGTTGTAATCACAATACATTCATCTGAGGCAAGAATAAAAAATAAGCTGTCCTCCGTAACACCTGCACCCATGTCAAATAAAATATAATCATAAATTAAGGACAATTCCTTGTATTGTTCGTAAAAATAATCATGGTCTGATTCGTCCATCTGGAAGAAATTTGACAATCCAGAACCTCCTGCAATATACGCTAGCCCTTTTGGTCCTTGTTCAATTACATCAAGTATAGATAAACGTTCTTCAAACAAATTAACAATCGTTTTCTCTGCTCGGCTACCTAGCAAAATATCGATATTTCCCATTCCAACATCCAAGTCGAAGAGTAATACCTTTTTGCCGTTGTTTATGAGTTGCAAAGAGAAATTTAACGCAAAATTGGACTTACCTACGCCACCTTTTCCACTTATAACTGCGACCGTTTTTGCGTTATTTGGATGGTTGCGACTATCAAGCTTTCTCCTCAGCCCCTCTGCTTGATCATGCTTCATCATAATCACCTACCAGAAGATTACGTATTACTCGTTTATCTGCTTCGAGCAAATCATCAGGAACATCTTGACCATTTGTCAAATAAGCAATTCCAACTTGCTTTTCTAGAGCAATATTTAGTAAACTGCCATATTGTCTTGTTTCATCCAGTTTTGTGAAAATGACACCCGCTATCGAAAGGTGCTCGAATTGCTCGTAGATTTCTACAATATCCTTAGGCTTTGTTGTTAAAGATAACACAAGATAGGTTTCCATCATGGACATATCAATCGTTTTTTTCAATTCATTAATATATTTCGGATCACGAAAGTTCCTACCAGCTGTATCAACAAAAATTGCATCATAACTCGAAAATTTAGTAATCGCCTGATGGTAATCATCAATACTGTAGGCAACCTCAAGTGGCACATTTAAAATTCGCGCATAGGTCTTTAATTGCTCCACTGCAGCAATTCGATACGTATCAGCTGTTACGAAAGCAACTTTTTTATCACTTTCAAGCATCATCTTAGCCGCAACCTTTGCAATCGTAGTCGTCTTCCCTACTCCTGTTGGACCTACAAATTGAATAATCTTCTTGTTTAATGGAATGGGTGCTAAAACGTTGCTTAGTCTCTCTTCTATTATTAAACCGATATTATTCATGATAACATCTATTTCTGTGTCACCTTGCTTCTCTAACACCAATTCCACAATTTCCTTGGCCAGCTTAGGGTGAACCTCTTGATCAATCAAATGTTCATAAGCTACTTGATAAGAAGGGGAGAAACTTAACCCTCCCTGTCGAGACTGAACTTCAATCATTTTTTTCAGGTTTTTAATTTCCAGTAGTACATGCTCATTTTCTAACTTTGGTTTATTTGTTTTATTCATTCGAGGTTGTTCTGCCACTTGCTCAGGATTTTTCTTAGGTGTTAGTGGACTAGGATCAAGAGCCGCCACAACTTCAATCTGTTTCTTCTTAAAAAAACCAAACATCCCACGTTGTTGAATTTCTTTTGAATTAAGAATTACTGCATCAGGACCAAGTTCTTTTCGAACCTGATTCATTGCCTCAGGCATAGTGTCTGCTATATATTTTTTTACCTTCATGCTACATTCACCACCCCAACACTTTGTACCTGTACATCTGGTTCAAGTTCGTTATAAGAAAGCACAATTACTTGCGGTAAGAATCGATCAAGCAATTGCTTTAAATACATTCGAATGGCAGGTGAGCAAAGTACAATGGTAGACTCTTCTTGAAGTGCAAGTTTCTCTGCCTCTGTATGAATCGTCTTAATAATTTCTTGCTGGGAGTCTGGATCAAGCGCTAAATAATTGCCATGTTCCGTTTGCTGTATATGATCAGCTATCAGCTTTTCAACTTTACCTGAAACTGTAATCACCTTCATCTGCATATCCTCACCTGCATACTGATTCGTAATCTGTGAAGAAAGTGCTTGTCTCACGTATTCCCCAAGAAGCTCTGTGTCATTCGTCATTTTCGAAAAATCAGCTAATGTTTCAAAGATAATTGGCAAATTACGAATGGAAATATTTTCTCTCAGCAATTTAGCAAGAACTTTTTGCACATCGCCAATTGCAAGTGGTTCAGGGGTTACCTCGTCAACCAAAATTGGATAGCTTTCCTTCAAATGATCGATTAATTGTTTCGTTTCCTGTCTGCCTAACAATGTATGTGCCTGTCGCTTAATTACTTCTGTAATGTGTGTCGATACAACAGATGGTGGATCTACCACCGTATAACCGGATAGTTCTGCTTCATCCTTGTTTTCTTCACTAATCCATTTTGCAGGCAAACCAAATGCCGGTTCCTTCGTATCTATTCCATCAAGAGTATCATCGCTGAAATCTGGAGCCATTGCTAAATAGTGATCTAGTAAAAGTTCACCCGATGCGACTTCATTTCCTTTAATTTTTAATCGATATTCATTTGGGTTTAGTTGAATATTATCTCGAATCCGGACAACCGGAATAACAATCCCAAGTTCAATTGCAAGCTGTCTTCGAATCATAATAACTCGGTCCAGTAAATCGCCGCCTTGATTCGTATCTGCCAGAGGAATTAGTCCATAACCGAATTCAAATTCAATTGGGTCCATACTTAGAAGGCTGACAACATTTTCAGAAGACTTCATCGCAGAGCTCTCTGTTTGATCCTCTTCTTCTTCTGTTTGTATTTCCGGCGGCATCTTGGATTGCTTTTCCAGAAAGTAACCGCTCAATGCTAATATAGACGCTAACATTGTCGTTAAAAAGAAATTAATCGGAGTTAGGCCAAGAAGAAAAATCGTACCCGCCGCAATATATAATAATTTTGGGTATTGCAGTAATTGGCCTGTTACTTCTGAGCCAAGATTTCCATTACCAGCTGATCGCGTCACAACAATTCCTGTAGCGGTTGACATAAGTAATGCTGGAATCTGACTGACTAAACCGTCTCCCACAGTTAAACGAATAAAAGTATTAACAGCTTCTCCAAAAGGCATTCCCATTTGTACAATCCCAATTATTAAACCGAATACAACATTAATTAGAACAATAATGATTCCTGCAATTGCATCACCCTTAACAAATTTACTCGCACCATCCATCGAACCATGGAAATCGGCTTCCCTTTCCACTTTTTCACGTCGCTCTCTAGCTTGACTTTCGGAAATCAAACCAGCATTTAGGTCTGCATCAATACTCATTTGTTTACCTGGCATCGCATCAAGTGAAAATCGCGCAGCTACTTCAGAGACACGTTCCGAACCTTTTGTAATAACAAGAAAGTTTATAATAACCAATATGATAAATACAACAAAACCAACAAGTGGATTATCTCCAATTACAAATGATCCAAAGGTATCAACTACTCCACCAGCATCTGCTTCCGCTAGAATTGACCTTGTGGTCGAAACATTTAACGCAAGCCTGAATAAAGTTACGAGTAAGATAATTGTTGGAAATACCGAAAACTGTAATGGCTCCTGTGTATTCATCGATACTAAGATAACCATTAGCGCTATAATAATATTTACTAAAATCAGCACACTTAACAGCCAACCCGGTAGCGGGATGACCAGCATGATGATTACTAATATAACTGCTAAAAGTACTGATAAATCCCGCGCTTTCATTTATGTCTCTCCTTACTTGCTGTTTGGTGTGCCCGAAATTTTAAAGCTGTGTATAGCTTAGTTCCCAAGACAGCCACGCCCAGTCGTTTATATACTTTTTAAATCTTTTTCTCTAATCGATATACATATGCTAGTACTTCTGCAACAGCCTTAAAGAATTCTTCCGGTATGATATCCCCTATCTCTGCCGCACGATACAGCCCTCTTGCTAATGGCCTGTTTTCAACGGTAATTACGTCATTTGCTTTAGCTATTTCTTTTATTTTTAATGCTATTTGATCTGTACCTTTTGCAAGTATATAAGGAGCATTAGCCTTTTCTTCGTCATATTTAATTGCTACTGCATAATGCGTAGGGTTTGTAATAATAACATCCGCATTTGGTACCTCACTCATCATTCTTCTCGTTGCAATCTGCCTTTGTTTTTCCTTGATTTTCGATTTAATTAAAGGATCCCCTTCAACATTCTTATATTCGTCCTTAATATCCTGCTTGGACATCCGCATATTTTTTTCGAAATCAAACCGTTGATAAGCATAGTCAAACACCGCTAATAATAATAAAGCTATAATTGCTGCAAACGCCATAACACTCGTAACTCTTCCAAAGAAAGCTAATGCATTTTCAGCGTTCGTAAATGCCGTCATCAGCATTTCATCTTTATAAAGCCAAATCACAGAGAATGTTATCCCGCCAATACAGGTGATTTTTAATAAGGATTTTAATAGCTCAACAAGTGCTCGGATTGAAAAAATCCGTTTTGCTCCTTGAATCGGATCAATTTTCTTTAGATCAAACTTTAATGGCTCTGTTGTGAACAAAAAACCTACTTGCATTAAGTTAGAGGCGAAACCTGCGACAATTGCGATTAACATTATAGGTGCAAGCATCTTTGCTGCTTCGACCGTTGCACTGTTCAGTATTTGCTGAACAGTATTCTCCGTTAATTCCCAGTCGAGAAATTCAATAAAAGTACGCTCATATATTCCTGTCATATGCTCCAAAATAAATCCGCCAAACAAAAACAATGTAGAAAAACAAAATAATAATAAAATTGCTGTATTTATGTCCTGGCTTTTTGCTACTTTTCCTTTTTTTCGTTCATCGAGACGCTTTTTTGGAGTAGCTTTTTCTGTTTTTTCACCTGCAAAAAATTGTAAATCAAGTTTCAAGTGCAAATTAAGCACCTCCGAAAAGCTGCATTAGTCCACGCATCGTTTCAAACATTGCTGTAAAAAGGTTTCTTGCCAGCGTCACATACAAAGCTAGAAACACTAGGATCGCAAGAAAACTAACTAATATTTTAAGCGGCAGCCCTACAACAAACACATTCATTTGCGGTACAGTACGCGCAATAATTCCAAGTGCCACATCTACCAAAAACAAACAGCCAACGATTGGAATTGCAATTTGGAAAGCGATAATAAACATACTATTAAAAGCTGTAATGACAAATTCTGCAATTGAATTATTCTGAAATGGAATAAATGTTTCCAGCGGAATAAAACGATAACTATTAAATATTCCATCAATAATCAAATGATGCCCATCAACCGCTAATAAAAATAATAGTGCAATCATATATAAATATTGTCCTGTCAATGGACTTTGTGCTCCTGTTTGTGGGTCCACCACATTCGCAATCGCAAATCCCATTTGAAAGTCAATAAAACCACCAGCTACCTGTATTGCAGATACGATAATAAATGAAATGAGGCCAATTAGTACTCCAACTAACACTTCTTTAACTATTAGAAAAATATACATTTCGTCGACGACCAGTTGGGAAGCATCGACTGTATAAAACATAATCATTGCTAGAAAGAAGCTAAAACCTATTTTAAATGGTAATGGCACTGTTCGATAAGAAAATAACGGCATCGTAACAAAAAATGCCAATACCCGTACGAATATAAGCAGAAAAACTGGTAGACTCGTAATAGAAATTAAATCAAGCATGATTTACCCTACAAACTGATTAATATTTTGAAAAATAGAGGATGCAAATTCAACCATTGTCGTAAGCATCCACGGTCCAAAGAAGATCAGCCCTATAAAAACAGCGACAATCTTTGGGATAAAGGCTAATGTTTGTTCTTGTATTTGCGTCGTTGCCTGAAAAATACTTACCAACAAACCGACCGCAAGAGCTAATATAAGCAATGGGCCTGTAACAAGTAATATTGTATAAACTCCTTGCTCAGCCAAGGTCAATACGAATTCACTGCTCATAAGTAGAAGCTCCTTTCTTTACTATACTCACATTTAAAGTGCGTGAACCTCTAAAAACCATTAAGTAAGGATTGCGTTATTAAATACCATCCATCCACCAACACGAAGAGTAAAATTTTAAACGGCAACGAGATCATAACTGGTGGAAGCATCATCATTCCCATTGACATCAGAACACTTGCCACAGCCATATCAATAATCAAAAATGGGATAAAAATCATAAAGCCCATTTGGAATGCCGTTTTTAATTCACTTATTGCGAAAGCAGGAACTAATGTAGTTAGGGGAATATCTTGTACCGTTTCAGGTGGCTCTGTTTGCGTATAATCAAGAAATAGAGCTAAATCCTTTTGCCTCGTATGCCTTGCCATAAAATCCTTTAAAGGTGCACTGGCATTTTCATATGCCTCATCCAAAGTAATTTCTTCATCAAAAAGTGGCTGTAGCGCTTCTTGATAGACCTCACTGAATGTAGGAGCCATAATAAAAAAAGTAAGAAATAGGGCTAAACCAATGAGTACTTGGTTTGGCGGCATCTGTTGTGTTGCTAAAGAAGTCCGAACAAATGAAAGCACAATAATTATTCGCGTGAAGCTTGTCATTAAAATCAATATTCCTGGCGCTAGCGAAAAGATGGTTAGTAAAAGTATTAACCGAACAGACGTGGATACATTAGCTGGATCCGAACTAGAAAATATATCGATAAATTCATTCATGTGTATCTTCCTTGTGCTTATTAATCATATTTTTTCGGCTTTGCTTCAAATTGTTAAGTTCATTCGAGAAAAGCTTCTTAAATTCACTGCTAGACGATTGATTTGTCTGATCTTTTTTGGAAGAAACAAAAGGTGACAACAACGAACTGATTGGAAAACTATCTTGAGTATCTTGATTATTACGTACAATATCTTGCTTTACTTCGTCGTCAGTAATCTCTTGAAGCAATTCAACATTTTCTCCTACACCAACTAAATAAAGTCTTTTTCCAATTCGAATGATTTGAATAGAACGATTTTGTCCTACAGATATCCCACCTAAATTTTCTAGTGCCTTCACCTGGTTGAAAAGTTTGTTTCGTTTATTTAAAAACTTAAGCAGCACATAAATTAATCCAAGAACTAGTAATAATGCAAAAAACATTCTAACTAATTCAAACGCCATGGAACTGGACTTATTATTATCCGTTAGTAAATCACTATCATTTTCGTTTTCTTCCAATTCGTTTTTTGGAATTTCATCATCTTCACAATCAGCTTCCTCCCCCAGACATTCCAACACACTGTTTGGTGCTGCATCCGTCTGGAAGGAGAAAAATGATAGAATAAGAATGGTACTCAAACAGAAACTGTAAAGAATTTTTTTCTTCAACCTGCTCACTCGTTTCTTAGTTTAAAGCTTTTTGAATCGCTTCGATTACCCTATCTGCTTGGAACGGCTTTACAATAAAGTCTTTTGCTCCCGCTTGAATAGCGTCAATCACCATTGCCTGTTGTCCCATCGCAGAACACATAATGATTTTAGCGTCTGGGTTAACTTTCTTTATTTCTTTTAATGCTGTAATTCCATCCATTTCTGGCATCGTAATATCCATGGTTACTAAATCAGGTGTCAATTCTTTGTATTTTTCAACCGCCTGCGCTCCGTCCTGTGCTTCCCCAACTATTTCATAACCATTCTTTGTAAGGATATCCTTAATCATCATTCGCATAAATGCTGCATCATCCACAATTAAAATTCGTTCTGCCATTTGGTTATTCCCCCTAATTATTTTAAATTCCTAATCCGGTCATACTGACTAATAATATCTGTAACACGAACACCGAAGTTTTCTTCAATCACAACAACTTCACCTTCAGCTACAAGTTTATCATTTACTAGAATATCAACCGGTTCACCTGCTAGCTTATCAAGCTCAATAATAGAACCTGAAGCCAGTTCAAGTATATCGTTAATTGATTTTTTTGTTCGGCCAAGTTCAACGGTAACTTTTAATGGGATATCAAGTAACATATCAAGGTTACGTTGCTGACCAGTATTCAGCTCAACCTTTTCAAAATCAGAGAAAGCTGCCTGATGCACCTCTGCATGTGAGCTTGTAACTTTATGACCCAAATATTGCGGTTCAGCTGGGTCATCTCTTGTTTCTGCTTGTAAGGAGTTATTATAAACAGCCTGCTCCTGCTGTTTAGCTACACTATTCTCAGTAACCGGGATTTCAGCTTCAAGCGTCGCAGCGCTCTCCTTTTTCTCAATTGCGTGTTCTTCCGACCCATTTAACAGCTCATTAACTAGCTCTTTTGCAAAGCGCAACGGAATTAATTGCATCATATTCGAATTGATCAGATTCCCAACAGTTAATTTAAAAAACACCTTTACATAGACTTCTTCATCAAAAACATTTTCGTTTTTAACTCCAGTTACTTCTTCATCCAATATTGAAGGCGGAGAGATATCAACGCGTTTATTAAACACGGTTGACATACTCGTTGCAGCTGCACCCATCATTTGATTCATCGCTTCCTGAACTGCGCTTAAATGGATTTCATTCAATTCACTATCTGGATTTGTCCCATCACCACCAAGCATAATATTTGCAATAATAGCTGCGTCCCCAGCTTTTATAACAAACACGTTTTTTCCCGTAAATCCCTCTATGTAATTCACTTGAATACTTACTGGCTCAAAGGTAAATTCATCACCAATATCCGTTCTTTCTATGACGTCTACTATTGGTGTTGTTATTTCCACCTTCTGATTTAATAAAGTGGAAAGTGTGGTGGCAGAGCTACCAAAAGAAATATTACCAATTTCTCCTAGTGCATCAATTTCAATATCGGAAAGATAGCTTTGCTTATTTTCATCTGACTTGTCTTCATCAGAAATATTCAATAGCGCATCAATTTCTTCCTGTGAAAGCATGCCATCATTCATCATATTGCTCACCCCTTTTTATTTCATCTAATATTTGTACAGACATTTTATTTTTATACTTGCCTGGCTGCACGAGGAATTTAACTTCATTATTAATAGTAAGTCTTAGCGGTAAATCGATTTTCTGATCTAGTGTTATCACATCATTTTGCTTTAGTGCCAAAAACTCATTGATTGCAATCGCACCCTCACCAAGAATCGATTTTACTTCAACTTCAGTTTGCTTTAAGTTCTTCGACATTTTATTAAATGCTGTAGCATCCCGATTTTTTTTCTCCGCTTGCATCCAATAATGCACAGAGAGCTTCGGAATAATTGGCTCCAAAATTATATGTGGGATACAAATATTAATCATACCAGTTGTTTCCCCAATTGCAGCTGTCATCGAAACGACGACAACCGTATCATTTGGTGCAACCATCTGTAAAAATTGAGGATTTTCTTCAAACTCTTCTAATCGTGGCTTTATTTCTGTTACAGAAGCCCACGATTCTTCTAATGTATACACAGCTTTTTCGAAAAATTGACGTAGTAATAACTTTTCGATTTCCGTTAAATTGTTGTTTTTGTTAATCGTGTTACCTTTTCCGCCTAGAATTCGGTCAAGCAATGCATAACCAATATTTGGATTAACCTCCATGATTAAATTACCATCTAACGGTTCAACACTATAAATATTTAATATTGTCACTTTTTGTATTGAGCGTACGAACTCTTCAAATGGCACCTGATCAACAGATGTAACCGAAATATTAACATACGTTCTTAGCTGCGATGAAAAATAAGTTGTTAGCATTCTTGCATAATTTTCATGAATTCTAGAGATGCTTCTTATCTGATCTTTAGAGAAACGCAATGCGCGTTTAAAATCATACACGCGTACTTTTTTCTCTTGCTCTTCTTTTTTTAGTTCTTCAGCATCCATTTCACCTGAGGTTATCGCAGATAATAGTGCATCTATTTCATTTTGTGAGAGAACTTCATCCATTAATCATACCCACCTCCTATTAGGAGCTTTCATTCTATTGAAGTATTTTGTTGATTGTATATACTTCTGTGATTTCTCCTTCTTCCACTAGTTCGTTTAAACTTGATTTAACAACTTGCTCTAACTCGGAAAGTCCGGATTTAAAATCTTCTTCTGTTTTCGTTGCAAGCTCTTTAATAATAATATTTTTCAATTGGAAATCACGCTTTTCAACCTCTTTTAATGTTTCTTTCCCATCCGTTACAATTTGAAACTGAATTCTAACAAATGCTCCATCTGCTAAATCGGTTGTGATTTCAGGTGATTCATAGGAATAGTTTACAATGTCATCAATCGTTTGTGCATCACCTTTTTCATTTTCGCCTGCCACATTTAATACAACTACTAATGAAGCAATTGCAATAACTAATAATACAACAAGTGATGTAATCATTGTCTTTACTAACTTACTCATCCTCTTCACCAGCCTTTATTTGAACTCGTGCTAATCCTATTTGTTGGTAGTATTCTGTAATTTTTTGTATAACATCATCGGCTTTGTTCTTTACAACAATTTTCTTTCCATTAATTAAGGAAATCGTTGTATCTGGCAGCGACTGAACCTGTTCAATTAAAACGGCATTTAGTACAAATTCATCGTCATTCAGCCTTTTTAAAGTAATCATGTATATGGCGGGAGTACAGGTTTAACCATACTCCCTACCCCCTTATTATCGTTTTAAGTTTACTAGCTCTTGAAGAATCTCATCAGATGTTGTGATAATTCTAGTATTTGCCTGGAAACCACGCTGTGCTGTAATCATTTCTGTAAACTCTTCTGAAAGGTCAACGTTTGACATTTCAAGTGAGCCACTTATGATCGAAGCTGCTCCATTCTGTTCAGGAGTAACTGTACCGTTATAACCTGCATTAGGTGAATCTAAGTATAAATTGCTACCGTCTTTTACTAACCCGGCAGGATTCGAAAAGCTTGCCAGCGTTATTTGCCCAGCTTCTTGTGTTGCACCAGCAGCATCAATATAGTTTATCGTACCGTCTGTTTGAATACTGAAGCTTTGCGCATCAGTTGGTATTGTTATATTTCCATTAGCACCTTGAAGATACAATCCATTCGGATTAACAATCGCGCCATTATCATCTAAATAGAAATTTCCAGCTCTTGTATAATACGTTGTACCCCCTTGTTCCTGCAATACAAACATTCCATCACCTTCGATTGTCAAGTCAAGCGGGTTATTTGTCACCTGCTGAAATCCTTGTGTGTGAATGTTGCTTATTGTACCAAGCTGAGAACCAAGCCCAACCTGTGTAGCATTGACTCCCCCACGAGTAGCAGTTGCACCTTGTGCACCTGTTGTTGTCTGACTCATTAAATCTTGGAAAGTCACGTTTGCTTTTTTATACCCTGTTGTATTAACATTGGCGATATTATTTCCGATAACATCTAATTTCGTTTGGAAATTTTTCATACCTGAAATACCTGCATACATTGAACGTAACATTTTTTTATCCCCTTTTTTATGGTTATTTTGGTTAGCTGTATCTAGCATTCAACAGCTTATATTGGCCTCCCATAAGGGTCCAGCCTAGTCATTTATTAGAATGGTTCCATTGATATTTGTAAAAATTCTACTTGTTGCTTCCTCACGATTCATTGCTGTCACTACAGTATGATTTTTTGCATTAACAAGCAATGCTGCATTGTTCATGACGATAAGTGAATCTGTAATCCCCTTTTTCTTAGCTTCCTGCATTTTCTCGCCGATTATTTCCCATTGCTGCTCATCAATTTGAATATTTCGCTCTGCTATTCGCTGTGATGCATGTTTACTTATTTTCAATCCTTGTTCCTGTGATAAAATATCCTTAAATGGAATGGGTGATTGCTTAGACTTAGGTCCATTGATTGCTGGAAACTGTAATGCATGCTGTGGGACTTGATGAATCCGATGATCCATAACCTTTCCCCCTTATTCCGTTATCCTATCTCCGGCTTCTTCTTTTGTACCTGGATCGCTAACTTGAATAATCGCATCCGCGTATATTTTTTCTCCATTTTCAAGCTCCAATATTGCCCATCCTTCATGTTGACTAACAGCCACTACTTTACTAGTTACTTTACCAAGCTCCTTACCTGTCTCTTGGTCCACATCCATATATGATACTTCCTGACCAATCATATGACTGTATTGGATTACAGGAGAGACCAACTGACTTTGTACGAGCATTTCGATTGAATTAGACATGTTCATCATCTGCTCCAATGATGAAAAAGTGGCCATTTGTGATACAAATTCACGATCGTCCATCGGATTTGTAGGATCCTGATTTTGTAACTGCGTCATTAGTATTTTTAAAAATTCATCCTTACCAAGGCTTGCGCTCGGTGTTCTGGTCTTTGGCTGGTTACTTAAATATAACGATGGATCAATTGTTGTCATTTCCTCCACCTACACCTTCTCATTTAGAAGCAGCTCTTCAAACTGTCTCTCAAAGCTATCTTCTGTTTGTTGATTATCCTTATGATCGGATTGATTCGATTGCTGCTGTTCCTGTTCTTTTAACTGTTTATTTTCTTGCTCTTCCTGCAAATTTGTCGTTTGCGGCACATTTGCATCTTGCTTCTCCACGACTACTTGGTGCGGGGAAAACATATTCTTAAGCTGATGTATGTTTGATTCTAACATCTCTTTTGCAGTAGCAGTGGTAACTAAAATTTTTACCAATACTTCACCATTTACCTGTGTAAAACGAACCATTAATTCCCCCATATTATCGGGTCTTAACAATACTGTTAAATGGTTCCTCTGGTTGGGCAAAGCCGACAATTTAGTTGATTCCATAATTTTTTCAAACTGGTCCATTAACTGCTGATCCGGGCTTTGAGTCGGTTGTAGTTGATTAATATGAATCACATGTTGCTCTAGTTTTGAAATCGGCACCGCCTGGTTCGTCTGACTTGTCATAACAACTAAATTTTCTTTTTCAATTGCACTACGAAGCCATTTCGCTATATCCTTAACTGTTACATTTGAATCTGCATTGTACCGTTGCATTCCAGAAAAATGCTCTCGCTTTTGGAATGAATCAAATATGTAATTCCATATTTTCGTCTCTCTCGTTTCTTGCTTATTCCCTGCTGTTAATTCATTCATCTCTTCGCCATTTACTGCCGTTACCCCAGCTATCAATGTATTTGGATTTACTTGCTCTTTATTTACATGCTGTCTTTGTTGTAACAAGGTAAACCCTGCTGTATCTCTGTCTGTCACAGACGTTAGGTTTGCTTGTAACCGTGTTAAATCCTTCCATTGATGAAGCAATTCCAATACTTTTGATGAGGCATCCCGAACATCTTCGTCTGTATCTAATTTGGAGATTAATTTTTCAATCTGCTCAAGCAAAAAGGCTAGTTGTTCCTCAACATCTGTATTACTCGTTCCACTTTCAGGATTTACTATTGGAAATCCATGCAATTCGCTAGATAGTGAGACTTCTTCCTCCACGTCAGGAAAAACAGATGAAGGTTGCAGGATAAAGACATCTTGATTCTCCACCTCATTATTTAAGCTTGCAGTAGCTGAATTCGCTACATTTTCTGTATCATTTCCACTGTTGATTCGTTGTAACAGATTCTCTAGAGCAACCTCTTTTTTCATTGAAGACAGTTCCTGATTTTCATGCTCAGATACATTAACAATGTTCTCATCTAATATACGGTGAAATGATGAAACATCCCCTCGTAAACCGGATTTCATTTGCGTATTTGTCAACTTTGCTGGCTGTACCTGTTGTAGAAACACCGCGACACTATTCAAATTCTCACCTCCTTCCAATAACTTTTTTAATTTTCATTTGAGAGAAGCAATTGTGTTAGCTCTGCTGCCTGTTCAGGATTCATCGCACCTAGTATCGTTGCACGATGTTCGTTAGATAGTTCCTGCAAAATTGAAACCGCCGTATCTGTCTCTAAATTTTCAATAATAGGGGCTGCTTTAGAGCCCTTCATTTCTTCAAATGAATCAATAATTGTAGAAAAAGATTCATCTGAAGAATCTTCCTCTAACAATTCTTCATCAATCTGTGCATCTTCTAAACTATTTTCCAAACGAACAATATCTTGGTTTTGATCATTTATTGTAGCTTCCAATTCACGAATCGTTTCATTTAAGCTTGTAATCTCTTCATCTTTCTCATTTACAATTGCTTGTGCCCGCGAATCATCTTGTACAGGCTTTGCTTCATCTGATGCTACTAGATTCGATATGATTGGCATTGAACTAGCTTGTTGCTTCGTCCAATCGATAACATTAAATCCTGCAACCCCCATGATAATAACAACTAGAGTAATGATGATGATTAACGGAATTACAACTGCAAATAAAAACCAGAGAATTGGATTCCTTTTTTTCTTTTTCGTAGTCTCAACCATTTATTTCACCTATTTTTTTGGCTTAAAAATTGTGTTATTGAAATTTCATCCATAAAAGCATCTTCCATCTTTTTTTGTATAGTTGCTTTTGTTTCTTTTCTTACTTCAATTAGTTTCTCGAATTTCTTTACTTCCACGTGCGCATCTGACAGCAGATGTTGTTTTGATTCCATATCTGTTCTAGCCTTTTGAACACGAGACTGCAAATTATTAATTTGTCTGTTTAGTTGCTCAATGTAATTGGCTTGCTCTTTTATTCGGTCAATCGGTGTTAGTGAGTGAAAAAATTGATCATATGAATCCTCAGCACGTTCTTTTTTTCGCAAAATTTGATACAGCTCTGTAGCAACTTTTTCAAAAGAATCAAGTGATTGATTATACGCTTTCTGTGCAACTTGCTTTTCATTTTCACGAATATCCAATATTTTTGATAATGCAACAATCTCGGCCATCACTCAATTCCTCCATTAAGCAGTGATTTCATCAATTGAATCGTTTCTTCTAACGTATTTACTTCATGTATATCCTGCCTTAAAAATTCTTGGATTTTTGGATAATAGGAAATTGACCGATCAATCTCCTGATTGGTGCCACGTTTATAAGCACCTATGTTAATTAATTCACGATTATCCTCGTATACTGCCATCAGCTTCCGAAGCTCTTGTGCAATCTGTTTTTGTTCCGCTGTTGCAACCATATTCATAACTCGACTAACTGACTTCTGTACATTAATAGCAGGAAATTGACCGCGCTCTGCTAGCTTTCTATCCATTACAAAGTGTCCATCTAATATTCCACGAACTGCATCTGCAATCGGCTCATTCATATCATCCCCATCAACAAGTACAGTGTAGAAAGCGGTGATTGTCCCAGCTTTATTTGTTCCCGTTCTTTCTAATAACTTGGGAAGAATGGAAAACACAGATGGTGTATATCCTTTTGTCGTTGGTGGCTCACCAATCGCCAGACCAATTTCTCTTTGTGCCATTGCTACTCTAGTGACGGAATCCATCATTAAATTAACATGGTAGCCAAGATCGCGGAAATACTCACTAATTGCAGTAGCAGTATATGCTCCTTTAATCCGCATTAGAGCAGGTTGGTCTGATGTTGCCGCTACAACAATTGTCTTTTTTAGCCCTTCTTCGCCCAAATCGTGCTCAATAAACTCACGCACCTCACGACCACGTTCACCAATCAATGCAATAACGTTAATATCAGCATTACTATTTCTTGCAATCATTCCGAGTAGTGTGCTTTTCCCAACACCACTACCAGCAAAAATTCCAACCCTCTGGCCTTTACCCATTGTTAAAAGCGAATCAATTGCTTTCACGCCAACTTGAATTGGTTTGCGTATCGGTGGTCGTGTCATTGGATTTGGTGGAGCTTGATCGGTTAAATAGTTAGAGAGCCCTTTTGGAAGTGATGCTTGATCATCCAATGGCTGACCAAGCGAGTTCACAACATTTCCAATCAAAGATCGTCCAACCTTTACAGTTAAAGGCTTTCCAGTAGATTCAACTAAGCATCCGGATCCTATCTCCGTTACCTCTGCATATGGCATAAGAAGGATTTTTTCATTATTAAAACCTACAACTTCTGATACAATAGGTGGTCGATTAGAGGAGGAAGAATGAATGTAACATACTTCTCCTATGTTTGCCGCGGGTCCTTCTGATTCAATCATCAACCCTACAACACGCAGGACCTTACCATAATGCTTATATGTTGCAGCTTTTTCTATAACAGATTTGTAATCGGATAAATTCATTGCTTCTTCTCCATTAGGTAATCCTGCAATGCTTCACGGATTTTTGATAGTTGTGTGTCAACACTCGCATCAATTTGACCAAAAGCATGCTCGATTAAGCAAGTGTTTTTCTTCAAGTTTTCATCTAAGTAGATAGATAAAGTTGATTCATCTTCCATAATTCGATTTAATTCATCTTTTTGCTCTATGACCTCACTGTAATTTAGAGGATGTAAATAAATCGTTACAGTTGATTGATCTTTTAATTCCCGGATGGCCTGTCGTATAATTCCCAAAAATGTTGCTGGTTCCTTGGAAATTTCCTTACCGATAATTTTCTCTGCAATACTAAGTGACAGCTGTAATATCGACTCTTCGCTATTTTCAATCGTTTTATTGTAATCATACGTCGTTGCATCAATAATTAAATTAGCTTGATTCAACTTTTCTTCATATGCAGCTTTACCTGCTTGCTCTCCTTGAAAAAAACCGGTTTGATAACCTTCCTGCTTTGCACTTTCAATCAACTGATGCTTCGTTTCTTCCCAGTTGTTTTTCTCTTGTTCAATTGCTCGCTTGGTTTGTTCCAGTAATACTTCTTTTTTTTGAGCTAAATCCAGCAATTCCTGTTGCATGCTTTCGATCTCATCTTGGATTGTCTCCAATTCTTTATTACTATCAATTGGTTCATCTTCAATGGTGTGCTGTATCGACCGAATCGGTTTAATTTTTATCAATTTCTGATTGAAGAGCTGTTTATTTTCTGAATCAGACAATGATATCGTCTCCTCCACCTCTAGCGATGACAATTTCTCCTATATCTTCAAGTCTACGAATAATAGCTACAATTCTCATTTGTGCTTCTTCTACGTCTCTTAGGCGAACTGGTCCCATATATTCCATTTCTTCTTTGAAAGTTTCTGCCATGCGCTGAGACATGTTTGTAAAGACAACATCTTTAACCTCATCACTAGCAACCTTCAAAGCTAATCGCAGATCTTCATTTTCAACTTCACGAATTACACGTTGTATCGCTCGATTATCAAGGACAACAATGTCTTCAAAAACAAACATTCGCTTTTTGATTTCATCTGCCAGTTCCGGATCTTGAACCTCTAGAGCATCAAGAATTGTTCGCTCCGTACTACGGTCTACACCATTCAACACTTCAACAACCGCCTGTATTCCACCAGTTTGTGTATAATCCTCAGAAACAGAAGCAGATATATTCTTCTCCAGCACTTGTTCTACCTGACTTATAATTTCAGGTGAAGTGGAATCCATTGTAGCTATTCGTCTAGCCACATCAGCTTGCAGCTCCTGGGGCAATGAGGATAAAATCTGTCCTGCCTGTTCGGAGTCAAGGTAAGAAAGAACTAAAGCAATTGTTTGCGGATGCTCTCCTTGAATAAAATTCAATACTTGTTGAGGATCCGCTTTTCTTGCAAAATCAAATGGTCTTACCTGTAAAGATGAAGTTAGACGGTTTATTATATTGGAAGCTTCTTGCTTTCCAAAAGCTTTTTCCAAAACGGTCTTCGCGTAACCAATTCCTCCCTGTGTTATGTAGTCTTGTGCTACAGCAATTTGGTGGAATTGTTCTAAGACATTTTCTTTCAAATTTGTATCTACTTTTTTAACCGATGATATTTCCAAGCTTAACTTTTCAATTTCTTCTTCTGATAAGTACTTATAAACTTGCGCCGATACATCTGGACCTAGGGAGATTAAAAGAATTGCTGCCTTTTGCTTTCCAGTTAAAACGCCTTTTTGCCTTGCCATTTTTTTACCCTCCTAATCTTCTCCAATCCAGCTTCTCAACAATTTAGCAAATTCCTCTGGTTTTTCTTTCGCAATTTTTTCTAACTGCTTTCTTCTTACAACTGCTTCAGATTCTTCTTCCTGTGGTAGATCAGGAACTTCCAGTACTGGACTTTCTGTAACTGTTTCCTCTATTATTTCCTCTTCACTACTCCTATTTCGGACTAATAAAATGATTAGTATGATAATAGCAACAAGTAATACAGCTCCGACAATATACATCCATAATGGAATAACAGGAGAAGACGCACTGACTGTTGCAGGAGGTTCTGTGAATTCCTGAAACACAATGGATATCTTGTCTTCTGGGACAACTTCGCCGTAATCTGCGTCAATTGTCGCTCCTACGATAGAACTGAGAATAGAAGAAACTCCTTGTTCCACATCATTCTGTTCTTGCCCGCTTAGAAACTCTACATTGTTTCCCTCTGTTGTTCTTGTATTATCGATTGCAACTTGAATTCCAAGGTCGCGAACTTTATAGGGACTCTCAACAATTTCCTTACGAATTCGATTATATTCATAGTTTATTGTTTCCTTATCTAGCTCATATTCACCAGATCCAGCATCTCCAGCCGGGTAGTTGGTAACATCCTCATCACCTGTCCCACCGATACCACCGGTAGCACCATCACCAGTATAGGATTCCTGAATTGTTTCCAGACTAACAGGTATTCCTTCCACGTTTTCAATATCAACAGGCTCCACGAGTTCCTCTGTACGATTCTCTTGAGTGAAATCAATATCTGCAGTCACAGAAACGATGACATTATCCATTCCAACCATTGTTCCAAGCATTTGTTGTAATCTTCTTTGGATATCTCGCTCAGTATCCTTCTTCACGGTTTGCTGATGAGTGTACGCATCTTGAGCTCCAGAAGCAGTTTGTGAATTTCGATCAAAGTACTCAAAATATTGGTTCATAATAACAATATTTTCAGATGGAAGATTCGGCAGCGCTTTTGAAACTAAGTGATAGAGCGCTTCTACTTGATTTCCTTGAAATTGATAGCCTGGCTGTGTGTTTAACACGATTGATGCACTAGCTTCACCAGTCACATCACTAACAAATACCGGTTCTTCAGGCATATTAATCATTACTTGCGCATTATTGATACCTTCAATGCTCTGAATCAGATTAGCAAGCTCTGTTTGCATTGCATCAAGCTTCATGATATTAAATTCATTGTCGGTTATTCCCCAAGATGTATTCTCACTAAAAAAGGAATAATCAATATTCCCACTGTTTGGCAAGCCCATTCCAGCTAGATCAACGAGCAATGATTCAACCTGTTCCTCTGGAACATTAATGCTCGTGCCTCCGTTATTTAATTCGTAAGGAATGCCTCTTGTATCTAGCTCTGCTTTAATTTGTCCGACCTCTTGAATGGTCAAATTATTATATAATGGAACAAAACGAGTATTGGAACTAAAAAAAGCAATACCTATTATAAATAAAATTATTATGATAACTGACCCAAGAAAGAGACCCCTTTGGCTTTTTGACCGATTCTGCCAAAACAAAGTTACCGATTCTTTCCATTTCAACAAAGTTTCCTTCATAATTTCCCCCACCAAAGTGCATTAAGTAATCGATATTTCATCATTAATCTACTATAGGATGTCCAAAACATCCGGTAAAAGTAATACATCCGAGAACTGAGGACCTTCGACTAACTACCGATAAGCCCTTTGTCGAAACGTCGAAGTCACCACATCCTTTGGAAGTCCGGTACGGGGAGTTTCACCCCTTCGAACCTCGACGAATAGGACGTTGCTTACTTAGCCTCCTCGGACCTTATCATCCTCATTGTTGAACACGTACTACTATTGATTGCTTGTCGTTGCTATTCGAAGATTATATCGACATTCTCATTATTTCGTTGTATGCATCGATAACTTTTTTCTGGATCTGCACTGTAGTTTCGAGCGTAATGCTTGCCTTCTGTGCTGTGATCATCACGTCATGAAGATCATCAATATTACCGTTAGCTAATGCCTCCGTCTTATTATCTGACTCCATCTGAACAGAATTAAGGTTGTCAATTGCACCTTTTAACGTGTCTGCAAAATTAGCTTGTGCCTCTCCAGGTGTCACTGCAGCATTCGAAACTTTCGATAAAGATTGAATAGGCTGCGAAACATTATTTATTGAAAAGTCCATTTTTTTAACTCCTTATCGTCTATTTACCAATTTCTAATGCTTTCATTAACATACCTTTACTTGCATTCAAAGCAGTAATGTTTGCTTCATAAGACCTCGTTGAACTCATTAAGTCAACCATTTCTTGCAAGGGGTCAACATTTGGCATCTCTACATAGCCAGCTTCATTTGCATCTGGATGAACAGGGTTATAGACAAGTTTAAACGGCTCCTCATCCTCAACGATGGCAGCAACTCGCACACCACTATGCTTTATATCACCAGATGCATTTGCAAGCATCGATTTAAAACGATTATCCTGTGTTTCTAAAACTGTCATTTTTCTCCGATACGGCTCAAACTCACCATTCTCATTTATGACTGCTCTTGTTGATTGTGCATTCGCAATATTAGAGGAAACGATGTCCATTCGAAGTCTTTGTGCAGTTAATGCACTAGCACTTGTATTAATAGAATTAAATATTGACATCGATTAGTTCCCCCCTCTTATAACCGTCTGCAAACTCCCAAACTTCCCGTTGATCCGATCAATCAAACCATTATAATAGATTTGATTCTTCGCAAGCTCTGTCATTTCTTTATCAATATCAACATTATTTCCATTATGGTTGTACATCGTATTGGATTGTGATACGACACGATAAGATGAATTTTGATTTGAATTAAAGGGGATATGCTTCTCAGTTGTACGCTTAGCTTGAATTGAGGAAGTAAGTGTATCATCTAAAATATTTTTAAATTGAACATCCTTCGCTTTATAACCAGGTGTATCTGCATTAGCAATATTATCTGAAATCGTATTATTCTTCATTGCAGCGTAGTTGAGAGAGTTTTCTAACTTACTAATTGTCCCTCCAAATAAATTCATTACAAGCACTCCTTATGTATGTTGTTAAAAGTCCAGTAAAAATGGCCTGTCGTGAACAGAAGATCTTGTTTCTATTTATCCTCTTATATGTACATTGTGCTTCCATTTCTATGAAAATTTTGATTGACAGTCATACTTACTTCATCTACTACGAATATTGTAAGTTATAAATTAGACAAAGTCTATTACTTTTCGACATTTTCTCCTAAAAGAAAATAAAACAGTAAAAAAAGACTAGGTATTTAGTAACATAAATGTACTGTTTTGTGGAATTTACAAGCAATTCAAAAACATTTACACAGCATTTACAATTGATTTTTAGCTGTTTCCCATGTTTCGATATTCCTCTACATACGAAAGTCCTATATTTAATTATAAGGATAATTAACTATAAAAAGACACAAAAAAAGCCAAATAATTTGGCTTTTTTGTGTCTTTTTATATTATTTTATAAACTTATCTTGAACGTAGCTTTTCTAGCTCCACAAGGAATTTGTCATTCAATACTTTAATGTACGTACCTTTCATACCTAGTGAACGGGACTCAATAACTCCTGCGCTCTCTAATTTTCTTAGCGCGTTTACAATTACAGATCTAGTGATCCCTACGCGGTCTGCAATTTTACTTGCTACTAATAGTCCTTCATGTCCGTTTAATTCTTCAAAGATATGATCAATTGCTTCCAATTCACTGTATGATAGTGAACTGATTGCCATTTGTACAACAGCTTTACTACGTGCTTCCATCTCAATTTCTTCTGTTTTTTCATGAAGTATTTCCATACCTACAACAGTTGCACCGTATTCAGCAAGTAAAAGGTCATCATCGTTAAAACTTTCATTTACTCTTCCAAGAACTAACGTACCAAGACGCTCTCCACCGCCGATAATCGGGATAATTGTAGTCAGACCGTCTTTAAATAAGTCTTTATTTTCCACTGGAAATACGGAATGCTGACTATTAATATCAAGGTTTGCTGTTGTCTCATAAATATTGTACAGCCCCTGTGTATACTCTTCCGGGAATTGTCTTTGCTCAAGCATTGATTTCATACGCTCGTTTTCAATTTCTTGATTTACTGCAAATCCAAGTAACTTCCCACGTCTGCTGACGATGTATACATTCCCTTTGATTACATCTCTTAATGATGCTGACATTTCATTAAAGTTTACTGATTTACCTGTTGCTTTCTGTAACATTGCGTTAATTTTTCTTGCTCGATTTAATAGATCCATGATGATCCTCCATTTCATTATTATGAATTATAGTATAAACTGACTTAAGTCTTTGTTTTGTACAATACTGTTGAGTTTTTGATCTACATAGGCAGGAGTAATTTCTATTTCCTCCAACGTAATTTCGGGCGCTTCAAACGACAAATCTTCAAGAAGTTTTTCTAGTATGGTGTGAAGCCTTCTCGCGCCAATATTGTCGGTATCCCGGTTTACTTGAAAGGCAATTTCTGCAAGTCTTTCTATAGCATCGTCTGTAAAAACAACATTTATACCTTCTGTTTTTAACATTAATTGATATTGCTTAATCAATGCATTAGATGGTTCGGTAAGTATTTGCTTGAAATCCCCTACAGATAATTTTTCTAATTCAACACGAATTGGAAATCTTCCTTGTAGTTCCGGGATAAGATCAGAGGGCTTTGCCATATGGAAAGCTCCAGCCGCGACAAAAAGCATGTGGTCTGTTTTCACTGGCCCGTGCTTCGTTACAACCGTTGATCCTTCAACAATCGGTAATATATCACGCTGAACACCTTCTCTGGAAACATCTGCAGTTGCTTCTTGCTTTCCAGCTACTTTATCAATTTCATCTATAAAAAGTATTCCCGTTTGTTCTGCACGCTTGACAGCTTCCCCAGCTACTTCATCCATATCTACCAACTTCTGAGCTTCTTGTTGTGTCAATACCTTTCTAGCTTCAGATACAGTTAGATTACGTTTTTTCTTTTTTGATGGCATGAATTGCCCGATTGCATCTTGCATATTCATTCCCATCTGTTCCATACCCGAACCTTGCAGCATATCAAACATGGAAGGAGGAATTTCCTCGATTTCGATGGTAACCATTCGGTCTTCCAGTTCACCTAAAGCTAACTGATGTTCAATTCGTTGCTGTTTGTTTTTAATTTCTTCATCTTTTTCAAAATCATTTTCAGCATTATCATTTACTGTTTGATTTTGGAAAAGCATTTCAAATGGATTTTTAACACCGGATTGCTTTTTGGCTGATGGAGCAAGCAATTTAACAAGTCGTTTATTTGCTTCAATTTCCGCTGTTGTCATTACGCCACTCATTTTTTCTTCCTTTACCATTCGTACAGCCATTTCTACAAGGTCACGTACCATTGATTCTACATCTCTACCGACATAACCGACCTCTGTAAACTTAGTTGCTTCGACTTTCACAAACGGGGCACCAACAAGTTTTGCCAGCCTTCTGGCAATCTCTGTTTTCCCCACTCCAGTCGGTCCAATCATTAAGATATTTTTTGGAACGATTTCTTCTTTCATTGAATCTTCAAGTTGCATTCGTCGATAACGATTCCTCAAAGCAACAGCTACAGATCGCTTTGCTTGTTGCTGACCAATAATATATTTATCTAGCTGACCAACAATTTGTTTTGGAGTGTAGTCAATTCCCATTCTTAGGAAAAACCTCCCTTATTTAGAGGATGTTCAAAAAATCCGGTGAAAATGACACATCGAATTTCTCCGTTGGCTTGCTTTTCCGTTCCTCACGTATTAATTGCATACGTTCCGGTACTCAAAGCTTCGCCGCCTCGAACTTCGACGCACAGGACGTGCTAGCGCCGGCGCCCGCAACAAAGGTTTTCTGCGGGGCGAGTAAACACAGCCCCAGGACGTTGCGACTGTAGCCGACCTCGGTCCTTTTCATCCTCCTTTTGAACACACACTATTAATCAAGTACTTGCAATGTAATATGATTATTTGTGTATACACAAATTTCACCTGCAACCTCCAAGGCTGTTTGAGCAATTTCCTTTGCAGTCAAGTTACCAGAATGCCTAACTAAAGCTCTTCCTGCACTTAATGCATAGTTACCTCCCGAACCAATGGCCAATATACCATCATCTGGTTCGATAACTTCGCCAGTACCAGAAACCAAGTACATATTTTCCTTATTCATGACAATCAGCATTGCTTCCAATTTACGGAGCACCTTATCTGAGCGCCAGTCCTTGGCTAACTCAACCGATGCTCGAGTTAGATTCCCATTATAGGCCTGAAGCTTGCTTTCAAATCTCTCAAAAAGTGTGAAAGCATCTGCAACGGATCCAGCAAAGCCCGCCAACACCTTCCCATTGTACAAGGTTCTTACTTTTTTGGCTTTATGCTTCATTACCACTGCATTTCCTAATGTTACTTGCCCATCTCCACTCATGGCGCACTGACCATTATGCTGAATTGCAAAAATTGTGGTTGCGTGCATTTCAGTAGCCATTCCTTTCACCTCACTCATTACGATATTGATCATTCGCTCTTGGGTGGCTTTTCATGTACACATCACGTAAATGATCTTTTGTCACATGGGTATAAATCTGGGTAGAGGATAGATTTTCATGACCAAGTAATTCCTGTACAGTACGCAGATCCGCACCTTCATTAAGCATGTGCGTTGCAAATGTGTGCCTCAGCTTATGTGGATGAATTTCCACAGTTAATGCAGCTCGTTCTACGCATTTTTTTAGAATCACTCGTATACCTCTTGTCGTGAGCGGATTACCTCGAGCATTTAAAAAGACAGCATCAGAGACTTGAGATTTTTCCATTAGTTTCATTCTGCCGTCATGAATGAATGTCTCTAATGCTATTTCTGCAAACCTGCCAAATGGGACATACCGCTCTTTTCGACCTTTCCCTTTAACCAAAATGGTTCCGATCGAAAAATCAATATCCGAAAGCTTTAGACCTTGACATTCACTCACTCGTATACCCGTTCCATATAACACTTCTAGTATAGCCTGATCACGTTGGCCAGTTGGACTATTCAAATCATTTACTTCAAATAACTTTTCCAATTCTTCCATGTAGAAAAAGCCTGGTATTGGTTTAGCAGTCCTTGGTAAATGAATATGAACAAACGGATTTGCCAACACCCATTCCTCTCGCTCTATAAACTTGTAAAAGCTACGCAACGATGAAAGCTTCCTTGAAACTGACCTTCTGTTTAATTTCTGCTCATATAATCTTGTTAGAAAAAGCCTTACTTCTCGTTGTGAAACAACATCTAGATCGTCAATCCCCTCTTGACGAAGAAAATCAAAAAATACTTCCAGATCATTCTGATAATACTTTACCGTATAAGGTGAAGCATTTTTCTCAATCTGCAAATATTCGATGAACGCTTCACTGTACGCTACGAATGTATTCAATTCTTCACCCCATCAAACAGCGGATAAATCATAGCATACTTCGAATAATTATGCAATAAACTTAACTAAATTGCAACAAAATTCAGAATCGAAACCACACTTATTATATCACAATAATTTGATTTGTCATGCTATTTCGTTAAATTTAATATAAATTAATATTGTCTGTAAAGTAAATTGCCTTTCCAATGCGTAATTATATCTATTTAGAATAGTATAGTCAACAAACAAATATTATTTTTTTTGCAAAAATGTAATACAGTGAAAGTTTTGTGAACAATGGGTATTACCTTTATAACCAAATTGCTACTTAATTATTCCTGTTTCTCGAATTTTTGCTTTTGTTCCATTTGTTCCAAGTTCATATATTTTTCGATATACTTTTTGAAGATTCCTTTCGTATGCCTCTCTCTCTCTATCTGCCCTGCGATCATCAAATGGATCTTTAATGATGAAACTTGTTGCAGTATTAGCATGGTCTTTCATGTTTAAAAATAATTCACGCATTGCACTTAATTCACTGTCATCTGCGATAATTTCGAATTCCTCTTCATTATCATCCACTGGGATCTCTCTAATTTCTCTTTCCTTTACAACAACAAAGTAATGATTTTTTTCTGTCATGATTATAGCCTCCTTGTTAGATGGCATTCCCTTTTGACAGACAAGTAAAACTCTTGTACTGATGCATTCCACCAAACTTAAAATCCAAAAAAAATCGAAATGCTAAGAAGAAGATTTTTTAATGCACAAAAAAGTATTAGCTGTCCAGTAATGAACAGCTAACTTTGCGCTACTTCTTTATATTCACAATTCGTACATTGAACCTGCGTCTCTTTTTTAGCCTTCTTTTCTACTAACAAAGATTCACATTTTGGACAAGGTCTTGAGATTGGTTTATCCCATGAGACAAAATCACAGTCAGGGAACCTGTCACAGCCGAAAAATACTCTTCGCTTCTTGGATTTTCTTTCAACGACATTGCCCTCTTTACACTTCGGACACTTCACACCAATTTCCTTTAAAATCGGTTTTGTGTTACGACAATCCGGGAAGTTGGAACAGGCTAAGAATTTACCATATCGACCCATTTTATATACCATTTCATGTCCGCATTCTTCACAATCAATACCTGCTGGTTCATCTCTAATTTCGATTTTTTCCATTTCTTCTTCCGCAACTTCAAGCCGTTTGCTAAATCCGCTATAGAATTCATCAATAATCTTTATCCATTCGATCTTTCCATCTTCAATTGAATCGAGATCGTTTTCCATTTTAGCAGTAAAATCAGCATCAATAATTTCTGGGAAGAACTCCTCTACTAAGTCCGATACGATTGTGCCCAGCTCTGTTGGGACAAAGCGTTTGTTATCCATTGTAACATAGCCTCTGCGCTGAATCGTATCTAGAGTCGGCGCATAGGTCGAAGGTCTGCCGATACCAAGTTCTTCCATTACTCGTACAAGCCTTGCATCTGTGTACCTTGGTGGCGGCTGCGTAAAATGCTGATTCGGTGTAATTTCTTTCGACTCTACGACCATCCCTTCAGCTAAATCAGGCAATAACTTATCTTCCACTTTTTTATTGTCATCTGTTCCTTCAATATAAACTCTCATAAATCCTTTAAATTTCACCTTTGAACCTGTTGCACGAAACTCTACATCATTATTTAGTAAATGTACTGTCATTGTATCCATTACAGCTGGTGACATCTGACTAGCTACAAAACGTTCCCAAACCAGTTTGTATAATCGGAGTTGGTCTCGTGATAATACATCCTTTAGTGATTTTGGATCTCTTAATGTTGAGGTTGGTCGGATTGCTTCATGGGCATCCTGTGCACCTTCTTTATTTTTTGCAGCTCTTACATTTCCAAGATATTCTTTACCAAAGTTTTCTTCAATATATCCTTTTGCTTCTTGCTTTGCTGTTTCAGAAATACGAGTTGAATCTGTACGCATGTAGGTGATTAGCCCGGTAATCCCGCCTGCTTTTTTACCTAAATCAATTCCTTCATACAGCTGTTGAGCAATCATCATTGTTTTCTTCGCACGGAAATTCAGCTTTCGAGCAGCCTCTTGCTGTAAAGAGGAAGTGATAAAAGGCTGTGCCGGGTTTTTCTTTCGTTCACGTTTGTTAACTTTAGTAATGTCAAACGAATTCCCTTTCATTTTTGCTTTCACTTCTTTTACATCGTCTTCCGATTTTAACTCTGTCTTTTTACCATTAATTCCATAAAAAGAACCTTCAAATACTTCTTTATCCTTTTGAAAAGCTGCATCAATGGACCAATATTCCTCTGGAACAAAATTCTCAATTTCCTTCTCACGATCAAGAATCATCTTTAAAGCAACTGACTGTACACGACCAGCACTAAGCCCTTTTTTCACTTTTTTCCATAAAAGCGGACTAATATTATAACCTACGAGCCTATCAAGAATTCTTCTAGCTTGTTGTGCATCAACTAAATCTAAATCGATTGCACGCGGATGTTTAAACGATTCTTTTATTGCATCTTTTGTAATTTCATTAAAAACAACACGGCATTTGGAATTTTCATCAACACTCAAAATATGTGCCAAATGCCAAGCAATTGCTTCCCCTTCTCTATCGGGGTCGGCTGCGAGATATATTTTTTTTGCCTTTTTTGCTGACTTTCTTAGCTCTTTCAATACATCGCCTTTACCGCGAATCGTAATATATTTTGGTTTATAATTTTCATCGACGTCAACACCCATTTGACTCTTCGGTAAATCTCTTATGTGTCCCATCGATGCTTTTACTGTATACTTTTTTCCTAAATAACGTTCAATCGTTTTCGCCTTTGCAGGCGATTCAACGATTACCAAATAATCTGACATGATCCGTGCCTCCTAGAATGAGGTTGACAATTTACACTTGAAATCTTTACTAATACTAAATTTATCCTATGAATTTGTCAAACATACTTTATTTTATACTTTATTATTAAAATCTATTTGGTCATTAAATTATGAATAGCCATCCAATCTTCGTATATATCTTGTGCGTTATGAACAAGTTTCGCCCCGTCCTGAATCATTTGATGACAACCTTTTGTTTGTGAAAGTAAAGGTGATCCAGGAACTGCATATACCTCTCTTCCTTGATCAAGGGCTTGGTCAACTGTTATTAGTGTGCCACTTCTTTCAGTTGCCTCAATCACTAATGTTCCAAATCCAAGGCCGCTAATAATGCGATTTCTTTCTGGGAAATGGTATTTTACTGGCCGAACATCTGGGGCATATTCGGTTAAAACGAGACCATGTTTCACAATTTGGTGGAACAGGCTCATATTCTGCTTAGGGTAAACATGCATGAAACCGCCTCCTAAAACAGCTATCGTTTTCTGTTTATAGGTTAAGGCGATTTTATGTGCTAAACTATCAATCCCTTTAGCCATACCGCTTACAATTAACCATTCATTTTTTACAAGCGGCTTTACTACATGATCTATCTTTTGAGCGGCCTCACTTGATGGATTTCTCGTTCCAATTACACTGATTGCCGGACTATATGCTAATAACGAGATATCGCCAAGCGCATACAGTACAAGTGGAGCATCTTTAATTGTATTTAACATAGGAGGATAACTTTCGTCAACTATTGTGATGATTTTATACTTATTTATATCGTGTACTATTTGCTGCCTTATAGCCAAATTATGAAGATCAGAATAAAATAATGCGGCATTTTTATTTGGGAGGGTAAATCGATTTGTAATCTCTGCAGAAGAAAAATGATAGATCTGTTCAAGCGAGGGATCGTATTGAAGAAGTTTACGGATAAACCTTCTCGTAATTCCACGACAGCGGTGCAAATGTATTAACCTTAAGCGAAGTGTATCCAAGCATACACCAATCCTTTCTCCAGTTAAAATTGTAGGAGAGCCTGAAGAAACTATCTCTTCCGGCTCACCTCTAGGGTCACCTAAAAGCTTTGTTCTTAATGTGTTTTACACTTTTCTTCAAGTCCATTTTCTTTTAGAACCTTAATCATTGTCTCGCCCATTACGGCAGGCGTTTCAGCAACTGTAATGCCACACGCCTCCATGATACGAGTCTTTTCCTCGGCAGTACCTTTACCACCAGAAATAATTGCACCAGCATGTCCCATCCGTTTTCCTGGAGGTGCAGTCGCACCGCCGATAAAGCCTACAACAGGTTTTTTCATGTTAGCTTTAACCCATTCCGCAGCTTCTTCCTCAGCTGTACCGCCAATTTCACCAATCATAATAACTGCCTCTGTTTCTGGATCCTCATTGAATTCTTTTAGAACATCGATAAAGTTTGTCCCATTGACAGGATCTCCACCAATACCGACTGCTGTTGTTTGACCGTATCCAGCTTGAGTTAATTGATGAACTGCTTCATATGTTAACGTTCCAGAACGAGAGACAACCCCGATATGTCCTTTTTTATGAATATAACCCGGCATAATTCCAATTTTCGATTCGTCTGCAGTTATAACACCCGGACAGTTCGGGCCAATTAGACGTGTTTTCTTTCCTTCCATGTAACGCTTTACTTTTACCATGTCTAAGACTGGAATATGTTCTGTAATACAGATAACTAAATCTAACTCTGCATCTGTTGCCTCTATAATCGCATCCGCAGCAAATGGAGCAGGTACATAAATTACCGATGCCGTTGCACCAGTTGCATCTACTGCATCCTTTACTGTATTAAAAACAGGTACACCTTCAACCTCTGTACCAGCTTTCTTTGGTGTCACTCCCCCAACGATTTTCGTGCCGTACTCAAGCATTTGCTTCGTATGGAATGTAGCTGTTGCACCAGTGATTCCTTGGACAATTACTTTCGTATCTTTATTTATATAAACACTCATTTTCGTCCGTCCTCCCAAAATTAAAAGTTTAATATAGCCTCTCGATTAGTTCACCATTGATACAATTTTTTCTGCACCATCAGCCATTGAACTCGCTGATGTAATATTTAAACCTGATTCTTCAAGAATTTTCTTCCCTTTTTCCACGTTTGTACCTTCTAGGCGAACGACTAATGGAATTTCAAGACCTACTTGTTTTGTTGCCTCTACAACACCCTCGGCAATAACATCACATTTCATAATACCACCAAAGATATTGACGAAAATTCCCTTTACATTCGAGTCGGATAGAATGATTTTAAATGCTTCTGTTACTTTTTCAGCAGTTGCGCCGCCCCCAACATCAAGGAAGTTAGCCGGATCCCCGCCATAGTGCTTAATAATGTCCATTGTTGACATCGCTAGCCCCGCACCATTTACCATACAGCCAATATTTCCATCCAAGGAAATGTAGCTTAGGTCATATTTAGATGCTTCAATTTCTTTTTCATCTTCTTCTTCTAAATCTCGTAATTCAACGATATCTTTTTGACGGTATAACGCATTATCATCAAAGTTTAACTTTGCATCTAATGCTAAAACCTCACCATCTCCAGTCGTGACAAGTGGATTGATCTCAGCAATAGAACAATCTTTTTCTACAAAAGCTTGATAAAGTGCTGTCATAAACTGAACTGCTTTTCCAATTAATTCATTTGGTATATTTATGTTAAATGCTAGTCTTCTAGCTTGGAAAGGTGTCAAACCAACAACTGGGTCAATAACTTCCTTAAAGATTTTTTCAGGCGTTGCTTCTGCTACTTCTTCAATCTCTGTACCGCCTTCTTCAGATGCCATGAAAACGACACGTGAAGTTGCACGGTCCAAAACAACCCCCACATAATATTCGTTCTTAATGTCGCAGCCCTCTTCAATAAGTAAACGTTTAACTTCTTTTCCTTCTGGTCCCGTTTGATGGGTTACCAATGTTTTCCCAAGAATTTCATCCGCATATGTACGAACTTCTTCCAAACTTTTTGCTACTTTAACTCCTCCGGCCTTACCTCTTCCACCGGCATGAATCTGCGCCTTGACAACGGTTACAGATGTGCCCAATTTTTCCGCTGCTTCTACCGCTTCATCCACTGTATACGCTACATAGCCTGTTGGAACTTTCACACCAAAATTGCGTAAGACTTCTTTCCCCTGATACTCGTGAATGTTCATCTTCCATCCTCCTATTCAATTTGAATGCATCTCCATTGTATTAAAAAAAAACAAATTTCACAAGAATTAGTGAAAATTGTTTAAATCGTGTTACGAATTGCTAAACCTTAATGCTTCATTTTTGTTCATTAACAAAAACGATTTAGGGAACAAATAATTCGAGTCTGCTTTAGCTTTCATAGATAGATTGGTCCATGATGAAAAGGTGTGAATGACTAAATTATAGAAAGTATTGATAATTACGTGAAGGACGTTTTTAGGACGGCTTTCTTACTACACTAGAATATTATAATATATAAATACCACTGCTAAAGACACATCCAGTTCTAGCGCCTGGTTAGCGACTAGCGAGACTTTCCTCACCTTTGCATGTCGCTAACTGAGCACTTTTTATCTTTTATCCAAACATTTTAGCGAAGGTATTTTTACCTGATTCTCCGTCGACTTTTATTTTCCTATCACGCTGAAAGTCTCGCACTGCTTTTTCTGTACCTGGCCCAAACAACCCATCAAGTCCATTCGGGTTATATCCTAGTGCATACAGAGTTGCCTGTAATATCCATGTTATATTTCCTTTGGCATTTCTTCTGATGGTAACCGTAGCCGCTTCCGTTCTTGGACCCCATATGCCATCAACGGGTAATCCTGCATTATATTGCTCATTTAACTCGGTTTGATAGCCTTTTACCAACGCTCTTTTAGTCTGTGGTCCATACACACCATCTACCTTTAAAGCCGTATTATATCTTCTATTTAAAGTAGACTGGATTGTTCGAATTCGACTAGAACTATTTTTAATATCGGATGCACCAAACGATTTTAGATAAGTGGCAGGATTTAAACTGTCGTTTGCCCTATCTGCTGTATAGCCATATGGTGGTGTACTTGGTGCCGTTTTTCTTACTTCATAGTGCAAGTGTGAACCTGTAGAATTCCCAGTATTACCTTGTCTGCCGAGAATGTGACCTTTATTGATGCGTTGCCCTCTTCTGACATTTACACTATCCAGGTGGGCGTATAACTGCCCTCTTCCATTTTTATCTTGAATAAACACTACATTTCCATATCCGCCAAAGCCTGACCCAGCTTTCCCCATTCCGGCAAATATAACGATGCCTGCAGTAAAAGCATTAATTGGTGCTCTGTGGTATTTAACAAGATCAATCCCTGCATGAAAGGTACCTCTTACCCCCGTGATAGGATGTGTTCGATATCCGTATGGTGAAGTTTCTCGATATCCTTTAAATGGCATAAAAACAACCCTCCTTCTTATTTTATGCAAAATAAAAAACACCCTCTTGGATGTTTGTAGGTAATTATTTTTATTTTCTGCTAAAGGTGACTTCTACCTCGCCAAAATAAATACAGGCAAGATAGAAGTTTTCTAACCCTTCAAGCTTCTCGTATTTGTTGATTTCAACGTTTCATACAAGTGCAATTAATCGAAGTTCTCCAGTTGAAGATTCTTTGGATCTTCCTATTTCAATTGCTTATCGGCACGATAAACAAATGCAAATACTTCAGCAACCGCCTGAAATAATTCCTCTGGTATTGTTTCATTAATATTTAGCTCTGCCAATAATTCAACGAGTGAAGAATCCTCTAATATCGGTACATTATTTTCTTTTGCTTTTTTTAAAATTTCTTCCGCAACTAGTCCTTTCCCAGTTGCAGTAACTTTAGGAGCAAAATCTTTTCCTTGATCATACCGGAGCGCTGCGGCCTTCTTTCGTCCCTCTGTCATATTCGATAATCAACTCCTTGATAGGATGAATATACTTTTTCTGTTGTCTCCTTAGCAGGACTTTTTAATTCTTGCAGCGCTTTAAAGTCCACGGATGTCAGCTTATAATCTAAAGCCTCCAATCCCTGTCTTAGTACAGGTATTAATTTCACTGTCTGACGCTTTAATTCTTGTATATCATTATAAATCGTAACAGTAACGGAGCGTTTCTGGATATGCATATCAATAATCGTCTGCTTTAATCCATGTAAGTCCAAATAAAATAGAATACGACAGTAATCTGGGTTAACCTTCCCGTCTTCTGTTTTCCTACTCTCAAATTCAAGCTCTAAGTCATTGACTAGTCCAAGCTTCTCAGCTGGAATTTGCAGGGATGCTTGAATCACACTATCCGATTCGTTTATGGAATTAAGTTGCATGCCGTTAATAAAATGCAGCAACTGTCCGGCCTTTTCGTGCGCAGTACCGTCACTTTGCTGTACATACTGAAGCAACAGTGATTTTAAACTTTGTTGCTCAAGATTTTTTTGTGCAAGCTGATGTTCATAATTAAGTCCTGTATATGTGAGCACTTGCTGTAATTGCAGCATAAATTGCTCGTTCGGACCCTTTGACAGGAAGAGTTTATCAAACTGAGCGGTTTTCAGCAGCGTATCTATCTCTTTATAGGTAATAGGACTACCCAGCGACACTATTAAATTCATCATACTATTTAATTGAACTGGATTGTTTGACAGTTCTCGTATAAATTTCGTTTGTTCAATCGGAAGAAGCGGAAGAATGTTTTGATTCAGTTGTTCTTTTAACTGAATGAATTCACGCTGTGCTAATACAGGTTGATTCAACGCATTTTTCCACGCTTGTAAGAATTGTTGTGAGTGATTCAATAATCCAGATTGGTTGGAATGTAGCTGTTCAAAAACTTCCACAATATCATTGGAGTGAAGAGAAAATGGCAGTCTTATATTATGTTGGTTCTCTTTTAATACTTGTCCAACTTGTTGCCACTCCGAGACCCATCCCTTGAAATCAACATCTTGATTCAGCATCCCTAGTCCTTTTACAACGTGAAATATTTGCTGCTTATTTTGTTCATTTAGTAGATTAAACTGTTTCGTTAAAGAAGCAGTTTCACTAATAGGCCTTGATATCAGTTGTTCCAGCTTTGTCCAAAGTTCTGTTTTATTGTTTGTTGACTTCATTTCTTCTAATAGCTCATTCATTTGACTCGAGAATTGACTTGAATTTTTTATCGATAATGCCTGAAAAACATCCCAGGTAATTGGAAACCTTCTTCCAATCATTTCTAACAAGATTTGCTTAGCCGCTGACCTATCCTTCGATTGTTCGAAGATATGCAACGCTTCTTTTAATTGCGATTGATCAAATGGTATATTTCCATGAATTAGAGCTTGTATAAAAGAACTGTTAGCCTTATTTGGTTTCACGTTTAGCTGATTCATTAATGGTGCTAAACTAGTTTTTGTTTGTTTTTTTATGTATTCACTAAGCACTTTCAAATAAATCATTTCATCTGAGGTTTGCACTTGAAAATGATATGTATTACCAATTGAAAGAGCCGCCTCTAGCTTGGCAATCATGTTTTGTCCACCAAGCTGTATTTGCGCTTTATTTTCTGGAAATATTTTCAAAATTTTCCCTTGAACAATTTGTCCGGGTCTCAATCGCTGTTCAGTCTGTGTAACCTTAGCTAATTTTTCTCCAGTAAGCTTATAAATACTCATTGGTGAACATCCCTTCCAACTCTTTAACTAATGCTATTTCTGACGGGTGCATAAGATCTACGATGATATGGTGAAGCACCAATCTCACGAAGTTTTTCTAGATGATGCTTTGTGCCGTAACCCATATTAGACATAAAATTATAATCAGGGTATTCTTCGTGCATTTCTCTCATTAAATTATCTCGAGTTACTTTGGCAAGTATGCTCGCAGCTGCTATTGAAATGCTTTTGGCATCTCCTTTTATGAGCGACTCTGTAGAATAAGGTAAGTCCCTTAGCTCAACAGCATCTATCAGGACATGATCTGGACTCGGTTTCAACTGATTTATCGCCTGGCGCATCGCTAGCTTTGTCGCTTCAAAAATATTCATTTCATCAATTGTTCGATTATCAATGATTGCAACTCCGTAACTGACAGCTTGTTCTCTAATCTTTGTAAAAAAATAATCTCTTGTCGCTTGATTTAACTGTTTTGAATCATTTAGGCCGTATAATGTAAAATCCACTGGTAATATGACTGCTGCTGCAACAACTGGTCCTGCTAAAGGTCCGCGCCCTGCCTCATCAACCCCAGCAATGTATTGACACCCCTTTGAATAAGCAACTTGCTCATAATGGGACATCTCGACAAACTGATCTGCTAACTGTTTCTCTTTCGCTTTTTGCTTTTCATAGCTTTTCAGTAATTGCTGAACGCCCTTTCGTTCGTCTGCCTTCAATTCCTGAATCATTTCGTCTGTTACTTCGTTATTTTTAATTTGTTGTCTTATAACAGTAATCGATTGCTTTTTCACCTTATCACCATACTCTCTTTTATATCGGCTTATCTTCTTATTTGATTTAGGGTTAGTACCTTACATTTACCTATTATTTCGGCTAAATGCATTTGCTCACGCTTTTGTACAAAAAATAGGACACACATCTCCTGAGATGTATGCCTTATGCTTCTTGCGGTGCTTCTAATGTGATATTCCCTAATCTCCCTGTACGAAGATCCCGTAACACAATTTCAGCAACTTTATCAAAGTTGATATCTCCACCACTTAGCAGTGCTCCGCGTTGCTTTCCGATTGCATTAAATATCTCTAACATATCATTCATATTTCTGTCAATTTCATACCTATCTTCAAGCTGAACTGGGTAATGTACTTGCATATAGTTAATAACAAATGCAGTAATATCTTGTAACGAAAGCAACTGATCTTTAATTGTTCCAATTGCAGCTAATCGGTAGCCAACTGCTTCTTCCTCGAATTTGGGCCAAAGGATACCAGGTGTATCAAGTAATTCAAAGTCCTTTTTTACTTTAATCCATAACTGTTGCTTTGTAATTCCTGGCCGATCTCCAGTTTTAGCAATCTTTTTATTCGCTAGCCGATTAATAAGTGTTGATTTACCAACATTTGGTATTCCAACAATCATCGCTCTTGCAGCTCTTGGTTTAATTCCCTTTTTCAAAAGCTTATCCATTTTTGCTTGGCCAAGTTCTTTCGCCATCTGAATAACATTTTTAATATCTGCCTTATTATTTACATCAACCGCGATTGCAGGAATTTTCTTTTCTCTCAAGTGTGCTATCCACTTTTCCGTTTGTCTGGCGTCAGCTAAATCCTTCTTCATCAAAACAACCATTTTTGATTTTTGTTGTAACACTTGCTGGAGCATTGGATTCTGTGAGGAAAGCGGGGCCCTCGCATCAACTAATTCCATTACGAAGTCTACAAGTTTCAGCTTTTCTTCTACTTCTCTTCTCGCTTTTGCCATATGCCCTGGAAACCATTGTATGGTCATAATTTTATTCCTCCTTTCCAATTAATTGCATTCGATCGAATGGCCAATAAATTAAACTGGTCTTCCCAATAATTTCATCCATCGGTATGACACCCAGCATTCTGCTATCTGTTGAATTACCTCGATTGTCACCTAAAACAAATACATGTCCATCTGGAACTACCTCAAATCCTCCAGGAAGCTCTTCTAATGTAAAATCGTTTGTCAGCATTTGATAAGGCTTCATTTGATCCTTTTGTTCATCTAGAAAAGGCTCTTCTACTGGCTCTCCATCGATATAGAGCACATTATCCTCTACCGCCACATGTTCACCTGGCAGGCCAATTATTCGTTTAATAAAATCCTTTTGAGCTGAAGCGTGAAAAACAACAATATCAAATCGTTCTGGGTCTTGGATTAGGTAAGAAAATTTATTAACGATCATTTGATCTCGGTCATGCAGTGTCGGCAGCATGGAAGGTCCGTCAACTACAATCGGAGCAAATAGAAAGGCGCGGACGATAAACGCCAAACCAAACGCTAGTAATAGCGCTTTTATCCAATCTAACCATTCGTTTTTCTTTTTTTTCGCCATATATTCCCCTCCGACCGATTCTATATGTATTTACTCTATTTTAAGCTAGCATGACGTATTCATACAAGCTAAATAGCAAAAAGGAGCTTGCGCACATTTGCCAAGCTCCTTTCCAATAACGTTTTTCGGGACAGCTCATGTCGATTAGCGACGTTCTTTAATACGAGCTGCTTTTCCACGTAGATTACGAAGATAGTATAGTTTCGCACGACGTACAATACCGCGACGAGTAACTTCGATCTTATCAACTCTAGGTGAATGTAATGGGAAAGTACGTTCAACACCTACACCATAAGAAATTTTTCTTACTGTAAATGATTCACTAATTCCACCATTTTGACGTTTGATTACAACACCTTCGAACACCTGAATACGTTCGCGAGTCCCCTCAACTACTTTTGCGTGAACTTTTACCGTATCACCAGGACGAAAATCAGGATGATCCGTACGAAGTTGATCTTTTGTGATATCTGCAATAAGTTGTTGCATTATCCTTCACTCCTTCCAAACCAATGCTCATTATTCATTTTGTAATAAGCGGAACATCGTTTATATGTACCTAAGCGCACTTAAGCACAATAATAAATATACCATATTGAAAATGATAGTTCAACACCCTTTTTAGACAATTGCAAGGTTTTTTAGCAATGCTTATTTCTCTTCGTTTGCTCTAAGCTTATCTATTACCTTCTGCTCCGTCTCATTTAAAACATAATGCTCAAGTAAATCACGACGGCGCTTATAGGTTCGTTTTAATGCTTCTTCTTTTCGCCAGTCTCTTATTCTCCCGTGGTCTCCTGATAGCAATACGTCTGGAACTTTCATACCACGGAAATCAGCTGGCCTCGTGAAGTGAGGATGCTCCAATAACCCCGTAGAAAAAGAATCCTCTGGAGCTGATTCTTGATTCCCAAGTACATCAGGCAGTAAACGAACGACACTATCTACAACGACCATTGATCCAAGCTCTCCACCAGTAAGGACATAATCACCAATTGAGATTTCATCGGTAACAAGATTTTCTCGAATTCGCTCATCGTATCCTTCATAATGACCACAAATAAAAATAAGATGTTCCTCTTCAGCCAGCTCTTCTGCTTTTCTTTGCGTGAACGATTCACCCTGCGGGCACATGAGAATCACACGAGGTTTTGTCTGCCTCTCTTTTTTCACAGCGGCTACGGCATCGAATACAGGCTGCGGGGTTAATACCATTCCTGCTCCACCGCCATACGGATAGTCATCTACCTTTAAATGCTTATTCACGGTATAATCTCGGAAATTAACAAGGTTATAGCTAAACTTTTCTTTTTCAGCGGCTTTCTTTAATATTGATGATTGAAAAACGCCGGTAAACATTTCTGGAAAAAGGGTCAAAATATCGATATGCATTAGTCAAGCAGTCCTTCCATTAGTTCAACCACAATTTTCTTATTTGCTACATCTACTTCTGTTACAACGTCATCAATATATGGGATGAGAATATCCTTACCAGCTTGCTGCTTTACCACCCATACATCATTTGCACCAGGAGATAATATCTCTTTAATTTTTCCTATATTTTCTCCAGCAGTAGTAAAAACCTCACAACCAATGATTTCGTGATAATAATACTCATCTTGCTGTAGTTCGGTTAATTGCGCTTCACTAATTTTTAATTTACAGCCTTTGAATGTTTCCACATCATTAATATTCGTGTAGCCTTCGAATTGCAAAAGATCAAAACCCTTATGCATCCGATGGGCAGTAATTTCAAGTTCGATGGACTGCTCGTCCTTTACAACAAAAAGCTTTTCACCCGGAGCAAAGCGTTCTTCAAAATCACTAATACGCAATACTTTTACTTCACCTCGGATACCATGAGTATTGACTATTTTTCCTACATTAAACATACGTTCGTTCATCTTCTCACCTACTCATTATTCATTCATTAATTCGGACAACAATATCATCTTTAATGACGATTATTTGTTCTTCCATAATTTCGTTCCAGTTAGAACCAACATTTACTTCAACAAGAGCTTCAACTTCTTTTTCAATAATCTCACTTCCAAGCTCCAGCGTTTCCAATTGACTTATTTTAAAATCGAGCAGTTTAATCTTTTCTTTACGATTATTTATTTCTTGCTGGAAACGTTGTTCAATTTCTTGCTTTGCACTACCAGCTTTATTCTGCAATTTTCTTTTTTCAAAAAGGAGCTGTTGACACTCTTGTTCAAGCCGCAATTTATGATCATGGAAATTGCGATAAATCTTTTCTTTACTTTTCTCTGTGACAACTTGCTTAATCACTACTTTTTTAATGATATTCACTGGATTTCCTCGCTCCCGTTATAAAAATGAAACTTCGATCAGTTTTGTGCCCCTCCCACAACTTTACATTTTATTTTTCTCATGCTTAAAGGTGGTGGGGATTACTGCCGTTAATGGGGGTGAAAAGTTAGTATTCACCGAGTCTTTAACAGATTCATTAGTTGCATTTATAGAGTCAAGAACTATCTGCCAAACAATCATTTCAAGATGTGTAAAAGGGAAAGAAGAACCCTTTGGAGGTCCGCTTTCCCTTTACATAATGTCCAAATAAATACGTTTATTACCATCCGTTTTTGCTGCATAGACAACTGTACGAATTGCCTTTGCAATACGTCCATTTTTTCCAATTACCTTTCCGACATCTTCCTGATGAACAGTAAGATGATATACAATTTTTGTATCTTCTTCTGTCTCCTTAACAACGATATCTTCCGGGTGATCAACCAATGGGGTAACAATCGATTCTATTAGGGCCTTCATGATATCACACTACTTCTCTACTTGATTTTTTTGGTCGTGGAATTTTTTCATGATGCCTTCTTTTGAGAAAAGATTACGAACTGTATCACTTGGTTTTGCACCTTTTGTCATCCAATCAAGTGCTTTTGCTTCATCAATCTTAACTTCAACCGGGTTGACTACCGGATTATATGTTCCGATTTGTTCGATTTGACGTCCGTCACGAGGAGAACGTGAATCAGCTACAACGATACGATAAAATGGGTTTCTTTTTGATCCCATACGCTTTAAACGAATTTTAACAGCCATTATTTGCACCTCCAATAAAATGTTATTCACAATTTAAGATTCTAACAGAAAAAAATGGGTCTGTAAAGTGTTTTTACATTACAACGTTAAAAAGTATTTTTTTATTACTTCCAGCTCCGATTCCCAGAGGCCAGGCTTCCTTCATCTCATGATAATCTGTAGAAGATTTGCCGACTACCAAGACATGTAGCTTAGTCGTATTTATACCCTCGCGGTGAAATCGGGCATCGACTTCAAGTAAAAGGATGGCTGACTAAAATCAGCTACGCCTAACGTCGGAATCCCCCTAAAGTGCGAGGCGCAGTCTATACGCCTCTCAGGCACTCCTGCTTCCGAATTTACATGAAAGGAAATTTCATGCCTTTTCCTTTTTTTCCTTTTTGCATGTTTGTCATTTGCTTCATCATCTTTTTCATTTCACTGAATTGTTTTATCAAGCGGTTCACTTGGGATACGGATGTTCCAGAGCCTTTGGCAATCCGCTTTCTGCGACTCCCATTAATAATGCTTGGGTCTACTCTTTCTTTTTTTGTCATCGACTGAATGATTGCCTCTACTTGCGTTAGCTGCTTTTCATCCAGCTGTGCGTTTTTAAGACCCTTCATTTTACTTGCGCCAGGAATCATGGACATCAAATCATCTAGCGGTCCCATTTTCTTTACCTGTCCCATCTGTTCAAGAAAATCGTCAAATGTAAAGGACATCGTACGCATTTTTTCTTCCAGTTCTTTCGCTTGCTTTTCATCAACGTTTGTTTGTGCTTTTTCAATTAACGAAAGCACATCACCCATGCCTAGGATACGAGAGGCCATTCGATCGGGATGGAATGCCTCTAACTGGTCTAGTTTTTCACCCATCCCAGCAAACTTAATAGGCTTGTCCGTAACGGCTTTAATAGATAATGCAGCACCGCCACGGGTATCCCCATCCAATTTTGTTAGCACAACTCCTGTAATATCAAGCTGTTCATTAAAGCTTTCTGCAACGTTCACCGCATCTTGACCTGTCATGGAATCAACAACTAAAAATATTTCATCTGGGGTGACAGCTGATTTAATTTGTTGTAATTCATCCATCAAATCTGTGTCTACATGCAAGCGCCCAGCTGTATCGATAATAACATAATCCCGGTGCTCTTCCTTCGCTCTTTCAATCGCTCCTGTTGCAATATCTACTGGATTTGCTTCTGTCCCCATTGAGAACACAGGCATATCAAGTTGTGTACCAAGTGTTTCTAATTGCTTAATTGCCGCAGGACGATACACATCACACGCGACTAATAGTGGCGATCGATTATGTTTCTTGCGTAATAAATTAGCTAGTTTACCGGTTGTTGTTGTTTTACCAGCACCTTGTAAACCTACCATCATAATGACGGTTGGCGGGCGGTCAGCCACAGCAATTTTACTTTGCTCACCACCCATTAATGTTGTTAGTTCCTCTTTTACTACTTTAATAACCTGTTGACCAGGTGTTAAACTCTCCATTACCTCCTGGCCAATTGCACGCTCCTTAATACGGGCGATCAAATCTTTGACCACTTTAAAGTTTACATCCGCTTCCAGTAATGCAAGGCGGACTTCACGTGTCATTTCTTTTACGTCTTGCTCAGAAACCTTCCCCTTACCAGTTATCTTCTTGATTGTACTTTGCAGGCGGTCGGCTAATCCTTCAAATGCCATAGAAGGTGTCCTCCTAATCTAATTCTTTTAGTTGATGAAGCATTTTCAAAACAGACTGATCTGCAACTGATTGCTCCAATTTTTCAATAAGTGCTGCTCGCTGTTCAAATTTCTCATATAAATGCAATTTTTTTTCATATGATTCAAGCATAGCCTCTGTACGTTTGATATTATCATATACTGCTTGGCGGGACACATGAAACAATTCGGAGATTTCTCCGAGAGAATAATCCTCTAAGTAATACATTTCCATGTAATTACGTTGCTTCGGTGTCAAAAGCGCTTGGTAAAAATCGAATAAATAATTAATGCGGGTTGTTTTTTCAATCATAATTCACACCCCTTGTTAAGTGAAATTCCTTTACATTATCATAGCGAATGCTTTTGTTTATTGTCAAGGAATTTCAAATTCTACTCTGCATTTGCTTCGGTTCCAAGATCTGCGAATAAACCATATACAAATGCATTGGCATCAAATTGCTGCAAGTCTCCCACTTGTTCCCCTAGCCCAACAAACTTCACAGGGATATGAAGTTCATTTCGTATCGCAAGTACGATCCCACCTTTTGCTGTGCCATCAAGCTTCGTTAATACGATACCAGATACATTTGTTACCTCTGAAAATGTTTTGGCTTGGCTTAGGGCATTTTGACCAGTTGTCGCATCTAACACGAGGAGAACTTCATGCGGTGCATTTGGTATTTCTCTTTCGATGACACGTTTCACCTTCGAAAGCTCATTCATTAAATTCACTTTATTTTGAAGTCTGCCTGCAGTATCACAAATTAACACGTCTGCCTGGCGTGATTTCGCTGCTTTAATTGCATCAAAAATTACTGCTGCTGGGTCACTGCCTGCATTATGTTTAATAACATCAACTTCAGCTCTTTCCCCCCATACTTCCAGCTGTTCAATCGCGCCTGCGCGAAATGTATCCCCTGCTGCCAAGATTACCTGTTTTCCTTCTTGCTTTAGCTGGTGTGCTAGTTTTCCGATTGACGTCGTCTTTCCAACACCGTTAACGCCAACCACAAGGATAACAGAAAGACCTTGTTCCTGGATGTTCAATTTTTCGATTTCTGCTTGATCTTCACCATAATAAATCTCCACAAGTTTTTCAGATATAATATCTTTTATCCCGTTTGTATCTTTAATGTTCTGGCGTTTCACTTCCATCTTCAGCTCTTCAACGAGATCCATTACAGTTGTAACACCAACATCTGCAGTTATAAGAACTTCTTCTAGCTCTTCAAAAAAATCTTCATCGACTTTACGATATCGAGCAATTAAATCATTAATTTTTGATGAGAAAGAATTACGTGTCTTTGTCATACCTTCTTGGTATTTTTTAGAAACCTCTTCCTCTTTTTCATTCTGTTTAAATTTATTCTTTAACTTATTGATAAAGCTCATATTTGTTTCCCTCCTAAGAATTTATTAATTCTTTCGTCTCCTCTAATCGAACCGAGACAAGCCGTGACACACCTGATTCTTGCATCGTAACACCATATAACACATCCGCTTCTTCCATTGTACCTTTTCGGTGTGTAATCACAATAAATTGTGTGTTATCACTGTATAATTTAACATATTTCGCAAAACGGGCAACATTTGCTTCATCAAGCGCTGCTTCAACCTCGTCAAGAATACAAAATGGAACTGGCCTTACCCTTAAAATAGCAAATAGTAGAGCAATTGCCGTAAGTGCACGTTCTCCACCAGATAGCAAGCCTAAATGCTGCAGTTTTTTCCCTGGTGGCTGTGCGATGATATCAACACCTGTATCCAATAAATTTTTCGGATTGGTTAATTTCAGTTCAGCATAGCCGCCACCAAATAACTGTTTGAATACATCATGAAATTCATCTTTTATCTTGTTAAATGTTTCATCAAACCGCTTTTTCATTTCTTCATCCATTTCATCAATAACGGTATAAAGTGTTTCTTTTGCTTCGACAAGGTCATTTTGCTGTTCAGACAGGAAAGTGTAGCGTTCCGATATCCGTTCGTATTCTTCAATAGCACCAAGATTAACGGTTCCAAGACGATCTATTTGTAATTTCAACTCACTAACGATTGTTTTTGCTTCTATCATATTTTCTGCCTTCTGATACTGCTGTTTTGCCTTCTCGTATGTGATGGTATATTCCGTCTGTAGATGATTCAATCGGTTTTCGAGTTCAACATCAAGGCGACCTGCACGAACTTCTTTTTGCTGAATGGATTGTTGCAGTATTTGAAGCCTGTTACTTTTTTCTTTCCGTTCTTTTTCCTCATCTAGAACATACTGTGTTTGTTGTGCTCTTTCAGTACGTTTCTGATGAATTTCATTCGTTAACATTTCCTTCTCTTGCTTAGCAGCCGCAATCCGTGCCGCCACCTCTTCTTCTGTTTCTTTCGATTGTTCAATTTCTAATAAATTGCTCAATTCCATCGCATAGTTATGATGCTGCTCTTTTAGTTTATCTAATTGCTCACCAGTTGAATTTGTTTTTTCGCGCTGATACTTCACTCTTTCTTCTTGTTCAGCAAGTTGGATTTGTAATTGATGCAGATTATCCTGCAGCATTTTTTTATTCTCTTTAAATGCAGCTTCTTCATTCGTAAGCGAGTCGATTTTCTGTTGAATGGAATCCAACTGTACTTTAAGTGCAGTTAATTCTTCTGTTAAACTTTCCTCTCGTTTAGTAAGTTCTTTACTATCTTGAACAAACTGCTGCTTGTCCTGATCATAGATTGACAGGCTATCGTTAATAGAAGAAAGTCTCATCTCTACTTGTTTCCACTCCGAGTGTAATTCTTGTAGTGCATTTTGCTCCGAAGAAATCGTGCTCTCTTTCGTTCTTAGATCATTTTCCAGCTGCTTAATCAATTGCTTCTTACGCCCGACAATTGATTCAAATTGAAATATTTTCTGCTGGAATCCTTCGATTTTTTCGGTTACTTCTTGCAAATCCTTTTCTCTTGTAAATAGCGACTGATTCGTTTTCTTTTGAGCTCCACCAGACATGGAACCTCCAGGATTTACGACATCCCCATCAAGTGTAACAACGCGAAATCGACGGTTAACGAGTGCAGCAATTTCATTTGCATCCTTTAATTTTTCAGCAATAATAACATGTCCCATTAAATGATTAACTGCCTTCTGGTAAGTAGCGTTTGTATGTACGAGTTTTGATGCTATTCCGTGGAAGCCTGGATGACCTTCCATTTTCGCTAACATATCTTGCGTAATAAAACGTTCCTGGATAGAACCAAGCGGTAAAAAGGTTGCTCTTCCATTATTTGTTTGCTTCAACCAAGCGATTGCCCTTCTTGCTGCCATATCATCTGTTACAACAATATGCTGTGCTTGTCCACCAAGAGCAGTTTCAATTGCTGTAATAAATTTTTTCGGAACATCAATCAATTCGATTACGGCACCGTAAATATTCTCCAGCTTCTTTTCTTCACGAGCCTTCAAAATTGCTTTAACCCCATGGAAAAACCCCTGAAAGTCTTCTTTCATTTCTTCCAGCATTTCTTTTTTTGATTTTAATTTTTCTATATATTGATAGCCTTGGTATAGTTTTGTTTGCGATTCTTGAAAAAGGCTTCGCTCGGTTTCTAAGTTCAATTTTAATTGCTTGACATCGGATTCGATTGCTGAAAAGCCAGATTCTCTCGCTCTATAGCTTGCTTCTAATCGATTCTTCTCTTCCGTCAATTGCTCTCTTTGCTCAATTAGACTTTGAAATTTATTTGACTGTTTTTCCTTTTTTCCATTTATCTGGTGTAATTGCTGGGCGACAGATTGCTTTTCATTCCTTTTCGCTGCTTGCTTGTTAAGTAATTCAATATAATCCGATTTTAAATCTTCAATTTGCTCTGAAATACTTTCTTTACTTGTGTTTAATTTAGCTTCTAGCTCGTTTGCTTGTTCTTTATATCTTTTTCGATCATGCTGCAATTGTACAAGTAGCTTCCTTTCTTTTGCCAGCTCATCCTCTAACGCAGCAATTCTCGTATTGCTTTCTTTTTTCTGTATTTCTAATTTATGCTTATTTTCACCAAAATGCTTCGATCTTTCATCCAGCAGTTGTTTTTTGCCTTCGTACTTTTCAAGCTGCTCAGTAGCAATTAATAGATTTTCTTGCATTTCCTCTATTTTTTCATCCAGATGCTGAATTGCTTTATTCTGGTTCTCGATTTCATCTTCCTTTTTTTGGATCGTAGACTTAAGGGCACTTTCGGATAACTTTTCTTCCTCAAGCTCCTTTAATTGTGTTTTCCATTGCTGGTGCAGCTGTTCAATTTCAGATAATAGATAGGAAATTTCCTTTTCTTTCAGCATTTCTTTTAGCTCTATATACTTCTCAGCTGTTTCAGCCTGTTGCTTCAACGGATTAATCTGCTGTTCAATCTCGTGGATAATATCTTCAACCCGATTAAGATTTTCCTGGGTTTCCGCTAATTTATATTCCGCTTTTTTCTTGCGCTGTTTGTATTTCAGTACTCCTGCAGCTTCTTCAAAAATCGTTCGTCTTTCCTCAGCTTTTGAGCTAAGGATTTCTTCGACTTTTCCTTGGCTTATAATGGAGAAAGCTTCTCTTCCAAGACCAGAATCCATGAAAAGATCAATAATATCCTTTAATCGGCATGACTGCTTATTAATATAGAACTCACTATCACCAGAACGATAAACTCGACGTGTAACACTAATTTCTTCATAATCAAGTGGCACTCGTTTATCTTGATTATCGAGTACGAGTGTAACTTCAGCGACATTTAATGCTTTTCTTGATTCACTGCCCTGGAATATGATATCTTCCATTTTGGAGCCACGTAATGATTTAGCTGATTGTTCACCGAGCACCCAACGAATTGCGTCGGTAATGTTACTTTTCCCGCTTCCATTCGGACCAACCACAGCTGTTACTCCTGGCACAAATTCCACATTGATCCGTTCTGCAAATGATTTGAAGCCCACACTTTCCAATCGTTTTAAATACATATACATTCTCCTAATTCCAAAAGAACCCTATTCCCCTTAGTTCCTTGCTATATTTCTTTTTTTATTTTTAAAAAGTTGTTCTAAAAGTCCGGTGAAAATCATACATCGAGAACAAGGACCTTCGACTAAAAGCCGACCCATCCTGTGTCGAACGTCGAAGCCACCATATCCTGTGGAAGCCTGGTACAGGGAGCTTTGCCGTCTTGAACTTCGACGCCAAGGGCGTGCTAGTGTCGGCTTTGCACCAAGCTTTTCGGTGGGACAAGTAATCGCAGCCCCAGAACGTTTAGGCTTTAGCCTACCTCGGTCCTTATCATCTTCCTTTTAAACACGCACTTTAAGTATTATTTTAAATGAGATCCTCTGCTTCCTGCTTCTCATTGTTGTTATATTCCATTTGAATTTGCTTAACAAAAAAATAGTTTGGCTTTTTAACTTATTTATTTTATCATAAACTTATTAACAAAAGAAGTGCAGAACTGTTTCAGGCTTCAACGAATCGCAAGTGTTTTGCAAAAAAGGAGGATAAAATGAGTTTAGAAGTCGCATCTGTAGAAAATATGAAAATATTGCTGGAGGATTTAGCAGATAAATTGCAGGTTGTTAATCGGACAATCATGGATCCAGAGGATTACGATCTTGAAAAATACGATGATTTAAAATTTATGTATGATATGGTTAATCAAAAAGGAAGACTAAGTGCATCTGAAACACAGGCATTTATAGAGGAACTTTCATTAATTCGGAAATAAATAATGCAAAAGGCTGTGTCCACCTGATGGATAACAGCCTTTTTTAATTAATGTGGAATAAATGAATCAAGCGCATATTTTGCTGCACGTTGTTCTGCTTCTTTTTTGGTTCTCCCAATTCCTTCCCCAGCATTTTTCCCTTTTATAACAACCTGGGCAACAAATTCCTTATTATGGGAAGGTCCCTTCTCATCTATAATTTTGTATTCAATGGTTTGGTTTTTGTTTTGCTGTACTAACTCTTGCAGTTGACTTTTATAATCCATCGCATGCGAAAAAGCACCTTTTTTGATTTTAGGAAATACATGAACTTCTAAAAAATTGATCGCTTCATCAAATCCTTGATCTAAATAAAGTGAGCCAAGGAAAGCTTCAAATACATCAGCCAAAATAGCAGGTCTATCTCTCCCACCCGTTTGTTCTTCACCTTTACCGAGTAATAAATACTTACCAAAGTTTAATTCTTGAGCAAAATTTACTAAAGATGGTTCACAAACAATTGCAGCACGTAGTTTCGTCATTTCACCTTCTGGCATCTCTTTATTTTTTCGATATAAGTATTGTGAAACACCTAATTCTAGAACTGCATCGCCAAGAAATTCAAGTCGTTCATTATCCGAAAAAACGACATTTCGATGCTCATTCACATACGATGAATGTGTAAAAGCCTGTTTTATCAGGTTATGGTTATTGAATGTAAGATTAAGCTCTTTTTCTAATTGTTCTACGTTCATTATTTTCACCTCCATTTTTTAATATAGATACAGAAAGTCCCGCATGAAGCGAGACTTTCTGTTCATATTACGAACAAGCGTAATTGCTTGAGTAATTTGCTTAAGCTTTGCTGTTTATGTAGTTTACAGCATCACCTACTGTATTTATTTTTTCAGCATCTTCGTCAGCAATTTCCATGTCAAATTCATCTTCTAGTTCCATTACAAGTTCTACTACATCTAGTGAATCAGCTTCTAAATCTTCTTTAAAAGAGGCTTCCATTGTAATTTTAGACTCTTCAACATCAAGACGGTCAACGATAATAGCTTTAACACGATCAAATACGTCTGCCATTTTACTTCACCTCCCTTCAAGTAGTATAAAATATATGGATAAGAAATTCTAGCAGGAACCGAATTAAAACAACCACCTACACATTTAACCCTTTTATTCATAAAAGGTATACACCCGCAAAGCGTTGTATGTTTCGTAGCAGGTATACGCAAAATCCATCATTGCACATTGGTTCCTAGTTTCTTTATATACAGCCTTTGCAACTAAATTACATTACCATTCCGCCATCAATGTGGATGGTTTGGCCGGTGATGTAGTTGGCGTCATCGGAGGCTAGGAATCGCACGACTTTTGCAACGTCTTCTGGTGATCCCAGTTTTTCTAAAGGAATCACTCCTAAGATTGCTGCTTTTTGTTCTTCATTTAGTTCGTCTGTCATATCTGTTGCAATAAACCCTGGTGCAACTGCATTTACTAAAATATTCCGTGTTGCTAGCTCTTTGGCAGATGTTTTTGTAAGTCCAATAACTCCTGCTTTTGCAGCAACATAGTTTGCTTGTCCAGGATTTCCACTAACTCCTACTATAGAAGCTACATTAATAATTCTACCTGCCCGCTGCTTCATCATTTGTCTTGTAACAGCTTTCGTACAAATAAACACACCTTTTAAATTTGTATTTATAACTTGATCAAATTCTTCTTCTTTCATGCGCATTAACAAATTATCCCTTGTAACACCAGCGTTATTGACTAAGATGTCCAAGCTGCCAAATTGTGTCACAACTTCTTTAACCATAGCTTTTACACTAGTTTCATCCGCAACATCAGCTTGTATTTTAAAGGCCTTTACGCCTAGCCGTTCAACTTCTTCTACAACTGCTTGTGCTTTCTGCTCACTACCAGCGTAATTAATCGCAACATTTGCACCTTGACGCGCAAGCTCTAATGCAATTGCTCTTCCAATTCCACGAGATGCACCTGTTACTAACGCATTTTTCCCTTTTAACATTATGCATCCTCCCTATACCACGAAATAAACTCGTTCATTGATTTCAAATCCTGAACCGCAAATGTCTTCACCTTTTTATCAATTTTCCGCAGCAAGCCAGAAAGAACTTTTCCGTTACCTACTTCAACAAATGCGTCAACACCTTGGTCAATCATATGGTTAATGGATTCTTCAAATCGAACTGGTGAATACAATTGTTTAAGAAGTAAATCCTTAATCGCTGCTTCATCTGTTACAGCCTCTGCTGAAACATTGGCAAAAACCGGAATTATAGCATCTTTAATTGGTGTTTTATCCAAATATCCTGCAAATTCTTCGTTCGCAGATTTCATTAATCGAGAATGGAATGGCCCGCTCACATTTAACGACAGGACACGTTTTGCTCCTTTTTCTTTTAATAGATCAGAAGCAAGCTCAATTCCTTTTTGCGAACCAGAAATAACAACTTGCCCAGGACAATTTAAGTTAGCAATATCCGCTATTTCATCTGTTATACCAGTCAGGACTTCTGTAATCTCTGCTTCCGACAGCCCAAGAACTGCTGCCATTGTACCTTGTCCTTTTGGGAAGGCTTCTTCCATTAACTTGCCACGAACACCAACAAGCGGCAATGCATCTTCAACAGTTAATGCTCCTGCAGCAACTAGTGCACTGTATTCCCCAAGACTATGGCCGACTGTCATCACTGCTTCGACCTTTTCCTGCTCGAGTAATTGATGGATCGCAATGCTGGTTAATAGTAATGCTGGTTGTGTGTTTTCTGTCTCTGTTAGCACTTCTGCAGGACCTTCAAATATAATTTCCTTTATATCCTTACCTAATACATCATTTGCTTTCTGAAACAGTTCTCTAACTTGTGGAAATTCATCATAGAATTCCTTTCCCATTCCAACAGCCTGTGAGCCCTGACCAGGAAACATTAAAGCTACGCGCTTCATTCAATCACTCCTTTTCTGATTCAATTGATTCAACTGTTGTTTTAATTGTATTTGTTACATCATTTTCCACCATATAGCTAGCTTGTTTAATGGCACTTAAAATTGCTCTACTATTCGATGAACCATGAGCCTTAATAACAGGAGCTGCGAGTCCAAATAGACCAGCACCACCATACTCTGAATAATCCAGTTTATCTTTGAGCCCACGTAAATCATTTTTCGCTAGTGCTGCGGCAATTTTCGTTTTTGCTGAAGACATAAAGGTTTCTTTTAATAACGTAAAAATAGTTTGAGCAGTTCCCTCAATCGTTTTTAATGCGACATTACCACTAAACCCATCTGTAACAACTACATCAGCAGCATGATTTAATATATCACGCGCTTCGACATTTCCAATAAAATTTATAGGTGCCTTTTCGAGCAATTCAAACGTTTTTTTCGTTAGATCGTTCCCTTTTCCATCTTCTGTACCAACATTTAGTAAACCAACAGTTGGATTTTGAATTTGTCGTACCTTTTCAGAATAGATGGATCCCATAATTGCATATTGTACTAAGTGATCAGGCTTTGCATCCACATTTGCCCCAACATCTAGCATTAGAAATCCCTTTCCATCAACGGTCGGCAATGTAGGGCTTAATGCAGGCCGATCAATCCCAGGTATTCTCCCGACAACAAATAATCCCGCACTCATTAATGCTCCCGTATTACCAGCAGAAATACATGCATCTGCATAGCCATCTTTTACGGCCTTCGCCATTAATACAAGTGAGGAATTCTTTTTGCGACGCACTGCACGAACTGGCTCATCATCGCTAGTAATGACTTCGTCCGTATGTACAATTTCAATATTTTTATCATTTGTTAAAAATGGTTTTATTTGTTTTTCGTCACCATAAAGGGTGATATTCAGATTTTTAATTTCTGAAATAGCATCCATTGCACCTAATACAACTTCTTTGGGCGCATTGTCTCCGCCCATGGCGTCAATTGCTAATCTCATTTATTTTTTTCCCCTTTATTTTCATTTGATTGGTACATATAAAATACACCGGAAAATACTTTTTCATTATCAACATAACTATGGACCGCAACAATGGTCCGGCTTTTTTCATCTTTACCTTCCACTGCCGCCTTAGCTATCACACGTTCTCCTTCGATTACTTGACGTCTGAATTTAACTTCGGACTTTGCAGTAAGTGCAAGCTCATCATTAATTACTGCAACAGCTAATGAATTTGCCTGCGCGAATAAATGATGTCCCCTAGCAATTTTATTTCTTGAGAAAACAAGATCAGATGTAATATCGAGAATAGAGATCGCACGCTTGTCCAACTCTAAATCAATAATTTCACCAATAACCTCGTCTAATGACAAAGCTTTAACCGTTTCATTCCACTGATTCGTCGCAACATATTTAATTCGTTCTCTTAATTCAGGAATAGCTAATTCCATTCGATCGAGTCGTATTGTTTGAATACTAACTTGAAACGTTTTTGCTAAGTGTTCATCCGTAATAAAAGGCGTCTGTTCTATTTTTTCTTTTAACAGTCGCTGACGTTCCACTTTTGTTTTTCTCATTGACCGCACCATCCACCATTCATCATATTTTCACTTTATTGAAGAGTTCTAAATGAGGATAACCGGACTTTTAGAACTACTCGTTTATGACTTGGTACTAATAGTAATATATAATAGCTACTTTATTTATGCAAGCATACTTTTAATCAATTTTATCCGCAAACGAAAACTCGCGCTCTAAATAATGCTTTAGCGCACGATATTCTTCATTTTCTTCTAATTGATTTGTTTCCACGATTTCCTGTGCATCGTTCCTTGCAGTTTCTAAGGCACGATAATCATGTATCATATCCGCTACTTTAAATTCAGGAACACCGCTTTGTTTTCTGCCAAAGAAGTCACCTGGTCCTCTTAATTGAAGATCCTGTTCAGATAGTTCGAAGCCATTTGTTGTTTCTGTCATAATTCGCATCCGTTCTTTTCCAACTTCACCTTTTGGTTCAGCAATTAAAATGCAATAGCTCTGTTTACTGCCTCGTCCTACTCGGCCTCGCAACTGATGTAGCTGTGACAAACCAAATCGTTCTGCATCGTAAATGACCATTACGGTCGCATTTGGCACATTCACGCCAACTTCTACTACGGTTGTTGAAACAAGCACCTGAATATTATTGGCAGCAAACTCCTTCATCACACTATCCTTTTCTTGTGCTGATAATCTGCCATGCATTAATCCAACATTTATTTCTTCTGGATAATATGCTTCGAGCTGGTGAAATAAATCTACTGCATTCTGAATATCAAGCTTGTCAGACTCCTCAATGAGCGGACTAATGACATATGCCTGCTCACCTTCCGCGATACGTTTTGCAATAAAATCCAGGATTCTTTCAAACGTGTTTTCCTTTGCCCAAAGGGTTTCGACTTCTTTTCTTCCAGCAGGCATCTCATCAATGATTGAAACATCCATATCCCCAAATGCCGTAATTGCTAAAGTTCGCGGAATTGGAGTTGCTGTCATAAATAACACATCCGGATTTAATCCCTTGTCCCTTAATGTTCTCCTTTGCTCGACACCAAACCGATGTTGCTCATCGACAATAACAAAGCCTAAATCATGAAAGAAGACATCATCTTGGATCAATGCGTGTGTTCCTATCACTATATCTACTTCTCCATTTTGGACGGCTTGCAGCATTTCTTTTCGTTTTTTCCCTTTTACCGAACCTGTTAACAATGCAATTTTTGCTAGCTGTCCAAATAATGCTGTTAAGGATTGAAAGTGCTGTTCTGCTAGAATTTCAGTCGGGACCATTAATGCTCCCTGTTTTTCTGCTGTGATTGCGGCATAGAGACCAATTGCTGCGACGGCTGTTTTCCCTGAGCCAACATCCCCTTGCAACAGTCGGTTCATTCGATATGGAGACTTTAAGTCTGCCATTATTTGGTGTAAAGATTTTTGTTGTGCTCCTGTCAATTCAAAAGGGAAACTAGAAATAAATGCTTTCACTTTTTCTGCGTCATAGTGTTGCGCATTTCCTTTAGTTGCTTCGCGTTTCAGTTTACGTAATAGCTGCATTTTCAATTGAAAAACGAGAAACTCTTCATATGTAAAACGACGACGTGCATGCTTTAATGCGATTCGATCAGCAGGAAAATGCATTGTCTTAACTGCTTCTGAACGACTTGGCAGCTTATAGGAAACCAAAAGGTTCGCCGGCAATATTTCTGTAATTGCATCACCATACTCTGTTAATGCTGCTTGCATATATTTTTTTAATTTATAATTGGTTACATCACCTTTTACTGAATACATTGGTTGTACATCAGCCTGTTCATCGGCACTACCTTTTTTATAATTACTAACTGTAATTTGCAGGCGATGCGCATCCCATTTCCCTGTTAATGTAATTGTGTCACCGGCCTGAATTTGTTTCTTTGCAAATGCTCGATTAAACATCACAGCTTTGATCGCAACACCTTCTACTTCGACTGTAAACGTGAGTCGGGATTTTCGCTTACCGAAAAAAGTGAGGGAAGGATCATGTACCACCCTCCCCTCAATCGTTGCTTTATCGTCATGTATTAATTCACTAAGTGGTTTAATTTCATACACATCGTAGCGGTATGGGAAATACAGCAGTAAATCTGCAATGGTGTAGATTTTTAATAATGCCAAATCTTCTGCTGCCTTCTCTCCGATACCTTTAACGTGTATTACAGGCTCATTAAGCACAGTAAATCACTCTTTCTATATAAGGTTACACTAAACCGATATTCCAAATATTTTTTCTTTCAGCAATCTCCCTGTTGGTGTATCTGCCAATCCACCTTCACCTGTTTCACGCAAGCTCGATGGCATTTGTTTACCAATTCGGTACATTGCTCCAATTACTTCATCACATGGTATTTTGCTTGTAACACCAGCTAATGCCATATCAGCTGAAACAATTGCCAAGGACGAGCCTGCAGCATTTCGTTTGACACAAGGTACCTCTACAAGACCTGCTACCGGATCACAAACAAGCCCAAGCATATTTTTCAGCGTTATTGCAAAAGCTTCTGCTGATTGCTGAGGTGTTCCACCAGCCATCTCAACTATAGCTGCTGAAGCCATTGCTCCAGCAGAACCAACCTCAGCCTGACAGCCACCAGCGGCTCCAGATATGAAAGCATTATTTGCTACTACAAAGCCAAAGGCACCTGCCGTAAATAAATAACGAATCATTTGTTCCCTGGTTGGATTCAGCTGATTTTTCACAGCGAATAGAGTGCCTGGGACACAGCCAGCACTGCCAGCAGTTGGTGTTGCACAGATGATTCCCATTGCTGCATTTACTTCATTCGTTCCCATTGCTTTACTTACTGCGTCTAATAGCAAATGACCTGACAATGGTGTTTTTTCCTTCATATACGTTTGGATCCGGACAGCATCGCCACCAGTCAGTCCTGTTACTGATTCCACACCTTTTAGCGCATCATCAATTGCGCGCTCCATCACCTGGAGGTTTTTTTCCATTTCAGCAAAAACGTCATCACGTGATTTCTCTTGTACATCCATTTCCTGGCGGATCATCACTTCAGAAATTAAAATATTTTCCTTCTCAGCTATTTCAACCAATTCGGCTACTGTTCGAAACATTGCTTTAACCCCCTTCTGGAAATTATCTGACAATTTTTGATATCTGAATGATATGATCAGCACTTTCCAACTCTTTTAATATTGTATCTTCCACATTCTGATCAACTTCAATTACCATCAATGCCTCTTTTCCGACATCTTTTCGGTTTACTTCCATATGACCAATATTAATTTCGTGTTTTGCTAAGATTTTTGTTACGGAAGCAATTGCACCAAATCGGTCACTATGCATGATTAAAATAGCTGGATGGTTTCCAGATAAACGGAGTGCAAATCCATTCAGCTCTGTAATTTCAACTTTCCCGCCGCCAATAGAAATGCCGACAAGTTCCAACTGTTCGGAATCATCACCAATAACGAGTCGGGCAGTATTCGGATGGTCTGCGGAGGCACTGTCCTCAATAAACTCAATTTCAAGACCTTTCTCTTTAGCCGTATCTAAAGATTTGCTTATCTCCGGGTCATCCGTTTCTAATCCTAAAAGCCCGCCTGCTAATGCAAAATCTGTACCATGACCTTTATATGTCTTAGCAAAAGATTCATACAAATAAATTTTCGCCCAAGTTGGTTGCTTACCAAAGAGATTACGGGCAGCTTTTCCAATCCGAGCAGCTCCAGCCGTATGCGAACTGGATGGTCCAACCATGACAGGACCAATAATATCGAACACTGAATTATATTTCATGAATTTCACCGCCTCTTCATTGCATAGTTCTTGCTCTATTGTAAAGTATAACAAAAAAGTTTATAATAATCATTTGTGGATTATAGAACAATTGTTTATTCGTAGAAGTCTAACCATGTATTACCAATCGACTCAAACGGGATAACAATTCTATATATCGGGTGGGAGAGGGATAGTAAAATGTTAGAGGAAATCAAATGAAACAACAAATTTCATTAAAAAATGAAATAATCGCCGGTATCATCGGGTATTTTACAACTGTCTATATTGTTGTAGTCAATGGCTCCATTTTGAGTGAAGCAGGTATTTCACTCGAAACTGGGATGATTGCCACCATCATGGCCAGCTTTGTCGGCACGATGATGATGGGGCTTTTTGGAAAGCTGCCGTTAATTTTAATTCCTGGGATGGGTATCAATGCTCTTTTTGCCTATTCGATTATAAACAATAACGACTTTACGTTTCAAGAAGGTCTTGCTGTAGTACTTGTAGCAGCTCTTATCTTTCTTATAACAGCATTTACAAAAATCGGCGTTATTTTGAAAAATGCGATTCCAGAATCCTTGACACATGCAATTACAGTTGGTCTCGGCTTTTTCTTAATTTTAATCGGTTTGGAAAAAAGCGGAATCGTAATTGGTGGTGGTAGCACAATTGTCGCTATCGGTGACTTTACATCAACACCTGTAATCGTTGGGCTACTTACCTTATTTATCGCCATATTTCTTTTCGTAAAAAATGTACCTGCAAACTTTTTAATTACAATGATTATCGGTACGATACTTGCTGCTATTTTCGGTCTGCAGCAACCGGAAGTAGAGCCGGTTCAGGTACATGTCAATGAGTTACTTTTTATTCCTTCGTTTACAGCAATCGGAGACTTTGCGTTCTGGTTGGCGGTATTTCCATTAGCATTGATTCTTATCTTTGAAAATATGGGAATTTTAACAGGACAACTTGGAATGCTAAAACGCCATGAAAGCTATAATAAGGCATATCGAATTACTGCTTTTTCAACTGTTACATCCGCTTTTTTAGGCACTTCGCCAACGGTTTCTGGCGCTGAAAATGCTGCGGTGATAGCTTCTGGCGGAAAAACAGGTCGAGCAGCAATTACAGCTGGTATTTTCTTTTTGGCTACCATTTTCATCATTCCTTGGATATCAATGGTTCCAAATTCTGCCATTAGTCCCATCTTAATAATTGTTGGATTTTTAATGGCACAAAATATTAAGCACTTGCCATTAAATGACATTGCCGATTCAATTCCAGCTCTCTTAATCGTTGTTATGATTCCATTCACCTATAGTATTGGAGATGGAATGGCATTCGGTTTTATTGCATATCCGATTGTAAAAATAGCTTTAGGAAAACAAAAGGAATTGACAAAGCCGTTAATTATTATTTCTTCCCTGTTTTTCATTGAATTTATCTTGAAAATTACAGGCATATAAAAAACCGCCCCGGCATGCTAGATGGATTAGCCTAAATCCTCTAAGTCGGGGCGGTTTTTGTCTATTTCGCATCATCTCTCGATTCTTCAATATGCTTCTGAATTTTTTCTTGTACCATCACTTCTACTTTTTCTACTCGCTCATCTTTTAAATGCCTCTCTGGCTTTGGATGGAACCACCTGATCTCATCATCTCGAAAGATTCCTTTATATTCATTCCCTTGGATCGACAGCTTAAACTGATGCACATCGTGCGTTTGATCAGCAAACAGGGGTTTTACTTCAATGTCATCTGTTTCATCTTTTACTCCATGCTCATCTAAAAGCCGATGCACTTCTAATTCAACAGCTTTCAAATACGCATCTCCCAAATCCTGTTGTGGATGCGGATTAAGCCATTGAATTTCACCATCATGGAAATTACCAACATATTGGTTTCCATGCACTTTTAACTTGAATTGATGTCTTTCATACGTGCGATCTTCAAAAATTTGTTCAACTTCAAAATTATCGACCAGCGCCAACGCCTCCTCGAATTGATTCTTTACTTACTATATTCCCGAATCTCATAAAAAAAATCGGCTTTCAAACTAAATAACAATATTTTTATAACAACAATAATGTACTATTCAATTGCATTTGTAAAGTATTGTATTTATGACAATTATTGTAATTTATTTATCAGAAGTAAAAAAACTGCACCAGCAACTTTTATAATGTACATAAATTGGTTCCCATCTTCAGCCCCATAGAATTAGCTTTAAGTTTTAATATTTCACTTTGTAATATGGTCCAGCACCCACATCTACTGGCAAAGATAAAATCTCACTAACAGTTACAAAATGATAACCTTCGTTGATAAGTGCAGTTAATAATTCAGGCAAAGCATCAGCTGTTTCTTGGTGGATATCGTGCATCAAAACAATTGCACCGGGAGTGATACTGTTCAGAATTTCCTCCTTTATCTTTTTCGCATTTCTCGTTTTCCAGTCCAGGGAATCGACGGACCATAAAATAAGAGAGTTTCCTAATCCTGTAGCTGTTTCTTCAACACGCTCATCAAATATACCATAGGGAGGTCGAGTCATTGTCGGATACTGTCCGCTCGCTTCTTCTATATTTCTAGCTGATTCAGAAATTTCTTCTTCAATATCATATGTATCTAACTTAACTAAATTTTGATGTAAATTTGTATGATTACCAATTTCATGACCTGCCATAGCAATTTCCTTAGCCATCGATGGGTTCGCTGTCGCTTGACTGCCAAGCATGAAAAAGGTAGCTTTAGCATCATGCTCAGCAAGAGCCTCTAGTACTTGGGGAGTAACGTTAGAATTAGGGCCATCATCAAATGTAAGTGCAATATATTTCTCGTTAGGATCCAAACTATTTACTACTTCGGAATCCTTTTGTACCAGAAACTGTTTGTCGTGCAGTACCATTTCTTTCAACTCATGATCTGCTTCTTTTTTAACTGTTGACACAGTTTGTGTACTACTTCCAACGGACCCACCTGAAATGAAAAAAATGGTTAACGCAATAAGTATAATTAATACCCACCCCGGCCAACGTATTCTCCTAATCATTTTATATTTATCCTTTCTACCAGACTATTAGCAGAGCTAATAGCCTTACCTACATGTTATACTTTTTTTTGCAATTCGATTACAATTACGGTCAAAGTCATTAATGAATGTATTCATTACTAACGAGTACTTCATTTAAAATTTCAGTTGGAATTATGAATTCAACGGTTCCCATATATCCTGGTGCAACTTCATATTCATCGAAAGAGATAACAAGCTTTCCATCATTATTAATATAAAATTGCTGTTCAGCTTGTATTGCTTCAAAGAAATCACCGAAGTCTTCCAAGCCAGCATCTTCCACCCAATATATTTTATTAGTATCTGAATTCATTTGTTCACGCATTTGATCCTTGATATTTTCGCTGATTATCTGAATGTAGCTTTCATCACTGAACAACATTGGTAGCGACAGCAATATTTCATTATTTTTATCTATCGTGTCATATTGAAGCGTCGTTGAACCTGAACCAGCAATTCTATTAACATACCTCTCTAACACAAAGATCTGCTCATTATCTGTCTTCACTTCGAAGCCACTAGAAATCGCATAATGCCCAGTTTCCCCCTCATTAACCTTTTTCATAATAGCTTCAAATTCTTTATAAAGGGTTTTGCCTTCCTCTAAGTAGTCCTCATTTAGACTATCTTCAAGTTCTTTGTTTTCTAAGTCTGTCACTGCCGGTACTTTAATATCTGCTGATAGAAGCTCATCTTCCTCCTCAAATTGTGTAATTGTGATGACCTTTACAACCTCTCCAACAATAGGTACCTCAGATAAAGCCTGAGCCATTGCTGGACTGACATTCACACTCATTGTAAATAGTAAAACAGCTGCTGCAACACCAGCAGACCATTTAGCTGTAAGTCTTTTAGTTCTTCGTTTTTTCAGTGTATCTTGCACAACACGATCAAGCTCCTTTGGAATCGCGATTTCATCATACCTTTTCTTTAAGGATTTAAAATTTCTTCCCACGTTTTACCTCCTCCTCAATTGTTGAATCTTCGTCCAGTTCAACTTTCAGTATTTTCAATGCTCTGTATAGCCTTGTTTTAACCGTATTAACATTTTCCCCTACAATTTTAGCGATTTCTTCTATTTTCATGTCCTCAAAATATCTAAGTATGATTATTGTTTTGTACTTATCTGGAAGGTGGTCAATCGCCTCTTGTAAATCTAAATGGTGATACTCATCTTCTCTGCCATTTGCTAAAACCTCCATCACAGTATCATCGACTACACTCAGCCTTTTATGCTTTCGCAAATGATCCAGGGAAGTGTTTACAACTATCTTATAAAACCAACTTTTTAAACCAACTTGATTTTCCAATGTGTTGATGCGAATTAGTGATTTATGAATTGCATCCTGTACGATATCAAGCGCATCCTCTTGATTCCCCACATAGCTATAGGCAATCCGATAACAACTCTCCTTATTCTCTATAATAAACGCGATTAATTCTTTTTCTAATTTTGATTTTTTAAACAAACCCATCTAAAAGAGCTCCTTTTTCGGCGGTTAATAAGCTTATACATACTAGACGTTCGAACAGCGTAAAAAGTTTGCGCATTTTTAATTTATTTTTTAAAAGGTTATTTTAAGGAATTGTTGTCGTTATATGTATCCCTTTATTGATAAAAGTTCGTAGAGGCGCAGCAAGTTTGAAATACCAGTTTTAAAAACGAACTAGTTGCTTACGTTTATTAATCTGAAATAACAAAAAGAGTGCTTCTTGTAACAGAAATGCCCTCTTTATCCAATAGTATGAATCTATACTAAAATGTAATGCAATGAAAAAAGCCCGACAACCTTTTCGATTGTCGGACGAGGTTAATATTTTCTTAGAAAACTCGGCTTCATTTGATACCATTGATTGCTTATTGCGTGATGACAAGCAGTGAAAACACGTTCAATAACCTGTGTAGAATTAGCCAGTAATCTTATAGTAAAACCAGGTACATAAAGCTCTGATAAACCTGCTTTTATATCAGCCGTTTCTTCATTAATTGTTTCATATAACAGATCAAGCAGAGCAGAATCTGTCTTTTCCCCAATCACAATTAACGAGCCTAAATGTGTATAGCCTTCCATAAATCCCAGACCACCAATTTCTTGAGCACCTGGATTTAAGTTAATATGGTCAAAGGCAATCAATTCATTATCCATATAAATCTCGTTAATTAACCGTAATTGATCATAGCTGAATTGCTTTCCTTCCGGAGACCATCCAGGTGTCAAAATATCGGAATAAAGCAATGTTGCACCTTTTTCCATATATATTGTATTTTTCTGAAAGTAACGCGCGTCCTGGTAAGCAATCAGCGGATCTGGCAGATATTCTAAATAACTATCTTTTTTCAAATGAAATTCTGTTTCCTGGTATGCTTCTTTACTCGGTGTTTTATACACTTTTGTTGCAGATTGTGTTGTTAGCGTAACCTCGGCACCTTCATCAAGTGTTACTTTCATACGGTACGTATCGCCATCCAAATAGCCACCACCAGGATTTAGCAAGTAATAACAAGGAAAATTATAATTATTAAGATATACAGGGCGCATCACTTTTAATGCACCTTGAAAATAAACCTTTTTAGCTACTGTTCTTCCTTGTCTGTTCTCCAAGTCTAACTCGAGAATCCCAGTCCAATCAGTCATGTTACTCCAATCCCTTAAGCAATGCATGCTTTTTAATCCAATCTACGACCTTATCAAGTCCTTCATTATCCTTCAAATTCGTAAAAATAAATGGCTTATCACCACGGAAGACCTTCGTATCTGACTCCATAATTTCAAGGTTCGCACCGACAAATGGGGCTAAATCTGTTTTATTAATAATAAACAAATCAGATTTAATCATCCCTTGTCCACCTTTACGCGGGATTTTTTCTCCTTGTGCCACATCAATAATATAAATCGAAAAGTCAACGAGCTCCGGACTAAATGTAGCAGCGAGGTTATCACCACCGCTTTCTACGAAAATCAGCTCAACATCCGGATGTTTTTCTTTCAATTCCTCAATTGCAGCGAAGTTCATCGATGCATCTTCGCGAATCGCTGTATGCGGGCAACCACCTGTCTCCACTCCAATGATTCGATCATCTGGCAAAATACCATTTGCTACAAGGAACTTCGCATCCTCTTTCGTATAAATATCATTCGTAATAACCGCCATGCTAATTTCTCCATCCAATGCACGTGTAAGTTTTTCTACGAGCATCGTTTTTCCTGCACCAACAGGGCCACCTATTCCAATTCTAATTGGTTCCATACAAACACTTCCTTTATAAAATTTCATTAAAGAGGATGTTCAAAAAGTCCGGTAAAAATGACAGTTCGAGAACAAAGGACCTTCGACTAAAAACCTCCACATTCTATGTTGAACATCGAAATCCCAATACGTTGCGACTTAGCCGACCTCGTACCTTTTCTTTCTCCTCTTGAACACACACTTAAAACTACGACATAAAAATTCGGATATTAACACGTTCATGTTGCATTTGAGCTAATTCCAAGCCTGGTGAAACAATTCCGAAATCAATACTATCAAGTTTCATTACATTAGCCGTTGCAACACTAAGCTCTTGCTGAAATTCGTGGATTATCTGCTGTCCTGTCGTTTGCCCTAAGGGAATCGCACGTACAGCATTTTGAACGAGCGCTGCAATGGTTGAATATAAGTAATATCGAATGGTCATTTCCTTATCAACTTGCAAATAATGACCAACGATTGTAAACGCAAGCGCGGAGTGACCAAATGAACGCTTTTCTTTAATGCGTTGTCGATATTGTGATGTAATTGGAATTTTATATAATGCCTCTACGATAGTTATCATCTGTTCTCCCATTCGCTGTGTACCTACCCGTGATTCACGCGCAAGATTTTGAACAGTTAAAAGCCGGTCCAGTTCCCATACCTTGTCCAACTCGTCTTCAACTAGTGCCTCATATGCAAGCTTCGAGGCTAAGCCATCTGAATAGACGAGCTGTTCATGTAAATACACTTTTAGCCATTTGGAGAAGGACTCTTTGTCAAAAATTAGGTTTTCTTGGATATATGTTTCCATTCCAAACGAGTGACTGAAAGAACCCGTAGGAAAATTTGAATCGCATAGCTGAAATAAAGCCAATGCACGATCAATCATGGCTATGTCCTATATGTCGGAACGCTTGGTTCACTTTACGATCCTCTCTTTTGAAAGGAATGCCAAGTTCTTGCAATAGTTCCTCTACTAAGTAATCGTATTGAACAAGCATGTCATCCTTCTCAAACTGGGCTGGGAGATGACGATTTCCAAGCTGGTGAGCGATTGTTCCCATTTCATGCATACTTCTTGGACTAATAACCAACAAATCGTCTGACAGCACATCAATAATTATCATATTTTTTTCATCCATGTATAGTACATCACCAGCTACTAAATCACGTGGCTCCCTTAGACGAATTCCAATTTCTTTCCCATGATCTGTTTCGACTCGTTGAATCCGCTTGACTAGGTGAGCACTTTCAAGATAAACCTTTTCTTTATGTCGCTTACTAATTTCTTCTTGATTCATTTCGTTTATATTTCCAACTATTTTTTCGATTATCAATCATTTCACCTCAAAATAAGAAATACCGTTGACCCATTGGTACCGTGTCAACAGGATCACATGTAATTATTTCACCATTTATTCGTACTTCATACGTTTGTGGATCAACATCAATTTCTGGCGTTTCTGTGTTTAGCTTCATATCCTTCTTTGTAAGCTGACGAATCCCACGTACCGGTTTTACCATTTTTTCCAGTCCAAGTTTTTCTTGAATGTTATCGTCATAAGCAGCTTGTGATACAAAAGTAAACGAACTTTTTGCCAGTGCTTTTCCAGTTGTAGCATACATCGGTCGATAAATCATTGGTTGCGGGGTTGGAATTGTTGCATTGGCATCCCCCATCAAACTTTGTACAGCAAGACCATTTTTTAGAATCATCTCTGGTTTTACCCCAAAAAAGCGCGGTTCCCATAATACAAGGTCGGCTGACTTTCCTACTTCAATCGAACCGACATATTCAGAAATTCCATGTGTAATTGCAGGGTTAATGGTATATTTGGCGATATACCGTTTAGCACGATTATTATCCGCATATTTGCTATCGCCTTTCATTGTCCCCATTTGCATCTTCATTTTATCAGCAGTTTGCCATGTTCTAAGGACAACTTCACCAATACGTCCCATCGCCTGTGCATCGGAGCTCATCATGCTGAACACACCCATATCCTGTAAGATATCCTCTGCTGCAATCGTTTCTCTGCGAATGCGTGAATCAGCAAATGCTATATCCTCTGGAACAGATGGATTCAAGTGATGACAAACCATTAGCATATCAAGGTGTTCGTCAATTGTATTGACTGTATATGGCATCGTTGGATTCGTCGATGATGGAAGCACATTTAACATACCGGCAGATTTAATTAAATCTGGTGCATGCCCGCCACCAGCACCCTCTGTATGGTACATATGAATTACACGATTTTTAATTGCTCTCATCGTATCTTCAAAAAAACCTGCCTCATTCAATGTATCTGCATGAAGGGCAACTTGAACGTCAAATTCGTCAGCTACCTTTAATGAATGATCTAATGCAGATGGTGTTGCTCCCCAATCTTCATGTACCTTCAAACCTATTGCTCCCGCACGGATCTGCTCTTCAAGCGGGCCGGCTGTTGCAGCGTGACCTTTACCTGTTAAACCGATATTTATCGGAAGTCCCTCAATAGCTTGAAGCATTCGATGCATGTTCCATTCGCCCGGCGTTACCGTAGTCGCTCGCGAACCTGCACCAGGTCCGGTTCCTCCACCAATTAAAGTTGTTAATCCAGCTGTAAGTGCAACATCTACTTGCGCAGGGTTAATAAAGTGAACATGTGTATCGATTCCACCTGCCGTCAGAATTTTACCCTCACCTGCAATTACCTCTGTTGCAGCTCCGATAACAATATCTACATTGTCCATAACAAGCGGATTTCCACTTTTTCCAATGGCAAAAATCAATCCATCTCGCAATGCAACATCTGCTTTATAAATCCCTGTATAATCGAGCACAATCACGTTCGTAATTACGGTATCTGGAACTCCTTCTTCACGAGTAGCTAGTGGATGCTGTCCCATTCCGTCTCGGATGACCTTGCCACCTCCGAACACTACTTCTTCACCATAGGTCGTATAATCTTTTTCGATTTGAATGAATAAGTCTGTATCCGCTAACCGAACCGAGTCTCCAGTTGTCGGTCCATACATTTGTGAATATTGCTCTCTGGACATCTTAAAACTCATTTTGAATCCCTACCTTCTAATGGCCCATCAACTTTATTTGTGAATCCATATACAACGCGCGCACCTGCATAATCAATTAGTTCGATCTCTTTTTCATCACCAGGTTCAAAACGAACTGCTGCACCCGCAGGTACATTTAATCGTTTTCCATATGCCTCCTCACGATTGAATATCAACGCTTCATTTACTTCATAAAAATGATAATGTGAGCCAACTTGTACTGGTCGATCGCCAGTATTGATTACAGTAACTTTCGAGCTTATTTTATTTTGATTACAGATGATCTCTTCATCTTTTAAAATCAATTCACCAGGTATCATTTTGTCACTCCTTTTAACGTATCGGATGATGAACCGTTACTAATTTTGTACCATCAGGAAAGGTAGCTTCAACTTGAATATCATCAATCATCTCCGGTATACCTTCCATTACATCTTCGCGCGTTAAAATCGTTGCTCCGAATTCCATTAACTCAGCAACCGTTTTACCATCACGCGCACCCTCTAACAGCTCATATGTAATCAATGCCATTGCTTCAGGGTGATTCAGTTTCAGACCTCGATCTTTTCTGCGTCTTGCCAGATCAGCTGCTACTACAATTAAGAGCTTGTCCATTTCACGCGGTAATAATTGCATCTATTCATTTCCTCCTTTTACTATCATTGTGCTATAACCAGTTTTCCCACCTCTTCAAAATCCAAAACAAATACTAAATTTTAAAAATATGTTTGTATTATTATTGGGAACCTTCACACTGTTTAATACCTATAAATTAAATTATTTAACAGAGTTAAAAGGCATACCGTTTACAGAAGTAGATGTAAGAAATCTTGGTTCACAAAGAACCATCTTTTAATCATATTGGCCCCTTCAAAGACAGTAGATTTTTTTCGTATTTAAATTAATCGTTATTGATCATACTTGAAACTATGTGAAAACAATCACAAATAAGCGATTCCATAGGAGAACCACGTAGTACGCTGTATTTAATTTTTAATGGTTTATAAAAGTTTGTCATACATGTCGCTCATTTTCAGTTAGGGACTGATGAAGACGGTGGATCTTCTGAACAACGAAAAGAGAGGTTTGTCTACTTCGTCTGTTAGTAGATTAACTAAAGACAAAATAGTTTGAGAGTGTAAATAAATCTTTAATCAATATATGATTAATTCAATACTATATCTATGATACAGATTTTTGGCGAGAAATCAAGCTTTTCGTTTACAAAAACGATATTCTTTGATGTTGAACATTTCTCTTTAGTAAAACTGCAGAAATTTGAGCAGCATCAGGAGCACAATTTAAAATCCTTAATCGTGATACGTTTTATCGTTTCATCGATAAGATTCGTCTTATGCACCTCTATTGCCTTACACGCCGTTGCAACATACAGACTGTCCATAAGTGTGGCTGCTTCTAGTCCAACTAAGCCTCAGCTCCTAAATTATTCGCAGCATTCAAATTTTATAGTGTTTTATCCACAATAAAAGATCGTGCATTATCGCACGATCTTAATCCTTAACATTATTCTACAGAGAAAATATAAGAATAGATGGGCTGATTACCATTATGAATCTCAACCTCGATATCCCCATATGTTGCTTCAATATAGTTCACAAGCTCCGCAACTTCACTTTCTTCTACATCCTCGCCTTGTAAAACAGTCAATATTTCATCTTCATCTGTAATTAATTCATTCAATAATAATTTAACAGCTTCTGTTTTATCTTTATGTGTTGTAACGATTTTACCTTCATTAATACCCATAAAGCTGTCTTTTTCAATTGTAATACCATCAATTTGCGTATCTCTTACAGCATATGTTATTTGTCCAGTTTTTACATGTTTACGGGCTTCATCCATCGCTTCTTTATTCTCATTAATGCCAGCTTCCGAATTAAATGCCAACATTGCACTTATTCCTTGTGGAATTGTTTTTGTCGCGACAACTGCTACATTTCCCTCAGCAAGCTCTGCTGCTTGATCAGCTGCCATCCAAATATTTTTATTGTTTGGCAAAATAATTACATTCTCAGCATTTGCTTTTTGAATAGCATCCGTAATATCCTGTGTACTTGGGTTCATCGTTTGTCCACCTTCAATGACCACAGATACACCTAAACTTTCAAATAATGCCTTTAGTCCACTTCCCATAGCTACTGTGACAACACCATACTTACTTTTTTGCTTCTTTGTATTTTGTGACTTTTCACCAACGATTGCCGCATGCTGCTGACGCATGTTTTCGATTTTCATATTGATCAAGCTTCCGAAACGCTGTCCCATTGTAAGGCATGTTCCTGGCTCTTCTGAATGGATGTGAACTTTTACAATTTCATCATCTGACACTACTAATAATGAATCTCCCAGCTCACTTAATTCATTACGGAATTTTTCTTCACTAAATGGATACTCTGCTAATTTATCATCCTCAAATTTCACCATAAACTCTGTACAGTAACCAAATTCAATCTCTGACGTATCCATGAAATCTTGGCTAACTTTATGATGCTCAGCATTCACCATTTCTTCCATCTTTACTTCTGTTGTATCAGCCGGTAATGCTTCCCCTTTTAAAGCAGCCAAAAAGCCTTCATAAATTGTTACAAGTCCTTGTCCACCAGAGTCAACTACTCCTACCTCTTTTAAAACAGGCAATAACTCTGGCGTACGCTTTAGAGATGCTTTTGCCTCAGCAAGCACCTTTTCCATGAACAGAATAATATCTTTTTCTGTCTCAGACAGGCGTACAGCTTCCTTGGCTGAATCCTTTGCCACAGTTAAAATGGTCCCTTCAACAGGTTTCATTACTGCTTTATAGGCGCTAACCACACCGGCATCGAATGCTTGAGCTAAATCAGCAACCGTCAATGCCTGCTTCTTTTCCATACCTTTTGCAAAGCCACGAAAAATTTGGGATAAAATAACACCAGAATTGCCTCTTGCTCCCATTAGCAGTCCTTTTGCGAAAGCATTGGCTATCTCAGATGCATTATTACTTGTATGTTGTTTCACTTCATTTGCACCCGAAGTTATCGATAAATTCATATTCGTTCCCGTATCACCATCTGGTACTGGGAATACATTTAACGCATCTATTTTCTTGGCATTATTCGCTAAATGATGTGCTCCAGTGAGTATCATCTGTGCTAATGTAACGCCATCTAACTTTTCTACCGTCACTGAATTTCCTCCTCCACAACCCGAAACAAAACTAGTCTTTTGCTACACGGACTCCTTGAATATAAATATTTACTGAGTCGATGGATAAACCTAAAGATTGATGTAATGTATATTTGACTTGTGATTGCACATTATTTGCTACTTCAGAAATTTTCGTCCCATAACTTACAATAATATACATATCAATATGCAACTTATCCTCTTCTTGTCGAACTACAATTCCTCTTGCATAATTTTCTTTTCTGAGAATCTCTGCAATTCCATCTTTAATTTGGCTTTTAGATGCCATTCCTACAATTCCATAACATTCAACTGCAGTTCCGCCAGCAATTGTAGCGATAACTTCATTTGTAATTGTTACTTGACCATCAGTTGTATGAAGTTCAATGGACATAATTATCCTCCTTAACGTACATATCAAAAAGCATCGAATGAAAAGCAAATCATAGTACTTAATACTTTTGATTTCTTATTACCTTTAAACAGAATATAAGCAAATTATACTATACACAGAACATATTTAAAAGCAACTATAATATGATACGAATAAAATTAAAAATACCTCATACTACAATGAATGATTTCGTATAATCTGTCAAGTATTTTCGCTTTATCCCATTGACACAATCCTCTCTCCATCTGACATTTTAAAAAAAGATTCGTTGCATTATTAGTCTACTTGTGATAAATTGTATAAGTAATTACTGACACATGATAGAGTAAGGAGTGAATATTATGGCTAGAAAATGTGTTGTAACTGGACGTCAAACTCGCAGTGGTAACCTTCGTTCTCACGCTATGAATTCCAACAAACGTAATTGGAAAGCTAATGTACAAAAAGTACGTATTATGGTAGACGGTAAACCTAAAAAAGTTTATGTTTCTGCTCGTGCACTTAAGTCAGGTAAAGTAGAGCGCGTATAATATACCAGAGCGTCAGCTTAACATTAGACGACCAAAAGCACCGGATGCAATGCACCTGGTGCTTTTTAATGTTTAGGAAACTATAAGTGCGTGTACAAAGATGAACGAAAACCTTCTAGCTTAGGCAATTATTTTTCTTTTTTAAACATCCCAATTACAACTTTTACAAATCCACCGACAAATCTTGGAAGTTTAATCGTATAGAATTTCATAAGTAGGGACCCCTCCTGTTTTACAATTCAAACATACCGTTCAAATCGTATCACCACTCTTTACTAGTAATACTATGCCTTTATCAAATGAAAAAGTACCTTTTTTTGAAAGAAGCTTGTTTGAGATGCAAAGTGTTGATCCCCATGAAATAGTTGTATTCGATAAAGGATAATAAAATCCAGATAAATAAATCCCTTCCACTTCTTTTGTAAAAGGGATTAAAGATATATAGGGGTATGCTTCATGGTTTTCTATTGTATGTATACCAGGAGACAGCATTTCTATTTGATTGGATTGATCCACAATAACAGCTTGAATACCCTTATTTAAAATAGTATATAGCAACTGAATATTAATTAATTCATGATCCAGCCTGCCACCGGTGACACCAAATAAATATATTTTACTAGGGTTCATTGCATATGCTCGATTTAATGCAATTTCCATGTCTGTTTCGTCTTTTTCGATTGGATGCCTTTCCATGTATGCAGCATTTTTGGAAATTACTTGTCTTTCATGTTTATCAATTGAATCAAAATCACCAACAGCATATTCTAACGGAATTTTTTGCTCAGCTATCAAATATGCACCACGATCAGCACCAATCCAGCTATCGATCTTGTCTTTAAACAAATGAAGATTGGGAACCAAACCGGATGGTCCGTTCCCTACTATTGCTACTACTTTCATCATAATTACCCTTTCGTTGCATTACGTATCGCTTGAATCGCTTCACGTCGATCAGCTTGTCCAAAAACAGCGCTGCCAGCTACTAAAACATCAGCACCTGCATCGGTACACAATTTTGCAGTTTCTGGGTTTACACCCCCATCAACTTCAATCTCAAAATCTAGATTTAATTCCTTACGCCACATGGATAATTTTTCAATTTTCTCTACTGCTTCGTGAATAAATGACTGTCCTCCAAAGCCTGGGTTTACTGTCATAATTAATATAAGTTCTACTTCATTTAAAATAGGTTTAAGCATTTCTACTGGTGTTGCTGGATTAATTACTACCCCAGGCTTTACATCATTTGCTCTAATTAGCTGAAGTGTACGGTGGAGATGTGTACATGCCTCTTGATGTACTGTTATGATGGCAGCACCAGCCTCAGCAAATACAGGAATGTACGGATCCGGGTTTTCAATCATTAAATGGACATCCAGCGGCAGGCTTGTAACTGGCTTGATTGCGTCGACAATTAACGGTCCAATTGTAATATTAGGCACGAAATGTCCATCCATTACATCAACATGGATATAATCCGCCCCGCCTTTTTCAACATCGATTATTTCTTCACCTAGTTTGGCAAAGTCTGCCGATAGAATAGATGGTGCAATTTTAGTCATAATTAATACCTCGGCTTTCGTGATTGTATTTCTTCTAGAAAACTTAAATAATGATCATAACGGAAGCGCGCAATATCGTTCGTTTCCACCGCTTCCTTAACAGCACATTTAGGCTCTTTATAATGCATGCAGCCTCGGAACTTACAATACTCTTGTATCTCCCTCATTTCAGGAAAACAATCTGATAATGATTCTGCTTCGATTTCATTAAAATCAAGCACACTGAAACCAGGTGTATCTGCTACAAGTCCACCATTTACCTGCATCAGTTCAACGTGTCTTGTCGTATGCTTTCCTCTACCAAGACTTTTAGATATCTCTGCGGTCTTTAGCAATAAAGATGGCTTTAATACATTTAAAAGCGTTGATTTTCCAACACCTGATTGTCCTGCAAAAACAGATACTTTATTCCTGAAGTAATGCTTCAATTCAGGAAGCAAATCTTGTTGCTTGGATGAAATTAATTCGACAGCATAACCAATTTTCTTATATATAGCTTGATATGCTTCAATGTCATGACGTGCTTCTGCAGAAACTAAATCAATCTTTGTGATAAAAATAACCGGCTCTATTTCCTTCGATTCTATTAACACTAGAAAACGATCCAATAACAGAGTGCTAAAATCCGGAGAAGCAGCAGAGCTAACAATTATCGCTTGATCGATATTTGCTATCGGTGGACGAACGAGTTCGTTCGTTCTTTCTTTAATCTCCATAATATATCCTTCGCCGGGATTGCTTTCCTCGAACTCTACAAAATCCCCAACAAGCGGGGTGATTTTCCGATTCCGAAAAACACCCCGACCTTTGCAGGAGTAAATCATATTATTTGATTTCACATAATAAAATCCACTTAAAGCTTTAACAATTCTTCCTTCTGCCATCGATTCACTCCTCTTCGCCATCATAGGAAACCGTTCTGTTTCGTATGACTTCGTCGTCTCTAGTAATTGTATATTCCGCTTCACTATCAGGGGCAATCGTTAATGTAAACTCAAACTCACGATCTTCTGTAATTACTTCTTCCCTGTACACATCTGATATTTCGTTGTTTGCATCTCCAATATAAATGCGAACAATCTGTTCTACGGGTTCTGAATCTTCTTCCTGATTTCCTTCGTTCCCTCGGTTCCCTTGGTTCCCTTGGTTTCCTTGGTTTCCTTCGTTTCCTTGGTTACCTTGATTACCTTCGTTTCCTTGGTCTTCCTCATCGTCCTCTGTTTCAGGATTGTACGGAACAGTAAGACTTATTGTGTGTGATCGTGGTGGCCTTGCTTCAGGTCCACTCGAAATATACACGTTAACCGTTGAACCTTCTTCCACTTCAGCTCCAGAGGCTGGATCTTGTCTAATGACTTCTCCTTCAGGAACCGTTTCAGAATTTTCTTTTATCACATTCATAACAAGATTTTCACCTTCTAAGTAAGACCTTGCCTCATCTTCCGTCATTCCTGCGAGGTTATTTAATCTAATCGCTTCTGGCCCAATGCTGACCTCAAAAATAACTCTTTCTTCACTTGGTACAACTTCACTTCCTGGTTCTGGCTGAATTTGTGTTATAATTTCGCCCTCTGGATTATCAGAATGCTTTTCAATGGTTATTATATTCGTAAAGCCTTCATCCTCCAGTAATCGATTCACCTGGCTAAAATCGCGTCCTACATAGTCTTCAAATGTCACACGTTCTTTTCCTTGGCTTACAAATAGTGTAACAGTACTACCTTCTTTCGCAGATCTTCCGGCCTTTGGATCCGTTTGTACGACTAGACCCTCTTCAATTTCATCTGAGTATGTCTCCTCTTCCTCAACAATAAATTTATCTGCTTCCAGTACTTCCCGTGCCTCTTCAACTTCCATCTCCGAAACATCCTTGACAATAATGTCCTTCGGCTGCATCAGATCGGGAATTATGAACATTGCTGCTATACCTGCTGCAAGAAGAAGTAACACAACGATTATGATAATCCATTTTTTCTTGCCACGTTTTTTCTTAGGCGGCTTCATTTTGGCTGGTTTTTTGTCCTTTATTTTCTTCGTTTTCTTAGCCTTTTTGCCTGCATTCTTTTCTGCTGGATGATCTTCAGGATAATTTTTTGTGCCATCATCGAATTGATGAACTAATGTAGCCTGATCCATATCCTCTTCTATTTGCTGATCTGTAATAATCGGAATTGCCTTTGTTTCTTCTCCAACCTCGACTGGTGGAGCGTATAAAGGCTCATTCAGCTTATCGGGATGTAATGCATTTTCAATTGCTTCCTCTAGCTCATAAATATTTTCATACCGATGAAATGGATCTTTTGCAGTCGCCTTCAAAACAATATTTTCTACACTTTGTGGAATATCTTGGTTAAACCTTCTTACAGATGGTGTATTCGTCTGTAAATGTTTTAATGCAATTGATACAGGAGATTGTCCTGAAAATGGAAGTTTACCTGTTAATAGCTCATAGAGAACAATTCCAATTGAATAGATATCTGACTTTTTTGTTGCCATACCGCCTCTGGCTTGTTCTGGAGATAAATAATGAACCGATCCGAGTATTGAATTTGTTTGCGTTAAAGATGTTGCACTTAACGCAATAGCAATACCAAAATCAGTTACTTTCACCTGGCCAAAGCTGTTAATTAAAATATTTTGCGGTTTAATATCGCGATGTACAATATCGTTTGCATGAGCATGCGCAATTGCAGATATTAGTTGCTTCATAATATCCAATGCAACACGCACATCAATTGGACCATTATTTTGTATGTATTCCTTTAGTGTCATTCCGTCCACATATTCCATAACCATATAGAGGACTTGATCCTCTTCACCTACATCGAAAATATTAACGATATTCGGATGGGAGAGACTTGTAGCTGACTGCGCTTCCCGGTCAAAGCGTGCAATAAATTCTTCATCATGGATATACTCCATACGCAACGCTTTTACTGCAACATCACGGTTTAAAATCGTATCCCGTGCAAGGAATACATTCGCCATTCCACCTCCGCCAATTTTTTCAATTATCTTATAGCGCTCATTTAAAAGGTGACCACTTCTCATTCATCTTCACCCGCTTCCAACGAAGATCCATGTTGTAAGAGAATAAGTGTAATATTATCTTCTCCGCCTCGTTCATTGGCTAATCTGATCATCTCCAAGCCTGTTTCTTTCAAGTCTCCCGTTGCTGTTAAATAAGCAGCCATTTCCTGTTCACTCAGCTTATCGGACAAACCATCAGAACAGAGGAGTAGCTTATCTCCTGCCTCCCATTCTACGGTTAATATATCTTCTGAAACAGTTTCTTCCGTACCCACAGCCTTCAATATTATATTTTTCCTTGGATGCCATTCTGCATCTTGTTCTGAGATTTGTCCCGAACGTAATAGCTCATTTACTAATGAGTGGTCTTCTGTCACTTGTTTAAAACCATTCTCATTTAAAAGGTAGCCACGGCTATCACCTACATGTGCGATGGTTAAAAATTCGTCTGTACAAATGGCCGCAACAATGGTCGTGCCCATTCCCTCACATTCCTTGTTTTGCAACGAATGTTCATATATAGATTGATTCACATCTGAAATGGTATCCGATAGCCATACTTCGGCTTTATCTGGAGCATTTACGCGATCTGTTGTTTGCCATTTTTGTTTCATTAATTTTGTAGCAAGCTGACTCGCTACATCTCCCGCCTGATGACCACCCATTCCATCAGCGATAATCGCAATTAGCTGATCATCTGTATTATAAAATAGACCACCTGAATCTTCATTATGAGCCCGAATCTTACCACGATCTGTTAGAAAATAACCTTCCATCTTATTCCCCCCTTGCTTTCAAGTAATATATACGTAAATTACGTGTTATTTTCAGGTTAAAAACGTCATTTAAAGTATTGCACAATTTTCCCAATAAAAGAACCAAATTTATTAATTTTTTTTCAAGCGTGTTAAGAAGAATCCATCCGTCCCATCATGAGGAAATAACTGTAGACCAATATCAGTTATTCCTTGTGCATACTTTAATGTAGCTGGTAATGTTTCAAAAAACGTTTCATCGATTTGAAAGTCATGCTGATTAGCTAGGAAATTTTGCACTACTTTTTCATTTTCTAACACATCGACTGTACATGTGCTATAAATCAACAATCCGTCTTTTTTAAGCAATGGTGCTACATGTTCAAGTATTTCCGATTGAATTACCGCTAACCTTTTGATATCTTCTTCGTTTTTATGATATTTGATTTCTGGCTTTCCACGGATTACTCCTAATCCAGAGCAAGGAGCATCAATCAAAATTCGATCAAAGGTAGCTTCCTCATAGAGTTCATCAAGCTTTCTAGCATCGCCAGGTTTAGCATCAATAATCGTCAAATCCAGTTGATGCGCTTTATCATCAATAAGCTTAACTTTCTTTTTGTGCAGGTCAAATGCATGAATATCCCCTTCATCCCGCATTTTTTCAGCGATGTGCGTTACTTTACCGCCTGGTGCGCTACATGCGTCCAGTACTTTCATGCCTGGTTCTACTTCTAACATTTCTGCAACAAGCATCGAGCTTTGGTCTTGAATTGTTACATAGCCTTGTCGAAACAATTCCGTATGCAGAATGTTCTCTTTTTCCACAATAATACCTTGTTCTGAAAAAAGAGATGCTTTTGTTTCAAAGCCAAGATCTTCTAAACTGCGCATCGCTTTCTCTCTCGTAATCTTCATCGGTTGAATTCGAATGGCAATCGGCTTTTTCGTCAGATTGGCTTCACACATCGCTTTAACCGTTTCATAGTCATACATTGTCATCCATCGTTCCACAAGCCATTCGGGATGGCTTGTCCCGATAGAGAGCCTTTTTGCATCATCTTTGATCCCTTTTATATCTGGTACACCGTTACGCTGTATATTACGTAATACACCATTAACAAAAGAAGCAATTCCTTTATGACCACGCTGTTTTGCAATTTCCACTGCTTCATGAATTATTGCATGATCAGGAACTTTATCTAGGTAAACCATTTGATACACAGACATTCGTAATAGCATACGAACCCAGGCATCCATTTTCTTATTTTTCTTCACAAAACTGTCTAAATAATAGTCTAAAGTCATTTTCCGCTGAATTGTACCATAAACAATTTCTGTTAATAGCCCTTCATCTTTTGGAGCAATTCGCTTGGATTTCATCTCATTGTCGATTAGTAAATGGCTGAATCCACTATCTTTCTCAATGCGAAGTAATAAATCCAGAATTGTGTTTCGCAGCTGATATACTGTCATATTATTCACCTAATACCGTTCCAATTTTAATACGATCTTCTGAAGCTTGCAGGTAATCTTTTACAAACATTCGCTTCTTGCCTGCGGGCTGAATTTCTGTTACATTTATCCCTTTTTGGTTCCCACAAACAACGACAAATCCTTCTGTACCTATTTTTTCAACAATTTCACCCGGAGTTCTTCCGTCGTATAGTGTCTCAACGGGATTTCCCCACCAGATTTTCATCACATTTCCTTCATATGTCGTAAATGCAACTGGCCATGGATGCATGCCGCGGATTTGATTGTAAATAGCGATGTTATCTTGGTTCCAATCAATTTTTTCCTGTTCTCTTTTAATGTTTGATGCAAACGTAGCTTTTGAGTTGTCTTGTTTTTTTGGTTGCAATTCATTTAAGAAGAGCTTTGGCAAGGTCTCCATTAAAAGCGATGCGCCTGTTTGCGATAATTTATCATGCATTGACCCAACATGATCATCTCGTTCAATCGGAACTGCTCGTTGCGTGAGAATATCTCCAGCGTCTAATTTTTCAACCATGTACATAATGGTAATTCCTGTTTCTTTCTTTCCTTCCATGATTGCATAATGGATTGGAGCTCCACCACGCAATTCTGGTAATAATGATGCATGTACATTAATACAGCCATATGGTGGATTTTCAAGCAATTCGTTTGGCAGCAACTGGCCATATGCAGCAGTTACGATCAAATCTGGATTGTAGGATAGAATTTCTTCGTATTCATCCTTAAGTTTTTCTGGCTGAAATACTGGAATATTTGCTTTCTCTGCTTCTACTTTAACTGGAGGAGGCGTAATAACACGCTTTCTCCCTTTAGGACGATCTGGTTGTGTAACAGCTAGCACAACTTCATATTCAGAATTAATTAGTGTTTGTAAAACCGGAACAGAGAAATCCGGTGTACCCATAAAAACAATTCGTTTCATTTTATAGCCTTCTTTCTATTCAATAGCTTGTCTTACATCATATGGTAAGGTTGCATATCGACGGTAATTAGCAAATCGTTTTTCCGTATGTCGTCTGCAAAAATAGCTTTTAATTTATTTAAATAGGTTCGTAAGTTTGGTTCGTTTCTATATTTTATCATGCATTGATAGCGATATCTATCTTTGATCCGCGGAATAGGAGACGGTGTCGGCCCTAATAATACCGTTCCATCTCCGACATGCTGCGAAAGCATTTGGACAATTTGTTGTGTTGTCTGGACAGCTTTCACTTGATTCTCATGAGAAACCGTTACAAGTGCTAAAAAATAATAGGGTGGATATTGAAAAGCTTTACGCATAGCCATTTCCCGTTTATAAAAGGTTTGGAAGTCATACTGACTTGCCAGCTCAATACTATAGTGCTCTGGTGTATATGTTTGAACGATTACCGTTCCAGGAAGTTCATGCCTTCCAGCACGACCGCTTACTTGCGTTAACAGTTGAAATGTTTTCTCTGATGAACGGAAGTCTGGAAGGTGCAGCATTGAATCTGCTGTCAGAACACCAACTAGTGTAACATTCTCAAAGTCTAGCCCCTTCGCAATCATCTGTGTTCCTAATAATATATCTGCTTGCTTTTCCCCGAATTGCTTTAACAGCTTTTCATGTGCGCCTTTTCTTCTAGTAGTATCAACATCCATACGAATCACTCTTGCTTCAGGTAGAAGCTTTGTTAATGATTCCTCCACACGTTGTGTCCCTGTACCAAAATAGCGAATTAAATCACTTTCACATTCTGGGCAGACAACAGGTACCCTTTCTTCATAAGAACAATAGTGACATTTCATTTGATTACTGTTTTTATGATACGTTAAAGCTATATCACAATGTGGACATTCTTTTACATGTCCACAGTCTCGACACATGATAAAAGTTGAATAGCCTCTTCGGTTAAGCAACAATACGATTTGTTCCCTATTTTCAAGGCATTGTTCCATCTTTTCCATTAAGTCTCTGGAAAACATTGTACGATTTCCAGCATGTAACTCCTGCCGCATATCAACTATCTTCACTTCCGGCATGTCCATCTGATTCGTCCGCTCACTTAAAGTTGCTAGCTGGTAAACGCCTTTACTGGCTCTTGCATAAGATTCTAAAGCTGGAGTGGCACTTCCCAAAATAACTGGGCAGCTATTGGTTTTCCCGCGATGAATAGCAACATCACGCGCATGATAGCGTGGCTGATCCTCTTGTTTATAGGTCGTTTCATGTTCCTCATCAATAATAATAATTCCTAAATTCTCGAATGGAGCAAAAACGGCTGAACGAGCCCCGACAACGACTTTCACTTCTTTTCGCTGAACTTTGCGCCATTCATCATATTTTTCTCCTGCTGAAAGCGCACTATGCATTACAGCAACCATGGAGCCAAACCTGCCTTTAAACCGGTTGACCATTTGCGGTGTTAATGAAATTTCCGGCACAAGTACAATTGCTTCTTTCCCTTTATTCAAGACTTCTTGAATCGCTTGTAAATAAATTTCTGTTTTACCACTGCCTGTAACCCCATGAATCAGGAAAACATCATGCTTGTCCGCTTGAACTGCATCATTAATCGGTGCAATTGCCTCCTCTTGTTGTTTGGTTAAAGTCAGTGGTGTTGTTCTCTCGAATTCACGATTTTGATAGGGGTCACGCATTACTTCCTGTTGGTAGGTTTCCAGCAAACCTTTATCAACGAGCGTCTTAACTGTACTTTTGGTGGTCCCTACTTTCTTTAATAATTCCTGCTGTTCAATCGGCTTTTCATATTCCATAAAAAACGAAAGGAGGAGTTTTTGCTTTTTCGCATTTTTGTTTAAATCGTGTAATGCTTCCTCTAACAAGTACATATCTTTTGTAGGTTTAACCATTGTTACATGCTTTTTGGTAATACGAGATTTCACAAGATAATCAACGGAAATATCTCCTGCTTCAATTAACTTTTGAAGCTGGTAGTAACGAATAGAGGCTGCTTCAAACTCCGCAAATGGAATGTAGTCTCGACCAGCAAATAATAGTTCAAACGCTTCAGGAAGCTGCTCCTCTGTCATACGCACAAGTTCCTTCTCATAGGTCGACTTTAATACTTGCGGAAGCATTGCTTGTAATGCAGTAATCGATAAGCTAAGCGTCTCATTAGCCACCCATTTTCCGAGTTCAAGCAATTCTTCTGTCAACACTGGTGTGAAATCTAAAACATTTATGATTTCTTTTAGTTTGGTAAAAGAAGATTCACTTACTCTATCTACAACAAACCCCATGATTTTACGGGGGCCAAAGGGGACAATTACACGCATCCCTACTGTAAGCATTTCTTGAAATTTTTCAGGTATTACATAGTCAAACGTTTGGTTCGTTGAACTTGACGGTACATCAACAATAACTCTAGCTATATTCAAATTCATTCATCCTTCATATCACGGTCAATAAATTCTAAGATTCTTGCTGCTACTTCCCTTTTTGAAGCTATAGAAACCTCATCTTGATGCATCGCTTTATTTAAATAGGTCACCATATTGGTATCCCCTTCAAAACCCGCACCTTCTGCTGATACATCATTCACAACGATGGCATCTAAATGCTTCTGCAATAACTTTTTCTCTCCGTATTCGAGTGGGTTATTTGTTTCAGCAGCAAACCCTACCAAGAATTGATTTGTTTTCATTTCACCAAGTGATTTTAGAATATCTTTCGTACGCTCCATTTCAATTTGCCAATTACCATCTTGTTTTTTAACTTTTTGTTCATGTACAAGTTTTGGTCTGTAATCTGCTACAGCAGCAGCTTTTATCACAATATCTTGGTCTGCAAAATGTGCGTGCATTGCTTTATACATATCTTCAGCAGTCAATACGCTAACCCGTTTAACCTTTGGGTGTGAAATACGCTCCGAAACAGGACCAGAAACAAGTGTCACTTCAGCACCTAGTTCTGCAGCAACTTCTGCAAGTGCATAACCCATTTTTCCTGAGGATCGATTTGTAAAAAAGCGTACAGGGTCAACCTTTTCACGTGTTGGACCAGCCGATATTAGCACCTTTTTTCCGGCAAGCATTTGCTCTTTAAGCTGATGACTTTCAACTGCTGCAATTATACTTTCAGGTTCTTCTAATCGACCTTTTCCAACATACCCGCAGGCTAAGTAACCTGCTCCGGGTTCGATAAAGTGGTAGCCCCAATCCTCAAGTTGTTTCATATTTTGTATAACTGCAGGATGGGCATACATATGAACATTCATTGCAGGTGCAATGTAAACATCCGCTTCCGTAGCCAATAGTGTTGTTGATAACATATCGTCAGCAATGCCATTTGCAAGTTTACCAATTATATTTGCGGTCGCGGGTGCAATAATTGCAATATCTGCCCAATCTGCAACGTCAATATGAGCAATTTTTTTTGGATTTTTTTCATCGAATGTATCAATATATACAGGGTTTCTTGATAAAGCTTGAAACGTTAATGGTGAAACAAATTTAGCTGCACTTTCTGTCATCATTACTTTCACATTTGCGCCTTTTTGAGTTAATTTACTGGCAAGCGCACATGCTTTATACACGGCAATTCCACCAGAAACTCCGAGTAGAATATTTTTTTGATTAACCATTTATTTTACCCCTTTCAAACCTAATATCTAGTTGGAAACATCCCTAAAACATACTATCCTTGTACTTAAGCAAGTTTAGTAAAAAATTGGACTACGAGTACTTTTCCTATCAAAATAAAGTTGTTGTTTTTACATAACAGGATTAAACTGCGAACAAATGTGCGATGGGGTATAGAGCCTTTGCACTGCTTTGGAAATACACTTCGCTCGTACTGGCTTATTGGCTATTACAACAACGTTATCAAAAACAAAAGCGTTGCTCTAACCAGTCCGGATGAGCGTAGGCCGGTGACTCCTCTAAAATAAAAACCAATTTTCTTCGTGCGATGTAAAAGCTGACGGAGCATTCCTTGTCCTGCGGGAATAACACGTGTCTGAAAACTCACGGGAAGTGGTTTTCTTCCGGAAAGACTGAAGCCGTGCGCTAAGGTGCGCATCCGTCTGAAGCGATTCCGGACGGCGACAGTTGCTCCTACCAAAGCAGTTAGTTCGCAATTGCCTTCAAATGCGATGATATGTAGTTACACTATTAATTATTATAAGCACTACCTTAGGCTCAGTTGGTTTTCTGTCAATTAAAGAACAGTATATCTTCTGTTTTTTTTCATTCGTTCAAGACGCATTTTTTATTATCACACTACAACTATTGCATTAATTTAGTTATAACATATCGCAATACATATATCTTGTATAAAGCTACTTTATAAATGACGCAATGACAAGAATACCCTCCGTGAGAAAAGAACGGAGGGTAAACTTCATTATTTATTATCTTTTGCAATATATAATTTTTCAGCTTCTATTTCTTCCAACGCCATTCCAACATACTTATGAGATTTTGGTTTTTCAATCATCATATCCTTTGTATCACTTAATTCTCTTGCTCGTCTTGCTGACAACGTAACAAGTGTATATTTTGATTTTATTTTCTCTTGCAATGCATCAATTGATGGTTCTAACATCATTTTAATTCATCCTCCAATATTTTTTTATACTGTTTAGCAACTCGTTCTCGTTTTAAATGCTCACTTTTAATAATTGCTTTTACCTTGTCTACCGCATGCTCAACACGATCATTTACAACAACATAATCATAAGCATCCATCATTTCAATTTCCTTTCGAGCTTCCTTCAATCGATTAACCACTAACTCCTGTGACTCAGTACCACGATTCACAATACGATTTTTAAGTTCTTCGAGGCTCGGCGGGAAAAGAAAAATAAATACGCCCTCAGGAAAGTTCTCTTTTACCTGTAAGGCACCTTGCACTTCAATTTCCAAAAAGACATCTTGCCCTTTGGCTAACGTTTCTTCAACATATTTACGTGGAGTACCATAATAATTACTTACATATTTCGCATATTCTAATAGCTGATTTTGCTCTATTAGCGTCTCGAATTCTTCAACGGATTTGTAAAAATAATCGATTCCATCGAGTTCACCCGGGCGCATATCTCTTGTTGTCATCGAAATGGAATATTGCAGTTCCGATGCTTCCTCAAATAGTTTTTTTCTTACTGTTCCTTTACCAACACCTGAAGGACCAGAAAGAATAAATAAAATCCCTTTCTCTTCAATCAACATAGTACCTCCTAAAGCTCTAAAGAATAGATGGATAATCTATTCATCTGAAATTTCATCATTGCTAATTACCCGTTGTCCAACCGTCTCCGGCTGAACAGCAGATAGAACGACGTGGTCACTATCTGTTATGATCACAGCGCGAGTTCGTCTTCCATATGTAGCATCTACTAATTTATTATTTTCTCTAGCCACTGTAATAATCCGTTTTATCGGTGCAGATTCTGGTGACACAATCGAAATAATACGATTTGCCGACACCACATTTCCAAAACCGATATTAATTAAACTCAAGCTCAACTGACTTCCCCCTTGCAAAAGTTCTTAGAAAACTTGGCATGCACCAGTAAATGCCTTCATTGCACTTATGCAAATAAGAAAGGTTTAGACTAACTTATCTGCCAACAAATTTCGCTTTGTTTTTTATATATTTTATTCACATACCGTAAAAAATCTATATACAATCTTATTATCAAGGCAAGATTATATATATTATACTTTATCCTAGTGGAAATTTACACTAAAAAATAAAACAGTAAAGGTTTATTGCATATCTTTCAAGGAATTTGATATGAATTGAAGCATTATTTTATATTAACTATATTTGCTCACAATGGTTTTCAGACAAAGCCTTTATTATTCTATATTTTGCACTTGTTCCTTCATTTTTTCGATCATACTTTTGAGCGAAACTGTCCATTCACTGATTGAAACATCAGTTGATTTTGAACCAATTGTGTTTGCTTCTCGGTGCATCTCTTGAATAATAAAGTCAAGTTTTCTACCTGCGGCTTCCTTGCTATTCATCGTTCTCTCAAAATGCTCGATATGACCTAATAGTCTTGTTATTTCTTCTGTAATATCCCCTTTTTCTGCCAGCAAGACAATTTCTTGATAGAATTTCCCATCTTTAGAAATTTCATCATCTACATAAACACGAATACGTTCCATAATTCTTTCTTGATATTCCTTACGTACGATATCTCTTTTCGTACGCAATTGTAACACCGTTTCAGTGATTGAACGGAGCCTTTCTGTCAAATCATTTGTTAAATAGACTCCTTCTTCCTGTCGCATAACCGAAACTTGCTTACATGCATCCAATGTTCCTTCCAGAATAAGCTGATGTACTTTTTCCAAAGAACCACCAGTATCCTTAATATGAAAAAAGTCTTGCATTGATGATAAAACTGTTAGTGGAATCTCACCATTCAAGTGGTATTTTTGCTTTGCTCTGTCGAGATGAGTCACATACTGATCTATTAATTCCCAATCTGCTTGTAGCGTTCGGTTGGAAAACCCATCTCCTTCAATGCTGATATAAACCTCAATTCGCCCTCGAGTAAACTGAGATTGAACGGTTTTTTTTAGTTTATCTTCTAAAAATAAAAAAGTCCGTGGTAGTTTGATTGCTATATCAAGAAACCGATGGTTCACACTGCGAATTTCAATTGTAACCATCGTATTTTCGATATGTAATACTTTTCTTCCATAACCCGTCATGCTTAACGGCATGTCAATCACATCCATCCTTTATTATACGTTAATCTCAAGAATTATAAACCTATTATACCATTTCATTTCGACAATCTCTCCGAATTTCACATGACATAATAGATATAAACAGCGAACGAAAGCACGTAATAATGAATTGCGCGCTACTCCGCTCCGGAAAACCCTTCACTTTCCGCTGGTGACCCGTGAGCCTCTTCGAACTTTGACCATGTGTCTGAAGACTCGTTGGAAGTGGTTTTCTTCCGGAGAGGCTGAAGCCGTGCCCTAAAGTGCGCATCCACCCGCTGTAATCCCGGACGGCAAATATTGCACAAATGCGATTTTAATTCACAGTTCCCTACAATTACGATGAAAACAAACAATAAAAAGCCCGAAAATGTTAGTTTTGCACATTATCAGGCAGAATGGTGTTGCTTATTTTTTTGTGAAGCCGAATAAAACGGTTGGGATTGCACTTAATCCGATAATTAGCAACCAATCTCTCAATGATAGACTGACAGTATGGAAAATCGGCTGTAAAGGCGGCCAGTATATGACTACTAATAATAAAAGCAAGGATGAAATTACTGCAAAAACAAGATAAATGTTCTCAAAAGGATTTCGAGCAAATACAGAATGTTCACTCCGGCAATCAAACACATGAATTAGCTGTGCCAGAACAAGAGTTGAGAAAGCAGTTGTTTGAGCAAACATTAAATTGTCCGGATTATTTTGATACGTAATCATAAATCCAATCAACGTAACAATCCCGATTAAAATCCCTCTGCTAATAATTTTATAGCCTAGACCTCTTGAAAAAATACCTTCCCTAGGATTCCTTGGTGAACGCTTCATCACATCTTCTTCCGCTTGGTCTAGCCCAAGGGCCATTGCCGGAAGACCATCTGTTACTAAGTTCACCCATAGAATCTGTACCGGAATAAGTGGTAAAGGCATTCCTAGTAACATCGCAAATAGCATAACAAGTATTTCACCTACGTTAGAAGCAAGTAAATATCGAATAAATTTCCGAATGTTTTCATAGATATTTCTTCCTTCTTGAATAGCGGACTTGATTGTAGCAAAATTATCATCCATTAAGATCAAGGAAGACGCTTCCTTTGTTACATCTGTACCAGTAACACCCATACTAATCCCGATATCACTTGCTTTAATTGCTGGTGCATCATTAACGCCATCTCCAGTCATTGCAACAATATGTCCTTTTTCTTGAAAAGCTTTTACAATCTTTAACTTATGCTCTGGTGTAACCCGAGCAAAGACATACGTATCCTCGATTACATTGCTAAGCTCCTCTGTTGACATTCGATTAAGCTGATGCCCTTCAAGGACAAGTCCATCTGTCGGAAGCAGCTGTAGGTTTTCGGCAATTGCTCTAGCTGTATTGACATGATCACCTGTAATCATAACTGTTTTAATTCCAGCTTCCTTACACTCTCTAATTGCAGACTTTACTTCTTTTCTTGGAGGGTCCATCAGACCATATAAACCAATAAGCGTCAATTCATCTTCCAATAGAGCTGAATCTAGTGACACATTATTTGAAATGTTTCTTATACCAATGGCAATTGTTCGTAAGGCCTTATTTGCCATCTCATTTATTGCACCTTCAATAAGTGCTTTGTTTTCCTTATTTAATAGCTTTCGACTATCTTTATCCATATAGAAGGCTGATCTAGGTAAGAGTACATCCGGTGCACCTTTCGTTATTAAAAAGCGCATTTGATTTTCGTCTTCTAGGACCACACTCATTCGTTTTCGGTCTGAATCAAATGGAAACTCTTTAATGATCCGAAATTTTTTACCAAGCTCATCTGTCAGTCCGAATTTTTTTGCCGCAACAAGAAGTGCACCGTCCGTTGGATCTCCATCAATATAATTTTTCCCTTTTTTCACTACTATCGAAGCGTTATTGCAAAGCATTCCATATGAAAGCATCGTTTCTAAATTTGGCAATGAAGGCTCTACTTTCTCACGATGCAGGAAAAAGTCACCTTGAGTCTGATAGCCATCTCCCGAAACATAAAGGTATTCCCCATTCAGGAAAATTTCTTTTACAGTCATTTGGTTTTCAGTCATTGTTCCCGTCTTATCTGAGCAAATCACCGATGCACAGCCAAGCGTCTCTACAGCTGATAATTTTCTTACAAGTGCTTTTTTACGAATCATACGTTGCACACCTAGTGACAAGGCTACTGTCACAATTGCCGGCAAACCTTCTGGTATCGCAGCAACCGCTAACGAAACCCCTGCCAGAAACATCTCATACATTGGATGTCCTTGTATCACTCCGAGGCCTACAACAAGTACAGTAAGGAGTATAGCGACAACGATTAATATCTTTCCGAGCTCTGCTAGTTTCATTTCTAGTGGTGTAATCATTTTTTTCGTATTCGCCATCAAAGATGCAATTTGCCCCATCACCGTGTTCATACCAGTTCCAACAACGATACCTACACCTGAGCCTCTTGTAATGAGTGTTCCCATAAAGCCCATATTGACTTGATCCTGTACATCCAGATCATCTTTAATGATTGCTGTTGCATGTTTCGCAACGGGAAGAGACTCACCAGTTAGTGCGGATTCCTCTGTTTCCATCCCATTTGATCGAATAATACGAATATCAGCAGGAATACGGTCTCCACTATTTACCTTAACAATATCCCCTACAACTACTTCTCTTGAGGATATTTTCTCCCAGCTCTCATTACGCAGCACATTTGCCATTGGAGCTGATAATTCTTTTAGCTTTTCCAGGGAATTTTCTGCCTTTTGTTCCTGGAAAAAACCGATAAAACCATTGACTAATACGATAACCATAATCGCAATAGCATCAACAAATTCTCCAAGCAATCCAGCAATTAGCGTAGCAGCGAGCAAAACAAGGACCATAAAATCCTGAAATTGCTTTAGGAAGATCAACCATTTGGATGTATTTTTCTTTGCTTCCAGAATATTTTCACCATATTGTTTTCTCCGCTCATTAGCCTGCTTTCCTGATAACCCTCTGTCTGCTGATACATGAAGCTTCTCCTCTACCTTTTCTGCATCTAACTGATACCAATTCATCTGCATTCCTCCGGCATTTAAATAGTACAAGCTAATTCCATATCTATGCATACTCATCCAAAAAAATGCTATAATTGCTTTTGAGGTGATGTTATGCCATTCGATGGAATTGTAACGAGAGCAATAACAGAAGAATTACAAGAAGAAATAGTACATGGGAAAATCAATAAAATATATCAGCCAACACAGACGGAGTTAGTTTTTACGATTAGAAGCCAAGGAAAAAATCATAGCTTATTGTTTTCTGTTCACCCCACCTATGCAAGATTTCATTTAACAGAAGATACATACACGAACCCAAAAGAGCCGCCAATGTTTTGCATGGTTTTAAGAAAACATCTTTCAGGAGCCATTGTTGAAGCAATTGAACAATTTCGCATGGAACGTATTGTAACCTTCACGTTAAAAACACGGAATGAAATTGGAGATATAAGTCATAAATTACTCGTAGTTGAGTTAATGGGAAAGCATAGTAATGTAATGATTGTTGATAAAGAAAAAGGACATATTATTGATAGCATCAAGCATATTTCCATGGCACAAAATCGATATCGTACGATTTTACCGGGGCAAGTTTATAAACTGCCTCCTTCACAAAATAAATTAAACCCACTTGAAATTGACGGAGAACAATTGATACGGAAACTTGATTTCAATGCTGGAAAAATTGATCAGCAAATGGTCGGAATCTTGGAAGGGTTCTCCCCATTAATTACAAAGGAAATTGTAGCGCGTACCAATTTCGGGTCTAATGAGGTTTATATTGAAAAATTTGCGGAAGTGCAGCAGCAGCTACTTGATCATGATTACACACCGGCAATTTACCGAGCCGGCAAAGAAGATTTTCACGTTATTCCAATCTCTGCTTTCAATGGAGAGACTACCGAATTTCAATCAGTTAATAAGATGTTGGATTCTTTCTTTTCCGGAAAAGCAGAGCGTGATCGAGTTAAACAACAAGCGAAAGACTTATATCGTTTTATCAAAAACGAAAAAAGCAAAAATGAACGTAAATTAAAAAAGCATCAGCAAACAATTAAAAAGGCAGAAAAAGCAGAGCATTATCAAAAGATGGGAGAACTACTTACTGCACATATGCACCTTGTTAAGCAAGGAGACCCGAGCATCAATGTGATTGATTATTATGATCCGGATCAAAGAGAGCTAACAATCGAGCTCAACCCAAATAAATCACCGAGTGAAAATGCTCAAGGATTTTATAAGACATACCAGAAGCTTAAAAACTCAAAACGGGTGGTTGAAAAAGAAATCATCCGTACAGAAGAAGAAATAAATTATGTTAATCAATTACTGCAACAGATAGACGTTGCACGGGTCGAAGATATAGAAGGAATACGTGAAGAACTGCGTGAAGAAGGATACTTGAAAAAGCAAAAATTTAGCGCTAAACACAAAAACAAACCAAGAATACCAGAACCTGAAACGTATATGGCGTCTGATGGTACTATAATTGTCGTAGGAAAAAATAACAAGCAAAATGAATATGCCACCATGAAGCTTGCCCACCGAGATGATACTTGGCTGCATACAAAAGATATTCCAGGTTCCCATGTTATCATTCGAGCAAAAGAGTATAGTGAACAAACACTTTTGGAAGCTGCTGAACTAGCTGCCTATTTCAGTAAGTCGCAGAATTCATCCTCTGTTCCGGTCGATTATACGAAAATAAGACATGTTAAAAAACCTAATGGGGCCAAGCCAGGGTATGTCACATACGATAACCAAAAAACAATCTATGTTACACCATCCAAAGATACTGTCGACAAATTAAGTAAAAAAAAATAGTGACAGAATCGAGAAAATCAAAAGCTGACTCGAAATCATTTCCGAAAATGAATTAGAGTCAGCTTTTTATAGCTTTAACTTTCGTGGAATAATTACAACCACTTATTATCGTCGAAGCGTTTTTAAATATAAACAACAATATTATACTACTTGTGGATTTAATTTCACTTCAATATTTCCTCTTGTAGCCTTTGAATATGGACATGCCTGATGGGCTTGTTCTGCTAAATCTTGGGCTTCCTCTGGATTTAATCCTTCGATTTCAATATTTAATGTCACACCAATTTTATATCCATTATCTGTTTCATCTTTCATAAAACTTACCTCTGCTGTTGTTTCTGAATCAATTTTTAGATTTTGCTTTGATGCAACTAAATTTAACGCTCCATCATAGCAAGCTGCATAACCAGCTGCAAATAATTGCTCTGGATTTGAACCTTGCTTATCATCTTTATTTGATGCGGGATTAACTAGTTCCAAATCGATTAAGCCATCATCTGATTTTACATGACCATCGCGTCCATTTGTTGCTGTTGCTTTTGCAGTGAAAATTACATCGCTCATTAACGTTCACTCCCCTTTCCCGTATTTACGTATACCATTCCTTTTCCACACCATTGTTAAACATCGTCTGGAAAATCATGATCGAATGGCAGAATTTAAGCGCCATCATGTGAGAAAAGTCGTATTCGTAAGTGCTGCTATAAATTTATCAACTTGTGGCAGCTTGCGGATTCCTTCTTGGTAGCTAAGCCACGTATAACGTGCTACAACCTCTCCGTCTAACTCTAGTGGGATATGCGGATATGTATCCATCAATGAAGAGGATACACTTTTAGGTAATACCGCCATGCCAATCCCCTGCTTCATAAATTGCTTACATGTTTCAATTTGATCTACGGTCATTGTTTTCAATGGTTTGATTTGATCTTGGTGATGATAAAGCCAATTATCTACTAGTTCATGCATACTGTCATCACTTTTAAACGAAATAAGCGGACGTTCTTTTATTTTATTATCAGGGAAGGGTTCTGTGTCAAACATATATAATGGATCATCAAAAAGTCTTATGGATGTTGTTTCCTTCAACTTTTCACCACGAATGATACAAACATGGTATTTTTTATGATCCCTTTTTATATCCTCACTAATTCCTGTAACAAGATCAATCGCCACTTTCGGGTACGCAGCAGTGAATTCCCCAAGAATGGCTGGGAGAAATCGTTGACTTATTAATGAGGAGCAAGCAATTGACAATGTTCCCTGGATATCTTTTCCTGTCTCTGATAATTTATTCTTTAACTCTCTTTCTCTTTCAACAACTTGTTTCGCATGCTCTAAAATAATTTCACCACTCGGTGTTGGCATAAGCCGTTTTGATGTTCGTATAAAAATCATCTCTCCAAAGTGCGCTTCAATGAATTTTAAACGCTGTGTTACAGCTGGCTGTGAAATAAGAATTAGCTTTGCTGTCCCTCTAATTGTTCCAACTTCATTCAATTTCAATAGTAACTCATAGTCATCGATTTTCATTAGAAACCCCCTGATAACTTTTTATGATTACTATTGATTATATATCAGTATTTTACTTATCGCACATATAAGCATAAAATAAATATAAGAATAATCTCAACTTTATAGAAGGAGGGAAATATTATGAAAGAAAAAATTAAAGTGCAGGAAATATTCGGCAAAAATAAAGAAGCCTATGTAACGAGCAGTACACATGCTGGCGGTACCGATTTAGAGCTGTTAAAGGAATGGTTAGAGCTAAAGTCAGACATGGTAGCATTAGATATTGCAACAGGCGGAGGGCATGTTACAAAGACTATATCACCATATGTTAAAACAGTAATTTCCACTGACATTACAAAGGAAATGCTAGAAAATACAGCCAATTATTTAAGTGATTTAACGAATACGCATTATGTTATTGCTGACGCGGAAAATTTACCATTTATCGATAATTATTTTGATATCGTTACCTGCCGTATTGCTGCACATCATTTTCCAGACGCAGGGAAATTCATTGATGAAGTACAACGCGTTTTAAAACCTTCGGGAAAATTTCTTTTCATCGACAATATTGCACCCGAAAATAAGCACTATGATGCGTTCATTAATGCCCTTGAAAAGATGCGTGATGATAGCCATATTCGTTCTCGAAAAATACCCGAATGGAAGTCGTTGCTTGAAAGAAATAAATTAAAACTGTTAAAAGAAACAAAGCGAAAAAAGACTCTTCCATATGCTGAATGGGTCCACCGAACTCTTGATTCTACAGACAAAATAGAAAAAGTATCCCACTACCTTAATGACGCACCTGAAACTATTCAGAATTATTATCAATTTAAATTTAATGCAGAAGGCGATATACAATCCTTTGCAATTGATGAATGGATGGCATTGTATGAAAAGTAATACATGAACTAGGATTGTAACAAAATAAATATTGCTTTATTTATATTTTATATAAACTGTGGATTAGTGTATTTAAATGGATTGTGCGTCTGCCCGCTCCGGAAATATACTTCGCTAGTATATGCTCACCAATTATTACTTGTGGTATTAATAAACACGATATCGATGCGCTTCCAGTCCGGGTGAGCGCAGGGCGGTGACTCCAGTGGGAATAGCATGTGTCTGAAGACTCACCGGAAGTGGGTTTCTTCCAGAGAGGCTGAAGCCGTGCCCACGGAAAGCATCCGCCCGGAGCGATCCCGGACGGCGATTGTTGCACATACTTGAAGAAAACAGCCGAGAAGTTAGTTCGTAGTTTCTTTCTTATAATAAACTTAAATCAAACACTATAAACTATTACGCCACTCTAGTAATTCAGATTTATTGGTTGTAGTCAGCTTGCCGTCTTCTACAAGCGCTTCTATTAACGCATCAAAGTTTGTTATCGTATCAAAGGTAATTGCTTCAGCTGCAAATTGATCTGTTGCTTTTTTTAATCCATATGTAAAGATTGCAAAGACAGCTAGAACGTCGGCTCCTTCTGCTTGGAGTGCTGTAGCAGATTCGATGGAGGATCCGCCAGTGGAAATTAAATCTTCAATAACAAGTACTTTTTGTCCCCTGGATATTTTTCCTTCAATTTGATTTCCCTTCCCATGTCCTTTTGGCTTTGAACGTACATAAACCATTGGAAGGTCTAATTTTTCAGCTAGCCACGCTGCATGAGGGATTCCAGCAGTTGCACAGCCTGCAATAATATCCGGTTTTTCCTCCATTGCAGCGATTTTTTCAGCGAACGCAGTTACGATTTTTTTACGTACAGCTGGGTAAGACATCGTCAAACGGTTATCGCAATAAATCGGCGACTTGATTCCCGATGTCCATGTAAAGTAATCATTTGCATTAATTTGTACTGCTTTTATTTCTAATAGCTCCCTTGTTAATTCATCCTTTAATGCCATGCTTCCACTCCTCGACTATTTGCTGATATGCTTCATACGGATTCGACGACTTTGTAACACTTCTGCCGACGACAATGTAATCTGAACCATTGTCCTTGGCGAAGCTCGGAGTTGCAATCCGTTTCTGGTCATTTTTATCTGAATCTGCCAAACGAATGCCTGGCGTTACAGTTAAAAAAGTATCTCCACATAATGCCTTGATTGACATCGCTTCATGCACAGAACAGACGACACCATCTGCACCATTATCATGAGCAACAGCTGCGAAATAAGCAGCATTATCAACCACATTACCCGAAATTCTTAGTTGTTCATTCAGTGTTTGCTGCTCCATTGAGGTTAAAATCGTAACAGCAATTAGTTTTGGGATCTTCTCATTGTTACTACTAACAAGCCCTTCTTTTGCATAACGAATCATTTCACCTCCACCAAGAGCATGTACATTAACCATATCCACCCCTAGACTAGCGATATTTCTCATAGCACGCATTACCGTCGTTGGTATATCATGTAATTTCAGATCAAGAAAAATAGGATGGTTCCGTTCTTTAAGCTTCTTAATAACAGCAGGGCCCTCATGGTAGAATAGCTCCATTCCAACTTTCACAGGTATGCCGTAAAGCTGGTTATTATCAAGAAATTGCTTTGTAGCTTGCCAATTTGGAAAATCTAATGCTAAGTAAATTTTCTCCTTCATACGGGTATAATCCCCTTTCCAATTACTTCTTCCACTGAATCAAATCCATAGCGCTCTAATGTTGCTGGCAATGCATCAATAATTTCAGGACATATATACGGATTGGAAAAATTCGCTGTACCGACAGCTACAGCACTTGCTCCTGCTAATAGAAATTCAAGCACATCTTCTGCATTTGTCACGCCGCCCATTCCAATAATCGGAATATTAACATGCTGTCTCACTTCATATATCATACGAATTGCTACTGGTTTTATAGCTGGGCCAGACAAACCGCCTGTTTTATTCGCAATCAATGGTTTTCTTGACTGCAAATGCATTTGCATTCCTGTCAATGTATTAATCATTGATAAACCATCTGCACCTGCTGCTTCTACCGCTTTCGCCATCTCAACTATATTAGTAACATTTGGTGAGAGCTTCACATAAACCGGAAGATTGCTAGCATTTTTAACAATTTCAGTGACCGTCGCTGCCATTGCTGGATCCGTTCCAAACTGGATGCCGCCTTCTTTTACGTTCGGACATGAAATGTTTAACTCAATAGCATGTACAAGCTCTGTTTCGTTAAATGCACGAGCAACTGCTTCATATTCAGTTGTCGTACTGCCAGCAATATTGGCAATGATACTTGTATCGTATGCTGCAAGAAATGGAACTTCATTTTCAATGATGTTTTTCACTCCAGGATTTTGCAAACCAATTGCGTTCAACATGCCAGATGCTGTTTCTGCAACACGGGGAGTTGGGTTGCCTAAACGCTCTGTTCCAGTTGCTGCTTTCATGATAACTGCACCAAGCTTGCTTAAATCATAAAATGTACTATATTCTCTTCCGAATCCAAAGCATCCTGATGCAGGCATGATCGGGTTTTTCAACTCAAGACCGGGTAAATGTACTGCTAAATTTGTCATAAGGATACCTCCTGCGCATGAAATACTGGTCCATCACTGCAGATTTTCTGATAGCTTTTCCCGTCATTTGTGGGAATAACACATGCCATACATGCTCCAACTCCACAGCCCATCCGCTCTTCCAAGGAAATTAATCCAGGTTTTGTAGGAAGTTTTTTCGTAATTGCTTTAAGCATTGGAACTGGTCCACAGGAAAAGTAAGAATCAAAGTCCCCAGCTCTTTCAATGATGTCCGTAACAAAACCTGTTTCACCATATGAACCGTCATTTGTCACAATAAAGGTCTCTCCAAGTGCTCTAAACTTTTCCTCATAAAATACATTTGTTTTTGTCTGGAATCCAAGAATTGAAATGACCTGACATTGCTTTTCTGCAAGTTTTTTCCCAAGGTAGTACAATGGAGGAACGCCAATCCCACCACCTATTAAAAGATATGTTCCTTGTTTATCCTCAATCTGAAACCCATTTCCACTCGGACCAAGTACATTAAAGGACATACCAGCTTGATAGGTTGCAAGCTTTTCGGTACCTTTACCTAAAATTTTAAATAAGATGGTAACTGTTTCTTTTTCTCGATCGATATCCGCAATGGAAATAGGACGTCGCAAGGTATGTCCCTCAATTGAAGCATGCAAAAACTGACCCGGAATAGCAGTTTTACTAATAAACGTATTTTCAAGTACCATTTCAATTGTATCCAGTGCAATATTCGTTACAGATTTAATTATCATTTTTTCCTTTTGTATCATTGTCTTATAGCCTCTTTTTCTCCTATTGGTTTTGCGCTAAATGTTGTTGAATCAATCACATTTAAAATGGCATTTGCAGTATCCAAATTTGTTAAACAGGCGATACCATGTTCAACCGTCTGCCTACGAATTAAGAAACCATCTGACCTTGGCTTTTTACCCGAATTAAGTGTATTTACTACAAATTGAACATCCCCATTCTCCATAATCGAAAGTACATTTGGTTCGATTGATCCAATTTTTGCTACTTCAATAATTGGGAAATCTCCTGCTTCTCTTACATATGCAGCCGTGCCTTCTGTTGCATAAAGCACGAATCCAAGTTGATGAAAACGTTCAGCGACTTTCAGCATTTCTGCTTTATCCTTATCCGCCACTGTTAATAGGACCCCACCATCTTGTGGGACAGTATAGCCTGCAGCAATTAATCCTTTATACAATGCCTTTTCCAGTGTCTTATCATAACCGATTGCTTCCCCGGTTGATTTCATTTCAGGTCCTAAGAACGTATCAACACTTCGGAGTTTCTCAAAGGAAAATACTGGGATTTTTACAGATACATTGCTATCTTCTGGTAGAATGCCAGTCTCAAAGCCTAAAGCTTTCAATTTTTCTCCTAAAATACATTTTGTTGCAATAGCTGCCATGGTTACACCTGTAATTTTGCTTAGGAACGGAATTGTTCTACTTGCTCGTGGGTTGACTTCAAGAATATATACGTCTTCTCCACGAATAATGAACTGAATATTAATCAATCCTTTTACATGAAGTGCTTTAGCAATCTGTTCAGCAGCTGCCATACATTTTTGTTTTACCGAATCACTTAGCCGTTGTGGTGGATAGACTGCCATGGAATCACCAGAATGTACACCAGCACGTTCAATATGTTCCATTATCCCAGGTATAATCGTTGTTTCGCCATCACTTATAGCATCAACTTCAGCTTCAATACCAGTAAGGTATTTATCGATTAAAATTGGGTGCTCTGCGTTTAAATGATTTGTCTTTCTTAGATAGGCTTGTAACTCTTCGTCATCATAAACAATTTCCATCCTGCTTCCACCAATCACATAGGAAGGTCTTACAAGTACTGGATAGCCAATTTCGTCTGCAACCTCCAAAACTTGTTCCAGCTTCTGGACAGCTTTGCCCATTGGTCTTAGTAAATTCAATTCATCTAGTAATGTTTCGAATTTATCACGATCCTCTGCACGATCAATTGCTTCCAAGCTAGTACCTAAAATAGCAACGCCCCTTCGCTCTAATCCCGCAGCTAGATTAATTGCTGTTTGACCACCAAATTGTACGATAACTCCTTCTGGCTGCTCCAAGTCCACTACATGCATAACATCTTCAAGTGTCAATGGTTCAAAATAAAGCTTGTCAGAGATACTAAAATCGGTAGAAACCGTTTCTGGATTATTATTCATAATAATAGCTTCGTAGCCCATTTCTTTAATCGCAAGCACCGCATGAACAGTCGCATAATCGAATTCGATTCCTTGACCAATTCGAATTGGTCCAGAGCCAAGGACTAGAATTTTTTTACGATTTGATGCAATCGATTCATTTTCATCCTCGTATGTACTGTAAAAATAAGGCGTTGCTGATTCAAATTCAGCTGCACAAGTATCCACCATTTTATAAACTGGCTTCAAATTCTCATTCATTCGATATGTATAAATTTCATCTATTGATATGTTCCACATTCTTGCTATCTGTGCATCAGAGACACCAACACGTTTTGCCTTTTTCAAAATTTCTTTTGAAAAGTGCTGTTCCTGCAATTCTTGCTCAAGCTTTACTAACTTCTCGAATTTCACAAGAAAGAAACGATCGATCTTTGTTAACTGAAAAATTCGTTCCACCGTCATTCCCCTGCGAAATGCTTCAGCGATAACAAAAATCCGTTCATCATCTGCCTTTTCCATACGCTCTATGAGTTCTGTTTCGGAGAGATTCGTTAGAGATTTCAACCAGAGTTCTTCAGTTCCTAGCTCTAAAGAACGGATACCCTTTAATAAAGATTCTTCAAAATTACGTCCAATTGCCATCACTTCTCCAGTTGCTTTCATTTGTGTTCCTAATTTGCGGTCACCAGCTGTAAATTTATCAAATGGGAATCTAGGAAACTTCGTTACAACGTAATCTAGTGCTGGTTCAAATAATGCATACGTCGTACCAGTTATCGGATTGATAATTTCATCAAGTGTATACCCAACAGCAATTTTGGCAGCTACTTTTGCAATTGGATAACCCGTTGCTTTAGAAGCCAATGCAGATGATCTGCTTACCCTAGGATTTACCTCAATTATATAGTAATTAAAGCTATCCGGATCAAGCGCGAGCTGCACATTGCAACCACCTTCAATGGACAGTGCACGGATAATTCTTAACGAAGCATTTCGGAGCATTTGGTACTCACGGTCACTTAATGTTTGTGATGGTGCAACAACAATTGAATCCCCAGTATGAATACCGACAGGGTCTACATTCTCCATGTTACAAACGACGATTGCCTGGTCATTCTTATCTCGCATTACTTCATATTCAATTTCTTTAAAACCAGCGATATTTCGTTCGATAAGACATTGATCAGCAGGCGATAGTGCTAACCCATTCTTCGTTATTTCTTTTAGTTCCAGCTCGTTATAGCACATCCCGCCACCAGTACCACCAAGTGTATACGCTGGTCGAACAATTAATGGATAACCAATTTCTGCGGCAAAAACAAGCGCTTGTTCCACCGTATTGACAATCTTGCTTTCTGGAACAGGCTCTTTTAATGCGTGCATTAAATCTCTAAATTTCTCACGGTCTTCTGCCTTTTGAATGGCCTCTAATGTTGTTCCTAACAACTCCACATTGTACTGGGAAAGAACACCACTTTGGTCTAATGCCATCGCTAGATTCAGTCCAGTCTGTCCGCCAAGTGTTGGCAGTAATGCGTCAGGCTGTTCTTTGCGAATGATTTTTGTCAAAAATTCAACTGTTAATGGCTCCATATAAACCTTGTCAGCTACCGTATGGTCTGTCATAATCGTTGCCGGGTTTGAGTTTGCAAGAATAACACTATATCCTTCTTCCTTCAATGCTTGACAAGCCTGTGTACCAGAATAATCGAATTCCGCTGCCTGGCCAATTACAATTGGTCCAGAACCGATAACCAATATTTTTTGGATTGCTGTATTTTTAGGCATATACTTCTTCCCCCCGTTTCACTTGAGCCTCTTCAACCATCTGTAAAAATACATCAAATAAATCATTTGTATCCTCAGGTCCTGGTGATGCTTCTGGGTGATATTGTACAGAAAAAGCAGGGTAATTCCTGTGTCGAATACCTTCTACGGAATTGTCATTCAACGCTAATTGCGTTAGCTCAAGTGCTGTATGTTTCAACGATTCAGCTTTAACTGCATAACTATGATTCTGTGAAGTAAGATACGTTCTTTCATTCTTTAAATCTTTCACGGGATGATTCGATCCACGGTGGCCAAATGTCATCTTCTCTGTGTCTGCACCACATGCCAGTGCTAGTAACTGATGACCGAGACAAATACCGAATATCGGAACCTTGCCTAAAATAACCTTAATCATTTCAATTGCTTCTGGAACAAGCTTTGGATTTCCTGGACCATTTGTCAGCATTAATCCATCTGGCTTTAGCCGCAAAATTTCTTTTGCACTGTAATTATAAGGGACTACTGTTATATGGCAGTCACGCTTCGTTAATTCTCGTAAGATTCCATGTTTTGCACCGAAATCAACCATGATAATCCGCTTTCCACGTCCAGGAACAACATACGGCTTAACTGTTGATGTCTTTTTCACCTGATCAGTGGAGAGAAGTAGATTTTTCGCTTGATCAATAAGCACTTCTGATGAAACATCTACATTTGAAATAATAGCTTTCATTGTTCCATGCTTTCGAATTATTTTGGTCAGCTTTCTTGTATCCACCCCGGCGATTCCCGGAATACCATGCGCTTTAAGAAATTGGTCTAAGTTCTCCTCCTGCCTAAAGTTAGACGGTGCATCACACACCTCTCTCACAATTAATCCGTTAATAAAAGGAGTGACTGTTTCAAAATCATCCCTGTTAATTCCGTAGTTTCCGACAATTGGATAGGTCATTGTTACAATTTGACCACAATAAGATGGATCCGTTATTACTTCTTGGTAGCCAGTCATTCCAGTGTTGAATACAACTTCTCCGTTTGATTCACAATCACTTCCAAACGCTTCACCAATAAATATCGTTCCGTCTTCAAGAACCAATTGTCTTTTACGCATGAACTGCCTCCTTATACACTACTTTACCTTCTACCATGGTTACGACTGGGGTACCTTTAACACGCCAGCCGTCGAATGGCGTATTCTTTCCCTTCGAATAGAACGTGTCTTTATCGATAACATTTTCTTTTTCAAGGTCAACTACTGTAATATCTGCAACCTTTCCAACCTCAAACGATCCATACGGAAGGTTAAAAACGTCTGCTGGCTTTGCCGTCATCCATTTAACTAGCTGCAGAAGTGAAATCTTCCCTGTCTCTACTAAATGTGTATATAGAAGCGGGAATGCCGTTTCAAGTCCTACGATTCCAAATGGAGCTTTGATAAACCCTTTTGCTTTTTCTTCGGCTGCATGTGGTGCATGATCTGTTGCGATAAAGTCAATCGTCCCATCAAGCAATCCATCGATTAGTGCTTGCTGATCTTCTTTCGCACGCAGTGGGGGATTCATTTTGAAATTCGTATCTGCTTCGCGAATGTCTTCTTCATTTAATAGTAGGTGATGTGGTGTGACTTCCGCAGTAACATGGATACCTGCTCGCTTTGCGTCACGGATTACACGTACAGATTCCTTTGTACTTACATGACAAACGTGATAATGACAATTCGCAGCTTCTGCAAGCAGTACGTCTCTTGCAATTTGTACCGATTCACTTAAAGAAGGAATTCCTGGTAGGTTTAACCGTTCACTAACCTCTCCATCATGAGTGACACCACCATACACAATTGAATTATCCTCACAGTGTGCGACAATTGCTGCGTCACATGCTGCAGCTTCCTTCATGGCGGAAAGCATTTGGTCAGCCGTTTGAATGCCTACTCCATCATCGGTAAAAGCAAATGCGCCTAGTTCCTGTAATTCCTTAATATTTGTTCGTTCTTCCCCTTTTAGTCCCTTTGTTATTGCTGCATAAGGGAGAACGCGAACTTTCGCATCCGTGTTAATTTTTCCCCATAGTGCTTCCAATGCTTCTTTACTGTCTGGCACCGGATTTGTATTTGGCATAGCACATACTGTCGTATAACCTCCACGTGCTGCAGCTTCTGTCCCTGTCAAAATTGTTTCCTTATGCTCTCCACCTGGTTCACGTAAATGAATATGGACATCAATAAATCCTGGCAAAACAAGCTTTCCTTGTAAATCAATTATCTCGTCTGCTTCTTCAGAAATAATAGGTGCAATTTCTTTTACTTGTTTTCCTTCGATTAAAATTTCGCATACTTCGAATTCATTAGTAGCTGCTAACTTTTTGGCGTTTTTCAATAAAGTTTTCATTCATAATCCCCCATTCATTTAATACGTGTGACATAATTGCCATTCTTACATAGACACCATTTTCCATTTGTTTAAAAATTCGTGAGCGTCTGCATTCTACTAAATCGGTATCAATTTCTACTCCACGATTAATCGGCGCTGGATGAAGAATAATTGCCTCCTCCTTCATCTTCTTTTCTCTTTCTTTTGTTAATCCATAAAGATCCAAGTAATTGTTTGTTTCATTTTTTTGCACATGTCGCTCATGTTGAATTCGGAGAAGCATCACAACATCGCATATCTCTACTGCTTCATCAATTGAAATATAAGGAAATTCAAGCTCTGGGTCCTCAAATCCGGGAGCAGCACATAAGTATACTTCTACACCCAATCTAGCAAGTGCTTTTGCATTGGAGTGAGCAACTCGACTATGTTTGATGTCCCCGACGATTACAATCTTCAATCCTTCGATCCGTCCATATTCCTGATAAATCGTCAAGAGGTCGAGCATGCATTGTGTTGGATGCTCTGCCTTACCAGCCCCTGCATTAATCATTGGTATGGAAATCTTTCCTTCTAGCGCCTCATACCAATTATCATCTGGATGGCGCACAACTAAAAGGTTCGCTCCGATTGCTTCAAATGTCTTTGCTGTATCATAAAGCGACTCTCCTTTTCGTACGCTTGATGTGTCCTCATGAAAATCAAGTGCTTCAAATCCCATTTTTCGTTGCGCTACGATAAAACTCATTTTTGTTCTCGTGCTAGGTTCAAAAAAGAGATTGGCTGTAAACAATTGCCGAGTCAAATCCTTCATCTTCTGGTTTCGGTAGCTCTCTGCTCTTTGTATCATGGAATAAATATCCTTTTCTGTTAGCTGATCAACCGATATAAAATGTCTCATCATATCCTCTCCTTTTAAGTGAGCGTTTTAGGATTTCGGGTCGAACTTGAATGCTTTATGGATGTGATTACGGGTCTCCAGTTACCTACAGTGGTTCCCATTTGAATAGTTACAAGAGCAATAAAAAAACCTCTTTGCAAAAAGGCTGCAAAGAGGTAGACGTGTAGTGTATACACGCATTTCTTAACACAACCTTTCAAATCTCTCTGGATTTGCTTAAAAGTTGTAACTATTTATTTTTCATAGATCGAAACATGTTCTGCTTCATCCGTTTCATCAAGTTGAACGACTATAATCTCTTTATCAGAGGTTGGAATATTCTTACCAACATAATCTGCGCGAATGGGCAACTCTCGGTGACCCCGATCGACAAGTACACCAAGCTGGATTCTTGACGGTCTGCCAATATCCATTACGGCATCCATTGCAGCGCGAACTGTGCGTCCTGTATAGAGGACATCATCAATCAAAATAACATTTTTTCCTGTTAACTCTACATCAATCGTTGCAGATTTAATTTCTGGTTCATTATCTGTTGTCGCTTTTTCCAAATCATCACGATAAAGTGTAATATCAAGTTCACCAAGTGGAACGTCGATCGCTTCTATTTGCTTAATCTTATCGTGAACTCGTTTAGCAAGTGGAACTCCTCTTGTTTTTATACCTACAAGCACTATATCTTCGCCGCCTTTATTCTTCTCCAATATTTCATGGGACATTCTGGTCAATGCCCTATTGATGGCAGCTGTATCTAATATCTCTGTTTTTTTATTCAATCACTTGCACCCCGTTTCTTAGAAAACTTGGCATTCGCAAAGCATTTAGGCGAATGTCTTAGTTGCACTTATACAGGTAGGAAAGTTTTATACTTTCTTATCTGCATAAAAAATAAAAACCCTCTTCTCCTGTAGGAAAAAAGGGTTTTGAACATACGATACCTAACGAACAAACCGTTCCTTTTTAGCCTCACAGGACTATTATTTAAAGGTCACCTTTATTAATCTTCATTCATTATTACAAACTAATTATCATCTGTCAATACATATTCTTTATTTTTCCCAGGACTTCTTGAAAGACTTTTGGAGCTTCCACTTCAAACTCCATCCATTCATTTGTTCGTGGATGCGTAAAGCCTAATGTCTTCGCATGAAGAGCTTGACCATCTGCATCTAGTGTTTTACGTTGGCCATATTTCGGATCACCAACAAGCGGAAAACCGATATACCTCATGTGTACTCTGATTTGATGCGTACGTCCTGTTTCAAGCTGACATTCTACATGGGTATAGTCAGGAAAATGCTTGATAACTTTAAAATGCGTCACTGCAGGTTTACCACTATCAACAATTCCCATTTTTTGTCGGTCTTTTGGATCTCTGCCTATTGGTGCATCAATGATACCGGATTCGTGACCGATCTCTCCATGGACAATCGCTTCATATTTACGTTTTACTTCCTTCGTTGCTAGCTGTTCTGATAACTTCATGTGTGTGTGGTCATTTTTCGCTACGACAAGCAGGCCACTCGTATCCTTATCAATACGATGAACAATTCCCGGTCTTTCTACACTGTTGATTCCGGATAAATCCTTACAATGGTGCAAGAGTGCATTTACTAATGTACCAGTCTGATGTCCTGCAGAAGGGTGAACAACCATTCCTTTTGGTTTATTAATTACTATTAAATCAGAATCCTCATAAATAATCTCTAATGGAATATCCTCGCCTTGAATATTCAGCTCTTCAACTTCTGGAATAGACCATGTTAACACTTCGCCTGTTTGACATTTATAATTTGCCTTTACTTCCGCTTCATTTACGAATACATGCCCTTTACTAATCCATCCCTGAATCTGCGAGCGAGATCGCTCTGGGTTAATGGCAGCAAGCAGCTTATCGACTCTTGTTTTATTTTGTTCCTCTGTTACTTCATGTTGAAATTGTGTCATTTTTTGGCCTTTCCTTTCTTTCGTTCATCCATAATCGTTGCAATAATGACGATAATAACACCGATAGTTAAAGCAGAATCGGCAACATTAAAAATAGGGAAATTATAATTAAAAATATAGAAATCAGCAAAATCAACTACTTCCTGATGGAATAAACGATCAATAAAGTTACCGATTGCGCCACCAAGAACGAAGCTAAGGCCAATTGCTAGTAATGTATCGTTTTTGGCAAACTTTTGCATGTAATAGATAATGCCGATTACAACGACCGCTGTTACAATATAGAAAAACAGCATTTGACCTTGTAAGATTCCCCAGGCTGCTCCTGAATTTCGATGTGATGTAATATAAAAGAAGTTTTCGATTACCGTTATCCGCTCACCAAGTTCCATCGTGCTTACAATTATCCATTTTGTTAGTTGATCGATTCCGATAATAAAGAGCGCGATGACATAATACCAGATCATCTTTTATCCCCCGCTTCATCCGTATTCACAAGAAGTTAAAAACCTCTATCAAGTCTTTTTTTATAGTATACTTTATTCTTCACTTTTTCAATAATAATAGCCCCCTTATTTCAAGAGGGCTATTATGAATTACACGCTTTTCATTATTCGGTATAATGCTCTTTTACTACTGCTGCACACCGCGAGCATAGTTCCGGATGGTCATGGTCCTCGCCAACTGTTTCTGAAGCAACCCAACAACGTTCACATTTTTCCCCAGGGTGCTTTTCAACAGCTACATCAACAAACTTGTATTCTTTTGCAGATGCATTGCTTTCGCTTAAAACAGCTTCAGATACGATTAAGAATTGATGTAAATGTTCCATATTTGTTAAGACTTCTTTTGTTTCCTCATCTTTTGGAACAATTGTAATTTTTGCTTCTAATGATTTACCGATAACTTTATCATTTCGTGCTTCTTCTAATGCTTTCAGTACATCATCACGAACATTCATAAAATGATTCCACTTCGGAGCTAATGCGTCCATTCCAGCAATTTCTCTTGGTTCTGGAATATCTGTCAATTGTACACTCTCTGCTTCTGCCCCTGGGATATATTCCCACACTTCATCTGTTGTATGTGGAATGATTGGTGTGAGTAGCTTAACCAATGTTGTCAATACTTCATAATAGCCAGTTTGAATACTACGACGACGTTTATTGTCAGCTGCCTCGATATAGAGAACGTCTTTTGCAAAGTCTAGATAGAACGAGCTTAGATCAACTGCACAGAAATTATGAATTTGGTGGAAAATTGGTGCATACTCATACTTCTCATAGCTTTCACGCACATCAGATAGCAATTTCTGTAAGCGATGCAGCATGTAACGATCCACTTCTTCCAATTCATGTTCAGCTACTGCATCTGTTGCTGGATTAAAATCAGCAAGGTTCGCAAGCAGGAAGCGGAATGTATTACGGATTTTACGATATGCTTCTGAAGTTTGTTTCAAAATATCGTTCGAAATACGTACATCGGATTGATAATCAACAGAAGCAACCCATAAACGTAAAATATCAGAGCCAAGCTGTTTTTGCACTTTGGATGGCACAATGACATTTCCAAGTGATTTACTCATTTTTCTTCCGTTACCATCAAGTACAAACCCATGACTGATAATCGTTTTATAAGGTGCTTTCCCTGTAACTGCTACTGCTGTTGATAATGAGGAGTTAAACCAACCACGATATTGGTCACTTCCTTCAAGATAAATATCTGCTGGTCTACGATGATCATCACGGTTCATTAATACTCCTTCATGAGAGGAGCCGGAATCAAACCAAACATCCATAATATCTGTTTCCTTCGTGAATTGACCATTCGGGCTATACTCTGATGTAAATCCTTCTGGCAGCAAGTCCTTCGCTTCACGCTCAAACCATACGTTTGATCCGTGTTCTTTAAACAATTCAGAAACATGATTAACCGTTTCGTCTGTAATAATCGGTGTACCGTCTTCACCATAAAATACAGGAATTGGAACACCCCATGCTCGTTGTCTTGAGATACACCAGTCTTCACGGTCACGCACCATATTGTAAAGTCTCGTTTCACCCCAGTTTGGATACCAGTTTACTTCCTTAATTTCAGAAAGAATATCTTGACGGAAGTCTTTAATAGATGCAAACCATTGAGCTGTTGCACGGAAAATTGTCGGCTTTTTCGTACGCCAATCATGTGGATAGGAATGTGTAATAAAGCTCATTTTTAATAGTGAACCTGTTTCTTCCAGTTTTTCGGTAACCACTTTATTGGCAGCATCGTAGAATAAACCCTCAAAACCAGGAGCTTCTTCCGTAAATACTCCTTTATCATCAACTGGACAAAATGCTTCAATGCCATATTTTTTTGACACATAGAAGTCATCCTCCCCATGTCCTGGAGCGGTATGAACACAACCAGTTCCAGCATCAGTCGTTACATGTTCACCAAGCATTACGAGCGAGTCACGATTATAGAAAGGATGTTTTGCTACAACACGATCTGCTTCTTGACCTTTAAATGATTTTACGACCTTTACATTTTCCCAGCCTAGTTCTTCAGCAACATCTTCCAGTAAAGCGTGTGCAAGTACATACTTTTCACCGTTTGCTTCTACTACGTTGTACTCTAGATCGGGATGCAAACTAATTCCCAGGTTAGCTGGAATGGTCCATGGTGTTGTCGTCCAAATGATGAATTTCTCTCCACCATCGAATAAGTCTTTTCCATCACGAACTTCAAACGCCACATAAATAGAAGCTGAACGCTTATCCTGATACTCAATTTCTGCCTCTGCTAATGCCGATTCAGAAGAAGGAGACCAATAAACCGGTTTTAAGCCTTTGTAGATATAGCCTTTTTTTGCCATTTCCCCAAATACTTTAATTTGTGCAGCTTCATAGTCTTTCGTCAGTGTAATATATGGATTATCCCAGTCACCACGTACACCAAGCTGTTTAAATTGTGTGCGTTGACTATCCACTTGTCCGAGTGCATATTCTGCACATAGCTGTCTAAATTCAGCTACACTCATTTCTTTTCGTTTGACTTTCTTGTTCTTCGTTAAAGCTGTTTCAATTGGCAGTCCATGTGTATCCCATCCTGGAATATATGGGGCATGGTAACCCGTCATGGATTTATAGCGGGTAATAAAGTCTTTCAAAATTTTATTCAATGCATGCCCGATATGAAGATCTCCATTTGCATACGGTGGTCCGTCATGTAAAACAAATAACGGTCTTTCTTTTGTACGTTCAAGACTCTTTTCGTATAGATTTGCTTCTTCCCATTGTTCTTGACGTTTTGGCTCTTTATTTGGTAAATTTCCTCGCATAGGAAATTCTGTTTTCGGCATTAATAATGTTTCTTTATAATCCATTTATGCTTCCTCCTTAAGTTATTTAATGGCGCTTGCGCTTTTGAATACAAAAAAGCCTTCTTCATCCCAAAAGGGACGAGAAGACTCGCGGTACCACCCTTATAAATTCAAAATTGATATTTTAAATTCACTCGACATCCGTAACGGGGATAAGCCGTCCATCACTACTAAATTTCACAATGGATACTCAAGAGTGATTTTCTAAAAGAGTGCTGTACCAGGCTCACACCATCTCCTAGCTCGCTTTTCAGCAACGTCCTTTTATACTTTCTCTTTCAACGTATTGTTATTATAATTGACATATCTTGTATGAATTATATGTAATATTTTTAAGAACGTCAAGAACTATGATTCATTTTCAATCAACTCGAGTTCTTCGCCTAACTCTGTTTTAAATAATTCTTCCCAATCGTCCGTACCAAGCATATCTAATTGAGCCTGTACAAGCATGCGTAATCTTGTGCGGAAAACTTTAGCCTGCTTCTTCAATTCTTCGACATCCATTGAAATACGACGCGATTTACTTAACGCTTCATTAATGATACGGTCAGCATTTTTTTCTGCCTCTTTTATAATAAGCCTGGATTCCTTTGTTGCATTTCCTTTTACTTCTTCTGCTGTTTCTTGTGCAACAAGAATGGACTTATTTAGGGTTTCTTCAATATTTGTAAAATGACCGAGTCTTTCATTCAGCTGGTTCACTTTCTCATCCAGCTCTTTCTTTTCTCGAATGACCATTTCATAATCCTTAATCACTTGATCCAAGAACTCATTTACTTCATCTTCATCATAACCACGGATTTTTCTCGTAAATTCTTTATTATGAATATCTAATGGTGTTAATGGCACAGTGGCCACCTCCTCAAGGTATAAATATATTAACGTAAAATCGAATGTTCTCAAAGTTGTATTTAAATCAATTCGACAAAAAAACAGGAAATCCTGCAAGAACTATAAATTATTTTAAAGATGCAATACTAATTTTCCATTTATCCTTTTTCGTCATCCCATTTATAGCAGTTAATTTGCTTCGGCCTTTTCCACGCAATGAAATCATATCGCCCTCTTGCAGTTGAAATTTAGTATCGTCAACAACCTTATGATTCACTTTCACCTGCAATTTTTCAATAAATGCTGAAGCATCTTTTCTTGAAATATGATAAATTTCCTTGATAACAGCATCAAGTCTTAAAGAAGAAACTGTTTTGTCTGCTTCTACCCATCTTTCTTGTTTTTCTTTCAAAAGAGTAAGCGGCTGCTCGCCAAATGTAACCGTCGCTTTTTTTATTGCATTCAGATTTGCTGTAACATATGGACTTACTTCATCTGCCAGTACAATTTGAATGAGGCCGTCTGCCGCATAAATATCTCCTAGCTTCGTACGCTTTATCCCCATTGATAAAAATGCGCCCATTACATCCCGATGTTCAATGGTTATAAATTTATCTGGATAGGTTGTCTGCAATAAGGTCAGCTGAAAAGATTCTTCTGCTATTTCCTCATAAAAAGGAGCAATTACCATTCGTTTTCGTTCCGTATTTAATCCTCCGCCATGCTTATCAAGTTTTAATTCAGGATTATTCAAACCGACAAGCATTTCGACTAACTGTTGTTCGCGTGGATCGAGAAAGTCTGTCAGCTTTGGCTGGAATGTCTGCTCAACGCGTTCCTTCCACGACAATACTTGATCAATAAAAGGCTGTTCTTCTTTTCTAAAATGCTGGTAAATATCCATCCTGTTACTTCCTTTAACATTTTGTTCGTCAAAATCTTTTTAGCATAATAACGCTATACGTTCTAAAATAAAAACATTTGGAAAAACTGAAGCAGTCCTGCTCGAGCTAAATGAAGAACAAGGATCCCAACAATTGGCGAAATATCGATCATACCAATTGGTGGGATAAATTTACGAAATTGCTCTAGGTAAGGCTCACAAATTTTGGTCAACATTTGACCAAAGGATGATTCCCTTGCTCCTGGGAACCATGACATGAAAATATACACAATGAGTGCATATCCATAGAATACAAATGCATAATGTAATATTGTATATAATTCAACCATCCACTACTACCATCCTTTTTCAAATTCATCTTGTTGGGCAAATGCTTCGGATATTGTTCCTGAAACTTCAACATTGTCCGGGGTGCATAAAAATGTTTCAGAGCCTAGCTTCTGAATATCACCATTAACAGCGTATACCGTGCCACTTAGAAAATCAACAATACGTTTTGCTTGTTGATGATCAACGCGTTGTAAATTAATGACAACGGCACGTCTGTTTACAATGTTATCTGCAATTTCCTGCGCTTCGTTATAGGTTCTTGGCTCACATAATACCACTTTTGATGTAGATTGCTGCATACTAGTTAAGCTTACAACCTTTTGTGTTTGTTGCTTCGTACTTTCTTTACTCTCTGGGGTAATCTCTTCCTGTTGATATTCGTACTCATACTCGTCATCCATGGTGAAATAATTTTTAATCTTATTCTTAATACTCATTCTCTCACCTCTTTACTTAAGTTTGCGATCATTCACCAACTAATTGGGAGCCAATGCGGATATGGGTTGCACCCTCTTCAATCGCAACTTCATAATCATTGCTCATCCCCATCGAAAGAAATTCACATGGTGCATGATGCAATTTCTTTGCTTTGATACGGTCTCTTAATAATGCTAAATCCCGAAATACTTTCCGAATCTCCTCTTTGTCTTCAATATGGGGTGCCATTGTCATTAATCCAACTACATGAACTTTTTCGTATTTCTCGATTTCCTCAATAAAAGGAATTACCTCTTCTACGCTCAAGCCATGTTTGGAAGCTTCTCCACTGACATTTACTTGTATAAAGCAATCGACAGGTGCTGATGCTCGTTTATTAATTTCTTTTGCAAGTGAAGCCCTGTCTAAAGCATGGAGCATATCAATTTTGTCAATAATGTCTTTTACTTTTCGTGACTGCAAGGTTCCAATAAAATGCCATGTTACTTTATCAGCAATGTGATGATACTTTTCTAAAAAACCTTCATTTCGATTTTCGCCAAGATTTTTAACTCCTGCTTCAACTGCTTCCTCGGTTCGTTCTATTGTAGCATATTTCGTAACCCCAATAACGTTTATTTCGGAAGGTTTGCGCCCACTATTTTTACATGCTTGTCCTATTTTCTCTTGAATGACTGCCAAATTTGCTGCGACTTCCATAATACGTATAACTCCTCCATCATGTAATCACCCTTGAAATCCAATAAACCCTAACATTCTTCCAGTCTTACCATGGTCTCTCCGATGAGAGAAAAATAATTCATCATCACGATAAGTGCAATAATTTGTTACCTCTATATTATGACGTAATACCCCAGATTGTAAAAGGATATCTACATTTAATTGCTTTAAATCTAATAAAAATCGATTTTTGCCGAGTGAACGTACCGCATTTTCCCTCTCCCCTGCTCGAATCGATTGAATCACCCGCTCATCTACTTCATAATTCTGCTGTGAAATACAAGGACCAATCGCTACGAATAGGTTTTCCGGTTTCACACCAACTTTTGCAAAAGCTTCCACCATCTTCTCAGCAATTCGGTTAACAGATCCCTTCCAGCCAGCGTGGGCAATTCCAATATATTCCGTTATCGGATCGAAGAAAAATAAGGGTACACAATCTGCAAAGAAAGCTGTACATAATACTCCTTTTTGGTTGGTTAAGAGCCCATCCGTGCCTTTAATGGAGCTTGTATAAGAAGTTGAACCTTTCCCCTTATCTTGATCCGTAACATGTGCAATCTCCGTTCGATGTATTTGTTCCCCTGACACCCAGTTTTGCAGTGAAAAGTTCAGCTTATCTGCTAATCGTTCACGGTTACTTATAACATGCTTCTGTTCATCAGCAACATGGAACCCAAAATTCAATGTATGATAGGGGTACTCGCTTACACCACCGTTTCTAGTAGTAAAGCCCACGACAAGTCCAGGGTGTTCTGTTTGCCACTTTTCTATGTTGAGATATGCGTTATCTTTCTCTTTAAAGACTTCATTCATTATAATCCTCCTGATTAGAAAACTTGGCATTCACCAATCCTCTTGGCTAATGCTACAGTGCACTTCTGCAGTAAAGAAATTTTTATATTTTCTTTACTGCAAAAATAGACTTGTCTTATTTTATCATATTTTGGCTTTCAACTAAGCTTTTTCATGCAATCTCTATTTTACCGTACCATATAAACTTGGTCCCTGGACATCATTGACAAGAATCACATCGGAACCAATTCGAACAATATGATCCCAGGAAATCAATAATTCGTCCGCCTTTCTTAACATTCCACTCTTTTTGTCCTTCGTTTCCACGACAATTGCAATAATTTTCCCTGTATTACCGTCAATTTCTAAATCTGTAATATGGCCAAACCTTCTACCATCATCAATTATTATAATTTCTTTCAACTGTAATTCTGATAATTTAATCATTGTCCTCACCTGCCTTATTAGTTGTCAAAATAGTCCGTTGAAAATGACACTTCGAGAGCAGTAGACCATCGATTAAGTACCGACACGTACTGTGTCCAATATCGAAGTCAAAACAACAAGCGAGAAGATCGTTGGCTTGCTTTTACACTCATTGCAGAAGAAAATCGCTTTTACTGTCCGCAAGAACGTCCGCTCAATGCATCGACGCCTTATACTGCTCGGTCCTTTTCGTCCTCCTCTTTTTGAACACGTACTTATTAAACTATATGCGAACACATCAATTTATTTCATCTTTACACAGAAAAAATCAGGAAAGACAGGTGAAAAACCTGTCCTTCCTGATTTTGCATGATTTATTTAAATCTTTATTCAAACATTTGCTTATTCATTTGACTGATTGCAGCTTTCTCTAAACGAGATACTTGTGCTTGTGAGATGCCAATTTCATCAGCAACTTCCATTTGCGTTTTCCCTTGAAAGAATCGTTTATTCAATATCATTTTTTCACGTTCATTTAATTGGTGCATCCCTTCTTTTAATGAAATTTTATCAACCCAGGTTGAATCCTTGTCTTTATCATCACTAATCTGATCGACAACAAATATTGGATCACCACCATCATTGTAGATTGGTTCGAATAATGATACAGGATCTTGAATCGCATCAAGAGCAAACACAATATCGGAATGTGGAATTCCCATTTCAGCGGCAATTTCTGCAGGAGTAGGCTCTTTTGATGTCTTACTAATTAATTTTTCTCTCACCTGCAGTGCTTTGTATGCAATATCACGTAAGGACCTAGATACTCGGATTGGATTATTATCCCTGAGGTATCGTCTTATTTCTCCAATAATCATCGGAACAGCATACGTGGAGAATCTTACGTTATGTGATAAATCAAAATTATCGATTGATTTCATTAGTCCAATACAGCCAACTTGAAATAAATCATCTACATATTCTCCCCGATTATTGAATCGCTGTATCACACTTAATACAAGCCTTAAATTCCCATTAACAAGTTCTTCTCGAGCAGAAATATCTCCTTCCTGCTGCATTCTTACAAATAGCTTTTTCATTTCTTCATTTTTAAGTACAGGTAGTTTGGATGTATCAACACCACATATCTCAACTTTATGTCTAGTCATTTAAGTCAACCCTCCCAGTCGGTGATGCTGTTCAAGGACAGTATCTCCCCGGCAGAGGGTTTTTATGCACGTACAGATTTTAGAAAGACTGTAAAATGTTGATGAAAACCTTATAAAATATGGCTACACCATTTTATTAAATTCTTTTTTCAATCTGCGAATAATCTTTTTTTCTAAACGTGAAATATAGGATTGAGAAATTCCAAGCATATCCGCAACATCCTTCTGGGTCTTTTCCTCTTGACCAATTAATCCAAAACGCAGCTCCATGATTTGTTTTTCACGGGCATTTAATTTTGATAATGCACTTTTCAACAAAGTTTTATCCACATTTGATTCGAGGTTTTTTGTAATTATATCTTCATCCGTACCGAGAACATCGGACAATAGAAGCTCATTCCCATCCCAATCGATATTTAATGGTTCATCAAATGAGACTTCCGATTTAAGTTTATTATTTCTACGCAAGTACATAAGAATCTCGTTTTCAATACATCTTGATGCATAGGTTGCTAACTTAATTTTCTTTTCTGGATTGAATGTATTTACCGCTTTTATTAAGCCAATTGTACCTATGCTAATTAAGTCCTCAATATTGATACCTGTATTTTCAAATTTACGTGCAATATAGACGACAAGGCGAAGGTTACGCTCAATCAGCATCGCTCTCGCTGCCTTGTCGCCTTTCGGTAATAGGATTAATAATTCTTGTTCTTCCTGTTTCGAAAGGGGAGGAGGCAATGCTTCACTTCCACCAATATAGTAGACTTCTGATGACTTTAATCCTAATTTAATTAATAATTTGTACCAGCGCAATTTCAGTTTGATTTTCCATAGAGCCATACTCTCCACTCCCTTATGCTGTTTGTATAGTAGCTAATTTAATGATTTGCGGATGCAATAAACAATGATAGCTTTGATCCCTAACTAATACGCCAAACTGAATACCGATTAGTAAATTGCTTGTTGTAAGCTTTTGACTCCCATAATGTATTTCAATGTGATCTGGCCGAATCGCTAAGAGGAAACCACTTTTTCCTTCAACACCTTGATACGGAATCATTTGTACTTTGTGCTGCCATTTTTCTGGAACTTGATCAAGTGCTAAATGATGATGCACTTCCTCTAATTGCTTCCATTCTTCTTCAGAAAACCACTGCTTCAAAAATATTTCATCACAAATAACTACTGCCCTTTTCGTTAGTGGATCAACTAGCTGATTACCGCTATCAATAAACCCTTTGGTCATAAATGAATTGTTATTCATTTGAATGGTCACTTCGCATAATTGGTCATAACGAATTTTCTCACTTGCATGCTCGTCCATACGGTGCTTTGTAAAATACCATACGATTGGGAATCCGATTAAGATAAACAGCCAGCTAACTGGATCACCATATCCTTTATTAAATGTTAAAATTCCATTGCCTGTAATTGACACAGGGTTTGCAAGCATAAAGTATATCCCTGTCAATCCACCTCCAATTGCAAATGATGTAAAGTAAAATAATAATAATAATTTCATCATGCGATAAAAACCTGCATATCCGAAGGTACATAAGATAATAAAGAATGAATAAATTAATTTACCCAGTACCCCATTTATAAAGGAGTCTGGAAAAAATAGCGTAATGGGTACAATTAATGAAGCGATAAATGCCCCAAAAATGATTCGTATTTTCCCTACTGCATCCCTTGCTAAAGCTTTTGTAAGCATTAACAGCATTAAATCCAGAAAAAAATTCAATGCCCAGACGGCATCAAGATAAATGGTCAATTTCTCTCTTCCTTCCCGGCAAATCATTTTCGGAATATTTATTTTCAGGAGGTATTTTCATAGATAATCGAAACCCCAGATTTGAGGAATTACTAACGAGTATAGTAGAGTGCGGAAGCAAAGTCTGTCACTTCTTGTGTGCGTATAAAAGCTAATTTTCACTATTTGTCTATAAGTTTGTCGGGAATAATTTGTCTCTTTTAAAGCTAACGTATATTCATACGGATTGTCTGTCTATCGATTTTTGCGTTTTATGTCAAATACTTCTAAAATCAACATGCATAAAAATAGCGCTAAACCAATATAACTGGAATTGTATAATTCTTCCTATATAAATACAAAGCCTTCACATATTTACGCTTTGTGATCTGCTGCGCTAACGTAAACTAACACTATTCTAGATGCTTCATCACATTTGAAAGAAAATCCGAACTAGTGAATATTTGCTTAATCTGTGGAACAATCGCCGTCCGGGATCGCTCCGGGCGGATGCTTTCCGTGGGCACGGCTTCAGCCTCTCCGGAAGAAAACCACTTCCTGCGAGTCTTCAGACACGTGCTGTTCCCACAGGAGTCACCGCCCTACGCTCACCCGGACTGGTTAGAACAACATTTTTATTTTGATAAACCATGTTAGTATAGCCAGTGAACCAGCACTAGCGGAGGAAACACACGTAGACTTCTGCGGGATACGTGGCCAGAGTGAGACTCTGAAGAACAGAGTTCGAAGAGGCTCACGGGTCACCCGCGAAAAGCGTAGTGTGTTTCCGGAGCGGGTATTCGCACAATCTCTCAATGCGCATTAATTAGAAGTTTATATTAATTGTAAAATAGAGAATATGTTCATCACGCCTCGAGGGCAATGTTAAGGATTGTTTTGGAGGAAGCTATGCCGGGTGGTGAATAGAGGTTATGGAATTGAAAATAGAGCAGATGAATGTAGCTCATCTGCTCTATTATGTCTTCGTACAAGTTATTTTTTATCGATTACGGTTTCGATTTCTTAAAAATGTAGGAATATCAAGCTCGTCGTCCTCTTGTCTAACACGAGGCTGTGGCTGTTGTTGCTCACGCTGCTCGCGCTGCTCTCTTTGAACAGGTTCTTCCCTCGTGGCAGCATGCTGGTTATGACTAGCCATAGGACGATGCTGTTTTTGCTTAATTTCTGCTTTTGGTTGTACAGTCTCATCAAAACCTGTTGCAATTACTGTAACAACAATTTCATCATTTAGATTCTCATTAATAACGGATCCAAAGATAACGTTCACTTCTTTATCTGCTGCTGAAGTAACTAAATCTGCAGCTTCTTGAACTTCATAAAGGCTTAAGTTCGTACCGCCAGTAATATTCATTAGGATACCATGTGCACCATCAATAGAAGTCTCCAGTAGTGGAGATGAAATTGCTTTTTTCGCAGCTTCTGTTGCACGTGTTTCACCAGTTGCAATACCAATTCCCATGAGTGCAGAACCTTTATCAAACATAATTGTTTTAACATCAGCAAAATCAACGTTAATTAGACCTGGCTTCGCAATTAAATCTGAGATACCTTGTACACCTTGTCGTAACACATTATCTGCTTCACGGAATGCTTCAAGCATTGGTGTGTTTTTGTCTACAATTTCAAGTAAGCGATCATTTGGAATTACGATTAATGTATCAACACTTCCTTTAAGTGTATCAATTCCAGAAATTGCTTGGGTAGAGCGTCTTCTTCCTTCAAAAGAGAATGGACGTGTTACAACACCTACAGTTAATGCTCCAAGATCTTTAGCAACTTGTGCAATTACAGGAGCAGCACCAGTTCCAGTGCCACCACCCATTCCAGCAGTTACAAATACCATATCAGCACCTTGCAATACTTCTTCCAGCTGTTCTTTGCTCTCTTCGGCAGCTTTCTTTCCAACTTCCGGATTTGCACCTGCTCCAAGACCACGTGTCAGTTTACCACCTATTTGTATTGTTGTTTCTGCTTTAGACAAATTCAAAGCCTGAGCATCAGTATTTACCGCTATAAATTCTACACCTTCAACACCATGCTCAATCATTCGGTTCACAGCATTATTTCCACCGCCACCTACACCGATAACTTTAATTGTCGCTAATTCCTCCATATTTGTATCAAACTCTAACATATTTCTTTCCTCCTAATGTGCAAAATTACAAGAATACCAGAAGCTAATTTCAATGTGATCTTTTTAGAAAACTTGGCGTTTGCCAGGCTTTTAGGCAAATGACTTCGTTGCACTTATGCAAATAATAAAAGTTTTATATTTTTTATCTGTCAAAAAGTTCCATTACCTTTTGAATTCACATCAGTTATTCTTAATCAAAGAAATACTTAAATAAATTAGCAAAACTAGAGTCTTTTTTCTTATTCTCTTTCGTTTCTTTTTTGACCTTTGGCTGTTTTTGCGGTCTTTTTGGTTTCGGTTCTGTTGTATCTTCAACTACAGATGGATACAAATCTTTTCCTTGTATCTTCGCATTATGATAAGCGAACTGCAATATTCCAATACCTGCTGTATATTGTGCTTCTCTTACACCTATGTAATCTGGGATAGCAACGCGTACATTTGATCGGAATAAGTCCTCAGCAAGCTCAAGACTTCCTGGCATCGAACTCGTTCCACCAGTCAATACATACCCACCTGGAAGCTCGCCGTAACCCATTTTTCTAATTTCTCTTTCTACATAAGCATAAATTTCTTCCAGTCTTGCTTCAATCATATCAGAAATTTGCAGCTGATTATAGGTTTCTCTTGTGTTGCTTCCAATGATTGAAACTTCAAATGTTTCTTCTTCAGAAGCATGATCATAAAATGCATGTCCATAATTCAGTTTAATATCTTCTGCTTCTTCTGTAGATGTCCTTAGACCGATAGACAAATCCTTCGTAATATTATCTCCACCTAAGCTAATAACACTTGTTGAAATTAGATGGTCGTTACCAAAAACTGAAACGGTAGTACAGCCACCACCCACATCAATTAGAGCAACCCCCATATTCTTTTCATCTTTTGAAAGAGCAATCGTTCCGGCTGCAAGTGGCTGAAGGCAAATATCGGACACTTGCAAGTTAGCACGTTCTACACATTTTAAAATATTATGTAGTACTGTCTTTGAGCATGTAATAATTGTACCTTCCATTTCCAACCGAACGCCAATCATACCACGCGGATCCGTGATTTCATCCAAACCATCTACAATAAATTGTTTTGGAATAACATCAATAATTTCACGTTCTGGTGGAATTGAGATTACCTGTGCTCCGTCGATGACTCTTGTCACATCCTCATCACCAATTTCACGGTTTTCGCTTTGAACTGCTACTACCCCATGACAAGGCTGTAATTGAACATGACTTCCGTTTATACCAACGACAACACTTTCAATCTGCATCCCTACCATGCGCTCAGCTTGTTCTACCGCGTTTCGGATTGAATGAACCGTTTGATCGATATCAACAACTGCACCTTTTTTCATACCATTTGATTTAGCGGTCCCAACCCCGATTATATTCAATGAATCGTTCAAAACTTCTCCAATAATGACTTTAATCGCTGTTGTACCTATATCAAGACTTACTAATATTTCACTATTATTCAACGAAAGGCACCTCCAGAATCAGAAACTTCCAGTATTACTGTCGTTTCTATGAACTTCCTTTTTTATCTATTGTATAATCTACTATTTTATAGGAAATCAGTAAAAAAATAAAACATATATAGGTTATTCCACAAAAGGTGGCAATATCCCTTCTTAACGCTTTAAAAAAACTAAATTCCTCTAAAAAAATGTGTTCAAAAGAGAAAGAAAAGACCCAAGTCTACTAAAGTCATAATTCCTGGGGAGTTTTGGCCCCACTGCAAGACCAATACGAGTACGGCTTATGCATCGAAGGTCGATATGTCCTTTTCCCTAGGCTTTTGAACAACCTTTTATGAGTATCTTATATATCTTTCGTAAACACAACTATTTATATGACTTTCCTACCACAACATTTATTTATTCGGATTCTGTTGATTCCTCATTGTCTGGAATTCCTTCTATTTCTGTCATATCTTCGTCCTCTTCCTGATTAAAAGACTCAAAGTAGATACCGACTCCAATATGAATGATCCCTTTTTCCTCTGGATCAAGCTGTGCAACAATTGACGGATAAACTTCCATTTTTTCAGCAAAGTCGCGAATCGTTCCTTTTACAAGGTAACCATCATTCATGTATAAAAGCACCGTATTTTTATTTTCATCAGTTGGGATCCAATGGATTTCCGAAATAACATTCCTGATGCTACCAGGGAGTTCCTTTAGCTCCTCTGCCATTCTATGTAGATATTCCTCATCATCAAACCCATAAATTAGCGGAGCTTCGCCATTGAACGTCCCATTCGTAACATTTAGAATTTCACCATTACCTAATACTGGTTTATACGCTGTTTCGTTACGAATATATCCAATGATTTGCTGTTCTTTTACATGAATATCAATTGTACATGGTAATTTTCTACTTACTTTTACAGACTCTAATATAGGGTTCTTATTTATTAATTGTTCAGTTTCTGCTCGGTTAATTGTCCATATATTTGTATCAGTCGTTAAATTGCTACTTTCGATAATCTCTTCATCTGTTACATACGTATTTCCATTCACGGCAATTGTTTTAATATGGCTCAATGGTGATTGTAAATATACGATGATAGATATCAAGAAAAAAAAGATTGAAAGATAAAATATAAGTCGACGGTTTGCTTTTTTCTTACGTGCTTGTTTCAATTTTGGAATACGATCCTCAATCGAAACAATATTCTTTTTACTCATCCCCATTTCTTCCTTTTTACATTTATTTACGTTAGCAAAAGAATAAAACGGCAAATCTTAAAGCCGTTTTTATCTGTTACATGAATTATATCATAAAACATAGCGGAAGATGTAGTGTACTTACCATACTTTATCAAGTTTTTCCAGTTACAGGGCTGTGAATTTTTTCCAAGCAAGGAACTGAAAAGAACTTCACCTTAAATCTTAGAATATATACTAATATTTAGCAAAACGCCAACAGAGCATAAAGTCAATGTTAAAGATGAACCACCATAGCTTAGAAATGGTAATGTAATCCCTGTAACTGGAATCAGACCAATCACAACACTTATATTAATCATCGCTTGTACTGCAAGCATTCCTGCAATTCCAAGTGCTAGAAAACGTCCAAATAGATCTGGTGCTTCGAGTGAAATTTTAATTCCCCTCCATAAAAGCAGGAAAAATAGAACAATGATAACAGTTCCGCCAATAAATCCAAGTTCTTCACCTAATATAGCAAAAATAAAATCAGTTTGTGGCTCAGGTAAATAAAAATACTTCTGCAAGCTATTCCCTAATCCTAATCCCATTAAACCACCTGGTCCAATCGCATATAAGGACTGGATAATTTGAAAACCATCCCCAAGTGGATCCTCCCACGGATTTAGAAATGCCGTAATTCGACTAATTCGATATGGTGCAGATGCAATCAAGCCTACAAAACCGAGCATTCCAATTGCAGCAAGACCAAAAAAATGTGTTAACCTTGCACCAGCAGCAAAAATCATAATCATACATGTAAGGACAAGAACCATTCCTGTTCCAAGGTCTGGTTGTAGCATAATTAGACCAAAAGCAGTAAAAACAAGTAAAATACATGGAAGAAAGCCTTTTTTAAAAGAAGTTATATATTTTTGATTTGCAGAAAGGATCGCAGCAAGAAAAATGATTAGCCCGAGCTTCATAAATTCGGATGGTTGAATACTAAATGCACCCACCCCTATCCAGCTCTGTGCTCCACCTCGAACCAACCCTACTCCAGGGATTAAGACAAGCAGTAATAATATAAAACAAAATAGCAGTATTAAATTTGCATATTTTTTCCACGTATAATACGGAATGACCATGAAAAAAAACATCGCAACCACTCCTGCACCAGCAAAGAGAAGCTGTCTTTTTAAATAGTAAAAGGAATCATTAAATTTGTAATCAGACCATACGTAGGATGAACTGTAAACCATGACAATCCCAACGACTAATAAAATAACGATTATAAAAAGCAAAGGCAGATCTGGCCTTTTTTGCTCCTTTAGTAATTTATTTAACAAAAAAACACCCCTTTTCCAATTTTGGATCAGGGGCATTTGTAGTATGCTCTATATCGTTTTAATAATTAAGACTCTCGGTATAGATATCTTACTTCTGTTCAATGTTTATGACCAACCGAATCATTTTTTGTGTTTGCCCCTACATTAGCTTATGCACGGCTTGTACAAACATGTCTCCTCTTTCTTCAAATGTTCGATATTGATCCCAGCTTGCACACGCTGGTGACAAAAGAATAACTTCATTTTCCTCTGAAATCGAATGTGCTGCATGGACTGCATCTTCGACATTCTCAGATTCAATTACTTTTTCTATCCCAACTTCAGCGGCTAACTCTTTTAACTTGCTTGCAGTTTGGCCAAATACAACCATAGCTCTAACATGTTTCAGGTGTGGCTTCAAATCGGTAAATTCATTCCCCCGATCAAGTCCACCTGCTAAAAGAATCGTCGGTTGTTTAAATGAATCTAATGCTTTTTGAGTCGCCAAAATATTTGTTGCTTTTGAATCGTTGTAAAATAATCGTCCATTAATATTTTCAACAAATTGTAAACGATGCTCTACTCCGGAAAACGTCGTTAATACACGATAAATACCTTCATTTGTTGCTCCATTTAACTTTGCAGCAGCAATTGCAGCTAATATATTTTGCAAATTATGCTCTCCGACCAAAACAATTTCTTTCAATTCGATGATTTTTTCATTTTTAAAATAAACATACTTGTCATCGATCCATGCACCAGCTTCAAGCTTTTGGTGAACGGAAAAAGGAATGAGTTTTGCACGTGCGTCCTTTACTTCCTCTGCAATAGCTTTATCCTCAGCATTATAAATGAGGTAGTCATCCTTCGTCTGATTTCTAAAGATATTAAACTTTGCCTGCTTATAATTGGACAACGTTTTATGGTAATCCAAATGTGCTTCAAATATATTTAATAAGATTGCTGTTGTTGGTCTGAATTTTTCAGTCCCTTGTAGTTGAAAAGACGATAATTCAAGCACAAGAGCTTCATCATCTTGCATGGATTGCACTGCTTCTGTAGCAACAATCCCAATGTTACCAGCCACTCTAACTGGCCGTTCGCTTTTCTTAAGCATATCCGTTACCAAAGTAGTGGTTGTTGTTTTCCCATTCGAGCCTGTCACTCCAATTATTGGACCGTCAAATAAATAATAAGCTAATTCAATTTCCGTAATAATGGGAATATCTCGTCTTATTGCTTCTGCAACAATCGGATTATCATAGGATATACCTGGATTCTTAATAACAAGATCCATTCCATCTAAAATGGAAATAGGATGGGAGCCTATTATAACTTCAGCACCCATCTCTTTCAGTCGTATAACAGTCTCATCCTGCTCTGTTGCTTGCTTATCATGAACTCGAATAGTTTTATCATTTGCTAAAAGGGCTTCAGCTGCTGCTGTTCCACTTCTTGCAAGTCCTAAAACTACAATGTTAGAATAAGGGAATTCTGTTAATCTCTTCATTATAAGCCCACCTCAATATAAATGCCGAGTGCGGCAAATAAAAGTCCTACTAGCCAAAATGTCGTCACAACCCGCCATTCTGACCAGCCGAGCAGTTCATAATGGTGATGTAATGGACTCATTTTAAATACACGTTTTCCTGTTGTCTTAAATGAAATAACCTGAATAATTACAGAAAGTGTTTCGATAACAAAGACGCCACCAATAATTACTAACAGAATTTCCATTTTCAACAAAATAGAAATAGCTGCAATCGCTCCTCCAAGCGCGAGTGACCCTGTATCTCCCATAAACACCTTTGCTGGGTGTGCATTAAATACCAGAAATCCAAGTAATGCCCCAACCACAGCCAATGCAAAGATGGCTGGTTCGTTTTGACCAGTACCATACCAAGCAAGGATTGCAAATGCTCCAAACGCAATAGCAGCTGTACCAGCTAGCAGTCCATCTAAACCATCCGTTAAGTTTACAGCGTTAGAAGCACCGACAAGCATGAATATGATTAATAGTGCATAGCCCCAGCCTAGTTCCCACTGAATATCCGTTCCCGGTATTTGAACCGCTGTTGAAAATCCTTGACTACGTAAAATAAAGTAAAATACAAGTGCAATAACAATTTGCCCAAGTAACTTTTGCAATGATGTTAAACCAAGATTTCGTTTCATCGCTACTTTTATAAAGTCGTCGAGAAACCCGAGTAACCCATATCCAAAGATAACAAAAACGAGTAGCCATAATTCATAACCAATTCCAGATTCATCTACTCTTGCAGCCATTATAATTGACGTAATAATAACACTAAATATAATCATAATACCGCCCATTGTAGGGGTACCCGTTTTTTTCAAATGTGATTTTGGTCCTTCTTCTCTAATGCTTTGCCCAAACTTTAATCTTCTTAAAAATGGAATCAATATTGGAGATAAAAGAACGGTAATGAGAAATGCAATCGCTAATGTGATTAATAAAACAGTTAAATTCACTTTCTTTCCTCCTCATACATAACCGTCCAAATAGATTGGATGAATCAATACGTTTCATTTATTTTTTAGGTTGTACTTTTAGTAAAATTTTATCTTGCCTTGTAGTAATCTAATTCTCATCAGTAGTAATAGCTTCGATCATTTCTTCAAATTTTAACCCTCGTGATGCTTTAAATAATATTAGTGAATGTTTTGTTAAATAGGGGTTAAGTGCCTGAACTAAATCTTCCTTCGATGCAAAATGAGTATATTTTAGATTAAGGCTCTTCGCTTGAACTGCTGCTTGAATCCATTCAGCATGGACTCCATATGTAAAGAGCACAGTGATAGGTGCTTCAATTACTTCGGCAACCGACTCATGAAATTCTCTTGCACGATCTCCTAGCTCAAGAATATCACCGAGCACTAACACCTTCTCCTCAAATCCATTCATTTGTTTCACTACTTCAATAGCTGCCTTCATTGAAGTTGCGGATGCATTATAAGCATCATTGATGATGGATACATCATTTATGCCTTTTAGTAGTTCAAACCGCATTCCAGTTAGCTCAAGGTTTTGCAAAGCTTGCTTGCTTTTTTCTGCATGAATGTTTAAAAGCTTGCCTATAGCAAGCGCAAATACAGCATTTTTTGTATGGTGCTTGCCAAAAAGTGGAACTTGATAAGTCATGCCATCGGAAAGCGTGAATTCTGTTCCCGTTGTATGTATCTTAACCTCTGAAATTTTATAATCATTTTCTGCACCAAAGCCACACGCAATTTTTTTCTGGTTTATGTGTTTCTCACGGAGCAACGGTTCATCACCATCGATAATTAGTACTCCATCTTCATCCAAACCATTTACAATCTCCAGCTTCGCTTTAGCAATACCTTCACGTGATCCCAAGAATTCTATATGTGACTCACCGATATTTGTAATTATTGCAACATCTGGTCTAGCTATACGTGTTAATAAATCAATTTCCTGGAAGTTACTCATACCCATTTCTACAATTAATGCTTCGGTATTTCGATCCATTGATAAAATTGTTAATGGTAATCCAATATGATTGTTGAAATTTCCTTTCGTAGCATGAGTTCGATAAGTCGTTTTTACAACAGCGGAAGTCAGATCCTTCGTTGTTGTTTTACCATTAGAGCCTGTTATTCCGATTACAATCGGATCAATCTCAGTCCTGTAAGCAGACGCTAAATCCTGAAGTGCACTCAGGGTGTCTTTTACAAAGTAAATTGGAAGGTTTGGCAGGATGTCATCTGGCAAATGCTTGCTTTCATCCCAAATAATAGCACAGGCACCATTGTCAATTGCTTGTTTGACAAATTCATGTCCATCAAAGTTCTCTCCAACAAGCGGAACAAATAATAGACCTTCCCCCTTTGCTCTGCTATCTGTCGTTACTTGTTTTATAGTTATATTGTCTTGTATTCCCCCTTGATTAGTGGGGAATTGTTTAGCTAACCAATTTGTAGTAAATAACATCAATATTTCTCCTTATTGCGAATTGCTTTTCTCGCTACTTCTCGATCATCAAAATCATATTTCGTATGTCCAATGATTTGATATGTTTCATGTCCTTTTCCTGCGATAAGTATTATATCCTCTGAAGTAGCTTGCCCGATAGCCTGAGAAATCGCTGCTTTCCGATCAACGATTACGTCATAACTACTACTTTCCTCTAACTCAGCTGTCATATCATCTAAAATCGACTGTGGGTCTTCTGTTCTTGGATTATCAGATGTAAAAAATGCATGATCTGCATATTTTACTGCAATTGATGCCATTAGCGGACGTTTCGTACGATCTCGATCTCCACCACATCCAACGACCACATATACATTATTCTTCGCAAATTCCCTTGCAGTTTGCAACACATTTTCCAACGAATCAGGTGTATGCGCATAATCAACAATGACTGCATAACGCTGACCTTCTACAACTGGCTCAAAACGACCATTTACACCTTCTAGCTGCTCAAGTGCCGTTTTAATAGTCGTTAATGATACATTAGCAGCTATTGCCGCTGTACTTGCAGCTAGCATATTATACACATTAAACATACCAATTAAACGACTTGAGATTTCAATATCTCCAACCGGTGAGGTTAACGTAAAGGATGTTCCTGCAGCGTCAAGCTGAATTCCGTTAGCCATAACAGTAGCTTTATTATTACAACCGTATGTCATTACATGCTGCGCAGTACTGCGTTTTAATAAATCACTTGCCGCATCATCGGAATTTAAAATAGCAAATTTCCGTTTCTTTTCATCATAGCTATTTCCTAACTGTGAAAACAATAAGCTTTTAGCTCGAAGATAATCTTGTAAATCGGAATGATAATCTAAGTGATCTTGGGATAAATTGGTGAATACGGCAATATCATAATCACACCCGTATACTCTCCCCATATCCAATGCGTGGGAAGAAACTTCCATAATAGCCTGATCTACATTTTCTCCAAGCATCTTGTGGAATGTTCGTTGCAGGCTTAGAGCATCTGGAGTTGTATTCGAGATCGAATATGATTCCTCTCCAATTTTCAGCTGAATCGTTCCAATAACGCCAGTTTTTTTCATCTGTTGTTTAAAAATCTCTTCCAACAAATACGTAACTGTAGTTTTACCATTCGTACCAGTAACTCCGATTAATGGCAGTTTTGATGTTGGGTAATTAAAGAACTTACCTGCGAGCATGGATAACGCCCGATTCGTATCGTCTACCAAAATAACTGGAACAGGAGCTTCAACAAGTTTTTCAACAATTAGCGCAACGGCTCCTTGTTTTACTGCATCGTCTATAAAATCATGACCATCAACTGTGAATCCAGGAATACAAACAAAAACACTTCCTTGTTTTACTTCTCGTGAGTCCATTTCAATACCATCGACTTTTATTTCATCAATCATCGATGTTGTTTTATAAAAAGGTAACACATGTAGTAATTCATCTAAATTCATAGCAAACACCCTATCTATTTTATATCCAACATATGTATTCTACATAATTGTATTTTTTAAGAGGGTGCTCTCCACCCTCTTTTATATAGTTGTCTTAATTTAGAAGCATTTACTGATTTTTACTTCCCTTATTATAGCAAATTTCCGTCCAATTAACGATGTTTTTCATCAGATAAATAAATTCTGACGGTAGATCCTGGTTCCAGTTTTGTACCTGGTTTTGGAGACTGGTCCGCAATATATTCACCTTCTCCATTAGTCTCAATCGTCAAATCAAGTAAATATTCGGCCAGCTCCTGTTTCGTTTGTCCTATCATATCTGGAACTTCGACTTTTGGCTGTTCCGGCCATAGATAGTCTTTTTCCAAACCGTCATCTCTTGGCTTAACTTCCATTGCTCTTAAACTGTCCCCGATGATTGTACCTACAATCGGCGCAGCGACGACACCACCAAACTGGATGGTGTTTTTCGGATTATCTACTGCTACATAGACAACAATCTCCGGATCATCCGCTGGCGCAAACCCAATAAACGAAACAATGTAATTATTTTCTAAATAGCCACCATTTGGACCAACCTTTTGCGCCGTTCCCGTTTTTCCACCAACACGATAACCATCTACATATGCAGGCCGGCCTGTTCCTTGTGCAACTACACTTTCTAGTGCACTGCGAACTTCATCAGAAGTACCGCTTGAAATCACACGCTGTTTCATATTCGGCTCTACCTTTTCAACGGTTTCACCTGTGACCGGATCTATCCATTCTTCCGCTATATATGGTTCATATAGATAGCCACCATTAATCGCAGCAGCAACTGCCATCACCTGCTGGATCGGTGTAACAGAAACCCCTTGCCCGAATGAAGTAGTGGCTAATTCGACAGGACCTACATTTTCAGGATTAAAGAGTATCCCATTGCCTTCTCCTTGTAAGTCTATTCCCGTTTTCTTTCCAAATCCAAACGCATCAATATACGAAAACAATTTTTCTGTTCCTAGGAGTTGGCCGAGATTTACGAATCCCGGGTTACATGAATTTTGAACAACTTCTAAATAGCTTTGATGTCCATGTCCTCCACTTTTCCAGCAGCGGATTTTTGCGCCACCTACCGTTATATGCCCAGTATCATGATATGTGTCTTCTTCAAGGTCAACCACTTTTTCCTCTAATGCTGCAGCAAGTGTTATTATTTTAAAAGTCGAACCAGGCTCATACGTACTCCAAATCGGTAAATTCCTACCAAATATCGATGCATCTACATCCTGATAATTTTCCGGATGGAAATTTGGACGGGTTGTCATGCCGAGAACACCGCCGGTTTTCGGATTAACAGCTATTGCCAACGCTCCATCTGGATTATATTTTAAAACAGCTGCATCTAGTTCTCGCTCCATAATAGCTTGTACCTTGGAATTAATTGTTGTCTTTAAATTCAAGCCATCTGTTGGAGGTTTATAAACATCCGCTAAATTATCCAGCCTTCGTCCTTTCGCATCCGAATAGAAAGAGAGGCTTCCAGGCTCGCCAGCAAGTTTATCTTCATACGACAACTCCAGTCCCATTAGTCCTTGATTATCAATCCCTGTAAAACCGAGAACATGAGATAAGTCATCTCCATATGGATAATGTCGTTTTGAATCCTTTGCCAAGTATATACCTTTCATATTCAATTCCCGTATTGCTGTTTCTTGTTCTTCCGAAATTTTAATTCCTTCCGGTCGAAAGCTTACACTCGATTCATTTTTCGTTAAATTTTCTAAAACCTTTTCCTCTGGCATGCCCAATATTTTTGCTAACTTTCCTGCAGCATCTTCTGGTTCCTCTACTTGTCGCGGAATCGCGATTACCGAAGGTGCAGTAACATTCTCAGCTAAAATATCTCCTTCTGCATCCAATATGTAGCCACGTTCTGCTTGAAAACTAATATCCCGCGTCCAAAGGTCGTGTGCTTGTCCGGTTAATCGTTCACCCATAACAAATTGCACATACCCTAATCGAATAATAATAATCGCCAATAGAAGAAGTCCCAAAAGAAAAACAGTGACGATTCGTTTTTTTACTGTAACAGTGGATACACGTTTCATTCTCCATCCCCTTTTCCCAGGCTGGTTTGTAATCACTATATGAGTAAAAAAAACTGAATAGAACACTGTTTAACTACATAACTGTTATTCGAAGACTAAATTTACTCTTCTTGAGACGTGGACTCGTCTGATATTCCCTCCGTACCCTCTTCATTATTATTTGTTTCTTCATCTTGCTCCTCATTTGGAGGTAATAATTCAATTCCTAAGTAATCATTCTTTTTAAGCGGAGTTCCTTTAGGTATGTTCTGAGTCACTACATATCCATTACCAAATGTCTCTGTCTTTAATTGCATTAATTCAGCTAATTTCATTACATCTCTTAGAGACCATCCGGTAATATCGGGCATCACAGGTTCATCTGTAACTAGAATAACACGCTCACTTGGAAATACCGTTTCTCCTTCCTCCACACTTGCAGAAACAATGGATTCTCCGTCCCCTACCAGGGAGACTTCTAACCCTTTATCTTTCAGTTCCGCAACTATTTCTGAAGAATTCCCGCCAACTACTTTAGGAACGGTTAGTTGTTGGACGACATCTTTTTCTTCGTTACTTGGATCGATATTTAAATAGTGCAAGCTATTTTCCATTACATTTTTAAAAATAAACGAAACTGGAGCAGACCTAGCTTCCGTTGGTTCTAACTCAGGCTGCTGTACAGAAACATACATCATTAGCTGCGGATCCTCAATTGGAGCCATACCAAGAAATGAAAAGACGTAGTTTTCTCTTCCTGTTAAATAACCAGGTCCATCAGGGTTCGGTATTTCAGCTGTACCACTTTTTCCGCCAACTGTATAATCATCTAGCTGATATGATTTTCCAGTACCATTTTCCCCATTAACGACCGAATCTAGTAATTCTAGCACTTGCTGTGAAGTTCCTTCTGATATTGGCTCACCAACCACTCTTGGTTCCTTCTGTTCTATCGTTTCACCAGTTGATGAGTCAACAATTTTATCGATGACATAAGGCTGAAGCATCTTTCCGCCGTTTGCAATTGCTGTCGCTGCCTTCATTTGCTGGATTGGTGTTGTTGTACTTCCTTGACCAAAAGCAGTTGTAATTTTTTCCAATGGCCAATTGTACAAAATCTGTCCACTTACCTCTCCCGGCAAATCAATACCTGTTTCTTCGTCAAAATCAAAAGCGTGTAAATACTCTAAAAATGTATCAGCACCTAGTTTTTCCCATGCAAGCTTTGCAGCTGCAACATTGGAAGAACGTTGGAAGCCTTCATCGTAGGAAATCGGTCCCCAGCCTTTCCCACCATTGTGGTCATTAATCTTGTTAATCTTTTCATTTGGCTGATAGCTTCCTGATTTAAACTTTTCTGCACCATTATAAACCCCTTCTTCAATCGCTGCTGCCCAAGTAAACATTTTAATCGTAGAGCCAGGTTCAAATGGAGTGGAAATAACATCGTTATACCAGTTCTCAACATTTGTTGGATTGTTAGGATCATAGCTTGGGCGACTACTCATCGCTAACACCTTTCCTGTTTTCGGATCCATAACAATAGCAGTCATTTTCTTAGGATTGTATTGCTCATCAACCTGAGATAATGCTTCTTCCATTAAAGTTTGAATTTTTTGGTCGATTGTTAAATAAACATCATCGCCGTCCTCAGGTAGGTGAATGATTTCCTTGGGATCCAATAACTTTTTATTGTATCTATCCCGCTGATAAGAAATATAACCTTGTTTTCCACCAAGAAGTTCATTCATTTCATTTTCCATACCAGCTATCCCAACAATTTCATCTCGTATTCCTTCTTCTGTTTCAACCTCAGTTTCCCGAGCAAAGCCAATGATATGAGATGCAAACATTCCATTAGGGTAGTACCTTAAGGCTTCCTCTTCAAATTGAATACCTGGAATATTTAATTCTTCAATCTCATCTTTTTTCTTTTGCGGAATCTCTTTTCCGATTTTACCAAACTCTACTTGGAATCTATTATTCTCAAGCCCTCTTTTCAAAGGATCTAGTATATCACTTACCTCTACATCTAAAAGAGGCGCCAATATTTCTGCAGTTTTTTGTGGATCTTCTACATGCAGGGGCGCCTCTGACTTTTCAGAATACGTTTCATCAATAATTGCATACATTCGATAAGTTGGTCTATCGTACGCAAGTACCATTCCATTGTTATCGTAAATCTTTCCTCTTTCAGCACTTAGTGTAAAGGATGAGGTCCGTTTCTGTTCGGCCCATTCCTCCAATGAAACACCATTTATTTCGCCTGTTGCCTGGATGTATATAAACCGTCCAGTTAGAATTAAGAAAACAGCGACAAAGATAATGATGAATACTCCCGCCATCAAATGCGTTGTCTTGTTTTTATTCATATGTCAAGCCCCTTGCTTAGTTGTTAAACGTCTGCGCTTGCTTTACTTCCGCATTTTGGATTTTCAATCCATTTTTGTCTGCAATCTCGATAATTCGTTCCGGTCTTGACAATTCCTTCACTTCAAACATGAGACCATCATTTGTTACCTGTTGCGTATTAACGGTTTGTTCAAGCTGCTGAAGTTCCCTATTTATTGTATCAGTTGTCGAAGAAAATGACACCATATAAATACCGGAAATGACGAGACACGCCCCAATAAAGGAGTATATAACTTTCTCACCTTTAGTTATCCATCCATTATTTTTTACTTTAACAGAAACTTTCTTTTCTTTTTCTGTGTTTGGAGTATACTGTGGATTGATTTGCTGCCAATTACGGGCTCCGTTAGCACTCATTATTTCTTCCACCCTTCTTCATAAGTAAATTCATTTCTCCATTCAGTTACTTTCTCAACAACACGTAATTTTGCCGAACGCGATCTTCGATTTTCATCTAATTCATAATCCCCTGGCATAACTGGTTTTCTTGTAATTAATTTAAATGGCGCTTGATGTTCTGCTGGAATTATTGGTAAATTCCTTGGTGTATCCTTTTCCGTGCTCCATTTCTTAAATGCTTGTTTACAAAGTCTATCTTCAAGCGAATGGAAAGTAATAACCGCAATTCTGCCTTCTACACCCACCATTTTTGCAGCTTGGTGCAGTGCATCATTAAATGCCGCCAATTCATCATTTACTGCGATACGCAACGCTTGGAAAATCCGCTTTGCAGGATGTCCACCTTTACGTCTTGCTGCTGCGGGGATACCTTCTTTAATAATTTCTACCAATTGATGAGTTGTTCTTATTTCCTCTTTCTCACGGTAGGCCTCAATTTTCCTTGCAATTTGTTTTGAAAATTTCTCTTCTCCGTAATTGAAAAAAATAGAGACCAACTGACTATAAGGCCACGTATTAACAATTTCATAAGCTGTCAGCTCTTCTGTCTGGTTCATACGCATATCCAGCTCGGCATCGTGATGATAGCTGAATCCTCTTTCCCCTCTATCTAGCTGGGGTGAGGAAACACCAAGGTCAAATAAAATTCCATCTACATACGTTATTTGTCTGTTTGTCAGTTCCTTTTCCAATCCTCGAAAATTGGAATGAACAAACAATATTCTATCCTCATATGCTTTCAACCTTGATTTCGCAGCTTCTAAGGCATCAAGATCCTGGTCAAATGCAATTAGTAATCCATCTTCACTCAGTCTCTTGGCGATTTCTAGCGAGTGACCACCACCACCTACCGTACAATCTACATATGTACCGTTCGGATTAATCGCCAATCCCTTTATCGTTTCTTCTCTTAAAACACTATAATGTTCAAACATACTTACACCCACTTTATTGATTTACGACTAATGTCCAGCCGCTCTGTGAAAAAGCTTTTCCAAGAAGATTACGTCCAGCTCCAGCGCCCTGCGCCTACGCTTTCGTATTATTAAAGATCAAAATCCATTAGATTTTCGGCAATCTCTCCAAAGGATTCCTCAGAATCTGTAACATATTCTTCCCAGCTGTCACTTGCCCAGAACTCTACACGGTTTGATACGCCGATAACGTTACAATCTTTTTCCAGGTTTGCATACTTGCGAAGCGTTGGAGGAATATTTATTCTTCCCTGCTTATCCACTTCACATTCAACAGCTCCGGAAAAGAAAAAACGAGTAAACGCTCTGGCATCCTTTTTAGTAAGTGGGAGTTTCTTTAATTTTTCTTCTAAAATTTTCCATTCTTCCATAGGGTATGCGAATAGACACTTATCCAATCCGCGCGTCACCACGAAGCTAGCTCCGAGATTTTCACGAAACTTGGAAGGGACAATAATTCTACCTTTTGTATCAATGCTATGTAGGTATTCGCCCATGAACATCTAGTCCGCCCCACTTTCATATTTTTTATATTACCACATCCCTCCACTATCCTCCACTTTATTTAATAAAAAATATCTACCTCTTATTAAAATAGGTCTTTTTTACCAGATAAAAACAATAAGAAAAAGCTGTCATATCAACGTTTGACAGCTTCTTCTTATTGTTTTATAAAATGGTGGGGGATAGTGGTGAAAGTTTCCCTAAAACAATTAAATATAAATAATATAATGACCTTTCTCAAAATCATAAGGTCGATATGTTAGCTCTGAAATAAACTCTATCCCATAGGTATTGATCCATGGCAACGGATTCCAAACCCGTTCCTGTAATCCCCCCTGCGGGTGTAACGTCCTTTCTATTTCATCAAAGGTTCGTAATTCTTTTTCATACTTTTCTTCTAAAACTTTCACGATCCGTTCTGTTAAAAAGTCAATATCGCGATATAGATATTCTAAGTTCTTTTCACTCAAATCGCCAATATCAGCTCGAATACTCTTAGCTAATTTCCTTAGCGGCTGATGCGCTGTCTCAATAACTTCCTTCATTTGAATGGATAAATCTTCAACTGGAGGATTACTTTTTGATTGCAGCCATTTTTCCTTTGTAACGCGAACACCTTTATTGATAGCATCAGCTATATCAATATCAAATTTTTCCAATGCTTTCTTCACTTTGTCTTCAACAATAGTGAACGAAAGTCTAGGAACAACTGGCGGCATTTTGATATTCAAAGCATGAAATGCAGGTTGTAATGCAGCCCAATAACCAATTTCACCTGGTCCGCCAACAAATGCTAATGTTGGAAATAGTAACTCCTGCATCAATGGGCGGGTTACCACATTATTACTTAACCGTTCTGGGTAGTTTTCAGCAATAGAAATTAATTCATTTGTTTGAAAACACACTTCATTCTGTTTTCCAACCCATTCCCCTTCATCATTTCTAAAAAGGAGTATTCGTTCCTGATCTTTATGGTAAAACAAATGGCCGACCGCCTCACTTAGCTCTAAAGATATAGCATATCCATCTTTAGCAAGTCGTTCAGAAACATTAAACACCTCCAAACTGATCTCCTCCTGATGCCTTATCATTTTCTTGAAATGTTCTGTTTCCAGCTGTCTTGTCTTAGCACTGCCAGAATCAACAACGACAAGTCCATCTTCATTAAATAGATGAAAAATCACTCGAGCAAAAAAGTCTGTATAGGTGTCTGATAACTCAATAGCTTCATGAATAGTAGCATAAATTCGTTTCGTAAACTTGGTCTCTTTCAACTGCTCAAACAATTCATCTACCCATTCAACGAGAGCGGATCGATTAATGGATATATTCGATACAGAGCGTTTATCCATTAAACGATGACGGATTTTATATTTTTTCATATTGTTGGCATCAGGTAAATAAACATGATTAATTTCTTCAAAATCATGATCTTCCCCAGCAATCCAGAAAACAGGAATTACCGGAATCCCTAACTTTTCCTCCTGCTGCCCGGCGAGTTGGATAATAGAGACAATCTTATTTATTGTGTACATTGGTCCTGTTAAGAGGCCCGCCTGTTGTCCTCCTATCACCACAACACTATCCGTTTCTTTTAACCTTTCAATATTATTCAAAGTTGACGCTGGTGCGCCCCACTCCTTATTCATCGTAAATAATACATCCGTTAAGTGTTTCCGCTCAAAAGTACGTTCATGTAGATCTCTGACTCGCTGATAGTAATTATCATGAGGTAGATAATCAAAGAAATCCATAATAGTACCTGCATTATTACGGTAATCCGTTATCAGCTGACTTTGAGTCTTCAGTTGTATAGGGTTGATTCGCATGGATTCCGTTCTCCTTCTATATATCATTATGTACAAATTGTATTGTACATAAAAACTGCATCCATTTCACCTAATCTGTTTATACTTCATCATTTAACCTATTAACCGCTGGATGACCCCGATAAATGTTAGTAATATGTACATTGTAAAATACAACAAGAAAGCCAATCGCCATATGATCTTTATCGCCTTCCGAAAAACTATCTCAGTCTGGCTTTTCCATTGGAATATAATTACACTCCCAAGAGCAATCAAAAATAAAACAACCATCCAGCCCACAAAGCTGCTTCCAACAATTAGTTTTAGCATAATCGAGACTGCGATAATATAAAAACAAGTTGTCCAATTAACAGCTTGATGCAAGGCTCGCAATTTGTTTCCATGTTTTTTTATGGAAATTATATAAATGAGTATAGTTGCAACAAGTGGAATTGTAATAAAAAACGCAATACTATAAATGAAATAATCAAGCATGTGCTTTTGTTTTCTCCTTTTCTATTATCCTTCAATTATTTTAAATACCATCCCCATAAACTTATTTTTTATTGTAACAGATAAGCATACAAGATGGATTAAAATTTCTAGTTATTTTGTGATTATACATTCATAGGTTTACAATTTATTTAAAAATTATCATTTTTGTATTATACTGTATTTATACAGACACTTGACTCACATGAGGTAAACGCTTCCGCAATGTTCCAGGTAGGAACATTGGGAAAATAGGTACTAACTTTAGATAGGGGAGAAAGCTAATGGATCATTTAAAAGTCGAAAATCTTTTAGTCAATTATAAGACACTCGAAAAATTTAAGCGATTTAAAGAATATGGAAATCAAGAATTAACGATGATGGAAGACTTACAAAATAACATCATTGAAAACGATAGTAAGTCTCCATTTTTTGGAATTTACTATGGTGATAATCTAATTGCAAGAATGAGTTTATACGAGGTTAATAAAAAATACGATTATTACTTTTCACCACAACAGGACTATTTAACAATATGGAAGCTTGAAGTTCTACCAGATTACCAAGGTAGAGGGATTGGAAAATTAATGGTTGATTTTGCAAAAGAGTCTAAACTACCGATCAAAACAAGTCCACGGATAAATTCCCATGGTTTCTGGGAAAAGATGGGATTTGTAAAAGCCCATTATGAAATGGAAAGAGATTTAGGAGAAAACCCACTAATCTGGCTTCCTGAAGGTGTTCAAGAAAAGGAAATCAACCCCAATTAATGAAAAGCAAGACCTGAATGGATCGGCTCCATTCAGGTTTTTTTTACTATTTATGAAAGTATAATTAGATCATGGTTTCACTTTCTACATTCATCTTGAATTAATTTTGCTTACTTTCTCTTACCCAAGTCCATAGCTTATTCATTTCCTGCCATGCGTTATCATAACGTGATAATTGATTTTTCAGCTTTTCGTTTTCTTTTTCTATATCCTTTAATTTTTGTTGATACGTTTTGTCTAATTCCGCTTTCTCAGCATCTTCAAAATTAGTTTTCATTTTCTCGAGTAAAAGTATAGCAGACTCTATCGTATATCGTTCTGCAGATTCATTATGATTAGCACTAGGCGTCCCTTTCCTTAACCCGCTTTTTCGTTCTTCTTTAGCCAACTGAATGGCATTTTGATATTGTTTGCGAATAGTAGCATTCCAGCGGAATCCACATGCTGCTGATGTACGAGAAAGCTGGGCTGCAACCTCTTTAAATGCTTCGAGCTGCGTTCTACCTTCTCGAATAAAGCGTAATACTGTTTCAGCAAGGATAATATCCTCATCCTTTGCCCATGCATCCTGCCTTGTATCGTTCATAACACCCCTCCTAACACGTTTGCTATCAATGTATGCAAAAAATAGGGGTACTAGAATAGGATTCTTGTTTCAAACTGAAAATTTTTCACAGCAAGCACATTCCATCAGAACAACTCCTGCTAAAAATTGTAGTCTTTTTTTATACAATAATATAAATTACGAACTAACTTCTGTTTGTTAAGTTCGAGCAGCTCCCGCCGTCCAGGATCGTTCCGAGCTGTTTAGAGTAACGATAGTATTTCAATCATCTATGTTAGTTATAGGTAGTAAGCCAGTATTAACGAAGAATATATCAGGAGCGGATATACGCTCTAACCAAAATTGCGCATTATGTCGCATATTCCTTCAAAAAAAGAAAAAACAGACCACTTAAAAATGTGATCTGTTTTTTATACATCCTGATATTAGTTGCTCACTACTTCTTTTCCATCATAGTGACCACAAGATTTACAAACATGGTGTGGTTTTGTTAATTCACCACAATTAGAACATTCTACCATGCCAGGTACGTGTAATTTTTTATGAGTACGACGTTGATTTTTAACTTTTTTAGACGTTCTTTGTTTAGGTACTGCCATGACTTACACCTCCTTCAAATGAAAGTAAAACTTGAATGTAATTCTTATTTTTCTTTCTTATTATTTTTAAGCAAAGACTCCAATTTTTTCAAACGGGGATCTATTGTCTTTTCTGTTTTCACTTCTGAAACAAATTCCCAACCATTTCCTTTAGAAGGAGCACCTTCTTCTGGATTTGCTTCTTCGGAAAATACTCGATATGGAACTTCCAATAAAATATTTTCCTTGATAATCGGAGTTAAGTCAAGCACTTCTCCATCTATAAGATGAATATCATGTTCTTCTTCATCGCTGCCATCATAAGAAGAAGTTGAAAACACTTCATTTGCTTTAACTGTAAATGGATATGGTACATCAACCAAGGTTCTAGCGCATGGTAATACCATTTCCCCTTCAATCAGAAAAGAGAAAAAGAATTGATTTCCATGAATGTCTGCTTTCCCATGGACACGAACATCATTGATTTTACGTATATCATTGTTCATTGTTTGTAGTTCATGGACATTCACAAGTTCATCAAACTCAAATGGCTTATCGACAGCATTTTTTCTGATTTGACTTAATGTAAATTTCAATATTATCACCTCTAGGCAACAAGAGTTATTTTAAAAGAAAAATGAGCTTTTGTCAACATTTTTTCTTTACACATATATGTATTCTTCCCGTTAGCAATTTTACTAATCATTATAGCATGGAAGATGCGCGAATGACTATCTTTTGTTACAATATATACCATTAAGCCCATGGGAGTTGAGGAAATGAATGCATGTGGTCTAATCGTAGAATACAATCCATTCCATAATGGTCATGTCTATCATTTGGAGGAAGCTAAAAAAACAACAGCTGCTGACTGTGTAGTTGCCGTGATGAGCGGATCGTTTTTGCAGCGGGGTGAGCCTGCGATAATTGATAAGTTCCACCGTACAAAAGCAGCACTAAATACTGGCATCGATGTTGTGCTCGAACTCCCTTATGTTTACGCTGTACAGCATAGTGATATTTTTGCCGCCGGGGCTGTTAAAACACTCTATGAATTCGGTGTAAACAGTGTTTGTTTCGGAAGTGAATCCGGCTCAATAAATAGCTTTTTATCAAGCTACCATACATTTAAAGCGAAATCATCAATTTTTAATCATACACTAAAATATTATTTAGATGCAGGAAACTCTTTTCCAGAAGCTAGTACATATGCTTATAAAGAGATTGGGCTGACAGATTCGAGTATGGATTTATCAAAACCAAATAATATTCTCGGGTATAGCTATGTAAAAGCAATTATGGAAAACAAGCTACCAATTGAGCCATTAACCATTAAGAGGAAAGCAAATGCATTTCATGATGAAAACATAACTGGCACGATTGCTAGTGCAACAAGCATTCGAAAAGAGCTAATGAAACAACATACATTGACATCTAAGATTACCGATAGCCTTCCAGGGGAAACAGTCAATCAGCTTCAGCAATATGTACTTACGGCTTCTCATTGGCATGATTGGGAGAAATACTTCCCGCTATTACACTATCGAGTAATGACCATGTCGAAAGAAGAGCTCGCAACTATACAAGGTGTTGATGAGGGGATTGAAAATAGAATTAAAGCTACAGCTAAGATAGCTAGTTCCTTTCAAAATTGGGTGGAAGCTATTAAAACGAAGCGTTATACATGGACGAGAATTCAACGAATGTTTGTGCATATTTTAACGAATACAAAAAAAACTGAGATTGAGATGATCTCACAAGACTCCTCCGTACCGTATGTTCGTGTAATCGGGTTAACCAATAATGGGAGGAATTATTTAAATCAACAAAAGAAGCAAATGAATGTTCCAATCGTGTCAAGCATAGGTAGAAATCAACATAATATATTATCTATCGAAGAGAAAGTAAGTAATACCTATTACAGCATTCTGCCACCCAAAAGCAGACAAAAGCTGTTTAAACAGGAGCTGCAAGCACCTATCATACTTTAATGAAAATACAATCAGCGGTAATGAAACAAAAATAGATCTTTTGCAAGATCTATTTTTGTTTAGCTATTCTTAAAATCATTCTCAGTTTACTTCGATTTGTTTCATAACCAGGTTATTCTTTCATTTCCTCTAAAAAACGTAATGCATCTTCAAAAGTATCGACAGGGATAACTTGCATATCAGTTCCGATTTCTTCTGCTGTTTTCTTTGCAATTTCATAATTAGAGTTCGCTGCTCCATTTTCATTCGGTGCAAAGAAGATATCGATTCCCTCTTTATCTGCAGCGACTATTTTCTTATCAATCCCACCAATCCGGAGTACATTACCATCATAATCGATTTCTCCAGTACCAGCGATTTCATGCCCTTTTGTAATATCTTCTTCTGTTAATTGGTCATAAATCTCCAGCGTGAACATTAATCCTGCACTCGGTCCACCAATATTTCCACTTGTAAACTGAATATCGCGGTCAACTGTTACATCGCGATCCGTAACAAGACTAATTCCAATTCCCACTCGATTGTCTAAGTCACTGAATTCCTCAAGCATGATCTCAGCCTCCATCGCCTCTTCCTCACGAACAAATTCGATTAGAACAGTATCTCCAGATTTTTTATCATCTACATACTGAATTAAGTCTGCTGATTCGCGAACTTCCTGACCGTCAATTCCAATAATACGGTCACCTGTTTCAAGCTTTCCTTCTGCTGGCATACCATCAACAACGGAAACAACATAGACACCTTGATAATCGATTGTTATTTCTTCACCAGCAGCTTCATAGGCTACTACTGTTGCAGCCTCCTGCGAGCTCTCCATTACCTGCAGCTGAGCATGCATATAATCATCTTGTGAAATTCCCTCAGGAAAAACTTGATCCAATGGTAAAATATCATGATACGAGAATATTTTTGCCAGTACATACTGAATCGGTGTTGCTTGGAGGCCACTTACCGTCACAAGGTGCATGTCTCCTTCACTCTCAAAACCATCCGCAACCTCGACAATAGGATTCAACGTATTCGCTCCACCGGGTTTTTGAATATAGTATGGTAATTGATATGTACCAAGAAAGTAAACAAGAGCAATTATGATAATAAAAAATAATATATTTCTTTTTGTCATTCTCATTGCAGCTTAAAGCCCCTTTCTTCCTTCCAAACATTTCTTTAACATGTCTATGGAATATTTATCTGATGTATGAGCGTATATTGTATAGACCCGTACTTTTCCAACGATGTTTTAGTACAAGCTAGAATAATTCTACTACTAACGAAATAAGTTGTACAGAGCTAGGTTCATTTCGTAGGAGGCTTTCGATTGGGACAATTACTTAAAACCTTTATCTATTCAAGTTTTTCAATTTTTTTGACTATTGCTTTAATCCGCTTTCCTGATCAATCATTGGAAGCAGGCATTCGTGGATTAAATATGTGGTGGGAAGTAGTATTTCCTTCCCTGCTACCATTTTTTATTACAGCTGAATTATTGCTAGCATTTGGGGTTGTAAAGTTTTTTGGAATATTATTTGAACCAATTATGCGTCCCTTATTCAACGTTCCTGGTTCTGGAAGCTTTGGCTGGATGATGGGTATGGCAAGCGGCTATCCTACAGGGGCGAAGATAACAGCACGTTTACGTGAAGAGAAGCAATTGTCGAAAATTGAAGCGGAACGACTCGTTTCATTCACTAATAATTCCAGCCCACTATTTATTTTCGGTGCAATTTCCGCTGGTTTTTTCCATGATTTAAAGCTAGGAGCACTTTTAGCAGTATGTCATTATACAAGTAATGCAATGGTTGGAATTTGCATGCGTTTCTATGGAAGAAAGGAAGAAGCAACAGATCGCAAAAAAACGAGCAAACAGAAAGTTTCCCTAATAAAAGCTTTTCGGGAAATGCACGAATCACGTGTAAAAGCGAATAAACCGCTTGGTGAGATTCTTGGCGATGCTGTATTGAATTCCATTAAAACATTGGTCATGGTTGGGGGATTCATCATTCTTTTTTCAGTACTAATAAAACTGTTATTTTTAGTTGGTATTTCATCTGCTATCGCCACAATTTGGGAGCAGCTTTTAATAATCATCGATTTCCCTACGGACTTGGCACTTCCAATTTTTTCAGGTTTATTTGAAATTACTATTGGAGCAAATATGATCTCCCAAACGATGACAGACACCCTTTTACAGCAAGCAATAATTATTAGCTTTATTCTCGGTTTTAACGGGCTTTCGATTCATGCACAAGTAGCTAGTATCCTCGCAAAAACAGATATTCGCTATCTTCCATATTTTTTTGCAAGAATTTTACATGGTTGTTTTGCCGTTATATTAACGATCATTCTCTACAAACCGCTATATTTAGACAGGCAGACAATTGATTTGAATGAAATACCCGTTTCACATCTCGACTTAACAGAAAATATTTGGGTGATAATTCTTTATTATCTGAAAGATGTGGGACCTGTTGTTACCATTGTATGTCTAGCACTATCTGTGTTTATTCTCTATCGGAGAAGTTTCAAATAATGCTTCATGAATATAAAAACCAGCTCCTAAAAAGCAGATGCTTACGGAGCTGGTTTTTCTCTTTTTTTAAATATGATTATATTTTTCCTTCAGTGCTTGCTCTACAAATTCAGGTACTAGTCCGCTAATATTCCCATTATACTTAGCTATTTCCTTTACCATGCTTGAGCTAAGGAAAGAGTACTGATTATTCGTCATCATGAAGAATGTTTCAATATTTTCATTTAGCTTCCTATTCATGGATGTAATTTGCATTTCATATTCAAAATCACTCACGGCACGAAGCCCGCGGATAACAGCATGTGCATTTTTCTCCTGCGCGTAATCCATTAGCAGATGGTCTGAAGCATCTACGGTGACATTTGGAATGTCCTTGATGGATTCCTTTAATAAATGAATTCTTTCTTCTACCGTGAAGAGTGGTGATTTAGCTTGATTATTAAATACAGCTACAATAACTTGATCAAATACCTTCGCTCCTCGGCTAATAATATCCAAATGTCCATTTGTAATCGGATCAAAGGTGCCTGGACAAATTGCTAACTTTCCCATCGATAACTTCCTTCCTATTTCGATTTATAAAGTGGATTAATTCTTAGATTTCCTTTTCTCCAAGGAATGCTAGTACCACAAGGATATGAACCAAGATCCTGAACATAATCAGGAAAGTATGAGATGTTGGCATCAATAGGTATATGAAACAAGATCCCTCTCGATACTCAGATTTCCGGGATAGGTTACTACAGCCCATTTATGTGCGATAAATTGTTATTCCAATCGTGCCTCCATAATTTTCTTGCTTCACCAAACTTAAACCCGTCTGTTCATTTGGGAGTTTCTCTGTTGGATCATGTTCACAATAAATTGTACCACCAGTATTAAGTAAGTCCAGCTCCATCATTTCGTCTATAAGTTTTACATAATCCACTTTTCCATACGGTGGATCCATTAAAATAAGATCAAATTTCAACTCTCTTTTAGCTGCTGCTTTAATTGCACGATGTGCATCTGCTCGAAATACTTCAGCATATTGATCCAATTTCAATGTTTGGATATTTTCTTGAATCGTATGTATTGCCTTTGGATGCTTATCAACAAATATACCATAATCCATTCCACGGCTTAGCGCTTCAATTCCGAGCGATCCACTACCTGCAAACAAATCAAGTACCCTCCCACCCTCGAAAAAAGGACCTATCATTTGAAATACAGCTTCTTTCACTTTATCCGTTGTTGGTCGCGTTGATTTGCCTGGAACCGCTTTTAATTGCCTGCCTTTAAAATCACCTGCAATAACTCGCATGAATTCACCTCAATTTGATGCTATTCGACATATATCCTACCATAAAATAAAACATTAGAAAACAATGATCTCATAAGTGGTCAAGTTCATCTGATGATAATAAATGTATATAATTAATTTCATGGTACATACTAGCATTATGAACAACTAGTTATTAGCTTGGTTGTTTCAAACGGAGTAGACTTACACTTCCCCATAAGTTCTTGCTCCGGTTTCTCCTCTCCCTTTGCCTTTTTGTTTTTCAGGACGAAAAACAAAGGGACCTGCAGAAATATCTTCTGCAGGTTTTTCTTTTTATATTACGTTGGCTTCAAAACATCAAAAAAGCCTTGCTAGGAAATAATTATTCCAAGAAGGCTTATTTAGATTCCCATCTTATAATCATATTGTTTTGCTTTGTCCGGTTTCGCATTTTCATAATCTGTACGGACAAATGGTTTATACGATCTTTCTATCTTTGAAACAAATGGTTGCTTTAATATTTTCGCTTCTACCTTTTCCATCTCATCCTGGTTAATATAAATTACAGCATATTTTAATCGTTTGGAAGCATATACCAAATTCCCATATCGCTTTAGTTGCTTAATATTCTTCATATGCTGAAACCAGACAACAATACCTTGTCTATTTGTCCTCACTCGAAAACCCCACTATCCGCTTAGTTCTGAATTTGATCATTTATGCTATATTTTTGTCCGCCCTTAGGGGTTAATAACCTAAGGACGAACATAATTGGCTAAGAAGCACACCCACATGCTCCACCACTGCCACAACCACAGCCACTATCTGTAAGTGCAGCACCATCTTTTGGAGCTTTAATTTGCTTGCTAACACTCTCAGCAACATACTGGCTAATTTCATCCAATAAGATCTGGAGATTCCGCTCAGCCATTTTAAATGCTGCTACTTTATCATGCATATCCATTTCTCTTTTTACAACACGGATATTTTTCATGATATCATAGTAATCTGGGTGATAGCGACCAAACCGCTGGACATCCTCGTATTGGTCCTTCATATCTAAAAAAGCCTTTATCAGCTTTTGAGCATCCTCATCCTCATGAAGTGCAGCACGGGTTTGCTTATAGGCTTCCATCGTATCAGACGCCATAACCATTTTGCCAAGTTGCTCAGAACGGTCAAGTATATCCACATATTCCAATGTAGCTATCATTATTACACCCCCACTACTATATAGTATCATTTAATTGGACAGTTGAAAATAAAATAGATTCTAATCTTTCATTGCTTTTGCAACTTCAGTCAACATACTAATCATTTGTATACGATCATTTAGTGTACTTATTTGCTGTGGCAGTGTCTTACCATAGAAAATTTTAGCTTCCTTTTCCATCTCTTTTATTCTTTCTGGTTCCCTTGATAAATAACGGTACCATACTGGATTATATCGCACAAAGGTCGCTAACTTTGGATTTGCTTTTAAATACTGGATACTTTGTTGATCCATTAAAAGTCACCTCAGTCTTGGACCCATTTAAATGAATCCTTTTCGGGCTGATTATTTTTCTGTGTCTTTTTAAATTGCGAAACCATTTCTTGGATAGCTGTAACTGCTTTACTTAACTGTTCAACTTGACCTTGCATTTTATTCACATCCAAATTAGATGTATATTTCATTAGCTGACTGACGAGCTCCGTATTTTTTACACTTTCCTTTTCTTCGTTCACATTTTCTTCATGCTTATCCACTTTATATTTATCCCAATACGAATCATCTTCCCCTAACAATGCCCACTTTTCATAATACTCCTGCCACGATCTGCCACTTTTTCTAATTTCCTTTATTAGGGCTGGATGCGAATTGATAAAGTTTTTAAAAGAAACTACCGACGGATGTAAATCTTCCATGTGATCACCCCTTGCAAAATAAATAGTCATTTGTACTAACTAATTTATGCACAGGTCACTCATATGTGAAAATGTAAAACAAAAACTGTACGGATTATATATAAACTGCGAACTAACTTACTAGCTGTTTTCTTCAAGTTCGTGCAATAATCGCCATCCGGGATCGCTCCGGGCGTATGCTTTCCGTGGGCACGGCTTCAGCCTCTTCGGAAGAAAATCGCTTCCGATGAGTCTTCAGACACGTGCTGTTCCCACTGGAGTCACCGCCCTACGCTCACCCGACTGGTTAGAGCAACGTTTCTGTTTCGATATACTATACTAGTAGTCAGCGAGCAGGTATACGCACAACCCATAATTGCACATTACTCCGCAGTTTCTTTCAACTATTATATATGTTGATTTCTTGTTCATGTTGACAGGTTATAAAAGCTGTAATTATAATGGTTTACCGAGGAAATTCTGCGTGTAATAAAGCCGATGCACACCGACACCGATGTGGGTATAATCATTGCTTAACAAAGCTTCACGGTGCCCTTCGCTATTTAACCACCCTTCCATCGCCGCTGGTGCATCTGGATATTGAGCAGCAATATTTTCTCCAGCTGCAGTATAAAAAACTTCTCCTGCTTCTAACCGTTCTTTTAGTCCATCCCCATTTAAACTATAATGTGAAAAATAATTATTTTCTTCCATGTCTTTACTATGAAGAAATGCTACATTGCTTACACTTTCTTCCCAATCTAACTTATCCTTGCCATGCCGATGCCTTATTATATTGGTAATATCATAAATTTGTTGCTCCATTCCCTTTTCAATCTCTTCCCATTCATCTTCCGTAAAGATCGGATCGTCTGGGAGCTTCCCTCTATACTCAATTTCATATGGACGTTGCTTTAATATTGTATCTGCAGTTAAAACTCGAAGTGATGATAGCTTATCAGTGAATGTATCAAAATAAAGCTGAATAAATGTGTTATCATTTAATTTTACAAGTGGTCTTACTTGTATATCCTCCTTCGAAATTCTAAATTTATAAGATGATACTCCATTATTATATGAAACTTCTTCCGAAAAGCTGAACTCCTGGTCAACCTCCCCATACGGTTGCCCAATATAAACAGGATTTATATCCAACCCTTCTCCTGTCGCAAAAATGGTTTTAACTACATTATCTTCTACTCCAAATTGTACATACTGGTTCGTCGAATTCGTATAAACCAACCATTCGTAATCATAGGCACTTTTATCAATCCGAACTGGGACGCCAAAGCTCTCTTCAAGCGCTTCACTCGTTTGACCTATCCATTGAAATATATTTCCCTCTAATGGGACGACTGATGTGTCTTCTTCACTCGGAGAAACTTTTGTATCTAATACATGTCTCTTTTCTTTAACAATTTTTGTGACTTGTTGAACCACTTCTTCCGGTGAAGTTTCCGTTCGATCCAAAAAATAAAAAACAGCGATTCCAAGCAACGTTAAAAAAAATAAGCTTTGAATTATTCGCATTGGTGACTCCCCCTTTCTTTATTAGTATCATCTTATACTTCATACTATCGTGACCAGAAGAGAGGACCTATCTAAAACGAAGCGAGGGAAACTCCCATTCGCTTTCTTAGAAGTTGGGTGGTCCAGATGTATCCACTACACATTTCATAGAAAACAAGTGTGGGGGGATTTATATTCTCTTTACCCTATTATTATATTTATTATCGCAATTATATACCTATTCAATAGATAATAATTGGTTTTTAATTGCATATTAAGCGTTTTCGTACTATCATTATACAATGAGGACTAATATATGAGGTGAAAAAAATGAGATTGGAAAATACGGGCATAGAAGATTCAATTGTAGATTTAAGACCTCTAGATCATTTAACTGGTAAACATGCATTTATACGTGCAGGACAATGGGACTATGAGCGAGTTACTTATGATTACAAAATTGGGTCACAAGAAAAGAACGTTACATATTACATTCGTATTCAAGGATATGCTATCGAAGGTGATGTTGATAGAGGAGACGCTGTTATTAAATTATTAACACCACTGCTCGGCAAGCATTACTACCCACATGGTGTCGAATATGGTGAAGCGGAAAATTTCCCAGAAAGTCTAGTGGAAAGAGCACACACACTTGTTGCAAAGGTTGCTGAGGAAATTCAGCATCATAAAAAGTAAAACAATAAATTAAAAGCTTTGTTAAAGCTACAAGAAACCAGCTGTTTAGACCAAACAGCTGGTTTCTTGTACTAAAAGCCCAATATAGCCTTAATCAGACTTGTTGTTTCGCCACCATCATAAATAACATACAATAATAAGTAAACCGCAACACCAGTAATAGCAGTGAAGAACCAAATAATGCTCGTTACAGGTCCTATTTTTTGATGTTTAGCTATATTTCGTTTTAATGCTAATACAATCGTTACAATTCCAAACACTGCACCAGTTGTTGCTAAAATAATATGGAAAATAAGGAAGAGCGTATAATAAATTTTAATATTCTCCGGTCCGCCAAAGCTCGTGTTTCCATCGAAAATTGTTCGAGACATGTAAATAATAAAAAATAGAATCGCACTAAGTGCAGCTAAAAGCATAACCTTCTTATGTGCTTTCTTCTTCCCTTTAACAATTAATATCCATCCAATCGCAACTAGGACTGCGCTTAGAACGATAAAAAAAGTACTTAGCGTTGGTAAAAATGGCATAACTCACGAATCCTTTCTAGATAAAGTGAAACTTTATTCAATATGGTCCACTTGCCTTCATAACATGTGATAAAGTTTTATCCTTCTCTCTTATTCTGCAGACGTTGGAAGTGGGTCAACAGTTTGACTTTCTTTAGAAAACCATCTAAAGAATATCGTTCCTAATACGATTCCATACGTAATTTCTTGCATGATTTTCATAATAATGCCGCCCAGTTGTTGATCCTCCACTGTGCCCATGCTAGTAAACATTTCTGGTCCTGAAAGAGCTGGCGCTAAGCCTTGAAGTACATCACCAGGAACACATAAAGCCAAAGCTTGAAGCCATGAACCGTTTTGTGAATAAGCAGCAAAAAGTGGTTCCGGTGCAAAGATAATCAGCACACAAGCTGGTGTTATTAAAACACTATTTCCAATAATATAAGCCATTTTCATCAACGGATGCAGCTTGTCCATTTCCTTGATCGGAGATAATAACGGGAACCAGACAATAATAGCTGAAATAAACAAAATCAACGATGTCGATGTATGCATAATTTGTGACTCTTTTGCAAGATTGAAAACTACTGGCATATGATAAAAAGAGAATAACACGTTAAATAACAACAATGAAATAAGTGGCTTCGTAAAAAATGTGAACACAGGTTTAATAACCGGCGTATTAACAACCTTTCTCCAAATCCATTCTGGGATTCCTTTTAACAAAAAAATAGGCACAACGAGTAAGTAAATAGCCATTTGAATCATATGTGCTGTTAAGGTAATATGTGAAAGTAAGTCAATAGGTGACCCTTTAACAATATATAACAACACAAGAGAGAGATAAAAGAGAAGTTGTTGCTTACCAGTTGGTTTAGCTTCCCCACCAAATTTATGACGGTAAGCTCCTGTAATGAAATAGTATAAAATAGCAAGACCAACGATAAAAAGAAAATAATAGGGACTCCACAGTGCACGGAAACCAAAAATCTGTAATTCTAACCACATCATTAATCACTCCATATAGTGGATTATCTTTTTATTATAACGTATAAAACAAATAAATTCTTTCCTTATTGTGACAAATTTGTTAGAGAAGTCAGCATTCATTATGGATTCCAAATGAGTCCTCTAATATAGACAGCTAAGCTTAGCTACTTTTCTGCTTAGAAAATTTGCCATTTGTTAAAGGTATTCTTATGAGAACGTTTTTTGTAACTTTAACTATACATGTGCTTCTTACATGCTTTTTATTAATAGCTTAGTTGCACTTATGCAAATAGAGAATGGGACAAAAGTATTGTTATGATATAAAAAATCGAACCTGTTTATTGCAATAACGCGCACTGGAAATATACTTCGCTAAGTTTGTGTATTGTTCTTCTTTACATTAAACACTTTTGTTATATCCCCGTCTTTATCTGCCAAAAAAAGATCGGGATATGTACATCCCGATCTTTTTCTATTCAGATTCCAAAGTTGTCTTACCACCAAATAATGGTTACAAACGTAACTCCAACTAAGAACGTAACCCATATTCCACCGAAAATTAATAACGCTGGAAATTCATGTCCTTTATCTTTCATATGCATGAAGTAATAGAATTGGAACCCAACTTGGACAATTGCCAATATAAGTATTAGCGGGATAACAAACATTGAGCTGATTCCCATGGCAACTGCGAAGAAGGCAATCATTGTAAAGAAAATCATCAATGCGAAAGTAATAATTTGCTTTCGCATCTCTTCTCGATTTTTTTCTTTTTGGTACGAATTAATTTTGTTGGTACTTGTATTTTCCGTCATAAATTAACTCACCATCCCCATTAGATATACTACTGTAAAGATGAATACCCATACAACGTCAATAAAGTGCCAATACAATGCAAATGTATTGAATTTTGGAGCATTATAAAGATTTAATCCTCTTTTAGCATTTCGTACCATTAGCGTAATTAGCCAACTTAGTCCGAAAATAACGTGACCTCCGTGGAAACCAACTAATGTATAGAATGCTGACCCAAATGCTGATGAACGGAATGTAAATCCATAATCATGAATATAGTGTGCAAACTCATAGATCTCACAAGCTAAGAAGCCAATACCTAATAATGCTGTAATTCCTAACCAAAGCATCATCTTTTTAAAATCATTATTCTTCATATGGTATATAGCATATACACTTGTAAGTGAGCTTGTTAATAACAGAACAGTCATTAAGAATACTAAATCTAATCCGAATAAATCTTGTGATGTTGGACCACCAGCCGTTGAATTTCTTAAAGCTAGGTACGTTCCAAAAAAGCAAGCAAAAAGAACTGTTTCTCCGCCAAGGAAGAACCATAAACCTAGAAATTTATGTTTTCCTTCCATTGTTGCTTTTGAAGGATCTTCTGGCATCGTTTTCGGGTTTAAGGAATGATCATGACTCATCTCAGTCAGCCTCCCTTTCTAGTTCTTCTTTGGAAATATGGAATCCAAGATCATCTTTCAAGGAACGGATTACCATACAACCAATCGCAATAGCCATACCAGCATACAATGCTATTAACCAAGCTTTATGATCAGTTTGATAAATGAAACCGAAAGATGCGATAAAGAAACCAGCTGTCATAATTAAAGGAAGAATAGATCCGTTAGGCATATGAATTTCATCCAATGGCTCTGCAGGAGTCATTTTTCCATTTCCTTCTGTTTTCTCAATCCACAATGGATCAAGGCCTCTTACTAAAGGCATTTGTTTAAAATTATAAAACGGCGGTGGTGAAGGAATTGTCCACTCTAATGTACGAGCATCCCACGGATCTGCAGGTGCTTTTTCACCTTTAACAGCAGTATAAACAATATTAATAAGAAAAACTATTGTTCCAATTGTCATAAAGAAGGCGCCAATCGTACTAATCAAATTCCCAGTATCGAGCCCTTGGTTTTCCAGGAATACCCAATAACGACGTGGCATACCCATTAATCCTAGGAAATGCTGGATGAAAAATGTTAAATGGAATCCAATAAAGAATGTCCAGAAAGCTAATTTACCCATACCTTCATGTAAAATTCTTCCGAACATTTTTGGCCACCAGTAGTGACAAGCTGCAAATAGACCAAACACCACACCACCAACGATTACATAGTGGAAGTGAGCAACAACGAAGTAGGAATCATGGTACTGATAATCCGCAACGTTTGACCCAAGCATAACCCCTGTCATACCACCAATTGTAAATGAAGGAATAAATGCCAGTGCCCAAAGCATTGCTGAATTAATAACAATACTTCCGCCCCACATCGTAAATAACCAGTTAAATATTTTAATACCTGTTGGAACAGCAATCGCCATCGTTGCAACAGCGAATATGGAGTTAGCTACTGGTCCTAAACCTACTGTAAACATATGGTGTGCCCAAACCATAAATCCTAAAAACGCAATCAAAAAGGTTGCAAATACCATTGCAGAATAACCAAACAATCGCTTCTTAGAGAATGTAGGTAAAACCTCACTAAACACCCCAAATACAGGTAAAATCAGTATATATACTTCTGGGTGACCGAATATCCAGAAAAGGTGCTGCCAAATTACGGAGTTCCCACCAAGAGCTACATCAAAGAACGCAGAACCAAACATACGGTCAAACATTAGTAGGAACAATCCAACAGTTAATGCAGGAAATGCGAACAAGGTTAGGACACTCGTTACAAAAGTAGTCCATGTAAATAATGGCATACGCATATAAGTCATCCCTGGCGCACGCATCGCAACGATGGTCACAAGGAAATTAATACCACTCATTAATGTTCCAGCACCAGATAGCTGTAATCCCATAACATAAAAGTCTGTCCCATGTCCCGGTGATTGAATCGATAATGGTGCATATGCAGTCCAACCTGCATCAGGTGCTCCTCCTAAAAACCAACTACAGTTTAATAGAATACCACCGGAAAAGAACAACCAAAATCCGAGTGCGTTTAAAAATGGAAAAGCAACGTCGCGTGCCCCGATTTGCAGTGGCATGATATAGTTCATAAGACCAAATAATAATGGTGTGGCTGCAAGGAATATCATGGTTGTTCCGTGCATCGTGATCATTTCATTATACAAACCTGCAGTAATAAAATCATTCTCAGGTTTAATTAACTGAATTCGAATTATAAGAGCTTCTAGTCCACCTAGTAGGAAAAAGAATCCACCACCCATTAAGTACAGAATCCCAACTTTTTTGTGGTCAACGGTGGTCAAGTAATCCCATAGTACAGCACTAAAAGCTCTCTTTTGAGTAGCTGCATTACTCAAAGCTTAAACCTCCCTTTTGTGTCTTTCATCCCAATTATATATTTTTTAGTTCCCAGCACTTTCAGGTGTTATTTCTGAAGGTTTTAATTGCAGTAAATATTCAGCAATACTATTTGCCTCTTCTTCTGAAACGCTCGGATATGCACCTGTCATTTTATTTCCAGGCTTAATTGACTCAGGATCCATGATCCAATCAATTAGGTTTTCTTTTGTTGGTTCCAAAATACCAGCAATAGTGGTACGGTCCCCAAAGTTTGTTAAATTAGGTCCAGTTGCAGCAGGTGAAGATCCGATAGCATGACATGCCATACAGTTATTTGCTTCAAACAATTCTTTACCTTCTTGTGCTACAGTATCCTGCGGCTCTTGCTCAGGATCAACAGCTTGCATATCAGATAGCCATTGGTCATATTCTTCCGGACTAACTGCAATTACTTTAAAGTCCATTAATGAGTGCGATGGCCCGCAAAGCTCAGCACATTTCCCCCAGTAAACGCCTTCTTCAAAAGCTTCAATGTACATTGTATTTACGTTTTCAGGACTAACATCCATTTTCCCTGAAATAGATGGTACCCAAAACGAGTGAATAACATCTGAGGACTGCATGTTCAGGTATACTCTCTCACCAGTAGGAATATACAAATCCTGACTTGTTACGATTTCTTCGCCATCGTAATTAAAATGCCACCAATATTGATTCCCTGTAACCTCAATATTGATGTTTTCACTTGCATTGGACGTATCTGCTAAATCAAACGTAGCAATAACAGTTGGTACACCCATAATTAAAACTAGCACTATCGGTATGATTGTCCAAACCGTTTCCAATGTGTGATTCCCTTCTACTTGCTTTGGAATGAAATCTTCCTGCCCTTTCTTTCTTCGGAAACGGACTAAAGCAATAACGTAGATAATCATAACAACGACAAAAACTCCAACCATAATTAATGTTGTGAGAATAATTAAATTCATCGAGCTTTCTGCTCCATACCCTTTTGGCACAAGTGCAGTTAAATTTTCTTTCCCACACGCGGTCAAAAATAGAGACAACATTGTAAATAGTAATAGTGCCTTAGTTTTTCCCATCCAACCTTTCATGTATTAATACCTCTCTTTCTTCTTGTTGTTTCCTTATATATATTTATTTAAGGACAAACGTTTAGTTAAATATAGGCAATGTCACAATAATCATTAACGGGAATAAAATAATTAAATAGTTTAAAGAATAGATAAACATGATATTCGCCCATTTCAAATCATCCTTCATAAAGAAGCCTCTAAACCCTAATACAAGCCAACCAATATTAAGTAATACCGCAATAACAACAAAAGTCGTTCCCAGTGATGCAAGTAAAAATGGTAGGGGAAGTAGACAGGCAGTATAAACTACAATTTGGCGTTTTGTAAATTCAAAACCGTGCACGACAGGTAACATTGGTATTCCAGCCGCTCGGTAATCTTCGGTTTTTTTCATTGCTAAAGCAAGAAAATGCGGTGTTTGCCAGATAAACATAATTAAAAACATAACAATAGGAACAATATGCAGCGAAGGATCAAATGCTGCCCAACCGATTAGTGGCGGCATAGCACCTGAAATACTTCCGATTGCCGTGTTTAATGTATAACGACGCTTTGACCACATTGTATACAATACGACATAAACAAACCATCCTATAAAAGCAAAAAGTGCAGCTAATAGTGTTGTAAACAATAACATAATTAATCCTACCGCAGTCGTTACAAGCCCAGCAATTAACGCTGTTTTCAAAGATATAAATCCAGTAACTGTCGGTCGTTTCTTAGTTCTATTCATTTTAGGATCAATGTCTGCATCATACCAATTATTGATAATACAGCCACCAGCAATAACGAGCACACTACCAACCATTGTGAGTAAAAAAGTTCCCCAATGGGATATAAAGGAAGAGTTCGAAAAATGAACTGCTAACCAAAAACCGGCAAAGACAGTAATCATATTCGAGTTTACAATGCCTATTTTTATAAGCGCTTTTATTTCATTAAGAAACACTCCAATTTTTTCCTTGTTGGTCAATGCTGCATCGCCGATTATTTCAGAATACGATGTTTCCGCTTTATTCATTAATTTCCCCCCTTTAACCCCGACAAAAAGACACGTTAAATAACCAGAAGTCTTCTTCATTCCATGAATTCTGATTCTAAGTCTTATTGTATCACGGAATTAAATTACAATCTAATTAACTTATCAATTCACTAAATAGTTTACAACATAATTTCAATGTATATGTGACAATTAAGTGAATTTTTCATGGATCGTTACTACCACTTGAAAATATGTATAACCTCATTTTTTTAGGATGATAGCGAACATCCCTATACTATTTCTAGCAAACAACGTAAATTAATGCAAGCTTTTTTCTTATTTGCATAGTGAAAACGTATGTAAAACATGATACTATTACAATTGTGCGTATAATTAGTAGTTTCTAAGCTAATTTCGTTGCAATAAAAGTTAATCTGCTATTATGATTAATCTATTGAAAGTTTTTATAGTGCGCATTAAAAAGGTGAAAATGAAGGACCAAGAAGTTCAAGGCGGCTTAGTTCCCCAATATCGGGCTTACTTAGGATGTGTTGACTTCTGTGTCGCCCCAGGACGTGGGCGTTTTTAAGTAGAAGCCATCGCCATCGAGCTTCTCGCGTGTGTTATGGTGACTTTGATGTTCGACACAGAACGTGTTGGTGCGTAGTCGAAGGTCTCCTGCTCTCAATATGTCATTTTTACCAGACTTTTTGAACATCCTATTATAGTTTTTAATCATTAGAAGTGAGGCTGTTGAGTGTATGATTAAATTTTTACGAACCTTATCATTAATTGCAACAATTTTAATGCTTTTTCTTCTATTAGGAGGAGCATTAGTTACAAAGACCGGATCAGCGGATGGTTGTGGAGATAGCTGGCCGCTTTGTGAAGGTGAATTAATACCCTCTGAATTCACTTTTGAAATGGTAATTGAATTAAGCCATCGAGCTGTTTCTGGAGTAGCTGGGATCGTTGTATTAACGCTTGCAATTTTATCTTGGATTAAAATTGGTCATGTTCGAGAAGTAAAATTCCTAGCATTTTCTTCTGTTTTCTTTATTGTCCTGCAAGCTTTAATTGGTGCAGCAGCTGTTGTTTGGGGACAGTCAGATTTTGTTCTCGCTGCCCATTTTGGAATATCTTTAGTATCGTTTGCAGCAGTCTTTCTGCTCATGCTGCTAATTTTTGAATTAGATAAGAAATTACATACCGAGTCGCTATTCATTAAAAAAAGTCATCGTTTGCATATTTACGCACTATCCATTTATACAATGATTGTTGTGTATACAGGTGCACTAGTACGGCATACTGAATCAAATCTTGTTTGTGGTGACTGGCCATTTTGTACGAACACCTCCCCCCTCTCGTTTTCTGATTATGATTTTAATCAGTGGGTACAAATGGGACACCGATTTGCAGCAGGGATACTATTTATCTGGACGTTTATCCTGATGCTTAATATGATTAAAAACTACCGTTTCAACAATGTAATGTATTGGGGATGGATTATTACTTTCTTTTTGATTTTCCTGCAGGTTCTATTTGGAGCATTGATTATATTTACTTTACTTAATCTTGGCGTAGCACTTATGCACGCATTAGTAATCTCCTGCTACTTTGGAATGCTTAGTTATTTCATCCTACTTTCTAATAGAAGTGCTAAAAAAGAAAAAACAGGAATGGCTAAATAGCCATCCCTGTTTTTTCTTTTTTCTAGTAACATTTGAGATCTTTTCTGCTGAATTGCATCAAAGGGTCTATAAAACAATTAAAAGCTAGTGGAGAGTCTCCGATTATAATAATTTCATTAAATCAGAGACACACTACCATTCAAATATTATTCAAACTCAATTAACAAATCATTCACTTCAATTGATTCTCCAGCATCTACATGAATCGCCTTGATGACACCTGCATACGGAGCTTGAATAGTTGTTTCCATTTTCATTGCCTCCGTTGTTAAAATGTGTTCACCTTTTTCAACTGAATCTCCCTTTGAACAATTAACTGCAAGTACAGTTCCTGGCATTGTCGCACCAATTTGCTTTTCATTTGATTTATCGACTTTTGGTCTTGTTGAAAGCAAGGACTCAACACCGTTATCTCTTACTCTGATTTCACGCGATTGTCCATTTAATTCAAAATAGAAAACTCGTGTACCATCATCTTTAGGTTCAGAAATAGAAACAAGTTTCACAATTAAGGTTTTTCCCTTTTCTATCTCTACTTCAATTTCTTCACCTAAGTTCATTCCGTAGAAGAACGTAGGTGTATCTAACACAGACATATCACCATAGTTTTCACAGAAATTATGATAATCCATAAACACTTTTGGATATAATGCATAGGCAATCAGATCAAAGCTAGTTACTTGTCGATCCAATGATTTAAATAGTTCGTCTCTTAAGCCCTCAAAATCAATTGATTCTAATAATTCCCCAGGTCGAACCGTAATTGCTTTTCTCCCCTTAAGAATAATCTCCTGCAATTTTTCTGGGAAGCCTTGATATGGCTGACCAATATACCCTTGCGCAAACTCAATAACAGAATCCGGGAAATCAATTGAATGTCCTTTTTCATAAATATCTGCTTCGGATAAATTGTTCTGTACCATAAATAATGTCATATCACCAATTACTTTTGAAGATGGTGTTACTTTTACAATGTCTCCAAACATGTCATTAACTTTGCGGAACATTGTTTTGACTTCATTCCAACGATTTCCAAGTCCAACAGCCTTCGCTTGCTGTTTTAGATTACTGTATTGACCTCCAGGCATTTCATGGAAATAAATTTCTGTATGTGGTGCTTTCATTCCACTTTCAAAATCCTGATAGTATTCTCTAATGCCTTCCCAATAATGTGATATTTCTTCATATGCATTAATATCAACCTGTGGCCCGCGTGCGCTTCCTTCTAGTGCATGATAAAGTGTCTGCGCACTAGGTTGTGAAGTTAATCCCGACATCGAACCAGTAGCAACATCGACCACATCTACTCCTGCATCGATTGCTCTAGCATACGTATAAACACCGTTTCCACTCGTATCATGTGTATGAAGATGGATTGGAAGATCGATCGTTTCTTTAAGGCTAGATATCAACTGATAGGCTGCTTCTGGTTTTAACAATCCAGCCATATCTTTAATCCCTAAAATATGGGCTCCAGATTGTTCCAGCTCTTTCGCCATGTTTTTGTAGTAATTAATATCATATTTTTCCCGACCTTTATCGAGTATATCGCCAGTATAACAAATTGTCGCCTCTGCAATTTTGTTATTTTCACGAACCGATTCAATTGCCAGCTTCATTCCCTCAACCCAATTCAAGCTATCGAAAATACGGAAAACATCAATACCTGCATTGGAACTCTTCTCTACAAATTCGCGAATTAAATTATCTGGATAGTTTTTATACCCTACAGCATTGCTCGAACGTAATAGCATTTGGAATAGTACATTTGGCATTTTCTCACGTAGAGCGAGCAGTCTAGTCCATGGATCTTCTTTTAGGAAACGATATGCTACATCGAACGTAGCTCCGCCCCACATCTCGACAGAAAAGAGATTTGGTAATAAACGCGCAGTCGGTTCAGCAATATGCAGCAAGTCCGTCGTTCTAATCCTTGTTGCAAGTAGTGATTGGTGGGCATCACGGAATGTAGTATCTGTTAATAATACTTCCTTCTGATCCTTCAACCACTGTGCTAACCCTTCTGGGCCTTTTTCATCTAAAATTTGTTTCGTTCCAGCAGGGATTTCTTGATGAGAATCTACTTCTGGAATAAGTAATGGCGAAAATTCAGGCTTTTTCTTTTTCGTAATCCCCTCTGCCCCATTGAGCGTTGTATTCGCAATATAGGTAAGCATCTTTGTGCCACGGTCTTTACGTTTCGGAAAGACGAATAGCTCTGGTGTATTATCAATAAATGTTGTGTCATATTGACCAGACATGAATTTCTCATGCAAAATTACATTTTCCAAGAAATGGATATTCGTTTTAATACCACGAATTCGGAATTCCTTTAAATTTCGCACCATTTTAATTGCAGCTTGCTCAAAGGTCAATGCCCACGTTGAAACTTTAACTAGTAAAGAATCATAATGCGGTGATATGACTGCACCTTGATAGGCATTTCCAGCATCTAGCCGTACACCAAAACCTCCACCACTACGGTATGCATTAATTCTACCCGTATCTGGCATAAAGTTATTCAGTGGATCCTCTGTCGTAATCCTGGACTGGATTGCATAACCGTGAATTGTAATTTCTTCTTGTGCTGGTACTCCAACAGATTCATCATGCAGGCTGTATCCGTCTGCCACTTTAATTTGTGTTTGAACAACGTCAATACCAGTAATCATTTCTGTGATAGTATGTTCTACCTGTACACGGGGGTTAACTTCAATAAAATAAAAATCATCATTCGTAACAAGGAATTCAACAGTTCCAGCATTTATGTAACCTACATTTTTCATCAAGTCAACTGCAGCATTACAAATGCGTTCTCGTAAGTCATCTGAAAGAGACAAACTTGGCGCAACTTCGATTACTTTTTGATGTCTGCGCTGTACAGAACAATCTCTTTCATGAAGATGAACAATATTTCCATGCTGATCTCCAAGGATTTGTACTTCGATATGTTTAGGATTTTCAATGAATTTCTCTACATATATTTCATCATTCCCAAAAGCAGCTTTTGCTTCGGACTTAGCACGATCGTATGCCTCGCGGACTTCATTTGCATCACGAACAATTCGCATACCACGTCCACCACCGCCTAATGATGCTTTAATGATAATTGGATATCCGTGTTCCTCTCCAAAAGCTTCAACATCTCGGACAGTTGCTATAGCACCGCCACTACCAGGAATAATCGGTAGATTCGCTATCTCCGCTTGCTCTCTTGCTTTTACTTTATCTCCAAACATGTTTAAATGTTCGCTAGTAGGTCCAATAAAGATAATTCCCTCTTCTTCACAACGTCTTGCAAAGTTAATATTTTCCGATAAAAAACCATAGCCAGGATGAATCGCATCAACTTGTACTTCTTTTGCAAGATCAATAATTCCTTCAATATCTAAGTAAGCATCGATTGGCTTTTTTCCTTTACCGATTAAATATGCTTCATCTGCTTTAAAACGATGAAAGGACGCGGAATCTTCATTCGAATAAACCGCTACAGTACGGATGTTTAGTTCTGTGCAAGCCCGAAACACCCGAATTGCAATCTCTCCTCGGTTAGCAACCAGTACTTTTTTGATCTGTTTTAATTCTGCCATCTTCTATCACTCCTGTTATAATTAATCGTTTTTCTTTCTACATTCGACTTCTCTTTTGTTCCATCAATTTCTTGCTTCTTAACAGCACTTGCAATATTGTTAAGAATTCCCATTGAGATTAACATGATGAGAAGTGATGAGCCTCCATAACTAACAAACGGAAGTGGTACACCGGTAATCGGTAGCAGTCCACTAATAGATCCAAGGTTAATAAATGTTTGAATTCCAACCATGGAAGAAATTCCTAATGCTAGTAATGCTCCGAAACTATCATTGCATTTTCTAGCTATAAAAATACCACGCAATACAATGATTGCTAGCATTCCTAACACAATAAGTACGCCAATAAAACCTAGCTCTTCTGCTACAATCGCCATAATGAAATCCGTATGAGCTTCCACCAGATAGCCTAACTTTTGTACGCTTTGACCTAGTCCTTCCCCAGTTAATCCCCCAACACCAATTGCTACATAGGATTGGATTAATTGATACCCATCAGAATCTGGTGTTGCAAAAGGCTGGTAAGCTCCTGTAAATCGAGACAACCTTTCATCAGTCACTAAAAAAGGCACTGCTAATATAGCTAATCCAACACCGATAGCGATTAAGATTGATAAGTGCTTTAATCGTATTCCTGAACTAAATATAACAGTACAAGCAATCAAGAAAATAATCGATGCGGTTCCGATATCTGGTTGAAGAACAATTAATCCTAAAATAATCCCGGTAAGTATGAGCGGTGGTAATACACCTGTATTAAACTGACTTATGTATGCTTGTTTCTTCGAATAGATGGAAGCCAAATACATAATCAGACCGAGCTTCGCAAATTCAGCCGGCTGCATACTAGCTGGACCAATCTGGAACCATGATTTCGCGTTATTTACGGAATTTCCGAAAATAAGCACAGCAACAAGCAAGATTACAATAAACAAAATAATAAACTTCATTAGCTTCTGATAGTATTTGTATGGAAATATACTACAGATGATAAAACCTATCATTCCGACTACAAACCAAATCGATTGACGTATTAAATAATGGGTACTTTCATTTCCTTCCACAACAGCTGTCACCATACTCGCGCTATAAATCATAACAATTCCAAACCCAGCTAATAGTATTGGTGTAATCATTAAGGTAAAATCGTAGTCTTTTAATCTCTTAAGCATCCTACTTCTCCCAACCATATGTTTTTTAAGAGGTTGTTCAAAAAGTTCGGTAAAAATGACACATCAAGATCGGAGGAACATCGACTAACTAACTTCTGACACTTCCTGTGTCGAAAGTCGAGTCAACAAACCCTGCGGATTCCAGGTCTTGCGCCGCCTCGAACTTCTCGGTCCTTTTATCCTCTTTTTTCAAACACGAACTTTAAGTATCGATGAAAAGAAATTTAAATAACTATAACACATTTTTGTAAGTCGCGTCTTCTAAATTGTTATTATTTTTTCAAATTCACCTATAAATTCCTATTTAAATTCCTTTATATTCCTTACAATTAAACAAAAAAACCTTGCCGCTTACTTACTGGCAAAGTTTTGCTTTGTCACATCACATCATTAAGCCAATACAATGGACTGCTTAATCAAACCGAATTTTGTGAAGCTTCATGCAATATATTAAGCTTCTTCTCAAGATTTTCAAGAAGTGCTCTTCCTTCGTTCTCGCTGATTAAGTCTAGACGCACAGCAAAATCAATTTCCCTCGAGAGACCAAACATTTGCGTGTCCAAAACATCTTCGTAGACTGGACATTGTGGCATCGTTAAATTCTCTATTTGAACTTCAATTAGTCGTAATATGTTGTCAGCGTCAGCCTTAAGAAGGGCATGGGCTTTTTCACGGTGATCAATAGTCGCCTCTGGCATCAATAAAATCCCCTCCGTTAGAAAGACTTCTTTGTATATTATATTAGCGTTAGCTACAAGAAAATGCAAACAAAAGCGTAAAATTTTTATAAAAAATAATTCTTTACAGGTGAAATATTTGTTTATGTCTGCTATTCTTGATGAAGATACAGAATTAGGGGTGAAATAATGATTGTACCGATTATGGGAAACGTTTTCTATTCCATCACTTTAGATCCTACCGTATGGATTTTCGATGATAGAAAAATATTGCTGAGCGACGCTTTTTCCGACAAGGGCAGGAATTCGGAAGAAGTTGATGATTTAGAATTAGCATCTCAACGATTCAACCGAGAAGTTTTTGATGTTAAAATGAATCGTCCTCCTGTAAACAGGAGTATCTCAAAATTAGAAGGAGAAACAATTTTAAAAAATTCCTATGTCATGCCATTGCATGATTTCATAAAAAATGCAGAAGTTAAAGCCAGTGCAACGCACGCTATTTTAGTATCAGATGAGGTAGAAACGGAAATATCAATAGCTGACCTCGAAAATGGCTACTTTCTTTTTGCGATTGACGGAAAACCAATTAAAGAAAATGGTCCTGTTCACTTTTTCTACCAAGATGGATCAAATAAAGACAAGCCAATAACCAATATAAAACAAATTATCATTCACTAAAAATCTGCATGCATTGCAGATTTTTTTCATTAGAAAAAATCGTATTCGCCAATTTCTTGCGATGTTGCATATACGCAGTAAGAAAGTTTTATACTTACTTTCCTGCCAACCAATATAATTATATCCTTCACTGTATATTTTCATTTATTCTAACCAAAATAAGGGCATCAGCTACTATAATTAGGAGGAATGCTGAATGAAGCCGCATTTTACATTATTATTTTTGGTTGGAATTATACTCCTGGCAGCATGTGGACAACAGGAGGATCCCCCATTGGCAGAAGAACAAGAAAACAATCAATTAGTCCAAGTTAAAAACTCAGACCCAACAAAACTTGAAGATTTAAGCAATACCGAAATTGCAAATCATCTAGCCAATGTAGCTAGCGATGTTCCAAGTGTGGATGATGCTGCTGCAATTGTCGCTGGTCCTTACACTGTGGTTGGGATTGATGTTGATAAAGATCTTGATCGATCACGGGTAGGAACAATTAAATATTCTGTTTCCGAAGCACTCTATCATGATCCATATGGAAAAACAGCTATCGTAGTAGCCGATGCTGATGTTATGGAGAGGATTAGGGGAATGGGAGACAAAATGGCACAAGGCCATCCTGTTCAAGGCTTTGTAGATGAACTTGCAGCGATTGTAGGTCGCTATATGCCTGAATTTCCAATCATGAACAACCCACCTGCCGAACCAGACCAAAACAAAGAAATATTATCTGATGAAGAGCAACAAAAGCTGGATGATATCGAAGGTGAACAATCTAATCACCATGACAATCGTGCAGAATAAAACCCAGGCTTCTTATAGAAGCCTGGGTTACCTTATATTTCTTGGTTACGTGAAGTGTTTTCTTCTTTCTTTTCATTGTAATACTGTACACCAAACTGTGATCCTTCTGATACCATTTTGGAATTTTCTAGCTGTTCTAAATCTTTCTCCTCTAATTGATCCGGTACACCTGAGCTTTCAAATGTATGATCATGGTCATCCGAATGCGAATTTTGTTTAAACTTCGATGCAACAACGTTTGCAGCCTCTTTAATTTTATTACGATTTTGTTCATCCTTTAAATAGTAACCTGCTACTCCTGCACCTAGTGCTCCTACTGCTGATAATACATATCTTTTTTTCATGAAATCTTCCTTTCATTTTAAATAGATATTGTTAAGTTTATACTTATCTTCCCCCGAATAGTTCTTATCAAACATAAAAGATCTCCTACTAAAGTGAATATCTTGTGATATACTACTTACAAGAAGTTTTTAAATACAGATTATTTTTTGAAGTAAGAGGTGAAAGAATGCAAGTAAAGTGCTCTCTTTGTGATAAAGTGGAAGAAATTGAAGATTATTGCCTTCAAGCAAAACGACTAAGAAACAGAAGAATATATATGTATCTGTGTAATAGTTGCTATGGCCGAATTGAGGTTAAAACTAACGAAAGACTTTCTACAGGAAATTTTAGACTTTATCGCGAAAATAAAAAAGTGGACCAGTACTTGTAGTCTATTTCCAATTTTTTAAAGTTTATCGTTTCCTCTAATAAAAAAACGCCAAAATTGGCGTTTTTTATTTATTATCTGCTTTTCTCTGGTAATGAAGTCTAATTCTATATACTGCCAATATAAAAATAATAACGATAAGGCTTTCAATTGTTGGCATACGCATTACAGTAGTAAATATTGTTAATATATAGGTTCCAATTAACAATAAAATATAAACAAAAAGCTTTTTTAGCGGTGGCAATTTACGAGCAAACCCAAGTTCATAAGCAATTGCACAAAGAATAAAATTCATTACATAAAATATCCAAAATATATTCTCTACACCATTTTTTTCTACTACAAAATCAAATACAAACCTAAAGCCATCCATATGTATCCCCCAATATTCACTAAGCTCTTCTATTATCATACTAAATCTTTTATATTCCTGCCACTAACAAGCGTAAGGTCATATTTTAATTTATATTTGTACAGCCACGAAAAATAGTATTCTCTATCAGTCTAACTTTTTTTGAAGAAAACGTTTTTTTCATATATACTATTTATTGAAATAGAGGTGCTTAAATGAAGAATATTAATGTTCCTATGCTTTTATTAGCTATTCTTGTTGTTGCGATGTTCTTTCTTGTTGGACTCGCTATCGCTTTCCGCAATATTTGGTTTATTTTATTATTCCTAATACTCGGATTTGCAATTTTCGGTTATGGTTTATCATTAAAGAAAAAAAGAAAGTGACGAAAATCCCGTCACTTTCTTCCATTTCGGATAAAGGTTATTATTTCGTCCTTCAAGATCGGATTACAAGTAAGTATCGATGTTTTTTCAAGCATATTCACTTCATTTCCATCTATATCACTCGTCACACCGCCAACTTCATTCACAATGACAATACCAGCTGCTACATCCCACGGCGCGAGTCCGATGGATAAATATCCGTTTTCAATTCCTTCTGCCGTATAAGCAAACTCTAATGCAGCAGATCCATACGTTCTCGTGCCTCGTACCTTCTTCACAAAATTCTGCATCGTTTTTTCATCTATAAGTCTATTCTCACACAACCAAAAATGGTTCATTCCTATAATTGCATTTGTTAATTTAACATCTGAAGTAAGCTGAGGTAACTGCTGATTATTTTTGTAAGCTCCTTCGCCCTTTTTCGCATGGTACAGCACATCTGACATCACATCATAAATAATTCCGATTTCACCAATACCATCTTGATATACGCCAACAGATATTGCAAAGTTTCTTCTTTGATGAACAAAATTCATGGTGCCGTCAATTGGATCAATAATCCAAATTGTTCCATCAAGAGATGTAACGGAATCACCATAGCCCTCTTCTCCAATAATAAAATGATTGCTATATTTTTCCTTTATGTTCTGAACAAAGAACGCTTCTATACGTTTGTCCAATACCGTAACAAGATCATTTGGATTTGATTTCGTTTCAATGTTCAATGGAGCATTCATTTCATCTCGAATGATCGTCCCTGCTTCCAACACCCATTTTACAGCTTGATCATATATGTCATTGCGAATCGCTTTATCCATATGTACGCCCTCCACTATTATGATTATAATTCCAATTGTAACAAAATGAAGGGACCCCGTCATTGTATATGAATGACCCCAATATGTATTCGAGTATTTCCTAATGCTTCCAATACATATTGAGGTCAGTTATTAAGCGTGCTCATTTTCAATTTGTAACATCTGTTTCCTTAAATCCTCTAGACGTTCCTTAGCTTTAATAATTGAAACTTTATCATTAGCTTGCATCGCATCATAAAGCGTTACCAGCTCATAATCAATCTCCATTCGGATAACAGGCAGTCGCTCTTCAGCCTCTTTTCTCCTTAACGCTTCCATAACATATTTCAACTTCGCCACTTCCTTTCTCAGAGCTTGTTTTATCAGTTTCATGTGTTTTCTTTATTTTATGACTTGGAAATTATATTGTTCATAGCTTTTCTGAAATTAATGATTATTTTTATTATCATTTCCCGTTTTTAGCCTTTTTAAACATAACTGAGAATTTCAGTTCTCTTTAAAGCCTGATCACAGAGGGTTGAAACTTAACATTTAAAGCTTTCACACCATATTGCCAATGTTTTCTGTTACAGAATCAATAAGTATGTATAACTTGACTTACAACCTTCTATATTTAATAATAATTATTATAAATAACATGCATGAAGGAAGGAATGAAACTTTTGACTTTTCAAGGATTTAGACGTGAAGATTTTGAAACATTTACGATAGATGGTCTTGATGAAAGAATGGAAGCAATCCAAACAAGAATTCAGCCGAAGTTCCAAGAAATCGGATCTGAACTCGCTGACTATGTAGCAGCACAATTAGGAAATGAAATGTATTTACATATTGCTAAACACGCAAGGAGAACCGTAAATCCCCCAAAGGATACCTGGCTGGCAATAGCAGATAATAAACGAGGATACAAAAAACACCCACACTTTCAAATAGGTTTGTTTGATGATCATCTATTTATGTGGCTAGCACTAATTTACGAATTACCAAATAAACAAGAAATTGCGAAATCGTTTATTTCAGCATTTGATAAAATTAAACAGCTTCCAGACAATTTCGTTGTTTCTTTAGATCATATGAGCAAAGATTCCATAACGCTTCAGGATTTGGAGATGAAACATCTCGAACGCTTTAGAGATGTAAAAAAAGCGGAGTTTTTAATCGGAATTCATGTTCCATCTGAAAGTGATTTAGCTGCAAATGGAGGAGATTTAGTCGATACAGCGAAACGAACCTTTCATACCTTACTCCCATTTTATCAATTAGCACTACAATCTCGTAACTAGCTGATCTTACCCGTTACAAAAACCTTAAGAAAAAAAGACCTTATTCACCTGTATGTGAATAAGGTCTTTGCTTTTCTAAACGGTAATACCAGCATTATTACATTTTAATAAAGTCGTCGGCTGAATCTCTCGCTTTTTTGACAGTATGGTAACACGAATAGCCTGATGAGTCTGCGAATGCTGTAAACAGCTTCTTTTCCTCGCTTTTTGAAGGTACGATCTGTTTAAATCTACGATACAGCAATAGAATTTCTTCGCGACTTACTTTTTTTTCGTAAGCTTTTTCCACAAGTGAATAAAAATTCACAACATCTATGATCTCTTCCGTTGACCACGTCTCATCTATCGGGTACTCATAACTCATTATTCTTATTCACCTCATTATACCTTATGTGCATATAGACCTATATCAATAAGTTTTTCCGTGATACTTATTATAATACATATCTACTTCTATTTGGTAAACGGGAATTAATTAACCTGTTCGTTTACCGTTTCCCTGTATATGCAAAAAAATAAGCTACACTATATAATGTAGCTTAGCCTATAATTGTATTATTTTTTATCACAAGTAGGACATGTACCGTAAAGAGTTGTTACTTTTTCATCTTCGTAATCTTCAATAACTTGTTGGCAATCTTGACAAATTATTGTACCCATTAAGTCATCCCCTTTTCCAACTTTATTGATAACATATTCATATTATAATATGACACATTATAAGAGTCAATAGTTAATTAGTATAACATATTTAGAGATATCCCATTGAATAAGAGGACTTATTGCTATTCCTTCTAAAATTCATAAAAAAAAAAACACAACCATATGTATGAAGGCTTATGGTTGTGTCCATTATACGTTAAATCTGAACTTCTCATGATTGAATTCAGTAAGGTTTGTAACTGGTTTATTAATTACCCTTCATTTTGTTTCGATAAGTGTTGGGTCAACTATCTCGTACCCTTTTTCTCTTAAGCCTTCGACAATGCTCGGTAAGCTTTGAGCTGTCCATTCCCGATCATGCATGAGTAAATTCGCTCCCGGTTTCAATAATGAATACGGTACATCCACCTCTGGCCCTTCTCCTGAAATCATTGCTTCCGTAAGCTTTTCCGCATTCATATAAGGCTCGAAATAATCATAGCCGTACGTCCAGTTCATTACTGTCATACCGTCTTCTTCGGCAACTTGAATTGAATATTCTGTATTAGCACCGTGCGGGGCTCGGAAGAATAACGGACGTTCACCAATAATCTCTTCTATACGATCACTTAGACTTATAATCTCCTCTTTCTGTTCTTCTTCAGATATCTCTGGTAATGTTGCATGTGTAAACGTATGATTTCCAATCATAAAGCCCATTTCATGAATTTCTTTGAGCATTTCCTCTTCTTCAGGTGTATCAATAAAATGTCCATTTACAAAGAAGATCGCCCCAGCATCTAATTCTTTTAATGTTTTGGCCATTTCAACAGCATACTTATCAGGCGCATCATCAATTGTCAACAAGACAACATCTTCATTCGTTTCTGCTTCTATTGGAATTACTGACCAATTTTCCGAAATTGTATACTGGGCTTCAATAGAAGGCTCGTCCGTAGCCTTCTCTTCTTCAGATTCTTCTTCCTTCACCTCATCCTCACCTTGTTTTTCGTTCTCTGCTGTCTGATTCTGCTCTTCATTTTCTCCATTTGCAGATGGTGATTTTCCCTGACTCGTCGTTTCTGTATCGCTTGCACAGGCTGATAGAATTGCAAAACCAATAACAAGGATAAAGAATGTAATACGTTTCATATGTAGAACCTCCTCCTAGCTGTAAGAATAGATTACTAGATTTAGTATAAAGCATTCGTGAAACAACTGTCATTTCCGATCGAAAAATATTCCTGTACAAACCAAATAGGAAATGACTTCACGATATACCAATATAATCCACTTCTATTATATACCCCAAACAATGTTGCTTCATGTTTACAATTTCCGACAATAGATTTTCATTTTAATAACAGTTCGATAACATTATCTAAAGTGCACTATTCATTTGATAAACTATCTTTACATTGTCATGAGATAAATTCACAATGAGGAAGTGAATAAAAGTTGATGAACAAGTTCTTATTGATGATTTCTACCCTACTAATTTTACTTACAGGTTGTCAGTCTAAAGACGAAGTCGTTGAGGCTATTTCGTTTAATCCGACGGAATATAATGTCATGATTATCCCAGAAGAATCAATTGAAGAAATTGATGAAATATACATTGATGCCATTATTGATTTAAAAGCAGAATACCCTTATGAATTTGCAGATGCAAAAATGGTTGAAATCGATCCCACAGAAATGGATATACCCTTAGACACAAAAGGTACTACTCTTATCATTCAAAAAAATGGTCAGACGGTTGCACAGCTATCTCGCAACATGCCCAAAGATGAAATTATGGAGCAGCTAGAGGTCACTTTAGAAGAAGATAAAAAGGATGCCTTAAACTAAAAGGCATCCTTTTTAATAACGTTCATATTCAATATCTTATAACATATGAATTGGAGTTCCAAGTGCCACTTCTGCAGCTTCCATTGTAATCTCACCTAACGTTGGATGAGCATGGATAGTTAATGCGATATCTTCAACAGTCATTCCTGCTTCAATAGCAAGTCCGATTTCCGAAATCATATCACTCGCATTTGGACCAGCAATTTGGCCACCAATTACTAAGCCATCTTCTTTACGGCTGATTAATTTCAAGAATCCGTCACTATTGTTTAAGGACAACGCACGACCATTTGCAGCAAATGGGAATTTCCCTACTTTCACATCATAACCAGCATCTTTTGCGTCTTTTTCTGTCATTCCAACAGTTGCAAGTTCTGGATCTGTAAATGCTACGGCTGGCACACCAAGATAATCGATTTCAGATTTTTCTCCAGCAATTACTTCAGCAGCAATTTTTCCTTCATAGGATGCTTTATGAGCAAGCGGAGGACCTGCAACAATATCACCGATGGCGAATATATTGTCTACAGAAGAACGACATTGTTTATCGATTTTAACAAGTCCTTTTTCATCAAGCTCAATTCCAGCTTGTTCTAAGCCGATTTCACTTGTGTTCGGACGACGGCCAACCGTTACAAGTACGTAATCTGCTTCAATTGTTTCTTCTTTTCCTTTAGCTTCATACGTAACTTTCACACCGTCAGCTGACTCTTCAACACCTTTAGCCATCGCTTCAGTGATGATTGTAGCACCTTTATTCTTCAAGCGCTTTTTAACAAGCTGTGTCATTTGCTTTTCAAATCCACTTAGGATATCTTTTGCACCCTCAAGGAAAGTAACTTCTGTTCCGAAGTTTGCATAAGCAGAACCTAGCTCACTTCCAACATATCCAGCACCAATAACCACTAATTTCTTAGGAACTTCTTTCAAGTTCAAAGCTCCTGTTGAATCGAGTACACGATCTGAAAATTTGAATGTTGGAATTTCAATTGGTGATGAACCAGTTGCAACGATACAATGTTTGAATTTATATGTTTGAGAAGACTTATCGTCCATAACTTTCGCAGTGTTTTTATCTACGAAATATGCTTCCCCTTTTACGATGTCTACTTTATTCCCTTTAAGAAGGCCTTCAACACCAGATGTTAATTTGTTAACAACGCTGCCTTTCCACTCTTGAACCTTGGAAAAGTCAATTGTCACACCTTCTGATTTGATTCCTAGTTCTTCAGAGCCTTTTGCACTTTCTGCCAAATGACCCGCTTGAATCAATGCTTTTGATGGAATACATCCAACATTTAGACAAACTCCCCCTAAAGCACCTTTATCAACAATCGTCACTTTTTGTCCTAATTGTGCAGCACGGATAGCAGCAACATAACCACCAGGACCTGCTCCAACAACCAGTGTATCTACTTCTACCGGAAAATCTCCTACTACCATTACCTACGCCTCCATCATAATTAATTGTGGATCATTTAGTAATCGTTTAATTTGGTTTAAAGCTAGCTGTGCAGTTGCACCATCAACGATACGATGATCAAAGCTTAGAGATAAAGCAAGAACTGGAGCAACGACAACCTCCCCATCACGAACAATTGGCTTCTCGGCAATACGACCAATTCCAAGAATTACAGCTTCAGGGTAATTCAATACTGGTGTAAACCATTGCCCACCTGCTGAACCAATGTTTGAAATTGTGTTAGAAGCCCCTTTCATCTCATCTGGTTTTAGTTTACCATCACGAGCTTTTCCTGCCAATTCATTTATCTCAGCTGAAATTTCAAAGATGGATTTCTTATCAGCATCTTTTACAACAGGTACAAGTAATCCTTTGTCTGTATCAGCAGCGATACCGATATTATAGTAATGCTTTTGAACAATCTCGTCTGTTGAATCGTCAATCCATGAGTTTAGAATTGGGAATTTTTTAGACGCCGACACAAGTGCTTTCACAACATATGGTAAGTACGTTAATTTAATTTCTTGTTCAGCTGCAACTGCTTTAAACTTCTTACGGTGTGCAACAAGCTCTGTTACATCGATTTCATCCATCAACGTTACATGTGGTGCTTTTGATTTAGAGTTAACCATTGCTTTCGCGATTGATTTACGGATATTTGTCATCTTCTCGCGAGTTTCTGGGTAGCTGCCAGTTGGAACTGCAGCTGGTTTTGCAGCTTGCGTATCAACTGCTTCTTCAGTTGTTTGTTCCGTTTGTGTTGCCGGTTGGTCACCACTTAGGAAGCTGTCAATATCAGCTTTTAGGATACGACCATTTTTACCAGTGCCACTAACTGCTTCAATAGTTACGTTGTTTTCTCTAGCGTATTTTCTTACAGAAGGCATTGCAATAACTCGTTTACCTTCTGTTTCTGCAGGTTCTTCTTTAGCATCTTTTGGAGCTTCCTTTGCAGGCTCCTCTGTTGCTTGTTTGTCAGCTGCCGCTTCTTCCTGACCACTATCATCAGACTCATAACCTTCAGCATCAATGGTAACAAATACGTTTCCTACATTTGCTACCTCACCTTCTGCAACATGTATCTTTTTGATTGTTCCTTCTACTGGTGAAGGAATCTCAACAACAGCTTTATCATTTTGAACTTCGCATAGTACGTCGTCCTCTTTTATTTCATCGCCATCTTTAACGAACCATTTTACAATTTCGCCTTCAGCAATACCTTCCCCGATATCTGGGAATTTAAATTCAAATGCCATACATCTTACCTCCTGTCTTCTATTTAAAAATTAATTACAGTGTTTACTTTTTCAATAATATCTTGATGGTTTGGTAACCAAACCTCTTCAGCGTCCGAGAACGGATAAACCGTATCTGCTGCCGCTACTCGTAATACAGGTGCTTCAAGATGCAAAATTGCTCTTTCCTGAATTTCAGCAACTACATTCGCTGCTACCCCTGCTTGACGTTGTGCTTCTTGCACAACAACTGCACGGCTTGTTTTCTTCACAGATTCTAAAACCGTATCATAGTCAATTGGTGATACAGTACGTAAATCGATTACTTCTGCGCTGATTCCGTCTTTTTCAAGTTCTTCTGCTGCTTTAAGACATGCATGTACCATTGCACCGTAAGCAATTAATGTAACGTCATTTCCTTCTTTTTTCACATCTGCTTTCCCAATTTCTACAGTGTATTCCCCTTCCGGAACCTCACCACGGAAAGAACGGTAAAGCTTCATATGCTCTAAGAAAATAACTGGATCATTATCGCGAATTGCTGAGATTAACAATCCTTTTGCTTCATATGGAGTTGATGGAATAACAACCTTAAGACCTGGTTGCTGTGCCATTAATCCTTCGAGAGAATCAGCGTGCATTTCAGGTGTGTGCACACCTCCACCAAATGGAGCACGAACTGTAATTGGTGCTGTATGATGTCCACCAGAACGGTAACGCATACGAGCCATTTGTCCACTAATAGAATCAATTACTTCATATACGAAACCAAAGAATTGAATCTCCGGAACCGGGCGATAACCTTGTAATGCAAGCCCAATCGCCAGACCACCAATTCCTGATTCTGCAAGAGGAGTGTCGAATACACGGTCTTCACCGAATTCATCCTGCAAACCTTCTGTAGCGCGGAATACTCCACCGTTTTGACCAACATCTTCACCAAACACAAGCACGTTTTCATCATTTTTTAATTCAACGCGCATTGCATCTGTAATTGCTTGAATCATTGTCATTTGTGCCATGATTTACTTCGACTCCTTCTCTTTATAAATTTCCATTTGCTCCTGTAGGTTAGATGGAAGTTCTTCAAACATATTACCGATTAAATCTGTAACCTTTTGTTTTGGTTGTTGTTCCGCTTGTTTAATCGCCTGCTTAATATCTTCTTTTGCTTCTTCAATTACTTTGTTTTCATCTTCTTCCGTCCATAGCTTTTTGCTTTCTAAGAACTTGCGGAAGCGAACAAGTGGATCTCTTTTTTCCCATTCGTTATCCATGTCTTCTGTACGATAACGGGTTGGATCATCACCAGACATTGTATGAGGACCGAAGCGGTATGTTAGTGTCTCAATTAAAGTAGGTCCATCGCCATTGATTGCACGTTCGCGGGCTGCTTGCGTTGCTGCGTAAACTGCTAACACGTCCATACCATCAACTTGAATTCCTTCAATACCAGCTGCAACAGACTTTTGTGCTAATGTCTTCGCATTTGTTTGTTTCTCTACTGGAACAGAAATAGCAAAGCGGTTATTTTGTACAATGAAAATTGCTGGCGCTTTATATGCACCTGCAAAGTTAATTCCTTCATAGAAATCACCCTGCGAAGTACCACCATCACCTGTGTATGTGATCGCAACATTTTTCTTGCCGCGCTTTTTGATTCCTAAAGCAACACCAGCCGCTTGAACATATTGTGCACCAATAATAATTTGTGGGCTTAGTGCGTGTAAATCATCTGGGAATTGGTTTCCGTGAAAATGTCCTTTCGAGAATAAAAAGGCTTGATATAATGGTAGACCTTGCCAAATTAACTGTGGAACATCACGATAACCAGGTAAAATAAAGTCCTCTTTTTCCAGCGCAAATTGACTTCCTAGTTGTGAAGCTTCCTGACCTGCTGTTGGAGCATAGAAACCTAAGCGACCTTGACGGTTTAGGGCAATTGAGCGCTGATCAAGGATACGTGTATAAACCATACGACGCATAAGCTCTTTCAATTCCTCATCCGATAGATCTGGCATACTATTTTTATTCACAATTTTCCCATCTTCATTTAGAATCTGGAACATTTCGAACTGACTTTCAACATTATCAAGTACATATTTCAAAATGGTTCACCTCTTCCTTTCTTTATACCCTTAATATTATTGTCTTTCCTAGCGTACCCAGAATAAGGTAAATCTCTACAAAAAATTATATATTAATGATGTACCCTATTAAGGTCATAAATAATCACAACCCATAATAAATAATAACCTGTTACATAAATTATGTAAAGTTTATTGATACAATCCAGCTTGCTACTAGATCGTAACCCATTTTTTATATTCGGTCAACAGGTTTGCTTATACATTTCAAGCAAATGAAAGGATTTACATTTTAAGCGGAGGTATTTGATGAACAACAAGATCTAACTGTTATAATATAGCTTTCGAACTGTACTATTAAACTGTATCTATTATTAAGTTTAAGTTTGTCGAAGCAGTTCATTACGAACTCTAAAGCCTTACATATCGGGAAAAGCTGTATTTGCAATCACAAGTATCAAGATTCCGCGAACGTAAAATTGCCTTAGAACAATTCAATCACTATTCCTTGTTATGTTTTTTGCAATAGTAAAGTTGAAAGAAACTGCGAACTAACTTCTCGGCTGTTTTCTTCAAGTATGTGCAATAATCGCCGTCCGGGAGCGCATCGATATCGTTTTTATTAATTCCATATACTAGCGAAGTATATTTCCGGATCGAGTAGACGCACAATCCATTTAAATACACTAATCCACAGTTTATATATACTATCCAACAGTCACTTTTTCAAGTGCAGCTACCATAAGCATAAAATTTGCATGAAAAAACAGACCCAAACTGCTTGTTTATAGGTCTGTTTTTAAATTTTATTCCTCAAATGAAACTGCTATATCTGCCGTTTCATAAAATTCTTTCTTAAATTCATTGTATTCAACTGTGTAGTTATTAAATGCTTCATTGGAATGAAGCACTTGTTCATAGCTTTCATTAATTGAATTAATTTGATCTGTTAATCTATCTTGCTCAAGATCTTCTTGCTGAAGTAACTCATATAGCTCTTGTTCTAATTTTAAAGATTCCGTGTAAGCACCATTAAGATCTTCATAAGCGGAATAACGATTATTCATTACTTCATACATTGACTCTGTAATATCTTTTAGCTCTTGATTTTCAATGTCATCAAGCAACGCTTCAATCTCATTGAATTCTTCTTTTGAACTTACAATACTATCTTTCTCTAGTCCTATTTTTTCTTTTCGTTGCTCAATTATTTCTAATGCTTGATTTGATAATTCCTTAATTGTTTCGAAGTCATCCATACCTAAATCAATAATTTGATTATAAATTTCTTGTTCTTTTAATTCTAAGTCCGTAATTTCACTTTGTTGTTTTTCAAATTCTTCTTCAAGTGTAACTGCTTCTTCAAGATGATTATGTATCTGCTCCTCAGTTGATTGACTGTTACATGCAGTGAACAACACCATCAAGCTAATTGATAAGATCAGTAATAATAATTTCTTAAAATGCACGTTTCTTCCTCCTATGTTTTCTAGTTATCATTAAGTATTTTTAAAGTATAACATAATCTAATCTTACATACAGTGGTGACTTTTTTAAGAGATTGTTCAAAAATTCCGGTAACAATGACGATTCGAGAGCATGAGATCTTCGACTATGTACCGGCACGTCCTATGTCGAACACCGAACACATCCTGAGCAAGCCGGTACAAGGGGCTACGACGTCTCGAACCTTTTGCAACATATAATTTAATGTGATGCCGGATTACAACCTCGTCCAATTTTCTAATACGTACTAACTTGATCAGATATAAATTTAAAATTATGATTTATTCATTGAAGTTATGTTAGTATAATACAATGGTATGGTATTGGATTAAAAAAGAGGATCAATATTTTTATACCCTCTATTACATAAAATATAACCAGTAAGGAGTAATGAATTGATTATGCTAACAATGAAAGATATTGTCCGTGAAGGTCACCCCTCTCTAAAAAAAATTGCTGCTGAAGTGGACATGCCGATTAATGATGATGAAAAACAACTATTAAAAGATATGTTGCAGTTTTTAAAGAATAGTCAAGACGAGGAAATCGCGAAAAAATACGATTTAAGAGCTGGAGTTGGGCTTGCTGCTCCTCAACTTGGTATCGAAAAAAAACTCATTGCCATTCATTTTGAAGATTTTAACGGAAAATTATATAGCTACGGTTTAGTAAACCCCAAAATCATCAGTCATTCCGTTGAACAATCCTATTTAGCTGGTGGAGAAGGCTGCCTTTCGGTGGATCGGGCTGTTGAAGGTTATGTTCCAAGACATGCAAGAATCACAGTGAAAGCAACCGACATGGACGGAAAACCAATAAAGCTACGATTAAAAGGATACCCTGCTGTCGTATTTCAACATGAAATCGACCATCTTAATGGAATTATGTTTTACGATCGTATCAATCCAAATAATCCATTCTCAATACCTGATAATTCCACCGCAATCGAATAATTAGCAAGGTGTCTGTTTTTATGGACACCTTTTTTCTTACACCGGGATGATTGCTGTGGATAGCTATTAAACAGCATGACCCGTTCAGCTCCAGACCTTACTCTCCACTCACCTTCAACCGGGCACTTACGCTTTGCTGCAGATGAAGTACTTTACCAAAATGTATAAGATTTCATTCCATGTAAAAGATAAAATTACAACTAAAACTTGCTAGACTTTTTGATTATTTTTTTAAAAATGATGTATTTTTATTTAAATCTTCCTCATTTCGTACTATACTGTATATAAGAGGATTGGACGGTAGAATGTTTTGTTGCTTTTTCTAGATATCTGAAAGGAGACGTGTGTCCTCATGCTAAAGCGCCTAAAAGATAAGCTGAAGAAACGGTGGAGAGACTTTTTAGGCAAAGAAGGACGTGTACCTACGACTTTTAAATAAGACTACCAAGGATGCAACCAATCACACCAACGAATGATATTTAACGATAAACTGGTATTGCGACGGAAACATGCCAGGCGAAAGTTTTTACGGAAAGGTAATAACATCCAATTTAAAATGGGTTATCGCCTATTACAGGCATAGCTCCTATTAGTTGAACAAAAAAATATAGAAATATGTTAGGAGAGATGAAATGATTTTTAAAGTTTTATATCAAAAGGATCCTAGTGAAGTTCCTGTTCGCGAACGCACAGAAAGCACCTACGTTGAAGCGGATTCAATTAGAGAGGTAAGAAAGAAATTAAAAGATCGGAAATATAACATCGAATATATCCAAGAACTAGATGAGGCACATCTAAATTACGAGAAAGAAACTGGAAAACTTCAGTTGGAGAACGTGTAAGTTATGAAATTTGTCAAAAATGATCAAACAGCCGTTTTTGCCTTAGGTGGACTAGGTGAAATCGGAAAAAACACGTACGCTGTCCAATTCCAGGATGAAATCATTCTTATCGATGCTGGGATTAAATTCCCAGAGGATGAATTATTAGGAATCGACTATGTTATCCCTGACTATACGTACATCGTACAAAATCAGGATAAAATAAAAGGTTTATTCGTAACTCACGGTCACGAAGACCATATTGGTGGAATTCCTTTTCTCTTGCGTGAAGTAAATGTGCCTATTTATGCAGGACCACTAGCAATCGGATTAATTCGCAATAAATTGGATGAGCACGGCTTATTAAGAAGTGCTAAATTAATTACAATACAAGAAGATGATGTTATTAAATTCCGTAAAACTTCCGTCAGTTTTTTCCGTACAACACACAGTATCCCTGATTCATATGGAATTGTCGTAAAAACCCCACCAGGAAATATTGTTCATACTGGTGACTTCAAATTCGACTTTACTCCTGTTGGTGAACCAGCTAATCTTACAAAAATGGCTGAAATCGGCAAGGAAGGTGTACTCTGCCTTTTATCCGATAGCACAAATAGTGAAGTTCCAGGATTTACAATGTCAGAACGAGTTGTTGGTCAAAGCATTCACGATATCTTCAGCCGTGTTGATGGAAGACTGATATTCGCTACATTTGCATCGAATATTTATCGTTTACAGCAAGTAGTAGAAGCAGCTGTCAGGCACAACCGTAAAGTAGCTGTGTTTGGACGTAGTATGGAGTCCGCCATCAATATCGGTTTAGAGTTAGGGTACATCCAAGCGCCTAAAGAGACATTTATTGAAGGAAATCAAATTAACCGATTCCCAGCAAATGAAGTAACGATTCTTTGTACAGGCTCTCAAGGCGAATCGATGGCAGCTCTATCTCGAATCGCTAATGGTACACATAGACAAATCCAAATTATACCTGGTGACACGGTTGTATTTTCTTCCTCACCAATCCCTGGCAATACCGTTAGTGTTAGCAAAACAATTAATAAATTGTATCGTGCCGGTGCAGATGTTATTCACGGTAAACTAAGCAATATTCATACATCTGGTCATGGGAGTCAAGAAGAGCAAAAATTAATGCTTCGCTTGATTAAACCAAAATTCTTTATGCCGATTCACGGGGAATACCGTATGCTAAAAGAACATATCAAACTAGCCGAATCTTGTGGCGTAGAACCTGATCATTCATTTATTATGGATAATGGGGATGTTCTTGCACTGAGTAAAGACCAGGCTTCCATATCCGGCAAGATCCCTTCTGGTTCGATTTATGTTGATGGTAGTGGTATTGGTGATATTGGCAATATTGTGTTACGAGACCGTAGAATTCTTTCTGAAGAAGGACTCGTAATAGTAGTCGTAAGTATCAACATGAAAGAATTTAAAATCGCTTCAGGTCCGGATATTATTTCTCGGGGCTTTGTATACATGAGAGAATCCGAAGACTTGATTAACGAAGCACAAAAGCTTGTATCTTCTCATTTAAATAAAGTGATGGAAAGAAGAACAACGCAATGGTCTGAAATTAAAAATGAGATTACAGATACAATTGCTCCATTCCTTTATGAAAAAACAAAACGTCGACCTATGATTTTACCTATTATCATGGAAGTTTAAGTATAAGTACGTGTTCAAAAGGAGGATGAAAAGGACCGAGAAGTTCGAGGCGGCGTAGCTTTGAGTACCGGAACGTATGGATTTAATACGTGAGGAACAGAAAAGCAAGCCAACGAAGAAATTCGATGTGTCATTTTCACCGGACTTTTGAACAACCTCTAAAAAGACATGGAAGAATTTTCTTCCATGTCTTTTTTAATCATCGATAACAAGATTCCTTTCAAACCTCGAAATATCTTCATCGGCCCCAATCACGATTAAAACATCATTTTCCTGTAATGCATCTTCCGCACTCGGCGAAACATTAATTGATCTGCCTTGTTTAATAGCTACAATATTGCAGCCATATTTCGCCCGAACATCTAGATCAATCAAGGATTTACCAATCATTTTTTCTCCAGCCTTCACCTCTACAATACTATGTTCATCTGATAATTCAAGGTAATCCAATATGTTATGTGAAATAATACTGTGCGCAATTTTCCGCCCCATATCACGCTCAGGATGCACAATATGATGCACACCAATTTTATCTAAGATCTTTTCGTGATAATCATTTTTAGCTTTCACAGTTATTTTCTTTATTCCAAGGTCAACAAGAATAACAGCGGTCAAAATACTCGCTTGAATGTTCTCTCCAATCGCTACTATAACGTGATCAAAGTTTTGAATCCCAATATCCTTTAACGTATCTTCGTCTGTTGTATCTGCAATAACCGAATGATATGCAATCTTTTTATATTCATTAACTCGGTTTTCATCGTTATCAATTGCCAGAACTTGCTTCCCCTCTTTAGAGAGTTCCCGACAAATACTACCACCAAATCTACCAAGCCCTATAACAGCATAGTCCTTTACCATTTCTAACCCTCCAAAAATAATTCTCTGTATCTAATATACGCCTGCAAAAGTTTAGGAGCAACTTTCATGTTGAAAGTTGCTCCTAAATCTGTTTTATATAGCATCAAGCATGGTAAATTGTGACTTCACAAGTTCAAAATACTTTCCCTGTTTATCCATTAATTCCTGGTGGCTCCCCTGCTCTAATATTCGACCTTGCTCCAATACAAAAATATTGTCTGCCTCTCGAATCGTTGATAAGCGATGAGCAATAATTATCGAAGTTCTTCCTTTTAGCAGCTTTCGTAATGCTTGTTGAATTTTCACTTCGGATTCAGTGTCAATACTAGCTGTTGCTTCATCAAGAATAATAATAGTTGGGTCAGCCAGTAATGCCCTCGCAAAGGAAAGTAGCTGCCTTTCACCTGCAGAAAGAATATTCCCGCGCTCTTCTACCTCTGTTTGGTAGCCATATGCGAGCCGCTGTATAAAATCATCAGCACCGACAACTTTTGCAGCTTCTATGACCTCCTCATCCGATGCCGCTGGACGCCCAAAGCGAATATTTTCCATAATCGTTCCAGAAAAAATAAAAGTATCCTGTAATACAACACTAATCTTCTGCCTTAAACTATCTAGCTTTACTTCTCTTAAATCATGTCCATCAACTTTAACAGCACCTGTTGTCGGATCATAAAATCGACTAATCAAATTTGCTATTGTTGATTTTCCGCTTCCTGTATGGCCGACCAGCGCAACTGTTTGCCCCGCCTTCATCTCAAGTGAAATTTCATGCAAGGCTATCCGTTCTTCATTATAAGAAAAACCAACACGGTCAAATTCAATTTGACCTTTCATCTTTTTTAAGGCGTAGGCATCTTGTTTCTCTTCTACGTTGGGCTGTTCATCTAAGAATTCAAAAATACGCTCGGATGATGCCATCGCCATTAATAACTGGTTATACATTTGACCAAGCCTTGAAATAGGCTCCCAGAACATTCCAAGGAAAAATGCGAAAGAAACGAATGTACCAATCTCGATAACCTCACTCAAAATTAAATATGATCCAAACGCGATTAATATAATCGTTCCGATAGCATCACAGATCTCTACTAGCGGTCGAAACATTGCACTTTTTTTCGCCGCATCTTTAAAACTGTTGAAATAGCCTTTATTTACCCCATCAAAAAATTCTGCATTTTCTTTTTCCTGAGAGAAGGATTGTGTAATTCGCATTCCTTGTAGCCCTTCATTTAAATGCGAATTCATACGTGATTGATGCTGACGTACTTCTTGCCACGAACGACGAATCTTTCTTCGCAGCCTCGTTGAGATAAAAAACATTAATGGAATAACAATAATTACTGCAAATGCAAGTGGAGGACTTAGTACAAATAGTATTACAATGATTCCAACCAACATAAAAGCATCCATTAATAAATTGATAATTCCATTCGTAAACAACTCTTGCAAGGAATTAATATCATTCAATATTCGAACCAGAATAGATCCAGCTGATCGGCTATCAAAAAATCGATGTGATAATCGCTGTACATGCGAAAATAATGTGTGTCTTAGATCGTAAATCACATTTTGACCAAGAATATTCACCCATTTAATCCGCAGCGTATTCGCTACATAACTAATCAAGTACATGATAGCTATACCAACAACAAGCTGGATTAGTAAAGACACATTATTTTCTTCAAGTGCGATGTCAATAGCTACTTTCCCAATCAGAATAGGTATCGCAAGCCTAATTATCGTTGAAATAAGCATTGCGATGATTGCTGCGGGAAGGTAGGTTTTCGCATATGGTTTTAAAAATTGCAGTAACCTTCCCATCTGCTGCCAGTTAAATGGTTTTTCAATTGTCTGATCGACGGTATAATAAAACCGTTTTAAGTGCCGGCTTTCTCTCTTTGTTTCAGTGTTTCCCATAAAACGTCACCCCCTGTTAATGAACAGCATTCATGATCTCTTCCCTGTCCTGATATTGGATATTATAAATACGTTCATATGGACCATGATTCTTCACAAGAAATTCATGTGTACCACGCTCCACAACTTTACCATCTTCCAACACTATAATTTCATCTGCATATTTTAAAGAAGAAATGCGGTGAGCAATAATAAACGTTGTTCGCCCTTTCATTACCTCTCTCAATGCTTGCTGAATTTTAAATTCTGTTTCCATATCTACTGCGGATGTGGCATCATCTAAAACTAGAATACTTGGATTGATACAAATCGCTCTGGCAATTGCTATCCGTTGTTTTTGCCCACCAGATAACCCCATGCCTCGTTCACCAAGCATTGTTTCATAGCCATCTGGCATTTCCATTATAAAATCATGTGCCTGCGCACGTTTAGCAGCATCTATGATTTGCTCCCCTGTTACATCTGGATTTCCATATGCAATATTTTCGCGAATCGAGGTAGAGAATAAAAACGGTTCTTGTAATACGAAACCAATATGTTTCCTGAGGTTTTTCAATTTATAGTCTGCTACAGGTCTTCCATCAACTAATACCTCACCATGCTGCGGCTCATAAAAACGAGTAATAAGCTGTGTTATACTTGTTTTACCGGACCCAGTTGCACCAATTAGTCCAATTACCTTTCCAGGCGGTGCATCGAAGCTGATATGAGAAAGTGCAGCATCATCACCTTCAATGTAATTTAATGTAACGTCATGAAACGTAACATGACCTTTGAGTGGCTCAACAACCGCATTTTCTTTTTCAACAATATCTTCATTTGCATCCAGGATCTCAATAAGCCTTTCACCGGAAGCTTTCGCCTGTGAAAACTGATTCACGATAAAACCTAGATTCATTAATGGTCCGAGAATATACCATACTAAACTAAAAAACGCAACGAGCTCACCCAACATTAAACTTCCTTGCATCACCAGATATCCACCGTACGCCAATAATGCTACGACACAAACATTACCGATGAATTCCATAAAGGGAAAATACTTTGCCCAAAGCGAAGAGGTTTTCAAATAGTTTTGCCGATAGTTATCATTATTCGTTGAAAACCTTCCAATTTCAAAGTCCTCTCTTGATAAGGATTTAACTGTATTCATTCCACTAATGTTTTCCTGCACACGGGTGTTAAGCCTGCCAAAGGATTTTCTGATTTCTCGAAATGCCGGATGTACCCGTTTATCAAACTTAAATACAACGATAGCAAGAAAAGGAATAGCAGCCATCGTGACGAGTGCGAGTGGAACAGAGTAATAGAACATAATGCCCAAACTAATCAGAATAAGCAACACAACACGAATAAGCTCTGCAAACCCCACAGAAAGAAAGAAGCGAAATCCTTCCACATCAGCCGTTAATCTCGACATAATGTCACCTGTTTTAGCATTGTCATAATATTTAAATGCTAATCGTTGAAGCTTATCATATAAAGCTTCTCTTAGTTTATAAACCGATGTCATTCCGAAAAGGTCTCCTAAGTACTGAAAGAAAAATATAGAAACCCCTTTTACTATCATTAAGCCAAGAAAAGAAATGCCAATCACTGGTATTAATTCATATCTTGATTGTCTAACCACTTCATCGATCGTAATTTGCAAAATTATGGGATAAACAACAGTGATAGCTGTTACAAAAATTAAAAAGAATAAAGACCAGAAAAAGTATTTCTTGTATGGCCAATAAAAGCGTTTCAGTTTTTTAAATGTCTCCATAATATTTCCACTCCCCTCTAAGTTGTTTTACCGTATTTACTAATATAACGGTTTCCGAAATAAATTGCTACATTTTTTGTTAAATATTTTTAAAATTTTTATTATGCTTTCTATTCCAAGAAAACGTACCGTTCGAAAAGCTTTTAAGTGAATGTCTTAGTTGCACTTATTACAATAGAAGTATTTCACTTTTTTCACCAAAAGAAAAAGCACACCAGAGCAATTGTCAAGGTGTACTTTTCTCTGAATCAGCTATTCTCCTTTAACACTCTTTCCAACCTTCTGCGCAGTAGTGCAATTCCTCCCGATCCAGATTGTGCGTGCCGAAGCATTCCAGCTTTATCAAACACATAATAAGCAGGAACATAACGAAAATTAAACGAATCTGATAGACGTTCATCCATATCCACAAGCACTGGATCTGTAATATTCTTCTCCACTACTGCTGCTCTTATTTTTGAAAGGTCATTATCGGACTCTGAAAGTGGTGTATGGACACTTATTACGTTTAACTTCCCTTTTAACTCATCACGGATTTGATTTATGGAAGGGATCGATTTTTTACAAGATCCGCAGCTTATCGACCAAAAATATATCAGTGTTGGTATCTCACCAATTATGTCCTCCCTCCTTACACCACTACTATTAATCCACATACTCTCCCCTAATTCAGGCATATGATCTCTTAATCTCAATCGAGAAACCTCCTTAAATTTAGAAAAATTGACATACGTTAAAGGACTTTCTTATGCAAGTGTTCTTTGCTTCCTTAGAAACTTTTATAATTCAGCGTACAAACCTCCTATACGGATGCCTTAATTGTACTGTGCAAACAGGAAAGTTTCAGACTTTCCGAAAAAGCACAAATATGTTTGAAAATCTTTTTTATAGCTCTTTAATTTATATATGATAAGTATAAATCGACTGTGCCATTCACATAAAAAAGCGACAACCAACTATCACCTTCCAGATGATAGTTGATTGTCGCACTTAATTACTCACATCATTAGTCGTTTATTTATTGGCTCAACTTTTCATTGACCGCTTGACAAACATCTTCAGAAGTCTGACCTTGCGCGTTAATGACTGGTCCAGCTATACTTGTCGTTTGCATACCCATGACATCTTTGTCCTGACCAGAAATTACACAGCAATCACAATGTGCCGCATCTCTTTCTGTACGTAGGTCAATAATTTCATGTCCCATTTCCATTAATGCCGTTTTAATATCGGTTAAGTTCTCTTCTACAGCAATTCTTGCCATACGTAATCCCTCCTAAAGCATCCATTTACAATTGTAGTATCTACAAAGTTGTAAACAATATACCAATTAATTCGAGAGAGTTTGAACCGTATGTACGACTGCCTTCACTCCAACTTCTAATGCAGCTTCGTCAGGGCTAAGTTTTGCATGATGCAGTCCATATGGAGAGTTAACCCCAAGCCAGAACATAAAACCTGGAATCACTTTTAACATATCTCCAAAATCCTCGCCAGTCATCGCTTCTTTAGCCTCATGATACGTTATACCAATTCGTTTCATCGTTTCATAAAATTCATCGACATACTTCTTTTCATTATAGACTTGATAATAGTTTGCTCCATAATCAATTGTTATTTCACAATCATAACTCATTTCAAATCCTCGTTTCAGTTTTTCAAGCTTTTCCTTAATAATAAGAAGTGATTTTGGATTTAATGTTCGAATTGTTCCTTCAAGTCTCGCTGTTTCCGCCACCGCATTCTGAACAAAGCCACTTTCCATTTTCCCAACCGTAATAACCGCAGGATCCAGTGGATCTAATCCTCGTGAAATAATTTGCTGTATTTGGATTACAAAATTGCTAGCAGCTACTGTCATGTCTTTTGCCAGATGTGGATATGCAGCATGTCCACCAAGGCCTTTAAAATCTATAAACAATTCACTTGTATTAGCAAAAAGAAGTCCGGATTTTGTTGACACTGTTCCAACTGGAAGGTCTGGAGCAATATGTAATGCAAAGATAACATCTGGCTTCCATTGCTGGAACTCAACAGATTGAAGCATTGGGAACGCTCCTCCTGGCCCCTCCTCTGCCGGCTGAAAAATAAACACTACATCGTCGTCGATTTTTTGATCGATAATGCGCTTCATTGCACCAAGTGCAATTGTCATATGAAAATCGTGACCACAAGCATGCATTTTTCCCGTGTGCGTTGATTGGAATGCTAACTCTGTGGACTCCACAATTGGCAGACCATCCATATCACAACGGAAACCAATCATTTTCTTTGGTGCATTACCAGCTATTTTAACAAGTATTCCAGTTTTCCAAGTCTTAACGAAAACTCGTTCATTGTGCATTGCTTCGATTTTTTTCAATATATATTGCTGTGTTTTAAATTCTAGAAAACCTAATTCTGGAATTTGATGCAGATCTCTTCTGATCTCTTGCAATTCCTGTAAATTCATTACCATCGCCTACTTAATTATCTAGTTTACGAAGCTCCTGTTTAATTTCTGTTTTTGATTTCGTTTGCTCATCAATTTCTTTTAATACTTTAGCGGGAGTACCACCGACTAGTGTATATGGAGCAACATCCTTTGTTACAATTGCTCCAGCAGCTACGATAGCACCCTTTCCAATTGAAACTCCTTCTAATACGACAACATTTGCTCCTATTACAACATCATCTTCCACAATAACTGGTTTAGCTGAAGGGGGTTCAATAACTCCAGCAAGTACTGTCCCAGCACCGATATGACAGTTTTTGCCTACAGTAGCTCGTCCACCAAGTACAGCGTTCATATCAATCATTGTGCCCTCACCAATAACAGCTCCTATATTAATGGAAGCTCCCATCATAATAACCACACCGTCACCAATATCAACTTGGTCACGTATAATTGCACCCGGTTCAATACGCGCATTAATTCCTTTAAGATCTAATAATGGAATCGCTGAATTTCTGCGATCATTTTCAATGACATAATCTGCAATTGAGGATTTATTCTGTTCCAAGAACATCTGAATGCTGCTCCATTCCCCGAATAAAACTCCAGTTTGATTCTCTAAAAATGCTTGAATTGAATCATCCATATCGAGGTCACTTAAATTTCCTTTGATGTAAACCTTAACTGGTGTACTTTTCTTACTATTTGAGATAAAACTGATTATTTCATTTGCATCCATCATGTTCATGTTTTTTCTCCTCCTGATAAAAAGCTATTTTATACTTTAACAGAGTGGTTTTCTCATCGCAATAATTTTAGACAAAAAAACCTCAAAAGTTAGATATAGAAACTAACTTTTGAGGTGCTGGGAAAAAAGTTTATTTTTTATACGAGCTCGTATAGATATCTTTTTTCAGCTGTTTTAAAATAGCTCTTCTCGTTAAAATACCATCGAAATAACCGTCTTGGTCCACTAAGCAGACAAAGGCGTGATCAATAACTGCATTTAATCCGTCTAAGAGTGTATGTTCCCTTGTAAGAGTTGGTATATCACTACTCATCACTTCTTTAACACGCATTTCGCTAAGCTTTTCAATTTCAAATCGTTCCATGCCTAATATTTGATTTAAGATAACTGTTTTTCCAATGATTCCAACAAATTTATACGATGCATCAAGCACTGGAACAGCAGAATAACCAGATTTCACCAATACTAACAATGCATGCTCTAACGGATTATTTAATTGTACATGGGCAACTTTCTCTGATGGAATTAGTAATTCATCCACCGAGATATTAGCAAATTCCTTATCTTGAATAATACTCATAAAACATACGCCCCTTTATAAATCTATACTATTTATTTGTAACTTCATTTCGAATGCCTGTAATTTCGGACTTGCCACCACATCTATATTAACATAACTAAAATTTGGATACATCTTATAACAAGTTTAGTTGCAAAAATTGTGCACTTATTTCACAACATGAACATATGTTCATATACAATGAGGTTAGTCAAGTACATACAACATTGGAGGTATAATATTTCGGAATACCATCACATGAGCGGAAGCATAATGATTGTTGCATTTATCGGGTTGAGCGAGCGTTAACATTTTTGTCGCTTGGCTACTGATGCGTGGTGAATCAAAGGAAACTTAAATATTCGCAGTGCTTTGCTTCACGTACTTGGTGATTTACTCGGATCCGTTGGAGCACTTACTGCTGGGTTACTGATTATACTATTTGGATGGAATATTGCAGAACCGATTGCAAGTGTTCTCGCAGCTATTTAATTGTAGTTTTATGGGTGACGTGACAGTCTTTGCATATTTTATCGGAAGGTAAACCAGCTAGTATTGATGTTGAATCATTAAAAATAATTTAATGGAATTAGACGGGGTTGGAGATGTTCATGATATCCACGTTTGGTCCATTGCATCTGAATTTCCATCCATGAGCTGCCATCTTATTGTCAATAAGACCGTTGATCGTGATCAAATATTACAAACCGCTAATGAGAAAATTAAAACACAATTTAATATTAATCACAGTACGATCCAGATTGAAGGGAAAGGTTCTCATTTCCACAATAGCTGTGATTCCTATGTTTGACTGTGTAATAAATAACGGAATAACGGATGTTTACTACTATATATATGCCTAACAATAAAGGGGTAGCTAATGAAAATACACAAATTCAGTAAAAATGAAGAAATTGTAAATGCAATTACCCATGGAATTGGTGTATTTATGAGTTTTAGCCAGCCGGCAAGTCTTCTTCAGATTGTCATGAGTTGAAGGAAGTCTCGCTGCCGCTTTAGCGCTTCGTGGTCGTAGCCGTTTCGGTACAATTAACAATTCAATTAAATTTTATGCTCATGATATATCCGGAAAGCATCCGCCAAGTTTTGAGGAAAAATAAGCTAATAGTTAAACGCATTAACCCAAAAACAGTTGATGCGTCTTTCATTTTTAGAAAATTCCATACAAATTAATTATAAGTAAATGGCTGAATAATGTCAATTAGTCGAATTGAAACGATATTAGTACTAAAGATTCTTTTATATTTATACTACCATACATTCGTGCTATAATTTTACCATCTGTTTAATGATTCAAGAAAGGTATGACAAAGATGAATCGACGTACTTTTATTAAAAGATCCATTGGAAGCTTGCTTACTTTCATTGGTCTTAGCGGTGGCACCTACTATTATTCTAAAGAAATTGAAACACACTTATTAAAAGTTACCGAAGAAACCATTTCTTCCCCTAAAATAGATCCCATTTTTAATAATTTCAAAGTAATTCAGTTTTCGGATACACATATTGGATTTCATTACTCATTAAATCAGCTTAAAGAACTTGCGAGGAAAATAAATGCACTAAACCCCGATTTGATTGTTTTTACTGGTGACCTAGTTGACGAACCTAATAATTATCATTGGGGACAAGAGCTAAACAACATTCTTTTATCGATGCAAGCAACCTACGGCAAGTATTGGATATATGGAAATCATGATCATGGCGGCTACGGGACGGATATTGTTTATGAAGTGATGGAACAATCAGGTTTCAATTTACTCCAAAACTCTCATGCTATTATTACAAAGGATAACTCCCATTTCACGCTTGCAGGTGTCGATGATGTCATGCTCGGAAATCCCGATTTAACTGAAGCTTTAAATGAAGCAAATCCCAACCTTTTCACTCTACTGCTTGCACATGAACCTGATTACGCGGATACTGCAGCCGAATTCCCTATTGATGTCCAACTCTCTGGCCATAGTCACGGTGGTCAGGTGCGATTTCCGTTTATTGGAGATTTATATACACCCTTGCTTGCAGAAAAATATGTTCAAGGTAAATATTACTTAAACGACGATAAATTTAAACTATTCGTAAACAGTGGAATTGGAACAACAAGATTACCATATCGCTTCCTTTGCAAGCCGGAATTGCATGTTTACACACTTCAAAATCAGCACATATAATCTAAGAACTTCATTCAAGAAAGTTCCTAATATCCCTGCTGAATATATAGTGGTATGACCGCCTGGTTTTTGAGCAGAAGTAGAATTTTATGGAATGCCCCCCATCTTTACGTACTTCTTTTCGTCATCCATGGATGTGTGAGTGACATTCCATAATGCCTGAAATTGTCATAAAGAATTCATCGGAATGTGCAGCGAATTTAACAGGCAATGTTATACTTACTTTAAATATTGCAAGGGTTATCTTAAAAAAGGTCTTTCAATTATAGATTAGATTTGGAAAGGAGATTCTAATGAAGCATTTATTTATACTTTTAGGACTTAGTATCCTTTTATCAGCTTGCGGAGGATATGCAATCGATTCAAACATCTCCGAAATGGTTACAGACTTTGAGTTTACAACCCAAGACAATGAAACATTAAGCCTTGAGAATCTAAAAGGTGAATGGTGGATTGCTGATTTCATTTTTACAAATTGCACAACAGTATGCCTGCCAATGACCGCAAACATGGCTGCATTACAAACAAAACTTGAAGATGAAGGAATTGATGCGAAGCTTGTGTCGTTTAGCGTTGATCCTGATTTTGATTCACCTGATGTGCTGAAGGCATATGGTAAGAGCTATGATGCGGATTTCACTAATTGGTACTTTCTTACTGGATATGATTTCAATACAATCAAAGAACTTTCTGTCAATTCTTTTCGAAACCTTGTAGAAGCTCCCCCTGAAGGATCTGATCAAGTATATCACGGAACCCGATTTTTCCTTGTAAGTCCTGAAGGCGAAGTAATCAAATACTATAGCGGTACAGAATCAAATGAAATAGATTTAATTGTTAATGATTTAAAGAAAGTTCAATAGTTTACGTTTCAAAATCTGAAGAGCGGAAGTAGACCTGCCACTCTTCTTTTTTTAATTTTCCCACAGGAAATTGTTGGCTATGCAGCTAAGTGAATAATGCATCTCACCCAAATATAAAAAATAATATTTATTTGCCACCGGACAAGCTTTGGGGTACGATAGGTTTAGGATTGAACGATGGAAAGGAGAAAAATAATGAAGCAGGACATACCACTGCAAGACTTGGCTCAAGCGCTTTTCACTATTAATCGCCATGCAAAAACAGCACCTGAACCAAAGCATTTATATCAAATTAAAAAAGCAACAATCAATAAATTATTGGACGAAAATAGAGCTGAAAAAATAGGTCTACATTTTTCAGATCATCCAAAGCGCAGTAATCAACATTCAACATTACTTGTGAAAGTAGATGATTATTTTTTCCATGTACCTCCATCAAAGGAAGACTTCAAACAGCTAAAACATCTTGGTTCCCTTGACCAAAACTATCGGAACCCCCAATCAAAGATGTCATTATCTCAAGCGAAACGGATTGTCTACCGATTTATTGATTGGAAACCGGAAAAGAAAGAGCAGCATAGGCAAAAACGTTACACTTCATCCTACTATACTCCTTCCGCACTAGGAAAAATGGAATGGCCTCCAACTAGTTCACGTCGTAATTCGTAACTCCAACTCCTGTATGTTTATTCCTTATTGACTTAAGGGTATCACACAATCAAAGGAGGAGTTTACCATGCAAGAGCTTCAAAATTTTGTTTATGAATTGCAACGCTACGCGGATCAAACACACACCTTGAAGGACGCGTTTGAGAAGCTCTCCGAAACAGAGAAAGAGTTAGTAATGAATGTAGCCCCACCAAGGTTAAAAGCACCTAACGAATATTTCCAGCCCGTATATGAGTGGCTGGAAGCAATCCATCGATTACGAGAATAAAATGGTTAAAGCACATTGCAGTCTAAACTGCATGTGCTTTTTTTATGGAAATTATATAGGATGTTTCTATACGTGCCGTCTACCAAACAGCCACGTTCAAATTGATATATCATCAATCAGACCGCTTGCACTTTAGTTCACCTTTTTCTATTTAGTTGGATTTAAACTTATCTATGTTAATTTATGATAAAATGCTTAATCAATATCGCGATTGATAAGAGGAATCCAAATAAGGATATGCTTTGAAGTGCAATTTTTGCCACATCCATCTCATTCCCGACTATTAAGTCTATTCCAGAAACGATAGCTATGACAAATAAGCTACTGATAGTGTAGATAAGAAGTCTATCAAATTTCATTTGAACTACCCATATAATAAGTGATTTCACACAAAAATATAGAATCAGTATACTTACAAGGCCACAAAATAAATAAACATAATTCGCATCAAAACCAACATTACCAATATGGATAAATGACATTAGTTCAATGTGCTTCAATCCGCTCCCATCCCTCCGAAACTGTTTATTTAACCATTCTTTCCAATGTTTTTATTTCATATACTTTATTCGTTTCATTCTTTTGCTATACTCTAAGATAAATACGATGAGAACAAGGAGGGAATATGGATTGAATAAACCTATATTATTTATTATTTTGGGTGCTGCACTCTGGGGAACAATTGGCTGGTTTGTGAAACATCTTTACGCTTTTGGTTTCACTCCAATGGAAGTTGTTACTTTACGAGTATGGTCTTCAGCTATTATATTAATTATATACATGCTTAGCCTTTCACCGAGCAATCTGAAGTTAAAGCATTATAGCGACGTTAAATATTTCATCGGGACTGGAGTATGCAGTATAATATTTTTTAATTACTGTATGTTTACTGCCATTGAATTGTCTACTATACCGATAGCTACAGCTCTGTTATATACTGGACCAACTTTTGTAACAATTATTTCCTTTTTCTTATTTAAAGAGCCTTTCACACGCATCAAAATTATTGCCCTTTTTATGACTTTATTGGGAACGTGTTTAGTGGTTGGCTTATCACCAGGAAATTTGAATAACCTTGACTTCGCAAGTATATTATTTGGTCTTGGTTCTGGTTTGGGATATGCACTATACAGTATTTTCAGCAAATATTCCTTACAAAAGTATTCCAGTTTACAAGTAACGTCATTTACATTTATTGTTGCTGCAGTGACACTTCTACCCTTTTTTCCATATCAGGAAAAGTTCTCATTGCTGCTCGATGCAACAGCTTTATTCTATGCAATAGGGCTCGGCATTTTGCCAACTGCATTGGCATACATACTCTATACGTATGGCTTACAGTATACAGAAGCCTCAAAAGCTTCTATCTTATCAACTATCGAACCAGTTGTAGCAACACTAATTGGTATATTTATTTTTCTAGAGACCTTTACATTTGTACAAATGCTAGGTATGAGCTGTATTATTGGAGCTGTGCTGATCGTCCAGCTCTACGGGAGAAACAAACGAGTCTATAAACAAAAGAGCAAATCTATCCTTTAACGGTTAGTGAAATAATTTTATTCAAAATATCATATAGTACCTTTTCAAAAAAGAGGATAAAAGGAACCAAAAATTCAAGAAGTTTTGAGTACCGGGCTTCTACATGATATAGACGTTTTTACAAAAGTTCATTGCATCCTTTAACATGTGATGAATGAAAAAAAAAAAACAACGAGTTTACACAGATTGTGGTGACTTTGACATTTTATACATGTCGGTCTTAGTTGAATGTCTTCTGCTCTCGCCGTGTCATTTTTCCCGGACTTTTTTGAACATCCTCATATATACACAAAAGCAGGAATGTTTTCACATCCTGCTCTATGTAACTCCTTAACGATTCATTTCAAGATCCTTATTTCGGAGAGCTTTTACATTTGCTTCTTGCCTTTTCTCTAAACGCATCTCTATTTGTGTAATTCTCTCTTCGTCATTTAATAGATCTTGCTTATTTTGCTTAACTAGTTGTTCAAAATTTAATGCTCTAGGTCTCATCTGTTACACTCCTTATAATGTTCTAACTATATTATACCTCAAATTAATCGTTATAAATCGAAATTATTTGAACATTTTATTAAAAAATTGTCACACTTCTTCAAAATTTTGTCATATTATATTATTTTACAAGAAAAGGCGGTAATTTCCATGCAATCTTTAATCAATAGTAATGTTAAAAATATCCAAATATCAGGTATCCGACGATTTTTTCAAATGGTTGCCGACGAAAAGGATGTAGTCCAACTCACAATTGGTCAACCCGACTTCCACACACCAGATTATGTAAAAACAGCAGCATCAGATGCAATATTCCAAAATAAAACGACGTATACATATAATGCTGGTATTATCGAATTAAGAAAGACTATCGCTTCATTCAATGAAACAAATTATGGAATCAGTTATAATCCAGCTTCAGAGATTATTGTAACTACCGGTGCTTCACAAGCAATTGATATTACATTTCGCACGATTCTTTCTCCGGGAGATGAAGTCATTTTACCTGGACCAATCTATCCCGGTTACGAACCATTAATTACACTGGCAGGAGCCAAAGCTGTATTTGTCGATACAACTGGTTCTAATTTTAAACTAACCAAACAAGCATTAGCCGAAAAGATTACACCAAAAACTAAATGCGTTGTCCTGCCATATCCCTCAAACCCTACAGGGGCATCTTTTACAAAAGCAGAATTACGAGACTTAACCGATGCATTAAAGGATAAAGACATCTTTATTCTAGCAGATGAGATATACAGTGAATTACTTTTTGATAGAGAGCATGTTTCGATTGCAAGTTTTCCATCAGTAAAAAATAAAACAATCGTTATTAATGGTTTATCCAAATCACATTCCATGACAGGTTTTCGTATCGGCTACGTTTTAGCTCCTGCCTGGATAAGTGAACATATCTTAAAAGTTCATCAATATAATGTTTCATGTGCCTCATCTATTAGTCAGTATGCAGCATTAGAAGCTCTAACACGTAATTCAAACAGCGTTCAGTTCATGCGGGAAGCATATAAAAAAAGAAGAGACTATGTATATGAACGTTTAAATCGAATGGGTTTAACCGTAAGCAATCCCGATGGAGCCTTTTACTTTTTCCCTAAATTCCCAATTAAGGAAATGAGTTCGTTTGAACTCGGAATCGCTCTCGTCCAAAAAGGGAAAGTGGCTTTAGTTCCCGGCGATAGTTTCTCTTCATTGGGAGAAGGATACATGCGATTATCATATGCATATAATCTGGATACCTTAACAGAAGGACTGAACCGAATTGAATCCTTTTTACAACACGAGCAGTTACTGTAAATAGCAAAAGCTATATAAAATATCCACCCACATAGATATTAGCTTTTCGTTGATGTTGTTTCTTGTTTTACTTTTTCATAAAGGTTTAATAACCGATCAAGTTCTTGACTGATGTAGACAGATTCATTATCAGTAAATCCCTTTTTTAAAGCTACATCAGTCATTTTTTTACGCAAAAATTCAATACGACTAAGAATATTTTCAGTAGATTCCATTTAAAATAACATTCTCCATTCTTAACTAAATCTAATTTTCAATCATTTTCAGCAATAAGATAACAACCCAAAAAATTTTCCTCTCCCGAAAACAAAACAAACGTTCTTATTATAATTTAGTATACTATTTATAATCAAAATTACCAAATAATTAGAACAAAACTCCGATTATTTCTTTGTACAGTAAAACCCTTACATAAGTTAAAGTTCGATTACTTCCTATGTCTGTGGTACTATTAATATTGAAACTTGTACAGGAGGGGTGACTTCTATGTCGGAAGTCAAAAAGAAAAACGAATGGCTCGAATGGACGAAAGCTATCATTATAGCCATTTTAATCGCTCTTTTCCTTAGAACCTTTATCTTTGCGACCTCTATTGTAGAGGGGGAAAGTATGGATCCAACCTTAGAAGATGGAGAAAGAGTAATTTTTAATAAGATAATTTATATTTTAGGTGAACCAGACCGCGGAGATGTTGTCATCATTCAAAGGCCGACTAAAAATTATGTAAAAAGAATTATTGGGTTGCCTGGTGAGACCATTGAAATAAACGGAAGCGATCTTATTATCGACGGTAAGAAATATGTCCAAACCTTTTTAACGGATGATGCACTTTATAAAACCGGAAATATCGGACCACTTACCATCCCACAGAACAGCTATTTTGTTATGGGTGATAATCGGGCAATTAGTAAGGATAGTCGAAATGGGCTCGGATTTATTCAAGCTGAGGAAATAATTGGGAGATCCGAATTAATTATATATCCATTCAGTGAATGGGCATTAACGAAATAAAAAATCATACGTATCCTTTTTTAAAGGGGCGGCTCTTCGCTGCCCCTTTTCCTATTACTTTTCATTATCCAGCAAACAGTATCCTATGTTAAGCGCGAGAATTCCAAAACAAACTACACCAAATAAAATTTCCATCGATGTGGCACCCCTTTCATTTTACCTAACTGCTAACTTTACAATAATATATCTTAAACTTCCTCTATCATACCAATATCCTCACCCTAAATAAAGCAAAATATGATAAAATCATATAAGGAAATCTCAAGCAATTTAATTAGCTTTATATTAAAACAAAACATTCAATGGTACTATTTTATAAAACAAAAACCTTGTCAGGCAATGTTTTTAACGGTTACCAAGCTTGTCATTTCTTAGACAACACGAAGCACGGTATATGTGCAGTTAAAGCTGGAGGTGGCTTATCATGTTCCACTGCCCTTATTGCGGCACCAACGTAAAGGAAAAGGAACAATATTGTATTAAATGTGGTAGACCGTTACCAAATGATATAGAAAGCCGAATTTTTAATAAAAAGAAATTCAATAAATTCTGGCTTGTTCCAATAATCGTTGCTTTTCTTATTACCTCCTTTTCAGGGGTATATCACTTAATTTTAAAAAATCAAACTGCTGATGCTAAAGAGCTATATGCACAAGGGGAACAGCAATTCACAGAAGGGAACTATGAAGAAGCACAAAAGCTTTTCTCAAAATCGATCGATGTTCACCATAATTTTGAACAAGCAGAAACATCACTTAAGTTCTCTGATATTGCCATACAGATTGAGGAATCGTTAAATGATGCAAAACACTTACAAGAGGAAAAACGTTTCCAAGAAGCCAACACCATCATACATGATGCATCTGCGCTTTTAAATAATTATAATGGCTTAGCAGTTGACCAAATGATTAACCAAATAGAAACTGTCCGCAGCCATTTAAAAATCGCAGAGCTCACACATAACTTAGAGCAAGATCCTACTATCGATGACTTAAAGATTATGCTTTGGGATGCAGAAGCTATTAATCACGAGGGGGCGGACGAGCTTACACAGACAATACGTAACCAGATCATTGATTATTCCTTCACAAAAGCAAGTGAACAACTGAACCAAAAACAGTTTAATGATGCACTATTGTTAGTAGAAGACGGATTAAAATATGCACCAGAATCAGAAAAGCTTGATAGTCTTCAAATAACGATTGGAAAAGAGAAAACTGCATTTGAAACAGCTGTTCAGCAACGTATTGAGCAAGCAATGAATAGTGCTGCACAGGAAAATGAGTTAAATGAAAATGATGCGATTCAGCTCGTTTCTGCAAGTATAAAAAAGGATAAGCAAGACAACATCTTTGTTCAAGGCAAGGTAAAGAGCGTTGCCACTGTGCCGGTACACTCGGTGGTTATTGAATACACAATCAAAGAAAAAGATGGCTCGGAAATTCTGACAAACGAGGTTGTTACATTTCCAGATGTCCTCTATCCCGATGAAACTGGTAAATTTGAATTCACACATTATGATTTAGATAAAAAACCGAGCAATCTTGAAATAAAGATAAGTAAAATTACATGGTATACAGAATAATTCGAAGCAAAAAACGAGTTCAAAAAAAAGGATTAAATACAAGCTCTATAATAGTACCATCAACGAGGTGAACATCTATGCGAAGCAGGCGACACCTGCCTATTATTACATCGGTCATCATATTAATCATCGGCACGATTGTAATCTTTAATTTTCATAGTAACTGGAAAGCACAAGAAATTCCAATAAATAATCCGATGGTAACCAAAATTACACAGGATCTGGCGGCAATCGATTTAAAATCGATTATTCATGAAGCCGAAAAAACGGTCATACAAATTGAAGGTCAGAATGAGCAAAGTACCTTTACTGGTTCCGGTTTTCTATATAATGAAAAAGGTGACATTATTACCAATGCACATGTTATTAAAGATGCGGATGCAATTTACGTTCGTACCGCCAACGCCCAAATATATCCTGCTGCTGTCGTAGGAATCGGTGAAGATATTGATGTTGCTGTTATTCGAGTACCACAGTTAGCCAGTCGGACTCCCCTTTCTATTGCAACAGAACACATAGCTGAAATTGGCGATGAAGTAATTGCGCTTGGGAGCCCGCATGGCTTTCAGAATACAGTAACACTTGGTATTATTTCTGGTAGTGATCGTCATTTTAATGTGGACGGATATAATTACTCAAATGTTTACCAAATTTCAGCACAAATTTCTCAGGGGAATAGCGGTGGTCCATTAATCAAACGAGAAACTGGTGAAATTATTGGTATTAATTCTGTAGGAACACAAGACGGTACAATTGGTTTTAGCATTCCAATCGTCGAGGTGCTGGACCAGATCACACAATGGTCAAATGAAGCACAGAACGAACAGCTTGAATTCTCAAGTATTACAGACCTTATTCGTTCTTCTGATTCCGAGCAAGTACTTGATGGAGCAGTGTACTTAACCGAATACTTTTTAGAGAATATATCTATCCGCGACTATGTTGGAGCATATACTCTGCTTGGAAGTTCACTCCAATTGGATTCCTCCTATCAGGAATTCAGAAACAGGTATATTAACATCGTATCACTTGATTTTTCTGAAGTGGATAGCACCATTATTGAGAACAATCGAATCAAGACAGTGGTCGATATAACTATAGAACGGAATGTGCCGAATAAGCAGAAAACCAAAAAAGAAACGAAACCATATGAGTTTATTATAGGATATGAAAATGATCAATTAAAAATTCTCAGTTACAAGGAACAAGCTGAATAGAATAGTTATATGTAAAGGACTTTGTAGATTTTGGCCTTAAACATGGCGAACGATAATTCTAAAAATTAGTGCAAACGTCTATACACAATTTCCCTAATTGCATAAAGTAATACTGTACAATCGGGAGGTGAAAAAGCATGGGCTTTGGATATGGCGGATACGACTGTGGAGGAGGCTACAACTACGGCTGCGGTGGTGGCTACGGAAGCAACTTCGCACTAATCGTTGTGCTTTTTATACTATTGATTATTGTAGGAGCTGCGTTTTACTGCTAATCATTAAAAAAATGGCTTGTGCTAACCAACATATAGCACAAGCCACTTTTATTTTTATTTAAATGGAAGTAGTTGAATGCTGAATACCTTAACCTCATTGACAACATTTTTTTGTCATTATTTATCCAATAATAACTCTTTCTTTAGGATAACTGTATTTCTCTTTCTTTTTCTTTTTTGTAAACATGAGTAGAAAGGTTATAATTCCAACTCTCCCAATAAACATAAGCAACATAAGAAGTATTTTGCTAAACGTACTCAATTCTCCTGTAATTCCTAGTGACAATCCAACTGTTCCAAAGGCAGATGTTACCTCAAAAAGAATTTGATCTAATGAAAATGGTTCAACAATTGACATGAGTAAAATCGAGCTAAACACAAAAATAAATGCAACTAATGTAACTGTTACGGCTTTAGACATATCTCCCTCATAAATTTCCCGATTGAATATTCGTACACTCCTTCCACCACGAATATAAGTAATGATGAAAATTAACGCTAAAGCAAATGTTGTTGTTCGAATTCCTCCACCCGCACTGCTCGGTGAGGCCCCGATAAACATCAAGAACGAAAGAAATAAATGGTTTGATTCTGAAAGTAAGCTTACATCCATAGTTGATAGACCGCCACTCCTAGTTGTTACTGATTGGAATAAAGCGTAGAATAACGATTCATGCCATGATTTCCCCACAAAGAAATGATTTATATCCAGTAAAAAAATACCTAATGCCCCTACTCCAATTAAGGTGAAAAATGTGAACGTTGTTAGCTTTGTAAACAAACTGAACCGAAAGAAATTTCGCCTGCCCTTTTTAAAAAATACGTATTCCTTTACTTCTATCCAGACCGGGAAACCAATCGCTCCAAGGATAATTAACAACATATAAATAAATTGCACGAAATAGTCATGGTCGTACGGAATCAATGATTGACCAGTAATATCAAAACCCGCATTGGAAATAGCACTAATTGTGCCGAAAAAGCCATGCAAATATGCTTCACTTGCTGTTGGAAAATATCGTAGAAAATACGTCCCCAAAATAAGAAAACCAATAAATTCAATGACAAGTAATACATAAATTATTTGTTTGATTAAACGTACCATACCCTGAAAACTTGACTGGTTCTGATCCGTCATAATTAAACTTCTCTCTTTAAGGCCGATTCGTTTTCCTAGAACGAGCCAAATCAATGTGCCGATAGACATAATACCGACTGCACCTAATTGCATAATCATTGCAAGCACAATAACTCCGAGTGTACTTAACGAATCGACAATCGATATTGTACTTAATCCAGTAACACTAATTGCACTTACCGATGTAAATAACAAATCAACAAAGGCTATCTCTACTCCATCTTGATGTGTAAACGGTAATGCCAGTGTAAATGTGGATAGCAATACGGCAATAAAGTAGAACAATAATAACATTTGTACCGGTGATAAGCGATTTAATATCCGATACTTCGAATGATGCATTTTCATAATTTTTCTCCTAGCTGCTAAAAAATAGAATCAAAGAACACTAAGCCAGTTCTTTAAATTTTACAAGTAATTCCCTTCCCTGATAACCTTGCTCAATTAGGTCTGTTAGCAAGTCTTCAATTATGTGTTTTCTTCGGTCGATAATGGTACCGATAAACAACACATTGATCTTGTCTCCAATCTCATTTATTCCAAGAATAGTCGTGATAAACGTAGCAGGTTCATTGCTTTCTTTTGTAATCGTTGCTTGAACCATTATTTCCCCCTGCTCCCCATGAAGCTTATTGAAGTAATTAAGATATGATGTATCCGTGTAAGCTTCAATCAACCACTGTCCTTTATCATCTTCTCTGTTGATAATAAGACCATCAAGCAGCTTAATATTCGTTTGTTCGATCTCTTCATCATCATGGTCAACAACTTCTAAACGCTTCAACTTAAATGTCTTCACCTTACTCCCCTTCTTCCTGCTTCTAATTCATTAAATAGAGTGTATCAAAAAAAAACAAAAATTAGTATGTATCCATGAAATTTTTCTAAAGTATAGTCAAACCTTACTACAAACAACATAGCTAACCATTAAACCTTGACTTAACGAATGGATTACGAATAGAACAGTATATGGATTGTAAGTTTATATTTGAAAGAAACTGCGGAGTAATGTGCAATTATGGGTTGTGCGTATACCCGCTCCGGAAACACACTCCGCTTTTCGCGGGTGACCCGTGAGCATTCTTGAACTATCGTTCTACGAAGTCTCACTCTGGTCACGTATCCCGCAGAAGTCTACGTGTGTTTCCTCCGCTAGTACCG